>NZ_AP035979.1:0-4058584 GCF_059730785.1 Pantoea sp. X-Soil-ISGK-421 | reverse complement strand
TTATACGCAAGAAACAGGCCTAGTTATCCACAGTCGATCGCGTGTTTAACGTGAAAAAACAGCGCAATCAACTGGGGATCATTCTATTTTCCCGATCCCCAGCCACTATAGATCGTTTTAAATCTGAGTTTTCCATGTGGCGACCCACACTTCGGCGGCGTCTTCCGGGATCTCATGCTCCAGCACGTCGATCTCCAGGCGATCGCCAATACGTTTGGCACCCAACTGGTTTAATTGCTCTTCCAGGAGTTTGATCGCGCCACAGAAAAGATCGTATTCGTGATTACCAATGCCTACTGCACCATAACGTAAGCCGGAGAGGTCTGGTTTTGTCTCTTGCAGTGCTTCATATAAAGGAAGCAAATTATCGGGCAGTTCACCGGCGCCGTGCGTGGAGGTTACAATCAGCCAAATGCCTTCCGGTTGCAGCTCATCCAGCTCAGGGCCATGCAACACCTCGGTTGAGAAGCCCGCTTCCTGCAGTTTTTCTTCCAGATGTTCAGCTACATATTCGGCGCTGCCAAGGGTACTTCCACTGATTAACGTAATATCGGCCATGATGCTCTCCCGCACTAAAGGCGAGCATTGTACGCTGTGATCAAGCCGTGATCCACCTGTGGAAAACAGGGTTAATAGTAGAAAGCATCAGGCGGCAAGTCGCGCCATGCGCGCGATCTGCCGGGGATAAGTTTGTGCACAGCTTAGAGGAGGATCATGGCTTAATGGTGCGCATGATCGGGTTTTGCAGTGAGATCAGGGTTTCGGTGGACTGAATTTCGTCGATGGTCTGGATCTTGTTGATCAAAACCTGTTGCAAGGCATCAATTGATCGGCACATCACTTTGATAAAAATACTGTAATGACCGGTGGTGTACCAGGCTTCCACGACTTCATCAAGGGCATCAAGTTTGCTCAATGCCGCCGGATAATCGCGGGCGCTTTTGAGGATAATGCCAATAAAGCAGCACACATCGAAGCCAAGCTGACGGGGATCGATCTCCACGCGTGTCCCCAAAATAATGCCCGCCTGGCGCATTTTCTCCACACGAACATGAATTGTGCCGGGGCTCACGTTGAACTGTTTGGCGAGCTCGGCATAAGCGGTGCGCGCATTCTGCAGCAGCGCATTCAGAATGCCGCGATCCAGGTTATCCAGCTGAAGGTGTTCCGCCATTGTCCATCCTCGTTGAGTTCTTCTTCTATGAATAAAGGAGAATGTGCAGCAAATTAGCGGTGCAGGCAAGGTGCAGACAACAGCCAGGCCGTTGTCTGCACGCTTTTTAACGCTTACGCCAGAAGGTGACTTGCGCCTGGGTATGCTGGAATTTACGCGCCGTCTCGCGGATCACAAACGGTACATCCTGCGGCGGTGCCACTTCGTCCAAGTCCTCACGTAACAGGCGCTGCAGCGCTTGATAGGTCGTCAGTGCTTCGCCATTTTCGCGAATACCGCCCAGCCAGTTCTCTTTCGGCGTGAAATCTTCCAGCCAGGTATAAGGCGATGACAGCACCAGCAAACCGCCGGAGCGGATCATCGGGGTAATATCCTGCAGGAAGCGTTTTGGCTGACGCAGACGATCAATCAGATTTGAGGCTAGCACCAGATCGTAACGATCCGGCTGCGGCTTCAGGTTACAGGCATCGCCCTGGACAAACTGAATGCGCTGCGCTTGCTCAATTTCAAGACCAAACTCTTTCAGCCGCACTTGACGATATTCCACCAGCTCGCCTTCTTCTGGCACCACATAACGGAAATCCTCACCGGAGGTCAGCTGCAGCGCAACATCAATAAAGCGTGCTGAGTAATCCATACCGGTTACCGCGTCGAAGTGACGCGCCAGCTCAAAACTGGCGCGTCCGGTGGCGCAGCCGATATCCAGTGCCTGACCGCGCACAGCACAGTGCGGCAGCAGTTTTTCCACCAGCGCGGCCGCGTAATTTGGCACGTTGTAGTAGCTCGGCCCGTACTGAAAATCGAGATACTGCGACACCATGCTGTCGGTTTCATAAGGATTGAGCGCCATGCTCTCTTCATGTGAAGAAACCACATAGCGGAAACCGGCGTGCTGGAAGAAATGACGGCGGAAGGCGTAGCGTGCAGATTTCAGCGCTTCGTTACCGGTGGAAATCCAGCTGCCGCCTTTGATCAACGCATGTTTGCCATCAAAGGTCGGCGTGGAGAAATCGTCGTACAGCGGATGCACCTTAAATCCTTCGAAACCGTGGGTTGGCGTGGTCGTCCACTGCCAGACGTTGCCGACGATGTCGTAAAACTCGCCCTGTGCAAAATGGTCAACTGGGCTAGACGAAGCCCAATACGCCAGATTGATATTGCCCGGTGCATCATGCCAATCTGACTGATCGCCGCTTACCTGCTCACGCAGCTGCGCCCATTCGGCTTCGCACGGCAGCTGAACAGATTTGCCGGTCTCTTCGGCCAGCCAGCGACAGAACGCCGCGGCTTCCAGTTGATTCACTTCCGCTGGCCAATCCCACGGCATCGCGACTTCTTCAGCCAGCAAACGCAGTTTTAACTGATCGGGCATCTGTTCATCACCGACCCAAAATGTCGGCATCTGCGCACCAGAGAATTCACGCCAGCCCCAACCTTCCTCATCCCACCAGCGGCGATCGTTATATCCACCCGCCGCAACAAAGCGATAAAACTCGGCATTGCTGACCAGCATTTTACTGGCCTTAAACGGTTTGAGATCTGTTTGCTGGCTGCCGTATTCATTATCCCAACCGTAAGTGTCGTCGGTTTTTCCCTGCTGCACGCGGCCACCGGGCATGGCGATCAGGGAATTGGCTGGCACGGATTGACGATCGTGACGTGCTTGCGGACAAATCGGCCAGTGCGGCTGCGCTTTGACCCATTCGATCGGCAGCTGGCGCATCAACACGCTGGAGGTTTCCAGGTGAATGCGTTCGTGCTCAATCCCCATTAACACCACCCACGCCGGGCTGTCCCAGCCGATCGGCAGTTCCAGTGGCAGGGTGCGAATGAACTCGCTCACCAGGCTTTTCACTTTGCCGCGATAGTCGCGCACTTCTGCGATGGTTGGCCAGTCGTAGTGACTGTCGTTGAGATCGTCCCAGCTCATCTCATCCACGCCGATCGCCATCATCGCTTCGATGTGATCGTCAACGCGTTGCTCAAGATAGCGGCCCGCCATCAGCTTATTAATGTAGAAGGTGGCGGTGTGGCCAAAATAGAAGATCAGGGGATGGCGCAGCGAAATGGCTTTGTTAAACCAGGCGCGATCGTCCGCCAGACAATCAAATAGGCTTTCGTACAGTTCCCAGGTTTGGGTGAAGTACGCCAGCAGCTCGGCTCTTTTTTGTTCGGTATTTTGGCCGGAGAGTCGCAGCGTGCGAGTCGGTGCGGGAAGTTGGGCGGTGGTCACAAGGTGCTCCAGTTGCTTAGTGTGCGAACTTATCACTATAGCAAATAAGCATTTCTGTCAGATGAATTAGCGCTGCCAGCGGCGCAGCAGGCGACTTTTCAAGCCGGTATCGAAGCGCCAGATATGATCGAAGATGCGCAGAATGCCTGGTTTACCATGCAGCGACATCGCCACCGCGTGAAAGCGCTGTTGATATTGGCGCTGGCGCTGCTTAATGGTGCTGATAATGTCGTCTGGCAAACGCTGGGCAATAAAATCCGACACGATCACCGCATCGGCTTCCTGCCACGCGCTGCCTTCCATACGTTTCACCACTGCTGCGAGACAGGCCGCGAGATCGGTGCCGCCGCGAAAACGTTGGCTGAGAAAACGGATCGCCTGCTCAATGCCGTTATCGGCGGTGAGTTCATAGCCGATCACTTCATGGGCGAACAGCATGATGTAACAGCGACGCTTATCCGCCAGCGCCACTTTTAGCAGCGCCAGGCAAAAGGCTTTAGCGCAGCGTTCATTGAAACCGCCCATCGAACCGGACGTATCAACACAGACGATGAACGGGCCGCGTGGTTGCTCTTCATGCTGCTGGTGGCTGACCGGACTCATCGTGACTTTTTCATGCCACGCATCGCCCTGCAAGCGATAGGTCAGCAAGCGTTTCTCGACTAAGCGCCGATAAAACTCCAGCTCTAACTCGCTGATGCTCAATGCCGCCAGTTCAGGTGGCAACAGCCGCAGCACATCATCGCTTTGATGAATGCCGCTGACCTCTTCCGGCACGTTATCCGGTTCGCGCACCAGTTGGTGAAACGCTTCCAGCGGCGCCTCCTGCGACGGCACCGATTTGGCCTCGCGGCTGCGACCCAGCTGCTGCGCCAGTTTCATCAATTCCGGCTGCTGGGCGAGGAAATCGCCGTACTGCACGATCAGTTCGTAATCGCCATGCTGCAGCGGCGCTTTGCTCAAATCCCACAGGCGTCCAGCAGCGGCTTCATCGTCATCGGTGAGAATCGGTGCCAGCTGACCGCTGATCGCCATGCGCTGCTGCAGTTCCGCCATCAAGCGATCGCGCTGCTCTTCCAGAATGCTTTCATTCAGCGTCAACGTTTGCAGCGTCAGGCTGAGACGCCAGCGTTGCAGGAATAGCGTGTGTTGCGCGTTGCTGAGCTCGGCGCTTTCGGCGTTCAGTAACAGTTTGCTGGCTTCTTCGATGAACGGCGACGGCAGGCTTTTCAGCTGCGTCATGATGTTGGGTAGCTGCTGGGTGAAATGTTGCGTACTGAGCAATTGCATCTGCTGAAACAGCTGAAACTCCTGCGCCAGCGCTTCTGGCACCGGCGTGACTTTGATCTGCTCGGCGATCTCCGATCGCCAGCGTGGCAGATCGCGCATCATTGCTTGCTTCAGGCGGGGAAACTTTTCAAAGAACAGCGCCAGTTGCGGCGAAGCGAGCAACGCGATAATCAACTCTTCGATTAACTCGGTTTCGCCAATCGACAGCAGCGTGCTCAGCGTCTCCAGTGAGATCATTTTCTCGCCTGTTTCAGCTGTTCCGCGACATCCTGCAGGCTGGTTTCAATGCGTGCCAGCCAGTCATCGCTAATAAACAGGCAGCGCTGATGTTGGCTGAACAGCGTGCGCTGTGCGCGCAGTTGCGTCTCGAGCGCGTCATATTCATCCATGATCTCCTGCGGGACCTCGCTGCTGCTGCCGGCGCCGGGCAGCGTCAGGCGTGTGGATTGCAGGCTGACATCGCGCAGTGTCAGGCAGTGATGGGTATCCACCAGCATATCCAGCGTCTGACCAAAGCCAATGCCGTTCAGCTTGCCGCGGATTTCACCGCCCTTCAGCAGCCACTGATCCAGCGCTTCGCGGCCAATCAGAATGTGCGTCACCTGCATATCGTGCAGCATCAGCGGCTGTTGCAGCATTAACGTCAGCTGCTCATCGGTGATGGCTGTGGGTAATTCGTAATGCGGTTTGCGGCTGAACATGCCGCTGTGTTTCTCGAGCGTCAGCGCTTGCGCCACACTTTGCTGCTGTTGCAATGCCAAACGACGACCTTTGATCTGCTGCAGTTTGTGCAGCAGCGCCTGTTGCTGCCACGCATGTTGTGACATCAAGGTATCGATTTCGCGATCCAGTAGCTTCATCGAAGCCACGTCATGCCACAGGCAATCTTTCAGCAGCACCAGGTCGATAGGCGCGATGGTCACGCGCCCGCTGTAAAAGGCGCTGGCCTGCAACAGATGAATGGCTTTCTTCCAGCGACGATCGGAAATGTAGGGCGCGTCCGGCAGTGTTTCTAACTGCTGACGTAGCTGATAGATCAATTCAAACACGTGATCCGGCAAACTGACCTGGCTGATGCCTTTCTGCCACTGCTCATACTCTTCATCGCTGATGCGCAATGATTCCGCCACCGGATTGTCGTTTTCATCCTGCTGGTGGGTCAGCATGCTGCGGAAGTTCTGCTTCTCATGCACATTATCCAGCCACAGGCGAATCAACATGCGGTCATACAGCGCTTCCAGGCCGCTGTCGGCTTCCGGCAGTTCGTTCGAGGCGGTAACCAGCAAACGCATCGGGATTTTTTCTTCACTGTCGCCGTTACGGAAGCGACGTTCGTTGATGGCGGTTAGCAAGGTGTTAAGAATTGCCGGGCCGGCTTTCCAGATTTCGTCGAGGAAGACAATTTCGGCATCCGGCAGATAGCCTTTGGTCAGACGCTGATAACGCCCCTCATCTTTGAGCGCCTGAATCGACAGCGGACCAAATACTTCTTCGGGGGTGGAAAAGCGGGTCATCAGGTATTCAAAAGCGCGGGCATGCTGGAAGGCGTATTTTAATCGGCGAGCAATCAGACTTTTGGCAATGCCCGGCGGCCCGAGTAAAAACACGCTTTCGCCACTCAAGGCAGCCAGCAAACAGAGGCGGATCGCATGATGGCGTTCATACAGCCCTTTTTCCAGAGCGTTGCTCAGGCGAGAAATTCTTTCTGCCAAAAGATGGGGTTGAGCCATAATCACATCATTATCCTTTTGATCCTGGTGCCGTCATATTCTGGCGAGCGCAATACTCTACTGATTATCATGCGCGATTGCGTTGATAGCCGTCAGCTTTTTTGTTTCAGAAGGTTGATGCGAGATAACTCGCCGCTTCCAACGGTTTTTTGGCCCGATTTTCGGCGAAAAACCGCGTCACCGACGCGATGGTGACACTTTGTAAGAGTAGGTTTTTTTGGGAATATGTGCATACTGTGCGCTTTTTGATGGCTTGAGCGGTAGGCAAGTGCCTCCGGCTCCAACAAAAGACAACTTATGAGCTCGGATAAGAAACAGTCCCTTGGGGCAGTCACGCTGGCGGCAATTGGCGTGGTGTATGGCGATATTGGTACCAGCCCGCTCTATACATTGCGTGAATGTCTTTCTGGTCAGTTTGGTTTTGGCGTAGAACGTGAAGCGGTTTTTGGCTTCTTGTCGCTGATCTTCTGGCTACTGATTCTGGTGGTGTCACTTAAGTACATTAGCTACGTGATGCGTGCGGATAACGCCGGTGAAGGCGGGATTTTGACGCTGATGTCGCTGGCCGGACGCCATACGGGGGCTAGAGCCACGGCAATTTTGGTGATCATGGGGTTGATTGGCGGCAGCTTCTTCTATGGTGAAGTGGTGATTACGCCGGCGGTTTCGGTACTTTCTGCGATAGAAGGTTTGGAGATTGCCGCGCCGAGTCTTGATGCCTACATCGTGCCATTGGCGATTGCCGTGCTGACCTTGCTATTTGTTATCCAAAAGCACGGCACAGGCATCGTTGGTAAGCTGTTCGCGCCGGTGATGTTGCTGTGGTTTCTCGTCCTTGCAGTACTGGGCGCGCGCAGCATCATTAGCAACCCGGACGTCTTGCATGCGATGAACCCTTACTGGGCGCTGCATTTCTTTATTGAATACAAAACCGTTTCTTTCTTCGCGCTTGGCGCAGTGGTGCTGGCGATTACCGGCGTCGAAGCGCTATACGCCGACATGGGCCACTTCGGTAAATTCCCGATTCGCCTCGCCTGGTTCATCGTGGTGCTGCCTTCGCTGGTGCTGAACTACTTTGGACAAGGCGCGTTACTGCTTAAACATCCCGAAGCGATCAAAAACCCATTCTTCCTGCTCGCGCCGGATTGGATGCTGATCCCGATGTTGATTCTGGCAACCTTAGCCACGGTGATTGCGTCACAGGCGGTGATTTCCGGCGTGTTCTCATTAACCCGTCAGGCGGTGCGTCTCGGCTATTTGCCGCCGATGCGCATTGTGCACACCTCGGAAGAGGAATCCGGCCAGATCTATATCCCGGTGATTAACTGGCTGCTCTATTTCTCCGTAGTGATTGTGATTGTCGGCTTCGAGCACTCCAGTAATCTGGCAGCGGCTTATGGTATCGCGGTGACAGGAACCATGGTGCTGACCTCCATTCTCTGTTCCACCGTAGCGATTCAAAACTGGCACTGGAACCGCTATCTGGTGGTGCTGATTCTGATCGCCATGTTGTGCATCGACGTGTCGCTGTTCTCTGCCAACCTGATCAAAGTGTTCTCCGGCGGTTGGCTGCCGCTGACGCTGGCGCTGATGATGTTCATCATCATGACCACCTGGAAAAGTGAGCGTTTCCGCCTGCTGCGTCGTATGCACGAGCACGGCAACTCACTGGAAGCGATGATCGCGTCGCTGGAGAAATCGCCGCCGGTGCGCGTGCCGGGAACGGCGGTGTATATGTCGCGTGCGTTGAATGTGATTCCGTTTGCCATGCTACATAACCTTAAGCATAACAAGGTATTGCATGAGCGCGTGGTGCTGCTGACGCTGCGTACCGAAGATGCGCCTTACGTGCACAATGTCCGTCGTGTGACCATTGAACAGTTGTCACCCACCTTCTGGCGCGTAGTGGCGAGCTACGGCTGGCGTGAAACGCCGAACGTTGAGGAGATTTTCCACCGCTGCGGCCTTGAAGGCCTTAACTGCCGCATGATGGAAACCTCATTCTTTATGTCGCATGAATCGCTGATAATCGGCGATCGTCCGTGGTATTTGCGCCTGCGCGGCAAGTTGTTCCTTGCACTGCAACGCAATGCGCTGCGCGCGCCGGATCAGTTTGAAATCCCACCGAACCGTGTCATCGAGCTGGGAACCCAAGTCGAGATTTAACGTTATGCATGCGCGTCACCAACTCAAGGTGACGCGCAATCCTCCGCTGGCTCGCTGGCTGAACAGCAATTGAATGTCGTGCAGCTGCGCAATATTCTTCACAATCGAAAGCCCCAATCCGCTCCCGGTTTGCGCCTGTCCCGGCGGTCGCCAGAAGCGTTCACCCAACCGTGCCAGTTGCTCATCGCTGACGCCAGGCCCGTTATCATCAACGGTTATGGCGCGGGCATTGAGCTGTACGTCAATGGTGCTGCCCGACGGCGAATAGCGTAGCGCGTTATCCAGCAGATTCCGCACCATCAAACCCAGCAACAGCGGATGACCGTTCATCACCGGTTCGGCGTGGCTGGTGAACTGCAAATGCTTTTGCTGTTGTTCCGCCTGCGGGAAGTGCTCCGCCAACAAATTTTGGAGCAGTGGCGCCAGCGCTACCGGTTGAAACTCGCTGCGCAGATCGTCAGCTTCCACACGGGACAGTGTTAAAAGCTGATCCACCAACCGCGTGGCGCGCGCAATGCCGCTATCCAGTTGCTGAATGGCACGTTTGCGCATCGCCTCATCATCATCGGCCAGCTGAATTACTTCACTTTGCACCCGCAGCGCCGCCAATGGGCTGCGCAGTTCATGGGCGGCATCGGAAGTAAAGCGACGTTCGCGCTGCACCAAATGCGCCATACGACTGAACAAGCCATTAAGCGCCACCACCAGCGGC
Organism: Pantoea sp. X-Soil-ISGK-421; assembly: GCF_059730785.1. Classification (NCBI taxonomy): domain Bacteria; kingdom Pseudomonadati; phylum Pseudomonadota; class Gammaproteobacteria; order Enterobacterales; family Erwiniaceae; genus Pantoea; species Pantoea sp. X-Soil-ISGK-421. The sequence continues at coordinate 4,049,279 of NZ_AP035979.1, read as the reverse complement.
TTCACCTCTTTGGGCAAGCGCGTGTCCGGCAATGGCGTAGCATCATCCGGTGCACGCTGATGCAGTGAAAGCGTGAGGCGTTTCAACGGGCGCAGCTCAAACCACACCAGCAACAGCAGCAACAGCAGCATAAACGGCATGGCGATCAGCCACGGCATCAGGCTGCTGAGCGCCAGATCGCGCGTCATATCATCGCGGTATTCCCACTCTTGCCCGACCACCACGCGATAACGCTTATCCTCAGAGGTCAGCCACACTAAGCGCCAGCTGTCATTATCGTCACGCAGCTGACCATCAACAAAGCCATCGCGCTGCTGATCAAACTGCAGATCGCGACCATTTTCACCGTCGTTTAATAGCGGCTGGCCTTCGGCGCTGAAAATGGCAAACGCCAGCGCATCATCATCCTGCTCGCCACGATGATGGCGCAGGATCGCTTTAGTTTTGGGCAGCGTAACGTCCTGCAACGCGGTTGGATCGAGGGTGATTAGGCGTTTAGCAAACAGCATTTGCTGGGTATCAAACAGCTCGTTCACCGTATCGCGGGTTTGATGCCAGGCGCTGAGACCAGCAAGTCCGCCGCACAACATGATCAACAGCACAAAGCCGATGGCGAGGCGCAGAAACAGACTCATTCCTCCGCTCCCAGCGTATAACCAACGCCGTGTACGGTACGGATAAACTGGCTGCCGAGTTTCTTGCGTAGATGATGAATGTGCACTTCTACCGCATTGCTAGAGACATCTTCATCCCAGCTGTAGAGCTTCTCTTCCAGCTGGCTGCGCGTGAGCACGCGGCCTGGATTGCGCAGAAACAGTTCCAGTAGCGCCAGTTCGCGGCTCTTCAGGCTGACGGCTTCGCCATCGCACATTACGCTGTGGCTGTTGGGTGCCATCACTACTTTGCCGTGTTTGAGTTCTGGCTGCAGCTGCCCATGACGACGACGGATCAGCGCCTGCAAGCGCGCCGCGACTTCTGTTAACGCAAATGGCTTGCACAGGTAATCGTCGGCACCAAGTTGCAATCCCTGCACGCGTTGATCGAGCGCATCACGTGCAGTGAGAATTAGCACCGGCACGTCTTGTCCTTGCTGACGCCACTGACGCAGGATATCCAGACCATCGCGTTCCGGCAGCGACAGATCCAGTACCACCGCATCCCAGGGCGCGGCCGTTAGCGCCTGAAATCCGGCTTCGCCGGAGACAAACCAATCCACGCTGAAGCCAAGCCTGGTCAGCCCAACTTTCAAACCGTCGCCAATCAAGGTGTCATCTTCGATCAGTAAAATGCGCATCAGTTCTCCTTGTGTTGAGCCGTGTTATACGAAGCACAATCCCTGTTGTACAGGGAAAATAGCCGCAAATAGACTATTTTTCATGAATGTACGTAAAAGCCATTCTCTTAAGATCCTGTTAAGAACCTTATGGTGAAATAGCTTCCGTAAACCGACACATTCATGGAAAAGAGGTGAAATATGAAAAAGTCCGCAGCTCTGTTAGCGATTGTCGCCCTGGCCGCCACGCCGGTTCTTGCTGCTCAGCAAGGCGGTTTTGTTGATCCGAATGCGCCAACTGCACAGGTTAAATCCGGTGGTTTCAAAGCCGATAACACCAGCGTTGTCACGGTGAAACAGGCCGAAGAGATGAAAGACGATAGCTGGATCACCGTGCGCGGTACGCTTGAGAAGCAAATCGGTGATGAGGATTATCAGTTTCGTGATGCTACCGGCACCATGAAGGTCGAAATCGATCATAAACGCTGGAACGGATTGACCGTCTCGCCGAAGGATCAGGTAGAACTGACCGGCGAACTGGATAAAGATTTCAACTCCATCGAACTGGACGTGAAACAGGTACGTAAACTGCCATAATCCTTCCCCGGAGCCGCCTGAGCGGCTCCAAAACCCTTCCAAACTCAAATTCTCTCTGGCACAAGCGAAACGTTTCGATGGCGATCACATTTCCGTGATGCCGTGATTGAGTTGCCGTGCGCATTTTATACACTCCCGATCAGCGAAACGTTTCGCTGTGGAGTGGAAGAAATGAAAAAAGGTCGCTTGTTAAACGCTGAAGTCTCTCATGTGATTGCTCGCCTGGGGCACACCGATACGCTGACGATTGCTGATGCAGGCTTGCCAATTCCGGCTGGTCCACAGCGCATCGATCTGGCGTTAACGCCGGGTACGCCCGAATTTTTACAGGTGGTTGAGGTTGTCACGCAGGAGATGCAGGTTGAAAGCGCCCTGATGGCGGAGGAGATTAAGCAGCACAATCCGCAGCTCCATAGCGCACTGCTCGCCGTGCTCGAAGCCTTGCAACAGCACCAGGGGAATGTCATCACCATCCGTTACACCAGCCATGAACAATTCAAACAACAAACGCAGCGTAGTCAGGCGGTCATTCGCAGCGGAGAGTGTTCTCCGTATGCGAATGTCATCCTGAGCGCCGGCGTGACCTTCTGAGGCCGCTATGCAACCGTTATTGCAACTCAAAGGGATTGTAAAGTCGTTTCCGGGCGTGAAGGCGCTGAATGGCGCATCGCTCGCCGTCTATCCGGGACGCGTCATGGCGCTGGTGGGCGAAAACGGTGCGGGCAAATCCACCATGATGAAAGTGCTGACCGGCATTTACAGCATGGATGCCGGCTCCATGCAGTGGCTCGGTAAGGATGTCGCTTTCTCCGGCCCGAAAGCGTCGCAGGAAGCGGGCATTGGCATTATCCATCAGGAACTGAACCTGATCCCGCAACTGACCGTCGCCGAGAATATTTTCCTTGGCCGTGAATTTGTTAACCGTTTTGGCCGCATCGAATGGAAAAAGATGTATGCCGCGGCGGATGCGCTGTTAAAGCGCCTTAATCTGCGCTTCAACAGCCACAAGCTGGTGGGCGATTTGTCGATTGGCGATCAGCAGATGGTCGAGATCGCCAAAGTGCTCAGTTTCGAATCGAAAGTCATCATTATGGATGAACCGACTGATGCGTTAACCGATACCGAAACGCTGTCGCTGTTCCGCGTGATCAATGAACTGAAAGCGCAGGGCTGCGGCATTGTCTATATCTCGCACCGCATGAAAGAGATCTTCGAGATTTGCGATGACGTCACCGTGTTCCGCGATGGGCAGTTTATTGCCGAGCGCGCAGTGTGCGATCTCATCGAAGAGAGCCTGATCGAGATGATGGTAGGCCGCAAACTGGAAGATCAATATCCGCGTATCGATCAACAACCGGGTGAGATCCGCTTAAGGGTCGAAAACCTCAGCGGTCCGGGTGTGGATGACGTCAGCTTTACGCTGCGCAAAGGCGAAATCCTTGGCGTATCCGGTCTGATGGGCGCAGGACGTACCGAACTGATGAAAGTGCTGTACGGCGCGCTGCCACGCAGCAAAGGCAAAGTGACCCTGAACGGCCGTGAGATCGTGACCCGCTCTCCGCAGGATGGCCTCGCCAACGGCATCGTATATATCTCGGAAGATCGCAAACGCGATGGCCTGGTGCTGGGGATGTCGGTGAAAGAGAACATGTCGCTGACCGCGCTGCGCTATTTCAGCACCGGCGCGGGCAACCTGAGACACAGTGACGAGCAGCTGGCGGTGGGCGATTTTATTCGTCTGTTCAACGTTAAAACCCCGTCGATGGAGCAGCCGATTGGCCTGCTGTCGGGGGGGAATCAGCAGAAAGTGGCGATTGCGCGTGGCCTGATGACGCGTCCTGATGTGCTGATTCTTGATGAGCCGACACGCGGCGTCGATGTCGGGGCAAAAAAAGAAATTTATCAGTTAATTAACCAGTTTAAAGCCGAAGGGCTGAGCATCATTTTGGTGTCATCGGAAATGCCAGAAGTGCTGGGCATGAGCGACCGCATCATGGTGATGCATGAAGGCCATCTGAGTGGCGAATTTTCCCGTGAGCAAGCTACCCAGGAATCCCTGATGGCGGCGGCAGTCGGTAAGCAACACAGCGAGGAGTTAGTTGTATGAGCACCCAAACCTTACCCGCCAGCCGTCGCTGGTTCAGCAAAGCCTGGCTGCTGGAGCAGAAATCACTGATTGCATTGATCGTGCTGATCGCCGTGGTTGCCAGCCAGAGCCCGAACTTCTTTACGCTGGCCAACATGTTCAACATTCTGCAGCAGACGTCGGTCAACGCCATTATGGCGGTGGGGATGACGCTGGTGATTTTGACTTCGGGCATTGATCTGTCGGTAGGATCGCTGCTGGCGCTGACCGGTGCGGTGGCGGCATCGATCGTTGGATTAGAAGTGAATGCGCTGGTGGCCGTAGCGGCTTCGCTGGCGCTGGGAGCAGCGATTGGCGGTATTACCGGCGTGATTGTGGCGCGCGGCAAGGTGCAGGCTTTCATCGCCACGCTGGTGATGATGTTGCTGCTGCGCGGCGTCACCATGGTGTACACCAACGGCAGCCCCATCAACACCGGTTTCAACGATAACGCCGATCTGTTTGGTTGGTTCGGTATTGGTCGCCCGTTGGGTATCCCCACGCCGGTGTGGCTAATGGTCGCGGTGTTCGGCCTGGCATGGTACATGCTGCATCACACGCGCCTTGGTCGTTACATCTATGCGCTGGGTGGCAACGAAGCCGCCACGCGTTTGTCGGGCATCAACGTTAATCGCGTCAAAATTATCGTTTATTCGCTGTGCGGCATGTTGGCGGCATTGGCCGGAACCATCGAAGTGGCGCGTCTCTCTTCCGCACAACCGACAGCGGGCACCGGTTATGAACTGGATGCGATTGCTGCGGTGGTGCTGGGCGGTACCAGCCTGGCGGGTGGCAAAGGCCGCATCATGGGCACGCTGATTGGTGCGTTGATCCTCGGTTTCCTCAACAACGGCCTGAATCTGATGGGCGTATCGTCTTACTACCAAATGATTGTTAAAGCCGTCGTCATTCTGCTAGCAGTGCTGGTGGATAACAAAAGCAGTAAATAACTCTGACCTTCACACAGGATTTAAAAAATGAAAAAGTTAACTGCATTGGCCGTCATTCTTGGCGCCACCCTCAGTGCTGGCGCTATGGCTAAGGACACCATTGCTCTGGTGGTTTCAACGCTGAATAATCCGTTCTTTGTGTCACTGAAAGATGGCGCACAGAAAGAAGCTGACCAATTAGGTTATAACCTCGTGGTGCTGGATTCGCAGAACAACCCGGCGAAAGAGCTGGCGAACGTGCAAGATCTGACGGTGCGTGGCACCAAGCTGCTGCTGATCAACCCAACCGATTCTGATGCAGTAGGTAATGCCGTGAAGATGGCGAACCAGGCAAACATTCCGGTGATTACACTCGACCGCGTGGCAGCACAAGGCACGGTGGTGAGCCACGTTGCTTCTGACAACCGCTTCGGCGGCAAAATGGCCGGTGACTTCATCGCCAAAAAACTGGGCGAAGGCGCGAAAATTATTGAACTGCAGGGCATTGCGGGCACTTCTGCGGCGCGCGAGCGCGGTGAAGGCTTCAAACAAGCGGCTGACGCACATAAGTTCAATATCCTGGCGAGCCAGCCGGCTGACTTTGACCGTACTAAAGGTCTGAACGTGATGCAGAACCTGCTGCAGGGACATCCTGATGTACAGGCGGTATTTGCTCAGAACGACGAAATGGCGCTGGGCGCGCTGCGTGCGCTGCAAACAGCCGGTAAAACCGACGTGCTGGTGGTGGGTTTTGACGGCACCGCTGACGGTGTGAAAGCCGTCGAATCGGGTAAACTGACCGCCACTGTAGCTCAGATGCCTGACAAGATTGGCGTGATTGGCGTGCAGACTGCCGATAAAGTATTGAAAGGCGAGAAGGTAAAGGCGGTTAATCCGGTTGACCTGAAGCTGGTGACCAAATAATAAGTAAAGAAAAGCAGGGCAACGCGCCACCGTCCTGGTGGCGCATCTTTCTGGATGAATCCCAATGACCACAAGCGCAAAACTGGCCGTTCTCGGCAGCATCAATGCCGATCACATCCTTAACCTCTCCCACTTTCCGCGTCCGGGCGAAACGGTGATCGGGAAACAGTACCAAATTGCCTTTGGCGGCAAAGGGGCCAATCAGGCGGTCGCTGCGGGTCGTGCCGGTGCAGACATTGCCTTTATTGCTTGCGTGGGCGCCGATGACATTGGCGAGCGTATTCGTCAGCAGTTGCAGCAAGATCGCATTGATACCGCCCCCGTTGAAACCGTCGCCGATGAATCGACCGGCGTAGCGATGATCTTCGTGAATAGCGAAGGCGAAAATAATATCGGTATCTATTCTGGTGCCAATGCAGCGCTGACGCCCGCGCGCGTCGAGCATCATCAGCAGGTGATTGCCAATGCCGATGCATTATTGATGCAGCTGGAATCACCGCTGGAAAGTGTGCTGGCAGCCGCGAAGATTGCCCGCAAGCAGCAAACGCAAGTCATCCTGAATCCTGCGCCGGCTACCGCGCTTTCTGACGAGCTGCTTGCGCTTATCGATATCATCACGCCAAATGAAACTGAAGCAGAAATTCTCACCGGTATCGCGGTAAAGAGTGATGAAGATGCAGCTCGCGCAGCGCAGGCATTGCATGCCAAAGGTATTGATACCGTGTTAATCACACTAGGCCGTCGCGGCGTGTGGCTAAGTGAGCAAGGCAACGGCGTGCGTATTCCGGGCTTCAGCGTGCAGGCCATTGATACCATCGCGGCGGGCGATACTTTCAATGGTGCGTTTATTACTGCGCGTCTGGAAGGTATGGCAATGCACGATGCCGTTCTTTTCGCCCATGCGGCTGCCGCGATTGCGGTGACGCGTGCGGGCGCGCAGCCCTCAGTGCCGTGGCGCACTGAGATCGACGCCTTCCTGCAACAACAGGGTTAAGCGCTTGGCTACCATGAAAGACGTCGCCCGCCTGGCGGGCGTCTCAACGTCCACCGTTTCGCACGTCATCAATAACAATCGCTTTGTGAGCGAGCAGGTGCGCGAAAAGGTGGATCAGGCGATTCGCGAGCTGAACTATGCGCCGTCCGCGTTGGCGCGCAGCCTGAAAATTAAGCAAACGCGTACCATCGGCATGCTGCTCACCGCCAGCAGTAACCCATTCTATTCCGAAGTGGTGCGCGGGGTAGAAAACAGCTGCTACGAACGTGGCTACAGCTTGATTCTGTGCAACACCGAAGGCGATGAGGAACGTATGAATCGCAGCCTCGAAACGCTGATGCAAAAACGCGTCGATGGTTTGCTGATGATGTGCACTGAAACCCATCTGCCGTCGGCGGAAATCCTCAATCGCTATCCGTCCGTGCCGATGGTGATGATGGACTGGGCGCCATTTGAAGGGCGCGGCGACATTATTCAGGACAACGCGCTGCTCGGTGGCGAGCTGGCAACCCAGCATCTGATTGATCGCGGTTATACGCGCATTGCCTGTATTGCGGGTCCGCAGGATAAAACCCCGGCGCGTTTGCGTCTGGAGGGGTTCCATAAAGCGATGGCCAACAGCGGATTGTTGGTACCGCCAGGTTATGTCGTCGATGGCGATTTCGAGTTTCAGGGCGGTTTCAACGCCATGAATCAATTGCTGACGCTGGATACGCTACCCGAAGCGGTATTTACCAGCAATGATGCGATGGCGGTTGGCGTCTATCACGCTCTGTTTCAGGCCGGATTGCGTGTGCCGCAGGATATTGCAGTGATGGGTTATGACAACATAGAACTGGCGCGTTATCTGACGCCGCCACTTAGCACCATCCATCAACCGAAAGATGAGTTAGGCGAACTGGCGATTGATACCTTGATTCATCGTATGAGCGATCCCGACGCCAGTCAGCAAACGCTGGTGCTGACGCCGGAACTGGTTGAGCGCGGTTCGGTTTAAGCTGCTTTCTTCTTTTTCTCGCGGTTGGCGATCAAATTACGGCCGTCGCCCGGACGTAACATCATAAAGGTAAAGGCAGATAACACGGTAACGACGCCCATCGTCAGGAAAGTCGCGTGGAATTGCGCGACGGTTGTGGCCTCGACATCCTGATAGAAGCGCAGCACCGCGGCGCTCACCGCTACACCAAAGCTGATCGAAAGCTGCTGCGTTACTGCCAGCACACTGTTCCCGCCGCTGGCGTTCTCATCATTTAAATCCGCTAGTGTGATGGTGTTCATCGCGGTGAACTGCGTCGACATCGCCATTCCCAGAATCAACAGTGCTGCCAGCAGCATGACTACGCTGCCTCCCGGCGATTGCAGTGAGAAGGTGGCGATCAATATGCCAATGATGATGGTGATAGCAACCAGCGTATGGCGATAACCGAAGCGACGTAATACTTGTGTCACCGTGGATTTGGCCAGCAGCGCGCCAATCGCCGTAGGTCCCATCATGCAACCGGCGATAAGCGCGGGATAACCAAAGCCCACCTGTAACATCAGCGGCATCAGGAACGGAATACAGCCGGTTCCCAGACGCGAAGCAATATTGCCAATGATGCCGACCGAGAAGGTCCGGGTTTTAAACATTGGCAGATTGATTAGCGGTGCCGGATGACGACGCGCGTGCACTATATAGAGAAGAAGTAATGCAATGCCGCTAAACAGTACCAACAGCGCTTGCCACGGCAACACTACGCGCTCGCCAAACAGTTCGATGCCGACCGATATCAGCACCAGACCCAAGCCAAACAGCAGGAAGCCTAAAAAGTCGAAGCGGCGTTTTGGGGTAGTGAAGTCCGGCATATATTTGCGTGCGTAGAAGATGCCTGCGATACCAATAGGAATGTTGATCAGGAATATCCAGTGCCAGCTGGCGTAGGTCACTAACAAACCGCCGAGCATCGGCCCCAGAATCGGTCCCACTAAACCTGGCATGGTAACGAAGTTTAACACGGGTAGCAGTTCACTACGTGGATAAGCGCGCAATAACGCCAGACGCGCGACGGGCATCATCATCGCTCCGCCAACACCTTGCACCACGCGAGAGACCACCAGCATGCTTAATGAACCGGACAAGGCACAGGCCAGCGAACCCAGTGTAAATAGCGATACTGCAAGAATGAAGATTTTGCGGGTGCCATAGCGATCCGCCAACCAGCCACTCACCGGGATTAGCATCGCCACCGTTAGCGTGTAACTGATGACGGCAGATTGCATGGCTAAAGGAGAACGTTCAAGGCTGGTGGCGATAGCAGGAAGCGCAGTATTCAGGATGGTGGCATCAAGTGCTTGCATGAAAAACGCCATGGCGGCGATCCAGGGCAAGCCGGCCATACTGCGCGCGGAGCGAATCATTGAAAGTCCTTCTCGAATAATTGTCAGCCTACAACAAAGAAATTACGTTTGGCTAAACAGAATAGCATTGGTTTTTAAGGTAATGGCGCTGATTTATGCCGATGAAACGGCGATTTTGACTGATTCTTCGCCAGGAAATGTCCGTTTTTAACGCGTTCGTTTAAAAAAGAGGCGCTCAGTCATTTTTTTGCAATAAACCCTTGTCAGCTCCGAATAACTCCCTATAATGCGCCACCACTGAGACGGCAAAGCGGCAACGCAGACGGCTCAGCAGGGAGTGAAGAAATTCACCCCGCCGGATGAAAACGCTGAAAAAAGTGTTTGACTCCGAAGGAGGAAAGCGTAATATACGCCACCTCGCGACAGACGGTTAACCCGCTGCTCGCAACGCTCTTTAACAATTTATCAGACAATCTGTGTGGGCACTCGCAGGATTGATATCAGCGTCTCCGGACGCAAAAAAAATATCAAGTCTCACGAGTGAACACATAATGAAATTCATTATGACGTTTTACAGATGAGCATCGCTTAACTTGTTTAAGCAAATCAAACTTAAATTGAAGAGTTTGATCATGGCTCAGATTGAACGCTGGCGGCAGGCCTAACACATGCAAGTCGAACGGTAGCACAGAGGAGCTTGCTCCTTGGGTGACGAGTGGCGGACGGGTGAGTAATGTCTGGGAAACTGCCCGATGGAGGGGGATAACTACTGGAAACGGTAGCTAATACCGCATAACGTCGCAAGACCAAAGTGGGGGACCTTCGGGCCTCACACCATCGGATGTGCCCAGATGGGATTAGCTAGTAGGTGGGGTAATGGCTCACCTAGGCGACGATCCCTAGCTGGTCTGAGAGGATGACCAGCCACACTGGAACTGAGACACGGTCCAGACTCCTACGGGAGGCAGCAGTGGGGAATATTGCACAATGGGCGCAAGCCTGATGCAGCCATGCCGCGTGTATGAAGAAGGCCTTCGGGTTGTAAAGTACTTTCAGCGGGGAGGAAGGCGGTAAGGTTAATAACCTTGCCGATTGACGTTACCCGCAGAAGAAGCACCGGCTAACTCCGTGCCAGCAGCCGCGGTAATACGGAGGGTGCAAGCGTTAATCGGAATTACTGGGCGTAAAGCGCACGCAGGCGGTCTGTCAAGTCGGATGTGAAATCCCCGGGCTTAACCTGGGAACTGCATTCGAAACTGGCAGGCTAGAGTCTTGTAGAGGGGGGTAGAATTCCAGGTGTAGCGGTGAAATGCGTAGAGATCTGGAGGAATACCGGTGGCGAAGGCGGCCCCCTGGACAAAGACTGACGCTCAGGTGCGAAAGCGTGGGGAGCAAACAGGATTAGATACCCTGGTAGTCCACGCCGTAAACGATGTCGACTTGGAGGTTGTTCCCTTGAGGAGTGGCTTCCGGAGCTAACGCGTTAAGTCGACCGCCTGGGGAGTACGGCCGCAAGGTTAAAACTCAAATGAATTGACGGGGGCCCGCACAAGCGGTGGAGCATGTGGTTTAATTCGATGCAACGCGAAGAACCTTACCTACTCTTGACATCCAGAGAACTTAGCAGAGATGCTTTGGTGCCTTCGGGAACTCTGAGACAGGTGCTGCATGGCTGTCGTCAGCTCGTGTTGTGAAATGTTGGGTTAAGTCCCGCAACGAGCGCAACCCTTATCCTTTGTTGCCAGCGGGTTATGCCGGGAACTCAAAGGAGACTGCCAGTGATAAACTGGAGGAAGGTGGGGATGACGTCAAGTCATCATGGCCCTTACGAGTAGGGCTACACACGTGCTACAATGGCGCATACAAAGAGAAGCGACCTCGCGAGAGCAAGCGGACCTCATAAAGTGCGTCGTAGTCCGGATCGGAGTCTGCAACTCGACTCCGTGAAGTCGGAATCGCTAGTAATCGTAGATCAGAATGCTACGGTGAATACGTTCCCGGGCCTTGTACACACCGCCCGTCACACCATGGGAGTGGGTTGCAAAAGAAGTAGGTAGCTTAACCTTCGGGAGGGCGCTTACCACTTTGTGATTCATGACTGGGGTGAAGTCGTAACAAGGTAACCGTAGGGGAACCTGCGGTTGGATCACCTCCTTACCTGAAGATACCTTCCCGCGTAGTGCTCACACAGATTGTCTGATAGAAAGTAATGAGCAAGACGGCTGCGAAGTCGTGACACATCGTGTCCCCTTCGTCTAGCGGTTAGGACTCCGCCCTTTCACGGCGGCAACAGGGGTTCGAATCCCCTAGGGGACGCCACTTGCTTGGTGACAGGTGAAAGGTGTCTCCACGAAGTATCTCAAAAATGACGTAACCGTCATGTTTGAGATATTGCTCTTTAACAATCCGGAACAAGCTGAAAATTGAAACGACGTGTTGGTTCATTTCTCCGTAATAAGAAATGAATAACGACATGTTCGAGTCTCTCAATGCCTGCAGTCTGCAGCGTTGCAAAACGCCTGTGGGTTGTGAGGTTAAGCGACTAAGCGTACACGGTGGATGCCCTGGCAGTCAGAGGCGATGAAGGACGTGCTAATCTGCGTAAAGCGTCGGTAAGGTGATATGAACCGCTACAGCCGACGATGTCCGAATGGGGAAACCCGGTGCACTCAGTGCATCATCGCAACATGAATACATAGTGTTGCGAGGCAAACCTGGGGAACTGAAACATCTAAGTACCCAGAGGAAAAGAAATCAACCGAGATTCCCCCAGTAGCGGCGAGCGAACGGGGAACAGCCCAGAACCTGAATCAGTTTGTGCGTTAGTGGAAGCGTCTGGAAAGTCGCGCGATACCGGGTGATAGCCCCGTACACGAAAGTGCACATTCTGTGAGTTCGAAGAGTAGGGCGGGACACGTGGTATCCTGTCTGAATATGGGGGGACCATCCTCCAAGGCTAAATACTCCTGACTGACCGATAGTGAACCAGTACCGTGAGGGAAAGGCGAAAAGAACCCCGGCGAGGGGAGTGAAACAGAACCTGAAACCGTGTACGTACAAGCAGTGGGAGCCTTCATTTATGGGGGTGACTGCGTACCTTTTGTATAATGGGTCAGCGACTTATATTCTGTAGCAAGGTTAACCGTATAGGGGAGCCGCAGGGAAACCGAGTCTTAACTGGGCGTTAAGTTGCAGGGTATAGACCCGAAACCCGGTGATCTAGCCATGGGCAGGTTGAAGGTTGGGTAACACTAACTGGAGGACCGAACCGACTAATGTTGAAAAATTAGCGGATGACTTGTGGCTGGGGGTGAAAGGCCAATCAAACCGGGAGATAGCTGGTTCTCCCCGAAAGCTATTTAGGTAGCGCCTCGTGAACTCATCTTCGGGGGTAGAGCACTGTTTCGGCTAGGGGGCCATCCCGGCTTACCAACCCGATGCAAACTGCGAATACCGAAGAATGTTATCACGGGAGACACACGGCGGGTGCTAACGTCCGTCGTGAAGAGGGAAACAACCCAGACCGCCAGCTAAGGTCCCAAAGTCATGGTTAAGTGGGAAACGATGTGGGAAGGCACAGACAGCCAGGATGTTGGCTTAGAAGCAGCCATCATTTAAAGAAAGCGTAATAGCTCACTGGTCGAGTCGGCCTGCGCGGAAGATGTAACGGGGCTAAACCATGCACCGAAGCTGCGGCAGCGACGCGTATGCGTTGTTGGGTAGGGGAGCGTTCTGTAAGCCGTTGAAGGTGTGCTGTGAGGCATGCTGGAGGTATCAGAAGTGCGAATGCTGACATAAGTAACGATAAAGCGGGTGAAAAGCCCGCTCGCCGGAAGACCAAGGGTTCCTGTTCAACGTTAATCGGAGCAGGGTGAGTCGACCCCTAAGGCGAGGCTGAAAAGCGTAGTCGATGGGAAGCAGGTTAATATTCCTGCACTTGGTGTTACTGCGAAGGGGGGACGGAGAAGGCTAGGTTATCCGGGCGACGGTTGTCCCGGTTTAAGCGTGTAGGCTGACACCTTTGGTAAATCCGGGGTGTCTTAAGGCTGAGGCGTGACGACGAGCCACCACGGTGGTGAAGTAACTGATGCCCTGCTTCCAGGAAAAGCCTCTAAGCTCCAGGTAACACGAAATCGTACCCCAAACCGACACAGGTGGTCAGGTAGAGAATACCAAGGCGCTTGAGAGAACTCGGGTGAAGGAACTAGGCAAAATGGTGCCGTAACTTCGGGAGAAGGCACGCTGGCGCGTAGGTGGAGGGACTTGCTCCCCGAGCCGAAGCCAGTCGAAGATACCAGCTGGCTGCAACTGTTTATTAAAAACACAGCACTGTGCAAACACGAAAGTGGACGTATACGGTGTGACGCCTGCCCGGTGCCGGAAGGTTAATTGATGGGGTTATCCGCAAGGAGAAGCTCTTGATCGAAGCCCCGGTAAACGGCGGCCGTAACTATAACGGTCCTAAGGTAGCGAAATTCCTTGTCGGGTAAGTTCCGACCTGCACGAATGGCGTAATGATGGCCAGGCTGTCTCCACCCGAGACTCAGTGAAATTGAAATCGCTGTGAAGATGCAGTGTACCCGCGGCAAGACGGAAAGACCCCGTGAACCTTTACTATAGCTTGACACTGAACATTGAGCCTTGATGTGTAGGATAGGTGGGAGGCTTTGAAGCGTGGACGCCAGTCTGCGTGGAGCCAACCTTGAAATACCACCCTTTAATGTTTGATGTTCTAACGTAGGCCCGTAATCCGGGCTGCGGACAGTGTCTGGTGGGTAGTTTGACTGGGGCGGTCTCCTCCCAAAGAGTAACGGAGGAGCACGAAGGTTGGCTAATCCTGGTCGGACATCAGGAGGTTAGTGCAATGGCATAAGCCAGCTTGACTGCGAGAGTGACGGCTCGAGCAGGTGCGAAAGCAGGTCATAGTGATCCGGTGGTTCTGAATGGAAGGGCCATCGCTCAACGGATAAAAGGTACTCCGGGGATAACAGGCTGATACCGCCCAAGAGTTCATATCGACGGCGGTGTTTGGCACCTCGATGTCGGCTCATCACATCCTGGGGCTGAAGTAGGTCCCAAGGGTACGGCTGTTCGCCGTTTAAAGTGGTACGCGAGCTGGGTTTAGAACGTCGTGAGACAGTTCGGTCCCTATCTGCCGTGGGCGCTGGAGAATTGAGGGGGGTTGCTCCTAGTACGAGAGGACCGGAGTGAACGCACCACTGGTGTTCGGGTTGTCATGCCAATGGCATTGCCCGGTAGCTAAGTGCGGAAAAGATAAGTGCTGAAAGCATCTAAGCACGAAACTTGCCCCGAGATGAGTTCTCCCTGACCCCTTGAGGGTCCTGAAGGGACGTTGAAGACTACGACGTTGATAGGCCGGATGTGTAAGCGCAGCGATGCGTTGAGCTAACCGGTACTAATGACCCGTGAGGCTTAACCTTACAACGCCAGAGGCGTTTTGGTCTGAGAGACCTGATTTTCAGCTTGTTTTACCGGATAGATTTGCGCGGCCCGCGAGGGCGGCGTGAGCAAAAGAATTTGCCTGGCGGCTTTAGCGCGGTGGTCCCACCTGACCCCATGCCGAACTCAGAAGTGAAACGCCGTAGCGCCGATGGTAGTGTGGGGTCTCCCCATGCGAGAGGGGTGGGTGGGGGGGGGGGGGGGGCGAAGGGAACTGCAGGCATCAAAATCAAACAGGTGAAGAAGCCCCGGACGAAAGTTCGGGGCTTTTTTACGTCTGCAGATCGGAAAAACCATCCCAATTCATTGAGTTCTCAGCCACTGAGAAATAAAATCAGCAACATATTCCGGCTGATTGATGTCCAGCATCGGCAAATTCAGTTCTAAATCCTCATCGGTTGCCACTGCAATTACATAACCATCCAGTAAATCCTCAATCTCACCTTTAACGCCACGCCGCCAAAGCGCAATTTTGGGCAGCAGCTCATCTTTAAAACCCTCAACTAAAACCAGGTCTAACGTCGAGCTATCCATTCTCGAGGCTAATTGCATCAGGCTTAATGGTTTATCGGGCGTATCGACCATCAACGCCCACCGCTGATTACTGGCAACGATCACCTGGTGTGCCCCGGCTTTGCGGAGTAGATAACTGTCTTTACCCGGTGTATCGATGTCCATTTGATGATGCGTATGTTTAATTAGGCCCGACCGGATTCCTTGCCTTTTCAGTAGCGGAATCACTTGCTCGAGCAACGTGGTTTTTCCAGTTCCGCTCCAGGCAGAAATAGCCAACAAAGGCACGCTCATAACAATTTTTCCTCATTCACTAAATCGTCTGGCGTATTGATATTACGGAATGCCGATTCTGCCTCTAAAAGCGTAACGGCATGCCCGCCATGCTCATGTAAAAACTGCATCAAACGTCGCTCGCCCCGCAGCAGCCAGGCCTCAAGATCATCAGCAAGCGCACAATTGACGAGCGCTAATGCAGGATGATCACGCTGAGAGGACTTCACCCAAACTGCGGGCGCATCGCCACGCTGATGCCATAAGCGTGCAACAAAATCAGTGGGAATCCAGGGAGTATCGCAAGCGCAAAAAGCCACCCAATCTGTTTTACTTTGGCGTAAACCACTGAGCATGCCAGCCAGCGGTCCGGGATAGTCTGGCAAGGAATCAGTAACAACCTGACAACCACTTGCCTGATAGCGATCAATGTTACGGTTAGCGCTTATCAACACAATATTGACTTGCGGCCGGAATCTCCGCAAAACGTGCTGATAAAGTGGTTCGCCCTGTAACATTAGCAGCCCTTTATCCTGGCCCCCCATGCGACTGCCTTGCCCACCTGCAAGGATTACGCCGGTAAATGCTGTCATCTTCGTCTCCTTGCTTCATTCTGGACGATACTTGATTAGCGGCAGCGTACCATCTGCATAAAGGAATCAATGATGAAATATCACCGACTCAATGAACTGCTCGAGCTCCTGCAACCCGCATGGCAAAAGGATGCAGATCTCAACCTGCTGGCATTTTTACAAAAACTGGCGCAGGAATCTGGTTTCAGTGGCCCATTAAGTGAATTAACCGATGATGTATTGATTTACCATCTCAAAATGCGTGATGCAGACAGCCAGAGTGCCATTCCCGGCCTGAAAAAGGATTATGAAGTGGACTTCAAAACCGCGCTATTACGCGCACGCGGTGTGATTAAGGATGATGAGTAGTGTTATCCTTGCGCATTAATCGCAAAGGTAACACACAGGCAAAATGATGAGCGAAGCCGCCTTTAATTTCCAGACGCTGAATCCCGATGTCATTCTTGATGCACTTTGGGATGCGGGTCTGCGTGTCGAATCAGGCTTAACCGCCCTCAATAGCTATGAAAACCGCGTCTATCAATTCAGCGATGATGATAAACGCCGCTATGTGGCTAAGTTTTATCGTCCGCAACGCTGGAGCGCACAACAGATCCTCGAAGAACATCAGTTCACGCAGGATTTATTAGACGACGACGTACCGGTTGCCGCGCCGCTCATTCTGCAGGATTGCACGCTAAATCATCATGCCGGCTTTATGTACGCGGTCTTCCCCAGTTTAGGGGGGCGACAATATGAAACCGACAATGAAGATCAGATGGAATGGGTTGGCCGCTTTCTGGGACGAATCCATCAAACTGCAAAGCAAAGCCTGTTTCAGCAGCGTCCGACTTTCGGCCTCGAAGAGTATGTGTTTCAACCGCGGCAGGAACTGGAACAAAGTGCATTAGTACCGGCTTCTCTTAAAGACTTGCTGCTTGCTGCCGTTGATAAGCTGAGCGCTACGCTGCAGCAGCGCTGGCATAGCCAATGGCAGCCGTTAAGGTTGCACGGTGATTGCCATCCCGGCAACATTCTGTGGCGTGATGGCCCAATGTTTGTCGATCTTGATGATGCCCGTAACGGGCCGGCAGTGCAGGATTTGTGGATGCTGGTCAATGGCGATCGCCAGGAACAGTTGATTCAATGGGATATTTTGCTGGAAGCCTATAATGAATTCGGTGATTTTGATTTACATGAATTGTCACTGATTGAGCCTTTACGCGCTATGCGCATGGTTTATTATTTGGCCTGGGTGGTACGCCGCTGGCAGGATCCCGCTTTTCCGCGCGCCTTTCCCTGGATGACAGATGAGGATTTTTGGCGCCGGCAGATTGCATTATTTATCGAGCAGGAAAGGCTGTTACACGAACCGCCGTTGCAGCTTAGCCCGCAATATTAATGAAGTACTCAGGAGATTGTTTCACGATGAAAAAGATCATGTTTGCGCTGGTAGGTTTAATGCTGGCATTTGGCGCCTCAGCGGCACAGTTCAACGAGGGTAAGCAATTCGTCACTTTGCCAAAGCCAGTGGCAGGTGAGCCACAGGTACTGGAGTTCTTCTCCTTCTTCTGCCCGCATTGCTACCAGTTCGAACGCGTTTATCACGTGAGCGATGCAGTGAAAAAGAACCTTCCAGCAGACACGAAAGTGACCAAATACCATGTTGATTTCCTCGGTGGTCAATTCGGTCCGATCGTCACTCAAGCGTGGGCTGTTGCCATGGCGCTGGGTGTAGAAAGCAAAGTCACTGCACCGATCTTTGACGGCATTCAGAAAACCCAAACCGTTACCGATGCAGCAAGCCTGAAAGAGACCTTTATTAAAGCGGCAGGTATCTCTTCTGAAGATTATGATGCTGCCTGGAACAGCTTCGCCGTAAAAGCGCTGGTTGCACAGCAGCAGAAAGCGGCAGCAGACGTCAATCTGCAGGGCGTGCCAGCGATCTTTGTTAACGGCAAATATATGGTTAACAATGGCGGTCTCGATACCAGCTCAATGGACAACTTCGTTGCCGATTACGCCAACGTAGTGAAGTTCCTGGTAGAAAAGAAGTAAATTAGCTTTTAGAACGCCGACACTGTCGGCGTTTTTTTATTGCCTTTTTGTCTTACTCATACGCTGTATTTATTAACCCTTTGCTTAATATCCACATGAACGATCATCTTTTCATTAAGTCGAGCAAGGTCACGATAAGCGTTTAACTTAATGATTTCATTATTTATTTAATATTAAAGTAGTATCAATTAGCGTAAATAACAATACGTTATGATTTTTACGCACAAACTTATCCACAACTTGATCCTTGCGATCCGTCCCGCGTAACCACGAAAAAGATCCTGACTTCCTCGAGTGCATTCAACATTCTCCTCCGGTTGTGGCATCCTTATAGCCCTCATTATCGCAACGAAGAAAATACGAACCTATGGCGCAAATTGCAGAAAATCCCCTGATTCTGGTCGACGGCTCTTCATATCTGTACCGTGCATATCATGCCTTTCCGCCGCTAACGAACAGTGCAGGCGAGCCAACTGGCGCCATGTATGGTGTGCTCAACATGCTGAAAAGTTTGTTGATGCAATATCAGCCAAGCCATGTGGCTGTGGTCTTCGATGCGAAAGGTAAAACCTTCCGCGATGAGCTGTTTGAGCACTACAAATCCCACCGTCCGCCGATGCCTGACGATCTGCGGGCGCAGATTGAGCCCTTGCATGAAATGGTGAAAGCGATGGGCTTGCCGCTGTTGGCGGTTTCCGGCGTTGAGGCGGATGATGTCATCGGTACGTTGGCACAAGAGGCGGAAAAACTCGGTCGCCCGGTGTTAATTAGCACCGGCGATAAAGATATGGCGCAGTTGGTGACGCCGGCGATCACATTGATCAATACCATGACGAATACCGTGCTGGGCCCAGAAGAGGTCGAGCAGAAATATGGCGTGCCGCCAGCGCTGATTATCGATTTCCTCGCCATGATGGGCGACAGCTCGGACAACATTCCCGGCGTGCCGGGCGTGGGTGAGAAGACCGCACAGGCTTTGTTGCAAGGCTTGGGCGGCATGCAGTCAATCTATGACAATCTTGATAAAGTCGCCGATCTCTCATTCCGCGGCGCGAAAACCATGGCGGCGAAGCTGGAGCAAAATCGCGATGTCGCTTTCCTGTCCTATCAGCTGGCAACCATCAAAACCGACGTTGAGTTAGATCTAACGTGCGACCAACTCGTCGTTAACGAACCTAATGTAGAAGCACTGCAAACCCTATTTAGCCGTTATGAATTTAAGCGCTGGATCGCTGATCTGCAGGATGGCTCATGGCTGCAACAAGGCAAGAAGAGCAACACGAAGGCGCAGAAGTCGCAGCTTAGCGAACCCGCCGCGCCCGTTGCTGAAGCAACCAGCGTGCTCTCTGCGGATGGCTACGTCACGATCCTTGATGAAGCGACATTTGCCGAGTGGTTGAAAAAGCTAAAAAGCGCCGAGCTTTTCGCTTTCGATCTCGAGACCGACTCGCTGGATACCTTAAGCGCCAATATTGTCGGCATTGGGTTTGCCGTCGCGCCGGGTGAAGCCGCTTATCTGCCTGTTGCCCACGATTATTTAGACGCCCCAGATCAGTTGGATCGTAGCGACGTGCTGAAACAGCTAAAACCACTGCTGGAAGATGGCAAAGCGGCAAAGGTTGGGCAGAATCTCAAATACGATCGCGGCGTACTGAAGAATTACGATATTGAACTGAACGGCATCAAATTTGACACCATGCTGGAGTCTTATTGCCTGAACAGCGTGGGCGGTAAACACGATATGGATAGCCTGGCCGCGCGCTGGCTGAACCACAAAACGGTGACTTTTGAAGAGATTGCAGGCAAAGGCAAAAATCAGCTCACTTTTAATCAGATTGCTATCGAGCAAGCGGGCCATTATGCGGCGGAAGATGCCGATGTCACGCTGCAATTGCATCTGAAGATGTGGGAGAAGCTGGAGCCGGAAGCGGGACCAAAACAGGTATTTGAAGAGATTGAAATGCCATTGTTGAAGGTGATATCGCGTATTGAGCGCAACGGTGTGCTGATCGACCAGAATATCCTTGCGAATCACTCACAGGAGCTGACCACGCGCGTGGCTGAGCTGGAGCTGAAAGCGCATGAGTTGGCGGGAGAACCGTTTAACCTCTCTTCACCTAAA
This sequence comes from Pantoea sp. X-Soil-ISGK-421, assembly GCF_059730785.1. Classification (NCBI taxonomy): domain Bacteria; kingdom Pseudomonadati; phylum Pseudomonadota; class Gammaproteobacteria; order Enterobacterales; family Erwiniaceae; genus Pantoea; species Pantoea sp. X-Soil-ISGK-421. The sequence continues at coordinate 4,029,102 of NZ_AP035979.1, read as the reverse complement.
CAACTGCAAACTATCCTGTTTGAAAAGCAGGGTATCAAACCGACCAAAAAAACGCCGGGCGGCGCGCCGTCGACCAGTGAAGAAGTGCTAGCTGAACTGGCGCTTGATTATCCATTGCCAAAAGTCATTCTTGAGCATCGTGGTTTATCGAAGTTGAAATCGACGTATACCGATAAACTGCCGCTAATGATCAATCCGGTAACGGGTCGCGTACACACGTCTTATCATCAGGCGGTAACGGCAACGGGACGACTCTCATCTACCGATCCTAACCTGCAGAATATTCCCGTACGCAATGAAGAGGGGCGCCGTATTCGGCAGGCGTTTATTGCCGGGCCGGGTAATCGTATTGTTGCCGCGGACTACTCACAGATTGAACTGCGCATCATGGCGCATCTGTCGCAAGACAAAGGCTTATTGGATGCGTTTGCTCAGGGTGAAGACATCCACCGTGCTACTGCATCAGAAGTGTTTGGTGTTGCGTTAAGCAACGTTTCGGGTGAGCAGCGTCGCAGTGCCAAAGCGATCAACTTTGGTCTGATCTACGGTATGAGCGCATTTGGTCTTTCTCGCCAGCTGAATATCGGCGCGGGCGAGGCGAAGAAATATATGGATCTCTACTTTGAACGCTATCCGGGCGTGCTGCGTTATATGGAAGAGACGCGTTCGAAGGCGGCAGAGAAGGGATATGTAGAAACGCTCGATGGTCGTCGCTTGTGGCTGCCAGATATCACCTCAAGCAATGCCATTCGCCGTAAAGCGGCTGAACGTGCGGCGATCAATGCCCCAATGCAAGGCACCGCAGCAGACATCATTAAACGCGCGATGATTGCGGTGGATGGCTGGCTGTTACAGCAAAAAGACGATGCCGTGCGCATGATTATGCAGGTACATGATGAACTGGTATTTGAGATTCGTAGCGATGCGGTGGATAGCGCCATTAAAACCATCCGTGATCTGATGGAGAACAGCATGAAGCTGGATGTGCCGCTGCAGGTGGAAGTAGGGACCGGCGATAACTGGGATGAGGCACATTGATCATGCTGGTTTAGCGGTATTTACCTGCCGCTGACATCATCATAAGAAAAAAGTTTACTTAATCGGTTCAGCAACGCCAAAAAGCGGTCTATTAAATGCGCGTTTTGTAACTGCTTATCGGCTAAGCATTTTTTTAGTAATTAAACTACATTGCACGTACGAAAGTGTGATGAGCTTAGTAAAAAAGATGTCGAAACCTGAAACTTAACAACAAAAAATCCTTTGTGGAGCGCGGAAAATCAGGTAAAGTTTGTCGCGTAGGGTACAGAGGTAAGATGTTCTATCTTTCAGACCTTTTACTTCACGTAATCGGATTTGGCTGAATATTTAGCCGCCCCAGTCATTTATGACTGGGGCGTTTTTTATTGGGCTTTTTCTCAAAAGCCGCAACAAAATTACTCTGCTTGTTCTTCGCCGTCGCCTTCTTGCGCTGGCTCCAGTTCGCTGAACCAGCTATCCAGTTTATTGCGCACGATATCAACGCCCATCTTCTTCAGTGACGAAAACATTTCCACCTGCACGTCGCCGTTAAAGGCTAATGACGCTTCGCGCACCATCGTCAGCTGGGCTTTACGCGCGCCGGATGACAGCTTGTCTGCTTTGGTCAGCAACACCAACACGGGAATCTGGCTCTGAACGGCCCATTCAATCATGTTCTGATCGAGGTCTTTCAGCGGATGGCGAATATCCATCAATACCACCAGACCTTTCAACGCCTGGCGTTTTTGCAAATATTCCGCCAGCGAGCGCTGCCATTTACGCTTCATCTCTTCCGGAACCTGGGCATAGCCATAACCGGGCAAATCGACCAGACATTTCCCTTCAACCACTTCAAACAAGTTAATGAGCTGAGTACGACCTGGCGTTTTACTGGTACGTGCCAGGCCTTTCTGGTTAGTGATGGTGTTTAGCGCGCTGGATTTGCCTGCATTCGAGCGCCCGGCAAAAGCAACTTCAATACCCACATCCGCCGGTAAGTGGCGAATATCGGGGGCGCTGAGCATGAAATGGGTCATGTGATAGTTCAAAGCAGACAAAGTGAAACTCCAGCAAAATGAATCGGGCAATTGGGTTGATTATACCTGTAATGGCGCAAAAGTACCCGATAGCGTCTAAACACGCCATTTTGTAAGAGATCTATGATTTTTACTGCCAGCTATTACCGCTTCATGGAATATTAACAATCCATTTAAATGTTGATTTTCAATTGGTTAAATTGATTGTGGCAAATACCACTCTAAAATAGAGACAAGTCTCACTTGTTCATTTTACCTATTAGTCTACATTTGTTGTCAGTGCACGGCAGCACCCATCAGGATGATGAGCTCAGGAGTGTCGGGGATGACCAAGAGCATGGCGGGAAGCGATTCAGGCAGGAATCGGATAAGGACAGGGATTAATCGCAGGAGCGATGTGGCGATGGAGCAACCGGGACGTTGTGAGCCGTAAAGGATATATAACGTGTTTCCTTCGTATGAAGGTGCGATAAAAGGCGATAGCATAGGCTATCGCCTTTTTTCTTTGCTTACTTTCTGCTAGATTTCGCCGCAATTCTATACTGAACTCACAAAGCACCGCCGAGACCGGACATCATGAAGCAACCTGCATCAGCCCCGCGTGGCAAACCTGCTGCGAAAGCCAAACGCAAATCGCGTGAAGACCTCAATCAGGAAGCGCGCGATCGCAAACGCGATAAAAAGCACAGCGGCCTAAAATCTGGCAGCCGTGCTAATCCGGAAACGCAAACCGCTGGCAAAGGTCAGGGTAAAAAAGCGCAGGATCCGCGCCTGGGAAGCAAAACACCGATCGCATTAGTCGCAGATGGGAAAACCCAGCCGGCGAAAAAGCCGGAAGCTAAACCAAAGCCAAAAGCGGAAAAAACGCGTCTGACGCCACAAGAAGAGCTGGCTAAGCTGGAAAATGACGAACGCCTGGACACGTTGCTGGATCGCCTGGAAAACGGTGAGACCCTGAGTGGCGAAGATCAGGCCTGGCTGGATCAAACCCTGGACCGCATTGACGAACTGATGGAAACACTGGGCATCGCGCTGGATGACGAAGTGGAAGATGAGCAGGCCGAAGAAGATATGATGCGCCTGCTAAAAGGTAATTAAGGCAAATTTTGATCGGCATGCGTTTTCACGCATGCCGCGCTGAACAGGTATTCACCTATGTTTTGGCCTGGATCAATTTTCGCGCTGCTGCTGACATGTTATCTGATCTGGTTATTGTTTAAACTACGCCGCCTGTCGCGTCTGAAGTCGCGTTTACGTCGGCGTTCAGCCCATCGCTTCGTCCACTCTTCTGCTACGCGACCCTCTCTCAAACGACGTCACCGTAAGGAGTGAGCATGTCATCGCAGCAGATTGATTGGGATCAGCGCCTCATCGAAAAATACAATTACGCTGGCCCGCGTTATACCTCTTATCCCACCGCGCTCGAGTTCAGTGAGAACTTTGGTGAGGCAGATTTTCAGCAAGCGGCCGTTCGCTATGCCGAACGCCCGCTGTCACTGTATGTGCATATCCCGTTCTGTCATCGTCTCTGCTACTTCTGTGGCTGCAATAAAATTGTGACGCGACAGCTGCACAAAGCCGATCGCTACCTCGATGTGCTGGAGCAGGAAATCCGCCAGCGAGCGCCCTTGTTTGCGGGGCGCTGTGTCACTCAACTGCATTGGGGCGGCGGTACGCCAACATTTCTTAATAAACAGCAAGTGAGTCGGCTGGTGGCGCTGCTACGCGATCATTTTACGATTGCCGATGATGTCGAAATGTCGATCGAGGTTGATCCGCGTGAAATCGAGCTGGAGATGATCGATCATCTACGCGCGGCAGGGTTTAATCGTCTGAGCATGGGCGTGCAGGACTTCAATAAGGCGGTACAAGAGCGCGTTAATCGCGTGCAGGACGAAGAAACCATCTTTGCTCTGGTGCAGCGTGCGCGGGAGCAGGGCTTCCGTTCGGTTAGCCTCGATCTGATTTATGGCTTGCCGCTGCAAACGCCGGAGAGCTTCGCCTTCACCTTACAGCGCGTTATTGCGCTCAATCCCGATCGCCTCAGCGTCTTCAACTATGCGCATATGCCAACGCTGTTCGCTGCGCAGCGCAAAATTAAAGATGATGAGCTGCCGGGCGCGGCACAGAAACTGCAAATCCTACAGGAAACCATCGCCACCTTAACCGGCGAAGGTTATCAGTTTATCGGCATGGATCACTTTGCGCGTCCGGATGATGAATTGGCGGTCGCACAACGCGCCGGTGAACTTCATCGTAACTTTCAGGGCTACACCACGCAGGGCGAAACCGATCTACTCGGTTTGGGTGTCTCGGCCATCAGTATGCTGGGCGACAGTTATGCGCAAAATCACAAAGAGCTAAAAGCCTATTACAGCGATGTTGAACAGCGCGGCAATGCGCTATGGCGTGGGCTCACGTTGAGTGATGATGATTGCCTGCGTCGCGATGTGATCAAAGCCTTAATCTGCAATTTTGCGCTGGATTTTGCCGCGTTAGAAGCGCAATGGCCGATCGCGTTCGAAGCGTACTTCGCCGAGGATTTAGCGTTGTTAGCGCCGCTGGTGGCAGATGGCTTGGTGGAACAGCGCGGTCGCAGCCTGCACGTTACTGGCGTCGGCCGTTTGCTGATTCGTAACATCTGCATGTGCTTCGATGTTTATATGCGCCAAAAGGTGCGCATGCAGCAATTTTCACGCGTGATATAAAAAAGCCGGGGAGCCCATGGGATCCCCGGCTTCGAAACGCCATGTTCCGCGTTACTCCATTCCCAGCTCTTTTAACTTACGCGTCAGGGTATTACGTCCCCAGCCGAGCAGGCGTGCCGCTTCCTGTTTGTGCCCCTGAGTGTGACGCAGCGCGGTGGTGAGCAGCGTGCGCTCCATCTCAGGCTGTGCTTCCGACAACAGGTTTTGATGACCGGAACGCAAAGCGCGATCGGCCCACTGCGCCAGTAGCGTGGCCCAACTGTCTGGCAACGACTGCACCGGGTTGTCTGGCGTGCTGGATTCAAACAGTTCAGGCGGCAGATCCTGAATTAACACTTCCTGGCCCGCTGCCATCACCGTTAACCAGCGACAGGTATTCTCCAGCTGACGCACGTTACCGGACCAATGCAGACGCGTCAGCGCGGTTTCGGTTTCCGGGTGCAGGATCTTCGCTTCCACGCCCAACTCACGCGCAGCGACCTGCAGGAAGTAACGCGCCAGGCGCGGAATATCTTCGCGTCGTTCGCGCAACGGCGGCAGATGAACACGAATCACGTTGAGACGGTGGAACAAGTCTTCTCGGAATTTGCCTTCCTGCACACGCAGCTCAAGATTCTGGTGGGTTGCCGCGATAATACGCACATCTACTTTCACCGGCGCATAGCCGCCGACACGATAAAACTGGCCATCTGCTAATACGCGTAACAGGCGGGTTTGCACATCGAGCGGCATATCACCAATTTCATCGAGGAACAGCGTACCGCCATCGGCCTGCTCAAAACGCCCCTGGCGAATCTGATTCGCACCGGTAAATGCGCCTTTCTCATGACCAAACAGCTCTGATTCGATCAAATCTTTTGGAATTGCCGCCATGTTCAGCGCGATAAAAGGCGATTTCGCGCGCGGACTATGGCGATGCAGCGCATGCGCCACCAACTCTTTACCCGTACCGGATTCACCGTTGATCAGCACGCTAATTGAGGAGCGTGAAAGACGACCAATGATGCGGAACACATCCTGCATTGCCGGCGCTTCGCCGATAATATCGGTGGTTGGGCCGCTAACCGGTTGATTACGCGGCTGCTGCTGTTCCTGATAATGGCTAATCGCGCGTTCAACCAGCGCAACGGCTTCATCAATATCAAACGGCTTTGGCAGGTAATCAAACGCACCTTGCTGATAAGCGCTGACGGCAGCATCCAGATCGGAGTGCGCAGTCATAATGATCACCGGCAGCATGGGATGGCGCTGCTTAATTTGTTTCAGCAGCGCAAGTCCATCCATGCCAGGCATGCGAATGTCTGACAATAATACGTCTGGGGTTTTACTTGCGAGCGCGTCCAATACCTCGTTAGCGCTGTCAAAGGTAGCACAGCTCAAACCGGCTCCAGTGAGCGCTCGTTCAAGCACCCAGCGGATGGAGCTATCGTCATCGACGATCCAGACTATCCCTCGTTGCATAGAAACCTCACTGGCGAATAGGCAGATAAACCGAGAATTCGGTATGACCTGGCCAACTGTTAAATTCTATTTTTCCTGAATGCTGATCGATCAGGCTACGGGCGATGGACAGACCTAAACCGGTACCGCCTTCGCGTCCGCTTACCATCGGATAGAACAGGGTATCTTGTAGCTGGGCCGGAATTCCTGGGCCGTCGTCTTCAATATCAATACGTGCGACCAAACGGTAGCGCGTGCCGTGCAGCGTGAGCTGGAAGGCAGTTCGGGTGCGAATCACAATGGTGCCGCCTGCATCGCCTAAGGCTTGCAGCGCATTACGCACCACATTCAACAGCACCTGTTCAATCTGGTCGGGGTCGTGCGGCATTTCCGGCAGGCTTGGGTCGTAATCACGCACCAGTGAAACATTTTCCGGCAACTCCATCGACACCAGATTCACCACGCGTTCCGCCACCTGATGAATGCTTTGCGTCACGTGCAAACCCGGTTGCTGCGGACCTAACAGACGATCGACCAAATTACGCAGTCGGTCGGCTTGCTCAATGATGATGCGCGTATATTCATGCAGAGAAGGATCGGGTAATGCGCGGGTAAGCAGTTGCGCGGCACCCCGTAATCCTCCCAGCGGATTTTTGATTTCATGCGCCAGACCGCGGACTAAATCGCGGGCAGCCACCTGCTGAGCATGCTGAATTTGTTCCTGGCTAAGACGACGTTGATTATCCATCGGCGCCATTTCCAACAGAATAAAGCCATCTGGTAAGCGCTGTGCCGTCAGCGACATAATGTGCGCCCGGCCATCGACCACTAACGTGACTTCGCTATCGGTAAAGCCCTGGCCAGCTCCGAGACTCTCGCTCATCACCTCAATATTCAGCGAAAAATAGCCGGTTAATTCCGGTAATGGCGTGCCGAACAATTTACGTGAGCTTTGCGCCAGTAATTGCTGCGCCGCCGGATTGGCGTAATGGATAACTAAATCGTTATCGACCAGCAAAATACTGTTGATCAGAGAGTTGAGAATCTGCCCCGCGTCGGGCAGCGTGCCAGTTGCCATACAGCGTTCCTCTGCACTAATTTAGTGCATTATAGCCTTTCAGGACGGAAATCTGTGCTTCGTACCCTGTATGCGCGGAGAAAAAAGCCCATCCGGAGATGGGCTAAAGTTTCCACGGCAATATAAAATCTTCGGCGTCTTTTACACCGCCGCTGCGTTGGCTGCACTCGTTGACCCGAGTCACTGAATTATCTCAGCTCTCCGGGATTGTCTCGATTGCCGCCTTGCGGCGATGAAAACCCGCGAATCTTTAATGCTGATTAAACGCTGTAATACAGTTCGAACTCAACCGGGTGCGGAGTCATACGCACGCGGTCAACTTCTGGCTTGCGCAGTTCGATGTACGCATCGATCGCGTCATCAGTGAACACGCCGCCACGGGTCAGGAACTCGCGGTCTTCATTCAGTGCGTTCAGGGCTTCTTCCAGAGAACCTGCAACTTTTGGAATCTCAGCTTCTTCTTCCGGCGGCAGGTCATACAGGTTTTTGTCCATCGCATCGCCAGGGTGGATCTTGTTGATAACACCATCAAGACCGGCCATCAGCAGCGCGGTGAATGCCAGGTATGGGTTAGCCGCTGGATCCGGGAAGCGCGCTTCGATACGACGTGCTTTCGGGCTAGCAACCACTGGAATACGGATAGAAGCAGAACGGTTACGGGCAGAGTAAGCCAGCATAACGGGGGCTTCGTAGCCTGGAACCAGACGCTTGTATGAGTTGGTGGTTGGGTTCGCGAGGGCGTTGATCGCTTTAGCGTGCTTGATGATACCGCCGATGTAGAACAGAGCAGTTTCAGACAGGCCGCCGTACTTGTCGCCAGAGAACAGGTTCACGCCGCCTTTTGACAGGGACATGTGGCAGTGCATACCAGAACCGTTATCGCCGAACATTGGCTTAGGCATGAAGGTTGCCGTTTTGCCGTACGCGTGAGCAACGTTGTGCACCACGTATTTGTAGATCTGAATTTCGTCAGCTTTTTTAGTCATGGTGTTGAAGCGGGTTGCCACTTCGTTCTGACCAGCAGTGGCGACTTCGTGGTGATGTGCTTCAACCACCAGACCCATCTGTTCCATGGTCAGACACATGGCAGAACGGATGTCCTGCGCGGAGTCAACCGGTGGCACTGGGAAGTAACCGCCTTTCAGACCTGGACGGTGACCTTTGTTTCCGCCTTCATACTCTTTACCGGTGTTCCATGCGGCTTCGATATCATCGATAGCAACGTGTGAACCTGAGGTAGAAGAACCGAAGCGGATGTCATCGAACAGGAAGAACTCTGGTTCTGGTCCAAACAGCACGGTATCCGCGATGCCTGAAGAACGCAGGAACTCTTCTGCACGTTTAGCAATGGAGCGTGGGTCACGATCGTAGCCCTGCAAAGTGCCTGGCTCAAGGATGTCGCAACGGATGATCAGGGTCGAGTCTTCGAAGAACGGATCCATGACTGCAGTGGTTGCATCCGGCATCAGCACCATGTCTGATTCGTTAATGCCTTTCCAGCCACCGATGGAGGAGCCATCGAACATTTTGCCTTCTTCGAAGAAGTCAGCGTTAACCTGGTGAGCAGGGATAGTAACGTGCTGTTCTTTACCTTTAGTATCGGTAAAACGCAGGTCAACAAACTTAACTTCATGCTCGTTCATCATCGAGAGAACGTGTTCAGCGGACATACTCAACTCTCCTGGAAATGGTCATTATCGTCATGGTGAGAGAACTTCGTTGCCGGGAATGTGTCTCGACTGCTGACCATTCCTAACCAAAGATCTCGGCAAGCTCTTTCAACCGTTTTATAACTGTCGTTTTCGCTTAAAATATATAAAGCGAATTCTGTGCCAACTTTATGACAATGGCGAAAATGGCGCTACAATGCGCTCTTTCGTGAGTCGAAGGCTGCACCAGGATGGATTGCATGCATTGTTATGGTGCATCACTGGTGAACATAAGCACTATATTGGTGCAAATTGCCATCGCAGTGCAGATTAATGCACCGTAAATGGTGCTAAAAACCAGCGCTACGAGAAACTTTCGGCGAAATCTGTGATCATGTTCAGTCTTCCGCTTAATCCGTGTACAATACCGCGTTATTTCTATAATGCCTGAGGCAAAGCTGTGATCGAAAATTTGCGTAACATCGCCATCATCGCGCACGTTGACCATGGTAAGACCACCCTGGTTGACAAGCTGCTACAACAGTCCGGTACTTTTGATGCTCGTACCGAAGCGACTGAGCGCGTAATGGACTCCAACGATTTGGAGAAAGAGCGTGGGATTACCATCCTCGCAAAAAACACCGCCATCAAATGGAATGACTACCGTATCAACATCGTTGATACCCCAGGACACGCCGACTTCGGTGGTGAAGTGGAGCGCGTCATGTCCATGGTGGATTCGGTGCTGCTGGTTGTAGATGCGATGGATGGCCCTATGCCGCAAACCCGCTTCGTAACCAAGAAAGCATTTGCTCATGGTTTGAAGCCGATTGTGGTTATTAACAAAGTTGACCGTCCGGGCGCGCGTCCTGATTGGGTTGTTGATCAGGTATTTGACCTGTTCGTTAACCTGGATGCGACTGACGAGCAGCTGGACTTCCCGATCATCTTCGCTTCGGCGCTGAATGGCATCGCGGGTCTGGAACATACCGACATGGCTGACGACATGACCCCGCTGTATCAGGCGATCGTCGACCACGTTTCTCCACCTCAGGTTGAAGTTGAAGCTCCACTGCAGATGCAGATCTCGCAGCTGGACTACAACAACTATCTGGGCGTGATCGGTATCGGCCGCATCAAACGCGGTACCGTTAAGCCGAACCAGCAGGTCACTATCATTGATAGCGAAGGCAAAACCCGTAACGGTAAAGTCGGTAAAGTGCTGGGCCACCTTGGTCTGGAGCGTATCGAAAGCACCCTGGCGGAAGCGGGCGACATCATCGCGATCACCGGTTTGGGCGAGCTGAACATCTCTGACACCATCTGCGACACGCAGAATGTGGAAGCGCTGCCAGCCCTGAGCGTCGACGAACCAACCGTAACCATGTTCTTCAACGTGAACACCTCACCGTTCTGCGGTAAAGAAGGTAAGTTCGTGACCTCGCGCCAGATCCTGGAGCGTTTGAACAAAGAGCTGGTACACAACGTTGCACTGCGCGTTGAAGAAACTGAAGATTCGGATGCATTCCGCGTTTCCGGTCGTGGTGAGCTGCACTTGTCAGTGCTGATCGAGAACATGCGTCGTGAAGGTTTCGAGCTGGCGGTATCCCGTCCGAAAGTTATCTTCCGTGAGTTCGAAGGCCGTAAGCAGGAGCCATTCGAAAACGTTACCCTCGACATCGAAGAAACCCATCAGGGTTCTGTGATGCAAGCGATGGGTGAGCGTAAAGGCGACCTGAAAAACATGGATCCAGATGGTAAAGGCCGTGTACGTCTCGACTACATGATCCCAAGCCGTGGTCTGATCGGTTTCCGTAACGAATTCATGACCATGACCTCAGGTACTGGTCTGCTGTACTCCACCTTCAGCCACTACGACGACGTTCGTCCGGGCGAAGTGGGCCAGCGTCAGAACGGCGTACTGATCTCTAACGGTCAGGGTAAAGCGGTAGCGTTTGCTCTGTTCGGTCTGCAGGATCGCGGTAAGCTGTTCCTGGGTCACGGTGCGGAAGTGTATGAAGGCCAGATCATCGGTATTCACAGCCGTTCTAACGACCTGACAGTTAACTGCCTGACCGGTAAGAAACTGACCAACATGCGTGCATCAGGTACTGATGAAGCGACCACTCTGGTTCCACCGCAGAAAATGACGCTGGAACAGGCTATCGAGTTCATCGATGACGACGAACTGGTAGAAGTGACTCCGCTGTCAGTCCGTATTCGTAAACGTCACCTGACCGAGAACGATCGTAAACGTTCTTCTCGCGGCAGCAAAGAGTAAGCGAAACAGTCTGATATTAAGCCCCGCACCAGCGGGGCTTTTTTGTGCCTGTAATCCGCTACAACGCTCGCTTGCGGTCGTTCGGCCCCGCTTACAGATTGCTGATTTCCCGCGCCTCGTCCCTGTTCAGACGCCGCTTTTGCCGCTAAAGTGAATGATCCAGGGAACATAAAGGAGAGGCGTCATGCTGTACATTTTTGATTTAGGCAATGTGATTGTTGATATCGATTTTAATCGTGTGCTCGGCGTCTGGAGCGATTTGGGGCGTGTGCCGCTGGCAACGTTGCAAAGCAGTTTCCGCATGGATGAGGCTTTTGAGAAACACGAACGTGGCGAAATCAGCGATCCCGAATTCGCGGCGCGCATCTGCGACCAACTGGATATCGCGCTGAGCTATCCGCAATTTACTGCTGGCTGGCAGGCGGTGTTTGTTGGCGTGCGTCCGGAAACGCTGGCCATCATGAACAAGCTGCGAGCCAATGGCGAGCGCGTGGTGATCCTGTCTAATACCAATCAGCTGCACTTTGAGTTCTGGCCAACGCAATACCCCGATGTGCAGCAGGCGGCCGATCATCTTTATATGTCGCAGGATATCGGCATGCGTAAGCCGGAAGCCCGCATCTATAACTATGTGCTGCAGCATGAAGGTTACCAGGCCGATCAGGCGGTATTCTTTGATGATAATCAGGCCAATATCGACGCTGCACGCGCGCTCGGCATTGAGAGCGTGCTGGTAGTGGATGAGAAAACTGTGCCGGATTGGTTCGAGGGTCGTCTCTGAGTGCTGAACCGACGACATCTGCGCCACTCGGCGCATGCCTTTTATTTGTGGGTTAAACTGCTGTGGCGACGCATTGATGATGACAACATGACCACGCAGGCGGGTAATCTCGCCTACGTCTCATTGCTGGCGTTGGTGCCGCTGATTGCCGTGGTTTTTGCGCTGTTTGCCGCCTTTCCGATGTTCTCAGATATCAGTGTGCAGCTAAAAAACTTCATTTTCACCAACTTCATCCCGGCGACGGGCGATGTGATTCAGCGTTATCTCGATCAGTTCGTCGCCAACGTCAATAAGATGACGGCGGTCGGCATTGTGGGATTGATCGTCACCGCGCTGCTGCTGATGCATTCGGTAGACAGTGCGTTAAACGCCATCTGGCGCAGTGACAAGCCGCGGCCATTGGTCTATTCGTTTGCCGTTTACTGGATGATTTTAACGCTCGGCCCGCTGCTGGCAGGCGCAAGCTTAGCCCTTAGCTCCTATCTGTTGTCGCTGCGTTGGGTGAATGTCACCGGCGTCACCAGTTTGATTGATCATCTGCTGCGCATCTTCCCGCTGTTCCTCTCCATTCTCGCTTTCTGGCTGCTGTATAGCATTGTGCCAACGCGACGTGTGCCCACGCGCGATGCACTGATCGGCGCTATCGTTGCCGGCTTGCTGTTCGAGCTGGGCAAAAAAGGCTTTGCGCTCTATGTTACGATGTTCCCTTCGTATCAGTTAATTTACGGCGTTCTGGCGGTTATCCCTATTCTGTTCCTTTGGGTGTACTGGTCGTGGTGTATTGTTTTGTTAGGCGCGGAAATCACCGTCACCCTGGATGACTATCGCCAGTTAAAACAGCAGGAACGCGATAAAGAACGTGAGGAAACATGATTGCTTTGATTCAGCGCGTCAGCCGCGCCAGTGTCAGCGTTGATGGCGCGACAGTGGGTGAAATTGGTGCCGGTTTATTAGTGTTATTGGGTGTAGAAAAGGGCGACGACGAGCAAAAAGCGCAGCGTTTAACCGAGCGTGTTCTGGGCTACCGCATCTTCGCGGATGAGAATGACAAAATGAATCTCAATGTGCAGCAGGCTGGCGGCAGCGTGCTGGTGGTATCGCAATTCACTCTCGCCGCGGATACCAATAAAGGCATGCGTCCCTCTTTTTCTGGCGGCGCTGAACCGGCGGAAGCCGATCGCCTCTATGAATACTTTAGCGATTGTTGCCGGGCACAGGGCGTATCCACAGCAAACGGACGCTTTGCCGCCAATATGCAGGTTTCGTTGGTAAACGATGGTCCGGTGACCTTTTGGTTACAGGTGTGAGGTTTTCAGCCGAGCGGCAAGGACTTAGCCACGCAAGCTCCGAACGAGAGAATCACTTTATGTATCATCTTCGCGTACCGCAAACGGCGGAAGAGCTGGATATGTATTACCAGTTCCGCTGGGAAATGTTACGAAAGCCGCTGCGTCAGCCGCAGGGTTCTGAGCGCGACGCCTGGGATGCGCTAGCACATCATCAAATGGTGGTGGATGAGCAGGGCAAACCGGTGGCGATTGGTCGTCTGTATATCAACGCGGAAAACGAAGCGGCAATTCGCTTCCTCGCGGTCCATCCTTCCGTGCAGGGCAAAGGTCTTGGCACGCTGGTGGCGATGACGCTGGAATCGGTCGCACGTCAGGAAGGGGCAAAGCGCGTCACCTGTAGTGCGCGTGAAGACGCCGTCGAATTCTTTGCCAAGCTAGGCTACGTCAATCAGGGTGAAATCACTGCACCGCAAACCACGCCGGTGCGCCACTTCCTGATGATCAAACCGGTCGTGACGCTCGACGATATTCTGCATCGCGCCGACTGGTGCGGCCAGCTGCAGCAAGCCTGGTATGAACACATCCCGCTGAGTGAAAAAATGGGCGTGCGCATTCTGCAATATACCGGGCAGAAATTCGTTACCACCATGCCCGAAGCGGGCAACCAGAATCCCCATCACACCTTATTCGCCGGCAGCCTGTTCTCGCTCGCTACGCTGACTGGCTGGGGCTTGATTTGGCTGCTGCTGCGCGAGCGTCACCTCGGCGGTACTATCATTCTGGCAGATGCGCATATTCGCTACAGCAAACCCATCAGCGGCCGTCCGGGCGCGATTGCCGATCTCGGCTCACTCAGCGGCGATCTTGATCGTCTGGCACGTGGCCGTAAAGCGCGCGTGCAGATGGAAGTTGAGCTGTTTGGTGATGAAGAGTTAGGCGCGGTTTTCGAAGGGGTGTATATCGTTCTGCCCGCCGATTCTGATGGTTCACTGGAAGAAGGCGGCTCCGGGGCGCGTATCAACTGATACCGCTCAATTACGCAAAAATGCCCGGTTATCCAGGTGCGCATGCATGCGCACCCTAGGAAAATCCAGCTCTATAAACGTAGGGTCGCCATTCATGGCGACCTGGTTTTTAAATTATTGCAACTGACCGCCACGCATCGTCTGCTGCACGGCTTGTGTATCGGTGGTCACCGACAACGTGCCATCCACGCTTGGGCGCAGCGGCGCGCTGGCGTTCAGCGACGCTTTCATCTGCAGCTGCAAATTACTGTTACCGCTCAGCTGCGTTGGCCAACCCCAGTTCCCCAGCACGTTTGCCGGCACAGCCTGTCCTTTCAGATTCAGCGTTAGCGGACGTGGCACATCCTGTCCAACCGTCGCGGTACCTTCCAATAAACCGCTGCCGTTAAAGGCACTCATTTCAGTCACCTGAATCTGCTGATCGTTGGCATTCAGCGCAATCGACGGATGACGCAAATCGGTACGATTGAAGGTAGCTTCGGCGGCGTTAAAGCTGGCTTTCCCAGCCCAAATTCCCCATTGATGTTGACGTGCCAGCAGCAGGTTATCCGCGCTACCATCCAGTGACGTCATCTGGAACGGGAACGCTGGATTGATATCAATAATCAGGTTGCGGTTAGCGGTGGCACGCGTGATCAGCACGCTATCCAGCCAATCCGGCAGGGCTTGCTGCCAGCGATCGCGCCAATTTTGCGGCAGCGTATATTCCAGCCCGGCGATCGCCAGTTCATCCAGCGTCAGCCGCTTGTCGCTGCGCGACCAGTTACCGCTGGCGCGCACCACGCCATTGACCCAGCGCGAGCTGAACTGGGTGAGGGCAATGCCCTGCGCGGAGAGGTCAGCATTGACGATCGGATCGTTAAGCTCAAAGCCGCCGTTAATAAAATTCCCGGCGTTCATGGAAAGAGAACCGCCGTCGCTTTCCCAGCTATCGCCGCGCAGGGTAATGTTCTTCAGCGTTAAATCGAGATCGGTTACCGCCCAATCGGGCCCTTGCAGGCGCGCATCGGTCATATCCAGACGATTGATGCTCACCGAAGGCACATCGCGCAGTGGATTAAGGAAGTCGCTCAGGTTTTGATGCGTTTGCAGGCGGATATCGTTCAGGCGCAGTTGGTCAATTTTCCAGTTGCCCTGCGCATCACGCTCGGCGTTGCCGGTCATCGAACCGCGCGCCAGATCGGCACCGATATTGCTCAGCACCAGACGACGTTGCTTAATGCTGCCCTGTAACAGCACGTTGTTGCCCGGTACGCCATCCAGCGTCAAGGTTCCGGCACTGATCTGGAATTGCGCATCGCTGCCCAGTACGTCGTTAGGCAGCGGTTTCCAAGGTAGAAGACCGCCATTCACGCGCTCAGCACTCATCGGCAAAGTGCTTTGTGGATTCTCAATACGCACATTGTTCAGCTGCAGGCGATTGGCCTGGATGGGCAGCGTGGTATTGGGCGCTTGATTGGCAAGATTGATTTCGCCGTCGCGCACTTCGATGCTGTTGAAGTGCAGAGGATCGCTAAACTGAACCAGCGCGAGACCGAGATCAACGCGTTTCGCCACCAATACAGCGGGCTGACCATCATGGCCAAAGCTGAAGTCATCGAGAATGATGTGCGAAGGGGAGGAAAAGTCGTGCTCAATCTTGCTGAGAGAGAGATGCCAGGCAGTTTTATCGCTTACCCAGCGGCTAAACCAACCTGCGCCCCATTGTGTTTGCAGCAACACATACAGCACTACTAGCGCCAGCAGAATTAGCAGCAGTAAAGTAAGGAAAAACTTGCCTAAAAATTTCATCGCACTCATCCATCCCGATATTTATCCGGTGAGTGGTTGTTATGCCTGAATTACCGTTACAGCTCAACAGCCTGGATGTAAATGCGGATAAATATCAGGCAGGCCGAAGCCTGCCTGCGAGATTACTTTTCTTGCGGGAAGATCAGGTTTAGTACGATGGCGGTGATACCACCGGCCGCAATGCCAGATGAAAGCAGGGTTTTCAGCCAGTCCGGGGCAAATTGTAGAATCAGCGGCTGCTGAGAAACGCCCAAACCTACTGCCAGCGACAGCGCGATAATCATGATGGCACGACGATTCAGCGGTTCACGTGAAACGATACGCACGCCAGACGCGGCGATAGTACCGAACATCACAATGGTCGCGCCGCCCAATACCGGTTCTGGAATGTGCTGCACAAATCCGCTCACTGCCGGGAACAGGCCCAGCACGATCAGCATCAGCGCCACGACAAAACCCACATAGCGACTGGCGACGCCGGTAAGCTGAATCACGCCGTTATTTTGGCCAAAACAGGAGTTCGGAAAAGTGTTGAACAGCGCCGAAACAAAGGAGTTGAGGCCGTTGGCCAGCACGCCGCCTTTCAGACGCTTCATATACAGCGGGCCGCTGACCGGCTGCTCGGAAACATCAGAGGTCGCGGTGATGTCGCCAATGGTTTCCAGCGAGGTCACCATAAACACCAACATCAGCGGGATCAGCAGGTTCCAGTCAAAGCCCAGGCCGTAGTAGAGCGGCGATGGCACGGCAATCAGTGGCTGATCGGCTGGCGTACTGGTGGCAGGCAGCATATCCAGCGCCCAAGCCAACGCATAACCCACCGCCATCGCGATCACCAGTGAAGCAACGCGCAGATAGGCATTACGCTGACGATTAAGCAGGATAATCACCACCAATACCGAAGCCGCCAGCAACAAATTTTTCGGTGCACCAAACGAGTGATCGCTCATGGCGGCAAAGCCGCCGCCGATGGAGGTCAAACCGACTTGAATCAGCGACAGACCAATAATCATCACCACAATGCCGGAAACCAGCGGCGTAATGATGCGGCGTGCCAGGTGCAGCACGCGTGACAGCACCATTTCGGTACAAGACGCCACCATCAGCGTACCAAACAGTGCCGCCATCATGGTCGGCACATCAACGCCGCCATTCTTCAGCGCCATGCCGCCCATGATCAGCGGCGTCACGAAGTTAAAGCTGGTGCCCTGAATCGACAACAGGCCGGAACCCACCGGCCCCCAGGTTTTGATTTGCAGAATGGATGCCACGCCCGAGGCAAACAATGACATGCTGATGATGTGCTGCGTATCCTGCGCCGGTAAACCCAGCGCCTGGCAAATTAGCAATGCGGGCGTAATCACCGCGACAAACATCGCCAGCAAATGCTGACAGGCAGCAAACAAGGTTTGTGGCAGCGGTGGACGGTCTTCGAGGCGGTAAATCAGTTCACTTTTCGGGCTTGCAGCGCTGGCAGGCTGGCGAGTTTCAGCGGTGTTGACGGACATGGTGGACGTTCTCAATTACAACAAAGGGGCGATTTTAAACGGTTGCGTTGTGAAAGCAATCGTTTGCAATGCCCCTTTTTACTTCCGTTGATCTAAAGCGTAAACACCGTGCGGCAGCGGCTATCCTCTTCCTGCCACGCCTGCGCCACTTCACTTAATGGACGCATCTGGAAGGCGATGGAAAAATCGCTCTCGGCGGCCGCTGTCAACATTTCGCCAATGCAGGTAATCAGCTCCTTGTCCGAGACGCTTCCCAGGCCGCTGCCCATCAACGTCAATCCGGAGGAGCGCAGCAGCTTGCTGTGCAGCGTGATTTCCTGACCGCTCAGCGAACCGATTTGTACAAAGCGCACCGTCTTTTCACCGCCTGCCACTGCGGCCTGCATGATATCGAGCGCGCTCTGACCCCAGAGATAATCCAGCACCACATCAACGCCTTCTTTCATTAACGCCGGTAACGCGCCCGGTAATTCATCCAGCGTGAGCGTGATGTCCGCGCCCTGTGCGCGCAGTTGCTCCAGCGCGGCGCGGTTACGTCCGGTGGCGATGATTTTGCCTGCGCCCAAATGCTGCGCGATACGTACCGCCAAACCGCCCGACGTGCCGGTAGCGCCATTGATCAACACGGTTTCACCGTGACGCAGCTGGGCGCGTCGGGTTAATGCCGCCCAGGAGGACATGCCTGGATTCGCCAGCGCGGCAGCCAGCACCGGATCAAGTGTGGCCGGCAGCGGAACGATGCTATCGGCAGGCACTAAGGTTCTTTCTGCCATGCTGCCCCACGGCGCTGTAAAGGCGAGGAAGTAAACCGGATCGCCGTTGCTCAGCGTGCCAGTACCATCAATGCCGGTAATGAAGGGATAGTGCGCGGCCGCGCTGTAATGCGTGCCGGCGGCGCGTGCTTTTGCCAGTTGGCTGATGGCGGCGGCTTTCACCGTGACCACCACATGGTTTTCATCGGCCTGCGGTTCAGGGAAATCACCGTAAACGGGCTGTTCACCTGCCGCAGAAACTATCGCTGCTTTCATGCTTTCACCTTCTGTTAGACGTAAACTATGTGTAATATGCACACATTAGGCTTACCTCGGAATAACGTCAATGAAAAGTGTGCAAAATACACATAATAGTGCATCATTCGATGATCTGCACAACGCGCTGCTGATGATTGTGGGGACATTTAACCGTCCGCAACGTGATGAATTATTGATTAAAGAGTCGAATATTCAGCTTGATCGCGCGCTGTTTCCGCTGCTGATTCAGATCGGGCGCTTCGGCCCGATTGGCGTGGTGGAACTGGCAGAGCGTGCCGGACGCGATTACACCACGGTGAGTCGTCAGGTGGCTAAGCTGGAGGAGTTAGGGCTGGCGAAGCGCCAGAAAAATGGCAAAGATAAACGGGTGAATGAAGCGGTAATTACTGCGGCAGGTAAAGCGATGACCGACAAAATCGATGCGGCGCGCGCGCAGATTTATCAAAACCTGTTTGCCAGCTGGCCGGATGAAGAACGCGCTGAATTAGCGCGTCTGCTACAGAAGTTTGTCGGGGGTTTTATGGCTATTGATAAGGCCAATACGACGGATTAAGCGTTGCTGTAGCGCTCGGTTTCCGGCAGCCAGCGCTCAATAAGAGCCTGCGCTTGTTCCGGATAGTGCTGATGGATATGGCGCGCCACGCGCTGAACTTCGGGAATCATGCCTTGATCACGCAGCAAATCAGCCACTTTAAACTCTGCGTTGCCGGTTTGACGCGTGCCGAGCATTTCACCTGGGCCGCGAATCTCCAAATCGTGCTGGGCAATGACAAAGCCGTCATTGCTGTCGCGCAAGACTTGCAAACGTTTTTGCGCGGTTTTGCTGAGCGGCGCTTTGTATAGAAGCACGCAATGCGAGGCGACGGCCCCACGACCAACACGACCGCGCAGCTGATGTAGCTGCGCTAAACCAAGGCGTTCCGGATTTTCGATAATCATCAGGCTGGCATTTGGCACATCCACGCCCACTTCGATAACCGTGGTGGCGATAAGCAACTGGATTTCATTGGCTTTAAACGCTGCCATCACCGCCTGCTTTTCGGCAGGCTTCATGCGGCCGTGCACCAGGCCGACCTGCAAATCTGGCAGCGCCACTTTTAGCTCTTCCCAGGTTGCTTCCGCCGCCTGCGCCTCCAGCACTTCGGATTCTTCAATCAGCGTACACACCCAATAAGCCTGACGCCCTTCATGGCAGGCGCTTTGCACACGCGTAATGATCTCGCTGCGGCGGCTATCGGGAATCGCCACCGTGGTCACCGGCGTGCGTCCCGGCGGTAATTCGTCAATGGTTGAGGTATCCAGATCGGCGTAAGCGGTCATCGCCAACGTGCGCGGAATCGGCGTCGCGGTCATAATCAGCTGATGTGGATGGAAACCTTGCTCCTCGCCTTTTTCCCACAGTGCCAAGCGTTGATGCACGCCAAAGCGGTGCTGCTCATCAATGATCACCAGCGCCATACCGTTGAATTTCACCTGCTCCTGGAATAGCGCATGCGTGCCAACCACCATCGCGACCTGGCCACTGGCAATCGCTTCCTGCTGTGCTTCGCGCGCTTTGCCTTTTTGCTTGCCCGCTAGCCAGCCCACTTCAATTCCCAGTGGCGCAAACCACTGGCGGAAGTTGTTGGCATGCTGCTCGGCCAGCAATTCGGTCGGTGCCATCAGCGCCACCTGTTTGCCGTGCGCGATGACGTTCAAGGCGGCCAGCGCGGCCACCAGCGTTTTACCGGAGCCCACATCGCCCTGCACCAAACGCATCATCGGAAAATCGTTGGTCAGATCCTTTTCGATTTCTGCCACCACACGGTTTTGCGCACCGGTCGGTGAAAAGGGCAGCGCCGCCAGCAGTTGATCAACCAGTTCGTGGCGAGCGGTCATCGGCAGCGCATGATGGCGCTGCGCCCCGGCACGTACCGCCAGCATGCTGAGGTTATGTGCCAGCAGCTCTTCCAGAATTAAGCGTTTCTGTGCCGGATGGCGGCCGGTTTCCAGCTCACTCAGACGCAGATCCGGCGGCGGACGATGCAGCGTGCGCAGTGCATCTGGCAGGCTAATCATCCCGCCGCTCAGTTCGGACGGCAGCAGTTCGGCAATCGGGCAACTCTCTAACAGCGTCAACGCTTGATCGGTGAGGTTGCGCAATGTCGCCTGGCGAATGCCTTCGGTGGTGGGATAAACCGGCGTCAGGGTTTCCTGCAGCTCCACGCCGCCTTGCTCGCCCTGTACGCGATACTCGGGATGAATGATTTCAGCACCGCGCTGACCGCGTTTAATCTCGCCATAGGCGGTAACGCGACTGCCCGGCGACAGGCTGTTTTTCATCCCGGCATTGAAATTGAAGAAGCGCATGGTCAGCATGCCGCTGCCATCGCTGATGTGGCACACCAGCATGCGACGGCGACCAAAGGTGATTTCGCTGCTCAGCACTTCACCTTCCACCGTGGCATAAACGCCCGGCAGCAGGTCATTAATTTTATAAAGTTGGGTGCGATCTTCGTAGCGCAGTGGCAGATGCAGCAGTAAATCCTGAATGGTAAACAGGCCAAGTTTGGCCAGCTTGCCCGCCTGACTGGCGCCGACGCCGGTCAGGGTACTGAGCGGGATGGCATCCAGCAGACGGCCTTTCATTTTCTACCTGTCGATTGCATGGTGGCCCACCACTCGGTGTCGGCTTCCACCTCGCCCCGGGCATTAATGTGCGGATAAGGCAGGTTTTTCTGCTTAGCGACGCGCGCCAGCACCGGATAACCGCCTTCGAACAGCAAACGCTGTTGCTCATCTTCATCCAGCAAGCTGTAGGTGCGCTGATACATTCCGGCATTCTGCCGCTGGCGTTGTGCTTCGTACAGAATCAGCGCCGAAGCCACCGAGACATTGAGCGACTGCACCATGCCAACCATCGGCACAATGATGTCCTGATCGGCCAGCGCCAGTGCTTCAGCGGTAATACCGGTTTTTTCCTGACCCATCAAAATGCAGGTTGGTTTGGTGTAATCGATCTCGCGAAAATCAACCGCTTTGGCCGACAGATTAGTCGCCAGCACTTGCATGCCGCTCTCTTTCAGATGACGGACCGCTTCGGCGATATGACGATGCGTTTTGACCTTTACCCAACTGTTGCTGCCGGCAGAAGCGGAAACCATGGTACGCATCCGTACGCTTGGCCAAACAGCATGCACTTCATGGATGCCCACCGCATCGGCGGTACGGATCACCGCAGAAACGTTATGCGGTTTATGCACCTGTTCCATGCAGACGGTGAGATCGTGCTGGCGCAAGGCCAGCATCTCCTGAATTCGGGCAAAGCGTTGAGCGTTCATGGACTAATTACGGTTTCGGTGAACTTTGATCACGTCCGGCATTACGCGGATTTTGCGCATAATATTCGCCAGATGGACGCGATCGTTCGCGGTGAGGCGGATAAAGGCGCTATACACGCGACCATCACGCTCTTCAGTATTCAGGCTCTGAATATTGGAACCGGCGGTGTTGATTGCCGCAGTCAGGTTCGCCAGCGCGCCCTGATGATTGAACATGTCGACTTTAATCTCAGCGACAAATTCCTGATCAATCACTTTATCCCACTCTACCGGCATGAACTTTTCAGGTTCTTTTTGATAGCCGCGAATGTTACGGCAGGATTCGTGATGCACCACCAGACCTTTACCGGGACTGACGTGCGCCACAATCGGGTCGCCAGGGATTGGGCGGCAGCATTTGGCAAAGGTAATCAACACGCCATCTGCGCCTTTGATCGGCAGCTTTTTGTGTTTGCTGTTGCTCTGCGGCGCTTCATTGCCAGACTGCAGCAAGTTCTTCGCCACGACCACGCTCATGGCGTTACCCAAGCCAATTTCTGCCAGCAAATCATCGATGGCAGTCAGCTTCATGCGTTCAAGTTCGTGCTGAATATTCTCGAGCGGAATCTCTGCCAACTTTTTGCTGCCGCCGAGCGCGTGGCTCAACAGACGACGGCCAAGGTTGACGGAGTCTTCACGTTTAAGGTTTTTCAGCAACTGACGAATTTTGGCGCGTGCTTTAGAACTGACGACAAAATTGAGCCAGGCAGCATTCGGACGTGCGCCCGGTGCGGTAATAATTTCAATGGTTTGACCGCTGGTCAGCGACTGTGACAGCGGATAAGGCTGACGATCGACACGCGCGCCAACACAGGCATGACCAATATCGGTATGCACCGCATACGCGAAATCGACTGGCGTGGCGCCCGCCGGCAATTCGACAATGCGGCCTTCCGGCGTGAACACATAGATCTCATCCGGGAAGAGATCGGATTTCACGCTTTCAATAAATTCAAACGAGCTACCGGCGCTTTGCTGCAGCTCAAGTAAGCTTTGCAGCCAGCGTTGGGCACGAATTTGTGCGGTGGTACCGCTGATTTCACCGGTCTCTTTATAAGCCCAGTGTGCAGCCACACCCATTTCTGCCATCTGATCCATATCTTCGGTACGGATCTGCACTTCAACGGGCACGCCATGCGGGCCAATCATTGAGGTGTGCAGCGATTGATAGCCGTTGGCCTTGGGAATGGCGATGTAATCTTTCACGCGTCCGGGACGCGGTTTGTACAAGCTGTGCATCTGTCCGAGCACGCGATAACAGGTATCCAGATCTTTCACGATGACGCGGAAGGCGTAGATATCCATGATCGAGTGAAAACGCTGCTCTTTCAGGTGCATTTTGCGGTAGATCGAATAGAGATGTTTTTCGCGTCCACTTACACGGCAGGGAATTCCTGCTTCCTGTAAGCGACCATCGATTTCAGCGAGGATCTTCTGAATCATCTCTTTTCGGTTACCGCGTGCCGCTTTCACCACCTCTTTAATCACGCGGAAACGGTTGGGGTAGAGCGCTTCAAAGCCGAGCTCTTCCAGTTCTGTTTTCAGGTGATGAATACCAAGGCGGTGCGCCAGAGGACTGTAAATCTCCAGCGTTTCCAGCGCGATACGGCGTTTTTTATCCGGACGTAATGCGCCGAGCGTGCGCATGTTGTGCGTGCGGTCAGCCAGTTTGATCAAGATGACGCGGATATCCTGCACCATTGCCATGATCATTTTGCGGAAGTTTTCAGCCTGCGCTTCTTTCTTGTCGCGGAACTTCAGCTTATCGAGCTTGGATACACCTTCCACCAGTTCGGCAACGCTTTTACCAAACAGCTGTTCCATATCCTGGTAAGTGGCGGGCGTATCTTCGATCACGTCATGCAGCAGCGCCGCCATTAGCGTTTCATGGTCGAGTTTCATCTCGGCCAGAATGCAGGCGACAGCAACAGGATGGGTGATGTAAGGCTCGCCGCTGGAGCGTGTTTGACCCTCGTGGGCATCACGCGCGACTAGATAAGCTTGCTTGAGGCGCTTAATTTGCTCCTCAGGCAAGTATTTTTCAATCAGTTGATTGAGGCTTTCAAACAGATACAAGGGCGACCTGCGAAGTGCTGTTAACGACGACCTTCAGCGATAGCGGTAACGGCTTGTAACTCAGCGGCTTCCTGCTCATGCTGTTCCTGACGATCACGGACATCCAGAATCTGGGTCGTGATCAGACCTTCTTCGATTTCGCGCAGGGCGATAACGGTTGGCTTATCGTTCTCTTCTGGAACCAGCGCATCTTTACCGCCTACCTGCATCTGACGTGCACGACGTGCAGCGACCAACACCAGGTCAAAACGGTTACCAACTTTCTCTACTGCGTCCTGAACGGTTACGCGTGCCATAGGTGTGCTACTCCACAGATGATGAAGAAATGACTGGGCATAATACTGAAAGTGAATTCAGACTGCCAATAGTTTGCTGATTAAAGCATCATGTCGCGATTTTTGGCGACCCATACGCAGACGTTCTGCGCGGATAATGGTTTTCAGATCTGACAGCGCCAGATCGAAATCATCATTAACAATTAAATAGTCATACTCGGCGTAGTGGCTCATTTCCGCCACGGCCTGTTGCATACGACGGGCAATCACCTCTTCGCTGTCCTGACCGCGGCCACGCAGGCGACGATCCAACTCTTCGGTAGAAGGCGGCAATACAAAGATGCTGCGCGCGGCAGGCATTTTCTTGCGAATTTGCTGCGCACCTTGCCAGTCGATATCCAGGAATACGTCAACGCCGGTCGCCAGCACCTGCTCAATCGCAGCGCGTGACGTACCGTAATAATTGCCAAACACTTCCGCATGCTCGAGGAAGTCGTCTGCTGCAATCATGGTCTCGAATTCGGACTTAGAGACGAAAAAGTAGTGCTCACCATGAGCTTCACCGGGACGCACGCCACGGGTGGTATGAGAAATAGACACCTGCGTATCGTACAGCGGTTGTGTCTTTAACAGCGCCTGAATCAGGCTGGATTTACCCGCGCCGCTGGGGGCGGAAATTATATAAAGCGTGCCTTGAGCCATGGTTATCTTGAATTGAGTAAAGAGCGGAGTCGATTTCCTGCACAGTATACACGGCTTGGGGATGTCACGCAGCGTTTGCCGCTTGGCTGAGGCAATTCTTTTTTCTGTGAAGCCGCGCCAGAGGCTGATGTAGCAGACTGCAACAGCGATTTAATGTCTGGAATCTGCTTCCAGCGCGCGATTTTCATGGCTGGTAAATGCCTGTGCTGCGCTTTCCAATAGCGAAAAAGGAGAGCGAAGATGAAAGGATGCCTGAGTCTATTGTGTTGCTTATTCAGCATGGGTTGCTGGGCCGAAGCGCTGTGCCCGAACTGGTCGCCGGTGCGCGCGGGGCAGGAAATCGAACAGCTGCAAACCCAGCTACGGCAATGGGATGACGCGTATTACCGGCAAGGTACCAATCTTGTGACCGATGCCGATTACGACAGCCTGCAACAGCGATTACAGCAGTGGCAACGCTGTTTCACCCCATCGCAGATGACTTACGATGCGCGACTCACCACCGATGGCAGTACACATCATCCGGTGGCGCATACCGGCGTGCGCAAACTGCGCGATAAGCTGGCAGTGGCGTACTGGATGCAGGATAAATCTGCGCTGTGGTTACAGCCCAAAGTCGATGGCGTCGCTGTCACGTTGGTGTATCGGCAAGGTCGGTTGGTGTCATTAATCAGCCGGGGCGATGGTTTGCGTGGTGAGGAGTGGCTGGCCAAATCACCGCATATTCCTGCCATTCCACAAGTTATTGATACGCTGCGCGAAAACGTGGTGCTGCAAGGTGAGCTATTTCTACAAATGACCGATCATCAACAGGCGCGTGATGGGGGGAAAAATGCACGTGCCCAAGTTGCCGGAGCGATGATGCGGCACGACACCAGCCCGCTTCTTGAGCGACTTGGTATATTTATTTGGGCGTGGCCGGATGGTCCGGCGTCGATGTCCGATCGTCTGACACAACTAACACAATGGGGCTTTGGACTCGCACAGAGCTGGAGTCGTCAGGTGAGTAATGAAGAAGAGATTGCGATATGGCGCGATCGCTGGTTCCGTGAATCGCTGCCGTTTGTCACCGATGGCGTGGTGATCCATCAATCACCTGCCAGCGCAGGGCGCGACTGGCAGCCCGGTCAGGGCCATTGGTCAGCGGCATGGAAATATCAGCCGGCGGAAGTCAGTAGCGAAGTGCTCTCTGTCGATTTCAATGTAGGACGCACAGGCAAGATCGCCGTCGTACTGAATCTGATTCCGGTACAACTCGATGACAAAACGGTACGGCGGGTCAATATTGGCTCACTGCGACGCTGGCGCGAACTGGATGTGATCGCGGGTGATGAAGTGACGCTCACGCTAGCGGGATTAGGTATTCCCCGGCTGGAACGGGTGATTTGGCGCGTGGTGCAGCGCGATTATCCACCATCGCCTCAGGATGGTGAATTCCACGGCTTAACCTGTCTGCACTTTAGCGCCGATTGCCGGGCGCAGTTTTTGTCTCGCCTCAGCTGGTTAAGTCAGAAATCGGTGCTCGATATTGCGGGTGTACAGCGCAGTAGCTGGCAGCGCCTTCTGGATAGTAGCGTTATCAGCCATCTCTTTTCCTGGCTGACGCTGACGCCAGATCAGATTGCGCAGGCCAACGGCATTACGTCTGCACGAGCCCAACTCATCTGGCACCGCTTTAACCTGACGCGACAGCAGCCGCTGCGGCGCTGGGTGAGTGCGCTTGGCTTGCCGTTACCGCGCACGGCACTGCAGGCGCTCCCGGATACGCAGTGGTCGCAGCTGATGGCGCGAACGGCGGAAAGCTGGCAGCAGTTGCCTGGTATCGGTAACGTTTTGGCACAGCGGATTGTGATGATGCTGCAGGATGCGAGCCTGCAGCAATTGATTCATTTTCTGCAACAGCAGGATATTCCTGCTGCTGACTCAATGTTCAGGGTGGGGATAGTTGAAGATCGGCAAACCGAGGCGGAAACGCAGCGCTAGCAAGCGAGCGAAGAAGCCGAACAGTAGCGTGATGATCACCACCGCTTCATGCGCCAGCGGCGTTTTCAACAGCAGGATATACATCCAGCCCGAGGCGAAAGCGATACCGGCGTACAGCTCTTTCTGGAACACCAGCGGAATGCGGTTGCAGAACATGTCGCGTAACACCCCGCCAAAAACGCCGGTGATCACGGCGGCGATGGCGGCGATGATGGCGGCGTGCCCGCTGTCCAGCGCAACCTGAGCACCAATAATGGAGAAAACCACCAAACCCAACGCATCCAGCACCAGAAACACTTTGCGCAGATGCGTCATCAGCGGCGCAACAAAAGTAGTCACAACCGCGGCGGCGGCCACGATCATGATGTATTCAGGATGTTTGACCCAGCTAAGTGGGTAATGGCCCAGCAAGATGTCACGCACCGAACCGCCGCCAATGGCGGTCACTGAGGCGATGATAATCACGCCAAACAGGTCCATTTTACGACGTCCCGCCGCCAGCGCGCCGGTCATGGCTTCGGCAGTAATACCAATAATATAGAGAACGGTTAATAACATTGAGCACTCCAACAGATTGGCGGCAAGGCTAAGGATTTTTCAGAGTGTAGACCACTGAGATTTTCTAAATAAAACGTCATCGGATTAGCCGTTTTAATGGCGTGCATGCTAACAGGCTTAATCGGAGGGATAAATCAGCTTTTGACAAGGATTTCGCATAAGTATAAATGATGCGAAATAGCGTAAAACCTCTCTTCTTAAGTTCATTCCTATTTGTGTCGTAAGTGATTACTGCCTGCTCAACCGGGCTTATCACTCATTGGCTTTAGACGAAGCAACTATTGGACAGGCATGAAAATTCGTAACGAAGACATACTCTTTTTTTCCTCTGACAAACTGGCGGCGCTAGGGCTGGAAAGTATTTTGGCTACGCTACCTGCCGTGAGTCAGATACATGAGTTGTGGTCGCTCAGCACCGTGATAGCTCAGTGTGAAAAACTCAAACCACGGCTGCTGGTATGTATCTTTCATGAAAATATGCCGTTGGCGGGCACCTTAAAGGTGCTTTACGCTTTGCAACAACAATTCCCTACGATGCAGATCATGGTGCTAACACGACGTTTGTTGCCGTTAATGCATGCGCTCAGTCGCTACCTGCCTTCGCTCAGTATTCTGGACTTAAAATCCTCATGCCAGAGGATTACCAGTCGTTTACTCACCTGTATCAACACCCATGCGCAGATTCAGTTATTAGAAGGCGCTGATATTTTGCTTCCTGATCGTCAGTTACGGGTGTTACTGATGATGGCGTGGGGTTACAGCACGGAGCAAATAGGTGTTCGCTTGGGTATCAGTCATAAAACGGTGAATGCACACAAGCTCAATGCGCTGGCGCGGCTGCAGATCAAAAGCAAGAATGATATGGCCGATCTCTTTATGGTAATTGATGAGTTACGCATGCTGGTCAGCTGGCTGCGTTTGCAGCGTAACGGCAAGTTAAGTGAACTCAACGTTAACTCTCTGGAAGAGTTGCTGGAAGCCTAAAAAAGAAAAAAGCGTGCTGGCGACCAGCACGCGAACGCATCTTTTCAGATGCCCAGAGCCCACCATACAGACTTGTTTTTATTATCCGTTTCTTGCTCGCACGTTAGCGAAACTTTTCAGGCTAAAACGGTATTCTGGCTGAAACCAGGAACGACCGTAATAGCAGTAGATCAGCATTCTAATGGATACCATGGCAAGGTAACCCCAGATAGCGCATAGCACTGAAGGTGTCAGCCACACGGTAAAGAGTGTGATGCCTAATCCCACCAGCACAGAAGAAGCTTCTGCAAAAGCGATGCGCGAAAATTGGTTTTCCCGCTGTAATATGGCGCGATAATGTTGTCCCTGCGGAATGATGATGAATATAACTGAAATCATTTCCAGCATTACTGCCATTTCGGGTTGTTCCATTACTCGGCTTGAAATATCACTGCCAATAAATAATGCGGAAAAGATTGCCAGCCCAATTAATACATTTCCCCAATATAGAATTGATAGATCGCTATTATTAAGGTTTTTATTTCTGATAATCGCATTGCCAAATCCGCGATCGGCAAGTGTGTCAATGATCAATAACATCACAATAGCAATGGCGAGTAAATTAAGCTCATTAGCCTGAAGTATTTGCGCCAGAAGAGAAAGTTGTAAAACACCAATGCCGACGATTTTAATCGATGACAAAAATGACCATTTTGAATGGGTCAGATTTTTTTCTTTTATCGCCATACTCTGCTCGTTATGGTACATGTACCAGTGCATTTAAGGGTTTACTCTGGCCATAGCCAAAGCACAGTTCACATCAATGCAACGATTCCTGGCGCAGACCTGAAATACCTTTCAGGTGTTGCCACGTAAAGATGCTTTCAATTAGATGATGTCCTGAATTTAAAAAGATGCCCCTGGCGCGTAATGGTGTTGTTGTCTTAATGGTATCTCCTCCTGTGCGGAGGAAATCCGTAAGATCATTATAAAATCCCTTTGAGTTTATATATTCCCCGGCCAGCATCCGCCTGGCAATCTCAACAAATTCTTTTTCTGATAACAAAGGATAGGTTGAGCGATCCATGTTATTTCCCTGCTGTTGTTATTATGGTTACTGCTGTGTGTGAAAGAGTTATACCGTGTTTTAATTAAATTAACACCATCAGAAAACTCCTATAAATAGACCGCAGGAATAAATGGTTTCAGAATTTGCATCAGAATATATAAGACGAGGGATTCACTATTTATTAGTGCTTTTCTTCATTCCGGACGTCTTAATGAAGAAGTGAGTAATAAAAATAGAAAAAACTTCGATAAATCAGCGTGACTCAGCCTTTTTCTGCTCATCCTCACCAGGAACTTTCCTGTTGAGGATGCATAAGCTGGACTGGTGATTAACAGATAAATACATCATGATTTGAACAAAATAGTTAAACGCTACTGTGCAAAAAAGAAACCGAATTTTATGAATTGATTCCAGCACGAGGTATAGAGATGTTCATGGCATAATACATTGATTCTAATGAGTTAATAGATGAAGTAGCTGCTCCAGGTCGCGTTTTACCCATGCTACATCCTCTGCAAACTTCTCGTCGGACATGAAGGGCTGACGATAAACTACCATCACCACCTCCGCGCCCTGCTCGTTAGCAATCACCCGCATTGGCATATAAATCTCTTTACCGGTTCCGGTATCAATCCAGTGATCCATCACGCCAAACGGATTATGGGGCGTGAAGCGGATCTTCACTGTCCCCTCGGGACCTTTGGCTTTCCAGCCGTTACCTTCCTGCGTCAGCGTGCGGGTGCTGAGTCCGCTGGCCCATTTGGCAAAGCATTCTGGTTTCCAGATGGTTTCATACAAATCTAACCAGTTACGTGGAACCGTAAGTGTGACGGTCTGAGATGGCAGCATGGAACCTCCTGATGAGCAAACAAGAAGCCATTAAAGCACGGTGATACCGGGCTGCAAACGGCCCGGTCATGGAAGTGTGGGTCAACAACGATTTCCGTGAAACCGCTGTAATCAGATAAACTTGCCGCGCCCCTGAATATCCAGTTCTTCGCCAGAGCCGTCAGCCTGGCGCAGCACGAAGCGATCGGACTGCGCCACCACGGCGCAACTATGGTTAGGAAAGATACGCAGCAGTGCACCAACGGGTGGCGCTGAATCGCTGTATTGCAGGAAGCCATGCTCTTCCGACAGTTTTAACACTTCATAGTGATTGCCTTGTTCATCCACGGCAATGCCAAAACCACTGGCATTGGTACCATGCGGACCTTTGTCAGAGCTGAGCATTTTGGAACCGGCATCAATAATGGCGAAATGCGGATTGACGGCCACCACGCGTGTCACCACGCTCAGCGCCAGTGCATCCGGCGAGCAGAGACCCAGACGCCATGCGGTCAGATCCAGCAGCGCGTAATTGCCTGGCCGGATTTCATCGCAGCCATCTGCCACGGGGGCCGCCAACGCCGTTGGCGTTGAACCGACAGAAATCGGGCAGTGCGCAAAACCGGCGGCGATTAGGCACTGCTGCACATCACGCATCAGTGCGATTTCCTGTAACGCAACGTCTGCAATCGCAACAGCATTGCCCGCGCCATAAGCGTGACCGGCATGAGAAATCAGCCCGGCAAAAGTGAGGCCAGCAGCCTGGATTTGTTGCGCCAGCGAAATGGCAGCATCGCTATGCGGATCAATGCCGACACGATGTAATCCAACATCCACCTTGATGGCCAAGGCCAGCTGGCAATCGGGCTGGCGCTGATGCGCAGCGGCAATCGCCGCGACGCCAGTCGCGCTATCGGCAATGCAGGTAATACGCGCCTGATGCTGTGTGGCAATCGCCAGCAGTTCAGCCAGCGTGTCGGCATGCACAATCGGATAAGCCAGCAGCAAATCGCGTTCACCACCCTGAATAAAAGCGATGCCTTCGCTCGGCTTAGAAACGGTAATGCCACGCGCGCCGAGCGCGCGTTGCTGCTGAGCGATCCAGACACTTTTATGGGTTTTGATATGAGGACGCAATGCGACGCCAGCGGCATCGGCTTTTTGCTGCATCTGATGCAGGTTGCGCTGCAGGCGCGGCGCATCAATTTCAAGGTAAGGGGTAAGTCGGTCGGCAATCAGAAGCCGCAACCAGCCAGCCTCAATATTCTGTTCCATCATAATAGTCCGCAGGTGATTACACAGTGCGGACTATCATTCATCAATGCCCGACAGAATGCCAGCCGTTAGCCTAAGGCTTGTTGCTTCAATGGATTAGATATAGAGGGACGCTTCACCCGGCGGACGGGTTTTAAAGCGGCGATGCAGCCAAAGATATTGGTCAGGCGCGCGCAAAATCTCTTTCTCGATCACACGATTCATATAAGCAGCGGCAGCAGCCTCATCTTCATAGGGATAATTTTCCAGTTCTGGCTGAATGATCAGCTGATAACCGCTCTTATCCTGATTACGAATCAACACGATGGTCAGCATCGCGGGTTTTGCCAGTCGAGAGAGCACAAAAGTGCCATTGGTGGTCGCTGCTTGTTTAACGGCGAACAGCGGGGCAAACACGCTGCCTTTTGGACCGTAGTCCTGATCGGGTGCGAACCACACTGCCTCACCTTTTTTCAGCGCCTGCACCATGCCACGTAAATCACGACGGTCAATCATCGCTTTATTTGAACGCATGCGCCCTTTGGTCTGCGCCCATTCCATCGCCTGATTATTGTGTGGGCGATACATCGCCATCATCGGCTGACATAAACCCGTAATGCGGCCGCCAAGCTCCAACGACATAAAATGCACGCCGATAACCATTACACCGCGCTGGTGGCTTTGAGCATGCTGCAGGTTTTCGAGTCCGCTCACTTTGAAATAACGACGCACGCGTGCGTCAGACCAGAACCAGGCGATGCCGGTTTCTGCCAGCGCCATACCCAACGATTCGAAGTTGCCGGCGATCATCGCTTCTTTCTTCTCTTCATCAATATTGGGGAAGCACAGCTCAATGTTGCGGCGGGTAATGCGCTCGCGGCGCTTCAGGAAACGACGTGACAATTTACCCGCGCCAGCGCCAAGCCGGATCAGAATAGGATAGGGAAGTTGCACCAGTAGCCACAGAACACCTAGCCCAAACCAGGTAAACCAATAGCGAGGATGCAGAAGAGTTGAGCGGAACTGCCTGGATTTCGTCATAACGCCTTCATGTCGGGAAAAATGTATCGCACAAAGAAGAGAGTCCATGAGTTCCTGGCGGTACAACTGTTCTAATTACGACCAGTAGATTAACAAATAGTGCCGTCAAAGAAACGCGATCTCCACAATCTTTAAGATTAAGAGAACTCATTGATAAAGCGACTGTTAGTGTGTTAATGGCTATCTGGCAGGGAGTTCTCTTTACTATCAGTGAGTTAATAGCCGACCTTAATACGGTTTAACGGGGATATTGGCTCACTCAAAGTCAATTCTGAAAAGATTTTTTATGATTGCTGACACTTATTTAACGCTAACCGTGAAAAACAGAGTACTTGCTTGCGTAGCTTGTGCGTAAACGGCAACGATTTAGCCAGCCAATCCTACTTTAAGAAGCCCGCTGTAGTGCGGGCTTTTCGAAAAGCATATTACTCGATATTCTGAATCTGCTCACGCATCTGTTCAATTAACACTTTCAGTTCGATCGCTGATGCGGTGATCTCTGCGTTGATCGATTTTGAAGCCAGCGTGTTCGACTCGCGGTTGAACTCCTGCATCATAAAGTCGAGGCGGCGGCCAACGGCTTCTTTCTTTTTCAGGATGTTGTAGGTTTCTTTCACGTGCGCATCCAGACGATCCAGCTCTTCCGATACATCGGTGCGCTGCGCCATCATCACCAGTTCCTGCTCAAGGCGATTATTTTCCAGCTGTACTTCGGCTTCTTCCAGCTTGGTCACCAGACGCTCACGCTGCCACTTAATCACTTCTGGCATTTGCGCGCGTACTTTGCTGACCTCGTGCGATACGCCTTCCAGGCGCTGTTCAATCATCGCCTTCAGCGCAGTACCTTCACTTTCACGCGCTTCGATAAAGTCATCTAACGCGCCATCCAGCGCGACCAGCAGTTCGGCGTTGATGGCGTCTAAATCCTGCTCTTGTGCGGACATCACGCCCGGCCAGCGCAGAATATCCAGCGGGTTGATCGCGCCCTCATCGCTCTGCATCTTCACCCAATTGGCAGCCTGCACCAGCTGTTTAGCCAGCGATTCATTCAGCTGCAGTTCGCCTTGCGCGCTGGCATCAGCGTCGTAACGCAGATTGCACTCGATTTTACCGCGCGTCAGGCGATTACGGATGCGCTCGCGGATTACCGGCTCCAGACCACGAAATTGCTCCGGCAGACGGATGTAAGTTTCCAGATAACGCTGGTTAACAGAACGAAGTTCCCAGGCGGCGCTGCCCCAGTGGCCTTTGGCTTCGCGGCGGGCGTAAGCGGTCATACTGCGGATCATAATCGTCTTCTCATTTTCAGAAATGTTGGGTGAAGTATAGCGAGGCCGGCTCGACGCTAACAGGCATAAGCGTACATAAGCTTGAATAACAAAAAATTACCGCTTTTAGCAACAGGCACTTATGCTTATCGCTGGTTCGCTTATAAGGATGATTGTGATGTTGCGCTCTGCGACTCTGCTTGCTTTATTGACGTTACTGCTGGCTGGATGTCAGACACCTTCACCCTCGTTTGAACAGATTCCGCCGAATACTGCGCCTGTTGCAGTGTGTGGTGCGGGAGAGATCATGATGCAAACTACGCTGTGGTTTGGCATCAATAAACCCGATGGCAGCACCATTAGCGCTCTGGAATGGCAGCAGTTTATCGATAATGATGTCACGCCGCGCTTTAAAGAAGGATTATCAGTATCTGATGTGCAGCGGCCGGGCGAGCACGCTAAGCGAGCAACGGATCACAGTAAAACGCTGATGTTGATTCACAACCCGGATCGCATCAGTTCTGATAGCATCAACACATTGCGTGATATCTACAAAAAGCGCTTTGACCAGCAATCAGTGATGCGAGTTGATTCACTGGTATGCGTCGCATTTTAAAAAGTCACTCTCTTTTATTGCGCCCACTCATCCGGAATTGTGCCGATCGTGGGCGGGACAGCCGCGCACGAAGTCCGTATAATGCGCAGCCAAACCTAAGCAAGCCGGAGAGAAACCATGCGTCCAGCAGGCCGTAGTGCATCTGAAACACGTCCCGTCACTATTACGCGTCACTACACCAAACATGCAGAAGGCTCAGTGCTCGTTGAGTTCGGCGAAACCAAAGTGCTGTGCACCGCAACCGTCGAAGAGAGCGTGCCACGTTTCCTCAAAGGCAAAGGTCAAGGCTGGATTACCGCTGAATATGGCATGCTGCCACGTTCCACTCACAGCCGTATGCCGCGTGAAGCGGCCAAGGGTAAACAAGGCGGACGTACGCTGGAGATTCAGCGCCTGATCGCCCGCTCACTGCGCGCGGCAGTAGATTTGGAAGCACTGGGTGAATTTACCATCACGCTGGATTGCGACGTCATTCAGGCGGATGGCGGCACGCGCACCGCATCCATTACCGGTGCCTGCGTGGCGCTGGCCGATGCGTTGAATGCGCTGGTTGCCGCTGGCAAGCTGAAAGCCAGCCCGTTGAAAGGCATGGTGGCGGCGATTTCCGTCGGTATCGTGGGCGCTGAAGCGCTGTGCGATTTGGAATATGTCGAAGATGCCGCAGCCGAAACTGACATGAACGTTGTGATGACCGAAGACGGTCGCATGATTGAGGTGCAGGGCACCGCAGAAGGTGAGCCGTTCAGCCACGACGAGTTACTGCAGCTGCTGGCGCTGGCGCGAGGTGGCATTGAGCAGTTGATTCAGGCGCAGAAAGCAGCGCTAAATAATTGATGTAACAGGCGACCATAGAGTCGCCTTTTCTTTATTTGAGGAGTAAGAAATGAAAGCCTGGCAGCGTCAGTTTATTGAATTCGCCCTGAACAAAGGGGTGCTGAAGTTTGGTGAGTTCACCCTGAAGTCGGGTCGTAAAAGTCCCTATTTCTTTAACGCTGGACTGTTTAATACCGGTCGCGATTTAGCGCTGCTGGGCCGTTTCTATGCGCAGGCGCTGGTGGATGGCGGCGTCGATTTCGACCTTCTGTTCGGCCCGGCTTATAAAGGCATCCCGATTGCCACCACTACCGCGGTGGCGCTGGCCGATCATCATGAGCGCGACGTGCCTTATTGCTTTAACCGCAAAGAAGCCAAAGATCACGGCGAAGGCGGCTTACTGGTGGGCAGCCCACTGCAAGGCAAAGTGATGCTGGTGGATGACGTGATCACCGCTGGCACCGCGATTCGTGAATCAATGGATATTATCAGTGCGCACAACGCTACGTTAGCCGGTGTGTTGATTTCGCTGGATCGTCAGGAGCGTGGACGCAGCGATATTTCGGCGATTCAGGAAGTGGAACGCGACTATAAGTGCAAAGTCACTGCAATTATTACGCTCGCTGAGCTGATTGATTATCTGGAAGAAAAGCCGGAGATGGCGGATCATCTGGCGAAAGTGCGCGCCTATCGCAAAGAGTACGGGATTTAACGACCGGGCAATTGCGCGATGTGTAATGAGGTTGCCATGAATGGCAACCCTACGCTGTAGGGTCGGCATTCATGCTGACCTGCTATTTTAAACCAACTGCGCGGCCATCAGCGGCCAGCGGCTCTCGAAATCTGCGGTCGGACGGAAGCGGAACTCGGAGCGCACATAGCGCGACAACAATCCCTCACAAAATGCCAGTAACTGGCTCGCCAGCAGCGTTTCGTCGTTCTGGAAACCTTCGCCATCGCGCATTTTCTTTTCACGCATCACCTGGCGCAGCTGCACTTCAATGCGTTCAAACAATTGATTGATACGCCCTTGCAGGCGATCCTGTTCAAACATCAGTGCATGGCCGGTCAAAATCCGCGTCAGCCCCGGATTACGCTCACCAAATCCCAGAATCAGCTGCACGATTAAACGCAGTCGCGTCAGCGTCTCTTTTTCATCTTTCAGGATCAGATTGATGCGGGTAATCAGACTGTCTTCAATAAATTCGATCAGGCTGTCGAACATGCGCGTTTTGCTGGGAAAGTGGCGATACAGCGCCGCTTCCGAAACGCCTACATTGGCTGCCAGCTTCGCGGTGGTGATGCGCTGACTGCCATCGCCCGACTCCAGCATCTGCGCTAGCGCCTGCAAAATCTCTTCGCGACGGTTCCGTTTCGCGACTTTTTTTTCTGCCATGACCTTCAACACCCCTGAAATTCACCAAAAACAGGCAATACTGCCTCATCTGCCACAAGCAAAGCGGCCTGTGGCGACAAGAAATAAAAAGATGGCTAAGCAAAAAGTGTTGCGTGTTACTGACGGCCTGAGTGACCGAAGCCGCCTGCGCCGCGATCGCTGGTGTCAAAATCTTCCACCAGATTAAATTCGGCCTGAACGACCGGCACGAAGACCAGCTGTGCTAAGCGGTCGCCGGGCTGCAGCGTGAAGCTGTCCTGACCGCGGTTCCAGACCGAAACCATGAGCTGACCCTGATAATCGGAGTCGATCAAACCCACCAGGTTGCCGAGCACGATGCCATGCTTATGGCCGAGACCGGAGCGCGGCAATATCACGGCAGCCAGGCTTGGATCGGCAATGTGAATCGCCAGGCCTGTTGGTACCAGCGTGGTCATGCCCGGTGCGATTTCCAGCGCGCCATCAAGGCAGGCGCGTAAATCGAGACCTGCAGAACCAGAGGTTGCATAAGTTGGCAGCGGAAATTCATTGCCCACACGTGCATCAAGAATTTTAACGTCGATTTTTTTCATCATAACGGCTGACAATCTCGTCTATTAATTGTTGGCCAAGGAGCGTCTTATCACTGAGCGGTAAGACTTTTTCTCCTTCCTGCCAAAAAAGGTGAAGAGCATTGGTGTCGCTATTGAAGCCCTGACCCGCCTGCGCCACATCGTTAGCACAAATCAGATCCAGGTTTTTTCGCACCCGTTTTTGCCGCGCGTATTCTTCCACATTCTGGGTTTCGGCAGCAAACCCCACAACATAAGGGCGATGTGCCTGCAACGCCGCTACGCCTGCGACAATATCCGGGTTCTTCACCAACTGCAGCGTGACGCTATCGTCGCCACCCTGTTTTTTGATTTTCTCTGCGGCAATGGTAGCCGCCCGGTAGTCTGCCACGGCTGCGCTGGCAATGAAAATATGTTGTTGCTGGATTTGCGCCATCACCGCCGCTTCCATCTCCAGCGCGCTGTCGACGTCCACGCGTTGCACGCCAGCTGGCGTTGGCAGCGCCACCGGACCGGCAACCAGCGTCACCTTCGCACCGCGTTTTGCCGCGGCCGCGGCAATTGCAAAGCCCATCTTACCCGAGCTGTGATTGCTGATATAACGCACCGGGTCCAGCGCTTCGCGAGTGGGGCCGGCGGTGATCATAATGTTGAGATGTTGCAGATCGTTGACGGGAGCAGCCCATTCCAGCGCGTGCGCCACAATCGCCAGCGGATCGAGCATACGGCCAGGCCCAATATCGCCGCACGCCTGGCTGCCGCTGTCTGGCCCCCAAATCAGCACGCCGCGCTGATGCAGACGTTGCAGATTCTCTTGGGTTATCGATGCGCGATACATCTGCTGGTTCATGGCCGGGACGATGGCGACGGGCGCTGCGCTTGCCAGGCACGCGGTGGTGACTAAATCGTTCGCCATACCAGCCGTAACGCGAGCAATCAGGTCGGCAGTTGCAGGCGCCAGCACAATTAAGTCGGCCCATTTTGCCAGTTCAATATGGCCCATCGCCGCTTCTGCGGCCGGGTCGAGTAAATCATCAAATACCGGATAACCGGAAACCGCCTGTAGGCTCAGCGGCGTAATAAACGCTTTGGCCGCTTCGGTCATCATTACGCGTACATCAGCACCGCGATCGCGCAGCCGACGCACCAGCTCCGGCGCTTTATAAGCGGCAATGCCGCCGCTCACGCCCAGCAGAATTTTCTTTCCGGCTAATCCCATCATGTTCTTCGCCTCAATACAGATTGCCGCGTCAATGTCGGCAGATGCAGGCAACTTTATCACAAAACCCGCAGCGCGCCTTTTCCCTGCCTGCGGCCTTTGCGAGCCGGCTCTGAAATCAATAATCGCGTGCTGGCGTTGACGGTGGCTGACGCGCAGAATCGCCGCAACGCAGGGAGGATAAGGTCATGATGGAACTGGCACCACGGGAAAAACTGATGTTATTGGGCGCAGAAGTGCTGAGCGATGCCGAGCTGCTGGCCATTTTTTTGCGCACCGGCGTCACCGGCACCAGTGTGCTGCTTTTGGCGCAGCAGATGCTGAACGAGTTTGGCTCGTTGTACCGCATTATGAGCGCCAGTAAGGAGGAACTTTGTCAGATTAAAGGCGTGGGCAGCGCCAAGATGACGCAGCTGTATGCGATAGCGGAGTTGGGAAGACGCTTTTTTGCCAGCCAGCTGGCACGAGAAAATGTTATGGAGAATCCGCAGGTGACGCGCCATTACCTGCAGAGCGTGCTGGCGCATCAGGAGCGCGAAGTGTTTATGGCGCTGTTTTTGGATAATCAGCATCGTGTCCTGCAGGCGCAGAAGATGTTTTCGGGGTCGATTGCCAGCGTGGAGGTACATCCGCGCGAAATCGTGCGCGAAGCACTTAAGCTTAACGCGGCGGCAGTGATTCTGGCGCACAATCACCCTTCGGGAATTGCTGAACCCAGCCGCGCCGATCGTGATATTACGGGGAAAGTAGCGCAAGCGTGCGCCCTGCTCAATATACGTTTACTTGATCATTTGGTGATCGGTCACGGCGAGTTTACCTCTTTCGCTGAGCGCGGTTGGTTGTAATTCATCGATTCAAGTGAACAGAAATAGGGCATTTTTGCGCGATCCAGAGGGATCTTTATCTGTTCGGGACTTGAGCACTCGGGCTGAGCGGCGTATACTACGCCACCTTTGAGAATCTCGGGTTTGGCGTTTGGGCCAGCTTAGCGGGTTCACATGGAACTCGCCTGGGCGGGCTAAGGCCTGACGAGGCGGCCAAAACCTAGTTTTTAAAGCTCGAGCTGATTTGATTTTTGGAGAATAGAAATGTCACGAGTCTGCCAGGTAACTGGAAAGCGTCCGGTAACGGGTAACAACCGTTCCCACGCAATGAACGCGACGAAACGCCGTTTCCTGCCGAACCTGCACTCTCACCGTTTCTGGGTTGAGAGCGAAAAGCGCTTCGTTACTCTGCGTGTATCTGCTAAAGGTATGCGTGTTATTGATAAAAAGGGCATCGATACGGTTTTGACCGAAATCCGCGCCCGTGGTGAGAAGTACTAAGGAACTGAATCATGGCTAAAGGTATTCGTGAGAAGATCAAGCTGGTTTCCTCTGCTGGTACAGGTCACTTCTATACCACCACGAAGAACAAGCGTACTAAACCAGAGAAATTAGAACTGAAAAAGTTCGATCCGGTTGTACGTCAGCACGTGATCTACAAAGAAGCTAAAATTAAGTAATTTTAGTGTTCTGAGAAAAACCCGGCTTCGGCCGGGTTTTTTGTTTCTGCGATTCGTTGAGGAGATGAGATGCCTGAATTACCTGAGGTAGAAACCAGTCGTCGCGGTATCGAACCCCACATGGTCGGTGCCACCATTCTGCATGCGGTGGTACGCAATCCACGCTTACGCTGGCCGGTCTCGCATGAAATCCACGCACTGAGCGACCAACCGGTATTGAGCGTGCAGCGTCGCGCTAAATATCTGCTGCTCGAACTGCCGCACGGCTGGATCATCATTCATCTCGGCATGTCCGGCAGCTTACGCGTGTTACCTGGCGAACAACCCGCCGCCAAACATGACCACGTCGATTTGGTGATGAGCAACGGCAAAGTGCTGCGCTACACCGATCCACGTCGCTTTGGCGCATGGCTGTGGAGCAATGACCTCGCAGGCAGCAGCGTGCTGGCGCATCTCGGCCCGGAGCCGCTCAGCAGCGAATTTGATGGTGCCTACCTGTTTGAAAAGTCACGCGGTAAACGCACCGTGATCAAACAGTGGCTGATGGATAACAAAGTGGTGGTGGGCGTCGGGAATATTTATGCCAGCGAATCGCTGTTCACCGCCGGGATCTTGCCCGATCGTTCCGCGATGAGTTTGAGTCAGGAGGAAGCGGAACTGCTGGTTAACACTATCAAAGCCGTATTGCTACGCTCGATTGAGCAGGGCGGTACCACGCTGCGTGATTTCCTGCAAACCGACGGTAAACCAGGCTACTTTGCGCAAGAGCTTCAGGTTTATGGTCGCGCCGGTGAGCCGTGCCGTGCCTGTGGTACGCCGATTGTCAGCGGCAAGCATGGCCAGCGCAGCACCTTCTGGTGTCCACGCTGCCAGCATTGAGTTAAGGCTGAGCCAGTCGCGCCAGCAACGCCTTGTGCACCACGTCAGGCAGAAATGCCTGCACGTCACCGGCGTGGCGCGCGACTTCTTTGACCAGCGAAGAAGAGACGAAGGAGAAGCCTTCTGACGGCATCAGGAACACGCTCTCCAGCGTGGGCAACAGGTGACGATTCATCTGTGCCAGCTGCAGCTCATATTCGAAATCCGACACCGCACGCAATCCACGCACCAGCACGTTGGCGTTCTGCGCCAGGGCAAAATTCGCCATCAGATCGCTAAAACCTATCACTTCAACATTCGGAAGATGTGCCGTTACCTGGCGCGCCATATCCACGCGCTCATCC
The DNA here is from genome assembly GCF_059730785.1 of Pantoea sp. X-Soil-ISGK-421. Lineage (NCBI taxonomy): Bacteria > Pseudomonadati > Pseudomonadota > Gammaproteobacteria > Enterobacterales > Erwiniaceae > Pantoea > Pantoea sp. X-Soil-ISGK-421. The sequence continues at coordinate 3,987,769 of NZ_AP035979.1, read as the reverse complement.
AGACTGAACAGCGGCTTTTTACTCGGGCTGGCGGCAATGGCCACGACGATGCGGTCAAACATCTTCGCTGCGCGCGTCACAATATCCAGATGACCCAAGGTAAAGGGATCAAAGGTGCCGGGATAAATCGCTTTCGTACTCATACGCGACCTTGTGTTGAGGTGTGATGCAGCGCCCAGAGCGCCGAGTATTTGTTGAAAGTGTACTGTGCATTAACCACCGCCAGAATCCAGCCCTGTTTGCCATCAAGAAAACCGGCGCGCAGCAGCAGCGTTTTGACGAATGCGCCAAGCGTGTGGCTAAAAATCGAGAACAAGCCACAGCGTTTGCCGCGCTGAAAGCGTTCCTGCGCCCAGGCTTCGGCATAGTTCATCTGCTTACGCTGAAATGCAATCAGGTCGCGACAGGTGAGATGTTGCAGATCGCCCGCCAGCTTCACTACTGGCGCACCTTGCGTCTCCAGTGATTCGTGTACCAGATTGTCGTTGTAATTGAGCTTGCGCGGATAAAGGCGCATCACGCGGTCGGGATACCAACCGCTGTGGCGCATAAAGCGGCCAAGAAACAGATTGCTGCGACCGAGGCTGTAAACGTGGTCCGAAGCGGGCTGCGCGAGAACCTGCTCAATAGCGCGCTGCAGTTCGGGGGTAACACGCTCGTCGGCATCGATCATCAAAATCATATCGCCGTGCGCATGCGCCTGCGCGCGCTGGCGCTGCTTACCAAAACCTTGCCAGTCTTCAGTCTGGAAAACCTGCGCGCCCTGTTCGCGAGCTACCTGCGCCGTGTTGTCGCTGCTGCCAGAATCGAGTACTACAATCTCATCCGCCCAACTGACCGAAGCCAACGCCTCAGGCAGCAGTTCAGCTTCGTTTTTGGCGATCATTACCACAGAGAGACGTTGGCGTTGCGACATGAATTAGTGAGCTCGCGGCGGTAAGTGAGGTTCGAGTAACTGTAGCAGACGCTGTAATGCGCCCTGATTTTGATGCAGCACTTCCACAGCATGCCGGCCGTAATAGCGGCGATAATCATCATCCTGCAGTAAGTTGGCGACCTCTTTCTGCAGCGATACCACGTCAGTAACGGTAATCAGCCCTTCGGCCTGTTGCAGCTTGGCGCAGATATCTTTGAAGTTCCAGATGTGCGGGCCCATCAGCACCGGAATGGCATGCGCTGCGGGTTCCAGCGGGTTGTGGCCGCCGCGCTCGACCAGGCTGCCGCCAACAAAGGCGAGATCGGCAATGCCGTACAGCATCATCAGCTCGCCCATAGTGTCGCCAATCACCACTTGCGTGGAGCTTGAAGGAATCTCGCCGCTGCTGCGCAGGATAAAACTGAAGCCACGTTTTTGCGTCAGATCGCAGGCATCTTTGAAACGTTCTGGATGGCGCGGCACCAAAATTAGCAGCAGATCAGGGAACTGTTGCAGCAGACGACGATGGGCATCGAGCATAATCGCTTCTTCACCTTCGTGGGTGCTGGTCGCGATCCACACCGGACGACGCGACGCCCACTGACGACGCAGCGTGACCGCTTTCGCCGCCAGCTCTGGCGTCACCGAAATATCAAACTTGAGGCTGCCAGTCACGGTGAGATGCGAACGCTTCAGGCCAAGGCTGAGGAAACGGTCGCCATCTTCGGCGTTTTGCGCGGCAATTAGCGTGATGCGCTGCAGCAAGTCGCGCATAAAGCCGCCGAGCTTTTTGTAGCCTTTGGCCGAACGCTCAGACAGGCGCGCGTTCGCAATCACCAATGGAATCTTGCGCTGATGCAGAATACGGATAATGTTCGGCCACAACTCGGTCTCCATGATAATCACCAGTCGCGGATCGACGGAATCGAGGAAACGGTTGATCGAGCCCGGCAGGTCGTAGGGCAGGTAAACATGATGCACGTCTTTGCCAAACGCCGACTGCGCACGTTCGGAGCCGGTTGGCGTCATGGTGGTGACAGTAATCGGTAGCGTCGGATAGCGATGACGCAGCGCGCGCACCAGCGGCACCGCCGCTAGCGTCTCACCGACGGATACGGAGTGCAGCACAATGCCATGCGGTAGCACTTTGCCCGCGCAGTAGCCATAGCGTTCTGCCCAGCGTTTACGATAGGCCGGTGCTTTTCGACCGCGCAGCCACAGGCGCAGCCAGATCAGTGGCTGAATCAGATAGAGCAAGGCTGTGTATAGAGTCGTCATAGTTACCGTTACGACAGAATCGCGTCAAAAAACAGATGAAAGGCGGCATGTTATCAGAAATTAACCGCCTGCTCATACCACTTCGTCAGCCGGTCTGCAGCACTTGTTGATACAGCGAAGTCAACGCTTGCGCCAGCCGCTGCGGACCAAAAGGTTCAATTCTGCGACGTGCGGCTTCGCCCATGGCAGGATTATGTGAAAGTGCCGGTGTTGCTAATACGGCTTCGTTTAACGCGTTGATATCTAATGCATCGCAGACAAAACCCTCCTGACCCGCAGTGATAAACTCCGCGCCGCCGCAGCCGGTGCTCGTGATCACTGCCAGACCGCAGGCCATCGCTTCCAGCACCACATTCGGGAAAGGGTCATAAAGCGTGGGCAGCAGCAGCGCATCGGCTGCATGGTAGAACGGCTGCACGTCCTGCTGCACGCCAACAAAGCGTAAGCGATCGAGGCAATTCAGCTGGTTCGCCAATTGCTGATAGCGTGAGAGCTGCTTGTCCTGGCCAACCACCACCAGGTAGCGATCGCTTTTCGCCACCGCTTCAATGGCGGCTTTCAATCCTTTGCGCTCAAAGCCCGAACCCACGTAAATCATTACTGTGGCATCTTGCGGCAGTTTAAGCTGCTGACGTGACGCATGACGCAGCGCTTCGCTGGCGGGCTGGAAACGTTGGCTATCAATCGCATTGTGAATCACATGGATCTTGCTGGCATCAAGTGTGAAATTACGCAAAATATCCTGTTTCACCATCTCTGAATTACAGATCACCGCTTTCAACGACGGCGCGTTGAACATTTCGGTTTCGGCTTGCAACACGTAACGGTGATAAGGACTGAGACGGGCGCTTAAACGTTGCCACGGAGAAACGATGCGCGCGCGCTGCTCTAGCCATACGCGATGCACGCCATCACCGGCACGAAAGATATCGCAGCCGGCGATGCGTTCGTGGCTTTGCACAATATCAAACTTCTCACGTTCCCAGCATTCGCGCGCGGCATGGGCAAAACCGCGCTCGCGCGAGATGCGACCGAATTTCGCCGGATTGCAAATGTGCAGATGCCAGGCGGGATTCGGTGTGCCCTGCCAGCTGCGGGTGATGATATTAAGATCGAGCTGCTCGCTATCTAACGCTTCAAGCGCACGCGAGATAAAACGTTCGGCGCCGCCGTCTGGGCGGTATTTCTGCCGGACGATTGCCAGGCGTAACTTACTCATGCAAAAAACTCCGGGCGGCAGCCACGACATCCTCAACGGGAATGGCAGAAAGATAGCGCTGTTGCGTGTTGGTATCGATGGCGTCTGGCGAAGGCAGCGGGCCATAATCACCGGCCCAGATCACGCGGTTGTGATCCCCCCACGGACGCCAGTGTTGCAGCTTGGTCGGCCCAAACAGCGCGAGACATGGCGTTTCCAGCGCGGCGGCCATATGCATTGGCGCTGAATCCACGCCGATAAACAGCTGCGCGGCATCGATCAGCGCCGCCAACTGTGGCAAGGATAATTCCCCAGCCAGCGACACCACATTGCTGCTGCGGCACAGCGATTGAATATTGGCGATCATCGCCAGCTCTTTCTGGTCCGGCGCTGCGGTGAGGATCACCGTACGACCCTCGGCGGCGAGCGTATCAATCAGCTGCGCGACTTTGTCGTCTTCCCAACATTTGAACGGCCAACGGGAAGTCGGCTGCAGAACAATAAAGGGTGAGCTCACCGCATGCTGTGCCAGCACATCCTGCACTTTCTGTTGATCGGCGGCGCTGAAATGCATTGAGGCTTTCGCACCCGCTGCGCTGATACCCAGCGGCTTCAGCGCAGCCATATTTTGTTCCACCGTGTGCAGCTGATTATGATCGTTGGTGCTAACCAGCTGATTATGCATCCAGCGCCAAAAGGCGTTATCGCGTTTGTGGAAAGCAAAACCAATGCGTACCGGCGCGCCCGAAAGGCCAGTGATGATGGCGCTGCGCCACTGATCGGCAAGATTAATCACAACGTCATAATGACAAGTGCGCACGGCAGAAATCAGGGCCATCTCATGGCGGAATTTCTGCCAGCCGCCCTCTTTTTTCCAGTTACGATCGATGATGTGTAACTGGCGGATAGCCGGATGTGCTTCCAGCATCGGACGGGTTTCTTTATACAGCAGGACGTCGATATTGGCCTGTGGATAGCGCTGGCGAAGAGCGTTAATTGCGGGCGTGGTCAGCAGCATATCGCCGTGATGGCGCAGCTTGATCAGTAGAATATTTTTCGGTGCAAATTGGTCTGGAATCGGGCTTGCCATACTCAAATGATCTCAGAATTCAGTCAGCTGATTGTAGGGCAAACCCCAAAGGCGTGAAAGCCAGACGCGGCGCTTATTTCTTGCGCCAGCGATAAATTCGGCTCAGCCACAGCAGCAGTTGATACCATTGCTGCACGCCGCGTGCGTTACGCAGCATGCGCTTGTGGGTTTGCGTCGCGAACAGGTCAGCAATCATCGCCTGACGCGCACTCTCTTCGGGCTCGCGCCGGATACAGTGACACACGCTAAGCGCCTCATGCGTAATCTGGTAGTGAAACGCCGGGTAGATTTTCACCTTGTGGCGATAACGTGCATTGATCTCTTCCAGTAATCGCACAATTTTCAGGTAATGGCGCTGATATTCCACGTTGCGCTGTCCGGTGCGCTTGCGGTTGCTGATTGAGGCATCATGCATGTAATAGCAATACAGCACTTTATCGGTGTAGCGCACGCGTTGGGCGTTGAGCATGAACTCGGTGGTCCAGGGAATGTCCTGATGATGCAGCCCGGGTTCAAAATTGAGGTTGAGTTGCTCAATCACTTCACGGCGGTAAATTCCCAGCCATACCACGTGCATATAGCGATGGGTTTTCAGGGCTTTGTTAAGCCACTCTGGACCACTCAGCACTCCGGTACTGGTTAATCGATCGAGCGGAATCAGCGGCTTCACTTGCTGGCTGGCCTTAAAAAACCACTCCGCATTGCACTGCGCGGCATCAAGATTGTCGCGTTCTGCCATCTCAACCAGCGTTTGATACATCGCCGGATCCATGGTGTCGTCGGCATCCGGAAACGAAACATACTTACCGCGCGCTACCGCTAAACCCGCATTGCGCGCGCGCGATACGCCGCCGTTGGCTTGATGAATCACGCGCACGTGAGGATGCTGCTGCGCATAAGCATCCGCGCGCTCACCTGAACCGTCAGTGGAACCATCGTCGACAATGATGATTTCGAGTGAGGTTAAGGTTTGGGCGAGTAGGGACTGTATGAATGACTCGAACATCGCGCCTGCATTAAATAATGGCGTAATGACAGAGAGTAAGGGCGTTGCAAGCGACATTTTTCCGCTACTAAGTTACAAATTTGTTACCCCAATTATTAGTAATGAATTAAGAACTTTTTGCACAATAATGGTCAAAAATGTTTTGCTCGCTAACATTTCAGCATTTTTATGAGTTTTTCAGCGTTGACTGACGTGAGAAAACTCCCTCAACTGGGCATCAGCATGAAAAATATTCTCGTCATCAGACGCGACAACATTGGCGATATGGTCTGCACCACGCCACTGCTGGAAGGATTAAAAAAAGCTTTTCCTGAGGCGACCCTGACCCTGTTGGTCAATAAAATTGCTGAGGATGTGGTGATTCATAACCCACATGTTGACCGCTTATATGTTTACAAGAAAGCCAAGCATCGCGGTAAAAATGAAACCACGCTTGGCGTGTACTGGCAGCGAGTGAAGGTCATGCTGGCGCTGCGTAAAACCCGCTTTGACGCCACCATTCTGGCGAATCCCGTACCGTGCAAATACAGCCTGCGACTGGCGAAAATGGCTGGAGCCGGTAACGTGATTGGCGCGGCTCAGGCTGACGCGCGGCTTGATCATCCGTTTCAAAAAAGTGATTTTCGCGGAAATCATCAGGTTGAGCATACTTATTCCTATCTTTATGCCCTCACCGATGTGCCGCCTGCAGTGCCTGCGGTCAATATCTATCTCTCAACCGCCGAACGTGAAGCGGCGGGTAAACGTGTAGGCGCGCTGTTCTCCACACCAGGCAAGATCTTCGGCGTGCATATCAGTAGTCGCAGCCCAAAACGCCGCTGGTCGGTGGAATTGTATGCGGCGTTTATTAATAAGCTGCTGGAAGATGAACAGGCGCGCGTGCTGGTGTTCTGGTCGCCGCAGGGTACGCTAGATCTCGATGATAAAGGCGATGCGGCACGTACGGATGAGCTGATGCAGTTGGTAAATTCACCGCGAGTGGCGCGCTATCCCACCGCATCCGTGCGCGAACTGGTGGCAGGTTTTGATCGCTGTGAGCAGATTTTGTGTAGCGATGGCGGGCAGATGCATCTTGCCGCCGGACTGCATAAAAAGCAGGTGGTTTTTTTCGGCGATACCAATGCCAGGCTGTGGCATCCGTGGTCAGGTGAATATCAAATTATGCAGACCGCTTCGGGAGAGTGTCAGGATGTCTCGCTAGAAACGGTCTGGGAAGCATGGCAGCAACTCAGCGCTAAGCGTGTTGAAGTTTAAAGCTGTCGTGATATTCCGACAGCGTCTTACCCTCGAAACGCGGGGCTAACCAGCTAAACAGCGCGTCCAGATCTTCGTACAATCGCTCGATATCTTGTGCATTTTTGAATGTCGGGCTGCCGTCAGGCATAAATTCTGAGCTGTGCAGCATAAACTCAGTGTAATCCTGGCCTTCGGCCAGCGACATTTCAACCACGCGCTTCATGTCTGCCAGATTTCCCCCTGATGGACGTAACCAATAAACGGCAGGGCTTTTCTGTTTGCCGCGTAAGCGGTACAGGCCCTGTTTCACCGTATTCATTAGCGGTGAATATTTGTATTGAATACTCATGGGGATTTCGAGCAGGGATGAGTGGCCACTGCGTGAAATATCCTCAGGATCGATAAAATAAGGCTTATGTGGAAAGTGAGTATAGTTAGTGCCGCCTTTTCCCTGCGGCGCACCACGCGTGAAGGCCCAGTTAACGCGCGGTGTTACTGAGCAATCAACCTTATAGCCCAGTTGAGTGAGGATCGCCGCGTAGCGCTCATCAAAAGCCCAGCGTCCGGCACGATGACTCAGCATTTTTACCTGGAATTTTTCTTCCAGTAAATCGGTCATATAGGCAACTTTATCGCGCAATACCGTATCAGGATATTCAATCAGGAAAGGTTGCCAGCGCCAGTCATCATCAGTGAGCGGTGCTTCCGGAGGACTGTTCCAGGCATGTAAATGCATGCCAATTTCACCCTGTTTGCGCGCAATAACATCTCTGCCAAATTCGATAAAAGCAGGATCCATTGCCATTTCATAGTTGGTCAGCCAGGTGGGTTTAAAACCATAGCGCTCACACAAAGCCTGAAAGCGTGGCAGATAGCCGGTATTTTCAGTGGTAATGGAGCGATGATTGCGCCAAAGGTTGTCGCCTTCGGTATCTATGGTAATAAGGAAAGCATGCCGGGTCATGTTTGCCGCCTGAGGCCAATAAAAACGCAATGTTACGCTGAGCTTTTCAGTGACGCAAAACTAATTGCTACGGATAAGAAAGACGTAAATAGCGCAGTGAGGAATCGGATTTGCCATCAGACTGCGTTAAGATTCACGCGACATTATTTCGTCAAACAGACTTTTAAAATCAGACAGGTGGGGAATTTTGTCAAAGCGCATACTCATGGTGATTGATGGTTTACCGGGCGGCGGAGCTGAAAAAGTCGTACTGACGTTGGTGACCGGTATGCTTGAGCTGGGACATCGGGTGTCGCTATTTTCGCTGCGTAAGGTGTGCGATTACCCTTTGCCTGACGGCGTTGATTATCAGGTCATTCAGGATACTAATCGCAAGCCCTGGCGCAAGCTGACCGAGTTAACACGTCGCGCCAGATTACTGGATGACGCGGTTCTCCGGGCAGAACAGAGCGCAGGAACATACGATTTGGTGGTTTCTCATTTACACAAAACCGATCGTATTGTGCGTCGCTGTCGAACGCTCTTGCCTCGTAAAACCTGGTTCTGTCTACACGGTGTATTTTCCGCATCCTATCTGGGCCATCGTCAGGGGCTATCGCGCTGGTTAAAAGTACGCAAAATTCACCGTGTTTATCAGGGACGTAATGTGATTGGCGTTTCGCCAGCGGTGGTGGAGGATCTCAAGTCTGCCTTTGCGATTACCCCGTCGCGCGAGGATGTGATTGGTAATCCCTTTGATATCGCAGATATTCAGCAACGTGCAGCCGAGCCGGCTGCAGTGCCGCCCCAGGGTTTTCTGGTGCATGTGGGACGATTTCACGAAACCAAGCGCCATGATCGTCTGTTGCAGGCCTATGCATTGAGCAAAATAGAGCTGCCGCTGGTGTTATTAGGCCAGGGATCACCAGAGCGTAAAGCAACATTACAGGCATTGGCCCAACAGTTAGGTATTGGCGATCGCGTCATCTTTCAGGGATTTACTCTCAATCCCTATGCGTGGATTAGTCGGGCTAAGATGCTGATAGTCAGCTCGGATAGCGAAGGTTTTGGTAATGTCTTGATTGAAGCGATGCTGTGCGGCACACCTGTTGTGAGTACACGCTGTCCGGGTGGACCTTCTTCTTTGCTGCAAGGCGATTTAGCGCGCGGCCTGGCGGATTTAACGCCTGAGTCGCTGGCAGAAAAAATGCTGGAGATTTATCAGTACCCGCCTCAGCTACATGCTGATGAGTTCGCTGCTTTTGATACCCACGTCATTTGTCGACGCTATCTGGCACTGGCCGAATAATAATTAAAGGGAGCAAAGCTCCCTTTAATGAATGTTTAATCCCAGCTCAACACCACTTTGCCTGATCGTCCGGATCGCATCTCATCAAAGCCCTGTTGGAACTCATCAATGTGATAGCGATGGGTGATGATAGGCGTGAGATCGAGGCCGGACTGAATGAGCGCCGCCATCTTATACCAGGTCTCGAACATCTCACGGCCATAAATGCCTTTGATGAACAAACCTTTGAAAATTACCTGATTCCAGTCGATGGACATCTCGCCCGGCGGAATGCCCAGCAGCGCAATGCGTCCGCCGTGATTCATCACTTCCAGCAGGGTGCGGAACGCCGGTGGCGCGCCGGACATCTCCAGCCCAACATCAAAACCTTCGGTCATACCGAGTTCGGCCATCACGTCGCGCAGATTTTCCTGCGCGACGTTAACCGCGCGCGTCACACCCATTTTTCGCGCCAAATCGAGGCGATATTCGTTGATGTCGGTGATCACCACGTGACGCGCGCCGACGTGCTTACACACTGCCGCCGCCATAATACCAATCGGTCCGGCACCGGAAATCAGCACATCTTCACCCACCAAATCGAACGACAGCGCGGTATGCACCGCATTACCAAAGGGATCGAAGATCGCCGCCAGTTCGTCAGAAATGTTGTCGGGAATTTTGAAGGCGTTAAACGCTGGGATCACCAGATATTCAGCAAAACAGCCCTGGCGATTGACGCCAACGCCAACCGTGTTGCGACACAGATGTGTGCGTCCGGCGCGGCAGTTGCGACAATGACCGCAGGTGATATGGCCTTCACCAGAGACACGATCGCCAACGGCAAAGCCTTTAACTTCCTCGCCCATTCCCACCACTTCACCGACATATTCGTGACCGGTAATCATCGGGACGGGAATGGTTTTACGCGACCAGTCATCCCAGTTGTAGATGTGCACATCGGTGCCGCAAATGGCGGTTTTGCGAATCTTAATCAGCAGGTCGTTATGGCCGGGTTCGGGAATCGGCGCATCCTTAACCATCCAAATGCCTTCTTCGGCTTTTAATTTGGCGAGTGCTTTCATTTCCCTGCTCCTGAAATAATGCCCAGCTGTTGACCAATGCGGGTGAAGGCAGCAACGGCGTGTTCCAGCTGCGCCTGCGTATGGCCGGCAGAAATCTGGGTACGGATGCGCGCCTGACCTTGCGGTACCACTGGATAGAAGAAGCCTGTCACGTAGATGCCTTCCTGCTGCAACAGGCTGGCAAACTGCTGCGCCACGTTGGCATCGCCCAACATCACCGGGATGATGGCGTGATCGGCACCGGCCAGCGTGAAGCCGGCAGCGGTCATTTTTTCGCGGAAGAAACGGGCGTTTTCCCATAGACGCTGGCGTAAACCGTCGCCCTCACTCAGCAGTTCCAGTACGCGCAGCGAGGCGGTAACAATCGCCGGTGCCAGCGAGTTGGAAAACAGATACGGCCGCGAACGCTGACGAAGCCACTCAACCACCTCTTTTTTCGCTGCCACGTAGCCGCCCGATGCGCCACCTAACGCTTTGCCCAGCGTACCGGTGAGAATATCGACGCGATCCATCACACCGCAATATTCGTGCGTGCCACGTCCGGCAGAACCGACAAAGCCCACCGCATGTGAATCATCCACCATCACCATCGCATCAAACTCATCTGCCAAATCGCAAATGCCCTGCAGATTGGCGATCACGCCATCCATGGAAAACACGCCGTCGGTGGCGATCAGAATGTGGCGCGCGCCTTTGTCGCGTGCTTCCTGTAAGCGCGCCCGTAGCTCATTCATGTTGTTGTTGGCATAACGATAGCGCTGCGCTTTACATAGACGGACGCCATCAATGATCGACGCGTGATTGAGGGCGTCCGAAATAATCGCGTCCTCCGCGCTGAGCAGCGTTTCAAACAGGCCACCATTGGCATCAAAGCAGGATGAAAACAGAATCGCATCTTCCATACCGAGGAACTCAGCGAGCTTGTGCTCTAGCTGCTGGTGGATGTCTTGCGTGCCGCAGATAAAGCGCACCGAGGCCATACCGAAACCGTGCGAATCCATGCCGTCTTTCGCCGCCTGGATTAATGCCGGATGATTGGCTAAACCCAAATAGTTATTGGCGCAAAAGTTGATGACCGGTGGACTGTTGGCGACATTGATTTCTGCCTGCTGCGCCGAAGTAATGGTGCGTTCTTGTTTGAACAATCCGTCCTGACGTGTTGTCTCAAGTTGTTGACGAATTTGCGAATAAAACTGACTGGACATGATTCTGCTCCTCAGATAGCAAAATTTTGGCACATATTACTGATCGAAAAGCGAATAGACGACATTTCAGCCATCAATATGTCGGTTTTGCAGCATAGTTCACGCTGCGGACAGGATTTGTGCAGCGCATGCGGCGTCATCTGGCTGCCTGCGTCTGGCTGAAATGTTATGATGGTAGGCATTCGTGGATGAAACCTCCTGTTTCACCCCAACTCTTTAAAGGCAAAGCATATGATTATCGTAACCGGTGGCGCTGGCATGATTGGCAGCAATATTGTTAAAGCGCTGAATGACCGCGGTTTGACCGACATTTTGGTGGTGGATAATCTGAAGGATGGCACCAAGTTCGTGAATCTGGCGGATCTTGATATCGCTGACTACATGGATAAAGAGGAATTCCTCAGCTACATCATGTCTGGCGAAGATCTTGGCCCAATCGAAGCCGTTTTCCATGAAGGTGCGTGTTCAGCGACCACCGAATGGGATGGCAAGTACATGATGGATAACAACTATCAGTACTCTAAAGATCTGCTGCACTTCTGTCTGGAGCGCGAAATCCCATTCCTTTACGCCTCGTCCGCTGCCACTTACGGCGGCCGCAATGAGAACTTCATCGAAGAGCGCCAGTACGAGCAGCCACTGAACGTTTACGGCTACTCAAAAATGCTCTTCGACCACTATGTGCGTCAGATTCTGCCAGAAGCCGAATCCCCGGTATGCGGCTTCCGTTACTTCAACGTATATGGCCCGCGTGAAGGCCATAAAGGCGGCATGGCAAGCGTAGCGTTCCACCTCAACACGCAGATCAGTAACGGTGAAAACCCAAAACTGTTCGAAGGCAGCGATGATTTCCGCCGCGACTTCATCCATGTGGATGACGTGGTAGCCGTAAATCTGTGGTGTTGGGAAAACGGTGTTTCTGGTATCTACAACTGCGGTACCGGTCGCGCGGAGTCTTTCCAGGAAGTGGCGGATGCGGTGCTGAACTTCCATCAGCAAGGTCAGATTGAATACATCCCGTTCCCGGAGAAGCTGAAAGGCCGTTATCAGGCATTTACCCAAGCCGATCTCACCAACCTGCGTGCAGCCGGTTACGACAAGCCGTTCAAAACCGTCGCGCAAGGCGTGGGCGAATACATGGCGTGGCTGAACCGTAACGCATAAGGAAACCGGCAGCAGCGATGAAAATTCTGGTTATTGGCCCATCATGGGTCGGCGATATGATGATGTCGCAAAGTCTCTATCGCACGCTCAAGGCTGAGCATCCTGAAGCGGTGATCGATGTGATGGCGCCAGCCTGGTGCCGTCCGTTACTGTCGCGTATGCCGGAAGTGAATCAGGCGTTGGCGATGCCACTTGGGCATGGCGCATTAGCGCTGGGTGAGCGTCGCCGTTTGGGGAAATCCCTGCGTGCCAGTGGCTATGACCGTGCCTATGTGCTGCCGAACTCCTTCAAATCCGCGCTGGTGCCCTTTTTCGCTGGGATCAAACGTCGCACTGGCTGGCGTGGCGAGATGCGCTATGGCGTACTGAATGACGTGCGCGTGCTGGATAAAGCAGCCTTTCCATTGATGGTTGAGCGCTATGTGGCGCTCGGCTACGACAAACCGGTGGCTTCAGCGCAGCAGTTGCCGCAGCCATTGTTGTGGCCCCAGCTGCGCGTTGATGACGATGAGAAACGCATGACGGCGGCACAGTTTGCGCTGTCAGCCGATCGTCCGGCGATTGGGTTTTGTCCAGGCGCAGAGTTCGGCCCGGCGAAGCGCTGGCCGCACTACCATTATGCTGCGCTGGCTGAACAGCTGATTGGTGAAGGTTATCAAGTGGTGCTGTTCGGTTCGGCGAAAGATCGCGAAACCGGTGACACCATTGTGCAGACGCTGTCAGAAGCAGCACGCGCGCACTGCAAAAATCTGGCGGGTGATACGCAACTGGAGCAAGCGGTCATTCTTCTGGCGCACTGCGCAGCCGTGGTGAGTAACGATTCCGGCCTGATGCACATCGCCGCAGCACTTAATCGCCCGCTGGTGGCCCTGTATGGTCCAAGCAGCCCGGACTTCACACCGCCGCTGTCCCAGCATGCGCGTATCATTCGTTTGATCACCGGCTATCACAAAGTGCGCAAAGGAGATGCCGAGCAAGGTTATCACCAGAGCCTGATTGATATTCAGCCGGCGCGTGTTCATCAGGAACTGAGCGCGTTGTTGCATCCGGTGCAGGAGTAGAAATGCACGTTTTGATTGTTAAAACCTCCTCGATGGGAGACGTGCTGCATACCTTACCGGCGCTCACGGATGCGATGCAGGCGATCCCTGGCATCAAATTTGATTGGGTGGTTGAGGAAAACTTCGCTCAAATTCCTGGTTGGCATCCGGCGGTGGATAAGGTGTTGCCGGTGGCGATTCGTCGTTGGCGCAAGCATTGGTTCGGTAGCCAGCAGCGTGAGGAGCGTGTGCTGTTCAAACGTGAGCTGCAATCACGCCAATATGATGTGGTGCTGGATGCGCAGGGCCTGATCAAAAGCGCCGCGCTGGTAACGCGCTTGGCAAAAGGCGTGAAGCACGGTCAGGACAGTCGCAGCGCGCGCGAACCTTTCGCCAGCTGGTGGTATGACAAACGTCATGAAATCAACAAGCAGCAGCATGCCGTTGAACGAACGCGTGAGCTATTTGCCAAAAGCCTCGGCTATGAAAAGCCCACCACGCAAGGCGACTACGCAATTGCCGGTCATTTCCGCTCTACGCTGCCCAACCACGCTCAGCCATATCTGGTGTTTTTGCACGCCACCACGCGTGATAACAAACACTGGCCGGAATCACACTGGCGCGAGCTGATTGAGTTAGTGCAGCCAACCGGCCTACGCGTAAAATTACCGTGGGGCGCGGAACATGAACACCAGCGGGCACTGCGTCTGGCCGAAGGTTTCAACCATGTTGAGGTGCTGCCAAAGTTAACGCTTGAGCAGGTGGCACAGCAGTTAGCAGGCGCGCGGGCGGTGGTGTCGGTGGATACCGGTTTGAGCCATCTGACGGCGGCGCTGGATCGCCCGAATATCACCTTATTTGGACCGACCGATCCGGGTCTGATTGGCGGTTATGGCAAGAATCAGCATGAATTAAAAGGAAGCGATGGTACCATGCAGGCAATTACAGCCGCGATGGTGATAGAAAAATTGAAGGAACTGCTCTGAATGGCTTCAATTTTCAAACAAATCTATCGTTACACTCATGCCAGAGCATTGAGACACAACGAAAACTTGTGGCCTCATATTAAAATCCGTAGAGCCAAAACTGATAATATTCAGCGGCTGAGCTACTGGGGAAAACAAGTCAAGATTGAGGATCTTAACGCATTGCGTGCCACGATATCTGGAGATGTGACTATCCTGGCCACGGGTCCTTCAGTTAAATCGTTAGACGTTGAGAAGCTTGCGAGCACCACATTTGTGGGCGTTAATGGCGCCTACTATTTGCGCGACAGAATTACGTTTTCTTATTATGTCATCGTCGATCGAGGATTTATCGATAAAAGATTCGATATTGTCATGGATATTATCAGTGACAATAACTTAGTTCTGTTTACAACCGTGCACTGCTTCAATGATATCTTGCACCGTGCTAATTTGCGGGATGTGAAGTGCCGCCTGGCAATCATTGAAGATCTGAGCTTTAAAGTATTCAGAGGTATCGTGCGCCCTGAAGAATATGCGCTCAACTATCAGGGGGAAATGGGCCTTTCTCTCTGTGAAGCGCCACTAACGTCAGGTTTTTCATGGGATATTTGTCAGGGCATTTTTGACGCCGGCACTGTTGCATACTGGGCGTTACAGATATCCGTTTGGCTGGGTGCCAGCCGTATTTTATTGGCTGGCGTTGATATGAACAACTTCTCAGCACCGCGATTTTATGAAAACGAAAATGATAAGCTTCCAAGTTTGCTTGAATCCAACTTTAGCACTGTCATTAGACCAGCCTTCATGCATGCAAGCCGTGAATTAGAACGAGCGGGTATTAAAACCTATAATCTTTCCTTAGAAAGTGCTCTTGATGAGAATATATTTGAGAAGGCAGCACCAGAAGCTATCCTTTAAAAATAATCCTGAGCCTAAAATATACTCCCGCGCTTTTAAATTATCTGCGTTAATAAACTCATCCAGGTTGAAAGAATACTATACCAGGCTTTAGCCTAAAACCTGGTATAAATGTTATCGATCCAGGCTTTTTAACACGGCATTATAGACCTGATCTACACTAATTTTCCGCATGGGAAATTGTGGGTCATCATTGTTCTCTGGCTCAATACGGATAATCTGGTGAATATCCAGATCCTGATAAGGTCCGGTATGGCGAGGATTGGCACTTACGTACAGACTTACCGTCGGTGTTTGCGCGGTAACAGCAATATGTAATGGACCCGTATCGCCTGTAATTAATACATCAATCCGATTAATAAGCTGAAGCAGTTCTGGCAAACGCGTTTTGCCAATATAGGACGTGACGCGAGAATGATACTCTTCCGGTAGTTGCGCGAAAAAATCGCTTTCGATCGAGCGGTCTTGCCCGGCACCAGTCAGAACTAACCTGGAATCTGGAACGTTGTCAAAAATACGCTCTGCCAATTGTGCAAAGTGTTCCACAGGCCAGCGACGGTTATTTCCTGAGGCGCCCATTTGAAAGCCGACAACAGCCGAGCTTTCTGATCGGGGAACATCATTAACTTTTATCGGAAATTCCATGCGGATATCAGTGATGTCACAGCCTAATGCGCTAATAAGATTCAGCTTGCGTTGAATGATATGTGATTCAGCTCGCGGTGAGTAGAGATCAAGCCAATGATTGAACACGGGGCTATCGCTACCAAAATTATCCCTAACCAGATATTTTGAACCGCCAAGCCGCGCGCTAAGAATATCGTAGCCTAAGCTGGAGTGCAGTAGCAGTGTAAGATCTGGTTTAAAGCGGCGTAGTTTTCTGATCAAATTAGGCGCGCGGACAATTTTATTATCCCAGATAGCGACTTCATCAAACCATTTGCTGTTTTCAACCAGATCGCGGTTTTTATCGCTGGAAACCAGCATGAGTTTAGCGGATGGATAACGGCGCTTAATCGCTTTAATTGCAGGTGTGTTAAACAGCAAGTCACCTAATGCCGTCGTCGAAAAAATAACGATACGCTCGAACTCATGCGTCGAGCTCAGCGGAGACTTATTCTTATCGATTTGGCTCAGTTTGGCATGCAAACTCAGCACGGTGTTAATTAGATTTATTTTCCAACGCTTTTTCATTAATACGGCTTACCCTAAAGAATCTGGCTATTCGACAGCCATAGCAGAAAATAATTTCGCGATTATAACGAAAAAAACGGCAGCCTCGTATTGAGGCTAACGCTAAAGGTCAGTTGGCATTTTAACTCGTCTACAACAATGACTCTAAACGCTTGAACAATGGGCTTTGTGCAATGCTGTCACTGACCAACTCAACAGCATAGCTCTGCGGCACTGCCGGTAACGGTTTACCTGGCTTACACATGCTCGGCGCGCGGAACCGCGGATTTGGCACCGGCTGGTTCCTGGATGGCGGCGGTGTGAGCCCCTGATGCAGCCGCTCATTCAGCAACTGGCTTGGGCGCACTAATGTGATATCTGCTGGCAATGTCGGCAACATCTGTTGCAGTACGCGCACCGTCGTAGGATGCGGATGACCAATGGCGATGGCATAACCATCGCGCTGTGCCAGTTTCACAGCACGGGTAAACTGCGTGCGGATGGAAGCTTCATCCTGGCTATCATCAAGAAACACACGACGTTTAAGCACTTTAACGTTGGTGCCTTGCGCTGCCGGAATCGACTGACTGTTACCAATCGTCATGCTATCGAGAAAGTAATAGTTGTAGTGATTAAGCACCTGCATCACTTTCTGCATGCCAGACAGACTGGACGTCATTTTGCTGCCCATATGATTATTCAGCCCGACCGCGTAGGGCACTTTGCCACTGGCTTCACGAATAATACGTTCGATTTCCGTGCTGCTCATCTCTGGCGTCAGCGTGTCTTTCTCCAGCGGCTGTTTACTGAGCGGCGCCATGGGCAGATGAATCAGCACCTCGCGACCGCCCTGATGGGCTTTGGTGGCCATCTCGCGGGCATGCGGGGCATTTGGCAGGACCGCAACTGAAATCGCGGTGGGCATCTGCAGCACCTTATTCTCTTCTTTTGGCCGATAACCGAAGTCGTCGATCACGATGGAGAGTTTACCCGCATGGGCTGAAAGTGATAGAAATAGGCCGCACAACGCGACCGAGAGCTTAGAGGGTTGAAACAAAACTTATCTTCCTAACCACGGTAGTGGATTGACGGCCTGTCCTTGACGTCGGATTTCAAAGTAGAGCGAAGGCGTGCCGCGGCCGCCACTGGTGCCTACAAGGGCGATAGGCTGTCCTGCCTTCACCTGAGCACCTACGCTCACCAGTGCACTTTGGTTGTAACCATAAAGGCTCATATCACCTTTACCGTGTTCCAGTACTACAACCAGACCGTAGCCTTGCAGCCAGTCGGCCATTAATACACGTCCATCAGCGATGGCTTTCACTTCGGTACCTTCTGGCGCAGCTACCACCAAACCTTTCCAGCGCAATTCGCCCTGCATCGATTCACCGAAGCGATGTTCAATACGTCCACGTACCGGCCAGACGGCTTGCCCGCCGGGTTTGCCCAATCCACCGGTACGCGCCATCAGCTCACGTTCACTCTGCGTAGGCTGATAGTTTGATCCTTTAGCTTTCGCCTGCGCCTGACGCTGCCGCACTTTTTCCGCCTCGCGGGCTTCACGTTCGGCACGTTCACGCGCTTCACGCTCTGCCTTAGCAATTTTGCTCTGCAGACGGCTTTCGTTCTCACGCATTTCAACCAGGTCAGCCTGATCTTTTTCCAGCGAACTCTCTAGCACGGTGAGCGTTTTCTTGCGCGCCGCGCTGGCCACTTCCAGCTTGCTTTGCTGCGTCTGTTGCTGGGCTAACAGCGATTTTTGTTGTTCCTGTTTGCCCTGCAACGATTGTCGCTGTTCCGCTAATTGCTGCTGGGTTTGCTTAAGATCGTCGATATTTTTTTGGCGCGCAGCATTGAGATAGCCGAAATAGGCAAGAATGCGCTCACTGCGCTGGGCTTCTTCACCACCGAGCAGCAACTGTAAACCATTGTGCTGTCCCTGACGGAAGGCGGCATCAAGCTGTTGCGCCAGGAGTTTTTCTTGTTGTGCCTGCTGCTTTTCCAAACGCGAAATCGAGGAGGTGACCTGCGCGATTTCACCGTCGAGGGTACTTAAACTGTTGCGCGTTTCACGCAACTGACGGCTGGCCTGCGCAATCACTTTTTCCTGACTTTGCAGCTGATCCAACAGTTTACTGCGCTGCAGTTTCTGCGCTTTCACGCTCTTTTCTTTCTCGGCGATGCCCTGTTGAATGGACTTCAATTGCGTTTTGTTGTCATCCGCGCTGCGAGCGGCAGCAGGCATAAAAAGTGTGCCCGCCAGAAGCAGACTGAGGGAGATTTCGGACCAGCGGAATGACAACGGAGACGTGATGCCGTTGTGACGGGTCCTTGTGTGTGTAACGGTCGCTTTTCCCTTCATAGTCGATAATTATTCCACGATGAACAGCCGCTTACCAGTTGGCCTGGCCGGGTTTTACTTTGCTAAAAATGTCTGCACCGAGCTTACCGGCATAAACTTTGTCTTAATTTTGCGATTAGAACACTTTTTTTGGAAAATGACGCACAAATCGTAACTCTGTCCCCTTAGCGACTGTACATGCGAAGTGGCGCAGGTATACTCAGAACCCTTGTTTTAGCTTATCAGCCCGGTTTGGAGTCGTTACCCCTCATGCAAGAAATTATGCAGTTTGCAAGCAATCACCCCATCCTCAGTCTGGCATGGGTTGCTTTACTCGTTCTCGTGATTGTGACCACCGTTAAAGGTATGTTCTCTAAAGTAAAAACTATCAGTCGTGGTGAAGCAACCCACCTGATTAATAAAGAGGACGCGGTGGTGGTAGACGTTCGTTCACGTGACGATTACCGCAAAGGACACATTTCTGGGGCTATCAACGTAGCGGCAGCAGACATCAAAAAAGAGAGTTTTGGCGAGCTGGAAAAGCACAAGTCACAACCCATAATTGTAGTTTGCGCCACTGGTCAAAGTGCGGGTGAATCTGCGGCGAAATTGAGCGCGGCGGGTTTTGAAAAAGTCTCCGTACTGAAAGATGGCGTGAGCGGCTGGAGTGGTGAAAATCTGCCACTGGTACGCGGTAAATAACTTCTTAGAGGTCACCGTATGGCGAATGTAGAGATCTACACCAAAGTCACTTGTCCTTATTGCCACCGTGCAAAGGCGCTGTTGGATCAGAAAGGCGTGTCGTTCCAGGAGATTCCCATTGACGGGAACGCGGCGAAACGTGAAGAAATGATTCAACGCAGCGGCCGTACTACGGTGCCGCAGATTTTTATTGATGCGCGGCACATTGGCGGCTGTGATGATCTTTACGCGCTGGATGGGCGTCAGGGACTTGATCCTTTACTCCAGGCATAACTTTTCGGTCAGACAATTTTAACTCACAGGATTTAGTCACATGTCAGAGCAAAGCAACAGCGAAATGCAGTTCCAGATTCAACGTGTTTACACCAAAGATGTTTCTTACGAAGCGCCAAACGCACCTCAGGTTTTCCAGAAAGAGTGGGAACCAGAAGTGAAGCTGGACCTGGATACCGCCTCTTCTCAGCTGGCTGACGGCGTTTTTGAGGTCGTTCTGCGTGTTACTGTAACGGCAACCGTTGGTGAAGAAACCGCATTCCTGTGTGAAGTACAGCAGGCGGGTATTTTCACCATCAGCGGTATCGAAGGGACGCAGATGGCACATTGCCTCGGTGCTTACTGCCCGAACATTCTGTTCCCTTATGCACGCGAATGCGTAACCAGCCTTGTGTCTCGTGGGACTTTCCCGCAGCTCAACCTGGCGCCCGTTAACTTTGATGCGCTGTTCATGAACTATCTGCAGCAGCAAGGTGAAGGCGAAGCGCCACATCAGGATGCCTGATGACTACCCTCAACGCTTCAATAAGCGTCATCGGTGCCGGCTCGTACGGCACCGCATTGGCCATTACGCTGGCCCGTAACGGCCACCCGGTTCTGCTCTGGGGCCACAATCCACAAAGCGTGGCGCAGCTGCAAGCTGACCGCTGCAATGCCGCTTTCCTGCCTGATGTTCCTTTCCCTGACAATCTCGTTCCTGAAGCCGATTTGGCTACCGTGGTTAACGCCAGTCGCGATCTGCTGGTCGTGGTACCGAGCCATGTATTTGGTGATGTGCTAACGCAGCTTAAGCCGCATTTGCGTGCCGATTCACGGATTGTCTGGGCAACCAAAGGGCTGGAAAAAGAGACCGGCCGTTTACTGCAGGACGTGGCGCGTGAAATCCTTGGGGATGCGATTCCGTTAGCGGTGATTTCCGGGCCAACTTTTGCTAAAGAGCTAGCAGCAGGCATGCCAACGGCTATTGCACTGGCAGCTACCGACGCGCAGTTTGCAGAAGATCTGCAGCAGAAGCTGCACTGCGGGAAGAGTTTCCGCGTCTACAACAATCAGGATTTCATCGGCGTGCAATTAGGTGGCGCGGTGAAGAATGTGATTGCGATTGGTGCGGGGATTTCAGACGGCATTGGCTTTGGTGCCAATGCGCGTACCGCGCTGATTACGCGAGGCCTGACGGAAATGAGCCGTCTTGGCGCCGCGTTGGGTGCGGATGCCACCACCTTTATGGGTATGGCCGGTTTAGGCGACTTGGTGCTGACCTGTACCGATAATCAGTCGCGCAATCGTCGTTTTGGCATGATGCTGGGGCAAGGCGAGAGCGTAGACGAGGCGCAACGCATTATCGGACAAGTTGTAGAAGGCTATAGAAACACCAAAGAAGTCAAAGCATTGGCAGCTCGCGTCGGCGTAGAAATGCCCATTACCGAGCAGATTTATCAGGTGCTCTATTGCGGAAAATCAGCGCGAGAGGCAGCATTGACCTTACTTGGCCGTGCAAGGAAGGACGAAAACAGCCAAAGCTGAAGCAGGATGCGCCAGCGTCACCACCTGTAGCGCCCCATCAGGCGCTTTTTTTATCGGGAGCATACAGCAATGTCGTCTGAAGAGTTAGAACTGGTCTGGAACCATATCAAAGCTGAAGCCAGAGCCCTGGCCGACTGTGAACCGATGCTGGCCAGCTTTTACCATGCGACATTGCTTAAACACGAAAACCTCCGTAGCGCGCTCAGTTACATGCTCGCCAACAAGTTGGCGAATCCTATCATGCCAGCCATTGCCATCCGCGAAATCGTAGAAGAAGCCTACCGAGAAGACCCAGAGATGATTGTCTCCGCGGCCTACGATATTCAGGCTGTACGCCAGCGCGATCCCGCGGTTGATAAATACTCCACGCCGCTGCTCTATCTGAAAGGCTTCCACGCCTTGCAGGCTTATCGCATCGGCCATTGGCTGTGGAAAGAGGGCCGCCGCGCGCTGGCTGTCTATCTGCAGAACGAAATTTCCGTCTCGTTTGCCGTGGATATTCACCCGGCGGCGCGCATTGGTCGCGGCATCATGCTTGACCATGCCACCGGCATTGTCATCGGCGAAACGGCGATCATTGAAAATGATGTTTCAATCTTGCAATCGGTGACGCTGGGCGGTACGGGTAAAACCAGCGGCGATCGCCATCCGAAGATCCGTGAAGGCGTGATGATTGGCGCGGGTGCCAAGATTCTGGGTAACATTGAAGTGGGACGCGGGGCGAAAATCGGGGCGGGTTCTGTGGTTCTTCAGCCCGTACCACCGCATACCACTGCTGCTGGCGTGCCAGCGCGCATTGTCGGCAAACCCACCAGCGATAAACCGGCGATGGATATGGATCAACACTTTAACGGCGCTGGCTTTGAGTATGGCGACGGCATTTAACCCTTGATCAGTGCGCCAGCATAATCAAGCTGGCGCCACGCTTCATAGACCACGACAGACACCGCATTAGAGAGATTCATGCTGCGGCTTTCCGCCATCATGGGAATACGTATTTTCTGCTCAGCCGGCAGTGCATTGAGAATCTCCCCCGGTAATCCGCGGCTCTCTGGACCAAATATCAAATAATCGCCTTTCTGATAGCTCACCGCGCTGTGCGCTGGCGTACCTTTGGTGGTGAGTGCAAACAGGCGCTGCGGGGCTTCTGACGTCAGAAATGCCACGTAATTTGCGTGTTTTTTTAAGGCGGTATATTCGTGATAATCCAGCCCAGCGCGACGCAGGCGCTTATCATCCCAGGCAAAACCTAGCGGTTCGATAAGGTGTAACTGGAAACCGGTATTCGCGCACAGACGGATGATGTTGCCGGTATTAGGTGGGATTTCAGGTTCAAATAAAACAATGTTTAGCATAAGGCCCCCAGAAACGAGGGCCGAAGCATAACAAATTATTGGCGTGCGGAGTACAGCGGCAGCCAGAGCGTGAGGCGCAAACCGCCTAACGGGCTATCATCGGCTTTGACCCAACCGCGATGCTGCTGGACAGCCGTTTCAACAATCGCCAGACCTAAACCCGTACCGCCGGATTCACGGTCGCGAGCCTCATCGGTACGGTAAAACGGACGGAATATCTGCTCGCGATCCTCTGGGCTGACGCCAGGACCATCATCATCGACGTGGATAGTGATGCCTTCAATATCCACCGAAAAGCTAACGCTGATGTGTGAGTTTGAATAGCGCAACGCATTGCGCACGATATTCTCCAGCGCACTCTCCAACGCATGCGGATTCCCATAAAGCGGCCACGGGCCTGGCGGATAAGGTACATCCATCAGCTTGCCCATCTGCTCGGCTTCAAATTTGGCATCTTCCAGCACGCCGTTCCACAGCTGATTAGCTTTCATCGCCTCGCTAACCAGCGCGTTGTTGTGCTGCGTGCGTGACAGCACTAGCAAATCGTTAATCATGCCATCAAGGCGCTGCGCTTCAGTTTCAATACGCTGTAACTCTTTACCTTCACCATTACGACGACGCAGCAGCGCTGTTGCCAGCTGCAAGCGGGTTAACGGCGTCCGTAATTCATGACTGATGTCAGACAGCAAGCGCTGCTGCGCAGTCATCATGCGTTCGAGCGCGCTCACCATTTGGTTGAAACTGGAACCCGCGGCCAGGAATTCCTGCGGCCCTGATTCCAGTTCCGGATGCTGACGCAAATTGCCGCTCGCCACTTCATCCGCAGCATATTTCAGTTTGCGCGCCGGACGCGCCAGACTCCATGCCAGCCACAGCAGCAGCGGCGAGCTAATCAGCATGGTGACAATCAGCAATAGCAGCGGACGATCAAACAGCAGATTGACGAAGTCGAGTTGCGAGCTGGTAGCAGGACGAATCAGATAGAGCTGATAGTTGTCTTCGCCATCGCGGACGGCGAAGGGGCCCACCATCTCAACGCGACCATACTTCTTCTTCTGCGGATGATCGGCATTATCAGACTGGCCAATGAAGTTGCGAATGATCTGCATTTCGTTGTGCTGCGCGCCAATCACGCGGCCTTCGCTGGTAACCAAGAGTAAACGCTGGCCGGGCGGTGCCCATTTATCGATGGAGCGGAACAGCCGACGCCACCACATCAAGTCGTTCGGTGGATCCTGAGACAATTCCGCTTCAACGTGCTGTTCAATCATGGTGCCCTGACGCTGCTCGCTTTCCAGTAACGCTGTCATCTGGCGCGAATCGAGTTTGGGTACCATTAAAACCAGCATCAACACCAACGCTAGCGTGAGCCAGAAGATGGCGAAGATGCGAGTAGTTAAACTTCCTATCATGATACCGAAACCATCAGATAGCCGCGTCCGCGCAGGGTTTTAAACCACGGATGACCATCACGACGTTCCGGCAATTTACGACGCAGGTTAGAAATGTGCATATCGATAGCACGGTCAAACGGTGTCAGACGTTTGCCTAACACTTCCTGACTAAGATGCTCACGTGATACCACCTGACCCAGATGCTGTGCCAGCAAATAGAGCAGAGTGAATTCGGTGCCGGTGAGATCCAACGTTTCACTATCGAAGCTGGCTTCCTGACGACCTGGATTCAGGCGCAGGCAATCCACTTCCAACGTTGGCGAACTGTTGTCGTGCTGTTGCTGCTGCTCGCTCCAGTTTGAACGGCGCAAAATGGCACGGATACGCGCCACCAGTTCGCGATCGTTAAACGGTTTCGGCAGATAGTCGTCCGCGCCGAGTTCAAGGCCGAGAACGCGGTCCAGTTCGCTGCCACGTGCAGTCAGCATAATGACCGGAGTTTGGTGCTGTTGGCGTAGTTCTTTCAACGTGTCGATACCGTTCTTCTTCGGCATCATCACATCAAGTAAAAGCAAGTCCACGGTGTTGTCTAACAGGTTAAGCGCCTGCTCACCATCGCTTGCCACAATGACTTCAAAACCTTCCATCTCAAGCAGTTCTTTAAGCAGCGAAGTTAATTCGCGGTCGTCATCAACCAACAGGATTTTATTCATTTTTTATTGCCCTCCGCAGGCAAAATACCGTGTTCCTTGACTTGCAATCCAACGCTTTACGTAGTTTTACACCCCCTGACGGATGTTTGCAGCCACCGCCGTACACTGGCTCTCGTTGAATCGCAAAACGGAACGAACTGGGAGTTAACGATGCGCTACTTAACCGCCGTCGTCATTGCCTCAGCGATGGTTCTCAGTCACGCCAGGGCCGAAGCAGCAGACACGACGACGATTGACGAGATGCATCAGAACAGCGGATTGACGACAGGCAGTATGACGCAAAATCCGCAAAGCTACATGTTCGATGGCATTGAGCTGACTGAACAACAGCGGCAACAGATGCGAGACCTGATGCAGCAAGCGCGACACGAACGCCCAGCAATCAGCGTTCAAGACATAGAAACTATGCATGACCTTGTCATTGCAGACAAATTTAATGAATCGGCTATCCGACAGCAGGCAGAGAAACAAGCCCGCGCAGCAGTAGAGCAGCAAGTCGAGATGGCTCGGGTTCGTAATCAGATGTACCACCTGCTAACGCCTGCACAGCAAGCGACATTGCAGAAGAATTATGAGCGACGATTGGCTGAAGTTCGTCGACTCTCAGGATTGCAGCCATCATCACCGCTGCAAGCAGTGAGTAGTACCAGCAGTAACCAGTAACATAGTATCCCTGTTTTCCTTGCCATAGACACCATCCCTGTCTTCCCCCGCATGATGCGGGGGTTTTTTTTGCCTGTCATTTCCCTCTAACATCATTGCCTTAAAATTCAACCATGCAGCACACTTCTGCCGATGATAAGGTTTAGCCATCTTACGACGAAAAGGCCGTACCTTTGATATGTGCGACCTGCGAGGCATGGCATGGATTCTTCCTATGCAAAGTTAGTCAATCGGGCGGCGCTGGCGGCGACCACGCTGGCCACGGTGCTGTTAATTGTGAAAATATTTGCCTGGTGGCATACCGGTTCAGTCAGCATGTTGGCGGCGTTGGTGGATTCCTTAGTGGATATCGCCGCTTCACTTACAAACTTGCTGGTGGTGCGCTATTCGCTGCAGCCAGCCGATGATGATCACACCTTCGGCCACGGTAAAGCGGAATCACTCGCCGCACTGGCACAGAGCATGTTTATCTCCGGATCAGCGCTGTTTCTGTTTCTCACCGGCATTCAGCATCTGGCATCGCCCGAAACCTTGCATGCCCCGCTGGTGGGCATTGTGGTGACGGTGATTGCGCTATTTTCCACCCTGACATTGGTTGCCTTTCAGCGTTGGGTGGTGCGTCGCACACGAAGTCAGGCGATTCGTGCGGACATGCTGCACTATCAATCTGATGTGGTGATGAACGGCGCAATATTGGTTGCCCTAGGTTTGAGCAGCTATGGTTTTGTACGGGCGGATGCTTTGTTCGCGCTCGGCATTGGCGTTTATATTCTCTACAACGCCTTGCGGATGGGTTATGAGGCCGTGCAGGCGCTGTTAGACCGCGTACTGCCTGAGCATGAAACGCAGGAGATTATTAACGTGGTGACCAACTGGCCTGGCGTACGCGGCGCGCATGCGCTACGCACACGACAATCAGGCCCCACACGTTTCATCCAGCTGCATCTGGAGATGGAAGATCAGTTACCGTTGGTGCAGGCGCATCAGGTGGCGGATCAAGTTGAGCAGGCGTTACTAAAGAAGTTTCCCGGTTCAGACGTGATTATCCATCAAGATCCCTGCTCTGTTGTACCGAGCAATCAACACGGCTTTTTTCAAGGTTAGCGATTTAAAATCATGCAATTACACAAAAAAAGTGACGTAACGCTAACAACTCTGTAAAAAATTAGAGAAAACTTGTCTGACCTGAATCAATTCAGCATCAAGCCTTTGATATACTATTCTGCAACTATTAAGCCATGCGATCGCGAGCTGGTCCACGCCGGACACATGGCAGGAATAATCCTTAGTTTTTGAACAATCCAGAGGTTGTCATGATCAAAAAAATCGGAGTATTGACCAGCGGCGGCGACGCCCCAGGCATGAACGCAGCCATTCGCGGAGTTGTACGTTCCGCGCTGAGTGAAGGACTGGAAGTTTTTGGTATTTACGACGGCTATCTGGGATTGTACGAAGATCGCATGATTAACCTCGACCGCTACAGCGTGTCAGACATGATCAACCGTGGCGGCACTTTCCTCGGCTCCGCACGCTTCCCAGAATTCCGTAATGATGAAGTGCGCCAGACCGCGATTGATAACATGAAAAAGCGCGGTATCGATGCGCTGGTGGTTATCGGCGGTGATGGTTCCTACATGGGTGCGAAGCGCCTGACCGAAATGGGCTTCCCGTGCATTGGCTTACCGGGCACCATCGATAACGACGTGGCAGGCACCGATTACACCATCGGTTATTTCACTGCGCTGGAAACCGTGGTTGAAGCGATTGACCGCCTGCGTGACACCTCATCTTCCCATCAGCGTATCTCCATCGTCGAAGTGATGGGCCGTTATTGCGGCGATTTAACGCTGGCGGCAGCCATTGCCGGCGGTTGTGAATTCATCGTGTTGCCAGAAATCCCGTATACCCGTGAAGAGCTGGTTTCCGAGATTAAGGCGGGCATCGCCAAAGGCAAAAAACACGCCATTGTGGCGATCACCGAGCACATCTGTGATATCGACGATCTGGCTCACTTCATTGAAGCTGAAACCAAACGTGAAACCCGCGCGACTGTGCTGGGTCATATTCAGCGTGGCGGCGCACCTTGTGCTTATGACCGCATCCTCGCCTCGCGCATGGGTTCTTACTCTATTGAGCTGCTGCTGCAAGGTTATGGCGGGCGTTGCGTCGGTATTCAGAACGAGAAGATGGTGCATCACGACATCATCGACGCAATTGAAAACATGAAGCGTCCGTTCAAACGTGATTGGCTCGATACCGCGAAAAAACTCTACTAATCATTCAGCACTAAGGCGCGATGAGATTCGCGCCTTTTTTATACCTGCACATATTCCACACGGTTATAACAGCTTATTTTTAATTCTTTAATCCATGGATAAGTTTGTGTCAGT
The DNA here is from genome assembly GCF_059730785.1 of Pantoea sp. X-Soil-ISGK-421. Lineage (NCBI taxonomy): Bacteria > Pseudomonadati > Pseudomonadota > Gammaproteobacteria > Enterobacterales > Erwiniaceae > Pantoea > Pantoea sp. X-Soil-ISGK-421. The sequence continues at coordinate 3,959,906 of NZ_AP035979.1, read as the reverse complement.
CTTGTTCTATAACGACCTCGGGAGAGCAAGCAATGAATAAGTGGAGTATTGGAGTCACCCTGTTACTGGCTTCAACCAGTGTTCTGGCAAAGGATATTCAACTGTTAAACGTCTCTTACGATCCTACCCGTGAGCTGTACGAGCAGTACAACAAAGCATTTAGCGCGCACTACAAGCAGGAAACCGGCGACAACGTGGTGATTCGCCAGTCGCACGGCGGATCGGGTAAACAAGCGACCTCCGTGATCAATGGCATCCGTGCTGATGTGGTTACGCTGGCGTTGCAATCCGATGTGGATGCTATTGCTGACCGTGGTCGTATCAATAAAGATTGGATTAAACGCCTGCCGGACAACTCCGCGCCATACACCTCGACCATCGTGTTCCTGGTGCGCAAAGGCAACCCCAAAGGCATTCATGATTGGCCAGATCTGATCAAACCAGGCGTTTCCGTTATCACGCCAAACCCGAAAACGTCGGGCGGCGCACGCTGGAACTATTTAGCTGCATGGGGTTGGGCACTGGATCAAAACAGTGGCGATCAGGCTAAAGCTCTGGCTTACGTGAAATCGCTGTTTAAGAACGTTGAAGTACAGGATTCCGGCGCACGTGGTGCGACTAATACCTTCGTAGAACGTGGAATTGGTGATGTGCTGATTGCGTGGGAAAACGAAGCCTATCTGGCGGTGGATAAGCTGGGTAAAGACAAGTTTGAAATTGTCACCCCAAGCGAATCGATTCTGGCAGAGCCAACGGTTTCGGTGGTGGATAAAGTGGTCGACGAGCAGGGCACCCGTAAAGTGGCCGAAGATTACCTCAAGTATCTCTATTCGCCGGAAGGCCAGACCATTGCCGCAGAGAACTTCTACCGTCCACGTGACGAAACGGTAGCCAAGAAGTTTGCGAATAAATTCGCGCCGGTGAAACTGTTCACCATCGACAGCAAGTTTGGTGGCTGGACACAAGCCCAGAAAACCCACTTCGCTGATGGCGGCAGCTATGATCAGGTGATGAAACCTTAACGACTCCAGAAACGGCCAGCGATAATGCTGGCCGTTTTTTTATGCCTAATGGAAGGCAATACGGATTAATCCGTGACTTTCATCACCTGCCAGGCGAGGATGCTGGCAGGTGATGAACAGAGGATTCGGGCTATGCAGGGCAGTCGTCGTACCCTGAAGTTACTTACCGTGTTATTGGTGCTGCTCATTGTCGGACTGATTGCCTGCGCCATCCATTTCCAGAAAAATTCCAACGCCTTGTGGCAGATCATCAGTGAAAAGTGTGTGCCAAATATGGCGGCGAATGGCAAACCTGCACCTTGCCAGCAGGTGAACCGCGCGCAGGGATACGTCACGCTGAAAGATCTCAACGGTCCGTTGCAGTATCTGCTGATGCCGATCGAAAAAATCACCGGCATGGAAAGTCCCATCATTCTTGAGCCCGTTACGCCGAATCTTTTTGCCGAAGCCTGGCAACAGCGTGCATTACTGGTGCAGAAGCTCGGCGCGCCGATCCCAGATAGCGCGCTGTCGCTGGCAATCAATGCCCAATATGGGCGTACCCAGAATCAGCTGCATATTCATATCTCTTGTCTGCGGTCGGATGTGCGTCAGCAACTCGATGCACTGGCACCAAAGCTTAATGCGCAATGGCAAAGCGAAACGCTGCGCAAGCATCGTTATTGGGTGCGCACGCTTTCAACGACAGAACTGGCGGAGCAGAGTGCGTTTATCCGTCTGGCGAATGAAATCCCGTATGCGCGCACGGAGATGGGGAAATATGGTCTGGCGCTGGCGCAGCTGCCGGATGGTCGCTTAGCCCTGCTGGCGTTGGAACGTAACTGGCTCAAACTGAACAGCGGCTCGGCGGAAGAGTTGCAGGATCATAACTGTGGGATTTTGGCGCACTAACGCTTTTTCGCAGGATCGCCTTGAATGGCGGCCAATAAAAAAGGCGGCTAATCAGCCGCCTTTTTCTGCATCGAAAACGTTACGTTACGCGTTTTTCGCAGCTGCCGCCGCTTTCACGATCACTGCGAAAGCATCTGCTTTCAGTGAAGCGCCGCCAACCAGTGCGCCATCAATATCGGGCTGGGTGAACAGCTCAGCGGCGTTTTTGTCGTTTACCGAGCCGCCGTACTGAATGATCACTTGCTGTGCGATAGCAGCATCTTTCTTCGCGATGTGGTCACGAATGAATTTGTGCACGGCCTGCGCCTGCGCTGGAGTGGCTGATTTGCCGGTACCGATCGCCCAAACTGGCTCGTAAGCGATAACCGCGCCTTCGAACGCTGCAGCGCCCTGCGTTTCCAGCACGGCGTCGATCTGACGTGCGCACACTTCTTCAGTTTTGCCCGCTTCGTTTTCTGCGTCAGTTTCACCGATGCACAGAACCGGCACCAGGCCAGCTTCTTTCACTACGGCAAATTTCTTCGCGATGAACTCGTCGCTCTCTTTATGGTAGGTGCGGCGCTCAGAGTGGCCGATGATGATGTATTTCGCGCCAACGTCTTTCAACATGTCTGCGGAAGTTTCGCCAGTGAATGCGCCAGACAGATTAACGTCAACGTTCTGAGCACCCAGAGCAATGTGGCTACCGGAAATGGCGTGTTTTGCCAGGTCCAGATAGATGGCTGGCGGTGCAATCGCGACGCCACAACCATCAACACCAGACAGCTCTTTGCGCAGGCCTTCAATCAGCTCTTTGGTGATCTGCTTGCTACCGTTCAGTTTCCAGTTACCCATAACCAGTGGATGTCGCATTCTTTCCTCCGCATAACGCGATTCATGAAATAGCGCTGCCATCGGGCAGCGATGTCTGCGAGACAGTATAGAGATCAAATGGATTGCTGGCTTTGCTTTTCGTCATTTTTGCCGGTGCGATCAGGGCGTAGCGAGCGCCAGTTTTATCGGCTCAACGGCGAAGGTCAAACCCTTATCACCGTTGTCCGCCACCACGAAACGCAATGCACCTTCGGTGCGGGCAAAATAGCGCGCGCCTTTCCCGGCGCTCAACAACGAATCAAGCTTTTTACGCCCCTCTTCGGGCGACAAGCCTGGGATGAAGAAGCGCAGCAGGGCGGTCATATAATCCATGGCGCGTGCCTGAGCGGCTTTCAGATCGGGGCCGGGAACCGGCAACCAGGTGATCTGCAGCGTTTTGATTTTGCCGGTACCTTGCTCCAGCGCGGTGGAAGCATACAAGGTTTCACTGATTTTGCTGGCGGCACGCGTCAGATTGCTTTTATCGCCGCGATTATCGATGGCGCGATATTCCTGCAGCTGTTGATCGGGATTAACCGCGTTGTACTTCTCACGGAACTGAGCAACGGTCATATCAAACGTTGGCGCACCCGCAAGCAGATAAGGCGCAGCAGGCAGATGATCGCTACGATCCAGTGCAGGCGCATCATCCGCCCAGGCGGGAAATGTCAGTGCGAGGCCAAGCAGCAGCGCGACTGGCAGGTTGTTCATTGCTTCGGCCCTAAATCATTCACTTAGCCCACGATTAGAACGGTTTTTACCGGGCAAAGTCAAAACCCGCACTGGGAAAAATCTCAGATTCTTCGCCCCGCGCCCATTACCAGTAATGCTCGCTGGTCATATGGCCGGGTTTACGTTTGAAATGCTTGCGCATCTCTCGCGTATCTTTCAACAGTTGCTGAGTATCGCGCACCATCTGCGGGTTACCACACAGCATCACATGGCTGGTTTCTGCCGTCAGCGGCAAGCCGACTGCGCGTTCCAGTTCACCACTTTCAATCAGCTGCGGGACGCGACCGTGCAGTGAACCGGCAATCTCTTCGCGACTCACCACCGTTTGAATATGTAACTTGCCCTGATAGCGCTGCTGCAAGGCCTGCATCAAGGGCAGAAAACTCAGGTCATCGGCAAAACGCGCGGCGTGCACCAACACAATATTGTCGAAACGATCCAGATCGTCCCCCTGTTGCAGAATCGATAAATAGGGACCGATTGCCGTGCCGGTCGCCAGCATCCACAGCGTTTGGCAGTCTGGGATTTCGTCGAGCACAAAGAAACCCGCCGCCTCTTTGGTGATCATCACCTGCTCGCCGGGCTGCAGCGCCTGCAAGCGTGGGCTCAGTTTGCCTTCCGGCACGGTGACCAGATAAAACTCCAGCAGCGGATCCTGCGGCGCGTTGACGTAGGAATAGGCACGTTGCACGCGCTCGCCGTCAATCTCCAGTGCCAACTTGGCAAACTGACCCGCCGTAAAGGCATCGATAGGCGCTTCAACGCGCAGGCTGAACAGTGCATCGGTCCAGTTCTTTACTTCTTTAACTTCAGCATTGATCCACTCTGCCATGTTGGCTCCTTAATCTTGATTGTGTAGGTACATCATCGCCATCGGCCTAACGGATTTCCAGTCCATGCTCGGGCAAAGGGCTCTCAGCGACAAACCCAGCGCACAGATCAGCAACTGTAGCGGACGGTTTACAATCTGGACTCTCAGCTTGACGGCTTAAGACATACCGCTTTGCCTGCGCCTCTCGATTTGTCACTGAATCCTGATATTTTTGCCGCCATAAATCCGAGGCGGCCTTTTTTGTGCTGCTTATTCTTTGTTTCTCAGGCAGACATTTTGTTCCATGTTGATAAGTAAAACGCAAAATCGCTTTCTGTTATTCATGCTGATCGTGCTGGTGGCGGTTGGGCAGATGGCGCAAACCATCTATGTGCCAGCGATGGCCAACATGGCCGAAACGCTCAATGTGCGCAGTGGGGCGATCCAGCAGGTGATGGCCGCCTATCTGATGACCTACGGCGGATCGCAGTTGATCTACGGCCCACTCTCGGACAGTTTTGGCCGACGTCCGGTGATCCTGATTGGCATGACGATCTTTGCCGTCGGCGCGTTGATCGCCATGTTCGCGCCCTCGCTCGATATTCTGGTACTCGGCAGCGCGGTGCAAGGTTTAGGCACCGGCGTAGCGGGCGTGATGGCGCGTACCATGCCGCGCGATCTCTACTCCGGCATCGCCCTGCGCCAGGCGAACAGCCTGCTTAATATGGGCATTCTGGTGAGCCCGCTGCTGGCACCGGTGATTGGTGCGCTGCTAACGCATCTGTTTGGCTGGCACGCCTGTTTTGCCTTCCTGCTGCTGCTGTGCGTCGGCGTTACCGCATCGATGGCACGCTGGTTGCCGGAAACCCGTCCTGCCGACACGCCTGCTACACCGTTCCTGAAGCGTTATGCCACGTTACTGAGTGACGGCAATTTCGTGCGCTACCTGCTGCTGCTGATTGGCGCACTGGCGGGCATCGCAGTGTTTGAAGCCAGCTGCGGCGTGCTGATGGGCGGCGTGTTGGGGCTGGATGGATTGACCGTCAGCATTCTGTTCATCCTGCCGATTCCTGCGGCGTTCTTTGGTGCCTGGTTTGCCGGACGCGAACAGAAATCCTGGCACACGCTGATGTGGTACGGCGTGAACAGCTGCCTGTTGGCGGGCTTGTTGATGTGGGTTCCCGCCTGGTTTGGCGTAATGAATATCTGGACGCTGCTGGTGCCGGCTGCGCTGTTCTTTTTTGGCGCGGGCATGCTGTTTCCACTGGCAACGTCGGGCGCGATGGAGCCGTATGCGTGGCTGGCGGGCAGCGCCGGTGCACTCATCGGCGGTTTGCAGAACCTGGGCTCTGGCGTGGTGGCGTGGCTTTCTGCGATGTTGCCACAGCACGACCAATCCAGCCTGGGCATGCTGATGTTTGTGACGTCGCTGGTGATGCTGCTGTGCTGGTGGCCGCTCTCACGTCATCCGGAGAGCGGCAATCAGGCGATTACAGGATAAATTGATGTAGCGCCGCGTCTTTGCGATCCAGATAATGGATCGATTGGATGCGGCGAATGGTGCGCGATTTGCCGCGCACCAGTAGCGTTTCGCTGGTGGCAATGTTGCCATTACGCGTGATGCCTTTTAGCAAATCGCCGGTGGTGATGCCGGTAGCGGCGAAGATCACGTTATCGTTGCGCGCCATCTGATCCAGCTTCAGTACCTGACCGGCCTCAATACCCATCTCAGCGCAGCGCTGCAGCTCATTCTCACCCAGGCGACGATTCTCTTCGCTATCGCCTTTCACCACGTGACGCGCCAGCAAGCGCGCCTGCATGTCGCCATCCATCGCACGGATCACCGCCGCCGACACCACACCTTCCGGTGCGCCGCCGATGCCGTACATCACATCGACTTCGCTATCCGGCATACAGGTTAGAATCGAGGCCGCGACGTCGCCATCCGGGAAGGAGAACACGCGCACGCCAAGCTGCTGCAGCTGGGCTATCACCGCATCGTGGCGTGGCTTGGCCAAAATCGACACCGTTAACTGGCTAAGCGGTTTGCCTAATGCCAGCGCGATGTTTTTCAGATTGATATCAAGCGGCAGATTGAGGTCGATGGCGCCGCGCGCGCCTGGCCCGACAATCAGCTTTTCCATGTACATATCAGGTGCGTGCAGGAAACTGCCCTTATCGCCCACCGCCAGCACCGCCAGCGCATTGGCCTGGCCCATCGCCGTCATGCGCGTGCCTTCAATCGGATCAACGGCGATATCCACCGCGTCGCCGCGACCGGTACCGACTTTTTCACCGATATACAGCATCGGCGCTTCGTCGATTTCGCCTTCGCCAATCACAATCTGGCCGTCGATATCGATAGTGTTGAGCATAATGCGCATGGCGTGAACGGCTGCGCCGTCGGCCGCATTTTTATCGCCGCGTCCTAACCAGTGATAGCCCGCCAGAGCGGCGGCTTCGGTCACGCGGGAAAATTCAATCGCGAGTTCTCGTTTCATGGTTGCACCTGACAAAAAACAGGCAGGCAGTTTAACACAGCGGGGAAGCGTGACGGGGGAAAACCCGCGGCAGGGTGCCGCGGGTCAGCAGGATTTTACTCTTCGTCTTCCCACGCTTTGGCGCGAGCGACGGCTTTCTTCCAGCCTGCGTAACGCACGTTACGTTCGGTGGTTTCGATGCTTGGGCGGAACTCACGCTCAATCACCGCTTTAGCACGGACTTCTTCCAGGTCGCCCCAGAAGCCGACGGCTAAGCCAGCCAGGTACGCTGCACCCAACGCGGTGACTTCACGCACTTCCGGACGCTCAACGCGGGTGCCGAGAATGTCTGACTGGAACTGCATCAGGAAGTTGTTGGCTACCGCACCGCCATCAACACGCAGCGATTGCAGACGCGTGCCCGCATCGTTTTGCATCGCTTCCAGTACGTCACGCGTCTGGTAAGCAATCGATTCCAGCGTGGCACGGATGATGTGGTTAGCGTTAGCACCGCGCGTCAGACCGAAAATCGCGCCGCGTGCATACGGGTCCCAGTAAGGTGCACCCAAGCCGGTGAAGGCAGGCACCATGTAGACGCCATTGCTGTCTTTCACTTTCAACGCAAAGTATTCAGAGTCAGTGGAATCACTGATCAGTTTCATCTCATCGCGCAGCCACTGAATCGACGCACCACCGATAAACACCGCACCTTCCAGCGCATAGTTCACTTCGCCGCGCGGACCGCAAGCGATGGTGGTCAGCAGGCCGTGCGTTGAGGTCACGGCTTCGGTGCCGGTGTTCATCAGCATAAAGCAGCCGGTGCCGTAAGTGTTTTTCGCCATACCCGGTTGAACGCACAGCTGGCCATACAGCGCCGCCTGCTGGTCACCGGCAATACCCGCGATTGGAATACGCGTACCGCCTTTACCACCAATGTTGGTCTGGCCGTACACTTCAGAAGAGCCTTTCACTTCTGGCAGCATTTCACGCGGGATATCGAGGATCTCCAGCATGCGCTCATCCCACTCCAGCTTGTGGATGTTGTACATCATGGTACGTGAGGCGTTGGTGTGATCGGTGACGTGTACACGTCCCTGCGTCATTTTCCAAATCAGCCAGGTATCAACGGTACCGAACAGCAGTTCGCCGCGTTTTGCACGCTCACGCGCGCCTTCAACGTGGTCGAGAATCCACTTCACTTTGGTGCCGGAGAAGTACGGGTTAATCACCAAACCGGTGGTGTGCTGGATATACTCTTCCAGGCCCTCTTTCTTCAGCTTGTTACAGTAATCTGCGGTGCGCGGATCCTGCCAGACGATGGCGTTGTAGATTGGCTTGCCGCTCTCTTTATCCCACACGATGGCGGTTTCACGCTGGTTGGTGATACCAATCGCCGCGATTTGATCCGAGTTAATGTCGGCGTGGGCCAGCACTTCAACCAGCGTTGAGCTTTGTGACGCCCAGATATCCATTGGGTCATGTTCAACCCAACCCGCTTTCGGGTAGATCTGAGTAAATTCGCGCTGAGAAACCGCAACGATGTTGGCATCATGATCAAGCACCACGGCGCGTGAGCTGGTTGTGCCCTGATCGAGTGCAACAATATATTTTTTATCAGTAGTCATTGTGCTTTCCTGATGTGGTATCGATGAAACTTACGCTTTACGCTGCTGAGCGCGCGCAACCGGTTTTTCTGCTGTGCTGGCTTCCGCGATGTTTACTGGCAGATGACGGCCAATCAGTGAGCGGTAGCCAAAGGCTCCGAGGCAAGCACCGACCAGCGGGCCAAAAATCGGAACCAGGAAATAAGGAATATCTTTGCCACCGGTGAAGGCGACGTTGCCCCAGCCAGCGAAGAAGGCGAACAGTTTTGGACCGAAGTCACGCGCCGGGTTAAGTGCGAAGCCGGTGAGTGGGCCCATTGCACCACCGATAATGGCAACTAACAGACCGATCAACAACGGTGCCAGTGGACCACGTGGTACGCCGTTGCCATCATCGGTCAGCGCCATGATAACGCCCATCAATACGGCGGTAATCACCATCTCTACCAGGAACGCCTGACCAACACTGATGTGCGGGTTCGGATAGGTAGAGAAGATACCGGCCAGATCAAGGCTTTCGACGCTACCGCGTACCATCTGGTGGCTGGTTTCAAAATCCACGAACAAATTGTAGTAAAGACCGTAAACCAACGCGGCAGCGCAGAACGCGCCGGCAACCTGCGCCAGGATATACGGGACGACTTTACGACCTTCAAAGTTAGCGAACAGGCACAGCGCGATAGTGACGGCAGGGTTAAGATGCCCGCCAGAAACGCCCGCGCTAAGATAGACGGCCATGGATACGGCTAAACCCCAGATAATACAAATTTCCCACTGACCGAACGCAGCACCGGCCAATTTCAGTGCGGCAACGCAGCCTGCACCAAAAAAGATGATCAAACCGGTGCCGATAAATTCGGCGATGCACTGACCTGTTAGTGTGTTAGTTGTTTGACTCATAATGGCATTCCTGAAGCGAGGTTAAATTTTATCAGTTTTTGTTCTCATCCATGAGTCGCCCAGCTTTTAATGTAGGGTTGATGTGAATTTATCGTTAACGAGCATAAACGAGAAATAGCGAAATTGAAAACTGTGTACTGCGTCATAAAAATGCGCGTTTTCGCGTCTTTTGCGTTTCTTTAAGGCCCATTAAGACGGCTTTGCGGGTTGATGGTGACGTGATCGCGCACACAGATGCGCGAAGATGCGCATTTTTTTAGGCATTGACTGAAAAGTGTTACAGACTACCCCCGCAAGCCTTGTGCCGCTGGACTTGCTGGGTTTGGCTACATACAATCGAGTCATCGTGGCTGAGCGCACCATCATAAGGCATGCATTAGCCCCATCAACGCCTTGCAAGATTTAGGAGAGGTCAGAAAGATGTCATTTGAAGTGTTCGAGAAACTGGAAGCGAAAGTACAGCAGGCGATTGATACCATCACTCTGCTGCAGATGGAAATTGAAGAGCTGAAAGAGCAAAACAATACGCTGAAAAACGAAGTCAGCCAGGCTTCAGGCAACCAGGATGCACTGGTGCGTGAAAATCAACATCTGAAAGAAGAGCAGCACGTCTGGCAGGATCGTCTGCGGGCACTGCTGGGAAAAATGGAAGAAGTTTAAGCGTCAATGCTTAAACCAACGGGTGCCGCGGCACCCGTTTTTGTTGCGACTTACTCGATGTCGAGTGCGTCTTCAGACAGGATGATGCCAGTATTATCGGCATACAGATGGTCGCCAGAGAAGAAGGTCACGCCGCCGAAGTTAACGCGCACATCACTTTCGCCAATGCCTTCACCTGCTGCACCCACCGGAATCGCCGCGATCGCCTGAATGCCGATTTCCAGCTCTTCAAGGTCGTCAACCTGACGTACCGAGCCGTAAACCACGATGCCTTCCCACTCATTTTGCGCCGCCAGACTCGCCAGCTGAGCATCGACCAGTGCGCGACGAACCGAACCGCCGCCGTCCACCAGCAATACGCGACCCCGACCGTTCTCTTCCAGCAAATCGTAGAGTAAGCCGTTATCTTCGAAACATTTCACTGTGGTGATTTGACCACCGAATGAGCTGCGCCCACCAAAGTTCGAAAAAAGCGGTTCAACAACATTCACAGCTTCGTGGTAGATGTCACAGAGTTCAGATGTATCGTATTTCATGAGGGTTTTCGTCTGTTTGCCACAGGAGCGCTAAGTATATCGCTATCTGGCGATTGTTGGCAAAATCATCAACCGCCAAAAAAAGCGTTGCATCAATATCCTGCGTAAAAAAAAGCCCGGCACAGTGGCCGGGCAGAGATTTCGCGGGTGAAGCTTACAGAATGAAGCGGCTGAGATCTTCGTCGGCCACCAGCTCATCCAGATGCTTACCAACGTACTCGGCATCGATGGTGATCGATTCACCGTTACGATCGCTGGCGTCATAGGAGATATCTTCCATCAGACGCTCCAGAACGGTATGCAGACGACGCGCACCGATGTTCTCAGTGGTTTCGTTCACCTGCCATGCGGCTTCGGCGATACGACGCACTGCATCTTCGGTGAAGTCGATGTTAACCCCTTCAGTGCCCATTAGCGCTTTGTACTGCACGGTAACCGAGGCGTTTGGCTCGGTCAGGATGCGCTCGAAGTCGTTGACGGTCAGCGCCTGCAGTTCAACGCGAATCGGCAGACGGCCCTGCAGTTCGGGAATCAGATCTGACGGACTGGCGACCTGGAACGCGCCGGAAGCGATAAACAGAATGTGGTCAGTTTTCACCATGCCGTGCTTGGTGGAAACGGTGCAACCTTCTACCAGCGGCAGCAGGTCGCGCTGTACGCCTTCACGCGAAACGTCTGGGCCGCCGGCATTCTGGCCGCCGCGCTTACAGATTTTGTCGATTTCGTCGATGAACACGATGCCGTGCTGCTCGACGGCATCGATGGCATCCTGCTTCAGCTCTTCCGGGTTCACCAGCTTGGCCGCTTCTTCTTCAATCAGCAGCTTCATGGCTTCTTTGATTTTCAGCTTACGCGGCTTCTGCTTCTGTCCACCGAGGTTCTGGAACATCGATTGCAGCTGGCTGGTCATCTCTTCCATGCCCGGAGGCGCCATGATTTCAACGCCGGCTGAAGAAGCAGCCAGATCGATCTCAATCTCTTTGTCGTCCAGCTGACCTTCGCGCAGTTTCTTGCGGAATGACTGACGCGCTGTCGATGGCTCAGCCGCTTGCTCAGCCTGGCCCCAGTTATTTTTTGCCGGTGGAATCAGCACATCGAGGATGCGCTCTTCCGCCATCTCTTCGGCACGGTATTTGTTCTTCTCGATCGCCTGGCTGCGCACCATCTTGATGGCAGAATCGGTCAGATCGCGAATGATGGAATCAACCTCTTTGCCGACGTAACCGACTTCGGTGAATTTGGTGGCTTCCACTTTGATGAACGGTGCGTTAGCCAGTTTAGCTAAGCGACGGGCGATTTCGGTTTTACCGACGCCGGTTGGACCAATCATCAGGATGTTTTTTGGCGTCACTTCATGGCGCAGCTCTTCGTCGAGCTGCATGCGGCGCCAGCGGTTACGCAGGGCGATCGCGACCGCCTTCTTTGCACCGTCCTGGCCGATAATAAAGCGGTTAAGCTCGCTGACAATCTCGCGTGGAGTCATCTCGGACATGATTTTTATCCTTACGCCTTAGACGGTAATGCTTCGATGTTAATATTGTGGTTGGTGTAGATACAGATATCGCCGGCGATGTTCAGCGCCTTTTCAACGATATCTTGTGCACCAATGTCCGTGTTTTCCAGCAACGCGCGTGCCGCTGCCTGGGCGTAAGGCCCACCAGAACCAATGGCAATCAGGTCATTTTCCGGCTGGATGACATCGCCGTTGCCGCTGATGATCAGCGAGGCGTTTTCGTCGGCGACCGCCAGCAGCGCTTCGAGGCGACGCAGCATGCGGTCGGTACGCCAATCTTTGGCCAGCTCGACCGCCGCTTTCACCAGGTGGCCCTGGTGCATCTCCAGCTTGCGCTCAAACAGTTCAAACAGGGTGAAGGCATCTGCGGTACCGCCAGCAAAACCGGCGATCACTTTATCGTTGTAAAGACGACGGACTTTTTTAACGTTGCCTTTCATTACGGTATTGCCGAGCGTAGCCTGGCCATCACCGCCAATCACTACCTGGCCGTTGCGTCGTACACTTACTATTGTTGTCACGGGCAGACCCCTTGTTGCAGTAGAAAAGGAACTCCGCGCACTCGGCGCGGAGTATCATGCAACCAGATATGGGGCAGGATTGGGGAGTTTCAACCCCTAAAGAATTTAAGGTAAAGCGAGGGGAATACAACTTCCGTGACCGGAACTGTGTAAGCGTTTTACCGTGCTGTCCGCGCTACTGCGATCTTTGAATGGCCCGATCACCACGCGATTCCAGCCACCGCCGGTGGTAATACGGCTCTCAAATCCTTCAAATGCCAACCCGGCGCGCACTGACTCCGCCTGATCGGTGCCTTTGAACGAACCACACTGCACCATCCAGCGCTGCGAAGAGGCTTTCTCTTCCGCTTTCACCTTGGCGGTTTCCTGCGGTTTAGTCTGCTGCGTTGGCTCGCGCGTGATTGGTGCAGCTTGCTGTTGCTGCTGACGGGTGGCCTGTTGTTGCTGCAACTGTTGCTGGCGCTGCTGCTGCTGTAGCTGCTGCTGACGTTGCAACTGCTGTTGTTGTTGTACCTGCTGCTGACGTTGCAACTGCTGCTGTTGTTGTTGTACCTGCTGCTGCTGTTGTTGCACCTGCTGACGCTGCAGCGTTTGCTGGCGCTGCGCCGGGGTTTGTTCGTTCCACGGCACTTCATTCAGCTGCGTAGGCTGCTGGCGCATATCGGCCTGCATCTGTTCCAGCAGCTGGCGCTGTTCATCGGTCAGCTGAGTTTGTGACTGCACGCCACCGGCTGAAGGCTCAGTCGGCGAAGGAACGGTAATTTGGCGATTTTCCAACTCTTTGATGTACTTCCAGCGCTCTTCGGGCTTCGGCGGCAGGCCGTTACCGTTGGCTTTATGATTTGGAATGACCTCAATCTCTTCTTTCTTATGATGCGAGATGAACCATAAACCACCGGCAAAGGTGACCAGCACGGCCACGGCCAGTACCATCATGAGCTTTGAAGTGCCTGATCCGCCTTTGCTTTTCTTACTGCGGCTGGCGGGTTTTTTGCGACGCGTCCCTGTTGAACGCCCGCGGCCTACATAATCTTTCTGTGCCACTTTCGTTCTAATACCCTTCAAAAAAATATGCCAATGGGCATGTAAATGTGCTGTTAATTGCCCGGCAATGAATGCGCCATGTTACGCAAGGGCTGGAACTTTGACCAGCACAGTCTGCCTTCAGAATGCGCTGAAAATGCAGGCTTCTATACGTTATTTTTCGCGTTTTGCTGCGGGTGCCGTACTGCCGCGCACGCGCAGCTCTGCATCCAGCAGGCGCGAACCGTTATTCACGCGTTTGCCCTGCAATTCATCAAGCAGTAGCAGCATAGCTTCACGGCCAATGGCGAAGCGCGGCTGGGCCACGGTGGTTAGCGGCGGATCGTAGTATTGCGCCAGTTCGATATCATCAAAGCCCACCACTGAGAGGTCCTGCGGAATACGCATGCCGAGTTTGCGCGCCTGATTCATTGCGCCCAGCGCCATCAGATCGCTATGGCAGAAAATCGCTTTCGGCGGCTGCGGCAAACTCATCAATTGTTTCAGTGCATTGGCACCCGCTTCAAAGGTGAAGTCACCGTGCACAATCATGGTCGGATCGATAGCGATACTGCTGCGGCGCAGCGCTTGGATGTAGCCCTGCAGTCGATACTGACTTAGCGGAATGTGTTCTGGCCCGGTAATGCAGGCGATTTGGCGGTGGCCGAGTTGCAGCAGGTGATTCACCGCTTCAAAGGCTGCCGTCAGGTTATCGATATGGACCGTAGGCAGCGCCATTTCCGGCGCAAATTCGTTACCCATCACCATGGGCGGCAGGTTGCGCTGGTCTTCAATGCCAGCGTCAAACGGCAGTTGTGAACCTAACAACACCATGCCGTCGATTTGTCGCGTCAGCATTAAATTCAGGAAGGTTTTTTCCTGTTTATTCTGATGGGCGCAATCGCCAATCAGCACCAGATAACCTTCGTGTGCGGCGGTGACTTCCACGCCGCGAATGATCTCACTGAAGAAGGGATCGCAGATGTCCGGCACAATCACCAGAATGGTTTGCGTTTCCCCGCGTTTAGCATTGCGCGCCAAACCGTGCGGCGCATAGCCCACGGCAATTACGGCTTTTTCAACTTTGAGCCGGGTAGCGGCTGAGACTTTTTCTGGATTCATCAACGCACGTGAAACCGTGGCGGTGGAAACGCCTGCTTTCTCGGCCACATCTTTCATGGTGGCGGCGGTGGAAGGTTGCTTCTGGTCCAACGTATAACTCCTGACGCGGTACAGCGCATTGATTTTCAGACATTACCGGGCTTCAACCGGGTCGGCACTATTGTTAACCCAAGGTCGTGCCGGGTTGTTACTTAATTTGCATAAAAATTGTGACTTGTGCGACTTTTTTCGATCTGGCTCGCAGATGTGGCGCGGCTTAACTCTCGGTGGGGTCGATATCCAGCGTCCATTTCACTTTGCGCGCGGCGGGCAACGTGGCGATGAGCGGCAGCGATCCGCTCAGCAACTGTTGCAAACGTTTTCGTGAAGGATGTTGCAACAGCAGCTGCCAGCGCCAGCGGCCGCTGCGCTTCGGAGCCAATGCCGGAACCGGCCCCATCAGCCACATCGCGTCATCTTTTAACGGGCTGGCTTCCAGCAAATTACGCAGTTGAGTGAGGAATTCTGCTGCCTGTTGATTATCCATATCCTCGGCGCGGAACAGCGCGTGGCTGGTCCACGGTGGCAGTTGCACCGACTGGCGCTCCAGCAGCGTTTGATCGGCAAAAGCGAAATAGCCGCGGTGCAGCAAAGTTTGCAGCAGCGGATGGTCTGGATGATGGGTTTGCAGCAACACTTCGCCCTGTTTACCGGCGCGACCCGCACGGCCTGCAACCTGGGTATACAGCTGTGCGAAACGCTCAGCGGCGCGGAAATCGGCCGAGAACAGCGCGCCATCAACATCCAGCAGCGACACCAGCGTGACATCCGGGAAGTGATGGCCCTTCGCCAGCATTTGCGTGCCTACCAGAATGCGCGCACCGCCGCGATGTACATCGGCCAGATGCTGCTCCAGCGCACCTTTGCGGCTGGTGGTGTCGCGATCGATACGAGATACCGGCACGCCGGGGAACAGCGTGCCAAGCTGCTGTTCCAGCTGTTCGGTGCCCACACCAACCGGCATCAAATGCGTTGAACCACAGCCCGGGCATTGATTCGGCAGCGGACGCTGGCTGTCACAATGGTGGCAGCGCAGCTGGCGATGGTTCTGATGCAGCGTGTAATAGCTATCGCAGCGCTGACATTCCGCCAGCCAGCCGCAATCATGGCACATCAGCGCCGGCGAGAAGCCGCGACGGTTAAGGAACAGCAATACCTGATTATCGGCTTGCAGATGCTGGCGCATTTTGCCGAGCAGCGCCGGCGCTAATCCGCCTTTCAGCTGCTGGCCTTTAAGATCGATCAGCTGCTGTAGCGCTGGTTTGGCATTGCCCGCGCGTTTGGTGAGATTAAGCTGGCGATATTTGCCCACGCGCACGTTGTGCAGGGTTTCCAGCGCGGGCGTGGCCGAACCCATCACAATCGGAATGTCTTCTTCATGGGCGCGGAACACCGCCAGATCGCGCGCCTGATAGCGCCAGCCTTCCT
Organism: Pantoea sp. X-Soil-ISGK-421; assembly: GCF_059730785.1. Taxonomy (NCBI): domain Bacteria; kingdom Pseudomonadati; phylum Pseudomonadota; class Gammaproteobacteria; order Enterobacterales; family Erwiniaceae; genus Pantoea; species Pantoea sp. X-Soil-ISGK-421. The sequence goes on along the minus strand of NZ_AP035979.1, from coordinate 3,943,772 downwards.
GCTGTTTGTACGAGCTGTCGTGCTCTTCATCAATGATGATCACGCCGGGACGCGCCAGCGGCGTGAACAATGCTGAACGTGTACCGATAACAATCGCGGTTTCACCACTGCGCGCGCGCAGCCAGACGGCAAGGCGTTCGCTATCATTCAGTGCCGAGTGCAGCACATCAATCGGCGCATCAAAGCGCTCGCGGAAGCGGGCGATGGTTTGTGGCGTCAGTCCGATTTCCGGCACCAGCACCAGCGCCTGCTTGCCGCGTGCCAGCACGTTCTCTAACACGCTGAGATACACCTCAGTTTTACCAGAACCGGTAATACCGGCGAGCAACCATGGCGCATAGTGATCGTCTTCGCTACGCATCGCGCCCACCGCCATCGCCTGATCGGTATTCAGGCGCAGGCGTTCACCTTTTACGGCAAAGCTGGTGCGCCAGTCGTGCATCTGCGGCGTATGTTCACGCAACTCGCACAAGCCTTTTGCCCGCAACGCTTGTAGCGCGGCATCGGTAAAATCGTGTTCGCTGACCTGATGGCGATACAGTGGTCGCTGACGCAGCATCGCCAGCGCTTGCTGCTGTTTCGGCGCGCGCTTCAGGCTCTCCATCGCCACTTCGCGGCCAGCATCATTAATGACCCATTGCCACAGCGGCGCTTCCTGCGCGGGTTTACCCTGACGTAGCAGCACCGGCAGCGCATGGCTGAGCACTTCACCCAGCGGCGAATGATAGTAGTGCGCGGCCCAGTGCAAAATGCGCCATAGCGCGGGCGAGAACAGACTGTGATTGTCGAGCACGCTGTCTATCTGCTTGAGCTGCGTCAGCGGGAGATCGCTGGTCTCACGCGTGCCGACCACAATACCGATCATTTTGCGATTGCCGAACGGCACATTCACGCGTGCGCCCGCCACCGGCTGCGGCGCATCGGTCGGCAGCAAGTAATCAAACAGGCGAGGTAGCGGAACGGGCAGGGCAACCTGAACAACGGGCATGGGAATCTCTATCCGGCTCGAAGAAATAAGGAGAAGTAGTGTACACGTTGCTACCTTGAGCGGGAATCTACAGCAGTGATTTGCTAAAAGTGGTTAATTTCTGTATACTATGCCGCCTTCGATGAGATCGCTCGTCGGAGCATACACTTAATGTTCAACCGCGTGTGGTGCTGTGCAGGCTGAGCCTGGCACGGAGAGCGACACGGCCTTTTATGAGGTTCTCCCATGAAACAAGGTATTCACCCTAAGTACGAAGCAGTAACCATGACTTGCTCTTGCGGTAACGTGATCAACACCCGTTCAACCATGGCTTCTGGTCTGAACCTGGACGTGTGCGGCAAATGCCACCCGTTCTACACTGGTAAGCAGCGTGTAGCTGACACCGGTGGCCGTGTAGATCGCTTCAACAAGCGTTTCAGCGTGCCAGCAACCAAGAAATAAGATTATTTGCCGTCGAATCCTCGCGATTCGGATGCAAGAAAAAACCCAGCTTCGGCTGGGTTTTTTTATTTCTGGCTTCAGTATTCCCAGCTATCGGGATCGATGCCCATCTCACGCATAATCTGTTTCGCTTCTTCCGGAATCTCATCGCTGCGTTCTTTACGCAAATCAACATCGTTCGGCAGAGGCTGCCCGGTGAAAGCATGCAAAAAGGCTTCACACAGCAGTTCGCTGTTGGTGGCGTGACGCAGGTTATTCACCTGACGGCGGGTACGCTCGTCTGTTAAAATCTTCAGCACTTTCAGCGGGATAGAAACTGTGATTTTCTTGACCTGCTCGCTCTTCTTACCATGTTCAGCGTAAGGGCTGATATATTCGCCGTTCCATTCAGCCATGGGTTACCTTAATCAATAAAAGTTGAATATGGGGAAATCCGTTGATTATGCCCGATTTTTCGATGCCTGACCCCTTAAACTGCAGGTTTTATGCTTGAGCACCGCTTCTGCCAAGGAAAGCGCGCTGAACACCAGGCGATGACGGACAATTTTAGCGGTTATTAATGATTTGCTCAATCTATACGCAAAGACATTTAGATGTCCAGATGTATTGACGTCTATGTGCTGAATGTTATGCTGTTGCTCTTCTTTATTCTTCAGGAACAGTAAGCACCATGACGCGTAAACAGGCAACCATCGCAGTACGCAGCGGTTTGAATGATGACGAGCAATATGGCTGCGTTGTCCCACCGATTCATCTCTCCAGCACCTATAACTTTCTCGACTTCAATGAACCGCGTGCGCATGACTATTCGCGACGTGGTAATCCAACGCGTGATGTGGTTCAGCGCGCGCTAGCGGAGTTAGAAGGTGGTGCAGGCGCGGTATTAACGAATACCGGCATGTCAGCGATTCATCTGGTGACAACCGTGTTCCTGAAGCCAGGCGATTTGCTCGTAGCTCCCCACGATTGCTACGGCGGCAGCTATCGTCTGTTCGATAGCCTGAGCAAACGTGGCGCGTATCGCGTGAAGTTTGTTGATCAGGGTGATAAAGCGGCGCTGGCCGCGGCGTTAGCCGAGAAGCCAAAGCTGGTGCTGGTTGAGAGCCCAAGCAATCCGCTGCTGCGTGTGGTTGATATTGCCAGCATTTGCGCCGCGGCGCGCGACGCCGGCGCGATCAGCGTGGTGGACAACACATTCCTCAGCCCGGCACTGCAAAACCCGCTGGCGCTGGGTGCCGATTTGGTGGTTCACTCCTGCACCAAATATCTGAACGGCCACTCTGATGTGGTGGCGGGCGCGGTGATTTCGAAAGATCCGGCGATGGCCACCGATCTGGCGTGGTGGGCGAATAATATTGGCGTAACCGGCGCAGCGTTTGATAGCTACCTGCTGCTGCGTGGTTTACGCACATTATCCCCGCGTATCGCCGCTGCACAACGCAACGCACTGGCGATAGTTGATTACCTGAAGCAACAACCGCTGGTGAAAAAACTGTATCATCCTTCTCTGCCGGAAAATGCCGGACATGAGTTTGCGGTACGTCAGCAGCGTGGCTTTGGTGCCATGTTGAGTTTCGAAATCGATGCCGATGAGGCTCGCCTGCGCCGCTTCCTGAAAGCGCTGCAGCTGTTCACGCTGGCCGAATCGCTCGGCGGCGTAGAGAGTTTGATTTCACATACCGCGACCATGACGCATGCGGGCATGTCTGCAGAAGCGCGCGCGGCAGCGGGAATTTCTGAAACACTGCTGCGTATTTCTGTTGGGATTGAAGATCACGAAGATTTAATTGCCGATCTGGATAATGCATTCCGGATCGCAGCCGAGGAGTAACCATGACGAGTTCAGTAGGCGCGGGAACGCCGATCAAGCAGTTGCATAAATTTGGTGGCAGTAGCCTGGCCGACGCACGTTGCTATCAACGCGTGGCCAGCATCATGGCGGATTACAGCCAGCCTGGCGACTTAATGGTGGTCTCTGCCGCAGGCAGCACGACTAACCAGTTGATCAGCTGGCTGAAATTGAGCCAGAGCGATCGCTTATCTGCCCATCAGGTGCAACAGGCTTTACGCCGTTTTCACAGCGAGTTAATTGCTGCGCTGTTGCCTGCTGAATATGCCGAAACCCTGACGTCTTCCTTTATACGCGATCTGGAAAGACTGGCCGCGCTGCTTGATGGCACCATCACCGATGCGGTGTATGCCGAAGTGGTGGGACACGGTGAAATCTGGTCAGCGCGCTTGATGGCCGCCGTGTTGAGCCAGCGGGAAATTGAAGCAGCCTGGCTGGATGCGCGTGACTTCCTGCGCGCTGAACGCGCCGCGCAGCCACAGGTTGATGAAGGTAAATCCTGGCCGCTGCTGCAGGCGCTGTTGGCGCAGCATCCGCATAAACGCCTGGTGGTAACCGGATTTATCAGCCGTAGCGAAGCCGGTGAAACGGTATTGCTGGGTCGTAACGGTTCTGACTACTCCGCTACACAGATTGGTGCGCTGGCGGGTGTGGGTCGCGTGACTATCTGGAGCGATGTGGCGGGCGTCTACAGCGCCGATCCACGTAAAGTCTCTGATGCGTGCCTGCTGCCGCTGCTGCGTCTGGATGAGGCCAGCGAACTGGCGCGTCTGGCGGCACCGGTGCTGCACACCCGCACCTTGCAGCCGGTATCCAATAGCGATATCGATTTACAGCTGCGTTGCAGCTATCAACCGGAGCAGGGCTCGACGCGCATCGAGCGCGTGCTGGCCTCCGGCACCGGTGCGCGTATCGTCACCAGCCATGATGATGTGTGTCTGGTAGAGATTGAGATTCCCGCTAATCACGATTTCAAAACGCAGCAGAAAGAGATCGATTTGCTGCTGAAGCGCGCGCAGCTGCGTCCGCTGGCAATCGGTGTTCATCCCGATCGTCGTCTGCTGCAGCTGTGTTATACCTCGGAAGTGGTGAATAGCGCCTTCAATCTGCTGCAGGACGCCGCACTGCCGGGCCATCTGCAATTGCGCGACGGCTTAGCGCTAGTGGCGCTGGTGGGTGCGGGCGTGACGCGTAATCCGCTACACAGCCATCGCTTCTGGCAGCAGATCAAAGATCAGCCGGTGGAGTTTGTCTGGCAGTCTGAAGATCACATCAGCATCGTGGCGGTACTGCGCGTTGGCCCGACGCAGCATCTGATTCAGGGACTGCATCAGTCGCTGTTTCGCGCCGAGAAACGTATTGGCCTGATGCTGTTCGGTAAAGGTAACATCGGTTCACGCTGGCTGGAGTTGTTTGCTCGCGAGCAGGAATCACTGTCAGCACGCACGGGATTTGAGTATGTGCTGGCGGGCGTCGCAGACAGCAACCGCAGTTTGTTGAGCTACGACGGTCTGGAAGCCAGCCGCGCGTTGGCGTTCTTTGATGATGAAGCGGTCGAGCGTGATGAAGAGTCGCTGTTCCTGTGGATGCGTGCGCACCCGTTCGATGATTTAGTGGTGCTGGACGTCACCGCCAGCGAGCAGCTGGCGCAGCAGTATCACGACTTCGCCAGTCACGGCTTCCACGTCATCAGCGCCAACAAGGTTGCCGGTGCGTCAAGCGGCCAGAGCTGGCGTCAGGTGCGTGATGCTTTCGCCAAAACCGGTCGTCATTGGTTGTACAACGCCACCGTGGGCGCCGGTTTACCGGTCAATCATACGGTGCGCGATTTGCGTGAAAGCGGCGATAGCATTTTATCAATTAGCGGGATTTTCTCTGGCACGCTGTCCTGGCTGTTCCTGCAATTTGACGGCACGGTGCCGTTTAGCGAATTGGTCGATCAGGCGTGGCAACAAGGCTTGACCGAACCGGATCCGCGTGTTGATTTATCCGGACAGGATGTGATGCGCAAACTGGTGATCCTGGCGCGTGAGGCGGGCTACGATATCGAGCCCGATCAGGTGCGGGTTGAATCGTTGGTGCCATCCATTTGCGAAGGGGAGTCGATTGATCACTTCTTCGAAAACGCCGACGAGCTGAATGACCAGATGCTGCAGCGTCTGGAAGCGGCGCAGGAGATGGGTTTGGTACTGCGTTACGTGGCACGTTTTGATGCCAACGGCAAAGCACGCGTTGGTGTGGAGGCCGTGCGTCCAGAGCATCCATTGGCCGCGTTGCTGCCGTGCGATAACGTGTTTGCCATCGAAAGCCGCTGGTATCGCGATAATCCACTGGTGATTCGTGGACCGGGCGCGGGCCGTGACGTCACGGCAGGCGCGCTGCAATCGGATATCAACCGCCTCGCACAACTGCTGTAACCTGCCTGACTTTGCAGACGGCATCGTCCGTCTGCTTCTTTGACTTTCCCACGCATCATGAAAAGCGTTCATCTTGAATGAAGATTTGTCACGCCTGTTCATTAATTTTCTGTTGACGCTAGCGCGCTAATCGTTCATTTTGTGCATCTGGACGTCTAAACGTATGGATGTTCACGGTCCGCAAAATAACCGATATGTGATGACGAGGTAATCAGGATGAGTTTCTTTCACGCCAATCAACGCGAAGCGTTGAACCAGAGCCTGGCTGAGCTAAATGGGCAAATTAATGTCTCTTTCGAATTTTTCCCGCCACGTACCAGCGAAATGGAAGAAACTCTGTGGAGCTCAATTGATCGACTGAGCAGCCTGAAACCTAAATTCGTCTCCGTGACCTACGGCGCCAACTCGGGCGAGCGCGATCGTACGCACAGCATCATTAAAGGCATTAAAGATCGTACCGGTCTGGAAGCGGCACCTCATCTGACCTGCATAGATGCTACACGCGATGAGCTGCGGGGGATCGCACGTGATTACTGGGATAGCGGCATTCGTCATATCGTGGCACTGCGCGGGGATTTACCGCCGGGCAGCGGTAAACCGGAAATGTACGGTTCCGATCTGGTTGAACTGCTGAAAGACGTTGGCGATTTCGATATCTCTGTCGCGGCCTATCCCGAAGTGCATCCCGAAGCGAAAAGCGCGCAGGCTGATCTGATTAACCTGAAGCGTAAAATTGATGCCGGTGCTAACCGCGCGATCACGCAGTTCTTCTTCGACGTTGAAAGCTATCTGCGCTTTCGCGATCGCTGTGTTGCAACGGGTATTGATGTGGAAATCGTGCCGGGCATTTTGCCGGTTTCTAACTTCAAGCAGCTACAACGCTTCGCCACCATGACTAACGTGCGTGTGCCGGGCTGGATGAGCGCAATGTTTGAAGGTCTGGATAACGATCCGGAAACGCGCAAAATGGTCGGCGCGAGCGTCGCCATGGACATGGTGAAAATCCTGTCGCGCGAAGGCGTGAAGGATTTCCATTTCTATACGTTGAACCGCGCCGAGTTGAGTTACGCCATTTGCCACACGCTGGGCGTGCGTCCGGCAATTAATGTGTAATGTACCCGGTCGCCATAAATAGCGACCCTACAAAAAAGGAGCCAGAGGGCTCCTTTTTCACATTATGTCAGTAGATTAACCGGTATTACGCATACCTGCTGCAACACCTGCGATGGTCACCATCAGCGCTTGCTCAACGCGTGCATCCGGCTCATCACCACGCTCTTCCTGGGCACGCGAACGATGCAGCAGTTCAGCCTGCAACACGTTCAGCGGATCGGTATAGACGTTTCGCAGCGCGATAGATTCGGCAATCCACGGTTGGTCAGCCATCAGATGCGCATCGTTGGCGATGGTCAGCACCGCTTTGATATCTGCATCCAGTTGATCGCGTAACTGTTTGCCAAGCGGCCACAGTGATTTATCCACCAGACGCTGATCGTAGTACTCTGCCAGCCACAAATCGGCTTTCGAGAATACCATCTCCAGCATACCCAGGCGCGTTGAGAAGAACGGCCAGTCGCGGCACATGGTTTCCAGTTCATCCTGATGACCTTCATCCATCGCTTTTTGCAGCGCAGCACCGGCACCGAGCCAGGCTGGCAGCATGAGGCGGTTCTGCGTCCAGGCGAAAATCCACGGAATGGCACGCAACGATTCCACACCGCCGGTTGGGCGACGCTTAGCCGGACGTGAGCCCAGCGGCAGTTTGCCCAGCTCCTGTTCTGGCGTGGCCGAGCGGAAATAGGGCACGAAGTCCGGATTTTCACGCACATAACCGCGATACATCGCGCAAGAGTGCGCCGAAAGACCGTTCATGATCTCCTGCCATTCGCGTTTAGGTTCCGGCGGTGGCAGCAGGTTGGCTTCCAGGATGGCGCCAGTGTACAGCGACAGGCTGGCGATGGTGACTTCTGGCAGACCGTATTTGAAGCGAATCATCTCGCCCTGTTCGGTGACGCGCAGGCCACCTTTCAGGCTGCCCGGCGGTTGTGATAACAGCGCGGCATGGGCTGGCGCGCCGCCACGACCGATTGAGCCGCCGCGTCCGTGGAACAGCGTTAGCGTGATGCCCGCGCTCTCACACGTTTTGATTAGCGCGTCCTGCGCCTGATATTGCGCCCAGCTGGCCGCCATCACACCGGCATCTTTCGCCGAGTCAGAATAGCCAATCATCACCATCTGTTTGCCATTGATAAAGCCACGATACCAATCGATGCTCAGCAATTGGGTCATCACGTCGTTGGCGTTGTTCAGGTCATCAAGGGTTTCAAACAGCGGCGCCACCGGCATTGCGTAAGGAATACCGGCTTCTTTCAGCAGCAGATGTACCGCCAGCACGTCCGACGGCGTTTTTGCCATTGAGATCACGTAGGAGGCAATCGAACCCTGCGGCGCTTCGGCCACCACTTTGCAGGTATCGAGCACTTCGCGCGTCTCATCACCGGGTTCCCACTGATGCGGCAACAGCGGACGTTTAGAATTCAGTTCGCGAATCAGGAAGGCTTGTTTATCGGCTTCTGACCAGCTTTCGTAATCACCAAGGCCGAGATAGCGCGTCACTTCCGCAATTGCCTGAGTATGGCGGGTGCTCTCCTGGCGGATATCAATACGCACTAATGGCACGCCGAAACATTTCACGCGGCGCAGCGTATCCAGCAGCTGGCCATTGGCGATGATGCCCATGCCGCACTGTTGCAGAGATTGATAGATCGCAAACAGCGGATCCCACAGCTGATCGTTAGAAACCAGCAGATCGGCTGGACGCGGCAGGCGCTCACCTTTAAGACGACGGCCCAGATAGGCTTGCGTGGTCATCAGCTGGCTGCGGATACGTTTGAGCACCATACGATAAGGCTCCAGCGCTTCGGGATCGCCGCATAGCTCGCGCACTTCGTCGCTACACTCGGACATCGACAGCTCAGAAACCAGCACGCCGATATCACGCAGGAACAGGTCTGCGGCTTTCCAGCGACTCAACTGCATCGCATGGCGGGTAATCGGCGCGGTGACGTTCGGGTTACCGTCACGGTCGCCGCCCATCCAGGACGTAAACTTAATCGGCACGAAATCGACCGGCAGCTTGATGCCAAAGCTCTCTTCGACTTGTTCGTTCAACTCACGCAGGAAAGCTGGCACGCCTTGCCACAGGCTGTTTTCCACCACGGCAAAGCCCCATTTGGCTTCATCGATTGGCGTTGGGCGATATTTGCGGATTTCGTCAGTATGCCAGGCTTGCGCCACCAGCTGACGCAGACGGCGCATTACTTGCGTACGCTCGTAGTCAGAGATATCGCTGTGATCGAGCTGCTGCAAACAGCTATTCACTTCGCCCAGCATGTGAATCAGTGTGCGGCGGGTAATTTCGGTGGGGTGCGCAGTCAGCACCAGTTCCAGTGACAGCTCTTCAATCGATTGGCGGATAGCCGCTTCGCTGATATCACCTTGCTGTTTCAGACGCTCAAAGGTCTTTTTCAACAGTTCAGGATGGTTCGCGCCATCGCCGCTACGGGAAATGGTTTGATACTGTTCAGCCACGTTGGTGAGATTAAGGAACTGGCTAAACGCACGTGCTACTGGCAGCAGCTCGTCATTCGACAGATTTTGCAGCGTGGTCAGCAGTTCCTGACGATGGGTGTCATTTCCCGCACGGGATGACTTAGAGAGTTTACGGATGGTCTCCACCTGGTCGAGGATGTTCTCTCCTAGTGCATCCTTAATCGTATCCCCGAGCAGTTTGCCGAGCATACTGACATTACTTCGCATTGCGGAATATTGTTCGTTCATTGGACCCTGACACCCTCATCATCTTTTTAAATATCCCCACGGGAATTATCCACGGGCATAACATCGTCTTTTATCTAGCCACGTATCTTCCTGCACGTCAATTGCCTTAAATCTGCGTAAATGTGCTGCTAAATGACGGAAATTCAAAGAATTTGCTTGCAGCGAAGCGAGATAAGTTATTCTTATTATCAAATCCCGAACAATGACGGGGCAATTTGCTGATTTAACAGTGAAATGCCCCATCTGTTGCTCATCAATGACAAAAATGCTGCACGACTTGGGTGATAAGCGCATGAGTCGGCTTGATAAATGCAGTATCAATAAACTCATCTGGCTGGTGGGCTTGATTGATCGATCCCGGGCCTAAAACCAGCGTTGGGCACAATTGCTGGATAAAAGGCGCTTCGGTGCAATAGTTCACCACTTCAGTTGGCACGCCCAGCAACTTCTCCACCACTTGCACCAGCTCATGATCGGCCGGGCATTCGTAGCCTGGAATCGGCGGATGCAGCTCGCCCACGGTTAAACGTCCTGGCCAGCGCGCGCTGACCGGCGCCAGCGCGTCATTCAGCAGACCATCTAAATCGCTCAGGGTTAAGCCCGGCAGCGGACGAATATCCATGTGCAGCTCACAGCAGGCGCAGATGCGGTTGGCCGCGTCGCCACCGTGAATATGGCCAAAGTTCATGGTTGGATACGGAATGGCAAAACCATCGTGGTTGTAACGTTCTTTCAGGGTGTTACGCAGCTGCATAAGCTGAGTGATGGATTCATGCATCAGCTCAATGGCGTTCACGCCGCGCGATGGGTCGCTGGAGTGGCCTGATTGTCCCTGAATACGAATCACATTCGACAGATGACCTTTATGAGCGCGCACCGGCTTGAGCGAGGTGGGCTCGCCGATGATGGCGCAATCTGGACGCAACTGGGTTGATTCAGAGAAATACTTCGCGCCCGCCATGGTGGTCTCTTCATCGGCAGTGGCGAGGATGTAGAGCGGCTTGCTAAGTTTGGTCACGTCAACGTCACGCAGCGCATCCAGAATAAAGGCGAAGAAGCCTTTCATATCGGCGGTGCCCAAGCCGTATAGCTTGTTGTCATGTTCTGTCAGCGTAAAGGGATCGCGCGTCCAGCGGCCATCATCGTAAGGCACGGTGTCGGTATGACCGGCGAGTAACAGACCGCCTGCGCCCAATCCACTGCGTGCCAGCATGTTGAATTTATGCCGCGTGCCAGGCACCGGCTGCACTTCTACACTGAAGCCAATATCGCGGAACCAGCCGGCCAGCAAATTGATTAAAGTTTCATTACTCTGATCCAGTGCGCTGTCGGTTGCGCTGATTGATGGCGTGGCAATCAACTGGCGGTAGAGTTCGATAAAAGGTGGTAATTTTGTCTTCACTGTTGACGGTCCTTGGGTTAGGATGTATCAATATTCATGCATTAATAGTGAATAAAAATACAATAACGTCGCTTGCATGTGAAGCATCAAATCTTCTGCAAACGGCATTCTGGGCAACGGGGCAAGGCCGCGACCCGATACGTGTGACTGTAATAAGGTATACAGCCTGATGTTGAATACGCTGATCGTTGGTGCCAGTGGTTACGCTGGCGTAGAGCTTGCCACCTACCTGAATCGCCATCCGCATATGAACATAACCGCTTTGGCGGTTTCAGCGCAAAGCCCGGATGCCGGAAAGTTATTGTCGGATTTGCATCCGCAGCTCAAAGGCATTGTTGATTTACCGTTGCAGCCGTTGAGCGATGCCGCTGAATGGGCCGATAAAGTGGATGTGGTATTTCTCGCCACGGCCCACGAAGTCAGCCACGATCTGGCACCCGAATTCCTTAAAGCAGGTTGCGTGGTGTTTGATCTCTCCGGCGCGTTCCGCGTCAACGACGATGCTTTTTATACGCAATATTACGGTTTCAGCCATCAGCATCAGGATTGGCTGGACAAGGCGGTTTACGGCCTGGCTGAATGGCAGCACGACAAAATTAAAGATGCGGAACTGGTTGCGGTGCCGGGTTGCTACCCAACCGCAGCACAGCTGTCGCTGAAACCGCTGATCGCAGCGGGCCTGCTTAACGATGCACAGTGGCCGGTGATCAATGCCACTAGCGGCGTAAGCGGCGCAGGGCGTAAAGCCAATGTGGCGACCAGCTTCTGTGAAGTGAGCTTGCAGCCTTACGGCCTGTTTAATCACCGTCATCATCCGGAAATCGTGGCGCATCTCGGCACGCCAGTGATCTTCACGCCACATCTGGGCAGCTTCCCGCGCGGTATTTTGTCGACCACCACCTGCCGCCTGAAAGCGGGCGTGACGCAGCAGGATGTCGCCGATGCCTTCCATCACGCTTACCACGACAAGCCGCTGGTGCGCGTGTATGACAAAGGTGTTCCGGCGCTGAAAGCGGTGGTCGGTTTGCCGTTCTGCGACATCGGCTTCGCCATGCAAGGTGAACACCTGATTGTGGTCGCTGCCGAAGATAACTTGCTGAAAGGTGCCTCATCGCAGGCGGTTCAGTGTTTGAACATTCGTTTCGGCTTCCCCGAAACGCTGTCTCTGATTTAACCAACGGATAACGCAATGAATCCATTAATCATTAAACTGGGTGGCGTGCTGCTGGATAGCGAAGAAGCGCTGGCCCGTCTGTTTGATGCCCTGCTGGCGTATCGCAATGAACATCAGCGTCCGCTGATCATTGTGCACGGCGGCGGTTGCGTGGTGGACGAGCTGATGAAGAAGCTCGCGCTGCCGGTGAAAAAGAAGAACGGTTTGCGCGTGACGCCAGCCGATCAGATTGACATTATTACCGGTGCGTTAGCCGGTACCGCCAACAAAACGCTGCTGGCGTGGGCGAAGAAATATGGCATCGGCGCAGTGGGTTTGTGCCTGGGCGATGCCGGTTTGGTCAATGTTGCGCAGTTCGATGAAGAGCTGGGACACGTTGGCAACGCCACGCCAGGTAATCCGGCGTTGGTGAATACGTTGCTGGCCGCGGGCTACATGCCGGTCATCAGCTCAATTGGCATCACCGACGGCGGCGCGTTGATGAACGTCAATGCCGACCAGGCTGCGACCGCGCTGGCCGCGACCCTCGGTGCCGATTTAGTGCTGTTGTCTGACGTCAGCGGTATTCTCGACGGCAAAGGTCAGCGCATCGAAGAGATGACCGCCGCGAAAGCGGAACAGCTGATCGCCCAGGGCATTATTACCGATGGCATGATCGTGAAAGTGAATGCGGCGCTTGATGCGGCACGTACGCTCGGTCGCCCGGTGGATATCGCCAGCTGGCGTCATGCTGAACAACTGCCAACCCTTTTCAACGGCGTGTCGATTGGCACCCGGATTCTCGCATAATCAAGGATTAAGACATGAGCACGCAAAACATCAAAAAAATCGTTCTGGCCTACTCAGGCGGCCTCGATACTTCCGCCATCATTCCATGGTTGAAAGAGAACTACGGCGGCTGTGAAGTGGTGGCGTTTGTGGCGGATATCGGCCAGGAACGTGGCGATCTGGAAGGCGTTGAGAAGAAAGCGCTGCAGTCAGGTGCTTCTGAGTGCCACGTAGTTGACCTGCGTGAAGAGTTCATCAGCGAATACGTTTATCCGGTACTGCAGACCGGCGCCCTGTACGAAGGCACTTACCTGCTGGGTACCTCAATGGCGCGTCCAATCATCGCTAAAGCCCAGGTTGAGCTGGCACTGAAAGTGGGCGCAGATGCGCTGTGCCACGGCGCAACCGGTAAAGGTAACGATCAGGTGCGTTTCGAAACCACCTACACCGCGCTGGCACCCCAGCTGAAAGTGGTTGCGCCATGGCGTGAATGGAACCTGCGTTCGCGTGAAGCGCTGCTGGATTACCTGAAAGAGCGCAATATCCCGACCACCGCGTCGCTGGAAAAAATCTACAGCCGTGATGAGAACGCATGGCACATCTCTACCGAAGGCGGCGTGCTGGAAAGCCCAGCCAATGCACCAAACAAAGATTGCTGGGTGTGGACCGTTGATCCGCTGGAAGCGCCCGATCAGCCAGAAAACGTGACGGTAACCGTCGAGAAAGGCCGCGTGGTTGCCGTAAATGGCGAGAAGCTGAGCCCGTTCCAGTGCCTGGAAAAACTCAACGTGCTGGGTGCGAAACACGGCGTGGGTCGTATCGACATCGTAGAAAACCGTCTGGTGGGAATCAAGTCTCGCGGCTGCTACGAAACCCCGGGTGGCACCATCATGGTGAATGCGCTGCGTGCGGTTGAACAGCTGGTGCTGGATCGCGATAGCTTCAAATGGCGTGAGCAGCTGGGCCATGAAATGTCTTACGTGGTTTACGATGGCCGCTGGTTCGCGCCGCTGCGTAAATCGATCCAGGCTGCTGCCGAATCGCTGGCAGAAGAGGTGAACGGCGAAGTGGTACTGCAGCTGTACAAAGGCCAAGCCACCGCGACGCAGAAAACGTCCCCTAACAGCCTGTACTCAGAAGAGTTCGCCACCTTTGGCGAAGACGAAGTTTACGATCACCGTCATGCGGGCGGCTTTATCCGTCTGTTCTCGCTCTCTTCACGCATTCGCGCGCTGAACGAGCAGAAGAAGTAATACCGCGGCAATCGACATATTTTGCAAGGGCGGCTTCGGGCCGCCTTTTCTATAACGGATTCAGGAGTAATTCAGATGGCACTTTGGGGCGGACGTTTTTCGCAGGCAGCAGACCAACGGTTTAAACAGTTCAACGACTCGCTGCGTTTTGACTATCGCCTGGCCGAGCAAGACATTACCGGCTCGATTGCCTGGTCAAAAGCGCTGGTCACGGTCAACGTGCTGACCCATGACGAGCAGCAACAGCTGGAAAGCGCGTTGAATGAACTGCTGGCCGAGGTGCGCGCCAATCCTGAGCAGATTCTGCAAAGCGATGCGGAAGATATTCACAGCTGGGTCGAAGGCAAGCTGATCGATAAAGTGGGTGCGTTGGGTAAGAAATTGCACACCGGCCGTAGCCGTAACGATCAGGTCGCGACCGATCTGAAACTGTGGTGCAAAGAGCAAGTTGCCGTGCTGCTGGACGCCACGCGCGAACTGCAATCGGCGCTGGTTACCACCGCCGCAGCCAATCAGGATGCAGTGATGCCCGGCTACACGCACCTTCAACGTGCGCAGCCGGTGACCTTCGCGCATTGGTGCCTGGCGTACGTTGAGATGCTGGCGCGTGATGAAAGCCGTTTGCAAGATGCACTGAAGCGTATGGATGTCAGCCCGCTGGGTTGCGGTGCGCTGGCTGGCACGGCGTATGAAATCGATCGTCAGCAGCTGGCGGGCTGGTTAGGTTTTGCCTCTGCGACGCGTAATAGCCTCGATACCGTTTCCGATCGCGATCACGTGCTGGAGCTGCTGTCAGACGCCTCGATTGGCATGGTGCATCTGTCGCGCTTTGCTGAAGACCTGATTTTCTTCAACACCGGTGAAGCAGGCTTCCTTGAGCTGTCTGATAAAGTCACTTCCGGTTCCTCGCTGATGCCACAGAAGAAAAATCCGGATGCGCTGGAGCTGATTCGTGGCAAATGCGGTCGTGTGCAAGGTGCGCTGACTGGCATGATGATGACGCTGAAAGGTTTACCGCTGGCGTACAACAAAGATATGCAGGAAGACAAAGAAGGGCTGTTCGATGCACTCGATACCTGGCTCGACTGCCTGCACATGTCGGTGTTGGTGCTGGATGGCATTCAGGTAAAACGTCCACGTTGCCAGGAAGCCGCTGAGCAGGGCTATGCCAACTCGACTGAGCTGGCCGATTATCTGGTGGCGAAAGGCGTACCGTTCCGCGAAGCACACCACATTGTGGGTGAAACCGTGGTGGAAGCGATCAAGCAAGGCGTGGCGCTGGAAGCACTCACGCTGGCGCAGTTAAAGCAGTTTAGCGCGGTGATTGAAGATGATGTCTATCCGATTCTGTCGCTGCAATCCTGCCTGGATAAGCGTAATGCACAGGGCGGCGTCTCGCCGCAGCAGGTCGCCTTTGCTATCGGCGAAGCCCAGAAGCGCCTAAGTGCGTAAATCGGTGCGCATAAATGCGCACCCTACGTTGTAGGGTCGCCATTCATGGCGACCGGGCAAGTTCAGAGCAAAAAAAAAGCGGGCACCTCTTCGGTAGCCCGCTAACCTCTAGCTTCGGAATTACATATTGTTATAGGCACATCATCAAGGGCAGGCCACTCCCGGCCAGCACAGTGATTGGTTTTAAGCAGATTGCAGGTACTGCTCCAGATCGTCGCTCCCGCCAATATGACGACCACCGATAAATACCTGAGGCACCGTGGCGCGGCCTGATACGGCGCGCAGACTCACGGTTGTGGCATCTTGCCCCAGGACAATTTCTTCAAACGCAATGCTGCGATCAATCAGCAGCTGTTTCGCTTTCGTACAGAATGGGCAACCCGGCTTGGTAAAGAGCGACACAGACTCCTGCACTTTAAATTCGGGGGCCAGATAACGCAGCAGCGTATCGGCATCTGACACTTCAAACGGATCGCCCGGCTTGCTGGGTTCGACAAACATCTTCTCGATAATGCCGTTGCGCACCAGCATGGAATAACGCCATGAGCGCGGACCAAATCCAACGTCCGCTTTTTCCACCAGCATATTCATGCCGCGGGTGAAGTCGCCATTGCCGTCCGGGATAAAGGTGATATGTTCAGCGCGCTGATCGGCTTTCCACGCATTCATGACAAAAGTATCGTTCACTGACACGCACAGAATGCTGTCGACACCGTGCTGTGCAAAGGTGCTAAACAACTCGTTGTAGCGCGGCAGGTGGCTCGATGAGCAGGTCGGCGTAAACGCACCCGGCAGCGAGAACACAATAACGGTTTTGTCTTTGAACAGTTCATCAGTCGTGATATCAACCCAGCGATCGCTCTGACGCGTGTGAAAGGTGACCTGCGGTACGGCTTTGCCTTCCTGGCTTGCGAACATATCTTCTCCTCAAAATTCAATGGTCTTAATCAGATGAGGCGTATTATTCCCGCTGGCGCCTTGATAGGGCTAATCGTTCATTGCTATTCTATCTATCGCCACGGGCTATCGTGGTTTGGAGGATTTCAATGAATATTCGTGATCTCGAATACCTGGTTTCACTGGCGGAGCATCGCCATTTCCGGCGTGCAGCTGACGCCTGTCATGTCAGCCAGCCCACCTTAAGTGGACAGATTCGCAAGCTAGAAGATGAACTTGGTGTGATGCTGCTGGAACGTACCAGCCGTAAAGTGTTGTTTACTCAGGCTGGATTGTTGCTGGTGGATCAGGCGCGCACCGTGCTGCGCGAAGTGAAAGTGCTGAAGGAGATGGCGAGCCAGCAGGGCGAAGCGATGTCTGGACCGCTGCATATTGGTTTGATTCCGACCACTGGGCCGTATCTGCTGCCGCATATCATCCCGATGCTGCATAAGACCTTCCCCAAACTCGAAATGTACCTACACGAAGCGCAGACGCAGCAACTGCTGGCTCAGCTCGACAGCGGCAAGCTGGATTGTGCGATTGTGGCATTGGTGAAAGAGAGCGAAGCCTTTATTGAGGTGCCGCTGTTTGATGAGCCCATGACGCTGGCGGTGTATGCCGATCATCCGTGGCGCGATCGCGATCGCGTGCCGATGTCGGATCTGGCCGGTGAGAAATTGCTGATGCTGGAAGATGGCCACTGCTTGCGCGATCAGGCGATGGGTTTCTGCTTCGAAGCCGGTGCCGATGAAGATACGCATTTCCGCGCCACCAGCCTGGAAACGCTGCGCAACATGGTGGCCGCCGGAAGCGGTATCACCTTGCTACCTGCGCTGTCCGTGCCAAACGAACGCGTGCGTGATGGCGTCTGCTATCTGCCGTGCTACAAGCCTGTTCCGCAGCGCACCATCGCATTGGTGTATCGTCCAGGATCGCCTCTGCGCAGCCGCTATGAGCAACTGGCAGAAGCAATCAAAACCCACATGCAGGGTTACCTGAACACGACGTTAAAACAGGCGGTTTAAGCCGTTTAACGCTGCCACGCGATAGGCTTCGGCCATAGTGGGGTAGTTGAAGGTGGTATTCACGAAGTACTCAATCGTGTTGCCGCCGTTCTTCTGTTCCATGATGGCCTGGCCGATGTGAATGATTTCCGCGGCACGCTCACCAAAGCAGTGAATCCCCAAAATCTCTTTGGTTTCACGGTGGAACAGAATCTTCAGGCTGCCCACGTGCATGCCTACAATCTGCGCACGCGCCAGATGTTTAAACTGCGCACGACCCACTTCATACGGCACTTTCATCGCAGTGAGCTGCTGTTCCGTTTTGCCCACAGAACTGATCTCTGGAATGGTATAAATCCCGGTAGGAATATCCTCGATCAGATGCGCGGTGGCTTCACCTTTGATGATCGCCTGCGCGGCAATGCGGCCCTGATCGTAAGCGGCAGAAGCCAGGCTTGGATAACCAATCACGTCGCCGACGGCATAGATGTGCGGCTGTGCGGTTTGATACATGCTGTTTACTTTCAGCAGGCCACGTCCGTCCGCTTCCAGCCCCACGTTTTCCAGCGCCAGTGAATCGGTGTTACCGGTACGACCATTCGCGTACAGCAGGCAATCGGCTTTCACTTTTTTGCCCGATTTCAGGTGAATAATCACTCCGTCTTCAACGCCTTCAATCTTCTCAAACTCTTCGTTGTGACGAATCACCACGCCGCTGTTCCAGAAGTGATAGGAGAGCGAATCTGACATCTCCTGATCGAGGAATGCCAGCAGACGATCGCGGGTATTGATCAGGTCAACTTTGACGTTCAGACCGCGGAAAATCGACGCATATTCACAGCCAATCACGCCAGCGCCATAAATGATCACGTGGCCAGGTTCATGGTGCAGGTTGAGGATGGAGTCGGAATCGTAAACGCGTGGGTGGGTAAAATCGACATCCGCTGGATGATACGGACGGGAACCACAGGCGATAACGAATTTCTCGGCGGTTAAGCGCTCGCGAGTGCCGTCGGGTTGTTCCACTTCGATGGTGTTGGCATCAACAAATCGGGCATCGCCCTGATAAAGTTCACAGCGGTTGCGCTCGTAGAAGCCCTGACGCATCGCGGTTTGCTGACTGATAACGTTCTCGGTGTGGTTCAGAATATCGGCGAATGAGGAGCGCAGGAGTCGAGTGTGATCGCTGTAAAGTGGGTTTTGATTGAACTCGATAATACGGCTGACAGCGTGGCGCAGGGCTTTGGAAGGGATGGTTCCCCAGTGAGTACAACCGCCGCCGATGTTATGGTAGCGTTCGATCACTGCAATACGCGCTCCCTGCTTCACCAGCCCCATCGCCGCACCTTCGCCGCCCGGACCGGAGCCAATCACAATGGCATCGTAATCGTAAGACTTTTGCATACCAATACGTCCTATTTTTTTATCACATTTTTACAACGAGATTCTAACATCTCGCCGCGCACATCTGAATTCTAACAGCGTAAATTGCTGAAGTTTGACAAAGCGTGAGGTTCACAGGCGTTCACAAAGTTTGCACCGCTGTACGCTGAAAAGTTTGTTATAGTGCCTGCCAAATCACCTAAAAGGCCGGGAAAATGGGCGTCAGAGCGCTACAAAAAGAACGTACACGACGTTCACTGATTGAAGCTGCCTTCAGTCAGTTAAGTGCAGAAAGGAGTTTTGCCAGCCTGAGTTTGCGTGAAGTCGCACGCGAAGCGGGGATTGCGCCGACCTCATTTTATCGCCATTTCCGCGATGTCGACGAACTGGGCTTGACCATGGTCGACGAAAGCGGCTTGATGTTGCGTCAATTAATGCGCCAGGCGCGCCAGCGTATTGCCAAGGGCGGCAGCATCATCAAAACCTCGGTGGCAACTTTTATGGAGTTCATCGGGAACAATCCCAACGCTTTTCGGCTCTTACTACGCGAACGATCCGGAACGTCGGCGGCATTTCGTGCCGCCGTTGCCCGAGAGATCCAGCACTTTATCGCTGAACTGGCGGATTATCTTGAGCTGGAAAATCGCATGCCGCGCAGCTTCACCGAAGCGCAGGCCGAAGCGATGGTGACGATTGTGTTTAGTGCAGGCGCCGAAGCGTTGGACGTTGATCTCGAACAGCGTCGTAAGCTTGAAGATCGCCTGGTGTTACAGCTGCGCATGATCGCCAAAGGCGCTTATTACTGGTATCGCCGGGAGCAAGAGCGACTGTCGGTTACCCTGGAAAAAAACGAAGAGTAATGTGACAAGGATAATGAAATGATTGAGCAAAACCCACGCGATAAAGGAACGCTTTTATTGGCTTTTATCACCGGTTTAGCGATCAACGGCTCCTTCTCGGTGCTGTTCAGCACGTTTGTTCCCTTTTCGATATTCCCGTTGATCGCGCTTGGCCTTGCGGCCTGGTGTTTGCATCAGCGTTATCTCAACCGCAACATGCCAGACGGCATGCCTTCCCTGGCGGCGGCATTCTTCCTGCTGGGCATTTTGGTCTATAGCGCGCTGGTGCGGGCAGAATACCCGGATATCGGCTCCAACTTTATTCCTACCATTCTGATGGTGGCGCTGGTGTTCTGGATTGGCATGCGCTTTCACCGTAAGAATAGAAACTAAGTTTTCGGTGCGCATGAATGCGCACCCTACAAAATCGACGCATAAATGCGCACCCTACAAAACCGACGCATGACGCACCGGTTTTGTCGGGTCGCCATTTTTGGCGACCAATCCATTCTGCTCTCAGACTTTGCGCGTCAGCAGCACGCCGCATTCCATATGATGGGTATAGGGGAACTGATCAAACAGCGCCAGACGCGTGACGTCATGCGTTTCACCCAGCACCGCGAGATTGTCGCACAGCGTTTGTGGATTGCAGGAGATATAAATGATGTGTGGGTAGGCCTGCACCATCTTCACGGTTTCCTCATCCAGCCCGCTGCGCGGCGGATCGACAAAAATGGTTTCGCACTGATAACTCTGCAGGTCGATACCTTCTAAGCGATTGAAGCTGCGTACGCCATTCATAGCCTGAGTAAATTCTTCGGCGGCCATACGAATAATCTGTACGTTATCAATATGATTAGCGGCAATGTTGTATTGCGCGGATGCCACTGACGGCTTGGCAATTTCCGTGGCCAACACGCGGCGGAAGTTACGCGCGAGTGCCAGCGAGAAGTTGCCATTACCGCAGTAAAGTTCCAGCAGATCGCCGCGCGAATCCTTAGTCACATCCAGCGCCCACTCCAGCATCTGAATATTCATCGCCGCGTTTGGCTGGGTGAAGCTGTTCTCCACCTGACGATAAATCATCTCTTTCCCAGCGATCGGCAAGCGCTCATCGACGTAATCGCGATCAAGGCAGATTTTAGTTTTGGTGGCGCGGCCAATCAGTTGCACATCAAAGCCTTCAGCACGCAAGTTGTCGCGCAGCGTGCTGGCGGCGGCAGTCCACTCCTCTTCCAGCTTGCGGTGATAGAGCAGCGAGATGACAATCTGATTGCTCATGGTCGATAAGTAATCAATCTGGAACAGCTTAAAACGCAGCGCACGGTTGTCGCGGATCGCCGCGATCAGTTTTGGCATCAGCTGGTTGATTAATTCACTGGCCGCCGGGAATTGATCGACGCGGATACGTTGCTTGGTCTGTTGATCAAAGATGATGTGGTAGAGATCGTCACCGTCGTGCCAGATGCGGAATTCGGCGCGCATCCGATAGTGGCTGACCGGCGAACGGAACACCTCCACGTCGGGCGCGGCAAAGGGCACCATCATCGCCTGTAAGCGGCTGACTTTTTCCGCCAGTTGCGCGTCGTATTGTTCAATCGGGAGCTGTTCGGGTGTCATCTTTAATCCTGGTAATAAGCTGGCTTGCCGGGCGATTGTAGGCATTCAACTGCTGATGTCCAGCCCTGCGGAAAACAAGATGGCTGGAAGTCTGGATTTCCGGCCTTCCTGGCCGTAGACTGCGCCTGCCGGCCTCCTTGAGTTAAAAGGGAATCCAGTGTGAATCTGGAGCTGACGCGCAGCGGTAAAGAATGTCGTGGTGATGGCACTTATAAACACTGTCCTGCCGGATGGGAAGTTTTTCACCATTTATGATTCTCAGCCCGAAGACCTGCCGGTGTGACGTCGCAATACATACGACCATCGCGAGCTATTGGTTGTAGTCGTGCGGCATCCTGCTTCGTCTTTTGGATGCTATAACAATGAAAAAAACACATGCTTCGCTGTTTGCCTTCAGTGCAACGGCGTTGTCTTTCTGGGCGCAATTTGGCTACGCGCAGCAGAATGATGGTACGCAAATCGTCACCGCTAACCGCTTCGCACAGCCGGTGTCGTCGGTGCTGGCTTCTACGTCTGTTGTCACCCGTGACGAGATCGATCAGTGGCAATCTAAGAACCTGCTGGAAGTGTTGCGTCGCTTGCCGGGCGTGGATATCGCGCAAAGCGGCGGCATTGGGCAAAGCGCTTCGATGTATGTGCGTGGTTCGGAAGCGCGCCATACGCTGATTCTGGTTGATGGTGTGCCGTTCTCCAAACCCGGTATTACCGGCGTTGCTGACTTCAACCAAATCCCTGTTTCAATCATCCAGCGCGTTGAGTTCATTCGCGGCCCGCGTTCTGCCGTTTACGGCGCAGATGCGATTGGCGGTGTGGTGAATGTCATTACGCGAAACCCGAATAATCAAAACTCGCTGACCGCTGGCTTTGGTTCGAAGGGTTATCAGGAATATAGCGGCGGCATCAATCAAAATGTCACGGACCAGACGCGCGTAACGGTGGCGGGTTCTTATCAGGCGACTAATGGCTACAACGTTCAACCGGGCTCAACGTCTCCAACCGATCGCGATCGGGATGGCTGGCGCAATAAGGCGTTCTGGGCTGGCGTTGATCATAAGTTTAATGACACGTTTTCTGGCTTCTTTCGCGGTTATGGCTATGCCGCGAACTCAGATTATGATGCGGGCTATGTCGGTGGTCAGGATGAGCAGCAAATCTATAATCACTCGTTTGATACCGGTCTGCGCTTTAATAAAGAGGATTACTCCTCGCAGCTGACCGCCAGTTATCAGAAGTACAAAATCTATAATTACGTTGGGTCTGACGGCCGCTATGCGGATTCCAATAGCCTGGATGATATGGAACAGCGCAACCTGCAGTGGGGCAACACCTTTGCGGTGGGGCATGGCATGGTTAGCGCCGGTCTGGATTGGCAGCAGCAGAAACTGAGCTCGGTTGGACAACTCTATTCTGGCGCACCGCGTGATGAAGATGGATACAAGCAAGATAACACGGGTGCTTACCTGACGGCGCAGCAGCAGTTTGGCAATGTTACGCTTGAAGGTTCGGCGCGTGGCGATGACAACCAAGACTTTGGTCGTCATGGCACCTGGCAAACCGCTGCGGGTTGGGAGTTTGTGCCGGGCTATAAAGCTTCACTCTCTTACGGTACAGGTTTCCAGGCGCCGACATTAGGTCAACTATATGGTCTGAAGCGTTTTGGTATCAGTTCTAATCCCGATCTGAACCCTGAGAAATCAAAGCAGTGGGAAGCCGCGTTAGAAGGTTTAACGGGAGCGGTTAATTGGCGTGTTGCGGCGTATCACAACAAGGTTAGCAATCTTATTACCTATGCTTCCGATCCTGTGACTTTTGAGGGCGGCTATTACAATGAAAAAGCCGTTACGCTAAAAGGTATTGAAGCCACCGCTGATTTTGATACCCGCTTCCTTCATCATCAGATCACCCTGGGTTATCTGGATGCTCGTCGTGATTCAGATGGTGAAACGCTGGCGCGTCGCGCGCGTGAGCAAGCCAAATATCAGCTGGGTATGACGGTGTATGACGTTGATATCGATGTCATCTACCAGTACTTCGGTAAGCGCTACGACAACAACACCAGCGAATATGCCAGCGAGCAACGTCGTTTATCGAGTTACAGCACGGTAGATCTCGCTGTCTCGTATCCGGTCACATCACAGCTCACCGTTCGTGGTAGAATTGCCAACCTGTTCGATAAAGATTATGAGACAGCGTATGGCTATCCAACTCCAGGAACGGAGTATTACCTCAGCGCCAGCTACAGCTTCTGATCTGCGTCCCACCGTGCTGGTGTTTGACTCCGGCGTCGGTGGGCTTTCCGTTTATGATGAGGTCCGGCATTTACTGCCGGATCTTCACTATCTCTACGCCTTCGATAATGAAGGTTTCCCGTACGGCGAAAAATCCGAAGACTTTATTGTCGAGCGTGTGGTGGCGGTGGTGACGGCTATCACCCAGCGTTTCCCACTTGCGCTGGTGATCATCGCTTGTAACTCGGCCAGCACCATCTCTTTGCCGGCTCTGCGTGAGCGCTTCGAATTCCCGGTTGTGGGTGTGGTGCCTGCCATTAAACCTGCTGCGCGCTTGACGCGTAATGGCGTGGTGGGATTACTGGCCACGCGTGGCACGGTGAAACGTCCATATACGCATGAGTTAGTGGCGCAATTTGCCCGGGACTGCAAAATCGAAATGCTCGGTTCGGCGGAGCTGGTGGAACTGGCGGAAGCCAAGCTGCATGGCGAAGATGTTGAACTGGCAGATGTGCGCCGCGCTGTGCAACCCTGGCTACGTATGAAAGAGCCACCTGATACCGTGGTGCTGGGTTGTACGCATTTCCCTTTATTGCGGGATGAACTGCAGTTGGTCATGCCGGAAGGGACCAGGCTGGTGGATTCGGGTGCGGCTATTGCGCGTCGTACCGTCTGGTTATTAGAGCATGAAGCACCGCAGGCGGTTTCATCCGGACAGAATGTAGCGTTCTGTACGCGTATGGATGATGAAGTGACGAAATTGTCACCGATTTTGCAGCGTTATGGCTTCCCGTTGCTGGAAAAATTAGCAGTTTAGCCGCGTTTCGACGAAAAAATCAGCACTCGAAAATTAATTTGAAATTAGCACTTGTCAGCCCCGAAGAAATCCCTATACTGCGCCTCCACTGACACGGAACAACGGCTTACGAAGCGATGTGTTCAGGAGGTAGTCTTCAAGGCAACCTTCAGAAAAGCAAAAATAAATGCTTGACTGAGAATGCGGAAAGCGTAATATACGCATCCCGCGCCGCTAGAGAAATCGCGGCATGCTCTTTAACAATTTATCAGACAATCTGTGTGGGCACTCGCAGGATTGATATCAGCGTCTCCGGACGCAAAAAAATATCAAGTCTCACGAGTGAACACATAATGAAATTCATTATGACGTTTTACAGATGAGCATCGCTGCACTCGTTGCAGCAAATCAAACTTAAATTGAAGAGTTTGATCATGGCTCAGATTGAACGCTGGCGGCAGGCCTAACACATGCAAGTCGAACGGTAGCACAGAGGAGCTTGCTCCTTGGGTGACGAGTGGCGGACGGGTGAGTAATGTCTGGGAAACTGCCCGATGGAGGGGGATAACTACTGGAAACGGTAGCTAATACCGCATAACGTCGCAAGACCAAAGTGGGGGACCTTCGGGCCTCACACCATCGGATGTGCCCAGATGGGATTAGCTAGTAGGTGGGGTAATGGCTCACCTAGGCGACGATCCCTAGCTGGTCTGAGAGGATGACCAGCCACACTGGAACTGAGACACGGTCCAGACTCCTACGGGAGGCAGCAGTGGGGAATATTGCACAATGGGCGCAAGCCTGATGCAGCCATGCCGCGTGTATGAAGAAGGCCTTCGGGTTGTAAAGTACTTTCAGCGGGGAGGAAGGCGGTGAGGTTAATAACCTTACCGATTGACGTTACCCGCAGAAGAAGCACCGGCTAACTCCGTGCCAGCAGCCGCGGTAATACGGAGGGTGCAAGCGTTAATCGGAATTACTGGGCGTAAAGCGCACGCAGGCGGTCTGTCAAGTCGGATGTGAAATCCCCGGGCTTAACCTGGGAACTGCATTCGAAACTGGCAGGCTAGAGTCTTGTAGAGGGGGGTAGAATTCCAGGTGTAGCGGTGAAATGCGTAGAGATCTGGAGGAATACCGGTGGCGAAGGCGGCCCCCTGGACAAAGACTGACGCTCAGGTGCGAAAGCGTGGGGAGCAAACAGGATTAGATACCCTGGTAGTCCACGCCGTAAACGATGTCGACTTGGAGGTTGTTCCCTTGAGGAGTGGCTTCCGGAGCTAACGCGTTAAGTCGACCGCCTGGGGAGTACGGCCGCAAGGTTAAAACTCAAATGAATTGACGGGGGCCCGCACAAGCGGTGGAGCATGTGGTTTAATTCGATGCAACGCGAAGAACCTTACCTACTCTTGACATCCAGAGAACTTAGCAGAGATGCTTCGGTGCCTTCGGGAACTCTGAGACAGGTGCTGCATGGCTGTCGTCAGCTCGTGTTGTGAAATGTTGGGTTAAGTCCCGCAACGAGCGCAACCCTTATCCTTTGTTGCCAGCGGTTCGGCCGGGAACTCAAAGGAGACTGCCAGTGATAAACTGGAGGAAGGTGGGGATGACGTCAAGTCATCATGGCCCTTACGAGTAGGGCTACACACGTGCTACAATGGCGCATACAAAGAGAAGCGACCTCGCGAGAGCAAGCGGACCTCATAAAGTGCGTCGTAGTCCGGATCGGAGTCTGCAACTCGACTCCGTGAAGTCGGAATCGCTAGTAATCGTAGATCAGAATGCTACGGTGAATACGTTCCCGGGCCTTGTACACACCGCCCGTCACACCATGGGAGTGGGTTGCAAAAGAAGTAGGTAGCTTAACCTTCGGGAGGGCGCTTACCACTTTGTGATTCATGACTGGGGTGAAGTCGTAACAAGGTAACCGTAGGGGAACCTGCGGTTGGATCACCTCCTTACCTGAAGATACCTTCCCGCGTAGTGCTCACACAGATTGTCTGATAGAAAGTAACGAGCAGAAAAAACCTCTACAGGCTTGTAGCTCAGGTGGTTAGAGCGCACCCCTGATAAGGGTGAGGTCGGTGGTTCAAGTCCACTCAGGCCTACCAAATTTCTTCTCATGCTGCGTTAAAGCGCCGCTCGTATAGTGAACTATACGTCGCGACACTTTGCCTTGCCTGAAAAGAAATGACCGTTTGTAAAAGCGGGACTCCTGGTGAGTGGTAGTAGTGGTCTCTGCAGTAACTGTATGGGGCTATAGCTCAGCTGGGAGAGCGCCTGCCTTGCACGCAGGAGGTCAGCGGTTCGATCCCGCTTAGCTCCACCATTACAGTGACTCAAAACAATACTTCAGAGCGTGCCGGCAACGGCGTGCTGCGAAGTATTATGCTCTTTAACAATCCGGAACAAGCTGAAAATTGAAACGACGTGTTGGTTCATTTCTCCGTAATAAGAAATGAATAACGACATGTTCGAGTCTCTCAATGCCTGCAGTCTGCACGCGTTGCAAAACGCCTGTGGGTTGTGAGGTTAAGCGACTAAGCGTACACGGTGGATGCCCTGGCAGTCAGAGGCGATGAAGGACGTGCTAATCTGCGTAAAGCGTCGGTAAGGTGATATGAACCGCTACAGCCGACGATGTCCGAATGGGGAAACCCGGTGCACTCAGTGCATCATCGCAACATGAATACATAGTGTTGCGAGGCGAACCTGGGGAACTGAAACATCTAAGTACCCAGAGGAAAAGAAATCAACCGAGATTCCCCCAGTAGCGGCGAGCGAACGGGGAACAGCCCAGAACCTGAATCAGTTTGTGCGTTAGTGGAAGCGTCTGGAAAGTCGCGCGATACCGGGTGATAGCCCCGTACACGAAAGTGCACATTCTGTGAGTTCGAAGAGTAGGGCGGGACACGTGGTATCCTGTCTGAATATGGGGGGACCATCCTCCAAGGCTAAATACTCCTGACTGACCGATAGTGAACCAGTACCGTGAGGGAAAGGCGAAAAGAACCCCGGCGAGGGGAGTGAAACAGAACCTGAAACCGTGTACGTACAAGCAGTGGGAGCCTTCATTTATGGGGGTGACTGCGTACCTTTTGTATAATGGGTCAGCGACTTATATTCTGTAGCAAGGTTAACCGTATAGGGGAGCCGCAGGGAAACCGAGTCTTAACTGGGCGTTAAGTTGCAGGGTATAGACCCGAAACCCGGTGATCTAGCCATGGGCAGGTTGAAGGTTGGGTAACACTAACTGGAGGACCGAACCGACTAATGTTGAAAAATTAGCGGATGACTTGTGGCTGGGGGTGAAAGGCCAATCAAACCGGGAGATAGCTGGTTCTCCCCGAAAGCTATTTAGGTAGCGCCTCGTGAACTCATCTTCGGGGGTAGAGCACTGTTTCGGCTAGGGGGCCATCCCGGCTTACCAACCCGATGCAAACTGCGAATACCGAAGAATGTTATCACGGGAGACACACGGCGGGTGCTAACGTCCGTCGTGAAGAGGGAAACAACCCAGACCGCCAGCTAAGGTCCCAAAGTCATGGTTAAGTGGGAAACGATGTGGGAAGGCACAGACAGCCAGGATGTTGGCTTAGAAGCAGCCATCATTTAAAGAAAGCGTAATAGCTCACTGGTCGAGTCGGCCTGCGCGGAAGATGTAACGGGGCTAAACCATGCACCGAAGCTGCGGCAGCGACGCGTATGCGTTGTTGGGTAGGGGAGCGTTCTGTAAGCCGTTGAAGGTGTGCTGTGAGGCATGCTGGAGGTATCAGAAGTGCGAATGCTGACATAAGTAACGATAAAGCGGGTGAAAAGCCCGCTCGCCGGAAGACCAAGGGTTCCTGTTCAACGTTAATCGGAGCAGGGTGAGTCGACCCCTAAGGCGAGGCTGAAAAGCGTAGTCGATGGGAAGCAGGTTAATATTCCTGCACTTGGTGTTACTGCGAAGGGGGGACGGAGAAGGCTAGGTTATCCGGGCGACGGTTGTCCCGGTTTAAGCGTGTAGGCTGACACCTTTGGTAAATCCGGGGTGTCTTAAGGCTGAGGCGTGACGACGAGCCACCACGGTGGTGAAGTAACTGATGCCCTGCTTCCAGGAAAAGCCTCTAAGCTCCAGGTAACACGAAATCGTACCCCAAACCGACACAGGTGGTCAGGTAGAGAATACCAAGGCGCTTGAGAGAACTCGGGTGAAGGAACTAGGCAAAATGGTGCCGTAACTTCGGGAGAAGGCACGCTGGCGCGTAGGTGGAGGGACTTGCTCCCCGAGCCGAAGCCAGTCGAAGATACCAGCTGGCTGCAACTGTTTATTAAAAACACAGCACTGTGCAAACACGAAAGTGGACGTATACGGTGTGACGCCTGCCCGGTGCCGGAAGGTTAATTGATGGGGTTATCCGCAAGGAGAAGCTCTTGATCGAAGCCCCGGTAAACGGCGGCCGTAACTATAACGGTCCTAAGGTAGCGAAATTCCTTGTCGGGTAAGTTCCGACCTGCACGAATGGCGTAATGATGGCCAGGCTGTCTCCACCCGAGACTCAGTGAAATTGAAATCGCTGTGAAGATGCAGTGTACCCGCGGCAAGACGGAAAGACCCCGTGAACCTTTACTATAGCTTGACACTGAACATTGAGCCTTGATGTGTAGGATAGGTGGGAGGCTTTGAAGCGTGGACGCCAGTCTGCGTGGAGCCAACCTTGAAATACCACCCTTTAATGTTTGATGTTCTAACGTAGGCCCGTAATCCGGGCTGCGGACAGTGTCTGGTGGGTAGTTTGACTGGGGCGGTCTCCTCCCAAAGAGTAACGGAGGAGCACGAAGGTTGGCTAATCCTGGTCGGACATCAGGAGGTTAGTGCAATGGCATAAGCCAGCTTGACTGCGAGAGTGACGGCTCGAGCAGGTGCGAAAGCAGGTCATAGTGATCCGGTGGTTCTGAATGGAAGGGCCATCGCTCAACGGATAAAAGGTACTCCGGGGATAACAGGCTGATACCGCCCAAGAGTTCATATCGACGGCGGTGTTTGGCACCTCGATGTCGGCTCATCACATCCTGGGGCTGAAGTAGGTCCCAAGGGTACGGCTGTTCGCCGTTTAAAGTGGTACGCGAGCTGGGTTTAGAACGTCGTGAGACAGTTCGGTCCCTATCTGCCGTGGGCGCTGGAGAATTGAGGGGGGTTGCTCCTAGTACGAGAGGACCGGAGTGAACGCACCACTGGTGTTCGGGTTGTCATGCCAATGGCATTGCCCGGTAGCTAAGTGCGGAAAAGATAAGTGCTGAAAGCATCTAAGCACGAAACTTGCCCCGAGATGAGTTCTCCCTGACCCCTTGAGGGTCCTGAAGGGACGTTGAAGACTACGACGTTGATAGGCCGGATGTGTAAGCGCAGCGATGCGTTGAGCTAACCGGTACTAATGACCCGTGAGGCTTAACCTTACAACGCCAGAGGCGTTTTGGTCTGAGAGACCTGATTTTCAGCTTGTTTTACCGGATAGATTTGCGCGGCCCGCGAGGGCGGCGTGAGCAAAAAGAATTTGCCTGGCGGCTTTAGCGCGGTGGTCCCACCTGACCCCATGCCGAACTCAGAAGTGAAACGCCGTAGCGCCGATGGTAGTGTGGGGTCTCCCCATGCGAGAGTAGGGAACTGCCAGGCATCAATTTAAGACCCCTTATCGGGTCGTGACCTTCCCCGTGACGCGGGAAGGGCGAAACACCTGAAATCAGAGCGATTGTCTGATATCAGTACAGAATCGGTGGAGCGGTAGTTCAGTTGGTTAGAATACCTGCCTGTCACGCAGGGGGTCGCGGGTTCGAGCCCCGTCCGTTCCGCCACCCTAATTAGGGGCGTAGTTCAATTGGTAGAGCACCGGTCTCCAAAACCGGGTGTTGGGGGTTCGAGTCCCTCCGCCCCTGCCAGAAAATAATCCTTTGCTTCGGCAAAGGATTTTTTTTGTCCAAAATTCAGCAGTGAAATGAGTTTGAGTTTCACTCTGATCCACTCAAACTTCCTCATTAATTGTCTTATTGTGTCAAAACTGGATATTTAAGCAGCTGCCGAATGTGACTTTGCTGATCGCTATTCTGCAGCCACACCGCATATAACGGTCGCACGGCGACAGGCGTATCTGGAATAACCATCAAATCACTATAAATGCCGTGCCAAAAATCAGGTAAAAAGGCACAAGCACCTGTGGTATGCAGTAATTCGCGGGTAAGGTGCGCTGATGTTGTCGTTAATACGGGGACATCATCACTGGACAGATAACTTTCATGCTGATGAAAATCTGCGCCCCATTCCAGCTTGATATAGTCATATTTTTCACGCTTCTCAGTTTTGCGTGCACGGAATAATGCGAGAGAGATATGACCAATTTGCTGGCTGGTTAACTCATCCATTTTTGGCGCTTCGGTAGTAATCAACAGATCCAACTGACGCTCATGTAGTTGCTTAACCAGCAAATGCCGCTGAGCAATACGTGCCTCAAGATGAAGGCTTTCACGGTTCTCATAAAGTGTTTGTAACCAAGGAGTTAAGTAGGCTTCCCAAAGGGATGCGCTACCTCCTATCGAAAGCTCATGATGCTGTTGTGTATGAGAAACTTCCTTTTTTGCCATCAACCAGGTACTCATCAAGCTTTCAGCATAAGGCAATAAACGCTCACCAGCTGAAGTCAGCCGGATGTTATTACGGTGGCGAGTAAAAAGGTTTACACCCAGCTGATTTTCCAGCTGACGAATGCGAAAACTAACGGCAGATTGCGTGAGGTAAAGCGCTTCAGCAGCACGCCCGAAATGGCGTGTTCTGCTCACTTCGAGGAAAGTTTTCAGTAATTCCGTATCCACTGCATTCTCCCAAAATTTGTTTGTCGTAATGATTTAAATGTTTTGTTTTACACTCTGTCAAGCCTATCTAATACTCCGCGCCATAAATAGCACGGCCATATGAGAGTCAGGAGCGTGTAAAATGGCGGATAGCTTCGCAACAACGAATCGTTTCTTTGATAACAAACATTACCCACGTGGTTTTTCGCGTCATGGTGATTTCACCATTAAAGAAGCTCAGCTTCTGGAGCGCCACGGTTATGCCTTTAATGAACTGGATCTCGCTAAGCGTGAACCCATGACAGAAGAAGAGCGTTCATTTTTAGAAGTATGTCGTGGTCTTCGTGAGCCGCAAACGGAAGCTGAACGTGTATGGTCGAAATATACCGCACGTATCAAGCGTCCTAAGCGTTTCCATACGCTGTCTGGCGGTAAGCCGCAAATGGACACAGTGGAAGATTTCAGCGATAGCGATGATTAAGAATAGCGGGGCTTATATAAGCCCCGTTTTTTATTCCAGGTTTTTGTGCAAATAAATCATTAAACGGTCAATGCTGCGATAACCCACCGCCTCCTGCAAGTGGCCCCGCGTAATCTGCTCTTCACCCGCTAAGTCAGCAATTGTCCTCGCAACTTTTAAAATCCTTTGCCAGGCGCGTACTGAAAGCCCCAACGAATTCAATACCTCTTCCAGCCACTTGGCATCCTGCTGCTTCAATGTGCACCAACGTAAAACTTCTGGATTAGAGAGCTGAGCATTCACCTTGCCGCTGCGTGCTGTTTGAATCTGACGGGCAGTCAGGACCCGGCTTAAAACCTCAGCACTACTTTCGCTGACCTGTTGTTTCTTGCTCAGTGATCCGCTGGGCAGAAGAGGGACTTCAAGCGATAAATCGAAGCGATCGAGAAAAGGTCCTGAGAGGCGATTAAGGTAACGCAAAACTTGCTGTGGGGAGGAACGATTATGATTACCCTGATAATGCCCAGTAGGACTCGGATTCATTGCACCAATCAATTGAAAGCGCGCAGGATAAGTCACTTTAGCGCGGGTTCGCGAAATAGAAATTTCACCGGACTCAATCGGTTCTCGTAACGCATCCAGCGTTTTGCGCTCGAACTCAGGCAGTTCATCAAGAAACAGCACGCCGTTGTGTGCCAAAGAAATCTCCCCCGGACGCGGCAAGGAACCACCTCCAACCAGCGCGTACAGAGAAGCACTGTGATGAGGGGCTCTGAACGGCCGTTTGCGCCACTGGTGATGCAGATTGCCACTGGTGACCAGATTGGCAATAGCGGCGCACTCCAGTGCCTCCTGGTCGTCTAATGGAGGCATGATGCCGGGCAGACGTGTCGCCAACATCGTTTTACCCGTGCCAGGAGGGCCAATCAGTAAAAGGTTATGCCCACCTGCTGCCGTGATTTCCAGTGCACGTCGGCCCTGATCCTGACCGATGACATCGCTAAGGTCCTGCTTTTCCTGCTCAAGCGTTTCAGGTTGATAATGGGCAACGGTGAGGGTGGTTTTGTTATGCAGAAAGGCACAGATTTCTACAAGATGTTTGCCCACCAGCGTTTCACCTTGTTGAATCAGCCCCACATCCTGCTGATTCTGTTCAGCTAACACCATTTGTCTGCCCGCTTGCAATGCCGCCATCGCTGCCGGAATAGCAGCCTGAACGCCACACAGCGCACCGTTAAGCGCGAGCTCCCCCAGGAATTCATATTGCCCTAATTTGGCGTCAGGAAGCTGCTCTGAGGCCGCCAGAATGGCGATAGCAATGGGTAAGTCATAGCGTCCACCTTCTTTTGGCAGATCGGCAGGTGCCAGATTTATAGTGACGCGTTTCGCCGGGAAGGTGAATCCGCTGTTGATGATCGCACTACGTACCCGTTCTCGCGCCTCTTTAACGGTGGTTTCGGGCAGGCCAACCAACGTTAGGGCAGGCAAACCGTTGCTGATATGCACTTCCACCGTCACCAGCGGAGCCTGAATGCCTAGCGCAGCCCGCGTTAATACCTTGGATAAAGACATAACCGCTCCTTGTTGTCCTTATCATCTTATCTGCAAGGCGGAGGAACAATTCCCAAGAGCCCAACTTCCGAGCTCGATTCCTTACATTCGGTGATAGTTGCAGTTGTTCCAACGAAAATCAGAGCTTGTGCATAAACTTCAAATCAAGATTACGACACGGGCGTAATGAAAATTTATCACAAATGTAAATAACCTTTTACTTACAATATGATAACCACCCGGCGTCAAAGGCATCATGAAATTTTCCAATGAAAATAATTGTCAACGACCTGCTAACTATGGTAACTCTGTAGGTATTACTTCGAACAATTGAAAAAACAAATAAGACATGAAAGCCCTTCTACAAGTGATTAGCCTAGTCGTGATTAGCGTGGTGGTGATTATTATCCCACCGTGCGGGGCATCGCTTGGAGAAAGAAAGGCTTAAAAATCAAGTCTGGAATTCCAAAAACCCCCGCACCGAAAGGTCCGGGGGTTTTTTTTTAATCAGACTTAATATCAGCGAATCAGCGAGGAACAGATTATGAGCAGTAGCATAAAACTCTGTTGTTCCCCTAAGAATACAGGAGAATAACCATGACAGGTGCACAGTGGGTAGTTCAGGCTTTACGCGCGCAGGGTGTCGATACAGTGTTTGGCTATCCTGGCGGCGCAATCATGCCAGTGTACGATGCGCTCTACGATGGCGGCGTGGAACACCTACTGTGCCGTCATGAGCAAGGTGCGGTGATGGCGGCAATTGGTTATGCCCGCGCAACCGGCAAGACTGGCGTATGTATCGCCACTTCGGGTCCTGGGGCAACCAATCTGATCACCGGTCTGGCGGATGCGATGATGGATTCGATCCCGGTAGTGGCGATCACGGGTCAGGTCTCGTCGGCCTTTATCGGCACCGACGCGTTTCAGGAAATCGACGTTCTCGGATTATCGTTAGCCTGCACCAAACACAGTTTCCTCGTTGAATCGCTTGATGATTTACCTTCGGTGATGGCAGAAGCCTTCGCCATTGCGCAATCTGGCCGTCCCGGCCCGGTGCTGGTAGATATCCCCAAAGACATTCAGGTTGCCAATGGCGAATTGACGCCGCACCTGCTGCCGGTGGAAGAAGAAGTGAGTCATTCAGCGCAGCACATTGCGGAAGCACGCGCATTGATGGCGCAATCGCACAAACCGATGCTGTATATCGGTGGCGGCGTTGGCATGGCGCAGGCGGTTCCTGCATTACGCGCCATGGCGCAGGAAGCCGGTATTCCGATGGTTTCCACTCTGAAAGGTCTTGGTAGCGCCGATGCCAGCAGCGATCTCTATCTCGGGATGCTGGGCATGCACGGCACCAAAGCGGCTAACCTCGCCGTACAATCCTGTGATTTGCTGATTGCGGTGGGCGCGCGCTTTGACGACCGCGTCACCGGCAAGCTGGATACCTTCGCTCCGCACGCCAGCGTTATCCATATCGATATCGATCCTGCCGAGCTGAACAAACTGCGCCGTGCGCACGTTTCATTGCAGGGCGATATGAATCAGGTGCTGCCAGCGCTCAGCATGCCGCTGCAGATTGACGGCTGGCGCAAAGAAGTGAGCGCGATGAAAAGCGAATTCGACTGGCGTTATGATCATCCAGGCGAAGCGATTTACGCGCCGCTGTTGCTGAAGCAGTTGTCCGATCGTAAAGCGGATAGCGCCGTGGTGACCACCGATGTGGGCCAGCACCAGATGTGGGCCGCTCAGCACATGCATTTCACCGCACCAGAAAACTTCATCACCTCCAGCGGTCTTGGCACCATGGGCTTTGGCTTGCCGGCGGCGATTGGTGCGCAGGTTGCACGCCCTGAAGACACGGTAATCTGCGTGTCTGGCGATGGCTCCATCATGATGAACATTCAGGAGCTTGGCACCATTAAGCGCGGCAAGTTGCCGGTGAAAATCCTGCTGCTGGATAACCAGCGTCTCGGCATGGTGCGCCAGTGGCAGCAACTGTTCTTTGATGGTCGCTATAGCGAAACCATCCTGACCGATAACCCCGATTTCCTCACCCTGGCCAGCGCTTTTGATATCCCAGGCCAGCGCATTAGCCGTAAAGATCAGGTCGACGCCGCCCTTGATGCTCTGCTGAACAGTGAAGGTCCTTACTTCCTGCATGTTTCGATAGATGAGCATGAAAACGTCTGGCCATTGGTACCACCGGGTGCCAGCAACGCAAACATGATGGAGAAAACCGCATGAATCAGCATCAATTGTCTATCGAAGCCCGCTTTCGTCCTGAAATATTGGAGCGCATTTTGCGTGTCGTACGTCACCGTGGTTTCCAGGTATGTGCGATGAATATGGCCTCCGCGGTCAATGCCGGAAACATTAATATCGAAATGACCGTTGCCAGCCAACGCTCTGTCGATTTACTGTCTTCGCAGTTAAGCAAACTTATGGATGTCGCTTGCGTCGAGATCCAACAACAGACAACACAACAAATCCGCGCATAGTCGCCAAAGGAAAAAAGCAATGAGTACAAAGAAAGCAGACTTTATTTGGTTCAATGGGGAGATGGTTAAGTGGGAAGACGCCAAGGTTAGCGTTATGTCTCACGCACTGCATTACGGTACTTCTGTGTTTGAAGGCGTGCGTTGCTACGACTCACACAAAGGCCCAGTGGTGTTCCGTCACCGTGAGCATATGAAGCGTCTGCATGAATCCGCCAAAATTTATCGTTTCCCGATTGAAGCGAGCGTAGATGAGTTGATGGAAGCGTGCCGCGAAGTGATCCGCGTGAACAAACTGAAAAGCGCTTACATCCGTCCGCTGGCCTTTGTCGGTGACGTGGGTCTGGGTGTGAACCCGCCAGATGGCTACACCACCGATGTAATCATCGCTGCTTTCCCTTGGGGTGCTTACCTGGGCGCTGAAGCGCTGGAAAACGGCATCGATGCGATGGTTTCTTCGTGGAACCGCGTGGCACCAAACACCTTGCCGACCGCTGCGAAAGCCGGTGGTAACTATCTCTCCTCTCTGCTGGTAGGCAGCGAAGCGCGTCGCCACGGCTATCAGGAAGGTATCGCTCTCGACACCAACGGCTATATTTCAGAAGGTGCTGGCGAAAACTTGTTCGAAGTGAAAGATGGCATTCTGTTCACGCCACCGTTCACCTCTTCAGCGCTGCCAGGTATTACGCGTGATGCCATCATCAAGCTGGCGCAAGACATGGGTATCGAAGTGCGTGAGCAGGTGCTGTCGCGCGAATCTCTGTATCTGGCAGACGAAGTGTTCATGTCAGGTACTGCAGCGGAGATCACGCCGGTGCGTAGCGTCGACGGCATTCAGGTCGGCGAAGGCAAACGTGGTCCAGTCACCGGTCGTATCCAGAAGGCGTTCTTTGGCCTGTTCACTGGCGAGACGGAAGACAAGTGGGGCTGGTTGGATCCGGTTAACGCATAACGAGATTTTTTGCGGGCGTCAGATGGCGCCCGCAACCTTATTATTACTGGAGTAAATAGAGCATGCCTAAGTACCGTTCCGCCACCACCACTCATGGTCGTAACATGGCCGGTGCCCGTGCCTTGTGGCGCGCGACAGGAATGACCGACGACGATTTCGGTAAACCGATTATCGCCGTGGTCAACTCATTCACCCAATTCGTACCGGGCCACGTGCACCTGCGCGATCTTGGCAAACTGGTTGCGGAGGAGATCGAAGCAGCAGGCGGTGTGGCCAAAGAGTTCAACACCATTGCGGTGGATGATGGTATCGCCATGGGTCATGGCGGCATGCTGTATTCACTGCCTTCACGCGAGCTGATAGCCGATTCAGTGGAGTATATGGTCAACGCGCACTGTGCCGACGCCATGGTGTGTATCTCCAACTGCGACAAAATCACCCCGGGCATGCTGATGGCCGCTCTGCGCCTCAACATTCCGGTGATCTTTGTTTCCGGCGGCCCGATGGAAGCCGGTAAAACCAAACTGTCCGATCAAATCATCAAGTTGGATCTGGTGGATGCGATGATTCAGGGTGCCAACCCGAACGTTAGCGACGCCGACAGCGATCAGATCGAACGTTCAGCGTGTCCGACCTGTGGTTCCTGTTCCGGTATGTTCACCGCCAACTCGATGAACTGTCTGACCGAAGCACTGGGCTTGTCGCAGCCCGGTAACGGTTCACTGTTGGCAACGCACGCCGATCGTAAAGAGCTGTTCATCAATGCTGGCAAGCGCATCGTTAGCCTGACTAAACGCTATTACGAGCAAGATGACGTCAACATGCTGCCGCGTAACATCGCCACCAAAGCGGCGTTCGAGAATGCGATGACACTGGATATCGCCATGGGCGGCTCCACCAATACCGTTCTGCACCTGTTGGCAGCGGCGCTGGAAGGCGAAATCGACTTCAATATCTCTGATATCGATCGCTTGTCTCGCAAAGTCCCGCAGCTGTGTAAAGTAGCGCCAAGTACGCCGAAATATCATATGGAAGATGTTCACCGCGCGGGCGGCGTTATCGCCATTCTCGGTGAGCTGGATCGTGCGGGTCTGATCGACACCAGCGCGCGTAACATCCTGCAGCAGAGCATGCGCGAAACCCTCGATCAGTACGACATCATGCTGACCAAAGATCAGGCGGTAAAAGATATGTTCCGCGCCGGTCCTGCCGGTATTCGTACCACCAAGGCGTTCTCGCAGAATTGCCGTTGGGATACGCTGGATGACGATCGTACCGATGGCTGTATTCGTACCCGCGAACACGCTTACTCGCAGGATGGCGGCTTGGCCGTCCTTTACGGCAACATTGCTGAAGACGGCTGCATCGTAAAAACCGCTGGCGTAGACAAAGAGATCCTCACCTTCAAAGGCCCTGCCAAAGTATACGAAAGCCAGGATGATGCGGTTGAAGCCATTCTTGGCGGCAAAGTGGTGGCCGGTGATGTGGTGGTAATCCGCTACGAAGGGCCGAAAGGCGGGCCAGGCATGCAGGAAATGCTCTATCCAACCACCTATCTGAAATCCATGGGCCTCGGCAAAAGCTGCGCATTGATCACCGACGGTCGTTTCTCTGGCGGCACATCCGGTCTTTCGATTGGTCACGCCTCACCGGAAGCGGCGAGCGGCGGCACCATCGCGCTGGTGAAAGATGGCGACATGATTGAAATCGATATCCCGAACCGTGGCATCAAGCTGGCGGTACCGGATAACGAACTGCACGCTCGTCGTGAAGAAGAGCAAGCGCGTGGCGATGCGGCTTACACGCCGCATGGCCGCGTACGTGAAGTCTCCTTCGCACTGCGTGCGTATGCATCACTGGCGACCAGCGCTGACAAAGGCGCGGTGCGCGATAAGTCCAAGCTGGGAGGCTAACCGATGGCTGAGTCTCAACCGCTTTCCGCGACGCCAAACGGCGCGGAGTATTTGCGCGCAGTGCTGCGCTCACCGGTGTATGAAATTGCTCAGGTGACGCCGCTGCAAAAAATGGAAAAAATTTCATCGCGTCTTGGCAACACCATTCTGGTGAAGCGTGAAGATCGTCAGCCGGTGCACAGCTTCAAGCTGCGTGGGGCCTACGCGATGATTGCCGGGCTGAACGAAGAGCAAAAAGCGCGCGGCGTGGTGACGGCTTCGGCCGGCAACCATGCGCAGGGCGTGGCGCTCTCGGCCAGCACGCTTGGCATCAAATCACTGATTGTGATGCCGTTGGCCACGGCAGACATCAAGGTTGATGCAGTACGCGCATTTGGCGGTGAGGCTTATCTGTTTGGTGCCAACTTCGACGAGGCGAAAGCCAAAGCGATAGAGCTCGCGGAGCAGCAGGGTTACACCTTCGTTCCGCCGTTTGACCACCCGGCGGTGATCGCCGGGCAGGGCACGCTGGCGATGGAACTGCTGCAGCAGGATGCGCATCTCGATCGCGTCTTCGTGCCGGTCGGCGGCGGCGGTCTGGCGGCGGGTGTCGCCGTGCTGATCAAGCAGCTGATGCCGCAGATCAAAGTGATTGCCGTGGAATCGGAAGATTCAGCCTGCCTGAAAGCCGCGCTGGAGGCGGGCGAACCGGTGGATTTGCCGCGTGTAGGATTATTCGCTGAAGGTGTGGCGGTAAAACGCATCGGCAGCGAAACTTTCCGTCTGTGCCAGGCGTATCTCGACGACATCATCACGGTGGATAGTGATGCGATTTGCGCAGCGGTAAAAGACCTGTTCGAAGATGTGCGCGCCGTGGCGGAACCCTCTGGCGCGCTGGCGCTGGCGGGCATGAAGAAGTACATCCAGCAGCACGACATCAAAGGCGAGCGCCTGGCGCACGTGCTGTCGGGCGCTAACGTCAACTTCCACGGCTTGCGTTATGTTTCGGAGCGTTGCGAACTGGGCGAACAGCGCGAAGCGCTGCTGGCGGTCACCATTCCAGAGCAGCAAGGCAGCTTCCTCAAGTTCTGCCAAACCATCGGCGGGCGCTCGATCACCGAGTTCAACTATCGCTATGCGGATGCGGATAACGCCTGCATTTTCGTCGGCGTGCGCTTAACGCGTGGGCTGGAGGAGCGCAGTGAGATCATCGGCCAACTGAGCGAGGCCGGTTATAACGTGGTGGATCTGTCGGATGATGAAATGGCCAAGCTGCACGTGCGCTACATGGTGGGCGGACGTCCATCCAAGCCGCTGCGCGAACGCCTGTTCAGTTTTGAATTCCCAGAGGCACCGGGCGCGCTGCTGAAGTTCCTGCAGACGCTTGGCGCGCACTGGAATATCTCGCTGTTCCATTATCGCAGCCACGGTACCGATTATGGCCGCGTGCTGGCGGCGTTTGAAGCCAACGATCAGGAACCGGATTTCGAAACACATCTCACCGCATTGGGCTACGAATGGCACGACGAAGCGAACAACCCGGCGTTTCGTTTCTTCCTCGCCGGGCAGTAATTACAGTTGGTGCCAGAACGCATTGATAAGCGGCTCTCCGAGCCGCTTTTTTTGTACGCAAACCCCGAGTTCCAACGGCGCAACAGACTCCACATTCTCCAGCGTTAACACGCGATTGCGCACCGGTTCCGGGCTGTTCTCCAGCACCACGTCCGGCAGCAGCGCAATACCACATCCCAGCGCCACCATCGACACAATCGCCTCATGCCCGGAAACCGTGGCATAAATCTGCGGGTTGGGAATGCGCTGGCGGCGGAACCACAAATCGATACCGCGTCGCGCAGGACCTTGTTCCGGCAGGATAAACGGGATTTGCGCCCAATCCGGTTCGTCTTGTGTTGCCTGGCTGCGTACCGGACAAGGCAGCGCCGGGGCGATCAGCACCAGCGGAATCAGGCCCAGTGGCGTAAAATCTATGCTGGCGGGCAGCGATTCAGGACGTCCGGCAATGGCGAGATCGGCATCACCGGATTGCACCATCTCAATCGCATCGGCCGCATCACCGGTGGTGAGTTTGATCTCGACCTGCGGATGTTCAGCGCGAAAGCGATCAAGAATCGGCGGCAAATGGCTGTAAGCGGCGGTCACCGAGCAGAACAGGCGCAGTTCGCCGCTCAATGACGGGCCGTTGAGATCCATCACATGACGAAGCTGCTGGTATTGCAGCAACGTCTGCTGCGCGAACTGACGCAGGCGCTCGCCGGCTTCGGTCAGCGTCACGGTGCGGTTATCACGCAGGAACAGCGCATGACCAACATCCTCTTCCAGGCGCTGAATCTGGCGCGAAAGAGTGGAGGGACTGACGTGCATGGCGCGCGCGGTGCGACCAAAGTGGCAGCTTTCAGCCAGATGAAGGAAGAGTTTCAGGTCTCGTAAATCCATGCGCGTATCGCCTCAATGTTATGTTGCAAATTTTGCAATGTGACCTTGCTAATATATCAATTTAAGCAACGGATTTCCTGTCATATGATGGGGTCATTCGCGGCGTGAGAGACAACGTCGTTACTGAACAAAAACAAACACAACATCTAACCGGAGTACCCATGGCTAATTACTTCAACACATTGAATCTGCGCAACCAGTTAGCGCAGTTGGGCAAATGTCGTTTCATGTCACGCGACGAATTCGCTGATGGCGCTAGCTTCCTGAAAGGCAAGAAAGTGGTCATCGTTGGTTGTGGTGCTCAGGGTCTGAACCAGGGCCTGAACATGCGTGATTCTGGTCTGGACGTGGCGTATGCCCTGCGTGCTGAAGCGATTGCTGAAAAGCGTGCCTCTTTCCGCAAAGCGACCGATAACGGCTTCAAAGTGGGCACTTACGAAGAGCTGATCCCACAGGCTGATCTGGTGGTTAACCTGACGCCAGACAAGCAGCACTCAGCGGTCGTTCAGGCTGTTCAGCCGTTGATGAAAGATGGCGCAGCGCTGGGTTACTCACACGGTTTCAACATTGTTGAAGTGGGCGAAACCATTCGTAAAGACATCACCGTCGTGATGGTTGCACCGAAATGCCCGGGTACCGAAGTGCGTGAAGAGTACAAGCGTGGTTTCGGTGTACCGACGCTGATCGCCGTTCACCCGGAAAACGATCCAAAAGGCGAAGGCATGGCGATTGCGAAAGCCTGGGCCGCAGCCACCGGCGGCGACCGTGCGGGCGTGCTGGAATCTTCTTTCGTTGCAGAAGTGAAATCTGACCTGATGGGCGAGCAGACCATCCTGTGCGGTATGCTGCAGGCCGGTTCTCTGCTGTGTTTCGACAAGCTGGTGGCTGAAGGTCACGACGCCGCTTATACCGAAAAACTGATTCAGTTCGGCTGGGAAACCATCACTGAATCCCTGAAGTTTGGTGGCATCACGCTGATGATGGATCGCTTGTCTAACCCGGCGAAAATCCGTGCTTATGCGCTGTCTGAGCAGCTGAAAACCATCATGGCGCCGCTGTTCCAGAAGCACATGGATGACATCATCTCTGGTGAATTCTCATCGGGAATGATGGCTGACTGGGCTAAC
Organism: Pantoea sp. X-Soil-ISGK-421; assembly: GCF_059730785.1. Lineage (NCBI taxonomy): Bacteria > Pseudomonadati > Pseudomonadota > Gammaproteobacteria > Enterobacterales > Erwiniaceae > Pantoea > Pantoea sp. X-Soil-ISGK-421. The sequence goes on along the minus strand of NZ_AP035979.1, from coordinate 3,901,626 downwards.
GATGACAAAAACCTGCTGACCTGGCGTGAAGAGACCGGCGCAACGGCATTCGAAAACGCACCGCAGTTTGAGGGCAAAATCGAAGAGCAGGAATACTACGACAAAGGCGTCGTGATGGTTGCGATGGTGAAAGCAGGCGTTGAGCTGGCGTTCGAAACCATGGTGGATGCAGGCATCATCGAAGAGTCGGCTTACTACGAGTCACTGCATGAGCTGCCGCTGATTGCCAACACTATCGCCCGTAAGCGTCTGTATGAAATGAACGTGGTTATCTCTGATACCGCAGAATACGGTAACTACCTGTTCTCCTTCGCAGCGGTTCCCCTGCTGAAAGAGTTCATGACCACGCTGCAGCCGGGCGATCTGGGCAAAGCGATTGAAGGGACTCAGGTTGATAACGCGCAGCTGCGTGACGTCAACGAAGCGGTACGTCAGCATCCAATCGAATCGGTAGGCCGCAAACTGCGTGGCTACATGACCGACATGAAACGTATCGCTGTTGCTGGCTAAGCCACGCGCGACACAGTTTTCAGCACAATAAAAAACCCCGGCTTGCCGGGGTTTTTTTTAATTAGTGCTCGCTGTTGCTCTATGTATGTACTCGCTGTCCCCCATCCCGGCCTTCCCCCGCAAGCGGGGGAAGGAGACGCTGCCACATGCAGCTTCAGAACGAACATATGGCAGCATCTTCCTCCCCCATTTATGGGGGAGGACCGAGGAGGGGGACAGCGAACACCGCTCAATCACACCGCTTCATACAGCGTCTGATTGCGCGTCTCTTTACAGGCAATCAGCGCGATCAGTGTCAACACTGCCATCGAAGCCAGATAGAAACCCACCGCCTGCAAACCGTAATTGGCGTTCAACCAGGTGGCGATATAAGGCGCCACGGATGCACCAAGAATCGACGACAGGTTATAGGAGAATGATGCGCCGGTATAACGCACTTCAGTCGGGAACAGCTCTGGCAGCAGCGCGCCCATCGGACCAAACGTCAGCCCCATAATGCTTAAGCCCAGGATCAGGAAGCCCATCACCAACACCTGAGAACCGGAACCCAGCAGCATTGGGAACATCAATGCGAAGGCAATAATCATCAGCGTAATGGTGATCATGGTTTTACGACGACCAAAGCGATCGGCTAACAGACCCGCAATCGGCACCATCACGCCAAAACCAATCACCGCCACCATCAACATCCACAGGAAGCTGTTACGCGAGTAGCCGAGGCCAGCTGGCGCAGGTGCAGTACCGTAACTCATTGAGTAAACGGTCATAATGTAGAACAGTGTATAGGTGGCGAGCATGATGAAGGTGCCCAGAATGGTTGCCGTCATATGCTTGCTCAGCAGCGTGCCAATCGGCATTTTCACCTGCTTGTTCTCTTTCTGCACTTTGGCGAACACCGGACTTTCATGCAGCGAAACGCGCACATACAGGCCAATCAACACCAGCACCGCAGAAAGAATAAACGGCACGCGCCAGCCCCAGTTCATGAACTGCTCATCGGTCAGCAGCCACGAAAGCAGCAGGAATGTGCCGTTAGCGAAAAAGAAGCCAATCGGCGCACCGAGCTGTGGGAATGAACCATAGAGCGCGCGTTTTTTTGCTGGGGCATTTTCGGTCGCCAGCAGTGCTGCGCCGCCCCATTCGCCACCGAGACCAAGACCCTGACCAAAACGCGCCAGCGCCAGCAGCAGCGGCGCTGCCACGCCAATGGTTTCATAACCTGGCAGCAAACCAATCAGCACCGTCGAAACGCCCATGGTCAGCAGCGAAGCAACCAGCGTTGCTTTGCGTCCGACGCGGTCACCAAAGTGGCCAAACACGGCAGAACCGATAGGGCGCGCAACGAAGGCGATAGCGAAGGTCGCCAGCGACTGCAGGGTTGCCACGGTCGGATCGCCCTGCGGGAAGAAGATGTGCGGGAAAATAATCACCGCGGCGGTGGCATAGATATAGAAATCGAAGAACTCAATGGCGGTGCCGACAAGCGATGCCACAACCACTTTGCCACGTGAATTGACCGGCGTTTCGTCGTGTTTTTTGTCGAGTGTTTCTGTGATGGAGGCTTGCATAAGTGTTTCTTAATTGTAAATGTAGACAGAGAATCTTACGCACCTGGTTTGCGGCATTCAATGGCGAAAAACCGCGTCAGACCGGGCTTTTTCGGCGAATAAGTGGATAATTTCTGAGTTGCTGCGATCAGTGGCGGATGGGAACGGGAAGTGTCACTTTTTTGGCGGGAATCTCTGCAAAAGGGCCAAATTAAAGTGACCCTTCAGCGTTTCCTGCTGGTTTTTGCGGTAAAAATAGCCAGCAGGAAACATTTTTAGCTAGTCAGGCAATTGTAACAAGCGGGTGGCTTATTTTGCCTGATGCGGCTGTGGCATCTCTTTATCATCTTTGTACTTCGCGGTGGCGATCCACGCCGCGCAAAACAGCGTCAAACGTGCAAAGAAGTAGAAGAACGCCATCAAACCGAGCACCGAACCAAAGGCCGCGCCTGATGGCGAGGTTGCCAGCTTCGGCAGCGTCAGCGTCATGACAAACTTGATCACTTCAAAGCCAATCGCTGCCAGCAGCGTGCCGCGGAACAAGGCCTTTTTGCGCGGTTTATGGCGCGGCAGAATCCAGAATATCCACAGGAACAGCAGATAGTTAGCGAAGATTGAGATGGATAACGCAATCACCGTCATCGCGGGGCGCAGCCACTCAATGCCTTCCAACCCTAACGCATTGACGATCGCTGCCTGCGCTGCACCGGCAATGGAGGTCAGCGACAGCGTAATCACCAGCGCGAACATCAAACCCAGCAGCGAAAGCAGATCGCGTGCGTACTTCTTCCAGAATTTCTCCTGATCGTCCGGCGTGCGTTCCCACACGTCGCGCGACTGCGCGCGCACCGCTTCACGCAGGTTACCCATCCAGTTAATGCCGGAGTAAAGCGCCAGCAGCAAACCGGTTAATCCCACCGTGGCACGCTGTTGAATCGCGGTATTCACTGTATTTTTCAGCGTGGTGGCCAGCGTCGGATCGCTGATGCTGTTAACGATTTTGTTGATCAACTCGGTGAGCAAATCCTGATTCGACGCCAGCACAAAGCCGACTGCCGCAAAGGAGACCATCAAAATCGGTATCAGGGAGAGAAAAGAGAAGTAGGTGATCGCCGCGCCAAACTGGCTGCCGAGACGATCGTTAAAGCGTTCCAGCGCGCGCATAAAATGCGCCACCGCCGGAATCGCCTGAAACCAGGCAGCGAAGCGCGACACATTTTGGATCGAGCCATCTACGGTTTTATTGCCGGTTTTAATATCAATCAGCGGCTTGTTTTCTGCCTCTGACTCAGTCTTTTTAAGGTTTTTGTCCGTCATAGACGATAGTCATCCTGTTCACTGCGAAAATACAATTATAGCCTGCTATGTCACATACTCCTGCAAGACCTGGCTCAGCCACTCCATAAACACCCGCACGCGGCGTGCCACGTTACGGCGATGCGGATAAAGCAGTGAGATCGGCATCGGTTTAGCCGGGAAGTGATGCAGTACTTCAACCAGTTGTCCTGACTCCAGCAGCGGCTGCACACCCATCGCTGGCACCTGAATAATGCCGAGCCCAGCCATGCACGCTGCGCGATAGGTTTCGGTACTGTTCACCGTGACCACGCCGCCAGTTTGAATGTAATGACACTGCTTGCCATCGAAATATTCAAAGCCATGAGAAGGTTGCCCAAGCTGCTGGGTGTAATGCACCATCGCATGTTGCGACAGATCTTCCAGTCGCACCGGCATGCCGAAGCGGGAAAGGTAGTCGGCACTGGCGCAATTGATCAAGGCGTATGAGCCGATTTTTCGTGCAATCAGCCCGGAATCTTTCAGCTCGCCTACGCGCACCACGCAATCAAAGCCTTCGCGAATCACATCCACCTGGCGATCGCTGCTGCTCAGTTCAATTTCCAGGCCGGGATAGTGCTGCAAAAATTCCGGCAAACGTGGCAGCACAAAGCCGGTTGCCATCGCCACCGACATATCAACGCGCAGTTTGCCGCTTAAGGTGGCGGGATCGTGCTGGAACAGGCTATCCATATCGTCTAGCATCGAGAGCAAATCGAGGCAGCGATCGTAATAAACCAAGCCATCCTGCGTCAGATGCACGCGTCGCGTGGTGCGGTGCAGCAGGCGCGTCCCCATTTGATTCTCTAGCGCCTGCAGCTGGCGCGAAACGCTGCCTTTCGGTAAACCCAAACTTTCTGCCGCACGGGTAAAACTGCCCATTTCTGCCACCCGCACAAAGACCTGCATTGCGTGAATTTTATCCATGTTGTTCACCGATTGTTGTTGTTAGTGAAACAGTGCTGCGTATTCCTCTGCGTTTATAGATCAATTATTCACGAATATCCTTAACACGTGTTCAATTTTCCAACTGGAGCGAAATATGAGTCATAAAATTGCATTGATTACCGGCGGAAATCGCGGTTTAGGCAAGAATGGGGCGCTGAAACTGGCCGCCAAAGGCACCGATATCCTATTTACCTATCGCGGTCATGCGGAAGAAGCCCAGGCGGTAGTGCAAGAAATTGAAGCGCTGGGCGCACGTGCGGTGGCGTTGCAGCTGGATGTTGGCGACACAAGCTCGTTCGACGGCTTCGTGGCGCAGGTGAAGGAAGCGCTGCAGCAAACCTGGCAGCGTGACAACTTTGATTATTTAGTGAACAACGCCGGACACGGTCACTACAAGCTGTTCGCAGAGACCACGGAAGAGGAGTTTGATGCGCTGGTGAAGGTGCACTTTAAAGGGCCGTTCTTCCTGACGCAGAAGCTATTGCCGCTGATCGCTGATGGTGGACGCATCCTGAATATCTCTAGCGGCTTAACCCGTTTGACGCTGCCGGGCTCCGGCACTTATGCCTCCATCAAAGGCGCGATGGAGGTATTAACCCGCTATCAGGCTAAAGAGCTGGGTGAACGCCATATTCGTGTCAACATCCTGGCGCCCGGCGCGATTGAAACCGATTTCGGCGGCGGGCGCGTGCGTGACACCAAAGATCTCAACGATCATATCGCCTCGGTGACCGCATTGGGCCGCGTCGGCTTGCCGGATGATATCGGTGATGCGATCAGCGCGATTCTCAGCGATGAAACCGGCTGGATCACCGCACAGCGCATTGAAGCCTCAGGCGGGCAAGGACTGTAATATGTAGGGTCGCCATTAATGGCGACCTTGTGAAATATTGTCACCCGCCAAGGTTGCCATAAATGGCAACCTTACAACGAAATCGTCCCATCAATCACCGTCACCGTTTGCCCACCAATCCAGATCGCTTCATCCGTAAAACTTACCTGAATTCGTCCTTCTCGCTGAATCGCGCTGCCCTGACGCGCCCGATAATTTTGCGTATGACCCTGCGCGGCGAAATAGCGCGCCAGACACGCATTGGCGCTGCCGGTTACCGGATCTTCGGTCAAACTGCCATTTTCAACCAGCAGCGCACGCACTTCATACTGCTCGTTCTCATCCGACGGTAATGCCCCAAAAATCGCCGTGCCGTTAACGTCGGCATGTTGATGCAAACGGTGTAAATCCGCTGCTGACGGCACCACATCCAGCACCGCCTGCGCACTACTCATGGGAATCAGCAACCAGCGAATGCCCATATCGACAATGGTCGGCGATTGGCTGAGATCGAAAGATTCACTGTTCAGCGCGCTGCTCATCAGCGCATCGCTAAAGGGCGTTAGGGTTGCAGCGGGTGCCGCAAACGCCAGCGCGCCGTCGGCGCTAATATTCACCTCAACCAGACCCACGCCGCACTCTTGCACGATTTTGCCCGGTGTTATTAACGGCCAACCGGCTTCCAGCAGCGCATGCGCGGTGCCTAGCGTTGGATGGCCGGCAAACGGCAGTTCGCCTTCGACAGTAAAAATGCGCACGCGGTAATCCGCTGCCGCATCCTGTGGTGGCAGCACAAAGGTGGTTTCCGACAGATTGGTCCAGCGTGCAATCGCTGCCAGCTGCGCGTCACTCAATCCCTGTGCATCCATAATCACCGCCAGCGGGTTCCCTTTAAACGCCGATGAGGTAAACACATCCACCTGTTTAAATGCGACCTTCATTGTTATTCCTTCCTCGTTGAGGTTGTCTGAAATCCGGATTTACATCCTGTCGATTGCGAAAGGCCAGCAACAGGACTATGAATAGATTAAGAATTCTGGAATCGGAGTCCGCAATGCTAAAAGTTCTCGGCCGTACTTCTTCAATTAACGTGCGAAAAGTTCTGTGGTTGTGCGCAGAACTCGATATTGCGTACGAATTAGAACCCTGGGGTGATGATCCACAATCGCTGCACTCGTCAGAGTTTATGGCGCTCAATCCCAACGCGATGGTCCCGGTGATTATCGAGGACGACTTCGTGCTGTGGGAATCCAACGCCATTCTGCGCTATCTCGCCAACAGCAACGGCGGCGAATGGCTCTATCCAGAGAATCCCCGCGCGCGCGCGCCGGTCGATCAGTGGATGGATTGGCAAGCCACCGAACTCAATACTTCCTGGCGCTACGCGTTTATGTCGCTGGTACGTAACTCGCCAGCGCACCAGGATCCGCGCTTGCTGGCTGCGGCCGTCAAAGGCTGGACGCACACCATGAATATTCTCAACCAGCATCTGGAGAAAACCGGGCGCTATGTCGCGGGCCGCAATTTCTCGCTAGCGGATATTCCGGTTGGGCTGGCGGTGAATCGCTGGTTTGAAACGCCGCTCGAGCATCCCAACTTCCCGGCGGTGCAGACCTACTATGAGCGTCTGACCGAGCGCGAGCCTTACACCACCTGGGGTCGCAACGGCAAACCCTGATCCTGTCCCGGCGCGAGGCCTGTCATCTCACAGGCCAGTGCGCCAGTGCGCTGTAACGCCCATGTATAACGCTCATCGAACGGATAGCAGCAAGAGAGCCGCAGCGCGTGTTTGTAGCGATCGCTCAGGGAGTAGAGCGCGCCGGGCGTCACACAGATTTGCTCCTGCAACAGATGATGAAACATCTCCACGGTATCGATATTTCCCGGCAGTTCTACCCAAAAAACAAATCCGCCGCGCGGCAGGGTAGCGCGCGTGCCTTGCGGGAAGTGGCGCGCCAGAATACCGCGCGCCGCATCCAGATTCGCCGCATAGCGCCGACGCAGCGTACGCAGATGATGATCGTAACCGCCGCTGGCAAGAAACTCGGCCAGCGTTTCACTCAACAAGCGTGATTCTGCCATCGATGAAACCGCTTTGAGGTGGGCGATAATGTGATGAAAACGCCCGGCGGCGGTCCAGCCGATGCGAAAATCCGGCGCCACGGTTTTGGTAAAACTGGTGCAGTAAATCACCCAGCCATCGCTATCAAAGGCCTTCACTGGCGGCGACAGCGGCCACTCAAACTGCAGTTCGTCATACAAACCATCCTCCAGCAGCGGAACGTGGTAAGTATTCACTAACTTTGCCAGCCGCTTTTTGTTCTCCAGCGGCATTACATATCCCAGCGGATTCTGTGCGCCAGGCATGGCGATCACCGCCTGAATCCGCTTCTCTTGCAGCAACATCTCCAGTGCATCAAGCGACAAGCCCTGCTGCGGATCGGTCGGAATTTCCAGCGCCTTAAGCCCCAGCGAAGCCAGCAGCGGGAACAGGAAGAAATAGGTTGGCGATTCCAAACCAATGCAATCACCGGGTTTGGTCACCGCGCGCAGCGCCAGCTGCAATGCTTCCATGCAGCCGTGGGTGAGGGTAATTTCCTGCGGCGGCAGATTAATGCCGTTATGCAGCGCACGGCGCGCAATCTCCTCACGTAAGCGCTCACTACCAGGCGGAAGCGCGTAACGTCCAATAATGTCAGGGTTCTGCCGCAAAATTGACGCGGTAATGCGCCCCAAACGAGCGGCGGGATAGAAGGTGCCATCCTGCGGACAGGCCAGCGAAATGTTGGTGTAATCCGGATTGTTTTGCGCGGCAAACACCTGCTCAATCAGCTCCAACTTTTGCGAGCTGGGATCGTTGATTTTTGTGGTGAGCGGCTTAATCGTGCGCGTTACGGCGGGCAACACGCCCCGCACGTAATAGCCGGATTGCGGACGCGATTCGATCAGGCCGCGATCTTCCAGAATTTGCCACGCATTGAGCACGGTATTGATGCTGACCTGATGCGATTGCGCCACGCGACGGATCGCCGGCAGCCGTTTACCCGGCTTTAGCGTGCCCTGATGAATCGACTCGGCAAAACTGTCGACCAGCTGCTGATACAGCGTTTGGCCGGATGAGAGTGGAAGGGACACAAAAGCCTCCGCGCGCTATGGATACAATTCATTTTTAAGACAACTGTATCCATTACAATAGTGGTTTTGTGTCTCTGTTTCCATTGCTGCGTCCGCATTAGCATGAAGGCATTATTGGTTCTCAAGGAAGTGCATCATGCTCGATCCCTCATTCTTCAGTTATGTCACCGTTATGTCGATCACGCCAGGCCCCAACAACCTGCTGCTGGCGACCTCCGGCGTAAACTTTGGCTTTAAGCGCACGCTGCCGATGCTATTTGGCATCCTGGTGGGTTGCGCGATACAGATGCTGTTGGCGAGTGTGGCGTTGGATGTATTGCTGCACTGGATGGGCGCGATTCGCCTGCCGCTAACGATTGTCGGTTGCAGCTACTTGCTGTGGCTGTCGTGGAAGATTTTCCGCGCCGGCGCGCCGCAGCTGCGCGAACGGCCGCGTCCAATGACGCTAATAGGCGGCATCTGTTTTCAGGCGGTAAATCCAAAGGCCTGGCTGATGGTCACCAACGTGGCGCTGATGTACGCCAACAGCAACGGCGTATTAACCGTATTACTGGGCTTCGCCGCATTGAATTTGCCGTGTATTTTGATTTGGGCCGCGCTGGGCGACCGCCTGCGCAACCATCTGCAAGTCGCGTGGAAACGCCAGGCGTTTAACAGTTTGATGGCGTTATCGCTGGTGGCGACAACGGCCTGGATGCTGTATGACGCGGTACTGCTAAGTTAGTGATTTCAGTGCGCATGAATGCGCACCCTACATTGTAGGGTCGCCATTCATGGCGACCTGGGTTGATGCTACCTTATTACTTCCCCACCACGTGCGCCGTTTCGCGCGCTTCATCGTTCGCGGCATCCGGGGTAATCACCGGCTCGTAGTCGAGTTGCAGTATCCGGCTGGTATCGGCCAGCACTTTTTCGGTCAGCGCCACATCGCCGTTCAGTTTGCGACCCCACGAAGGGATTACCATGCGAATTTTGGTCTGCCATTCTGGGGAACGCATCTGTTCTGGGAACACTTTCGCCATCAGCTCAAGCATAATCGGCGCGGCGGTTGATGCGCCCGGCGATGCACCCAGTAAGGCCGAAATTGAGCCATCTTCAGACGTTACAACTTCCGTACCAAGGCGCAACACACCGCCTTCTTTAGCATCGTTCTTAATGATCTGCACGCGCTGGCCGGCAGTGACTAAACGCCAATCTTCCTGTTTCGCCTGCGGCACATAAGCGCGCAAGGCTTCCATACGATCGCTGTCACTTTGTAATACCTGATCAACCAGATATTTCACCAGATCGAAACTCTTCAGCCCAACTTGCACCATCGGTTTGAGGTTGCTGCCGTTCATCGCGCCGAACATATCCAATAATGAACCTTGTTTAAGGAACTTAGTGGAGAAGGTGGCGAATGGGCCAAAGAGCAGCACTTGTTTGCCGTCCAGCACGCGGGTATCGACGTGTGGCACCGACATTGGCGGTGCGCCAACGCTGGCTTTGCCGTACACCTTCGCCATGTGCTGCTTAACGATTTCCGGATTTTCCGTCACAAGGAATGAGCCGCCCACCGGGAAACCGGCGTAGCCTTTCACTTCAGGAATGCCGGATTTCTGCAGCAGTGGCAACGCCGCGCCACCCGCGCCAATAAACAGCTGGTGCGTAGTCAGGACGCGGTTTTCCCCGCTAGCCAGATTATGCAGGCTCACCTGCCAGCGGCCATCGCTCAGGCGCTTAATATCACGCACTTCCTGACGTAAGCGCAGGCGGAAATTGGCTTTCTTCTCTAAAGAAGCAATCAGCTGACGCGTCACTTCACCAAAGTTCACGTCGGTGCCCATTTCGGTCCAGGTCGCGGCGACTTTTTGCTTGCTGTCACGTCCGTTCATCACCAGCGGAATCCACTGTGCGATTTGCGCGCGGTCTTCTGAGTAATTCATGCCGCGGAACAGCGTACTTTTCTGCAACGCATTGAAGCGTTTACGCAGGAACTCAACGTTATCGTCGCCCCAGACGAAACTCATGTGTGGCGTACTGTGGATAAAACTTTTGGGATTACGCAGGTTGCCTTTCTGAACGTGATAGGCCCAGAACTGACGCGACATCTGGAACGATTCGTTAATCGCCACCGCTTTAGCGATGTCGATGCTGCCATCCGCTTTTTGCGGCGTATAGTTCAGCTCCGCCAATGCGGCGTGACCGGTGCCGGCGTTGTTCCAGCCATTAGAGGATTCAACGGCCACATCATCGAGGCGTTCAACCATCTCAATCGACCAGTCAGGCTCGAGATCTTGCAGCCATGCGCCCAAGGTCGCACTCATCACGCCTGCGCCAATCAGCAGTACGTCGACATCTTTCCGTTCCTGAAGGTTTGCGCTTTCCTTGCCAGCGGCGGCGAGCGCCAGATTTACCGCAGTAGTACTCATGAGGCGACATCTCCTCTCTCTGTTGACCTGAAGCTCAACAGGTTCGCAGGCGAAATAGCCGCGCTTCTTTCGAGCGCGTGGCGCTATCTCTCAAAGGTTAAGACTCAGGTATAAGTCATGGGGACGATAACGGTTAACTGCACGTTATGCATATGCATTCGAATATAACATTCTCGTATCGGAATTAAACGTTTGTTTATTTTTTAAAGGCGGAAATGATTCAGCATAAGAATTAATCAGCTCAACCCCGCGGTCATAAGGGATTTTTATCTCTTAATCAGACGCTTAGGGTAAAATATTTGTTGCGTTATTGTGAGTGATTGGAAGGCGGGAGTAAACGGTCGGTGAGCTGTGTCACACTTTAATGAATTGATAATTAAAGAATTTACACAAATTGATTATTTATGCGGATTTTATGTTGCTCGATATTTCGCCTTTTCGTGTAAAACTAATGTTACATTTTTGTGGTGATGATTTTGGGCGCGACGCGGCGTGCCCTTCAGAGGAAAAATGCATCACCTGACTGAAAAGTAATCAACGCGAACGTCGACGCCATAAGAAGCGAATCACGAAAAACTCAATCGCCCCCAGCAGCAAAAACCACAAACTAAAGACGATGGTATACAGCTGATTAACATCCATCAGATGCAAACTTTCTTGCAACTGTTTAGCCAGCTCAATGCCAAATGAGGGCGCGGGCAACAGCAGGGCGGAGAGAAAGCCCAGCAGCAGAATGCCCCCAGGGATAATCAGCGTTTCGAACGGGTTATTCATGATCATTTTCCAAATCAGTTAGCGCGGGCATTAGCGCATAAAACGGCGGCGTGGTGCAATCCCCATGCCGATTCGCTCTAAGAAATTTCTTCTATTCCATTCACTTAGCGTCAAAATGAGCTTTAGTTAAGAGTTATAGCCTTTGCTATACTTAAATCCCTGATTTTACTGTCTTTTTTTTGGCGTTTTTGCGTGTTAGACTGCGCGCACTTTTTCATTACTGAACAATAAATGCGGAGAAGTAGCGGCTTTACAGCCTGTTCCGCGGCATTGATTGAAAACCCATGACATTTATCGCAACCCTTATTCTGGCCTTTGGTATGTCAATGGACGCTTTCGCTGCAGCATTGGGCAAAGGCGCATCCTTGAATCGCCCGAATTTTAAAGAAGCGCTGCGTACCGGATTGATTTTTGGTGTCATTGAAATGCTGACGCCGCTGATTGGCTGGGCGATAGGCCTGGCGGCCAGCCGCTACATTATGGCGTGGGATCACTGGGTGGCGTTTGGTCTGTTAAGCGTGTTGGGCGGTCGTATGATGATGGAAGGCTTCCGTCAAACCGCTGATGAGCCTTGCGAAGCGCCGCAGCGTCACGGTTTTATGGTGCTGGCGTTAACCGCCGTTGCCACCAGTCTTGATGCGCTGGCGGTCGGTGTCGGTCTGGCGTTTTTGCAGGTAAATATCATTATGACCGCTGTCACCATCGGCGCCGCCACCACCATAATGGCGACTACCGGCGTAATGGTCGGTCGTTTTATCGGTCCGGTGATGGGCAAATGGGCGGAAGTGCTGGGCGGGGTGGTGCTGATCAGCATTGGCTGCACCATTTTAAGCGAACACATGGGTTGGTTTAACTAACGATGCTGCTGCCTGGTGCGCATAAATGCGCACCCTACAATTTCAACTGCGCCTGCTGTAGGGGCGCCATTCATGGCGACCACCGCAAATCCCCAATAAATCCCCAATAAATTCCCAATAAATCCCCATTCTGTGATCCACTTCAAAAATATTTGCGGTAAAAACGCTCAGGAGTTATACTTTTCGCGTATTTATTCAACATTTTTTGAACCAGGTGCCTTATGAAACGCTTTTTCCGCAACGTGTTCCGCTCCTATGTTGAGACGTTTAAACACGTACCGCCAGGTGCATTAAATTAATGCACCCCGCCAGATACCCTCGATAATCGCGGTCAGGGATCGACCTGTGGTTATCAACTGTTTTCTTATCTCTCGCACTACGCCTCCCACCCTTTTCTTCCTAACGCATTGATATATCCCTTCAGCCATCACATTTCGATCTGCCTATAGCCTGAGGTTATACCTCGCCACTAAACAAGCATTCGTCACCCTTTCTCCAGCATGAAATAGTCAGTTCAGGCCCTATAAACCGTCTGAAACGAGAAACATCATGCTGATCCCACAACCTTATTTACTCTTCCTCGGCGACGTAACCGATCCACTGGCCGCTAAAACCGCACGCGGCATTCATGTCTGGCGTCCAGAACAGTGCGTTGGCGAAATCAAACTGCCCGGCTGCACCGTCAGTCTTGGCCTTGAAGAACTCGATATCGCCGCCGCCAAAGCGCGCGGTGCTAAAACGCTGGTGCTCGGCACCGCCAACGCCGGTGGTTATCTGCCCGCGCATTGGCTCGACACGGTCAAAAGCGCCCTTACCGCGGGATTGAATGTCGCCAGCGGTTTGCACCATCGTTTAGTCGATGAGCCGGAATTGGTGGCATTGGCCAAAGAGTTTGGTGTGGAGCTGTTCGACCTGCGCCACATGCGTCCAAAACTGAATGTGGGCAGCGGTAAAAAGCGCTCAGGTAAGCGTGTACTTACTGTTGGTACGGACTGCTCCGTTGGCAAGATGTATACCTCGCTGGCGCTGGAAGCGGCGATGCGCGAACGCGGCATGAAAGCCGATTTCCGCGCCACCGGGCAGACCGGCATTTTGGTCGCAGGGGAAGGCATTGCAATTGATGCCGTGATCGCCGATTTCATCGCCGGTGCGGCCGAAGCGCTGTCGCCAGCCAATGATGCCGATCACTGGGATATTGTTGAAGGTCAGGGTTCGCTGTTCCATCCTTCTTATGCTGGCGTCAGCATGGGACTTATCCACGGTGCGCAGCCGCATTGGCTGGTGATGTGCCACGAAATGGGCCGCCCACATATGCGCCATCTGCCGCATCAGCCGATGGTTAGCCTGAAAGATTGCGTTGAAGCCAACCTGCGCGCCGCGCACGTCACCAGCGACGCGGTACAGCTGGCCGGTTTCGCTATCAACACCTCCAACTACAGCGAAGATGAAGCGCGCGCTTACTGTGCGGAAATCAGCGCGGAATTTGGCGTACCCGCCACTGACCCGGTGCGTTTCGGCATCGCGGATATCGCCGCGCTGCTGCAGGAGCGCGGCTAACATGCGGCGCATGCAGATTGAAGTGCTGGAGCTGCCGCTGGCGCGGCCGTTCGCTATCTCACGCGGTACACGCACCGCAGTGACGGTGATTCGCGTGACGCTGGAGCAGAATGGCTTTATTGGCCGCGGCGAATGTACGCCAACGCCGCGCTACGATGAAACGCCAGAAAGCGTCAACGCCGAACTGGACGCGCTGCGCGCCGACATTGAAGCGGGCTTGAGCCGTCTCGATCTGCAAAGCCGTTTGTCCGCCGGTTCAGCGCGTAATGCGCTGGACTGTGCGCTGTGGCGCCTCGATGCTGCACTGGCGAAGCACACGTTGTGGCAACAGTGCGAGCGCCGTCAGCCGCCCTCGGTGATCACCGCCGAAACCCTCAGCCTCGATTCCATCGCGAACATGGCCACCGCTGCTGCCGATGCGGTATCCCGCGGTGCCATCCTGCTGAAAATCAAACTCAACCGCGACGAGATTCTGGAAAAAGTCGCCGCGATTCGCCAGGCCGCGCCGCGCGCCACCTTAATCATTGATGCCAATGAAGCCTGGTCGGGCGTGGATTTGCCCAGCCTGCTCAACGCGCTGGTCAGCTTTAACATCGCGATGGTCGAACAGCCGCTGCCGGCGGGCCAGGATCATGAACTGCAGCGTTTCGCGCACCCGATTCCGGTCTGCGCCGATGAGAGCTGCCATACGCGTGAAGATATTGCGCAGCTGCGCAACCGCTACGAGATGATCAACATCAAGCTGGATAAGTGTGGCGGTTTGACCGAAGCGCTGGCCATGGTGGAAGAGGCACAGAAGCTCGATATGCGGCTGATGGTGGGCTGCATGCTCGGTTCATCACTGGCGATGGAGGCGGCATTACCGGTAGCGATTGCCGCTGAGCATGTCGATCTCGATGGCCCAATTTGGTTGGCCGCCGACAGCTCGCCCTTCCTTTCTTATGCTCAAGGCCAAATCTGGCTGTAACCCGCACGCGGAGCAACGATGACGGACACTTTACTTACCCCCAACGCCGCCAGCGTTGCCGGTTCACCACCGGTGCTCGCGATTCAAGACCTTAGCGTCAGTTTTCGCGGCCGCAGCGGCGAAAATCAGGCGCTGAAGGGCATCAGTTTTAACATTCACCAAGGCGAAATTGTCGCCGTGGTGGGCGAAAGTGGCTCGGGCAAATCGGTCACCTCGTTAGCCGTAATGGGCTTGCTGGCGGCCTCCGGACGCATCGATCGCGGCAGCATGCAATTTCGCGATCGTCAGGGCAAAGCGCATCAACTGGCCAACCTGAATGAAACGCAGCGCCGCGCCTTGCGGGGTCGTGAGATGGCGATGATTTTCCAGGAGCCGATGACCTCGCTCAATCCGGTACTGCGCGTTGGCGATCAGCTGACCGAAGCGCTGCGTGACCACCAGATTTGCGACAAAAGCCAGGCCGATGCGCGTGCGCGTGAACTGCTGCGTCAGGTGCGCATCGCCGATGTCGATCGCGTGATGAAAAGCTACCCGCACTCGCTGTCGGGCGGAATGCGCCAGCGCGTGATGATTGCTCAGGCGCTGGCCTGCGATCCACAACTGTTGATTGCCGATGAACCGACCACTGCGCTGGATGTCACGGTGCAGGCGCGAATTCTGCACATCCTGCGTGATCTGCAACGCGAGAAACAGATGGCGGTGCTGTTCATCACCCACGATATGGGCGTGGTGGCCGAAATTGCCGATCGCGTGGTGGTGATGCTGCGTGGCGAAGTGGTTGAACAGGGCAGCGTGACGGAAATTTTCAATGCGCCGCAGCATCCTTATACCAAAGCGTTACTCGCGGCCGTGCCGAAACTCGGCGATATGCGCGAACACGCGTGGCCGCAGCGTTTTCCGCTATTGGGTTCCCAGACGGGAGACAAAGGCGAGCAGCGCACCGCGCGCTATGACGAAACGCCGCTGCTGGATGTGCGCGGTCTGAAAGTGTACTACCCGATTCGCAGCGGCATTTTCTCGGCGCTGACCCATCAGGTCCACGCGGTGGAGCAGATCGATTTCAGCCTGTGGCCCGGTGAAACCCTGGCGATTGTTGGCGAAAGTGGCTGCGGAAAATCCACCACCGGTCGCGCGTTGATGCGGCTGATTAACAGCGATGCCGATAGCATCCATTTTCAGGGCAATGAAATCGCCAACCTGAAAGAGGCGCAGTTCCAGCCGCTGCGCCGTGAAATCCAGATGGTATTTCAGGATCCCTATGCCTCACTCAATCCGCGTTTGACCGTTGGTTTCACCATTGCCGAACCGCTGCTGCTGCACGGCATGGTGAAGTCGCTGGAAGAAGCATCGCCGCAGGTCGATGCATTGTTAAAAAGCGTGGGCTTATTGCCAGAGCATGCGCGGCGCTATCCGCACGAATTTTCCGGCGGCCAGCGCCAGCGCATTGCTATTGCGCGCGCCATGGCGCTGAAACCCAAAGTGATCATCGCCGACGAAGCGGTTTCGGCGCTGGACGTGTCGATTCAGGCGCAGGTGGTGAACCTGATGATGGATCTGCAGCAGCAAACCGGCGTGGCGTGGATTTTTATCTCGCACGATATGGCGGTGGTGGAACGTATCGCCAATCGCGTGGCGGTGATGTATCTCGGCCAGATTGTCGAACTCGGCCCGCGTCAATCGGTGTTTAACCAGCCGCAGCATCCTTATACCCAACGTCTGCTGGCCTCGGTGCCGGTAGCCGATCCCCAGAACCGTCAACCCCGCACTTTCGAAGAGAGCGAAATTCCATCGCCGCTGCGCAAGGTGGGAGAAACGGTCATTAAACCGCGTTATCGCCAGGTTGCCCCGCAACACTGGGTCGCTGACTGTGTTTCGCGCTAACCCTCAATACCAGGAGATTTCATGAACCCGATTTTTCGCCGTACTGCGCTTGCGCTCGGATTGACCCTCTCGCTGGCCGCCGCCGCTCAGGCACAGGATCTGCGCATTTCGATGTATGCCGATATCACCGGCCTCGACCCGCACGATACCTCCGATAACGTCAGCTATTCGGTGCAGAGCGGCATCTTTGAGCGCCTGTTCCAGTTCGATGCGCAGATGAAATTGCAGCCGTGGCTCGCCACGAGTTACACCAGCAACGACAGCGCCACCGAATTTACCCTGACGCTGCGTAAAGACGTCACCTTCCAGGACGGCACGCCGTTCGATGCCGAAGCGGTAAAAGCCAACCTCGATCGCCTCGCCGACCAGACAAAAGGCCTCAAGCGCAACAGCCTCTACAAGATGATTGCGAAGGTCACGGTGCTGGCGCCGGATCAGGTAAAAATCGAGCTCAACCAATCCTTTGGTGCCTTCATTAATACGCTGGCGCATCCGTCAGCGGTGATGTGGAGCCCGGCGATTCTCAAGCAGTATCCGGAAGAAGCGCAGCTGCGCCTGCATCCGGTCGGCACCGGTCCGTTTAAATTCGTGACCTGGCAGCCGGGTAAAGCCGTGACGCTGGCGAAATATGACGGCTACTGGCAAAAAGGCTGGCCGAAGGTGGATAACGTGATCTTCTCGCCAAGCCCGGAAGATGCCACGCGCGTTGCGGCGCTGAAATCGGGACAGGTTGATGCGATCTGGCCGCTGCCGTCGGATCTGATCGCCACCGTGCAGAGCGACAGCAAACTGGCGATCCAGCGCGATCCGAGCATTTATCTCTACTACATGGCGATCAACACTCAGCATAAACCGCTGAATGATGTCCGTGTGCGTCAGGCGATCAACTACGCCATCGACCGCGATCTGTGGTTAAAAGTCGCCTTTGCCGGCATGGGCAAACCGGCCAGTTCGGCGATTCCTGAAGGTGTGCAGTTCTACCAGAAGCAGAGCACGCCAAACTATCGCTATGCGCCAGATGAAGCCAAAGCGCTGCTGAAAGCGGCCGGCTATCCGAACGGTCTCGATCTTAAACTGTGGGTCACCAACGCCACCGCCAGCGTGCGTGCCGCGCAGGTATTGAAAGCGCAGCTGGCAACGGTGGGCATTCGCGCCACGGTCACGCCGATGGATTCTGGCACGCGCAACGCCAAACTGTGGGGCGTGAAAGACCCGAAACAGGCGGAATTTGATCTCTATTATGGCGGCTGGTCGACTTCAACCGGTGACGCAGATTGGGCCTTGCGTCCGCTCTACGCCACGGAATCCTGGGTGCCGACCTCGTACAACGTTTCCTATTTCAGCAATGCCGAAGCCGACAAAGCGATTGCCGGAGGCTTAGCCACTGCCGATCCGGCGAAGCGTGGCGAGGCCTACGCCGAGGCGCAGAAAGTGTTGTGGAAAGAGGCGCCGGTGGCGTTCCTCGGCACACCAGACAATCTGGTTGGCAAGCGCAGCACGCTGAGCGGCGTGTCGATGCTGCCAGATGGTAACTTCCTGTTTAACCAGGCGACGTTTAAGTAAAGGTTGGTGGTCGCCATGAATGGCGACCCTACAACGTAGGATGCGCATTTATGCGCACCCCATTCAAAGGAACCGCATGTTCGCATACATCATTCGCCGACTGCTGGAGATGATCCCCGTTCTGCTGGTGGTCTCGCTGCTGGTCTTCGGCTTCATCAAGTTGCTGCCTGGCGATCCGGCGCGCATCTACGCTGGACCGGACGCGCCTTTAGCTGCGGTGGAAGCCGCGCGTCAGCATCTCGGACTTAACGATCCGCTGCCGCAGCAATATATCAACTGGATCGGCGGCCTGCTGCGCGGCGATCTTGGCGTCACCTATCGCACCCAACAACCGGTGCTGGAGGTGATCAAACAGGGCTTTATGCCAACGCTGTGGCTGGCGCTGGCCGGTTTTGCCTGGTCGGTGATTCTGGGGTTATTCCTCGGCGTCTTTGCCGCGCTAAAACGCGGAAAATGGCAGGACTGGACCTTAATGAGCGTCGCCGTCGGCGGCATCTCAATGCCGACCTTTTGGCTCGGTCTGCTGCTGATCCAGTTCGTCGCCATGCCGTTTGGCCTGTTTTCGGTCAGCGGCTTCAACCAAGCCAGCGACATCGTATTACCCGCTATCACGCTCGGTTCGTCGGTGGCGGCGGTGATGGCGCGCTTCACCCGCTCGGCGTTTCTCGAAGTGGCGCAGGAAGATTATGTGCGCACCGCCAAAGCCAAAGGGCTGCGCAATCGGCTGGTGACGTGGAAACACGTGATGCGCAACGCGCTGATCCCGGTGATCACCATGCTCGGTTTGCAGTTTGGTTTTCTGCTCGGCGGATCGATCGTGGTCGAAAGCGTCTTCAACTGGCCGGGATTGGGCTGGCTGTTGATCGAGTCGATCAAAGCGCAGGATCAGCCGGTGATTCAGGCGTTGGTGATGCTGTTTGTGTTTGAATTTATTGTGATTAACCTGCTGGTCGATCTGCTGTATGCCGTGGTCAACCCAGCGATTCGCCTGCGACAGGAGCCTTCATGAGTCTGCAATCTCTGCCTGCCCACGCGCAGGAGGCGATCCGTTCGCCGTGGCGCGATTTCCTGCACGCGCTGGTACGTAATCCGCTGGCGCTGGTTTCCGGCGGCTTTGTGCTGCTGTTGGTGCTGGTGGCCATTTTTGCGCCGTGGCTGGCGCCCTGGGATCCGATGGCGCCAGACTGGATGGCGCTGTCATCACCGCCGTCCAGCACGCACTGGATGGGCACCGATGAACTGGGCCGCGATCTGTTCAGTCGCATCATCTTTGGCGCGCGCATCTCGCTCTATGTCGGCGTGCTGTCGGTGACGCTCGGCATGGTGGTCGGCGTGCTGCTGGGCCTGCTGGCGGGCTATTATGGCCGTTGGATCGATATGCTGATTATGCGTGGCTCCGACGTGCTGTTCGCCTTTCCCGGCATGCTGCTGGCGATTGCGGTGGTGGCGATTCTCGGTCCGGGGCTGAACAACGTCATCATTGCGGTGGCGATCTTCAGCGTGCCGGTGTTTGCCCGCATTGTGCGTGCTTCCACCTTGTCGCTGAAACAGGCGGCGTATGTCGAAGCGGTGCGCTGCGCCGGCGCGCCGGATCGCGTGATTCTGCTGCGCCATATTCTGCCAGGCACGCTCTCTAACGTGATTGTCTATTTCACCATGCGTATCGGCACCAGTATTCTCACTGCCGCCGGCCTGAGTTTTATCGGCCTCGGCCCGGAACCTGATGTGCCGGAGTGGGGCAATATTCTGGCGATGAGCCGCAGCATGATGATGGCCGGCTTATGGCACGTCAGCGTGTTTCCCGGCCTGGCGATATTTATTACCGTGCTGGCGTTTAACCTGCTGGGTGACGCGCTGCGCGACACGCTCGATCCCAAACTGAAGAGCTAAGCATGGATTTTCAACAACTGCAGCGCGACTTGCTGCTGCAACGCTGGCGCAGCGAGCGTCAGCTGGGACAACCGCGCACCGTTAGCGGTGCCACCAATCGCCTTAGCGATGTACCGGGCGTACGCGTCGGGCATTACACGCTAGCCGACGGCGAGCGACAAACCGGCGTCACCGCGATTGTGCCGCCGGGCGACAATCTGTTTACCCAGCCGCTGCCCTGTGCGGCGGCGGTGTTTAACGGTTTCGCCAAGCCGGTTGGACTGGTGCAGGTCGAAGAGTTGGGCGTGCTGCAAACGCCGATTTTGCTGAGCAACACGCTGGCAGTCGGCACGCTGTTTACTACGCTGGTGCGCGATGCCATCAGCCGCAACAGCGAGTTGGGCCGCAGTTTGCCAACCGTCAATCCGCTGGCGCTGGAGTGCAACGACGGCTGGCTCAACGATATTCAGGCGTTGGCGATCACCGAAGCGATGGCGCAACAGGCCCTGAATAACGCCACGGCCGATTTTGATCGCGGCAGCGTTGGTGCCGGGCGCGGTATGAGCTGCTTCAGTTTAAAAGGCGGCATTGGCACCGCATCGCGCATGATTCCGTCGCTCAATGCCACGCTGGGCGTGCTGGTGCTGGCGAACTTCGGCGCATTAACCGCGCTGACGCTGGATGGCGTGCGCCTCGGGGAAATGATCGCGCCGCTGCTGCCGGCGCTGACGCCGCAACGCGATGCCGGTTCCATCATCATTATTATGGCGACCGATGCGCCGCTCGATGCGCGTCAACTGAAGCGCGTCGCCAAACGCGCCGGTGCCGGTTTAGGACGTTTGGGCAGCTATTGGGGCCACGGTTCGGGCGATATTGCTGTGGCGTTCGCCACCCAGCCGCAGCCGCAACCGCCGGAAGAATCTGCGCTGGAACCGCTGCTTGCCGCCGCCGCCGATGCCACCGAGCACGCGGTGCTGGATGCCTTATTAAGCGCTGAAGCCGTCACCGGTTTTCGCGGCCATCATCGTCCATCGCTGACGAATGTACTTGATGAACTGATCAAACCGTAGCGGCGCAATTTATTGCGCAATGCCCGGATGGGCTCGGTGTTGCCATTGAAATGCGCGATAAATCGCGCCGCTACGAATCGCAGAAATTTCAACCTACTGGAAGCCCCATGAAAATCTTCATCTCAGCCGATATCGAAGGCATCGCGGGCGTAATGCGTCCGGAACAGTGTTCACCCGGTCACGCGGAGTACCAATTAGCGCGCGGTTTGATGGAGCAGGAAGTCAACGCCGCCATCGATGGTGCCTTCGCCGGTGGCGCAACCGAAGTGGTGGTCGCCGACAGCCACGCGCAGATGACCAACCTGCGCGCGGAAAATATCGACCCGCGCGCGCGTATGGTGCAGGGCAAACCGCGCGGCTTATCGATGGTGGAAGGCATTGAGCAGCAGCCATTTGATGGCCTGTTCTTTATCGGCTTCCACAGCGCGGCGGGCGAACCGGGCGTGCTGGCGCACACCATTAACGGCCGTGCGTTCTGGCGCATTCACATCAACGGCAAAGTGATGGGCGAAAGCGATATCTATGCGGCAGCAGCAGCTGAGCAGGGCACGCCGCTGTGGCTGGTGAGCGGTGACGATCAGCTCAAAGGCTGGATTGCTGAACACTATCCATCGGTGGATTACGTTTGCGTGAAACGCGCCATCTCGCACACCTGCGCGGAATCTATCAGCCCGCAGGCGGCGCAAAATGCTATTCGTGCTGCGGCGACCGCCGCCGTGCAGCGGAAACGGCAGATCGGCACCACGCGTCTGAGCGCGCCCTATGAGATGCAGCTGCAAGCCAGCAAACCGGTGCTGGCGGATCTGTTCAGCCTGATTCCCGGCGTAACGCGCCTCGACGCGGTTACCGTGGGCTATCGCGCGGATGACATGAACACGTTAATTAGCCTGCTGAGCGCTTTCTCTTATCTGGCGAGCACACAGTCATAATTGAAATAATTTGCGCAATAAATTGCGCCGCTACATCTATGTGCACTTATCGTAGCGGCGCAATTTATTGCGCGATGTCGAACATTGAATCAGCAGGTCGGTCCGCATCTCCTGCTGAATTTTGCTAACCTGCGCGCAATTTATATATAACAACGAGGCAGTCATGCAGCTCTGCAGTTTTTATCTCATTGAACAGCAAAGAAAAAGTTACGGTATTGTGCAGCATGAGGGCGTGATTGACATCGGCGCGCGTCTCGGCGCTGACTGCCCGGATCTGAAAACATTGCTGCAACGCGGCGCATTAAGCGATCTCGATGCCTACGTTTCGCAGCCGATTGATCATCCATTTAGCGCCATCCGCTTCCTGCCGGTGGTGGAAAATCCTGGCAAAGTGTTCTGCGTTGGCATGAACTACGCCGATAAACGCAAAGAGTTTGCCGAGACGATTGAAGCGCCTACGCTGTTTGTACGTTTCGCGGATTCACTGGCGGCGCACGAACAACCGCTGCTGAAACCCGTGACGACGCAGGAATTTGATTACGAAGGCGAACTGGCGGTGATCATCGGCAAAGCGGCCTATCAGGTGAAAGCCGCCGATGCGCTGCAGCACGTTGCCGGCTACAGCTGCTTTATGGACGCCACGGTGCGCGACATGCAATTTACCTGGTTCACCGCCGGGAAAAACTGGCAGCAAACCGGCGGTTTCGGGCCGTGGATGACCACCGCTGACGAAATCCCCGATCCGCAGCAGCTGGCGATCAAAACCTGGCTCAATCAGCGCGAAGTGCAGAACGACACCACCGCCAGCATGGTGCATCCGGTAGCGAAAATCATCGAGTACATTTCTGCCTTCAGCCCGCTGTCGCCAGGCGATGTGATCATCACCGGTTCACCGGGCGGCGTCGGTAAAAAACGCACGCCACCGCTGTTTATGTTCCCCGGCGATGAGATTGAAGTCGAAATCGAGAAAATCGGTCGTTTACATCATTACGTGGCTTAGCGCCCGTCATACTTCGAGCCGCCGCTGCGTTGGCTACGTGTGCTCACCCCAGTCACTTACTGATGTAAGCTCCTGGGGATTCACCCACTTGCCGCCTTGCTGCAACTCGAATTATTTAGGGCGTGCTGTCTGTAAAAAGCGCACTACCCGGCTGCGGTTCAACATCAGCCGCAGCGAATCGCCTGCGCGCGCCATCACAAAACGCTTCTCCCACGGGCCATCCTGCGCGGTGGCGAGGACGCGATCGTTGCCCAGCGACTGCAACCGCGCGCGAATCGCCGCCGGGCCGATGCCTATGATCAAGTTGTCCCCTTCAACCACTAACTCGCTGCGCCACTGCGGCGCGAACCAGCGGCCCTGCAGATTATCGAGGCTGGCCTGATCGGCCTGCACCGGCACAAAACGTCGTGCGGCATGACCGATTTCACCCACAATCGCCGCGCCATCATGGCGTAACTGCATGGGGAAGGTGCTGGAGAGCGACACCGCATCGCCGTGCGCATCATCGCGCCACAAGGTTTCACCTGCGCCAAGCCAGGTGGCGGTCACGCCTTTGATCTCCAGCCAGTCGGCGGCGTTTTCCGCCACGTAAAGGCCGGGCGTTAAATCATGCCCTTTCTCCGGTAACGCGCGATTCAGCAGCGCTGCCATCACCCGCAGTACGCTTTCTGAGGTGGTGACATCTTCGCGGTTGGCGACCAGCGCCACGCCAAGTTTCAGCTCCGGATGCAGCAGGAAATAGCTCTTATAACCGGCATGCGAGCCGCCGTGGCCAAACAGCGTTTGGCTGCCGAGTGTCGAGCTGGTGATGCCCAACCCGTAACCGCTGGTGCGGCCATCGTTGAGATTGCGCGGCGCACTCAGGCGCTGTAACACGCCCGCGCCTGGTCCGCTATCGGCCAGCAGGCTTTGCAGCCAGCGCGTCAGATGATTGAGGCTGCCGGTGACGCTACCTGACGCCGAAAGATGCAATCCGGCGCTGGCAAGCTGCCACTGCGTGCCGTTTTGCCAGTAGCCTGGCACCAAACCGGGCACGATATCGAACCAGCTTTCCGGCGCAATCAGATTGATATCCAGCGGATCGCAGAGGTACTGCTGCAGCAGATCGTTAAACTGCACACCTTTGGCTTTCAGCGCCTCTTCAACCAGCCGATAGCCGGTGTTGGTGTAAGAGATTTCGCTGCCGGGCGCATAGTTGAGCTCGCCTTCACACGCGATAAAATCCAGCAGGTCGGCGGCGCTGGTGGCGTTAAACACCGACAATCCCAGCAGCGATAAGGTTTCGCGCACGTCCGGCAGGCCGCTGCTCATGTCCAGCGCCTGGCCGACAGTAATTTGCCCGTTGGCACCGCTCAGCTGCGGCAGATGTTGCGCCAGCGGGTCATCAAGTTGCAGATAGCGGCGGCCGGGGCCAGTCACCAAAGCGGCAAAGATGTGTTTGGTGATCGAGGCGAAACGCACCACGCTGTCGGCGCTGAACGGCGTTTGCTGCGCCAAATCGGCCCATCCGGCGCAGTGGGTTGAGTGAATCTGCTGCGCATCAAACAGGATCATCGCGCCGCCCGGCGCGCCGGGCTGTTGCCAGCTTTCAGTGATCTGTTGTGCGACATCCGCAGCGTGTTGCCAGTTAGCGGTCATGCCGGTTCCTCCAGCGTCATGCTGAGATCGAAAAGTTGAGCGGTATGCGGATGCTGGATGCGCCGCGCGCGCAGATCGTCGGCGCTTAGCTGCTCCACCATTTCACCATTCTGCATCACGCCAATGCGCTGACACAGGTGCGTTACCACCGCGAGGTTATGCGTCACCATAATGTAGGTGAGTTTACGTTCGCTGCGTAGATCGCTGAGTAAATTCAGGATTTCGGCCTGCACTGACACATCCAGCGCTGAAGTCGGTTCGTCGAGCAGCAGCACTTCCGGTTCGGCAATTAACGCACGGGCAATCGCCACGCGCTGACGCTGTCCGCCGGAAAGCTGATGCGGATAGCGAAAACGTACTGCCGCCGGTAAACCCACTTCGCTCAGCGCCTGGCTGATACGCTGTTCGGCGCGATCGAGCCGATGCACCAGCAGCGGTTCATGCAGGATGCGATCGATGGTCTGGCGCGGATGCAGTGAACCAAACGGGTCCTGAAACACCATCTGCACCTGACGATAGAAAGTGCGGCTGCGTTTGGCGCTAAGCTGCATGCCGCCAAACAGCATGCTGCCGTGCCAGTCGGCATTCAATCCGGCGAGCGCGCGCAGAATGGTGGATTTACCCGAGCCGCTTTCGCCGACCAGGCCAAAGCTTTCGCCATTGCCAACCGCAAAGCTGACGTTATTCACCGCCGTGTGCGCACCAAAGGCGATGTGCAGGTTATCGATTTGAATCATGGTTTGCTCCCAGCGGGCATTGAAACGGTCGGCATGAATGCCGACCCTACAAAAACGCGCTGAACGGTCGTAGGGTCGCCATTCATGGCGACCTGGCCAATTATTCCCGCCACGCGGCATCGCGCTGCAGTACGGGTAAACGCTCACGCGGATGACGCAACGACGGCAAACACGCCAGCAAACCGCGCGTATACGGATGCTGTGCCTGCTGCAATTGTCCGGCATCCAGCAATTCAACGATGCGGCCGCCGTACATCACCGCCACGCGATCGCAGAAGTGCGATACCAGCGGCAGATCGTGGCTAATCAGGATCAGCCCCATGCCGCGCGCTGACACTAACTCGTCAATCAGCTTAAGGATGTCGGCCTGCACCGTGGCATCCAGCGCGCTGGTGGGTTCATCGGCGATCAACAGTTCCGGATCGGGTGCCAGCATCATGGCAATCATCACGCGCTGGCCCATGCCGCCGGAGACTTCATGCGGATAGCGTTTTGCCACGGCTGCGGGATCGCGAATCTTCACCTGTTCCAGCAGTTCAACCGCCGCCTGCATCGCCGCTTTGTGGCTGCCGCCTTTGTGCTCGCGCCAGGCTTCGGCAATTTGCTGACCAATGGTCATCACCGGATTAAGTGAATATTTCGGGTCCTGCAGGATAAAACCGACGCGCTTGCCGCGAATTTTCCGCATCACTTTTTCGCTGGCACCGCGCAGATCGATGCCATCAAAGCGCAGCACGTCGGCGCTGACTTCGGCATTGCCCGGCAGTAACTGCATCAGGCTGCGCGCGGTCAGTGATTTGCCGGAGCCGCTTTCGCCGACAATGGCAAACTTCTCGTGGCCCACGCTAAAACTGACGCCGCGCACCGCTTCAAAGGTTTCGCTGCGTGAGCGAAAGGCAATGCGCAGATTACTAATTTCTACCAACATTTAGCGCTCCTTGGGATCCAGCACGTCGCGCAGACCGTCGCCGAGAAAGTTGAACGCCAGTGACGTCAGAAAAATCGCGATACAGGGCATCAGCGGCACCCACCACTCGCTGAACAGGAAGCGACGCGCGGTGGCGATCATCGTGCCCCATTCCGGTGACGGCGGCTGCGCGCCCATGCCGAGAAAGCCGAGGCTGGCGGCGGTGATGATAATGGAGCTCATATCCAGCGTAATGCGCACAATCAGGCTCGGCACGCACAGCGGCATGATATGGCGCAAAATGATGCGCAGCGGCGAAGCGCCGGTCAGACGGCTGGCGGCGATAAAATCGCTGTGGCGGAACTGCAGGGTTTCGGCGCGTGCCAGACGCGCATACGGCGGCCACGACGTCAGGGCAATCGCCAGAATCGCGCTCTCGACACCCGGTTTCAGTGCGGCGACAAACGCCAGCGCCAGAATCAAACGCGGAAAGGCGAGAAAAATATCGGTGATGCGCATCAGCGCTTTATCGATGAACCCACCGGCGTAACCGGCGATACAGCCAATCAGCAGGCCGAGCGGCGCGGTCAGCAGCACCACGGCGATCACCATGCCTAGCGTGGTGCGGCCGCCGTAGATAATGCGCGTCCAGACATCGCGCCCCAATTCATCGGTGCCGAGCCAGTGCGTGACAGAAGGCGCAGCGAGGCGGTTTTCCAGATGCTGCACACCGGGATCAAACGGTGTCAGCCACGGCGCAAACAGCGCCAGCAGCAGCATGACGGCCACCACCAACAAGCCGGCCATCGCCAATGGATTGCTGCGCAGGGTGAGCCACAGACGATAGCGTCGGCCCCACACCGCCTGGCGACGGTTGGCTGGCGTGTCGTCGAGCAGCCAGTCACGAGAGAAGAAGATCATTTTACGCGCGGGTCCCAAAGTCGATAGAGAAGGTCAGCCAGCTGATTGAGCAGCACATACACGGTGCCGACTAACAAGGTCGCGCCGACCACCGGATTCATGTCAGCATTCATCAGCGAGGTGGTGAGATATTGGCCGAGGCCAGGCCAGGCGAAGACGTTTTCTGTGACCACCGCGCCTTCCAGCAACCCGGCGTAGGTTAACGCCAGCACCGTCACCAGCTGCACCGCCACGGTGGGAAAGGCATGCCGCCAGATCACCCGCCGTGACGACAAGCCTTTGGCGCGTGCGGTAATCACAAACTCGCCGCTTAAGGCGTTGAGCATAAAGGTGCGCGTCATGCGGGTGATGTAGGCCATGCTGAAATAGGCCAGAATCAGCACCGGCTGCGCCATGTGCGCCAGCGCATCCCAGAAGGCGTCAACCTCACCCGCCAGCAGCGAATCGATGGTGAGGAAGCCGGTGACCTGCGGCACCATATCCTGCCAGATGATGTCCTGCCGTCCGGGGCCGGGCGCAATGCCGAGCACCGCGTAGAACACCAGCAAGCTCAGCAGCGCCAGCACGAATACCGGCAGTGAATGGCCTGCGAGACAGATCACGCGAATGGTTTGGTCGACCCACGAACTTTGACGCACCGCCGCCCATACGCCGAGCGGAATGCCCACCAGCGCCGCGATGATGATGGCGGCCGTCGCCAGTTCCATGGTGGCGGGGAAGAAGCGGGCGATGTCGGTGAGCACCGGATTCGAGGTGAGAATCGATTTACCGAGATCGCCATGCAGCAGTTGATTGAGGTAGTGACCAAACTGCACGTAAAGGGGCTGATCCAGCCCCATTTCCGCCCGCACACGCTCAACGACCGATTGCGGTGCGTTATCGCCGACCGCCGCCAGCACCGGATCGGTGGGCATGACGCGGCCGATGAAAAAGGTCAACACCGACAGGCCAAACAGCGTCAGCACCAGGCTTCCCAGCGTGCTGACGATTCTCTTCAGTAACGGCATCAGGCTTTTTTCACCTGCGCATACGGCCACTGCTCCAGCACGGTCATGTGTACGTCGGTGATGTTCTTGCCGCAGGCGGTGGTCTGCACCTGCTGCATCATCGGAATGAACGGACTCTTTTCGCGATGCAGACGCTGAATCTGTTCGTACAACGCAATGCGTTTCGCCGGATCCGGCTCGTGCAGCGCCTGCACGGTCAGCTGGTTGAATTCATCGTCCGACCAGCCGCAGCGCCATGCCAGCGTGCGGTTGCGCGCATTGGTGCTGTTATCGGTATTGACGCAGAATGCTTCGGTGTTGGAGTTGGGATCGAAGTAATCCGCGCCCCAGGACGTGATAGCCAGCTGATGCTGACGCGCACGCATCTTGGTGAGCACCTGACGGTTTTCGGAAGCAATCAGCGACACTTTGATGCCAATTGCGCCCAACTGCGTTTGCACCGCTTGCGCGATATCGGGATACGGCTGCATCGAGTAGTGATCAAGCGTGATCTCGAAACCGTCCGGGTAACCGGCTTCTGCCAGCAACGCTTTGGCTTTGGCGACATCTTTGTGGAACGGCGTGTCATCCAGCGCCGCCGGGAAACCGCCGGGCAGGAAGCTTTGATGCACGGAATAGGTCTGTGACAGGATATTTTTCTGGATGCTTTCGTAATCCAACGCCCACTTCAACGCTTGCCATACCTGCGGTTTTTTTAGCAGTTCATGGGTGGTGTTGCACGACATCAGCATGATCGCCGACAAACGCTCTTTCACCAGCGACACTGAGCTGTCATTTTGCAGCGGCAGCAGCTGTTCGGTGGTGAGATCGTAGGCCACATCCACATCGCCTTTTTTCAGCATCAGCGCCTGTGCGGCCGGGTCGGCGATATGTTTGAGGATCACGCGTTTGATTTTACTCTGCGCGGTAAATTGCGGGCTCAGTTCCAGAATCACCGTTTCGCTGGCGTTCCAGGTGCGCAGGGTAAAGGCGCCTGAGCCGGCGCTGTGCTGTTTCAGCCAGCCGTTGCCGAAATCGTTGTTCTGCTGGTTCGCCAGACAGGCTTTCTTCGACACCACGCAGCCAACGGTGGCGGACAAGCAATACAGCAGGAAGCTTTCTGCTGCCGGCGCGCCAAGTTTCATCTCAACGGTATGCGCATCTTTCGCGGTGACCAGCTGCGTCACGTTGTCTTTGGTAAAACCGAACTGGTTGATAATAAAGGCCGGGCTTTTATCCAGCTTGACGATGCGTTCAATGGAAAACGCCACATCTTCTGCGGTGAGCGGCGAGCCATCGGCGAATTTTGCCGCAGGATCGAGGTGGAAGGTGTAGGTGCTGTTATCGCTGCTGACCTCCCAGCTTTTTGCCAACTGGCCAATCACTTTGTCGGCTTGCTTTGGATCCGGCGTAACTAGACGTTGATACAGGTTGCCGCAGATCTGGCCGCCGGTGGCTTCGAAGCTTTCATGCGGATCCAGACTGGTGATGTTATCGAGCTGCATTGCCATCACCAACATGGTCGGCGGCGTAGCGGCAAAGGCCGAATTCAGGCTGAGGTAGGAAACAACAGGTACAGCGGTGCATCCTGCAAGAAAACGTCTTCTGGTAACCATGTAAACTCCCAACTGATTGATAATTAAAATAAAAAATTGTTATTTTGCATTTTTATGTCTTGACTTTCCGCCCGTGCGGGAGGATTAATACCGACGCTAAACCCTTTGTTTCACGCGCCCCGTTTTGGTGCAATTTGCTCCGCCAGCTGGCAGTGCGCGCCTTTCTCTGAACATGGAACCGAACAACATGTCTGACTCGTCGATCTGCGATATTCCGGTCTTTGACGGCCATAACGATGTGCTGAATAAGCTGTGGCAGCACCATCAGCCGGACGCGGTGAATGCATTTTTCACTGGCTGCAAAAACGGCCAAATGGACTTTCCGCGCATCCGTCAGGGAAAGATGTTAGGTGGCATTTTCGCCACCTGGGTGCCGTCCCACCCTCTGATTGCAAGAAGTGCGCCAGACCTCGCAGATTTTCCTCAGGAAATTATCAACTCAGCGCGCGACGCCACCTTTTCTATGCTGGCGCTGCTGCTGCGCATTGAGCAGGCCTCGAACGGGCAGGTGAAGATTTGCCGCAGCGTGCGCGATATTCGCCACTGCATGGCAAACAAGGTGTTAGCGGTGGTGATGCACGTCGAAGGGGCGGAAGCGCTGGATACCCACGGCGAGCTGCTCGATATGCTCTATGCCAGCGGTTTACGCACGCTGGGGCCGCTGTGGAGCCGTCCGAATCAGTTTGGCGACGGCGTGCCGTTTCTTTATCCCTCGTCGCCGGATATCGGTAACGGACTGACCGAGGCGGGCAAGCAGCTGGTGCGCGACTGTAATCGCCGCCGCATCATGGTCGATCTGTCGCACATGGATGAGAAAGGCTTCTGGCATACCGCTGAGATCAGCGATGCACCGCTAGTGGCGAGCCACTCCAATGCGCATGTGATCAGTGCGCAGTCGCGTAATCTCACCGATCGCCAGCTGGCGGCGATTGCCGAAACCAACGGCTTTGTTGGCGTCAATTTTGCGGTGCCGTTCCTGCGGGAAGACGGCGATCGCCATGCGCCAACCGGTGTCGATGCCATCGTGCGTCATGTTGAATATTTGCTGGAAAAAGTGGGGGAAGATGGCGTCGGGTTTGGTTCGGATCTGGATGGCGCAACCATGCCGGGCGATCTGAAAGACGTGGCCGGATTCCCGCTGCTGGTGCAGGCGCTGGCAGCGCGCGGCTATTCACGCGAGCTGCTTGAGAAGATTTGCCACGGCAACTGGCTGCGCGTGCTTGAAGCCACCTGGGGCGAATAATCATGCGGCTGCGGCATATTGAAGTGTTTCAGGCGATTGTGCAGACCGGCAGCATCAGCGCGGCAGCGCGCTTGCTAAATGTCTCGCAGCCGAATGTCAGCCGCGTGCTGAATCACGCCGAGCAGCAGCTCGGTTTTGCACTGTTTGAACGGCGCGCGCAGGGGATGATCGTCACCGCAGAAGGGCGGCGCTTGCTACCGGAAGTGGAAGATATCTACCAACGTTTACAGGCGATTACCCAGTTAACCGAACAACTGCGACGCGGTGAAGGGCAAACGGTGCGCGTCGGCGCTGCACACGCGTTTGGACAGATGGTGTTGGCACCGGCGCTGGTGAACTGGCGACAACAGGCGGCGTCGGTCAGCGTGGAGTTGGTCACCGAGCACTTCAGCACCTTGTGTCGCATGATCATTGATAACCAGCTCGATTTCGCGCTGGTGTTTGGTCAGCAGGTGGAGGCGGATTTACTGGCAGAGCCGCTGTTTCAGTCGTCGATGGTGGCGTTACTACCCCGCGATCACACTCACAATGAGCCGGTGACGCTGGAGTGGCTGTGCGCCAACAACCTGCTGATGATGCAAAATCAGGATCCGCTGGGTCGCGTGCTGCACCGCGCGCTGCGCGATAAAGGGCTGAATCCGGCGGTATCGCTGTCGATCAAAACCTATTCGGTGATTGCCGATATGGTGCTGGCGGGCGGCGGCGTGGGGATTGTCGATCTGTTCACCGCCTGCCGCTATGCCGATCAGCTTAAGCTATTGCCGGTAGCGCAGCCGCTACCGTTTGAAGTGATGTTGATCAGTCGCCGCGATCAGCCGCAGTCGCAATCGACGCTGCAGCTAAAACAGGTGATTCGCAACAAGCTGTGGGAGATTGCGCGCCAGTGTGAATCGCAGTTTTTCACCCGCCCGGCATAACGCCTATTGCTGGTGCGCATAAATGCGCACCCTACAAAACCCGTAGGGTCGCCATTTATGGCGACCGTCCCGCATCCCGCTCCGAATCAAACCCCATCGGTAATCGGTTTACGTACCAGCAGCAAATACGCCAGCGCACCCACCACCGTCACACCGGCGCAAATCATCAATGCCAGGCTAAATGACTTGGTGGTATCCAGCACCCAACCGGTGATCACCGGCGCGAACGAAGCGAACACGAAGCTGGCGAAGTTCTGGATGCTGCCGACCGAGGCCGTCATACGCGCCGTCACGTTGGCGTGAATCAAACCCCAGCACGATGTCCCCGCAAAGTGGATGCAAAACAGCGCCATACCAATCATAGTGACGGCGCTGGTGGTGTCGGTGGCACGGGTAACAAAGGCGGTAAACGCAGCGGAAAGCAGCATACCAGACACGATAGAGACCTTACGCACCTTGACCGCATCATGACCACGACGTACCAGCGCATCGACCACATAACCGTTCAGCAGCATGCCTGCCGCGCCGAACAGGAATGGAATCGCGGCCAGTAAACCGGTGCTTTTCAGGTCGAGGTTATACGTCGATTGCAGATAGCCCGGCAGCCAGGCGATGTACAGCCACGCGGTGTAGTTGATGCCGCTGAAGCCAATCATCATGCCCCACATGGTGCGCTGCTTGAACAGCCCGCGCCACTCGGCAAAACTCAGCGGCTCTTTACGTGACGCCACGCTGCCCGCCTGCAAATAGTGAATCTCTTCACCGCTCAACTTACTGTTGTCGCGGTCGCGGTACATCAGATACCAGCCAACGGCGAGGAACATGCCGAGCACGCCGATGGTGACAAACATGCCGCGCCAGCCCATCACCATCATCATTGCCGCCAGAATAGGTGGCGCGATGGATAACCCAATCATCGAGGCGGCGTTAAACATGCCCATCGGCATGCCGCGATCTTTGATATTGAACCAGTCGTTGATCACCTTCACGCCGCACGGGTTCATCGGCGCTTCACCAATACCTAAACCGATGCGCACCAAAATAAATTGGGTAAAGTTATGCACCAAACCGGCGGCGGCCTGGAACAGCGACCAGAAGAACATGCCAATCGCCAGCATAATGCGCGGCCCTTTGCGGTCGAGCAGCGCACCGCACGGCAGTTGTGCAAGGCCATAAGCCAGCGAGAAGGCAGACAGCAGCACACCAATTTCGGTAGCGGATAAGCCCAGTTCGCCGCGGATGGTCATATTGGCGACCGATAGCGAACTGCGGTCGAGGTAGTTAATCATGGCGGCAAACAGCAGCAGCAACATGGCGGTGACCTGAATCTTTTTGATGCGCGGTGAGCGCACCACATCACTGCGCGCCGGGATAAAATCTTGCCCGTCCGCAGCGGGTTGTGGCGCGTTTTCGCGGCCACGAGCTGAAGTATTTTCCATTGCAACCTCCCGGATCTGGGTACTTATCGTTATGCGTTTGAGTGGGATCCTGGGGCAGCGAAACGATGCTGCCTCAACGGATTGATGTCGAGACTAGAAGCAATCAGATCGGGATGTTGCGAAGATGTTTCAGATTCGTGCGGGAGCTAATGCTTTGTGGTTTTTAATCGGTTTTTAATTGTACTGACGGATAGAGCGGATCATCGAGGTTTTGGCGGTGCCGAGATGGTTGTGCAGGGCGCACAAGGCTTCGACATCCTGGCGGCTGATCAGCGCGGTGAGAATCGCCATATGCTCCTCCAGCGCCACGATATTGCGTTGCTTAAGATCGGTTTCATCCCATTGATAATGCGAATGAAAAATCACCGAAATGATCTCCAGCGACTGATTAAAAAACGGATTGTTGGCGGCGGAGAGAATCAGCGTGTGCATCTCCTTATCCAGCGCGGCGAAATGGCGATAATTGCTGGCGAGGGTGTCGCGCATCGAACGATGGCGATCCAGCAGGTCGCGCGCTTGCATCCAGCGCTCATCCTGCGAGGGCAGATTAAGAAAACGGGTAAGGGCGTGCGTTTCCAGCATTTCACGCAGCTCAAACAGGTTCTCGGCATACTTTTGATCGAACTTCTTCATGCGCCATTGGCCACGCTTCACCGGTTCCAGCAGGTCATAACGCATAAAGCGCAGCAAGAATTCGCGTACCACAATCGGGCTGACTTTCACCTGCTGCGCCAGTTGCAGCTCGCTAAAGGTGTCGCCCGGTACCAGCTGGCGCTGATTGATCAGATTGAAAAAGGTCTGCTCAAATTGCAGTGCCTGTTGATCAATTGGCGGCGTCAGGGCGTTAAAACCGTCTTCTTCGCTGGGATCACGCACGATAACGTAGGTTTCATCCACCTTTTCTAGCACGCCGCGCTCATGCAGATGCTGCAAAGTATGGCGCACCGTGGTGCGGCTGATGTTGAACATTTCGGCCAGCGCCGCCTGCGGCGGCAAGGGCGAACGGATATGCCGTTTGGCAATGCCTTCCAGCATTTGGTTAATGACGTTCTGACGTAAGTTCTGGCTGCGGCTCATGCGTGGCTCCGGTTTTTTATCTATTAAAAACCATACAAAGCCCAAAAAAAGCGGTTGGCTTCACAGTTCCCCTCACGCAAAAAGCTGTAATCGACGATTTTCGCCATAACTGCGACAACAGCACAGGAGAAGCCAATGACAACGATGAAAACGCTGGTGGTCGCCGAACCGCGCCAGATGGTATGGCAGCAGCGCGCTAAGCCGACGCCCGCCGCCAATGACGTTCTGATCAAACCCCTCACCGCCGGGATTTGCGGCACCGATATTCACGCCTGGGCCGGAAATCAGCCGTTCTTCAGCTATCCACGCGTATTGGGGCATGAACTGTGTGGCGAAGTGGTGGAACTCGGCAGCGAGGCCAGCGGCTTCAGGCTGGGCCAGCGCGTGGCGCTGATTCCCTATGTTGCCTGCCAGCAGTGCGATGCCTGTTTAAGCGGCAAAACCAACTGCTGCGAAAAGATCTCGGTGATTGGTGTGCATCAGGATGGCGGTTTCTGCGAATTCCTCAGCGTACCAACGAGCAATTTGCTGGCGGTGGATGATGTCGATCCCGAAGCTGCTGCGCTGATTGAACCCTTCGCCATCAGTGCGCATGCGGTGCGTCGTGCGGCAGTCGCGGCAGATGAGCAGGTTTTGGTGGTGGGCGCTGGCCCAATTGGTCTTGGCGTGGCCGCGATTGCGGCGGCGGCGGGCGCAAACGTGGTGGTGGCTGATACCAGCGAGCAGCGGCGTGCGCATGTCGCGCAGAAACTGGGTTTGGCGACGGTGAATCCGTTAGAAGCCGATTTTGAAACGCAGCTAAAAGCGGAGTTTGGCGGACGTTTAGCCGGCAAAGTGATCGATGCCACGGGTAGCCCAGCAGCGATGAACGGGGCGGTGAAACTGATTCGTCACGGCGGCACCATCGTATTCGTTGGCCTGCACAAAGGCGATCTGGTGATCCCGGATATTGAGTTCCACAAAAAGGAAACCACGCTGATGGGCAGCCGCAACGCCACGCTGGAAGATTTCGCTAAAGTGCGCGAACTGATGGCGAACGGGCAGCTTCGTGCCGACATGATGCTCAATCGTCACTATGACTTCTCCACACTGGCCGAGACCTTTGAAGCCGAGGTCATCAATAATCGCGAACTGATTAAGGGCGTGATTCACTTCGAGCGTTGATATTCGCACACACCGTAGCGGCGCAATTTATTGCGCATTTCTGAGTTGGGCGCGCTGCCGCCATTGATATGCGCGATAAATCGCGCCGCTACAGCTGTGTGCCTCTTTCATCATATTGTCTGTATTGCCCAGCCAGCGTATTATCTCCCGCCTAAGGTGATGGCGTGCCACCTTCCCCAACCGCCGTTCTGGTAACAGACGGCTGATGACGCCTGACTACACTCGTATCCCTGCGCGGGAGACGGCGGTGTGTCAGGTGCTCTTCTGTCCTGCCGCGGCCCTGCGCGTAATTTATTTCAGGAGCTACAAACTATGTTGAAGTCGTTACTCGCGGTTGTCGTTGGCGGTGCGGTGGGCTGTTCGCTGCGCTGGTTAATCTCATTACGTTTCAACGCGCTGTTCCCCAATCTGCCGCCGGGCACCTTGATGGTGAATCTGGTGGGAGGCTTTATCATTGGTGCCGCGCTGGCCTTTTTTGTCCGCAACCCCCACATCGATCCCTTCTGGAAATTACTGATTGTTACCGGCTTGTGTGGCGGTTTAACCACGTTTTCTACTTTTTCGGCGGAAATTGTCGGGCTGCTACAATCAGGAAAATACCTTTGGGCGATGTCGAGTGTCATGGTGCATGTGATCGGTTCTCTGCTCATGACCTTTGCCGGTTTTGCTGCGGTAAATCTGCTGGGATAACCGTCACGCTTGAAATAACCACTAAGAGGTAGATACTGATGGCCGTTCTGTGCGTGTGACGCACAGAATTTGTCACCGATTATCCGGACGATTAAGGAGCTGTGTAATGAGTCGTAACCCCAAATTCCTTAACCTGGTGTTGTTAAACGGTGAACCTGAGGAGAAGCTGCGCGCTGCGCATACCGCCGGTTTCGAGCAGGTTGAGATCTGGCGTGAAGATGTGCGGGCCAATACGTTACATCAGGCAACGCAGTTGCAGCTTGGCTTCACTAATGTGCAGGTGCTGCGCGATTTCACCGGCGCGCCGGATCGCGACCGCCAGCAAAAACGCGAAGAGCTGCGCCAGTTTATTCAGATTGCCCAATCTATTGGCTGCGACACCATTCAGGCACCCGCCAGCACGCGCGAAGATTGCGTGGCATCGCGGATTGATGAAGATTTACGTTGGATGGCGTCGGAAGCCGCGCGCTACAACATGCGCATTATGTATGAGCCGATGGCGTGGTGCAGCGTGGATAACACGCTGCCGCTGGCGTGGGAGCGACTGCAAAGATTGGATCAGCCGAACATCGGTTTAGTGGTCGATTTGTTCCACATTTGCGCGTTAGGCGGCGATGCTTCGCAGCTGGACGGCATTCCCGCCGATCGCATCTATGAAGTGCAGCTGTGCGATATGGCCGAAATGCCGCCGCAGGAAAAGCAGCCGCTCAGCGAGTATGCGCGTCATCAGCGCTTGTTGCCCGGCGATGGCATCATCGAGGTGGAGCGCTTTGTGGATAAGCTGAAAAGCGCCGGTTATCGCGGGCCGGTCGGCATTGAAGTGTTTAACGATGAATTGAAGGCGCAGCCAGCAGACGTGGCTGCGCATAAGGCGTGGCAGGCGTTAACGCGTTACTGGCCTTAATCCTGCAAACATTGGGCAATAAATCCGGCGGCATCCATCGCGCCCTGCGATGAAATGGTGTGGCCGGTTGCCGCTTCATAACGTGCTTCCACCGTTACGCCGGCCTGCAGCAAACGCTGCGTCGCCGATTCGCTCTCGCTAAATGGAATTACATCATCCGCTTTGCCGTGAATCAGCAGCGCGGGCGTGTACGGCTGCGGCGTTAAAGCGCCGTCAAACGCCAGACGACCGGCAAATGCCACCACGCCAGCCAGCGGATAACGGCCAGACGCCAATGCATCCAGCGCCATGATTGAACCCTGCGAAAAGCCCACCAGAATCACTTTGTCCCACGCGTCCGCCATGTCGTGCTGCGCCATCAGCTGTTGCAGCGTGGTATCAAAGGCCGCGCGCGCTTCACGAACACGTGCCGGACGGTTTTCAGGCGTGATACCCGTCAGGCTAAACCACTGATAACCCATCGCATGTTCAAACGGAAAGGGCGCATTCGGCGAGGCAAAGGCCACATCTGGCAGCAAGCGTGCCCAATGTTCGCCGAGCACCGCCAGATCGTTGCCGTTGCTGCCCACACCATGTAAAAAAATCACTAACGCTTTAGCCATCGCACTGCTCCTTATAAACCGTAGGCCGACATATCCGGGCCAACCGGTACAATGCCGTTGGGATTCAGCGCTTTAATCGAATAATAGCCCTGCTTGATATGATCAATATTGACCGTCTGACGCACGCCAGAGAGGGACAGCATACTCTTCAGATAGCGATCGAGCAGCGGATAGTCACTCAAGCGGCGCAGGTTGCATTTAAACAGGCCGTGGTAGGCGACGTCAAAGCGCACCAGCGTGACGAACAAGCGGATATCCGCTTCGGTTAAGCGCTCGCCGAGCAGGAAAGTGCGACCATCCTGCAAGCGCTGCTCCAGCTCATCCAGCTGGCTAAACACATCGTTAAACGCCTGCTGATAACTGACCTGCGTAGTGGCGAAACCGGTGCGATACACGCCGTTATTCAAACGCGGATAGATCGATTCATTCAGCGCATCGATCTCAGCACGCAGATCCTCGGGATAAAGATCGATGCGATCGTCCGCCAGATTGCCGAAACCGCTGTTCAGCATGCGCAAAATATCAGCCGACTCGTTGCTGACGATGGTTTGCGTTTTCTTATCCCACAGCACCGGCACGGTGGCGCGGCCGGTGAAATCAGCATCGGCGCGGGTATAGAGTTCGTGAAGGTATTCGGCGTTGTTCAGCCAGTCACGATCGGCGCCAGGATAGTCACCAAAGTGCCAGCCTTGCGCGCCGAGCTGCGGCTCAACTACCGACACGCTGATCGCCTTCTCCAATCCCTTCAGGCTACGCGCCAGCAGCGTGCGCGAGGCCCACGGACAAATCAGCGCCACATACAGGTGATAGCGATCCGGCTCGGCGGCAAATTCGCTGGAACCATCAGCCGTGATCCAGTGACGGAAACTTGAGGTCTGGCGTACAAATCCGCCTTGTTTATCGGTGGCTTGCACCGGATGCCACTCTGCACTCCATTTACCGTTTACCAACATTGCATTGCTCCTCTAAAGTGATGAAGAGAGCATACAGTGCTGCTGTTTTGGTGATAATCAGGGCAAAATGGCTTTCATTTTTTCCATTTTGGAATTAGTTGGTCAGTATGAAGGACGCTCTTTTTCCCGATTGCCCCGCGACTACGCATTCAGTGCGCTGCACCTTTTCCCGCGCGGGAAAACCTGTTGAACTAGACTTTTGCTTTCACCTGGCCGGGAGCCGTGAATGTCTTTGCTTCATCTGTCGTCGCTGGCGGAGATTGCCGCCGCCGAATGGGATGCGCTGTTACCTGACGATCAACCGTTTTTACGCCACGCTTTTCTCTTGTCACTTGAAGAGAGCGGCAGCGTGCGGCCTGAAAACGGCTGGCAGCCCGATCACCTGCTGTGGCGTGAAAACGGCACCGTGTGCGCGGCGCTGCCGGGCTATCGTAAACGCCACTCGCGCGGGGAATATGTGTTTGACCACGCGTGGGCGGATGCCTGCCAACGGGCGGGCATTCCTTATTATCCGAAATGGCTGGGCGCGATTCCGTTCAGTCCGGTGACCGGCGCGCGTTTGCTGGGCGATGAGCCGGCGGTGCGGAAACTGCTCAGCGCGCTGCCAGATAATCTTTTCGAGCACGGCCTCAGCGGCGCGCACATCAACTTCACCACGCCGTTCGCTAACCACATCATGCAACAGCAGCCGGAATGGCTGGAACGCCTTGGTTTGCAGTATCACTGGCACAACAAAGGCTACCGCGATTTCCAGGATTTCCTCGATACGCTGATGTCGCGCAAACGCAAACAGCTGCGCAAAGAGCGTGAACAGGTGATGAGCAGCGGCTTTGAATTCACCTGGTATCGCGGCGATGAGCTGCGCGAAGATCAGTGGGATTTCGTTTACACCTGTTACGCCAATACCTATGCAGTGCGCGGTCAGCGACCGTATCTGACGCGCCACTTCTTTAGCCTGTTGGCCGCGCGCATGCCGCGTTCGATTCGCGTGGTGATCTCAACGCTACAAGGGCAACCGGCAGCGATGGCGTTCTGCTTAGTGGATGGCGACACGCTATATGGTCGTTATTGGGGCTGTCTGGCGGAGTTTGATCGTCTGCATTTTGAAACCTGCTTCTATCAGGGCATGGATTTTGCCATTGCGGAGGGTTTGCAGCGTTTTGATGCCGGCGCGCAGGGCGAACACAAGCTGGTGCGCGGCTTTGAGCCGCACATCACGCACTCGTGGCACTATTTGTGTCACCCCGGTTTACGCGATGCGGTGGCAGATTTTCTGCTGCAGGAACGAGAGGGCGTGCGCGCCTGGGCCATTGAAGCGCGCGACGCCCTGCCGTATCGACGCGGTGATTAATCCGCGCCGACAAAACCGCCGGTCTGATGCTGCCACAGGCGCGCGTACAAGCCGCCGTGCGCCAGCAGTTCGCGGTGGTTGCCCATCTCGACAATCTGCCCTTTTTCCAGCACCACCAGACGATCCATTTTGGCGATGGTAGAAAGACGGTGCGCTATGGCAATCACCGTTTTGCCCTGCATCAGCGTTTCCAGGCTCTCCTGAATCGCCGCTTCCACCTCGGAATCCAGCGCGGAAGTGGCTTCATCCATGATCAGAATCGGCGCATCTTTCAGCAGCACCCGCGCGATGGCAATACGCTGACGTTGACCGCCCGACAGCTTCACGCCGCGCTCGCCAACGTGCGCATCCAAACCGGTGCGGCCCTGCGGATCGGAGAGCAGCGGAATAAACTCGTCGGCGCGCGCGCGGATAATCGCTGTCTGCAACTCCTCTTCCGTCGCGTCTGGACGACCATACAGCAGGTTTTCGCGAATTGAGCGGTGCAGCAGCGATGTGTCCTGCGTGATCATGCCGATCTGCCCGCGCAGACTCTCTTGCGTCACTTCGGCGATGTTGTGATCGTCGATCACAATGCGGCCGCTGTTGATGTCATACAGTCGCAGCAGCAGATTCACTAAGGTGGATTTACCGGCGCCGGAAGGGCCAATCAAGCCGATTTTCTCCCCCGGCTTGATGTTGAGATTGAGGCGATCAATGACCTGGCGGCTGCCGCCGTAATCAAAACGCACATCTTCAAAGCGGATCTGGCCATGGGTCACCTGCATCTTCTTCGCATTCGGCTCATCCTGTACGCTCAACGGCTGCGCAATGGTGTTCAGGCCATCCT
The DNA here is from genome assembly GCF_059730785.1 of Pantoea sp. X-Soil-ISGK-421. Taxonomy (NCBI): domain Bacteria; kingdom Pseudomonadati; phylum Pseudomonadota; class Gammaproteobacteria; order Enterobacterales; family Erwiniaceae; genus Pantoea; species Pantoea sp. X-Soil-ISGK-421. The sequence continues at coordinate 3,860,467 of NZ_AP035979.1, read as the reverse complement.
GTACCATGCCGATGTTCTCAAAGATGCCGTTCACCACCCACATGATCCAGCCGGACATATTGACCAGACGGATCACCAAACCGGTCGCCAGCGCAATCGCCCCGACGCTGATCAGCGACTGACTCCACAACCACAGCGCCAGCGCCGAGGTGCTGACAATCAGTAGACCATTCAACGTGGAGAGCGTGATATCCATCGTCGTCACCATGCGGCTGGCGTGCTGGGTTTTATCGGTTTGCTCCTGAATCGCTTCACGCGCGTAACGTTTTTCCAGATCGTTATGGGAGAACAGTTTGATAGTGGCGATGTTGGTGTAGCCATCGACGATGGTACCCATCAGTTTGGAGCGCGCTTCCGATGACACCACCGACCGCTGTTTGACGCGCGGTACAAAGAAACTCAGCGACACGCTATAAGCCACCAGCCAAATCACCAGCGGAATCATTAAGCGCCAGTCGGCTTCGGCGAACAGTACTAGCGAGGTTACCGCATAAATCACCACGTGCCAGATGGCATCCACCAGCTGCACCGCTGAATCACGCAGTGAGTTACCGGTTTGCATAATGCGCTGGGCGATGCGCCCGGCAAAATCGTTCTGGAAGAAGTTCAGGCTTTGACGCAGCACGTAGTTATGATGCTGCCAGCGGATCATGCTGGTCATACTGGGGTTAATGCTTTGATGCACCAGCATATCGTGTGCGGCAATCACAATGGGCCGCAGAATCATCGCCACAAATCCCATCCACAGTAGCGTCGGCCAGTTATCGCTGAACAGCGTGGCGGGCGTGGAGTGATTCACCAGATCGATGATACGGCTGAGATAGCTGAACAGTGCCACTTCGATCAGCGCCTGCGCCAGACCGACAATCAGCAGCGCGACAAAGCTTGGCCACACCTGACGCAGATAATAGAAGTAGAAGGGCCAGACGCTAGCGGGCGGTGAATCGGTTGGCGCATCCTGGAAAATATTGATAAAACGTTCAAAACGGCGATACAACATAGAGTCACTCTTCCCAAATTGGTGAGAGTTAACAGCTTAGTGCAAGTGAAAAGGGATTACCGACATGGATTTACACATTCGCGGTCGCGAACCGGGCGATGCCGCCGCCTACCAACGCCTTTATAGCCATCCTGAGGTTTATCGCTGGACCACGCAGCTGCCGTGCCCCAGCGTGGCCACCTGGCAGAAAAAATTCGAGAAGATGGATGAGCTGGGTTATATCGGCTTTGTGGCGGAAATCGAGGGCGCGATGGTCGGTGAACTGACGTTGTTTGTTGAGCAGCGCCCGCGTACGCGCCACAGCATCAGTTTTGGTATCAGCGTCGATCCGGCCTTTGGCGGGCGCGGCATTGGTGAAAAGCTGATCCGTAACGCGATGGATTACGCCTTTAACTGGCTCGGCATTATGCGCATTGAGCTGGAAGTGTTCCACGATAACGAACGCGCGCTGCGCCTGTATCAAAAGCTGGGCTTCGAGCGCGAAGGCGTGAAGCGTAAGGCGTGCCTGCGCGACGGCGAATATCACGATATCGTGCAGATGGCGCAGCTAAAAACTGAATGATTTTGCGCAATAAATTGCGCCGCTACAGAGTCATTGCACGCATTCGTAGCGGCGCGATTTATCGCGCGAAGTTAACCTGTCATTGACTCTTTTCAACGTACTTCTGCATATTCTCTTTGGTCACCAGCTCGAACGGGATCCACACGTGTGAGTCGACTTTCTCGCCTTTGATCAGCTTCTGCGCCACATCTACCGATGTCTTGCCCTGGCCAACCGCATCCTGGAACACCGTGACCTGAATTTTGTCCTGCGACAGCGCTTTCAGGCCGTCTGGCGTGGCATCAATGCCGCCAATCAGCACCTTTTTATTGCTTTTAGCCAGCGCCATTGCCGCACCAATCGCCATCTCATCGTTGTTAGCCGCCACGATATCAATCGCTTCATCGTTGCCCAGCCAGTTATTCATTAAATCCATGCCTTCGTTGCGCGCGTAATTGGCGGGCTGTTTCTGTACCACTTGCATGCCGGGATATTTCGCCACCACCTGCTCAACGTCTTTAGTGCGTTGCAGCGCACCGGCATCGGTCAGGTTCCCAATCATGATCGCCACGTTGCCTTTGAAGTTAGCCATTTTCGCTAATGCTTCCATCTGCAAGGTGCCGGATTCACGCTCGTCGGAGCCAACAAACACCACGCCGGCCGGCAGCGATTTATCGCCCGGCGTGCGATTCACATACACCAACGGAATTTTGGCCTGCTGCGCCAGCTTGGTCAGCTGCGGCGTGCTGGCAGAATCGACCGGATCAACGATGATGGCATCCACGCCCGCACCGATAAAACTTTGCACCTGATCGGTCTGACGTCCAACGTCACCGCGTGCATCTTCAAACTGAATGTCGAGTCCGCGCGCTTTGGCTTCTTTATCAATCGACTGGCGAATAATGGTGAGGAAATTTTGATCGAAATAGGCCATCGAGACGCCAATTTTTTCCGCCAGTGCTGAGGCTGAGGTTGAGAGCAGGCCGAGCAACACCATCGCCTTGAAGGTTTTCATCGCAGACTCCAGAGTAAGCTGATTATTAGAATGAACGTTTCATTGATATTTAAAATGGATCAATGAAATCATTTTTAGCCTACGAGCCCGCCATGCGGCTGACAATCAGCAAGGATGGATTTTGCTGCTAAGCGCACACTTTGCTCGCGGGTGGGCTTTCTGTTCGCGCGCTCATAGTTGCGCTGTGAAGGATTTTCTTAGAGTTGGCGCACACTGCAGTGCAAACGCACGCTGATATTTAGTGTTCTGTGCGGCGCCGCACCTCGCGTTGTGCCAGTTACCAAATCTATTGCTATTTCGCTTCGCCGATTCCTCCAATCGCACAATGACCGCGCCTGAAGCTGCTTCCTATAGTTGCTAATCAATGGAAATAAAGCGGTATTCCTGCAAGACATCTCGCGCTTCATTTGAGGAATCAGCCCATGCAAAAAGCCAAACATCGCCCACAGAACAGCCACGTACGCGTAGGGATCTTAGGCTTGATCCTGTTTCTTTCCGTGGTGGCGTATGCCGACCGTTCGATCCTGTCGATCTCGGGATCGGCGATCAAAGATGAGTTCGGGCTATCGGCGATCCAGCTTGGCCTGATCCTGTCAGCATTTAGCTGGGCCTATGTGATCGGCCAGATCCCCGGCGGACTGTTTCTCGATCGCTTCGGTACCAAAAAAGTGTATGGCGTGACGCTGGCGCTGTGGTCGATCTCCACCTTGCTAATGGGCTTTGTCGGCGAGTTCTCCAGCGGCATAACCATGGCGCTGACGCTGATGTTTGCGCTGCGCTTCGCGCTGGGGCTGATTGAGGCGCCGAGTTTTCCCGCCAATGCGCGCGCGGTAATCATGTGGTTCCCGAGCGCCGAGCGCGGCCGCGCCTCTTCACTCTTCGCCTCGGCGCAATATTTTGCCGTCGCCATCTTCTCACCGCTGTCAGGCTGGCTGGTGTCGCGTTTCGGCTGGGAATGGCCGTTCTTTGTGCTGGGCGGCATTGGCGTGCTGGCGGTATTTGTGTGGATGGGCTTTATGCGCAGCCCGCGCCACCATCCGCAGGTATCGGACGCGGAGCTGCGCTATATCGAGCAGGGCGGTGCGCTGGTGGATATCGATTCGGCGCAAACGCTGAAAGCGCGTCCGCCGTTGAGCAAAGCGATGTTCAAAAAGCTGCTCAGCAACCGCATGCTGTGGTGCGCCTATATCGGCCAATACTGCACCATCGCGCTGAGCTATTTCTTCATCACCTGGTTCCCGATTTATCTGGTGCAGGCGCGCGGTATGAACATTATGGATGCCGGTTTTGCCACCATCGCACCGGCACTATTCGGCTTTCTTGGCGGTATCAGCGGCGGTTATATCTCCGATAAGCTGTTGGCGAATGGCTGGAGTCTTTCCTGGGCGCGTAAAGCGCCGTACATCGTCGGCATGCTGATGGCGGCGTCGTTGATTCTGGCGGCGATCATTCCCAGCAATGTCGGCATTATCGCCATTATGTCGTTCGCTTTCTTTGGTAAGGGCGTGGCGGCGGGTGCCGGAACCTGGACCATTGTCAGCGATACTGCGCCGAAAGAAGCTGTTGGCCTGGCGGGCGCAATCTTCAATGGCATCGGCAATATGGCCGGTTTTATCACGCCGCTGCTGTTCGGCATCATCGTCGGCTTAACCGGCAGCTACAGCATCGGGTTAGTATTTGTCGGTGCGCACTGCGTGGTCGCCGCACTGTTGTTCCTGCTGGTGATGGGGCCGATAGAGCGTGTTGGCGAGGAGCAGGATGTCTCAAGCCAGGTCGCCATGAATGGCGACCCTACAACCCCGTAGGAAAGCCCGCACTGTCGTAGGGTGCGCATTTATGCGCACCCATTTCGCAATCCTCACCAATCGCACAAATCCACTCTGAAGGTTTTTTGCTCAGCTGCCGATACCTCCTTACCATCCACTGATATTAAGGAGCGATATCGTGATAAAGCTGATTAACGTTGACGAATTGCGGCAGGGCATGTTTATCCACAAACTGGAGGTTTGGTGGGTAAAGGATAAGCGCATTCGCAACCAAATGCTGATCACTGATAAACGCCAGATCGCGATGATCCACGCTGAGGGGATCCTGCAGTTATGGATCGATCTCGACAAATCGGTTCAGGCACCTGCTGCGCCTGCGCCGAAAAAAGATATGCCGAAAACCCCCTTTTTCCTGGAGATGGATCAGGCACAAAGCATCTTCAATCAGGGGAAAACGCAAGTGCTGGCGATGTTTAACGAGGCGCGCATGGGGCAGGGCCTCGACCTCGATTACACTCTTGATCTGGTCGATCAAATTGCCGGTTCGATCACGCGTGAACCTACGGCGCTGCTGAGCGTGGCGCGGCTGAAAAATCACGACGATTACACTTATCTGCACTCGATGGCGGTGTGTGGCTTGATGATCTCGCTCGGCAAAAAAATGGGCCTCGATGAACATCAGCTGCGGCGCGTTGGTATGGGCGGTTTGCTGCACGATGTGGGTAAAGCGGCGGTACCGCTGGAGATTCTTAACAAACCCGGCAAGCTCAGCGATGAAGAGTTCACTGTGATGCGTCAGCATCCGATTGTGGGCGCACAGATACTGATGGAAGCGAACGCCGGTGAAGATCTGCTGGATATCGCGCTGCATCACCATGAGAAATATGACGGCAACGGCTATCCGCATGGTCTGAAAGGCGATGAAATTTCGCTCTATGCGCGCATGGCATCGGTGTGCGACGTCTATGATGCCGTCACGTCGAATCGCCCTTATCGCAAAGGCTGGACACCCGCCGAAGCGATGCACAACATGCTGAGCTGGCGTGGGCATTTCGATAACACCTTGCTGCACGCCTTCGTGCGTACCATCGGCATCTATCCGGTCGGATCGCTGGTGCGACTGGCATCTGGCCGCGTGGCGCTGGTGGTGCAGGCGGGTGAAAAATCGCTGTTGAAGCCTAAAGTTCACGTATTTTGGTCGCTGCACGGCCAGCGTGAAGTAAAACCGGAAGTGCTCGATCTCGGCGATAGCTTTTGTACCGATAGCATTACCGGCGCGGAAGACAGCGGATTGTGGCAGAACATCGATTTGAATCGTATCTGGGCGTTAGAAAGCGCCTAATTCTTCACCATTTTTATACTTTCTTTACGCCAGCTTCCTGCCTTTTTACCTCTTCTTTATACCGCGCCGCGCATGCTTGCAGCACTACCAAATCCTCTGGAGGTTGCTGTGAGCGTGGGTGTGATAGCTGGCATTGTGCTGGTGTTTATTCTTCTGGGCTACCTGATTTATGCCCTGCTTAATGCGGAGGCGTTCTGATGGCTGCGAATGCATTCTTGCTGATTGCGGTGTTCCTGCTGGCGCTGATGGTGCTGGCCCAACCGCTGGGACGTTACCTCGCCCTGTTTGTGGCCGACAAGCCGCTGCTGCCGCGCGCGGAACGCGCGTTATGGCGACTGGCCGGTGCTGACGGGGCAGCGATGCGCTGGCCGCATTATCTGCTGGCGATCCTGCTGTTTAACGCGCTCGGTTTTATTTTGCTGCTGCTGATCTTGATGTCGCAGGCCGCGCTGCCGCTCAACCCACAACACTTACCGAATCTGAACTGGGATTTGGCGCTCAATACCGCCATCAGCTTCGTCACCAACACCAACTGGCAATCCTACGCTGGCGAAAGCACGCTGAGCTATTTCAGTCAGATGGCGGGCCTCACGGTGCAGAACTTCCTGTCGGCGGCGACCGGCATCGCGGTGGCGTTTGCGCTGATTCGTGGCTTCGCCAACCGTTCACTGGCCACGCTCGGCAATGCGTGGCGTGACCTGACGCGCATTACCGTTTACGTGCTGCTGCCAATCAGCGTGGTTGTCGCGCTGTTCTTCGTGAGTCAGGGCAGCATTCAAACCTTCGAACCTTACCATGCGCTCACCACGCTGGAAGGTGCGCAGCAGACGTTGCCGCTCGGCCCGGTGGCGTCGCAGGAAGCGATCAAAATGCTCGGCACTAACGGCGGCGGTTTCTTCAACGTCAACTCCGCGCATCCATTCGAAAACCCGACGGCGCTGACCAACTTCGTGCAGATGCTGAGCATCTTCCTGATTCCGGCGGCGCTCTGTTTCACCTTTGGTCAGCATCTGGGCGATCGTCGTCAGGGCCACATGCTGCTGTGGGCAATGACCATCATGTTCGTGCTGGCGGTCATTACCGTGATGTGGGCCGAACTGCGCGGTAATCCGCACTTCCTCGCGCTCGGTGCGGACAGCGCCATCAACATGGAAGGCAAGGAGACGCGCTTCGGCATCCTTAACTCCAGCCTGTTTGCGGTTATCACTACCGCTGCATCGTGCGGTGCGGTTAACGCCATGCATGACTCCTTCACCGCGCTCGGCGGCATGGTGCCGATGTGGTTGATGCAGCTGGGTGAAGTGGTGTTTGGCGGCGTCGGTGCAGGCCTGTACGGCATGCTGCTGTTCGTGCTGCTCGGCGTGTTTATCGCCGGGTTGATGATCGGTCGCACACCTGAGTACATGGGCAAAAAGATCGACGTGTGGGAGATGAAGATGACCGCGCTGGCGATTCTGGTGACGCCGACGCTGGTGCTGCTGGGTACTGCGCTGGCGATGATGACCGACGCCGGACGCGCCGGCATGGCCAATCCGGGCATTCACGGCTTTAGCGAAGTGCTGTATGCGGTGTCATCGGCGGCCAACAACAACGGCAGCGCCTTTGCCGGACTGAGCGCCAACACGCCGTTCTGGAACCTGCTGCTGGGCTTATGCATGTTGGTGGGGCGCTTCGGCATCATCATTCCGGTGCTGGCGATTGCCGGTTCGCTGGCGGCGAAGAAAATTCAGCCGGTGGGCAACGGTACGCTGCCAACACACGGTCCGCTGTTTATCGCGCTGCTGATTGGCACCGTCTTGCTGGTGGGCGCATTGACGTTCATCCCCGCGCTGGCACTGGGCCCGGTCGCGGAACATCTGCAATTAATTCAGGGATAACGGAATCATGAGTCGTCAACAACTGGCGCTGTTTGATGCGGCGCTCACTCGCGTTGCCATGCTGGATGCGCTGAAAAAACTCGATCCGCGCGTGCAGTTCCGCAACCCGGTGATGTTTTTGGTGTGGATCGGCAGCGTACTGACCTCGGTATTGGCGGTTGGCATGGCCATCGGATCGCTCAGTGGCAATGCGGGCTTTACCGGCGGCGTCGCCATCTGGCTGTGGTTTACCGTGCTGTTTGCTAACTTCGCCGAAGCGCTGGCAGAAGGGCGCAGCAAGGCGCAGGCCAACAGCCTGAAAGGCATCAGCAAAACCAGCGATGCGAAAAAACTGGCCGAAGCGCGCTACGGCGCAGCGTGGCACAACGTAGCCGCCGATACGCTGCGTAAAGGCGATGTGGTGCTGGTGGAAGCCGGTGACATCATCCCGTGCGACGGCGAAGTGCTGGAGGGCGGCGCATCGGTGGATGAGAGCGCGATCACCGGTGAATCTGCACCGGTCATTCGTGAATCCGGCGGGGATTTCTCCTCGGTAACCGGCGGCACGCGCATTCTGTCCGACTGGCTGGTGATTCAGTGCAGCGTCAATCCGGGTGAAACCTTCCTCGACCGCATGATTGCGATGGTGGAAGGCGCGAAACGCCGTAAAACGCCGAACGAAGTGGCGCTGACCATTCTGCTGGTGTCGCTGACGATTGTGTTCCTGCTGGCAACCGCCACGTTGTGGCCGTTTTCGGCCTACGGCGGCACGCCGGTCAGCATCACGGTACTGGTGGCGCTGTTGGTATGCCTGATTCCAACCACCATCGGCGGCCTGCTATCGGCCATCGGTGTGGCAGGCATGAGCCGCATGCTGGGCGCCAACGTCATTGCCACCAGCGGCCGCGCGGTGGAAGCGGCGGGCGACGTCGATGTGCTGATGCTGGATAAAACCGGCACCATCACGCTCGGTAACCGTCAGGCGACGCAGTTCCTGCCCGCGCCGGGCGTCAGCGAACAGCAACTGGCGGATGCGGCGCAGCTGGCGTCGCTGGCTGATGAGACGCCGGAAGGGCGCAGCATCGTGGTGCTGGCGAAGCAGAAATTTAACCTGCGCGAACGCGATCTGAGCAGCATGGGCGCAAGTTTTATTCCTTTCTCTGCGCAAACGCGTATGAGCGGCGTCAATGTGCAGGATCGGCTGATCCGCAAAGGCGCGGTCGATGCGGTGCGTCGCCACATTGAAGCCAATCAGGGCCGTTTCCCAACGGAAGTGAATGCTGCGGTGGAAGAGGTGGCGCGCGCCGGTGGCACGCCGCTGGTGGTGGCCGAAGGCGCGCAGGTGTTGGGCGTGGTGGCGCTGAAAGATATCGTTAAAGGCGGCATCAAAGAGCGTTTTGCTGAGCTGCGCAAGATGGGCATCAAAACGGTGATGATTACCGGCGATAACCCGTTAACCGCCGCGGCCATTGCGGCGGAAGCGGGCGTTGATGATTTCCTGTCGGAAGCTACGCCGGAAGCCAAGCTGGCGCTGATTCGCCAGTATCAGGCGGAAGGGCGCTTAGTGGCGATGACCGGCGACGGCACCAACGATGCGCCAGCGCTGGCGCAGGCTGATGTCGCGGTGGCGATGAACTCCGGTACGCAGGCGGCGAAAGAGGCCGGTAACATGGTCGATCTCGACTCGAATCCGACCAAGCTGTTGGAAGTGGTCCACATCGGTAAACAGATGCTGATGACGCGCGGTTCGCTCACCACCTTCAGTATCGCCAACGACGTGGCGAAGTATTTCGCCATTATTCCGGCTGCGTTTGCCGCTACCTATCCGCAGCTCAACATGCTCAACGTGATGGGGCTGCATTCGCCGAATTCGGCAATTCTGTCGGCGGTGATTTTTAACGCGCTGGTGATTGTGTTCCTGATTCCGCTGGCGCTGAAAGGCGTGAGTTATCGTCCGCTGAGTGCCGCGGCATTGCTCCGTCGCAACCTGTGGATTTATGGCGCGGGCGGATTGGTGGTGCCGTTTATTGGGATTAAAGCCATCGACCTGCTGCTGACGCTGCTTGGCCTGGCTTGAGGAGAAGAGAAATGAGTCAGTTACGTCCGGCTATTGTATTGTTAATACTGCTTACGCTACTCACCGGCGCGGTCTATCCGCTGCTGACGACGGGTCTGGCGCAGTGGTGGTTCCCGTCACAGGCGAACGGTTCGCTGATTGAACAGGATGGCGCGGTGCGCGGCTCTGAACAGATCGGCCAGGCATTCAGCCAGCCAGGACACTTTTGGGGCCGACCTTCCGCTACCGGTGATGCGCCTTATAATGCGCAGGCCTCCAGCGGCAGCAACCTGGCGGGCAGCAATCCGGCACTGGATAAAGCGGTGGCGGAACGTGTTGCCGCACTTCGCGCGGCCAATCCGCAAGCGCCTAAAGCGGTGCCGGTGGAGTTGGTGACCGCGTCGGCGAGCGGATTAGACCCGGACATTTCGCCAGAAGCCGCGTTGTGGCAGGCACCGCGTATCGCCGCCGCGCGCAACATGAAGCTCGGTGATGTTGAGGCGCTGATTGCGCGCCACACCGAACGCCCGCTGCTACCGTTTGTCGGCGAAGAGACGGTAAATGTATTGCGTTTGAATCTGGCGCTGGATGATTTGCAAGGATAAACATATCGCGCAATAAATTGCGCCGCTACGGTATGTGCACGTACTTGTAGCGGCGCGATTTATCGCGCGGTTTTACGATGGACGATCGATGAACGACGACATGTCTCGCCCCGATCCCGATGCACTGCTGCTGAACCACAGCGACAGCCATCGCGGTAAGCTGAAAATCTACTTCGGTGCCTGTGCGGGCGTGGGGAAAACCTTCGCCATGTTGCAGGAGGCGCAACGACTGCGCGCGCACGGCCTTGATGTACTCGCTGGCGTGGTGGAAACCCACGACCGCGAAGAGACCGCCGCGCTGCTCCACGGCCTGGCGCTGTTGCCACGTCGCGCCACCGGGCGTTCGCGCCATGCCGAATTCGATCTCGATGCGGCGCTGGCGCGCCATCCAGCGGTGATCCTGATGGATGAACTGGCGCACACCAACGTGCAGGGTTCACGCCATCCCAAGCGCTGGCAGGATATTGAAGAGTTGCTCGAGGCGGGCATCGACGTCATTACCACCGTCAATGTCCAGCATCTGGAGAGCCTGAATGATGTGGTGGGCGGCGTCACCGGTATTCAGGTGCGTGAAACCGTGCCCGATCCCTTCTTCGATAGCGCCGACGAAGTGGTACTGGTGGATCTCCCGCCAGACGATCTGCGTCAGCGGCTAAAAGAGGGCAAAGTCTACGTCGGCGACCGCGCCGAACGCGCCATCGAAAACTTCTTCCGCAAGGGCAATCTGTTCGCGCTGCGTGAACTGGCGCTGCGCCGCACCGCCGATCGCGTGGACGACCAGATGCGCGCCTGGCGCGATCGGCAAGGCAAAGAAAAGGTCTGGCACACGCGTGATGCCATTCTGCTGTGCATCGGCGACGATACCGGCAGTGAAAAGCTGGTGCGCACCGCCGCGCGGCTGGCGGCTCGGCTCGGCAGCGCATGGCACGCGGTGTACGTGGAAACGCCGCGCCTTAATCGGCTACCGGAAGCGCGGCGGCGCGCCATTTTGCGCACGCTGCAGCTGGCGCAGGAACTCGGTGCTGAAACCGCCACGCTCTCCGATCCCGATGAAGCGCGCGCGGTGCTGCGCTATGCGCGCGAGCACAATCTCGGCAAAATCGTTACCGGTCGCCAGCCCCAGCGGCGCTGGCGGCGCGACAGTTTTGCCCAGCGTCTCGGCGAACTCGGGCCGGATCTCGATTTGTTGGTGGTTGCGCTGGACGAACCGGTGCGCGATGCGCCGCATCCGCTCAGCGGCCAACGCGGCAGCAGCGAAAAATGGCGGCTGTACTTACGCGGCTGTTTGATGGCGCTGCTGCTGTGTATTTTGGTCACGACGGTGGGCCGCTGGCTGCTGGTAGCGTTTGATCCTGCTAACAGCGTGATGATTTATCTGCTGGCGGTGGTGCTGGTGGCGCTGCGCTATGGTCGCTGGCCGTCGGTGTTCGCCACGGTGATCAACATCATTGCTTTCGACCTGTTTTTTGTCGCGCCGACCGGCACCGTGGCGGTATCGGATTTGCAGTATCTGGTGACCTTCGCGGTGATGCTGGCGGTGGGCGTGATAGTCGGGAATCTCACAGCGGGCGTGCGCTATCAAGCCAAAGTGGCGCGCTATCGTGAACAGCGCGCGCGGCATCTGTATGAGATGGCGAAAGCGCTCGGCAGCGACCTGACGCCGCAGGATATCGCCACCACCAGCCAGCGCATCATCGATGTCACCTTGCAGGCGCGCAGTTTGCTGCTGCTGCCGGATGAGCAGGGCGAGCTGCAAACCGTGGGCGATACCGCGATTGGCACGCCGCCGGATCTCGCCATCGCCAAGTGGAGTTTCAGTAAAGGCCAACCGGCGGGCGCGGGCACCGATACTTTGCCGGCGGTGCCGTATCAGATTCTGCCGCTAAAAAGTGGCCATCACTGTCGCGGTTTACTGGTGGTGGAACCGGAAAACTTGCGCCAACTGATGATTCCCGAGCAGCAGCGTTTACTGGAAACCTTCACCGTATTGATTGCCAATGCGCTGGAACGTATGGCGCTGTCGCACAGTGAAGCGGCATCGCGGCTGGCCGCCGAACGTGAGCAGCTGCGCAATGCGCTGCTGTCGGCGCTGTCGCACGACCTGCGCACGCCGTTAACGGTGCTGTTTGGTCAGGCGGAGATGCTGATGCTCGATCTCGCCAGCGAAGAGTCGAAGTACGTCGGGCAGGCCAATCAGATTCGCGAACAGACGCTGAGCACCATCCGGCTGGTGAGTAACATGCTGGATATGGCGCGCATTCAATCTGGCGGACTCAATTTGCGTGAAGAGTGGGTGGCGCTGGATGAGGTGATCGGCGGCGCGCTAAGCAGCATGGGCCCATTGTTGAAAGGCCATGATTTTATTCTCGATTTGCCAGAGATGGTGCTGATCAAAGGCGACAGCGCCATGCTGGAGCGCGTGTTTACCAATCTGATTGAAAACAGCCTGAAATACGCGGGCAATGCAGCGCAGCACGGTATTCGTGCCTGGCGCGATCGCGATCGGCTGGAGATTGCGGTATGGGACAGCGGGCCCGGCATCGCGCCCGACAATCTCACGCGCATTTTTGACAAGTTTGCACGCGGCGATAAAGAGTCGGCGGTGCCGGGCGTGGGATTGGGACTGGCGATCGGTAAAACCATTATCGAATCCCATCGCGGGCGCATCTGGGCGGAGAATCGGCCGGAAGGCGGCGCGGTGTTTCGTTTGTCATTACCGCTACCCGCAGCGCCTGAAATTTCTGAAGAAGGGCTGAAATAACTTCACATAAGTTCGGTTATACTCGCCCACTTGTCTGTTGATTAATGGGAACTTATGGAACGTTTTATCGAAAACCTGATGTATTCATCGCGCTGGCTGCTGGCTCCGGTTTACATGGGACTTTCGTTGGGCCTGCTGGCGCTGACTATCAAATTCTTCCAGGAAATTTTTCACCTGCTGCCGCATGTCTTCAGCATCGCGGAGAACGATTTGATTCTGCTGCTGCTGTCACTGGTGGATATGACGCTGGTCGGCGGTTTGCTGGTGATGGTGATGCTCTCGGGTTATGAGAACTTTGTTTCCAAGCTGGATATTGATGAGCACAGAGAGAAGCTGAGCTGGCTCGGTAAAATGGACTCCGGCTCGTTGAAAAACAAAGTGGCGGCATCAATTGTGGCGATTTCGTCGATTCATCTGCTGCGCATCTTTATGGACGCCCGCAACATCGAAAACGAAAAGTTAATGTGGTACGTGATTATCCACCTGACGTTTGTGCTGTCGGCTTTTGTGATGGGCTGGCTGGATAATATGTCGAAGGCGGATAAGAGCGCGGCGAAGATGTGATGAATCCAGGTCGCCATTTATGGCGACCGAATCAATGAATGCACGAACCATGATGTCGCCATTTATGGCGACCTTTTCATTTCCTCGCTGACGTTGCTGGCTGCGTTCCTGCCAGTTGCGGCATCACTTCCCGTATCATGGCGAAAAACTGCCGTAAGCGCGCCGGATAATAGCTGGCCCACGGATAGGTCAGCCACACCGGCAGCGGCGGCGCTTGCCACTCCGGCATTAACTGAATCAAATCTCCGTTCGCCAAATCCTCCTGCACCACCCATGACGACACCACAGCCGCGCCCATGCCACCCACGGCGGCTTTGCGCACCGCGTACAAGCTATCGCTGGCGAGACGTGGGGCAATCGCCAGATTCACTGGCTGACCATCGCTAATGCGCTGCAAAGCGATTTCGTTACGATAAAAACTGGTCAGCGCCAGCCACGGCAAATTCGTCAGCTGCGAGACCTCTTCGACCGGAGGATACGACGCCAGCAGCGACGGCGCAGCCACCACAAAGCGTGGCACTTCCGCCAGCAGCACCGCCACGATCGATGCATCGCTGGGGGCACCCACCTGAATCGCGCAGTCAATGTTTTCGCTGATGAAGTCCGGTGTGCGGTCATTCAGCGTCCACTCCACGGTTAAGCGCGGATAGCGATGCAGATAATCAATCAGCGGTTCAATCAGCTGATCCTGACCAAACGCATGCGGCGCCCGCACGCGCAGAGTGCCAATCGGATCGTCGCTGGCGCCGGTCAACTCATCTTCCAGTGCGTGCCAGGTCGCCACCAGCTGACGTGCCTGCGCATAGCAGCGCTCGCCATCGTCGGTGAGTTTCAGCGCGTGCGTGGTACGCAGAATCAGTTTGAGACCGAGCCGCTGCTCAAGCGCTTGCAGGCGACGGCTGATGGTGGGCTGCGTGGTGCCAAGCTGGGTTGCTGCGGCAGACAGCGATCCGCTCTCCACAATGCGGATAAACGTCTGCATCAGTTCGATGCGATCAAGGCTGGAGGTGTTGTTCATACGCACCGTGCATAACAGTTCTGTGTTTGAGCAGTCTACCGCGTATGGCGGCGACGCGCTTTAATAAGCGCACTTTCACGGGGGAATCCACAATGCCAGCCATCTCATCTTCAGCCATGCCAGCAGAAAGACTGCCCGCGCCGCTGGTGTTTACACTCGCGGCCGGTGCCGGACTCAGCGTGGCATCGATTTACTACAGCCAGCCGATGCTGGATATCATCAGCAAACAATTTAACGTCGGGATTGGCAGTGTCGGTATGGTGCCGATGCTGACACAAGCCGGTTATGCGCTCGGCATTCTGCTGCTGGCCCCGCTGGGTGACCGCCACGATCGGCGCACCATTATCCTGATTAAAGGCTTGATGCTGGTTGCCGCACTGCTGCTGTGTGGCTTTTCGGGCGGATTGAACGGCTTGCTGATCGCCAGCTTCGTTACCGGCTTAACCGCCACCGTGGCGCAGGACATCGTACCGGCGTCGGCAGCGTTAGCACCGGAGCGCAGTCGCGGCAAAATCGTCGGCACGGTGATGACAGGATTACTGGTGGGGATTTTACTGTCACGCGTGGTAAGCGGCGTGGTCGCGGAGTATTTCGGCTGGCGCACCATGTACATGATTGCGGCAGTGGCGGTGTTGCTGATAAGCCTGGCGCTGTGGCGCGTGCTGCCGCGCTTTACGCCGGGCACCTCGGTGAGCTATCCGCGTCTGCTGCTGTCGCTGGCGCATCTGTGGCAGCACCATCAAACCTTGCGCCGCGCCGCGCTGGCGCAAGGTTTGTTGTCAGTGGGCTTTAGCGCCTTCTGGTCAACACTGGCGCTGATGCTCAGCGACAAGTTCCATCTCGACAGCGCCGTTGCCGGTGCATTCGGCCTGGCCGGTGCCGCGGGCGCATTGGCCGCACCGTTAGCCGGCAGCGTGGCGGATCGCATTGGTCCCGCACGTGTCACGCAGTACGGTGCCACGCTGGTGATGGTGTCGTTCGCGTTGATGTTCCTGCTGCCGCTGCTGCCGATGCCGGCTCAGCTTGGTCTGATTATCATCAGCACCATCGGTTTTGATTTGGGTGTGCAGGCCACGCTGGTGGCGCATCAGACGCTGGTCTACAGCCTGGCGCCGGACGCGCGCAGCCGCCTTAACGCCTTGATGTTTACTGTTGTTTTCATCGGCATGGCGACCGGTGCGGCGCTGGGAAGCCTGGCGTTAGCACATTTTGGCTGGACCGGCGTGGTGGCACTTTCGACGGTAGCCGCTGCGCTTGCCCTGATGATTCGTCTGGCGAGTCGTCATCTGAAAAACTAACCGCGTAACATGTGCCAGGCTTAAGGGAAGAATATTATTTAAAAACGGAGCGTTATGAACTTCCTGGCCTGGACCGCTGCGACCGGCGGTCTGCTACTTCTTATGTCACTGGCTTCCGGTTGGATTCACCGCGGGCCAGTGACCTCATTTGGTCTCTACCTGTTTGCGGGCATCTTGTGTGGCCCATGGATGCTCAATTTGCTGCAAGTCGATATCATCGGTCACGCTAATCTCGCCGCGCATATCACTGAAATCACTATGGCCGCCTCGCTGTTCATTACCGGACTCAAGTTGCGATTGCCGCTTAATGCGCATGCGTGGCGGCTTGGCGTTAGGTTGGCTTTTCCGGCGATGCTGCTCACCGTTGGCAGTATGACGGTGCTGGTGCACTGGATTACCGGCTTTGACTGGGCGCTGTCGCTGGCGTTTGGTGCCATTGTGGCGCCGACCGATCCGGTGCTCGCCAGCCTGATTTCTGTGAATGATGCGCGTGACGACGACGCCCTGCGCGTGGCGCTCTCCAGCGAAGCAGGCATGAACGACGGTTCGGCACTGCCGCTGTTGATGCTGGCGATGTTAATGCTCCAGCCGAATGCGCTGAATATGGCTTCATTCGGTGAATGGTTTGCCAAAGATGCGCTGTGGGCGATTGGCGGCGGACTGGGAATCGGCTTCGCGTTGGGCTGGCTGATTGGTCAACTGGCAACGCATTTACGCACCGCCAATCAGGATGTGGCCCCCAACGATCTGTTTGCTCTGGCCCTGATTGCGCTGAGCTATGCGGCCGCGCAGGCGGTTGATGCTTCCGGCTTCCTTGCCACCTTTGCCGCAGGTGTTGGCTTACGCCGCGCGGAATTGCGCGTGGTGAAGCACTATCCGCAAGATGAGATGTCTGAAGAGGAGCGTTTCTTACCGGCCGAAGCCCGCGTAAATACCGGTCAGCGGATGGCGCAGGGTAGCAGCGGCATGGTGAAATCGGTGGGGTTGGTGATCGGTGATGCGCTCTCCTTTGGTGATACTATCGAGCGTTTGCTGGCGGCGGGCATGATGGTCGTGCTCGGCATTACGCTGGCGCAGCACTGGAATCTCACCGGCATCGGACTGGCGCTGCTGCTGTTCGTGGTGGTGCGTCCGCTGGCGGTGTGGATCACCACCTGGCGCTGCGATATTCCGCTGATGCGACGGTTGCTGATTGGCTGGTTAGGTATTCGCGGCATCGGCAGTATCAATTATATTGCCTATGCATGGGTGCACGGCATGCGTGGACCCGAAGCGGAACAGATGGTGGATATGGCGTTAACCTTAGTGGTGTGCAGCATTGTGTTGCACGGCATCACGGTAACACCGTTGTTAAACTGGCGTGCCGCCCGTCAGGCCGCACGCGCGGAACAGAACGAAAACTGATTTATTGGAAATTATTGGAGCCTATTATGAAAGCGTTATTACTCGCCCTCGTTGGGCTGTCTCTCTCGGCCGGAGCGTTGGCTGCCGACGGTGACAATAATCAGGAAGAGAATGTCTATGCCAGCCAGCTGTGTCATCTAGTGAGCAGCGAAAAGAGCACCAGCGATTTGGATGGCTACACCGAAAAGCTGAAGTCACAACTCGCGGTCAGCCAGTCTTCATCGGCGATGCAGCAGCCTGAATTCAACGAAGAAATCGCGCAGGAAGTGATCAGCGCATGGCTGGAGCTGGGCGAGGATGAGCGCGGCAAACTGCGTAAAGATCAGTCGCAGTGCGAGCAAACGGTGATGACGCAGTTCCAGCAACAGGATTAATACCCGTCATACTTGCTGCCACTCGAATTATTTAGGGTATTCGAAAGAACGCGCGCCTTTTCAGGCGCGTTTTTTTATGGCTTTTTTGTACGATTTACGTACATAATCGCCAACGTCGAAATCAGACACGCGTCACATAATGAGATTCAGCTTTTGCAGCTGGCATTTTTTGCATACTGGCACTGGGCAAGATGATTACACGTCGTCACTTTTTGTTGGCTAGCGGAGCAACCGTTCTCTCGATGACCACGGGCAAACTCTTTGCCCGCGATGACGTCATTCCGCTGTGGCCCGACGATCCTCCGGGCGGCGGCGGCCCTTCAGGTTTGCTTAACGTGAACAAATACGGTTCCTGGACCAACATTGTTTCTCCCGCTATTCAGCGTTTCCGTCCGGAGAAGCCCAACGGTGAAGCGGTGATTGTGGCAGCGGGCGGCGGCTATCGCTTTATTGGTATGGGGCGTGAAGCCTGGCCAGTGGCGCGCTGGCTCAATGCCAACGGCTACACCGTGTATGTGCTCAGCTACCGTTTGCCGGGTGAAAAGTGGCAGGCGGGGAATCTGGCACCGCTGCAAGATGCACAACGCGCGATTCGTCTGGTGCGCTCGATGGAGCGCAAAGTGCATGTCCTGGGCTTTTCCGCCGGTGGACATCTGCTCGGCATGGCGGCGGCGCGTCCGGATTTCACATCCTATCCAGCGCAGGATCCGCTTGATCAGGTCAGACCCAACGTTGACAGCGTCGGGTTGATTTATCCGGTGATCACCCTGGAAGCGCCTTACCAGCACACCAACACGCATCTGATGATGGTGGGAAAAAATGCCACGCCCACCCAGGAAGCCAACTGGTCGGTGCAAAACTACGTCACGCGGCAATATCCGCCCACCTTCCTCGCGCAGGCCGAAGACGATCGCACCTCGAACCCCCACAATACTGAACTGATGCGGGATACCTGTCGCCGCATGCGCGTGCCGGTTGAGCTGATTGAGCTAAGTAGCGGCGGTCACGGCTTTGGTCTCGGCAAAGCGGGCTCGCCCGCCGCGTTGTGGGATCAGGCGTATGTGCGTTGGCTGGATAATTTGGGTTAAAGCAGGTCGCCATAAATGGCGACCCTACGCCGATTCTGTAGGGTCACCATTTATGGCGACCGTCCCAATGGACGCATCAACCATGATGACGCATTCATGGCGACCACGTAAATCACGTCAAATTAAAATGGGCATCCGGCTGCAGCGGTTCCGGCAGCGGCATATCGCCATTCATCGCTTTCAAATTACGTTCAATATTGACGCATAGCGCATCCAGCGGCAGATGATTGGGCGCGGTGCCAAACGGATGCTCCAGCTCTTCCGCCAGCGCTTCCAGCGATAAAAAGGTGTATGAGATAAACATCGACACCAGCGGCGTCATCAGGTGCAAATCCGCCACCAGCGCGAACGGCAGTAGCGTGCAGAACAGATACACGGTGCGATGCAAAATCAGGCTGTAGACGAACGGAATCGGCGTGCTGGCGATACGATCGCAGCCGCCCAGAATGGCCGACAGCTGATTAAGATTTTCATCAATGCTCTGCCAGACAATATCCGACACCAATCCTTCATCGCGGCGCTGCGCCAGCCATTCGCTTAAACACAACAAAATCTGTGACGTCGGCAGCGGATGATTTAGCACCGCGCCATGCCAGTTGGCGGGCAGCAAACGCTGCAAATCGGTCTGCATATCCGTTTTACGCAGGCGATGTTTCAGGCACAGGCTAAACGCCAGCAGCAAGCCGGTAAATTCCCGCACCTGCTCTTCACTCACGCCACGAATGCTTTTGATTTGTCGCAGCAGCGAGCGCAGGGTGATGTGCAGGTTGCCCCACAACGTGCGGGCTTCAAGAAAGCGCGCATAGCTGGCGTTGTTGCGAAAGCCGAGGAAGATGGCGATCGACACACCCACCAGGCTAAAGGGTGCGGTAGTGAGGTGAATGCCGAATGTGGAGTACCACGGATAGCCAAAGATGGCGATCAGCGACATTAACAGGTTGAGGGACAGGCGGAACACGATGTTGCTGAGCACCGATCCATGCCAGTCAAACAGCCGGAGAAACCAGTGTTGATGAGGACGTACAATCATTTTGCGATGGTGTTATTGATGAGGTTTTGTGGCGACAGGTTACGCTGGTAAGGACGGCAGAATCAACGCCGCTTCTGCCGTGTCAGCAGGAACAATACCGGCGTTTAAGGCCTATTTATTCTTTTATATCAGCCTTCTATCGATCGCCAGCAGCTCAAAAATAACATCGTCGCCCGGCGAAAACCGGGCGTAAGAAGCTGATTATCTCTGCGCTGTGGACCGAAGTGTGCTTGACCTTCCCGGCGTTGATTACGCTTACACCACGGTGCATAAAGCCCCGCAGCGCACGGCCTGAATCACGCTGGGCGCGGCAGGCTGACTTTCAGTGCATCAATAAACAGCCGCAGCGCCATCGACTGATGTCGGTTGGGCGGGAACCATAACGCAATCCCCGCCGATTGCACCCGCCAATCGGCCAGCAGTTCCTCCAGCTGGCCGCTGCGCATTTCCTTCTCCACATACAGCGACGGCACATACGCAATACCCAGACCGGCGCGAGCGGCTTGCGCCATCAGCGCGTTGCTATCTAAAGTCAGCGAGCCTGGCACATCAATCTCATGCTTTTCTCCCGCCTGCGCATATTCCCACTGATACCGTTTACCGCTCGGCAAACGCTGGCGAATGCACTGCTGCTGCAAAAGATCGTGTGGATGAGAAATTGGCGTGCTTCTTGCCAGATAAGCGGGCGCGGCTACGGTCACAAATGTCAGCGGACCGCCGAGCGGAACCGCCACCATATCCTGCGGCACATCCTCAATCAGCCGAATACCGGCATCGAAACCGGCGGCGATGATGTCCACTAACGTGCCTTGCGCGGCGAAATCGAGCTGGATGTCGGGATAGCGCGCGCTGAAATCCGCCACCACTTTTTCCAGCAGCAAGCCGATCGAAGCATCGCTGGCGCTGATACGCAGCGTGCCGTAATGCTGATGGCGACTGGCGGAGATGTCGTGCAGCACATCATCCATCTGATTCAGCAGCGGCGAGAGCCGATCCAGCAGTTGCTGTCCGGCATCGGTGAGCGACACGCTGCGCGTAGTACGTTGAAACAGTTGCACGCCAAGATTGTGCTCTAGCGTTTTCACCAGGTGGCTGAGCGATGAGCGCTTCAAGCCGAGCATTTCGGCGGCACGGCGAAAGCTGCGCTGCTCGCTCAAGGCTTTGATAGCCTGCAGTTCGTGCCAGGAAGGCCTTCTCATTGGTGGTTTTTCCTCACCGGGTCATGCGCGATTAAGTGGATTATCGCCACCAGTAAAGCGTTCTACTATCAGGTTTTCAAGAAGAGGATCACAACATGAAAACCTGGTTAATTACCGGCGCCAGCAGCGGGCTGGGTCGTTTGATGAGTGAACGTTTACTGGCGCGCGGCGATCGCGTGCTGGCCTGCGTGCGGCGTGAACAGGCGATGGCCGATCTGCAGCAAACCTATGGCGAACAGCTGCGGGTTATCGCTTTGGATTTGGCGCAAACGGCCAGCATCGCGCCCACGATGCAGCGGGCCTTTGCTGCTGTCGATCGTATCGATGTGGTGGTAAGCAATGCGGCTTATGGTCTGTTCGGCGCGGCGGAAGAGTTGAGCGATGCGCAGATCGACCGCCAGATCGCCACCAATCTCACCGGTTCCATCCAGCTGATTCGCGCGGTGATTCCTTTCTTGCGCCAACAGGGCGGTGGACGCATCGCGCAGATCTCTTCAGAAGGCGGGCAGGTGGCCTATCCTAATTTCAGCCTGTATCACGCCAGCAAATGGGGGATTGAAGGGTTTGTCGAAGCGGTGCGCCAGGAAGTGGCGAGCTTCGGCATTAATTTTCTGCTGGTAGAACCCGGTCCAACGGCGACCAACTTCGGAGCAGGATTGGATGTTGCAACAGCGCTTGATGTCTACCGTGATAACGCGTCCGGGCAGTTGCGACGCGCGATTGTATCCGGCGATTTCACCATCGCCGGTGACGCCGGTAAATGCGTGACGGCGATGATTGCGACACTCGATCAAGCCCGCATGCCGCTGCGACTGGCGCTCGGGAGTACGGCGTATCAGAACATTGAAACGGCGCTGGAAAGCCGTCTGGCGGAGCTGCGCGGGCAGCGTGACGTGGCATTTGGCGCGGACGTGTAATCGCTTAGGATGTTAGACGGAATCTGCAGATAGCTGCTCAAACTCAGCCATTATGCATTTTGCCCGTTGCGCATGAATGCGCATCCTACTCTGACAGGTGTCGCCATGAATGGCGCACACATTGTAGCGGCGCAATTCATTGCGCGATAAATCGCGCCGCTATGGAAGGTGTGGTGATTTGATACGGCGCTGAAGAGGATATTCAGCGCCATGACACGTCAGAATAGTATTGCGTGTACTGTCGCGCGCAGCGCGATACCGAGCAGAATGCCAGGCACGGCGAAGCGGAACAGGCGCGGGAATCGGCTCGACAGACCAAGGTAAATACCGATGCCGGGCAGGTCGAAGGTCTGAATCAGTAAACCCGCCGAGGCGTTAATGTTATGCGCGCTGTACAAGCCTTTCTCCACCAATCCCGCCACCACGCCGTAATAAGCAGTGCCGCCGGCCAGACATTTGGTTAGCGCCGGCAGGATATAGACTTCGGCAATATTCAGCTTATCCAGCAGTGGTGACACCAGACGCGTCAGTATTTCAATGCCGCCCGCTTCTTTTAGAATACCCACCACCGACAACGAAATAATCAACATTGGCAGCGAACCCAGCGCCAGCCGAATCGCATCGGAGCCGGCGCTATTAATGATGCCAATCAGGCCCATTTTATTTTCATTGGTGGTCACAGCGTCATCTTCATTAAGCAGCGCGGCATCGGAAAGGTTGCGGCCAAACAGGTGATACGTCGCCGCTGCCGCTAACACACCGCCAAAAACCGAAATAATCAGTGCTGTGCTCCAGTGTAATCCCGCCGGAATCAGTGGATAAAAGGTGCTGGCCTGGCCCATGGCAAATAACATCGCCAACGTGGCGGCCATATGACGATCAGAGGTGCCGCGCTTTTCCATGATTGCCAACGCCGCCAGCGGTGCCGCAAAGCTGACGAAATTAAGCTGAATCATGGCAAAAAAGGCCAGCCCGGTAATGCCAAAGGGTTTTAATAACGGTGTGGCATGACGGACGACAAAATCTAACAGCCCTTTAACTTCCAGATATTTCATGATGAATAACATCACGACCATAATCGGAATCAACGTGTAGAGCGCTACGTCCACCGAGGCTTTGCCGGCGGACATAATGATGTTGATGATATTCATGAGTGATTAACACCTGAATTCACACCGTTCTCCCCGAAAAATATATCAATTGGCAATGCCATTAAGTTTGCGGTGCGCATGAATGCGCACCCTACAAAAACGTTGTACTGTCGCCATTAATGGCGACCGAATACTCAGCGCCCCCCAAAGAAATAAATCTTATCCTGTGCATAGAATATTGAGTAGTGAATAAAACGGGATATAAATTGCAGGCATAAAAAAACCAGCCATGAATAAATGGCTGGTTTTTATTTCCGGCAGGGAATATTAACGCATCGTCACAAACTCTTCTGCCGCCGTTGGGTGAATTGCCACGGTATTATCGAAGTCTTTTTTGGTGGCGCCCATTTTTAGCGCCACCGCGAAGCCTTGCAGCATTTCATCCATACCGTTGCCGATTCCGTGGATGCCGACAATCTTCTCATCCGAACCGACGCACACCAGCTTCATGCGGCACGGCTGGCGATGCTGGGTGACGGCGGTATACATCGCGGTGAAAGAAGATGTGTACACTTTGACCTGATCGTCGCCGTACTGCTCGCGCGCCTGCGGTTCGCTCAGGCCAACGGTGCCAATCGGCGGATGACTAAACACCACGGTCGGTACGTTGCTGAAATCCAGATGCTCGTCTGGTTTGTTGTTAAACAGACGCTCGGAGAGACGACGACCTGCGGCAACCGCCACCGGCGTCAGCTCAACCGCGCCAGTGTTATCGCCTACCGCATAAATGCCTTTCACATTGGTGTTCTGGAACTTATCGACGTTGATGTAGCCTTTGTCGTTCAGCGCGACACCGGTTGCCGCCAGATTGAGGTTATCGGTCGCTGGCTCACGGCCAATCGCCCACACCAGGCAATCCACGGTTTGCTCGTGGCCGCTTTCCAGTTGCAGCGTGAGGCTACCGTCGGCATTTTTGATCACGGCCTTCGGCGTCGACTCAGTATGTAGCGTTGGACCTTCCGCCTGCATCACTTCTACCAGCGTATCGACGATCAGCGGATCGAAGCTGCGCAGCGGCGCATGTTTACGCACGAACAGGTGCGTTTCTGCGCCCAGCGCATTCACCACGCCCGCCAGTTCTACTGCGATATAACCCGCGCCCACGACCGCCACACGTTTTGGTAGCGCATCGAGCTCGAAGAAACCGTCAGAGTCGATACCGTATTCCGCGCCCGGCACCTGTGGATGGCTTGGGCGTCCGCCCGTGGCGATCAGGATATGATCGGCGGTGAGGGTTTCACCGTTAACTTCAACGGTGTTGGCATCAATAAAGCGCGCGAAACCTTTGATCACTTCAACCTTGTTTTTACCCAGCACGTTATCGTAAGAGCTGTGAATACGGTCGATGTAGGCGCTACGGTTTTTCACCAGAATTGACCAGTCAAAACGGTTTACCGTCGTGTCGAAGCCATAATCTGGTCCATAAAGATGAATGGCTTCAGCGATTTGCGCCGCATGCCACATCACTTTCTTTGGTACGCAGCCGACGTTGACGCAGGTGCCGCCCAGCTCTTTGGCTTCAATCAGCGCGCACTTCTGGCCGTGCATCGCGGCACGGTTAATTGAGGCGATACCGCCGCTGCCGCCGCCGATGGCGAGGTAGTCAAAATGTCTGGTCATCCGTTATGTCCATCTGTTGGAAGAAAATTGGCATAGAGTTTAACGCTACGATAGCGAGACGCGCAAAGTTTGCGCCTATGTTTATGATAGGGTCAAATTCAGGTTCCGCTTACAGGGAAGAATATTATGCAACTGACATTTCTCGGCACCGGCGGCGGTGCGCCCAGCCTGCAACGTAACGTCACTGCGATAGCGCTAACGCTGTCGAAACGGGGCGATACCTGGCTGTTTGACTGCGGTGAGGCGACGCAGCATCAATACATGCGCTCCGCGCTGAAGCCGGGCAAGCTGGAAAAAATCTTCATCACTCATCTGCACGGTGACCATATTTTTGGGCTGCCCGGATTGCTCACCAGTCGATCGATGGCGGGCATTCCCGAACCAATGACAGTTTACGGCCCAAAAGGCATTCGGCAGTTTATTGAGACGGCGCTCAGTTTAAGTGGCTCGTACACCTCTTATCCGCTGGAGATTGTCGAGATCGAAGCCGGTTTGGTGCTGGATGACGGCGAAGTGCGTGTGACGGCCTGGCCAATGAATCATGTGATTGAGTGCTACGGCTATCGCATTGAGCAGCACGATAAACCGGGCTTCCTTGATGCGCCGCGCCTCAAAGCCGCAGGCGTACCGCGCGGGCCGTGGTATCAGGATTTAAAAGCGGGCAAGCGCATCCAGTTGGAAGACGGCCGTGAGATTAACGGCGCGGATTATCTTGGTCCGGCAACTAAAGGCAAGGTGCTGGCGATTTTTGGCGATACCGCGCCAACCGAGGTGGCGCTGCAACTGGCTGCTAATGCCGATGTGATGGTGCACGAAACTACGCTGGAAGCGGCGCTGCAGGAGAAAGCCAATGGGCGCGGCCATTCAACCACGCTTCAGGCCGCCGAAGTGGCCAAACAGTCGGGTGCGAAGCGCATGATTGCCACGCATTTCAGCTCGCGCTATTTATCAAAGGATCGGGAGAGACTGCTGGCGGAGTGCCAGTCGGTGTTTGCGGCGACCGAGCTGGCACATGATTTTGCGGTGTTCGAGGTTTAATGCTGTAACGCCGGATAGGTGAAAAACAGCAGATGCGTCATGTTGAACAGGAAATGGAAGCCGGTGGCGACCCACAGGCGTCCGCTCCACTGCCACGCCAGGCCGTAAATCAATCCGGCCAGGGTCGCGAAGATCATCAGCAACGGTCCGCCGGGGAAGTGCGCCAGGCCGAACAGCAGCGACGTCAGCAACAATGCCGCGACGGCACCGATGTGTTGGCGCAGACGCTGTTGCAGATATCCACGAAAGAATGCCTCTTCCGCCAGTGACACGAAGAACAGGTTTGCCAGCATAAAACTGCCCAACCATTCCGGCCAATGGGGTTCAACGGCCAGGCCACCCAACTGCACCGCGACATAGAGCAGCAGCGGAATTGCCGCCAGCAGCGCCAGCCATAAGATTTTGTAACGCGGCGGCGCGGATGGGGTGCGGAACAGCTGCGGCAAGCAGATGAGCAACACAAACGGAATCAGCGCTTTATCGAAATTGTACGAGAAGCTAAAGGGCAGGCTGAGCGGTCCGGCTTGCACATCTTCCACCTGGCGCGGATTTTTGAAACCAGGAAAAAAATGCACAAACAGGCCAATAGCGATGGCGACGAGTGCGGCTTCACTCACCCGCTGGATCCAGCGCGCGTTATTTTCCACGCGAATCCAGGTGATGATGGCAATCGCGCCGAGCAGCACCATTGCCGGCCAATCCAGCACATCCTGGAACAGCCCAAGAATAGTGGCCAGCGTGAGCAGCAGTACCGAAAAACGTTTGGCAGGCGACAGTGCAGCGAGCGCGCCAGCCAGAATGATCCACATGATAATTGTCCTATTAGGCTGGCGGCGCGTTAAGGCGAGCTTACTCGGGAACGATCTGCGTGACGCTAAAGTGGCCGGTTCCTGCTGGTACCAGCTTCTGATGCAGCCACGGCAGCAGCTCTTCCATCTGCGCTTTCAGCTTCCACGGCGGGTTAATCACGATCATGCCGGAGGCCGTCATGCCGCGCTGATCGCTGTCCGGGCGCACCGCCAGCTCAATTTGCAGAATGTTACGGATGTTGGTGGCCTGCAGATCTTTAACCATGTGTTTAATCTGCTGACGCATCACCACCGGATACCACAGCGCAAAAACGCCGGTGGCGAAACGTTTGTGACCTTCCTGAATGCCTTTCACCACATCCTGATAATCGCTTTTCATCTCATACGGGGGATCGATCAGAATCAGACCGCGACGGCTCAGCGGCGGCAGCTTGGCTTTCAGCTGCTGATAGCCATCACCCCGCGCCACGCGCGCGCGGGCATCTTTACTGAACTCGGTGCGCAGCAGCGGATAATCGCTGGAGTGCAGTTCGGTCAGCTCCATTTTGTCCTCTTCACGCAGCAGGAAGCGGGCAATCAACGGCGAACCGGGATAATACTTCAACGTGCCGTGCGGATTGAGATTACGCACCGCCGAGAGATACGGCTTGAGCAACTCCGGCACATCCGGCTGCTGCCAGATGCGGCCGATGCCTTCCAGATATTCACCGGTACGCTCGGCGTGCTCTCCGCTCAGCAGGTAACGTCCGGCACCGGCGTGGGTATCCAGATAGAGGAAAGGTTTTTCCTTCTCCATCAGGGCGGTGAGGATCAGGCTTTCAACGGTGTGTTTCAGCACGTCGGCATGGTTGCCGGCATGAAAACTGTGGCGATAACTCAGCATAAAAAAGAGGGGTCCGCGGTTGGATCAAAGGGAGTTAAAACATCGTGTGTGGCGCGATTATAGCCGCGCTGCATAAAAATTGCTGACGTTTCGTTGGTGACTTAAGTTTTCCGTTATAGGGCCGCTTTAGCAGGGTGCGACAGGTTTCGGCAGGGAAAATTCGACGATGTATTCAAGCGACGCTCGAAATTTTACTAAGGATTAAGTAAGTTAATTCGCGAGAACGAAGCGGTCGCGAGCGAAATGCCAGGCGTTTTTGGCAGGAAACTTTCCGGTTAAGGCCGTATAATTTTGGGCTGAAAATATCTCTTATAACTCCTGGTGAAAATAATGAATAAAATAACTGGTGTCGCGGTGGCAAGCTTATTGGTACTGACCGGCTGCGCGAAACAACAACCCGTTCATAGCTTAGTCACGCCGCCAACTGCGGAAGAACAATCCGCTGCACATAATGTGTCAGAGCAGCAAGGTACGCCATTTGTGGCTTCCGCGCCGGCTCAGCCAGCGGAGGCTTCCCTGAGTGACGACCGTACCAGCAATATCCAGCAGTGCCGCAAAGAGCTCGATGCGATGCGTCTTTACAGCCAGGCGTCTTATGATAGCTATCAAGCCGAATTCCAGAAAATCGGCGCGCAGACCAACAAATACCTGCAAATTAAAGATTCAATTGGCGCGGATATTAACGATTTAGTGATGCCGCGCTATCAGTTCCAGATTCGTGAATTGTGCTTCCGCATTAAGACTCGTCTGTCGCAGCTTATTATTCGTCAGGCTGGTTAATTCAGGTATTTATTACAAAACTTGCGATGTAACAGCGCGAATTTTCGCGCTGTGGAAGGGCTTCATCTCTATTTAACGAATAGGGATGAAGCCTTTTGTATTCTTATCGACTAACGCGAGGTTGTGTTGACATTGCGTCATCTGACACAGATGCTTTTAATTACTGTGGCGCTATTCCCTGCACTGGCATCGGCTACATCCGACGATGCGATGTTACAGACTTTTGGTGATGCGGTTCGCTCACTGCCTCCCGCGCCGACGCCAAAGTGATTAACGATTTTACGGATGACAACGTGCAGTTTGAGGACAGTTTGCCGCCGCTGCTGCATGACGCTCACCGGGAAAGGGGGCGCAGTGGAAGGCTGGGCGCTGGCGAAAGATAGCTTCGAACGCGAACCGCTACCGCAGTGGGTGGCGCCCTACGATGTGATTCACTATCAACTGGCAATTAAATAATCTTTAGCCCGGTGCGCATGAATGCGCACCTTACAAAATCCTCTTCCTTCACCCCAGCCTGGCAATCATTCCCTCAGGTGGCATTGATTTTCATGCTATCAAGCCGCATGTTAGTAAAATTGCGTCGCGCGAGAGTTCGCGCCCCAACTTCATCATGAAAGGACTGCGCTTATGACCAATCCGTTACTCACGCCTTTTTCGCTTCCCCCGTTTTCTGCCATCAAACCTGAACATGTGGTTCCTGCGGTTACCGAGGCGCTGAACGACTGCCGCGCAGCGGTGGAACGCGTTGTGGCGCAAGGCGCGCCTTATACCTGGGAAAACCTGGTGCAGCCGCTGGCTGAAGTTGACGATCGTTTAGGTCGGTTGTTCTCGCCGGTTAGCCATCTGAACTCGGTAAAAAACAGCCCGGAACTCCGTGAAGCTTACGAGCAAACGTTGCCGCTGCTGTCGGAATACAGCACCTGGGTTGGCCAGCATGAAGGTTTGTATCAGGCGTATCGTAACCTGAAAGAGGGCGATAGCTACGCGGCACTGGATACGGCGCAGAAGAAAGCGGTCGATAACAGCCTGCGTGATTTCGAGCTGTCCGGTATCGGCCTGGATAAAGAAAAACAGAAGCGTTATGGCGAAATCGCTGCACGCTTGTCTGAACTGGGTTCCACTTACAGCAATAATGTGCTCGACGCTACCATGGGCTGGAGCAAGCTGGTGACCGATGAAGCCGAGCTGGCGGGCATGCCGGAAAGCGCACTGGCCGCCGCGAAAGCGCAGGCCGAAGCGAAAGAGCAACAAGGCTGGCTGCTGACGCTGGATATCCCAAGCTATCTGCCGGTGATGACCTACTGTGACAACGCCGCACTGCGTGAAGAGCTGTACCGTGCTTATTCGACGCGTGCGTCTGAGCAGGGACCGAATGCCGGCAAATGGGATAACGGCCCGATTATGGCGGAAGAGTTGGCGCTGCGTCATGAACTGGCTCAACTGCTGGGCTTCGACTCCTACGCCGACAAATCGCTGGCCACCAAAATGGCGGAAAGCCCATCTCAGGTGATCGAGTTCCTGACCGATCTGGCTAAACGCGCCCGTCCGCAGGGTGAAAAAGAGCTGGCTCAGCTGCGCGCCTTCGCCAAAAAAGAGCATGGCGTCGACGAGATGAATCCGTGGGATCTCACGTATTACGGCGAGAAACAGAAACAGCATCTCTACACCATCAGCGATGAGCAGTTGCGTCCGTACTTCCCGGAAGCGCGCGCGGTAAGCGGCTTGTTCGAGGTGGTGAAACGTATTTACGGCATCACCGCGAAAGAGCGTAAAGACGTGGATGTGTATCATCCTGATGTGCGCTTCTTCGATCTGTTCGACGAAAGCGGCGAACTGCGTGGCAGCTTCTATCTTGACCTCTATGCCCGCGAGCATAAGCGTGGCGGCGCGTGGATGGACGATTGTGTCGGTCAGATGCGCAAAGCTGACGGCAGCCTGCAGAAGCCGGTGGCGTATCTCACCTGTAACTTTAACCGTCCGCTGCAGGGCAAACCGGCGCTGTTCACGCACGATGAAGTGATCACGCTGTTCCACGAATTTGGTCACGGTCTGCATCATATGCTGACGCGCATTGAAACGCCGGGCGTGTCCGGTATCAGCGGTGTGCCGTGGGATGCCGTTGAGCTGCCAAGCCAGTTTATGGAAAACTGGTGCTGGGAGCCGGAAGCGCTGGCGTTTATCTCCGGCCATTACGAAACCGGCGAACCGCTGCCGAAGGAACTGCTGGATAAAATGCTGGCGGCGAAGAACTATCAGGCTGCGCTCTTTATCCTGCGCCAGCTGGAATTCGGCCTGTTCGATTTCCGTCTGCACACCGAGTTCGATCCGGCACAAGGCGCACGCATCCTTGAAACCCTACGTGAAGTGAAGAAGCAGGTTGCCGTAGTGCCAAGCCCGGAATGGGGCCGCTTCCCGCACGCATTCAGCCATGTCTTTGCCGGCGGTTATGCGGCAGGTTACTACAGCTATCTGTGGGCCGACGTGCTGGCTGCCGATGCCTATTCTCGCTTCGAAGAAGAGGGCATTTTTAACCGTCAAACGGGCCAGTCGTTCCTCGACAACATCCTGACGCGCGGTGGCTCCGAAGAACCCATGGAGCTGTTCAAACGCTTCCGTGGCCGCGAGCCGCAGCTTGATGCGATGCTGGAACACTACGGAATTCAGGGATAAGCCGGCTTGTGAAAATTGGTTTAATCGATGAAACAGGCGCCGGAGACGGCGCCTTATTACATTTGGCCGAGCGCTGGGGTTTGCAGCAGGACGACCAGGCGATAATGGCGCTGGTGTTAACCGCTGAACACCTTGAGCTGCGTAAGCGGGATGAGCCGAAACTCGGCGGCATCTTTGTGGATTTCGTTTCGGGCGCGATGGCACATCGGCGTAAGTTTGGCGGTGGTCGCGGCGAAGCGGTGGCGAAAGCGGTGGGCATCAAAAGTGGTTATCTGCCAGACGTGATCGATGCGACGGCCGGTTTAGGGCGCGATGCCTTTGTGTTGGCGGCGCTGGGCTGTCGCGTGCGTATGCTGGAGCGCCATCCGGTGGTGGCGGCCTTGCTGGACGATGGGTTGCGTCGTGGCTATCAGGATGCGGAAATTGGCGGCTGGCTGCGCGATCGTCTTACATTGCTGCACGCCGTCAGCCAGCAAGCCCTGAGCGATATCACGCCCGCGCCGGATGTGGTCTATCTCGATCCGATGTATCCACATCGGCAGAAGAGCGCAATGGTAAAGAAAGAGATGCGGGTGTTTCAGTCGCTGGTAGGTGCAGATGACGATGCCGATGCGCTGCTGGAACCGGCGCGCCGCCTGGCGAAGAAACGCATTGTCGTGAAGCGTCCCGATTATGCGCCGCCGTTAGCCGGCGTGGTGACGCAGGATGCGGTGGTGACTAAAAGCCATCGTTTTGATATTTATCCGCCGCTGGTGTAAATCGTGCGGTATTGAAAAAGGTCGGCATGAATGCCGACCCTACGGTTTATTCTTCGTCTTCATCGCGCAGCGGCACAATCAACATGTCGATATGCACGGTGTTAATCAACTGGCGCGCCGATGACATCAGCTTGCTCCAGAAGTCCTGATGGTGACCACACACCACCAAGTCCACATCATATTTCTTAATCGCATCCACCAGCACCTGGCCAAGATCGCCGCTGCCGCTCAGGGTTTCACTGATCGGATAACCGGCATTGATAGAAAGTGCTTTCAGCGCGGTGTGCGTCTCTTCAGAAATACGCTTTTGCATGTCACCCAGATTGACGTCAATCAACCCGGTGTAGAGATCGGAATAGTTTACATCAACGTGGATCAGCGAGATTTTCGCATCGTAAGGACGGGCCAGGGAAACGGCTTTATCAACCAACAACTGGCTTTCCGGGGAAAGGTCTACTGCAATCAGGATGTGTTTATAAGCCATGATAAAACTCCTTTCTCAAGATTCGGGGAAATCTTCCTGCTTTCACGGTAGGCGATTCCTTTGCGCGAGACGGCCATGAAGCGCCACCAACCAACTATTTCAGCCTTGCAGGCGATTTTTGTTATGCCCTGAGTATAGCCCAGAGTGGTTAACAAATGCTGCAAGCGAAAGTTCGCTTGTGAGTAAGATCAAGCGTTATCGGCTTTTTCACTCGCCCTGAACGAAAATCATCGCTGGAAAAAAATTGAACAGATCTCCTACACTGAAATTAAGTGCCACTGCCGTATGCGTTGTGCACTCAGGTTCGCATAACAACAATGCAATCGAAATCATTCAGTGGCTGGTTTATTTCCCGTGCGGCGTCTACAGCAATTCCCCGCTGCGTTCGACGTCGTTACGGCTCCAGCCGGGAGAGGAACATGATCAGCACTATCGCGCTTTTTTGGGCTCTGTGTGTGGTTTGTCTGGTGAATATGGCGCGCTACTTCTCTTCTTTGCGCTCACTATTGGCCGTTTTGCGCGGTTGCGATCCGCTGTTATATCAATATGTGGATGGCGCAGGTTTCTTCACCTCTCATGGTCAGCCGAGCAAACAGGTGCGGCTGGTGCGTTATATCTGGGAGAAGCGCTATCACGATCATCATGACGACGAATTCATTCGCCGCTGTGAGCGCGTGCGCGGGCAGTTTGTGCTGACCAGCGGGCTCTGCTTCCTGGTGGTGGTCAGCCTGATTGCGATGGCGATCTGGCAATAAGTAACGGCAATAAAAAAGGGCGACATCACTGTCGCCCTGATACCCGTCATACTTCGAGTTGCCGCTGCGTTAGCTGCGTGTGTTTACCCCAGTCACTTACTTCAGTAAGCTCTTGGGGATTCACCCACTTGCTGCCTTCCTGCAATTCGAATTATTTAGGGTATCCATCAAATTAACTTCAATGCAATCCAGTAGAGCGAACCCGACAGCAAAATACACACTGGCAGGGTGAATACCCACGCCATAGCGATATTTTTGATGGTGCGGCTCTGCAATCCACCGCCATCGACCAGCATCGTACCGGCTACCGACGACGACAGAATGTGCGTGGTAGAAACGGGCATACCGGTGTAGCTGGCCACGCCAATCGAGACGGCGGCTGTCACCTGCGCCGACATACCTTGCGCATAGGTCATGCCTTTTTTACCGATTTTCTCACCAATCGTGGTGGCAACACGACGCCAGCCAATCATGGTACCGATGCCCAGCGCCAGCGCGACAGCCACAATAATCCAGATCGGTGCGTACTCAACGGTGCCGAGCAAATCGCTTTTCAGCTTGTTGAGGAAGCGCTTATCTTCCGCGCTGGTCTCAGGCAGCTTGGCCACTTTATCCACGGTATCGGACACGCACAGCAGCAGACGACGCATCTGGCTGCGTTGGTCAACATTCAGCTGATCGTAGCTCTGCAGATTGTTCAGCAGCAGCTGAGCGCGATCGATGGCCTGCAACGCACGGCTGCTATCGCAATGGAACTCCTGCGGACCGCCAAGCGACTCATCTGGCGTGGGTACCACAGGCGGCGCCATCTGCACCATGTGCGTCAGCGACTCGTTGTGTTGCTGATAATACTGTTCCAGATGGTTTACTGCGTCACGCGTGCGAGTGATGTCATAACCGGACGCGTTCAGGTTAACCACAAAACCCGCCGGCGCTACGCCGATCAGCACCAGCATAATCAGGCCAATGCCTTTCTGACCATCATTTGCGCCGTGGGAGTAGCTCACGCCAATCGCCGAAACGATCAGGGCAATGCGCGTCCAGAACGGTGGCTTTTTCTTGCCATCAATCTTTTCACGGTCAGCGGGCGTCATGTGGATGCGTGAACGTTTCTTGGTTCCACTCCAGTAGCGACGCAGGATAAAGATCAGACCGCCTGCAATCACCAGACCCACAATCGGTGAAAGAATCAGGGACATGAAGATGTTGATGACTTTCGGCAGGTTGAGCGCATCAACCACCGAGGTGCCGGTCATCAGGGCGTTGGTGAGACCAATACCGATGATAGCGCCAATCAAGGTGTGAGAACTGGAGGCCGGCAAACCCAAATACCAGGTGCCAAGGTTCCAGATAATCGCGGCCAGCAGCATGGAGAACACCATGGCAAGACCGTGTGCCGAACCGACATTCAACAGTAAATCGGTTGGAAGCATGTGAACGATGGCATACGCCACGCTCAATCCACCAAGCAAAACACCCAGGAAATTGAAAACACCCGCCATAACCACTGCCAGTTGCGCCCGCATCGCACGCGTATAAATGACAGTCGCGACCGCGTTAGCAGTGTCGTGGAAACCGTTGATTGCTTCATAGAACAATACAAACAGCAGAGCAAGAATCAGTAACAGGCTGGTACTGAGGTCGAGACCAGCAAACAGATGTAGCATAAACGTTACGCCATTTTGGGAGGACATGAACGCGGCGCATTATCTGCGACAACGTGCGCGATATGAAAGAAAAATATAGCTCTTTATTGTCTTAAAATTGTAATGCTGCGTATAGATTTAGCTGAAAATAGCGAAAAATTAGTGAGTTACATTATGACACATTTGCGGTGTTTTTTTGAAGCTGGCGCTAAAAGCCGCAGATCTCTACAATCAGCGCCTTTCGGACAGGTTGGGTAAAGCAGTGGAAAAGTTTGACGTTATCATTATTGGTGCAGGCGCAGCCGGCATGTTCTGTGCGGCGCAGGCAGGGCAATTGGGTCGTCGCGTGTTGCTGCTGGATAACGGCAAAAAAGCGGGCCGCAAGATTTTGATGTCAGGCGGCGGTCGCTGCAACTTCACCAACATGCATACCGAGCCGGCGGCGTATCTGTCGCACAATCCCCATTTCTGTAAATCGGCGCTGGCACGTTACAACCAGTGGGATTTCATCGATCTGGTTAATCGGCACGGCATTGCCTGGCACGAAAAAACGCTTGGGCAATTGTTCTGCGATGACTCCGCACAGCAGATTGTCGATCTGCTGTTGAAAGAGTGTGATGCCGGGCAGGTAACGCTGCGCTTGCGCAGTGAAGTGCTGAGCGTTGAGCGCGACGACAGCGGCTACACTTTGCAGCTTAACGGCACGGCGGTGCAGGCGGAGAAGCTGGTCATTGCCAGCGGCGGACTCTCGATGCCCGGCCTCGGCGCTACGCCATTTGGTTACAAAGTGGCGGAACAGTTCGGCCTGAAAGTGTTTCCAACGCGCGCGGCATTGGTGCCTTTCACCTTGCATAAACCGCTGCTTGAACAGCTCAATACGCTGTCGGGCGTAGCATTGCCGACCACGATCACTGCGCAGGACGGCACCTTATTTAAAGAAGCGATGCTGTTTACCCATCGCGGCTTGTCGGGTCCTGCTGTGCTGCAAATCTCCAGCTATTGGCAACCGGGCGAATTCGTCACCATTGATTTGTCACCCGCTACTTCGCTGGATGATTTCATTAATGTGCAGCGCGAGGCGCACCCCAATCTTAGCCTGAAAAACAGCCTGGCGAAGATTCTGCCAAAACGTTTGGTGGAAGTGCTGCAGGAGCTGAAGCAGATTCCCGATGTCACGCTGAAGCAGCTGAACAGCAAGCAGCAGGGCGAACTGGTCAGCACGCTGCATCAATGGCGCGTGCAGCCGAACGGCACCGAAGGTTACCGCACTGCCGAAGTAACGCTGGGCGGCGTCGACACCACGCAGCTATCGTCGAAAACCATGGAAGCGCGCGATGTGCCGGGCTTATTCTTTATCGGCGAAGTGGTGGATGTCACCGGTTGGTTGGGCGGCTATAACTTCCAGTGGGCATGGAGCTCGGCCTGGGCGTGTGCGCAGGCGCTTTAAGCATGCTGAATAGGTCACGCCCGCGCATTCTGCTACTATCGCGCGCTTTACACTCCAGCGGGTGACTCGCCTTATGTTGAAAATCAAATTCCTCCTGCCGTTGCTGATCGTGATGAGTGCGGTTGTCTGGTGGCTGATGCCGCATTACAGCGATGAGGACAAAGGCTATTACATCGCCATGTTCTGCACCCTGACGCACGATGGGCGCGGTAACACGTCGCAGGATATGCAGCAGATTATTGAAGGCAGCAATTCGGATTACGCGTTGCAGAAGATCCATTTCCAACGTGGTCTGGCCGATCATCTGCACAGGGTTTGGCAGGATTTATCTCCGCAACAACAGCAGCAAGCGCGGCAGGATGGCTTATCCTGCCGCCGTGTAATGTCTGAGAAACTGCTGCCCGGCCAGCCGGTGCAGTAATTAATGTACCGGCAGCGCTAATACCTGATCGGTGGTTTTAATTTCAGCAAACACATCTGCAACCCCCGCCAGCGCGGCTTGCTGCAAATCCGTGCCAACAAATGAACCTGGCGTAGCTTTGCTGATCACGCAGTCACCTTGAGCGGGCTTAAATCTTTGTGGAACTCGGCGAAACCGCTAATGCTGCGCCGGCATTTCAAGAAGCAACTCAACACCTCTCCGCTGCAATATCGCAAAACCTTTCGCGGCCGATCCTGGCGAGAGTTTTGCGAGCCGTTTTGCATCCGCATGTACGTTACTTGTTGTACTAATTGATATTTTTCGTAGCGCAGCGCAAAATATCAACAGTCACATGGTGCAATAATTGCTCGCTGGGCATGATGTTGGCATACGCGCCACATCAACTCAGGAGCTTCACGGATGACACTCGCGATGATGAATACACATAAAGCCTTTAAAGCG
The DNA here is from genome assembly GCF_059730785.1 of Pantoea sp. X-Soil-ISGK-421. Classification (NCBI taxonomy): domain Bacteria; kingdom Pseudomonadati; phylum Pseudomonadota; class Gammaproteobacteria; order Enterobacterales; family Erwiniaceae; genus Pantoea; species Pantoea sp. X-Soil-ISGK-421. The sequence continues at coordinate 3,823,709 of NZ_AP035979.1, read as the reverse complement.
CTGCAACTGGCCGGCGTCAGCGATCAACAAGCTGAAGCCATGGTCGAGATTTTTACTGAGATGCAGCAGGATAATGCGTTATCGCGTGCCGATCTGATGCAGGCCGGCGAAGGGATAAGCGGAAGTATTAAAGAGCTGGACGATAGGCTTAGCGGTGCGGTCAAAGAGTTGGATATTAGGCTGAGTGGAGCGATTAAAGAGCTGGACGATCGGCTTAGCGGTGCGGTCAAAGAGTTGGATATCAGGCTAACTGGAGCGATTAAAGAGCTGGACGATAGGCTTAGCGGTGTGGTCAAAGAGCTGGATATTAGGCTCAGCGGTGCGATTAAAGAGCTGGATGGGCGCCTTAATAAAGTTGAGCTACGACTTGATAAGATTGAAGCCCGACTTGATAAGGTGGAAGCTCGACTTGATAAGGTAGAAGCTCGTCTTGAAGTCATTGAAAGGGACATCAATGTTCTTAAAACCGACATGCGCTGGATAAAGCGCCTGTTAATGGTGATGGCCACCACCATGGTCATAGCGGCAATCAAATACATCTTCTCTTAAATCTCTCCACCGCAGCCGAGTACAGTCGGCTGTACTCGCAGCGCGGTGCGATTCACATTCCCACATTAACACTTCCGCCAGATACGCTTTACGCCGTGTAATTTGATGCGGCGCACACTTATGCCGCGCTAAAACCACAACACTGCCCTCCAGATAATCAGACTGGAGTCCAGCATGTTGGAAATTACGCCTGTCCCCGCCCTGACGCGCGCGATTGCGATTCTCGACTTTATTGCGCAGCACGGGCCCTGCAGCGCCGCCGAGATCATTGAAGCGCTGACGCTGCCAAAAAGCAGCGCCTATCTGCTGTTCGCTGAGCTAAAAAAACAGCGTCTGATAACCATTGATCGCAACAACAACTATTGCCTGTGGACCCGGCTGGTGGAGTTTGCCGGTCATGCACTGCAGCACATGGATATTCGTGATATCGCGCGTCCCCGTCTGACCCGCTTAATGCAGCAAACCAATCTGCTGTGCCACCTCGGCATCCTCGATGGTGGCCACGCCTGTTACATCCTCAAACTCGAATCTGCCGCCACCATCAGCGTGCGCTCGCACGAAGGAAAAAGCCTGTCGCTGTATCGCTCGGGCATTGGTAAATGCCTGCTGGCCTGGCAACGGCCCGAAGAGCAAGAACGCATCATTAATGACATGCGCTTTGTGGCGGTAACGCCAACGTCGCTACGAAGCGCCGACGCTTTGCGCACCGAGTTAGCACGTATACGTCGTCAGGGCTGGAGCTTTGATAACGGCGAGGATTATCCCGATGTGCGCTGTGTGGCGGCACCGATTTTCAACGTTCGCGAGCAGTTAGTCGCCGCCATTTCGCTGGTTGGCACCCGGCTCGACATTGACGATGACAAGCGCGATTACCTCGCAGGTCAGGCGATTGCCTGCGCCCGCGACATTTCCCGTCTGCTGGGCTGGCGTAGCCCGGCGGAAAAACACGCCTCGTAACCAGGAGAAGACCATGTCCTTACCTAAAATTAAAACAGTCCGCGCCTACTTTGCCGGTGGCGCAACGGCCGATAAAGCGGCGGCTGGTGGTGATTATCACGATCAAGGTGCCAATCACTGGATTGACGATCACGTCGCCACGCCAATGAGTAAATACAAGCAGTATGAGCAGTCACGCCAATCCTTCGGCATCAACGTATTAGGGACGTTAATTGTCGAAGTGGAAGCCGATAACGGCCAGACCGGTTTTGCGATTACCACCGGCGGTGAAATGGGTTGCTTCATCGTGGAAAAACATCTGAATCGCTTCCTGGAAGGGCGCTGTGTCAGCGATATCAAGCTAATCCATGATCAGATGATGAACGCCACCATGTATTACGCCGGCTCCGGCGGATTGGTCATGAACACCATTTCATGTGTGGATTTAGCGCTGTGGGATCTGTTCGGTAAAGTCACCGATCTGCCGGTGTACAAGCTGTTGGGCGGCGCGGTGCGCGATGAATTGCAGTTCTACGCTACCGGTGCACGACCCGACCTGGCGCAAAAATTGGGCTTCATCGGCGGAAAAATGGCGGTGCAGTGGGGACCGCACGATGGCGACGAAGGTATTCGCAAAGAGGTGGCGCGCATCGCTCACTATCGTGAAACCTGCGGCCCGGATTTCTGGCTGATGCTCGACTGCTGGATGAGTCAGGACGTCAATTTCGCTACCAAACTGGCACACGGTTGTGCGCCTTATAACGTTAAGTGGCTGGAAGAGTGTTTGCCGCCACAGCAATTCGAAGGCTATGCGCAACTGAAACAGCAGGCGCCGCAGGGCATGTTGATTACCAGCGGCGAACACCACGGCACGCTGCAATCGTTCCGCACCCTGGCAGAAACCGGCATTGATATCTTGCAGCCTGACGTGGGTTGGTGCGGCGGCCTGACCACGCTGGTGGAGGTGGCTGCGCTGGCGAAATCACGCGGCCAGCTGGTGGTGCCGCATGGATCTTCGGTTTACTCGCATCACGCAGTCATCACCTTCACCAACAGCCCATTCAGTGAATTCCTGATGACCAGCCCGGATTGCAGCACGCTCCGTCCGCAGTTTGATCCGCTGCTGATTAACGAGCCGGTGCCGGTGAATGGCCGCATGCACAAATCCGTGCTGGATAAACCGGGCTTCGGTGTGGAATTGAACCGCGATGGCCTGAAACGTCCTTATCAACACTAAATCGCAGCGGCTGCGGCATGACGTCGCAGCCGCTGGTGAGGGTTTTTCTCATGGATAATCTGGTGTTAAGCGCGGTAAAGAAAAACCGCGCACGTCTCATTCCTTTCATGCTGATGCTCTACGTGTTGGCATTCCTCGACCGCGCCAATATTGGTTTCGCCAAAGAGGCTTACCAACTCGATACCGGGCTGAGTAACGAAGCCTACGCATTAGGTGCCGGCATCTTTTTTGTGGTTTACGCGCTCCTTGGCGTTCCGGCTAATCTGCTAATGCGCCGTTTTGGTGCCCGCAGCTGGATTGGCACCACCACGCTGCTGTGGGGCTTTCTCTCAGCGGCGATGGCGTTTGCCGATACCTAAGCGAAGTTTTTACTGGTGCGTACCTTGCTCGGTGCTGCCGAAGCGGGCTTCTTTCCCGGCATGATCTATCTGACTTCGCTGTGGTTCCCGCAGCAGCAGCGTGCCAGCGTAATGGGGCTGTTCTATATGGGCGCGCCGTTGGCCTTGACGTTGGGTTCGCCGCTCTCTGGCGCACTGCTGGAAATGCATGGCGTGCTGGGACATCCTGGCTGGTTCTGGATGTTTATCATCGAAGGGCTGCTGGCTGTGGCGGCGGGTATTTTCACCTTTAGCTATATCGACGATACCCCGGCAAAAGCGCGTTTTCTCAGCGCAGAAGAGAAGCAGGCGCTGCAACGTCAGCTGGAGAGTGAAGAGCAGCAAAAGCCCACCGCACACCTGCGTGATGCGCTGCGCAATGGTCGCGTCTGGCAGCTTGCCATTATCTATATGACCATCCAAATCGCGGTATACGGCCTGATCTTCTTCCTGCCTTCTCAGGTGGCGGCGCTGATTGGTACCAAAGTGGGTTTCCTCGCCTCGCTGGTGGCGGCAATTCCGTGGGTGGCTGCGTTGTTCGGTACCTGGCTGATTCCACGTTACTCCGATCGTAGCGGCGAGCGGCGTCGGGTGGCGGCGTTTACCTTGCTGGCCGCCGCGTTGGGTATCGGTCTTTCCGGCCTGGTTTCACCTTTGCTGGCCATTATTGCGCTTAGCGTTGCGGCCGTTGGTTTTATTGCGGTGCAGCCGGTGTTCTGGACCATGCCAACCCAATTGCTGTCCGGCACCGCGCTGGCGGCAGGCATTGGCTTCGTCAACTTGTTTGGTGCTGTCGGCGGTTTCCTTGCACCGCTGATTCGCGTTAACGCTGAGATGCAATTTAACAGCAGCAGCGCCGGATTACTGGCATTGGCGCTGATTGCCGCCATCGGCTCGCTGATTATTCTGAGTCTGAAAGTGGATCGCCCATTGCCGCAATCCCCACAGACAAGTCATTAAAAAAGGAGGATGTATGCAGGATCCGTTGAAAAATCCGTTCAAAGCCGGATTGGCTAAAGGCGAAACGCAAATTGGCCTGTGGCTGAGCAGTACATCGTCATATCTGGCCGAAATTGCCGCTACCAGCGGCTACGACTGGCTGTTGATTGATGGCGAACATGCACCGAATACCGTGCAGGATCTCTATCACCAACTGCAGGCCATCGCGCCTTATCGCAGTCAGCCGGTGATTCGCCCAATCGAATTCCAGACGGCGCTCATCAAGCAGGTGCTGGATATCGGCGCACGTACCTTGCTGGTGCCGATGATCGACACCGCCGAGCAGGCGCAGGCGCTGGTTAAGGCAACGCGCTATCCGCCTTATGGCACACGCGGCGTTGGCGCGGGTGTCGCGCGGGCAGCACGTTGGGGACGGGTGGAAAATTATATGGCGCGCGCCAATGAAGAGCTGTGTCTGCTGATTCAGGCCGAGAGCAAAACCGCGATTGATAACCTGGATGCATTGCTGGAAGTGGAGGGCGTAGACGGAATATTTATCGGCCCGGCGGATTTATCAGCCTCGTTGGGCTATCCCGATAATGCGGATCATCCAGAGGTGCAGAAAGTGATTGAGCACAGTATTCAACGTATCCGCAGCGCGGGAAAAGCCGCAGGTTTTCTGGCGGTTAATCTGGCCATGGCGGAACGAGCCATCAGTTGGGGGGCCAACTTTGTCGCCGTCGGCGTGGATACCATGCTTTATACCGATGCGCTGGATAGTCGATTAGCGCATTTTAAAAAGAGCGCAATGGCGCTGAATAAATCGAGCTACTAAATCCGAGGCGGATGGTAGGCCATCCGCATTTTATTAATTAAATAGAGCATAGAATTGGAATAAATCAATCAGTTGATGTCTAAAGGCGCTAATAAATAGTTAGCTAGCTATTTATTAGCGTATGACACAGCTAAGTCGCGGGTCGAATTTATCGTTACGCACGGTAGGTGCAATAATATCTTTATTACGTTCCGTTGCATCAAAACCTGCCTGACGGCAAAGCACACAGGGATCGCTACTTTCGCTCAGAGCTTGTCTGGCTTGGTCATCAAGTTGCCTTTTGCGGCAAAATAGCGGCGTACAGCCCAGTACATGCTTAAATGAACGCGTGAAAGATTGCTGACTTTCAAAATGGTATTTCACTGCCAGACCGATTATGGGTGTATTACTGTATTTTAAGTCATTGATACAGTGCACAAGTTTTTTTTTGCGAATATATCGAGCTAGCGTTTCGTTGTGATAGCGGGCGAAGAGTTTCTGCAAATACCATTTGGAATAGCCAGACTTCAGTGCAATATCATCGATGCTCAAACGTTGATCCAGATTAGTCATAATCCATTCGGTCACTGAATCAATTACCCCTTCATTATATTTTTGCTGTGTCATCGTAGTTCTCCATTAACAACTGAAGAGTGTAATTTAATTAACCTTTCCAATCTGCAATTAATGTAAAGTTTTTTGATGATTCGGCTGTTTTTTATTTGTCATCAAGACCGGTCTTGATTTTCGTGAATATAAACGTTTGCATGTTGTGATGATGTTGAATATTTATCGTAATAACGCAAGTGATTATTAACTCAAATTTCGCATCGCTTTGCAGCGCTTAACGGTAATTTTTGCGTATTTCAGCGGCACAGACCATCAATACATAAACAGGATTTACGTGCCAGACTGAATGTTTTCACTGTTAAGGAACGGCCACATGCCTTTTTGTTTCAAGCCAAAACAGTCACTTGCCACTCTTCTGGCATCGATGGCGTTATTCAGCACCGCACCGGCCGTTGCCGCCAATGTCTATGGTGAACAGTTAGAAGGGTTCAGTTATCCCTATCCGCTGCAGCACTATCATTTCTCATCGCAGCAGCAGGCGCTGAGTATGGGTTATATGGATATTAAGCCCACGCAGCAGGCCAATGGCAAAACGGTGGTGCTAATGCACGGTAAGAACTTCTGCGGCGCAACCTGGGATGACACCATTAAAGCACTGAGTCAGAAAGGCTACCGCGTCATTGCTCCGGATCAGATCGGTTTCTGCAGCTCAACTAAACCTGCCAACTATCAATACACCTTCCAGCAGCTGGCGCAGAATACCCATCAATTGTTGCAGCAGCTGGGTATCGAAAACGCCATTATCATCGGGCATTCCACCGGCGGCATGCTGGCGACGCGCTATGCGCTGATGTATCCAAAGCAAACCCAAAAACTGGTATTAGTGAATCCCATTGGCTTAGAGGACTGGAAAGCCAAGGGCGCACCGTGGCGCTCGGTGGATCAGTGGTATCAGCGTGAACTCAAGCTGGATGCGGCGGGCATCAAGAAGTACGAACAGCAGACTTATTACAGCGGCCAGTGGAAGCCAGAATATGACAAATGGGTCGATATGCTGGCCGGACTCAATAGCGGACCGGGCCACACAAAAGTGGCGTGGAACTCGGCACTCATCTACGACATGATTTTCACTCAGCCGGTCTATTACGAGTTTAAAGACTTGCGCGTGCCAACCACCTTGATGATTGGCACTGCCGACACCACGGCGATTGGCAGCGATATCGCCTCGCCAGAAGTGAAAGCGAAACTCGGGCACTACAACCTGCTGGGCAAGCAAGTCGCACAGATGATTCCAGGCGCGCACTTAATTGAATTCCCGGGTATGGGACATGCGCCGCAAATGGAAGAGCCGCAGAAGTTTAATCAGACATTGATCGGTGATTTAGAGGGTGATTAATCCCATGGTCGCCATTGATGGCGACCCACAATCAACTCAGATTCTTTTTACCGTTCTTCGCGGCGTACATGCGTTCGTCGCTTCCTTCCAGCAACTGCTCCAGCGATTGCGGATGATCGGGATCAAACTCAACAATGCCTGAAGAGAAGTGAAGGGCGTAGCGACGCTCCAGATTCTGGGTTTGCTGCTGTAGGAAACGATCAAAGCGCGCCAATGCACCTTCGGCATCGCCTTGTTGCAAGCCGTTAAACAGCACCACAAACTCATCGCCACCTAAACGTGCAAAGATATCCGCATGGCGGAAACTCACTTTCATGGCATCGGCAAAGTCCATCAGCGCGCGGTCGCCTTCGCGATGGCCGAGCGTATCGTTGATGGCTTTGAAACGATCGAGATCGAGGAAGGTCAGGCTGGCCGGTAACTGCTTGATCTGGCACTCATTCAGCGCCAGCTGGCCGAGCGTCATAAAGCCGCGACGGTTGGTAATTTGCGTCAGCTCATCCGAAGTGGCGGTCTGGAAAGCCACCAGTTCTGCTTCCGCCATGGCCGCTAAATCGCGCAGCGTGTGGATATCGTCGGCGTTAAACTCGCGCGTGTGGTGATCGATAAGACACAGCGTGCCGACTTTGGCACCGGCTGGCGTGCGCAGTGGGCAACCGGCGTAGAAACGTATCGGGTTGTCGTTATCTTTAACCAGCGGATTGTCGTGGAAACGCTCATCATCCAGCGGATTCTCTACCACCATCACATCATCTTGCAGAATGGCGTGGCCACAGAATGAGGTATTGCGTGGCGCGGTTGCCGCACTCGGCCCGGCAATCGATTTGAACCATTGATGGTCCTCTTCCATTAGGCTGACGAGCGCCACCGGCACGCCAAATAGGCGACGGGCAAGACGGGTTAATCGGTCGAAACGCTCTTCTGCAGGCGTGTGCAGAATGTTGAGCGCACGTAACTGGGTCAGACGATGTGACTCGTCCGCAGGCAGTGCAGGTGCTTTCATCGCGTTACTCTTATTAATTATGGAATTACAGAAACACTGGTGTTTGTGCCACAAAGGCTGAAAGCGCCTGGCAACGGTATGCGATGTCCGATGCCAGGCGTAACGATAATCAGAGCACTTTTTGCTCGGCGAGATCAAGGGCAAAATAGCTGAAAATGAGATCGGCACCGGCACGTTTAATTGCGCCAAGGCTTTCCAGAACCACATTACGTTCGTCGATTGCGCCCGCTTGTGCCGCGAATTTAATCATCGCGTACTCACCACTGACCTGGTACGCAGCCAGCGGCAACGTGGTGCGCTCACGGATATCGCGCAGGATATCGAGGTAGGCACCCGCCGGTTTTACCATCAGTGAATCTGCACCTTCCGCTTCATCCAGCAGCGACTCACGCAAGGCTTCACGGCGGTTCATCGGATTCATCTGGTAAGTTTTACGGTCGCCCTTCAGCGCGGTTCCTGCCGCTTCACGGAACGGGCCGTAGAAGGAGGATGCGAACTTAGTCGAGTAAGACATGATGGCGGTATCGGTGAAGCCCGCAGCGTCGAGCGCCTGGCGGATGGCTTTAACCTGGCCATCCATCGCCGCAGAAGGTGCGATAAAGTCGGCACCTGCTTGTGCAGCAACAACGGCTTGTTTACCGAGATTAATCAGCGTCTGGTCGTTATCGACGCCATGATCGCACAGCACGCCGCAATGGCCGTGACTGGTGTATTCACAGAAACAGGTGTCAGACATGACGATCATTTCCGGCACGGTGTCTTTGCAGATACGTGCCATGCGCGCCACTAAACCGTTTTCATTCCAGGCATCGCTGCCGGTGGCGTCGGTATGGTGGGAAATGCCGAAGGTCATCACTGAACGGATGCCCGCTTTGGCAATACGTTCGATCTCATACGCCAGACGTTTTTCTGGGATACGTCGTACGCCCGGCATGGCGTTGATCGGCACGTAATCATCAACACCTTCTTCGACGAAAATCGGCAGTGCCAGATCGTTGATGCTGAGGTTGGATTCCTGGAACATCTCACGCATTGACGCGCTTTTACGCAGCCTTCTTGGGCGCTGGATCAGATTAAATTCAGACATGATCTACAACTTATACAGGTTAAAAAAGTGGCAATAGTTTACCCCTTTTCGCGCCGGTGGATGAAGGATTGTGTGCGGAAACGAAAACTCCCGCCGGGCGGCGGGAGTGGAGAAGATTACTCGTTGATGTCCGGGTGCTGCTGCACCAGGTTTTTACGCTTCGCCTCTAGCTTAGCGATTTCACCATCAATATCTTCGATTTTTTGCTCGATATTGTCGTGATGCTCCTGCAGGATTTCACGCGCCTCTTCCATGTCCGAGGCCGCCGGAGTCGCGCCGCGCAGCGGCTTGTTAGCGGTCTCTTTCATGTAGATACCGGTAATCAAACCAATCACCGCAACAACCATCAGATAGTAAGCCGGCATATACAGATTGTTAGTGGCTTCGACTAAATAAGCGGCGAGTGTCGGGGTTAAACCAGCAATCAGCACCGAGATATTAAAGGCACTTGCCAACGCGCTGTAGCGAATGTGAGTGGGGAACATCGCCGGTAGCGACGACGCCATCACACCGGTAAAGGCATTGAGAATCACCGCCATCAGTAGCAGACCCGCAAAAATCAGGCCCAATACACCGCTATTGATCAGCATAAAGGACGGTATCGCGAAGATGAACAGGGCGATAGAGCCAATGATGACAAACGGACGACGACCAAAACGGTCACTCAACATGCCCATCACTGGCTGCACAAACAGCATACCCATCATGATGGCGATAATAATTAATACGCCATGATCTTCAGAGTAGTGCAGGTTGTGTGACAGATAACTCGGCATGTAAGTCAGCAGCATGTAGTAGGTCACGTTGGTGGCAATCACCAGACCGATACAGGCCAACAGGCTTTTCCAGTGTTTGGTCGCGATCTCTTTAAACGACACTTTCGGGCCGTCGCGCAGACCTTCACGGTCGCCCTGTTCCAGCTTCTCAACGTGCTGCTGGAACGCTGGGGTTTCTTCCAGTGCGTGACGCAGATACAAACCAATGATGCCTAGCGGCAGCGCGATAAAGAAGGGAATGCGCCAGCCCCATTCGAGGAATTTCTCTTCACCGATAATGGTGGAAATCAGCACCACGACACCCGCACCCAGGACGAAACCGGCGATGGAGCCGAAATCAAGCCAGCTGCCCATAAAGCCGCGCTTACGGTCAGGCGAGTACTCTGCAACAAAGATCGATGCGCCGGTATATTCACCGCCGACCGAAAAGCCCTGCGCCATTTTTGCCAACAGCAGTAGGATCGGTGCCCAGATACCAATTGTGGCATAAGAGGGTATCAAGCCAATACAGAAGGTACTGATCGACATGATGACGATGGTAATAGAAAGGATTTTCTGGCGACCGTATTTATCGCCCAACATGCCGAAGAATAAACCACCGAGTGGACGAATCAGGAACGGAACCGAGAACGTACCTAGTGCGGCAATCATCTGTACACTTGGCGAAGCATCTGGGAAGAACACCTTACCCAGTGCATAAGCCACAAAGCCATAAACACCAAAATCAAACCATTCCATCGCGTTGCCCAGCGAAGCCGCGGTGATGGCTTTACGTAAACGGGAGTCATCGATAATCGTGACATCATCAATCCCGATAGGTTTTACACGCTTCCTACGTAGTTTCATGCAGATACCCTGTATTGGAATTCGAAAAATCCTCAACGCTGCGGACTCAATAAATGCCAACAGTCCGCGGCGTTGAGAAAATTAAAGCATAGCGGGGATATAACATTTTTTCCCTGCCCTGCGCGGCAATTATTAGGGGGGTAATGATTGCCAACCGCGACAGAGTATACCGATTTTGTGTGATATTTGTCATGTTTCCGCCATTAACTGGCTATTTTTTAGCTAATGCTGTGGCCTATTAACCTCCTTAAACGCGTCAAAAAAAGCTGAGACTTTCCACCAGCGATTTGCACTAAGCGTGCGCCATGTAGCGAAACTACATATACTTGCGTGAGTTGCTTTTTTGGAAATCAGGTTTCATATGGCGCGCTTTATTTTATTTGCCAAAAGTCTCTGTTTTGATGCCGACCAACAGGTGTTTTATCCCCTCAATTCTCCTGCACAACGCGTGGCATTGAGTCCGTTGCAAAGTGCGGTATTGCGTCGCGTGCTGAATGCACAAGGTAAGCTGGTGCGCAATCAGGCGCTGCATGTGCTGTTCCAGCGCGAACCTTCCAATATGACATTTGCCGATCGGCTCACGGTGACCATCACTGAGATCAATCGTCTGGCGCAGCAGGCGTACGCACCGGGCGCTCTGATTCACCAGGTGCCGCTGATTGGTTGCGTGTTAGCGGAGCAGGTGGACGTCGAATCCTCCGATGATGCTGCATCGTCTGCTCCCGCAGCGGAAACGTCGGCAACTGCGCGACCCAAACCTGTTGTTCACACCGATGCGGTCAAGAAAAAATCCTGGCTGTTACGCGGCATAATACTGGGCATATTGCTGCTCAATGCGGTGCTGGCATTGGTGGCGCGCCAGGCATTTGCTCCCGTAAAACAAGGGGGGATGCACTATAAATTTTATAATCAGCAAGACCAGACCCAGATATTTATTGCGGAAAGCTTCTCCACTCACTCTTTGGTTGTTAGCGATGCGCTGCAACGTTTCGACGATGTAAAGCCGCGCATGCCTGATGGCTCAATGCCAGCGCTGCTGTACATCAATCAGAGTCGAACCCGTGTTCATACCAGCGCTTTCCTCTGCGCAAGACCGATCGCACTAAAGGATAATGAGTGCATATCGTGGATGGTGTTTGTTCAGGAGTTACCCGATGCGTAAATCATTACGGATTAGCGCGGTTTTGGTGGCCTTCATTCTTCCCTGGGCGTTGGTGCTGTTGGTGCGGCCATCCGAACCCGTGCCGGAATGGTGTGAAATACCCTATCGTATTGATAATCTGGGGAATCCGGAAGGCTCGCTGAATGCAACGATACGCACTCGCTTTAAAGCGGATGGGAGCGGCACGTCAATGCTCTTCGGTAACGTCACTGTGCGAGATCGACAATATCGGCTGAACCGAGCTGCGGTCAGCACCTGGCATCGTCAGGGCGATTTTATGTTAGTGAACACTCGTAAGGTTCAGGTGATGGCCGATGATACGCTGCCCGAAGCGCTCGCAGCGCAGATCCTCTTCACTTCGGCGCTTGAGTCCCACAATGATTATTATCAGATGTATCAACTCCCTAACGGCGATCAAATAATCAATTATTCTGGCATGCCGCGGCTTTATTGCCATACCTGATTACGGGCTAGATAGATAAGTAAAACTTATCAAAATTCGAGGCGATATGCACCTCTTGCCAGCGTGTAAACATTCAGTAATACTCTGCCGCCTTGCTTTGGTGGAGTGTTCATGTCGAGGAAAAACGCCCAGTTATATAAGAATCCCTGGCTGTCGATGATCGACAGTGTAGAAAGGAATCTTATCAATCTTGTGCCGACAGCGCAGCGTAATACTGTGGTTTCCGGCAACCCGATTGAGTGGAGTAACTGTGGCGAGCGTGCAGATGCGCAGCTGGCATTGTTGGTGCAACAACCGGATGAACTGTTGCAGCGCCTAAAAAGCTGGCGCCAGGCTGGATTACTCTCCAGTCAGGCGCTGGACGGCTTTCGTCAGCTGCAACGCCTGACACAAACCAGCATCGCGCGTAACCAACCCATCACGCAACTTGATGAATATCAGCAGTTAGTTGGGCAAATAACGCCAACGCTGGAGCGCATAAGCCAACGTCTTAACGCGCAACGCGCTCTTCCTGATAGCGCACTGGCAGAAGACAGTCTCGAAGTGGCGTTGCGCATCGCCGAAAAACGTCGTGCAGGACGTTCAGAGTAGTGAGCGCAGCGGCGCACCCGTCAACCATCCCTGAATATCTTCCACCGCCTGCGTGAAGTAGGTGTGATAATTGCTGTCAGCAACATAGCCAAGATGCGGCGTTGCCAGCACGTTCGGCAGCAAACGCAGCGGATGGTCTGCGGGCAGCGGTTCTTGTTCAAACACATCCAATCCCGCAGCGGCTAACTGGCCCGATTGTAGCGCGGCGATCATTGCTGGTTGATCGACAATGCCGGCGCGCGAGGTGTTAATTAGCAGCGCACCAGGTTTCATTTGTCCCAGTGCGGCAGCGTCCATCAAATGCCGTGAACGCTCGCTAAGCACCAGATGAATCGACACCACATCGCTGATGTTCAGCAGCGCGTTCAGCGATGACATGCGCTCAACGCCACAGGCGATGGCCCGTTCGGAGGTTAAATTCTGGCTCCATGCACACACGCGCATACCAAACGCCTGCGCCACTTTTGCCATTTCGCCGCCTATCTTGCCGAGTCCGAGCAATCCGAGCGTTTTGCCTTGCAGGCTCATGCCTAAGGTGTGCTGCCATGCGCCATTACTGCGCAGCGCCTGATTCTCTGGCACGATGTGGCGCGCCAGCCCCAGTAGCAATGCCCACGTCAGTTCCATGGGTGCCGCGCTGCTGCTGGCGGTGCCGCACACCGCAATGTAGCGTTCGGCGCAGGCGTGCAAATCGATGGCAGCATTGCGCATTCCGGAGGTGACCACCATCTTCAGGTTAGGCAGACGGCCAATCAGTTCGGCGCTCAGCGGCGTACGTTCACGCATCACCACCAGAATATCTGCCTGCACGATCTGCTTAACCAGTTCATCCTGGTCGGTGTAATGAGAGCAGAGGGAAGTGGTGTGAACCAATGGTTCAAGAGACGCCCAATCGGCAAGCGTTAGGGCGATGTTCTGATAATCATCAAGAATGATGCAGTTCAGGCTCATGATGTTCCTCAACGAGAAGTGGCTTATGCCCTTGCTCGCTGAGCCAGGCACGCAGCCGGTCATTATCCAGCGGACGGGCATAATAGTAGCCCTGAATAAATATCACACCACGCTGCCGCAGGTATTCAAATTGTGTTGCAGTCTCTACGCCTTCACCGAGCACGTCCAGTTCCAGCTTGTGGCAGAGATTAATAATGGCATCCAGCACCGGCGTCTCGACGTCGAGGCCTTCAATCGCGTTGATAAAGCCGCGATCAATTTTCAGATAATCCAGCGGGAAGGTGAGCAGGTAAGTCAGCGAACAGTGGCCGGTGCCGAAATCATCAATCGCCACCTTCATGCCCTGCGCCCGCAAATGACGCAGTTTGCGCGCCACCATTTCACCATCTTCAATCAGGCTACGTTCGGTCAGTTCCAGCGTAATGCACATCTGCTTGTCTTTAATACGTGCAGCAAACTGCTCAATGTCCGCCACAAAGTCGGCATGTTGCAGGTGTTCCGCCGCCAGGTTCAGCCCGATGTGAAAACCCGGTTCAACCTGCCAGCTTTGAATATCTTCGGCCATCAGCTCTAGCAGATGTTGCGTCAGCGGCACAATCATCCCTTCGGCTTCCGCGGCGCTGATAAAGATATCCGGACGAATCATGTCGCCGTTTGGCCGTTGCCAGCGCAGTAAGGCTTCGGCACCGGCACAGGCTTGTAATGTCGTGCTGTAAACCGGCTGATAATGTACCGAAAACTGCCGGGCGCGGATGGCGCGGCCAATCTCATCGTGCCAGGAGATGCGGCGACGCAACCAGTTGGCAGTGAGGACCATCAGCAGAATCGAGAAAATCGCCGCCATTGGTAGGAAGATAAACAGTGCCTGACGCCAGGCTTTGAGCAACTCAGCGGCCGGAACGGTCACATTAACGGTAATGGGATAGCGGCTGGACTCGGTCTGAAAGGATTCACTTTTCATGTACAGCTTCGGCTGCATGTCATTGGATCCGCTGGCAATCACCGCACCGCCGCTAAATTGCAGGTTCATGTGATAGCCACGCGATCCGCCGATAGCGTTCATAAAGTCCATCAAATATTGGCCGTCGATGACCGCCCAGAAACCGCTGGTATCGGGAAGCTGGCGCATAAACACCACGGCGGGACGATTCGGTACTCCGTAGGTACCGCGCACCGAAATACTCCACCAGGCTTTGCCGGTAATGGGCGGCGGCTGCATCATCATTTCGGTTAGCGTGCCGTGCTTCAGGCCAAAGGCGGAAGAGCAGCTGATGTCATCGCCTTTCAGCATCCCTATAGAGCGGAAATAGGGATTGAGCGTGCCGGCGCGCTGCAGCTGATCTTCAATTTGCGCACAAGGCTGGTAATGATACTGGCGCAGCTCAGTGATCATATCCCAGGCGTTATCGCTCATCTTCTCAGCCTGAGTGAGCAGGGTATTAGCGGTGGAGATCTGCTGTTGGCTGACCGTGTGGCGCGCTTCGATGGCGGTACAAAGGATGCCGAGCACCAGCGGTAACAACCCGGCGCAGACGATTAAGACCCAATCAAAATCGTGATGTCGTTTTTTCAGTGGCAACAGACAATCCTCGGTCGGTTTAAGACGCTCATCAGCTGCGATCGCGGCGTCAGAAGCATACCATTTTCATGGGGGGCTGCATGGTAACGATTTAAGATTTATCCCATCTGATGTAGGTCAATTATCCATCCCGCTTTGCGTTTATTGACAATGTTTTGCCGTTATTGGCATTTCCCAGCGGTAAAAACGCTATGCCACGATGTTAGGTAAGCACATTGACCCGAATTGAGGAGTGGAAATGAGCACTGAAACCCTGGATGTCACATCATTACGGCAGCGTATCAGCGAAGGCGAATGGCAGGCGCGCATCAAGCTGGCGCAGGCTTATCATCTTGCGGCGAAACTGCGCTGGACCGATCATATCTACACCCATTTTTCCCTGCGCGTGCCGGGCGATCAGCCGCACTTTCTCATCAACGCTTTCGGGCAAACCTTTGATGAAATCCAGCCAGAAACGCTGGTGAAAATCGACATCGACGGCAATATTATTGACGACCCAACCGGGCTGGGGATTAACCTTGCCGGATTTGTTATTCACAGCGCGATTCACCGTGCGCGGCCAGATGCCCATGCGGTGCTGCATACCCATACCGCAGCGGGCATTGGCGTTTCAGCGCAGAGAAACGGCCTGCTGATGATTTCGCAACACAGCACCCGTTTCCACAATCGCCTGGGTTATCACGATTACGAAGGCATCGCGTTGGATCTCGACGAACAGCAGCGCATCGTCGCTGATCTTGGCGATCTTAACGCGCTGATCTTGCGCAATCACGGTCTGCTGACCAGCGGCGGCAGCATCGAAGAAGCTTTCTACAACCTCTATTACCTCGAACGCGCCTGCCAGGCACAGCTGGCAGCACAATCCGGCGGCACAGATCTGATCATTCTGCCCGATGCGGTTTCCGAGAAAGCCGCGCAGGCGTTTGATAACAGCATTCGCAATCGCAAATATCAGCTGCACTGGGATGCTTACATCCGCCAGCTTAATCGCAACGCACTCTGAGAACCTCCCCGATGAAATGGATAAAACCGGTAGTTTCTGCGCTGCTGCTGTGCGTGGCGTTTGGCAGTCAGGCGGCGCCTGATTTGAGTAAAGTCACATTGGTGTTGGGCGATCAGGCACGCAATCTGCGTTCGCTGATAGAAGCGGCGGACGTCATGAAGGATGCGCCTTATCACTATCGCTGGGCGAACTTCCAGGGCGCTGCGCCGCTGTTTGAAGCGCAGCGTGCCGGCGCGGTGGATACCTCCTACGCCGGTGACTTGCCGGTGCTGATGGCGGCTTCCGGCGGTGTGCCGCTGAAGATCATCGCCACTAACGTCGGGGATGCCGGTTCGAACGGGCTGATCGTGCCCGCTGATTCGCCAATTCACAGCGTGAAGGATCTAGCGGGCAAACAGGTGGTGGTGTCGTCGGCGCGGGGCAGTATCTCGCAGCACTTGCTGTATGAAGCGCTGGAAGAGGCAAAAGTGTCGCGTGATACGGTGCCGGTGCGTTTTGTGTTGCCAACCGACGCCAGCGCGGCGTTTAACTCCGGGCAAATTGCCGCGTGGGCGACCTTCGATCCCTATTTAGGTATTGCGGAAAAGCATGGCGCGCGACTGCTGCGTGATGGCAAAGGGCTGACAACCGCGCTGTCGTTTGTCACCGCCACGCAAAGTTCGCTCGACGATCCCGCCAGGCGCGCGGCGATTGCGGATTTCACCCATCGTTTGGCTAAAGCGCGTGCGTGGGCGCTGGCGCATCCGCAGCAGTACAACGAGGTGTATGCGCAGCTCACGCGTCTGCAACCGGCGGATGCGCAGCAAATCACTGCGCGTATTTCCCACGGCGTGCGCGGCGTGACGCCCGAGGATGTGGCGAAGGTGCAAAAGGTCTCAGACCTGTTCAGCGAGTTGAACATCTTGCCAAACAGAGTCGATGTGCAGGCGATAACCGATAACAGCGTGTTTAACGCCGCGCAATAATGGACGTAGGGTCGCCATTCATGGCGACCTCGTTGTTATCGCGCCCGCTTACCCGGCCTACCATTACCCAGCATAATCGCCAACCGGCTGCCGCCCGGCGTGGTTTCCATCAAAATCTTGGTCACGCTGGTGAGCGGCACCGACAGTAACATGCCGACCGGACCCAGCAGCCAGCCCCAGAAAATCAACGACAAAAATACCACTAGCGTTGATAAACCCAGCCCTCGGCCCATTAATCTTGGCTCCAGCATATTGCCGAACACCATATGAATCGCGCTGAACAGTGCCGCCACCAACATGGCATCGTAAATATCATTCAGCACCAGCGCCTGAATAAACGGTGGGATACCGGCGATGATTGGCCCGATATTAGGGATGAAATTGAGGATGAACGCCACCACGCCCCAGAACAGCGCGAACTTTACGCCGAGCAGCAGCAGCGACAGCCAAACGGCCACGCCAGTGATCAAGCTGACCAGGGTTTTCAGCGCCAGATAGTGCGTCACGCCTTTCAGCGCACGGTGCAAACCGGCGATGCGGATCTGCGGATTAACCATCGCGTTACGCATTTTGTACGGCAGATGGCGCACTTCAAACAGCATAAATACCACGGTGAGAATCAGCAGCAGTACGTTGGTCATCGCGCCTGAAAGTTGCGTTAGCACGGTAGTGGCCATATTCATTACGACGTTGGGATCGAGACGCGCCGCCAGTGCATCGGTGGAGATATTGATATGAAAACGACCGGCAAAATGCTGCACCACGGCGAGTTTTTGCTCTAGCAGAGTACGAATTTGCGGGTAAGTATCACTGAAGTCACTGGCCGAGCTGGCGAGTACCGCCACCAGCAGCAGTAACACGATGAAAATCACCGTAATCACCAACGTGATCGCCAGACTGCGCTTGACGCCGCGCCGCATCAACATCGTCACCAGCGGATTGAGCACAATGGCTAAAAAGCTAGCCAGTAGGAAAGGCACCAGAATGTCCGAGGCGGCGCGAATGCCCGCCAGAATAATCACCAGCATCGCCAGTTTTACCAGGATGTTCTGGCCAATTTTTTCCTGAAGCAGGTTATTCATTCTCTCTCCTGAGATAAATTTTCTCAGGAGAGTGTAGCTGATGAAAATTAACCTTATGTTTTTTAAGATAAATGGAAAAACCAACATCCTGCATCATCCGTAGCGGCGCAATTTATTGCGCAATGCCAGGATGGGCACGGTATCACCTGTGATATGCGCGATAAATCGCGCCGCTACGGTATGTCTGGCTATTTCGCATGGCGCCGCATCAGCGTGGTCGCCGCTAACATCAAACTCAAGCTGGCGAGCAGCGTCACCGTCGCCATCGCCATGCCTTGTCCTACGGATCCCTGTTCGAACTGCCGCCAGATGAAGATCGCCACGGTTTGCGTGCCCGCCGGTGCCAGCAGCAGCGAGGTCACCAGTTCGCGCGATGCCACGGCAAACACCATCATCATTGCCGCCAACAAACTGGGTGCCACCAGCGGCAGCACAATCAGGCGCAGCGCCTGCAAACGTGATGCGCCGTGAACGCGCGCGGCCGGTTCCAGCGTGGGTGCCAGTTGGCGTAATGCGCTACTGACATAGCGCACCGGCCACGGCAGCAGCAAACAGCTGTAAGAGAGCAGCAGAATCCAGATGGTGTTATACGGCGAAACCGGCCAAAAGCCGCGATTCCACAGCAGAATTAACCCCACGCCGATCACCACGCCCGGCATTGCCGCAGGCAGCAGTGATAAGCCGTCCATCATCGCCAGCAAACGGGTTTTCCCTTCCGACACGCGCCAGGCAATCAGAAAGCCCAGCGCGCCGGTCAGTAGCGCCGCACCGAGCGCCAGGCCAATACTGGTGGAGAAGGCCGCTAGCGCATCACCTTGCTGGCTAAACAGCGCGCCAAAGTGGCGTAACGTCAAATTATTGAGATGTAAGCCGCCTGAAAGCGTATTCAGCAGGCCGCTTAACGTCATGGCACCCAGCGGCAGCACCACCGCCAGCAGCACGGTGAGCGCAAAGGGCAGCAGCAGCAAGGTTTGCCAGCCGCCGGCCTGCGCCAGTTCCTGATTCACCGGCTTGCCGCTCACCGCCGTCACATCGCTGCTGCCGGTCAGTTTGCGCTGCAGCAACCATGCCGCCAGCGCTACCACGCTCAACATTAATGAGAGCGACGCCGCGCCGGGCAGATCAATGGGCCAGTCGGCGAGTTTGGTTTCAATGCCAACGGTCATCAGCGTCAGCCTGGCCTGCGCACCGAGCGCGGCGGGCACGCCATACTCCTCAATGGCCAGCGTGAACGCCAGCAGCACACCACCCGCCAACGCCGGTAAGGTGAGCGGCAGCGTGATGTGCCAGAAGCCACGCCACGCCGATGCGCCGTGCACGCGCGCCACCCAGGCAAGACGTTGCCCGCTCGCCAGCAGCGAACGTGAAACCGCGAAATAGACCACCGGGAAAATGTTGAGCGTCATCACCAGAATCATGCCGCTGCTGCTAAACAGCAGGCTGTCGAAGTTGATACCGGTTAGCTGTTCGATATAACCGTTGCGTTGCAGCGCCAGCGTCCATGACAACGCCACGATATAGGGCGGTGTAAGAAACGGGATCAGGAATAGCAGATCCCACAGCGCCGCGCCCGGCAGGCGAAACAGGCCGCGCAGTGCGCCGAGCGGTAAGCCCAGCAACAAACTGCCCAACGCCACGCCGCCGCCGATTTTCAGCGTGCCCAGCCACATAGATGACAGCTGCGGATCGTTCAACAGCGGCGGTAGCGCGCTGAGGGCATCACGCCAGCTCCCTTCGCTGAAGTGGGGAAACAGCGCTTGCAGCATGATAAACAGCAGCGGCAGCGCCACTAGCAGCAACAGCGCCAGGAGAATCAATCCGTTCAGAGCACGCGACATGGTTTATTGCCCGAACAGTGTGCCAAAGCGCTTCAGCACCGCCGAACGTTCGCTGCTGCCGTCCTGATGGGTAGGTAACAGCTTAATCTCGGTGAACAGCGGACGTTGCGCGTTGATATCGGTACGCGCCGGCATCAGCCAGGCTTTCGCCACTTGCTCCTGACCTTCATCTGACAGCACGTAATCCACGAATTTCTTTGCATCATCTGCGTGCTGGCTGCTTTTCAGGATCATCATTGGACGCGGCGCAACCACGGTGCCGTTCTCCGGGAAAATCACCTTCACGCTCTCGCCCTGCGCGATGTTGTTGTAGGTAACGTAATCAACTGCGCCAAACACGGCGGCCTTCGCACCTTGCAGCACCGGCGTCACCGCCTGCGCATTCGGGCCGCTCATCACCATGCCGTTGGCTTTCAGCTGGTCAAACAGCTGCCAGGCTTTTTCGCCTTCGCTATTTTGCAGGCCAATCAGCAGATCGAGTGACGCCCCGGAGAGTGCCGGATCCGGCGTGGTGACGTTGTCTTTAAAGGCGGGGGCGGTGAGATCCTGCCAGGTTTTCGGTTCTGGCGTGTTGCTTTGCGTATTCCACACGATGCCGAGCGCAGAAACACCCTGCGCGACATAGTGGGCGGTTTTGAACTGATCTGGCACCTTCTCCGCATTGGCGCTGTTGAACGGCAACAGCCAGCCGCGCTGTTGCAGATCTTCGGCGGTGTCCCACGACGCCGAAATCAGCACATCGGCCTGCGGATTGGCCTGTTCGGCTTCCAGACGCGCCATCACTTTGCCGGTGGTGGCCTGGAAAATATTCACTTTGATGCCGGTCTGTTTTTCAAAACCAGCGGCAAGACTTTTCGACAGCGAGCCCGGACCGGCGGTATACACCGTCAGCGCCTGGGCATCGTTGATCATCATGGCGGAAGTCAACATCATCGCGCTGATGGCTCCTGTTTTAACTGACTTGAGAGATGGCATGGTGGTCCCCTGAGAGGTGAGTAACGGAAACAATCTGGCCCTGCGCCAGGTGAATGATGCGGTCGGCGAGGGTGTTGGCTTCTTCGCGATCGTGCGTAACGTAAACCGCCGTGATGCCCGCCGCGCGCAGCAAATCCGCCATGGTGTGAACCAGGGTTTCGCGCAGGTCGCGGTCAAGATTGGAGAGCGGTTCGTCAAACAGCAGAATCGCCGGTTTCGCCACCAGCGCGCGTGCCAGCGCTACGCGCTGCTGCTGGCCGCCGGAGAGCAACGCCGGTTTGCGATCGCCAAAATCAGCCAGGCCAACCTGCGCCAGGGCGGCATCGGCCTGTTCATGTGCGGCGGCTTTTTTTATGCCACGCATGCGCAGCGGGAAGGCGACGTTTTGCGCCACCGACATATGCGGCCACAGCGCGTAATCCTGAAATACCATGCCGAGGTTGCGCTTCTCTGGCGCATCGCAGTGGCGCGCGGACGCCACGCAGCGTTCACCGATCCACAACTCGCCATCCGTGGGTTGCAACAAGCCCGCCAGCAGTTTCAGCAGCGTACTTTTGCCGCAGCCGCTCGGGCCGAGCAGCGCAAGGATTTCGCCAGCGGGAATGGTCAGGGAGAGATCGTGCAGAATAGTCAGGTTACCTACCGACCATCTGAGATTTTTCAATTCAATAGGCAGCGCGGCGTGCATCATCGACCACCTCTCGCAAGAGAGTGGGCCATACGCACGCGCGCCTGAGTCATCAGGAGCGTCATCAGATTGTTATCCTCTTTGGGATTTGATTGACGGCGAGTCTACGAGGGCGATATGACGAAATGATGACCATAAACCTGGGCGATCGGCTGATGCAGAAGAGATGAAAAGGCGTATAGTTATGCTTCTGTTATAAAAATTCCGTCACCCACGAGCGCAATCACTCATGCCTGACTTGCCCGCCGCTGCACCTGAACATGGCCGTTTTCGCCTTAACCTACTGATCCTCTCGATTGTGAAGTTCAACTTTGCCAGCTATCTCACCATCGGCTTGCCGCTGGCGGTGCTGCCCGGTTTTGTCCATGACGGATTGGGCTACAACGCCTTCTGGGCCGGATTGGTGATCAGCCTGCAATACATCGCCACGCTGCTGAGCCGACCACACGCCGGGCGCTATGCCGATGTGTGGGGGCCAAAAAAAGTGGTGGTGCTGGGGCTGGTGGGCTGTTTGCTGAGCGGCATCTGTATTCTGTTATCAGCGTTGAGCGAAGGGCAGGGCGTGCTGAGCCTGGTGCTGCTGTGTCTGGGCCGCGTGATTCTGGGCGTGGGGCAGAGTTTCTCTGGCACCGGCACATCGCTGTGGGGCGTGGCGCGCGTCGGTTCGCTGCATATTGGCCGGGTGATTTCGTGGAACGGCATTGTGACCTATGGCGCGATGGCAATCGGTGCGCCGCTTGGCGTGGTGATCTTCCGCAGCGGCGGTTTGCTGCTGCTCTCCAGCATCATTATCGCGATTTGTCTGGTGGCGATTGCGCTGGCACTGCCACGTGCGCCGGTGAAAGGCAGCAAAGCCAAGCCGCTGCCGTTTCGTGCGGTGCTGAGCAAGGTGTACGGTTTTGGCCTGATTCTGGCGATGGGTTCCGCCGGATTTGGCGTTATCGCGACTTTTATCACGCTGTTTTATCAGGACAAGGGGTGGGATGGCGCAGCCTTTGCCTTGACCATGTTTAGCGCCGCGTTCGTCGGCACGCGCCTGCTGTTCCCCAATGCCATCAATAAGCTGGGTGGATTACGTGTGGCGAGTATCTGCTTTGCGGTTGAAGCGATTGGCCTGTTTTTGGTGGCCGGCTCGGTTGAACCATGGATGGCGAAAATGGGTGCGTTCCTTACCGGCGCGGGCTTCTCGCTGGTATTCCCAGCGATTGGCGTGGTGGCGGTAAAAGTGGTGCCGCAGCAGAATCAGGGCAGCGCGTTAGCGACTTATACCGCGTTTATGGATTTGTCGTTGGGGATTACCGGCCCGATTGCCGGTTTCATCATGAGTTATGCGGGTGTGTCGCTGGTCTATTTTCTTACCGCGCTGCTGGTGTGTTTAGCGCTGTTTTGTACGCTGCGCATGATCAAGCGTTTGCCGGAAGATCCGGTGGTGGAGATTAAAGAGAATACGTAGTTAGTGGTCGCCATGAATGGCGACCCTACAAAACCCGTAGAGTGCGCATTTATGCGCACCAAGACATTCAGATATATGCAGGATAAAAAAAGGCCTCCGACCGAGGCCAACACTAACAAAAGTGTCTAAGAGACACAGATAAGGGTACGTTTTCAGGCCTGCAGTAATTCAATGCTCTGACGAATTTCACGTTCGATCTCTTTTTCGCTCCACGTCTCCAGTTCCGATGAAAACGGCTCAAACGCATAGATGCCTTTGTAGCCGAGCATCTCCAGTCGTTTCACCTGTGCCACGCTGTTCAGCACATCGCGATTGCTGAGCATGATGCGCTCTTCATCGGTGAGCTGCGCCGTTGGGCGGGTATCTTCCACGCCAGACAAATGCACCAGGCCAATATGGTTGATATCAATCTCCTGTGGGAACTCGTTTTCGGCGTTCTCATACAGATGATGATGGAAGGTATCGAGCAGCACTTTAAAGGGTACGCCTGCCTGCTGAATCAGCTGTTGCGTTTGCACCGCTGAGCGCAGCGAACTTACTGGGAAGCCCAGCGGTTCTACTAATCCCTGAATGCCATACTTCTCAAAGCGTGGCGCCAGCACCTGCAGTGCTTCTAGCGTCTGCTGTGGCGAAATCTCAATCCCTTCATTCAGCGGACACATCACCAGCGCTCTTGCGCCAATCGCCTGCGCTTCGCTCAGCAGCGCGTCGGCTTTTGCCAGCAGCGCAGCATCAGCACGGTTAAACGGATACAACGCGTTAATCGTGACGATTTCAATGTGGTACTTATCTGTTAGCGCGCGTAGCGCCGCTACGCTGAGATCATCGGTAACCTTGCCGCTTGGCATGTCATTACGCAGTTCAACCTTGCTCAATCCTAAGCGCTGAACCAGCTGAAAGAAGGCTTCCAGCGATAGCCGGGGCGCAATTTTACGGTTAATGCAGAAACGGGTGGGATCGATGGCCATGGCGGCTCCTGTCAGCGGATGCAGATAAGGTGCTGCAAAGAAAACATTTATTTCATTATTATTGAATTATGAAATATCAGATATTGGATCTGCCTCGCAAAAATTTCATATTTCGTTTCGCGTTGCACGAAGAAGCTAGATTTCGGACACAACTTCTGTGCTCGCCACGGCTGAGCGGTGGTGCAGTTTGACAAGCCTATCGCACCAGCAGGGCAGCGCTTCAGGCCGATTTGTGCCCGGCTTGCAACCCAGGCGGAAAAAATGCGATCCATGCCGCTAAAAGGAAATTTTCCAAAAATAAGCATTTGAAAAATTCATTTCATTACGATAGCTTCATAGCACGCTTTAAGTATTGCCTGCACACGCAGCGTCGCGGTTCGAACAGGCTCTCTGCAGGGAACTTCACATCTAAGAGGCAACGACATGACTATCGTAGGAAACTTTATCGGCGGCAAAATTACCCACAGCGCCAGCAATGAAACTATTCCCGTGTACGATCCGGCGACCGGCAAAGTGGTGCGTGAACTGACGCAGAGCACATCTGCTGAAGTGGAAAAGGCGATTGAAGTCGCCCATGCTGCGTTCCCGGAATGGTCGAAAACCGCGCCGTTGCGTCGTGCCCGTGTGATGTTCAACTTTAAAGCCCTGATGGAAAAACACCGCGAAGAGCTTGCGGCACTGATCGTTTCTGAGCACGGTAAAGTGTGGTCAGATGCGCTGGGCGAGCTGACGCGCGGTATCGAAGTGATCGAGTATGCCTGCGGTATTCCACATCTGATTAAAGGCGAGAACTCGCCCAGCGTGGGCACCGGCGTTGATAGCTACTCGCTGATGCAGCCTGTCGGCGTGGTGGCGGGCATTACGCCATTCAACTTCCCGGCGATGGTACCACTGTGGATGTTCCCGATCGCGCTGGCGTGCGGCAACACCTTTATCCTCAAGCCACCGGCGCTAGATCCCTCCGCTTCTGTGCGCATGGCTGAGCTGCTGAAAGAAGCGGGCCTGCCAGATGGCGTGTTCAACGTGGTGCATTCGTCAAACGAAGATGCCGAGCAGTTGTACAAAGATCCGCGTATTGCGGCGGTGAGCTTTGTCGGTTCGTCCGGCGTGGCGGAACACATCTACAAAACCGCCAGCGCCCACGGTAAACGTGTGCAGGCGTTCGGCGCGGCGAAAAACCACGCCATCGTCATGCCCGATGCTGACCTCGATGCCACCGTGAACGCCATTATGGGCGGCGCGTTTGGCTCAGCCGGTGAACGCTGCATGGCGCTGCCGGTCGTCGTTGCGGTGGGCGACGACACTGCAGATAAACTCATTGCCCGTCTGACGCCGCTGATTAAAGCGCTGCGCGTTGGTCCTGGCATCCAGCAAGGTGCCGAAGAGAATGAAATGGGCCCGGTGGTTTCTGCTGCGCATCAGAAGAAAGTGCTGGGTTACATCGACAAAGGTGAGCAGGAAGGTGCGAAGCTGGTGGTGGATGGGCGTGGCATCCAGGTGACCGGGCACGCTGAGGGTTACTATGTGGGCGGTACGCTGTTCGACAACGTGACGTCAGACATGACCATCTGGCGTGAAGAGATCTTCGGACCGGTGCTGAGCATCATGCGTTCCACTGATTACGACAGCGCACTTCAGCTGGTCAACAGCCACGAATTCGGCAACGGCAGCGCCATCTTCACCAGCAACGGCCACACCGCGCGTGAGTTCGTGCAAAACGTGGAAGCCGGCATGGTGGGCGTTAACGTCCCGGTTCCGGTGCCAATGGCATTCCACAGCTTCGGCGGCTGGAAGCGTTCAGTGTTTGGCGCGCTTAACGTGCACGGTCCAGACGGTGTGCGTTTCTATACCCGCATGAAAACCGCCACCGTGCGTTGGCCGAGCGGTCAGCAGACTGTATCTGAGTTCAGCATGCCGACGCTGGGTTAATTTCGCTCAACAAGGAGGAACAGGATGTCTCTGATTTCGAAAGCGCAACAACCCGACAGTAATGGCCGTATCCAGCACGTCACACCTGAAAGCGCGGGCTGGGAATACGTCGGCTTTGATGCCTATCTGCTGAAAAAAGGGCAGAGCCTGAAACTGAGCAGCGGCGATAAAGAGTTGTGTCTGGTGCTGGTGGCGGGCTTTGCATCGGTGAAAACCCGTCACGCCGAGTTCCCGAACCTCGGTAAACGTCTGTCGCCGTTTGAACGCATTCCGCCTTATTCGGTGTATGTGCCGCATAACGACGAAGTGGACGTGTATGCGGATAGCGATCTGGAGCTGGCGGTGTGTAATGCACCGGGCAGCGGCAATTTGCCGGCGCGACTGATTGCGCCGGAAGATGTTGGCGTTGAGCAGCGTGGCAAAGGGCGCAATCAGCGCCTGGTGCACAACATCCTGCCGGACAACAAAGAGGCCGACAGCCTGCTGGTGGTGGAGGTGTATACCGACGAAGGCGCGACCAGCTCGTACCCCAGCCACAAGCACGACCAGAAAAACAGCCCGGACGAAACCTATCTGGAAGAAACCTACTATCACCGTTTCGACCCTGAGCCCGGTTTCGCCATGCAGCGTGTTTATACCGACGACCGTTCACTCGACGAGTGCATGGCGCCGTATAACCGCGACGTGGTGACGGTACCGCGTGGCTATCATCCGGTGGCAACGATTGCCGGTTACGATAACTACTATCTGAACGTGATGGCGGGGCCAAAACGTCTATGGAAATTTACCTGGGAGAAAGATCACGCCTGGGTGAACAGCGACCAGTATCCGCGCAGTTAAGCGGGTTAGTAAGGTGGGCATAAATGCGCTAATGCCGATCAGTTAAGCCCCGAGTTAATCACCGCACACAATGTAGCGGCGCGATTTATCGCGCAATAAATTGCGCCGCTACAACGTGTGCGCGAGGTAATTGGGTTTTTTCATCACTTAACTGAAACGCAGTAGGGCATTTATGAGTACCAACGTAAAAAGGGCAGCCATGTGGCTGCCCTTTTTGCTGGCTGGTCGCCATGAATGGCGACCCTACGTTTATTGCGCTGGGTTTCGTAGGGTGCGCATTCATGCACACCTGCATATCTGCAGTGGCATTACGCCATGAATGGCGACCCTACGTGTATTGCGCTGGGTTTCGTAGGGTGCGCATTCATGCGCACCTGCATATCTGCAGCGGCATTACGCCATGAATGGCGATCGTACAGGATGTTTATTCGCTGATAACGTTATTATTCAGCGCCAGCGACACCGCCAGCGTCTGTGCCAGACACAGCGAAGCGACCTGCGAACGGAAGCCATCGACCTGCGCTTCACGCACCACAAAGCACACGTCACTGAAGGCGGCCAGCGGGCTCACCTGGCTGTCGGTGATAGCGATCAGATGCGCACCACGCTTGGCACCCAATTCCACTAACTCCACTGCTTCACGCGCGTAAGGCGAGTAGCTAATGGCAATCACCACGTCTTTCGGGTTTACCATACTCAACTGCTCGGTGAACATGCCGCCGAGGCCATCAATCAGGAACGCTCGACGCTCAAGATGACGCAGCGCATACACCAGATAAGACGCCACGCTGAACGAGCGACGCAGGCCGATGATGTAGATGTTCTCGGCTTCATCAAGCATTTTCACCGCGCGGTTAAGCTGATCAGGATTGACCTGCATCGCCAGTTGCTGCAGCGCCTGACTATTTACCATGGTGAAGACGTTGAGGATTTCGGCCGGGCTTTCGGGTGAAGTGGCGCTGTCGTCGGTGGCGGTTTGGCGGAACAGACGTGCGCGCTCGGTGTAGTTAACGGTCTCTTCCATCAGATGCTGACGGAAAACTTGTTTCATTTCGTTAAAGCCGCTGAAGCCAAACGCGTTAGCAAAGCGGATCAGCGTGGAGGGCGGAACATCAGCATGCTGCGCGATAGACGCAACGGTATCGAAAGCGATGCTGTTGCTGTTATCAAGGATATAACGAGCCACCTGCTTCAGGCGTTTACTCAGCGTCTCATAGCGACGACGGATCTCGTCCTGTAACAGGGTTAATTGCGTTGGATTATTGGTCATTACTTCGGCCCGCTAAAAAAGAAAATATGGCTGGATAATGAGCGCTATAGTACCAGATGGATGGAAAATTTCATTCGTTTGACATCTTCGTGCCGCTTATTTCATCGGTTTATGAAATGCCTCACAAAAAGAAGGGAAGTTATGCCTTTGTCTGGTCGCCATAAATGGCGCTCTTGCGGGAACGTGCATCCTGACGTGGTCGCCATAAATGGCGTAATGCCGATCAGTTAAGCCCCGTATTAAATACCGCACACCTTGTAGCGGCGCGATTTATCGCGCAATAAATTGCGCCGCTACAAGGTGTGCGCCAGCTAGTTGGGGTTTTCATCTCTTAACTGACAAGCATTACGCCATGAATGGCGACCCTACGTGAGCGTGCAGTTATGTAGGGGCGCCATTCATGGCGACCAAAAAAACGGCCCATCAGGGCCGTTTCATAAACCTATATTCGATCATTAACCGCGCACAGCGCGCCAGTAGCCGATCAGGCGCAGGTAATTGCCTTTCACGGTTTCGATCAGCGCTTTGTCGTCCAGCTCGCCTTGCAGCCACTGGCGTGACGGCTGGCCAAAGATAGTGCGGCCTACCGCAAAACCTTTCACCCACGGCGCTTGCGCCGCCGCCGCGAAGCCAGCTTTCAGCGTCTCTTCTGGCGCGTCGAGGCCAAGCAACAGAATGCCACGACAGTGCGGATCGTTCTGCTCAATCAGCTCACTAATCGCCTGCCAGCTCTCCGCAGACAGCGGCGGCAATTTCCACCAGTCCGGCTGAACGCCCAGGCTGTAAAAGTGGCTGAGCATATCGTAATAATAGGATTCATTCCGGTCTGGATTGCTCTCCGGCAGAATCAGTTCCAGCAGCAGCTCGTGCCCGCTCTTATTACAGCCCTTCCACACATCAAGAACCAGATCATCCTGCTCTTTACGCAGTTCAGCGCTGTCGTGCGGGTGATAGAACACCAGGCATTTCACCACGTGCTCAGCAGGCCAGTCGACCAGCTGCGAACCAATGTTGCCATGCTCAAGACGCAGTGGGCGTGAACTTGGCAGCTCAATCGGACGCCCGATCCACCAGTTTTTGCCGGTAATTGCGTTCAGTGCTTTCTGACCGTAAGTGGTATCCGCGAGGATGCCACTCTTCTCATTCAAACCGGCTTCGTTGGCCGCTTCTTCTGCGGCACGCAGCAGCAGCAGTTTCAACTGTGGAATGCGCTCTTCGCTGACGCCGGCTTCGCGCGCCATATCTGCCAGCTGCTTGCGGTGGTCGAAAGCGAATACATTCAGCTCTGGCCACTGCTGTTTACGCGTGGTGACGCGATGCAGGTGATTCAGACGCACATCCAGATCCGGACGTTTCACGTCTTTATCGCGGCTCAGGAAATCGTCCAGCTCTTCTTTGGTCGGCATCGCCGGGGCGCAGCCGTGGCGAGAAACCACCAATGCGCCACAGGCGTTAGCGTAACGGCATGCTTGCTCCCAGCTTTCATCATTGAGCCAGCCGCGCAGCAGGCCAGACATAAAGGCATCGCCCGCACCCAGCACATTCAGCACTTCTACGCGCACACCGCTTTGCAGTTTGGTCTGTTCCCAGCTATCCGGGATCTCGCCCTCGAATACGACGCAACCCATCGGGCCACGCTTACACACCAGCGTTGCCTGGCTGGATTTGCGCACATTTTTCAGCGCGGTCAGCGTGTCGGTGCTGCCGCCAGCGATATGGAACTCTTCTTCCGTTCCTACCACCAAATCGAAATAGTGCAGCACTTCCTGCAGCTGTTGCGTCACTTCACCCGACTCAATGAAACGCGTTTCACCATCACCGAGTGAGGTTAAGCCCCACAGCACGGGACGGTAATCGATATCCAGCGCGGTGCGCAGCCCGCTACGTTTGGCGATATCCAGCGCTTTCAGCACGGCTGCGCGGGTTTGTGGATGCGACAGGTGCGTGCCAGTCACGGCAACGGCGCGTGACGAGGTGATGAACTCTTCTTTGATATCTTCCGGCACCAGACCCATGTCGGCGCAGTTATCGCGGTAGAAGATCAGCGGGAAACTCTCTTCATCTTTGATCCCGAGGATCACCAGGCCGGTCAGGCGATGTTTATCGGTGATCAGTCCGTCGGTGTTGCAACCTGCGCGTTGCAGCGCTTCACGCAAAAAGCGGCCGTTGTGCTCGTCACCTACACGCGCCAGCATGGCTGATTTCAGGCCCTGAATGGCCGTGCCGTAAGCCACGTTGCCGGAAGAACCGCCCAGATATTTGTTGAAGCTGGTCATATCTTCCAGACGTGATCCAATTTGCTGACCGTAAAGGTCGACGGCGATGCGTCCAATACAAATCACATCAAGCCGCTTCTGTTGTGTACTCATACCTATTGTTTCCTTCTGTGATAAGCAGACACTGCGGGCGCTGCCGCC
The DNA here is from genome assembly GCF_059730785.1 of Pantoea sp. X-Soil-ISGK-421. Taxonomy (NCBI): domain Bacteria; kingdom Pseudomonadati; phylum Pseudomonadota; class Gammaproteobacteria; order Enterobacterales; family Erwiniaceae; genus Pantoea; species Pantoea sp. X-Soil-ISGK-421. Next base: position 3,793,005 of record NZ_AP035979.1, on the reverse strand, counting down.
CAACGTCGAGCGCTTTGCTTCCGGGTTCTCAAGGTGCCTGATTGGCTTTGGTCGCAGTATGAGGAATAAAAATTCCAAATTCAATATGAAATGAAACATCCATCACGATTTTGTGAGCCAGGTAAAACTCTGACGAAGCCGCTAAACAGCAGCGCATTCGCGGTGAGTTTCAGTGATAGTCAGGCTTGTGAGCCAGGTCTCAGGAAAGTGTTGGCGAATCAAGGAAGCTACTGAAGTGAAATGAAATTTCGTTATGACCTGCAAATGACCTTTTACTGTTCCACTTTTCCCCCTTTCGCGGCTCATGTCGCCCACGTTTCATTGCTGAATTTGATCTCCATCGCAAAATGAAATGTTTCTTCTGTAACCGTGTTTAATGAAAAAAATATTTGTTTATAATCGCCTCACGTTTCACTTAATCCGCGGGCGCCGTGAACGGCAGTTTTTACCCGAACCGCGATGTACCTCGCCGCAGGTACCAGCATGTAAAGGAAGAAGCATATGGGCACAATCAGACTCACTACGGCACAGGCGCTGGTAAAATTTCTCGATAACCAATACCTGAACGTTGACGGTGTTGAAACCAAATTTGTGAAAGGTATTTTTGCCATTTTCGGTCACGGCAACGTGCTGGGGTTGGGTCAGGCGCTGGAGCAGGACAGCGGCGATCTGGTCGTGCATCAGGGCCGTAATGAGCAGGGCATGGCGCACGCCGCCATTGGTTTTGCGAAGCAGTCGCTGCGTCGTCAGATTATCGCCTGTACTTCTTCTGTCGGGCCTGGCGCGGCCAACATGATTACGGCTGCCGCGACGGCGACCGCCAACCGCATTCCTTTATTGCTGCTGCCGGGCGATGTGTTCGCGACGCGCCAACCGGATCCCGTATTGCAGCAAATCGAACAGAGTCACGATCTCAGCATCAGCACCAACGACGCGTTCCGCGCGGTAAGCAAATACTGGGACCGCGTCAGCCGCCCGGAACAGCTAATGACCGCCTGCATCAACGCGTTACGCGTGCTGACCGATCCAGCGGAAACCGGCGCGGTCACTATCGCACTGCCGCAGGACGTGCAGGGCGAAGCCTGGGATTTCCCGGAATACTTCTTCCAGAAACGTGTGCATCGTCTGGATCGCCGCCTGCCCACGGCCGCGCAGTTGCAAGATGCGCTGGCGCTCATTGCACGTAAACACAAACCGCTGATCATTGTCGGGGGTGGCCTGAAATACTCCGATGCCGGTGATGCGCTGCTGAAGTTTGCCGAGCGCTTCAACATTCCGTTTGCTGAAACTCAGGCGGGTAAAGGCACCATTGTTTCCGATCACCCGTTGAACGTGGGCGGCGTGGGCGAAACCGGCTGTCTGGCAGCCAACCTGCTGGCGAAAGAGGCCGATCTGGTGATTGGCATTGGTACGCGCTACACCGATTTCACCACCGCGTCGAAATGGATTTTCCAAAATCCGCAGGTCAGCTATCTGAATCTCAACGTCAGCAACTTCGACAGCTACAAGCTGGATGCGGTGCAGCTGCTGGCGGATGCGCGTGAAGGTTTAACCGCGCTGGAAAGCGGCTTGAATGGTTTCGAAAATCAGTGGGGCGGCCAGATTGAGCTGTCGCAAAGCAAGCTGCTGAAAGAGACGCAGCGCGTATATGCCGCGACCTATAACACCGACGATTTCATTCCAGAAATCGCCGACCACGCCGATCGCGAAGCGCTGTTTGCGGAGTTTGAGCGCCTGACGAAATCGGTGCTGACGCAGAGCAGCGTGCTGGGCACCTTAAACGAGCAACTCCCAAAGGATGCGGTGATTGTGGCGGCGGCGGGCAGTCTGCCGGGCGACCTGCAACGCGTGTGGCGCACCAAAGATTACAACTCGTACCACGTTGAGTACGGCTATTCCTGTATGGGTTACGAAGTGAATGCCGCGCTAGGCGTAAAGCTGGCGCAGCCGCAGCGTGAAGTCTACGTCATGGTCGGCGACGGGTCGTTCATGATGCTGCACTCCGAGCTGGTTACCTCAATTCAGGAAGGCGCCAAAATCAACGTGGTGCTGCTGGATAACATGACTAACGGCTGTATCAACAATCTGCAGATGGAACACGGCATGGACAGCTTCACCACCGAGTTCCGCTTCCGTAACCCCGAAGGCGGCAAATTGGATGGCGGCTTTGTGCCGGTGGACTTTGCGGCGATTGCCGGTGGCTACGGGTGCAAAACCTACCGCATCACCACGCTGGAGCAGCTGGAAGCCGCGCTGATCGATGCACAAAAGCAGACCGTTTCAACGCTGTTCGACATCAAAGTGCTGCCCAAAACCATGGTGCACAAATATTTCAGCTGGTGGCACGTCGGCGTGGCGCAGACCTCCACGTCAACGCGCACGCAGGAAGTGGCCGACAACCTTAACGTGCATATCGAACAAGCGCGTAAGTACTAATACCTCTTTTAGGCCGGCGTCATCCGGCCTTGTTAAACCCTATACCCAACATCATTCGAGAGGCAGGAAGGCAGCCAACGCGAGAATCCCGATGAGCTGACTTAAGTCAGTGATTCAGGTGAACGAGAGCAGCCAACGTACCTGCATCTTGAAATATGAAGGGGACACTTATCCGACTCTACAGGTGTAATTATGACGCTCAAACTCGGTGTAATTGGTACCGGCGCAATTGGTCAGGAACACATTCGTCGCTGCAATAATGTATTGCAGGGAGCAAAGGTTGTGGCAGTTTCAGATATCAACGTGGAAGGGGCGCGCGCAGCGCTGCAACGTCTGAATATCGAAGCCGAGGTGTATCAGGATGGCCATCAGGTCATCAACTCGCCAGAAGTCGATGCCGTTCTGGTGACATCCTGGGATCCGACCCACGAAGAGTTTACGCTGGCCGCGATTGCTGCGGGCAAACCGGTGTTCTGTGAGAAGCCGCTGGCACTGAGCGCCGAAGGCTGCCGTCGCATTGTTGATGCCGAGATCAAACACGGTAAACGTCTGGTGCAGGTTGGCTTTATGCGCCCGTACGATTCCGGCTATCGCGCACTGAAAAAAGTGATTACCGATGGTGAAATCGGCGAACCGCTGATGCTGCACTGCGCGCACCGCAACCAGAGCGTCGGCGAGAATTACACCACGGACATGGCGATCACCAACACCCTGATTCACGAGCTGGACGTGCTGCGCTGGCTGACCGAAGACGACTACAAAACCGTGCAGGTGGTGTTCCCGCGTACCACCTCGAAATCTCATGCCAATCTGAAAGATCCGCAGATCGTGCTGTTCGAAACGCAGAAAGGCATCCGCATTGATGTGGAGATTTTTGTTAACTGCGCGTACGGCTACGACATCCAGTGTGAAGTCGTGGGTGAAGAGGGCATTGCTAAGCTGCCTGAGCCTTCTGCTATCCAAACGCGCAAAAACGCGCGTCTCGGCGTGCCGCTGCTGACCGACTGGAAGGACCGTTTCATTGATGCCTACGACGTTGAGTTGCAAGCGTTCATCAATGACGTCAAAGACGGCCAGCTGACGGGGCCTTCGGCCTGGGATGGCTTTGCTGCCTCCGTGGCGGCCGATGCCTGCCATAAAGCGCAGAACAGCGGTGCGATTGAGCCGGTAACCATGCCGCCGCGTCCGGATTTCTACGCCAAATAACGCGAATACTCCTCGGCGGCTCAGCGGCCGCCTCTGTGAATCAGGGACAACAAGATGAACAAAGACAACGTAAAACTGGCAATAGCGCCAATCGGCTGGACCAACGACGACATGCCGGAGCTGGGCAGCGAAAACACCTTCCAGCAAACCGTGAGTGAAATGGCGCTGGCGGGTTTTACCGGTAGCGAAGTGGGCAGCAAATATCCGCGCGATCCGGCGATTCTCAAGCCGATGCTGGATATCCGTGGCATTCAGATCTGCAATGCCTGGTTCAGCACCTTTTTTGCCAATGGCGACAAAGCCAAAACCATCGACGGATTCACCAATCACATGAATTTCCTGCATGCGATGGGCGCGCGCGTGATTGGCTGCTCCGAGCAGAGTAAAAGTATTCAGGGCACCACGCTGGCGGTGCTGGAGGAGAAGCCGATTTTCAGTGATGAAGAGTGGCGTTTGACGGCGGAAGGCTACAACGAGCTGGCGGAGATCGCCGCGAAGAAAGGCATGCGTTTGACGCTGCATCATCACATGGGCACCGGCATCCAGACGCCCGCTGAGATCGACCGCTTTATGGAGTCAACCAATGAGAATGTCGGCCTGCTGTACGATACCGGCCACATTTACTACTCCGAAGGTTCACAGCAGGCGATGCTGGACGTGCTGACCAAATATCTGCCGCGTATTTTCCACGTGCATCTGAAAGACGTGCGCGACAGCGTGGTAGCGGAAGTGCGCGAAAAATCACTGTCGTTCCTCGATGGCGTGAAGAAGGGCACCTTCACCGTGCCTGGCGACGGCGTGATCGATTTCAAACCGGTGTTCAAAATCCTCGACGATTTTGGCTATAAAGGCTGGATGGTGGTGGAAGCGGAACAGGATCCGGCGCTGGCTAATCCGTTCGAATATGCAGTGAAGGCGCGTAAATATATCCGCGAGAATACCGGGTTGTAAAATAGTGCAGGCGTTAAAATGGTCGCCATGAATGGCGACCCTACAAAGCAATGGTCGTCATTCATGACGACCTTTTTTCATTACGACGCCAGCGACAGCGCCGGTTTCTGTGCGTTGACCGCCAGCCACTCAGCAATACGCGCCTGCTCGGCTGCACTCAGCCACATACCTTGTTTGGTACGACGCCAAATCGCATCATCCAGCTCGCGCACCCATTCGTTTTTCACCAGGTAACGCAGCTCGGCTTCATAAAATTCATGGCCGAAATTCTCACCCAAATCATCAAGGCTTTTCGCGCCTTCAAGCAGCACTTCAGTGCGGCTGCCGTAAGTACGGGCAAAGTGACGTGCCATGCCTTCGCTGATAAACGGATAGCGACGACGCAGACCCGCGGCATAATCTTCACGCGTACCGGAGAAATCACCGCCCGGCAATACCGCGCTTTTCGTCCACGCAGGGCCGATAGTCGGGTAGTACTTGCTCAGTTTTTCCAACGCGTGTTCTGCCAGCTTACGGTAGGTGGTCAGCTTACCGCCGAATACCGACAGCAGCGGCGCCTGGCCATTGTCGTCATGCACGTCCAGCGTGTAATCACGGGTGATGGCCTGCGGCGAATCGGATTCGTCATCGCACAGCGGACGCACGCCTGAGTAAGTCCAAACGATGTCATCTTTCTTCAGCTGCTGTTTGAAGTGTCCGTTAAACACGTTCAGCAGGTAGCTGATTTCGTTGTCATCAATCTTCACGTTTTTCGGATCGCCTTTGTACTCCACGTCGGTGGTACCGATGATGGAGAATTCATCCATCCACGGAATCACAAACACGATACGGTTATCTTCGTTTTGCAGGATATACGCCTGCTTTTCGCGGTGTACGCGCGGCACCACAATGTGGCTGCCTTTGATCAGACGAATGCCGTATGGCGACTTCAGCTTCAGGCCGTCGTCAAAGAACTCTTTCACCCACGGACCGGCCGCATTGACCAGACCCTTGGCGCGCCAGGTATAGGTTTTGCCGCTATCGATATCTTCAGCTTCTACCATCCACAGACCGGCTTCACGCCAGGCGCGGGTGACTCGCGTGCGGGTACGGACTTCACCGCCCTGTTTTTCCACTTCCTGCGCGTTGAGCACTACCATACGTGCATCATCAACCCAGCAGTCAGAATATTCGAAACCGCGCGTGATTTCTGGCTTGAGGGCCGAATCCGCGCCAAAACGCAGACTTTTACTGCCCGGCAGCGTGGTGCGTTTACCGAGGCGATCGTACATAAACAAGCCCATACGGATCATCCACGCCGGGCGCAAATGCGGGCGGTGTGGCAGGCGGAAACGCATCGGGAAAGCGATGTGCGGTGCCATTTTCAGCAGCACTTCACGTTCTGCTAAGGCTTCGCCAACCAGGCGGAATTCATAATGCTCAAGGTAGCGCAGGCCACCGTGAATCAGTTTCGAGCTGTTGGAGGAGGTTGCACAGGCCAAATCCCGCGCCTCCAGCATCAGCACCGACAGTCCGCGTCCTGCAGCGTCCACTGCAATGCCGGCTCCGTTAATGCCGCCGCCGATCACGATCAGGTCTTTGGTTTCCACGTCATCTCCTCCGATGTTCGGAATAGTTCTAAAATGTTCGTTTTCGAGCGTAATAATAATCGGAAACCAACATCTATGCCAGCGGTTAACTGAATAAAAACATTTTTGCGTGATATAGCTAACATTCCGACAGGAAAAAAATCACATAACCACAGGACTTGTCAGGTTATCGCGGCGGGTTCTCAGGTTAAACTAGGCGCTAATTGTGTAATGCTTGTGAGTAAAGACGATTAGGTCGCCATAAATGACGACCCTACAACGGCCACTCCGAGCAGTCGTAGGGTCGCCATTTATGGCGACCTGGCAACAACACCGGCGATTTTATCAATCGCTAATTGTGACGAAGTAATGAGAGACACCATGGAAACCTTCGAAAGTATTAATGTCTTGCAAGCGCAAGAGCATCTGGCACAAGGTGCGCAGCTGGTGGATATCCGTGATCCGCAGAGCTTTATGATGGGCCATGCGGTGGGTGCGCAGCATCTGACCAACGATAACCTGGCGGACTTTATTGCCAACGCCAATCAGGATTTGCCGGTACTGGTGATGTGCTATCACGGCAACAGCAGCAAAGGCGCGGCGCAGTTCCTGCTGGGGCAGGGATTCAACGCTGCATACAGCATTGATGGTGGATTTGACGCCTGGCGCGCGGCATTCCCGGCGCAGGTTGCCATCGGCGAAGCCTAAGCCCATCGCATAAGGAAGGGGAGCACCGCATGATGCGCATCACCCAGTTTAATAATCCGCGCATGGCGCAGGCGTTTGTCGATTACATGGCGACACGCGGCGTGAAGCTACGAATTGAGCGCGAAAGCCACTTCGTCATCATGTTGGATGATGAAAGTAAGCTGGAGATGGTCGAAAACGAACTCGCGCAGTTTGTGCGCGATCCCAATCATCCGCGCTATCAGGCTGCCAGCTGGCACAGTGGCAACACCGAAAGTGGTTTGCGTTACGAGCGCACCCACATCTGGGCGAGCATTCGTGAACGCGCAGGACCGCTCACCATGACCGTGATGATTGCCTGCGTGGTGGTGTTTATCCTGATGCAGATTGTGGGTGATGATGTGGCGCTGGATTGGCTGGCGTGGCCAGCGGACTCTTCGCAATATTTCCAGGTGTGGCGCTGGTTCAGCCATGCGCTGCTGCATTTCTCGCTGCTGCACATCCTGTTCAATCTGATGTGGTGGTGGTATCTCGGCGGAGCCGTTGAGAAGCGTCTCGGCAGCGGCAAGCTATTTGTGATTATGCTGATCTCGGCGCTGCTGACCGGCTGCATGCAGGCTAAATTTAGCGGCGTGCTGTTTGGTGGCTTGTCGGGCGTGGTTTACGCACTGATGGGTTACTGCTGGCTGCGCGGCGAGCGCGATCCCGAAAGTGGCATTTATCTCGAGCGCGGCCTGATTGGCTTCGCGGTAGTGTGGTTAGTGATTGGCTGGTACGGCGCATTCGGTATGGCGATTGCCAACGCGGCGCACGTCACCGGTTTACTGGTGGGTTTAGCGATGGCGTTTGTTGATACGCGTAAAATTGCGCGTCGTTAGCAGCACGATGAAAAGAAGCGGCTTTGAGCCGAGGAGAGAGATGTGAAGCAGACGCAACGTCATGACGCCATTATCGATCTGGTCCGGCGTCAGGGATATGTCAGTACTGAAGAGTTGGTGGATCACTTTGAGGTCAGCCCACAAACCATTCGGCGCGACCTGAACGACCTGGCCGATCAGAACAAAATCATGCGCCATCACGGCGGGGCGGCATTGCCGTCCAGCTCAGAAAACACCGCATGGCAGGATCGTAAGATGATGTGGTCGGGGGAGAAAGCGCGTATCGCCGAGCGCGTGGCGAGCCAGATCCCCGATGGTGCCACGCTGTTTATTGATATCGGTACCACGCCAGAAGCGGTGGCGCATGCGCTGCTCAATCACAACAATCTGCGCGTGGTCACCAACAACCTAAACGTAGCGATTCTGTTGATGGCGAAACCCGATTTCCGCGTCATTATCGCCGGCGGCGAAGTGCGTACGCGTGATGGCGGCATCATGGGCGAAGCGACGCTGGATTTCATTTCGCAGTTTCGCCTTGATTACGGCATTCTCGGCATCAGCGGTATTGATATGGATGGTTCACTGCTGGAGTTCGATTATCACGAAGTACGCACCAAACGCGCCATTATCGAAAATTCACGCTGCGTGATGCTGGTGGTGGATCACTCTAAGTTTGGCCGCAATGCGATGGTTAACCTCGGCAATATGAGCCTGATTGATTACCTGTACACCGATCAAAGCCCACCCGCCAGCGTGCTGAAAGTGATTGAACAGCACGAAGTGCATCTCGAGCTCTGCTAACGCCATAGCGGCGCAATTTATTGCGCGATAAATCGCGCCGCTACAAAACCCGCACCGTTTTTTTTCTTAACACGCGCATTTCCCTGTCGCTTTTTTCTGCGCCCGCAGCTTTACTTATCCATTCACTTTGCGCTCGCCCCGGCTTTACCGTTAACGGACACGAAGGGATTGATATGTCGCAGCAAAAATTCAATAAAACACGTTTCGACGCCGCGCTCACCCGCCAATGGCAGCATCTTGGACTCTCATCCGCCCAGCAAATGACACCGCACCAATGGTGGCAAGCGCTGAGCAGCGTGCTCGCAGAAATGCTGGCGACGCAGCCACCGGTGCCGCCCAAACAAGGACAGCGCCACGTTAATTATCTGTCGATGGAGTTTCTGCTGGGGCGTTTGACCGGCAATAACCTGCTCAATCTTGGCTGGTACAACGAGGTGCAAGCCGCGCTGGCGGAATATCAGGTTGAGCTGAGCGAACTGCTGGAAGAGGAAATTGATCCGGCACTCGGCAACGGCGGTTTGGGTCGCTTAGCTGCCTGCTATATGGATTCGATGGCGACCGTCGGCCAGGCGGCAATGGGCCACGGCCTCAACTATCAATACGGTCTGTTTCGCCAGACCTTTACCGACGGACAGCAGCAGGAAGCGCCGGATGACTGGCAGCGCGATCGTTATCCGTGGTTCCGGCATAACGCCGCGCTGGATGTGCAGGTTGGCCTCGGCGGCAAGGTAAAAAAGAACCACGATGGTAGCCTCAACTGGCGTCCTAAAATTCACCTCAAAGGTGAAGCCTGGGATTTGCCGGTGGTGGGTTATCGCAATGGCATCACGCTGCCGCTGCGACTGTGGAGAGCCTGCAGCGCGCACCCGTTTGATCTCACTGCGTTTAACAACGGTCAGTTCCTGCAGGCCGAGCAGCAAGGCATCGAGGCCGACAAGCTGACCAAGGTGCTCTATCCCAATGATAATCATGCCGAAGGCAAGCGCCTGCGCCTGATGCAACAGTATTTCCAGTGCGCCTGTGCGGTCGGCGATATTCTGCGACGCCATCATCTGGCTGGGCGCGCAATCCGCAGCTTGCCCGATTTCGAAGTGATCCAGCTTAACGACACCCATCCCACCATCGCCATTCCAGAAATGCTGCGCGTGCTGTTGGATGAGCATCAACTGAGCTGGGACGATGCGTGGCACATCACCAGCCGCACCTTCGCTTACACCAATCACACGCTGATGCCGGAAGCGCTGGAGCGTTGGGATGAACGATTGGTGCGCGACCTATTGCCACGCCATTGGCTTATTATTCGCGAAATTAATCGCCACCTGAAGAAAGTGGTGAAGCAGCAGTGGCCGGGCGATAAGGCGATGTGGCACAAGCTGGCGGTGGTGGCTGAGGGCCAGGTGCGGATGGCGAATTTGTGCGTAGTGAGCTGTTTTGCGGTTAATGGCGTGGCGGCATTGCACTCAGAGCTGGTGGTGAAAGATCTGTTCCCGGAATATCACCTGCTGTGGCCGAACAAATTCCATAACGTCACCAACGGCATTACGCCACGCCGCTGGTTGAAACAGTGTAATCCGCTGCTGTCGACGCTCATTGATGACAGCCTGCAGGTGGAGTGGGTTAACGATCTTGATGCGCTGGCGTGGCTCGCGCCCTTTGCCCGTAAAAAGGCTTTCCGCCAACAGTTTCGCGCCATCAAACAGCAAAATAAGCAGCGGTTAACGCTCTATGTCAAACGTGTGACCGGCATTGATATCAATCCGGATGCGCTGTTTGACGTACAGATTAAGCGACTGCATGAGTACAAGCGTCAGCACCTCAGTTTGCTGCATATGCTGCACTGCTATCGTCAGCTGCGCGATAATCCGGACAATCCTGATGTTGTGCCGCGCGTATTTATCTTTGGTGCCAAAGCCGCGCCCGGCTATTACCTCGCCAAAAACATCATCTATGCCATCAACAAAGTCGCGGACGTCATCAACAACGATCCGCAGGTCGGCGATCGCCTCAAAGTGGTGTTTATCCCGGATTACCGCATCACCGCCGCAGAGCTAATTATTCCGGCCGCCGATCTCTCCGAGCAGATTTCCACGGCTGGTTATGAGGCTTCCGGTACCGGCAATATGAAGCTGGCGCTGAATGGCGCGCTGACCATTGGCACGTTAGACGGCGCCAACGTGGAGATTGCCGAGGCGGTGGGCGAGAAGAATATCTTTATCTTCGGCAATCGCGTCGATGAGGTGAAGGCGCTGAAGGCCGGCGGCTACCACCCGAAAAAGCTGCGCAAACAGAATCCTTATCTGGATGGTTTGCTGAAGGAGTTGGAGAAGGGCACGTTCAGCGATGGCGATAAGCACGCGTTCGCCCTGATGCTGCAAAGCCTGACGAAGAACGGCGATCCGTGGCTGGTGCTGGCCGATTTTGATGCGTACATCGCGGCGCAGCAGCAGGTGGAAGCGCTGTGGAAAAACCAGGAGGCCTGGACGCGCGCAGCGATCCTGAACACCGCCCACACTGGCCGTTTTAGCTCTGACCGATCGATTCGTGATTATCAGCAGTTGATTTGGCAGGCGGCAAGATAATGTGCCAATTCCCTCGGCGATTTGTAGCGGCGCAATTTATTGCGCATTGTCTGGATGGGCACGACGCCGCCATTAAAATGCGCGATAAATCGCGCCGCTACGGTAAGTGCACACTTTATGATCAGGAGAAAGGATGACGCTCAATAAGTTGGATCAGGCGGCACAGGATGCCGGTATTGCACTGCGCTTTATCAATGCCCATGGCGAGCCGGAAACCATCAGCGATGACACCAAACGCGCGCTGCTGGCGGTAATGGAAACACCCACCGGCAAGGCACCACCATTGCCGCCGGTGCAGGTATTTGCCGCTCGTGCTAAACGCCAACTCACACCGCAAGGCAATGGCACCTATGCATGGCAACTGCTCACTGAACAAGGCAAAAACCTCGATGGTGAGGTGCAGGGCGGCGAACCATTGATACTGCCGCCGCGTCTGCCGCAAGGCTATCATCAGCTCACGCTGCGCAAAGGTCGTCAGCAGTGGCAAACGCGCATCATCATTGCCCCGCGGCGCTGCTATCTGCCTGAACCGCTTGAGCAGGGCGAAAAACGCTGGGGCGCGCTGGTGCAGCTCTATACGCTGCGTTCAGAAAATAACTGGGGCATTGGCGATTTTGGCGATTTGAAATTGATGCTGGAGGAGATTGCCGCTCAGGGTGGCGATTTTGTTGGCCTCAATCCGCTGCATGCGCTCTATCCGTCGCTGCCGGAACATGCCAGTCCGTATAGTCCAACGTCGCGTCGCTGGCTCAATGTGTTGTATATCGACATCAATCAGCTAGAGGATTTTCAGCACAGCAAAGAGGGTCAGCGCTGGTGGAAGCGCGCCACAACGCGCAAGACGCTGGAGAAAGCGCGTGCCAGCGAGTTTGTCGATTACAGCGCGGTGGCTGAACTGAAATTAGCCGCGCTGCGTTTTGCCTGGCAAAACTATCAGCCACGCGCGGCAGCTGACGTCGAATTCCAGCAATTTATCGCCGACGGTGCCGCGCATCTGCGCTATCAGGCCGCTTTTGACGGCATTCTCGCCGAGCGCTGCCAACAGCATCCCGATGAATGGGGCTGGGCAAAATGGCCGGAAGGCTGGCGCAACGCGTTGTTGCCGGAAGTGCAGCAATGGTGTGCAGAACACGACGATGAGATTCAGTTCTGGAGCTGGCTGCAGTGGCTGGCGCAACAGCAGTTTGCCGCGTGCTGGCAGCGCAGCCAACAGCTCGGTATGGCGGTGGGTTTATATCGCGATTTAGCGGTCGGCGTGGCGCAGGGCAGTGCCGAAACCTGGCAGGATCCGGAACTCTATAAGCTTGGTGCATCAGTCGGCGCACCGCCGGATCGTCTCGGTCCGCAGGGACAAAACTGGGCGTTACCGCCGCTCGATCCGCATGTCATGCGTGCGCGCGGCTATCAGCCATTTATCGATCTGCTGCGCGCCAACATGCGCGACTGCGGCGCACTGCGCATCGATCACGTGATGGCGCTGCTGCGTTTATGGTGGATACCCTACGGCGAAAGTGCCGATAAAGGGGCTTACGTAGCGTATCCGGTGCACGATCTGCTGGCGATCCTCGCGCTGGAGAGCCAGCGCCATCGCTGTATGGTGATCGGCGAAGATCTCGGCACGGTGCCGAAAGAAATTGTCAGCCTGCTGCGCAACAGCGGCATTTTCTCGTGGAAAGTGCTGTTCTTCGAGCAGCATAGCGATGGCCGCTATCGTCAGCCGCACGAGTATCCCTCTCAATCAATCGCCAGTGCCAGTACGCATGATTTGCCGACGTTAAGCGGGTTTTGGCACGCAGATGATTTAGCGCTGGGTGACAAGCTGGGCATTTATCCCGGCGACGGCGTGCTGCAATCCCTGCAGCAACAGCGGGTGAAGCAAAAGCAGGCGCTGCTGGATGCACTGCATCAAGCCGCTACGCTGCCCGCACGCAGCGGTAAACGCGCCGACGGTTTGGCATTATCTCCCGCGCTAACGTTGGCGTTTCACCGCTATCTGGCGCGTACTAACAGCACATTGCTTGGGCTACAACCGGAAGATTGGCTGGGTATGTCTACGCCGGTTAATGTGCCGGGCACCGTTAACGAATACCCAAACTGGCGGCGCAAGCTTAGCGTCACGCTGGAAGCCATGTTTACAGAGGAGGTACAAAAGGTATTAAAAGCGGTGAGCGAAGGAAGGAAAGGAAAATAAAAACGCGCGGCAGCATCGGGTTGCTGCCGCGTGCTAAATCAATAGTAAGAGTGTTCGCCGCGCTGGTGCTCGGTCAAATCACGCACGCCTTTCAACTCCGGGAAGGCTGCCAGCAGCTCTTTCTCGATGCCATCTTTCAGCGTCACGTCGATCATCGAACAACCGTTACAGCCACCGCCGAATTGCAAAATAGCGATGCCGTCATCGGTGATTTCCATCAGCGATACGCGACCGCCGTGGCCCGCCAGCTGCGGGTTAATCTGCGCTTGCAGCAGATATTCCACGCGTTCCACCATCGGCGCATCGTCAGAGACTTTACGCATTTTGGCGTTTGGCGCTTTCAGCGTCAGCTGTGAACCAAGGTTGTCGGTAACAAAGTCGATTTCCGCGTCATCGAGGTACGGTGCGCTCAGCTCATCAACAAAGGCTGACAGTTTCTCGAACTTAAATTCTGTATCAGTCGCTTCTACTGCATCAGGTGGGCAGTAAGAAACACCGCATTCTGCGGTTGGCGTACCCGGATTAATGACGAATACGCGAATCTGAGTGCCATCTTCTTGTTTTGACAGCAATTTTGAAAAGTGCTCTTGCGCAGCATCAGTAATAACGATCATGGCGATTGCTCAATAGTTGACTAAATTACTTGGTTATAATACGCCCAACACCGACGCTCTACAAGGTACGGCACAGGCAACCAATGTGTACGCTGGCCGCGCCTTGCGCCAGCAGGATGCGGCTTATTTCCGCCACGGTACTTCCGGTCGTCACAACATCGTCGATAAGCAGGATATGGCGTCCGCGTACCGGCATTTCAAGGCGAAAGGCACCGCGTAGGTTCTTTTTACGCGCGCTGGCACTCAATGAGTGCTGTACCGCGCCGTGGCGCACACGTTTTACGCCTTCGCGATATTCACAGTCCAGCCAGCGTGCCAGCGGCTTTGCCAGCAGCGCCGCCTGATTATAGCCGCGTTGCCAGGCGCGCCGACGATGGAGCGGAACGCTCAGCACCAAATCTACACGCGGTAGCCGATAATCACGACGCATTGTTAACAATTTTAACAAAATCAGCCGCGCCAGCATCACCCTGAGTGCGGTTATGCGAGAAAACTTCAGCTGTTGCACCCATTCACTCACTGGCGGCAGATAATCGCTGACGCAGGTCAGGCTGTGCCACGGTGGCGGATGGCGCAGGCAGCGCCCGCAAGGTTGTGTAGCGCTGGCCGGTAAACCGCAGCACGGACAGAGTTCCGGCAGCCGCGGAATTTGTTGAACACAGCGGCTGCACAAACCGTGGCTGGCAATCTGCAACGGCAGGCGGCATAGCCAACACAGTGCCGGGATTGGTAGCATAGCGACCTCCTTTTCACTTTTCCGGAGTGTAACCGATGAGTTCGCTTTACTGGCACACCACAGGCACGGGCGATCGCGATCTTGTGCTGCTGCACGGCTGGGGTTTGAACGCCGAAGTGTGGCAAGGCATTGTTCCGCGACTCAGCCCGCATTTTCGCCTGCATCTGGTGGATCTGCCGGGCTTTGGCCGCAGCCAGGGTTTTGGGCCGCTGACCTTAGCGGAAATGGCGCAACAGCTGTTGCCGCAGTTACCGGATCGCGCGGTGCTGATCGGCTGGTCATTGGGGGGATTAGTCGCCAGTCAGCTGGCATTAACCCAGCCGGATCGCGTTGAAGCGCTGATCAGCGTGGCGTCATCGCCGTGTTTTACCGCGCAAGAGGCGTGGCCGGGCATCAAACCCGAAACGCTGCAAAATTTCCAGCAGCAGCTCGGCACTGATTTCCAGCGCACCGTGGAACGTTTTCTGGCGCTGCAAACCATGGGCACGGAAAATGCGCGGCAGGATGCGCGTCAGCTGAAAGACGTGGTGTTATCGCAGCCAATGCCGTCGGTTGAGGTGCTGGAAGGTGGCCTGGAGATTCTGCGCCAGGATGATTTGCGCGCATCGCTCGACGATCTGACGCTGCCGTTCCTGCGGGTTTATGGTTATCTCGATGGGCTGGTGCCGCGGCGTATCGCAGAGGAATTGGATACACGCTGGCCACATTCATCATCGGTGGTGATGGAGAAAGCCGCGCACGCCCCGTTCATTTCGCATCCTGAAGCGTTTACTCAATTGATAACGAACTTCATCCGCGCAGCCACATAAATTGCCACGCAGCCAGCGTTATTGGCTGGCTGCCATCCATCTTCTCCCCGCTAATCACGTCCTGCACATGTCGCGCCAACGGTAACTGCGTCGTGACGTCATGATTGCTGAGATTAAACACGCACAGTAAACCCTCTCCGCTATCCGGCTGATGCCGCCGCAATACCAGCAAGGTATTTTCGCTCTCCAGCAGCGTCATGGGATTATCGGGATGAAACGCGGTCTGGCGCGTACGCAGCTGAATCAGCGCGCTGAGGCGTTCAAACACCTGCTGCCGTAACGAATTGCCGCCGCTAATCCACTGCTCCATTTCACGCAGGCTGTACTTCTCACGGTTGATGGCGCGGTTATGACCGGCGGCGCGCACGCCCTCGTTATCATTGCGCGAGCCAAGAATGCTTTGAATGTAGATCGCCGGTACGCCGGGAAACGCCAGCAGAATCGCGTGCGCCAGCAGGAAGCGGCGCAGACGTGTGTCATCGTCGTCGCTTTGCTGATTAAGCGCATCAAAATAGGTCACGTTGATTTCGTACGGGCTGGTGGTGCCATCGGCATTGTTCTTGTAGGAGACCAGCGCGCCTTCCAGCGCCAAATCGCGTACCAGCGCCACAATCTCCACTTCCGATAAAATGCCGCGCGCCGGATTCAGTCCAATGCCGTCATGCGAGGCGAGAAAGTTAAAGAAAGTGGTAGTGCCGCCGCCTAAATCCAGTGTGCTGGCCCACTGACGCAGCGCGCGCGCCGATCCGGAGTGAATGGCGTGCAACACCAGCGGTGGCAGCGAAAACTGATACACCATTTGCGCTTCATCTTTGCCGTTGCCGAAATAGCTGATGTTGTCTTTGTGCGGCACGTTGGTCTCGGTAACGATCACCGTGCCAGGCGCCACTTCATTGGCGATGGCACGAAACAGCTTCACCAACTGATGCGTTTTCGGCAGATGAATGCAGTTGGTGCCCGGCGTTTTCCACATGTAGCCCACCGCGTCGAGTCGCACATAATCCGCGCCTTTGATCAGGTAATCGAGCAGCACATTTACCATGCGAATCAGCACGTCCGGATTACCAAAGTTGAGGTCGATCTGGTCGGCGCTAAAGGTGGTCCAGATATAGCGCGTCTCGCCATTGGCCATGGCAAACGGGGTAAGCAGCGGTGAGGTACGTGGGCGCGTTACCGCGCTGAGATCGGTCGCGGGCGGCATGCTGATAAAGAAATCATCCCAACCGGGATCCTGCGCCAGAAAGTGGCGAAACCAGCGGCTATGCGCCGACATGTGATTGCAGACAAAATCGAACATCAGGCGTGTTTCGCTGTGCAGCGCGCTGATGTGCTGCCAGTCGCCGCAGATCGGATTGACCTGATGATAATCGATAACCGAGAAGCCATCGTCTGAGGAATAGGGGAAGAACGGCAACAGATGCACCAGACTAAAAGTGGATTGCAGGTGCTGCTGAAAAAAACGCGAGAAGCTGGCGAGCGTCGGTTGTTCGGGTTCGCGGAACTGATCGGCGTAGCTGATCAGCACCACATCTTTCTCATCCCAGTGCGCCTTGCGTGGCAATTTAACCGTATCGCGCGCGGCACGAATGTGCGAAAGCAGGCGTTCACGCGCCGCGACAGGAAAGTTGCCGTGATAAATCTCATCGATTAAGGCGTTGATAATATCCATTGGATCGCAGAGCCACGCGGAAGGTTATTTTTTCAGCGTAGTTGGATGAGGAGATTTATCAAGCTGATACGCGCGGAGACATCTCCCTCTCCGCGCGTTATTTACAGCAGGAACTTAGCGTTTTTTACCCAATGCCGCGGCGAGCGCATCGCCCATCGCGCTGTTGCCGGCAGGCGAGCTGGCGGGTTTGCCACGACCTTTGTTATTGGCCGCTGGACGGGTGTTTTCCTTACCTGCGCTGCGGTTGCTGCCGCGCGCATTACTTTCACCTGGCTGCTCATCCAGACGCATGGTGAGCGCAATACGTTTACGCTGCATATCCACTTCCATCACCTTCACTTTGACGATATCGCCGGCTTTCACCACCTGATGCGGATCTTCAACGAACTTGTCGGAAAGGGAGGAGATGTGCACCAAACCATCCTGATGCACGCCGATATCGACGAACGCACCGAAGTTGGTGACGTTGGTCACCGCGCCTTCCAGCACCATGCCAGGCAGTAGATCGTTAAGCGTTTCCACGCCTTCCGCAAACTGCGCGGTTTTAAACTCAGGACGTGGATCGCGGCCCGGTTTTTCCAGCTCTTTGATGATGTCGGTTACCGTTGGCAAGCCAAAACGCTCATCGGTAAATTCGCGTGCATTGAGATCGCGCAAGCTGCCGGGATTGCCCATCAGCTCATTGAGCGCCTGCTCAGTGGCGGTCAGAATGCGCTCAACCAGCGGATAAGCTTCCGGGTGCACGGTGGAGGCATCCAGCGGGTTGTCGCCGTGATTAATGCGCAGGAAGCCCGCGCACTGTTCAAAGGCTTTTGGCCCGAGACGGCTCACCTTCAGCAATTGCTGACGATTCTGGAAGCGGCCGTTCTCATCGCGCCAGCTGACAATATTTTGCGCCATCATGCGGGTTAAACCGGCCACGCGGGTCAACAGCGCCACTGATGCGGTGTTGAGATCGACGCCAACGGCGTTCACGCAGTCTTCCACCACCGCATCCAGTTTCTTCGCTAACTGGCTTTGGCTGACATCGTGCTGATATTGGCCTACGCCAATGGATTTCGGATCGATCTTCACCAGCTCGGCGAGCGGATCCTGCAGGCGACGCGCGATGGACACCGCGCCACGAATCGAAACGTCGAGATCCGGGAACTCCAGCGCTGCCAGCTCAGATGCCGAATACACCGATGCGCCGGCTTCGCTGACAATCACTTTTTGCGCGTTGATGTGCGGGAACTGCTTTTGCACGTCGAGGAAGAAACGCTCGGTTTCGCGCGAGGCGGTGCCGTTACCAATCGCCACCAGTTCAACCTGATGTTTAGCGCAGAGCGCAGCGACAGCCGTTGCCGCTTTTGCCGCCTGGCCGGTATGCGGATAAATGGTATCGGTGGCGACCAGTTTGCCGGTGGCATCCACGACTGCCACTTTTACGCCGGTACGCAAGCCTGGATCGAGGCCCATGGTGGCGCGCATGCCAGCCGGTGCGGCCATCAGCAAATCGTGCAGGTTACGGGCAAATACGTTGATGGCTTCATCTTCAGCGCGTTCACGAATGGTGCCCATCAATTCGGTTTCAAGGTGCAGCAGCACCTTGATGCGCCACGTCCAGCTCACTACCGCTTTACGCCAGCTGTCCGCCGGTGCGTTATTCAGGCGCAAGTTGAGATGTTCGGCGATCAGCGTTTCGCCATAGCTTTCACGCGGGGCTTCTTCGAACTGCGGATCGGCATTCAGCGACAGTTGCAGCACGCCTTCGTTGCGGCCGCGGAACATCGCCAGCGCACGGTGCGACGGCACGCCGCTCAGCGCTTCGTGGTGATCGAAGTAGTCGCGGAATTTCGCGCCTTCTTCCTCTTTGCCTTCCACCACGCGTGCCACCACATGCGCGTTCTTCCACAGATATTCACGCACTTTGGCCAGCAGCGTGGCGTCTTCGGCAAAGCGCTCCATCAGAATGTAGCGTGCGCCATCCAGCGCGGCACGAACGTCGGCAACACCTTTATCGGCATCAACGTAGCCGGCAGCCAACTGCTCGGGATCCTGTGAGGGGTCCTGCCACAGCGTTTCGGCCAGCGGTTCCAGACCGGCTTCAATCGCGATCTGTCCACGCGTGCGGCGCTTCTGTTTGTACGGCAGGTAAAGGTCTTCCAGCTCGGTTTTATTCAGCGTGCTGTTGATGGCGGTGGCAAGTTCAGGCGTGAGTTTGCCCTGTTCGTCGATAGATTTCAGAATCGACTGGCGACGATCGTCCAGCTCGCGCAGGTAACCCAAACGGCTCTCCAGCAAACGCAGCTGGGTGTCGTCCAGTCCACCGGTCACTTCCTTACGATAACGTGCGATAAACGGCACGGTGTTCCCTTCATCAAGTAAGCGAACGGCAGCATCTACCTGGTCGGCGCGTGCCTTCAGCTCACCTGCGATAATCTGGCTCAGTGAATCTTTCATCATCATTAACAATGCTTACACAGGGTTGGAAATAGGGGACAGTTATACGGAATGAGGCCGAAAATTGCCAGCCAGCGGCCAGTGAATCCGTCTTTTTCTGAATGCAGCGCGCGCAATCTTGCTGATGGCGAATCGGTCGCTTATTGTTAGCCTCTTTGCTGCGAAGAAACGCCGTCACCACGAGTTGAAGTCATGAAAACCCAACTGATTACCCGCGAAGGCTATAACAAGCTGCGCGCTGAACACGACCATTTGTGGAATGAAAAGCGTCCCGAAGTGACCAAAATCGTCTCCTGGGCGGCCAGCCTGGGCGATCGCTCGGAAAATGCCGATTACACCTACAATAAACGTCTGCTGCGCCAGATCGATCGCCGGGTGCGCTATCTGCGCAAATGCCTCGCCGATTTGAAAATTGTTGATTACGCGCCGCAGCAGGAGGGCAAAGTGTTTTTTGGTGCCTGGGTGCAAGTGGAGAATGAGCAGGGCGATGTGAAGCGTTTTCGCATTGTTGGCCCGGATGAAATTTATGGCGAGACGATGAAAGAGTATATCTCGATCGATTCGCCGATGGCGCGCGCGCTGATCAAGAAAGAAGTGGATGACGAAGTGGTGGTCAACACGCCTGAAGGGCAGAAGATGTGGTTCGTGAACAGCATCGAATATGTGAAAGAGACGCCTTAAAGAGCGTGTGCTGGTCGCCATGAATGGCGACCCTACGACGGATGTGCGCGTTCGTATTATTTGCCTGGCGTGGTCGCGGTGGTGGTTGACGTGCTGCTGCCTTTATCGCCACCGCCCATGGTTGCTAACGCCACACCCAGCAGCGCGCCTACGGCGCCAACACCGATAGCATCAGAGTTACCTTTCGCGGTCGTGGATGCCTGCGCACCCGCCGCTTCGCCCGCGCTGGTGGCAGCCTGAACCTGAGTGAAGCTGGTCAGTACTAATGCGCCCAGCAGAATTACGGTTTTTTTCATTTTTATCTCTCCACATGAACTCAATGACCGCAGTGTCAGAGATCGCGTGTTGAGAAGAAAGGGCTGTTTATTTACTGATTTATCAGCCTTTATTTAATGCTGGTCTTGTTTGTTTTCGGCGTGGAATTGTTCCGAGAGCAGTTGCGCGGCCCAAAGCTAAATCACGAGATTTTATACTGCCCACCGCACGCTGAAAGTGTATTCCGCACCGTGTCCTTAAGCCAAATTGCGCTGCGCGCCGTTCTGCGCGTGAGAATTTCTGTCATGAACCAGTAACAGAAAGAAAATGCGCCAAATTTTCAGATAAGCGCTAAGCAGCTTGAAAGCACAGATAAAAAACGCGAAGCGAAGCGCATTTCAGGGCTAAAAATAAATATAAGCCGCTGTTTAATATGCTTTGTAACAATTTCGGCTAGAATATAAACCATTAATGACTGTCACACTGAGGCCTCTTTTTTTAACAATATTGGCTCAGGCAATGGCGCCTTTGGGAGTTGAACATGCAAGAGAACTACAAAATTCTGGTCGTCGATGATGATATGCGTCTGCGTGCGTTGCTGGAGCGCTATCTCACCGAGCAGGGCTTTCAGGTGCGTAGCGTTGCCAACGCCGAGCAAATGGATCGACTGTTAACCCGCGAATCCTTCCACTTGATGGTGCTCGACTTGATGTTGCCGGGCGAAGATGGTTTGTCTATCTGCCGCCGTTTGCGCAGTCAAAGCAACCCAATGCCAATCATTATGGTCACCGCGAAGGGCGAGGAAGTGGATCGTATCGTTGGGCTGGAAATTGGTGCGGATGATTACATTCCAAAACCGTTCAACCCGCGCGAACTGCTGGCGCGTATTCGTGCCGTATTACGTCGTCAGGCTAACGAACTGCCAGGCGCGCCTTCGCAGGAAGAAGCGGTTATCGCCTTCGGTAAGTTCAAGCTGAACCTCGGCACGCGCGAGATGTTCCGCGAAGATGAGCCAATGCCGCTGACCAGCGGGGAGTTTGCCGTGCTAAAAGCGCTGGTGAGCCATCCGCGTGAGCCGCTGTCACGCGATAAGCTGATGAATCTGGCGCGTGGCCGTGAATACAGCGCCATGGAACGCTCCATCGACGTGCAGATTTCCCGTCTGCGTCGTATGGTGGAAGAAGATCCGGCGCACCCACGCTACATTCAGACCGTTTGGGGTCTTGGCTACGTATTCGTTCCGGACGGCAGCAAAGCATGAGGCGATTGCGCTTCTCACCCCGCAGTTCGTTTGCCCGCACCTTGTTATTGATTGTTACCTTGCTGTTCGTCAGCCTGGTAACAACCTATTTGGTGGTGCTCAATTTCGCCATTCTTCCAAGCTTGCAGCAGTTCAACAAGGTCCTCGCGTACGAAGTGCGTATGTTGATGACCGATCGGCTGCAGCTGGAAGATGGAACACAGTTGGAAGTGCCACCGGCCTTCCGACGCGAAATTTATCGTGAGCTGGGCATCTCGTTGTATACCAACGCGGCGGCGGAAGAGAGCGGTTTGCGCTGGGCGCAGCATTACGAATTCCTCAGTGAACAGATGGGCCAGCAGCTGGGCGGCCCCACCGACGTGCGTGTCGAGGTCAATAAAAACTCGCCGGTGGTGTGGCTGAAAACCTGGCTGTCGCCGGATATCTGGGTGCGCGTGCCGCTCACTGAAATCCATCAGGGCGATTTTTCCCCGCTGTTCCGCTACACGCTGGCAATTATGCTGTTGGCGATTGGCGGTGCCTGGCTATTTATCCGCATCCAAAACCGACCCTTAGTGGATTTGGAACATGCGGCGTTGCAGGTCGGTAAAGGCATTATTCCGCCGCCGCTACGCGAATACGGTGCATCTGAAGTGCGTTCGGTAACGCGGGCGTTTAACCAAATGGCGGCCGGTGTGAAGCAGTTGGCCGACGATCGTACCTTGCTGATGGCGGGGGTCAGCCATGACTTGCGTACGCCGCTGACGCGCATTCGTCTCGCCACCGAGATGATGGGCGAGCAGGATGGTTATCTGGCGGAGTCGATCAACAAAGATATCGAAGAGTGCAACGCGATTATCGAGCAGTTCATCGATTATCTGCGTACCGGTCAGGAGATGCAGACCGAGCGCGCCGACCTCAATAGCGTGCTGGGCGAAGTGGTCGCGGCAGAGAGCGGCTACGAGCGCGAGATTGAGAACGCAGTGATGACCGAAGATGTGATGCTGGATATCAACCCGTTATCGATTAAACGCGCGCTGGCGAATCTGGTGGTCAATGCGGCGCGTTACGGTAACGGATGGATTAAGGTTAGCAGCGGCAAGGAGCTGAACCGCGCGTGGTTCCAGGTGGAAGATGATGGTCCGGGCATTAAACCAGATCAGTTACAGCATCTGTTCCAGCCATTTGTGCGCGGCGACAGCGCGCGTAGCACTAGCGGCACCGGCCTCGGTTTAGCGATTGTGCAACGTATTATCGATGCGCATGAAGGCTCGCTGGAGATTGGCGAAAGCGATCGTGGTGGGTTACGTATCCGCGCGTGGTTGCCGATCCCAGAAGGCAGCGGCAGTACCGCGGTAGTGAGTATTAATCATAGTGTTTGATGCCAGGTGCGCATGAATGCGCCCCCTACGGTTGGTTTGTAGGGTGGGCATTTATGCCCACCTGGATTTCACATCACAGCTGTGGACCGGCCTGCACCAGCGCCTTCCCGGCGTCGTTATCGGTATACTTCTCAAAGTTGGTGATAAAGCGCTGCGCCAGATCCTGCGCGGCTTGCTGCCAGGCTGCTTCCGTTGGCCAGCTGCGGCGCGGATCGAGAATTGCGCTGTCCACCTGCGGTAAATGCTTCGGCATCTGCAGATTAAACACCGGCAAGGTTTCCGTCTCAACATCGTCCAGCTCACCCGCCAGAATCGCGTTGATGATAGCGCGCGTGTCTTTCAGCGAGATGCGCTTGCCGCTGCCATTCCAGCCGGTATTCACCAGATACGCCTGCGCCCCCGCCGCTTCCATGCGCTTCACCAGCACATCCGAATACTGCGTAGGATGCAGCGTCAGGAACGCCGCGCCGAAGCAAGCGGAGAAGGTCGGCGTCGGCTGGGTTACGCCGCGCTCGGTGCCGGCCAGCTTGGCGGTAAAGCCAGAAAGGAAGTGATATTGCGTCTGTTCTGGCGTTAGGCGTGAAACCGGCGGCAGCACGCCAAAAGCATCGGCGGTGAGGAAAATCACCCGCTTCGCATGGCCCGCTTTTGAGACCGGCTGCACGATGTTTTCGATATGCTCGATCGGGTAAGAGACGCGGGTGTTCTCGGTCTTGCTGCCGTCGGCGTAATCAACAGTGCCATCGGCGCGCACCACCACGTTTTCCAGCAGCGCATCACGGCGAATAGCACGATAAATTTCCGGCTCCGCCTGCGCTGACAGATTGATGGTTTTGGCGTAGCAGCCCCCTTCAAAGTTGAACACGCCATCGTCATCCCAGCCGTGCTCATCATCGCCAATCAGCTGACGATCCGGATCGGTGGATAAAGTGGTTTTGCCGGTGCCGGAGAGGCCGAAGAACACCGCCACATCGCCCGCTTTGCCGACGTTGGCCGAACAGTGCATCGACGCGATGCCTTTCAGCGGCAGCAGGTAGTTCATGATGGCGAACAGGCCTTTCTTCATTTCGCCGCCGTACCAGGTGCCGCCAATCAGCTGCATGCGCTCGGTCAGGTTGAAGGCGACAAAATTCTCCGAGTGCAGACCCTGCGCCTGCCAGTCCGGGTTGGTGCACTGCGCCGCGTTCATCACCACGAAATCGGGTGTGAAGTTAGCCAGTTCGGCCTCGCCCGGACGGATAAACATGTTTTTCACGAAGTGCGCCTGCCAGGCCACTTCCATCACGAAGCGCACGCTGAGGCGCGTGTCAGGATTGGCACCGCAGAACGCATCAACCACAAACAGACGTTTGCCGGAAAGCTGCTGGGTGCAGCGATCTTTCAGCGCCTGCCAGGTTTCCTGTGACAGCGGCTGGTTATCATTTTTGCCGTTGCCGACATCGTTCCACCACAGTGTGTCACGCGTGGTGTCATCCCGAACAATGTACTTATCTTTGGGCGAGCGCCCGGTGAAGATGCCGGTATCCACGGCAATGGCGCCGCTCTGCGTCAGAATGCCTCGCGCATAACCTTCCAGCTCTGGGCGAGTTTCTTCCTGAAACAGGGTGTCGAAATCAGGGTTGTACACCACTTCCGTGGTGCCGCTGATGCCCATAGAGGCGAGGTCTTGCGATGTCAGGCCGTTAACGCGCATGTGACTGCTCCTTTAATCGGTATCTGTTACTGCATATTTTTTATGGGGGATTCTGCTGCCTGCCTGCATAGCCACGCAGGGCAGATCGCGCGCAGTGTACTCTTATGAGCACAGCGGAAAAGAGAAGATAGTCAGAAATGCGAGCTGGAACGTGACAAGTAGAGAAATCTGCCACTTATGAAACTAAAGTCAGCGTTATTAAGCTAATAACCGTGATAAATGATAGGGATACGTTCAGAAGAAATGCGGGCGGATGAACCGCCCGGCAGGCGATTAATGCACTTGATCGCTGTTGTTGGTCGGCGCGTTACGAATGGCGGCAATATCCACAGCATCGTAAACATAGTGCGAACCGCAATAGTCGCAATGCATATCGATTTTGCCATCTTCTTCAAGGATTTCGTCCACTTCTTCCTCTGGCAGCGTTCTCAGCACTTCGCCGCAACGCTCGCGGGAGCAGGTGCACTTGAAGCTGACCGGCGACGGATCGAACACGGTGGCTTCTTCCTGATGATACAGGCGCCACAGCACGTCGGTAGCGGGCAGCTCAATCAGCTCTTCGCTTTTCACGGTTTCGGTCAGCGTGGCAAGGTGATTGAAATCATCCAGGCTTGGCTCTTGCGCTGGCAGCACCTGCAACAGAATGCCCGCCGCACCTTGCTCGCTGGTGCGAATAAACAGGCGCGTTGGTAACTGCTCAGAACGCATGAAGTAATCTTCCAGGCAGCCCGCCAGCGTATCCGCTTCCAGGCCAACTACGCCTTGATAACGCTCGCCTTTCTCTGGCGAGATGGTGATTACCAAATAACCGTTGCCCACCATCTCTTTCAGGCTGCTGCCCGGTGCGATCTCGGCGTCTTCTTTCACGCGCGCCACGCCACGCAGCTCCTGGCGGTTGTTACCGTTGATCACCGCCAGCGTCAGCGGACCGTCGCCCTGCACTTGTACCGTGATGTCGCCATCAAACTTCAGCGTCGCCGTCAGCAAGCTGGTGGCCACCAGCAGCTCGCCCAACAAGGTTTTTACCGGTTCAACGTAGTCATGATTTTTGACGATTTCACGCCAGGTTTCCGTCACGTTAACCAGCTCGCCACGCACGGCGACATTTTCAAACAGGTAGCGGTGCAGTTGATCGTTTGCAGACATAGTGTTTCTCTCGTTGGGGGCGCGTTATTTATCGCCCGACAATTTAAATTTCATCAGATCGCGGCGCTCTTTCTTGTCCGGGCGGCGATCGGGGTGCGGCATGGTTAAGGAATTCATCTTGCGCGCCAGCGCGGTCTTTTCACGCTTTTCGATGCTGGCGGCCGTTTCGGCATACAGCGCCTGGGCTTCAGTGGCCGGACGGCGCTGATCGGTGACGGCGGTAATCACTACCGTGCGTTCATCGTTGCCCTGACGCAGCGTCAGTTCGGCGTTCAGCTCCACCAATTTGCTGGGCTTGCTGCGCTGGCCGTTGTAATGCACTTTGCCGCCTTCCACCATTTCGCGTGCCAGCGCACGCGTTTTGTAGAAACGTGCGGCCCACAGCCATTTGTCGAGGCGGACGCCTTCGCTCACTTTCTCTTTCATCGTATTGCGGCTCCTGCTTTAGCGCAGCGTCTCACACAATTGACGATAATCTCTTACCGCCGGATGGCGCTGGAAACATAGATCGGGCCGGCCGGAATCCGGATTACTGACGCCTAAACACCAGCGAATACCCCAGCGTGTGGCTGCATCAAGAATCGCTTCGCTATCATCAATGAATAGCGTGCGCGCGCTGTCAAACGCAGTGTGTTGCTGAACGGCCTGCCAGAGACGCGGATCCTCTTTCGGATATCCAAAGGTATGGGTGGAAAGTAATAAATCAAGGTGGGCAGCTAATCCGGTCTGCTCCAGTTTGACATCCAGATTGTACGGATGCGCATTGGTCAGCAGAATCGTGCGCTTACCTGCAGCACGCAGCGCCTGCAATAGCGGCAGCGTATCTTCACGCATTGCCGCGCGGTGGCGCTTCTCCCACGTCATGGCGCGAATATCCAGCGCCAGTTCCTGCGACCAGTAATCGAGACAATACCAGTTTAGCGTATGCACCACGGCCTGATACTTCTGCTCAATCAGCTGATGCGCTTCGCCGAGCGTGATGGCGCGTTCACGACTTAAGGTTTCCGGAACGTGTTCCAGCCAGAAGTGGCGGTCGAAGGCGAGATCGAGCAAGGTGCCGTCCATATCCAGTAGCACGGTATCAATCTCTGACCAGTTAAGCGTAACCTGCATTTTCTTTCTCGCCGCAAAAAAGTGGGCGACAGGGTAGCACAGAAGGGAAGGGCTCAGAACAGCGAGCGCACGCTCTGCATAGTGTTCAGATTGTGGTTGAAGCACTTATCGTAATACTGCTGAATTTCCGCCATGCGCAGGCGATTGCGATGAATACGACGCAGCGCCAGCAAGCCGTTGATCACGACGCTGGCAATCAGCACCAGCATCAACAGCGCGGTACCCAAATAACGCCATTGCGCCATGGCATCGGGTTCGTTATGCAGCGCGATATGGCGCGTGCCATTTGCATCGGTGGTAATGCTAGTAATGATGCCGCTGGCGGCGAACGGCGTGTGCAGCAGCATGCCGGACATCCGTTGCAACTCGCGCCATTGCGAAGGGGCATCCAGATCGAACAGCGGTACCGACGGCTGCGGCTGCGTCACCATCTGACGACCTTCATCACTGATAATCAGGAAGCCACCCGGCGGCGGGCTATTAAGGTTTTCCGCCGCGCGACGGGTTTCACGCGAGAAGAAGCTGGACGTGGCGGTGTTAACCAGGTTTTCCAGCGCTTCCGCACTCACCGGGCGCAGCAGTACGTTCATGCCATTCAGCTTGCCGGAATCGGCACGGTGGATGAGCGAATCCCAATCCTTAGCATTGCCGAGATTCACCAGCGCATTTTTTAGTCGTACACAATCCTGCTGCTGGCTGCACAGATCCTGAGTTTTCAATACCAAATCGGAGAAGTCATCCAGCAGAATCATGCCCGATTTCTGAATCGCTGAGGCCAGTTGCGGATTGAGTTTCGGATCGGTGTTGGTTTCCGGATGCAGCTGATGCGTGGTGGTATCAAGCAGCGCGGAGGCTTTATCGATAATGTCCGATTGCGGCTGTGGCAGCGGGGCCGCGTTGTTCCAGTAAATCGCTGAACAGTCGAACGGCAAGTAGGCGTAGCTGCGGTTGCTTTGATAATTGCCTGGCACCGAACACATACCGGTGCCGCCCACTTTCAAACTATCGCCAATGTGCAGCGGCAGCGCATTTAGCTTATCAACGCTGTTTACTTCAATACTTTCAGTCCCTTTTACCCATGCCAGACTGAGTTTGATCGGCATGCTAAGCGGAATCCAGGTGAACAACATCACCAGCACCAACAGCGAGCCGCACGCCAGCACCAGATTTTTACGCCAGCGCTGCACCGGGAAATTACGCACTTCGTCCTGCAACGACAGGAAGCGGCCCTGACGCACCACCTGACGATTGAGGTACATGTCGACATCGGTGGTCTGACCTAAATCGTGCGCGACATACGGTTGCCAGTGCGTAGGATAGATGAGATCAATAATGCCGAGCGAGATGTTGCTCTGTTCTTGATTCGATTCGCCGAACAGGCCCCAGCGCTTAGGCGCACCGCGCAGGCAATGCACATCGCGCAAACCTTTGGCGCCGGGGAAGCGATAGAGGAACCACAGGCTGACGGCGATCATCAGACAGCCGAGCAAGGCAATCCACCCCATTAAACTGCCGGGCAGTACCAGACTCAGGAAGAACAGCAGAAAAGCAAGACAGATGACGATCGCTTCACGCGTGCCGTCGGCGCGTGACAGTTGATACTCTTCTGCAGTCTCTTTACGAACCTGCAGTAGCTCAACGTTCTCGCTCTCTTCTTTGCGAATCGATGCGTTGGTGGACACAGGGCGCACCAGCGGCGGCAGCGCGGGTTGTTCCACGGCGTAATTCACCAGCGAGTGACCGTTGAGCGAAATGACCAGCGGCAGCGTTTGCGTGCGGATGAGCTCAACGTAGTTCTCTTCGGCGATGTACTGTTCCCACAGCGGCGGCAGATGCACTTCGACTTCGTCGAGATAGTAGCGCCACTTCTGTGGATCGTCGGTGGAGAGACCATAGCGGGTGATGGAACGCGTTACGGGGTAGACATTATTGCTTTGTGCGGTGAGCGTCAGCGCTTCAGGTTCGCGTG
This sequence comes from Pantoea sp. X-Soil-ISGK-421, assembly GCF_059730785.1. Classification (NCBI taxonomy): domain Bacteria; kingdom Pseudomonadati; phylum Pseudomonadota; class Gammaproteobacteria; order Enterobacterales; family Erwiniaceae; genus Pantoea; species Pantoea sp. X-Soil-ISGK-421. The sequence continues at coordinate 3,763,959 of NZ_AP035979.1, read as the reverse complement.
ACTTCTTTACAGATTGTGCACTGCTCTGTTGTTGCTGTTTGGCCAGCAACGCAAGGTACTTTTCAACGGCATCGCGCTCTTCGTCAGTGAGCTTTCGATTTGGCGGACTGATAAACGGCAGCGGTTTCGCCAACGGCGGACGATGCCGCATAGCGTACCAATAGCCGATACCTGCTAATAAGGAACAGGCGAGCATGACAGCCAGAATGACAATATAAGTGCTCATGCTTTGCTCAATCCAGCCAAAAAACTGCCTTCACGTTAACGATGTGCTCCCGATGAATCCATCAATAAAGTCAATTTTGGCGAGCAGATGTCATTCTGACAAGGGAAAAGTCAGATAAAATAACGCGCAAAATCATTTAATTATAGTTTGGTAGATTATTCCTCAACGGGATGTTAACCAGACACGACTCAATTAAATATCGGCATTTTCTGAATTTAACAAAACACCGTTGACTTATTGTGAATTTCTAACTGTATAGATAACAAGAAGTTGTTAGCAGCAGTAAGTGAATGTGTGTCACCATAGTTTACTTTAGCTGCGTGTCGCACAATAGTTCTGGCTTCGGTATGCTGGCGTCATCACGTTTCACAGGGTTGTGCTAAGTTTGAGGCTGATATGAAAACCCCAATGAAAAAACCTGACATCCTCCATGTGGAAGCGGTTGCCCGTTCCCGCCTGTTCACCATTGAAGCGATCGATCTCGCTTTCAGCAATGGCGCGCGCCGCGTCTATGAACGCATGAAGCCATCCGACCGTGAAGCGGTGATGATTGTGCCCATCATCGGCGATGATGTGATCCTGATTCAGGAGTACGCCGTGGGTCTGGAAAGTTACGAACTGGGCTTTCCGAAAGGGCTGATCGATCCTGGCGAAAGCGCCTTTGAAGCGGCCGATCGCGAACTGAAAGAAGAAGCGGGATTTGGTGCCACCAAACTGGAAGCGCTTGGCAAGCTCACCATGGCGCCCTCTTACTTCTCCAGCAAGATGAACATCGTGGTAGCGGAAGGCTTGTACGAAGAGAAGTTGGAAGGCGATGAGCCGGAGCCGCTGATTGTGCATCGCTGGCCGCTGAATAATTTGCTGGCACTGTTGGATGAACCCGATTTCCGCGAAGCACGTAATGTCAGTGCGCTGTTCATGGTGCGCGAGTGGCTGGTGAAGCAGGGTCGGTTAAGCTACTAAAATCATTTCACAGAATAAAAAAAAGCCGGCAGAGTTGCCGGCTTTTTTGATCAGAACAGTTCGTGGCTTTCGCCGTTGTCCATGATGGTGGTACCTACATCATGAACCGAATACTCCGTCGGCTGGGTACCGTTGATGAAGTACTCCTGGCGCGAATTGCCGCCGTTAGCCAGCTTGCCGGTGCCACGATCGATGTTGACGGTGACCACGCCATCCGGCGGCGTCAGCGGCTGCACCGGCACGCCTTCCAGCGCAGATTTCATATAGTCATCCCACGCTGGCTGCGCACTCTTCGCGCCGCCTTCGTAACCGGAGATTTGATCCGGAATCGCGCCTGACATGGTTGAACGACCCAGCGCGCGTGAATCATCGAAACCAATCCACACTGACGTCACCACGCCCGGACCGTAACCTGAGAACCACGCATCTTTCGAGCTGTTGGTGGTACCGGTTTTACCGCCGATATCGTTACGTTTCAGATCGCGACCGGCACGCCAACCCGTTCCCATCCAGCCGGGTTCGCCGAAGATGTTGGTGTTCAGCGCACTCTTGATCAGGAATGACAGCGGCGTGTTGATCACGTGCGGTGCATACTGCTGCTCGCCACCAGGCTGCGCAGGAACTTGCTCCAGCTCAGGCTGGGGCACGGTTTGGTTCTGCGATTGATCGGAAGTGGCGACATTTTCAATGCTCTCTTCATTCAGCGCCACCGACTTTTTGGTATCGCCATAGATCACCGGCAAGTTGCACTGCGGACAGGCAATTTTCGGTTTCTCTTCAAAGATCACGCCACCTTGTTCGTTCTCAATCTTACTGATGAAGTACGGATCGACCAGGAAGCCGCCGTTCGCCATCACCGCGTAGCCGCGCACCACCTGCATCGGGGTAAATGAAGCCGCACCTAGCGCTAACGATTCGGTATGCACGATGTTCTGCGCCGGGAAGCCGAAACGCTGCAGATATTCCGCCGCGTAATCCACGCCCATCGCACGCATCGCGCGCACCATCACCACGTTTTTCGACTCACCCAAACCCTGGCGTAAACGGATAGGACCGGCATAGGTTGGCGGTGAGTTTTTCGGACGCCAGTCGGCACCGGCACCGGCATCCCAGCGCGAAATCGGTACGTCATTGAGAATTGATGCCAGCGTTAAACCGCGATCCATCGCTGCGGTGTAGAGGAACGGCTTGATGTTGGAGCCGACCTGGCGCAGCGCTTGGGTTGCGCGGTTGAACATGCTTTGGTTGAAGTCGAAACCGCCGACCAATGCGCGAACGGCACCATCTTCTGGATTGAGCGACACCAGCGCGGAGTTCACTAATGGAACCTGGCCCAGCCACCAATCGTTATTCACTTTACGCACCCAAATCTGCTGGCCGGCTTGCAGCACCTGCGTCACACTGCGCGGCGTTGGGCCTTGCAGCGTGTCAGATTTGTAAGGGCGCGCCCAGCGTACACCCGCCATGTTGAGTGTCACGCTGCTGCCATCTTTCAACATTGCCGTGGCTTGATCGGCGCTGGCGCTGGTGATCACGGCCGCATTGAGCGGGCCATACGTTGGCAAGTTTTTCAGTGCGTTCTGAATGCGGGTTTGATCCCAGCTGGCTTCGCCCACTTTCCACAGCACGTTGGTCGGTCCGCGATAGCCGTGGCGCATGTCATACGCCATCACATTGTTACGCACCGCCTGCTGCGCGGCTTCCTGAAGGTGACGCGTAACGGTGGTGTAAACCTTGTAGCCGTCTTCATAAGCCTTATCGCCGTAACGCTTCACCATCTCCTGACGCACCATTTCACTTAAGTAAGGTGCCGAGAAAGCGATTTCCGGGCCGTGATAGCTGGCCGTGAGCGGCGAGTTGCGTGCTTCGTTATATTGCTGCTGCGTGATGTAGTTTTGATCCAGCATACGCGCCAGCACCACATTACGACGCGACAGCGCACGCGTATGAGAATAGAGCGGGTTAAAGGTTGACGGTGCTTTCGGCAGACCGGCAATCATCGCCATTTCACTCAGCGATAGCTGATCAATAGGTTTACCAAAATAGACCTGCGCCGCTGCGCCCACGCCATAAGCGCGATAGCCGAGATAAATCTTGTTGAGATACAGCTCAAGAATTTCATCTTTGCTCAGCAGCTGTTCGATGCGGATGGCGAGAAACGCTTCCTTAATCTTGCGCATTAAGGTGCGCTCTGGACTGAGGAAGAAGTTACGCGCCAGCTGCTGAGTAATGGTACTGGCGCCCTGTGAGGCGTGACCGGACATCAGCGCAATACTGGCCGCACGGAAAATCCCCACCGGATCGACACCATGATGCTCGTAGAAACGGCTATCTTCGGTGGCAATAAACGCTTTGATTAACTCAGGCGGCATCTGTTGTAGGGTCAGCGGGACACGTCGCTTCTCGCCGTACTGGGCGATCAGATCGCCATCCGCGCTGTAAACCTGCATAGGAGTTTGCAGGCGCACATCTTTCAATGTGTTCACATCGGGCAGCTGCGGCTCTATGTATTTGTACAAACCATAAACCGTGCCGGCTCCCAGCAAAATGCAACACACTGCAAGGATCAATAAATACTTTACGAACTTCACCTGAGAATTCCCATCTGTTGTCGTTTGAGCAGTTTATAAGCAACCGCGCGGTAGTATAAAGACAAGCCTGACGCATTCATATACCCGCCATAATTGAAGTTGCCGGTGCGTTGGCTGCGTGTGTTCACCTCAGTCACTTACTTTAGTAAGTGGCTGGGGATGCGCCCACTTGCCGCCTTCCTGCAATGCCAATTCTTTAGGGTATCAGCACGCTTACCTTTTAATGATAAGGAGATCGCGCGTATGGCTTTTCAGCGCTGGCAAATTGGACTGGATATCCAAAACGGGCAACTGTGCGCCCTTGGCATCGAACGCCGACGTCATGGGTGGCAGTTACGACACTGGTGGCAACAAACGCTGCCGCAAGATACGTTAAGAAACGGCGTGCTGCAAACCACGCCTGCGTTACTGGATATGTTAGGGCGTTGGCAGCGCCATCTGCCGAAACGCTATTCACTGCGCGTTGGGCTACCGCCGCAACTGGTATTGCAACGTACCTTGCCACTGCCAGAAACCTCGCTGCGTGAGCCAGCGTTGGGACGCTATGTGGCGGCTTCCGCGCAACGCCTGTTTCCTGTCGAGCCTGCGTCGCTGTCGCTGGATTATCGCTCGCCGGGCAAGGATTCGCCGCTTTGCGTTACTGCGGCGCGGCGCGAGGTCATTGCACAATGGCTGACGCCGCTCAAGCAGGCGGATTTGCGGCCGGATGTGCTTGAATTGAGTAGCCTGGCGCTAACGCAGATCGCCCTGCGCATGCCTTTGCGTCACAACCACTTATTGATACATCCGCTCAGCGATCATTGGCTGTGGACGCTGGCGGGTGAAAGCACCCTGTCAGGTGCGGCCACGGAACCTCTTACGCTCGCGCAGTTGCGCGAAACCTTCCCGCAGATGGAATGCGTGTTCTGCACGTCAACGCAGGTTTTACCTGAGCCGCAGGTTAAGCGCTGCAAGCCGTTTTCGCTGCTGCACTATCTACAGCCGCCGTTGCCTGCGCAAGAAGGTCATTTCGCTATCGCGCTTGGACTGGCGCTGCGTCCGGAGGATGCGTGATGCTGGCGGTCAACTTACTTCCCTGGCGCATCCAGCAATCGCAGCGACGACGCCAGCAGAGCATGTCGCTGCTGGCCCTTACGTTGGTATTCACCTTGTTCATCCTCTGCTTACTCTGGTGGCGCGGCGTAATTACACGGCAGCAACAGGCGCAAGCGCTGATGGATAGCACCTATAGCCTCAACTCGCTGCAACAACAGCTGGAACAGCAGCAATTATTGCTACAGCAGCGAGAATCACTCCTTCAGGCGCAGCGGGCGCTGCAGCAACGACAAGATCAGCATCAGCGCTGGCAGCATTTTTGGCAGCAGTTGCCGGAATTAATGCCCGACACCTTGTGGCTTAATCGCCTTGAGCGGCGACAAGGACAACTGCTACTGGAAGGGCAGGCGCAGAGCATGGCGGCAATTAGTGACTTTCGTCATCAGCTAATGACCCAGCAGCTGTTCAGCAGCGTAAAGCAGGGCGGTGTGAAGCGCGAGCTTGGCGGTGACTATCGTTTCGCTTTACATGCGCGTGTGCAGGAGGTGGCAGATGAATGAACTCTTGCTGCGCTGGCTGATGCTCACGCTGCCGCTGCGCATGGTGTGGCTGTTGATGTTATCCCTGCTGCTCTTTGCGCTGACGTGGATTGTGCTGCTTCGTCCACAACAACAGATGAATGACACGCAAGAGCGGCAGTTGGAACAGATGCAGCAACAGCAACAGCAGCGGCTGCAACAGCTGGCTGCACTTCCGGCCATGAGGGACTTACAGAGCGAGATTAGCGCGCTGCAGCAATCGTTGCTGGATGCTGGCTTTCAGCAAACGCTGGAGAGGATTGTGGCTGCGCGCGGCAGTCAGCTTGAGGCCTGGCAGCCGGACAGCCAGCCGCAACAGCTGCAGTTACGGCTCATCTGGTCGCAATTTCTGCCCCTGTTTAGCGAGCTGGCCACCACCTCATTACCTGTTCCACAGCGTTTTCAGCTGCAAGCCGAGCAGGGCGTACTGCAAACGCAGCTTTGGCTGGAGAGCGAAGATGCGGAGTAATACGTTGCTATTACTACTTTGCAGCTCCCTGGCATTCGCCCGCGATCCTTTCCAGCCGCTGGCAGAAACGCGGTGCCAGGCGCAGGTTGCCGCACCAGAAGGCTGGCGCTTGCAGGGCATCATCGGCACGGCGCCGCGCTTCGTGGCGTGGCTGGTGTCGCCGCAAGGCAAAAGCTATCAACTACTTGATCAAACGCCCTTCCCACAGCCACCCTGGCAAGTGGTAAAGCTTACATCCCGCACGTTGGTGTTGAACGCTGTGCAAAGTTGCACCCCGCAGCAAATCACATGGGTAATAAAAGGAGGTTTTTATGAAATGGATGACGTCACTGCTCCTGCTTTGTCTGAGCATGCCGCTAAGCGCCAATGATGATCGGTTAAGCCTAACGTTTGATGACGCGCCAGTTGAACGCATTTTGCAGGCATTGGCAGATTATCAGCAGACCAATCTGCTGATTGCGCCGGGCGTTGAAGGTCGGCTGTCGCTGCGCTTAGATAATGTTGACTGGCATCGCGCGCTTGCGCTGGTGACGCAACTGGCAAAACTCACCGTGGTGCAGGAAGAGGGCGTGTTGCTGGTCTATCCGGAAAGCTGGCAACAGCTGCAGGCGCAACAGGAAAAGGTGGAGCGCGAGGAGGAGAAACAGCAAACGCCGCTGGCTCAACAAACGGTGATGCTGCATTACGCCAGTGCCAGCGATATCTACCGGAGCCTTCAGGCCGAGCGTTCGTTGATGACGCCGCGCGGTAGCGTCACGGTAGATAGTCGCACCAACAGTTTGCTGCTACGTGATACGGCCGAGGCGCTGCGAGACACCGAGCGTTGGCTTAAAGCGCTGGATCTACCGCTTGAGCAGGTTGAGCTTGCCGCGCATATCGTCACCATTAATGAAGAGCATTTACGTGAGCTGGGCGTTAATTGGGGTACGTCGCCAGCGGAGGTGGTGACGCAGGCGCTGCGCAACCCGCTACTCGACATTCCACTGGCGGTGGGCAATCCGGCGTTTCGCGCTGGCGTGACGCTGGGCCAGTTCAGCGGTGAATTGCTCAATCTTGAGCTGAGTGCGCTGGAGCAGGAGAACCAAATCGAAATTATCGCCAGTCCGCGGCTGTTTACCTCGCATCAGCAAACCGCCAGCATCAAGCAAGGAACCGAAATTCCTTACGAGGTGAAATCGGGCAACAGTGGTGCGACGGCCATCGAATTTAAAGAGGCAGTGCTGGGCATGGAGGTAACGCCCGTGGTGCTGGGAAATGGTCGAATCCAGCTCAAGCTGCGGCTCAGCCAGAACTTGCCGGGACGCAGTTTAAGCATCGGCGACAATCAGGTGCTGAGTATTGATAAACAAGAGATCGAAACGCAGGTGACGCTGCGCGATGGCGAAACCTTAGCGCTCGGTGGCATTTTCCAACAGCAGCGCTCGCAGAGCGAAAAACGCGTACCCTTGCTGGGCGACCTGCCGCTGCTGGGGAATTTGTTCCGCCAGCAATCTGATGAGCAGAAGAAAAAGGAGCTGGTGATCTTTATTACCCCCAGACTGGTCAGGGAAGCAGCGCTTACTGCCGGATAAAGCGGAAAATTCGTTCTGTGAGGCCAACTGCGTTGACGCAGGGCTGGAATTAGCTTACAAGGTTTAGCGATTTTCAAAACGGTGTAACGGAACGCGGCAGAATAACCTTCCGAATGACGTCGGTCACAAGCGATACTGACGTCAAAAGAAATATCTCCAAAATAATTCGAGCTTCAGTAAGACGTTAAATGAGTGAATTTACTGTGCTTACATCAGTAAGCGATTACAGTGGATGACCCCGGCCAGCGTGCCTGTAGCACGAAATATAGTGGATTAGCGAAGGTGCGTTACCGTCTCGCGAACCACAGACCGGTCCTGTTAAGAGGTCGCCGGGGGCAATTTATTCGGTTGCCAAACGGCCATGAGTGTTGAGATAATTTTCCGTCTGACTCTTGTTAACGCTCATGAGGTCTCAGTTCCTGTCCCGCCAGCTACGCTGAACGCGGGGTATCATCAACGAATTCTTAGTAATACCGATAAAATGGCAGAGAAACGCAATATCTTTCTGGTTGGGCCGATGGGTGCCGGCAAAAGCACTATTGGTCGTCAGTTGGCTCAGCAACTCAATATGGAATTTTTCGATTCCGATCAGGAAATTGAGCGACGCACCGGAGCGGATGTAGGCTGGGTATTTGATGTGGAAGGCGAAGAAGGCTTCCGCGATCGTGAAGAAAAGATCATTAATGAGCTGACCGAGAAGCAAGGCATTGTGCTCGCGACCGGTGGCGGCTCAGTCAAATCCCGCGAGACCCGTAATCGTCTCTCCGCCCGCGGTGTGGTCGTATACCTTGAAACCACCATCGAAAAGCAGCTTGCTCGTACCCAGCGTGATAAAAAGCGTCCGCTGTTGCAGGTTGAATCACCGCCGCGCGAAGTACTGGAAGCGCTAGCAGGTGAACGTAATCCGCTTTATGAAGAGATCGCTGATGTCACTATTCGCACTGACGATCAAAGTGCAAAAGTGGTGGCCAATCAGATCATCAACATGCTGGAAAAGAACTAATCCAGCGCCCTGAGGGCTCAGCAATAGGTATCGGTCATCATGGAGAAGATCACTGTTTCACTCGGGGATCGCAGTTACCCCATTACCATCGCTGCCGGACTGTTTAACGATCCGGCTTCTTTTTGGCCGCTCAAAGCAGGCGACAATGCCATGCTGGTGACAAACCAGACGCTGGCGCCGATCTATCTCGAACCCCTGTCAGCGCTTCTTAGCAATGCCGGTGTAAAGGTGGATCAAGTCATTTTGCCTGATGGTGAGCAGTACAAAACGCTGGCTGTAATGGACGAGGTGTTCACCGCGCTGCTGAAAAAGCCGCACGGCCGTGATACCACGCTGATTGCACTCGGTGGTGGAGTGATTGGTGACTTGACCGGATTTGCTGCAGCCAGCTATCAGCGTGGCGTGCGCTTTATTCAGGTGCCGACCACCTTGTTGTCTCAGGTTGACTCCTCCGTCGGTGGAAAAACCGCGGTAAACCATCCACTCGGCAAAAACATGATTGGGGCGTTTTATCAGCCTGCGTCTGTCGTTGTGGATACCCATTGCCTGGCCACTCTGCCGCCGCGCGAATTAGCGTCCGGTCTGGCGGAAGTGATCAAATACGGCATTATTCTTGATGGCGAATTCTTCCAGTGGCTGGAGCAGAACCTTGATGCTCTGCTGGCGCTGGATGAAAAAGCCCTTGCTTACTGTATCCGTCGCTGCTGCGAGCTAAAAGCAGAAGTGGTAGCGGCTGATGAGCGCGAAACCGGCGTACGCGCACTGCTCAATCTGGGCCATACTTTTGGTCATGCGATTGAAGCGCATATGGGCTACGGCAACTGGCTGCACGGCGAAGCGGTGTCGGCTGGCATGGTGATGGCCGCACGTACCGCTGAACGTTTGGGTCAGTTCACCTCGGGCGAAACCGATCGTATTATCGCGCTGCTGTTGCGTGCCGGTTTGCCAGTGCATGGCCCGGCGAGCATGGCAGCGGAAGATTATTTGCCACACATGATGCGCGATAAAAAAGTGCTGGCGGGCGAGTTGCGTCTGGTGCTGCCTCTCGCTATTGGCCGCTCTGAAGTGCGTGCAGGTGTTGCACATGATATGGTGCTGGCTGCAATTAACGATTGCCAGAAACCCTGATTATTAGACGTGACGAGTGGTGATGCGGCGTGTGGGAAGCGCGTCGTTTTACGGAGGAGGCTAAATGGATGAGTTCAAACCGGAAGACGAGTTAAAACCTGACGCCAGTGATCGCCGTCCGACGCGGCCACGCAAATCGTCTTCTGCGCCAAAAGTGAAAGTACCGGTTTCTCGTCAGCATATGATGATGGGCATTGGTATTTTGGTTCTGCTATTGGTGGTGCTGGGTATAGGTTCAGCATTAACCGGCCCAGACGAGAAGAAACCCGCAACGAATACCGCTAATAACGGCGCGGCACCTTCTGCCGGTGGCAGCGAAAAGAACATCGACCTTTCGGGATCGACGTCTATGAGCGGCCAGCAAAATGCCACTCCTTCAGCTGAAAGCAGCGCACCGCAAAACACGGCGGGCACGGCTGCACCAGCGGGCAATGACTCACAATCCATCTCGATGCCATCGGTCTCTTCTACGCCGACCCAGGCTGCGCCTGTGGATACGCCAGCCAACCAACAGCGCGTCACGCTGCCGGGCGATCTCAATACTGCGCTGAACAATCAGCAAGGTTCAGTTGATGCTGCGGCACAAGGTGCGCAGGGCAACAGTTCGCTGCCAACCGCACCGGCAACGGTTAGCGGCAATGGTAAAGCGATTACGCCGCCCGCGATGCGTCCAGAAACACCTGCGCGCACCAGCAATAACGGTACACGCGAGACGCATGCGTCGACCCCGCATAAAGCACCGGCCGCTTCTAAACCGGCACCCGTGAAAGATAACAACACACGCACCACCGCGACGCGCAATGCCGCGCCTGCGACTTCGAGCGGTGCCAGCAAGTCGCTGCCGTCAGGCGGAAATTACACGCTGCAGCTGAGCGGTGCGTCGAAAGAAGAGAGCCTGAACGCCTGGGCGAGAAAACAGAACCTGAGCGGTTATCACGTGTATAAAACCACGCGTAACGGTGAGCCTTGGTATGTGTTGGTCAGCGGTGCTTACGCCACGCCAGCCGATGCGAAACGCGCCGTGGCATCACTGCCAGCGGAAGTGCGTGCAGCCAATCCGTGGGTAAAACCGCTTAGCCAGGTGAAGAAAGAAAGTCAGTAATTGATGTGGGGCCGCGCAAATGCGGCCCCGTTTAAAGCGCAGAGCTGCTGTCGGTTTCACCACAGCCAATAATTAAGATGTAATAACCACGACAGCATGAAAAAAAATCGCGCTTTCCTGAAATGGGCCGGAGGGAAATACCCGCTCCTTGATGACATTCGTCGTCATTTGCCACAAGGTGATTGTCTTATCGAACCCTTTGTCGGCGCTGGTTCTGTGTTCCTCAACACCGATTATGACCGCTATCACCTGGCGGACATCAACGGTGATCTCATCAATCTGTATAACATCGTTAAAACGCGCACTGCGGGTTTCATTGAAGACGCGCGTCAGCTCTTCAATGCCGAAGGTAATACCGCGGAAACCTACTACGCGCAGCGCATCGCTTTCAATGCGAGCAAAGATGAATATCAGCGCGCAGTACTGTTCTTGTATCTCAATCGCCACGGTTATAACGGGCTTTGCCGCTACAATCTGCGCGGTGAGTTTAACGTGCCTTTTGGCCGTTATCGTAAGCCGTATTTCCCTGAAGCGGAGCTGTTATGGTTTGCCGAACGGGCGCAAAAAGCGACCTTTGTCTGTGAATCGTACGATGTTACTCTGAACAACGCCGTTGAAGGCTCAGTCGTTTATTGCGATCCGCCGTATGCACCGCTTTCAGCGACAGCGAATTTTACCGCGTACCATACCAACAGTTTTAGTCTGCGCGAGCAGCAGCATCTGGCGGAATTGGCCAATAAGCTGGCGCAGCAAAATCGCATCCCGGTACTGATTTCTAATCACGATACGGTGCTCACGCGTGAGTGGTATCAGAATGCGGATTTACACGTAGTCAAAGCCCGGCGTTCCATCAGCCGAAGCATAAGTGGTCGCACTCAGGTCGACGAACTGCTGGCGCTTTTCCGCTAGCCTGTTTCGTCCGCGACCAAGGCATTACGCCAGCTCCGGCTGGCGCACAAAATTGGGAGAATCGGATGAAACAATTTTTACTGGCCCCTTCAATTCTGGCTGCAGACTTCGCCCGTTTAGGTGAAGACACGGCCAAAGCGCTGGCGGCAGGTGGTGATGTGGTCCATTTCGATGTGATGGATAACCACTACGTTCCCAATCTGACGATGGGGCCGATGGTGCTGAAAGCGCTGCGCGATTACGGCATCACTGCACCTATTGATGTGCATCTGATGGTCAAACCTGTGGATGCATTGATCCCGGAATTCGCAAAAGCAGGCGCCACCTTCATTACTTTCCATCCGGAAGCCAGTGAGCATGTTGACCGCACGCTGCAGCTGATCAAAGAGCACGGCTGCAAAGCCGGACTGGTATTCAATCCTGCCACGCCGCTCGACTACCTCGATTATGTAATGGATAAGCTGGACATCATTCTGTTGATGTCGGTCAACCCAGGTTTTGGCGGTCAATCCTTCATTCCCGGAACGCTCGATAAATTGCGCGAGGCACGTCGCCTGATCGATCAAAGCGGCTACAACATTCGTCTGGAAGTTGATGGCGGTGTGAAAATCGATAACATCGGTCAAATTGCTGCCGCCGGCGCTGACATGTTTGTTGCGGGTTCTGCGATCTTTGGTCATCCGGATTACAAAAAAGTGATCGATGAAATGCGTGGCGAACTGGAGAAAGTTAATGGCTCATTTCACTGATATCCGCGCGCTGGCGTTTGATCTGGACGGTACGCTGGTTGATAGCGCGCCAGGTTTAGCACAAGCCATCGATCATGCGCTGGCCGATCTGCAACTGCCGCCGCCGGGTGTGACATTAGCCTCCACCTGGATTGGTAACGGCGCAGACGTGATGATGAGCCGTGCGCTGACCTGGGCGCTAGGACGCGAGCCACATGCTGAAGAGCAACGCGATGCGCGTGCGCTGTTTGATAAGTATTACGCGCAAACGGTGGAAGCGGGCAGCACGCTGTTCCCGCAGGTGAAAGAGACGCTGGCAGCGCTGCAGGCGAAAGGCCTGCCGCTGGCGATCGTCACCAATAAGCCCACACCGTTTGTTGCTCCGCTGCTTAAGTCGCTCGGTATTGCCGAATACTTCACGCAGATTATCGGCGGTGACGACGTGATAGTGAAAAAGCCCCATCCGGCGGCCATTTTCCTGGTACTCGGCCATTTTGGTGTGCTTCCCGGACAATTGCTGTTTGTCGGCGATTCCCGCAATGATATTCTCGCGGCCCAAGCGGCAGGCGTACCGAACATCGGTATGACATTTGGCTACAACTACGGTGAGCCGATTGCGACCAGCCTTCCCGATTTAACTCTCGACTCTTTTGACGAACTTTTGCCCGCTATCGGGCTGTGATTATCAGGACATAACATGAGCAAACCCATCGTTTTCAGCGGCGCCCAGCCTTCCGGTGAACTGACCATTGGCAACTATATGGGTGCGCTGCGTCAGTGGGTGCAGATGCAGGATGACTTCCACTGCATTTACTGCATCGTCGATCTGCACGCCATCACCGTACGTCAGGATCCTGTTGCGCTGCGTAAAGCCACGCTGGATACCTTAGCGCTCTATCTTGCCTGCGGCATCGACCCGGCTAAAAGCACCATCTTTGTTCAGTCGCACGTGCCAGAGCACGCGCAGCTGAGTTGGGTGCTGAACTGCTACGCCTATTTCGGCGAATTGAGCCGCATGACGCAGTTCAAAGATAAATCAGCGCGCTACTCGGAAAACATCACCGCGGGTTTGTTTGATTATCCGGTGTTGATGGCGGCCGATATCCTGCTGTATCAAACCAATCAGGTGCCGGTTGGCGAGGATCAGAAGCAGCATCTGGAACTGAGCCGCGATATCGCGCAGCGTTTCAATGCGCTATACGGCGATGTGTTCAAAGTGCCAGAGCCGTTCATTCCGAAATCGGGCGCACGCGTGATGTCGCTGCTTGAGCCGACGAAGAAAATGTCCAAGTCAGACGACAACCGCAATAACGTGATTGGTCTGCTGGAAGACACTAAAGCGGTGGTCAAGAAGATCAAACGCGCGGTGACTGACTCCGCCGAGCCACCAGTGGTGCGCTACGACGTCAAAGAGAAAGCCGGTGTTTCCAACTTGCTGGATATTCTCTCAGGCGTGACCGGCAAAACCATTGCCGAGCTGGAGCAGGAGTTCGAAGGCAAAATGTACGGCCACCTGAAAGGCGCGGTAGCGGATGCGGTTTCCGGCATGCTGACCGATCTGCAGGAGCGCTACCATCGTTTCCGTAACGACGAAGAGCTGCTGAATCAGGTGATGCGCGATGGCGCAGCGAAAGCCCGCGCGCATGCGCAGGAAACGCTGAAGAAAGTGTACGAAGCGGTCGGCTTTGTCGCGCAGCCGTAAGCGGCTGGCGGGATAACGCGTAACGGCGGGTCGTTATGACCTAATGCCGATCAGTTATGCGCAGAGCGACTTTCGTTCGCCATTGGCTGTGGCAGTTGCAGTTCAGCCGTGCGGCGAACGAGAAGAGGGCGTCTGGCCACGCCCTCTTCACTCCCGGGCCCTGCGCCAGCCCAACCCGCCGCTACGCGGTGCCTTCACTCGACAAGATTCCTGACGGACCGGCGGCGATTCGCTCCTGCTCAGCGCCGCCTCTCACCGCATCCATGCGGTTCGCCCTGGAATCCCTCTCTCGCTCAGCGGGTTAGGATGTCGCCTCAACACCCACGCTGCTACTGCAGTGCATATTAAACTGCATAATCGCTGCCAGAATTGTAGGGTCGTCATTAATGACGACCATTTCAATGGCCGCACAAGGGTGGTGTCCTTGTCGCCATAAATGGCTAATGCTCGTCATTTAAGAGATGAAAACCCTAATTACCGAGTGCGCACAATGTAGCGGCGCAATTCATTGCGCGATAAATCGCGCTGCTACGGAAGGTGCGGCGATTTGATACGGCGCTTAACTGACGAGCATTAGGTCTCTATGACCCGCCGTTTTTTATTTGATGCGATGTAACGCCAGTTCTGCGCCATCCCAAAACAGGCGGGCGTTGCCGTCAGCCAGCACGCTGATTACCGCGCCGGGTGCCGGTCCCCACGCCTTATTGCCACAGCTCACGTTAAAACCGTAGCGGAAGGTGAAATCACGATCTTGTCCCGCGCCATTGGCGGCAGTGAGACGCGGTTTAGTTGCGCAGTTATCGACCGCAGGATGGATGCTGCGTTCGGCGGTACCACGTGTCCAGGTTATCGCGTTCGGCTTAAATGCCACGCGCGCGCCCATAAACTGCGGGTCATTCTTGATATACAGCTGCCCGACTTCCTTCCTGGGCGTTACCGCCACCACCTGCCATTCGCCGATGACGTTCGACCAGGTAACGGGTGCAGCGGTGACAACCGCGCTCAGCGGCAATAACAACGCGCAAACCAGTGAAGCAACGCGCATGGAAACTCCTTATCAATGAGAAAGATGGCTATTAGTCTGGCGACAAAGCGCAGTGCTGTACAGTTTTTGCCGCTTCAGAACCAGCGTAACTGGGAACGCAGCTCCACTACGCGACCCACAATAATCAGAGCCGGACTGGCAAACTGCTGCGCCAGGGTTGCCAGCTCCGCCAGGGTTGCGGTCTCTACGCGCTGCTGCGGCGTGGTACCGTTTTGCACAATCGCCACCGGCATCGCTGCATCCATGCCGTGCTGCATCAGTTGCTTTTGGATTTCAGGCGCCTGCGCCAACCCCATATAGAACACCAGCGTTTGTTGCTCGGCGGCCAGTTTGCGCCATTCGATTTCACCGTGCTGCTGCAAATGGCCGGTCACGAAGCGCACGCTTTGCGCGTGGTCACGATGCGTAAGCGGAATGCCGCTGTAGGCGGAACAGCCCGACGCGGCGGTGATACCCGGCACTACGCTAAACGGGATGTTGTGCTGCGCCAGCAGTTCCAGCTCCTCGCCGCCGCGACCAAAGATAAAAGGATCGCCGCCTTTCAGTCGCACTACGCGCTTGCCGCTCTGCGCTTGCTCCAGCAGAACCTGGTTAATCTGCGCTTGCGGTACGCAGTGATTACCCGCTTGTTTACCCACAAAGATGCGCTCAGCATCGCGGCGCACCAGGTTGAGAATCGGCTCGGAGACTAAGCGGTCATACACCACCACATCGGCCTGCTGGATATGCTGCAGGCCTTTTAATGTCAGCAGTCCCGCATCGCCCGGCCCGGCCCCCACCAGCACCACTTCGCCTTGCTGCGACAGCGGCGCATCGAACAAGGTCTCGACGATGTGCTTCGCGCGCGGCCGATCGCCATTTGCAAGGCTTTGTGCCAGACGATCGCTAACGAAGAAACGCTCCCAGAAAGCGCGACGCTGCGCCATGCTGTTGAAGGACCGCTTTACGCGGCTTCGCAGCGAACCGGCCAATGACGCTAGCTCGCCGAGATGTTGTGGCAGCATCGCTTCAAGTTTTTCTCGCAGTAAACGCGCCAGCACCGGTGCGCGGCCGCCAGAAGAGACGGCAATCATCAGCGGTGAGCGATCGATAATCGATGGCATAATCGCGCTGGCTTCCTGCGGTGCATCCACCAGATTGCAGAAGATGCGTCGCTGCTCCGCCACATCACCGACCTGCTGGTTAACCGCATCATTGTCGGTGGCGGCAATCACCAACCAACAGCCTTCTAACCAGCATTCATCAAACGCGCCGGGTAATAAAGTCAACTTTCCCTGTTGTGCCCACTGCTGAAACGCAGGGGAGAAATCCAGTGCGCCAACGTGCAGATCGGCACCGGCTTCCAACAGTAAACGCGCTTTGCGTTCTGCCACATCACCACCGCCAACCAGCAAACAGCGTTTACCTTGCAGGCGGCAAAACAGCGGAAAGTAGTCCATCGCTCATCCTAAAAAAGCCCGCTCAAGGCGGGCTGAAAAAAGTGTTATGCCGTTTTGAGCGGCGTGGTTTGCGCTTCTGCCTGCGGGCGTTGCGCCTGCGGGGTGGCGTACCAGTAACCGAGACCCATCAGCACCATGCCGGAGAACATGTTGCCCAGCGTCACCCACAGCAAGTTGTGGCCGATGCCGCTCAAAGTGAGGTCTGCATTATGCTGACCAAACCACGACAGCGCAAAGACCGTCATGTTGGCGATGGAGTGCTCATAGCCGGAAGCGATAAATGCCAGCAAACACCACCAGATGGCGATGAACTTCGCCGTTCCTTCGGTACGTACCGCCATCCAAATCGCCAGGCATACCAGCCAGTTACACAGCGCGCCTTTAAAGAACAGCGCCATCGCCGGCTGCACGGTTTTTGCCAGCGCCGCACTGTGAAGCAGCGATCCGGCATTCGGCAGCAGCGGACCCGCTGCAGAGTAATAAATCAGTGCGACCAATACCGAACCGAGCAGATTACCCAGCCAGGTTTGCGGCAATACGCACCACATCTGGCCTTGATTAATGCTGCCCGCTTTCACACCAATGGTCAGGAACATGGTGTGGCCGGTGAACAGCTCGGAACCGGCGATGATCACCAGCGTTAAGGCGATACCAAAGGTCGCGCCCATCAACAGTGGACGATAAGCCGGATCGACCAGATTGCCGAGCGTGAAGATCAGGATAATCGCCAGGCCAACGTAAGCGCCCGCCATCGCCGAGCTGATCCAGAAGGCCAGCGGGCTGTGCTGCGCAGTACGCACAATGCGCGCCGCGTTGGCGGCGCATTTATTCAGGGTGTCAGTGAACATAGTGACGTCTCATAAAGTG
This sequence comes from Pantoea sp. X-Soil-ISGK-421, assembly GCF_059730785.1. NCBI lineage: Bacteria > Pseudomonadati > Pseudomonadota > Gammaproteobacteria > Enterobacterales > Erwiniaceae > Pantoea > Pantoea sp. X-Soil-ISGK-421. Next base: position 3,746,603 of record NZ_AP035979.1, on the reverse strand, counting down.
AAGGAATGCTGTCAGGCACATATCTCAACCTTGCCCGCCCTTACGCGCACCGGATAGCTCGCCACCGAGCGCGCTTCGTCTTCCAGACACAAGCCGTCACTCAGGCGGAAGCGCTGTTTCTTCAGTGGACTCGCCACCCACAGCGCCTGCTGGTGCTCTGCAATCAGGCCGCGAGATAACACGCTAGCCTGGGCAAAAGGATCGATATTGCTTATGGCGTAGAGTTGCTCATCGTCACGCGGACGGAAGATGGCAATCTGCTGGCCTTTGATCAGCGCGCATACACCGGTCGCAGGCAGGATTTGGCTGAGTTCACACACTGAATGCCACTGGCTCATGCGTCGCTCTCCTCAATCAGGGTGACCGCAATACGTTCGGCGGGTTGCGCCGGACGGTGCTGATCGCGTTGGTTGATATGCTGCACCAGCGGATCGCGTCGATCGCTGTTGATAAAGGTACTGAAGTGGCTCTGCTGCTGCGGATCTTGCACCGTCGCGGCCCATTCACATTCCACCTCGGCACGCAGACGCGTCAGTTCATGCTCCAGCTGCGTATTCAGACCGAGCTTGTCGTCGACAATCACGCTGCGCAGATAATCGATGCCGCCATCCATGCTTTCCAGCCACAGCGAGGTACGCTGCAGGCGATCGCCGGTGCGGATATAGAACATCATGAAGCGATCGAGATAGTGCAGCAGTGTGTCGCGATCGAGATCGGCGGCCAGCAAATCGGCGTGACGTGGCTTCATGCCGCCGTTGCCGCAGACATATAGGTTCCAGCCTTTCTCGGTGGCGATGATGCCCACGTCTTTACCCTGCGCTTCGGCACACTCGCGCGTGCAGCCGGAGACGCCAAACTTCATCTTGTGCGGGGTACGAATGCCTTTGTAGCGGTTTTCCAGTTCGATGCCGAAACCGAGGCTATCGCCGACGCCAAAGCGGCACCAGACGCTGCCCACGCAGGTTTTCGCCATGCGCAGCGCTTTAGCGTACGCCTGGCCGGTTTCAAAGCCTGCGTCAATCAGCTGCGTCCAGATAGCTGGCAAGTCATCGCGCTGTGCGCCAAACAAACCAATACGCTGCGAGCCGGTGATTTTGGTGTAAAGATTGTACTGACGCGCCACGGCGCCAATCGCCATCAACCCTTCCGGCGTGATCTCGCCACCGGCTGAGCGCGGGATCACCGAATAAGTGCCGTCTTTCTGGATATTACCGAGGAACAGATCGTTACTGTCCTGCAGCGGTGCCAGCTGCGGCTTCAGCACATACTCGTTCCAGCAGGAAGCCAGCAGCGAACCCACCGTGGGTTTGCATACTTCACAGCCGTAACCTTGACCATATTTGGCTAGCAGTGCATCGAAGGATTTGATCTCTTCCACGCGAATCAGGTGATACAACTCCTGGCGTGAGTAGGGGAAGTGTGCGCACAGATGATTGTTAACTTCGATACCCTGACGACTGAGTTCGCCATTCAGTACCTGGGTAATCAATGGAATACAACCGCCGCAGCCGGTTCCGGCGCGGGTTTCGGTTTTCAGTGCGGCGACCGTATGGCAACCGCCTTGCACGGCTTTGACGATATCGCCTTTACTGACGTCGAAGCAGGAGCAAATTTGCGCGCTGTCCGGCAGGGAATCTACGCCCATTACCGGCTTCTCACCGCTGCCTGCGGGCAAGATCAGCAGGGCCGGATTTTCCGGTAACGCGATATTATTCAGCGCCAGCTGCAGCAGATTGCCGTAATCGCTGGTATCACCGACTAACACGGCACCTAACAGCGTGCGGTTATCTTCGCTAACAATCAGGCGCTTATAGATATTTTTTTGCTCATCAAGCCACACGAAGCTGCGCGCGCCCGGCGTGCGACCATGCGCATCGCCAATTCCGCCGACATCAACGCCCAGCAATTTCAGCTTGGCGCTCATATCTGCCCCAGCAAAGGCATTGTCGCGACCAACCAACCTGTCGCTGGCGACCTGCGCCATTTTATAGCCCGGTGCGACTAAGCCATAAATGCGGTTCTGCCAGGCGGCGCATTCACCGATGGCGAAGATGTCTGCATCGCTGCTCTGGCAATTGTCGTCAATGGCGATACCGCCGCGCTGGCCTAGCTGCAAACCGCACTGTTTGGCGAGTTTGTCCTGCGGGCGAATGCCGGTGGAGAAGACGATGAAATCAACATCCAGCGCGCTGCCGTCGGCAAACTCCAGCGTTTTACCGCCTTTGGCATGATGGACGATTTGCTGCGTGTTTTTGCCGGTATGCACGCGTACGCCCATCTGCTCGATTTTGCGTCGTAGCTGCTCGCCGCCTTGCGGATCGAGCTGCTCTGCCATCAGCACCGGCGCGAACTCAATCACGTGGGTTTCAATGCCGAGGTTTTTCAACGCGCCTGCCGCTTCGAGCCCCAGTAATCCGCCACCAATGACTGCTCCGCGCGTGGTGCGGCGTGAACAGGCTTCGATGGCGTTGAGGTCTTCAATGGTGCGATAGACAAAGCAGTCGCTGCCTTCCGCGCCCTTGATCGGCGGAATCCACGGATATGAGCCGGTGGCGAAAATCAGCGTGTCGTAATGCACCGCGCGACCGGTATTAGAATGGATCAGTTTTTCATCACGGTTGATGGTGATAGCGCGTTCGCCTAGCAGCAGCTTGACCTGATGTTTTTCATAGAAACCTACGCGTACCAGCGACAGTTCTTCAGCAGTATGGTGGGAGAAATAGGCGGAAAGGTGGACGCGGTCATAGGCGACGCGGGGTTCTTCACAGAAAACGGTTATCGCAAACTGATTGGATTCATCTTTGTCGATAAGTTCTTCTATAAAGCGGTGGCCGACCATGCCGTTGCCAATAATAACGACACTGTGCTTGCTCATGCTTGCCTCAAAAAATTGCGGTATCTGCGCTTACCTTAACGTGTCGCTTTTGGCGCTTATTGATGTACATCAAGCGCGTCCCTATATACCTATTTTGAGGTATGTAACTGATTTTGAACGAATTAGTTAAGTGGCTTATTTGGTTGATAATTACCCAATCATTTTCTTCGTCGCACATTCCGTAGTGGCGCGATTTATCGCGCAATAAATTGCGCCGCTACGGAATGTGCCCGCGGTGGCATTGGTTTTCATGCTAGCTTTAGATTTTGTGTTTTACAGGAGAACGGCATGGCAAATCCGTCACTGAAGTGGATCAACAACCTGCGCGTAGCGGGCCAGCAAGGCTTGTGGCAAATCGAAATCGACAACGGCAAAATTGCGCACCTTCGCCCGCAGCCGTCGCAAACCGCAGCACAGCCTGACACGTTGGATGCTGAGGGCGGACTGGCGAGCGCGCCGTTTATCGAGCCGCATATTCACCTCGACACCACGCAAACTGCTGGCGAACCTGCCTGGAACCAATCCGGCACGCTGTTTGAAGGCATCGAACGCTGGGCGGAGCGCAAAGCGCTGCTGAGTCATGAAGATGTGAAACAGCGCGCGCAGCAAACATTGAAGTGGCAAATCGCCAACGGTATTCAGCATGTGCGCACCCACGTTGATGTTTCGGATCCCACGCTCACCGCGTTAAAAGCGATGCTGGAGGTGAAAGCGGAAATGGCACCGTGGATCGATATTCAGATTGTGGCGTTTCCGCAGGAAGGGATTCTCTCTTATCCCAATGGCGAAGCCTTGCTGGAAGAGGCGCTGCGCATGGGCGCGGATGTGGTGGGCGCGATTCCACATTATGAGTTCACCCGCGAATATGGCATAGAGTCGCTGCATAAGACGTTTGCGCTGGCGAATCGCTACGATCGGCTGGTGGATGTGCATTGCGACGAGATCGATGATGAACAGTCGCGCTTTGTCGAAACCGTGGCGGCGCTGGCGCATCGCGATGGCAACGGCGAGCGCGTGACCGCCAGCCATACCACGGCGATGCATTCTTACAACAATGCGTACACGTCGCGGCTGTTCCGCCTGCTCAAGCTCTCTAATATCAACTTTGTGGCCAATCCGTTGGTAAACATCCATCTGCAAGGGCGCTTTGATAGCTATCCGAAACGTCGTGGCATCACGCGGGTGAAAGAACTGCTGGACGCGAATATTAACGTCTGTTTCGGGCACGATGATGTATTCGATCCCTGGTATCCGCTTGGCACCGCCAGCATGTTGCAGGTGCTGCATATGGGATTGCACGTTTGTCAGCTGATGGGCTACGAGCAGATCGATAATGGATTACAGCTGATTACGGCGAACAGCGCCAAAACGATGCAGCTGAAGCATTACGGTATGGAACCAGGCAATGATGCCAGTCTGATTATTCTGCCGGCGGAAAGCGGATTTGATGCGGTGCGGCGTCAGGTGCCGGTGCGTTATTCGCTGCGCAAAGGGGTGCTAGTCGCCGCGACCCAGCCCGCCAGCAGTGCGATCTATTTAGCGGAAAAAGAAGCGGTAACGTTCAAACGCTGAAGAGCAGGGCGGAGCTCTCTCCGCCCGTCAAACTTAGTGCGTTACGTGGCCGTGCTGGCGATGTTTGGTTACAAAGCCCAGCAGAACACACATCACAAACACCACGGCGTACAAACCGTTAGCGGTAGAGAGCGCAGCATGCGCGCCACCTTGCGCCACGATTGGGCCAGTGACGACGAACGTCAGCATAGTGCCAACGGTGCCGCAGGTCAGGATGAAGTTCACCAGCTTCGGTGAAGAAACCTTGGTTTGCAGCGAACCCAGCGTGATGATGGTGGTGTAAATGGCGCTTGAGCTGAAGCCTAACGTCATGATGATCCAGTGCAGCATGCTGGCGTCTTTGGCGGTGACGAACCAGTACATCAAACCGGTTGCCAGCGCAGCCAGCACCATCAGAATGCGTTGCAGATCGAAGAAGCGCAGCACGAAGCTGAACACCCACATACCGACCATATACGCGGTCCAGAAGTTACCTACCAGTTGACCGGCAGCGGCGATATCCATGCCCATCGATTTGGTGGCGTATTCTGGCACCCACGAAATAAAGCCGAGCTGGCCCAGGATGTAGCACAGTGCTGCAATCGACAGGAACAGCACGCCGATGCCCCACTTCTCTTTCTCAACGCCCGGCTTAGCGGCTTCGCTTTTCAGTACCGGGAACTCAATGAACAGCGTCAGCACAAAGATCGCGACATAAATGATGCCGATGCAGGCATAAACCCAATACCATGGCAGCGCGCGCGCCAGCAGGACACCGGCAATGATCGGGAAGATGGTGCCCGCCATGCTGAAGAATGAATCGGTGAACAGCAGACGTGCGCCGCGTTGACGACCATCGTAAAGATGGGTGATCAGGAACGTACCGATCGACATGGTGATACCGCTGACTACGCCGAGCACGAACATGCATAGCGAGAAGACGGTGAGATCGTGGCTGGTCATCAGACCCGCAACGGCGAGGATCATCAGTACGAAGCCAAAGATCAGCTGGCGCTTCAACGGCACAATCACCATCAGCCAGGCGTTCAGGAACACCGACACCAAAATGCCTGCATTAAGGAAAGTGAAGGTGTTGCTCATTTCAGAGATAGGACGCTGGAAATACTGCGCGATATTGTCCAGCACCATACCGGTAACGATCACCAGTGCGCCAGTGAGCGCGTAAGAGAAATAGCTAATCCAGGTAAGGCCGAGCCGATTACGGTTTGTCATGTTCTGAACCTGTTAAGCGCCGAGGTTGGCAAAAAGTGTCATGAATTGTAAGTGCAAGCGTGATCTTAATAAACAACGAGTGAAACAAGGCTGAGATATTTCATTAATAGTGTGATTTTAGTCACGCAAATGATTGCGTGGCGGCAAAAGTATGACAATAGCAACATCCACGTAAATATCGGTAAAACGCTGGCTCTTGGATCACATGCTCTTTACAATCGATCTCGTTTTTAAGCTAGCTCTCCATGGTAAGGAATCTTTCATGCTTAAGCGTACTTTGACAGCGGCGGTTGCCCTGTTAGCACTCTCTTCCGTATCTTCTGCTGCGCTGGCAGCAAAAGGGGATACGCATGTGCTGCTCACCACCTCTGCGGGCAATATTGAACTCGAACTGAATAACCAGAAAGCCCCGGTTTCGGTGAAAAACTTCGTTGATTACGTCAACAACGGTTTCTACAACAACACCATTTTCCACCGCGTTATTCCTGGTTTTATGATTCAGGGCGGGGGTTTCACCACCGATATGCAGCAGAAACAAACGGTAGCGCCAATCAAAAACGAAGCCGACAACGGCTTGCGTAATCTGCGTGGCACCATTTCGATGGCACGTACCGCAGATAAAGATAGCGCCACCAGCCAGTTCTTCCTCAACGTAGCCGATAACGCGTTCCTCGATCACGGTCAGCGTGATTTCGGCTATGCGGTATTTGGTAAAGTTGTGAAAGGCCAGGATGTGATCGATAAGATTGCGCAGGTCCCGACTAAAGATGTGGGTCCGTACCAAAATGTGCCGTCAAAACCGATTGTTATCCTCTCCGCCAAAGTCCTGCCTTAATTCTAAAACGCGCCATTTTCTATAGGCGCGTCATTTGCACTCCGGCAAAGCAAAAAAATGCTGCTTATACTTAGGGCTCATTGCTTGCCGGAGGCGCTATGAGCAGCAAACTCACCGAGAAACAGAAAGCCACCTTGTGGCAGCAGCGCCGTGCTGCAAGCTATCAAGCCAGCTGTCGTCTGGCCGGTTACACGTCCAATGAGCCGCTAATCGACGCCGAACACGCAGAAGAACGACTTGCGTCGCTAAGGAGACAATATGGCGGATAACAGTCTGGCAGTACGCGATCCCTATTTGTGGCATAACGATAGCGTGCTGAAGAATCGCCTTGAAATTCACGATGAAACGCAGCTGCGTAAAGCCGAACTGGCTTTTAGCACCGCACGCCTGGCGACCTTAGAACTGGGTCAGCGCAGCCTCGGTTTGCCGCGCCTATGCCACATTCATCGCACCCTGTTTCAGGATCTCTACAGCTGGGCGGGAGAACTGCGTACCATCGATATCTGGCGTGACGAAACACCGTATTGTCACTGCGAATATATTGAGAAAGAGGGCAATACGCTGATGCAGGCGCTTGAGGAAGAGCGCGGATTGGCCGACCTCGAGCAACAGGCGTTCGTGGCGCGCATTGCGCATTATTACTGTGAGATTTTCGTGCTGCATCCGTTCCGCGCCGGTAATGGCCGCGTCCAGCGTATTTTCTTCGAACAGTTAGCGCTGCATGCCGGTTATCAGCTGTCGTGGGAAACCCTTGAACGCGAGGCGTGGCGCGCCGCGATCTCGGCTGGCGTCGCAGGCGATCTCGAACCGCTCACCGCGCAGTTTGCGAAAGTGGTGAGTCCGGCGCAGATCTTATAACAACACTTCCAAACCGTGCTTTTGCACTACCGACAACAGCTTAAGAGAGATACCGCCGGGGCGTTTAGCACCGGTTTCCCACTTTTGCACGGTTGAAACGCTGGTATTCAAATAGCGGGCAAAAACCGGCTGGCTGATGTTTAAATTCTCGCGCAGGTTTTTTATCGCCTGCGCATCGAGCGCGACGACATCGCTTAGGCAACGTTCATCAAAGTTACGCATGCTTTGTTTACTGATAGCATCGGCTTCAAACAGACCCGATGCAGCGCTATGGATGGCTTCCAGAGCCGGACTTTTAAATTTACGCGTTATGGTCATGACACATCTCCACCAACTCCCGCACGGCGATCAACCGGTTCAGAGCCTCATTTGAAATAAGCGAGTAATGTTTTGCCAGCTCGCGAAAGCCTTCAAGCTCGCTTTCGCTCAAGCTAATCTGGTCTTGTTTGGCGAATAGGAAAGTATAAATCCAGTTTTTCCCGCCTTTCGCCAAAATGATGGCGCGATCGCGATTCTGCTGCAGACGCTTTTTAAATACTCCACCACCTAAATCATCGGCATAGCCAAGTCTTACTGCTGCCATAGCGCGGCAAAGTTCTTCATCACCAATTAAATGCCGCCGGGCTTGCTTGCTGAACCACTTCGTTTTGAACACACGTGCATTAGCTGACATAGCAACTCTCCAAAATATAGCACTGAGTGTGAGAGTAATCAGATTCTTTTTTTGTCAGCTAGCGGGTATTCAATTTGAAGGTGTTAACATGGCTCTTTTGCGACCTTTCTTGCGCCGGTCGCCAGCAATGACTCACATTTACGACTTAATATGCTGCTGCTAATCGATAACTACGACTCCTTTACCTGGAATCTCTACCAATACTTCTGCGAGTTGGGCGCTGACGTGCGCGTCGTGCGCAACGACGCCATTACGTTGGATGAGATTGACGCGCTGCCGCTGACGCATCTGGTGATTTCACCTGGCCCATGTACGCCGGATCAATCCGGCATTTCGCTCGCGGCTATTCGCCATTTCGCCGGACGCGTGCCGATTCTTGGCGTTTGCCTCGGGCATCAGGCGATCGCACAAGCCTATGGTGCGCAGGTGGTGCGCGCGCGCCAGGTGATGCACGGCAAAACCTCGCTGATCCAGCACACCAGTCAAGGTGTGTTTCGCGGTCTGAACAATCCGCTTACTGTGACGCGCTACCATTCATTGATTGTGGCGCGCGATTCGCTGCCTGCTGAGTTTGAAGTCACCGCGTGGAGCCTGCGCGATGGCCAGCCGGATGAGATCATGGGTTTCCGCCATCGTCGCTTGTCGCTGGAAGGCGTGCAGTTTCATCCGGAAAGCATTCTCAGTGAGCAAGGGCATCAGCTGCTGGCTAATTTCCTCAACGCGTAACTTATGTTTGCCTTCGTGTGATTTTTTATGCATATTTTGTGATTATAATTTCACATCAGCTCAACAAATAACCCGATGAGGTCGTCAATGGCAGCGGAAAAACTAGCGGTAACCCGGGAAACGTTCGATAACGTTATTTTGCCTGTTTATGCACCTGCGCAGTTTGTGCCGGTTAAAGGCAAAGGCAGCCGAGTGTGGGATCAGCAGGGCAAAGAGTATATCGATTTCTCCGGCGGTATCGCGGTGACTGCATTGGGCCATTGCCATCCGGCGCTGGTGGAAACGCTGAAAACGCAGGGCGAAACGCTGTGGCACACCAGCAACGTGTTCACCAACGAACCGGCGCTGCGTCTGGCCAGCAAACTGATCGCTGCTACCTTTGCCGATCGGGTATTTTTCGGTAACTCCGGTGCGGAAGCCAACGAAGCGGCATTCAAGCTGGCGCGTTATTACGCCTGTAAAAAACACAGCCCGTTCAAAAGCAAAATCATCGCCTTTCACAATGCCTTCCACGGCCGCACGCTGTTTACCGTGTCGGTTGGTGGCCAACCGAAATACTCCGATGGTTTCGGTCCAAAACCGGCGGATATCGTGCATGTGCCGTTCAACGATCTTGAGGCGGTCAAAGCGGTGATTGACGATCATACCTGCGCCATCGTGGTCGAGCCGATTCAGGGCGAAGGTGGCGTTGTGCCGGCTACGCAAGAATTTATGCAAGGTCTGCGCGCGCTCTGTGATGAACACCATGCGTTGCTGGTGCTGGATGAAGTGCAGAGCGGCATGGGCCGCAGCGGCAAACTGTTTAGCTATGAACATTACGGCATTAAGCCCGATATCCTCACCACCGCGAAAGCGCTGGGCGGCGGATTCCCGGTGAGTGCGATGCTGACTACCAACGAAATTGCCTCGGTGATGGCGCCGGGCGTACACGGCACCACCTACGGCGGCAATCCGCTGGCCTGTGCGATTGCCGAAACCGCGTTGGATATCATCAACACGCCGCAAGTGCTGGCAGGTGTAGAAGCACGTCGTCAGCAATTTGTTGAAGCGCTGCAAGCCATCGACAGCAAATTCGCTATCTTTAGCGAGATTCGCGGCAAAGGTCTGCTGATGGGGGCCGCGCTGAAGCCGCAGTTTGCCAGCAAAGCGCGTGACATTCTCAACGCTTGCGCAGCGGAAGGGCTGATGATTCTCACTGCGGGCACCGATGTGATTCGTTTTGTGCCGTCACTGGTGATTGAACCTACCGATATCGCCGAAGGCATGACGCGTTTCGCCCGCGCGATTGAAAAGGTACTGGCCGCTTAATCCGCTTTAGGACGTAACACCTTGAGCCAGCGACCATGATGCGGTCGCTGGCTCCACGCCAGTGAAGAGATGGTGTGCATGACGTTAAGGTGCTGCAAGATCCGCTTCACATGCTGTTCGACAATCGTCACCGGCCCTTCATTAAGATTCTCCGGCGCCTCCAGAATATTACTGTCGTTGCCCGGCCCGTCATATGCCAGCCGCTGCTGACAACGCTGCAGCGCGATTTCACAGGATTGCAGATAACGTTCTGCCAGCTTCGCCGTCAACATGGTGTGTTCGCGCGCCAGGATCGTCATGGCGTTAATATGCTCGACAATGAACTGACTGTGCGTTACCCACATGCGCATATCTTTTAGATATTGCAGGTTAAAGCCCGGCTCGCTCGATGCCTGGTTCAATGAGTTGAACAGCGCATTGTGCGCCTGATTAACCTTCATGCGCTGATAAGCCAGTTTCTCGGGCGACTGTTCCGGTCCCAGCAACAGTCGCAAGGCATCCTGATACGCTTCCAGCGCATCGTGTGCGTTCTTGCGCAGCAGCCCGCTTTGCCACTGCGGCCACAACCAAATCATCCCGGCGAAGGCAATCAAACAGCCCATCAGGGTATCCATCATGCGTGGCAGTAAAAATTGCGCGCCGTTAAGTGACAGCAGCTGCAGCGAATACACTGCGGTGACGGTGAAGCCAATCATCGACCAGCCATAATATTTCCGCGTGATCAGATAACTTGCCAGCGTGATCCCCAGCATAAACAGCAGCGTGATCGATTCCGGCACCGCCAGCTGTAGCGAGGCGGCAGCGATCAGCAAACCCGCAAAGGTGCCCAGCGCACGGTGCTGAATACGCACGCGTGTCGCGCTGTAGCCGTTCTGGCTGACGAACATGATGGTCATCAGAATCCAGTAAGGTTTGGGAATGTTGAAGAACAGCGCCAACGCGCTGCCAAACATCAGCATCACGGCGAAACGAGCGGCGGTGCGTAACGCGGAAGATTTGAACGACAGATAACTGCGCAACGCCGGCAACAGCGGCAAACGGCGCTGGCGATCGGCCATCAGGTCACGTGTGTAGAGTGGCTTCTGCGTGCGCAACACGCGGGCGATGCGACTGAAGTGATACAGGCAGAAGTTGCCGACCGGATTATCCGGATGCTGGCGCGCAATTTTCTCCAGCGCGCCGAGCTGTTTCTCCATGTGAAAACGATCGGGTAATTGATGGTAGAGGATCGCATCGGCCAGCACGCGCAGCCGGGCTGAGATGATTTTGGCGTTCCAGCGAATCACCGCTTCGGCGTGGCTCTCCTCCACGAGCTTTTGCACCTCTTCGGGCTGATGCAAACTCACCGAGATGTGTTCCTGTAAATCCAGCGCCACCTGAAAAGCGCGTGTCAGACGTTTGTGGCTGTTATCACGGCTGGCCGACAACATGTGCATTTGCTGGTAGCAGGTCGTGATGAGATCGACCGCCTTTTGCTGGCGTGCCAGCAGGGGGGGCAGCGCTTTTTCCGGATCGGTCAACTGCGTCAGTAAGGTGTATTTGGCATCGCAATAATCGGCCAGCTCACGGAACAGCAGGCTAAGCGATTCGCGCATCGGCTGCTCTTTCCACAGCCAGAACCAGAACCAGTTGAACAAGCCGTACCACAGCGTGCCGCCTATGTAGAGCAGCGGCGGCACCCACATCGGCATGCGTCCCACTAAACTGAGCGTAAAGATGGCGGCGATTAACGTCGCGGGGAGCAGGCGCGCATGCAGTGGGCCGATTTCACCGGTCACGCCAATCAGCAGCGGCAGCGCCAGCAAAATCAGCGGCAGCGGAATTTGGTACGCGGTGAGGATTTGCATCAGGAAACTGCCGGTGGCAAACAGCGAACCCCCTACAATCAGGCGTTTGAAGAAGCGTTTGTGCGGCGTATCCAGCCCCGCCATATTGCAACAGGCAGGCACTAACGAGAACAGCAGACCTTTTTGCAGATCGCCAAACAGCCAGCCGAGAGCCACAGGCAGGCACAGCACCAGCGTTTGCCGCAGCGCATAGTTAACTTCAGGATGATAGATGATTCGGCGCCACATCAGCTCATCGCAAATAGAAACGGCGCGATGTTGCCATCACGCCGTGGGTGAGAAGAAATTAGCGGGTGCCGTAAACGACGATGGTTTTACCGTGTGCGGAGATCAGATTCTGATCTTCCAGCATTTTCAGGATACGACCCACGGTTTCGCGTGAGCAGCCCACGATCTGACCAATCTCCTGACGGGTGATTTTGATTTGCATCCCGTCCGGGTGAGTCATCGCATCTGGCTGTTTGGCCAGATTTAGCAGCGTTTGCGCGATACGTCCGGTCACATCGAGGAAGGCAAGGTTGCCCACTTTCTCAGATGTCACTTGCAGACGACGCGCCATTTGCGACGAAAGTCGCATTAAAATATCCGGGTTTACCTGAATCAGCTGACGGAATTTTTTGTATGAAATTTCAGCCACTTCGCAGGCAGACTTCGCACGCACCCAAGCACTGCGTTCCTGGCCTTCTTCGAAAAGACCGAGTTCGCCGATAAAATCTCCCTGATTGAGATAGGAGAGAATCATCTCTTTGCCTTCTTCATCTTTAATCAGTACCGCTACGGAACCTTTCACGATGTAGTACAGCGTTTCCGCTTTCTCACCCTGATGGATGAGCGTGCTTTTGGATGGATATTTGTGAATATGGCAATGGGACAGGAACCATTCGAGTGTAGGGTCTGTTTGCGGTTTGCCGAGAACCATTCGCTATTATCCTCTGTTGTAATCGTGCCCAAAATACAGGGGGCATTTTTCCCTGTCAGGCGGTTTAATCGTCGAGCGTTTCCAGTAAAGGAAAAATTATTCCGGGTGGACTCTTAAGCTACGCTTTTGATTCTTCCCGCCTTCGTCTGTAATGACGAAAATATTTTCAGCACTGTTTGTAGCACAGCTTTAGCGAGCTGTCTTGTGTTGTCTCGCTTCAGCAGAAGGGGGATTACTCTGGATTGCTGTTTGTCAGGTGAAAGCGTACTCTGGCGGCAAAACCGCCTCTTCAGGAGAAAGAATAATGCAGGCACGAGTGAAATGGGTGGAAGGTTTGACCTTTCTCGGAGAATCCTCATCCGGCCATCAGGTATTAATGGACGGTAATTCCGGTGATAAAGCGCCAAGTCCAATGGAGATGGTGCTGATGGCGGCGGGCGGTTGTAGCGCTATTGATGTGGTGTCGATCCTGCAAAAAGGGCGCAGCGATGTCGCCGATTGCGAAGTGAAACTCACTTCAGAACGTCGGGAAGAAGCGCCACGTATTTTTACCCACATCAATCTCCACTTCATCGTCAGCGGCAAAGCGTTGAGCGACAAGGCGGTTTCACGCGCTGTTGATTTGTCAGCGGAAAAATATTGCTCGGTGGCGATCATGCTGGGCAAAGGCGTGGAAATTACGCATAGCTACGAAGTGATCGCGCTTTAATGCTGGCAGGTGCGCATTAATGCGCACCCTACAAAACGCTCTCATTTCGTAGGGTCGCCATTCATGGCGACCAATGACACTCACTCAATCCGCTTCCCTTCAATGAGTCGCTGCACCAGCGGTAGCATAATCAGCTCCATCGCCAGTCCCATTTTTCCGCCCGGCACCACCAGCGTATTGATGTGGGAGATAAACGATCCCTGAATCATCGACAGGAGATAGGGGAACGCGATGCCTTCCAGACCGCGGAAATGAATCACTACGAAACTTTCGTCGAGCGACGGAATTTCGCGTGCCGCAAATGGGTTGGACGTATCAACGGTTGGCACACGCTGGAAGTTAATGTGGGTGCGTGAGAACTGTGGCGTGATGAAGTTGATGTAATCCTCCATCGAACGCACCACCGAATCCATCACCGCCTCACGCGAATGACCGCGCTCGCCCGTGTCGCGCACCAGCTTCTGAATCCACTCAAGATTAACAATCGGGACTACGCCAACCAGCAAATCGACATGCTCTGCGACATTTTGCTGCTGCGTGACCACGCCGCCGTGCAAGCCTTCATAGAACAGCACATCAGTGTTCTCCGGCAGCGGTTGCCAGGGGGTGAAAGTGCCCGGCACCTGATTCCACGGCACGGCTTCGTCGTATGTGTGCAAATATTTACGCGATTCGCCCAAACCGGTTTGGCCGTAATGCCTGAACGTCTGCTCAAGCAAGCCGAAGTCGTTGGCTTCCGGGCCGAAGTAACTGATATGGCGACCCAGATCGCGCGCCTTGCGGATCGCCATGTCCATTTCCGGACGCGTGAAGCGATGGAAACTGTCGCCTTCTACTTCCGCTGCATGCAAATTCAGCTGCTGGAAAATCTTACGGAAGGCAAGGCTGGTGGTAGTGGTTCCGGCGCCGCTGGAACCGGTAACGGCAATAATTGGATGCCTGGCTGACATAACAGAGCTCCCTGTGAGGTCCGGCGATGAGCATTGTTACCACGAATTGCCGCGGGGTGCATCAGCCGCGGAATTCACCTTTTGGCATGATATTGATGGATTCATGCAGTTCCGACCACACCAGCACCACATCGCCACGCTCCAGCTGGCGGCGCACGTCGGCAACTTTTTGCAGTAAACTGCGTTCCTGCTCGCCATAATCAGTACCTTCGCGTAACACAAAGGTTTCAATCAGGTTTTCCAGCGTGTCCGCTTCGAGTTCTTGCCAGGGAATAATCACAATTACACATCCAGATACGTTGAGAGCCAATCGGGTACGCGCTGTTCCAGCCACATTTTCGGTTTAAGCAAGGTGCCGCCGACAAAGCCAACGTGGCCGCCTTGCTGCGTCAGTTGATACTGAATCGATGCTGAAAGCTGGTCAGGTTGCGGAATAACCGCATCGGTCATAAAGGGATCGTCTTGCGCATGAATAATCAGCAGCGGTTTACGCACGCCGGTCAGCAGCGGCATCGCGCTGGCACGTTGATAATAGTCGTTCGCGTCAATAAAACCGTGCGCACGTGCGGTTATCGCATCATCAAATTCGCGTAAGCGGCGAAAAGCGCGCAGTTGGGCGAGATCGACCGGCAACGTGCCGGGCCAGGCGTGTAATTTACGCGTGGCGTTTTTCTTCAGCCGCGTCAGCAAATAGTGCTGATAGAAACGCGAGAAGCCGACATCCAGTTTGGTGCTGCATGGCTCGAGCGCCAGCGGCGCCGAGATGGCAATGGCCGCATCAATCGGTACATCGTGACCTTGCTGACCCAGCAGGCAAGCGAGCATGTTGCCGCCCAGGGATACGCCGACGGCGGCGGTTGGCACGGTGCCCCATTCGCGCTGCAGCCAGTTAAGAAAGTAGGTTGCGTCTTCGGTTTCACCGGAGTGATAGATGCGCTTTAAGCGGTTCGGTTCGCCGCTGCAGCCGCGGAAGTGCATTACCACCGCCAGCCAGCCACGCGCTTGACACGCCTGCATCAGGCCGTGCGCGTAGGGACTGCGAAAGCTGCCTTCCAGACCGTGAAACATCACCATGCGCGGCTTATGACGCGCCTGCGCCGGGTCTTCACTCCACGCTAAATCAACAAAATCGCCGTCCGGCAGGTCAAGACGCTGCCAGTGCGGACGTAAGGTAACGCGGCGACGTAGAATGCGCGGCAGCAGCGTTTGCAGATGCGCGTTAGTGAATCCGCGCAGTGGTTTAAAGCGCTCGCCGCTGGGGCGATCAAAATAGCTTGGGTAAAGGCTTGTCTGATGCATAAGTCGCTGATAGCTTCGATGGGTTGTTCGCTTTACTGGGTGAGGAGCACCCGAATATACATGGAACTGAGTCTTTTTTTATCAATGTTAGGTTTTCTCTGGGTCGCGGCCATCACGCCCGGGCCCAATAATATGTTACTTACGGCCTCGGGTGCTAATTTTGGCTTCCTGCGCACCCTTCCGCTGCTCATTGGTATCATGATCGGCATGCAAGTCATGTTGCTGATGGTGGCATTTGGCATTGGCGGTCTTATCCTGCTTTATCCTTCACTGCATCTGATCCTGAAAATTGCCGGTAGCCTTTATCTCCTGTGGCTGGCGTGGAAAATCGCCACCGCCGAGTATGAAAAGCTGGAAACCGATGAGGTTACGGTGAAGCAAATGCCGTTCTGGCAAGGCGGTTTGCTGCAGCTGATCAACCCGAAAGCCTGGCTGATGGCGCTGGGTGCGGTGGCGAGCTTTAGCCTGGCAGGCAGCGAATATCTGCATTCGGTGGTGGCGATCAGCATCGGCATGGCGCTGGTGAACGTGGTCTCTGGCGTGATTTGGATGGGCTTTGGCTCGCTGATTGGACGTCTGCTGCGCAGCCCACGCGCGTGGAAAATCTTCAATCTGGCGATGGGTTTACTCACTGCCGCGTGCGTGTTGCTGATTTGGCGCTGAGTTAACTGGAAGCGCGTTCTACGCGCTTCCACGGCAACACTTCCTGCACCACCGGTGAGTTCGGCTGCCGGATGCGCTGCAGCAGCAATTGCACGCTGCGTGCCCCCATGTGATTCATTGGCTGCTCAATGGTCGTCAGCGGCGGATTCAGGCTGCTGGTAAAGTTGATACCATCAAATCCCACCACCGCTAAATCCTCTGGTACGCGTAACCCCGCTTCCAACGCTGCGTGGATGACGCCGACAGCCAATACATCAGAGACCGCAAACACGGCATCAGGACGTTCCGGCTGCGACAGCAGTTCACGTAATGCCGCGCTGCCCGCTTCGCAGGTGATATTCTCGGCGTAGGCCACGCCTCCCCACGTAAGATCCAACTGCTCCAACGCCGCGCGATAACCTTCTTCACGCTGATGAGAGTAGAGGTAGCGCATATCGCAGTTCACGAGTGCAATACGGCGGCGGCCTTTCCCCGCCAGATAACGCACGGTTTCGAAAGCCGCTTCTTTATTATCAATCGTCACGCTGGACGCTTCGATCGATGGATCGTATTCCGCGCACTGCACCCAAGGCGCATCGCCAATCAGCGCTTTCAGCTCCTGCAAACAGCCGGCCGCGTCCATGGTGATCACGCCATCCACCACCTTGCCGGTGAGCAGCGCAATATAGGCCGCTTCGCGTCGCAGCTGTGATCCTGAGTTGCACAACAGAATGTGGTAACCCTGCGCTTCCGCTTCCGCCTCAATGCCTTGAACCACACGCGAGCAGAAGGGATTGGTAATGTCGGGGATCAACACTAACAACATATGGCTTTGCGCGGTGCGCAACTGGCGCGCCAGCAAATTGGGCTGATAGTCGCAGATGTCGATGGCTGCCAGCACTTTGGCACGCGTATCCGGGCGCACGCCGGGATTTTGGTTCAAAACCCGTGAAACAGTGGCTTTTGACACGCCAGCCAGGTGCGCGACTTTTTCAATCGACATGTATTTAGGACCGCAAGTGAAAGGTGAAAAATGAGAAGTCTATCAATATCACAGACGTAATGTGAGCGCGTGACATATTTATCGATTTCTACCTTCTTTCCATTTGTGTTTTTTGCATAGCCTTGCCCGATGTTGATCTAAGAACAGATCGGCATTAGGGATAATTTTTAATTCCTTTATGAAATTACTGTCGCTGGAGAAACTGCCCAGACAAAAACACATTGGGGTGAATGATGATGGCGATGAAAAAAACAATAACGGCGGTCGCGGCGGCTCTGGCCCTGATGGCGTTCCAGGCGCAAGCGGTCAACGTTACCGTGGCATACCAGACGTCGGCTGAACCGGCCAAAGTGGCGCAGGCGGATAATACTTTCGCCAAAGAGAGCGGTGCCACCGTCGACTGGCGCAAATTTGATAGCGGTGCCAGCGTGTTGCGCGCACTGGCATCGGGCGACGTACAGATTGGCAATATCGGTTCAAGCCCGCTGGCGGTCGCCGCCACGCAAAAGCTGCCAATTGAAGCTTTCCTGCTGGCCTCACAGCTCGGTAACTCCGAAGCGCTGGTGGTGAAGAAAACCATCAAAGATCCTAAAGACCTGATTGGTAAGCGCATCGCCGTACCGTTCATCTCGACGACGCATTACAGCTTCCTCGCCGCGCTCAAGCATTGGGGCATCAAGCCTTCACAAGTCACGTTAGTCAACCTGCAGCCGCCAGCGATTATTGCCGCCTGGAAACGCGGTGACATTGACGGTGCTTACGTCTGGTCTCCGGCAGTGAATGAGCTGGAGAAAGATGGCAACGTGCTGACGGATTCTTCGCAGGTCGGCAAGTGGGGCGCGCCAACGCTGGATGTGTGGGTGGTGCGTAAGGACTTCGCGCAGCAGCATCCAGACATCGTCACCGCCTTTGCCCGAAGCGCCGTTGAAGCGCAGCAAGCTTATATTGCCAATCCGGAACAATGGCTGAAGCAGTCAGACAACCTGAGCAAGCTGGCGCGTCTGAGCGGTGTACCGGAAGCGGATGTACCGGTGCTGGTGAAAGGCAACACGTATCTGACCGCGCAACAGCAGGTTGAGCAGCTCGGCAAGCCGGTAAACAAGGCCATTGTGGATACCGCCAACTTCCTGAAAGAGCAGGGCAAAGTGCCTGCGGCGGACAACGATTACAGCAGCTTCGTCACGACGCGATTCGTTGCGCCCTTAGCAAAATAACCGGAGGCCCTATGCTCAACATCACCCATCTCAATGCGCGTTATGCCGGACAACCCGCGCTGCAGGACATCAACCTGCAGTTGGGCAGCCGAGACCTGCTGGTGGTGTTAGGCCCCTCCGGCTGCGGAAAAACCACGCTGCTCAACCTGATCGCCGGCTTTCTGCCGCTGGAATCTGGCAGCATTACGCTGGATGGCAAAGTGGTGAAAGGGCCAGGCGCCGAGCGCGGCGTGGTGTTTCAAAATGAAGGATTGCTGCCATGGCGCAACGTGATTGATAACGTGTCGTTCGGTTTGCAACTGGCGGGGATGGCGAAGGTGGAGCGTCATACCATTGCGCGCCGTTTAATCCGCAAAGTGGGACTTGAAGGTGCAGAGCAGCGTTTTATCTGGCAGCTCTCTGGGGGTCAACGTCAGCGCGTGGGGATTGCGCGTGCGCTGGCGGCTGATCCGCAGTTGCTGCTGTTAGATGAGCCGTTTGGTGCGCTGGACGCCTTTACCCGTGAACAGATGCAAACCTTACTGCTGACGCTGTGGCGAGAGACTGGCAAACAGATTCTGCTGATCACCCATGACATCGAAGAAGCGGTGTTCCTCGCCAGCGAACTGGTGCTGCTGTCACCGGGACCGGGCCGCGTCGTGGAGCGTCTGAAACTTGATTTTGGTCAGCGCTTTGCGGCCGGGGAACCATGCCGCAGCATCAAATCCGATCCGGCGTTTATCGAGCGTCGTGAATATGTACTGAATCAAGTGTTTTCCCAGCGTGAGGCATTTATATGAGTGCGTTGCTTGATGAGAAAACCCAGCCGCGTCGTGGTGGACTGCGCTGGCCGTTCTCCCGCCAGTTCTCACTCAGCTTGCTGAGCGTAGGCCTGTTGCTGCTGCTGTGGTGGGGCATAACGGCGCTGGGCTTAGTTGCCCCACTGTTTTTACCGCCGCCGCAAGTGGTGCTGCAGAAGCTGATATTGATCGCCAGCCCGCAAGGCTTTATGGACGCTACGCTTTGGCAGCATTTAGGTGCCAGCCTGGCGCGCATGCTGGTGGCGCTGTTCTTTGCCGCGCTGATTGGCATTCCGGTGGGCATCGCCATGGGCCTGAGCCCGGCGATTCGCGGCTTGCTTGATCCGCTGATCGAACTTTATCGCCCAGTGCCGCCGCTGGCCTATTTGCCGCTAATGGTGATTTGGTTCGGCATCGGCGAAACCTCGAAAATTTTACTGATTTATCTGGCGATTTTCGCCCCGGTGACCTTATCGACGCTGGCCGGCGTGAAGAATGCGCAGCAGGTGCGGATTCGTGCCGCGCAGGCTCTTGGCGCATCGCGCTGGCAGTTGCTGCGCTTTGTCATTTTGCCTGGCGCGCTGCCTGAAATCCTCACCGGTTTGCGCATCGGTCTCGGCGTAGGTTGGTCAACGCTGGTGGCAGCCGAGCTGATTGCCGCCACGCGTGGACTGGGCTTTATGGTGCAGTCGGCCGGTGAGTTTCTCGCCACCGACGTGGTGCTGGCCGGGATCGCCGTGATTGCCCTGATTGCCTTTGGCTTAGAACTGAGTCTGCGCGCCTTGCAGCGCCGACTGACGCCCTGGAATGGAGAACAGCAATGAACGAACGACTTTCTTTTACCGCTCTGGGCCCGAATATCGGGGCGCAGGTCAGCGATGTGGATCTCAGCCGCCCGTTGAGCGATGCACAGTTTGAACAGCTTTATCATGGCCTGCTGCGTCATCAGGTGCTTTTTTTGCGCAATCAGGTGATTACCCCGGAACAGCAGCGCGCGCTGGCGATTCGCTTTGGCGATCTGCACATCCATCCGGTCTATCCGCATGCGGCAGGTGTGGACGAGATCATTGTGCTGGATACCCATCAGGACAATCCGCCGGACAACGATAACTGGCACACCGACGTTACCTTTATAGAAACGCCGCCAGCGATAGCTATTTTGGCGTCGAAGCTGCTGCCGGCGAGCGGCGGCGACACCTTATGGTCAACCGGCATTGCGGCATACGAAGCGCTATCTGAGCCGTTCAAGCAGCTGCTAAGTGGATTGCAGGCGGAGCATGACTTCAAGAAGTCGTTCCAGGAGTACAAATACCGTAAAACCGAGGAAGAGCATCAGCGCTGGCAGCAGGCGGTGGCAAAAAATCCGCCGGTGCAGCATCCGGTGATTCGCACCCATCCCGTCAGCGGACGTAAAGCCTTGTTTGTGAATGAGGGTTTCA
The DNA here is from genome assembly GCF_059730785.1 of Pantoea sp. X-Soil-ISGK-421. Lineage (NCBI taxonomy): Bacteria > Pseudomonadati > Pseudomonadota > Gammaproteobacteria > Enterobacterales > Erwiniaceae > Pantoea > Pantoea sp. X-Soil-ISGK-421. Next base: position 3,725,743 of record NZ_AP035979.1, on the reverse strand, counting down.
CCACGCGTTTGCTGGGCCTGAGCGAAAAAGAGAGCGATGCGATTCTAAACTTCCTGTTTTGGCATAGTGCTAAACCGGAGTTCCAGGTGCGCTGGCGCTGGCAGGAGAATGATGTGGCGATCTGGGATAATCGCGTGACGCAACACTATGCGAATGCGGATTATTATCCAGCGCGGCGGGTGATGCATCGTGCGACTGTTCTTGGTGATAAGCCGGTTTGATTTAGCGTGGTCGGCATGAATGCCGACCCTACAAATTAACGTAGGGTCAGCATTTATGCTGACCAGCTAACGTGCATCACTGCGCTAGCATCTGCTCCAGCTGTTCCTGTGCATCCAGCCATGCCATTTCGACCTCTTCCAGCGCAGCCTTGCTTTCGGCCTGACGCTGCAATGCCACATTCAAATCGGCTTTGCGGCTCTGATCGTAGATCGCGCTGTCGGCCAGTTGCGCCTCGGCTTCGCTGAGCTGGGTCTGCCACTTCACCATCTGCTTTTCAAGCTTCTCGATCTCTTTACGCAGCGGTTGGGTTTGTGCGCGCAGTTCGGCGTCACGGCGTTTTTGATCTTTGCGCGATTGCGCACTGTTGCCGTTATCCTGCTTCGGCGCGGCATCCTGTTGCGCTTGCTGCTTCTGCAGATCGCTCAGCCACTGCTGATAATCTTCCAGATCGCCTTCAAACACATCGACCTTGCCATCATGCACCAGATAGAGATCGTCGGTGGTGGCACGCAGTAAATGACGATCGTGCGAGACCACCACCAGCGCGCCTTCGAAATCGATCAGCGCCTCGGTCAACGCCTGACGCATGTCCAGATCGAGGTGGTTGGTCGGTTCATCGAGCAGCAGCAGGTTTGGCCGCTGCCAGACAATTAAGGCCAATACCAGGCGCGCTTTTTCGCCGCCGGAGAAACGCTCGGTGATTTCGCTGACTTTATCGCCCTGGAAGCCAAAGCCACCCAGGTAATCGCGCAGCTGCTGTTCGAGCACTTTCGGCGCGATGCGTGAAAGATGCTGCAACGGCGATTCATCGGCGCGCAGATATTCCAGCTGATGCTGAGCGAAGTAACCGAGCTTGATGCCTTTCGCCAGGCCGACTTTGCCGTCCAGCGCCTCTAATTCACCGGCTAACAGTTTGATCAGGGTGGATTTACCCGCACCATTTCGGCCCAGCAGACCAATACGCGAACCTGGCACCAGGTTGAGTTTGATGGCGTCGAGAATAATGCGCTCGCCGTAACCGGCGGTAACCCGCTCCATCTTCAACAGCGGATTGGGCAAGCTTTCCGGCGCGCGGAAACTGAAGCTGAACGGATTATCGACGTGTGCGGGCGCAATCAGCTCCATGCGCTCCAGCATTTTGATGCGGCTCTGCGCCTGTTTGGCTTTGGTCGCCTGCGCGCGGAAGCGATCGATATACTTCTGCAGGTGCGCCACTTTTTCCTGCTGGCTCTGGAACAGCGCCTGCTGTTGCGCCAGCTTGGCGACACGCTGACGTTCGAACGAGCTGTAGTTGCCGGTGTATTCGAACATCGTCTGTTGTTCGATGTGGATGATCTTGTCTACCACCGGATCGAGGAAGTCGCGGTCGTGCGAAATCAGCACCAGCGTGCCTTCGTAGCTTTTCAGCCAGCGTTCAAGCCAGATGACGGCATCAAGATCAAGGTGGTTAGTGGGTTCATCCAGCAATAGCAGATCGGAACGGCACACCAGCGCCTGCGCGAGGTTGAGGCGCATGCGCCAGCCGCCGGAGAAGTCGCTCACCGGCCGCATTAATTGTTCCTGACTAAAGCCCAAACCGTGCAACAAACTTGAGGCGCGAGCAGGTATGCTCCACGCCTGAATCGCATCCAGCTTGCCGTGCAGCAGGGCGATGGCATTGCCATCGTTGCGCGCATTGGCATCGGCTAATTCAGATTCAAGCTGACGATATTCGCGATCGCCGTCGATAACATACTCCAGCGCGGGTTTGCTCAGCGCCGGGGTTTCCTGGTTAACCCACGCCAGCGCCCAGTTGCTCGGGAAGGTGGCATTACCTGCATCACTGCTGATTTCGCCTTTCAGCAGTGACAGCAGCGTCGATTTGCCGCAGCCGTTTTTGCCCACTAAACCCACTTTCTGGCCTGGGTTAATGGTGGCTGTTGCGTTATCCAGCAGCACATTGGTGCCGCGGCGAATTTGTAGTGCTGAAAAGACAATCATAAGCGCCGTATCGTCAGAATATGTTAATTTACCGGCAACATAATTCGAGAAAATTTGTTGCGTCGAGCATGGTAGCGGAATTCCTGTGCCGTGACGACGCTTTGGAGGGGAACGATGTCGCAGCCACCCAAAATATTGCTGCTTTACGCCCATCCGGAATCACAGGATTCGATTGCTAATCGGGTTTTGCTGCAGTCGGCTATGGAACTGGACCACGTCACGGTGCACGATTTATACGCCCACTATCCGGATTTCTTTATTGATATTCACTATGAGCAACAGCTGCTGCGCGAACATCAAATCGTTGTATTCCAACACCCACTTTATACCTACAGCTGCCCGGCGCTGCTAAAGGAGTGGCTGGATCGCGTGCTGTCGCGCGGCTTTGCCAGTGGTCCGGATGGCAATGCGCTGGAAGGCAAATATTGGCGCAGCGTGGTGACCACCGGCGAACCGGAGGCGGCGTATCACCATAGCGGCCTGAATCGCTATCCGATGAGTGACATCATGCGTCCGTTTGAACTGACGGCGCAGATGTGTCGCATGCACTGGATGACGCCGATGGTCATTCACTGGGCGCGTCGGCAGACGCCGGAAGTGATGCGTAATTTTGCGCGGGCGTACGGCGATTGGCTGGCCTCACCGCTACCGCAAGGAGGTGTGTGATGGAAGGTGAAACGTTACTGACGGCTGGCGTCATTTATCTGGTCGCGGCGGTATTAATTGTGCCGATTGCGGCGCGGCTCGGCATTGGCGCTGTGCTGGGTTATCTGCTGGCCGGTATTGCAATTGGCCCCTGGGGTTTGGGTTTCATCAGCGACGTTGAGGAGATTCTGCACTTCTCCGAACTGGGTGTGGTGTTCCTGATGTTTATCATCGGTCTCGAACTGAACCCCTCGAAACTCTGGTCGTTACGCCGCTCTATCTTTGGTGTCGGCGCCGCTCAGGTGCTGATCTCTGCGGCCATTCTGGGTGGATTGCTGTGGCTGACGGACTTTAGCTGGCAGGCGGCGGTGATCGGCGGTATTGGCCTGGCGATGTCATCGACGGCGATGGCGCTGCAGCTGATGCGCGATAAAGGCATGAACCGCAGTGAATCCGGCCAGCTCGGCTTCTCGGTGCTGCTGTTCCAGGATTTGGCGGTGATTCCGGCGTTGGCGCTGGTGCCGCTGCTGGCGGGCGGCGACAGCGGCCACGTTGATTGGTTGAAAGTCGGCATGAAAGTGCTGGCATTCGGTGGGATGCTGATTGGTGGCCGTTATCTGCTGCGTCCGATCCTGCGTTTTATTGCCGCATCCGGCGTGCGCGAGGTGTTTACTGCTGCGTCGCTGCTGCTGGTACTCGGTTCGGCGTTGTTTATGGACGCGCTGGGCCTGTCGATGGCGCTGGGTACTTTTATCGCCGGTATTCTGTTGGCAGAAAGTGAATATCGTCATGAGCTGGAAGTGGCCATCGAACCGTTTAAAGGCTTGCTGTTGGGCTTGTTCTTTATCTCGGTAGGCATGGCGCTGAACCTCGGCGTGCTTTATACCCACATCACCGAAATTTTGTTGGGCGTGTTAATTTTGGTTACGGTGAAAACGCTGGTGCTGTATGTGCTGGGCCGCATTTATGGCCTGCGCAGCTCAGAGCGTCAGCAATTTGCCGGCGTGTTAAGCCAGGGCGGTGAATTTGCCTTTGTGCTGTTCTCGGCGGCGTCTTCGGCCAAAATGTTCAGCGGCGACCAAATGCCACTGCTGCTGGTGACGGTTACGCTATCGATGATGACCACGCCGCTGCTGATGAACGGCATCGACCGATTACTGGCGCGTCGCTTTAATGAACCCGATGAAAATGCCGAAAAACACTTTGTTGAAGACGATCAGCCACAGGTAATTGTGGTTGGCTTTGGCCGTTTTGGTCAGGTTGTGGGCCGTTTGCTGATGGCCAATAATAAACGTATCACGGTGCTGGAGCGTGATATCTCTGCGGTGAGCCTGATGCGTAAATATGGCTATAAGGTTTACTATGGCGATGCCACTGAACTGGAGCTGCTGCGTGCGGCGGGCGCCGAGAATGCGCAATCCATCGTGATTACCTGTAACGATCCGGAAGATTCGATGACCATTGTGCAGCTGTGTCAGCAGCATTTCCCACAGCTGGAAATTCTGGCGCGCGCGCGCGGTCGTGTTGAAGCACACGAACTGTTGCAAGCGGGTGTTACGCTCTTCTCGCGTGAGACCTTCTCAAGTGCGCTGGAGCTGGGGCGCAAAGCATTGATCACGCTTGGCATGCATCCGCATCAGGCGCAGCGCGCGCAGCAACATTTTCGTCGCCTGGATATGCGAATGCTGCGTGAACTGGTGCCGAGCCACGATGATAGCGCGCAGGTTTCACGCGTGCGTGAGGCGCGGCGCGAATTGGAAGACATCTTCCAGCGCGAAATGCAGCATGAAAAACGCCAGTTTGACGGCTGGGATGATGAGTGAGGCTACACTTAACGTATCCGTTCATGAATAGCGGCAGGAAAGAGTATGCGTAAACAGTTTATTGCCGGTGCGGTTTGTCCGCACTGCCAGGAAAAAGACACATTAGCGTTGTGGCGTGAAAACAATGTTGATGTGGTGGAATGCGTAGAGTGCGGTCATCAAATGCGTGAAGCGGATAAGCAAGTGCGCGATCAGGTTCGCAGCAATGAGCAAGTGATCGGCATTTTTCATCCTGAGTAGCGCAATGGCTCAGGTTTTTTTACGCTTGAACTTACAGCGGGATTGAATTCCGTTACAATCGGCGCCATTAACGCTGAGCAGTATGCAACAACACATTTGTTGGCATCCTCAGTCTTGAACCTTTCTGGTTGGTTATTGCACGCAAAATTGACCAATGGGACGGGATCTTAGTTCTCAACGGTTAGGAGATATCATGAAAGTAGCAAAAGACCTGGTGGTGAGCCTGGCGTATCAGGTTCGTACCGAAGACGGTGTGTTGGTTGACGAGTCACCGGTGAGTGCACCGTTGGACTATCTGCACGGTCATGGTTCCCTGATTTCTGGTCTGGAAAAAGCGCTGGAAAATCATGATGTAGGCGATAAGTTTGACGTGCATATCCCGGCAAACGACGCTTACGGTCAGTACGATGACAACCTCGTACAGCGCGTACCAAAAGACGTGTTTATGGGCGTTGACGAACTGCAGGTTGGCATGCGCTTCCTGGCAGAAACCGATCAGGGTCCAGTTCCGGTTGAAATCACCGAAGTTGAAGACGAGCACGTCGTGGTTGATGGTAACCACATGCTGGCGGGTCAGAACCTGAACTTCAACGTGGAAGTTGTGGCGATTCGCGCAGCGACTGAAGAAGAGCTGGCGCACGGCCACGTGCATGGCGCGGATGGTCATCATCACGATCATGACCACGACCATGGTCACGATCACGGCCAGGGCGGATGTGGCACTGGCGGTTGCGGCTGCAGCCACTAATCAGTACTACGCTGGCGAGGCCACCTTCGGGTGGCCTTTCTTTTTAGTAATGGGGTGGTGGGGTCTCTTCAGACTGCGAGGCGATCATCGACGGCGCGCTATCTTTCACCTTGTCCACTAACAGACGGACCTGCTCACGCAGTCTGATCATCTCCAGCTCGTGCTGAACTACCGTTTGATTGAGCTGATCGATGGTGTATTCCTGAAAAGCCAGTTTGCTTTCCAGCGCCTCAAGGCGTTGTTCCCATTCTATTTGCGGCATGATCTTTCCTCATCTTCCGGTGTTGCGCATTAATCTGTTTCGGGCGTGATTCTACGGCCTTTCGCTTCAGAATCACCTGATATTTTACCTTAACGCGCCATGCTGCATTGAAACGACGCATAACGCCTATATCTCTGATGAAACTTCCTGAAGCAAAAAAGGTCGGAGGTTGAACGGGTAATTACATTGTGGGAGTGTTCGCCGCTGCCACGTAAAGTTATAGTGTGGACCTCAGTCCGCAATGATTCCCGAGGTTAGAGGCTTCGGTTTTGGAGAAAGGATGAATTCACTGTTTAAAGTCACATTGTTAGCTACCACCATGGCCTTCGCGCTGAATGCACCGCTGGCAATGGCAACAGAAACCGCCGCTGCTCCAGCAGACGCTGCGCAGGCAGCGCCGCAAGCACCGAAAAATGCTGCTTTCAAAAACGAAGACCAGCAATCAGCTTATGCGCTTGGTGCCTCCCTCGGTCGCTACATGGACAACTCTCTGAAGGAACAAGAGAAGCTGGGCATCAAACTGGATAAAGATCAGTTGATCGCGGGTGTTCAGGACGCATTTGGCGGCAAGAGCAAACTCTCTGATCAAGAGATCGAGCAAACCCTGCAGTCCTTTGAAGGCCGCGTGAAAGGCGCTGCTCAGGCTAAGATGGAAAAAGACGCGAAAGAGAACTCCGATAAGGGGTCTGCTTACGCCGACAAATTCGCGAAAGAAAAAGGCGTGAAGAAAACCGAATCTGGCCTGCTGTATCAGGTAGAGAAAGAAGGTACCGGTAGCGCGCCAAAAGACAGCGACACTGTAGTTGTCAATTACAAAGGTACGCTGATCGACGGTACTGAGTTCGATAACTCTTATACTCGCGGTGAGCCGCTGTCGTTCCGTCTGGACGGTGTAATTCCGGGCTGGACCGAAGGTCTGAAGCACGTGAAGAAAGGCGGAAAGATCAAGCTGGTGATTCCACCGAACCTGGCTTACGGCAAAAATGGCGTTCCGGGTATTCCGGCTAACTCCACGCTGGTGTTCGATGTTGAACTGCTCGATATCAAACCGGCACCAAAGGCCGATGAGAAAGCACAGGCTCCGGTCGCTGGCGATCAGAAAGCACAGTAATCTGAACTTTCTACTCACGCCGCCTACGGGCGGCGTTTTTATTTCGGAGAAGAGAGTAAAGGTCTGGCTAAAGACCATGACATTTGCCAGACTAGCGCCTGCACAATTATCACAATATGAGTCTGCCCCAATGCTGTCGAGACAGGCTCCAGCCATTTAGGGTAATGTCTTCGATGTCTAATCCATTCAATCCCGGTGAACTGACTGACTTCGATTTACTGGAGCAACGTCCGTTCGAGCAAGCAGACTACGATATCCTCAAATCATACGAAGCCGTTGTCGATGGCCTGGCGATGCTGATTGGCTCGCACTGCGAAATCGTGCTGCATTCCCTGGAAGATTTGAAGTGTTCCGCGGTGCGTATCGCTAACGGTGAACACACCGGGCGCAAAGTGGGTTCGCCTATTACCGATTTGGCTCTGCGTATGCTGCACGATATGCATGGCGCAGACAGCAATGTGTCCAGAGCCTACTTCACGCGTGCGAAAAGCGGCGTGCTGATGAAATCGGTCACTATTGCGATTCGTAATCGCCAGCAGCGCGTCATTGGCTTGCTGTGCATCAACATGAACCTTGACGTCCCGTTCTCGCAAATAATGTCGACCTTTATGCCACCGGAAATGCAGCAGGTGGATTCCAATGTCAATTTTGCCAGTTCGGTGGAAGATCTGGTGATGCAGACGCTTGAGTTCGCGATTGAAGAAGTGAGCGCTGATCGTAACGTCTCCAACAACGCCAAGAATCGCCAGATCGTGCTGAATATGTATGAGAAGGGCATCTTCGATATTAAAGACGCGATTAACCAAGTGGCCGATCGCCTCAATATTTCTAAGCACACGGTTTATCTCTACATTCGCCAGTTTAAAAGCGGTGATTTCCAGGGGCAGGATCGCTAATGCGCTACACGTTGCTAGTCACCGGACCGGCATACGGCACGCAACATGCCAGCAGTGCGCTATTGTTTGCGCGCGCGCTAGTAAAGGCCGGACATCAGCTAGAGAGCGTGTTCTTTTATCGTGAAGGCGTGTTAAATGCTAACCAACTTAGCGCGCCGGCGAGCGATGAGGTGGATATGGTACGTGAATGGCAGCAGTTGCGTGCTGAAAGTGGCACCGCGCTGAACATCTGTGTGGCCGCAGCATTACGACGTGGCGTAACGGATGCGCAGGAAGCGGCGCGCTTGCAACTGGCGGGCAGTAATCTGCAGCCAGGTTTTGAACTGAGCGGTTTGGGCGCACTGGCAGAAGCCGCGCTCGGCTGCGATCGTCTGGTGCAATTCTGATGAACCGCGTGGCCTTCCTGTTTACTCAGGCACCGCACGGCAGCAGCGCCGGCAGGGAAGGGCTGGATGCTGTGCTGGCGACAGGCGCGTTAAGCGAGGATATCGGTCTGTTCTTTATCGGTGATGGCGTGCTGCAGCTCCAACGCGATCAACAACCCGAGCAGATTCTGGCGCGCAACTATATCGCTACCTTTGGCGTACTGGCGCTGTACGATATCGACCAGTGTTTTATCTGCGCTGATTCGCTGCTGGCGCGTGGCCAAAGTTTGACGGCTGAACGTGTGTTGGCTGCTGAGGTGCTGGATGCTGCATCGCTGCGCGAGAAGCTGGCTACCTATCATCGTGTTATTCGTTTCTGAGAACTGATTATGCTCTACACGCTGCTGCACTCTCCCTGGCAATGCGATCTTGATAGCCTGCTGCTTCTATTGAAAGATGGCGACGATCTGCTTTTGTTGCAGGATGGCGTGACCGCCGCTTTGGCCGGCAGCCAGATGTTAACCAAGCTCAGCACATCGCCGGCTACGCTGTGGGTATTACTAGAAGATGTAGCGGCGCGCGGCCTGGCTGAGCAAATTTCGACCAAAGTAGCACGTTTGGACTATACTGGTTTCGTTGCTATGACAGCGAAGCATCAACAACAAGTGGCCTGGTAAGAGCGAAAACCTGGTTATTTCTTGACACCCTTTTGACACAGCCCTAAAATTCTGCCTCCTCGTAGTAATACGAGGCGATTTATTACGTGTTTACGAAGCAAAAAGCTAAATCCCAGGAGCTATTTAATGGCAACAGTTAACCAGCTGGTTCGCAAACCACGCGTACGCAAAGTTGCAAAGAGCAACGTGCCTGCGCTGGAAGCTTGCCCGCAGAAACGTGGTGTTTGTACTCGTGTGTACACCACCACCCCTAAAAAACCAAACTCAGCACTGCGTAAAGTTTGCCGTGTGCGTTTGACTAACGGTTTTGAAGTTACCTCCTACATCGGCGGTGAAGGTCATAACCTGCAGGAGCACTCCGTGATCCTGATCCGTGGCGGTCGTGTTAAAGACTTGCCAGGTGTGCGTTACCACACCGTTCGTGGCGCGCTGGACTGCTCAGGTGTTAAAGACCGTAAGCAGTCACGCTCCAAGTACGGCGTGAAGAAGCCAAAGGCTTAATGGTTCTCCGTTAAGTAAGGCCAAACGTTTTAACTTAAATGTCAAACTAAACTCGTAGAGTTTTGGACAATCCTGAATTAACAACGGAGTATTTCCATGCCACGTCGTCGCGTCATTGGTCAGCGTAAAATTCTGCCGGATCCTAAGTTCGGATCAGAGCTGCTGGCTAAATTTGTAAATATCCTGATGGTAGATGGTAAAAAATCTACTGCTGAATCTATCGTCTATACCGCGCTTGATACCCTGGCTCAACGCGCTGGTAAAGATGGCCTGGAAGCGTTCGAGGTTGCTCTCGAAAACGTACGTCCGACTGTCGAAGTTAAGTCACGTCGCGTTGGTGGTTCTACCTACCAGGTTCCAGTTGAAGTCCGTCCGGTTCGTCGTAATGCCCTGGCAATGCGTTGGATCGTAGAAGCTGCTCGTAAACGCGGTGATAAATCTATGGCTCTCCGCCTGGCGAACGAACTTTCTGATGCTGCAGAGAACAAAGGTACTGCAGTTAAGAAACGTGAAGACGTTCACCGCATGGCTGAAGCCAACAAGGCGTTCGCACACTACCGCTGGTAACAGCAACGTAGTTGTTATTAACCCAGCGGGCGTCCCAGTGACTCACCTGCTGGGCTTTTTTAACTTAGAACGTCTAAGAATCAGAGGAATCAAATGGCTCGTAAAACACCCATTGAGCGCTACCGTAACATTGGTATCAGTGCGCACATCGACGCCGGTAAGACTACAACTACCGAACGTGTTCTGTTCTACACCGGTGTAAACCACAAAATCGGTGAAGTGCATGACGGCGCAGCAACCATGGACTGGATGGAGCAGGAGCAGGAACGTGGTATCACCATCACGTCTGCTGCGACTACCTGTTTCTGGTCTGGTATGGCTAAGCAGTTTGAACCACACCACGTAAACATCATCGACACCCCGGGACACGTTGACTTCACCATCGAAGTTGAACGTTCTATGCGTGTGCTTGATGGCGCAGTAATGGTTTACTGTGCGGTTGGTGGTGTTCAGCCACAGTCTGAAACCGTATGGCGCCAGGCTAACAAATATAAAGTTCCACGCATCGCGTTCGTTAACAAAATGGACCGTATGGGTGCTAACTTCCTGAAAGTTGTTGACCAGATGAAAGCGCGCTTGGGTGCAAACCCAGTTCCACTTCAGCTGGCTATCGGCGCAGAAGAAGGCTTCACCGGCGTTGTTGACCTGGTGAAGATGAAAGCGATCAACTGGAACGATGCCGATCAGGGCGTTACCTTCGTTTACGAAGACATCCCAGCTGATATGCAGGAACTGGCTGAAGAATGGCGTGCGAATCTGGTTGAAGCCGCAGCTGAAGGTTCTGATGAGCTGATGGAGAAATTCTTCGGCGGTGAAGAACTGACTGAAGAAGAGATCAAAACTTCTCTGCGTAAGCGCGTTCTGAAAAACGAAATCATCCTGGTGACCTGTGGTTCTGCATTTAAGAACAAAGGTGTTCAGGCGATGCTGGATGCGGTTGTTGAATACCTGCCAGCACCGACTGACGTTACCGCGATTAACGGTATGCTGGACGACGGTAAAGACACGCCGGCTGAACGTCATTCTGATGACAAAGAGCCGTTTGCTGCACTGGCGTTCAAAATTGCTACCGACCCGTTTGTTGGTAACCTGACCTTCTTCCGCGTTTACTCTGGTGTTGTTAACACCGGTGACACCGTGTTCAACCCGGTTAAGTCAAACCGTGAGCGTCTGGGCCGTATTGTTCAGATGCACGCGAACAAACGTGAAGAGATCAAGGAAGTTCGCGCGGGCGATATCGCCGCGGCGATCGGTCTGAAAGACGTGACCACTGGTGACACCCTGTGTGACCCAGATAACGTCATCATTCTTGAGCGTATGGAATTCCCTGAGCCGGTAATCTCTATCGCCGTTGAGCCGAAAACCAAAGCTGACCAGGAAAAAATGGGTCTGGCTCTGGGTCGTCTGGCGAAGGAAGATCCATCATTCCGCGTATGGACTGATGAAGAAACCAACCAGACCATCATCGCTGGTATGGGTGAGCTGCACCTCGACATCATCGTTGACCGTATGAAGCGTGAATTCAACGTTGAAGCGAACGTCGGTAAACCTCAGGTTGCTTACCGTGAAGCAATTCGCGCGAAAGTTACCGACATCGAAGGTAAACACGCCAAGCAGTCTGGTGGTCGTGGTCAGTATGGTCATGTTGTTATCGACATGTACCCACTGGAGCCGGGCGTTAACCCGAAAGGTTACGAATTTGTCAACGATATCAAGGGCGGTGTGATTCCAACTGAATACATCCCTGCGGTTGATAAAGGTCTCCAGGAGCAGCTGAAGTCAGGTCCTCTGGCCGGTTATCCGGTAGTCGATCTGGGTGTTCGTCTGCACTTCGGTTCATACCATGATGTCGACTCCTCAGAGCTAGCGTTTAAACTGGCTGCTTCTTTGGCCTTTAAAGATGGCTTTAAGAAAGCACAACCTGTGCTGCTTGAGCCAATCATGAAGGTTGAAGTAGAGACTCCGGAAGAGAACACCGGTGACGTTATCGGTGACCTTAGCCGTCGTCGTGGTATGCTCAAAGGACAGGAATCTAACGCTACTGGCGTTCAGATCCATGCTGAAGTTCCGCTGTCTGAAATGTTCGGATATGCAACCCAGCTGCGTTCTCTGACCAAAGGCCGTGCTTCTTACTCCATGGAGTTCCTGAAGTACGATGATGCGCCGAACAACGTCGCTCAAGCCGTTATTGAAGCTCGTAGCAAATAAGCTACGGTTTAAAAATTGTGAACTGATGCCTTCATGACTCATGAAGGCACAACGTAAGGAATTATCGCCATGGCGAAAGAGCAATTTCAGCGTAACAAACTGCACGTAAACGTGGGCACCATCGGTCACGTCGACCACGGTAAAACCACCCTGACTGCAGCAATCACTACCGTTCTGGCTAAAACCTACGGCGGTAAGGCAAGCAAATTCGACGAGATCGATAAGGCGCCAGAAGAGAAAGCACGTGGTATCACCATCAACACTTCTCACGTTGAATATGAAACCCCGACTCGCCACTATGCGCACGTTGACTGCCCAGGCCACGCCGACTATGTGAAAAACATGATCACCGGTGCTGCGCAGATGGACGGCGCGATCCTGGTTGTTGCTGCGACTGATGGCCCTATGCCTCAGACCCGTGAGCACATCCTGCTGGGTCGTCAGGTTGGCGTTCCTTACATCATCGTGTTCCTGAACAAGTGCGACATGGTTGATGATGAAGAGCTGCTGGAACTGGTTGAGATGGAAGTACGTGACCTGCTGTCAGCATATGACTTCCCAGGCGACGACACGCCAATCGTTCGTGGTTCTGCTCTGAAAGCGCTGGAAGGCGAAGCAGAGTGGGAAGCTAAGATCATTGAACTGGCTGAGCATCTGGATACCTACATCCCAGAGCCAGTACGTGCAATCGACCTGCCGTTCCTGCTGCCAATCGAAGACGTATTCTCAATCTCAGGCCGTGGTACTGTTGTTACCGGTCGTGTTGAGCGCGGTATCGTTAAAGTGGGCGACGAAGTTGAAATCGTTGGTATCAAGGCGACTGTTAAGTCTACCTGTACCGGCGTTGAAATGTTCCGCAAACTGCTGGACCAGGGTCAGGCAGGCGAGAACTGCGGCGTTCTGCTGCGTGGTATTAAGCGTGAAGATATCCAGCGTGGCCAGGTTCTGGCTAAGCCGGCTTCAATCAAGCCGCATACCAAGTTCACTTCAGAAGTGTACGTTCTGTCTAAAGATGAAGGCGGCCGTCATACTCCGTTCTTCAAAGGCTATCGTCCACAGTTCTACTTCCGTACCACTGACGTGACCGGCAACGTTGAGCTGCCAGAAGGCGTTGAGATGGTAATGCCAGGCGACAACGTTCAGATGACCGTTGAGCTGATCCACCCAATCGCGATGGATGAAGGCTTGCGCTTCGCTATCCGTGAAGGCGGCCGTACTGTTGGTGCGGGTGTTGTTGCTACAATTATCGCTTAATTGCGTTAATGTCGGTGGCTGCTCAGGTAGCCACCGCAGCAGGAAAAGAGCACTTCGGTGCTCTTTTTTTATGTCTGAATTCCGCCGTTTCGATTAATCCCACATAAAAGCTGCGTTTGAAATAAAAACCATTCTCATTTACAATTTGATCATAAATTGTACGGGAGTTCGCAGTAAATGTACGTCTGCTTGTGTAATGCCGTGAGTGATAAAACTCTTCGCGAAGTGATTCGCCGCTATCAACCTAAATCCATGCAGCACTTGCGTCAGTTGGTTCCGATTGGCAAACAGTGTGGCAAGTGCGTGCGCTTTGCCCGGGAGATCATGGAAGATGAACTGCAAAATGTTCCGTTGTATAAAGAGATAGCGTGACTGCGTAATCTTACTTCCGCAATAACCACAATAACTGTCGCGTTTTTTTGACTTCCTTCTAACCGCATCTACGATTTATGTAGTTGGAAGCGGAGGATACAAAATGAAGGGCGACGGTAAAATCATAAGTTATCTCAATAAATTGCTGGGAAATGAGCTGGTTGCAATCAATCAGTACTTTCTTCATGCGCGTATGTTTAAAAATTGGGGCTTGATGCGACTCAACGATGTTGAGTATCACGAGTCAATCGATGAAATGAAGCATGCCGATAAGTACATTGAACGGATTCTTTTTCTTGAAGGGATTCCAAATCTGCAAGATCTCGGCCGACTGCGCATCGGCGAAGACGTGCCGGAAATGCTGCAGTCTGACCTGTCATTAGAACTGGAAGGCGCAAAGGATTTGCGGGAAGCGATAGCCTATGCTGACAAGGTTCATGACTATGTCAGCAGAGACATGATGATTGAGATTCTTACGGAAGAGGAGGGTCACATAGATTGGTTGGAAACCGAACTCGAACTGGTAAGAAAGCTCGGCCTGCAAAATTATCTTCAGTCTCAATTAAAAGAACAAAACGAACACTAGCCTGATGCCAATAAGTAATTCCACTCAAGCCCGCGACAATCAAAAACGAATGTCGCGGTTTTTTTTTGGTCAGAAGCCAGATTGATGTGGTTAAAAACACAACACGGGTTGCTTCCTAAACAGATCTAAGTATAATGCGCGGGCCTGCCGATATTGGTGCGGCGCGATTCGAGCAGAATCGCAGGGGATAGCAGTTCATGTATCGCCTAACAATACTCCCAATTGGGGAGTTATATGCTGAACGATTACACTCCTCCATCAATCGTAATGGATGTGGGTAGTAATTCTTTTCGTTTATAAAATGTTTGGAGCCTTGGTCTCATGTCGAACCAAAGAATCCGTATCCGTCTTAAAGCGTTTGATCATCGCCTGATCGATCAATCAACCGCGGAAATCGTTGAGACTGCCAAGCGCACTGGTGCGCAGGTACGTGGTCCGATCCCGCTGCCAACCCGCAAAGAGCGTTTTACCGTTCTGATCTCTCCGCACGTTAACAAAGACGCGCGTGATCAGTACGAAATCCGCACTCACAAGCGTCTGGTAGACATCGTTGAGCCAACTGAAAAAACCGTTGATGCTCTGATGCGTCTGGACCTGGCTGCCGGTGTTGACGTGCAGATCAGCCTGGGTTAATCAGGTCATCGAGCGATTGAGAGGTTGATACAATGATTGGTTTAGTCGGTAAAAAAGTGGGTATGACCCGCATCTTCACTGAAGATGGCGTTTCAATCCCAGTAACCGTTATCGAAGTTGAAGCAAACCGCGTTACTCAGGTTAAAGGCCTGGACAACGATGGTTACCAAGCTATCCAGGTTACCACCGGTGCTAAAAAAGCAAGCCGTGTGAGCAAGCCTGAAGCAGGTCATTTTGCTAAAGCTGGCGTTGACGCTGGCCGTGGTCTGTGGGAATTCCGCACCGAAGGTGAAGATTTCTCTGTTGGCCAGAGCATCAGTGTTGAAATTTTCGCTGACGTTAAAAAAGTAGACGTTACCGGTACCTCTAAAGGTAAAGGTTTCGCAGGTACCGTTAAGCGCTGGAACTTCCGTACCCAGGACGCTACACACGGTAACTCCTTGTCACACCGCGTTCCGGGTTCTATCGGTCAGAACCAGACTCCGGGCAAAGTGTTCAAAGGCAAGAAAATGGCTGGTCAGCTGGGTAATGAGCGCGTAACCGTTCAGAGCCTGGAAGTAGTACGTGTTGACGCTGAGCGCAACCTGCTGCTGGTCAAAGGTGGCGTCCCGGGTGCAACTGGGTGCGATCTGATTGTTAAACCAGCTGTGAAGGCGTAAGGGGATAGCAATGGAATTAGTACTGAAAGACGCGCAGAGCGCGCTGACTGTTTCCGAAACTACCTTCGGTCGTGATTTCAACGAAGCGCTGGTTCACCAGGTTGTTGTTGCTTATGCCGCTGGTGCTCGTCAGGGTACTCGTGCGCAGAAGACTCGTGCTGAAGTTACTGGTTCAGGCAAAAAGCCTTGGCGCCAGAAAGGTACCGGCCGTGCGCGTGCAGGTTCTGTAAAGAGCCCAATCTGGCGTTCAGGTGGCGTGACCTTCGCTGCACGTCCGCAGGACCACAGTCAAAAAGTTAACAAAAAGATGTACCGCGGCGCGCTGAAAAGCATCCTGTCCGAGCTGGTACGTCAGGACCGTCTGATCGTTGTCGAGACGTTCTCTGTAGAAGCACCTAAAACTAAGCTGCTGGTACAGAAACTGAAAGACATGGCGCTGCAAGATGTGCTGATCATCACCGGTGAACTGGATGAGAATCTGTTCCTGGCTGCGCGTAACCTGTACAAGGTTGACGTGCGTGATGCAGCGGGCATCGACCCAGTTAGCCTGATCGCCTTCGACAAAGTCGTTATGACTGCGGAAGCAGTTAAGCAAGTTGAGGAGATGCTGGCATGATCCGTGAAGAACGTCTGCTGAAAGTAGTGCGTGCACCGCACGTATCAGAAAAAGCATCTACTGCGATGGAAAAAACCAATACCATCGTTCTCAAAGTTGCTAAAGACGCGACCAAAGCAGAGATCGTTGCTGCTGTTGAGAAACTGTTCGAAGTGGAAGTTAAAGACGTAAACACCCTGGTAGTTAAAGGGAAAGTTAAGCGTCACGGACAGCGTATCGGTCGTCGTAGCGACTGGAAAAAAGCTTACGTCACCCTGAAGGAAGGCCAGAATCTGGACTTCGTCGGCGGCGCTGAGTAAGTCGGAGGAGAAAGACAATGGCAGTTGTTAAATGTAAACCGACATCTCCGGGTCGTCGTCACGTAGTTAAAGTGGTGAACCCAGAGCTGCACAAGGGCAAACCATTTGCCCCGCTGGTAGAAAAAAACAGCAAATCCGGTGGTCGTAACAACAATGGTCGTATCACTACCCGTCATATCGGTGGTGGTCACAAGCAGGCTTACCGTATTGTTGACTTCAAACGCAACAAAGATGGTATCCCAGCAGTTGTTGAGCGTCTTGAGTACGATCCGAACCGTTCTGCGAACATCGCACTGGTTCTGTACAAAGATGGCGAGCGCCGTTACATCCTGGCCCCTAAAGGCCTGAAAGCCGGCGATCAGATTCAATCTGGCGTTGATGCTGCGATTAAAGCAGGTAACACCCTGCCGATGCGTAACATCCCGGTGGGTTCTACCGTTCATAACGTAGAAATGAAACCAGGCAAAGGCGGTCAGATTGCTCGCTCAGCTGGTACTTACGTGCAGATCGTTGCGCGTGAAGGTTCCTACGTTACCCTGCGTCTGCGTTCAGGCGAAATGCGCAAAGTTGAATCCGAATGTCGTGCAACTCTCGGCGAAGTCGGCAACTCTGAGCACATGCTGCGCGTGCTGGGTAAAGCTGGTGCAACCCGTTGGCGTGGTGTTCGTCCTACCGTTCGCGGTACTGCGATGAACCCAGTCGATCACCCGCACGGTGGTGGTGAAGGTCGTAACTTTGGTAAGCACCCGGTAACTCCGTGGGGCGTTCAGACCAAAGGTAAGAAGACCCGTAGCAACAAGCGTACTGATAAATTTATCGTACGTCGCCGTAGCAAATAATTTTAGAGGATAAGCCATGCCACGTTCTCTCAAGAAAGGTCCTTTTATTGACCTGCACTTGCTGAAGAAGGTAGAGAAAGCGGTGGAAAGCGGTGACAAGAAGCCCCTGCGCACTTGGTCCCGTCGTTCAACGATCTTCCCTAACATGATCGGTTTGACCATCGCTGTCCATAATGGTCGTCAGCACGTTCCTGTCTTTGTTTCCGACGAAATGGTCGGCCACAAACTGGGTGAATTTGCACCGACACGTACTTATCGCGGCCATGCTGCAGATAAGAAAGCCAAGAAGAAATAAGTAGGAGGAAGAGATGGAAACTATTGCTCAACATCGCCATGCTCGTTCTTCTGCTCAGAAGGTTCGCCTGGTGGCAGACCTGATTCGCGGTAAGAAAGTGTCGCAGGCTCTGGATATTCTGACCTACACCAACAAGAAAGCTGCTGTGTTGGTTAAGAAAGTCCTGGAATCTGCCATTGCGAACGCCGAACACAACGATGGCGCTGATATCGACGATCTGAAAGTCGCGAAAATCTTCGTAGACGAAGGCCCAAGCATGAAGCGCATTATGCCGCGTGCGAAAGGTCGTGCAGATCGCATCCTGAAGCGCACCAGCCACATTACTGTGGTTGTGTCCGATCGCTGAGACTCTGGAGACTAGCAATGGGTCAGAAAGTACATCCTAATGGTATTCGCCTGGGTATTGTAAAACCATGGAACTCTACCTGGTTTGCGAACACCAAAGAATTCGCTGACAACCTGGACAGCGATTTTAAAGTCCGTCAGTTCCTGACTAAGGAACTGGCTAAAGCGTCTGTATCTCGTATCGTTATCGAGCGTCCGGCTAAGAGCATCCGTGTGACTATTCACACTGCTCGCCCGGGTATCGTTATCGGTAAGAAAGGTGAAGACGTAGAAAAACTGCGTACGGTCGTCGCGAAAATCGCTGGCGTTCCTGCACAGATCAACATCGCCGAAGTCCGTAAGCCGGAACTGGACGCTAAATTGGTTGCTGATAGCATCACTTCACAGCTGGAGCGTCGTGTGATGTTCCGTCGTGCTATGAAGCGTGCTGTACAGAACGCAATGCGTCTGGGCGCGAAGGGTATTAAAGTCGAAGTCAGCGGCCGTTTGGGCGGTGCCGAGATCGCACGTACCGAATGGTACCGTGAAGGTCGCGTACCGTTGCACACACTGCGTGCAGACATTGACTACAACACCTCTGAAGCGCACACCACTTATGGTGTAATCGGCGTTAAGGTATGGATCTTCAAAGGCGAGATCCTAGGTGGTATGGCTGCTGTTGAACAACCGGAACCGGCTGCTCAACCTAAAAAGCAGCAGCGTAAAGGCCGTAAGTAAGGAGAGTCGCTGATGTTACAACCAAAGCGTACGAAATTCCGTAAAGTGCACAAAGGCCGCAACCGTGGTCTGGCGCAAGGTACGGATGTCAGCTTCGGTACTTTCGGTCTGAAAGCTGTTGGCCGTGGTCGTCTGACTGCTCGTCAGATCGAAGCAGCACGTCGTGCTATGACCCGTGCAGTTAAGCGTCAAGGTAAAATTTGGATCCGTGTATTCCCGGACAAACCAATTACCGAGAAGCCGCTGGAAGTGCGTATGGGTAAAGGTAAGGGTAACGTGGAGTATTGGGTTGCCCTCATTCAACCGGGTAAAGTCCTGTATGAAATGGACGGCGTTCCGGAAGAGCTGGCCCGTGAAGCCTTCAAGCTGGCAGCAGCAAAACTGCCTATCAAAACCACCTTTGTTACTAAGACGGTGATGTAATGAAAGCAAATGAGCTGCGTGAAAAAAGCGTTGAAGAGCTGAACACTGAGCTACTTAACCTGCTGCGTGAGCAGTTTAACCTGCGCATGCAAGCAGCATCCGGCCAACTTCAGCAAACCCATCTGCTGAAAGAAGTGCGCCGTAATGTTGCACGTGTTAAGACTTTACTGACTGAGAAGGCGGCGTAATGACCGATAAAATCCGTACTCTGCAGGGTCGTGTTATTAGTGACAAAATGCAGAAATCTGCAGTTGTTGCTATCGAACGTGTCGTGAAACACCCGATCTACGGTAAATTCATCAAGCGTACGACTAAGCTGCACATCCATGACGAGAACAACGAATGCGGTATTGGTGACGTGGTTGAAATCCGCGAAACTCGTCCGCTGTCTAAGACTAAGTCTTGGACGTTAGTTCGCGTTGTAGAGAAAGCGGTTCTGTAATAGAATCCGCTTCCTCTAAAAAATAAAATGAACGGCTCGTCTGAGCCGTTCATTTTTTCTACCCATGTGCGAGAACCGGTGTTATAATGCCGCGCCCTCAATTATGGGGCTTTTTAACGACCTGAGGTTTGGGTCCCGAAGTAGTAGTTGACATTAGCGGAGCACTAAAATGATCCAAGAACAGACTATGCTGAACGTCGCCGACAACTCCGGTGCACGTCGCGTAATGTGTATCAAGGTTCTGGGTGGCTCGCACCGTCGCTACGCAGGCGTCGGCGATATCATCAAAGTGACCATCAAGGAAGCAATTCCTCGTGGCAAGGTGAAAAAAGGTGATGTCCTGAAAGCGGTAGTGGTGCGCACCAGGAAGGGTGTTCGTCGCCCGGACGGTTCTGTCATTCGCTTCGATGGTAATGCATGCGTTATTTTAAATAATAACAGCGAGCAACCTATCGGTACGCGTATTTTTGGGCCGGTAACTCGTGAACTTCGTACTGAAAAGTTCATGAAAATTATCTCTCTGGCACCAGAAGTACTCTAAGGAGCGAGCAATGGCAGCGAAAATCCGTCGTAACGACGAAGTTATCGTGCTTACCGGCAAAGACAAAGGTAAACGCGGTAAAGTAAAGAATGTCCTGACTTCTGGTAAGGTCATCGTTGAAGGTATTAACCTGGTTAAGAAACATCAGAAGCCGGTCCCGGCCCTGAACCAACCAGGTGGCATCGTTGAGAAAGAGGCTGCAATTCAGGCTTCCAACGTTGCACTCTTCAATGCGGCAACCGGCAAGGCTGACCGTGTAGGCTTTAGATTCGAAGACGGCAAAAAAGTCCGTTTCTTCAAGTCTAATAGCGAAACTATCAAGTAATTTGGAGTAGTACGATGGCGAAACTGCATGATTACTACAAAGACGAAGTAGTCCAGAAACTCATGACAGAGTTCGGCTACAATTCTGTCATGCAAGTCCCTCGGGTCGAGAAGATCACCCTGAACATGGGTGTTGGTGAAGCGATCGCTGACAAGAAACTGCTGGATAATGCAGCAGCTGATCTGGCAGCAATCTCCGGTCAAAAACCGCTGATCACCAAAGCACGCAAATCAGTTGCAGGCTTCAAAATCCGTCAGGGCTATCCGATCGGCTGTAAAGTAACTCTGCGCGGCGAGCGCATGTGGGAGTTCTTTGAGCGTCTGATCACTATTGCTGTACCGCGTATCCGTGACTTCCGTGGTTTATCTGCGAAGTCTTTCGACGGTCGTGGTAACTACAGCATGGGCGTTCGTGAGCAGATCATCTTCCCAGAGATCGATTATGACAAAGTCGATCGCGTTCGTGGTTTGGATATTACCATTACCACTACTGCGAAATCTGATGATGAAGGCCGTGCTCTGCTGGCTGCCTTTGAATTCCCGTTCCGCAAGTAAGGCAGGGTTACTTAATGGCTAAGCAATCTATGAAAGCACGCGAAGTTAAGCGTGTGAAATTAGCAGACAAGTTCTTCGCTAAACGTGTTGAACTGAAAGCGATCATTTCTGATGTGAACGCTTCCGACGAAGACCGTTGGAATGCCGTTCTCAAGCTGCAGAGTCTGCCGCGTGATTCCAGCCCTTCACGTCAGCGTAACCGCTGCCGTCAGACAGGTCGTCCGCACGGTTTCCTGCGGAAGTTTGGGTTGAGCCGTATCAAGGTCCGTGAAGCCGCAATGCGCGGTGAGATCCCGGGCCTTAAAAAGGCTAGCTGGTAATTGTCACCATTTGAATCACGGGAGTAACACAGATGAGCATGCAAGATCCGATCGCGGATATGCTGACCCGTATCCGTAACGGTCAGGCCGCGAACAAAGTTGCGGTCTCTATGCCTTCCTCCAAGCTGAAAGTGGCAATTGCCAACGTGCTGAAGGAAGAAGGCTATATTGAAGATTTTAAAATCGAAGGCGACATCAAGTCTGAACTGGAAGTAACACTTAAGTATTTCCAGGGTAAGTCTGTTGTAGAAAGCATTCAGCGTGTTAGCCGTCCAGGTCTGCGCATCTATAAGAAAAAAGATGAGCTGCCAAAAGTTATGGCTGGGCTGGGCATTGCTGTAATTTCTACTTCTAAAGGTGTCATGACTGATCGTGCAGCGCGCCAAGCTGGTCTTGGTGGCGAAATTATCTGCTACGTAGCGTAATCGGAGGATAAAATGTCTCGTGTTGCAAAAGCACCTGTCGTTGTTCCTGCGGGCGTAGAGGTAAAACTCAACGGTCAGGAAGTTTCGATTAAAGGCAAAAACGGCGAGCTGACTCGTACTATCAACAGTGCTGTAGAAGTTAAGCAAGCAGACAACGCCCTGACTTTCGCTCCACGCGAAGGTTATGCGGATGGTTGGGCACAAGCAGGTACTGCTCGTGCATTGCTGAACGGCATGGTTATCGGTGTTACCGAAGGCTTCACCAAGAAGCTGCAACTGGTTGGTGTTGGTTATCGTGCAGCTGTTAAAGGCAACTCTGTGAGCTTGGCCCTTGGCTTCTCTCACCCTGTTGACCATGCACTGCCGGCCGGCATCACTGCTGAATGTCCAACTCAGACTGAGATCGTGCTGAAAGGCGCTGATAAACAGCTGATTGGTCAGGTTGCAGCTGATCTGCGCGCCTACCGTCGTCCTGAGCCTTACAAAGGCAAGGGTGTTCGTTACGCCGACGAAGTCGTGCGTACCAAAGAGGCTAAGAAGAAGTAAGGTAACACTATGGATAAGAAATCTGCTCGTATCCGTCGTGCGACCCGTGCACGTCGCAAGCTCAAAGAGCTGGGTGCTACTCGCCTGGTGGTACATCGTACCCCGCGTCATATTTACGCACAGGTGATCGCCCCGAACGGTTCCGAAGTTCTGGTTGCTGCTTCTACTGTAGAAAAAGCTATTGCCGAACAACTGAAGTATACCGGTAACAAAGACGCCGCTGCAGCTGTAGGTAAAGCTCTGGCTGAGCGCGCTGTTGAGAAAGGCATCAAAAATGTCTCTTTCGACCGTTCCGGGTTCCAATATCATGGTCGTGTCCAGGCACTGGCAGATGCTGCCCGTGAAGCTGGCCTTCAGTTCTAAGGTAGAGGTCTAAGATGTCAAACATCGAGAAACAAGCTGGCGAACTGCAGGAAAAACTGATCGCGGTAAACCGTGTATCTAAAACTGTAAAAGGTGGTCGTATTTTCTCCTTCACCGCACTGACTGTAGTGGGTGATGGTAACGGCCGCGTTGGTTTTGGTTACGGTAAAGCGCGTGAAGTTCCAGCAGCGATCCAGAAAGCGATGGAGAAAGCCCGTCGCAATATGATTAACGTCGCGCTGACTCACGGAACTCTGCAGCACCCTGTTAAAGGTGCTCACACAGGTTCTCGTGTGTTCATGCAGCCGGCTTCTGAAGGTACCGGTATTATCGCCGGTGGTGCAATGCGCGCCGTTTTAGAAGTCGCTGGAGTACATAACGTTTTGGCTAAAGCGTATGGTTCTACAAACCCGATTAACGTGGTTCGTGCAACTATCGATGGCCTGGGCAATATGAATTCTCCGGAAATGGTCGCTGCCAAGCGTGGTAAATCCGTTGAAGAAATTCTGGGGTAATCACGATGGCTAAGACTATTAAAATTACACAAACCCGCAGTTCAATCGGCCGCCTGCCTAAGCACAAAGCGACTCTGGTTGGCTTGGGTCTGCGTCGCATCAATCACACCGTTGAGCGTGAAGACACGCCTGCTGTACGCGGTATGATTAACGCGATTTCCTACATGCTGAAAGTGGAGGAGTAAGAGATGCGTTTAAACACTCTGTCTCCGGCCGAAGGGTCTAAACACGCTTCTAAGCGTCTGGGTCGTGGTATCGGTTCTGGCCTCGGTAAAACTGGTGGTCGTGGTCACAAAGGTCAGAACTCTCGTTCTGGCGGTGGCGTACGTCGCGGTTTCGAGGGTGGTCAGATGCCTCTGTACCGTCGTCTGCCGAAATTCGGTTTCACCTCTCGCAAAGCAATGATCACCACAGAAGTTCGTCTGTCTGATCTGGCGAAAGTTGAAGGCGGTATTGTTGACCTGAATACGCTGAAAGCGGCCAATATTATCGGTGTTCAGATTGAATTCGCGAAAGTGATTCTTTCTGGTGAAGTTTCTGCACCGGTAACGGTTCGCGGTCTGCGTGTCACCAAAGGTGCTCGTGCTGCAATCGAAGCTGCTGGCGGTAAAATCGAGGAATAAGTAGCAGATGGCAAAGCAACCGGGATTAGATTTTCAAAGTGCCAAAGGTGGCTTTGGTGAACTGAAGCGCAGACTGTTGTTTGTAATCGGTGCACTCATTGTCTTCCGAATTGGCTCTTTTATTCCAATCCCCGGTATCGATGCCACTGTACTTGCCAAACTGCTTGAGCAACAGCGTGGCACCATCATTGAAATGTTCAACATGTTCTCTGGTGGTGCTCTCAGTCGTGCCTCAATCTTCGCACTGGGTATTATGCCGTATATTTCGGCCTCTATTATTATCCAGCTGCTGACGGTGGTTCATCCAGCGTTAGCTGAGATTAAGAAAGAGGGTGAAGCTGGTCGTCGTAAGATTAGCCAGTACACTCGCTACGGCACACTGGTTCTGGCTGTATTCCAGTCGATCGGTATTGCTACCGGTTTACCGAATATGCCTGGAATGCAGGGACTGGTAATGAATCCAGGCTTTGCATTCTACTTTACCGCTGTTGTAAGTCTGGTTACCGGGACAATGTTCCTGATGTGGCTGGGCGAACAGATTACTGAACGAGGTATCGGCAACGGTATCTCGATCATTATCTTCGCAGGTATTGTTGCGGGCCTCCCGCCGGCCATTGGCCATACCATCGAGCAAGCGCGGCAAGGTGACCTGCACTTCCTTCTGTTGCTGTTGGTTGCAGTTCTAGTATTTGCAGTGACGTTCTTTGTTATTTTCGTCGAGCGTGGCCAGCGCCGCATTGTGGTCAACTACGCTAAACGTCAGCAAGGTCGTCGTGTATATGCTGCACAGAGCACACATTTACCGTTGAAAGTGAACATGGCGGGCGTAATCCCAGCTATTTTTGCTTCCAGCATTATTCTGTTCCCAGCGACCATAGCATCATGGTTCGGGGGCGGTACCGGTTGGAACTGGCTGACAACAATTTCGCTGTATTTGCAACCAGGACAGCCGCTTTATGTGCTACTCTATGCGACTGCAATCATCTTCTTCTGTTTCTTCTACACGGCGTTGGTATTCAACCCACGTGAAACAGCAGATAACCTGAAGAAGTCTGGTGCATTCGTACCGGGAATTCGTCCGGGAGAGCAAACGGCGAAGTACATCGATAAAGTAATGACACGTTTGACCTTAATCGGCGCACTGTATATTACTTTTATCTGCCTGATCCCGGAGTTCATGCGTGATGCTATGAAAGTTCCATTCTACTTTGGCGGTACATCGCTGCTCATTGTAGTGGTCGTCATCATGGACTTTATGGCTCAAGTGCAAACTCTGATGATGTCGAGTCAGTACGAGTCTGCATTGAAGAAAGCTAACCTGAAGGGCTATGGCCGTTAATTCGGGTGCTTGAGAAGTTACGGAGAGTAAAAATGAAAGTTCGTGCTTCCGTCAAGAAATTATGTCGTAACTGCAAAATCATTCGCCGCGACGGTGTCGTACGTGTGATCTGCAGCGCCGAGCCAAAGCATAAACAGCGCCAAGGCTGATATTGTCACATATTTTTCTTGCAAAGTCGGGTTGAGCTGGCTAGATTAGCCAGCCAATCTTTTGTATGTCGATGCGTTACCATTTGAGTATCCTGAAAACGGGCTTTTCAGCATGGGACGCATTTGTTTAATTATAGGAGTGCATAGTGGCCCGTATAGCAGGCATTAACATTCCTGATCAAAAACATACCGTTATCGCATTAACTTCGATCTTCGGTATCGGTAAAACTCGTTCTAAAGCCATCTGCGCTTCAACGGGTATTGCTGAAAATGTTAAGATCAGAGAGCTGTCTGAAGAACAAATTGAACAGCTGCGTGAAGCAGTTGGTAAATTCGTTGTTGAAGGTGATCTGCGCCGTGAAATCACCCTGAGCATCAAGCGTCTTATGGACCTTGGTTGCTATCGTGGTTTACGCCATCGTCGTGGTCTGCCAGTTCGCGGTCAGCGTACTAAGACCAATGCACGTACCCGTAAGGGTCCGCGTAAACCGATCAAGAAATAATCGGGGTGAGTAAATAATGGCAAAGGCACCAGTTCGTGCACGTAAGCGTGTAAGAAAACAAGTCTCAGATGGCGTGGCTCATGTCCATGCATCTTTTAACAACACCATCGTTACCATTACGGATCGTCAGGGTAACGCACTGGGTTGGGCAACCGCCGGTGGTTCCGGTTTCCGCGGTTCACGTAAATCTACTCCGTTTGCTGCTCAGGTAGCTGCAGAGCGCTGTGCAGAAGCAGTGAAAGATTACGGTATTAAGAATCTGGAAGTTATGGTTAAGGGTCCGGGTCCAGGTCGCGAATCAACAATTCGTGCTCTGAACGCTGCTGGTTTCCGCATCACTAATATTACTGATGTGACTCCAATCCCTCACAACGGTTGTCGTCCGCCGAAAAAACGTCGCGTTTAACGCCCGTTTTTAGGTTAGTTGGAGAAAGAAAATGGCAAGATATTTGGGTCCTAAGCTCAAGCTGAGCCGTCGTGAGGGTACCGACTTATTCCTTAAGTCTGGCGTTCGCGCGATCGATACCAAGTGCAAAATTGAACAACCACCTGGTCAGCATGGTGCGCGTAAACCGCGTCTGTCTGACTACGGCGGCCAGTTGCGTGAAAAGCAGAAAGTTCGTCGTATGTACGGCGTGCTGGAGCGTCAGTTCCGTAACTATTATAAAGAAGCAGCACGTCTGAAAGGCAACACAGGTGAAAACCTGCTGGCCCTGCTGGAAGGTCGTCTGGATAACGTTGTTTACCGTATGGGCTTTGGCGCCACTCGTGCAGAAGCACGTCAGCTGGTTAGCCACAAATCTATCCTGGTGAACGGTCGCGTTGTTAACATCGCTTCTTATCAGGTATCTCCGAATGATGTCGTAAGCATCCGTGAGAAAGCCAAACAGCAATCTCGCGTGAAGGCCGCTCTGGAGCTGGCTGAGCAGCGTGAAAAGCCAACCTGGCTGGAAGTTGATGCTACTAAGATGGAAGGTGTGTTCAAGCGTATTCCTGAACGTACTGATCTGTCTGCGGACATTAACGAACACCTGATCGTCGAGCTTTACTCTAAGTAAAGCTTAGTACCAAAGAGAGGACACAATGCAGGGTTCTGTGACAGAGTTTCTAAAACCGCGCCTGGTAGATATCGAGCAAGTGAGTTCGACGCACGCCAAGGTGACCCTTGAGCCGTTAGAGCGTGGCTTTGGCCATACTCTTGGTAACGCACTGCGCCGTATTCTGCTTTCTTCCATGCCGGGTTGCGCGGTGACCGAGGTTGAGATTGATGGTGTGCTTCATGAGTACTCCACCAAAGAGGGCGTACAGGAAGATATCCTGGAAATCCTGCTTAACCTGAAAGGGTTGGCGGTAAGAGTTCAAGGTAAAGATGAAGTCATCCTTACTCTGAATAAATCTGGCATTGGCCCTGTGACTGCAGCCGACATCACCCACGACGGTGATGTTGAAATCGTCAAGCCGCAGCATGTGATCTGCCACCTGACCGATGAAAACGCATCTATTAGTATGCGCATCAAAGTTCAGCGTGGTCGTGGTTATGTGCCGGCTTCTGCCCGAATTCATTCGGAAGAAGATGAGCGCCCAATCGGCCGTCTGTTGGTTGACGCTTGCTACAGCCCTGTAGACCGTATCGCCTACAATGTTGAAGCAGCGCGTGTAGAACAGCGTACCGACCTGGACAAGCTGGTCATCGAAATGGAAACTAACGGCACAATCGATCCTGAAGAGGCGATTCGTCGTGCGGCTACCATCCTGGCAGAACAACTGGAAGCTTTCGTTGACTTACGTGATGTACGTCAGCCGGAAGTGAAAGAAGAGAAACCAGAATTCGATCCGATCCTGCTGCGCCCTGTTGACGATCTGGAATTGACTGTCCGCTCTGCTAACTGCCTTAAGGCAGAAGCTATCCACTACATCGGTGATCTGGTACAGCGTACCGAGGTTGAGCTGCTTAAAACGCCTAACCTGGGTAAAAAATCTCTTACCGAGATTAAAGATGTGCTTGCTTCACGTGGTTTGTCTCTGGGCATGCGCCTGGAAAACTGGCCACCAGCAAGCATTGCTGATGAATAACCGGATCACAGGTTAAGGTTTCACTGAGAAGGATAAGGTCATGCGCCATCGTAAGAGTGGTCGTCAACTGAACCGCAACAGCAGCCATCGTCAGGCTATGTTCCGCAACATGGCTGGTTCTCTGGTTCGTCATGAGATCATTAAGACGACTCTGCCGAAAGCCAAAGAGCTGCGCCGCGTAGTTGAGCCGCTGATTACTCTTGCCAAGACCGACAGCGTAGCTAATCGTCGTCTGGCATTCGCCCGCACTCGTGATAACGAGATCGTGGCAAAACTGTTTAACGAGCTGGGCCCGCGTTTCGCGAGCCGTGCAGGTGGTTACACTCGCATTTTGAAGTGTGGCTTCCGTGCTGGTGACAACGCTCCGATGGCTTACATCGAGCTGGTTGATCGTCCAGAAGCTCAAGCAGAAGCTACTGCAGAGTAATTTGCAGTATCGTAAAAAACCCGCTTCGGCGGGTTTTTTATTGCCCGCA
Organism: Pantoea sp. X-Soil-ISGK-421; assembly: GCF_059730785.1. Lineage (NCBI taxonomy): Bacteria > Pseudomonadati > Pseudomonadota > Gammaproteobacteria > Enterobacterales > Erwiniaceae > Pantoea > Pantoea sp. X-Soil-ISGK-421. The sequence continues at coordinate 3,697,266 of NZ_AP035979.1, read as the reverse complement.
ATTCCTTCCCATTTTCTCCCCTTTCGCTATGCTGATGGCTAAGACACGCGTCAGGAACTCTCTTATGTGGCTAATCGATCAACTTGTTGAGCAGCATATTCGCGAAGCTCAGGAAAAAGGCGAACTAAGTAATCTGCCCGGCGAAGGTGCACCGTTACAATTAGATAATGACACCGGAGTGCCAGCAGAGTTACGTACTGCATATCGGTTGTTAAAAAACTCCGGATACTTACCGCCCGAACTTGAAATGCGTCGGGAAGCATTAGCGCTAAATGATCTGCTTCATAAACTGGATCCTGACGATGTAAAGTCACGTGAGTTAACAAAACGTTTAGCGCTATTAGAAATAAAACTTCAACAGGCAGGAATAAGTACCGACTTCTTACACGGTGATTATAGTAAGGTGATCCATCATCATCTGCAGCGGGATAAATAGCATGTACCGAATTGGCCAACTAGCAAAAATGGCAGATGTCACGCCAGACACCATCCGCTTTTATGAAAAACAGCAGATGATGAATCATGAAGTACGCACCGAGGGCGGCTTTCGCCTTTACAGCGAAGATGATTTACAACGGCTTCGTTTTATTCGCTATGGTCGCCACCTCGGCTTCAGCTTAGCGTCGATTCGTGGTTTATTGTCAATACGCGTCGATCCGGAACATCATACTTGTCAGGAATCAAAAGCTATCGTGGCGAAGCGGTTGGATGAGGTGAACGGTATGATCGCCGAACTGCAGACCATTCAGCGTTCATTGCACCGTTTAGCCGAAACCTGCTGCGGAGACGTACATAGCAGCGCTAGCTGTTCAATTCTTGAAGCGCTGGAAAAAGGTGAAGAACCTCATGCCGAACTTTGTTGCAGCAGAGATTGAATTTTGCGCTAGAAGGAATATAGTTGCGCCGTTACTAACCGGAGGATCAGATGACTCGTTATCAGCACCAAAAAGGTAAAATCAACGACAATGCGCTCGAAGCACTATTACACGATCCACTTTTTCGACAGCGCGTTGAGAAGAATCAGAAAGGGAAAGGCAGCTATCAGCGTAAAGACAAACATGCAAAAGGACGTAACTGGGAGGCCAGTGATAAGCAGAGAAGTTTATCACTGGCCTTCTTCTTTAAAGACAAAAAAGCCGCCTTAATGGGCGGCTTTTCATCATAATTTATCGTGTTTTTGTTGTTTTAACAGGTCACGGATTTCAGTGAGCAGTAACTCTTCATTTGTTGGTTTTGGTGCTGCTTTTTCAACTTCTTTTTTCTGATATAACTTATTCATTACTTTAATTGCCAGGAAGATCGCAAAGGCAACAATAACGAAATCGAAAACGGTCTGAATAAAGTTACCGTACTCCATCACTACAGCAGGAATATCACCTTCTGCCGGCTTTAATATCCATTTGAACTGTTTAAAATCGACACCGCCGATCAACAAGCCGAGTGGTGGCATGATGATATTTGCGACCAGTGAAGAAACAATCTTACCAAAAGCGGCACCGATGATGACACCGACTGCCAGATCAACTACGTTCCCACGCATTGCAAAATCACGAAACTCTTTGAATAAACTCATTGTTATCTCCTTGCCTTGGCCAATGGCTAAAGTCTAACAAACCTTTGTGCAATTGCCATTAGAACAATGGATTAAGCAAAATTATCACGCGAACTAGTGCCCGCAGCTTTTACAGGAAGAATGGACTTGGTTGGAATAGACGCTCTACATCGGGCACAAACTTCTTATCCGTCAAGAACATAATCACATGGTCGCCTTGTTCCACCCGCACGCTATCATTAGCGATGATCACCTCATCACCGCGCACAACAGCACCGATAATGGTTCCCGGCGGCAACTTAATATCTTCAATTAAACGTCCGACCACGCGTGAGGTCGTTTCATCGCCGTGCGCGATGGCTTCAATAGCTTCTGCAATGCCACGACGCAGCGAGGAAACACCAACAATATCTGCTTTACGAACGTGGCTAAGCAGGGCCGAGATCGTGGCTTGTTGTGGCGAGATCGCAATGTCGATCACGCTGCCTTGTACAAGATCAACGTAGGCGCGGCGCTGGATCAGCACCATCACTTTTTTGGCGCCCATCTTCTTAGCCAACATTGCCGACATGATATTGGCCTCATCATCGTTAGTCACTGCAATGAAGAGATCCACCTGATCAACATGCTCTTCGGCCAGCAATTCCTGATCCGAAGCATCACCGTAAAATACAATAGTGTCGTGCAAACGCTCAGCTAATTCCGCCGCACGCTGTTGATTACGTTCAATCAACTTCACGCTGTATTGTTTTTCCAGACGCTGCGCCAAGCCAAAGCCGATATTTCCGCCGCCAACCAACATGATGCGCTTATAAGGTTTTTCCAGACGCTGCATTTCGCTCATTACCGCACGAATATGCTGACTAGCGGCAATAAAGAATACTTCGTCGCCGGCTTCCACAATCGTAGAACCCTGTGGCCGAATGGGGCGATCCTGACGAAAAATTGCGGCTACACGCGTATCGATGTGTGGCATATGTTCGCGCATGATCGACAGAGGATTACCGACCAAAGGGCCGCCATAATAGGCTTTGACCACTGCCAGGCTCACTTTACCCTCGGCAAAATTCACCACCTGAAGTGCACCAGGATATTGAATCAGACGATAGATATTGTCGATCACCAACTGCTCAGGAGAGATCAGATGATCAATCGGCACGGCCTCAGGCACAAACAGCTTATCAGCATCGCGTAAGTATTCAGCGGCGCGAATACGTGCGATGCGATTTGGCGTATTGAAAAGTGAATACGCAATCTGACAAGCCACCATGTTGGTTTCATCTGAGTTTGTCACCGCCACCAACATATCGGCATCTTCAGCTCCGGCTTCTCGCAAAATCCGCGGATGCGAACCGTGACCATGCACTACACGCAGATCAAACTTGTCCTGTAATACGCGCAAACGCGTTGCATCGCTGTCGACGACCGTAATATCGTTGTTTTCCCCAACCAGATTTTCTGCCAGGGTTCCGCCGACCTGACCGGCGCCGAGGATAATGATTTTCATGGCTTAGATGCTCTTGTCAGAGTGCGCAGCACTATTTTTTCATCAGCTTAGCGTAGAAGAAACCATCGCCGCCATCGATGGTAGGGAAAACCTGCCAGCCATTGCTTTGGCCTTGGGGCAACGCTTCAGCTACAGCATCGCTGTGTGCGGCCAAAAAACTGCTGATTTGATTATGGTTCTCTTCCGGCAAAATGGAGCAGGTGGCATAAATCATGGTGCCGCCAGATTTGAGACGCGGCCAAACTGCTTCCAGAATTTCACGCTGTAAATTCGCCAGCTCTGGAATATCACGATCGCGCCGCAGCCATTTGATGTCGGGATGGCGACGAATAACGCCAGTGGCAGAGCAGGGTGCATCAAGCAAAATGCGATCAAATTGCATGTCACCACACCATTCTGCCGGTGTACGACCATCCCCCTGACGCACTTCAGCCTGCATACCCAGCCGCTGGAGGTTTTCATGCACGCGGAGCAGACGTTGCTGATCAATATCGACGGCTAATACTTTGGACTGCGGGGCTATTTCGAGGATATGTGTGGTTTTTCCACCCGGAGCAGCGCAGAGATCGAGAATAGATTCACCATTCTTCGGTTCAAGTAGCAGTGCGCAACGTTGCGCTGAGAGATCCTGCACTGTCACCCAACCTTGATCGAAACCTGGCAAATGGCTGACTGGAGCGGGGGAGTCCAAACGCAATGCATCGGGCGCGTCGGCAGGGAAGGCAATTTTGTCTTCTGCCTGCAATAACGCCAGCCAGGCATCACGACTATGATGCTGACGATTGACGCGCAGCCACATCGGCGGGCGCTGATTATTGGCTTCAACAATTTGCTTCCACTGATCTGGCCACGCTGCCTGCAGACGTTTGAGCAACCAGCCAGGATGCCAGTAGCGTTGCGTGCCTTGGTCAACTTCGGCTAATAGCACTTCTTGCTGACGCAGGAATTGGCGCAACACACCGTTTAATAGACCTTTTAAATTCGCCCGTTTAAGTACTTCAGCTCCCGCAACGGTTTCTGCCAATGCTGCATGCGCAGGCACGCGCGTATAAAGCAGCTGATAAAGGCCAACCATCAACAGATAATGCAACACTCGCTGCTTACCGGTTAACGTGCGCTCCATCAATTTGCCGATTAAGGCTTCCAGCTGCGGCAGCGTGCGCATCACGCCAAAACAGAGCTCTTGCAGCAGCGCGCCATCTTTGTCGGATAAGGTCTTTTGCGCGCCCGGTAAAATGGCACTTAGCGATTCGCCCTTGTCCACAACGCGTTCAATGAGTTGCGCGGCCAGGCTGCGCAGGTTGGTAGCTTTTTTCATTTTATTTCATCAAACAAAAAGCCCGGTCAAACCGGGCTTGGAGGATCAGGCCAGAACGGTTCCAGCAACGAACCATTCGCGACGTGAATTGAGCAGATCCTGAGCGGACATGGCTTTTTTACCGGCAGGTTGCAGCGTTAACAGATTAAGCACACCATCAGCGGTCGCAATCTGAATACCTTGTTTATCAGCATGTAGTATTTCACCGGGTTGTTTATTCTGATGAGGCAAAATCGTTGCCTGCCAGACTTTTACCGGTTGCTCTTCTATCATGAAATAGCTCATTGGCCATGGATTGAAGGCGCGAATACAACGTTCCAATTGTGCTGCTGGAAGTGACCAATCAAGGCGTGCTTCTTCTTTGCTCAGTTTCTCGGCATAAGAGACCAGCGCTTCATCCTGAACTTCTGGTTTAGCGTTACCACTTGCCAACAGATCCAGCGTTAACAACATGCCTTGCGGACCGAGTTGCGCCAACTTTTCATACAGCGAAGCACTGGTGTCTTCTGCTGTAATTGGGCAAGACAGCTTATGCAGCATGTCACCGGTATCAAGGCCAACATCCATCTGCATGATGGTGACGCCAGTTTCGGTATCGCCGGCCCATAGAGAGCGTTGAATAGGCGCAGCTCCGCGCCAGCGTGGCAGCAGCGAGCCATGCACATTAATACAACCCAAGCGCGGCATAACCAGCACGGCTTTCGGCAGGATCAAGCCATAAGCGACTACCACCATAATATCGGCCTGCAAATCGGCAACCAGATGCTGGTTCTCTTCAGGCTTCAGAGATTTTGGTTGAAACACGGGAATATCGTGCGCCTGCGCCAGGATTTTTACCGGGCTTGGCGTAAGTTTATTACCGCGTCCGGCAGGACGATCGGGCTGGGTAAAGACACCAACAACCTGATGCTCAGAAGCAAGCAACGCGTCTAAATGACGCGCTGCAAAGTCAGGTGTACCGGCAAAGATAATTTTGAGCGGTGCAGACACAGTTTAACCTTCTATTAGCACTTAATCTTCGCGTGCGTTTAGGCGGGCCAATTTTTCCAGTTTCTGTTTGATGCGCTGACGTTTCAGAGGCGACAGATAATCTATGAAAAGTTTGCCATCAAGATGATCGATTTCGTGCTGGATACAAATCGCCAGCAAACCATCGGTTTCCAGCTCAAAGCTTTTGCCGTCGCGATCCTGCGCACGCACTTTGACCCATTCAGCGCGCGGCACAAAAGCACGTTGCTCAGGAATGGAAAGACATCCTTCTTCAATTCCGGTTTCACCGCTTTTCTCCAGCAGTTCCGGATTGATCAATACCAAACGCTCGTCACGATTTTCAGAAACATCAATAACAATGATGCGCTGATGAATGTCGACCTGAGTCGCCGCTAAGCCAATACCTTCTTCGGCGTACATGGTTTCGAACATGTCGTCGACAATACGCTGAACGTCTGCGTTTACGGTTGCCACCGGCGCAGCGATTTTGCGAAGGCGATCATCAGGGAAATGTAATACCTGCAAAACTGACATAAATATCCAGATCTGTATGCGTTAAAGAAAAGATTACTGCCTCATATTGTAGACTTTTTGATGCCTGATTGACAGCATTGCGCCGCATCATAGCGCGGCTGACAGGGAGTGTGGCATGGAAAGAATTGAATGGATGCTCAGGCTGGCAAATGTGAAGGGCTTAAGCCGCCGGCTTGCCAAAAATTTGGCTGTGACGCTGCAAGATAATGCGCATGTTGATAATGAGCTTTTGTTGGATCAGGGATTAAACGAAACACAGCGACAACAGTTCAATGTGCTATGCCCGCGCCAGTTAGAACGAACGTATGTGTGGCTGGAGCATGAACAGCATCATTTAGTGGCCTGCATCGATGAATATTATCCTTCGGCGTTAGCGGAAATCAGTCGACGTCCATCACTGCTGTATGTTGCCGGTAGTTTGGACGTCTTGCAGACACCACAGCTCGGTGTGGTGGGAAGTCGCCTTTGCACGCATTATGGTCAGCAATGGGGAAGTTGGTTTACGCAGCAATTGGCGCTGAGTGGATTGACTATCACCAGCGGTCTGGCTCGTGGAATTGACGGCGTGGCGCATCGAGCCGCGTTAGAAGTGCAGGGCAAGACCGTGGCAGTGTTAGGCAGCGGCCTGCAGCATATCTACCCTAAAAGTCATCAAGCACTGGCGCGCGAGATTGTTATTGGTGGTGGCGCGCTGATCTCGGAATTTCCCCTTGATATGGCACCGCATGCGGTTAACTTTCCACGACGTAATCGCATTATCAGTGGTTTAAGCTTGGGTGTGTTGGTGATTGAAGCCTCGTTGAAAAGCGGTTCGCTAGTTACAGCACGCTATGCTTTGGAACAAAATCGTAACGTTTATGCGTTACCCGGTGCGCTAGGCAATCCAGGCAGTGAAGGGACGCACTGGCTCATCCAGCAAGGTGCGCTGCTGGTGGCGCATCCCAACAATATTCTTGAGGATTTACATTCGACGCTGCAATGGTTGCCTGATAGCACTTCAGAAACAATATATTCACAAGACAGTGACGATGTTCCATTGCCATTTGCAACTGTGTTGGCTAACGTAGGTGATGAGGTTACACCTGTTGACGTCGTCGCTGAACGTGCCGGCCAACCTGTGCCAGTTATCGCAGCTCACCTGCTGGAGCTGGAGTTAGCAGGATGGATCGCAGCTGTACCCGGCGGCTATGTCCGATTGAGGAGGGCATGCCATGTTCGACGTACTTATGTACTTGTTTGAGACGTATATCCACAACGAAGCTGAAATGCGCGTTGATCAGGATAAATTGACCGATGATTTAACCGATGCCGGTTTTCATCGTGAAGATATCTACAATGCGTTGAATTGGCTTGAGCGGTTAGCGGATTATCAGGAAGGCTTAGTTGCGCCTGTACTCATGGCAAATGATCCGCTCTCAATGCGCATCTATACCGAAGAGGAAAACCAGCGCTTAGATGCAGAATGTCGCGGTTTTATTTTGTTCCTGGAACAGGTCCAGGTGCTGAATATGGAAACGCGCGAGATGGTCATCGAACGTGTAATGGCCCTTGATACCCTCGAATTCGATCTTGAAGATCTCAAATGGGTGGTGTTGATGGTGCTGTTTAACATTCCAGGATGTGAAAACGCCTATCAACAAATGGAAGAACTGTTATTCGACGTCAATGAAGGTATGCTGCATTAATAATCTGCGATTGATGCAACCGGTAATATGAGTAAATCAGCACTATTCTCCGTGCCTAAACACGATCCCTGCCCCGCTTGCGGGGCAGAATTAGTTATACGCTCCGGTAAACACGGCCCCTTTCTGGGGTGCGTTAATTATCCTACCTGCGACTACATCCGCCCGCTAAAAAGTCAGGGAGACGGTCATGTCGTTAAAGTACTGGAAGGCCACGCGTGCCCGCAGTGTGGCGCAGACAAAGTTCTTCGCCAGGGACGATTTGGCATGTTCGTGGGTTGCAGTCATTATCCGGAATGTAATTACACCGAAACCATCGACAAGCCGGATGAAACGGCTATTGCCTGTCCGCAGTGTCAGAGCGGTAAACTGGTTCAACGGCGCTCGCGCTATGGCAAAACCTTCTATTCCTGCGATCGCTATCCAGATTGCCAGTTTGCACTTAACTCAGCACCGGTTGAAGGCGTTTGCCCGCATTGTCAGTTCCCATTATTAATTGAGAAAAAAACCGCACAGGGCATAAAGCGCTTTTGTGCCAGCAAACGTTGCGGTAAGCCCATCGTCCAGGACGAATCATCATCATGAAGCCAAGTCAGTATTCAGCAGGCAGTCTCGATTTTTGCATCGAGCAGCTACAACAACAGGCAGTTATCGCCTATCCAACCGAAGCCGTGTTTGGATTAGGCTGCGATCCCGATAGTGAAAGTGCCGTAATGACGCTTCTGGCACTTAAGCAGCGTCCAGTCGAGAAGGGACTTATTTTGATTGCGGGTGATTACGCGCAACTTGAACCTTATATTGCTGATCGTGAACTCTCGGTATTGCAGCGCGAGCGTATGTTTGCGAGCTGGCCAGGCCCGGTAACCTATGTGGTGCCCGCTTCGCCACACACGCCGCGCTGGTTAACAGGTCGTTTTGACTCACTGGCAATTCGCGTTAGCGATCATCCTGATGTTCAGGCTTTATGCCGTAGTTTTGGTAAACCTTTGGTTTCGACCAGTGCCAACCTCTCTGGTGAGCCACCTTGTCGTAATGCCGAAGAGGTTGCGCAGCAATTTGGTTCAGATTTCCCGGTTTTGCATGCTGAAACGGGTGGGCGCCTGAATCCTTCTGAAATCCGCGATGTCATTAGCGGTGAACTTATTCGTCAGGGCTAATTTATGAAAAGTTTTGCCGTTTTTGGACATCCCATTGCGCATAGCAAATCTCCTTTCATTCATAGCCGGTTTGCTGAGCAAACCGGTATTGATCATCAATATGGAATGGAGTGCGCGCCACTTGATGGTTTTTCTCAGTCGATCGCTGACTTCTTTGCTAACGGCGGAAAAGGTGCCAACGTCACGCTACCTTTCAAACAGCAGGCGTGGGAGTTTGCGGATGAGCTTAGCGAGCGCGCCGCATTATCTGGAGCGGTTAACACATTAAAGAAAGATGCACAGGGCAAGATCTTCGGTGATAACACGGATGGCATCGGTTTGCTCAGCGATCTAGAACGTCTGGAGATGATCCATCCAGGCGATCGAATTCTGCTGGTGGGTGCCGGTGGTGCTGCGCGTGGCGTAATCCTACCGCTGCTTTCATTTGGATGTTCGCTGGTGGTGGTGAATCGCACCGTGGTGCGCGCCGAGCAGCTGGCAGAGATTTTCCAACTTAGCGGTGAAATTAAAGCGTCCAGTTTCGAGCAACTAGCGGGTCAGGAATTTGATCTGATCATTAATGCGACCTCAAGCGGTGTCGATGGCGAAGTTCCGGCATTAGCCGCATCACTTGTTCGCCCGCAGACGCGTTGCTACGACATGTTTTATCAACAAGGTTTGACGCCATTTTTACTGTGGTGCCAGCAACAGGGTGCGCAGCAGCTTGCTGATGGTGTTGGCATGCTAGTTGGTCAAGCGGCTCACGCTTTCCATTTATGGCATGGCGTGATGCCAGAGATCACGCCAGTGATAACCAAACTGAAGCAGGCAATGCATCAGTAATAAGCTTGACGATCAGGGATGAGTTTGGCTTTCCTGATCGAGATATTCATTCTTCCAGGCCACATAGTTGTTAGATGAATAAAGTAGTCCGGCGATTTCAGCTTCATTGAGCGGGCGTACCTGCTTAACTGGACTGCCCAGATAGAGGTAGCCACTTTCCAGGCGTTTACCTGGTGGCACTAAGCTGCCCGCACCAATCATCACATCGTCTTCGACAATTACACCATCCAGTAGAATCGATCCCATACCAACCAGTACGCGATTGCCGATAGTACAGCCGTGCAGCATTGCTTTATGCCCCACCGTGACATCCTCACCAACAATCAGCGGATAACCTTGCGGGTTGCTGCTGGACTTGTGAGTCACGTGCAGTACGCTGCCGTCCTGAATATTGCTTCTTTTGCCAATCACGACTTTATTTACGTCACCGCGAATCGCAACCAGCGGCCAGATGCTTACGTCATCGGCAAGTTGTACTTCGCCCACCACCACACTGCTGTTATCGATCATCACGCGATCGCCTAGTTGTGGAAAATGGCTCTTATAAGGTCGTAGGGCTGTAGACATGATCTTCTCCTTTTACGTTTTTACCCAAGCCTGCGGTTTAAAAGGCGGATAAACAAGATGATTTTTGAGCAGATCGCTCGCGATCGCAGCGAAAAGAATGAAAACTCGCCAGTCGATTAAAAAGATCGAAAAAAGGGGTTGTGCAAAAAACTCGGATCCCTATAATGCGCCACCACTGAGACGGCAAAGCGGCAACGCAGACGGCTCAGCAGGGAGTGAAGAAATTCACCCCGCCGGATGAAAACGCTGAAAAAAGTGTTTGACTCTGAAGGAGGAAAGCGTAGTATACGCCACCTCGCGACAGACGGTTAACCCGCTGCTCGCAACGCTCTTTAACAATTTATCAGACAATCTGTGTGGGCACTCGCAGGATTGATATCAGCGTCTCCGGACGCAAAAAAATATCAAGTCTCACGAGTGAACACATAATGAAATTCATTATGACGTTTTACAGATGAGCATCGCTTAACTTGTTTAAGCAAATCAAACTTAAATTGAAGAGTTTGATCATGGCTCAGATTGAACGCTGGCGGCAGGCCTAACACATGCAAGTCGAACGGTAGCACAGAGGAGCTTGCTCCTTGGGTGACGAGTGGCGGACGGGTGAGTAATGTCTGGGAAACTGCCCGATGGAGGGGGATAACTACTGGAAACGGTAGCTAATACCGCATAACGTCGCAAGACCAAAGTGGGGGACCTTCGGGCCTCACACCATCGGATGTGCCCAGATGGGATTAGCTAGTAGGTGGGGTAATGGCTCACCTAGGCGACGATCCCTAGCTGGTCTGAGAGGATGACCAGCCACACTGGAACTGAGACACGGTCCAGACTCCTACGGGAGGCAGCAGTGGGGAATATTGCACAATGGGCGCAAGCCTGATGCAGCCATGCCGCGTGTATGAAGAAGGCCTTCGGGTTGTAAAGTACTTTCAGCGGGGAGGAAGGCGGTGAGGTTAATAACCTTACCGATTGACGTTACCCGCAGAAGAAGCACCGGCTAACTCCGTGCCAGCAGCCGCGGTAATACGGAGGGTGCAAGCGTTAATCGGAATTACTGGGCGTAAAGCGCACGCAGGCGGTCTGTCAAGTCGGATGTGAAATCCCCGGGCTTAACCTGGGAACTGCATTCGAAACTGGCAGGCTAGAGTCTTGTAGAGGGGGGTAGAATTCCAGGTGTAGCGGTGAAATGCGTAGAGATCTGGAGGAATACCGGTGGCGAAGGCGGCCCCCTGGACAAAGACTGACGCTCAGGTGCGAAAGCGTGGGGAGCAAACAGGATTAGATACCCTGGTAGTCCACGCCGTAAACGATGTCGACTTGGAGGTTGTTCCCTTGAGGAGTGGCTTCCGGAGCTAACGCGTTAAGTCGACCGCCTGGGGAGTACGGCCGCAAGGTTAAAACTCAAATGAATTGACGGGGGCCCGCACAAGCGGTGGAGCATGTGGTTTAATTCGATGCAACGCGAAGAACCTTACCTACTCTTGACATCCAGAGAACTTAGCAGAGATGCTTTGGTGCCTTCGGGAACTCTGAGACAGGTGCTGCATGGCTGTCGTCAGCTCGTGTTGTGAAATGTTGGGTTAAGTCCCGCAACGAGCGCAACCCTTATCCTTTGTTGCCAGCGGTTCGGCCGGGAACTCAAAGGAGACTGCCAGTGATAAACTGGAGGAAGGTGGGGATGACGTCAAGTCATCATGGCCCTTACGAGTAGGGCTACACACGTGCTACAATGGCGCATACAAAGAGAAGCGACCTCGCGAGAGCAAGCGGACCTCATAAAGTGCGTCGTAGTCCGGATCGGAGTCTGCAACTCGACTCCGTGAAGTCGGAATCGCTAGTAATCGTAGATCAGAATGCTACGGTGAATACGTTCCCGGGCCTTGTACACACCGCCCGTCACACCATGGGAGTGGGTTGCAAAAGAAGTAGGTAGCTTAACCTTCGGGAGGGCGCTTACCACTTTGTGATTCATGACTGGGGTGAAGTCGTAACAAGGTAACCGTAGGGGAACCTGCGGTTGGATCACCTCCTTACCTGAAGATACCTTCCCGCGTAGTGCTCACACAGATTGTCTGATAGAAAGTAACGAGCAGAAAAAACCTCTACAGGCTTGTAGCTCAGGTGGTTAGAGCGCACCCCTGATAAGGGTGAGGTCGGTGGTTCAAGTCCACTCAGGCCTACCAAATTTCTTCTCATGCTGCGTTAAAGCGCCGCTCGTATAGTGAACTATACGTCGCGACACTTTGCCTTGCCTGAAAAGAAATGACCGTTTGTAAAAGCGGGACTCCTGGTGAGTGGTAGTAGTGGTCTCTGCAGTAACTGTATGGGGCTATAGCTCAGCTGGGAGAGCGCCTGCCTTGCACGCAGGAGGTCAGCGGTTCGATCCCGCTTAGCTCCACCATTACAGTGACTCAAAACAATACTTCAGAGCGTGCCGGCAACGGCGTGCTGCGAAGTATTATGCTCTTTAACAATCCGGAACAAGCTGAAAATTGAAACGACGTGTTGGTTCATTTCTCCGTAATAAGAAATGAATAACGACATGTTCGAGTCTCTCAATGCCTGCAGTCTGCAGCGTTGCAAAACGCCTGTGGGTTGTGAGGTTAAGCGACTAAGCGTACACGGTGGATGCCCTGGCAGTCAGAGGCGATGAAGGACGTGCTAATCTGCGTAAAGCGTCGGTAAGGTGATATGAACCGCTACAGCCGACGATGTCCGAATGGGGAAACCCGGTGCACTCAGTGCATCATCGCAACATGAATACATAGTGTTGCGAGGCGAACCTGGGGAACTGAAACATCTAAGTACCCAGAGGAAAAGAAATCAACCGAGATTCCCCCAGTAGCGGCGAGCGAACGGGGAACAGCCCAGAACCTGAATCAGTTTGTGCGTTAGTGGAAGCGTCTGGAAAGTCGCGCGATACCGGGTGATAGCCCCGTACACGAAAGTGCACATTCTGTGAGTTCGAAGAGTAGGGCGGGACACGTGGTATCCTGTCTGAATATGGGGGGACCATCCTCCAAGGCTAAATACTCCTGACTGACCGATAGTGAACCAGTACCGTGAGGGAAAGGCGAAAAGAACCCCGGCGAGGGGAGTGAAACAGAACCTGAAACCGTGTACGTACAAGCAGTGGGAGCCTTCATTTATGGGGGTGACTGCGTACCTTTTGTATAATGGGTCAGCGACTTATATTCTGTAGCAAGGTTAACCGTATAGGGGAGCCGCAGGGAAACCGAGTCTTAACTGGGCGTTAAGTTGCAGGGTATAGACCCGAAACCCGGTGATCTAGCCATGGGCAGGTTGAAGGTTGGGTAACACTAACTGGAGGACCGAACCGACTAATGTTGAAAAATTAGCGGATGACTTGTGGCTGGGGGTGAAAGGCCAATCAAACCGGGAGATAGCTGGTTCTCCCCGAAAGCTATTTAGGTAGCGCCTCGTGAACTCATCTTCGGGGGTAGAGCACTGTTTCGGCTAGGGGGCCATCCCGGCTTACCAACCCGATGCAAACTGCGAATACCGAAGAATGTTATCACGGGAGACACACGGCGGGTGCTAACGTCCGTCGTGAAGAGGGAAACAACCCAGACCGCCAGCTAAGGTCCCAAAGTCATGGTTAAGTGGGAAACGATGTGGGAAGGCACAGACAGCCAGGATGTTGGCTTAGAAGCAGCCATCATTTAAAGAAAGCGTAATAGCTCACTGGTCGAGTCGGCCTGCGCGGAAGATGTAACGGGGCTAAACCATGCACCGAAGCTGCGGCAGCGACGCGTATGCGTTGTTGGGTAGGGGAGCGTTCTGTAAGCCGTTGAAGGTGTGCTGTGAGGCATGCTGGAGGTATCAGAAGTGCGAATGCTGACATAAGTAACGATAAAGCGGGTGAAAAGCCCGCTCGCCGGAAGACCAAGGGTTCCTGTTCAACGTTAATCGGAGCAGGGTGAGTCGACCCCTAAGGCGAGGCTGAAAAGCGTAGTCGATGGGAAGCAGGTTAATATTCCTGCACTTGGTGTTACTGCGAAGGGGGGACGGAGAAGGCTAGGTTATCCGGGCGACGGTTGTCCCGGTTTAAGCGTGTAGGCTGACACCTTTGGTAAATCCGGGGTGTCTTAAGGCTGAGGCGTGACGACGAGCCACCACGGTGGTGAAGTAACTGATGCCCTGCTTCCAGGAAAAGCCTCTAAGCTCCAGGTAACACGAAATCGTACCCCAAACCGACACAGGTGGTCAGGTAGAGAATACCAAGGCGCTTGAGAGAACTCGGGTGAAGGAACTAGGCAAAATGGTGCCGTAACTTCGGGAGAAGGCACGCTGGCGCGTAGGTAGAGGGACTTGCTCCCCGAGCCGAAGCCAGTCGAAGATACCAGCTGGCTGCAACTGTTTATTAAAAACACAGCACTGTGCAAACACGAAAGTGGACGTATACGGTGTGACGCCTGCCCGGTGCCGGAAGGTTAATTGATGGGGTTATCCGCAAGGAGAAGCTCTTGATCGAAGCCCCGGTAAACGGCGGCCGTAACTATAACGGTCCTAAGGTAGCGAAATTCCTTGTCGGGTAAGTTCCGACCTGCACGAATGGCGTAATGATGGCCAGGCTGTCTCCACCCGAGACTCAGTGAAATTGAAATCGCTGTGAAGATGCAGTGTACCCGCGGCAAGACGGAAAGACCCCGTGAACCTTTACTATAGCTTGACACTGAACATTGAGCCTTGATGTGTAGGATAGGTGGGAGGCTTTGAAGCGTGGACGCCAGTCTGCGTGGAGCCAACCTTGAAATACCACCCTTTAATGTTTGATGTTCTAACGTAGGCCCGTAATCCGGGCTGCGGACAGTGTCTGGTGGGTAGTTTGACTGGGGCGGTCTCCTCCCAAAGAGTAACGGAGGAGCACGAAGGTTGGCTAATCCTGGTCGGACATCAGGAGGTTAGTGCAATGGCATAAGCCAGCTTGACTGCGAGAGTGACGGCTCGAGCAGGTGCGAAAGCAGGTCATAGTGATCCGGTGGTTCTGAATGGAAGGGCCATCGCTCAACGGATAAAAGGTACTCCGGGGATAACAGGCTGATACCGCCCAAGAGTTCATATCGACGGCGGTGTTTGGCACCTCGATGTCGGCTCATCACATCCTGGGGCTGAAGTAGGTCCCAAGGGTACGGCTGTTCGCCGTTTAAAGTGGTACGCGAGCTGGGTTTAGAACGTCGTGAGACAGTTCGGTCCCTATCTGCCGTGGGCGCTGGAGAATTGAGGGGGGTTGCTCCTAGTACGAGAGGACCGGAGTGAACGCACCACTGGTGTTCGGGTTGTCATGCCAATGGCATTGCCCGGTAGCTAAGTGCGGAAAAGATAAGTGCTGAAAGCATCTAAGCACGAAACTTGCCCCGAGATGAGTTCTCCCTGACTCCTTGAGAGTCCTGAAGGGACGTTGAAGACTACGACGTTGATAGGCCGGATGTGTAAGCGCAGCGATGCGTTGAGCTAACCGGTACTAATGACCCGTGAGGCTTAACCTTACAACGCCAGAGGCGTTTTGGTCTGAGAGACCTGAAATTTTCAGCTTGTTTTAACGGATAAAGAATCCAGTTTTGTCCTGCGGAGTTAAGTCCGAAGGATTTTGCGCTGAAGCAAGGCGGCAAACGAGACGATACGACGGAGCATACGAGGGTATGTGACGGAGTAGCGCGAGTGCGGCCAACGCAGCAGCAGCGTAAAAGACACAGGACAGAGCGAAAAGAATTTGCCTGGCGGCTTTAGCGCGGTGGTCCCACCTGACCCCATGCCGAACTCAGAAGTGAAACGCCGTAGCGCCGATGGTAGTGTGGGGTCTCCCCATGCGAGAGTAGGGAACTGCCAGGCATCAAATTTAGCGTGCTGATATGGCTCAGTTGGTAGAGCGCACCCTTGGTAAGGGTGAGGTCCCCAGTTCGACTCTGGGTATCAGCACCAGTTATAGGCATGAGTTCGGTTTAAAAGAATTTGCCTGGCGGCTTTAGCGCGGTGGTCCCACCTGACCCCATGCCGAACTCAGAAGTGA
This sequence comes from Pantoea sp. X-Soil-ISGK-421, assembly GCF_059730785.1. Lineage (NCBI taxonomy): Bacteria > Pseudomonadati > Pseudomonadota > Gammaproteobacteria > Enterobacterales > Erwiniaceae > Pantoea > Pantoea sp. X-Soil-ISGK-421. The sequence goes on along the minus strand of NZ_AP035979.1, from coordinate 3,681,106 downwards.
AACGCCGTAGCGCCGATGGTAGTGTGGGGTCTCCCCATGCGAGAGTAGGGAACTGCCAGGCATCAAACACAGAAGCCCTGAACGAAAGTTCAGGGTTTTTTTGTATGTTTCAAAAAGTCATGCTACCGCTACGAAATCAACGCTTCGCAACCCTTAAAACCACAGATATAAAAAAGCCCCTGCTTTACAGCAGAGGCGATTGTTAACTTAACTGACTGAACATCAATGAATAACTTGCGACAGGAATGCACGCGTACGTTCTGATTTCGGGTTAGCAAAGAACTCCTGTGGCGGCGCCTCTTCCACAATTTCACCGCGATCCATAAAGATCACGCGATCCGCCACGGTGCGCGCAAAGCCCATTTCATGCGTAACGCACAGCATCGTCATGCCATCTTCTGCCAGGCCAATCATCGTATCGAGCACTTCTTTGACCATTTCTGGATCGAGCGCGGATGTTGGCTCATCAAACAGCATAATTTTCGGCTTCATGCAGAGTGACCGGGCGATTGCCACACGTTGCTGCTGTCCCCCTGAGAGTTGACCGGGGAACTTGTGCGCATGCTCGGCGATACGTACACGCTGAAGGTAATGCATAGCCAGCTCTTCCGCTTCTTTCTTCGGCATTTTACGCACCCATATTGGTGCCAGCGTGCAGTTTTGCAGAACGGTAAGATGAGGGAAAAGATTAAAATGCTGGAAAACCATGCCTACTTCGGTGCGAACGCGTTCGATATTGCGGATATCATGATTCAAATGGATCCCATCAACTACGATACGGCCTTGCTGATGTTCTTCCAGGTGATTAATGCAACGAATAGTCGTCGATTTACCCGAACCTGAAGGCCCGCACAGTACGATACGTTCGCGTGGTTTCACTTTTAAGTTGATGTCTTTCAGTACATGGAACTGGCCGTACCATTTATTGACGTTTTCGAGTGTAATCATCATGGCATCAGCCGCATTAGTCATAGTTTGTGTCATGTTAAACCTCAGTGCGATGCACGCCCGGTGTGAAAACGCTTTTCCAGATACTGGCTATAGCGCGACATGCTAAAACAGAAAATCCAGTAAACCATGGCAGCAAAGACATAGCCTTCCGTCGACATACCCAACCATGTTGGGTCAACGGTGGCTTGCTGCACGCTACTGAAGAGATCGAATAGACCGATGATGATCACCAGGCTGGTATCTTTAAACAGTGCAATGATGGTATTCACGAGGCCGGGAATGGTCATCTTGAGCGCCTGCGGTAAAATCACCAGCATTTGGGTTTTCCAGTAGCCCAGTGACAGTGATTCAGCCGCTTCATATTGGCCTTTCGGCAGCGCCTGCAAACCGCCGCGCACCACTTCCGCGACATAAGCGGACTGGAACAAGATCACGCCAACCAGTGCACGCACCAGTTTATCGATCGTAGTGCCTTCCGCCATGAACAGCGGCAACATTACCGACGACATAAACAGCACGGTAATCAGCGGTACACCACGCCAGAACTCAATGAAGATGATCGACAGTGTACGCACCACCGGCATTTCAGATCGGCGTCCCAGCGCCAATAAAATGCCTAAAGGCAGCGCGCCGGCAATCCCCACTGAAGCGATAATCAGCGTCAATGTCAGACCGCCCCATTGGCGAGTCTCTACGCGCTCTAAACCGAAATAGCCCCCGTACATCAAGAACCAAACCACAATCGGATATACCAACGCCCAGCAGGCGATATAGCGACCGCGACGTGGCATCGATTTGATGAACATCGGAACGATCGAGAGTAAGCCGATGACCAGCGACAGATTGATGCGCCAGCGCAACTCATGTGGATAAAGCCCATACATAAACTGGCCAAAGCGTGCATGGATAAACACCCAGCAAGCACCTTCTTTTGTGCAGTCTGCGCGCGTCTCGCCAATCCAGTTAGCCTGAAATACCAGCCAGTTCAGAGCCGGAGGAATCACGTTCCAGATCAGCCAGATGCTGAATAGGGTGAGGAGCGTATTCAGCCAGCTGGAGAACAGATTTTTGCGCGCCCAAAGCCAAGCCTTGCTGAGTGGATGGGTCGGAATCGGCGGTGTTTCATGTGTAGTAACAGACATAATGATCCCGTTCTCTTAACGCTCAACCAGCGCAATTTTGCGATTATAGAGGTTCATCAGCAGTGAAATGATCAGGCTGATAATCAGGTATACCGCCATGGTAATCGCGATGGTTTCAATCGCCTGACCGGTTTGGTTCAGCACGGTACCGGCAAACAGCGAAACCATGTCTGGATAGCCGATAGCGGCCGCCAGCGATGAGTTTTTCACGATATTGAGATACTGGCTGGTCAGTGGTGGGATGATCACGCGCATTGCCTGCGGGATGATCACCTGGCGCATGGTCACTGGATTGGGCAAACCGAGCGAACGTGCGGCTTCACTTTGACCATGAGGTACCGACTGAATCCCCGAGCGAATCACTTCAGCGATAAATGATGAGGTATAAACCGACAGCGCGAGGGTCAACGCGGCGAGCTCAGGTATCATCACGAAACCGCCGCGGAAGTTAAACCCACGCAGTTCCGGCACATCCCAATGCATAGCAGCGCCAAACAAGGTATGCGCAATCAGCGGCAGTAACACCACAAGTCCAACCGCAGCTGGCCAGGTGCGACGCAGTTGACCGGTTTTTAACTGATATTTGCGGTTATAACGGAACAGCGCCACGCAACCAAGCACCGCTAATGCCAATGCGATCAGGAATGGCCAGGTACCGGGCGCATATTCTGGCCATGGGATATACAAACCGCGATTGCTGACGAATGCCATATCAAAAGCGTTTAGCGCCTGACGAGGGCCGGGCAGGTTACGCAGAACCGCAAAGTACCAAAAGAAGATTTGCAGCAGCGGCGGGATATTACGGAAGGTCTCAATATAAATGGTTGAGAGCTTACGCAGCAGCCAGTTTTCTGACAAACGCGCCAGACCGATAGCAAAGCCAAGAATTGAGGCAAACACAATACACAGCGCAGAAACCAGCAGGGTGTTGGTTAACCCCACCATAAACACGCGCGCGTAAGTATCGCCTTCGGTGTAATCGATCAGGTGCTGGACAATGCCGAAGCCGGCACTGCGATCAAGAAACCCGAATCCGGAAGTGATGCCACGATTGGCCAGGTTGATTACGGTGTTGTGGATCAAATATCCCACCACAGCAAGCACGGCAACAATCGCGACGATCTGGTAAAGCCAGGCGCGAACCGTAGGATTACCGAACGAAAAATCCCTTTTTACGGTTGGGCGTTGCGACATGTTAAAACCTCAGTGAAGATTACGCGTGGGCACCGCAGGATGCGGTGCCCGACTGGCAGGACGAAATTAACGCACTGGCGGAGCGTACTGGATGCCGCCCTGATTCCAGAGCGCATTCTGACCGCGCTTAATTTTCAGTGCGCTATCTTTGCCAACGTTACGATCGAACACTTCCTGATAGTTACCGACTTGTTTGATGATGTTGTAAGCCCACTTGTTATCCAGCTTCAGGTCTTTACCGAAATCACCTTCCGCGCCCAGCAAATGTGCCATATCCGGTGTAGTTGGCTTCGCCACCATGTCATCGACATTTTTAGAGCTGATACCCATCTCTTCCGCGTTCAGCATGGCATACAGCGACCATTTAACGATGGTGAACCAATCGTCATCACCGCGACGCACAACTGGACCCAGCGGCTCTTTGGAGATCACTTCTGGCAGTACGATGAACTCGTCTGGCTTGCCAAGTTTAATACGCAGCGCATACAGCTGAGATTGGTCAGAAGCAAGGGTGTCGCAACGGCCGCTGTCGAGCGCCTTAGCCGATTCGTCAGAGCGGTCGAAGGTGACCGGTGTGTACTGCATTTTATGGGTTTTAAAGTAGTCAGCCACGTTCAGCTCGGTATCAGTACCGGCCTGAATACACACGGTGGCACCATCCAGCTCTTTAGCACTTTTCAAACCTGCTTTCTGGTGAGTCAGGAAGCCGATACCGTCGTAATAGTTCACCCCTGCAAACAGGAAGCCCATGCCGCCATCGCGCGATGAGGTCCAGGTGGTGTTACGAGACAAGATGTCCACTTCGCCCGATTGCAGCGCGGTGAAGCGCTCTTTCGCGGTCAGCGGGGTATATTTCACTTTGGTTGCATCGCCAAATACCGCAGCAGCGGCTGCACGGCATACATCCACATCGATACCGGTGAATTTGCCGTTAGAATCAGCATAAGAGAAGCCTGGCAGGCCGTCACTGATGCCGCACTGTACAAAACCTTTCTTCTTAATGGCATCCAGCGTGGTGCCAGCGTGCGCTTGTTGAGCAACAGCGAACAGCGAGGCTGCAGCAACCAGAGTGGAAAGCATCATCTTTTTCATAAAGCATCCTGTGTGGCGATATCGTGTGTTGTTATGTTTGCACGCACTTTACTGTGCGCTTTTTCTGTCTGTGGTGGTTAGCCATCCACAACTCTGCAAACCTGATGCCAGGTTTGCAGAATCCTGAATTCTTTGGAAAGATCTTTTAATAACCTGAAGCACTCAGAAGATTCTGACTAATATGGCGCACCAAAAGGCAGCATGACGAGACGACACGATCACAAATAGTGCAAAAAGTTTCACTATATGGAAGCAGTGTGAGCTAACGCTCAGGAGAGGATGTATGAGTTTGTACGCTTACGGGTGAAGCGGGTAATGATCACACGTTGAGCAGCTTAGGTGTAATGAAAGGAGAGAGACGCGAGTAATAAGTGGAGGCAAAAAACGCTGCTGAGAGGGGAAAAAATTACTGATGCAATTGCAACTATCGTTACCATTATCGCGCCAATTGTTTCATGCGTTGCTAACGTCAGGAGACTTTCCGCGCAGCAGAAACAAAAACGCCAGCCATAAGGCTGGCGTTATCGCAGCAACGAACTGATTAGTTCATGCCGTATTTTTTCAGCTTCTTACGCAGGGTACCGCGGTTGATACCCATCATCAGAGCTGCACGGGTCTGGTTGCCACGGGTGTACTGCATCACCATGTCCAACAGAGGCTGCTCGACTTCTGCCAATACCAGCTCATACAGGTCACTCACATCCTGACCGTTCAGTTGAGCAAAATAGTTCTTCAGTGACTGTTTAACCGAATCACGCAGTGGCTTTTGGGTCACCTGATCCTGAGAGTTAACGGTAGAAACGGTGAGTACGTCAGAATTTACGCGTTGTTCGAACATAGTTCTTTCAGCTCTTTATTTCGTTTACGCAAGATTTTCGAAGTATGCCTCCAACGCCTCCAGCTGTTCGCTGGCATCCTCTATGGCGTTGAATGTGCGCCGAAACTGGTCATCAGGAGCACTTTCCTGCAAGTACCAAGAAACGTGTTTTCGGGCAATACGGTATCCTTTGCGCTGACCGTAAAAGTCGTGCAGCTCCCGTATATGTCCAATCAGCATTTGCTTCACTTCAGCCAGCGGCTTCGGTGCCAGCAGCTCCCCTGTGTCCAGATAATGCTGGATTTCCCGGAAGATCCACGGTCTTCCCTGAGCGGCACGGCCAACCATAAGAGCATCGGCTCCGGTATAGTCGAGCACCGCTCTGGCTTTATGCGGGTCAGTAATGTCGCCATTCGCAATGATCGGAATGGAAACGCTCTGCTTAACTGTCCGAATGCTGTCATATTCAGCAAATCCCTCAAACAAACAGGCGCGCGTGCGGCCATGAATGGTGAGAGCCTGAATGCCACAGCGTTCAGCCAATTGGGCAATCTCTACACAATTACGATTTTCTTTGTCCCAGCCGGTGCGAATCTTCAGCGTAACCGGTACATCAACTGCATTTACGACCGCGGTGAGAATCGACTCCACCAGTTGCGGATGTTGCAGCAGTGCTGAACCTGCCATCTTACGATTCACTTTTTTGGCCGGGCAGCCCATGTTGATATCGATAACCTGCGCGCCAGACACCACATTAATGCGCGCGGCGGCAGCCATCTCATCAGGATCGCAACCGGCAATTTGCACGGCACGAATCCCAGGCTCGTCACTATGCACCATACGCAAACGTGATTTGTCACTGGCCCAAACTTCCGGGTTAGATGACAGCATCTCGGAGACGGTCATACCGGCGCCGTTCTCATAACACAGGGTGCGAAATGGCTTATCGGATACTCCGGCCATAGGCGCAGCAATGAGTCGATTACGTAGCTGATATTGTCCAATGCGCATGAAAAAGAAGTGACCCTAACTGTTCGCAAGGCGGCGTATATTACGCATTTTTTAAAAAAGATGAAAGGCCAAACTTTGAACAATTCGCCGTCAAGGTTCCAGGGAATCTGCCTGAAGGCGCGGGTAAATGATATTAATCTTTATAATTCAAGTGCTTATGAAAATACGATGAAATTGTGTACAAAAATTTTTCTTAAAACATGAGCATAATCACAAAATAAAAACCGCCACATCCGGTAATTAGCCAGAGAAATGACGGCATTTCGATTATTAATTGTACTAATTTGTCCGTTCAGAGGTTATCCGAAGGTTATTCAACAATCAGGCGACCATGCAACGGTTGCAGCGGACGGTTGTTGGCGTTTTTTAACGCCTGCTGGAATGCTTGCAGCTGTGATTGAGAAAGCGTGACGGGCTGCTTCATCACCAACCAGCGCAAGCCTTCGGTGCAAGGAGGCGTGGTAAGCGAACCGCTGAAACGATAATAGTGACGATCGGTTGGGAAGAGCGGAGTTAAATCCATCCGCTGCTTCACCTCCACAGCCTGATTTTCCTGCTTAGGCATGGCAGCAATAAGCGGGTTAAGGGCGCTGTTTTCTTTACCTACTTCGAACATCACGGCAATCACTGCAATTTCGCCATCGGCGTTCGCATGGACGAAATGCGCTTCGAGGGGATAAGCGTGGCCGTTGATTTGGTTCTCACTTGGCGTGTGGAAGTGATATTGCTTGAGGCGGAAGATCTCGCCATCCAGCATAAAGTTATCTTCATCATCCACATCCACCTGCACGGTATGACCGTTATTCACCAGTTTTTCAGCCGCAGTGTGGAACTCTAGCCTAAGGGGCGGCAGGCGGCCTTCAATGGTATTACGGATATCAATGGGCGATTGAAACTTGCCGTTATGGCAGGTTTTGAAATCGGCGGAGAGTTCGCCCCAGTGTTCTGGGCCGGCGCTGCCTTCATAACTCCAGTGCGGTGCGGTGGGGGCCGATGCGGCGTTTGCACCGATGCTGAAGGACAACATGGCGCTAAGCAAGAGGGCGGTTTTCATGCTAAATCTCGACTAAAAAGGGGACCGGCAAGCGGCGTGCAGCAGATAATACGTGGCGAGGTGGAAATGACTACTCTGTAATGCCGTTTGCAGGGAAGAACCAGACAAGGCTTGGTTTTTTTGCCCTTTTTGTGGCGAGACGCATGCCTGCCCGGCTTCGGGCCGACATGCGGGAATGAGAACGTGACTTAGCGACGCACGCCGGTGATGCGGCACCACTCCTCTTTTTCGGCAACCGGATCCAAATCGAAGCGTTCAACATAAGCTTCACACACGCCTTCGGCCTGGCTCGCCAGCACGCCGGACAATCCAAGGTGGCCACCGGTTTTCGGCAGCACGCTGATCAACGGTGCCAGCTCGCGCAGCGGACCCGCGAGGATGTTGGCGACCACCACATCCGCCTGCAGGTTTTCTGGCTGCTGATGGGGCAGATAGAGCGCCAAACGCTCGGAGACGCCATTACGTTCGGCGTTATCGCGGCTAGCCTGTATCGCCTGCGGATCGATATCAATACCAATGGCTTGCGCGGCACCCAACTTCAGCGCAGCAATGGCGAGAATGCCCGATCCACAGCCAAAATCGATCACCGTTTTACCCTGCAGATCCAGCCCGTCGAGCCAGGTTAAACACAGTGAAGTGGTGGGATGTGTGCCGGTGCCAAACGCAAGGCCCGGATCGAGCATCACATTAACCGCTGAAGGATCCGGCACATCACGCCAGCTCGGGCAGATCCACAAACGCTCACCGAAACGCATCGGGTGGAAGTTATCCATCCATTCGCGCTCCCAGTCTTTATCTTCGATCTGTTCGATCTTATGACGAAACGCGGATCCCAGCAGCGGGTGCTGGCTTAACTCGGCCACCACATCGCTCATCTCGGTTTCGGCATCGAACAGGCCGATGACATCGGTATCGCCCCACAGCAGCGTTTCACCCGGCAGCGGCTCGTAAACCGGATTGTCGTGAGTATCCTGGAAAGTGACTGACACAGCACCGACATCCATTAGCGCATCGCTCAGGGTTTCGGCGTTTTCGCCAGTGCTATTAATTTTGATTTGAATCCAAGGCATAGTGTTTCTCTTTTATTCCAGTGCCGCAGCATGTGTTGCAGGCGTGCGGCCAAACAGATTACCCACCAGGAAGGCCAGCAGGCTTAAGATCAATGAAGGAACGATTGGGTGGAAACCCCACCATTCAATATTCAGGCTGGCAAGCAGCGTGTAGCAACCGGCACCGACCAGCATGCCGCTGATTGCGCCCGTGGAGTTGGCGCGCTCCCAATACAAGCCCAGTACCAGCGGCCACAGGAATACCGCTTCAAGACCACCAAATGCCAGCAGATTCAGCCAGATAATCATATCGGGTGGATTCCACGCCGCCAGCAGCAGCAGCACGCCAAGCACGAAAGTGATAGTGCCCGACAACAGGCGCAGGCGCGCCTCATTTTCACTGTGTTGCGGTGCAATACGCAGGTAGAGATCTTTGATCAGCGTAGCGGAGGATTGCAGCAACTGCGCGTTAATGGTCGACATAATGGCCGCCATTGGCGCAGCCAGAAAGACACCTGCAGCCATCGGCGGCAAAACGGTGATCATTAGCGCAGGAATCACGCGATCGGGAATGGTGAGATCCGGCAGGATTACGCGTCCCAGTGCGCCGGCCAGATGCATGCCGAACATCAGGATCACCACGACGATGGTGCCGAGCACGATACCGCGATGCATGGCTTTGCTGTCTTTATAAGAAATACAGCGTACGGCGGTATGAGGCAGACCAATCACCCCAAAACACACCAGCACGGCAAAGGAGCTGAGGAAGGTTGGGTTGATGACATTGCCAACACCTTCCGGTGACGTCAGCTGCGGATCGATGTTGTGCAGTTTGGTCACCGCAGAGGCTAATCCGCCGGCATGATGAATCACCGCGAACAGCAACAGGAAAGTGCCGATCAGCATCACCAGGCCTTGCATGGCATCGTTTAACACGCTGGCGCGGAAGCCGCCGAAAGCAGTGTAGAGCGCGATGGTGCCACCGAAAATCAGCAGGCCGGTATCGTAAGGAATGCCCGCCGCCGTCTCAAGCAGGCGCGCGCCGCCGATAAATTGCACGGTCATTGCGCCAATAAAGGCGACTAAGAGACTAATGCTGGATAGCCAGATCAGCAGTGTGCTGCCGTAGCGGCCATATAACATATCGTTGAGCGTGACGGCATTGTAGCGGCGCGCCAGAATCGCGAATTTTTTCCCTAACACGCCCAGCGAGAGCCAGACGGCCGGTACCTGAATCATCGCCAGCAGCACCCATCCGAGGCCATATTTATAGGCCGCGCCAGGTCCACCAATAAACGAACTGGCGCTGATATACGTGGTGGTGATGGTCATTGCCAATACAAAGCCGCCCATCGAACGGCTGCCGAGGAAGTATTCGCTCAGGAAGTTGCCCTGACGTTGCTTGCGCATAGCAAACACCGACAGTGCGGCGATCAGCACCAGGTAGGCCAACAGCGGAAGAATGATTTCAGAGTCCATCGTTATCCTCCAGCGACATGTCGCGGAATAGCACGCGCACCATCAGCCAGCACAACACAATAAACAGTAGCGGGGCGAATAGACACGAAAGCTCAAACCATCTTGGTAAGCCAAAGAAGCCGATCTCATTGCCACCTAACCAGGCAGAAAGTCCCCAAACGGCAAGGTAGGCCAACGTCAGATAAAATGACCAGCGCGCCTCTTTGTTCGCTTGTAAAAAACGCCAATCCATTATGTAACCTCAAAGGCAACAAAAATGAAAAAGGCCGGAGTTAACCGGCCTCTGCTTTGCTCTGCGCTGCAATTACTTCTCTTGCAGGCCGAGTTTCTTCTCCAGATAGTGGATGTTGGTGCCACCCTGCTGGAAGTTTTCATCGGACATGATTTTCATCTGCAGCTCAATGTTGGTCTTGATGCCGTCGATGATCAGTTCCGCCAGCGCATTCTTCATGCGCGAGATTGCCACGTCACGGTTTTCGCCGTAGGTAATTAGCTTACCAATCATGGAATCGTAGTACGGTGGCACGCTGTAGCCGGCATAGATATGCGATTCCCAACGCACACCAAAGCCGCCCGGCGCGTGGAAGCGCGTAATCTTGCCTGGGCTTGGCAGGAAGGTGTTAGGATCTTCGGCGTTGATACGGCATTCCACCGCATGACCGCGAATCACCACGTCTTCCTGTTTGATCGACAGCGGTTGACCCGCAGCGATACGCAGCTGCTCTTTGATCAGATCGACGCCGGTGATCATCTCGGTCACCGGATGTTCCACCTGAATACGGGTGTTCATCTCGATGAAGTAGAACTCACCATTTTCGTACAGGAACTCGAACGTACCCGCACCGCGATAACCGATGTCGATACAGGCTTTAGAGCAGCGTTCGCCGATGTAGCGACGCAGTTCCGGCGTGATGCCTGGCGCGGGTGCTTCTTCAACCACTTTCTGGTGACGACGCTGCATTGAGCAATCACGTTCGGCCAGATAGATAGCGTTGCCCTGGCCGTCGGCCAGTACCTGAATCTCAATGTGGCGTGGATTCTCGAGATACTTCTCCATGTACACCATGTCGTTGTTGAAAGCCGCTTTGGCTTCCGCTTTCGTCATGTTGATGGATTGCTCAAGATCTTTGTCGCTGCGCACTACGCGCATACCGCGACCGCCGCCGCCGCCAGACGCTTTGATGATCACCGGATAACCGATGCGCTTAGCGAAGGCACGGTTTTTTTCCATGTCGTCGGTCAGCGAACCATCAGAGCCTGGCACGGTTGGCACGCCGGCTTTCTTCATCGCGGTGATCGCAGACACTTTATCGCCCATCAGGCGGATGGTGTCGGCTTTCGGGCCGATGAAGATAAAGCCTGAGCGCTCAACCTGCTCGGCGAAATCGGCGTTCTCAGAAAGGAAGCCATAACCCGGATGGATAGCGACCGCGCCGGTAATTTCAGCGGCGGAGATCAGTGCCGGGATGTTCAGGTAGCTTTTGACTGAAGGTGGCGGGCCGATGCAGACGGTTTCGTCCGCCAGCAGCACGTGCTTCAGGTCACGGTCCGCGGTGGAGTGTACGGCAACAGTCTTAATGCCCAGCTCTTTGCAGGCACGCAGAATGCGCAGCGCGATCTCACCACGGTTAGCAATGACAATTTTATCCAGCATGCTTCGCCTCGTTATTCGATGATGACCAGCGGCTCGTCAAATTCAACCGGTTGGCCGCTTTCGACCAGAATCGCCTTCACAACGCCGGATTTATCGGCTTCGATCTGGTTCATCATTTTCATCGCTTCAACGATGCACAGGGTGTCGCCGGCATTTACTTTCTGGCCAACTTCAATGAAGGCTTTCGCGTCTGGGCTTGGGGTGCGATAGAAGGTACCGACCATCGGTGAACGCACGATGTGGCCACTGATCTCTGGTTTAGCTGCTTCTGCTGCCACCGGCGCGGCCGGGGCTACAGCGGTTGCCAGTGCAGGCTGCTGCATCATTGGCGCAGCGTAAGCTTGCTGCATCATCGGGTAGCCGGCATTTGCAGGTGAACGGCTGATACGAACGGACTCTTCGCCTTCTGAGATTTCCAGCTCGGAAATGCCAGACTCTTCAACCAGTTCGATCAGTTTCTTAATTTTACGAATATCCATGAGTGTGGTTCCGTACTCTGTTTAATTGGAATGTGACAGGCGTTTTACTGCCGTTTGTAAAGCCCAAGAGTATCCATCAGCGCCAAGTCCACAGATGACGCCGGCAGATACATCGGAAAGATAGGAGTGATGTCGGAACGGCTCGCGTGCATGCACATTTGAGAGATGCACCTCGATAAAAGGAATGCTAACCGCCAACAGGGCATCACGCAGTGCAACGCTGGTATGCGTGAACGCAGCAGGATTGATGATGATGTAATCCACGTTGCCGCGGGCTTCGTGGATTCGGTCAATCAACTGATACTCTGCGTTCGATTGCAAATGACTCAATTTCACATGGTGCTGATCGGCCTGCTGCGTCAAATCGCCGACGATGTGCGCCAGCGTAGTATGACCATACTTATCAGGCTCGCGCGTTCCCAGTAAATTCAAATTGGGACCGTTTAAAAGCAGTATGTGAAATTTGTGCGCCATCTTGCTGCTATCTCCTGCAATCAGTAAGGCATCGCGTAAAATACCGCGGCATCTCGCGTTTGTCACCCTTGCGGATGAAAAAGAAGACTTCGCTTGCAATAAAGCCGGGCATTATATCCGTTTCGTCGACATTCGCAGCAAAATACTGGTCTTATCTGCGAAGTTGATCGAATGCGGCCCGAAGGCCACACTTTTTAACAGAAATCGCGGGAAGAACACAACCATACGGGGATTATCTGTGGAGGAGTTTACGCAACTTATTGTAACGCCACGCTAACAGCGCAATAGCCAGTACGGCGTAGATCACTGGCTGCGGTGAGAGGACTTTCACAGACCAAAGATAGTGGATAGGCGCGAGGATCGCGACCAGATAGATGCCGTTATGCAGCGTTTGCCAGCGACGACCGAGTTTGCGCTGCATGCGCTGAAAGGACGTGATCGCAAGGGCGAAGAGAATGGTCCAACTGATCATCCCCAGTAACAAATAAGGACGGGAAACCAGCTCGCTGCCAAGTAAAAGCAGATGATCGTAGCCAAGTTCCAGCAGGTAATAGCTGGTGAGGTGCAGGCTCGCCCAGGCGAAACACCACACGCCGAGTAAACGGCGCGTACGAATCAGCAGCGGTTGTTTCAGGTAGCGCGTCAGCGGGCTAACCAGCAGCGTGGCAAGCAGCAACTTTAGCGCCATTCTGCCCGTAAAATGCTGGATATCTTTTGCCGGATCAGCGCTCAGCCAGCCCTGCGTTGCCGCCATAAACAGATAAACAAACGGCAGAAAAGCCGCCAGATGCAGCGCGACTTTCAGGGCGGTGATGTGGCGTAAAGAGAGGCGCACTCAATAGTTCTCCCGTAAATCCAGGCCGCGATACAGTGAAGCGACGTCTTTCGCGTAGCCGTTGAACAGCAGCGTAGGTTGGCGATCAACCTTTAAAATGCCGCCCGCACCAATAAAGCGTTCAGTAGCCTGAGACCAGCGCGGATGATTCACATGCGGGTTTACATTGGCGTAGAAACCGTACTCATTGGCGGCGATCTGGCTCCAGGTGGTTGGCGGACGATCGCGAGTCAGTGTGATTTTTACAATCGATTTAATCCCTTTGAAGCCATATTTCCACGGTACCGTCAGCCGAATCGGCGCGCCATTCTGCGGTGGCAACGCTTTGCCATATACGCCGGTGCTCAACAGCGTCAGCGGATGCATCGCTTCATCAAGGCGCAAACCTTCAACATAGGGATAATCCAGCCCGCCGCCGATAAAGCGATCTTTTTGGCCTGGCATTTGGTCCGGTGCGTACAGGGTTTCAAAGGCGACGAAGCGTGCGTTGCTGGTGGGTTCGGCCAGCTTAAGCAGCTGGTTGAGCTCGAAGCCGACCCACGGGATCACCATCGACCACGCTTCAACGCAGCGCATACGGTAGATGCGCTGTTCCATCGCGAAACGCTTGAAGATGTCATCCATATCCAGCGTTATCGGTTTGGCCACTTCGCCTTCAATGCGCAGTTTCCACGGATCGGTTTTTAGCGTTCCAGCATTGGCGGCAGGATCGGCTTTATCCAGACCAAATTCGTAAAAGTTATTGTAACCCGACACCTTATCAAAGGGCGTGAGCGGCAAATCGGCCTGCCACTCGGCCGGTTTGGTAAAATCTAAATCTCTGCCGGCGGGTGCGGGCGGGCGGTTATTACCTTTAAACCAGCTCAGCACATCGGCTTGCGCCGTGCCTGGCAAACTGGCCGCTGCTGCGCCTAATCCTAACGCTTTCAGTACCTGGCGGCGGCGCATATTAAAGACGCTTTCTGGCGTGACGTCGGCCTCTGTGAGCAAGTGCTTCAGGTTCATGACGTTCTCCTGTGAATAGTAAGTTAAAATCAGCATGCTCAACTTCAGCGTCGGGCGCGAATTTACCGGGAAAAATGTGAAATTTCCTGGCAAAGCGGCCCTTTGAGAATAGGACGAAAAAGCCCATATCAACCTCAGGCCATCCATGTTTAACGCTATACTCGCGCCGTAGCGCTTATCAAGCGGTGTAATGTGCGATTTTGATGCCTGTCTGGCGCTGAATCGCGCAATGATTTGTGCTATTTTGCTCAGGTTTACGCCAATGGTAAGAGTGGCGTCGACGGATTCACACCGTTCATAACCGCAGTGATGCAGGCACAGGGATGCGATTAACAACTAAATTTTCTGCGTTTATTACTTTATTAAGCTTACTGGCGATGTTGTTAATGCTGGTGGGCTGCGCTTTTAGTTTTATCTGGCTTTCGCAGCAGCGCGTGGAAACGCGTATGCAAACCCTCGCGACGGAAGTGGATAAAGCGCTGGCGACACAATCGCCGCAGGACATTACGCAATGGCTGACGCGCATGATGCCGGTAGTCAACGTTGAGCAGATGCAGTTGCTCAATGGCGATACCGTAATATTCAGTTTAGCCCGCCACGAAAATCCAATGTTAGAAGATGAGCCCAATCGCTTCGTTCAGTTTGATTTGCCCCTGACGCATTCCCCGGGCCTTGAACTGCGCGTGGTGGTGCTTGATCCGGCCAAAACGCTATTTCGCTCCTTTACCGGCACATATACGCTGGTGGTCCTTTTTACCGTCGTCGCAATTATGTGCGTGCTACTGGTGATGACCAACCGCTGGTTGAACCGGCGCTGGCAGAATATGGAACAATTGGAAGCGCGCGCCGATCGTATTCTGGCTGGCGAACGCACATCACGTAATAACGATGCAGCCGAATGGCCACCGAAAGCCAGTCGCGCGATTGACACGCTGCTGGGCGATTTGCAGGAAGCGGGCGAGCAGCGTTTACGCATCGATACCTTAATTCGCACCTTTGCCGCTCAGGATTCGCGTACTGGCCTCAACAATCGCTTGTTCTTCGATAACCAGCTCGCAACCTTACTGGAAGATCAGGAAGATGTGGGCACGCACGGCGTGGTGATGATGGTGCGCCTACCGGATCTCGATACGCTGCACGAAACTCTTGGCCCAACGCTGGTGGAAGAGTATCTGTTTGACCTGATTAATATGCTGTCGACCTTTGTGCTGCGCTATCCGGGCGCACTGCTGGCACGTTATTTCCGTAGTGATTTCGCCGTATTGTTGCCGCATCGTACTTTAAAAGAAGCCAACAGCATTGCCGACCAACTGATCAACGCCGTTGATTCATTGCCGCCGATGCGCATGGTCGATCGCGACGATTTAATCCACATCGGCATCAGCGCGTGGCGCAGCGGGCAAAGCGTGTCGCAGGTGATGGAGAATGTTGAAATGGCAACGCGCCGTGCGGCATTGCAGGGCGGCAATAGTTGGTCGATCGGTGAAGGCAATACGCTAGACATGGGGCGCGGCAGCGTGCGCTGGCGCACCTTGCTGGAGAACACCCTCAATCGTGGCGGCCCACGTCTGTATCAGAAACCCGCAGTGTTATTGGATGGAAAAGTCCATCACCGCGAAGTACTGGCGCGCGTATTCGATGGAGATAAAGAAGTGGTATCGGCTGAATTCATGCCGCTGGTATTGCAGCTTGGCATGACCGACAGTTGGGATCGCCAATTAGTCATGCGCATCGCGGCGCTTTCTGAAGTTTGGCCCGATGAAACGCTGGCACTGCCAGTGAATATTGATTCGCTGTTGCAGCGACCTTTCCAGCGCTGGCTGCAAAAATTGCTGCTGCAGTGCAGCAAATCGCAAAGAAAACGTTTTTTATTTGAACTTGCTGAGGCCGACGTTTGTCAACACCTCAACCGTTTAGTGCCGGTTTTCCATATGTTAAGCGCATTTGGTTGCCGCATCGCGGTGGATCAGGCCGGTTTGACGGTAGTCAGCAGCGCTTATATCAAGCAATTTCCGATTGAAGTGATCAAGCTGGCGCCCGGCTTGGTGCGCAATATTGAACGTCGAACAGAGAACCAGCTGTTTGTACAAAGTTTGCTGGAAGTTTGTAAGTCTTCCCCGACACAGGTTTTTGCCGCAGGCGTGCGGACACGCGCGGAGTGGCAAACGCTGTCGGGATTGGGTGTTTCAGGCGGGCAGGGCGATTTCTTTGCGCCATCGCTGCCGGTCAACAGTAATGTAAAGAAACACTCGCAACGTTATCGAATTTAAACCTTCAGCGCGCGAAGTGCGGGCTGATGGCTGTTTATCTCGCTTATTTGTGCCGGAGCGCGCGATCCTGGCGGCTGGAAATGTTAGATTTTATGTCGAAACTCACCCGCTCACGCCGGGTGAATTTGGGTTAAAACGGCGAGTTAACGCCATTTAACAACGGCGAAAGACGAAACAATCAGGCCAAAAAATTATTCAGCGTATTTTTTCACCGAAGCAGAACGTTTTTGCGCCTTGTAGCGGCTTCGCGTGGTTGGTAAAGTAGGCGGATTTTATTTTCCGCCCCCAGCTTGCAGGATTATCCCTTAGTATGTTTAAAAAATTTCGTGGCATGTTTTCCAATGACTTGTCCATTGACCTGGGTACCGCGAATACCCTGATTTACGTGAAAGGACAAGGCATCGTGTTGAACGAGCCTTCCGTGGTTGCCATTCGTCAGGATCGTGCCGGCTCCCCAAAGAGCGTAGCGGCTGTCGGTCATGACGCTAAGCAGATGCTTGGCCGTACGCCGGGCAACATCGCTGCTATCCGTCCTATGAAAGATGGCGTTATCGCCGACTTCTTCGTCACCGAAAAAATGCTGCAGCACTTCATTAAGCAAGTGCATAGCAACAGCTTTATGCGTCCAAGCCCACGTGTGCTGGTCTGCGTACCGGTGGGTGCGACCCAGGTTGAGCGTCGTGCTATCCGTGAATCTGCACAGGGGGCAGGCGCGCGCGAAGTCTTCCTGATTGAAGAGCCAATGGCTGCGGCGATTGGTGCAGGATTGCCGGTTTCTGAAGCAACCGGTTCCATGGTGGTTGATATCGGTGGTGGTACCACTGAAGTGGCGGTGATCTCGCTGAACGGCGTGGTTTACTCCTCTTCTGTGCGTATTGGTGGTGACCGCTTCGATGAAGCTATCATTAATTATGTTCGCCGCAACTACGGTTCACTGATCGGTGAAGCGACTGCGGAACGCATCAAGCACGGCATCGGTTCTGCTTATCCGGGCGATGAAGTGCACGAGATTGAAGTGCGCGGCCGTAACCTGGCAGAAGGTGTGCCACGTGGCTTTACGCTTAACTCGAACGAAATTCTTGAAGCGCTGCAGGAACCGCTGACCGGTATCGTGAGCGCGGTGATGGTTGCACTGGAACAATGCCCGCCAGAACTGGCTTCTGACATCTCCGAGCGCGGCATGGTGCTGACCGGTGGTGGTGCGCTGCTGCGTAACCTGGATCGCCTGCTGATGGAAGAGACCGGTATTCCGGTGGTCGTCGCAGAAGATCCGCTGACCTGCGTAGCACGCGGCGGTGGTAAAGCGTTGGAAATGATCGACATGCATGGCGGCGATTTGTTCAGCGAGGAGTAATTCCTCAACGGCTGAGGCCCTGGTCAAATTGCGCAGGGAATAGCGCCTATGCTGACGCTGCTGCTTCAACGCACGACGGCGAGATGCGTCCAGCCCTGGAGGCGTTGGCTATACGGCTAACGCTTCTTCCCTGATGTCGAGGAACACGCAGAATTTATGAAGCCGATTTTTAGCAGGGGACCTTCCCTGCAGTTGCGCCTCTTTCTGGCAGTCATTGTGGCTATCGCGATTATCATCGCCGATAGTCGTGTGAGCTCCTTTTCCCAGATCCGCAACTACCTGGACACGTCGGTCAGTCCATTTTATTTTTTGGCCAACGGGCCAAGACAACTTCTTGATGGCGTATCCGAAACACTGGCGTCACGTCAGCAATTGGAGCTGGAAAATAAAGCACTGCGCCGTGAGCTCTTCCTGAAAAACAGTGACTTGCTGATGCTGGGGCAATATAAGCAGGAAAATGCGCGTCTGCGAGAACTGCTTGGCTCGCCGCTGCGCCAGGATGAGCACAAGATGGTGACGCAGGTTATCTCCACCGGTACTGATCCTTATACCGATCAGGTTGTCATCGACAAAGGCAGCGTAAACGGTGTTTACGAAGGCCAGCCGGTGATCAGCGATAAAGGTGTCGTCGGTCAGGTGGTCGCTGTGGGCCAGGTTACCAGCCGCGTCTTGCTGATTTGCGATGCATCGCATGCGTTGCCGATTCAGGTGCTGCGTAATGATATTCGTGTGATTGCCGCCGGTAATGGCTGTAGCGAAGATCTGCAGCTGGAACATCTGCCGGGCAACACGGATATTCGTGTGGGCGATGTCCTGGTCACGTCTGGCTTGGGTGGCCGCTTCCCGGAAGGTTATCCGGTTGGCGTGGTCTCCTCGGTAAAAGTCGATACACAGCGTGCTTACACGGTGATTCAGGCGCGTCCAGCGGCTGGCTTACAGCGTTTGCGCTATCTGCTGCTGCTGTGGGGCGCGGATCGCAACGGCGTGGCACCTATGGCACCGGACGAAGTGCATCGCGTTGCCAACGAACGCTTGATGCAGATGATGCCGCAGGTTCTGCCGCCAGCAGGCGAAATGGGACCTCCGGCACCCGATACGATGCAGTCGTCTCAGCAAATGGGGCCACCGCAACCTGCTAACAGCAGTCGTTCGCAAGGGAATTCTGCGAACACACGCGGAGGCCAGCCTTGAGTCGATATCGCAGCCAGGGCCGATGGGTTATCTGGCTGTCCTTTCTGATTGCCCTTATCCTGCAAATCATGCCGTGGCCGGAACAGATCTTTATGTTCCGGCCTTCATGGCTCTTGCTGATCCTGATTTACTGGGTGCTGGCGCTACCGCATCGGGTCAATGTCGGTACCGGTTTTTTTCTCGGTGCGATCATGGATCTGGTGGCGGGTTCAACGCTGGGCGTGCGTGCGCTGGCGTTCAGCATCATCGCGTATCTGGTGGCCTTTAAATTTCAGTTATTCCGAAACTTAGCGTTGTGGCAGCAGGCATTAATGGTTATGGTGCTGTCCCTTGCGGTGGATGTGATTGTTTTCTGGGCAGAATTCCTGGTAATCAATGTTTCTTTCCGCCCGGAAATCTTCTGGAGTAGTGTGGTCGACGGCGTCCTTTGGCCTTGGCTATTCTTATTGATGAGAAAGATTCGCCGTCAATTCGCTGTTCAGTAAGGAATACTATGATTAGCCTCTACCTCGCATCCGGTTCACCGCGTCGACGTGAGCTGTTAACGCAGCTTGGTCTGCAATTTGAGCGCCTGATGACCCACGTAGAAGAGCAGCGTCAGCCTGATGAAGCGGCTGAAGCTTACGTGCGTCGTCTGGCGACAGATAAGGCGCGCGCGGGTGTAGCGGTGGCACCGCAGGATCTGCCGGTATTGGGTGCCGATACCATTGTGGTACTGAACGGTGAAGTATTGGAAAAACCGCAGGATGCTGCGCATGCAGCCGAGATGCTGAGTAAGCTATCGGGACAAACTCATCAGGTGATGACTGCCGTGGCGTTGGCCGATTCGCAGCGTGAGCTGGATTGCCTGGTGACCACAGATGTGACCTTCCGCAAGATGACGGCGCAGGAAATTTCGCACTATATCGCCAGTGGCGAGCCGATGGATAAAGCCGGCGCGTACGGAATTCAGGGCCTTGGCGGCAATTTTGTCCGCAAGATTAATGGAAGCTATTACGCCGTAGTGGGATTGCCGCTGGTCGAAACCAGCGAGCTGCTGAACCATTTTCAGTCACTGCGGGCGTTAAGGGGACAAGATGACGGCTGAACTGCTGGTAAATGTGACACCCTCGGAAACCCGTGTTGCCTATATTGATGGCGGCATTCTGCAGGAAATCCACATTGAGCGTGAAGCACGACGCGGCATCGTGGGTAACATCTATAAAGGACGCGTAAGTCGTGTCTTGCCTGGTATGCAGGCGGCCTTTGTCGACATCGGCATGGAAAAAGCCGCCTTTCTGCACGCCTCTGACATCATGCCGCACACCGAATGCGTGGCGGGTGACGAGAAGAAAAATTTTGTCGTGCGTGACATCGGCGAATTGGTGCGTCCCGGCCAGGATTTGATGGTGCAGGTGGTGAAAGATCCGCTCGGCACTAAGGGCGCACGCCTTACCACCGACATTACCTTGCCTTCGCGTTATCTGGTATTTATGCCCGGCGCGTCCCACGTTGGTGTGTCGCAGCGTATTGAAACGGAAGCCGAGCGCGAGCGCCTGAAAGCGGTAGTTGCGGCTTATTGTGACGACTTGGGTGGCTTTATTATTCGTACTGCCGCGGAAGGCATTGGTTCAGAAGAGTTGGCGCAGGATGCCGCCTTCCTGAAACGGTTATGGACCAAAGTCAGCGAACGCAAAAAGCGCAATCAGACACGCTGCCTGCTGTACGGCGAACTGGCCTTAGCGCAGCGCGTACTGCGTGATTTCGCTGGCGCCGCGTTGGATCGCATTCGCGTCGACTCGCGTTTGACCTGCGATTTACTGGTGGAATTCACCAGTGAATACATTCCGGAAATGGCCAGCAAGCTGGAGCTCTACAGCGGTAAACAGCCGATTTTTGATCTGTTCGACGTTGAGAATGAAATCCAGCGCTCGCTGGAGCGTAAGGTTGAGCTGAAGTCCGGCGGCTATCTGATCATCGATCAAACCGAAGCCATGACCACGGTGGATATCAACACCGGCGCGTTTGTTGGACATCGCAATCTCGACGAGACCATCTTCAACACCAACATCGAAGCAACCCAGGCGATCGCGCGTCAATTACGACTGCGTAATCTCGGCGGCATTATCATTATCGATTTCATCGACATGAGTAATGACGAACATCGGCGCCGCGTGCTGCATTCGCTGGAAAGCGCACTGAGCAAAGATCGGGTGAAAACTGGCATCAACGGCTTCTCGGCGCTGGGTTTAGTTGAAATGACGCGTAAACGTACGCGTGAAAGTATTGAACATGTACTCTGCGCCGACTGCCCGGTATGCAAAGGGCGCGGTACGCTGAAAACGGTGGAAACCGTCTGCTATGAGATCATGCGTGAAATTGTGCGCGTGCACCATGCCTACGATTCCGACCGGTTCCTGGTGTATGTTTCACCGGCAGTGGGCGACGCGCTGAAGGGCGAAGAGTCGCATGCGCTGGCGGAAGTAGAGATCTTCGTCGGTAAACAGGTCAACGTTCATGTTGAACCGCTCTATACCCAAGAGCAGTTCGATGTCGTCATGATGTGATCGTGAGTTCCGTAAGCCAACGGACAGCAAGGAGAGGTGTGTGAGGCGGTTGCCGAGGATTTTGTTACTGCTGGTCGCCGCAATCATCGTTATTGTGGCGCTGCTGGTCAGCGGGCTGCGCCTCGCGATGCCGCACCTCAACAGCTATCGCAGTGATATTCTGCAGACGGTCTCACGCGTCAGCGGCGTTACGGTGGATGCTAGCGAACTGCAGGGGAAATGGGAGAATTTCGGTCCCACGCTGCAGGTGCGCAATCTCAAGGTCTCGATGCAGGCAGATGAGCAGCTCACCATCGGCCGCGTTAATCTGGCACTCAACGTCTGGCAGTCGCTGCTGCACTGGCGCTGGCAGTTCCGCGATCTAACCTTCTGGCAGTTGCATCTCGAAAGCAATCATCCGTTGTTCACCAGCGACGAACAAAAAAACAGTTTTAAACCGGCGCAAATCAACGATCTGTTTTTGCGTCAGTTCGATCACTTTGATCTGCGCGACAGCAGCATCCGTTTTCTCACGCCGTCCGGCCAACATGCCGAACTGGCCATTCCGCGCCTTACCTGGTTAAACGAAAACACGCGTCACCGCGCCGAGGGCGAAGTCAGCCTTTCCAGCTTTACCGGCCAGCACGGTGTGGTGCAGGTGCGGCTCGATCTTAACGACAGCAACGGTTTACTCAGCGATGGCCGCATCTGGATGCAAGCCGATGATGTTGATGTGCGGCCGTGGATTGGTCCATGGCTGCGTGACAACACCAGCCTTGAGAGTGCGCGTTTCAGTCTCGCCGCGTGGGTGAATTTGCGTGATGGCGAGGTTTATGCCGGCGATCTGCTGCTGAGTAAAGGCGGCGCACGCTGGCGCGGCGAGCAGGGCGATCATCAGTTGCAGGTTGATGGCTTAACTGCGCACTTGTCGCGCTTTCAGAATGGCTGGAGCCTTTCGGTACCGCAAACCCGTTTGAGCACCGACGGCATCGCGTGGGCGCCCGGGCATTTTTCACTGCTGTGGAAGCCGGAAGACAAGCAGATGCTCGGTGCCAACAGCGCGGCGGAAGTGCGCGTCCGCGCCACGCAACTCGACCTGGAACGCCTGGCCCCCATTGTCCCGCTGTTTAAGCCACTTTCACCAACGTTGCTGGATAACTGGCGTTCGCTGCAACCGCGCGGCCACATTGATGCGCTGGCGCTGGATATTCCGCTACAACAGCCGGACCAGACGCGTTTGCAAGCAAAATGGCGCGATCTTGCCTGGCAACAGTGGGAGTTGTTGCCAGGTATCAGCAATCTCAGCGGAAGCGCCAGCGGCAGTTTGAATAATGGCTCACTGGACGTGGCGATGGGCCAGGCTGAAGTGCCGTACGGCGACATGTTCCAGGCGCCGCTGCAAATTAAACAGATCACCGGCCAGCTCAACTGGCTGCGCGATGCCAACGGCTTAACGCTGGATGGACATCAGCTGGATGTGCAGGCGCGTTCGCTATGGGCACGCGGCGATTTCCGCTACCAGCAGAATCTCGGTACCGCACCGCGCCTCGATATTCTCGCCGGGATTCGCGTCACCGATGCTGGCGATGCCTGGCGCTATTTCCCGCAGCAGCTGATGGGGCACGATCTCACGCATTATCTCAGTGATGCGATTAAAGGCGGGCAGGTAGATAACGCCACGCTGCTGTTTGCGGGTGATCCGACGTTGTTCCCGTTCAAACACAATGACGGCATGTTTGAAGTTTGGGTGCCGCTGCGCAATTCCACCTTCCAGTTCCAGCCCGGCTGGCCTGCACTGGAAAATCTCGATATCAATCTCGATTTCCTCAACAACGGTTTGTGGATGAAAGCGGATAAAACCAAGCTCGGTGAGGTTGATGCGCGTAACGTCAGCGCGGTAATTCCGGATTACCTGAAAGAGAAGTTGATTATCGATGGTGATATCAGTGGCGAAGGCAAAAAGATTGCTGACTATTTTGAGCAAACGCCGCTGAAACCGACACTTGGCGCGGCGTTGCAGGAGCTGCAGATTGGCGGCAATGTGCGCGGCACGCTGAATCTCGATATTCCGCTGGATGGCGAGCAGGTACACGCCAGCGGCAATGTGGTGTTGAACAATAACAGTCTGCACATCAAGCCGTTAAATACCACGCTGAACAATCTTACCGGACGCTTCCGTTACAACAACGGCAATCTGGAAAGTGAAGCGTTACAGGCGAACTGGTTCGGACAGCCAACCGGCGTGAGTTTTAGCACCAAAGAGAATCCCAATGACTTTGGCGTGAACGTCAAGCTGCTGGGCGATTGGCAGCCGGGCAAACTCAAGGCGCTACCGGACGCTATCACGCGTCAGTTGAGCGGTTCTTTACCGTGGCAAGGTAATGTGGATATCACGCTGCCGCATAAAGGTGGCGCAACCTATAGAGTTGAACTGCAAGGTGATGGTAAAGCAGTAAGTAGTCACTTACCTGCACCGCTGGATAAGCAGGCCGGTGAAGCGATGCCGATTACCATCAACGCCAGCGGTGATTTGAAAGGCTTTACGTTGAGCGGTAGCGTACGCGACCAGCATCGTTTCAACAGCCGCTGGATTCTGGAGCCACAGCTGCGGGTCGATCGCGGTATCTGGCTTAACGATGCGAAAAGCACGCCTAAGCTGCCAGAAAAGCGCGGCATGGAGCTGAATCTCCCGCCGCTGGATGGTGAAGCCTGGATGGGCATGATGGCTGGCACCGGCAGTTCGCGTAACGCGCAGGGCGAGCCTGAAGTGGGCGGCGCCCTGTTGCCGGGCGATTTCATTATTCGCACGCCAGCGCTGACGCTGGGTGGTCAGCAATGGCATGACGTTAACGCCACCATTACGCAGCGCCCTGACGGCAATACACGTTTGCAGCTGGAGAGCCGTGAGGCACGCGGCAGTTTGCAGACGGCGCAGCAGTCACCTTGGCAGATCAACCTGAACTATCTTTACTACAATCCTGAATGGGCGGAGAAAACCGACGGAAAATCATCGCCGTTTGGCGGTAACAGCAGCAACATCAATTTCCGCAGCTGGCCTGCGTTGCAGCTCAACTGTGATGAGTGTTGGTTGCGCGGACAGAAATTTGGCCACATGCAGGCGAAGCTACAGCCGCAAGGCGATACGTTAGCACTTACTAACGGTTCGATTGATTCCGGCAGCTCGAAACTCAATGTGGCAGGTGAATGGGTCAATAAACCCGGCGATCAGCGCACTTCGCTGAAAGGCAGCCTGAGCGGCGACAATATTAATGACGCTGCCAACTGGTTTGGCATGAATACGCCGCTGCGCGATGCGCCGTTTAAGCTCGATTACGATCTGCACTGGCGCTCTGCGCCGTGGCAGCCATCGGAAGAGACGCTGAGCGGTACGCTGAAAACCCACTTTGGCAAAGGCCAGATCGCCGATGTCAATACCGGTCGCGCGGGGCAGTTGCTGCGCCTGTTTAGCTTTGATGCGTTGTTACGCAAGATGCGCTTTGATTTCAGCGACACCTTTAGTGATGGTTTCTATTTCGATTCGATCAACGGCACCGCATGGATTGAAAATGGCGTGATGCGTACCGATAACCTGCTGGTGGATGGTCTGGAAGCGGATATCGCCATGAAGGGCAATATCGATTTGGTGAAGCGGCAGATCGACATGGAAGCGGTGGTCGCACCGGAAATTTCCGCTTCGGTCGGCGTAGCCACCGCCTTCGTGATCAATCCGGTGGTCGGCGCTGCGGTATTTGCCGCCAGTAAAGTATTGGGGCCACTGTGGAACAAGATTTCACTGCTGCGCTACCACATTAGCGGGCCGCTGGATAAGCCGGAAATCAATGAAGTCCTGCGCAAACCGCGTGAAGACAACAAGAAGTGAATTTGACGCCGTCGGGTAATTGCCGCAGGCTATGACTATCCGAGCACATAATGAGTGAGAAACGATGACTCTGAATCTGGTAAGTGAGCAGTTGCTAACTGCGAACAGCATTAATCAGCAGGACCTTTATTCCCTGTTAGGGCAGCTTTCAGAACGTCGTCTGGATTATGCCGATCTCTATTTCCAGTCCAGTTTCCACGAATCCTGGGTGCTGGAAGACAAAATTATTAAAGATGGTTCTTACCACATCGATCAGGGCGTTGGCGTCCGCGCCGTGAGCGGTGAGAAAACCGGTTTCGCCTACGCCGACCAGATTTCCCTGAATGCGCTGCGTCAGTCGTCTGAAGCGGCGCGCAGCATCGTGCGCGAACAAGGCAACGGTAAAGCGCACACCTTGTCGGCGGTGCTGAATCGTTCGCTGTATGCGCCAGTCAATCCGCTGGACAGCCTGACGCGTGAAGACAAAATTGCCCTGCTGCACCGCGTCGATAAAGTGGCGCGCGCGGCCGATCCGCGCGTGCAGGAAGTGAATGCCAGCTTGAGCGGCGTCTATGAACAAGTGCTGGTGGCCGCCACTGATGGCACGCTAGCGGCGGATATTCGTCCGCTGGTGCGTCTTTCCATCAGCGTGCAGGTGGAAGATCAAGGTAAGCGCGAACGTGGCTCGAGCGGCGGCGGCGCGCGTACCGGTTATGAATTCTTCCTCGCCGATGAAAGTGGTGATGTGCGTGCTGATGCCTGGGCGCGTGAAGCCGTGCGCATGGCGCTAGTCAATCTTTCTGCCGTGGCGGCACCCGCGGGTATGCTGCCGGTAGTGCTGGGTGCGGGCTGGCCAGGCGTGCTGTTGCATGAAGCGGTAGGACATGGTCTGGAAGGTGACTTCAACCGTCGTGCAACATCGGTATTTAGCGGCAAAATGGGCCAGCTGGTGGCTTCAGAACTTTGTACCGTGGTTGACGATGGTACCATTGAAGGCCTGCGTGGTTCGCTGGCCGTTGATGATGAAGGCGTGCCGGGTCAGTACAACATGCTGATTGAAAACGGCGTGCTGAAAGGCTACATGCAGGACAAGTTGAATGCGCGCCTGATGGGCGTCAATCCAACCGGTAATGGTCGCCGTGAATCTTACGCGCACCTGCCAATGCCGCGTATGACCAATACCTACATGCTGGCGGGTAAATCGACGCCGCAGGATATTATTGAAAGCGTGGAATACGGCATCTATGCCCCGAACTTTGGCGGCGGTCAGGTCGATATCACCTCTGGCAAGTTCGTGTTCTCTACTTCAGAAGCGTATCTGATCGAGAACGGCAAAGTGACCAAACCGGTGAAAGGCGCAACGCTGATCGGTTCGGGCATTGAAGCGATGCAGCAGATCTCAATGGTCGGCAACGATTTGGCGCTGGATAAAGGTGTGGGCGTGTGCGGCAAAGAGGGACAAAGCGTGCCGGTAGGTGTTGGTCAGCCGACACTGAAGCTGGATAAAATCACCGTGGGTGGTACCGCGTAACCCCATCAGACGTTGTCAGGTCGCCATTCATGGCGACCTGAGCATTATCACCCCTTCCGATGCTGCTGATACTGCTGCGCGACCTGCTTGAAATACTCGGTCAGATAATCAATACACACCTGCACTTTCAGCGGCAGCTTATCTTTCTCGGTATAGAGCGCGTACACCGGGCGCGGCTCCGAGTGATATTGCGGGAACAAAATATCGATCTCACCCGCGCTGATCTCATCAATCACCCACATCAATGGCACATAAGCGATACCGCATCCCGCTTTAAGCCAGCGAATTAGCGTCTGTGAATCGTTGGTCACGAAGCGGCCTTGCGGCGTAAGACGTGTCACCAATCCTTCCGGCGCAACCAGTTCAAAGGTGTTATCTGGGCGCACGCTATATTCCAGCCAGGAAAAATTATCGATCTCGCCGGGTTTTTCCGGCGTGCCGTGCTGCGCCAGATAACTCTTCGCCGCGCATACCACCATCGGCATCGCGCCCAGACGGCGCGAGAACAGATTTGAATCCTGCAATGCACCCACGCGCACCACCAAATCCAGCCCATTGGCAATCAAATCCGGTGCTGGAATGCCCGTCACCAGATTGACGCTCAAACCCGGATATTCGCGTAACATTTCGCTGGTCATCGCCGATAACACATTTTGCGCCATCGTTGATGAGCAGCCGATACGTAGAATACCGATCGGTGTGTTGTTAAAGGCATACAGCTGCTCGTGAACCTGGGAAGCCTCAGCTAACATACGGCGACAGCCCTGAAAGTAGATCTTTCCGGCTTCGGTCAGGCCAATACTGCGCGTGCTGCGATTGAGTAATTTAACTTGTAACTCATCTTCCAGTTTGGCGACTATCTGGCTGATAGACGAAACGCTTAGCTGTAGCTGGCGCGCCGCGGCGGTAAATGAACCCAATTCAACCACTTTGGCGAAAATGGACATGCTTTTAAGTCGATCCATTGTTTACTCTGACTAAAAAGTGATTTAGCTCACAATATGTAGAAAACGTATAGTCAAGCGCGTTACTATAAGCGCGCTGGGTCTCTTCACTGCACCTGAACACGGCTGTGTTAACCCGATGATACGCTATGATTAGCTCAACGCGGCCTGAATGTTGCCATCAGTTTATCCGTCATCCCCTGATCGTAAACCCAACGTGCTACAAGGCATGTGGGCAGGTATCGGTGCAATCCGGCAAGGTCGAACTAAGGATCCGAAATGAGTGTGCTTCCGGTATTTGTCGTATTCGGGCTGTCTTTTCCGCCCATCTTCATTGAACTACTGGTTTCACTGGCGCTGTTCTGGCTGGTGAAACGCGTGCTAACGCCCAGCGGGATCTACGATCTGGTTTGGCATCCAGCACTGTTTAACACTGCGCTGTATTGCTGTGTGTTTTACCTTGTATCCCGTTTATTCGTCTGAGGTTTTTTAAGTGAAAGCGCTAATAAGAAAAATCGCGCGATACGCGATTACACTCCTGCTGGTTGTCATCGCAATCGTGATCATCTTCCGCGCCTGGGTGTTCTACACCGAATCACCGTGGACGCGTGACGCCAAATTCTCTGCCGATGTCGTGGCGATCTCGCCCGATGTCACCGGCATCATCACTGACGTGCCAGTACACGACAATCAGCTGGTGAAAAAAGGCGACACGCTGTTTGTGGTTGACCGTCCGCGCTACCAAAAAGCGCTGGATGAAGCTCAGGCAGACGTCGAATATTACCAGGCGTTGGTAAGTGAAAAACGCCGTGAAGCCAGTCGCCGCAATCAGTTGGGTACCAGCGCCATGTCGCGTGAGGCGATTGAGCAATCCAATAACGATCTGCAAACCAGCGAACATCAGCTGGCGAAGTCGGTGGCCACGCGCGATCTGGCGGTGATCGACCTCGATCGCACCACCATCAAAGCACCTTCAGACGGTTGGGTGACCAACCTGAATGTCTATCAGGGCGAATTCATCACGCGCGGTTCGGTGGCGGTTGCGCTGGTACAACAGCACTCCTTCTACGTGCTGGCGTATATGGAGGAGACCAAACTGGATGGCGTGCGTCCGGGCTTCCGCGCACAAATCACGCCGTTGGGTAGCAACGCGGTACTGCGCGGCACCGTCGACAGTATCGCGGCGGGCGTGACGAACAGTAGCAGCAGCAGCGACAGCAAAGGCATGGCGACTATCGACTCAAATCTTGAGTGGGTGCGTCTGGCACAGCGTGTGCCGGTGCGTATTCGTCTCGACGATCAACCGGGTAACCGCTTCCCGGCAGGTACCACAGCAACGGTGGTGATCACCGGTGCGCAGGATCGCGAAACTAAAGTCTCGCCGTTGGCACAGCTGTTTAATCGCCTGCGTGAGTTTGGTTAAGCGAGGGCGATATGATTGAGTTTTTGCGTTTCCCGGTGAAGCTAACCTTCGCGCTGGTTGCGGCGTTGATGATTGGCTTTCACTTCAATCTGGAAACGCCGCGTTGGGCGGTAATGACCGCCGGTATTGTGGCCGGTGGCACCGCTTTTGCTGCGGGGGGGGATCCCTATTCTGGCGCACTGCGCTATCGTGGCATCCTGCGCATCATTGGTACTTTTATTGGCTGTATCGCCGCGCTCACCATTATGATCGCCACGGTGCGTGCGCCGGTGGTCATGTTGTTGTTGTGCTGTATGTGGGCAGGTCTGTGTGTCTGGCTCTCTTCGCTGATCAAAGTGGAGAACTCCTACGCACTTGGCCTCGCCGGTTACACGGCGTTGATTATCGTGGTCACGGCAGATGCCAGCGGCGGCTTAACGCTGGCGCCGCAATACGCGGTTGAGCGCTGCAGTGAAATCGTCATCGGTATTCTATGTGCGATTCTCGCCGACATGCTGTTCTCGCCGCGTTCGATCAAAAAAGTGATTGAGCAGGAAGTGGATGCACTGCTGGTGGCGCACTACAAACTGCTGCAGCTGTGCGTCGCGCACGAAGACAAAGACGAAGTAGATAAAGCCTGGAGCGCGTTAGTGCGTCGCACCACGGCACTCAACGGCATGCGCGGCCAACTGATGATGGAATCGTCACGCTGGAAAAACTCCAGCCGCCGGCTGCAAATGCTCAACACCTTGTCGCTGACGCTGATCACACAGGCCGCCGAAACCTTCCTGATTCAAAACTCGCGCCCGGAATACATTCCACCGCACTATCGTCTGCTGATCGAAAAAGAGGTCAACAACGTTAACGATGTGCATAAGCGCATGAAAGTTATGCGTCGCTTGATTGCCGTCAGCAGCAAAACCGTGCCGGTGACGCTGGCGAGTTGGGTTGGTGCGGCAACCGAATATCTGCTGTTGATTAACGGAATCAAAAGCAATAGCCGCATCACCACGCTGGAAGAGAGCATTCTGCAGCGCGAAGTGGTGATTCAGGCGCGTTCCGCAGAAACCCATCACGCGATGATCAATGGTGTGCGCACCTTTGCCGCAACCGCGCTGGGTTCGCTGTTCTGGCTGTACACCGGCTGGACATCGGGCAGCGGCTGCATGGTGATGCTGGCGGTGATTACCGCGCTGGCGATGCGTATGCCGAATCCGCTGATGGTGGCGAAAGATTTCCTTTACGGCATGACGGTTGCGGTGCCGCTCGGTGCGCTCTACTTCATCTTTATTCTGCCCGCGACCCAGCAAAGCGCATTGCTGCTGTGTATCGCCATCGGCGCGTTGGGTTTTATCGGCGGCATCTTCGTACAGCGCCGCCAGTTGGGCACGCTGGGCGCGCTGATTGGTACCCTCAACGTGCTGGTGCTGGATAACCCGATGAAGTTCGAGTTCAACGTCTTCCTCGACAACGTATTAGGCCAGGTGATCGGCTGCTTTGTGGCGATGATGGTGATCCTGCTGATTCGTGATAAATCGAAAGAGCGTACCGGACGTAAGCTGCTGAATCGCTTTATGTATGCTGCGGTTGCCGCACTTACCACTAACCAGGCCCGTCGTCGTGAAAACCATTTGCCGGCGCTGTATCAGCAACTGTTCTTGCTGCTCAACTTATTCCCTGGCGATATCGACAAATATCGCATTGCCCTGACGCTGATTATCGGACATCAACGCCTGCGTAATGCCGAAGTACCGGTAAACGCGGAGCTGTCCGCCTATCACCGCCAGCTGCGCTCAACCGCTGATAGCATCATCTCGGCGACCAGCGACGAAAAGCGCCGCTATTACTTCGAGCGGTTGTTAAAGGAGCTGGAGATTTATCAGGAGAAGCTGCAGCACTATTCTGCCCCGGATAATGTCACCGAACCGGTGAAAAGGCTGACGCAGATGCTGGATAAGTACCAGAACACCTTAATACAAATCTGAAACTGGCCGCTGCATTGTGCAGCGGCCTTTTAGATCCCACGCTGACACAAAAACCTCTGATATTGGCATCTATACTTTCCTGACAGGACGCAAACTGACAGGAGAACCCCGATGTCCACTTCCCTGCAACATCACGAATTATTCAAGACCGGCTATTTCGTGGATGGTCAATGGCATAACGCTAGCGCTACTTTTGATGTGACCAATCCGGCGACCGGCGAAGTCTTAGCGAAGGTGGCAAAAGCCGGTCAGCAAGAAACCGAACAGGCGATTGCCGCCGCGCAGCGAGCCTTTCCTGCCTGGCGCGATAAAACCGCTAAGGCGCGTGCCGAAATCCTCAATCGCTGGTATCAGCTAATCATCGAAAACAAAAGCTGGCTGGGCCAACTGATGACGGCCGAGCAGGGTAAACCGCTTAAAGAAGCTGAAGGCGAAGTGGAATACGCCGCCAGCTTTATTCAGTGGTTTGCCGAGCAGGCGAAACGCGCCAATGGTGAAATCATTCCGCCGGCTAAATCTGGCTCGCGCATTTTGGCAACGCGTGAACCGATTGGTGTGGTTGCCGCGATCACGCCGTGGAATTTCCCGATGGCGATGCTGACGCGCAAACTCGGTCCGGCGCTGGCCGCCGGCTGTACCGGCATCATTAAACCCGCCAATAACACCCCGCTTAGCGCTTTCGCGCTGCTGGCGCTGGCGCAGAAAGCCGGTGTACCCGCTGGCGTACTCAATGCGGTGGCGGGCGATACGCATGCCATCAGCGATGCGATTATGGCCAGTAAGGTGGTGCGCAAAATCTCCTTTACCGGTTCAACCGCCGTGGGCAAAACGCTGATGCGTAATGCCGCGGAAACCATGAAAAAGGTGTCGATGGAGTTAGGCGGCAACGCGCCCTATATCGTGTTTGATGACGCAGATATTGATGCGGCGGTGCAGGGCGCTATTGCCAACAAATTCCGTAATGCTGGACAGGTGTGCGTAAGCGTTAACCGCTTCTATGTGCACAACGCGGTGTATGATCGCTTCGTCAATCAGCTGGCAGATGCAGTGGGCCAACTTAAAGTCGGTAACGGCGTGGAAGAGGGCGTGATTGTTGGCCCGCTGATTGAGCCGTCCGCGCTGGAAAAAGTGGAAGAGCACGTCAAAGATGCAGTGAGCAAGGGTGGCAAACTGCTGATCGGCGGCGAACGTCACCCCCTTGGCGGCAACTTCTGGCAACCAACGGTGATTACAGAAGCGCATGAGGAGATGAAGCTGGCACAGGAAGAGACGTTTGGTCCGGTTGCGGCGTGCTTCCGCTTCGACGATGAAGCCGATGTGATTGAACGCGCCAATAATACCGAGTTTGGCCTGGCAGCATATTTCTACACCCAGAATCTTCAGCGTGTGTTCCGCGTATCGGCGGCGCTGGAAGCGGGCATGATCGGCATTAATGAATGTGCAGTATCGACTGAACTGGCACCGTTTGGTGGCATAAAAGAGTCAGGATTGGGACGCGAAGGTTCGGTGTTGGGGATGGAAGAGTATCTGGAAGTGAAAGCGCTGCACCTCGGCGGACTAAGCTAGCCGCGACAACTAAGAGGGCGTCATGATGAGAACCGAGCGTTTCGATTTCGACGAGATTGTCGATCAAGCCCATTTTTATCGACAGTTTAGCGATCGTTTTGCGCTAACCGATCTCGCTATCAACGATCTGGACGATCTTTGGGACGCGCTGGTGGGTGAGCAACTGCCGTTGCCGCTGGACATTGAATTTGTAAATCTCGGGAAAGGGCAGAAACGCCGGTATGGCGCATTGATCCTGTTATTTGATGAAGCAGAAGAGGAGCTGGAAGGCCAGCTCCGCTTCAACGTTAAGTAAAAAAGGGCCCCGGCGAGCGGGGCCAAAGGGTTCGTCTTAATTGACGAGGAATTACTTATATAGCTCAGCGGTCAGGTGATAACTGTCGCCGGTTTTGGCTTCAATCACTTTATAAGCGCTGGCGCCTTGCGCATCGGCTTTTTGAGAAAGCTCAGCGCGATAATCCATTGGTGAACCGCCGGTTCCGCTAATTGATACAGTGCTGCCGGTAGGTTGCAGATTCTGCGCCTGTTCTTCAGTCACCAGTTGTGCTGCAGAAGCACCAAAGGCGAACAGGGAAAGCAGGCTAGCAGTTGCGATGGTTGTTTTGATTTTCATAATTTTCTCCTCATTTAATCAACAACCTGCGGCAGAAATGGGTGGGCGGGTCGTCGATCTATTGCCTGGCACTCTTAAGGCGCCGGACGTTCGATTAGTGATTATTTGTACAGTTCAGCAGTGACGTGGAAAGTATCGCCACGGTTGCTCTCAATGATGCGGTAATGGCTGGCACCCTGAGCGTCAGCTTTCTGTGACAGTGCCTGACGAACGTTGGTTTGGTCGCCGTCAACACCGCTCACGCTGATGGTTTGGTTCAAGGATTGCAGCTGTTCGGCCTGTTGGTTAGAAACCAGACTTGCGGCGCCTGCGCCGAAAGAAAGTACAGAAGCCAGGCCCAGCACTGCGACAGTAAATTTGGTTTTCATGATTCACTCTCCTGAAATTGGGTTCGGTAACCTGAGAGGCAAGTGCGTCTCAAACGGGTCACCGTTCACATTGCGTCCTGAATCAGTAACTTATTTGTACAGTTCAGCGGTAACGTGATAGTTGTCACCGTTATTCGCCTCGATCACGCGGTACGCTTTAGCACCTTGCTGATCGGCTTTATCGTTTAGCTGCTGACGAATATCCATAGGTGAACCGCCCACGCCGCTGACGCTGATAGTGCCTGCGGGTTGCAGATTCGCTGCCTGCTCGGCATTAATAGAATCTGCTGCAAAAGCACCAAATGACAGGGCAGAGAGAATGCTTAGTGTTGCGATAGTAGTTTTAACGGTCATGATATTTTTCCTCGTCGTCTATTTTTATCTTTTTCTTTCGTGTGATTTGCATCACGAAACTAAGTATAGATCTAATCACTCACGAAATTAATATCTAGCTAATAATGTTTGGTTGTAATTCTTTATCCTTATGGCACTTTTTTAGAACCAAGAGTTATAAAAAACGCCCAAACATTAACCAGCTGGGTGTATTTCAAAGCAAAAACAATGATCTACATCAAATTATCTTTTAGTGCGAAAGATCATGGTTGATCTCGCTAGCGAGTACGCTATGGGGAGCTAATGACACTAATCACTATAAGTAAAGCAGTGTAAAATAGCGCGTTGAGTTAAGCAGGGGCAAAGGTCGTACCAATCTACAGAAGTGAAAAGAACCGCTGGGCATATGGATAACTTATTATTTACAAAGGGATTTGTAACAGATTGGTTACGAAGCATGCGGGAGGATTGGGATTACCGACAGCAGATCCGCCGGTAATCAGCAGATTTTTATAGCTCTTGTTCGAATAAAACCAGTACAGCATCGTGTAGCTGTTTCACCGAGAAGGTGCGCGCGGGCGTAATAAAGATGGTGTCATCACCGGCGATGGTGCCGAGAATCCCTTCTGCTTTGCCGAGAGAATCCAGCAGGCGAGCAATCAGCTGTGCTGCACCCGGACTGGTATGAATCACCACTAACGCATCGTTGTAATCGATATCCAGCACCAGATTCTTCAGAGGGCTGGTGGTGGTGGGTACGCCGAGTTCAGCAGGCAGGCAATAAACCATCTCCATCTTGGCGTTGCGGGTACGTACTGCGCCGAACTTGGTCAGCATACGAGAAACTTTGGACTGATTGATATTCTCGAAGCCGTCTTCCTGCAGCGCCTGCACGATTTCGCCCTGGGAGCTGAATTTCTCTTCCTTCAATAAGGCTTTAAACGCCTTAATCAAGTCGTCTTGTTTCGATGGGTTTCGCATAAGCTACCAATAAAAAGAGGGTTGCAGAGGGCAACAGGCCCACGGCAGATAAATTATTATGCATTTAGATGAATTTTTATGCAATAAGTCTGATAAGAGAATCGCGGTAATGACCTGCGGGGCGGGCATAATAACAGAATATTATGTTGCACCAAAATCGCGGGTGGGCGCGCAAAGCGAAGGTTGCGAAGTTGTTATATTATTGATGTGGTAACAACTATATCGATGATCATTGCCGTCCATTGTGTTCTGGCTGCGAATGTATCATTCAGGCGACTTCTGAAGTGGAGATGTCTCGGGAGCCGATTGCGGCGTAGTGTTAAGTGCGCGACAGGTTTAGTCGCTATCGCCTGAGAAGTTGATTAAACTCGTAACCTGATGGATTTTCGGCATATCTCTGCCCCACCTTAATAAGGAGTTCAGGATGAAAGTTGCCGTTCTCGGTGCCGCTGGTGGTATTGGCCAGGCGCTCGCACTACTGCTTAAAACGCAATTACCCGCAGGCTCAGCTCTCACACTTTATGATATCGCCCCGGTCACGCCCGGCGTGGCGGTTGACCTCAGCCACATTCCTACGGCAGTCACCGTGGAAGGCTTCAGCGGTGAAGATGCCACACCTGCGCTGCAGGGTGCCGATGTAGTACTGATTTCTGCTGGCGTGGCGCGTAAACCGGGCATGGATCGCGCCGATCTGTTTAACGTCAACGCCGGCATCGTGCGTAACCTGATCGAACAGGTGGCGAGCACCGCGCCGAAAGCCCTGATTGGCGTCATCACCAATCCGGTGAACACCACGGTGGCCATTGCGGCTGAAGTGCTGAAGAAAGCCGGCGTATATGATAAGAATCGCCTGTTTGGCGTTTCTACCCTTGATATCATCCGCGCCAATACCTTTGTCGCGGCGCTGAAAGGCAAGCAGCCTAACGAGATTGAAGTGCCGGTAGTAGGCGGGCATTCAGGCGTTACTATCCTCCCGCTGCTGTCGCAGGTGAAAGGCGTGAGCTTCAGCGAGCAGGAAGTGGCGGATCTCACCAAACGTATTCAGAACGCGGGCACCGAAGTAGTCGAAGCCAAAGCCGGCGGCGGATCGGCGACGCTGTCGATGGGACAAGCGGCGGCGCGTTTTGGCCTGTCATTGATTCGCGCCCTGCAAGGTGAAGCCAATGTGGTGGAGTGCGCATATGTGGAAGGCGATGGCGAATATGCCCGCTTCTTCTCGCAGCCGCTGCTGCTGGGTAAAAACGGCATCGTCGAACGCCGTCCGCTGGGGACGCTCAGTGCCTTCGAACAGCAGGCGCTGAACGGTATGTTGGAAACGCTGAAGAAAGATATCGCGCAGGGCGAAGAGTTTGTGAAGTGATAAACACTGAGCGGTAATCAAAAACGCCCGGCTGATGCCGGGCGTTTTGTTTTTATAATCCGCCAG
The DNA here is from genome assembly GCF_059730785.1 of Pantoea sp. X-Soil-ISGK-421. NCBI lineage: Bacteria > Pseudomonadati > Pseudomonadota > Gammaproteobacteria > Enterobacterales > Erwiniaceae > Pantoea > Pantoea sp. X-Soil-ISGK-421. The sequence goes on along the minus strand of NZ_AP035979.1, from coordinate 3,644,522 downwards.
ATTTGAAGGTCTTATTGGCGGGCGCACCGTTGCTCGCAGGGTTTTGCTTTCCTAGCGTCTCCATGCGTACCTGGAACGGTGGGAACGGCATCTCAATGCCGTGCTCCTCAAAGCCGCGCAGAATCAGCTGATGCAGCTCATGGCGCAGCGGCATACGATGTCCCATCTCTGCCGCATGCACCCGCAGTTCAAACAGCTGAATACCTTGCTGCAAATCGACCAGGAACACATCCGGCGCTGGCATATCGAGCACGTAGGTGCAGCGGTCGGCCGCCTGCTTAAGAATGTTAGTCACTTCATCGCTGTTGACTCTGGCCGGCGCCGGAATTGTCAGCACCACGCGTGTGACCGAATCCGACAGCGACCAGTTCACGAACTGCTCCGTAATGAAAGCTTTGTTCGGCACGATGATCTCTTTGCGGTCCCAATCGGTAATAGTGGTGGCGCGCGTGTTGATGCGGGTGATGCTACCTGTCAGATCGCGAATGGTCACGGTATCGCCGATACGGATCGGTTTCTCGAACAGGATGATCAGGCCGGAGATAAAGTTGGCGAAAATCTCCTGCATACCGAAGCCCAAACCCAGACCTAACGCGGCAACCAGCCATTGCAGCTTCGACCACTCAATGCCCATCATTGAGAAGCCAATCAAGCCGCCAATCAGCATCAACGCATATTTGGTCAAGGTGGTAATGGCGTAGCCGGTGCCCGGCGCCAGGCTGAGATGCTGTAACAGCGCCAGCTCCAGCAGAGCAGGCATATTACGCACCAGCTGGGTGGTGATAATCAGCACCAGAATCGCAATCAGCACCGCACCCAGCGTAATCGCCTGCACGCTATCAACGCCCTGAATGGTGGTGCTGGCATTCCACAGCGGAATGTTATCGAGGAAGCTAAACGCGGAGTGAATTTCTGACCACAGCACAATCACTGAAACCAGCGCAATCAGCGTCAGGATTGAACGCACCAGCCGCAGCGACTGCGCGCTGATCTCATCGAGATCAATACTGGGTTCTTCAATCTCAATGGTGTCGGCATTCACGGGTGTTGATTGCTCTTTCTCTTCTTCACTGCGCGCGCGGTTGGCCAGCATATCGGCACGTCGCTGACGCGCACGGTCAAAGGCGATGCGGCGGCGCTGAATCAGCATCCAGCGGCGGATGATGTGATACACCACCAACAGGAAGAACCAAATCCCCACTGACGTTTCCAGGCGCGCCAGCAGCGCTTGCGCGGTGGCGAGATAACCGATGCAAGAGGCGAGGGCAGCCACCAGCGGCAGGGCAATCATCAGGTTCCACAAAATGCGGTTTACGAAGTTATCGCCGTTGCCCTCTTTATCCAGATACAGCGGAATTCCGGCGCGTTTCAGGCTGACGGTAACGATACTCAGTGCGCCACAAATCAGGATGAAGCACACGCGTCCCAGCGTGCCTGAGAATTGCGGATCGTCGAGATTCGCAAAGGCGATCAGCAACATGATTAGCGGCACAATCAGCCCAACGGACAGCGAGTAATAGCGCATCGCACGCGCTACACGCGCTTGCGGCCAGCGGAAGTGCACCACAAACAAGCCATCGGGACGGGCAAACGCGGCGCTGATCATAAAGGCCCACAGCAGCGGCAGCGTAGCGGTAATGCCATCGCCAATCGCCACGGCAAACGGATAAGGCCAGGCATGTTGCAAACCGTAGCCAAGCGCGGCCCACAGCACCGGCAGCGGCACCGCCACCAGGATCGACCAAAATACCGTGCGCAGCGTCAGGCTAAAGCGGTCCTGTGTCACTTTACCGACGCGGCTGGCAGAGCGCTCCATAAAAGCGTTGTAGTGGCGGCGTGAGCTGATGCTGAAGCCAACCAGCAAAACCGCGCCAATAATGGGCAACACGGTTTCGCGATTGGTGAACATCATCGCCAGCGCTTTGCCGAGCTGGCCGGCGGTATCCAGCGACAGCAGACGCTTAAGATCCTGCGCCATCTCAACCGGGAAATTCAGGCTGATGGTGTTGACGTCGGCGGTCCAGAAGAGATAGCGATGGGTCGCATCTTTTACTTCGGCGAGGGCATCCTGCAGCTGCGTATTGGAAACTTTAAGCTTGGTGATTTCCAGAATCAGCGTATCGCAACCGGAAATCAGGGAATTCAACAGCTCGCGTTGGGTTTTGAGTTGCGCTTCAAGGATGCGCACCTGATCGCTGCTGAATGGCGTGCCGTCATCTTGCCTGGCTTTGCGCAGATCCTGCTGGCGCTCTAACAGATCTTCATAATGCAGGCGTTGCACGCGCAGCTGGCCCATTTCGCTGTCAATCTGCTGAGACTTCGGCATCTCTGGCAGACGCGCCACCTGAGCGCGCAAAGCTTCACCTAACAGATTTGACGCCCCCAGCCATTGCGACTGCTCGCGCAGCGTGCTCAATGCCTGACGCACCTGCAGGGTCTGATTGGTGGCCAAACGCTGCTGCGAAGCGACTAAATCCATGCGCTGCGCTTGCTGATTGAGGTCGGCGGAGAGTTCGCGGTTAACGCGAAACTGATCGCTGATCGAACTCGGCAGGTCGCCGCTGTTTTCTGCCAGTTGCTCGGTACGCTCCAGCGCCAGCTCCGCTTCACGCTGGCGCTGATTATTCAGCTGATTGCGCAGCGCCTGCAGATAGTTATCCAGCTGGGTGGCTTTACGCTGATGCACTTCAGCGCGCATGCGCGCCAGTTCCTGACGATTATTCGCCGAGAGCTGTGCCAGCTCTAACTCGTCCACGCGCGCTTTATTGGCGGCATTTTCTGCCTGACGCGCGTAAATCTGCGCCTGCGCCAACGGCGTGGTCGCCGTCGAGGAACTCTGCGCGCGGCGATCGCTTTCGGTCATCGCGCGACGTGCATCCGTTTGCTGCTGCGGCAGCTGCGACAGTGAATCGCTGATCTCGCGGGCGCGATCCTGCTCTTGCTGTGCCTGGCGGCCTTCCTCCAGCAGCTGGCTGCTCACCTGCAACAACTCTTGATCCAGCTCGGCGCTGCTCATATTGCTGCGTACCGATTTACTGTTGTCGGTAAGCGTGGCGATCTGCTGACGAAGTTCGCGCGCGAGCCGCGGGAAATCATCGATCACCTGTTGATACTGCTTTGCGCGCTCCAGCGACTCATCGCGCTCGTTTAGGAAATTTATCGCTGCTTCCAGCGCCTGAACCTGTTCGGTTTGCGCGGGGGAGCTTTTCGCGGATTTAGCCACATCCAGTTCTTGCTTGAGCTGACTGGATTGCGGAACGCTAGCGGCAAAGACAGAACTGCTGAGCACAAGGCTCAGCAGGAGGAAGAGGAAAACACGCACGGGAAAGATTCCGGATTATTTGCTAAGTGAGACGCTGTCGCCAGGCTGAGGCAGGGCGATGGCCAGCGGCTGACCGAGGCGGGTTTTACTTTCGGCTTCAAGGCTTTCAGCCAACTTCACACGTTTAGGTGCAAATAGGTTGATGACTGTAGAACCCAACTTAAAGCGACCCATTTCCTGGCCTTTCAGCAGCACTACCGCGCCATCATGATCGGCAGACGGATAGCGCCAGCGTTTGATCACCCCTTCGCGCGGTGGCGTTACGGTGCCCGCCCACACGGTTTCGATGCTGCCAACAATGGTCGCGCCGACAAGGATCTGCACCATCGGGCCATGATCGGTGTCAAATACGCAGATCACGCGTTCGTTACGCGCAAACAAATTGGGGATGTTACGCGCGGTCAGCGGGTTTACTGAGTAGAGATCGCCGGGCACATAGGTCATTTCGCGCAGGACGCCGTTACACGGCATATGGACGCGGTGATAATCACGCGGGGCAAGGTAAGTGGTAACAAACTCGCCGTCGTGGAACTGATCCGCCAGATCGTCGTTACCGGCCAGCAGCGCTTGCAGGCTGTAAGTGTGGCCTTTGGCCTGGAAGATCTGATCGCCGGCAATGCGGCCCAGCTGGCTGATCGCGCCATCGGCTGGCAGCGCCAGTAACGTGGCGTCAGGATCGATGGGACGCGCGCCCTCTTTTAACGGACGCACGAAGAAATCATTGAAGGTGCGGTAGCTGCTGGTATGTGGCTTGCTGGCTTCCGCCATATCCACGTTGTAGTACCAGACGAAGATGTCGATGACCGCTTTCGTGAGCCAGCCACCACGACGGCTGGCGCCCCAACCGGCGAGTTCGGTGAGCCCTTTTTTGGGCAAAATATGATTCAGGCCGAGTTTAAAACGATCAAACACCGTTGCCTCCTGGCTTAATGACGTATTGTTAACAAAAAGGGGGGCGGATTGTAGCAGCGCCCCAGTGCATTGGCGAATGTGCCGTTGTACTGCTTAATCTGCGTCGGAGGAAAAGTTTTTACGCGTCTTTACCTGCGCCATACTCTCAAGAATTCGGTGGTAGTTATCGAAGCGGGAGACATCAATCTTGCCTTCTTCTACCGCTTCGCGGATGGCGCAGCCAGGATCGGTATCATGCTTACAGTCGCGGAAGCGGCAACTGCCGAGAAATTCACGGAATTCGACAAATCCGCGCGTTACCTGTTCCGGTTCAAGATGCCATAAACCAAACTCACGTACGCCTGGGGAATCGATCACATCACCGCCCGCTGGGAAGTGATAGAGACGTGAAGCAGTGGTGGTGTGTTGACCCAGGCCGGAAACATTCGACACATCGTTGGTCAGAATTTCAGCCGCCACATCCAGGCCAAGCAGGTTATTTAACAGGCTCGATTTGCCCACGCCAGATTGACCGGCAAAGATGCTGACGCGACCGGTTAAGGCACTTTCCAGTTCAACCAACCCATTTTTAGCGTGGCTGGAAACCATCAACACGCGATAACCAATGTTGCGATAAATCTCCATCTGCTCATCAACAAACGCCCGTCCTTCGGCATCCAAAAGATCGGTTTTGTTCAGCACCAGCAAGGGCTCAATGCCGAGCGTTTCGCTCGCGACCAGATAGCGATCGATGATGTTAAGCGACAGTTCCGGCAGGATCGCTGAAACGATGATGATCTGATCGATGTTGGCAGCGATCGGTTTCACGCCGTCATAGAAGTCTGGACGCGTTAGCACCGTTTTGCGATCGTGTACCGCTTCGACAATCCCTTTACCGCCACCAATCGCCACGCGCCACAATACGCGATCGCCCGTTACCAGCGAGCGAAGAGTACGGCGGATGTTACAGCGATGCACAACGCCCTCGCTATCTTCCACGTCTGCGTGCATGCCGAAACGGCTGATCACCACGCCATCAGCCGCTTCTCCAAACAGGCTATCATCCGGCTCCGGCTTATCACTCCGTTGCTGCAGACGACGCTGATGGTTGGCGCTTACGCGGCGTTGTTGACCTTTCGACAGTTTGTTTTTACTCACGCATCCTCTCACGGCTTTCGCCAGGTTTCGCCCTGCTGGGCAAAACGTCTATGATACACCTGAAATGAGTTTAATGACGACTTTGGCAACAGGCGGGAAACGCATGACAGCTGGAAATGAAAACAACCTGATTTGGATCGACCTCGAAATGACCGGATTGGATCCGGAACGCGATCGCATTATTGAGATCGCCACTATCGTGACCGATGCCAACCTTAACATCCTCGCAGAAGGTCCGGTATTCGCAGTGCATCAATCGGACGAGCAGCTCGCGTTGATGGATGACTGGAACGTGCGCACGCATACCAATAGCGGTTTGGTGGCGCGAGTCAAAGCCAGCGAGCATGACGATCGTGCCGCGGAACGGGCCACTATTGAATTCCTGAAACAGTGGGTGCCGGCGAATACCTCGCCGATTTGCGGCAACAGTATTGGTCAGGATCGTCGTTTCCTGTTCAAGTACATGCCTGAACTGGAAGCCTATTTCCACTATCGCTATCTCGACGTCAGCACGCTGAAAGAGCTGGCGCGCCGCTGGAAACCGGATATCTTGCCAGGCTTCAAAAAGTCCGGCAGCCATCAGGCACTGGATGATATTCGTGAGTCTGTCGCCGAGTTGGCTTACTATCGCGAGCACTTCCTGCAGCTTTAACCTCCGCGGGTGCGCAGGAAATCATCAGGTTGTCGATAAAAGCAGCGAACGCGCGGAAAGCGCAAAATTTTGCTTTTAGACTCTTGCGACTGAAAGGATTTCTCGTATAATGCGCACCCCGTACCGGTGAAGAAATTCATGCGGGACGGAGCAGCAAAGTTTGTAACGAAAGACAGAATCGAGCATGTTCATTTGATGCAAGACGGCAACTGAACGAGTCACAGCGAGCTTACTTAAGTAAGTGACCTGTGCGAGTGAAGGCAGCCAACGCAGCAGCAAATAAACAGGCGAAGATTATGCGGGAATAGCTCAGTTGGTAGAGCACGACCTTGCCAAGGTCGGGGTCGCGAGTTCGAGTCTCGTTTCCCGCTCCAAACTTTCGTTAAGCAGTAAACCTCTAATGCGGGAATAGCTCAGTTGGTAGAGCACGACCTTGCCAAGGTCGGGGTCGCGAGTTCGAGTCTCGTTTCCCGCTCCAGAGTTTGTAGTTAACCATCCAAATCACGGATTTAGTCGTTAGCGTGATTGTTGTGACAAAAATACGAAGAGTCAGAATCAAGTATTTTAGTTTACAACAAGGCGGCAACTGAACGAATCCCTCGGCGCTTACATCAGTAAGTGACAAGGGTAAGTGAAGGCAGCCAACGCAGTAGCAGACTAAAATACGAAGATTATGCGGGAATAGCTCAGTTGGTAGAGCACGACCTTGCCAAGGTCGGGGTCGCGAGTTCGAGTCTCGTTTCCCGCTCCAATTTTTTTATATTCACTAATGTTATTTGCCCTAAGGCGCAATCAGAATTAAAACTGCTGCAGATCTTTTTTGATCGCATGCGACATCGTTTTTTTCTGGAAATTTTGCACGCCTCGCGAGTACCGATAATGCTGATGTCTGATGCAGTTATCTTACAGGTTATCCACAATGTGCCTGCAAGGTTCTGACGGCGTTTTCCCCGTTCTTTAAAACTGTTTTGAACAGAGTTATCCACAAGCTCTGGACAAACCCCTGCGCGTTAAACACGACGTGAATATTTACAATAATCGGTTAACTAATTGATTTATAATTAGTTAAACGTATTTCAGTCTGTAATCTTCCCCTTTAGACGAAATTACGATCTCCGTCACTATTCAGTTGGATAATTTTATTCACAGCATGTGGAAAAGAGTTTTATCCTGTGCGACTGCTCAATCACGCATCACGTGGCAGGCCTTTTTCGACCGCGCGCACCAGTCGCTGTTTCTTCGCTGGCTGCACCTCAACCGCCTGCGCCGCGCGTTTCTGCAACTGCTGTGCAATCGCCCATTCAATATGTTCATCAAGCAGGGGATGTTCGCCGCTCCGCAATTCTAATGCCGCCATATTTTCTTCTGCCCAAGGCGCATTGCCCAATGCCACCGCAATATTGCGCAACCAGCGTAAATGCCCAATGCGCCGAATCGCTGAACCTTCGGTGATGCGCAGAAATTTGGCTTCATCCCATTTGAACAGATCGGTGAGCGGCGGCGCATGCAGCACCGCGCGCGGTGAAAAATCGTCTTCATCGGTTAACTGGCCGTAACGATTCCACGGGCAAATCAGCTGGCAATCGTCGCAGCCATAAATCCGATTACCCATTAACGGACGGAACTCTTCTGGGATTGCGCCTTCCAACTCGATGGTGAGATAGGAGATGCAGCGACGCGCATCGACGACGTAAGGTTCGACGATAGCGGCAGTGGGGCAGATGGTCATGCAGGCGACACAGCGTCCACACTGTTCTTCCTGTGGCTGATCCACCGGTAACGGCAAATCAATCAGCAGTTCGCCGAGAAAGAACCATGAACCGGCTTCACGGTTAAGGATGAGCGAATGTTTGCCGGTCCAGCCTAACCCTGCTTTAGCGGCTATCGGGCGTTCGAGAATTGGCGCGGAATCGACGAACGGGCGAAAATTGAGCTCGCCACAATGCGCCTGAATCATTTCTCCAAGCTTTTTCAGTCGATTGCGTAATACTTTGTGGTAGTCGCGGCCCAGTGCATAGCGGCTTACATAGCCCAGCTGAGGATTTTTCAACGTGCTGGCAAAGGCGGCTTTGGCAGGAAGGTAGTTCATGCGTACGCTGATCACGCGCAGCGTGCCGGGCAGCAGTTCATGTGGCCGCGCGCGCATCATGCCGTGGCGCGCCATCCAATCCATCTCGCCGTGATACTGCTTATCCAGCCACGCCTGCAGTTTGGGCTCTTCGGCGCTCAGATCGGTATCGCAAATACCCACCTGTTGGAAACCGAGGTCGCGTCCCCATTGTTTAATATGTTGAGCGAGCTGTTGAAGATCGAGAGGATATGACATGAGAAACCAGGCAATTGATGCAAACGCGTGCAGTTTAACACACTCTGTCTGGCCTGCGCAGGCGATGGCACAGCTGGAACGCGATGCCGCTGATAGCCTGGGCCTAACGCTGTTCGAGCTGATGCAGCGTGCTGGACAAGCCAGCTACGAATTAGCCCGCCAACTGTGGCCTCAGTCGCAGCATTGGTTGGTCCTGTGCGGGCATGGCAATAACGGCGGCGATGGTTATGTGGTCGCGCGGCTGGCCCAGGCGGCAGGATTGAACGTAACGCTGCTGGCCTGTGAAGGCAGCAAAGCCTTGCCAGAAGAGGCGCAGCAGGCGCAAGACGCGTGGCTGGCGGCGGGTGGCGTAATTCATGCGGCGGATTCGGCCTGGCCGGAGCAGGTTGATGTCATTGTTGATGCGCTGCTCGGCACCGGCCTAAATCGTGCGCCTGCGGCGCCTTACGATCGCCTCATTACTCTCATCAACACGCATACCGCACCGGTACTGGCAATCGATATCCCCTCCGGTTTAGTGGCGGCTAACGGCACGACGCCCGGTGAGACGGTCATTGCTGATCACACGCTGAGCATGATTACGCTGAAACCGGGCCAACTGACCGGCAAGGCGCGCGATTACATTGGTGTACTGCATAACCATGAGTTGGGCTTGTCACCGTTCCTTGCCGCAGCACAGGCGCCGATTTCACGCTATGGCGCCGCGGATTTAGCGCGCTGGCTTAAACCGCGTCGTGCTACCTCACACAAAGGCGATCAAGGCCGGCTGTTAGTCGTCGGCGGCGATAGCGGTACGGCGGGTGCGATTCGTATGACCGGCGAAGCCGCGCTGCGAACAGGCGCCGGGCTTGTGCGTGTGCTGACGCATGAAGATAATATTGGCCCGATTCTCACCGCGAGACCGGAGTTAATGGTTGATGCGCTCACCGATGAACGCCTTGACCAGGCGCTGGAGTGGGCGGATGTGATCGCCGTTGGACCGGGGCTCGGCCAGCGCGATTGGGCTCAGAAGGCACTGAAAAAGATCGCGGCCAGTGAAAAGCCGATGCTTTGGGATGCGGATGCGCTTAACCTGCTGGCAATCAAGCAGGATAACCGTCAGAATCGCATCATTACGCCGCATCCAGGCGAAGCCGCGCGCTTACTTGGGGTGAAAACCAGCGAGATTGAAAGTGATCGCTTACATGCTGCGCGCGCCTTGGTGAAACGCTACGGTGGCGTGGTAGTACTGAAAGGCGCGGGCACGGTGATTGCCAGTGCAGCGGGTGATATCGCCATTGCCGATGTTGGCAATGCGGGCATGGCGTCCGGCGGAATGGGCGATGTGCTGAGCGGAATGATTGCCGCTCTGCTAGGCCAAAAACTGACATTACTTGATGCAGCCTTTGCAGGCTGTGTCGCGCATGGGGCAACAGCCGATGCCGTCGCGCGTCAGCGCGGTACTCGGGGCATGTTAGCCACTGATTTGTTCGAGCTGCTATGGCAGTTTGTTAATCCAGAGATGATCCAACAATAAAGCATGAAAACCTGTGTTATCCCTTTGCCCGATGAGGCGGCAACCCTGAATCTGGGTGCGCAATTGGCGCGCGTCTGCAACAGCGCGCTGGTGATCTATCTTTATGGCGATCTGGGTGCCGGTAAGACCACCTTTAGCCGTGGTTTTCTGCAGGCGCTCGGCCATCAAGGCAATGTTAAAAGCCCAACTTATACGCTGGTCGAACCCTACGAGCTCGGATCTCGCACGCTGTACCATTTCGATCTTTATCGTCTTGCCGATCCCGAAGAGCTGGAGTTCATGGGCATCCGCGATTACTTCACGGGGGATGCGCTCTGTCTGGTGGAGTGGCCACAACAGGGCACCGGCGTATTGCCTGAGCCTGATTTAGCGTTGACCTTGCGCTATGTTGACGCGGCGCGTGAAGCTGAAATTAGCGCGGTTTCCACGACGGGCGACGCGCTGTTAAACCAATTCGAGCAAGGCAGGGATCCGGCATGATGTCACGGATGAAAATCATTGTACTGGGCTTGTTGTGCCTGTTTTCTGCCTCGGCGTTGTCTGCCACGTTATCTGATATCAAAGTTGAGAATGGCGATAGCCAGGCCACCGTCACGCTGAGCTTTAATGGTCAGCCAGTGTATGGCTTTTTCCCGCTGCATAATCCCAACCGCGTGGTGCTGGATATCCGTCAAAGCGGCGCGATTAAAGGCTTGCCGTTGAATTTTAGCGGCGAAAATATTGTGCAGCGCATTCGCCACAGTCAGCCGAAGGACAAGCAAAGCCTGCGTTTGGTGTTCGAACTGACGCAGCCAGCGCAGACGCGCGCCAGCACGCAGCGTGATGGCAATCATTATCGCGTGGTGTTCACCATCCGCGGCACTCAGCCAGCGAAACGCACCGCCGCAGCACCCGTGACCACGGCACGTGAAAGCCAGAGCCCGAGCAGCAGTCAGGGCAATCCGTTCAATGCCAATCAGGTTACTGCCGTCAGCAGCAGCAATACCACCGTGCGTCCCGGTGGAGCGTTAAGCCGCAACGATGTGGTGATTGTGGCGATTGATGCCGGACACGGCGGTCAGGATCCCGGCGCCTCCGGCCAGCGCGGTTTGCACGAGAAGAATGTCACCATTTCGATTGCACGTAAGTTGAAGGCACTGATGGATCAAGATCCGATGTTTAAACCGGTGCTGACGCGTAACGGCGACTATTTCATTTCGGTGATGGGCCGCTCTGAAGTGGCGCGTAAAGAGAACGCGAATCTGCTGGTATCCATTCACGCCGACGCCGCGCCCAACCATTCCGCCACGGGCGCATCGGTTTGGGTGCTGTCTAACCGTCGTGCCAATAACGAAATGGCTAACTGGCTGGAACAGAAAGAGAAACAATCTGAGCTGCTGGGCGGCGCAGGCGATCTGCTGGCGAACAGCCAGGCCGATCCCTATCTCAGCCAGGCCGTGCTGGATTTGCAGTTCGGTCATTCACAGCGTGTAGGCTATGACGTCGCCGTCAAAGTCCTGCAGCAGCTGCGCGGCATTACGCCGTTGCATAAACGTCTGCCGGAACATGCCAGCCTTGGCGTTTTACGTTCCCCGGATATTCCTTCTTTACTGGTCGAAACCGGCTTTATCAGTAATGCCGCGGAGGAGCGGCTGCTTGGCAGCAGCGCGTATCAGGAGAAGATTGCTCAGTCGATTTATAAAGGCCTGCGCAATTATTTCCTTACGCATCCGCTGCAATCGATCCCAAAGGAGGAAAACCGGCCGCTGGACAGCGCACCAGCGGTTAGCGTCGCCAGCAACCCGGCGACCGGTACGGTGCAATATACCGGCGCGACGCAGCGTCATACCGTCACGCGTGGCGAAACGCTGTCGGGTATTGCGGCGAAATATGGCGTGAACATGGCGACGTTACGTGAGATGAATAGCCTGAAGCGTGATGTGGTTTGGGTGGGGCAGCGCCTGAAAGTACCGGCGCAATCCAGCGTCAGCGCTGCGGCAACAAGCCGTCCGACGCGACATAAAGTGGTGCGCGGCGATTCGCTGACTGCGATTGCGGCGCACTACGGTGTGAGCTCGAAAGCCATCATGCAGGCGAATAATATGAAGTCGAGCAATGTGATGCTGGGGCAAAACTTAAAAATACCGCAATCCTGATTGTTGGCTCCCAGTGAGCCAACCAGCCAGAAGGATCACCACCATGCCAATACAGATTTTACCGCCGCAGCTGGCGAACCAGATTGCCGCAGGCGAAGTGGTTGAACGTCCGGCGTCGGTCGTAAAAGAGCTGGTGGAAAACAGCCTTGATGCCGGTGCCACGCGCATTGATGTCGATATCGAGAAAGGCGGCGCCAAGCTCATCCGCATTCGCGATAACGGCTGCGGCATCGCTAAAGCCGAATTGGCGATGGCACTGGCGCGACATGCAACCAGCAAAATTGCTTCGCTCGACGATCTTGAGGCGATTATGAGCCTCGGTTTTCGTGGCGAAGCGCTCGCCAGTATCAGTTCCGTTTCGCGTTTAACCCTGACCTCGCGCACTGCCGATCAAAGCGAAGCCTGGCAGGCCTATGCGGAAGGACGCGACATGGATGTCACGGTGAAACCGGCTGCACATCCAGTGGGCACGTCGTTGGAAGTGCTCGACTTGTTTTATAACACGCCCGCACGCCGCAAATTTATGCGCACCGAAAAGACCGAATTCACCCATATTGATGAGGTGATTCGTCGTATTGCTCTGGCACGCTTTGACGTTGCTATTTCGCTCAGCCACAACGGTAAGTTGATGCGCCAGTATCGCGCGGTCAGTGAGGATGCGCAGCGAGAGCGACGCTTAGGTGCTATTTGCGGCACCACGTTTATGCAGCACGCCTTACGCATTGAGTGGCAGCACGATGATTTAGCGCTGCGCGGTTGGGTCGCCGATCCAAACGGTTCGCGCCAGGTTACCGATCTGCAATATTGCTACGTCAACGGACGCATGATGCGCGACAAGCTGATTAATCACGCGATTCGTCAGGCGTATCAAACGCAGCTCGGCGACGATCAGCAGCCCGCTTACGTGCTGTATCTCGAGATTGACCCACATCAGGTGGATGTGAATGTCCATCCCGCTAAGCATGAGGTGCGATTCCATCAGTCGCGCTTGGTTCATGACTTTATCTGGCAAGGCGTGATGAGTGTGCTGCAAGCCAGCCGCGCGCCGGAATTGCCTATTCTACACGCCGAAGAACCTGCACCTAAGTGGCAGCCAGAAAACCGCCAGGCGGCGGGTGCGAACCACTTTGCTCAACCCACCAACACGCCACGCAGCGGTGGTGCTTCTGCGGCGGCGGCGGCGAGTGCAAACTGGCAGAATAAAGAACCTGTTTACAGTGCGCGTGAAGGTAATGCGTATAAGCAGTTAATCAAAACGCCGGCGGCAGCAACGCCACGCGCTGCGCCCGCGCCTGCTGCTGCTACGTCAGTACGTCAGCCGGAAACGCTTGATGCGCCGCTGACCGCCCACGCGCAAAGTTTTGGCCGTGTGTTGAGCGTAATGCAGGATCGTTATGCGCTGCTGGAGCGCGGAAATACGTTGCAATTGTTATCGCTGACGGTAGCCGCGCGGTGGCTAAAACAGGCCCAGCTGCAACCTGGAGAAGAGGGTTTGAAACCGCAGCCGCTGTTGATCCCGGTACGCCTGAAAATTGCCGCGCCCGAGCTGGCCGCTATCGCCGATCACGCAGTGTTGCTTAACCTGATGGGCATTGATTTACAACGAGAAGGGCAGCACGTGACGCTGCGCGCGGTGCCTTTACCGTTACGAACACAAAATTTACAAATCTTGATTCCAGAACTGTTAGGCTACCTGGCCCGGCAGCAAGAGGTTTCTGCATCCACGTTGGCCCAATGGCTGGCGCGTCGAGATGATGCAGAAGACGCTCACTGGAATCACTCGCAGGCGATTGCACTGCTGGCAGAGCTGGAAAGGCTTTGTCCGCAACTGCTGAAGTCGCCGCCTTCAGGTCTGTTACAGGCCATTGAGATTGAGAGCGCGCTGAACGCGTTGAAGCATGAGTGAACTAAACCAGGCTAGCCGGCCAAAGGCAATTTTTTTGATGGGGCCTACCGCCTCCGGTAAGACGGCATTAGCGATTTCGCTGCGTCAGCAACTTCCGGTGGAACTTATTAGCGTTGACTCTGCCTTAATCTATCGCGGGATGGATATTGGCACGGCGAAACCGTCGGCAGAAGAGTTAGCACTGGCGCCCCATCGTTTGCTGGACATTCGCGATCCAGCGGAAGCGTATTCCGCTGCAGAGTTTCGTCGCGATGCGTTGGCAGAAATGGCGGAAATTACCCAGAAGGGGAAGATTCCGTTGCTTGTTGGTGGAACCATGCTCTACTTCAAGGCGTTACTTGAAGGATTGTCGCCGTTGCCCTCGGCCGATCCCGAGGTGCGTCAGCGAATAGAGCAAATGGCGGCGGAGAAAGGGTGGGAAGTCCTGCACCGCCAGCTGTGTGAAATCGATCCGGTCGCCGGTAGTCGTATTCATCCGAATGATCCGCAGAGACTTTCGCGAGCACTGGAAGTTTTTTTTATTTCGGGTAAAACTTTAACGGAACTGACAAAAACCTCCGGCGAAGCGTTACCCTACGACGTGTACCAGTTTGCTATCGCACCGGCGAGCCGTGAACTGATACATCAACGCATTGCGTTGCGTTACGACCAGATGCTAGCGTCAGGATTTGAAGCGGAGGCTCGTGCACTGTTTGCGCGAGGTGATTTGCATACGGACATGCCTTCCATTCGTTGTGTAGGTTATCGCCAGATGTGGTCTTATCTATCTGGTGAAATCGATTACGACGAAATGGTTTATCGGGGAATTTGCGCCACTCGGCAGCTCGCTAAACGCCAGATGACCTGGTTACGTGGCTGGCCTGAAGTACACTGGTTAAACAGTGATGAGCCAGAGTTAGCGCGTAATGCGGTGCTTAAGGTAGTTAGTGCGTAGCAGGGATGATTGTGTACAATTGGTCCGTTATCGTGCGCAAATTTTTACGCAGTTTTTCTGAACCACGGTTCTTAAAGCAATAAACAACAAGCATATAAGGAAAAGATAGAATGGCTAAGGGGCAATCTTTACAAGACCCGTTTTTGAACGCATTGCGTCGTGAACGTGTACCGGTTTCGATCTATTTGGTGAATGGTATTAAGCTGCAAGGGCAAATTGAATCCTTTGATCAGTTCGTCATTCTGCTAAAAAACACGGTTAGCCAGATGGTGTATAAGCACGCCATCTCTACAGTGGTTCCTTCTCGTCCAGTGTCGCACCATAGCAACAACGCGGGCGGCAGCGGTGGTAGCAGCAACTATCATCACAGCGGAAGCAACCAAGGCGCTCAGTCGCAGCCACAACAAGACGGCGATAACGCAGAATAATTTTGCGCTGCCGTAAAGCCAGGGCTGGAGAACGAGCACGTTTTCCTGTCCTGGTTATTTTATTTTAGCGAGGTTATAGCTTGTTTGACCGTTATGATGCCGGTGAGCAGGCCGTACTGGTACACATCTGGTTCTCCCAAGACAAAGAGCTGGAAGATTTGCAGGAGTTTGAAACTCTTGTCTCTTCTGCGGGCGTTGAAGCGCTGCAAGTCATTACGGGCAGCCGTAAAGCGCCACATCCCAAATATTTTGTCGGTGAAGGAAAGGCAGTTGAAATTGCCGATGCGGTAAAAGCGAGTGGAGCATCGGTCGTGTTATTCGATCATGCCTTAACTCCTGCTCAGGAACGTAATCTTGAACGGCTGTGCGAATGTCGCGTAATCGATCGCACCGGCTTAATTCTCGATATTTTCGCCCAGCGCGCCCGCACCCATGAAGGGAAACTGCAGGTCGAGCTGGCACAGTTGCGCCATTTAGCCACCCGTTTGGTTCGCGGATGGACACACCTTGAACGCCAAAAAGGCGGTATCGGTTTACGGGGTCCGGGTGAAACTCAGCTGGAAACGGACCGACGCCTGCTGCGTGGTCGCATCAGTCAGATTCTCTCCCGTCTTGAACGCGTTGAAAAGCAGCGCGATCAGGGCAGACAAGCGCGCGCCAAAGCTGACGTGCCTACGGTCTCGCTGGTGGGTTATACCAACGCCGGCAAATCAACCCTGTTTAACGCGATCACCTCTGCGGATGTTTATGTAGCGGATCAACTGTTCGCAACACTGGATCCGACGTTACGTCGTCTGAATGTGGCGGATGTCGGTGAAGTGGTGTTAGCGGACACGGTCGGTTTTATCCGTCACTTGCCGCACGACTTGGTCGCGGCGTTTAAAGCCACGCTGCAGGAAACACGTCAGGCAACATTACTGCTGCATGTGATTGATGCCGCGGATTTGCGCGTTAATGACAACATTGATGCCGTAAACGACGTTCTGGAAGAGATTGAAGCCGACGAAATTCCGGCGCTGCTGATCATGAACAAAATCGATATGCTGGAGGACTTTGTGCCGCGTATCGATCGTAATGAAGAGAATCAACCGATTCGCGTTTGGTTATCTGCACAGAGCGGCGTGGGTCTGCCGTTGCTGTGGCAAGCGCTTTCTGAGCGTTTAGCCGGTGAAATTGCGCAGTACGACTTACGTCTGCCGCCGGAAGCCGGCCGTTTACGCAGTCGTTTTTATCAGCTACATGCAATAGAAAAAGAATGGAATGAGGATGATGGCTGTGTGGGTTTGCACGTGCGTATGCCGATTGTTGATTGGCGTCGTTTGTGTAAACAAGAGCCGTCGCTAGCCAGTTATATTGTTTGAAATTGCCCTAACGCCTTTACTCAATATCTTTTAGATTGTCGTCATTATCGTTGCAAGCCGTATGTGCAGGATTTAACCGAATATTTCGGATTCCAGCAAGGCGGCAACTGAGTGAATCCCTGGGAGCTTACATCAGTAAGTGACTGCGGTGAACGAAGGCAGCCAACGAAGCTGCAATCCGGAAGATGAAGGGTAAAAAACGTAAATACAATAAATGGAGTAGAGACATGGCGTGGAATCAGCCCGGAAATAACGGACAGGACCGCGACCCGTGGGGAAGCAGCAATAATCAAGGCGGCAACTCTGGGGGAAATAAAGGAGGTCGCGATCAGGGACCACCTGATCTGGATGATATCTTCCGAAAGCTGAGTAAAAAACTCGGTGGACTGGGCGGTGGCAAACAGAATGACAATGGCCAACGCAGCGGCGGTAGCGGTGGCAAAGTGGTTGGCATTGTTGCCGTAGCAGCAGTTGTTATCTGGGCGGCTAGCGGTTTCTACACCATTAAAGAAGCGGAACGTGGCGTCGTTACACGTTTTGGCAAATTCAGCCATTTGGTTGAGCCTGGCCTTAACTGGAAACCGACCTTTATCGATCAAGTTCGCGCCGTGAATGTTGAAGCGGTACGTGAACTGGCGGCGTCTGGCGTGATGCTGACTTCCGACGAGAACGTGGTGCGCGTTGAGATGAACGTGCAGTACCGCGTCACCGATCCTGAGCGTTATCTGTATGCCGTGACCAGCGCCGACGACAGTCTGCGTCAGGCCACTGACAGCGCCTTGCGTGGCGTCATTGGTCGCTCAACCATGGACCGCATCCTGACGGAAGGTCGTACCGTGGTACGTAGCGAAACGCAGCGTGAACTTGACGAGACTATCCGTCCGTACAACATGGGTATTACCTTGCTGGACGTAAACTTCCAGGCGGCGCGTCCACCGGAAGAAGTTAAAGCCTCGTTCGATGATGCGATTGCCGCGCGTGAAAACCGCGAACAGTATGTTCGTGAAGCTGAAGCTTATTCGAACGAAGTTCAGCCGCGTGCCAATGGCCAGGCGCAGCGTATCCTCGAAGAGGGTCGTGCTTACAAAGAACGTACGGTGTTAGAAGCGCAGGGTGAAGTAGCACGCTTTGCCCGCTTGCTGCCAGAATATAAAGCTGCACCAGAAATCACTAAAGAACGTCTCTACATTGAAACCATGGAACGTGTGTTGAGCCATACCCGCAAGGTATTAATCAGCGATCGTGGTAGCAATTTGACCGTTCTGCCATTGGATCAACTGATGCGCGGTGGTCAGGCATCTGGCCAGGGCGGTCAAAAAATGACTAATTTAATGAAGTCTCCTTCGTCGTCCGATAGCAGTGCGAACCGTGGAGATACTTCATCATACAGTCCAGACAGCATCATGGATCAGCGTCGCGCTAATGCGCTGCGCAACGATACCCAGCGCCAGGGGAGGGAGTAATCGATGCGTAAGCCAATCATCGCCGTAATTATTGTAGTGCTGGTGGTGCTTTACGCGTCACTGTTCGTGGTGCAGGAAGGCCAGCGTGGCATCGTGCTGCGCTTTGGTAAAGTTCTGCGTGATGACGAAAACAAACCGCTGGTGTACGCACCGGGTCTGCATTTCAAAATTCCGTTTATCGAAACCATGAAATCACTGGATGCGCGCATTCAAACCATGGATAACCAAGCCGACCGCTTTGTTACTAAAGAGAAGAAAGACCTGATCGTTGATTCCTACATCAAATGGCGCATCAGTGATTTCAGCCGTTACTACCTCGCAACCGGTGGTGGCGATGTTTCTCAGGCTGAAGTGTTGCTGAAGCGTAAATTCAGTGACCGTCTGCGTTCTGAAATGGGTCGTCTGGATGTGAAAGACATCGTAACCGATTCGCGTGGTCGTTTGACTACCGACGTTCGCGATGCGCTGAACACCGGTAGTGCGGGCAATGATGATGACGTTCAGACTCCTGCAGCCGATGATGCGATTGCCAATGCGGCGGCACGCGTAGAGCGTGAAACCAATAGCAGCGAACCGGCACCAAACCCGAACAGCATGGCTGCGTTGGGTATTCAGGTTGTCGACGTGCGTATCAAGCAGATCAACTTGCCGACTGAAGTGTCTGACGCGATCTACAACCGTATGCGCGCTGAGCGTGAAGCGGTAGCGCGTAGTCAGCGTTCACAAGGTCAGGAAGAAGCAGAGAAACTGCGCGCGCAGGCCGATTATCAGGTGACGCGTACGCTGGCAGAAGCTCAGCGTGAAGCGCTGATTTCACGTGGTGAAGGTGATGGTGAAGCGGCTAAATTGTTTGCCGATGCTTTCAGCAAAGATCCGGATTTCTACGCCTTTATCCGCAGCCTGCGTGCCTATGAGAATAGCTTCTCAGACAATCAGGATGTGTTGGTGCTGAGCCCGGATAGCGATTTCTTCCGCTATATGAAAGCGCCCTCTAACGCCACGCGTTAAGAACTGATATAAAGTCCAGGCCGACAATGTTGTCGGCCTTTTTTTTGGGAAAAAATCATGAACTCAACCATCTGGATGGCGCTGGCTTTGGTTTTGGTGCTGGAAGGTCTTGGGCCGATGTTTATGCCACGTGCCTGGCGCCGCATGATCCTGGCGATGACACAATTACCCGATCGTCTCCTCCATCGTTTTGGTGGCGGATTAGTGGTGGCCGGCGTAGTGATTTACGCCATGATCAGCATGCATGCGCGAGGATAAGTAAAAATTAATGTGATGTCGTACGACTCAGTTGTGTCTGTTGGCCACTGTTCACCCAACATGTTGTGAGCTGAGCAAAACTCAGGCAAAAAACAGCGCAATCGTATGCTAAAAGTGCTGAAAGAGTAAAAGTCAGGTGGTAGAATCCATTTTTAAGCAATCGGTGATTTTGAAAAAATGGGTAAGAACGTCGTCGTACTGGGCACCCAATGGGGTGACGAAGGTAAAGGTAAGATCGTAGACCTTCTGACAGAGCGCGCGAATTACGTCGTGCGTTACCAAGGTGGCCATAATGCAGGCCACACACTTGTCATCAACGGTGAAAAAACCGTCCTCCACTTAATTCCATCTGGCATCCTGCGTGAAAACGTCACCAGCATCATTGGTAACGGCGTTGTACTGTCGCCTGAAGCGCTGATGAAAGAGATGAAAGGTCTGGAAGAACGCGGTGTGCCGGTACGTGAACGTCTGCTGATCTCTGAAGCCTGCCCATTGATTCTGCAATACCACGTAGCAATGGATGTAGCGCGTGAAAAAGCGCGTGGCGCCAAAGCTATCGGCACTACCGGTCGTGGTATCGGTCCTGCTTATGAAGATAAAGTGGCTCGTCGCGGTCTGCGCGTGAGCGATCTCTTCAACAAAGAAACCTTTGCGGTGAAGCTGAAAGAGATCGTCGATTTCTACAACTTCCAACTGGTTAACTATTACAAAACTGACGCAGTTGACTACGAAAAAGTGTTGAGTGATACGCTGGCGGTTGCCGACATCATTACCAGCATGGTGGTTGACGTGTCTGATCTGTTGGACGGCGCGCGTAAGCGTGGCGACCTGATCATGTTTGAAGGTGCGCAGGGTACGCTGCTGGATATCGATCACGGTACTTATCCGTACGTAACCTCATCTAACACCACCGCAGGTGGCGTAGCGACCGGTTCTGGTATTGGCCCACGCTATGTTGATTACGTGCTGGGTATCGTGAAAGCCTACTCAACGCGCGTGGGTGCAGGTCCATTCCCGACCGAACTGTTTGACGAAACCGGCGAGTTCCTGTGTGCTCAAGGTAACGAGTTTGGCGCGACGACCGGTCGTCGTCGTCGTACCGGCTGGCTGGATGCGGTTGCTGTGCGCCGTGCAGTACAGATCAACTCACTGTCAGGTTTCTGCATGACCAAACTGGATGTGCTGGATGGCCTGAAAGAAGTGAAAATCTGTGTGGCTTATCGCATGCCTGATGGCCGCGAAATGACCACCACGCCGCTGGCGGCTGAAGGTTGGGAAGGCATTGAGCCGATTTACGAAACCATGCCAGGCTGGAGCGAAACGACCTTTGGCGTGAAAACGGTGGAAGGTCTGCCGCAAGCGGCACGCGACTACATTAAGCGTGTAGAAGATGTGACTGGCGTGCCGATTGATATTATTTCTACCGGCCCAGACCGTAGTGAGACCATGATTCTGCGCGATCCGTTCGACGCATAATCTCCTCAGGCCGGACAATGTCCGGCCTTTGTATTTCTAATCTTTGACCCCACTCACTCTATTTTTTCTTGCAAATATCGATACTTGCCTGAAAAAAACGCACCGGCCACCACGCTCTGGTTTATCATCATACTTAAACATCACGCCGACCGGCGCATAACCATAACGTCCGATGATTCACTGAGGTATATGTGCAGCTAACAAGTTTTACCGATTATGGTCTGCGTGCCCTGATTTACATGGCGACGTTACCGGAAGGTAAGCAGACCAACATTACCGAAGTCACCGATACCTATGGGGTATCGCGTAACCATATGGTTAAAATCATCAACCAACTTAGCCGGGCTGGCTTTGTCGCCGCTACACGCGGTAAAAACGGCGGAATTCGTTTAGGCATGGACCCGGAAAAAATCGTCATTGGCGATGTGGTGCGTAGAATGGAGCCATTGCAGTTGGTGAATTGTGACGAGTGCGTGATTACGCCTGCCTGTCGTTTGCGTAAAGCATTGCACGATGCGGTCCAGCTATTCCTCAAGGAACTGGACAAGTACACGCTGGCCGATTTGGTCAAAAACAACGACTCGCTGTACCAACTTTTGTTGTCCGAACCGCCGGTGGCAATCCAAATTAAATGACATCGGAGGAACCGTAATGTCAAAAGATCCTTTTCAGGATAGAGAAGCTGAAAAATACGAAAACCCTATTCCAAGCCGCGAATTTATTCTGGCTCTGTTAGAAAAAAGGGAAAAACCGACCAACCGCGATGACATCGCGCAGGAATTGAATATCACCAGCGAAGAGCAGCTGGAAGCGCTGCGTCGCCGTCTGCGGGCGATGGAACGTGATGGTCAGCTGGTGTTTACGCGCCGTCAATGTTACGCCCTGCCGGAACGTCTCGATCTTATCCGCGGTAAAGTGATTGGTCACCGCGATGGCTACGGCTTCCTGCGTGTTGAAGGACAGAA
This sequence comes from Pantoea sp. X-Soil-ISGK-421, assembly GCF_059730785.1. Taxonomy (NCBI): domain Bacteria; kingdom Pseudomonadati; phylum Pseudomonadota; class Gammaproteobacteria; order Enterobacterales; family Erwiniaceae; genus Pantoea; species Pantoea sp. X-Soil-ISGK-421. The sequence goes on along the minus strand of NZ_AP035979.1, from coordinate 3,622,723 downwards.
AGATGATTTCTATCTCTCTGCCGAACAGATGAAGTTCTGCCTGCACGGCGATGTGATTCTGGCGCAGCCGGGCAGCGCCGATCGTAAAGGTCGTCGCGAAGCGCGCGTGGTACGTGTGCTTGAGCCACGTAACAGCCAGATCGTCGGCCGTTACTTTACCGATGCAGGTACCGGATTTGTGGTGCCAGACGATAGCCGTCTGAGCTTCGACATCCTAATCCCGCAGGAAGAAACGCTGAATGCGCGTATGGGTTCCGTGGTGGTGGTTGAGATTACTCAGCGTGCCACGCGTCGCACTAAAGCGCTCGGTAAAGTTACTGAACTGCTGGGCGATGATATGGGGACCAGCCTTGCTGTTGATATGGCGGTGCGCACCCATGAAATCCCGCACACCTGGCCGGAAGAGGTAGAGAAGCAGGTCGCTAAGCTGAAAGAAGACGTTCCGGAAGAGGCAAAGCGTGGGCGTGTTGATTTACGCAAGCTGCCGCTGGTCACCATCGACGGTGAAGATGCGCGCGACTTTGATGACGCGGTCTTCTGCGAGAAAAAGCGCGGCGGCGGCTGGCGTTTGTGGGTGGCGATTGCCGATGTGAGCTATTACGTGCGTCCGGGTACGCCGCTGGATGATGAAGCGCATCAGCGTGGCACATCCGTCTATTTCCCGTCGCAGGTTATCCCGATGCTGCCGGAGATTCTCTCCAACGGCTTATGCTCGCTGAATCCGCAGGTTGATCGTTTGTGCATGGTGTGTGAGATGACCATCTCCTCCAGCGGCAAACTTACCGGTTTCAAACACTATGAAGCGGTGATGAATTCCCATGCGCGACTGACTTACAACAAAGTGTGGAACATTCTGCAAGGTGATGCCGATCTGTGCGAACAATATGCGGCGCAGGTTCCCCATCTGCATGAGTTACACAACATGTACCAGGTGCTGGAGACCGCGCGTGAGCAGCGTGGCGGCATCTCGTTTGAAACCGACGAAGCCAAGTTCATCTTCAACGCCGAGCGTCGCATTGAGCGCGTTGAGCGCACCTCACGCAATGATGCGCATAAGCTGATTGAAGAGTGCATGATTCTCGCTAATATCGCGTCGGCGCGTTTTGTTGAGAAAAACGAAGAGCCTGCATTGTTCCGCGATCACGATCGTCCAAGCGAAGACAGCATCAAAAGCTTCCGTACCGTACTGAACGAGCTGGGCTTAAGCCTGCCGGGCGGCGCTAAGCCACACCCAACCGATTATGCTGCTCTGCTGAAGCAAGTGGCCGATCGTCCAGACGCCGAAATGCTGCAAACCATGTTGCTGCGTTCGATGAAGCAGGCAGTTTACGATCCGGAAAACCGTGGTCACTTCGGCCTGGCGCTGGCGTCTTATGCGCACTTTACCTCACCGATTCGCCGTTATCCGGACTTACTTCTGCATCGCGCCATCAAGTATCTGCTGGCGAAAGAGAAGGGTGAAGTGGATGGCATCACCACGCCGACCGGCGGTTATCACTACGATATGCAGCAGATGCTGCAGCTCGGTCAACACTGCTCGCTAACCGAGCGTCGTGCTGATGAAGCCACGCGTGATGTCGCGGATTGGCTGAAGTGTGACTTCATGCAAGATCAGGTTGGTAACGTGTTCAACGGCGTGATCTCCAGCGTGACTGGTTTTGGATTCTTCGTGCGCCTTAACGATCTGTTTATCGATGGTCTGGTACACGTCTCCGCACTGGATAACGATTATTATCGCTTCGATGCGGTGGGCCAGCGTCTGATTGGTGAATCCGGCGGCCGCACTTATCGCCTTGGCGATGCGGTGGAAGTGCGCGTTGACGCGGTACATATGGACGAGCGCAAAATCGACTTCGCGCTGATCTCCAGCAAGCGCGTACCGCGTGGCGAAGGCAAAACTGAGCGCGAGCGTGAGAAACGTGGCGGCAAACCGCCCGCTAAACGTCGTCGTGATGCCGGTAAGAAGGGAACTTTCGAGCCTGATTCAGCGTTCCGCAGCGAGAAGAAGCCTGCGCTTGCTGAACAACCGGCTAAAACTGAGAAAAAAGGCAAAAAAGTCTCCGAAAAAACCCGTAAAATCGCCGCCGCCACCAAGGCCAAGCGCGTATCTAAGAAGAAGCCGGGCGAAGCCTAAAGCCTGAAGATGGCTGGCCCGAATGGGCCAGTTTTCAACGTATCAAATCCAACCTTGAGCAAAGTAATGAGTGAAATAATTTTTGGTATTCATAGCGTGCAGGCGCTACTGGAACGCGATCCACAGCGTTTCCAGGAAGTCTTTATCCTTAAAGGCCGCGAAGATCGTCGCCTGCAGCCGCTGATCCTCGCACTGGAAGCTCAGGGAATCCCGGTGCAGGTTGCCAATCGTCAATGGCTGGATAGCCAGGTTGAAGGCGGCGTGCATCAAGGTATCGTGGCGCGTGTGAAACCCGGTAAGCAATACCAGGAAGGTGATTTACCGGATCTGCTGCAGAGCCTGGAGAAACCCTTCTTGCTGGTACTGGATGGCGTTACCGATCCGCACAATCTTGGCGCTTGCCTGCGTAGCGCTGACGCCGCAGGCGTGCATGCGGTGATCGTGCCGAAAGATCGCGCAGCCCCGTTGAATGCCACGGCGAAGAAAGTGGCCAGCGGTGCGGCGGAAAACGTGCCGTTGATTCGTGTGACTAACCTGGCGCGTACCCTGCGTTTGCTGCAGGAATACAACGTCTGGGTAGTGGGTACGGCGGGCGAAGCCGATCACACCGTTTACCAAAGTAAAATGACCGGTCCAATGGCGCTGGTGATGGGGGCGGAAGGTGAAGGGATGCGTCGTTTAACGCGTGAACACTGCGATGAACTGATCAGCATCCCAATGGCCGGCAGCGTTTCATCACTTAACGTGTCCGTTGCCACCGGTGTATGTCTGTTCGAAGCCGTTCGTCAGCGTCAGGCGTGATCCCCGCCGCAAAAAATTTTCCAGGCCGGGCATAACTGCAAAACAGCTACATACTTATACCCTAAATAATTCGAGTTACAGGAAGGCGGCAAGTGCGTAAGTCCCCAGGAGCTTACATCAGTAAGTGACTGGGGTGAACACACGCAGCCAACGCACCTGTAGCTCGAAGTATGACGGGGATATTTATGACCTGGACCACCCACACCGTATTCAATCAGCCCCATCCGCTCAGCAACAGCAACCTGTTCACGCGCGATATTGCTTTGTGCGAGGCGGTAGTCCGCGAAGGTGCCAGCTGGGATCGTGAATGGCTGGCTTCAGTTGGTCTGCAACTTGGCAGTGCAGAATCCCTCGAATTAGGCCGCTTAGCCAACGTTGAAGCGCCGGAATTGCTGCGTTACAACGCGCGCGGCGAACGTCTTGACGAAGTGCGTTTTCATCCCGCCTGGCATCTTTTGATGCAAGGATTATGCGCCAGCCGTCTACACAATCTCAGCTGGCAGCCCGACGTACAGCCGCAGGCGATGGTGGCGCGTGCCGCAAGATTTATCCTGCATGCGCAAGTTGAAGCAGGCTCGCTCTGTTCCGTCACGATGACGCACGCCGCCATTCCGCTGCTGCAGAATCATCTGCCTGAACCCTATGCTGACTGGCGCGAAGCGCTGCTCAGCGATCGTTACGATGCGCATCATCTGCCGGGCAATAAGAAACGTGGCCTGCTGATTGGCATGGGCATGACGGAAAAACAGGGCGGCACCGATGTGTTGAGTAACACCACACGCGCCGAACCGCTCGGTGTGCGCGGGCCGGGCGAAGCGTATCGTATCACCGGCCACAAATGGTTTTTCTCGGTACCGCAAAGCGATGCACATCTGGTTCTGGCGCAAACCTCACAAGGTTTAAGTTGCTTCTTCCTGCCCCGCTTGCTGCCTGATGGCACACGCAACGCTATCCGCATCGAACGCCTCAAAGACAAGCTCGGTAATCGCTCCAATGCCAGCGCGGAAGTGGAGTTTCAGGATGCCGTTGGCTGGCTGATGGGCGAGGAGGGCAACGGCGTGCGGCTGATCCTGAAGATGGGCGGCATGACGCGCTTTGACTGCGCGCTGGGTAGCCATGGACAAATGCGCCGTGCGCTGTCGATTGCCGTACACCATGCGCAACGGCGTCAGGTGATGGGCAAGAACCTTATCGATCAGCCGCTGATGCGCGCGGTGCTGGCGCAGCAAGCGCTGCAGCTGGAGGGCCAAACCGCATTGCTGTTGCGGCTGGCGCGCGCCTGGTCAACCCCCGCCAGCGAGCATGAGCGCTTATATGCACGCTTGTTCACACCCGCCGCTAAATATGTTGTCTGTCAGGCGGGTATCCCCTTTGTCGCGGAAGCGATGGAAGTGTTAGGTGGCATTGGTTATTGCGAAGAGAGCGAGCTGCCGCGCCTCTATCGCGAAATGCCAGTCAACAGCATTTGGGAAGGCTCCGGCAATGTGATGTGCCTTGATGTCCTGCGTGTACTCGGACGTCATGCCGAGGTGATGACCATGTTACATGATGAGTTTGATGCGGTAAAAGGCAGCAATCGTCACTTTGATCGCCGCTGGCGTCAATTACGCTTGCAGCTCGCAAATCCCCGCGAAGGGCAGGCACGCGAGACCACGCGCGAACTGCTGCAGCTGGCGAGTGCTGCGATTCTGCTAAAAGTGGCAGAACTGCCACTGGCCGATGGTTGGTGTCAGCAGCATCTTGATCTGCGCGGCTCGCGTGCATTAAGCGGCGATCTCTGCGCGCGCTTACTGTTGCGCTGCAGCACCGGTTGATGGCGCGCCATAAAGAATGGCGGTGGCGTACCAGAAGCTGGGAATGGTGGTTTCATCCAGCATCAGAATTTGATAGTAAACCGCGCCCGCCTGATTGGCTTTGGCGGCAATAGCGCGCTGTGCATCATCCGGCGAGCCGCGCGTGGTGGCGGTGATGTTACCGAGCTTAGGCAGGCCAACACTCTGGGCGCGTGAAATCTCCTGCGCGTGCTGCGTTGGCGGCGGCGGAGCTTGTGGTGTGGTGGTAAACGCGGCGCAGCCGCTGAGCAGCAGAGTCAAAGCCAAAAAGAGAGTACGCATAGCAACTCCTGAAGCAGGAAGATGGCTCAAGTGTAAGCCATCTTCCTGTGGCTTTTAGTCCTTCAGATGAAAAATGCTCACCAACTGCGTCAGATGATGGCCTTTCTTACTCAGATGAATGGCGGTGGTTTCTGACTGGTTAATCATATCGCTGCTTTGATGAGTGGCCTGACTGATGTGGTTCATCGCCAGATTCACCTGACCAATGCCCGCCGCCTGTTCCTGCGCGGCAATATTGATCTCACCCATCAGGTTTTTAACCTGCTCGATGTGATTGACGATATGGCTCATTGCATCGCGTGTTTGCTCCGACAACGTGTGGCCCGCCGCCACTTTGTCGATTGAGCTGGCGATCAACCCATCAATCTCCTTCGCCGCCGTGGCACTGCGCTGTGCCAGCGCACGGACTTCCGCCGCGACCACCGCAAAGCCTTTACCGTGTTCACCGGCGCGCGCGGCTTCAACGGCGGCATTGAGCGCCAGAATGTTGGTCTGGAAAGCAATCGACTCAATCACATGGGTGATATCGGCGATACTTTGCGATGCCACGCGAATCTCCGACATGGTTTCTACCGAACGTGCCACGGTGCTGCCACCGTGATTCACGGTGTTTGCCGCTTCACCGACCAGTGCCATGGCCTGACGCACATTGGCCGCGGTTTGTGCCACCGTGGCGCCAAACTGCTCCATGCTGGCTGAGGTTTCTTCCACGCTGCTGGCCTGACGACCAATCTGTTCACTGATGCTGGAGCTGCTGGCGGCGATAGTATCGGTGCCACTGCTGATTTCACGCGCGGCTGAACGTACCTGACTGACGACTTTCTCCAGTCCATCGCCAATGCCGTTGATCGCGCTGATCAGTTGACCAATTTCATCGCGGCGCGAAGAGTCGAGATGAGCCTGCAGATTACCGGCGGCGTACTGTTCAGCCAGATGAATGACCTGCTGCAACGGGCGCGTGATAGCGCGGCGGCTGTACCACATAAAACTCATGGCAAAAACGATCACCAGCGCCAGCCCAATGGCAATAAACAGATTACGGCTGTGCGTGATGGGCGCCAACAGACTGGCACGGCTCACTTCACCGGCAATAATCCAGTTCCAGCCAGGCAACTGTTGCCACGCTAGCAGTTTGGTTTCGCCATCGATTTCAACTGTGACCAATCCCTTCGGCTGGCTAAGCAGTTGCTGCTGAGTGGCGCTATCCCAGCGCGGCAGTTTTCCTTCAGATTGACGATCAAACAGATATTGGCCCTGGTTTTTACCCGGCGCACCGTTCAGCACCGAGAAGGTGCCGCTGTCGCCAAGATGACGCGCCAGCACTTTGTCGCGCATCAATCCATATTGCGCATCGATCTGCACGCCTACGAACAGAATGGCGATCACCGCGCCGCTGCTATCCTGCACCGGCTGATACTGCGTGATGTAGCGATGACCGAACAGCGTCGCCAGGCCACGATAAACCGTGCCCTGATTGACGTTGCGCCAGGCCGCGCTACTGCGATCGAGTTTGGTGCCAATCGCCCGACTGCCATCCTCTTTTTTCAGTGAGGTAGAGATGCGCACATAATCCTCACCGTCGCGCACGAAAATGGTTGATACCGCGCCGGTGCGGTCGAGGAAATCATCGACCGCGATCTGATCGAGATTAAGGGTTTTCAGCCCGGCACGCAGTGTTGGCGTACTGAATTCGCCCACCTGAATGCGTTCGTTTTCATCACGACTAAAGCGTTTAGGCAGGAAGCTTTGGAACAATTTGGTGTAATTCGCCACCTCTTCTGACAGCGTGGCGTTGAACATGGTGGCCATTTCATTGATGCCTTGCACCTGATTTTGCATATCATCGGTTGCCAACTGCTCGAGCTGGCGTGCTGCGTTATGGCTCAGGGTTAAGGTCAGCGTAAATAGCACAATTGCCACGCTCAAAGACGTCAATACAGACAGCTTAATTCCGAGACCCATGGCGCTGAGAGAAAGACGCTTCATAAAGTACCTTTTGAGTTTATTTAGGGGTACAAGATCAACGGCAAAATACGCTAAATGTTTAGGGCGGGAATTATTCAAACTTAATGTGAAGTGGCTCGCATTTTGGCACGTAGCGCTTACACTCAGTCCAGTGATAATCATTCTCAATGGAGGCGGTATGATTGAGTTGGCGACGGAGAATCTGGCAGGCATCGAATGTATTCATGCATCACCGGCCGGGCAGCGCCAGGCGCGCTTGCCGACGGTGTTGTTCTATCACGGTTTTACCTCATCCAAAGAGGTTTACAGCTACTTTGCCGTGGCGCTGGCGCAGGCCGGTTTTCGCGTGATTATGCCCGATGCGGACATGCACGGCGCACGTTATAACGGCGATACCGACGCGCGGATGACCCACTTTTGGGAAATCCTCAAACAGAACATCGATGAAGTGCCGTTGCTGGAAAAGGTGCTGCGCGATAACGACTGGATTGCTGATGAGCGTTTTGCCGTGGCGGGAGCCTCGATGGGCGGCATGACCGCACTGGGCGCGATGGCGCGCTATCCGCAGATCCATAGCGTGGCGTGCTTAATGGGTTCCGGCTATTTTATGCAACTGAGTCATACGCTTTTTCCGCCGCTGGTGGCGCGTACGCCAGAACAGAAAGCGGCTTTTGCCGCACGTTTAGCGCCGCTGGCACCGTACGATCCCAGTGAACAACTGAAGAAGCTGGCGAATCGGCCTTTGCTGCTATGGCACGGCGAAGCGGATGAAGTGGTACCGTTTGCCGAAACGGTACGGCTGGAGAAAGCCTTACGCGAAGCTGGATTAGATCAGCAGATGACTTCGCTTTCTGAGACGAATATCGGCCATAAAATCACGCCTTCGGCGCTAACCGCGTTGGTCAGTTTCTTTAAACATCACTTATAAACAACGCGGGTTGGCGTGATTGGCGCCAGCCCGTTTCGGTAGGCCGTTTTAAAGTTGTGATGACAACCGTTCGGCGGCGCTGGTATTGGCACTGACTGGGTTACTGCTGGCAGGCGCATCCAGCCGATTGACGTAGACATAGCCTGATGCCGCGTTGCTGCTGTGACTTCTCATCTGCTGCGCGAAGTCAGCGGTGCTGGCAAGAGCGGGTGTAGACAGGAAGAGACCCAGTAAAGTGGCGAAAATGATCGTTTTCATTATCGACTCCTCACTCCAGGGATTGCACTCTCAGACGTTTCGAAAAGGGTAAATCGTGGCGTCTGTAAATAGTGTAGTTCTTAACCAGTTTGCCGCCAGATCGTCCCGTTGAACGCCTTCTTCAGCGATTTTGACAAAGTGTCATCTAACTCCCTGAAGCACCTCACTTAGCACAAAAAGCCGCATCAGCTGGCACGATAGTCGCCATTTGATGAATTGTGCGCTTGAGTTTCCGCAAGGACGCCAGTATGATTACGCGTCAATTTTTCAGCTGCATTCAGAGGTGTGTTTCATTTTTTAAATGATTCACAACCTATAACGTTCCTTGCTTCCGTGGGCCGCAGCTGACCCTGACAGGAGGCTGAATAATCCGTAAGGAGCTATCGATGCGTCATTACGAAATCGTATTTATGGTCCACCCTGACCAGAGCGAACAGGTTCCAGGTATGATCGAGCGTTACACTGGTGCTATCACCGGTGCACAGGGCACGATTCACCGTCTGGAAGACTGGGGCCGCCGTCAGCTGGCTTACCCAATCAACAAACTGCACAAAGCTCACTATGTTCTGCTGAACGTAGAAGCGCCGCAGGAAGTGATTGACGAGCTGGAAACTAACTTCCGCTTCAACGACGCCGTTATCCGCAGCATGGTTATGCGCGTTAAGCACGCGGTAACTGAAGCATCTCCGATGGTTAAAGCCAAAGACGAGCGTCGTGATCGCCGCGAAGACTTTGCTAACGAATCGGCTGATGACTCAGATGCTGGGGATTCTGAAGAGTAATCCGACATGACGGCAAATCGACTGCGCCTGTCTGGCACTGTGTGCAAGACGCCGGTTCGAAAAGTCAGTCCGTCAGGGATTCCTCATTGCCAGTTCGTGCTTGAGCATCGTTCTGTGCAAGAGGAAGCCGGTTTTCACCGGCAAGCCTGGTGTCAAATGCCGGTGATTATCAGCGGCAGCACCCATCAGGTGATTACTCAACATATAACGGTCGGCACGCAACTCACTCTCGAAGGCTTTATTAGCTGCCATCAGGCACGCAATGGTCAGAGTAGAATGGTGTTACATGCCGAGCAGATTGATTTGATAGATTCTGGAGACTAGCCAAATGGCACGTTATTTCCGTCGTCGCAAGTTCTGCCGTTTCACCGCGGAAGGCGTTGTAGAGATTGATTACAAAGATATCGCTACACTGAAAAACTACATTACCGAAAGCGGTAAAATTGTCCCGAGCCGTATCACCGGTACTCGTGCAAAATACCAGCGCCAGCTCGCTCGTTGCATCAAGCGCGCTCGCTACCTGTCCCTGCTTCCGTACACTGATCGTCATCAGTAATCGGTAGTTGTCCATTAACGACTTTAAGAGGATAAGGTAATGCAAGTTATTCTGCTTGATAAAGTAGCAAACCTGGGCAGCCTGGGTGATCAGGTTAACGTTAAAGCGGGCTACGCTCGTAACTTCCTGGTTCCACAGGGTAAAGCTGTTCCTGCTACCAAGAAAAACGTTGAGTTCTTCGAAACACGTCGCGCTGAACTGGAAGCCAAACTGGCTGACGTTCTGGCTGCTGCTAACGCACGTGCAGAGAAAATCAACGCACTGGGCAACGTAACCATCGCGTCTAAATCAGGCGACGCTGGTAAACTGTTCGGTTCCATCGGTACCCGTGACATCGCTGATGCAGTAACTGCAGCTGGCGTTGAAGTGGCTAAAAGCGAAGTTCGTCTTCCAGAAGGCGTACTGCGCACCACCGGTGAGCACGAAGTTGACTTCCAGATCCATAGCGAAGTCTTCGCTAAACTGGTTGTGAATGTAGTTGCTGAGTAATTTTACTCGGTAATGTAAAAACGCCGGCCTTGTGCCGGCGTTTTTGTTTCTGCGTACTACTGGGCGCGGATAAAGCTGCCATCTGGTTGGCGCGTAAACAGCACCGGGCCGTTGCTGCCATCCACTGTTAACCCCGTCACCATGCCTTGCGCATTCTGACGAATCTTCACCTGCTGACCATTCTGCAACGCGCTTAATGGCTGCCCATCACCTTCGACACGCGCCATGGCAAATACATCATTGACCGGCAAATTGTTATCACGGAACAGCTGCGCTAGCGTCTGACCCGACGCCACGTTGTAAGTGCGCCATTCGCCCTGCGAATCGGTTTTCGGCGGCGTATTCTGCTGTTGCTGCTGTTGCTTGTTATCGTAAATCTCCGCCTGCATTGGCACTTCTTTAGCGGGATTGTCAGCCGGACGCTCAACCGGGTACTGCGGCGTAGTGCTCGGCCACAGAAACGCCAGCAGCAGCACCAGCAATGCAATGACAATGCCACGACGATGAAAAGCGGGCAGCGGATCCATCCAGCGCACATTATCCAGCAGATGCCAGACGCGCTGCAGTGCGACGGGAACGCGGGAAGGGTGATCGGAAGCCATTCGTGAATCCTCCTCGCTGGCGGCTTGGCGCGAAATGCGCGGCAGCCAACGTTGCAACCAAGGTAATAAAGTACGCGGTGCGCGCGTCCTGCGACGTCGTGGGGCAATCTGGCCCATGTATTCTCTCTTGTGCCGACGGTGGCAGGTGAAAACCTTGCCACAGCTATAGTATGAGCAATGCTGACAGGAAGTGCCTGGCAGCATTGAAAAATTTGACCGGGGTATTGTTTCCGTTTCGCCGGGAAATGTCATCTGCGGCGCGTGAGATTTTACGCCAGCCGCCCGCGCTGGTATGCTGCCGGTTCTATTTTTCTCCGGGATTAAGGAAACAAAATGACGACCCCTTCATTCGACAGCGTCGAATCACAAGCAAGTTACGGTATCGGTTTACAGGTAGGCCAGCAGTTGCAAGAGTCTGGACTGCAGGGTCTGCAGCCAGAAGCACTGCTCGCCGGCCTGCGCGACGCGCTGGAAGGGAACTCGCCGGCCGTCCCGGTTGACGTGGTACATCGCGCACTGCGTGAAGTGCACGAGCGCGCAGAAGGCGTGCGTCGTGAGCGTGTAGAAGCGATGGCGGCAGAAGGTCAGACTTTCCTTGAGCAAAACGCGCAGCGCGAAGGCGTAAGCAGCACCGAAACCGGTCTGCAGTTCAGCGTAATCACTCAGGGCGAGGGTCCAATCCCTTCACGTCAGGATCGTGTCCGCGTGCATTACACCGGTAAACTGATCGATGGCACCGTATTCGATAGCTCAGTGGCGCGTGGCGAACCGGCAGAATTCCCGGTCAGCGGCGTTATCGCGGGTTGGATCGAAGCGCTGACCCTGATGCCAGTTGGTTCCAAGTGGGAACTGGCGATTCCACACAACCTCGCTTACGGCGAGCGCGGTGCTGGTGCCTCTATCCCGCCATTCAGCACTCTGGTCTTCGAAGTCGAGCTGCTGGAAATTCTGTAAGCTCTGAAGGGCGGCTATCGCCGCCCTTGATCGTCACTTCTTCTGCAAATCCACCTGCCACAACGCAAAACCTATCTCATCGCTGCCCACCGCTTTCATCGGATAATCAGCATGCTGCTCGATAAATGTCGTCGCTTTCGCGCCAGGCGCGGTTTCAAAACGGATATCCAACGGCGTGGTGCTGCTAATGGGGGCTAAGCGCCAGTTGTGATCCGCCTGCGGTTTCACTTCGCCATGCGTTTTGGTTTCGCTGCTGATGTAGGCGGCAACCACCGAGCGGTTCTCATCCGGTGACGCGAACGCGACATACTTATCGCCGGTACCGGCAAACTTGCCGCCGTAAGCGCGGTAGTTATTGGTAGCGACCAGGAACGTTGCATGAGGGTCGATAGGCTTGCCTTGCCAGCTAAGACCTTTAATGCGCGAAGCCTCTTTGTTGATTATCGTGCATTCCGCATCGTAACGCGGCGGTTGCGTGACGTCGATTTGGTACTGCACGCCATCAATCACATCGAAGTTATAGGTGCGGAAATCCCAGTTAATCAGTGATTGCGGTTTGCTGCTGTGCGGATCGATTTGATTAAACTGCGCGGCTGAGCACTCCAGCCACTCCTTCACCTGCGCACCGCTGACCTTCATCACCACCAACGTGTTGGGATAGAGGTAGAGATCGGCGGCATTGCGGAAGGTGAGATTGCCTTTTTCCACTTCAACATAACTTGCAGGATCGTTTTTACGACCGCCGGCTTTGAAAGGCGCAGCGGCTGAAAGCACCGGCAAGCGGCCCAGATCGGGATCGCCCTGAATAAAGTGCTCAACATAAGCGCGCTGCGCGTTGTTGACGATTTGTACCGTGGGATCGTCCTGCACCAGCGACAGATAGCTGTACATCACGTCGGCAGATTTGCCGATCGGTTTGGCAACAAACTCACGCGTGGCGCGATGATCCTGCTCCAGCACTCGCACCAGGTTGGCATCTTCGGCGGCCAGCGATTTTTTCGCCGCGCTGTCATAAATCGGTCGCGCTTCAGCTTTGCCCTGCGCCACCCGCCATTGGCCGCCGTCGTTATTCAGCACCAAATCGACCACGCCAAGATGATCTCCCCACATGCCGGGCATCACGGCCGGCACACCATTGAGCGTGCCCTGAGCAATATCAGCACCTTTAATGGCGGCGAACTCTTTGCTCGGGAATACCGCATGTGCATGGCCGAACATAATGGCATTGATACCGGGAACCTGGCTGAGGTAGTAAACCGAATTTTCTGCCATGGCGTGATAGGGTTCACTGCTTAAACCGGAGTGCGGAATAGCGACGATTATTTCAGCACCTTTTGCGCGCATTTCCGGCACATAGCGCTTCGCTGTTTCAGTGATGTCATCAACCCGTACTTTTCCCTGCAGATTGTTGCGATCCCAAACCATAATCTGCGGGGGAACGAAGCCGATGTAACCAATTTTCAGCGTATGCGGCTTACCTTCGCGGTCTGCGACCGTGGTTTCCTTGATGAGGTAGGGTGTAAACAGCGGTTTTCCGCTTTTTTCATCGATAATATTGGCGTTGACGTAGGGAAAACGCGCACCGGCCAGCGCTTTTTGCAGGTACGGCAAGCCATAATTGAATTCATGATTACCAAGGTTACCAACGGCGTAATCCAGCGTGTTCATCGCTTTGTAGACGGGATGCACCTCACCCTGTTTTAGTCCTTTCGCCGCCATGTAATCGCCCAGCGGGCTGCCCTGAATGATATCGCCGTTATCGACCAGCACGCTGTTCTTCGCTTCAGCGCGCGCTTGCTGAATTAAGGTGGCAGTGCGCACCAGGCCAAATTTCTCGGTCGGCGTATCTTTGTAATAATCGAAATCCATCATATTGCTGTGCAGATCGGTGGTTTCCAGAATGCGCAGATCCACCGTTGCAGCCTGTACCGTGGCGGCAGTAATACAGAGTGCCAATAACGACATGCTCGCTTTCAACATCGCTTGCTCCTTGTTCGGTCCAATGGGCCTCTCAAAATAATGTAAAACCATGACGAATTATCATTTCAATTTGTGATGGAGCTCGGACTTTCATCCAATATCTGCCGCCGCGTCAGGGCAAAAGCGCATTCAGCATCCCGCCATAGCCGCCATCGATTAACTATGGTATTGATAATCATATAGATTGCCGCAGCAGTCCGTGCAGCCGCAGGCTGTTGAAGGACAACTGCTAAAATGAATACAGATTGGCGGTTAGTGTCTGACAGGCAGAATCAGCGGAAAAGAGGTAAATAATGTTAGATAAAATTTGTCAGCTGGCACGTGAAGCGGGCGATGCCATCATGCAGGTGTATAACGGCGCAGAGCCAGTAGACGTAACCCGCAAGTCGGATGATTCGCCGGTGACGGCGGCCGATCTCGCTGCGCACCGTATCATTGTTCAGGGACTAACGGCGCTTTCGCCAGATGTACCGGTGCTGTCTGAAGAGGATCCACCGAGCTGGGACGTGCGTCAGCACTGGCAAAAATATTGGCTGGTCGATCCGCTGGATGGCACCAAGGAGTTCATCAAGCGCAACGGCGAGTTCACGGTGAACATTGCGCTAATCGAAAACGGCAAACCGGTGTTGGGCGTGGTGTATGCGCCGGTGCTGGGCGTAATGTACTCAGCTGCTGAAGGTAAAGCCTGGAAAGAAGAGAAGGGTCAGCAGACGCAAATTCACGCGCGTGAGGCGCGTCCACCGTTAGTGGTCGTTAGCCGTTCGCATTTTGATAGCGATACCGAGTTGCAGGAGTATCTGCATCAGCTTGGTGAGCATCAAACCACGGCGATTGGTTCATCGCTGAAGTTCTGTCTGGTGGCCGAAGGCAGCGCGCAACTTTATCCGCGTTTCGGACCAACGAACATCTGGGATACCGGCGCAGGACATGCGGTGGCCATTGCAGCCGGCGCGCATGTCCACGACTGGCAGGGCAAAACGCTCGATTACGCACCGCGCGAATCATTCCTTAATCCCGGCTTCCGCGTTTCGCTGTTTTAAGATTGGTCACGGCGCGATAAATCGCGCCGTGACGGAATGTGCAATGATGTGGTGCGGTGCTCATCTGAACGACTTTACGCCGCTCACTTCTGCAACAACTCATGAATCAACTTCATCGCTTGCTGCACTTCATCCTGCGTCAGCGGGCCATCTTTGACGTAACGCACGTGTGCGGTGTTATCCAGCACCACAATCGCGGCTCCACCCTTCTCCAGCTGCCAGGCCTGACGCGCGCTGCCGTTGCTATCGATGATGAACTGCGACCACGGAAATTGCTGCTTATTGCTCTCAATGCTGCTGCGTACGAACATGCCGGTGCCCGGAATCGCGTCATCGGTATTTACGATGGTGGTGGTTTGATAACGATCGTGCGGCAGATGCGCGGCTTTAATGGCTTCAATTAACGCCGCGTTCTGCTCTTTAGCGGAAGAGCGACCGGCAATGTGCAGAATGACGCGAACTTTTCCACTCAGCTGCGCGCTATTCCAGGATTTGTAGCTAAACTTGTCTTTATCTTGTTGATAAACCAGCTCTCCTCTGTCGCTAATGCCAACGGCGGGCACGCGTTCACCCAGTTTGAATGCATGTGCCGAAGCAAGGTTAGGCAGCAGAAGTGCCAGTGCTATCACAGTGTGTCTCAAACGCATTTATCAAACTCCTTGGTGATCCGACCAGTTGTTCATGTTCCTGCAATATTAGGCATGGATGATGCGTCTGTCGCAATGAGTTAACAGGTTTGCAACCTATGCCACAATTCCTTAATGAGTGAAGGTTTATACTGGGTTTAGTGAAGCTGATAACAGAGTATTCTGTAATGATGTGTCAATTCAGTAAATAATTCACTTTTTCGGAACATGGGTAAGAAAGGATGCTCTATAGTTATGCCTCATTTGCGCTTCATGGGTTCGTACCAAATTTGGTTACGACGGAGCGTATTAAACATTTTAGGAGTTAAACAGCATGAAGATCTTCCAGCGCTATAATCCGCTGCAAATTGCGAAATATGTAAAAACGCTATTTAGAGGAAGGTTGTACATCAAGGATGTGGGCGCGTTCGAGTTTGATAAAGGCAAAGTGATGTTGCCGCGCGTCAAAGATAAACAGCATCTCAGCGTGATGTCAGAAATCAATCGCCAGGTGCTGCGACTGCAAGCCGAGTACAACTAAGCAAGTATAAAAAAGGGCGCCAATGGCGCCCCGTAGCGGCGCGATTAATCGCGCCTTGTTTTTTAGTCAGGATCAAACTGAAGTTTATTCCGATTCTTCCACGGCATTCTTCGTCACATTCAGCACGGGCGGGCGCTCATCAATACGCGTGACCAGCAACTGATCGATGCGATAGCTATCAATATCCACCACTTCAAACTTATAGCCGGAAAACTTCACAAAGTCGGTACGCTTCGGAATCTTGCGCAGCATATACATCATGAAGCCACCAATCGTTTCGTAGTTGCCAGACTGCGGGAAATCATCGATATCCAGCACGCGCATCACGTCATCAATTGGCGTACCGCCTTCCACCAGCCATGAGTTCTCATCACGCGCGACAATCTGCTCTTCCTGACCTTGTCCGACCAAATCGCCCATCAGCGTGGTCATCACGTCATTCAGCGTAATGATGCCCACCACCAGCGCATATTCGTTCATGATCACCGCGAAATCTTCGCCCGCGGTTTTGAAGCTTTCCAGCGCTTCGGAGAGCGTCAGCGTGTCCGGCACAATCAGCGCCGAGCGAATCTGCACGCCGCTGTTCAGCGTCAGGCTTTGGTTGCCCAGCACACGCAGCAGCAGCTCTTTGGAATCAACATAGCCAACGATATGGTCGATATCGCCATCGCAGACAATAAATTTGGAGTGCGGATGCTGTGCGATTTTGGTTTTAAGCGTGGTTTCATCTTCGTGTAGATCAAACCACACCACATTCTCGCGCGAGGTCATCGAAGACGGCACGGTACGCGATTCCAGCTCAAACACGTTCTCAATCAGCTCATGCTCCTGCTTACGCAGCACACCCGCCAGCGCGCCGGCTTCTACCACCGCATAAATATCGTCAGAAGTGATGTCGTCTTTTCGCACCATCGGCAGTTTGAACATGCGGAAGAAGACGTTAGCCAGGCCGTTAAACAGCCACACCAGCGGACGCAATACCACCAGGCAGAAGCGCATCGGGTTGATGATACGCAGCGCCACGGCTTCCGGTGCGATCATGCCGACGCGTTTTGGCGTCAGGTCAGCAAACAGAATGAACAGGCTGGTAACAATGGTGAAGGAGCAGATAAAGCTGAGCTGTTCAGCCAGTTCCGGTGCCACGATGTGGCTGAACAGGCTATTAAAGGCAGGTGAGAAGGCCGCATCACCAACGATACCGCCAAGGATGGCAACGGCATTCAGGCCAATCTGCACCACGGTGAAGAACATGCCAGGTTGTTCCTGCATTTTCAACACGCGCTGGGCGTTGATATTGCCTTCGTCAGCCAGCAGCTTCAGCTTGATCTTGCGGGCAGCCGCCAGCGAGATCTCCGAAAGAGAAAAAAATGAACTGATGACTATCAGTAAAAGAATGACAAGCAAGCTATCGAGCATAAAAGATCCGTTGGGTTAATAACTTGTCATTTTTGGCCTGGGCAGCGCGGGAGTGGGCGTACATCCGGTACTTGCCAGTCAAACAGGCTATCCGTGCCAAAAATGTCTGCGCCATATCGACAAGATAAGGGTAACGTCGGGGCAGATAATGAACGCAGGCGAGGCCTGCAGGTCGCTGATTATAGCAGCAGCGCTTATCATGCCGCCAGAGGCGTGCGTTATGCGTTCGGATTAATCCGAGTGAGCAATGGCCACGCACAGAAGAATCGCTTGGCGGTTGTATCGTTTCCCCCATTTACCGACAATAGGTCACAATTTGGCTTAGTCGCTGGGTTTACGCCGATGGGCAGAAAAAAGGCGGCTATGCTGATGGGTATACGAGCGGTGGTGATACCCTTCTACAGAATAAATGCCCCTGCGGAATAGGGGCCGGCATTATTAACAGGAGTACGTGTGCCACGATTTCATGTTTATTGTTTGGCCAGCCTGTTGCTTGCTGCACCTGCCGTTGAGGCAGCAAAAGTGCGCTTGCAGCTGGATGGTCTGACCGGGGATTTGCAGAAGAACGTCAGAGCACGCTTGTCCACTATTGGCAGTGACGAGGTGTCGAATGACGGCCGTTTCCAGGCGCGCGTCGCGGAAGCGATCAAGGAAGGCTTGCGCGCGCTGGGCTATTACGAGCCCCAGATCGATTTCGAATCGCGCCCGGCTCCGCCGCAAGGTGGTCGTCCGGTATTGATCGCCCACGTCACGCCCGGCGAACCGGTAAAGATTGGCGGCAGCACCATCGTGATTGAAGGTGAAGCCCGAACTGACGCGGATTATCAAGCTTGGGTCAAACAGGGCAGGCCAAAAGTGGGTACGCAGCTGAATCACGGCGCCTACGACAAATTCAAAAACGGTTTCTCCAGCCTGGCATTGCGTAATGGTTACTTCGACGGTGACTTTAAGCAAAGCCAGCTTGGCGTTTCGGTCGAACGACGCGAAGCCTTCTGGGACATCAACTACGATAGCGGCCCGCGTTACCGTTTTGGCGATGTCAGTTTCCAGGGTTCGCAAATCGACGAAGCCTATCTGCAAAATCTGGTGCCGTTCAAAAAGGGCGATCACTACAGCTCGCGCGATCTGGCGGAACTCAACCGCCGCCTGTCGGCGACCGGCTGGTTCAACTCGGTGGTAGTGGCGCCTGAATTTGATAAAGGCCGCCAAACCGAAGTGTTGCCGCTGAATGCTGTGGTCTCACCACGCGTAGAAAACACCATTGAAACCGGCGTCGGATACTCCACCGATGTGGGGCCGCGTATTAAAGGTACGTGGAAAAAACCGTGGATCAACAGCAGCGGCCACAGTCTGGCCGCCAGCGCCTACGTCTCTGCGCCGGAGCAGCAGCTCGATCTCAGTTACAAAGTCCCGCTGCTGAAAAGTCCGCTGGAGCAGTATTACACCTTCTCCGGCGGCGTGAAGCGCACCGATCTCAACGATACCAAAGCCGATACCACCACGCTGGCGATGTCACGTAACTGGGACAGCAGCAGCGGATGGCAGAAGGCGATTAACCTGCGCTGGAGTCTCGATCACTTTACCCAAGCCAGCGTCACCAACACCACCATGTTGCTCTATCCGGGCGTCAGCCTGAACCGCACCCGTTCGCGCGGCGGTTTAATGCCGACGTGGGGCGATTCGCAGCGTTACTCGGTGGACGTGTCGGATACCACTTGGGGTTCGGACGTTGATTTCGTCATCATGCAGGCGCAAAACGTCTGGATTCGTACCCTTGCCGACAAACATCGCTTTGTGGCGCGTGGCAATCTCGGCTGGATCGAAACCAACGATTTCGACAAAGTGCCGCCGGATCTGCGCTTCTTCGCCGGTGGCGATCGCAGTATTCGCGGTTACAAATACAAAGACGTTTCGCCACGCGATGACGACGGCAAGCTGACCGGCGCCTCGAAAATGGTCACCGGCTCGCTCGAATATCAATACAACGTGACCGGAAAATGGTGGGGCGCGGTGTTCGTCGATTCCGGTGAAGCGGTTAACGACATCAAACAGAGCAACGTTAAAACCGGCGCCGGCTTCGGCGTGCGCTGGTCTTCTCCGGTAGGGCCGATCAAGTTTGATATCGCGCGGCCGATTGGCGACGACAAGGAGCATGGATTGCAATTTTATGTAGGATTGGGGCCTGAACTATGAAGCTGTGGAAAAAGGTCCTGATTGGTATCGGTATTTTTCTGGTGCTGCTGGTTGGCAGCATCGCGTTTCTGGTTGGCACCACGCCAGGTTTGCATCTGCTGCTGAAAGGCGCCGATCGTTGGGTGCCAGGGTTGTCGATCAAGCAGGTTGAAGGGGGCTGGCGTGACCTGACGCTAAGCGGCGTGAAGTATGAAATGCCAGGCGTCAACGTGGATGCGGGACGTTTCCATCTGGCGCTGAATCTCAACTGTCTGTTGCATTCATCGGTGTGTGTGAATGACATCGCGCTGCAGGATGTCAGCGTGGTGGTAGACAGCAAAAAAATGGCGCCTGCCAGCGCGCCGCCGCCAGAAGAGGAGAGCGGCAGCACCAATCTCAGCACGCCGTATCCGATCACGCTGAGCAAAGTCGGCCTGCATAACATCAACGTTAAAGTTGACGATACGGCGATTTCACTGCTCGATTTCACCACTGGCCTGCAGTGGCAGGATCGCGCACTGACGCTGACGCCAACCCATATCCAAAGCCTGCTGATCGCGCTGCCAAAAGCCGCCAACGTGGTGGATGAACAAGTGGTGCAGCCAAAAGTGCAGCAGCCGCAGCCGGATGAAAAACCGCTGGGTGAAACGCTGCAGGCAATGTTTGCTAAGCCGCTGTTACCGGAAATGCCGGACTTCCAGCTGCCGCTGGATATCACCGTGCAGGAACTGCTGGGTGAACAGCTGCGCATTACCGGCGATACCGATGTATCGATTACGCGCCTGTTATTGAAAGCCAAAACCGCCGATCGCCATCTGCAGCTGGAAACCTTTGATGTCGATTCGCCGCAAGGGCAAGTCAACGCCAGTGGGGAAGCGACGCTGGCCGACAACTGGCCGGTGAAATTCGCGTTAAACGGCACGCTTAATCTCGACCCGATCAAGGGCGAGAAGATCAAAATGAACCTCGCGGGTGCAATGCGCGATGAACTGAAACTGGGACTGAATCTCTCCGGACCAGTACGCGCACAGTTGGATGCAACGGCACAACCTGCCGTAGCCGGTTTGCCGCTGGCGTTGAAACTTACCAGCCCGCAACTGCGCTGGCCGCTGACCGGTGCGGTGCAGTATCAGGCGGATAACCTCGATTATCAGTTCAAAGGCAAAGCCACCGATTACGTCATGTCACTGCGCACCGCAGTGAAGGGCGAAGGTGTGCCACCCGCCACGATTGCGCTGGACGGCAAAGGCAACGTACAGCAGTTCAATCTCGATAAGCTGCGGGTTGCGGCGCTGCAGGGCAATATCGATCTGACGGCGCTGGTGGACTGGAGCAAAGCCATCAGCTGGCGCAGTGAATTGACGCTCTCGGGCATCAACACCGCCAAACAGTATCCGGATTGGCCAGCGAAGCTGGAAGGAAAAATCGCCACGCGCGGCAGCCTGTACGGCGGCAGTTGGCAGCTCAGCGTGCCGCAGCTGGAGCTGAAAGGTAACGTCAAGCAGAACGCAGTAAGCGCCAAAGGTACGTTGACCGGCAACAGCTACAACCAGTGGAAGGTGCCCGGCCTGAATATTGCGCTGGGCCGCAACCATCTGGACGTGAAGGGCGAGCTGGGGGATACGCTCAATCTCGACGCTAACATTGATGCGCCGAATCTGGATAACGCGCTGCCGGGATTGGGCGGCGTGGCCAAAGGTACCATCAAAGCGCGCGGCACCTTGCAGGCACCGCAGCTGCTGGCCGATCTTACGGCAACCGGTTTGCGCTGGCAGCAACTGCAAATTCGTCGCGTGGCGTTGCAGGGCGATGTGAAATCCAGCGATCAAATCGCCGGGAAGTTGCAACTGCGCGTGGAACAGCTGCAGCAGGATGCGCTAAAAGTGAACCTGCTGACGCTGAACGCCGATGGCAACGAAAAGCAGCATCAGCTGAAGCTCGAGGTGCAGGGCGAACCGGTTTCCGGTCAGTTGGCGCTTAACGGCAGCTTTGATCGCAAAACTGAGCGCTGGCAGGGCAATCTCAACAATACGCATTTCGACACGCCGGTAGGCGAATGGCGCCTGACGCGCGCGATGGCGATCGATTACCTCAACAGCAAGCAAACCGCGACCATCGGGCCGCACTGCTGGCAGAACCCGAACGCTCAGCTGTGCGTACCGGAACCGATTGAAGCGGGTGCCAGCGGACATGCGCATGTGGTGCTCAATCGTTTTGATCTGGCGATGATCAAACCGTTTCTCACCGATGCGACCAAACTGAACGGCGTGTTCAGCGGTGATGCGCGCGTCAACTGGACCGCTGACGGCGCGCTGCCGACCGGCACGCTAGCGCTGAAAGGCAACGGTGTGAAAGTGGAACAGGACGTGCAGGGCAACACCTTACCGATCGCCTTCGACACGCTGAATCTGAATGCAGCGCTGAAAAACGGTCGGGCCCAGTTGGATTGGCTGATTCATATCGTCAATAACGGCCAACTGAGCGGCAATGTGCAGATCGCCGATCCTGAAAATCGTCGTCAGCTGTCAGGCAACATCGGCATCAGTAACATTTCGCTGGCGATGTTGAATCCGGCGCTGATGCAGGGCGAGAAGATCAAAGGCAACCTGAACAGCAATCTGCGCCTTGGCGGCACGCTGCAACAGCCGCAGGTATTTGGTCAGTTGGGGCTGAGCGACGTGGATGTGGACGGCAGCTTTATGCCGGTCGATCTCACCGCTGCCAATCTCAACATGGTGTTCAACGGCATGAGCTCAACGCTCAACGGTATGATTCAGACAGCGCAGGGCAATCTTAACCTGAGCGGTAATGCCGACTGGAGCCAGCTGGACAACTGGCGCGCACGCGTCGCCGCTCAGGGCAGCCGCATCCGCGTCACGGTGCCACCCATGGTGCGCATGGATGTCTCGCCGGATCTGGTATTTGAAGCCACACCAGCGGCGTTCAGTCTAGATGGCAAAGTGGATATTCCGTGGGCGCGCATTACCGTGCAGGAAGTGCCGGAAAGCGCCACCGGCGTCTCGTCGGATGAAGTGATGCTGGATCAAAACCTCAAGCCGATTGCGCCGAAAACCGCCGCCATTCCGATCAACAGTAATCTGGTGATCCACGTTGGTAATGATGTGCGTCTCTCGGCATTTGGACTGAAAGCCAAGCTGAATGGCGATCTCAAACTGGTGCAGGATAAAAATGGCCTTGGCTTAAACGGTCAGATCAATATCCCGTCCGGTCGCTTCCATGCGTATGGTCAGGATCTGGTGGTGCGCAAAGGTGAGTTGCAGTTTGCCGGTCCGCCGGATCAACCTTACGTCAACCTTGAGGCGATCCGTAATCCAGAGGCCACTGAAGACGATGTCACCGCCGGATTGCGTGTAACCGGGCTGGCGGATGAGCCGAAAGTGGAAGTGTTCTCCGATCCGGCGATGTCGCAGCAGGAAGCGCTTTCTTACCTGTTACGCGGTCAGGGACTCAACAGCGATGGCGACAGTAACGCATTAACTTCCGCCCTTGTTGGATTGGGGGTTGCGCAAAGTGGTCAGGTTGTGGGTAAAATCGGCGAGACCTTCGGCGTCAGTAATCTGGCAGTTGATACCGCTGGCGTAGGTGATAGCCAGCAGGTGCAGGTGAGTGGTTACGTGTTGCCGGGTCTACAAGTAAAATACGGTGTTGGCATATTTGATTCACTGGCGACGTTAACCTTGCGTTATCGCCTGATGCCCAAACTCTATTTAGAAGCCGTGTCAGGTCTCGATCAGGCACTGGATTTGCTCTATCAGTTTGAGTTTTAGCAATGCGAATAATTGTCTACGGCAGTTTACGGCGCAAACAGGGAAACAGTCATTGGATGACGAATGCGCAGTGGCTCGGCGACCATCAGATTGTGGGGTTTGATCTCTACAATCTGGGTCACTATCCGGGCGTGGTGGAAGGAGAAGGTAGCGTCTATTGCGAGGTGTATCGCATTGACGCCAGCACGCTCGGCGAACTTGATGCCTTGCGCACCAAAAATGGCGAATACAAGCGCCAGCTTATTCAGACGCCTTACGGCAGTGCCTGGCTGTATGTCTATCAACGCTCCATTGCAGGTCGCACGCACATTGCGAGCGGCGACTGGCTAAGGCGCGATGGCGATAGCTAACAAATAAAAACACCGTCCATTGGACGGTGTTTTTTTATGGCTGGCAGAAAAGAAACTTATTTCTTCTGCGCGCGCTCGTAAGAGGCGATGATTTCAGCTTTAGCCGCTTCTGCGTTATCCCAGCCGTCAACCTTGACCCATTTGCCTTTTTCCAGATCTTTGTAGTGCTCGAAGAAGTGGGTGATCTGCGCTTTCAGCAGTTCTGGCAGGTCGTTCACATCTTTGATGTGATCGTACTCTTTGCTCAGCTTGGTGTGTGGAACCGCAACCAGTTTGGCATCTTCGCCAGACTCATCGGTCATTTTCAGCACGCCAACGGGACGGCAGCGGATAACGGAGCCCGGCACCAGCGGATACGGGGTTGGCACCAGTACGTCAACCGGGTCACCATCCAGAGACAGCGTGTGGTTGATATAACCGTAGTTGCACGGATAGAACATGGCGGTAGACATGAAACGGTCTACAAACAGGGCGCCAGACTCTTTGTCGACTTCATATTTGATCGGATCGGCATTCGCCGGGATCTCGATGACAACATAGATATCTTCTGGCAACTCTTTACCTGCAGGCACCTGGTTCAAACTCATCTGGCTTTCCTTCATTAGTCATATGTTGAGTGACGGCTATTATAGCCAACTGACTCTGAAAGTATGCCCCCTTTTTGGCGTTTCGGAATGCTCCAACCCGCTACTTCGCGGTGACAAACAGCGAGACGATACCCGCAGCAATCAGTGGTCCAACCGGTACACCGCGAAAGAAGGCTACACCAATCACCGTACCAATCAGCAGCCCACCAATTACCGACGGCTGCACGCTCATAAAGTTCACGCCGCGTCCGCCAAGCCAGGCAACAAAAATGCCCACCACAATCGCGATAATTGATTGCCAGTTAGCGAACGATTTCAGCAGCGAAGATGCCGGCAGCGTACCGCTGGCCAGCGGCGCCATTACCGCAACGGTCAAAATAATGATGCCGATTTGAATGCCCTGTTTTTCCACATAGGGAAAGAACTGCGACAGCGGGGTGAGCTTAATCGCCAGCAGGATTAGAATCGAAATGGTAACGGCGCTGTTATGAACGAAATAGCTGAGGACGGCGAGGCAAACAAGAATGATGGTGGAGGCATAAGCAGCCATGATTTCTCCCTGCAGATTGATGGGCGCGCTGGCTGTTACCAGCGCTAAGCGTATTAAACGCTTACATTAATCAACAATCGTCGGGGTTGGCGCAACTGCCTTTGTTAATTGATTGCAACATCAGGGCCTGATTACGCACCAGACTGACACCCTGCGCACCGACCGAGAGCGCGGCCATCGTGCCCTGGCTGCTCATGAAATAGCTGCGGCTGGCATCCAGCCAGTTATCGCGATACGTCAGCCATGCACGTTGGGCGTTGCGCAATTTGTCTTTAGGCTCGCCGGTTAATTTTTTCATCGCTTGCGTGTACTGCGCATTCATCTCTTTATCCCACGCCTTACTGGCTGTGCCATAGCATTGCGACATACCAAGGGTGGTGGATTCCTTATTCATACACTGGTCGAGCTGCTGATCGATAGGATTCTGCTGCTGTGCCGTGGCGAAACCACTTGCCAGTAAAAACGCCATTGGGAGCCATTTTTTCATTGTTTCATTCCTTAAATTTTGCGGGGGCAGAGTTCAGTAAAACTGAAGCGTATGTGATCGTCAGCAGATTGACCATCAATGCCGGATAAAGTTTCTGCGATCAACTGCCGATAATCTCTCCGTTTTAGGGCCAGCGGATTTTGCCTTTTCTTGCAAACGGGGATGATCATGATCAAACAGCTATCTATTCGTACTGCATTACTCACGCTCTTGGCTTTTATGACGCTGCTGCTACTGGCGGTGAGCGCGATGGGGATTTCTGCTATCAACGCAGGTAATCAATCGTTGGATGCGCTCAACCGCATTCAGGGGGTTGAGCTCAACAGCTTGTATCAAAGTCGTTCTGAATTGATGCGGGCTCGCGCCAACGCTGCGCTGGCGGTGCGTAAAATTGAAATTGGTTTACTGGATGACGGGGATGTGATCACCAAACAAACCCAGGCTGCGGTAGAGAGTTCGCATAAGTATTTGCAAGCCTTTGTGGATGCCGGAACGGTCACCGCGCACGGTAAAACGCTGGCTGATGCCGTTGTCGCGACCTATAACGCGTACGAGAAAGAGGGCATCACACCGATGATTGATGCTCTGAAAAAACAGTACACCGACGAATATTATCAGGTGCTGGAAGGCAAACAATCGGCGCTGGCGGCCAGTTATTCGAAAGCGGTCAATGATTTTAGCGTGTACGCCAATGATGTTTCCGCGACGCGCCTTGCGCAGGCAGCACATGATGAGCTGAAGCTGCAGATTCTGATTGGTGTTTCAGTGGCCCTGACCTTGCTGCTGATTGCGCTGGCGTGGCTGCTGCTGCGTCGTCTGTTGCTGCGTCCACTCGACGGCGCGATTGTGCATCTGGAGCAAATTGCCGCGGGCGATTTGTCACAGCCGCTGCCAGCGGCCGGGAAAAATGAGTTAGGCCGCCTCAATCAGGCGTTAGCGAATATGCAGCTGGCGCTGAGCAGTTCGGTAAGCCAGGTGCGCGAAGCCAGCTTGCAGATTGATGTGGGCAGTCGCGAGTTAGCCGCTGGCACGGTGCATCTTTCCCAGCGTACCGAAGAGTCAGCCGCCTCGCTGGAGCAAACCGCTGCCAGCATGGAGCAGCTCACCGCCACCGTGCGTCTCAATGCCAGCAATGCCAAAGAGGCCAATCAGCTCGCCAGCAATGTCTCTGACAGCGCCGACCGCGGTGCCGAAGTGGTGGGCTACGTGATGGAGAAGATGCAGGAGATCACCCAGAGCTCCAATCGTATCGGCGACATCCTCAGCGTAATTGATGGCATCGCCTTCCAGACCAACATCCTGGCGCTGAATGCCTCGGTCGAAGCGGCGCGTGCAGGTGAACAAGGTCGCGGCTTCGCCGTGGTCGCCAATGAAGTGCGCACGCTGGCGGGCCGTAGCGCTACCGCCGCCAAAGAGATTCGTGAGCTGATTGCGGAATCGCAAACGCGGGTGAAAGAGGGCAGCGACATGGCTACGCGTGCAGGCGAAACCATGGATGAAATCTCCAGCGAAGTAATGCGTGTCACCACGCTGATGAAAGAGATTTCCATCGCCTCGGAAGAGCAAAGTCGCGGTATTGAACAGGTGAATCAGGCGGTGACGCAGATGGATGAAGCCGCGCAGCAAAACGCTGCATTGGTTGAAGAAGCCAGTGCCGCAACGCAGTCGCTGGAAGCGCAGTCGCAGCAGTTGCAGGATTCGATGGCGCAATTTCGGGTTGCTGCGGCGTAATAAAGTAAATACGTGAGAAATAAAGTGGGTCGCTATAAATAGCGACCCAACAATCAAATAATCGCAAAGCGTATTTAAATGCAGTGAATCAATAGGCCGTTATTTAATTATTATTGTGCGTGCGAATTTTTTCCGCTAATGCATCATCTTCCGCGTAAAAATAGGCGGCAGGTATTCCTAATACATCCGCCAATCTCTGAGCGGTATCTAAATCAACCTGATGAATTCCATTCTCGTAACGATTAATTCGCGTACTGGCAACAAACTCATCAATTCCCGCGGCCATCCCCAATCCTTTCTGCGACAAGCCTTTAGCCAGACGCGCTTGTTTCAAGCGTCGTTGGAAGGTTAGCTGGAGAGAGGAGGTCGATTTCATGGCTACGAGAATCGTAGATTTACTGCTTGTCAGATACTACGAGTAACGTAGTATCGTAAATAGAACGGATAAGCGGACTAAGGAGAGTTGCGTGAATAATTCGAAACCAGACTGGCATCCTGCCGATATTATTGCTGCTCTGCGAAAGAAAGGAACGTCAATGGCGGCGGTATCGCGACAATCTGGATTATGCTCAACCACCCTCGCCAATGCATTAGTGCGGCCATGGCCAAAAGGGGAATTATTAATTGCCGAAGCGATTGGTATTTCGCCCGCCGAAATTTGGCCAAGTCGCTATTATGCGGAAGATGGCGCGCTCATTGATCGTCAGGCCAGGATCAGGAATATGAAAACAAAAAACCCGCTCTAAGGCGGGCTTGGCAATGCGGGATGTCACTTACGCTGAATGATTGTCCGGATACTCACGGATAAAGCGCTCAACGTCACCCACCATCGAGTCGTTGCCACAGAAGAACGGGCAGCGCTGATGCAGCGTTTCTGGCTGGATATCAAGGATGCGATTCGCGCCATCGCTGGCTTTACCGCCCGCTTGCTCTGCCAGGAAGGCCATCGGGTTGCATTCGTACAGCAGACGCAGCTTACCTTGCGGATGGCTTGCGGTGCTTGGATAAAGATAGATGCCGCCTTTCAGCAGGTTGCGGTGGAAATCCGCCACCAGTGAACCAATATAGCGCGAGGTGTACGGGCGCTTGGTGGCGATATCTTCTTCCTGACAGAACTTCAGGTATTTCTTCACGCCCTGTGGGAAGCGAATGTAGTTACCTTCGTTGATGGAGTAAGTGTAACCCTGCTCCGGGAAGGTCATGCGCTCGTGGCTCAGGCAGAAGACACCGAGCGACGGATCGTAGGTAAACGCATGCACGCCCACACCGGTGGTGTAAACCATCATGGTGGAAGAACCGTAAACCACATAACCGGCAGCAACCTGCTTGTTGCCTGGCTGCATGAAATCGGCTTCGGTGATTGGCGTACCCGGCTCGCTGATACGATGGTAGATAGAGAAAATGGTGCCGACGGAAACGTTAACGTCGATATTCGAAGAACCATCCAGTGGATCCATTAACACGACGTATTTGCCATTTTCTGAACCTTCGAAGATGACGAATTCATCTTCTTCTTCAGACGCGATACCGGCAACCACGCCGCGCGCTTTCAGGGCGGCTTTCAGCTTTTCATTTGCGAACAGATCAAGCTTCATCTGCTGCTCACCCTGCACGTTTTCCACGCCGCTGGCACCCAGAATATCCACCAGACCCGCTTTGTTGATATCGCGGTGGATAATTTTAGCGCCAAGCTTAATGGAAGAAATCAGCGCCGTCAGTTCACCTGTGGCGTGTGGAAAGTCGTGTTGCTTCTCGACGATGAATTCGCCTAACGTTTTCATAACACATTCCCTGCATCTACGATGGAGTGGCAGCAGCTGTAACAAGCTACCAACGTATGAGCGCAGTTTAGCCGATTGAACTTTAAAAACCATAGTCCTAATCCGTTTCTTCCCTCGCAACTCGGCGTTACACTGTGCGCCGAACTTTTGAGTAATGGATCTCTTTATGCGTATTCACATCCTCGGGATTTGTGGCACTTTCATGGGCGGACTGGCAATGCTGGCGCGCTCGCTGGGACACGACGTTACCGGTTCAGACGCCAATGTCTATCCGCCGATGAGCACGTTGCTGGAACAGCAAGGCATTGAATTAACGGAAGGTTATGATGCCAGTCAGCTCGATCCGCAACCCGATCTGGTGATCATTGGCAACGCGATGACGCGCGGCAATCCTTGTGTGGAAGCGGTACTGGAACGCAACATTCCTTACCTCTCCGGCCCGCAATGGCTGCACGATTTCGTGCTGCGCGATCGTTGGGTGCTGGCGGTGGCGGGAACCCACGGTAAAACCACTACAGCCGGCATGGCAGCGTGGATTCTCGAGGCTTGCGGCCTTGAACCGGGCTTTATCATCGGTGGTGTGCCAGGAAACTTCGAGGTTTCAGCAAAATTAGGAAAAAGTCCATTCTTCGTCATCGAGGCGGATGAGTACGACAGCGCGTTCTTCGACAAGCGTTCCAAGTTTGTGCATTACTGCCCGCGCACGCTGATTCTCAATAATCTCGAATTCGATCATGCGGATATTTTTGACGATCTGCGCGCTATCCAGAAGCAGTTCCATCACTTGATCCGCATCGTGCCGGGCCAGGGCAAGATCCTGCTGCCGGAGCACGACAACAACATCAAGCAAGTGATGGCGATGGGCTGCTGGAGCGAGCAGGAAACCGTGGGCGACAACGGTCACTGGCAGGCGAAAAAGCTCACGCCGGACTCCTCACACTGGGAAGTATGGCTCGACGGCGAGAAAGTCGGCGAAGTGAACTGGGCGCTGGTGGGTGAGCACAACATGCACAATGGCCTGATGGCGATTGCGGCGGCACGTCACGTTGGGGTGAAGCCGGTGGATGCCGGTGAAGCGTTGAGCAGTTTCATTAATGCCCGCCGTCGTCTTGAACTGCGCGGTGAAGTGAATGCCATCAAGGTGTATGACGATTTTGCTCATCATCCTACCGCGATTCTGGCCACGTTGGCGGCGCTGCGCAGCAAAGTGGGTGGCACGGCGCGCATTTTGGCGGTGCTTGAGCCGCGCTCAAATACCATGAAGATGGGCGTGAGCAAGAACGAGCTGGCGCCGTCGCTGGGACGCGCAGATGAAGTGTTCCTGTTCCAGCCCCATCACATTCCATGGCAGGTGTCCGACGTGGCCGAGGCGTGCATCCAGCCGGCGCAGTGGAGCGCGGATATCGATACGCTGGTAGAAATGGTGGCGAAGAAAGCTCAGCCAGGCGATTCGATTCTGGTGATGAGTAACGGCGGGTTTGGTGGGATTCACCAGAAACTGCTGGAGCGGTTAGGGCGGTAATTGTGCGGTGGCCATTAATGGCCACCCTACGATGTACCGTTCGAGGGTCGGCATTCGTGCCGACCTTTTTCATGTCCGCAGCAGACTTAAGCTTCTGCCAGCTCGCGCAGATACTGGAAAATCAGGCGGGCGGATTTAGGCGGCTTATTGGTGGCTTTCTCTTTCTGCGCATTACGGATCATGCTGCGCAGTTGCTGACGATCGGCGTGCGGATAGAGGTTAAACACTTCTGCTACCGCGTCATCACCTTGCTCGATCAAACGATCGCGCAATATCTCGAGCTTATGGAACAGCGCAACCTGCTGGTTGTGACGGTTCTTCAGCTTATCCAGCGCCTGGCGAATCGGATCTTCATCGCGGGAGCGCAGCATCTTACCGATCAGCTGTAACTGACGGCGACGGCCTTCTTTCTTGATGCGCTGCGCCAGTTCAATCGCGTCGCGCAGTTGTTCGTCGAGGGGGATTTTGTCGAGGGAGTTTTTCCCCAGGTCAACGAGCTCGGCACCAAGGCGTTTCAGCTCTTCGGCATCGCGTTTAATTTCGCTTTTGCTGACCCAGATAATCTCTTCATCTTCTTCGTCATTATTATCCGGCACATCGTCGAGCCAGTCTTCGGGCTGCTTGGTCATCTCTTGGCTCCCTAAAAAAAGAGGCTAATCCTACCAGTTTATCGGGCGACTGCGAAATTGTTCTCTGAGTCTGATAGACTCAATTCATTCATACTTAAGATTAGACGGCAGGTCGATGAACGTATCTACTCAGGTTGCAGAACAACGTAAAGTGTTGGAACAGGCTGTCGCGCAGGCGTTGGAATTGGCAAAAGCCAGCACCGATGGCGCTGAAGTGGCGGTCACCAAAACCACCGGCATCGGCGTCAGTACCCGTTATGGCGAAGTGGAAAACGTCGAATTCAACAGCGATGGTGCGCTCGGCATCACCGTCTACCATCAAAACCGTAAAGGCAGCGCCTCATCAACCGATCTCAGCCCGGATGCGATCAAACGCACCGTGCAGGCGGCGATCGACATTGCGCGCTACACCTCAGTGGATCCTTTTGGCGCACCAGCCGATCCCGATCTGCTGGCGTTTGACGCACCGGATCTCGATCTCTACCATCCGTGGGAGATCGATGCCGATCGCGCTATCGAGCTGGCTGCTCAGGCGGAACAAGCGTCGCTGCAGGCCGACAAGCGCATCACCAATACCGAAGGCGGCAGTTTCAACAGCCACGTGGGAATCAAAGTTTTTGGTAACAGCCACGGCATGTTGCAGAGCTACTGCTCCAGCCGCCATTCGCTCTCCAGCTGCGTGATTGCTGAGCAGGATGGCAACATGGAGCGTGATTACGCCTACACCATTGGCCGCTCCTTTGACGATTTGAAAAGCGCCGATTGGGTGGGTGCAGAGTGCGCGCGTCGCGTGCTGGCACGTCTGGCGCCACGCAAGCTCTCGACCATGAAAGCGCCGGTGATCTTCGCGCCGGAAGTGGCGACCGGTTTGTTTGGTCATCTGGTTGGCATGATCAGCGGCAGCAGCGTGTACCGCAAATCCACCTTCCTGCTCGATTCACTCGGTAAGCAGATTCTGCCGGAATGGCTCACCGTTGAAGAGCATCCGCACCTGCTGAAAGGATTGGCGTCCACGCCGTTCGACAGCGAAGGCGTGCGCACGCAATCGCGTGACATCATTAAAGATGGCGTGCTGCAAAACTGGCTGTTGACCAGCTACTCGGCGCGCAAGCTGGGCTTGCAAAGCACCGGCCACGCGGGCGGTATTCATAACTGGCGTATTGCCGGCCAGGGCCACAGCTTCGACGATATGCTGAAGCAGATGGGGACCGGTTTGGTGGTCACCGAGATGATGGGTTCCAGCATCAACGGTATGACCGGCGACTATTCACGTGGTGCATCCGGTTTCTGGGTGGAAAACGGTGAGATTCAATACCCTGTGAGCGAGATCACAATCGCCGGAAACCTTAAGGATATGTGGCTCAATATGGTAACCGTCGGTAACGACATTGAAACCCGCAGCAATATACAATGCGGTTCGGTGCTGCTGCCGGAGATGAAAATCGCCGGACAATAAGAGTCATCGCTTTCTGAAAGCAGCCCAAGAGGCTGCTTTTTTTTCGCCCGACAATAATAAAAGGAAATACCAATGCGTAATAAGCATTTGATCGCAATGTTGTCTTTGTCGCTGTTGTTCTCCTCGGCTAACGTGTTTGCGGCCGATCTGGAAAAAGATATGGATGCGCTCAAGGAGGGGCTGAGCGTGGTGAAAAAAACCTCTGACGCGCAGGAAATGCACACCGCGTTAGGCAAAATGCGCCAGGCGGCAACGGATGCTAAGCAATCTACGCCGGAAAAACTGGAAGGTCAGGCGGCCGATAGCGCGCAGATCAAGGATTACCATGCCGGTCTGGATTCGCTGATTGCGCAAATCGACGTGGTCGATAAGTTAGCGCAGGCCAACAAGCTGGATGAAGCCAAAACCGAAGCGAAGAAACTGGAAGAGATTCGCAACGCCAACCATAAGAAATTCCGCTGATAACCCGGCCAGCCCAACGGCTGGTCTTATCCCTTCTTGCCTTTTCACCGTTTGAATCCACATAAACCCATCATTTTTCGCATTTTGTGACCGATTTCGCACACTTCGTGCGTCCTGAGATCTGGCGCACACCCGCCCGTGGGATTTCCACTTTGAGGTGGAAAAGATGCGTCTCAACAGCCTGTAGCGGAAAGCGTAATTTCTTTTCAACGCGAATTATCTGTAATTGTCCGCTGTAAACAGGAGTAACAAGGTGAGGAGTGAAGCTGTCCCGCTGAAACCGAGCACGCCGGAAGCGATTCAGGCGCTGGCGGATAATGTGTTAAGCCAAATTGCCGCGATCTACACCGCACACCACATCGAAGCCAATGCCGTACAGCAGCAGATGCTGGCTTCGCATGTCCGTGCGATGGCAGCGCGCTCCCTGACGGGTGAAGCGCTGCCAGAGGTCGAGGCTGAACTGTTTGAAGATATCTCGCCGCAAACCATGGCGCTGGCGCAGCAGGTGGTGGATCTGTTTGGCAATCTGCCAAAAGAAGAAGCCTGGCTGTTATCGGTCCATATCGAAGTGGCGAAAGCGAACGAAGCATAAATTGCGAGGAATTGAACATGGTAACTGTAGTGATTGGCGATCGTCTGGGTAAAGGTCAGAAAGTAGCCGCGGGTATTGAGAAAGCGGGTGGTCGTGCGGTGGTGGTGCCGGGCGTGGCAGCCGACATGAAGTTGGGTGACGTGATGAAAGCGGAAAACGCTGACTTCGGCATCTCCTTCTGCGGCAGCGGCGGTGCGGGCGCTATTACCGCGCAGAACAAATATGGCTACAAAGCCAAACACGGCATGCGCTCAATTGACGAAGGGGTTACCGCCATCAATGAAGGTGCCACCGTGCTGGGCTTTGGCTTTATGGATAAAGAAGAGCTGGGTGAGCGTCTGGTGCAGGCCTGGACTAAAAAACACGGCAGCTAAGCATGAAACAGCAATATGAGACGCAGGTAACGGTGCAGGGCAAAGGCGACAGTAAAGCAAAAGCCTTTGCCGATGCGCTGAGCAAGGTGCAGCAGCAAGTGCTGCGCACCAGCCAAAAGATTCTGTTGCGCATTGAACCCATGGATGTGCGGGTGCTGCGCGCGCAGGAGAGCGTGCGAAAGGAGAAGTTTCTCTTCTTCTTCCTCGCGCGTGAGCGACGGAGTTACAGCGTTGAGCTGGACATTACCGTTAGCGTCACCGTGATCGACACCGAGAACATCACGTTCACGGCGACACCCTAATCATCCCAGCATCTAAATATGTAGGGTAAAAACGACAACAAAGGGTCAACATCATGTTTTTAATCATTTTGTTTAAGTCGTTAATCATTGGCGGATTGGTTGGCGTTGGGGTGGGAGCAGGCGCAGCGCGCATGTTCCACGCCCCGACCACGCAAGGTATGGGCGCGTTCCGTACCTTGGGTGAACTCAATTCCTGTGAAGGCGATCCGGCATCGCACTTCTCCTTTGGTCTCGGCTTCTTCTTTAACGCCTGGGCATCATCCGTTGCGGCAGGCTCCTTCACGCAGGACGTTGACCACCGCATCCTGCCGAACTGGGGCGCGGCAGCATTGATGGTGAAGAATCGTAACGTGGCCGAAACGCTGCATAACCCGAAACGCATGGCGATTGCCTGCGGCATCATCGGCATGATTGTGGTGGCCTTCCTTAACAGCACCGCATCAGCGGTGCCGGCGGCGCTGCAAGTCACCGCCGTCAAAGTGCTGGTGCCGGCGGCTAACCTGCTGGTGAACACCGTGATGCCGGTGATTTTCTGGCTGGCCGCGATTGATGCCGGTAAGAAATCAGGTTTCTGGGCCACCATCTTTGGCGGTCTGGCGCAGCTGATCATGGGCAACGCCGTACCGGGTTTGGTGCTGGGCATCCTGATCGGTAAAGGCGTGGAAGAGAGCGGCTGGAACAAAGTCACCAAGGTGATGATGTTTGCCATCGTATTGCTGTTTGCCCTGAGTGGCTTCTTCCGCGGTTTCGATATGAAACTGCTGCAATCCTTCCAACTGGGTATTCCGGGTTGGTTGGATATGATCCACAACAGCGTCAGCGGCAAATAAGGAGCCATCAGCATGAACGAGAACGAAAACAAAGGGTTCTGGTACGCCGACTGGTCTTTCCCGATTTTTGTTGGCCTGCTCTCCTCCGGCGTGTTTGCCGGTACCCACATGTATTACCTGTACGGCATTGGTGCGTTTAACGAAGTGGCGTTTGTCTCCATGCTGCGTTCCGGTATGGAAACCGGCGTGTATGGCGCGGTCGCGGCATTCGGTGCCAGCTTCCTTTTCGCACGCATTATCGAAGGTTCGCTGGTAGGGATTCTCGATATCGGCGGTGCGATCCAGACTGGCGTCGGCCTCGGCGTGCCCGCGCTGCTGCTCGGTGCGGGCATCGTGTTCCCGGTCGCCAACTTCGCCGCCTCGCTGGCCACCGGTTTGGTGGTGGGGTTAGCGATTGGTTATCTGATCATCCTGGCGCGTAAGTTCACCATCAACCAGAGCGACTCGACGTACGGTGCAGACGTGATGATGGGCGCGGGTAACGCATCAGGCCGCTTCCTTGGGCCGTTGATTATCCTGTCTGCCATGGCCGCGTCGATTCCCATTGGTCTCGGTTCGCTGGTCGGCGCGCTGCTGTTCTACCTGTGGAATAAGCCGATTACCGGTGGCGCGATTCTGGGCGCGATGGTGTTAGGTGCGATGTTCCCGATTTCGCTGTAATGCGGCTGATTGGACGGTCGCCATAAATGGCGACCCTACATGTTGGGTGCGCATTTTCAGTCATGTAGGGTGCGCATTCATGCGCACCTGGCAACAATCGCAGTATAGGAGTAAACATGTTTGATCAGATTCTGCGCCGCGCCCGTCTGTGCGATGAACAGCTGGTAGATATTGCGATCCAGCACGGCAAAATTGCCGCCGTCGGCGAGGTGAGCGGCGCGGCACAGCAGGAGCGCGATCTCGCGGGACGTTACTACGTCAGCGCTGGCTGGATTGATAGCCACGTGCACTGTTATCCCAAATCTCCGATTTATCACGACGAAGCCGACACCATTGGCATGGCGCAAGGCGTCACCACCGTGGTGGATGCAGGCAGCACCGGCGCAGATGATATCGACGACTTTTACCAGCTCACGCGTTCGGCCACCACCGAAGTACGTGCGCTGATTAACATCTCGCGCACCGGCATTGTGACGCAAAACGAGCTGGCCGATATGGCACAGATCGATGGCGAGGCGGTGGTACAGGCGGTGAAACGCCGCCCCGATTTTATCGTCGGCCTGAAAGCCCGTATGAGCAGCAGCGTGGTGGGCGAAAACGGCATTCAGCCGTTGGTGCGTGCCAAGGCCATTCAGCAGGCGGCGGGCAATTTGCCGCTGATGGTACACATCGGCAATAACCCGCCGGTGCTGGAAGAGATCGCCGATCTGCTGACCTCTGGCGACATCATTACCCACTGCTTCAACGGCAAACCAAACCGCATCTTATCGCCGCAGGGCGAGCTGAAAGCGGCAGTAAAAAATGCCATTGCGCGTGGCGTGAAGCTGGATATCGGTCACGGCGGCGCCAGCTTTAGCTTCGAGGTGGCGCGTCAGGCGATCGCGCAGGGCATTCTGCCCGACACCATCAGCTCCGATATTTACTGTCGTAACCGCATCAACGGCCCGGTACATAGCCTGGCGCACGTGATGTCGAAATTCTTCAGCATTGGCATGACGCTGCCGCAAATCATCGCGTGCGTCACCGTTAATGCCGCTGCTGGTCTGCGTCTGGCGGGCAAAGGGCGCTTAACCGCAGGTTATGACGCCGACCTGACCATTTTTACCGTCAAAGAGGAAGCCCGCCCGTTCGTCGATGCTGAAGGCGAGCGGGTGATGGGTGAACAACATGTGCTGCCGTTGGCCGTGGTTATCGCGGGTCACTGGCATCTGACTGATGAAGGGAAAGCGAATCATGTCTTCGATTTATGAAAAATATGACCTGAAGCAGGTCATCAATGCCTCGGGCCGCATGACCATTCTGGGCGTTTCCACGCCGTCTGCGGATGTGGTGGATACCGTCAGCTACGGTCTGAATCATTACTTCGAGATGAAAGATCTGGTCAACAAGACTGGCGCTTACATCGCCAAACTGCTGGACGTAGAAAACGCAGTGGTGGTGTCGTGCGCCTCGGCGGGCATTGCGCAGAGCGTGGCGGCGGTAATCGTTAAAGATAACGACTGGCTGCTGGAGAATCTGCACGCCGCGCCGCTCAGCGTGCCGCACGATATCGTGGTGCCAAAAGGGCACAACGTGAACTTCGGCGCGCCGGTTGGCAGCATGGTGGCACTGGGCGGCGGTCGCTTGATCGAAGCCGGTTACAGCAACGAATGTTCGCCAGAGCAGCTGGCGGCGGCGATCACGCCGACCACGGCGGCGCTGATGTATATCAAATCGCACCACTGCGTGCAGAAAAGCCATCTCAGCGTTGAGCAGGCGGCGGTTGTGGCGCGTAAACACGGCATTCCACTGATCGTTGATGCGGCAGCTGAAGAAGATTTGCAGTGTTACTACCAAATGGGCGCTGATTTAGTGATTTACAGCGGTGCCAAGGCAATTGAAGGGCCGACCAGCGGCTTGGTGATTGGTCGCACACAGTACGTTGAATGGGTGAAACGCCAGAGCAATGGCATTGGTCGCGCGATGAAAGTCGGCAAAGAGGGCATTCTCGGCCTGACGCAGGCGATTGAAAACTATCTGGTGCAGCCGAAAACCAGCGGTGCCGAGATGGTGGCCAACATGACGCCTTTCATCGACAACCTCAACACCCTGAACGGTGTCACCGCGCGCGTGGTGTGGGATGCGGCGGGACGCGATATCGCGCGTGCTGAAATCAAGTTCGATGAAGCGGTCACCGGCTGGCCGACCGGCGAGCTGGTGCAGGCATTG
The DNA here is from genome assembly GCF_059730785.1 of Pantoea sp. X-Soil-ISGK-421. Classification (NCBI taxonomy): domain Bacteria; kingdom Pseudomonadati; phylum Pseudomonadota; class Gammaproteobacteria; order Enterobacterales; family Erwiniaceae; genus Pantoea; species Pantoea sp. X-Soil-ISGK-421. The sequence goes on along the minus strand of NZ_AP035979.1, from coordinate 3,585,056 downwards.
AAAACCGGCGACATCGCCATCTATTTCCGTGGCTACAAAGCCAACGAAGGCATCATCGAAGCCGATGTGCGCAGCGTCAGCGCCGATCAGCTGCACATCATCTTTAGCGCTATTCAGGCGTTGATCAGCGGAGGAACACGCGCATGAGTCTCAACCCGAATTTCTATCAGGGCCGCCTGTGCCTGAATGTGCTGGCCGGTTCGAAGCAGAATGCCAAAGAAATCTGGCAGGCGGCGGAAGGCCATGTGCTGGTGGGCGTGCTGTCAAAAAACTATGCCAGCAATGACGAAGCGATTGCCGATATGCGCGAGTATGCTGCGCTGATCGACAATGCGCTCTCAGTAGGTTTGGGCGCGGGCGATCCGAACCAGTCGGCGATGGTGAGTGAAATCTCGGCGGTGCTGCAACCGCAACATGTCAATCAGGTATTCACTGGCGTGGCGACCAGTCGTGCGCTGCTCGGCCAGAACCACACCGTGGTGAACGGTTTGATTTCGCCAACCGGTACGCCGGGCAGGGTGAAAATCTCTACCGGGCCGCGCAGTTCAAAGGGTGCCGACGCGATTGTGCCGATCGACAGCGCTATCGCCATGTTGCAGGACATGGGTGGCAGCTCGGTAAAGTACTTCCCGATGGGCGGGCTGAAGGCGGTGAATGAGTATCGTGCGGTGGCGGAAGCCTGTGCGCGTCACGACTTCTGGCTGGAGCCAACCGGCGGTATCGATCTCAACAACTTCGAAGAGATTGTGCGCATTGCGCTCGACGCCGGTGTCAGCAAAGTGATCCCGCACGTCTACAGTTCGATTATCGATAGCGCAACCGGCGACACGCGCATTGACGATGTGCGTCAGCTTCTGGCAACGTGCAAGAAACTGCTGTAACAAATGAGTAACAGGTGAGGCTCCGTGAGATTTCCCAATCAGCGTCTGACCCAGCTTTTCGCTGCGCTGCAAAATGAAACCCTGCCGCAGGATGAGCTGGCACGCCGCTTTTCCGTTTCGACGCGCACGGTGCGCACCGATATCACCGCGCTGAACGCGCTGCTGGAACAGCACGGCGCGCAGTTTGTGCTGGCGCGCGGCGCGGGATATCAACTCAAAATTGACGATGCGGCGCGCTTTGGTCGCTTACAGCAAGAGAGCGCCACGCCGCTGCGGGTGCCGCGCACGTCTCAGGAGCGCGTGCGTTATCTGCTGACGCGCTTTCTCACCGCCGCCTATTCCATCAAGCTGGAAGATCTGTCGGAAGAGTGGTTCGTTAGCCGCGCCACGCTGCAAAGCGATATGGCGATCGTTCGCGAATGGCTCGGCCGTTATCACCTTAATATCGAAACCAAACCGCATTACGGTATGAAGCTGTTTGGCAGCGAGGCGGCGATCCGCACCTGCTTAACTGACTTGCTGTGGCAGATCGACCAGGAAACGCCGGAGAGCCCGCTGCTGACGGTGGAAGCACTACACAGCGGCATGCTGGCGCAGCTCGAACCTTTGCTGCAACAGTGCTTTGCCCAGCACGCGATTCGCCTTAGCGATGAAGGCGATCGTTATTTACAAATCTATTGCGCGGTGGCGGTGCGGCGTATTAGCGAAGGTTTCCCGCTTAACGATCCCGGGGCAGAAGATGTGGGTGAGGAAGTGCGCGAAGCGGCACACGACCTGATTAACCTGATGCGTCCGCTGGTCGGCAAGCCGATTTCACAGGCGGAAGAGAACTGGCTGCGGGTCAACATTGCCGCGCGGCAGATTCAGGCGCTGGCACCCAGCACCATTAATGCCGATGATGCCGATGCGCTGGTCGATTACCTGCTGAATTACATCAACACCCATTACAACTATCGACTGCAGCACGATGAACAGCTGCGCGCCGACCTGCGCACCCATATCAAAACCATGATCACGCGGGTACGCTATCAGATCCATATCCCCAATCCGCTGCTGAGCAACATTAAGCAGCACTATCCAATGGCCTACGATGTGACGCTGGCGGCGGTAACCAGCTGGGGCAAATACACGCCTTACACCATCAGCGAAAACGAGATCGGTTTTCTGGTACTGCATATCGGCGTGGGGCTGGAGAGGCATTACGAAGTTGGCTATCAGCGCCATCCGCAGGTATTGCTGGTGTGCGACAGCGGCAACTCAACGCTGCGCATGATTGAGGCGCTGCTGCTGCGCAAATATCCACAGTTAGTGGTTACGGCGCGGCTGTCGCAGCGCGACTACGAGTTACGCGAGCATATTGATGAAGACTTCGTCGTTTCCACTGCGCGGCTGAGCGAGAAGAACAAGCCGATTGTGGTGATGTCGCCGTTCCCGACCGAATTCCAGCTGGAGCAGCTCGGTAAGCTGGTGCTGGTGGATCGCACGCGTCCTTACATGCTGGAGAAGTACTTCGACGCGCAGCACTTTATGGTGCTGGATAAGCCGATGGCGCAGTCGGATCTGTTCCGCCTGCTGTGCAATCAGCTGGAAAGCGAAGGTTTTGTCGATGCGGATTTCTATCCGTCGGTGGAGGAGCGCGAAGCGATCGTCAGCACCCTGCTCGGCGAAGGCATCGCGCTGCCGCATTCACTTGGTTTGCTGGCGCAGAAAACCGTGGTCTACACGGTGCTGGCGCCGCACGGCGTCAGCTGGGGTGAGGAGACAGCTTCAGTGATTTTCCTGCTGGCGATCAGCAAAAGCGAATATGAAGAGGCGATGGCGATTTATGATCTGTTCGTCACCTTCCTGCGCGAAAGGGCGACGACGCGGCTGCGCGATTGCGCGGATTTTGTCAGCTTTAAAGCGGTGGCGATCGATTGTTTGAGCCGGTTGTGAACGGTGCGGTTTGCAACGAGGTCACCATGAATGGCGACCCTACAAAACGCGCAATCCGTAGGGTCGCCATTCATGGCGACCTGCTCAATCAGATTAACCGCGCTTCGCCAGCAACCTCGGAATCTCACGCAAACACCAGGCTTTCGCTTCGCCCATGCTGTCGCGGCGCCACGCCATAATAATATCCACTTCGCGCGTATACTCTGCGCTCACCACGCGTAAACGCCCCTCGGCGATATCTTGCTCCACCATCGGATAGGGCATCGTCGCCACGCCCAAACCCGCCAGCAGTGCGCGACGTTTATCATCCATGCTGCTTACCGTCAGACGCTGCTGCTTATCCAGTAACTGCACCGTCAGCACCGGTCGCTCGCGCGCCGTATCCGCTACCGCAATGCCGCGGTATTTTACGCGCGTCACTTCTGACAGCGGCTCAGCTTCCTGATGAATCGGATGATCCGGGCTGGCAACGTAGACGCTCATAATGCTGTAAAGCTTGCGGGTGTTGATTTCGGTTGAGGCGCGAAAGTGCAGATCCGGGGCAATAACGATATCGGCGCGTCCCTGTTCCAGCCGCTCCCAGGCACCGGCTAACACTTCGGTGATCAGCGAAATCTGCGTATTGGCTTTTTCTGACAGCTTTTCTACCAGTGGAAACAGACGTTCGGTAGGAACCAGCGCTTCGGCCACGATGGTGAGATGCGTTTCCCAACCGCGCGCTAGCGCTTCAGCATCGGTGGTGAGTTTATCGGCGGCTTCGAGCAGTACGCGGCCACGTTCCAGCAGCATGCGACCCACATTGGTGAACTTGGTGCGGTGGCCGGAACGGTCAAACAGCACCACATCCAGCTCCTCTTCCAGCTTCTGCATGGTGTAACTCAGCGCGGAAGGGACGCGACCCAGTTCATCGGCCGCAGCGGCAAAGCTGCCACGGCGGTCAATAGCATCCATCACACGTAAAGCTTCAAGGGTTAACGCGCGGTCTTTTGCCATGCCGATTCTCTGTCAGTAAATTTGAACATGCCGGGCAGATTAACTGGCTTACAATCCGGCGTCCAGACTTTTACCATAATCCCATCAAGCCTGCGGTCGAATCTCACCGCAGCGTGTCGGAGGATTATCATGATGACAACCCGCTGCGCGTCCGCATGTGGCCAGGCCGATTTCGGTTGGTTGCAGGCGCGCTACAGCTTCTCATTTGGCCACTATTTCGATCCAAAATTAATGGGCTACGCGTCACTGCGCGTGCTTAACCAGGAAATTCTGGCGCCGGGCGCCGCATTCCAGCCGCGCAGTTATCCGCAGGTCGATGTGCTGAATCTGGTGCTGCAAGGTGAAGCCGAGTACCGCGACAGTGAAGGCAATCACCTGATTGCGCGTGAAGGCGAGGCGATGCTGCTCTCTGCGCGTCAGGGGGTGAATTACAGCGAAATCAACATCAGCAAAGATCGCCCGCTAACGCGTATGCAGCTGTGGCTGGCTGCCTGCCCGGAGCGTGAAAATCCGCTGTTGCAGAAGCTCGAACTGCCGCAGCAAACCAGCGTGTTGATCGCCTCACCCGATGGTGCGGAGGGCAGCCTGCAGTTGCGCCAGCAGGTTTGGGTGCATCAGGTGACGTTATCGCCAGGCGAGCAGTACACCGTAAAATTACACGGGCCGCGCGCTTATCTGCAATCGATTCATGGTTCGCTGGATGTGCAGGCGAGCAGCGCCAATCAGCAGCCGCTGAGCTGCGGCGACGGCGCGTTTCTTAGCGATGAGAACCAGATTAGCCTGCAGGCCAGAACGCCGCTGCGCGCGCTGGTGATTGATCTGCCTGCATAACATCTTTTGTCGCGGCGCAATCTATTGCGCATCAAACCGTGCAGCATAAAAAAGGGCGACCGAAGTCGCCCTGATAATGTGCAGTAACGTTTATTTGAGAATGGTGAAGGCCGTGGTCACGTGCTTTACACCGCTCACACGGCTGGCAACATCGGCCGCCGCTTTCGCTTCTTCTGCTGTGACCAGACCCAGCAAGAACACTTCACCGTTTTCGGTGGTCACTTTGACGTTCGAAGATTTCACCTGATCGCTGCCCAGCAGCTGCGAGCGGATTTTGGTGGTAATCCAGGTATCGGATGACGAGGTGCCGAGGCTGACTTTCTGTCCGCTACGGATTTCGTTATACACCTCGGTTGCACCGTCTACGCCCATGGCGATCTGTTTGGCGCGGCTCGCCAGATCTGGCGTTGGCGATTGACCGGTCAGCAGCACTTTGCCCTGATAGGCGGTGACAACAACGCGTGCCTGGTTTTTAATCTGCTCATCTTTTGCCAGTGCGTTAGAGACGCGTAGCTCCAGCGTACCGTCATCTACCTGCGTACCCACGGTGCGCGGGTCAGTGGCGGTTTTGGTGGCGACGGCAGCGCCGCCTGCAACCACGGCAACACAGCCTTGCAGCAGCAGGGCCGTGAAGAGAATGGCGACAGCGTTCAATGCTTTCATTTGAGCTCCTTCAGTCATTCCTGGTGTGGGAACAAAGTGTTATCAATCAAATCGCACAGGCAGTTCAGCGTCAGCATATGCATTTCCTGAATGCGCGCACTACGATGTGATGGAATGCGAATTTCCACATCATGCGGACCGAGCAGGCCCGCCAGTTCACCGCCATCGTGGCCGGTTAACGCAACGATGGTCATATCGCGGGTAACCGCAGCTTCAACCGCTTTGACGATATCGCGGGTGTTGCCACGGGTGGAAATGGCCAGCAGCACATCACCAGCCTGACCAAGCGCGCGAACCTGCTTGGCGTAAATTTCATCGTGCAGACGATCGTTGCCAATCGCCGTCAGCATCACATTATCGGCGCTCAGCGCCAGCGCAGGCAGGCTAGGGCGCTCCGTCTCGAAACGGTTAATCATGCTGGCGGCAAAATGCTGGGCATTGGCCGACGAAGCACCGTTCCCGCAGCTAAGGATTTTGTTACCGTTCAGCAGCGATTGCACCAGCGTCATCGCGGCGCGGGAAATCGCATCGGGCAGCGCTTCGGCTGCGGCGATTTGTGTCTGAATACTTTCGGTAAAACACGCTTTAATTCTGTCCTGCACAAGACCACCTGGTTCTATCCATCGGCATTAAAGGCATCGGGCAGCCACTCCAGCTCACGCCCGGTAATGGCAATGATGTCAAAACGGCAATTCACCGTATCAAAACTGCCGCCACGCGCCAGCAACCAGAGCGCGGCAGCACGCAGCAGCTTTTGTTGTTTCTGGCGCGTTACGCTGGCGGCGGCACCGCCGTAGCGCGCATCGCGACGATAGCGCACTTCAACAAAAACCCAGCAATCGGCGTCGCGCATAATCAGGTCAATTTCCCCGCTGCGACAGCGGACATTGCTGGCGAACCACTGCAGTCCGGCGCGCTCCAGAAAACGGCGCGCCAGTTGTTCCTGCTCAGCGCCAATGCGCTGGCGGTTTACTGCACCGGAACGATCTGTCCCTGACGATACTGGTTCCATGCCAACTTCCTGTTGATCACGCAATCCGTGTCGGCGTTCAGCTTGCCGGTGTTGCCATCAATGGCAAAGCCTGGCACCTGACGCATCTGGTTAAAGTGATTCGCCAGCGTCCAGGCATCAATGCCCATCGCATAAAGGCGAACCAGCGAATAATCGTTGTTGAACGACTTCGCCGCTTGCTGCATCAGGCCGGGATTGTTACCGGACAGCAGCGGAATATCGCTGAATTGCAGTCCATCCATCTCCAGACGGAAGTCCGGACCTGCGCCCGCCTGCGCACTACGTGAACTGGCGTACAGCGCAGTATTGTTACGGCTGCTGGTACGCATCGCAATCATTGGTTTGATCAGCTGCAGCTCATCCTGGCTGGCAACAATGTACACCGCATCAACGCTGCCGCTGCTGGCATCTGCCGTTGGCGCCGGTGCGCTGGATTGCGGCGCTGGGATCGTCAGGCCAGCAATCGCTACACTCTGCGATGGTGCAGGCTCGACGCTGAGCGGTGTACCGCTTAACGCGATACCGGCGCCGCTGTTGATCCCTTGCTTCAGTTCGCCGACGCCGCCGAAACGCTGCTGCAGTACGGTTGAACCACCCAGCGTTTGCCACTCTTGCGCAAACGCTTTGCTGATGCGATCGCCATAGCTGCTGCGCGGCACCAGCAGCAACGGCTGGCGTTTGCCCTGCTCGTAGATATGGTGCGCGGCATCGCGTGCTTCGTCTTCAGGAGAAAGCGCAAAGTAACAAATATTCGGATGGTTCTGGATCTGTTCTGGCTCGTTAAGCGCCAACACGTTAAGTGGGGTTTGGCTGTTGACCACTTGTTCTACGTCGTTTTTCAGCAGCGGGCCGACCACCAGCGTGGCGCCATCTTGCTGTGCTTGCTGCATCACCTGCGCAATGGGCTGGCTGCTGGTGTCATACACTTTCACCTGCGCATTGCTGTCGCCTTGCGCGGCAGCCGGTGGTGCGGCTGGCTGCGGCTGCTCGGTTTGCGGTGGTGTATTCCCTGCAACGGCTGGGCTGACAACGCTGTTAGTGTCGGCTGGCGTCTGCGCGCTGGCATCGTCGGCGGCAGGTGCTGCTGGCGCGGCTTGCGGCGCGGGCGCGTTGAGCACGCCATTGCGTGCATCGGTGAAGCCTTTCTGAATCGCGTTGGCAAACACCTGCGCCTGGCCATTGAGCGGCAGCAGCAACGCGATGGTATTCGTCGACGCTTTAGTGAAGTTTTGCACCTGGCTGAGCTGAGTGGGCAGCGTTTTCGCGCCTGGGTTCTGCGGATAGCGCGTCTGCCAGTCTTTAATCGCCGCTTTCAACATCTGCGGATCCTGGCTGTTCGTGCGCCAGGTATTCAGCAGATCGAGCCAGCCTTGCAGCGTATTTTCGTCAGCATTAATCACCAGGCTATTGATCTGATCCTGCGTCATTTGCGTCAGCGCTTGCCAGGTTGCATCGATATTACTTTGGTGATCAACGCCTTTCAGCAGCGGTTCCTGAGCAATATAGGCACGCAGCAGCGGCAGTGAAGGACGATTCTGGGCCGCCGCGATTTGCAGCGCGTAGTAGCGCACCTGCTGATCCTGCGACAGATCGCCGCTTTTTACCTTACCGAGCAACTGTTGTGCGCCGCTATAGTCCTGCTGACCAATCTGCATTTGCGCACGCAGCAGCAGCAGTTCTTGCTGTTGCACATCGCTCAGCTGTTGCGGCAGTTGAGTAAGCTGATTAGCCGCCTGCGGATACTTTCCTTCCTTCAACAGGGCACGGATGGCAAGTAATTGCCAGTCGGTCTTGCTATCATCGCTGCTTTGCTGCACCTGTTGCAGATAATAGTCAGACCGGCCAGTCGCAGGACCCTGAATATTGACGTTAGAGGTTTGTTGCGGTCCCTGACCACTACATGCGGCTAAAATCAGCCCAGCGAGAAGAACAGGTACTAAGCGTCCTGCTTTATGACGTACGACTTTTGAAGGAAGCATACTGTATCCAGTGATGTTTTTTTCAAGATGCTCAATATTAAATCGGCAATTCGGATGAAACAATGAAACAACTCGATCGGGCAGAGATTTCTGCCAGCACGCTCTATATCGTTCCTACCCCGATCGGTAACCTGGGTGATATCACTCAACGAGCGTTGACGGTGCTCTCGAGCGTCGATCTAGTCGCAGCGGAAGATACACGTCATACCGGGCTGTTGCTACAACATTTCGCCATCAATGCGCGACTCTTCGCACTTCACGACCACAACGAACAGCAGAAAGCTGAGGTACTGTTAGCCAAGCTGCAAGAGGGCCAGAGCATTGCGCTGGTCTCTGATGCGGGTACGCCGTTAATCAACGATCCCGGCTACCATTTAGTGCGTCGTTGTCGTGAAGCTGGCGTGCGCGTAGTGCCATTGCCAGGCGCCTGCGCAGCGATTACAGCATTAAGCGCGGCGGGGTTACCGTCCGATCGTTTCTGTTACGAAGGGTTTCTACCGGCTAAAAGTAAAGGACGCTGCGATGTGCTGCGTGCGCTGGGCGAGGAGCCGCGTACGCTGATTTTCTATGAATCGACTCATCGCCTGATCGATAGCCTGCAAGATATGGTCAGTGTGTGGGGCGGCGAGCGCTATGTGGTGCTGGCGCGTGAATTAACCAAAACCTGGGAATCGCTGCAGGGCGCGCCGGTGGGCGAACTGCTGGCGTGGGTGCTGGAAGATGAAAACCGTCGTAAAGGTGAGATGGTGCTGATTGTTGAAGGCCACAAAGCCGATGAAGAAGCGCTGCCGGCTGAGGCGTTGCGTACGCTGGCGCTGCTGCAAAAAGAGCTGCCCCTGAAGAAAGCCGCCGCGCTGACGGCGGAAATTCATGGCGTGAAGAAGAACGCACTATATAAGTACGCGCTGGAGCAGCAAGAGGCGTGACAAATGGCGGCGGATCGCCTATTATCCCGCGCCGAAGCTGACTAGACAGTCGCCGCTTTGTCGTCGTCCTCTTTCGGGGGGAGACGGGCAAAGGGGAGGAAAGTCCGGGCTCCATAGGGCAGGGTGCCAGGTAACGCCTGGGGGGCGCAAGCCTACGACCAGTGCAACAGAGAGCAAACCGCCGATGGCCCAGTAATGGGATCAGGTAAGGGTGAAAGGGTGCGGTAAGAGCGCACCGCGCGGCTGGCAACAGTTCGTGGCACGGTAAACTCCACCCGGAGCAAGGCCAAATAGGGGTTCACAAGGTACGGCCCGTACTGAACCCGGGTAGGCTGCTTGAGCCAGTGAGCGATTGCTGGCCTAGATGAATGACTGTCCACGACAGAACCCGGCTTATCGGTCAGTTTCGACTTTTTTAAACACAAAACCCGCTTCGGCGGGTTTTGTGTTTTCTGGGGTGGGATGAGCAAGTAAATTAATTAATCGCGCCCACGTAAAGAAATGAAAATCCCGGAAAACATTATTGCGGCTATGCCAGAATAAGCGCGTGTTTAACCACCGAGGACAAATTTAATCCACACTGATGAGAAGCAACAACGTGGATAAGTTGTAATTTTATGGACAAAATTTTCGCGCCAAATAAGGCTTTATTCTCTTCTTCTTTCCCTGCTTTAAACTGCCCAATCTGCGATCAGCACTGGCGTTTCGCGCTTTAGTTCCGTTCTCTCCTTTCTGACTTTTTACATTAATTCGGCTCACACGCCTATTTTCGCGTGGGTGGCGTTTATTTCTCGTTCAGGAGAGAAATTATGCTGTATTGGATTTTATTAGCGCTGGCGATTGCCGCGGAAATTATTGGTACCGTCTCGATGAAATGGGCCAGCGTTAACGGCGGCAACGCCGGTTATATTTTTATGCTGGTAATGATCGCACTTTCTTATATTTGTTTATCCTTTGCCATTAAGCGTATTGCCCTTGGGGTGGCGTATGCCATGTGGGAGGGCGTGGGTATTCTGTTTATTACGCTGTTCAGCGTGCTGTTGTTTGATGAGACCTTATCTGTCGTCAAAGTCGCCGGACTGCTAACGCTGATCCTCGGCATTGTCCTAATCAAATTAGGTACGTTGAGTCGCAAGGAGCTGCGCCATGGCAACGTTTAACTGGATACACATCGCGTGGCTGTTGCTGGCTATTGGTCTGGAAATCGTCGCCAATATCTTCCTGAAATATTCTAATGGTTTTCGCCGTCCGCTATTTGGCGTGTTATCGCTGGTTGCTGTGCTGGCGGCGTTCAGTGCGCTGGCGCAGGCGGTGAAAGGCATCGATCTCACCGTCGCGTATGCATTATGGGGCGGGCTGGGATTAGTGGCCACGGTGGCGGCCGGCTGGATTTTATTCGGCCAGCGACTGAGCCGCACCGGTTGGCTGGGTGTGGGATTGCTGTTAATCGGTATGGTGCTGATTAAGTTCGCTTGAAAAAGCTTCACCTCTCCACCGGAGAGGTGAAGATTACCCTCAATCCCGGCCGTGTGGCTCATCCCAGTCAAAGGCTGGGCCCAGCGAGATCACACCGCTTGGGTTAATGGTTTTGTGGCTGCAATAATAGTGATGGCGGATGTGCGGCAGGTTAACCGTGTCAGCGATGCCGGGCATCTGATAGATGTCGCGCAGGAAGCCACTGAGGTTACGGTAATCACTGATGCGATGGCGGTCGCACTTAAAGTGGGTGACGTAGACCGGATCAAAGCGCACTAACGTAGTCCACAAGCGCAAATCGGCTTCGGTGAGTTGATCGCCAGTGAGATAGCGATGCTGACCGAGAATCTGCTCAAGACGCGCTAAGGAGTGAAACAGCGATGTAACGGATTCATCGTAGGCTGCTTGCGAAGTAGCAAAACCGCTTTTATAAACACCGTTGTTTACCGTGTCGTAAACCCAGCTGTTCACCTCATCGATCTTTTCACGCAGGTCGGCGGGATAATAGTCACCCGCGCGGGCACCTTGCGCATCGAACGCACTGTTGAGCATACGCATGATGTCGGCGGATTCATTGCTGACGATGGTTTGCTGAGTTTTATCCCACAGCACCGGCACGGTGACGCGACCGGTGTAGTGCGCATCGGCGTGCAGATAGAGCTGATAGAGAAATTCTTTTTGATACAACGCGTCGCCAGTGGCGTCAGGGAAACTGGTGTCGAAGGTCCAGCCGTTTTCCAGCATCAGCGGATGTACCACTGACACCGAAATCATCTCTTCCAGTCCCTTGAGCTGGCGCATTAACAGCGTGCGATGCGCCCACGGGCAAGCAAGAGAGACATAAAGATGGTAACGACCGCGTTCAGCAGCGAAGCCCGCTTGGCCGGTTGGGCCGGCGCTGCCATCGGCGGTAACCCAGTTACGCCAGACGGCGTCAGAGCGTTTGAAGCGGCCACCGGTTGACTTCGTATCGTACCAGGTGTCATGCCAGACACCGTCAATCAGCTGTCCCATAAGCCCTCCATAATAAAAAAGGGCGAGGAAAATCCCCGCCCCTGTCATTCAGTATATGTGTTCTCGGACGCTTATGCTGCTTAGCGTGCGGCCGCTGGCTGGACGCGCTGACGAATCAGACGGTCAATGCTGTAAGCGCCTGGACCTACCAGACCCAACACCAGGAAACCACCGGCGATGGAGAGGTTTTTCATGAACATCAGCTGGTTAACACCTTCCGCAAAGTTGCTGTGGAACAGGAACGCTGTCAGCAGGGTGAAACCCGCGGTGAACAGTGCGGTAAAGCGCGTCAGGAAACCGAACAGAATAGCCAAGCCGCCGCCGAACTCCAGCAGGATAACCAGTGGCAGCAGGAAGCCAGGGACGCCCATCGCCTGCATGTACTGTGCGGTACCCGCATAACCGGTGATTTTGCCCCAGCCTGCGGTGATAAACAGAATGGTCATCAATACGCGTGCTACCAGCAGGCCTGAGTCTTCGAATTTTTTCATCATCTACTCCAACAAGGTTTTTGTTGCAGGTTGTTGGCCTGCGGGTTTTGAATCCCCTTGAACCGGCTGTTTTAGTTCAGTGGGCTGATGGAGGGAGATAATAATCGCAGGTTGGAATAGTTGTAAGCGAGATATACTGTCAATGTTGTTCAGTAAATTTGAGGGGGCGAAACCGAACCTTTACGATCCGGTTTTAAATAGAGGGATTAGCGTGTATTTAAGGTGGATTTGATCATGCGCCAGGTGCTCCAGGCGCCGAAGCCGCGCTTGGCCCAGCGCAGCAGGCGATTGGGGCTGCGAATCGACCAGATGGCCAATGCGCTGCTCCCGATTGCCAGGTAGCGGCGCATGCCAATGAAGGTCAGCCAGCCACGATCGTATTGCGCGGTGCTGGCTAGCCAATCGCGTCCATCGGCGCTGAGATCGAGTCGCTGTTGCTGCACCTGATTAAGCAGTTCGTGAATGCGTGCTTCACGTTCGCGGCGGCTCATGAGCGATCTTCCTCCAGCAATGTGCGATCGGTATCCAGCTCTTTACGCGTGTGGCGTAACAACGTTGACTGGCGTGACTTGTACAACGTCCACAAACCAAAGATCAGCGCCAACGCAAACAGTACCGCGGTGGTGATAGCAATAGCCATCAGGCGATATTGCGCATCTACCGCCCAGATGATCAGTACCATCAGGCTCATAAGACCGAAAGCGGTAAACAGCATGGTGAGGCCAACCATCATCAGCATCTGAATCAGGTTTGCCTTCTCCTCTTCCAGTTCCACAATGGCCAGTCGGACACGCGTCTCGACCATGCTGACCAGCGTGGTAACTATCCGTTGACCGATGTTAAAGACCCCTTTGCCGGGGCCGTGGCTTTGCTGACTATCACTCATCATTAACGCCGTGAGATTAGAATGCCGATGAGAATACCTACCGCTGCACCAATACCCACGCCGTGCCACGGATTATCACGCACGTATTCGTCCGCTTTTTCCGCCGCTTCACGCGTAGTTTGTGCAATACGTTCGCCGGAATCGCCGAGGCGTTCACGGGAGCTTTCAATAGCACCGCGCGCTTTATGACGCAGTTTATCCAGCTCACCTTTGGATTTATCTGCTGAGCTACTCAGCACTTCTTCCAGGGTATCAGCCAGATTTTTCAATTCAGCGCGCAGATGTTCAGATGTTGTTTCTTTAGCCATGGAAATCTCCTTTTACAGCATTTAGTTAAGTCCGATTAATAAGGCTCAGCTTCAAGCTTTTTCAGTTCGTGCCGCGCCTCTTCTAGCTTACGTTCGCGCTTCTCGATTTTGTCCTTGTCACCGTCCTGACGCTCTTCTTTCAGCTCACGCTCACGCTCGGCGATTTTGTGCTTCTGCTCAGCGATGCGTTCGCTGTGTGCAGATTTCAATTTCTCATCGGTGCAGCCTGCACGGACTTCGGTCAATGCGCGCTCCAGCCCGGTTACGCGGCGCTGGTTGTTATGCTGCTTCGCCATATCGATCTCACGTTGAATGTCCTGCTCTTTTTGTTGGCAGAGCGATTCAGCCGCCAGCAGCGAACCCGAGAGTGAGAAAAGAATAGCACCTAGCAGTAATTGACGTTTCATCAGGTTGTGACCTTCCATTGTTAATAACCTGCCAGAGATCAGACAGGAGGGGCTTCCCAGCATGTCTTAGGCTTACGCTACCTCTAAGAATAGACAGCAGATGAAAAAATTCAAAGAAGACGCGGGGATAGCGAGGATTAGCTCACCGCCTGGCTTAACGTCAGGCGGTGAAATTTAGCTGTAAGTGGGGCGATTGGCGTCTGGATATTGCTGTGACGCCTGCGGACCCGCCGCCACGACAAAGCCTTGTGGCAACAGGCGTCGCAACACTTTTTGTGCCGCCAGGCTCTGCTCTTCATTCTCAAAATGAATCACCAGCGCATCGCCAGAAGGCGTAATACTTTTGATACGCACGCCTTGCGCGGAAAGTTGCTGATAGAGGTAAAAACCATCGGGCAAATTGGTGCCGCTATTCGCGACACGGATTTGCACCACGGTTTCGTGCTGCATCAAATTCGGCACGAAACAGACCGCCAGCAGCGCCAACGCGCCGCCTAGCACCCAAGGCAGGAAACGCCTTGGGAATCCACGGAGGTTAATCATGACTGTGAATTCCCGTTACGCGTTGATTGACGTTTACGCCATAGCACCACTAAAGAGCCCACCAGGCCAATCACCAGCAGCACCAGCGGCAGCAGCATCAGGCACAACATCAACTCATCTTCGTAACGACGGAAAATCGGGGTTTTGCCCAGTGCGAAGCCCAACACGGTCAGGATTAGCACCCACAGGAAGCCACTTACCCAGTTGAAGAACTGGAAGCGCGCATTACTCAGGCCAGAAAGGCCGGCGATGGTGGGAAGCAAGGTGCGGACAAAGGCAATAAAACGACCAATCAACAAGGCCGATAAGCCGTGGCGATGAAACAAGGCGTGCGCGCGCTGGTGATATTGCGCCGGCAAATGCGATAACCAATTTTGTACCGTGGGCGTATTACCGAGCCAGCGGCCCTGAATGTAGCTCACCCAGCAGCCAAGGCTGGCGCCGGTGGTCAGAATCAGCAGAGTCAGCGGGAAACCCATCGTGCCTTTCGCAATCAGCACACCGACCAGAATCAGCAAACTGTCGCCCGGTAGAAAGGCGGCGGGCAGCAGTCCATTTTCCAGAAACAGAATCATGAACAGCACGCCATAAATAGCCCAAACCAATGTTGGGTCGGAGAGCATTTCGTAATCCTGCTGCCATAAGGCATGCAGCAATGCTTGCAAAATATCCATCAATCATTCCTGAACATCATTGTTAAACGTGCCCGTGAGGGGCTTAGGCGCAGACTGGCGTTGGTTATACATTTTAGATAAGCAGCCTGAGCAGGAGTTTCCGGATCCTTCCAGAATTGATTGTTAAATCAGCGACTTTTTAAAGCCCTGTCGCAAAGGGTAATAAAAGGGCGATAACTGTAACAAAAATAACGTTATCCAGACAGGGGAAAGTGCCTGCCGCACAGGAGTTTTACCTTTAGACGCAGGTGGTCAAAAGGAGCTTTACATGAGCTGACACTATTGCAGACTAACTGACTTTTTCGTCAGCAAAACGCCTGAAAAATAAGCAGGATCAGCGTGCGTTGTCGCTACCTTCTGGAAGGATGACTGGATTTTCCGCAAACATGTAACGGTCGACGTTGAATTCGAAATCGTCAGTGGTGGCGTTAAACAGCATCTGTTTAGTATTTTCCAGATGTTGCCACATTGCCAGCTTACTGGCGGCGGGATCTTTGCGGATCAGGGCTTTGAGGATCTGGTCGTGATCGTCACACCAGCTGGTGATATTTTTGGCATCAATGTGTTCATGCAGCTTCAGCCAGTAAGGATTATGCAGGCGATGCAGCCACATCTTTTCGACAATCGCCGCTAAGGCGCTGTTTTGCGTTGATTGCGCGATGCGCACATGAAACTCCATATCCCACGCAGAATCGCGAGAATGGTCTTCCTGACGCGCTTTCTCCTGAATCGCCATCAGTGCCACGATATCCTGACGCGTCACCTGCGTGGCGGCAAACTCGGCCACGTTGCTTTCAATCAGCTGACGCGCCTGCAATAACTCGAAGGGGCCAAAATTGGCGAACTCCAGTTGGCTCGACGTCACCACGCGATTCTGCTGCTGGCTGCTGATCACGTGAATGCCGGAGCCTTTACGCACCTCCACATAACCTTCCACTTCCAGCATGATAATCGCTTCACGTACCACGGTTCGGCTCACCTGCATCTCTTCCGCGATCAGACGCTCGGCAGGCAGTTTGTCGCCGACGCGGTAGTCGCCTGCTTCAATGCGGCGTTTAAGCTCGCTAGCAAGCTGTTGATAGAGGCGTCGTGATTCGGTCAGGTCCATTGCGCGGTCCGCTGTGAAAAAAAGTTGAGTTGTTATACCACTTCAGTCGCACAGAGGAAATGGGCTGGCTGATGCCAGCCCGATGAGCTTATGTGCCTACCGCGGCGGATGGCACGGCAGGCTGATCGTCGAGTTCAGAAACCGGTTGGTTTTTAAGAACAGTCCAAATGACAACTGCGCCTAACAGATCAAACACCGCCAGCGCCGCAAACAGCGGGCTGAAACCCAGCGTATCGGCCAGCGCACCCACCACCAATGCAAACATGGTGCTCGCCGTCCAGGCCGCCATGCCGGTTAAGCCATTCGCGGTAGCCACTTCGTTACGGCCAAACACATCTGAAGAGAGGGTGATCAGCGCGCCAGAAAGCGCCTGATGGGCAAATCCGCCGACGCACAGCAGCGCAATGGCGACATAGGGACTGGTGAACAAACCGATGGTGCCCGGAGCAATCATCAACACCGCGCCCATGGTGACCACCAACTTGCGCGAAACGATGAGATTGACGCCAAACCAGCGCTGGAACAGGGGGGGCAGGTAGCCGCCTACGATGCAGCCGAGATCGGCGAACAACATT
This sequence comes from Pantoea sp. X-Soil-ISGK-421, assembly GCF_059730785.1. Lineage (NCBI taxonomy): Bacteria > Pseudomonadati > Pseudomonadota > Gammaproteobacteria > Enterobacterales > Erwiniaceae > Pantoea > Pantoea sp. X-Soil-ISGK-421. The sequence continues at coordinate 3,568,354 of NZ_AP035979.1, read as the reverse complement.
GGCATCCAGGCAAACATAGCGATCTCTTTCAGATTGAAGCCGTACACCTTGAACATAAAGAGGGGAATCCACGCGTTAAAGGTTCCCCATGCCGGTTCTGCGAGGAAACGCGGCAGCGCAATGCCCCAAAATTGACGATTGCGCAGGATCTGGCGCGCCGACATCTTCTTATTGTTGCCAGTTTGATGCTGTAGCTCCTGGCCGGCAATGATGTAGTGACGCTCCTCATCGCTCAGCTTGGTTTGCTGTTTGGGATGCTTGTAAAACACCAGCCAGCAGATTGCCCACACCATGCTCAGCACGCCGGTGATAATAAACGCCATTTGCCAGCTATGCGCCATGATTGCCCACACGACTAACGGCGGTGCCAGCATTGCGCCAATCGACGATCCCACGTTGAAATAACCCACCGCGACAGAACGCTCTTTGGCCGGGAACCATTCGCTACTGGCTTTTAAACCGGCAGGAATCATGGCTGCTTCTGCTGCGCCCACCGCGCCGCGCGCCAGCGCAAAGCCGCCCCAACTGCCCGCCATCGCAGTGGCCGCACAGAAGATTGCCCACATCACGGCAAATACCGCATAGCCGATTTTGGTGCCGAGCATATCCAGCACGTAACCGGCCACCGGTTGCATGATGGTGTAGCAAGCCGAGTAAGCGGCGACGATATAAGAATATTGTTGTGTAGTGATACCCAGCTGCGTTTCCAGCGTGGGGGCGGCGACGGCAATGGTATTGCGCGTCAGGTAACCGAGCACGGTGCCCAGCGTCACCAGCCCAATCATATACCAGCGTAGCCCTTTGATCTTACGCATTATTAACCTCATCCAGTCTGTCGTTGCGGATTTACCGCTGTAGTTATCTGGAGCGGGAAAGCGTGAACAATGCCGTTCACTCCCGCAGTTCCTTGCCTGTGCCATAAAGTCCGGTAGCAACGGGGCGAGAGGTTAACTTGTTATACAGCCTCAAAAGTTGAATGCCATCACATAAACCTTGCAGCTCGTGTGTGTAAGGACTAAAGATCGCTAAAACAGCCATTTAACGCCATAATCACAACAGGGATGTCCATATACCCACAGTGAAACTGTCATTATTGTGAGTCGCATCGCAAACAATTTTGCCGTTTGCTTGAATTGGTATGATAACTTTTAGGTAAAGCCATCTGGCTATAAAATGAGGAAGCAGGTATGTCGCGTTTTATGAGTGAGGATTTTCTACTCGATACCGAGTTCGCCCGTCGTCTGTACCACAACTACGCTAAAGACCAGCCGATTTTCGACTATCACTGTCACTTACCGCCGCAGCAGATTGCCGATAATTACCGCTTTACCAACCTCTATGACATCTGGCTGAAAGGCGATCATTACAAATGGCGTGCGATGCGAGCGAACGGCGTGCCGGAAGCGTTATGCACCGGCGATGCCAGCGATCGTGAGAAATTTAACGCCTGGGCGCGTACCGTGCCGCATACCATCGGAAATCCGCTCTATCACTGGACACACCTCGAACTGCGTCGTCCTTTCGGCATTACCGATGTGCTGCTGAACGAACAGAGCGCTGAGCGTATTTGGCAGCAGTGCAATGAATTGCTGGCGCAGGACGCCTTCAGCGCGCGCGGCATCATGCAGCAGATGAAAGTGAAAATGGTCGGCACGACGGACGATCCGCTTGATGACTTACAGCATCATCGCAAGCTGGCGCAGGACAGCAGCTTTGACGTTAAAGTGCTGCCGAGCTGGCGTCCGGACAAAGCTTTCAACATTGAACTGGCGAGTTTCCTGCCGTGGATTCAGCGCTTAGAGCAAGTGGCGGATGTCAGCGTGCTGCGCTTTGACGATCTGCGCCGCGCCTTAAGTCTGCGACTTGATCACTTCGCTGCACATGGCTGCAAAATCTCCGATCACGCGTTAGATGTGGTGGTGTTTGCTGAAGCGGATGAAGCCACGCTGGATGGCATTCTGGCGCGCCGTCTGCAAGGTGCTGCGCCTTCCGCTGAAGAGACGGCCCAATTTAAAACCGCGGTGTTGGTATGGCTCGGCAGCGAATATGCACGCCGCGGCTGGGCGCAGCAGTACCACATTGGGGCGCTGCGTAATGCCAATCGTCGTCAGTTCGATCTGCTTGGCCCAGATGTTGGCTTCGATTCGATTAACGATGCGCCGCTGGCGATTCCGCTGGCGCGCTTGCTGGATGCGCAAAACCGCAATAATGCGCTGCCAAAAACCATCCTTTACTGCGTTAACCCGCGCGACAATGAAGTGCTGGCCACCATGGCGGGCAATTTCCAGGGCGAAGGCGAACCGGGCAAAATGCAGTTTGGTTCGGCGTGGTGGTTCAACGATCAGTTGGATGGCATGCAGCGGCAGATGACGCAGTTAGCGCAAATTGGCCTACTGAGCCGCTTTGTCGGCATGCTAACCGACAGCCGCAGCTTCCTCTCCTACACGCGCCACGAATATTTCCGTCGCCTGCTGTGCCAAATGATGGGCAATTGGGTAGCGCGCGGCGAAGCGCCGGCCGACGAGGCGTTGTTAGGGCAGATGGTACAGAACATCAGTTTCAACAATGCGCGCGATTACTTCGGCATTGAGCTGGGAGCCTAATGATGCAGCACCTCAACCGCCACAATTTCCCCGGCGCGCACTATAGCGAGCGCGTCATCCAGTTTGGTGAAGGTAACTTCCTGCGCGCCTTTATTGATTGGCAGCTCGACTGGCTCAATCAGCATCACAACACCGATGCGGGCGTGGTGGTGGTACGGCCGCGCAACCGCGTGGTGGAAGAGACGCTGAATCAGCAAGACGGCTTATACACCACGCTGATTCGCGGGCTCAATGCGGCGGGCGAGCAGGTAAGTGAAGCTAGCCTTATCCGCAGCGTGAATCGTGAAATTCAACCTTATCAACAATTTGACGAGTTCCTTGCGCTGGCGCGCGCGCCACAAATGCGCTTTGTCTTCTCCAATACTACGGAAGCGGGCATCGCCTTCGCTGAGCAGGATCGGCTGGACGATGCGCCCGCCTCATCTTTTCCCGGCAAACTCACGCAGCTGCTGTGGGCGCGCTTCAACCATTTTGCCGGCGCCAGCGATAAAGGTTGGCTGGTGGTGCCGTGTGAACTGATCGATTACAACGGCGATACGCTGCGTGAACTGGTGCTGCGCTACAGCAAACAGTGGCAGCTGCCGCCGGAGTTTGCCCGCTGGGTGCAGGATCATTGTGCGTTCTACAACACGCTGGTGGACCGTATTGTCACCGGTTATCCGGCGGATAGCGGGGCGATCGAAGCGCAGTTGGGCTACAAAGATCGCTATCTGGTGGCGGGCGAAGTCTATTACCAGTTTGTGATTCAGGGGCCAAACATGCTGGCGCAAGAGCTGAAGCTCGACACGCTGGCACCGGAAGTGAAGTTGGTGGATGACATCACGCCGTACAAAGCGCAGAAAGTGGCAATCCTCAACGGCGCGCACACCGCGCTGGTGCCGGTGGCGTTTCAGGCCGGGCTGGAGAGCGTCGGTGAAGCAATGGATGACGCGCAGATTGCTGGCTTCGTCGAGGCGCTGCTGCGCGAGGAAGTCATCCCGACGCTGGATCTGCCGCGCGATGAGCTGCACGCTTTTGCCGACGCAGTGCAGCGCCGTTTCCGTAATCCGTTTATTCGTCATGCGTTGCTCTCAATCGCCCTCAACAGCATGACCAAATTTCGCACCCGTTTGCTGCCGCAGCTTTTACTGTCGCAGCAGCAAACCGGGCAGTGGCCTGCGCGCCTGACCTTCGCCTTTGCCGCGCTGCTGGCTTTTTATCGTGGTGCAGAGGGCGAACGTCACTGGCCACTGCAGGATGACGAACACTGGCTGCAGCGTTTTGCTGAACTGTGGCCCGCAGTACAGAACGATAAACAGACTCCGGAGCAGTTGGTACGCGCGGTACTGAGCGATGCCAATCACTGGGGCGAAGATCTCACTCAGCGGCCCGGATTAGTGGCTGCGGTCAGCCAACACCTGCAAAACATCATCGTCCACGGGATGCGGACGGCGTTGATACAACTGAGATAACGCTATGCAAGATGCCATTAGAATACATTCACGCGACAACGTTGCTGTGGCGTTGCGCGATTTGCCAGCCAATACCCAGGTCGAAATCAATCAACAGGCGATCACCTTGCAGCAGGAGGTTGGGCGCGGCCATAAGTTTGCGCTGCAGCCTTTAGCCACCGACGCGCTGGTGATCAAATACGGTTTGCCCATTGCTCATGCCACCCAGCCGATTGCGGCGGGTGAGATTATCCACTCCACCAACGCGCGCACCAATCTGAGCGATGTAGACGAATACGATTATCAGCCCGATTTCCTTGAGCTGCCGCCGCAAGCAGGCGACCGTGACGTGCAGATCTATCGCCGCGCCAGCGGAGAAGTCGGCATCCGTAATGAGTTGTGGATCCTGCCCACCGTGGGTTGCGTAAATGGCATCGCGCGGCAAATCCTGACGCGCTTTATGAAAGAGACCAACGATGCCGAAGGCATTGATGGCGTGCACCTGTTCAGCCATCCGTTTGGCTGTTCGCAGCTTGGACAGGATCACGAGAACACCCGCACCATGTTGCAAAATATGGTGCGCCATCCCAATGCTGGCGCAGTGTTGGTGATTGGCCTTGGCTGCGAGAACAACCAGGTCGATGTGTTCCGCGAGACCCTCGGCGGCTTCGATAGCGATCGCGTGCAGTTTATGGAGTGCCAGAAGCAGGATGATGAAGTGGAAGCCGGGTTGGAACGCCTGCACGAACTTTACACTGCGATGCGCGCGGATCAACGTCAGCCGGGCAAACTCAGCGAGCTGAAGTTTGGTCTGGAGTGTGGCGGTTCGGATGGTTTTTCCGGTATCACCGCCAATCCCATGCTCGGCTGTTTCTCTGACCAGATGATTGCTAACGGTGGTACCACGGTGCTGACCGAAGTGCCGGAGATGTTTGGTGCCGAGCGTATTTTGATGAGCCGCTGCCGCGATGAAGCCACCTTTGAAAAGACCGTGGCGATGATCAACGACTTCAAACGCTACTTTATCGATCACCAGCAGCCAATCTACGAAAATCCGTCACCGGGAAACAAAGCGGGCGGCATCACCACGCTGGAAGAGAAGTCACTTGGCTGCACGCAGAAAGCTGGCCAAAGTCAGGTGGTGGATGTGCTGAAATACGGTGAGCGCTTGCATACGCCGGGACTGAATCTATTAAGTGCCCCGGGTAATGATGCTGTGGCAACCAGCGCGCTGGCGGGGGCGGGCTGTCATATGGTGCTGTTTACCACCGGCCGCGGCACGCCGTACGGCGGTTTTGTGCCGACGGTTAAAATCGCCACCAATACGCAGCTGGCTGAGAAGAAGCCGCACTGGATCGATTTCAATGCCGGGCGTTTGATCGAAGGCATGAGCATGACGGAGATGCTGGAGGATTTCGTCGATATGATTGTGGCGATTGCCAATGGCCAACCGGCGCGGAATGAAACGAATGATTTCCGCGAGTTAGCCATCTTTAAAAGTGGCGTGACGCTTTAAAACCCGGTGCGCATCAATGCGCACCCTACGGATTCGCGTCAGGTCGCCATTTATGGCGACCTGGGGCAATGATTATTCGGAGACCGTACGACGCGGCTCACGCTCGGCTTCGGCCTGGCATACGGCTGCGGTAAACAGAATATCCGTCGAGGAGTTCAATGCGGTCTCGGCGGAATCCTGCAGCACACCAATAATAAAGCCCACTGCAACCACCTGCATTGCCAGGTCATTCGGAATACCAAACATATTGCAGGCCACTGGAATCAGCAGCAGCGAACCGCCAGCCACGCCGGATGCGCCACAGGCACACAGCGAAGCCACCAAACTCAACAGAATCGCAGTCGGTACATCCACCGAAATGCCCAGCGTATGCACCGCTGCCAGCGTCAACACGGTGATGGTGATCGATGCACCCGCCATGCTGATGGTGGCACCAAGCGGAATCGATACCGAATAGGTGTCTTCATCCAGATTGAGACGCTTAGCCAGCGCCATATTCACCGGGATATTCGCCGCCGAGCTGCGGGTAAAGAACGCGGTGACGCCACTTTCTCGCAGGCAGGTAAACACCAGCGGATAGGGATTGCGGCGGATCTTCTGGAACACCAACATCGGGTTGATTACCAGCGCCATAATCAGCATGCAGCCGAGCAGCAGCGCCAGCAGATTGGCGTATTCCCAGATGGCATCAAAGCCGGTTGAGGCGAGGATAGATGCCACCAGGCCAAAAATCCCCAGCGGCGCACAGCGGATCACACAGCGTACCACCCAGGTTGCGGCATTGGACGCATCATTGAGAAACGCTTTGCTACTGGGGCTAGCATGACGAAACGCCAGACCTAAGCCTAGCGCCCACACCAGAATGCCGATGTAATTGGCGTTCATCAGTGCTTCAATCGGATTGGTAACCATGCTGATCAGCAAGCCGTGTAGCACTTCAGTAATGCCCGAAGGGGGCGTGATTTGCGTGGCTCCAACATTCATCGAGAGCGTCTGTGGGAACAGATGGCTGAAGATCACCGCCACCACGGCAGCAAAAAAGGTGCTGAGCAGATACAGCATGATGATCGGGCGGATATTGGTTTTCTGTCCCTGCTGATGGTTGGCGATCGAGGAGATCACCAGCACCAAAACCAGCAGCGGCGCGACGGCTTTCAGCGCCCGCACGAACAGCTCACCCAGCAAGCCAACGGCTAATGCGGCATCGCGCGAGAACCACGCCAGCGCTACGCCCGCCACCAGGCCAATCATGATTTGTTTTACCAGGCTGCCTGCGAACAGCGCGCCCAGACGTCCAATAAAGTTGTTTTGCATATCACAGTCTTTTTATTCGCGGTCATGAGTGTTGTGCGCGGTTCCACCACGCGCAACGGTTTGCCCGGCGGAGTATAAGGAAAAGAGCTTATGAAGAAAGAGATAATTCTGTGCATGCGCAGCAGATTGGTTTTTTGATCTGCTGATGATGGGAAGTGTGACAGATATATAAAAGGCGAAGGTTGCCACTGGCGAAACAAAGCAGGGGCGATTAGCGCCCCTGCAGAAGATTATGGTGAGATCTTCTTCTGGTCGTTTCTGTGGTTCACCCAGGCGTTGATCAGCAGCGTGCCGCCGAGAATCACGCCCACCACCGTCAGCGAGATGCCGACTGGAATGTGATAGAACTCGACGATCAGCATCTTGATACCGATAAACACCAACACAATCGCCAGGCCATATTTCAGCATTGAGAAGCGCTCAGCCACGTTGGCCAACAGGAAATACATGGCACGCAGGCCGAGAATCGCGAACAGGTTTGAGGTGAGTACAATGAACGGATCGGTGGTCACCGCGAAGATCGCGGGGATGCTATCCACGGCGAAAATCACGTCACTCAGTTCGACCATGATCAGCACCAGCAGCAGCGGCGTGGCGAACAGCACACCGTTTTTGCGGGTGAAGAACTTCTCACCGTCAAGGCTATCGGTCATACGAAGATGCTTGCGCAACCAGCGTACCACCGGCTTATCACCGACCGCGCTGTCATCTTCCTCTTTCGCCAGCGCCATTTTAAGGCCGGTGAACAGCAGGAAGGCGCCGAAGATATACAGAATCCAGCTGAACTGCACCACAAGCCAGCTACCGGCGAAGATCATAATGGTACGCAGCACAATCGCGCCTAATACGCCATAAATCAGTACACGACGCTGTAGGTTGGCTGGAACAGCGAAGTAGCTAAACAGCATCAGCCAGACAAAGACGTTATCAACCGCCAGCGCTTTCTCTAATACGTAGCCGGTAAGGAACGCAAGGGTTTGCGCGGTAGCGACTTCGCGCCCGGCGGTGCCATCGAGATACCACCAGAAAGCGGCGCTGAACAGCAGTGAAACGGAGACCCAAACCAGCGACCATACAGCCGCTTGCTTGAATGACATGGTTTGTGCGCCGCGTCGGCCCTGTAATAGCAGGTCGATCGCCAGCATGATGATCACTACGACAGCGAAGCTGCCCCAAAGTAACGGTGTGCCCACTGAGTGCATAGTCGTATCCTTTTCCAGACATAAAAAAAGCAGCTGAGGTCAGAAGACGTCAGCCGCTTTGATCGTGCTGCAAGCAAACCTCGCCTTCCGGCAAGGTCTCACTTACAACGCAGAATAGATTCCGGGTTGCCTGACGACCGGATGCGTGTTGCATGTTACATAGCGCATCGTAATGACGATCAATCAGCTTACAAGTTACTCCCCTTTGCAGCGCTCAACATACGGAGTTGAATCATCGCTTTCAAGAGGCTGCGGAAATGTTTTGCAATATTTACACTTCAGCCCGATCTGCCGGGAATACTACGCCCGTCTGGCGGCGGATTTCGGTGAGCAGCGCCGCCGTAATGCGCGAGGTTTCTAACGCCGCGTGCTCAACGTCACCGGCTTCAACTAATCCGGCAAAGATCTCTGCTTCATACAGCATGGTATTGATGTGCTGCGGCTGCGTCAGGTTTTGGCTCTCACCGCCGCGTGGAATAAAGCGCAGCTGCTGGCATTCGGCGATCTTTTCAATCACCAGCGATCCCGCTTCACCCTGAATTTCACTCGGAATCAGTGAATCGCTAACTTTTGAGTGCAGCAAGGTGACATCAAAGTCGCCGTAGCCCAGCACCACCACACCATGCGCATCAACGCCACTTTCCAGCAGGGAAGCTTGCGCTTTCACCTGTTGCGGTGCGCCCCACAAGGTGACGGCCGCGGCCAGGCAGTAAAAGCCGATATCCATGATCGAGCCGTTCGACCATTGCGGATTAAAGGTATTCGGATTCTCACCATCAAGATAGCGCTGATAACGCGACGAATATTGGCAGTAATTGATTAATGCCTTACGCAGTTTACCCAGCTGTGGCAGTGTTTTTTGCAGTTGCAGGAACGTTGGCAGGCTGGCGGTTTTAAAGGCTTCGAATAGCACCACCTGATGCTGACGTGCGCAGGCAATCATCGCCTCGGCTTCACGCAGGTTAGACGCCATCGGCTTCTCGCAAATCACATGCTTACCGTGCGACATAAACAGTATCGCCTGTTCACTGTGCAACGCATTCGGGCTGGCAATATACACCGCATCGATTTCACTGCTGGCGGCAAGTTCATCCAGTGAGGTGAAGGTCAGCTTGCAGGGGTAATCCACCACAAAGGCATCGGCCTGCTGCTGATTACGTGAATAAACGCCGCTCAACTTCATCTTGCCGGTTTCATGCGCGGCGTCGATAAACTGGCGGGTAATCCAGTTAGTTCCCACGATGGCGAAACGAATCACGTGCTGCTCTCCTGCTAAAGTAAAACGGCAGAGTAACATGTTCATCTGAGTGCCAGGCAGGCGAAATTTGATCCTGAGATCCGCATTCCAATATGATGATGCCGCACAACTTTTTAACCGACTAGCGGGGACGCGCGGGTGAGTGGAAGTAAACATGCTCTGAACTGGACCACATTACTGATCGCCATTCCCGTTGGATGTGTGGCTTCGCTGGTAACGCTGGCATTTCGCGGCGTGATCGAATTGATCAACCACCTACTTTTTAACAGTGATAGTGAAATCACCGTGGCAATGCATGTCTGGCCATGGATCTTCTGGCCGCTGCTGGTAGGGGCGGGCGGCGTATTAGCTGGTTTCTTCCTGCGCTATGCGGTGGCGATTGAAAAACAGGAAACGGTGCAGACCGATTATCTGGAAGTGATCAACGCCCGGCTTGATGCGGTACCCACGAAAACCTCGTTGTTCCGTGCACTCTCGTCAATTGCCAGTATCGGCAGCGGCGCGTCGATTGGTAAAGAGGGGCCGATGGTGCAGCTATCGGCGCTGAGCGGCAGTTTAATTGGCCGCTGGCTGCCTGCCTCATTCAATCTGCGCAATAGCGATATCGTGGCGATGGCCGCTGCCGCCGGGCTTTCGTCGGTGTATCACGCCCCGCTGGCATCGGCGATATTTGTGGCGGAAATCGCTTTTGGCATCTCGGCGCTGCAACGCTTGATTCCGCTGATAGTCTCGTCGGCGGTGGCGGTGATGACCATGTGGTCGCTGGGTTTCCGCAGCGCGCTATATCCATTATCCGAAGCACTATTTCAGATGGATATCAGCAGTTTGCTGATGACACTGCTGATTGGTTTTGTCGCCGGTATCGCCGGGTGGCTGCTGATCAAACTGATTGCCCGCAGCAAAGCGCTGTTTGGCCGCGTGCGTTCGCTGCCGCTGCGGTTGGGTGCGGGTGGGTTGGCGGTGGGCTTTCTGGCGCTGATCTCTACCGATATTCTCGGTAATGGCTACGAAGTGATCGTGAAAATTATTGATGGCCAGTATGTACTGATGGGCTTGTTAGGATTGCTGCTGCTGAAAACGCTGGCGACCACGCTGTCGGTTGGGTCCAATGCGGTCGGCGGGCTATTTACCCCTTCATTGTTGATCGGCGCACTGCTCGGCGTGGCACTGGCGCAAATGGGCGTGATGCTGCATTTACCGGTCGGCAATACCTTGCTGTATGCGGCCATCGGCATGGCGGCGGTGCTGGCGGCGGTCAGTCAGGCACCGTTAATGGCGATGCTGATGGTGTTAGAGATGACGCTAAATAGCAGCCTGCTGTTCCCGATTATGATCGCGTCGGTGTTGGCGTCAATGGTGGTGTATCGCCTGCAATCTTCCAGCACCTATCCGGTGGTGAGCAGTCATTTCAGCCGTTCCGAAGCTAAATATGACTTCGATAACATGCGTGTCGATCAGTTGATCATTCCCGGCGCGGCGCTACAGCCGGAAGAGTCGGTTGGGCAGGCGCTGGCGGTGAGCTCACTCAAGCGTGAACGTTATGTTTATGTGATTAATAGCGAAGGACAATTTCTCGGCGTGGTGTCGATTCACGATATTTCACGCAAGGTGTTAGCGCAGGAGATTACCCTGTATTCACCAGTGAGTAGCGTGATGGACAATAATTTTCCCTGCATTTATCAAAATCAAAGCATGCGCGAAGGTTGGGAAGCCTTTGCCCGTGTCACGCTTGAGCGTTTACCGGTGCTGAATAATCCGCAAGAGCGCCGTTTTATGGGCGCATTGACGAAAACCAGCCTGATTCAAAAAGCGCAGGAGTTTCTTTAAGCCGCGTTGCCGCGCATCGCCTGGTCGGTCATCCACAGGCGGGCGTCAAACTCCAACTGATGATAATCCGGTTCCATGTGGCAGCAGAGTTGGTAAAAGGCTTTGTCATGTTCTTTCTCTTTCAGATGAGCCAACTCGTGTACCACGATCATACGCAGAAATGCTTCCGGTGCGAGACGGAAGAACGTGGAGATGCGGATCTCCGCCTTGGCTTTTAGGTTGCCACCTTGCACGCGCGAAATCGCCGTATGCAGCCCTAATGCGTGCTTCATCACCTTGATCTTATTGTCCCAAATCACTTTGCTCACCGGTGGCGCGCTGCGCATGTAGCGGTTTTTCAGCGCCTGCGTGTAATCATAAAGCGCCCGGTCGCTGACGATATTGTGCGTATTGGGATAGCGTTGCTGGAGAAAGGAACCTAAACGCTCATGTTCGATCAGTGTCTGAACCTGCTCGAGGATGTTTTCAGGGTAACCCTGCAGATAGATTAATGACATTGGGATTCCCGGCGAAAGACAGTATACTGCGCCCCCTTTTTAGGGCGAAAATCGCGCAAAGTGTACCACGCCGGAGATTCCATGAGCCAACTTGAACTGACCAATCGCACGCTGACGCTGCACCGCTTCCCGCCCATGCGTGAGGAAAGCCCGCTACAGGCATGGGATTCCGCCGATGAATACCTGTTGCAGCAAGCGCTGCCTGAGGGACCGGTATTGGTGTTCAACGACAGCTTTGGAGCCTTGACCTGCGGACTTGGCGCGCGTCCCGTGTGGCACGTCAGCGATTCGCTGCTGAGCGAACAGGCGGCGAAACAGAACCTGCGTCTCAATGAGATGGATGAAGATCAGGTGCACTTTATCGATAGCCTGGCACCACTGCCAGCCGCGCCGGCGGTGGTGATGATCAAAATCCCCAAAGCGCTGGCTTTGCTGGAGCATCAATTGCGAGCACTGCGCGAAGTGGTCACGCCAGACACACTGATTTTGGCGGCGGCGAAAGCCAAGGATATTCACAACTCCACGCTGCAACTGTTCGAGCGTATTCTGGGCGAGAGCAAAACGTCGCTGGCGTGGAAAAAAGCGCGTCTGATTTACAGCCGCTTCACCGCGCCTGCCTTAGTGGATCAGCCTGCGACCACGGTTTGGCCGCTTGACGATTCTGAATATCAGATCCACAACCATGCCAACGTGTTCTCCCGCGCCTCGCTGGATGTTGGCGCGCGTTTCTTTATGCAACATCTGCCCTTTAACATTGAAGGCGAGATTCTCGATTTGGGCTGTGGCAATGGCGTGATTGGCTTGCTGGCGCTGGAACAGAACCCGAATGCGGATGTGCTGTTTTATGACGAATCTTACATGGCGGTGGCATCAAGCAAACTGAACGTGGAAGTGAACCGCCCGCAGGATATGGCGCGCTGCCAATTCCGCGTTAACAATGTGCTGAGCGGTTTCCCCTCGGATCGTTTGCATGCGGTATTGTGCAATCCACCTTTCCATCAGCAGCACGCGGTGACCGATCATCTGGCGTGGCAAATGCTGCGTGATGCGAAACGCTGCCTGCAATACGGCGGCGAGTTGCGCATCGTCGGCAACCGCCACCTCGGTTATCACGTCAAAATGAAAAAGCTGTTTGGCAACTGCGAGCTGGTGGCGTCCAACGCTAAGTTTGTAGTGCTGCGTTCGGTAAAACTGCGTTAATTACACGCTCAGCGCCAGTTCGGTTGCCTGAGCGATGGCGCGGCGAGCATCCAGCTCCTGCGCCACATCCGCACCACCAATCACGTGTACTGATTTACCTCGCGCGCTCAGCTCGTCCGCCAGCAGACGCAGCGGTTCCTGCCCGGCACAAATCACCACGTTATCCACCGTCAGCGCGATTGCTTCACCCTGATGGCGCAGATGCAATCCGGCATCATCAATCTTTAAATACTCGACGTCGCCCCACATTTGCACGCCGTGCGCTTGCAAGCTGGCGCGGTGGATCCAGCCGGTGGTTTTCGCCAACCCGGCGCCCGGCTTACCGGATTTGCGCTGCAGCAGCCAGATTTGTCGATCGGCGGGCTGTGGTTGTGGCGCCATCAATCCGCCACGCGCCTGCAAGCTGCGATCGATGCCCCAGCTTTGGTAGAAATCGTCATGGCTGGCTTGATGCAATAAAAACTCGGCGGTATCAAAACCGATGCCGCCCGCGCCAATAATCGCCACGCGTTTTCCGACCGCTTTTTTATCGCGTATCACGTCGAGATAGCTCAGTACGCTGGGATGGTCGATGCCGGGAATCGCCAGCTGGCGCGGTACAATGCCAGTGGCGATGATCACTTCATCGTAGGCTTCCAGTTCGTTAGCGTTCACGTAGTGTTCAGTCTTTATCGCTACGCCAGCGGCGGCGAGTTGGTGGCGGAAATAGCGCAGCGTTTCACTAAATTCATCTTTGCCAGGAATCTGGCGGGCGATATTAAACTGCCCACCAATCTGCGCATCGGCTTCGTACAGCGTAACCTGATGGCCGCGTTGGGCCGCCTGCAGCGCGAATGCCATGCCAGCGGGCCCTGCGCCAACCACCGCCAGCTTTTTTGGCTGTGCGGTATTGATCACCGGCATCAGGGTTTCGTGACAGGCGCGCGGATTCACCAGACATGAGGTGACTTTGCCGACAAAGATTTGATCGAGGCATGCCTGATTACAGGCAATGCAGGTGTTAATAGCATCGGGATGGCCGTTTGCCGCCTTGCGGACAAAAGCCGCATCGGCGAGGAACGGGCGCGCCATTGATACCATATCGGCGATGCCGTCACGCAAGAGTTGTTCCGCAACATCGGGATGGTTGATGCGATTGGTGGCGATGACCGGCACCGAGACACGTTCGCGCAGATGCTGAGTAACCCAGGCAAAACCGGCGCGTGGTACGCAGGTGGCGATGGTAGGAATGCGCGCTTCATGCCAGCCAATACCGCTGTTGAATAGTGTGACGCCACACTGTTCCAGCGCTTGTGCTAGCGCCAGCGTCTCATCCAGCGAGCTGCCGTTATTGACCAAATCGAGCATCGACAGGCGGAAGATAATGATGAAATCGCTGCCGACGGCATCGCGCACCGCTTGAGTGACTGCTAATGCAAAACGCTGGCGTCGCGCCACATCGCCGCCCCAATCATCATTACGCTGATTGGTATGCGCCACCAGAAACTGGTTAATCAGATAACCTTCCGAGCCCATGATCTCGACGCCGTCATAGCCGGCCTGTTGCGCCAGTTTGGCGCAGTGTGCAAAGTCACGAATGGTTTGCTGAATATCGTCATCGCTGAGCGCTTGCGGCGTAAAAGGACTGATCGGCGCCTGCAGCGCGGAAGGCGCAACCAGATCGCGTTGATAGCTGTAGCGTCCAGCATGCAAAATTTGCAGCGCAATTTTCCCACCTTCGGCATGGACAGCATCGGTGATGACGCGGTGCCAGTCGCACTGACTTTCCTGGTTAAGGATGGCACCGCCTTGAGCCACCACGCCTTGTGGGTTGGGCGCAATGCCGCCGGTGACAATCAGCGCCACGCCTTCGCGTGCACGTTCAGCATAAAAGGCGGCCAGACGTTGAGCGCCTTCAGCATGTTCTTCCAATCCGGTATGCATTGAACCCATCAGGAAACGGTTTTTGAGCTGGGTAAAGCCCAAATCCAGCGGGGCGAACAGGTGGGGATAATGTTCAGACATGATCACATACTCAGAAAGTGGTCGGATGAGTGAACTCTAGCGGGATTTTACTGGGAAGGAAATGTGTGGCGTTCAGCCTGTGAGAAGCATCAAAAAAAAGCAGGGCGGTAAGTCGCAGACGAAAGTATCGGACTTCTTTCGCCAGGCACGGGAAGAAACCTACTCGCCCTGTAAGAGCATGAAAAAGGGGCTAATAAATTAGCTCTGTGGTTATTAATTCCTTTAAAACTCAATCTTTGTAAAAACTGTCCGGGGTGAGGACAGGGCATATCATGCCTGATCACTGCGCGATTAATCCGCAAGACTGGTCTTGATTTTTCTTTTAACACGCACCGTTGCGCCGGGCGAGTTCAATGATATCAACCAGATTTTTCGACTCAAGCTTTTGGAATATTTTTGTTTTATAAGTACTAATGGTTTTATTATTTAATCCCAGCTCGAAAGCGATGATTTTATTTGATTTCCCCTGTGCTAATTGTCGTAAAATCAAATGTTCACGCTCCGTCAGGCGAGAAAGCATGTCTTGCTCATTCGCATAACGCTGACGTTTATCCAGAATATCGCCCGGTAGATAATTCACGTTGTTAGATACGCATCCAATAGCGGCGATCAGCGTTTGAATAGGATCGTATGTAGACACGAAGCCATTAGCTCCCTGACTAAGCGACTGTATAGATAAATGATTATTACCGCCCTGGCTTATCAGGATCACTTTCATCCATGTCTTTGATTTAACGATATCACGTAAAAATGCGATGCCGTTTTTTTCTTTAAAGTCAGGGTCTAATATGAGTATGTCGATGTGATGATGAATGATATCATCAATTCCATCGTTAATTGTGTGCGCTGTAGTGACACAATTAAAACCATTCATTAATAATAAAGCCTGCACGCCGGCGGCAACCAAACGATGCTCATCAACGATGAGGATTTTTGCATTAAACATATATCTCCCTTTAACGACACCGTAATGATGACGCTGGCGGCCATTATGTCCGGCGAAGTAATAGGGCGAACCGAGAAATGTCTCGTTAAGATTATGATTCTATAAAAACTGATTATTTTTCAGACGAACTTCTGCAAATTCTATTAATGATTGATTTACGCGATCTATTTCCGTGGCAATTTTTAGAATTAACGCTTCTACATCGTGTGCCTCCTCTTGATGCCTCTCCAGTTGGCGACCTAATTGCACCAGCGCCTGCGCATTGAGAATAGCCGCGCCGCCTTTGAGTTTATGGCCAAGTTGCGACAAGGTGCTGGGTTCCTGCGTTTGCTGCATTTCCGCCAGTAATGTTGCATGGCTGGTGCGAATGCTGGAGAGTAATTCCAAGCAGCTCTCAACATCTCGCTCGGCAAGTTGCGTCAGGAGCGGCGGGAAGCTTGTAATGCTTGTAGCCACTAACTCAGCAGCGTTAACCGTTTCTTTGGTTTCACCAATAACCCGAGTTTGTCCCGAATGGGCCTGGCTGCGGCGTGTGCAGTGTGCAATCTGTGCCAGCAATCGATCAAGATTCAGGGGTTTGAACAGGCAGTCATCCATTCCCGATTTTAAACAGCGCTGCATAATGTGCTGCTCTGCAGAGGCCGTTAGCCCGAAGAGCATAATGGGCGGTAATTGTTGCTGCTGTTCATATTGGCGCAGCGCCTCAGCAAACTGAAAGCCATTCATTCCCGGCATATTGCAATCGGTAATAATCAAATCAAAGCGCAGCGGCTCTTGCTGCCACAGCGTTAACGCTTCTGCAGCACTTTCACTCACTACAACCTGATGGCCTGACAACTCAAGCTGTTTGCCGAGTAGTAAGCGGTTAGGGGCATGATCATCAATTACCAGCACCGACAACTTGTCCGAAAGCAGGGGTTGTGACAGGTGTGGCTGCGTCTGATCGCGTGGTTCGCCCAGCGGCGCACGGAAGTAAAAAGAGAACACGGCACCTACGCCTGGCGTACTCTCGACAATCAATTCGCCATCAAGAAGATGGGCCAGATTACGGCAGATACTTAAACCTAATCCGGTGCCAAGTTGTTGTTGATGACGTTCGCCCAGCTGTACAAAGGGTTCGAAGATGGCATGTTGTTGATCTTCCGTCATGCCGCAGCCGTTATCGCTCACCTCTATGACGAATTCGCTGCCTTCCTCTTCCTGCGCGATGCCTTGCATGAGTACCACGGTGACCGTACCTTCTTCGGTAAACTTAATCGCGTTGCTCAAAAGATTAGAGAGAATTTGGTTGATCATCAGCGGATCGGTTTTCACCCAGTAGGCAGCAATATCCATCTCCACACGCAGCTCCAGACCCTTACTTTCTGCCTTATTACGAAACAGTGCGACCGCCTGTTCGATCACATCCGGCAAATAGACGGTTTCTGGCGTTGGCTGATACATACCGGATTCGATCTTCGAAAGATCGAGTACATCACCAATTAACGACAACAACGCGTGTGCTGAACTGTAGGCAACACGAATATTCTCTGAAAGTGACTCTGCCGGTTGCGATCGGGTTTCCAGTTCCAGCAACCCAATAATGGCATGCAACGGAGTGCGGATCTCATGGCTCATGCTGGCAAGGAATTCACTTTTCGAACGATTCGCTTTATCCGCAATATCTTTGGCTAGCTGTAACTCTTGCAACAGCGCATTGCGTTCGGTGACATCCAGCCAGCCGCCAATGACACCAGCCACATCGCCAAGACGATCGCGAAACGGTAACGTCCAGTTGTAGAGCTGAAAGGGTTGTTGATCAAACACCATATGAATATCGCGCATCACGGCTTCGCCATCGCGTAAGGTTTGCTGATAGCCATCTTCAATACTTTGGATACTGGCATTATTGCCCGTAAACACGTCGGACAGTCGTTTGCCAATCACTTCTTCTCGCCGGAAATTCATAAAGCGCAAATAAGCTTTATTACAGTCAACCAACCGGGTGTTTTTGTCGCGAATATACATAGCGACGGGCGATTCATTAAATAATGTATGGGTGAAATTAAGCTGATTTTTCAACGCATTTTCGGCTTGAATACGTTGCTGAATCACTTTACGTAAATGTCGGTTCCACAGCAGAATCAGCATAATTAACCCGGCGGAAACCATCACGATCATGAGGATCGCTTGTTTATAGTTTTGCCATGATGCGCTGAGAAACGGTGTTTCTGCCTGACGCCACTGTGCCAGCAGTGTGAACAGGGTTTCGGGTGGAATAGCTAATAAGGCTTTGTTGATGATACTCACCAGCATTTCATTACCGGGTTCAACGCGCATCACGAAACGCGCTGGTTCTGCGCCGAGTGTGCTTTCAACCACTAACTTATCGCCGAAATGATTACGTAGCAGATAATCTGCAAAAATTTTCGGTAGCACCACCGCATCAATCTTATGCTCTTGCAGCTGGCGCAAGGCATCAATGGGATCATCACTCTTAGCAAGGTTCAGATTGGGATAATGCTGCTGCATCCACTCTTTCATCGCCCGATTATTTAGCATCAATGCTGAGCCAAAGGGGAAGGTCTCGCGACCAATAATCGTGCGGGGCTTCTGATTACGGATAATTACCCAATGCGATACCAGCCACGGGCGTGTTCTCAGCGCAGGACTCGCCTCATCCTCCCGTTCAAGGATGTCGAGTGGGAAGAGACGTGGAGGTACGTAACTGCTGCTGCTCTCGGGAGGCTCTTCAGGTAAATGGGCGTGAAAGCTGAGGCCTGTGAGGTTAGTGATCAGCTCCAGGACATCGACGACCATGCCGCGAAATGGCATTTTGTTGGAGCGACTGCTAAGAGGGGCCAGCGCCATCGGCAGGGACGTATCAATGCACATATGCTCCTGCAGCCACTTCTCCTCTTCCTGCGTTAAGGCCAGCGGATTGCGCTGCAAAACATGGTGGGCATCAAGCTGCCAGCGTTTGGCTATCTGCATGCGAATGGCGAGGGGGATTTGCGGTAATGCCTGATTAATCGCCGCCGCCAGTAAGGGTAAGTGCGGGCTTATGCCGAAGCTAACATTCATCGGAATGCTGTGCTCATCGGGCACCACTTTTAAGGCATTAGCAAAGAGATAACGATTGAGATGGTTTAGTGTTGCGGCATTGCCCCACACTTTTCCCGTTTGACCAAAAACCACTGAAGCCACGGCATCGTAATTGCCAGGGAAGCGCACCAAAGGGTCATTTTTATAGGTACGCTCCAGATACTCGCGCAGCGGTGGCGCGCCAGACCAGGCAATACGCTGTGCAAAAGTCTGACTCAGGCTAAGCGGATGATCGGCTTTGTAACCCATTACGCTGTAGTCCAGCATCCATGGCGTACTGGCGATCAGCGGTTGTGGCAGAGATGAAGGATAAACCACATTGATCGCCAGCATGTGCATTTCGCCAGTCATCACGGCATTTTGCGCAGCGCTATGGCTGGGGTAGTGATACAGCTCGATAGTGGTGTCGAGCATACTTTGAATCAGGGAGAGGTAATCGGCACTGAGCCCTTCAAAACGTCGCGTATCGGTATCCATAAATAAAGGGGGTTGTGGCTGGCCCGCCACAGCCACTTTAAGCACTTTATTGCGAAATCCAGAAGGAATCGGTTCTGCTAATTGCAGGGCTGGCTGTGTAGTGTCATATCTCGCCAGCAGCTGCAGTGTTTTTTCCGTGGCGAATAATGAGCAGGAGAATAACGAAACAAGCAACAAAATTGCACAGCGAAAAGTAGTGAGCTGATTAGACACGGCACCATCTCGAAAAAATGAATTGCATTAATTTCAGTAAGGACATGGGAGTATAGAGATATTCAAACAATTCTCTCCTGTTATTTCTCAGACGTCATTTTTTTGCGACCATTCTCAAGCAATTAATTTGTTGTTAAAGAAAGTGCTTAAATGCATGAATTGTCATTTTCATTAATTGTTCATTTTATTCAATCTGTTACTTACGCACTATCCTTTCAAGACAATTCTTATGTGGTCTACCGGATGAGTTAAGTCAGAATTTTCGCAGTTTTACGTGAGCCGGCAACAATAAAGCCATCGCGATGAATAATAAAACCTGCAAAATCGTACTCATCATCGACTTTGCAGGTGAGTTGATTTTAAAAATAATAACACTGAGGTATATAAATTATCTCAATTGTCACTTATTAATGTCATCAGGTATTTTAACTGGTGTGGTTATCACAATTGGACAAAATTAAAACTGTAATAAGGGAATAAAGAAATGGTATATGCACACAACAAACAAGTGCGTGTTGCTGTCCTTGATGATCACCCAATGGTCCGTACCGTTTTCGAGTTATGTTTAAAACATGAGCCCGATATTCATTTGGTGGGCACTTGGGCTTCAAGCAATGAGCTGTTTAATCAGTTAAGAAGTACGGTGGTTGATGTTCTGGTGCTCGATTTCCTGCTAGGCGAGCGTGAACTTGACGGCCTGGCATTAGTTAAGCAATTACGTAATCACTATCCACAGCAAAAAATTCTGATCTCCTCTTCAATGGAAAGTCCGGCGATTGTCAAAATGGTGCTAAGCGCCGGCGTGAAAGGATTTATTGGTAAAAGCCATAACATGCAGGAGATTACGCACGCGATTCGTCAGGTTGCGCAGGGACGTTTATTCTTGTCCAGAGAAGTGGCCTATGAAGTGGAAAATCTGTATGTAATGAGTGAAGAATCACTGGATGATAGTCTCGACTTTAGTAACAAGGGAAATATGTATGAGAAGGTGAAAACTCTCAGCCCGCGTGAAGTCGAAGTGGTGCGTTGTTTCCTGGATGGTTTGAGCGTGTCGCAAATTGCCGTGAAGTTTAAACGCAGCCGTAAAACAGTGAGCGGCCAAAAACAATCGGCGCTGAAAAAACTTGGTTTGCGCTCCGATTCAGAACTGTTCAAATACAGTCATGACCTGATGTCAGGCTATTAATGTTCTTCACAGGCGGTACCTCACGTCCGCCTTGTTCCTCTCCTGCATCACATACTTCACGTTCCAGGTAACAGCTTCCCGTAACATAATTTTGGGTGATCTCTGTCACAGTTTTAAACTGCATAACCCGGTCTGATGGCCCCCATTGCGACAGCACTTAGGGGGACGTTATGAACATCGAAACACAATCCGGCGTGATCACCGGAAAAAAACAAGTCAGCGTGGCACAACAGCAGGTTAAATGGGACGGCAAAGGTACGCTGGTACGCATTACGCGCGGCGGCATTTGTGGCTCCGATCTGCATTATTATCAGGAAGGTAAGGTCGGCAGTTTTGAAATTAAGATGCCGATGATCCTTGGCCATGAAGTGATCGGTTATGTGGTGGAAAGCGATAACCCGGCACTCAAGCCAGAGCAAAAAGTCGCGGTTAATCCTTCTAAGCCCTGCGGTGAGTGCAAATATTGTCAGCGCAATCAGGAGAATCAGTGCACCACTATGCGCTTTTTTGGCAGTGCCATGTATGTGCCGCACGTTGACGGCGGGTTCACGCAATACAAAGTAGTGGATAGCGCGCAATGCGTACCGTTCCCATCGGATGCCGACGAAACGGTCATGGTATTCGCTGAGCCGTTGGCGGTATGCATCCACGCCACGCGCCAGGCGGGCGATCTCAGCGGCAAGCACGTTTTCATTTCCGGTGTGGGTCCGATTGGTTGCCTGATTGCGGCGGCGGCAAAAGCGCGCGGTGCCGCCTCAATTGTGTGCAGCGATATCAGCGAGCGTTCACTGGAGATGGCGCAGCAGATGGGTGCCACTGCGGTCATTCATGCCGCTGAAGGCGATTTCGCGCCTTATCTCGCCGATAAAGGCTACTTTGATGTGGCGTTTGAAGCCTCGGGGCATCCTGCTTCGCTACAGCGCTGTCTCGATGTGGTCTGCGCTAAAGGTACGCTGGTGCAGGTTGGCATGGGCGGCACCATTCCCAATTTCCCGATCATGGCGTTGATTGCCAAAGAGATTAATCTGGTCGGTTCCTTCCGCTTCACTCATGAATTCACTACCGCCGTCGAATGGCTGGCCACTGGCGTGATTAATCCGTTGCCGCTGTTCAGCGGTGAATTCGCTTTGCAGGATATTGATGCCGCGCTGCAGTTTGCCGGTGATAAAACCCGCGCCGCTAAAGTCCAGTTAACCTTTTAAGGAGCAGTGATGAGTCAGTTATTTTCCCTCGAAGGCAAGCGTGTGTTGTTGACCGGTTCGGCGCGCGGCATTGGGTTTCTTTTGGCGCGCGGCCTGGCTGAAGCCGGTGCTGAAGTGATCGTTAACGCCACCACCGCTGAAGGTGCGGAGAAGGGCGCCGCGCAGTTACGTGAGTTGGGATTACGTGCGCACGCCAAAGCTTTTGATGTCACGCAATCGTCGCAGGTCAAGCAGGCGGTTGACGAGATAGAAGCGGAGTGGGGCGCGATAGATGTGCTGGTGAACAATGCGGGCATTCAGCGCCGTCGGCCATTCCTCGAATTCCCGGAGCAGGACTGGAATGACGTTATCGCGGTAAACCAGACCGCCGTATTTCTGGTTTCGCAAACCGTGGCGAAAAAAATGGTGGGGCGGCAACAGGGCAAAATCATCAACATTGGTTCAATGCAGAGCGAATTAGGCCGCGACACCATCACCCCTTACGCCGCCTCAAAAGGTGCCGTCACCATGCTGACGCGCGGTATGTGCGTGGAGTTGGCGCGTCACAATATTCAGGTGAATGCCATTGCGCCAGGCTATTTCGTCACTGAAATGACCCAAGCGCTGGCTGACGATCCCGCCTTTACCGGCTGGCTGACCAAGCGCACACCCGCTGCACGCTGGGGCAAGCCGGAAGAGCTGATTGGCGCAGCAGTATTCCTCGCATCGGCTGCGTCCAACTTCGTTAACGGCCATCTGCTGTTCGTTGATGGCGGCATGCGTGTTGCCGTGTGATGCCAGGGCGCGGCTGGCGTTATCGCCGGGCCGCGCCTAAACCTTAATCACCCCTCTGTATTCCTAAGGATAATAAAAAATGCCAATAACCATCATTGTGCTGGGTGTGATACTGCTGCTGGTGTTGATGATTGTTTTTAAGGTCAATGGCTTCATTGCGTTAGTGTTTGTCTCGGCGGTAGTCGGTATTGCCGAAGGTATGACGCCGCTGAATGTCATGGCTTCGATCCAGAAAGGTATCGGTTCGACGCTGGGCGGATTAGCGATGATCCTCGGTTTCGGCGCCATGCTCGGGCGGCTGGTTTCCGATACCGGTGCAGCACAACGTGTGGCCACCACGCTGATCGCCGCTTTTGGAAAGGAGCGGTTGCAATGGGCGTTGGTGGTGACCGGACTGATCGTAGGTCTGGCGATGTTCTATGAAGTTGGCTTCGTGCTGCTGCTGCCGCTGGTGTTCACTATCGTGGCGGCCGCCGGTTTGCCGCTGTTGTATGTCGGTGTGCCAATGGTGGCTGCGCTCTCGGTAACTCACTGCTTCCTGCCACCACATCCCGGTCCAACGGCGATTGCCACCATCTTTGGCGCCAATCTCGGTACGACATTGCTGTACGGCATGATCATCACCATTCCAACAGTGATCATTGCCGGACCGGTTTTCTCGAAGTTTCTCAAGAGTTTTGAGAAGTCACCGCCAGAAGGGCTGTATAACCCAAAAATCTTCACGGAAGAAGAGATGCCGGGCTTCGGTATCAGTATCTTTGCCGCGGTGATTCCAGTGGTGCTGATGGCGATTGCCGCCGTCTTTGAATTGACCACACCGAAAGAGAACGCGCTGCGTCAGTTCTTCGAATTCATTGGTAATCCGGCGGTGGCGCTGTTTATCGCGGTAGTGATTGCAGTGCTGACGTTGGGGCTGCGCAACGGTCGTAAGATGGAAGAAGTGATGGATATGTGCGGCGAATCGATTGCCGCCATCGCCATGATCATCTTTATCATTGCGGGTGGCGGTGCGTTCAAACAGGTGCTGGTGGACAGCGGCGTCGGTAACTACATCGCCGATATGATGAAGGGATCGTCACTGTCACCGCTGCTGATGTGCTGGACGGTTGCGGCGATGCTGCGTGTAGCGCTGGGTTCCGCCACGGTGGCGGCCATTACCACCGCCGGCATTGTGACGCCCATTATCGCTGCCACACATGCCGATCCGGCTTTGATGGTGCTGGCGGTAGGTTCCGGCAGCGTGATCGCTTCACACGTTAACGATCCCGGCTTCTGGCTATTCAAGGGCTACTTTAACCTCAGCGTGGTGGAAACCCTGAAAACCTGGACGGTGATGGAAACGCTGATCTCGATTCTCGGTTTAGCCGGCGTACTGGCGCTCAATGCGGTAATTCACTGATCGATCAGGCTTCACAAGGATGTGAAGCCCTTAACCTCGCGTACGGATCCATGAGAAACGTGACTGATAGCCGCTGTCAAAATGGGTGTTATAGCGATAGCTGGAACCCGACTCCGCCATGCAGTAGGTGCAAACGTTCAGTACCTCAATATGTTCCGCCATGATTCCGCGCTGTAACAGCAAGCGCTGCGCCAGATTAGGCAAATCAAACCAGATTCCGTCTTGCTTTGCCCCGGCCTGCGGACGGATCGCTTGCGCATTGTGCGGCTGCCGAGTGGAATATGGCAACGGTGGAAGATCGTGACGATCCTGCATCTGCGTCAGCCAATCTTTACCCAACTCATAGCAGCACGGCCCGATCGCCGGACCGATTGCCACGCGCAGCGTTTCACGGCTGGCGCCGCGTTCCAGCAGACGGTCAATCGCGTTATTCAACACGCCACCCAGCGTACCTTTTAATCCGGCGTGTACCGCCGCAACTTGCTGCTGTTGCGGATCGGCAAATAACACCGGCAGACAATCGGCGGTATACACCGCGACCGGCAGATGATCTTCGCTAATCAAGCCATCCGATTCGCACCGCTTAGGCGGGATGTTTTGGCTTGCCAGCAACACGTTAGCGCTGTGACGCTGTTGGCCGTAAGCGGCATTAACTGGAACCGGCTGGCCAGCGGGCTGAAAGGCATATTCCAGCCAGGAAAAGTCATCCAGCAGTCTTGAACGTGGACCGCTATGTTGGTGCTGTGCCATAAGTGTCTCCTCTCACCAAACGGCTGCATTCTGCTGCCCACAGCTTACGTTAACTGCTACATTTTTAAAGCTTTACAAAAACTGACCCTAATCACTTAAGGATGAAATGATGAAGAAAACCACTTTGCTGGCGGCGTCCGGCTTAATGGCGTTGGCGTTGACCGGTTGTGCGCAACCCTCCAAACAGCAGGCGCAGCAGCAGCTCGGCCAGCAATCGGTACTGGCAGTGAACTGGTTCCAGCAATCCGGCGAATATCAGGCATTGAGCTGGCAGGCGTTTAACAGTGCGCGCATGGCCTTTGATCAGGCGCCATCGCTGGCGGGTAAACCGAAAGCGGTTATCGTCGATTTAGATGAAACGATGATCGATAACAGCGCCTATAGCGCGTGGCAGGCGAAGAACGGTCAGCCCTTCTCCGGTAAAACCTGGTCAGCCTGGACGCAGGCGCGTCAGGCAACAGCGGTTCCGGGGGCTGTGGAGTTTGCCAATTACGTGAATAGCCACGGCGGCACCATGTTCTATATCTCCAACCGCGATCAAAAAGATTATGCCGCAACGGTGGAGAACCTAACCAAGCTGGGCTTTACCGGCGTGAGCGATAAAACGGTGCGCCTCAGCACGGGCAATTCCAACAAGCAAGAGCGCTTCGACGCCGTGAAAAACGCCGGTTACAACGTGGTGCTGTATGTGGGCGACAACCTGAATGACTTTGGCGGTTCAACCTGGCATCAGGGGAATGCGCAGCGTCAACAGTTCGTTAGCCTTAACCATCAGCGTTTTGGCACCCAGTTCATCGTGTTACCGAACCCTCTGTATGGCGACTGGGAAAGTGGCATGGCGGAGAACTACAACAAACTGACACCTGAACAGCAATTGCAGGTACGTGAAGCGCGTATGAAAGCGTGGAACGGTAAATAATTCATTATGTGAAATAGCGTCTGTCCTGGCAGGCGCATTAATGCCCTCTTCAGGACCATTCATATTTACATTCATCCGTAACTATTATTCTCCTTACTTTTTTCCTGATTTCTTACTTTATTAATTCGATAAGAATAGTGAAATATATTGCCTTGTTTGCAAAAAGGCAGTGAATCACGCTAATCATAAATTTTATAATTAGGATTCTTCTCAGCTCAAAAGGTTTAGCTTATACCGCCAATCGAAAGGCACAGTATTCATGCGTGTAATTTTTTGTAATTGCATTAAGAATATTATATTTATAAATCATCTCATTTGATTGTTAATGTTGGTTTTTATAGGGCTGCTCTAATATTTCATTCCTTGCATAAACTTACCTGACTCATACGTTTACTGAATGTTTGTTTACAAAAAAGCTCACTTTGTCGCTGTTAGAAATATTCATGATGCAACGCTATGCTTAAGCGTCTATAAACAATTTTTGTGAGGAAGTTCTGCTTTCATCCTCAATTGTTCTCCATAGCCGCGTTTAATGACGTCGCTATTTACCTGAAAGCGATATTTTTAAACGTAGAGAGAAGATTATTGTGATGATCCTGAAAGCCTTATTAGCGAAAAATCGCAGTTGGGATTTGCAGCGCTGCGAGCGGTTAATTATCCAGCCTGCAGAGGAAACGATGCCATGAATATAAATACACTTCGTCAGGATATTCCGGCTGGTTTAGTGGTGTTTCTTGTCGCACTGCCGCTCTGTCTGGGCATTGCACAAGCGAGCGGATTGCCGCCTTTTGCCGGTCTGCTTACTGGCGTGATTGGCGGTTTGCTGGTCACTGCGCTTAGCCCATCGCGCTTTGCGGTCAGCGGTCCGGCTGCGGGATTGGTGACGATTGTGGTCGCGTCAATCGCCACGTTAGGAAGCTTTTCCGCCTTTCTCACCGCGCTGATTCTGGCTGGAGTGTTGCAATGCCTATTTGGCTTAGTGCGTGCAGGACGTTTTATCGCGCTGGTACCAAGCAGCGTCATTAAAGGCATGCTGGCGGCGATTGGTATTCTGCTGATTATGCAGCAAATTCCGGTGGCATTCGGCGCAGCGGGTGATGTCGAGCTGCTTGCGCTGGTCAACGGTGAGTTTCAATTTTCGAGTAGTGCGATGCTGGTTGCCGGTGTGGGGCTGATCATTTTATGGCTGTGGACTACTCCGCTGATCAAATCGGTGAAAGCGCTAAGCTGGATGCCGGGCCCGTTGGTCGCGGTGCTGGTGGGTTGTGCCGCTACGGTATTTGGCGATCGCCTGTTTCCAACGCTGGCCGAAGGCTTGCCACGTATCACACTGCCTGCTTTTGATAGCATGTCTGCGCTGGTAGCTGAGCTGGAAACGCCAGATTGGCAAGCGTGGCAGAACCCTTCAGTTTGGATGGTGGCAGTGACGCTGGCGCTGGTGGCGAGTCTTGAGACGCTGCTCAGCCAGGAAGCACTGAAGAAACTGCGCCCGCAAAATCCTGCACCCTCACCCAATAAAGAGATGTTTGCGCAGGGCATTGGTAACCTGACCGCCGGTTTCCTTGGCGCAATGCCGATTACCGCAGTGATCGTGCGCAGCTCGGTGAATGTTAGCGTTGGCGCCCAAACCAAGCTGTCGATTCTCATTCATGGTGTGCTGTTGTTAATCTGCGGGCTGTGGTTCAGTAATCTGCTTAACGCGATTCCACTTGCCAGTCTTGCGGCGGTGCTGCTCTATACCGGCTATAAGCTGGCCACGCCGCGCCTGTTCATTGAACAGATACGAATGGGGCCGCAGCAATATGTGCCATTCCTTGCCACCATCGGCGGCATTATCGTATTTGGCATGCTGGCCGGTATCGGAATAGGTATCGCTACCCAAATCCTTTACAGCATTTATAAAAGCCATCGCAATGCATTGCAGCTCACGCGCCATGACGATCACTACGTTTTGCGTTTTCAGCAGAATCTGACTTTCATGCACAATCCGAAGCTGCAGGGATTACTGGCCGAGATTCCGGAAAACAGTGTGGTGATTGTGGATCACGATAATGCCGAGTATATGGATCCCGATGTTAAAGCCGTGCTGAAAGACTTTGGTGAAAATGCGCGGGAACGCGGTATTCGTCTTAGTCAGTGGCCCGTTACGGTGAAATAGCCATAAGTCTTCGCTGGAATAAACGTTTTTAAACTAAAAAATCGGATATCTCGGATAGCCGATTTTTTTATTTACAGGGCATAATTGCCGCAAGTTACATCCTTTGTCTCAGGCGTTTCCACAATGCCATTTGGCCGACGCTGCTTTTTATAGCAGGTTGAGCGCCGCCCAGCCGCAGAGTAGGATGACGAACACTTGCTTAATTACCGAATCATCGCACGGTTA
Organism: Pantoea sp. X-Soil-ISGK-421; assembly: GCF_059730785.1. Taxonomy (NCBI): domain Bacteria; kingdom Pseudomonadati; phylum Pseudomonadota; class Gammaproteobacteria; order Enterobacterales; family Erwiniaceae; genus Pantoea; species Pantoea sp. X-Soil-ISGK-421. The sequence continues at coordinate 3,540,170 of NZ_AP035979.1, read as the reverse complement.
TTTCCGGTTTAATGCTTGCTGATGCCTATGGCTGATGCCGGCACTTTCCAGGTTACAGGGTTCAGACGTATGCGCGTTATGCTGTTTGAAGAGAATAATTTTAAAAAGAATGCTCTCACACTGTTCTTCATTACGCTGTTTTTCTGCTTTATTGGCAGCCATTTACGCATCCCCGAAGAGTTTTCTCTGTTCTGGCCGGTCAATGCGTTGGTAGCCGGTTTAATGGTGAGGAACCCGTTTTTGCACACCACCTCCAGCTATCTGGTGTGCTTCAGTGCGATGATATTTAACGACACGGTATTTTCCGGCTGGGCGCTGCCCGCGTTTACCGTTAATTTTGCCAATATCCTGTTTATCCTCGTCGCGGTCAGCATGCTGATCAAACATCTGCAACGACCTTCAGCCAATAGTCAGGTGTTCAATGCTATGCGCATTTTCCCCGCCTGTTTTCTTGCTGCTGCAGCTTGTGCAACCTGGGGGGCGTGGGCGCAGGATATCGACTTCAATGCGCGCTTTATCGTGGCGTGGAGTGACTGGTTTAGCGAACAATTCTCCACTTCTCTGATGTTACTGCCAGTAATGCTGGCACGTCCGCTACGCTCGGTCTCACCCCGCACCTTGTTGCATCCCGGGAAACTACTGCCGCTGGCGGCGGTGCTGTTGTCGTTGATTATCGGGGCAATGATTGGCGGGGCGGGCAGCCTGACGTTCCCGGTGCCGGCGCTCATTTGGTGCGCCATCGTACTCCCCATCCCGCTGACCAGTTTGATGATTCTGATAACGGGTATTACCGAGATTGTGCTGGTATCCCACGGAGTCATGAATATTCAGGGTGACGACGCGCTGCTGCCGATTAGCCATCTCACGTCGGCACGCCTCGGCGTGGCCACCGTTGCGCTCAGTCCATTGCTGGTTGCCGTGAGCATGGATGCCATTCGCCAGTTGAATTATCGCCTCGCGTTACGCGCTAATTTTGATTTTCTCACTCAGCTGTTGTCGCGTTCTGGCCTGTATGAAAGCCTGAGAAATGAACCCTTTTCGCAGCAGCGTGAAGTAGGTGTAGTCATGCTCGATGTCGACTATTTCAAGGCCATTAACGACAATTTTGGCCACGATGCCGGCGATTGTGTGTTGGAAGAGATTGCGCGGAGGATTCAACGCGTGGTCGGTAATCGTGGCATGGTGTGTCGTTTCGGTGGGGAAGAGTTTGTGGTGGTCGTGTTTGATTGTAGCCACAGCCAGCTCTACCAGCTGGCCGAAACGGTGCGTCAGGCGATGGTCAAAGAGAAGTTCTGGATTCAGGGCAACACGGTGACGGTTACAGCCAGCTTAGGCCTGGCGCGCGGCAGTGCGCAGACTGAGCGGGAATGGCCGAGCGTCATTAACCGTTTGGTTTCAGCGGCGGACAAGAATTTGTATCTCTCTAAACGCAACGGTCGTAATCAAACCTCGCCGGCGATGGAACCGCGTAGCATAATGAATGACGTGGCCTGAGCCACGTCCGCCTTTCACACGCTGCTTTTCAGTTGGTTGGTTTGCTGGTGACGTTGCTGCGCCAGCTCAATCAGACGGGAAATCAGCTCGCTGTAGCTCAAGCCGGCTGCCTGCCATAACTTCGGATACATGCTGATGTTGGTGAATCCGGGTAATGTATTGACTTCATTGACAATGATTTCGCCACTGTCCGTCAGGAACACGTCAACGCGCGCCAGACCAAAACACTCTAATGCCTGAAACGCGGTAATCGCCACCTTACGAATCGCATCGCTGGCTTCATCGCTGATCGCGGCAGGAACCACCACCTGAGCGCCACTTTCGCTGATGTATTTGGTGTCATACGAGTAGAAGGCGTCATGCACGACCACTTCGCCGCACGGGCTGGCTTCCGGTGCATCATTACCCAACACCGCGCATTCAATCTCACGACCTTTAATCCCTTGCTCGATCAAGACTTTGCGATCGAAAGTAAAAGCCAGCTCCAGAGCAGTAGCAAATTCTTCAAGGCTATCGACTTTACTTACGCCAACCGACGATCCCTGGTTAGCCGGTTTGATAAACAGTGGCAAGCCCAAGCGCGCGATGACGGCCTCGGCATCAACATGCGCTCGCTGCGCCTGCGTCACACTGATCCACGGGGCGACATTAAGTCCGGCATCGCGCAGCAGACGTTTGGTGAAATCCTTGTCCATGCTGACGGCGGAACCGAGCACGTCAGAACCAACAAACGGCAGATTGGCCATGCGTAACAAACCCTGCAGCGAGCCATCTTCACCCAGCGTGCCGTGTACGATCGGGAAAATCACATCTACCTGTGACAGCGGCTGTGCCTGCTGACGGGTAATCAACTGTTGCGAGGAACTTCCGGGTACCAGCGCGACATTTTCACCTGAACGATTAAGGGCAATGAGCGTAGGATTCTCAGCGTTGAGTAAAAAACCCGATGCATCATTAAGATGCCATTCACCCTGTTTATCAATTCCCAGTAAAACCACCTCATACTTGCTCTTATCGATGGCTTCGAGGATGTTTTTGGCTGATTGTAATGACACTTCATGCTCAGCCGACTTGCCGCCAAACACTATCCCTACACGCTGTTTTGCCATTGCTATTTGTCCGATTGCGATAAAGCGAGCCAGTAAGATAACACGCCCAGGACAGCCATCAACAGCCTTGCTTTTTCCTGCATAAAGTCATGGAAAAAGCCTGTCGTCGTGCCCTTAGTCACGACTTTAAACAATTATTCATAACCGTTTGAGACAAGTCTTGGACGGCTCAAAACCTGCCTTCTGTCAGACTTTTCCCAATTCAAACAGGTACAACGGTGGGCAATGTGCTCACCGTTTTTTGTCAGGTTTACAGGAGTTGGGAAATGGTCGACCAGAAGCAGGATGCTGTGGAGCAGGATGCGCGTTCTGTTGCTCGTATTGAAACCACGGTGGATGACACGCTGTTAAAAAGCGTGGCTTGGATCTGCAAACACTATAAACGCGATAAAAGTGAAGAAGCGCTGGTGGCAGGTTTGCCTAAGGCCACGTTGCTTTCCCCATCACAGGCCATGACAGCGCTGGAAAATGCGGGCATTACCGGCGGTATGGTAGAGCGTCGTCTGCAGGATCTGCCGGAACAGTTGATGCCGATGATTCTGTTACGCAAAGAGGGCGGCGGCTGCATTGTGCTCTCGCGCCGCATTCACACTAATGAGGAAAATCAGCGCGAATTACGTTTTCAACTGGTGATGCCAGAAGTGAGCGCCTCTGCAGTAGAGATGAGCCTGGCAGAGCTGAATGAAATCTATGCCGGCTTTGCCGTGATGGCGAAACCCGCTGCCGTGGTTGATGAGCGCGCCAGTGAAATGCTGCCGGAAGTTAACGGTCATTGGCTGTTTACCACGCTGTGGCGCTATCGCCGGTATTACCGCAGCGCTGCGATTGCGGCGGTATTGATCAACGTACTGGGCCTTTCCAGCATCTTCTTCACCATGAACGTCTATGACCGCGTAGTGCCGAACCAGGCATTCGTAACACTGTGGTCATTGGCGATTGGTGTCACCATTGCCATGGTCTTCGAAGCCGTCACCCGTTTCGTGCGTGCGCATCTGCTGGACATGGCCGGTAAAAAGGCTGATTTAGTGCTCGGCAGCATGCTATTCCGCCAGGCGCTCTCTATTCAGATGGAGCACAAACCGGCTTCCTCGGGTACGTTTGCCAACCAGATTCGTGAGTATGAATCGGTGCGTGATTTCGTGGCCTCCGCCACGCTGGCGGCGATCTCTGATTTGCCCTTCATCCTGATGTTTGTCGGCGTGATCTTCTTTATCAGCGGTCCGCTAGCGATCATTCCGCTGATGATGATCCCGTTGATCATCATCGTCAGTGCCGCGATCCAGTGGCCGCTGGCGCGCATCATGAAAGAGAACCTGCGTGATGCCTCACTCAAGCAAGGTGTGCTGATTGAGTCGGTTGAAGGTATGGAAACGCTGAAGGCGGTAGGCGGCGAAGCACACATGCAGCGCCGCTGGGAAAACTTCAGTGCATTGCAATCAGCTAACTCAATGAAATCGAAGCGTTACTCCACGCTGGCAACCGGCGTAGTGACGTTCCTGCAGCAGTTCCAGACAGTGATGTTGGTGGTTGCCGGTGTTTATCTGATCAATGAAGGCACGTTTACCATGGGTGCGATGATCGCCACCGTGATGCTCGCCAGCCGCGCCACCGGCCCACTCGGGCAGGTGATTGGTCTGGCTGTACGTTATCAGCAGGCAAAAGCGGCATTAACCTCGCTCAATAAGCTGATGGAGATGCCTGTCGATCGTGACAGCAGCAAAACCTATCTCACCGATCCACCGCTGAGTGGTGAGATCACGCTGACCAACGTCAACTTCTCCTATCCGGCACCGCCGATGAAACCGAACCCGGAGATTCTCAAAGATATCTCGTTGAGCATCAAAGCCGGAGAACGCGTAGCGATTCTTGGCCGCATCGGTAGCGGTAAATCCACCTTATTACGTGTGATGGCACGTCTTTATCAACCGGTGAAAGGGCAGCTTTCGGCCGATGGTCTGGATGTTAACCAGATTGATCCAGCGGACTGGCGCAAAGCCGTTGGTTTTGTCGGCCAGGATGCGCGCCTGTTTTACGGCACGCTGCGTGAAAACGTGATGATTGGGCGCCCAGATGCGACGGCCAGTGAGCTGCTGCGCGTGCTGAATCTGACCGGTTTAGATCAAGTCGCTGCACGCCATCCAAGTGGCATCAATTTAACCGTAGGTGAGGGCGGTGAAGGCTTGTCCGGCGGTCAGCGTCAGCTGGTTTCACTGGCCAGAACACTGTTAACGCGTCCCAAAGTATTGCTGATGGATGAGCCGACCAGCGCGATGGATAGCATGACTGAAAACCAATTCCTCGCCCACTTACGTCGTGCCAGTGAAGGACACACGCTGATTGTAGTGACGCATCGTCCGTCCATTCTGGCGCTGGTTGACCGCATCATCGTGGTTGAGGAAGGAAAAGTGGTTGCGGATGGCCCGAAAGAGCAGGTTCTGGCCGCGCTGGAAGGCAAAAATAAAGCGCGTCCGCAGCCGCGTCAGGCGGTTGAACAGGCAGTTCGTCCGCCAGAACCCGCAAACGATGCTTCGGCGGCGTCAGCGCCAGCAGAAGCCCCAGCAGAGGAGGCTGCAGTATGAGTAAGTTGATGCCATGGCGTAAAAGTGCAAAGAACCTTTCTGCCGCTGATGCGGAGTTTATGAACGACGTGCAGGCTTCTTTGCTGTCGCAAACCACGCCCGGTTCGAAGCTGGTGATGTGGATCATCATTGCTGTCCTCGTGGGCGGATTGACCTGGGCTAATTACGCGCGTGTTGAAGAGATAACGAAAGGCGATGGCAAAGTCATTTCACGCAGCCGCGAGCAGGTTATTCAGAGCCTGGAAGGCGGCATTCTGGCGGAGATGAATGTGCGGGAAGGCACGGTTGTCGATCGCGGTGAAGTATTGCTAAAGATCGATCCTACTCGTGCGCAGTCCAGCTATCGCGAAGTCTTGAGCAAAGTGGTGGGCTTGAAAGGTAGCATTGCACGTCTGCGTGCAGAAGCCTATTCACAGCCACTTTCCTTTGATGAGCAGGTGAAAAGCGATCCCGCTGTTGTTGCCCAGGAAACCAAAGCGTATGAATCACGCAAGCGCGCGTTAAATGACAGCATTACCTCATTACAACGTAGCTATGCGCTGTCAATGCGCGAGATTCATTTGGCGGAACCGCTGGCGGCAAAAGGTTTGCTGTCGGAAGTCGAGCTACTGCGTATGCAGCGTCAGGCGAACGATATTCAGGCTCAGATTGTTGAACGACGTAACCGCTATCAATCTGACGCTCATACCGAGTTGGGCCGCCTGGAATTAGAGCTGAGCCAGGTGAGCGAAAACCTGATTGGTCGTGCCGATATCGTTGATCGCACCACGGTCACTGCACCCGTGCGCGGTACGGTTAAAAACGTGCGCGTAAATACCATTGGCGGCGTTATTCAACCCGGTGAACACATTCTCGAAATCGTACCGCTGGAAGAGCAGCTGCTGGTGGAAGGAAAAATTCGGCCATCGGATGTCGCCTTCCTGCGTCCTGGTCTGCCGGCCAAAGTGAAAATCACCGCTTATGACTTTGCCATTTATGGTGGGCTTGATGGACATGTTGAGTACATCAGTCCAGACACCCTAAAAGACGATCAAAAAGCCGCGAGTGGACGTCCAGACGATACCTACTATCGCGTATTGATCCTGACCGATAAAAGCACGCTGCATGCGGGTAATAAAGATCTGCCGATCATACCCGGCATGATCGCTACCGTTGAAGTGCGCACGGGTGAGAAGACCATTCTCGATTACCTGTTGAAGCCAGTTCTGAAAGCCAAAGAAGCATTCCGCGAGCGTTAATAATCATGAAAAATAATAACAAGATGCGCCACGCAAAGGCGCGTCATCTCTCTTTGCTTGCCGTTTGTGTCGCGGTTGTCATGGCGCCTGCGATCAATGTCATGGCTGATTCCACCAGTGAGCTGATGATGTTTGCGGAAATGAGCGGCCAGCGCCCGGCCGCTCCGGCGGCGGCATCGATAAAGCCAGTGCGAACTCAACCTTTGCCGGTTGCTGCTCCGGCAGCGCGGCCAATCTTTGTTGAAAGGCAAGTGCCTGCACCGGTGGCCTACAGTGCTGCGCCGGTTCAGCCAGCAACGCCACCCGTTTCTCCGCCTGTGGTGGTAGACGTTTCGCCGCAACGGGTCAATGTCGAGCAGCCCGTTCAGATCAAATCCAGGCCGACTCAGCCCGCTGAGACGCAGGGCGGAGGCTTCCTGACTGAAGAGCAGCGTCGTCCACAACCCCAGCCGTTTAATCCGATGCAACCGGCGCTTAAGGTAAGCCCACAGCAATCTGCGCCAACGGCGACTTATGCGCCAGCAGAAAGCTCAACGTCGGATTTCAAATATGTTAGCCAGCCAGTAGCCGATGCGGCAGTGAGGCTTTCGCCTGTAACCTTGAGCGGAACAGCCAATGAAACGGTGGCTGAGAGCGAAGTACGTCAAAAGTTTCTCTCAGCAGCACGCATCACCTGGCGTATAAGTCCGTCGTTAAAGTCTTATATCGCCCAAGGTGATGCGGCTGAAGCCAGCGTTGATGAAGCTAAAGGGCAACGCTGGCCGCAGGTGGACGTCAGTGCAGCTTCCGCGACCAAGGAGTTTGGCAGTGGGGCTAAAAACTATGAATATCAGGGTAATAAGCCTTCGTTAGGCGTTTCGGTAGCAACCAATCTTATCGATTTCGGCCAAACCAGCCGTACTATTGAAAGTCGCGAGGAGCGCGTTACGTCTGCACTGCAATCAGTGCAGGCACAGCGTGAAGATTTGGCGATGCAGGTCAGTAATGCATTGATTGAGTGGAATAAACAGCAGCACGTCATTGCAATTAGCAAGCAGTATCTGGCGCGTATGGCGGAGCTGACCAAAATGCTCAGCGGTATTGTTCAGTCAGATACCGGACGTCGCAGTGAACTGACGCAGGCAAAAGGGCGCTTGTTGCAAGCACAGAGCTACCTGGAAAATGCCGAATCACGCGCACGTGATGTCGAAATCACTCTGAATCGTTTGATGGGCAACAGTCGTGTGACTTTACCGGCCAGCGATAAGTGGTCGCTTTCCTTTGGTGATTTAAATCGCCAGCTCGCGAGTCTGGATGTGCATCCGCTGATCTTGCGCGCCAGCGCCGAAGAACGAGCGGCTTTCAAAGAAGCGGAAGCGATTAAAGCCTCGGGCTTACCAAAACTGAACTGGACCGTCAGTAAAAACACGCGGGAAGATCAATACGGACGCCAGCCTGCATGGCAAACCGGGCTGAACGTCTCCTGGGGTTTATTCCGTGGCGGTTCAACCAACGCACAAGAAATTGCTGCGATTAAACGGGCTGAAGCGAGCCGTCAGCAGGTGCAGGAGCAGCGCCGCGATCTGGAAAACCGTGTGCGTGCAGCAAGTCAGAATGCACACTCAACAGCGGAACGCGCCGTGTTGTACAAAAACCTGATTGTGGAATCCGATCGTATACGTAAGGACTTCTTCGATCAGTGGTATCACTTAGGCCGCCGTTCATTGCTGGACGTACTGAGTGCAGAAAGCGATCTTTACAACAACCAGGTTAGCGAAGTTACTAACCGTTTTGATAGTTATGCCGCCATTATCAGCGGTTATGCTAACTCAGGAACGCTAAGCCGTTGGCTACTGACGGGAAAATAATGCACAGACAAACCCGCTTCGGCGGGTTTTTTTAACCCAACGTAAACGAACTGAATTTTTGAGTTGGCGGCGCGGCATAAGTCACTTTAGAATCGCGGCGAATTTTTACCCAAGAGGAGAGCGACATTGGACATTTGTCCCGAACGATTACAGCAGGACCTCGCGGTAAGATAGCCTTAAAGCTGTCTTAACTGCCTGTTAAGACGGTGGATTTCCTTCCAGAATCACCCCTTTTCATTAGCATGATGCAGCTGATTCCTGGCTGTATTAGCACTGTCTGTGATCCATTATTTAACCGGATATTCCGCAAACAAAGAGTGGCGGAGTGGGGTCTGACATGGATTGGAAAATCTTTTTATTGCGCGTCACCGTCGCGCTGGTATTGGGCGCACTGATCGGTTGTGAGCGCCAGTTACGTCAACGTATGACCGGATTGCGCACCAATGCGCTGGTTAGCACCGGCGCTTGTCTCTTCGTTCTGATGACTCAAAGCGTGCCTGGCATCGCAACCGACGCATCGCGCGTTGCAGCCTATGTGGTTTCCGGTATCGGTTTTCTCGGCGGCGGCGTAATCATGCGTGATGGTTTAAATATTCGCGGATTGAATACCGCCGCCACCTTGTGGTGTACCGCCGCCATTGGCGTGCTGTGCAGCATGGGATTGCTGCTGGAAGCGACGATCGGCTGCATGATGATCCTGTGCGCGAATATTCTGCTGCGTGAACTGGCTTTAGGGATTAATCGACAAAACATCGTCTCTGCAGCCGAAGCGATACAACATTATAAAGTTCAAATTATCTGTTTGGCGCAAGATGAGGTTCAGGTTCGTAGTCTGATGCTGCACACGCTGGGCGGCAGCGGCCTGCGGCTGCAATCGTTGCACAGTGAAGATATGGATCCACCGCATCGTATGGAGGTGAATGCCGAAGTGATTGGTCATCCAACGTTAACCGATCAGCTTGAAAGCCTGGTGAGCCGCATTAGTCTGGAAAAAGGTGTGAGTTCGGTAAGATGGCAGGTGAGTGATTTAGAACATGATTGATATCAACAAATGCATTGGCAAACGTATCGCCATTTAATCGCTACTTTGCAATACCAACAAAAAGCCACCTTGAAAGAGGTGGCTTAATAGTATGATTTTCATCACTAAATTTGGTGGCCCCTGCTGGGTTTGAACCAGCGACCAAGCGATTATGAGTCGCCTGCTCTAACCACTGAGCTAAGGGGCCAGCGGAGCGGGGATTATAGAGTATCTTGTTAGGGTGATCCAGAGTTCACCATTTGGTTGGTGAAAATTACAGCAATGGCTGACTCTTTGATCTCCAAAAGAAAAATCTATCATGCCATGCTTTATCGCTTATTAAGCGCCCAATCATCATTGGTTTTTGAGACCAGGCTCATTCGAAAGTTTGCCAATGCTACAAATAGCGCGATGCAGGCTTGTTGAGCGAGATGAAGGGCAATATGGCGATGCGTGCTTCTTCGTACGTTTGCCAAAGCTGCATATCTTCCACGGACGGGATAGTCACCAACTCACCGGCATCAAGTCCACGTAGCGCTGCCGAGACTAAATCGTCCACTTCCATCAACATCTCTGCCGGAAGTTCGTGGATAGATTTTCCTGCGCGCTCAAAGATCTCGGTACGCGTTAAACCGGGCAGTACAGCTTGCACACGCACACCACTATCGGCTAATTCGCGATGCAGATTACGAGTCAGGGAAAGCACATACGCTTTACTGGCGTTGTACGCCCCATTCGCCGATTCGCTCACCAGCGCTAGCACCGAAGCAATATTCACAATCGTGCCAGTGTGACGTGCACGAAATACCTGGGCTGCACTGTGGGCCAGCTGCGTCAGCGCAACGATATTCAACGTTAGCATCGTTTGTATTTTCGCGATGTCACCGTCAAGAAATTCGCCTTCTACTGTCATGCCGGCGTTGTTGATCAAAAGAGTAATTGCATTATTTTGCTGGATTTCGCGATCGATTCTTTGCAAATCATCGTGCCTGGTTAGGTCTGCAACTAATACGCCGACTTCAACGCCGTGCGCCTCGCGCAGTGATTGTGCCAATGCCTTGAGCCTGGCTTCATCGCGCGCCACCAGAATCAGGTTTGTGCCGTGTGCTGCCAGTTGTTTTGCATAGGTCGCGCCAATACCACTTGATGCGCCGGTGATCAAAGCCAATTGTTGTGACATGGAATGTCCCTCTAGATGATGGTTATCATATTTACGTAGGTTAATATGACGATCATAATATTTACCGTCAAGCTAGAATATGATGGTTGTAATAATTACACTGATTGCCATCAACGATGTCGGAGTCAATAAAGATGGAAAAGCTGAGCCATAAAGCGCGTACACGACAGCGCATTTTGGATGAGGCCTCTGTGGTGATGCGCGAGAACGGAACTGAAAGCATTGGCGTCGCAGCGCTGATGAAGCGCGTGGGCTTAACACACGGCGGATTTTATGCACATTTCGCTTCTCGCGAGGATCTGGTGCAAGCGGTGATTGCTGAAATGTTTACCGATTCAGCGCGCCGCTTTGCGGGTATCACTTCAATCAACGATCCCGCTGAACGACTGAATCAGCTGATTGATAACTATTTGTCTGAGCAGCATTGCAACACGCCGGGTGAAGGCTGTCCGCTTCCTGCGCTGATAAGTGAAATGGCGCATTTGCCGGTCGAGGCGCGCACGCTATTTTCCCAGCAACGAGAAGCGATGCGGCAGCGTTTGGCAATGACGCTACGTGAACTCAATCATCCGCACGCAAACGACGCGTCCACCACGATATTGGCTGAGATGGTTGGCGCGGTAGCAATGGCACGCGCCTGTCCGGACCACGAGGAGGCTCGCACTATGTTAGCAAGCAGCCGTCGATCGGTTAAACAACGCGCCGGACTGGAGGCTGCATGAGTGAGCACGATATCCGTGACATCATCGCGCCTGATTTACAGGTACTGTTCTGTGGCATTAATCCGGGCAAGTCGTCGGCGCACACCGGATTTCACTTTGCGCATCCCGGTAATCGTTTCTGGAAAGTGATATATCAGGCTGGCTTTACGCGTGAGTTGCTTAAACCCGAACAGGAGCAGCGGCTGATGGAAACCGGCTGTGGCATCACGATGCTGGTTGAGCGTCCGACAGTGCAGGCTAATGAGCTAGGCGGTGATGAGCTTCGCGACGGTGGTTCACGTTTGCAGCAAAAGATTCTCCGCTATCAGCCGCGTGCGTTGGCGGTGTTGGGCAAGGATGCTTTTCAGAAAGCGTTTCGCCAGCGCAAAGTTGAGTGGGGCGAACAATCGCAAACGCTGGGTGAAACGCGTCTATGGGTGCTGCCCAATCCGAGCGGTTTGAATCGTGCGACGCTGGAAGAGATGGTCGAATCTTATCGCCAACTGCATGACTGGCTACAGATTAACGCGTGAAACACTGATTTTCAGGCAATAAAAAACCCCGGCAAGCCGGGGTTCTTTCGTCTCGACAACGATTAATCGTCGAGGAAGCTACGCAGTACTTCAGAGCGGCTTGGGTGACGCAGTTTACGCAGCGCCTTGGCTTCGATCTGACGAATACGCTCACGCGTTACGTCAAACTGTTTGCCTACCTCTTCCAGCGTGTGGTCGGTGTTCATATCAATACCGAAACGCATACGCAGAACTTTCGCTTCACGCGCAGTCAGGCCAGCCAACACGTCGTGGGTAGCTGAGCGCAGGCTTTCCGAGGTTGCGGAATCCAGCGGCAGCTCCAGCGTGGTGTCTTCGATAAAATCGCCCAGATGCGAATCTTCATCATCACCAATCGGCGTCTCCATAGAGATTGGCTCTTTAGCGATTTTCAGCACTTTGCGGATCTTATCTTCCGGCATCAGCATACGTTCAGCCAACTCTTCCGGCGTCGGTTCGCGACCCATCTCTTGCAGCATCTGACGCGAAATACGGTTAAGTTTGTTGATAGTCTCAATCATATGCACCGGAATACGGATGGTGCGCGCCTGGTCAGCGATAGAGCGGGTGATAGCCTGACGAATCCACCATGTCGCGTAAGTTGAGAACTTATAACCACGACGGTATTCAAACTTATCAACCGCTTTCATCAAGCCGATGTTGCCTTCCTGAATCAGATCGAGGAACTGCAGACCACGGTTGGTGTATTTCTTCGCGATGGAGATAACCAGACGTAAGTTCGCTTCAACCATCTCTTTCTTCGCACGACGCGCTTTCGCTTCGCCAATTGACATGCGACGGTTGATGTCCTTCACCTGCTCGATAGTCAAGCCCGTTTCTTCTTCGATCTGCTGCAGTTTGTACAGCGAACGATTCACATCATCTTCAACATCCAGCAGTTTTTCTGACCATGGCTTGTTCATAGCCAGCGCGGCTTTAAACCAGCTTGGGTTAGTTTCGTTGCCGGTAAACAACGTGATGAAGTTTTTCTTCGGCATTTTGCACAGTTCAATACACAGCTTCATGATCAGGCGCTCTTGCGTACGCACGCGCTCCATCATTTCACGCATATTGTTTACCAGGTAATCGAACTGCTTCGGTACCAGGCGGAACTGCTTGAACACTTCAGAGAGGTTCTGGATTTCGGCAACGGCGTCAGCATGGCTGCGGCCTTTGGCTTTGATGACGGTACGCGTCGTTTCGTACTGCGTACGCAGGTCGCCAAACTTCTCGCGAGCCAGTTCTGGGTCGATAGAATTATCGTCGTCAGAGCTGTCATCATCCTCTTCATCTTCTTCTTCGTCGTCATTCCGATCTTCCTGAGATAACTCAGAACCCACGTGCGTGGCGGTCGGCGCGATATCTTCTTCCGCGTTAGGATCGATGAATCCGATGATTAAGTCTGACAGTCGATAGTCGCCCGCTTCTACGCGATCATACTGATCGAGCAGATAGGTGATCGCTTCCGGATATTCGGCTACAGAGCATTGGACCTGATTGATACCGTCTTCGATGCGCTTAGCGATGTCAATTTCGCCTTCACGCGTCAGCAGTTCAACGGTACCCATTTCACGCATATACATGCGCACCGGGTCGGTAGTACGGCCAATTTCAGATTCAACACTGGATAAAACCTGAGCGGCGGCTTCTGCGGCATCTTCGTCAGTATCGGAGCTGTTTTCATTCAGTATCAGATCATCAGCATCAGGCGCTTCTTCTACAACCTGAATACCCATGTCATTAATCATCTGGATGATGTCTTCGATCTGATCGGAGTCGACGATATCTTCCGGCAGATGGTCATTGACCTCAGCATAGGTCAAATAGCCTTGCTCCTTACCACGGGTGACAAGTAGCTTAAGCTGTGACTGCGGGTTTTGCTCCATAAGACGGTATCCACACTTCTGTTAATTAGATTGGTGTCGGTCGGCGCGAGCCAACTATAACAGTGAAGGCGTTGTGTTTTTGCCGCTGCCTACATCGCGGCCAGGGCCTTTGCCCTCATATAATCGGCACTTAAGCCGCTTGTGTTCTTTCCGAGGCTAACTTACTTGCCATTTTCAGCGCTGGCAGTGCTCGCACTCCTCACGTACTTCAGTACGCTCCGGGTGCTGCGCGCTGGCAGCACTGAAACTGGCTGCGACGTTAACGCCTCTAAATCTTGAGCTGTTTGTTTTCCGGTTCGCTTATCGCGTCTAACAATCCGGAAATGACTGAGCCAGAATGCGGTTTTTAACGTGCTTGCCGTTCAGACCCAGTTAAAATCTTATTTTTTCGCTAATGCCTGGCTTAAAGCCCAGAATTCGCGGCGTTCGATGGCGCTTAAGCCTTCAGTTCGCTCGCGTGCGATCAGCGCTTCAAGGCGCTGTTCGAGCGCGGAATCGTAAATGCTCGCCAGTGAATCCTGGAACACTTCTTCCGCCTCTTCATCCACTATCATGTGGTTCCAGGTGGCCAGTGTTTCAAGGGTCTGGCTAAAATTTGTTCCGCGATATAACTCTAGTAGCTGTCCGGTGGTCAAGCCAGGATTCTCTGTACAACGGCTGACTAACTCCACAAATAGCGGTAAACCCGCCATTTTCGACTGCTCTAATCCATCCAGTGTAGGCACGATGGAGGCAAACTGTGGGTTCTGCACTAATAACGCAATCAACACGCGCATGGTGGTGCGTTTCAACGGTGGGGCAGTTGGCAGCACGCCACTTTCTGCCAGCTTCGGCATCAGCTTGTCTAACTGGTTATCGTCAAGAATCCCAAGTTTATTACCCAATGTTTGACGCATATAAATGCGCAGCGTTTCACCGGGGATCTGACTAATCAGCGGTAACGCCAGTGTTGCCAGCTTGGTCTTGCCGTCGCGTGTGCTCAAATCCACTTGCGGCATCAGGCTGTCGAACAAAAACGTGGAGAGCGGTGTAGCTTGCTCCATCCGCGCTTCAAAGGCTGCTTTGCCCTCTTTGCGTACCAGCGTGTCCGGATCCTCGCCATCAGGCAAAAACATAAAGCGTAGCTGACGACCATCATTCATGTAAGGCAATGCAGTTTCGAGCGTACGCCATGCCGCTTCACGTCCGGCTCGGTCACCGTCATAACAGCAAATCACGGTATCGGTTGAACGGTAAAGCAGCTGAACGTGTTCAGCAGTGGTCGAGGTGCCTAACGACGCTACAGCATAATCAATGCCGAATTGCGCCAGTGCCACCACGTCCATATAACCTTCGACAACCAGTAAACGCGTGGGTTGCGGATGATTTTTCTGCGCTTCATAAAGCCCGTATAACTGGCGGCCTTTATGGAAAATCGGTGTTTCAGGCGAGTTCAGATACTTCGGCGTGTCGTTGCCCAGCACGCGACCACCAAAACCAATCACGCGGCCACGCTTATCGCGGATAGGGAACATCACGCGATCGCGGAAGCGATCATAGGTGCGGCCTGAGTCATTGCTGACCAACATGCCGGCTTCCATCAGTGATTCGCGATCATCTTTCTGCTGCCCAAAGCGCTTCAGTGCATTATCCCAACCGGCAGGTGCATAGCCGATAGCGAAGTGATCGATCACTTCCTGACTAAGACCACGGGTGGCGAGATAGTGCTGTGCAGATTGCGCTTGTGGATTACGCAGGCTCTGTTGATAGAAGTCGTTAAGACCTTCCAGCAACTGATAAAGACTTTGACGTTGATGGCGCTCCATCTGGCTAGGGCCATTGCCCGCTTCATAGGGCACTTCTAAGCCATGAAGCGTGGCCAGCTCCTCAACGCTTTCAACAAATTCCAGACGATCGTGATTCATCAGGAAGTCGATAGCGTTGCCTTTGGCGCCACAGCCGAAGCAGTAATAAAACTGCTTCTCACCGCTTACGGTAAAAGAGGGGGTTTTCTCATTATGAAAAGGACAGCACGCGTGATAGTTCTTACCCTGCTTTTTCAGCTTAACGCGAGCATCGATGATATCCACGATGTCCGTGCGGGCAAGTAAGTCGTTGATAAATATGCGTGGAATTCGTCCAGCCATAAGCCCCGATTTTTCAGCTCATAAACGACAACAAGCCGCGCTTCCTTTCGGAAAGCACGGCCTTTTACTTGACTCTGTCTGCGTTTATCACGCGGCGGAAGCGAACTTCCGCAAGAAATTAGTACAGACGAGTGCGGCGTGCGTTTTCGCGAGCCAGTTTCTTGGCGTGACGCTTAACTGCAGATGCTTTAGCGCGCTTACGCTCAGTGGTAGGCTTCTCGTAGAACTCACGGCTACGAACTTCTGCCAAAACACCTGCTTTCTCGCATGAACGCTTAAAGCGACGCAGTGCTACGTCGAACGGCTCGTTTTCACGTACTTTAATTACCGGCATGTAACTCTTACCTCGATAAAATTCGGTTTTTGCTGCTGACTGCGGCGCCAGCACATTTCAAAATGGTGCAGCATTTTACTCCAGCCGCGGCTGACTTGTAAAGCACCATGTATAATTTAGAACCAACAGGGGCATATGCCATCGCGGCTGCCGGTTTTTTCAGGCCGTGGAGTATAGCGCACTCTTTGTGCGACAGAAAAACACTTTTTCAGGGGCAAAGTCTCTGGCGTAAGAATTGCCTGTGTTACACTGCGCGCCGCACGAAGAGGGTGATAAAAGCTATGCGAGTTCTGGGTATTGAAACGTCCTGCGATGAAACCGGCATCGCGATATATGATGATGCGTCCGGTCTGCTGGCAAATCAATTATATAGCCAGGTCAAACTGCATGCCGATTACGGCGGCGTGGTGCCTGAACTGGCATCGCGTGACCACGTACGTAAAACCGTGCCGCTGATTCAGGCTGCACTAAAAGAAGCCGGCCTTGAGCCGCAGCAAATTGATGGTGTGGCTTACACTGCAGGGCCAGGTTTAGTGGGTGCGCTGCTGGTTGGTGCCACCATTGGCCGTGCGTTGGCGTTCGCCTGGAATGTGCCGGCAGTACCGGTGCATCACATGGAAGGGCATCTGTTGGCGCCGATGCTGGAAGAGAATCCACCTGAATTTCCCTTTGTTGCGCTGCTGGTTTCCGGCGGGCACACGCAGTTAATCAGCGTGACCGGCATTGGAGAATACACTTTGCTGGGGGAATCGATTGACGATGCTGCAGGTGAAGCCTTTGATAAAACGGCCAAATTGCTCGGTCTGGATTATCCCGGCGGACCGATGCTGTCGCGCATGGCGCAGCAGGGCACTCCAAACCGTTTCCGCTTCCCGCGGCCAATGACCGATCGTCCGGGGCTGGATTTCAGCTTCTCCGGCTTAAAGACTTTCGCGGCAAACACCATTCGTGAGCATCAGGGCGATGAGCAAGCGCGCGCTGATATCGCCCGCGCGTTTGAGGATGCAGTGGTCGATACGTTGATGATTAAGTGCAAACGTGCGCTTGATCAAACCGGCTTCAAACGTTTGGTAATTGCGGGTGGCGTCAGCGCGAACCGCACGCTGCGTGAGCGAATGGCCGAGATGATGCAAAAGCGTGGCGGCGA
This sequence comes from Pantoea sp. X-Soil-ISGK-421, assembly GCF_059730785.1. Taxonomy (NCBI): domain Bacteria; kingdom Pseudomonadati; phylum Pseudomonadota; class Gammaproteobacteria; order Enterobacterales; family Erwiniaceae; genus Pantoea; species Pantoea sp. X-Soil-ISGK-421. Next base: position 3,522,957 of record NZ_AP035979.1, on the reverse strand, counting down.
AGTGTTTTATGCGCGCCCTGAGTTTTGCACCGATAACGGTGCGATGATTGCTTACGCTGGCATGGTGCGCCTCAAAGGCGGCACAAGCGGGGGACTCGGCGTCAGTGTACGGCCGCGTTGGCCACTGTCAGAATTGCCCGCCATCTAAAACGAAAAAACCGGCCTCGCGCCGGTTTTTTATTTCTTCTTCTTCCGCTTCCAGATTTTATTTTCCTGTCCGCGCCACAGGCGCTGGATGTTGTCGTGATGCCGCAAAAGAATCAGGCAGGACAGCATAGATACGGGAAAAGTGAATTGTGGTTTGAACCACCACACGTAAAACGGTGCGATGAGCGCGCTAACAATTGCGCCGAGTGAGGAGTAGCCACTCAGCAACACCGTCAGCAGCCAGGTACCGGTCATTAACCCCGTTAAATCCCAGCCAATCGGCGCAATGGCACCAAATGCCGTCGCCACGCCTTTACCGCCGCGGAAACGAAAGAATACTGGATAAATATGGCCGAGGCAGGCAGCAATCGCCGTTAATCCAAGATAGAGCGGCGTAACATGCAGCAGATAAGCGATCCACACGGGAAGCATGCCTTTCGCCACGTCAAAAATCAGTACCGCGGCAGCGGCAACTTTGCCTCCAATGCGCAAAACGTTGGTCGCGCCAGGATTACCTGAGCCTTCCAGGCGCGGATCGGGTAAACCAGCCAGTTTACACACCAGAATCGCACTGGAAATCGAGCCGCACAGATACGCGAAAATAATCATACCAAGCGCGATAGCACTCATAGCGTCGTACCGTTCCTTTTGGGTCGTTTTGTTCTCGATAAGCGTGGATAATACGCATAATCCGCCGGAAGTGGTATCCGGCTTAGCCAAAAACAGAGACTGACATCATGGATATCGTATTTATCGAGCAGCTTACCGTGTTCACGACCATTGGCGTTTACGACTGGGAACAGGGCATGCAGCAGAAGCTAGTGCTCGATGTCGAAATGGCGTGGGACAACCGCCAGGCCGCGGCCAGCGACGATGTGAAGGATTGCCTGAGCTACGCTGATGTCACCGAAGTGATCCTCAATCATCTGCAAGGCCAGCGTTTTGCTTTGGTCGAAAGGGTGGCGGAAGAAATCGCCGATCTGTTGATGAATCGTTTCAAAACGCCCGGCGTGCGAATAAAGGTAGGTAAACCGGGCGCTGTAGCCCAGGCAGCGAGCGTTGGCGTGCGTATTGAGCGCGGGACTATTCCGAAATAAATCTTCCGTGATTGCCATCACAATGAAACCAAACCAAATTATGGTGTGTCTCACTTGAGGCCGTTGCGCTAACGAACAGATTCTACCTGAATTTCTTAAGGTTTCCTTCAGCGTGACGCAGGCATAATTTCAGGCGGTAGCCCTTTGCGACCGCCTTTTTACTGTTTAAAACGGATAGAGGAAATATTTTGATGGCAGACATTCACCAGCTTTGGGTAGCTGCAATCCTGGGGGTTGTAGAAGGCCTCACGGAATTCCTGCCGGTCTCCTCCACGGGCCACATGATTATCGTTGGCCATCTACTGGGTTTTGAAGGTGAGACCGCTGAAACCTTCGAAGTTGTGATTCAGTTGGGATCAATTCTGGCTGTGGTCGTGATGTTCTGGCGTCGCCTGTTTGGTTTGATTGGGATTCACTTCGGTGAGGTCAAACACGAAGGCGTCGGTACCGGTAAATTAACGCTGATTCATATTTTATTGGGAATGGTACCGGCGGTGGTGATTGGTTTGTTGCTGCACGATCAAATCAAAACGCTGTTTAACCCCATCAACGTAATGTATGCGCTGGTCGTCGGTGGTGTGCTGCTGCTGGTGGCGGAATACTTCAAGCCGAAGCAACCTAAAGCGGTTGGCGTAGACGATATCACCTACCGTCAGGCGTTTATGATTGGCTGCTTCCAGTGTCTGGCGCTGTGGCCGGGCTTTTCGCGCTCGGGGGCGACGATTTCTGGCGGTATGTTGATGGGCGTAAGTCGCTATGCGGCATCGGAGTTCTCGTTCATTCTGGCGGTGCCGATGATGATTGGCGCAACCGGACTGGATCTCTACAAGAGCCTGGGCTTCCTGACGATGCAGGATTTGCCAATGTTTGCCGTCGGATTTGTGACGGCTTTCGTTGTGGCGCTGCTGGCGATCAAAGTGTTCCTTGAGCTCATCAAGCGTATCTCGTTCGTCTCTTTCGCCATCTACCGCTTCATTGTTGCGGCAGTGGTCTACGCCGTCTTTATGTAAGTTGCAACGCGCGGCCGGTTAAACGGGTCGCGCGTTAATCAACTCCGCCTGCAGTACCGCAATACGCCGACGCGTTAACTCTTCCCGCACTTCAGCACCTTTAAATCCTGCCGCAACCACCTCTTTGGTTGGCACCGCTTGCGCCAGCGAAAACGCCTGACGCAAATAGTCGCCTTGCGGATAAGCCATGCTTTCCATGCCCGCGCGCCCGCGTGCATCCGCTTCGCTGGTAAGCGCCATTTTTTCCACCCGATCGGGCTTGCGCCAGGCATCGATACGATCAAAAAGTGCGATTAAAGCGTCTGCCGGTTGACGCTCAATGGTGTGCACCACGTCATGGAATTCGGTCACCACTAACGCCAAATCACGTATCTGATTCGGCACGCGCAGACGTTGGCACAGCGCTTCAACAATCGGCACACCTGCGAGGCCATGCCCATGATGGCTAGGCCATTTTTCGGGTGGCGTCAGCGCTTTGCCGACATCGTGAAACAGCGTGGCGAAACGCACATCCAGTTGATCTGAGAGGGCGGCTGACATTGTCAGCGTCATCAGCGCATGTACGCCGGTATCAATTTCGGGATGCCATTTAATCGGGGCTGGAATGCCGTAAAGGCTATCAATTTCCGGGAACAGCACCTGCAGTGCGCCGCAATCACGCAGCACCTGGAAATAGACCTGAGGATTGCGCGTCAGCAACGCTTTTTCTGTCTCTTTCCACACGCGTTCTGCGGTGAGATGCGCCAGCTCACCACTGACCGCCATTTCGCGCATGAGCGCCTGGGTTTCATCGGCAATACGGAAATTTAGATGAGCAAAGCGGGCGGCGAAACGCGCCACGCGCAATACACGCAGCGGATCTTCATTAAAGGCGGCGGAAACATGGCGCAGCTGGCGTTGAGCCAGATCGCGTTGACCGCCATAAGGATCAATCAGTTCGCCACTGTCGCTTTGGGCGATGGCATTGATGGTGAGATCACGACGCTGCAGATCTTGTTCGAGCGAGACATCCGGTGCGAATTGCGTCACGAAACCCGTGTAACCCTTGCCGCTTTTGCGTTCGGTACGCGCCAGCGCATACTCTTCACGACTTCGCGGATGCAAAAAAACCGGAAAATCCCGACCAACTTGCTGATAACCTTCAGCCAGCATCGCCTCGGGCGTCGTGCCCACCACTACCCAATCTCGATCTTTTACCGGCAAACGCAGTAAGGCATCGCGTACTGCACCACCGACCAGAAACGTCTTCACTCAACCACTCCAGAAGCAAATCAAAAATTGCGTGCTCAACACGCTTGTTGCTTTATTGTTGCATACTTTGGCTAAAAATCGGGCACGCCAAAAAGGGCATCTTACGATCCCCTTAAATAAAAGAACAAATCTGCGTGGAGTGTTAGTTCATCCAGCGATCGTTTTTCTTCCGGCGCGGCACCATATGCGGCAGCAACAGACCCAGCAGCAGACCGACACCCAGCACGCCGCCGCCATACATAAACCACTGCATGATGATGGTGCGCTGTTTGTCATCCAACTGCACATTGGCGGCACTGACTTTCTTCTGCGCGACAATCAGCTCATTCTTCAGCTTCTGATTCTCCGCTTTCAGGCCATCAATGGTGCCATCGCTGTTGGCCACTTTGTTCTGCATCTCGGAAGTGCGCTGGTTCCAGCTGTTGTCGATATTCGCCAGCTTAGCCGTCAGGTCTTTAACCTGCTGCTCCAGCTGCGGCACGCGGGTGCGCAGGCTAGGATTAGCGCTCAGCTGCGAAAGTGGAATCCAGTTGGTTTTGCCTTCTGCATCACGAATTTGGCCATATTGAGAATCGTTATTGGTTTGCAGTAAGGTCACTTCCTCTCCGGCGTTCAGCTTGCCGATCAGGCGATACTGATCGCCGGGACCGCTGCGCACCCAAGTGGACAATTCATCGGAGATGTAACGCTTTTCGTCAGCAGCATGAGCAGGAGTGATGGCGCTGAAAGCCAGCAAAGAAAGGGCAGCAAGTGTGATTTTTTTCATTCGATGTCGTTTTTTCTTAATGGCGTAAAATTACCGGCACAGTCTGGAGACGCTTCTCAAAAATCTGAATGAGAACTATCCTGGTCTCAATCCGGTGCGAAAAGGGTCGTAAAAGCGCAAGAAAGCGGAGACAGCGGGCTTCCGGTGCATTACTCTTCGCCAGATTAAACTCGTAAGTGCCAGCAGCGTATTGAATAAAAAATTATGACCATTGAAATCGAATTAAAGTTCATTGCCACACCGCAAGCAGCCGAAAAACTGGCTGAAACGCTTGCCACCTGGCCACATCAGCACTTCGCCGCGCGCGAGCTGACTAACATCTATTATGAAACCGACGACAACCAACTGCGTCGTTGGGACATGGGCCTGCGCATTCGTGGTGTCGATCAGCGCTATGAAATGACGCTAAAGGCGGCCGGTAAAACCGTTGGCGGTCTGCATCAGCGTCCGGAATACAACGTTGATCTCCCTGAGCCGCAGCTGGATATTGCACGCCTGCCAGCAGAAATTTGGACGCAGGGTACTGACGTTGCGGAGTTGCAAGCGCGACTGCAGCCGCTGTTCAGCACGCATTTCCAGCGCGAAACGTGGCTGGTGCAATTTGGCGACAGCGAAATTGAAGTGGCGTTTGACCGCGGTGAAGTGGCTGCCGGTGAATTTAAAGAACCACTTTATGAAGTTGAGCTGGAGCTCAAGAGTGGGCAGCGCGCCGATATGCTGACATTCGCCGAAGCGCTTATCGCCATGGGCGGATTGCGTCTTGGTAGCTTGAGCAAAGCCGCGCGCGGCTACCAGTTGGCGCAAGGTAACCTACCGCGTCCAATCCGCACTTTACCGTTACAGAAAATCGCCGCTAAAGCGTCGGTTGAGCAGGGCATGATCAACGCGATGACCGCTGCACTGAATCATTGGCAATATCACGAAGAAGTCTGGTTGCGTGGTAATAAAGAGGCCAAAGCGGCTGTGATCGATGCGCTGGAGACACTGCGTCAGGCTTTCTCCTTGTTTGGTGCATTGGTGCCACGCAAAGCGAGCAGCGATCTGCGCCAAAAATTAACCCGTCAGGAAGAGCTGCTGGCCGATGAAGAGAATAATGCAGAAGCAACCTGCTTCTCATTGATCTCCGTTGAATCGCAGTTAGCACTTACTCACTGGCTGGTTGAGTCTCAGTGGCAACACTGGCTCGACGACAAGAGCAAAAGCAAGCTGGAGGGATCGTTCAAGCGCTTCAGCGATATTATGCTGAGCCGCATCTCGGCCGATCTCAGAGAAACCTTTGTTGACGTACAGCTGTTCAATGAATTTCAGGATAAAGCGACGCGCCTGAATCGCCAGCTGCTGGCGGTGAATCTGCTGGCGGGTGCCTATCCAGCGGAAGAGGTAAATATTTGGCTGGAAGGTTGGCTGGAGTTACAGCATGCCATTCGCGTCAAACAGAATCACGGCTTAATGCAGCTCGTGAATCTGGCGATTAAACCGGCTCCGTTCTGGCTCAATAGCGGAATCAAACGCTAACGAAAAATCCAATCAGGGAGAGAAGATGTTGTTACCGTTACCGGCGCTAATGCAGGCGCAGTTGACTAATGTGGCAGAGCGACTTAATTTGCCACTCTCAGCGTTCACGCCAGAACAGGCGAGTGCGCTGACCTTTAGTGACTTTATCCTTGATAATCTGCAGCAGCATCCCGAATGGTGGCAGCATCTACAACAGCAGGCGCCTGCACCAGATGAGTGGCAGCACTATGCCCGCTGGCTGAAAGACGCGCTGCAAGCGGTTGATAACGAAACCTCCCTGATGCGCGAACTGCGTTTGTTCCGTCGTCATATGCTGGTGCGCATTGCCTGGATGCAGGCGCTACAGCAATCCAGCACTGAACAGAGTTTGCAGCAACTCAGCACGCTGGCGGAAATCCTTATCGCGGCGGCGCGCGATTGGGTCTGGCAGGATTGCAGCCGCGATTTTGGCACGCCATGCAATGAAGCCGGGGAAGCCCAACCGATGCTGATTCTTGGCATGGGTAAACTCGGCGGCTGTGAACTCAACTTCTCTTCTGATATCGATCTGATTTTTGCCTGGCCGGAAAACGGCGTGACGCAAGGTGGACGGCGCGAGCTCGACAATGCGCAGTTCTTTACGCGCATGGGTCAGCGGCTGATTAAAGTATTAGATCAACCGACGGTGGATGGATTTGTTTATCGCGTGGATATGCGTCTGCGTCCGTTTGGTGACAGCGGTCCGCTGGTGCTGAGCTTTGCGGCACTGGAAGATTATTATCAGGAGCAAGGCCGCGACTGGGAACGCTATGCAATGGTTAAAGCGCGCCTGATGGGTGACGATCATGGCCACTGGAGCCAGGAATTGCAGCAAATGCTGCGTCCGTTCGTCTATCGACGTTATATCGATTTCAGTGTGATTCAATCGCTGCGTAACATGAAGGGCATGATTGCCCGAGAAGTCCGTCGACGTGGCTTGAAAGACAACATTAAGCTTGGCGCCGGCGGCATTCGTGAAACCGAATTCATCGTTCAGGTGTTCCAACTGATTCGCGGTGGACGTGAGCGTTCACTACAGCTACGCTCCTTGCTGCCCACGCTCAAAGCAATTGGCGAGCTGGCTTTATTGAGCCCCAAGCAGGTTGATCACCTGCGTGAAGCCTATCTCTTCCTGCGTCGGCTGGAAAACCTGCTGCAAAGTATTAATGATGAGCAAACGCAAACGCTGCCGGAAAACGAGCTTGATCGTCAGCGCCTGGCCTGGGCCATGGGCGCGGCAGACTGGAGCGCCCTGATACTGCGGCTTGAACAACAGATGTCAGGCGTGCGAGCCATTTTTGATGAGCTAATTGGTGACGATGCGCCGGATGTGGACGATCAGCCACAGTTGGCCGAATTTGCCGGTTTGTGGCAGGACGCGCTGGAAGAAAGCGATCTCATCCCGGTGGTGCCGCAGCTAGCAGATGCGCAGCGTCACGCGCTTTATAACGCGCTAAACAATTTCCGCCAGGATGTAAGCCGCCGTACCATTGGTCCACGCGGTCGTCTGGCACTCGATCAGCTAATGCCGCGTTTGCTCAGTGAAGTTTGTCCGCGCGAAGATGCGGATGTGCTGCTCAACCGCCTGACACCGCTGTTACTGGGCGTGCTGACACGTAGCACCTATCTCGAGTTACTTACCGAATATCATGGCGCGCTGCGTCATCTGATTCGCCTCTGTGCCGCCTCACCCATGGTTGCCAGCCAGCTGGCACGTTATCCGCTATTACTGGATGAGCTGCTCGATCCCGCAACGCTGTATCAACCCACCGCAACCGACGCCTACCGCGACGAACTGCGTCAATATCTGCTGCGTATTCCTACCGATGACGAAGAGCAGCAACTCGAAGCGTTACGCCAGTTTAAACAGGCGCAACATCTACGTATTGCCGCTGCCGATATTGCTGAAACGCTGCCAGTGATGAAAGTGAGCGATCACTTAACCTGGCTGGCCGAAGCGATTATCGAATCCGTGGTGCAGCAGGCTTGGCAGATGATGGTGCAGCGTTATGGTCGTCCATCGCATCTTACAAGCGATAATGAACGCGGTTTCGCGGTTGTCGGTTACGGTAAACTCGGTGGTTGGGAGCTAGGTTACAGCTCTGATCTTGATTTAGTGTTCTTACATGATTGTCCGGATGATGCTGAAACCGATGGCGAGCGCGTAATTGATGGTCGTCAGTTCTATCTACGCCTGGCACAGCGTGTGATGCATCTGTTTAGTACGCGCACATCGTCCGGCATTTTATATGAAGTGGATGCGCGTCTGCGTCCTTCTGGCTCGGCGGGCATGCTGGTCAGTACTTTTACCGCTTTTAACGAATATCAGCGCAGCGAGGCCTGGACCTGGGAACATCAGGCGTTAGTGCGTGCGCGTATTGTGTTTGGCGAACCCGCGTTGTGTGAACGCTTTGATGATATCCGACGAGGCATTCTTTGCCTGCCGCGCGAAGCGGGCTCATTACGAAAAGAAGTGCGTGAAATGCGCGAAAAAATGCGTGCGCATCTCAGCAATAAACATAAAGGTCGCTGGGAAATTAAGACCGATGAGGGCGGTATCACCGACATTGAATTCATCGCGCAATATCTTGTCTTAGGCTACGCAGCCGATCAGCCTGCGTTGACGCGCTGGTCGGATAACGTGCGTATTTTTGAACTGATGGCGCGGCAGATGATTATGCCCGAAGAGGAAGCGCAGGCTTTAACGCACGCTTACGTTACGCTGCGTGATGCGCTGCATCATCTTGCGCTGCAGGAATTACCTGGCCATGTGGCACCAGAAGCCTTTGTCGCAGAGCGCGCAGTAGTAAAAAGCAGTTGGCAGCGCTGGCTAAGCGCCACCGAATCTGACGGCGCGGAACAGTGAGCCTTATGGCTTATGTGGTAATATCCCGCGCATTATTTTGACCGTGTTGGAGTCTCTGAATGAAAGTAACACTGCCCACTTTTGGCAAGGCCACTGTGCTGGTCGTCGGCGATGTGATGTTAGACCGCTATTGGTATGGCCCAACCAGCCGTATTTCACCGGAAGCGCCGGTGCCGGTGGTGAAAGTGGATACCATTGAGGAGCGTCCAGGGGGCGCGGCAAACGTTGCAATGAACATTGCTGCACTCGGTGCAGCGTCGCGGCTGATTGGCTTGACCGGCGCCGATGACGCCGCGCGTGTACTGAGTGAAACCTTGCAGAAGGTGAATGTCGACTGCGATTTTGTGGCGGTGAAAACCCATCCAACCATTACTAAACTGCGCGTGCTATCGCGCAATCAGCAGCTGATTCGTCTCGATTTCGAAGAGGGTTTTGAGCAGATTGATCCGCAGCCAATTCACGATCGTATGCGTCAATCGCTGACACAAGCGGGTGCTCTGGTGCTTTCTGACTACGCCAAGGGCGCGCTGAACAGCGTACAAACCATGATCCAACTGGCGCGTGAAGCGAAAGTGCCGGTGTTGATTGATCCAAAAGGCACGGATTTCGAGCGTTACCGCGGTGCAACGCTGCTGACGCCGAATTTGTCGGAATTTGAAGCGGTGGTGGGTAAATGCAAAACCGTCGAAGAGATTGTCAGCCGTGGCATGCAGTTAATCGCTGATTACGAACTCTCCGCGCTACTGGTAACCCGTTCTGAAAATGGTATGACACTGCTGCAGCCGGGCAAAGAACCGCTGCATCTGCCCACACAGGCGCAGGAAGTGTATGACGTTACCGGCGCGGGCGATACGGTGATTGGCGTGCTGGCAGCCGTTCTGGCCGCTGGCGACAGCCTGGAAGAGGCGTGTTTCCTCGCCAATGCTGCAGCAGGCGTAGTCGTTGGCAAGCTGGGTACTTCCACTGTTAGCACCGTTGAGTTGGAGAACGCGATTCACGCACGTCCGGAAACCGGATTTGGTGTGATGACCGAGGCAGAGTTGAAAGGCGCTGTTGCTCTGGCACGTCAGCGTGGTGAGAAAGTGGTGATGACTAACGGCGTGTTTGACATCCTGCATGCTGGCCATGTTTCTTATCTGGCGAACGCGCGCAAGCTGGGCGATCGCCTGATTGTGGCTGTAAACAGTGATGCGTCCACGAAGCGTCTGAAAGGCGAAACGCGTCCAGTCAACCCACAAGAAAACCGCATGATTGTGCTGGGTGCGCTTGAAGCGGTGGATTGGGTGGTACTGTTTGAAGAGGATACGCCACAGCGTCTGATTGCTGAGGTGTTGCCGGATCTGCTGGTAAAAGGCGGTGATTATAAGCCGGAAGATATCGCGGGAAGCAAAGAGGTTTGGGCGAACGGCGGTGACGTGCGTGTGCTTAACTTCGAAGATGGCATCTCAACCAGCAATATCATCAAAACTATTCGCAGTCATTAAGTGTGAATGGGCGGGAGTCATGCTCCCGCCCATTAGCTTATTGCGGAGTATCGATTTTCCCAGCAGGATCTGGCGTGATGATTGCCGGCGCGGGTGCCGCTGGGCTTTCACTTTCTAACTTCGCCATGCGCTGTTCCAAAGCAGCTAACTTCTCGCGCGTGCGCAGCAGAACCTGCGTCTGCACATCAAACTCTTCACGATTCACCAGGTCCATGCGCGTCAACTGCGCCTGCAAAACCTGACGGATTTTCTTTTCGACATCATCGCCAAAATCGCGAATCCCTTTCGGCATAGCTTCATGTACCTGGCGAGCCAGTTGTTCAATTTTTTTCGTGTCGATCATGATTATTTCCTGGTTACGGTGGCCGATAGCTGCGCGTGTTCGGACTCAATAGCTATTAAGTGTAATGCCTGAAACGAAAAGGTTAAACCTGAAATCCGCAACGCAGGAAATGCAAAAGCATTTGCACTTTTGTCGATTGCCCGACCAGATGATTGGCGTTATAGTTTGTTCGCTTATTCTCAGGGCGGGGCGAAATTCCCCACCGGCGGTAAATCAGCTTTAGCTGAAAGCCCGCGAGCGCTCTCACAGCAATGTGAAAGGTCAGCAGATCCGGTGTAATTCCGGAGCCGACGGTTAAAGTCCGGATGGGAGAGGGTAACGACATCAGCCGGGCTTTGCCCGCGCGTCACGTTATTGCCATGTGTTCTGTACGCACTCCTAAGCACGCCCTGGTTCTGGTAACTCATATTTTATAAGGTTTTTTTACCATGAATCAGACGCTTCTTTCTGAATTTGGCACGCCTGAACAGCGTGTAGAACGTGCCATTGATGCGCTGCGCAACGGCCGCGGTGTAATGGTGCTTGACGATGAAAATCGTGAAAACGAAGGTGACATGATCTTCCCGGCAGAAACCATGACCGTGGAACAGATGGCATTAACCATTCGTCACGGTAGCGGTATTGTTTGCCTCTGCATTACTGAAGAGCGCCGCCAGCAGCTTGAGCTGCCAATGATGGTGGAAACGAATACCAGCGCGTACGGCACAGGTTTCACGGTGACTATTGAAGCCGCAAGCGGTGTCACCACCGGTGTTTCTGCTGCCGATCGTATCACCACCATTCGTGCTGCAGTGGCTGATGGTGCCAAGCCTTCAGACCTTAACCGCCCGGGCCATGTTTTTCCGCTGCGTGCGCGTGAAGGCGGAGTGTTGTCTCGTGGCGGGCATACTGAAGCGACTATCGATCTGGTGACGCTGGCAGGATTTAAACCTGCGGGCGTGCTGTGCGAATTGACCAATGATGATGGCAGCATGGCGCACGCGCCAGAAGCGATCGTGTTTGCTAAGCAACATGATATGCCGGTCGTCACCATTGAAGATCTGGTGGCGTATCGCCGTCAGCGTGAAACGCGTCACGCCAGCTAACTGAATGGATGTGCAAGAAAAAGGCCGGGTAGATATCTACCCGGCCTTTTTATGTTTTAGCGATTGGCATAAAACACGTGATTGCCAATTACCACAGTACGCTGAAAGGTATGACGCCATGCCGGTTTGACGCTATGTGCATGGAAGAAGGTCGCACCTTTTGTCACGTCCTCTAATTCCCCTTCAACAATCTTCTGTGCCAGATTTCTGGCGCGCTGCCAGCTCTTATCTTCATGTGGTGGGTAACGATAAGGATTTTTCTTGAGAGACGTCCAGGAGAACTGCTTTGGTGCGTACACCACAGGACAGATCTCTTTGACATCCCAGTTCGCACGGTTCATGGTCACCGTGCCAACGGCTATTTGTCCTTTAATCGGTTCGCCACGCGCTTCATGGTAGATATTCATCGCCAGGCACAATATTGCTCCCTGAATTAACATATATTCCACTGCTCTTGTTTCTAAAATCGAGTGGAGTTTAAGAAGCATATTTAAGGGATGTAACAAGACCGGTCTCGCTCAGTCTTACGCGCGCGCTATATCACTGATAAATAAAACAACGTAAAGTTTTATTGCGACAATTCTTCCATCAACTTCCCTCTCTCAGTTTGTCATTGAGTCCTTAAGCCAATCAGGAGCGCATGATGCTAAATTATGCCGGAATATCATTCAAATTTTCTGAATGAATTCATCATACTTATCAGCGTTAATCCCCATGCGAAAGCGCGTATCGTAACGTTTAACAAAGCGACACTTCGTCAGAGGATTAATCATGAGCACTACACGCATGCCTGCGCTGTTCCTTGGCCACGGTAGCCCGATGAACGTACTGGAAGATAATCGTTATACCCAAACCTGGCAGCATTTGGGCGCCACCTTGCCGCGTCCACGCGCGATTCTCGCGGTTTCGGCGCACTGGTACACACGCGGCACGGCGGTGACGGCGATGAATAATCCACGCACTATCCATGATTTTGGCGGGTTCCCTCAGGCGTTATTTGATGTGCGATATCCGGCGCCCGGGTCGCCCGAACTCGCTCAGCAAATCATTGATTTACTCGCACCAATCGCAGTTCATGCCGATCAGGAGTGGGGGTTTGATCATGGTTCCTGGGGTGTACTGGCAAAAATGTATCCCAATGCTGATATCCCGGTGGTGCAATTAAGTATCGACGGCACTAAACCTGCCGAATGGCACTACGCGTTAGGTCAAAAGCTGGCGTCATTGCGAGAAGCAGGAGTGATGATCGTTGCTAGCGGTAACGTGGTGCACAATCTGCGCATGCTGCGCTGGCAGGGAGCTGAAACCGCGTATCCGTGGGCGGAGCGTTTTAATCAGTTTGTGCGGGATAATTTGGCTTTCCAGGGCGAGGCCGCGGATCATCCGCTGGTGAACTTTATGCAGCATCCAGATGCACAGCAGTCGAATCCAACGCCTGAACATTATTTACCGCTGCTCTATATTCTCGGCGCGCGTGCCGCTGATGAAGCGATTACCCTTCCCGTGGAAGGGATGGAAATGGGCGCGATCAGTATGATGTCAGTGCAGATTGGCTAACGAACGCAGCCGCCCGAAGCGTGCGGGCGGCGTAGCGTTTACTCAATAAAGACGTGCGGATAGAAACGCGACAGATCCTGAGTGATCAGTGCGCGATCTTCACGCAGGCCGATGCCGGCAGGTTGATCGTCAATCAGCCAGCTACCAATCAGCGTGTAGCTATCACCAAATTTGGGTAACTGATAGAACTGCTGGATAATCATGCCTTCTTCGCCATATGGACCCTCGGCGCGCGCGATTTCCTGACCGTTTTCAATAATGCGAATATTGGCACCTTCGCGGGAAAACAGCGGTTTCACCACATATTTATCCATCTGCGGCGCGTTTTCATCATCTGCAAAGTAAGCTGGCAGCAAGTTAGGATGGTTGGGGAACATCTCCCACAACAATGGCAAGAGCGCTTTATTGGAAATAATGCTTTTCCACGCCGGTTCCAGCCAGCGCACACCGGCGTCCGCCAGCTTGGTGGAGAACACCTCGCGCAGCATGAATTCCCACGGATAGAGCTTGAACAGATTACTGATGACCTGATCGTTTACATCGGTAAACTGGCCTCTTTCACCCAATCCAATCTCATCAATATAGAGAAACTCGCTCGGCAGCCCGGCTTCGGTGGCGCAGTCCTGCAAATATTGCACTGTGGCACGATCTTCTTCGGTATCCCGACAGCAAGAGAAGTGCAGCCAGTTGAAACCGAATTGCTGATGCAGTGTGGCGAAGCGATCGATCAGCTTCTCTTGCAGGCTGTTGAATTGGTCGCTGCCCTGCGGCAGGTTGCCCGCTTTGACCTGATCCTCCAGCCAGATCCACTGGAAGAAAGCGGCTTCATACAATGAAGTAGGCGTATCAGCATTGTTTTCCAGCAGCTTGGCGTCACCTTTGCCATCCCATGCCAGATCGAGGCGTGAATAGAGTGATGGCTGGCGCAACTTCCAGGATTCACGCACAAAATCCCAGGTGTGCTTAGGAATGCAGAAACGGGTGAGTAGCTCGTCACTGTTCACCACTTTCTCCACCGCCTGCAAACACATCTGGTGCAGCTCGGCGGTGGTATCTTCCAGCTGTTCAACCTGCGCGAGCGTGAATTGGTAGTAAGCGTCTTCACACCAGTAAGGTTCGCCATACATGGTGTGAAACTGAAAACCATATTCTGCTGCTTTTTCACGCCAGTCTGGACGTTCCTGGATTGGAATACGTTGCATGCTGCGGCTTAGCCTCCCAGCGAGCGGCTGCCGGTGCCTGAGGCACTGCTGCGCTGCATGGTGTTTTGTTTTGCCACGCTGTCACCAAAGCCGCCACGCGTGATGGTGGAAGTGGTCGCGGGTTTCGGCGCCATCGCTGTTTTCGGCACGTTAATGGTGCGACCCGATGTCGCATTGCCGTAGTTTTTACCCGCAGCATCAACAAATTTACCATTTGCCGGGCTGTTAGGATTTTTTGGCGAGAAGAGCGGCTGTTGGGCAAAACCTGCGCCGCCGCTCATCATACGCCCCATCATGTAACCGGCCATCAACGGCATCCAGAAGCTACCGCTTTGCTGTGCTTCGGCATTATTAGCGGTAGTCCCTACGCCCGCTTGCGCTGGAGTTTGCTGGCACTGGTTTTCACCAAATTCAGCCACACAATCTTCACGCGTGGCGTATTTTGGCGCAGTACGTTCGGCTTCTTTCTGTGCGTTGTTATACGCAGTGGTACATTGCGCGCTCTGGCCAGGGTTGGCTTTTGCACAATCATCCGCGTTTTGATAGAGCGACACCGTTTCATCACTCTGTTCGCAGCCTGCCAGCATAAACACTGCGCTAACGGCAAAGGCGACTGGCGTTAAGTGGCGTGCCTGCCAGCTTTTACGGAAAGCGGCATGGCGAATATTTTTCGTCCGTTTCATTATTTTCATCCTGTGCCCAAAGGTGGGGTAAGGATAGGGGATGAGCGGTGGAAAATGAAGCGGGAAGCCAGATGGGGAAAGGATCTTTACGTAGCTATACGATTGAATGCGAAAGGGGCCGCATGCGGCCCCTTGGGGAATTAATTACCGAATGGATTTCCGCTGCTGCGTGCGGCAGCTGGACGGGCTTGTGCGGCGGCAGAAGGCGATGATGCCTTAGGACCGTTATCAACACGCGCGGCCTGTTGGTTATTTTCCGGCGCTACCACTTCTGGTGTAGTGGTAATCTCTTTGCCCAGCGTGCTATTCAGCTGCTGCAGATCCTGCTCGTTGAGCGTACCCAGCGCATACTTGATGTTCAGCTGGTTGATCAGGTAGCTGTAACGCGCATCAGAAAGCTGCTGTTTGGCGTTGAACAGGGTGGTAGTTGCATCCAGTACATCAACGATAGTACGCGTACCCACCTGATAGCCGGCTTCCATCGCATCCAATGAGCTTTGTGCAGAGACCACTGCCTGCTTGTAGGCATCGATGCTGCTGATAGACGCATTTACGTTGTTGAACGATGAACGAACCGTTTGAACCGCGCTACGGTGTGCGCCTTCAAGCTGTTCGCTGGCAGCCACATAGTTGTACTGCGCCTGTTTCACCTGAGAGGTAACCGAACCACCGCTGTACAGCGGCATGGTGAAGCTCAGGCCAACCTGGTTAGAACCGGTGATCGAGTCAGTGCTACCGGCACTCTGGTTAGCGCGGCTGCCGCCATATTTGCTGTTCGACATACCTGTTGAAGCGGTCAAATCCAGCGTTGGCATATGCCCGGTTTCGGCTGAGCGAATCTGCTCACGCGCCAGATCCTGGCTCAAACGCGCAGACAATAACGTCAAATTACGGCTTTCTGCTTCTTTCAACAGACTGGCAACGGCGTCTGGACGCGCGGTTTTGAAACGATCGATATTCAGTGAAGCCAGCGACAGATAATCCATGCCGGTAATCTGGCGCAGCGATTCCACCGCATTATCGAGGTTGTTACGTGCGGTTACTTCGTTAGCCAGCACGGTGTCATACTGTGCGCGGGCGTTCTGTACGTCGGTAATCGCCACCAGGCCAACGTTGAAGCGTTGCGTGGTTTGATCCAATTCGCGGTAGATCGACTGTTTCTGTGCTTCGGTGTAAGAAAGCGTATCGATTGCCTTCAACACGTTGAAATAGGCTGTTGCACTGTTCAGAATCAGGTCTTGCTGGGCAACCTGATAAGTGACGTCTTGAATACCGGCCTGTTTTTCCTGCAGCGACAGCGCACGCCATTTCGACATATCGAAAATAGTTTGAGTTAATTGCAGAGATGCGCTGGTCGTGTTGGAATGAATTCCGCTGCTGTCACGGTAGCCGTTGTTATAAGTGTAATCTGCGCCCAAACCTAACTGCGGCAATAAAGGACTACGCGCTTCATTAATTTTCTCAAATGCAGCGTCGCGGTCAGCGGCAGAAGATCGCAGATCGGGGTTGCTAAGGCGCGCCTGCTGATAGACCTGCAACAGGTTTTCTGCCTGGCTGGCAAGGCTGAATCCGCCCAGGCTCAGTCCAATAAAAAGTGGGAGCAGTTTTTTCATTTGCATTCCTTTTGTTGCAGCAAAATGCACGGGTAGTGCTGCAGGTAAGCCAAAAAAATAATCGCCGATTCTACAGAGGCGGCGTCAGAGATAAGTTGGCTGAACGTGCCTTCTTCCCCTAATTTACGTAAATAATTCAAAAAGAACCACTCGGACGGAGCGGTAGACTTGGCTTTTCTTTGCTCCATCCCAATCTGCATAAGGAATCAGACGATGATGAGTGAAAAAAAATCCCCTGTGACTTTCACAAAAAACGATGTAGAAATTATTGCACGCGAAACGCGTTACGATGGTTTTTTTTCCATCGTTAGCTACCGTTTCCGTCACCGCCGTTTTAATGGCGAAATGAGTGGTGAAGTGGTACGCGAAGTTTTTGAGCGCGGACACGCCGCCGTGCTGCTACCCTATGATCCCTTACGTGACGAAGTGGTGCTGATCGAACAGATCCGCATTCCTGCTTTTGATTCCAGCCCAACGCCCTGGCTGCTGGAAATGGTGGCTGGCATCATCGAATCGGGCGAAACGCCAGAAGATGTCGCGCGACGTGAGGCGGTAGAAGAAGCGGGCCTCAAGGTTGGCCGCGTGAAACCGATAGTGAATTACTTAGCCAGCCCAGGCGGAACGTCAGAGCGTTTGTCGGTGCTGGTGGGCGAAGTGGATGCCAGCCTGGCAGAGGGAAATCACGGGCTGGAGGAAGAGAATGAGGATATTCTTGTCCATGTGGTGAGCCGCGAACAGGCTTACCGTTGGGTGGAAGAGGGGATTATTGATAACGCGGCATCTGTCATCGCCTTGCAATGGCTGGCGTTGCACCATGAAAAACTACGAGAAGAGTGGAAGCAAATATGAAACAGCGCTATACCCCTGACTTTCCCGAAATGATGCGTCTGTGCGAAACCAATTTCGCCCAGTTGCGTCGCCTGCTGCCGCGCAATGATGAGGCGGGTGCATCGGTGATCTATCAGGTGAATGGCGCCAGCTATCAGCTCACCATCGAAGAATCGACGCGTTACACCACGCTGGTGGAAGTGCGTCAGGTGGCGCCTGCAGTGAGCTACTGGAGCCTGCCCTCTATGTCGGTGCGGCTCTACCATGATGCGATGGTCGCTGAAGTGTGTTCCACTAAACAGATCTACCGTTTTAAAGCGCGCTATGATTATCCTAATAAAAAACTGCATCAGCGCGATGAAAAACATCAGATTAACCAGTTCCTTGCGGATTGGTTGCGTTACTGCTTAGCGCACGGCGCTGTAGCAGTACCGGTCTGCTGATAGCGTAAAACGCAACGATGGCGTGGAGATTAAGGAAACGCTTTGGATAGCCTGCTAACTCTTCCTGCGCAAGATGGGTCTGATATCAGGATTCTACAAATCACAGATACCCATCTTTTTGCCGGAAAACATCAATCGCTGCTCGGGGTAAACACCTGGTCAAGTTTTAATGCGGTGCTGGATGCGATTGAGGTACAACAGCGCCAGTATGATCTGATTATTGCCACTGGCGATCTCGCTCAGGATCATACCGTCGAAGCTTACCAACACTTTGTAGCAGGGATTAATCGTCTGCCGAAGCCGTGCGTCTGGCTGCCGGGTAATCACGATTTTCAGCCGGCAATGGTAAATACGTTGGCTGATGCTGGCATCAAGTCAGATAAGCATGTTCTGTTAGGCGATCACTGGCAGTTAGTGTTGCTGGATAGCCAGGTATTTGGTGTACCGCACGGTATGTTGAGTGAATATCAGCTGGAGTGGCTGGACACCGCGCTACGTAAGTATCCTGAACGTCATACCTTGGTGTTGCTGCATCATCATCCGCTGGCTTCCGGTTGTACCTGGTTAGATCAGCACAGCTTGCGCAATCCACATCAGTTGGAAGCGGTACTGCAACACTTCCCGCGCGCGCGCAATTTGGTCTGTGGCCACATTCATCAGGAACTCGATCTTGACTGGCATGGCCGCCGCGTGTTGGCTTCGCCATCGACCTGCGTTCAGTTCAAACCGCATTGCACCAACTTCACCATTGATACGCTTGCTCCAGGCTGGCGCTGGTTTACCTTGCAGCCCGATGGCACGCTGGAAACCGAAGTGAACCGCCTGCAAAGTGACATGTTCCGCCCCGATCTTGACTCCGAGGGCTATTAGGCAATGGCGGCGCTGATCTATCTGCACGGATTCAACAGCTCTCCACAATCGGCGAAAGCCACACAGCTGCAGCAATGGCTCAACGAGCAGCATCCATACATCAATGTTATGGTGCCGCAATTACCGACGTTCCCGGCAGAAGCCGCCAGCATGCTGGAAGATCTGGTGATGCAATATGCCGGTGAACCGCTGGGATTGGTGGGATCGTCGCTCGGCGGCTATTTTGCGACCTGGCTGTCGCAGTGCTTTATGTTGCCAGCGGTGGTGGTTAATCCCGCCGTACGGCCGTTTGAGCTGCTGGTGGATTACCTCGGTGAAAACCGTAATCCCTACACCGGTCAGCAATATGTGTTAGAGTCTCGCCACATTTACGATCTGAAAGTAATGCAGATTGACCCTCTTGAAGCGCCCGATTTACTCTGGCTGTTGCAACAAACCGGCGATGAAATTCTCGACTATCGCCAGGCGCTGGAGTATTACAGCGCATGCCGCCAGACGGTTGAAGAGGGCGGCAATCATGCCTATATCGGATTCGAACGCCATTTCGCACAAATCGTTGATTTTCTGGGATTAAACACTCAGTGATGTTGTGAGGTGGGGCCATTTTCCTATTGCTAATCAGACATTTACGATGAGCCAATCAAGCTATAATGCCGATGCCATTGAGGTCCTGACCGGCCTTGAACCCGTGCGTCGTCGTCCGGGGATGTACACCGACACCACGCGCCCGAACCATCTGGGCCAGGAAGTGATCGATAACAGCGTCGATGAGGCGCTGGCCGGTCACGCCAAACGCGTGGAAGTGATTCTTCATGCCGATCAGTCGCTGGAAGTCATTGATGACGGTCGTGGCATGCCGGTAGATATCCATCCGGAAGAGGGCGTGCCTGCGGTTGAGCTGATTCTCTGTCGGCTGCATGCGGGCGGCAAATTCTCCAACAAAAACTATCAATTTTCAGGCGGCTTGCACGGCGTAGGCATCTCTGTGGTTAACGCCTTGTCGAAGCGCGTGGAAGTTACCGTGCGTCGAAATGGTGAGATCTATCAGATTGCTTTTGAAAATGGCGATAAAGTGCAGGATCTTACGGTTATCGGCACCGTCGGTAAACGCAACACCGGCACCAGCGTGCACTTCTGGCCAGATGAAAGCTTCTTTGATAGCCCGCGTTTCTCGGTTTCCCGCTTATCGCATTTGTTAAAAGCCAAAGCCGTATTGTGTCCGGGCGTTGAGATTGTCTTTAAAGACAAGGTCAACGACACCGAACAAACCTGGATGTATCAGGATGGCCTGACCGATTACCTGTGTGAAGCGATTGACGGCTTGCCAACGCTGCCAGAAAAACCGTTCGTTGGCAGTTTTGCTGGTGATGTGGAAGCGGTAGATTGGGCGCTGCTGTGGCTACCGGAAGGCGGTGAACTGCTGACGGAAAGCTACGTTAACCTCATCCCAACCATGCAGGGCGGCACGCACGTCAACGGCTTGCGTCAGGGATTGCTGGATGCCATGCGTGAGTTCTGCGAATACCGCAACATTCTGCCGCGCGGCGTGAAGCTCTCAGCCGAAGATATCTGGGATCGCTGTGCGTACGTGCTATCGGTGAAAATGCAGGATCCGCAGTTTGCCGGTCAAACCAAAGAGCGCCTGTCGTCACGTCAATGTGCGGCATTCGTATCGGCAGTGGTGAAAGATGCTTTTAGCCTGTGGCTGAACCAAAACGTGCAGGCCGCTGAAATGCTGGCCGAGCTGGCAATTTCCAGCGCGCAGCGCCGTATGCGTGCCGCGAAGAAAGTGGTGCGTAAAAAGCTCACCAGCGGACCGGCGCTGCCAGGCAAGTTGGCAGACTGCACCGCACAGGATTTAAATCGAACCGAATTGTTCCTCGTCGAGGGGGATTCTGCAGGCGGATCCGCCAAGCAGGCGCGCGATCGCGATTATCAGGCGATCATGCCACTGAAAGGTAAAATCCTGAATACCTGGGAAGTCTCTTCCGATGAAGTGTTGGCCTCGCAGGAAGTGCATGATATTTCGGTAGCCATCGGTATCGATCCCGATAGCGAAGATCTTAGCCAGCTGCGTTACGGCAAAATCTGTATTCTGGCGGATGCAGACTCCGATGGGCTGCACATTGCCACCTTGCTATGCGCGCTATTTGTGAAGCATTTCCGTTCGCTGGTGCAGCACGGCCACGTGTATGTTGCGATGCCGCCGTTGTATCGCATCGATCTCGGTAAAGAGGTCTATTACGCGC
This sequence comes from Pantoea sp. X-Soil-ISGK-421, assembly GCF_059730785.1. NCBI lineage: Bacteria > Pseudomonadati > Pseudomonadota > Gammaproteobacteria > Enterobacterales > Erwiniaceae > Pantoea > Pantoea sp. X-Soil-ISGK-421. The sequence goes on along the minus strand of NZ_AP035979.1, from coordinate 3,501,930 downwards.
TGGATGAAGACGAGAAAGAAGGCGTGCTGGAGCAACTGAAGCGTAAGAAAGGGAAGCCGAACGTGCAGCGCTTTAAAGGGTTGGGTGAAATGAACCCGCTGCAGTTGCGCGAGACCACGCTCGATCCAAATACGCGTCGCCTGGTGCAGCTCACCGTTAGTGACGAGGATGTCGATCAAACGCTGCGCGTGATGGATATGCTGCTGGCGAAGAAGCGCTCGGAAGATCGTCGAAACTGGCTGCAAGAGAAAGGCGATCTCGCCGACCTCGAAGTCTAAAAAAAGGGACGCTACGGCGTCCTTTTTTTATTGCTGCAATGCCTGCTTAATGCGTGCAATCACCGCATCCCACCCTTCTTCCTGCCCACGTGCAAACAGGCGCATCTGTGGATACCAGGGTGAATCTTCACGTCCTTCCAGCCAGCGCCAATCCCGTGCCCACGCGGGCAACATCACCCAGCAGGGCACGCCTAGCGCACCGGCAAGATGAATTACGGATGTATCCACACCAATCACTAAATCTAGTTGCGCAATCACCGCTGCGGTATCCTGATAATTCGCGAATTGCGCGCCCAGCGGCTGCACCTGCGGGAAACCCATCACTTCATTTTCACCCGCCCCTTTTTGCAGGCTAAACCACTGCGTATCAGGTAGATCGAATAAAGGAGCGAGCTGAGAAAGATGTGCTAGTGAACGCTGGCTATCGTTTCTATGCTCGCTTGAGCCTTTCCACACGATACCGATTTTCTTGCTCCCGCCTGTGAGCGGCCAGAGCGCCTGATGCTCAGTTGAGCTGCTTAGATAAGAGGGCTGGATACAAAATGGTTGATCGGATGTTAGAAAATGTTGGGGTAAATCCAAAAGCGAGCACCAATAATCAGCATGTGGCAGTGCTGATTGCTTATCTTCACGCGTCAAATAGCCGTCTAAATGTGCCAGTGTTGTCATCAACGACTTAAGTGCTGGCGTTCCTAACATAATAATTTGCGCAGCCTGTTTTTCCGTTTTTATGCGCGAGAGGAAACGACAAAACTGAATTTCATCGCCCATCCCTTGCTCGGTGCGGACCAAAAGCGTTTTTCCGCTAAGATCTTCACCTTGCCAGTAGCGCATCGGCATGGCCGGCAGCGTAAAGAAGCGTTCAGGATTATCTGCCACATAACGTGACTGATAATTGCACCAGCCTTCTGCAAAGTTACCTTGTTGTAGTTGCACAATCCCAAGTGCATTGCGGCAGCGATGATCGTTTTGGCGCTCACGCAACACTTGCTGCATAAGGCTTTCAGCTTCAGATAGTTGACCCATGTGTGCCAGCACAGTGCTCATGCTGTAGCGCGCTTCGATGTAATCGGGTTGAATTTGTAATGCCAGTCGATATTGAAAAAGAGCTTCTTTATAACGTTGCTGTTTGTGTAACAAAATAGCGTAATTGTTGTGGCAGGCTGCGTAACGAGAATGGGCATGCATCGCCGATTGATAACATGTCTCGGCATCGGTAAAACGACCAGCATCATAGTGGGTTAAGCCAAGACCATTTAGCAACCCAGCATCATTAGGTGCCAGTTTCAATGCACGAGTATAGTAATGCTGCGCCAGTTCCAGATCGTTACTATGTCGCGCCAGACGTGCCGCTTCATGTAGAAACCAGCTGTCATAAGGCACGAGAGTCAAGCGTGCCTTAATTTTTCGCCAAGCCTCTTCTTTCTTGCCTTGTTGCAATAACTGAGTAACGGCCTTTTGCTGACGAGTATCGTTATTGAGGCGGGATTTATAATTCATTCTACTGTCCGGTCGCTGGCAAAGGGCATAATTTAAGTCAGTTAGCGTTTCAGTAGCGTCAAGACGAGTCTTGAACTCTTGTTAAGTTCGTCCCTACCAGGCGGGTGCTGTAATACAGCCATCTCTTGTCTTGTTTTTTCCATTCTTAATCATCTGTAACAACAGACGCTTCTCAAAAAGAACTCTAATTAGATTAACCATTAATTGAGATTCATGTTTTTTCTTTTTCATTTAAAAACATAGAGTTGCCTCGGTCGAATGGTTTTTTTAACTCTTTCATTCCCTTGTTAGAAAAAAATGGGTATCGAGACATGTCTTATGTGTCATTTTTTTTTTTTTAGCCAGGATGTGCGCAGTTTGAATCAGGCTGTTTGGGATTCAAGGAAGTTGAGCGCCAGAAATGATTTCTCGCGCCTAGTGTTTCTGACGAAGGATAAAAAAATGAGTATTTCACCAGTGAATGTGGCGGTGATTGCCAATAAAAAAATCACTAAAGCGGAAGCGCTTTCAGCTTCCAAATCAGGTAAGCCAGTAAAAATTACAGCAGTTGCAGAAGGTAAATACGTTCTGGCAGAAGGTGAGAATGGTGTCGCACCAGAAAACATTACAGTTAAACGTGTTGGGAAAAACCTGCATGTTATTTTAGAAGGTTCTGATGAGTTCAATCCCGATCTCATTATTGAAGAGTTTTATGACAAACCAGGCGAATTAATTGGCAAAGCAGAAGATGGCAGTATGCATCCTTTTGTCTCCACTGATGGTGACAGTGAGCATGATGCTGAGCAATTGCAGGATGGTGAAATCGCTTCTCTTGCTCTGGGAGAAGAAAGTGAGCAGGATTTAACGGGCTTAACGCTCGCCGAAGGATTTGATTGGTCTCCAGCATTATTGGCTCTTGGCGGTATCGCCGCACTCGCAGCAGCCGCTGGATTAGGCTATTTAGTCGGAAAAAACCAAGGTGACAAAGGATCTACTTCTACTGTTAAAAATAGTGGCGGTGAAGGCGGTGGTGAAGGTGGTGGTGAAGGCGGGGGCGAGGCAGGTAATGCGCATCAACCGCAGATCAGCGGAATGATTGATGATGTTGGAAGTATTACCGGTCCAATTGCCAATGGTGGTCGCACCGACGATGCAAAACCAACCTTAAATGGTAAAGGTACGCCGGGTAACACCATCGAAATTTGGGACGGCAGCACCAAATTGGGCGATGCTAAAGTTAATGATAAAGGTGAATGGACCTTCACACCAGGTAAGTCTATTGGCGCAGGTGATCACTCATTAATCAGCATTGAAAAAGATCCTAAAGGTAATGCCAGTAAGCCTAGCGATCCGTGGAAATTTACCGTAGATCTCACTGCGCCAGCGGCGGGAAGTATTGGCGCGGTGGTAAATAATGAAATAAATCCAGAACTACCTATTAAAAACGGCGGATCAACAAATGATGAAACTCCAAAAATTTCTGGTACAGCGGAGAAAGATTCAACCGTCGAAATTTGGGATAATGGAAAATTAATCGGTACAGTTAAAACAGATAAAGACGGAAACTGGTCTTTCATAACACCTAAATTATCAGAAGGCGAACATAAATTCAGCGCCATTGTTATCGATGCAGTAGGGAACAAGTCTTTACCCACGCCGCCATTTATTGTTGATGTCGATACAACGGCTCCCAATAACGGTGGGATTGAATATATTAAAGATGATGCAGATCACAAAATTATTGGTGGTGGTTCTACTGATGATAAAACACCAACCTTAGAAGGAAGTGGTGAGGATGGTGACATCGTTTACATTATCGATCATGGGGAGATTATTGGTTCTGCTATAGTTGAAAATGGCAAGTGGAGTTTCACCCCGGAAGAGCTTGCAGAAGGGCGGCACGAGTTTGAAATTATTGTTACTGATCCTGCGGGTAATAATTCTGATAAATCTCAGCCTGTAGTTATTGATATTATTTCCTCGGAGGTTCTTCCTCCGCCAAATCCTAACATTCCACCTTCCGGTGATGTTGATGATGTTTTTAAAGATAATAACCTGGCTAAAATAGAAACATCTATCCCTCGTGATGGGCATTCAAATGATTCAACTTTGCACATTATTGGACATGGCAATCCCGGGGATACTGTTATTATCTATATCAAAGGCGATAAATATAGCTATTCATTCTCAGCGCCAATCGATGGCGATGGTAAGTGGTCGATCAATACGCCAGAATTGAAGGATGATAATTATAACCTTCAAGCCGCATTTTATAATGGAACAGAGACTACAGGGCTCTCTGCAGATTATAAGTTTGAGATTGATACAATAATACCCATCAAACCACCGATAAGACCGACAGAAAATATTAATGAAATATTTGACATCCTTAATGAATTGGATGTTGGTCAAATTTTAAATGCTGTTGAAAATGATATTTTGTTAAGTGAAGAATTAGATAATGGCGTAAAAATGAAGTTGGAACTTGGCAATCTAACCCTGGAGTCATCATATGGTGTGACATCAGGCATTGATAACCATCATGCTATTGATGAGCTTAATAATGTCATTGTTAATTTAAATGATTATTGATGCTTTAGTTTGATTTTATTGAGTGATTATATACCAGGGATTAACCATGAAAATGAATATAAAATTAGTCTTGCCAGCATTATTGGCTCTACCTATGGCTGCAGCTTTGGATGTACAAGCTAGTCAGGTGTTTGGGGAGGTTTGGCGAGATACAATTGTTGCAGCGTCAGATCAGGCGAGAATCGTTTATTATCGACCTGCGTCGAACGAGGACACTAAGCCTGCTCATATTTATGTTGATGGCGAATTTCAAACTGCGCTGTTACCGAATGGATTTAGTGACTTTTGTGTTACACCCGGACAACACTCGTTAGGAAGTTATGTGGGCGATGCTCCACACTATTCAGGTAAGGAGTTACAACCTTGGCGAGATACGTTGAAAGCCGGTGTAACTTATTATGTGCGAGCTAATCTTGATGCGTCCGGTCGCCCTCTGGTAATTAAACCAGAAATAGCCTTGGCTGAAATGGTGGGGTTAAAAAAACAGAAGCATGTTTTATCTCGTGCCTCTGCAGTCGTGGTTTGTCATGGTAGTAGCCAACAGACATATGAAAATTATTCTTTCTCAAGTGACCTTCTTTTCCGTTTCAAAGGGTATGGAATTAATGATATCCAGGAAGAGGGTCGAAAAGCTTTAGTCGATTTTGCTCAAATGATCCGTGCCAGAAATATGTTGCAGAAAAATATCATTGTTACTGGATATACTGATCCACTCGGTGATGAGCAGAGCAACCAATTGCTTGGGCAACGTAGAGCTGACACGGTTAAACAAATGCTCGTTAATAATGGTGTTTCAATCAACAAAGTCATGTCTCGCAGCATGGGGGAAAGCCAGGTTAATAAACAGTGCTATGGCGGCAGGACAGAGAAAATTCAATGTTTTTCAAGTGAACGTCGAGTTGTAATTAGTATTGAAGATTAATTCATAAACACATCATTCCTTTTACGTTCGATTGACAACTGGGAAAGTAATTACCAAACGTGATTTGGGACATGTCCTGTGTAACGTATTCTCGTAACGCTTTTAATATAGACATGTTTCGCAGTGAATGATCTGGAAGTTACCAATTTATTAAGGAGCATTACAATGTCATCTACAATCAACGAATTACCAGCAGTAAAACCTATTCATTCTAAAGATTCTAAATTTGAATTCAAAGATTGGCCTGCTCCTGATGCAGTCGGTGGCTGGGTTGAAATCATTATTAATGAAGTTGTTTATACGACCACTGTTTCAGCTAGCGGGAAATATAATTTCTCACTGCCTGATGGCTGGGAAGATGGTATGCACGTTGTGCAAATTGTTACTGTCGATCCTGCAGGTTCGCGTAGCAGCCCATCTTTGTTCGTGCTGGACATTGATACCAAACCACCCGCTGCGCCGAAAATTATGCGCATTGTAGATAACAGTGGAAGTGACGATCATTATCTGACTCCAGGCGATGAAATTGCAGATAAAACGCCGGTTCTGTCTGGTTCTGCTGAACCCGGTTCAACGGTCACCATTTATGATGGTGCGACGGTTTTAGGCACTGCAACTGCCAATAAATTGGGCGTATGGGAGCGCGAAGTTACGCTGGCTAAAGGTAGCCACACTATCACAGTGAAAGCCACTGATGAGACGGGCAATACGGGAGCAGCATCAAGCCCGTATATAATTAAGGTGGCTGACGCCATTACAGTTGTTGGCCTTGATGATCAATCCAATACGGCTGAAACTCAGGCCATGCCAGAACCGTATAAAGCCGTTGGTGGATCAAGCCTTTCTCCGCAGAAAGAGAACACCATCAAGCTTACGGATATTGAAGCTGGTGCGGGTGAAGTGGGTTCACTGGTTCAGATCGTATTAGACAACAATGTGTACACGACTCATGTTCGTGCCGATGGCAAATGGTCCTGGAGTTCAGAAGTGCTGACCGACGGCTTGCATGTTTTGCAGGTTCGCCTGTTAGATGCCTCACTCAACTGGGGTGAGTCAACCCAAATTATTTACCAAATTGATGCCGCCTCTCCTGAGAAGCCGATCATCATGAACGCGCTGGATGATGTCGGTGGTATGCACAACCTCTCACCTGGTGATTTTACCAATGACAACATGCCAACCTTCAGCGGTATCGCACAGCCAGGTAGCAAGGTTACATTATACGATGGTGGTGCTGTCGTGATTGGTACCGCTATTGCCCTCGCTGACGGCACTTGGTCATTTACGCCATCAATAGGATTAACTGAAGGTACTCACTTTATTTCAGCGGAGTATACCGACAGTTTTGGTCGTGTAAGCCCGAAATCGGATGCCTTCAAACTGGAAATTGACACAAATACTCCAGTTACGCCTACGTTGGAGCTGGTTTATGATGACGAAGGCCGCTTAACTGGTGCAGTAGAAAGTGGCAAGGCTACGGATGATAAAACTCCCACGTTCTCAGGTTCTGCAGAGCTGGGTTCGATTGTTCGTATCTGGTCTGGTAGTACGCTTTTAGGCACTACAACGGTCAGCAAGCTGGGCAAATGGTCATTCACCCCATCTCCTGCACTTGTTGATGGAAACTATGATATTCAGGTAGATGCCATCAGTAAAGGCGGTAACGCTTCACCTAAAACACCGGTCTTTGATTTAGTCATTGATTCCACGTTGATGCAGCCAGTAGAAATTGGCGATGTCTTTGCAGACAACGTGAGCGGTGTTACTTCTTCGATTCCAGACGGCGGCGTAACCAATGACACCACGCCTGTTGTTAGTGGCGTTGGCAACGATGGCGATATTGTTTACCTCTATGTAGATGGTGCAACTTCTCCGATTGGCTCTGCAACAGTTGTTGGTGGCAAGTGGAGCATCACTCCTACCACACCTTTGTCGGAGAAAGCACATGAGCTAACTGTCCGTGCTAAAGACCCATCAACGGACAAATGGGCCCCTGTTTCGCAACCGCGCGATGTTGTCATCGACATCACTGCACCAGACAAGCCCGCTCCTGCCATTGTTATTGATGATCAAGGCGATGTGACTGGCCCTGTTGGATCAGACGGAGTCACCGATGATAAACGTCCTGAATTTAAAGGCGGTGGTGTAGATGAGGGCGATACTGTAGAAGTTGTTGTTAAAGACGATAAAGGCAATCCTGTCTTTGTTGGTACTCAGGTTGTTGATGCGTCGGGCAATTGGTCAATTACTCCACCAACTGACTTAGCCGATGGCGAATACCAGATTGTTGTTGGCGTAACTGACCCTGCAGGCAACAAATCTACGCCTTCAGATCCAGTGAAAATCATTGTTGATACGCAGAAGCCAGCAGATCTGAACAATGTTCAATTAACTGATGATGTAGGCGTAATTCAAGGTCCAATTTTGGATGGCATGTCCACCGACGATACTAAGCCAACATTTAGTGGTACAGGTGTTAACGGCACTAAAGTTGCTGTAATCATCGATGGTGTGGAAGTGGCTCGTGTTGAAGTAAAAAATGGTGCGTGGAGCTATACGCCAGTGACTGCCCTGTCCGAAGCTGCTCATACCATTTCTGCAATCCCAGTTAGCGCAGCAGGTGTAAAAGGCAACGCAACAACGCCGATTAACTTCACCATTGATACTACTGCCCCAGTTACTGGTACCTTCGACGGTGTTTATTATGATGCTGGCCAGTATGGCCCATTGCCAGAAGGCAAAGTTGATTTGTCTAAACCAACCAACGATAACACCTTAATTATGCGTGGTACCGGTGGTGAAGATGGTAACACCGTGTTTATTTACGGTAGCACCGGCACGGGTGAATTATTAGGTTCAACAACGGTAATCGATGGTAAATGGGAATTCACAACTGGCGTGTTAGAAGACCGCAGTCTCAATGACAATGGTAAATGGTACGATTTCCATGTTGTGTTACAGGATCCTGCAGGTAACCAGCTGAATGTGTCAACAAACTATAAAGTCGAAGTTGATACCGTCGCACCAACTAAGCCAGTTATTCCTGGCATCAACTCGGTATTTGCAATCAATGAATTGTCTGATGAAGAAGTTACCAATTTAATGTCAATGTCCATTAATGACATTGTCACGAAAGGTGAAAATAACTTGTTCATCGATAACGGCAAAGCGCAGTTGATGGTAAATGGCGAGAAAGGTGATGTGCTGAATATTGCTGATATTCTGCCAGAAGGTGCAGAAACAGCGTCCTGGCAGCAGGCAACTGGCACTGTAACGGTTGCGGGTGTTCAGTATAATGTGTACGAAAACAACGCAAACAATGTAGAACTGTTAGTACAACAAGGCATCGAAACCCATCATTAATAGCTAATGGTTTGTTTCTTTCCCTAATATTAAGCCCTTGTCTCGCGACAAGGGCTTTTAATTTTACGGTATCAATTCACAGGGTATGTTTAATATCAGCCACAAATGAATAATCAGTATCTAACTTGCTGGCTCCAGAACCAAAATCTTCACATCCACCACATCATCTTTGATCGCCGCGCGATGATCATCCATATGCGGCATCTGCTGATGCTGCTCCAAATGACGTAGCGATTCCCACTGTTCCAACATAAAGATTGAATCCGGTGAGTTCTGTTTCCACGGCACCTGCGCTTGATGGTCAACAAGGGCGTCATACTGATGGCAGCCTTCTTCTTCCAGCACGGTAGGAATCAGTTGATTGATGGCATCAAGCACCACCTGACGTCGGCCTGGCTTGACACAAATTTCTGCAACAACGGTTAACATAGCGCTTCCTCTTTTCCCTGGGTGCTTACAGTTAAGCAAAGATCTGGCTGAGATGAGTCCGATAACGTTCAATATCGCGTGGCACATCCGGCATTTTAATCACATCGTTACAGATAAAGGTTGGCAAGCTTTCCATACCAAGGAATTGATTGGCCTTGTGGAAGTGCAGATACAAGCCATCCACGCCAACACCTTCGAAGAATTGCTCAGGATCGTTAAAGGCTTCCAGCGGTGCGTTCCAGGTCAGTGACAGCATATATTTCTTGCCCTGAATCAAGCCGCCAGAGCCGTATTTTTTGCCAGCATCGCTGCGCGTGCGGCCATCGCTGGCATACAACGAACCGTGACCTTCGGTGAACACATCATCAATGTACTTTTTCACCGTCCACGGCTCACCCATCCACCAGCCCGGCATCTGGTAAATCACCACATCGCTGTCGAGATACTTCTGCACTTCTTCTGCCACGTTGTAATTGCTATCAGCGAGCGTGACTTGCACCTGATGGCCCAGGTCGCGCAGTTGACTGGCCGCAACCTCCGTTAATGTGTGGTTCAATTCGCCTTTCGAATGGGCGAAGGTTTTGCCGCCATCGATAATTAAAAAATTCATGTAGATTCACTCCGTTTCTGTTTGATGCCGCACACTCTACGCGCGCGCAGGAGTGAGAAAAATGCGTGATTGATCACAACACTTTTGCGTTTAACGCAATAATCCGGTCGCTTATGAAACAATCCGCACGCAAACCACCGTCAATTAAAAAGAAGAGATCATGAAAACCGCAATCTTAAGTGCATTACTTCTGGTGACTGGCGCTGCTCAGGCGCAATCCCATCTCGATGAAATCCGCGCAAACAAAACCCTCAAAGTCTGTACCACCGGCGATTACAAGCCTTACACCTATCTTCGCAGCGATGGCCAGTATGAAGGATTGGATATCAGCATGGCGCAGTCGCTGGCGGCAAGTCTTGGGGCAAAAGTACAGTGGGTGCCGACCACATGGAAAACCTTGAGCGATGATTTTGTGGCGAAGCAGTGCGATATCGCGCTGGGCGGCGTATCCGTCACGCTCAAGCGCCAGCAGCTCGCCTGGTTTGCTCAGCCGCTGGGTGTGGATGGCAAAATCCCGCTGGTGCGCTGCGCTGACAAAGCGAAATACCAAACGGTTGAACAGATCAATAAAGCCACCGTGCGCGTAATTGAACCAGCGGGTGGCACCAATGAAGCCTTCGTACACAGCCACCTGCCGCAAGCAACGCTGCAGCTGGCCGATAACGTAGGGATTTTCCAACAGTTAGTAGATAACAAAGCCGATGTGATGATCACTGATGCGTCTGAAGCACTGTTCCAGCAGCAGCATTATCCCACGCTGTGCGCCATCAATCCGGATAAACCGATGCAGTACGGCGAGAAGGCGTACATGATCCCGCGTGATGATATGAGCTGGAAGCTGTATGTCGATCAGTGGCTACATCTCAGCACCGCTACGGGAGAATATGCCCAGATTGCAAAACAGTGGTTAGGTGTTGCCCGATAAGAAGATCGTAGGGTCGCCATTCATGGCGACCGCTAATCCACGCACGCATCCATGCGCGCCCAAAATGGAACTTAACGATACAAACTCGCCTTACCCAAGCCACCAAACAGATTCATTTTGTAGCGAATGACTGCCTTCGCCGCCGCAATTGCATCCGGATAAATCACGTTCGGATCCCACCAGGTTTCGCGCGCCAGAATTTCACGCAGCTTGTCGAAATAGGCGAATTTCATGTCGCTGGAAATGTTGATTTTGCCAACGCCCAATGTCACTGCTTCAGCGATCTCCGCATCCGGATTCGCCGATCCACCGTGCAGCACCAGCGGAATGGTTACGCGCTGCGAAATGTCTCGCAGGATATGCATCTGCAGCTCAGGCTTCATATTTTTCGGGTAGATGCCGTGCGCGGTACCAATCGCCACCGCCAGCGTATCCACGCCGGTACGCTGCACGAAATCCTCCGCCTGCGCCGGTTCGGTGTAGATCACTTTACTCACGCCGCCCTCCACCGAAGTGCCGGTATCGCCGATGGTGCCGAGTTCGCCTTCTACCGAAACGCCCACTGAATGCGCCAGTTTCACCACTTCTTTGGTCAGCGCCACGTTTTCCTCATACGGCAGCAGCGAGCCATCGATCATCACCGAAGTGAACCCACACTGGATGGCGCGCATCACATGAGCGATAGATGCACCATGATCGAGGTGAAGAGTGAACGGCACTTTGCTTTTCAGCGTGCGTTCACGCACGTAGCCAAAGAACTCATCGGTAACGAACTCCAATTCGCTGGGATGGATGGAGATAATTGCGGGCGTATTGGTGGCTTCTGCTTCTTCTACTACCGCACGAATAAAGCAGCTGTCCGCCACGTTGAATGCGCCAATGGCATAACGGTGTTCACGAGTCGGTGCCAACATCTCTTTCATTGAAATCAACATGTTAATATTTCCTCAGCGTGATGTTTACCGGAGTCGACGCGTGCGCCGACCCGATGATGGATAGGAATGTGAAATTTACACTGCGATGTAGGGTCGCTTTATGGCGACCGCCGTGCTTAAACCTTACCCGCCGATCCTGACCAGCTCAGATACTCCACTACGACTTCGCGGCAAGCGGATTCCATAAGGCCCAGCAAATCGGCCAATTCGACGTGCGGATGCTTTAGCGCCTGTTCAACAGCCATTTTTCCGGCATCAAACACCGCCGCGCCGACGTTGATCTTGGCTACGCCAAATTCGCTGACGCGGCGAATATCCTCGGCTGGCGTGCCCGAACCGCCGTGCAACGCCAGCGGTCGCGTGGCAACAGCCTGCAGCTCCTGCAAGCGCTGGAAATCGATCTTCGGCTTCACGCCCGCCGGATAGAGCCCGTGCGCAGTACCGACCGAGATCGCCAGCAAATCGATATCGGTCTGCTCAATAAACGGCAGCACATCGGCTACCTGCGTCATCTTCACTGAGGCATCAGCCAGCTCGTAGGTTGGCGCATCGGCGATATGACCGAGCTCGCCTTCCACGCACACGCCAGCGGTATGCGCCATTTTCACTACGGCGGCGGTTTGGCGAATGTTTTCTGCCAGCGGTTCAGATGAAGCATCAATCATCAGTCCGGTAAAACCGGCGCGAAACGCCTGACCAATCAGCGGAAACGCTTTGCCGTGATCGAGTGCCAGCGCCACCGGCACGCTGGCGGCATCGGCCAGCGCCCTGACCAGCGGCACCGCAACGGCGGGAGGAAAATGTGCGCTGTGGCCCTGATAAACATTCAGAATCAAGGGCGCGCGCTGCTGTTCAGCGGCTTGTATGGCGGCACGCGCGGTTTCGAGGTTGAAGCAGTTAATGGCTAGCACCGCATATTTCTGCTGAGCTGCGGTCTGAATGAGGTCATTCATCATGGCAAACATGGTGGCTCCTTATTCCAGAGTGAATTTAATGTCTTCATCGCGGGTGCCGGGGGCTTCCACGTCATCGAACTCCTCATCCGCCTGGGTAACCGGTTTCTTCAGCACCGACAGCATCACGCCGCAGACGGTCGTACCGATGCCGAGCGCCAAACAGAACAGCCACGGCTTCTCAAACAGCGGCACCACAAACATCCCGCCGTGCGGCACCGGCGCGCCTACGCCCCACACCATAATCAGTCCACCGGCGATGGCGGAGGCCACCACACAGCTCCCGACCACGCGGAACAGGTCGCGTGCAGCAATCGGAATCACGCCTTCGGTAATCATGCAGATACCCATCGGGAAGGCGGCTTTTAGCGCCTCTTTTTCCGCTTTGGTGTACTTATTGCGGCTCAGCAGATACGAAAGCGTGATACCGAACGGCGGGATCATTGAACCGACAAACTTCACCGCTTCTGGCCCGTAAATGCCGTCAACCAGCATGCCGTCGGCGAACAGCGACATGGTTTTATTCACCGGACCGCCGAAGTCGAACGTGGCCATCGCGCCGAGAATTGCGCCCATAACAAACTTCGATCCGCCCTGCATCGATTCAAGCAGCCCAATCAGCGCCTTCTGCAACCAGACAATCGGCTGGCCGATAAAGGTCATCATTAACAGCCCGGCAATGATGGTGCTCAATACTGGCAGCACCATAATCGGCATTAAGCCCTGCATTGATTTGGGTAGCTTGATGATGTGACGCAGCAGCAGCACGGTATAACCGACGAGGAAGCCACCGAAGATACCGCCAATAAAGCCGGTACCGATCTGCCCGCAGATAAAGCCGACGATCAGACCGGGCGCAAAGCCAGGACGATCGGCGATCGAGTAGGCGATCGCCGCGCTGATCAGCGGTACGATCAGGCCCATGCCCCAGCCGCCGATTTGATTAAGCATCCACGCGAGGGTGCCGGTGTGTTTGCCGACATCCGGCCCGCCAATCACCTGGCCGAGCGCGATACAGATCCCGGCGGCGACGATCAGCGGGATCATCCAGGAAATACCGGTAAGCAGGTGGCCTTTGATCTCCTGGCCGTACTGACGTTTGTTGTCACTCATGCTGGATCTCCTCAGGCGCGCGCCAGTGAATCCGCCACTTTTTCGAGGAATTTCACCGGTGACTTGATCACCACTTCGGTTTTCACTCGCACAATGGGTTTGCCCTGGAAGCGCTCTTCGCCTTTGATCTTCACGTCAACAGCGAGGATCACCACATCGGCGGCGGCAATGTCCTCCTGCGTCAGCGCAGTTTCAGTGCCAATGGTGCCTTGGGTTTCCACGTGGATGATGTGGCCCAGCGCGTGGGCCCCTTTAATCAGTTTCTCGCGCGCAATATAGGTATGCGCGATGCCTGCCGTGCAGGCCGCTACACAGACGATATTCATGTGTTACCTCAGAGAGTGAGTGTGTTAACAGAGGTCGGTTTCGGCGTACTGACTAAACAGCCGGATGATATTGCTGGGGTCGTTTTCCACCAGCAGTTGGGCAATCACCTCATCATCGGCCAGCGCACTGGCCACCTGCGACAACAGGCGAATATGGGTGGTGTTCTGATCTTCCAGTCGCACCGCGAACAGGATGATGCAGCGCACCTGGCTGCCATCAAGCGTTTCCCACGGAATATCATGTTGGGTACGGCCAATGGCGAGCGTGGTCTGTTTCACCGCCGCCGATTTTCCATGCGGGATAGCAATGTGATTTTCGAAGCCGGTAGAACCTTCGGCTTCTCGCAGCCACACATCTTCAATAAAGGCGGCGCGGTCGCTAATGGCACCGTCGTTGAACAGCAAATCGGTCAGCTCATGAATCGCTTCTTCTTTGCTGGTGGCGGTGAGCGCCAGGTTAACGCGGCGTGGCGTGAGAATGCGCGAAATATCCATGGGGAATCCTCATTCAATTAATGTTCAGCCATAGCGCAGGAGGCGCCGTCGGGCAGCTGGCTGCCAATCATGGCGTCAGTCACCCGCCGAATATCGTCATCGTTAAAAAAGGCGCTGACATACACCGCCGGAACCGTTCCGGCATGGAGGTGAATGGTGGTAATCACCAAATCCACCGTTTCGCGCTGGCAAAATGCCGCGTGATTGCTGGCCGATACCACGCCGACAATTTCCCAATCGGGGAAAGCGCGCAGAATGCGGCTCTTGAGCAGATGCGATGTCCCGACGCCGCTGGAACACACCACCAGAATGCGTTTATGGGCGATTTGTCGTTCCAGCGCCGCCTGAAAATGCACGCAGAGATAACCTATTTCGTCATCCGCTATCGATGAAAGTCCCTGGCCGTGCGCCGTTAATTGCATGGCCTGTTTGGTCAGGGAAAATATCTCTTTCATCTCCTGCTGAATATCCTCCAGTAGCGGATTACGAATGTGAATATGATATTTGAGTCGATTTAACAGTGGCTTTATATGAACCAATAACCCTTCAAATAATAATCGGTCCTGCGTTAAGTCCTGCTGAATAAATGAGGAGAAACGATCGATTAATTCACAGGTTATTTTCACGGATTCAGCGGTGGAAAATTGATTATGCAGCGGCGCATTATCTCCGCGCTCTTCCAGCACAATGCCGGACGAAACAATATATTGATAAATAAAACCCACTTCATCGACTGGCAGTGCACAGCACATACGTTGCTCAATCTGCGCCACCATCTGTTTGGCAATGGTGAGAATGTGCTGATCGAGATCCTGCGCGCTGGTCAGGGTTTCCAGCGCCAGCGCATTACCTTGCGCCATGCGATGCATCATGATCAGGATGTGGGTGCAGAGATTGAGATACCACGCGTCTCCCAGCGGATAACTCAATTGCTGCTCCATTTGTTGCAGTAACGTCTGCACAAACGCCACATCCTCATCGCCAAAATAATGTACCAGCGCTTGCTGGCTGCCGGGATCGAGGCGTGGCAGCAGCGGCGTACCGGCGACGTTTTGCTGCATCACATCATTGATCAGCGAAACCATCGCCTGGCGTAACGTCTGCTCATTGCCTTCAATGTGCGTGCCGCCGGGACCGCGCTGTAGCGCCAAACCCAGCGGCTGCAGCCACTCTTCAATCACTTTTAAGTCATTAACAATCGACGCATGGCTAATGAAGTAGCGCTCCGAAAGCTTGCTGATTGAAGTCGCGCGTGGCGCATCACTTAATAGCTGCGAGGCAATCTTCACCCGTCGGCTGTTGTGGCTTAGCGCATCTGAGCTGCTTTCGTCGCCGTTGAGCTGCTGCTCGAGCTGCAGTCGCTGCTGGATATCATCAACCCGCAGTCGCACGCCGCGGCCCGGCGTTTTCTCCAGCTGTAACGACCAATTACTGAGCCAGCTTTCAAGCCACTGCAGATCGCGCTGAATGGTTTTCTCCGACACGCCAAGCTGTAACGCTAACTCTTTAACGGGTTGCGGTGCCGCATGATGCAACAGCCATTTTACTAATCGGTGTTGTCGCGAAGTCAGTATTTGCATTCGGTCACCCTTATTTTGGCAAAACGTTTATGGCGAATTGAAGTTTATATTTATTCCATGCCAGAAATCAGAAGCGCAAAACTGTGGGTCTTGTGGAGTATGAATTTAGGAGAGCATTGAGTAAGCAACAATACTAAATGATGTCCTTGCTGATGGACATCATTAATAGGCTATCTTCAGTGGGCAATTAATTGCGAAGTTGCTCACATATTATTGGCAATATTCTGTGTGACGCCGCTCCCATTACGTTTTAATTTTCCAACCGACATCACGTTATTTAATTCGAGACGATTCTGTTCGCCGCGCGGGCTTCTCTGTGACTAAACCGCACGAATAAGGTAATATCCTCGCCAAATGAGCGCCGGATGACCCGTCGTTGCGGGCCACGAAGTGAGGATGCGAGCTTAATGAGCGAATTGACGCAGGATGGTGCAGAGCGTCTTGCCCTGCACAAGTTTACCGAAAACGCGTACCTGAACTACTCCATGTACGTGATCATGGACCGTGCGCTGCCGTATATCGGCGATGGCCTCAAGCCAGTACAGCGCCGAATTGTGTACGCCATGTCGGAATTGGGCCTCAATTCCAGCGCCAAATTCAAAAAATCGGCACGTACCGTCGGTGACGTGCTGGGTAAATACCATCCGCATGGCGATAGCGCCTGTTATGAAGCGATGGTATTGATGGCGCAGCCGTTCTCCTATCGCTATCCGCTGGTGGATGGCCAGGGAAACTGGGGCGCACCGGACGATCCGAAATCCTTCGCCGCGATGCGTTATACCGAATCGCGCCTGTCTAAATACGCGGAAATTCTGCTGGGTGAACTCGGCCAGGGCACGTCGGACTATATCCCGAACTTCGACGGCACCTTGCAGGAACCGAAGATGTTGCCGGCGCGTCTGCCAAACATTTTGCTGAACGGCACCACCGGCATCGCCGTCGGTATGGCCACCGACATTCCGCCGCATAACCTGCGCGAAGTGGCGGAAGCCGCCGTTAAGCTGATCGACAACCCGAAAACCACGCTCAATGAGCTGCTGGATGTTGTGCAGGGGCCGGATTACCCAACTGAAGCCGAAATCATCACGCCACGCAGCGAAATCCGTAAGATCTATCAAAGCGGTCGCGGTTCGATCCGCCAGCGTGCGGTGTGGAAAAAGGAAGATGGCGATGTGGTGATCACCGCGCTGCCGCATCAGGTGTCGGGTGCGCGCGTGCTGGAGCAAATCGCTAACCAGATGCGCAATAAAAAGCTGCCGATGGTGGAAGATCTGCGTGATGAATCCAACCACGAGAACCCGACGCGCCTGGTGATTGTGCCGCGTTCCAATCGTGTGGATGTGGAGCAGGTAATGAATCACCTGTTTGCCACCACCGACCTGGAAAAAAGCTACCGCGTTAACCTGAATATGATCGGACTGGATAACCGCCCGGCGGTGAAAAACCTGCTGGAAATCCTCTCTGAATGGCTGGTATATCGTCGCGATACCGTGACGCGCCGCCTCAACTACCGTTTAGATCGCGTACTGCGTCGCCTGCATATTCTTGAAGGTATGTTGGTCGCGTTCCTCAATATTGATGAAGTGATCCACATCATCCGTACTGAGGATGAACCGAAGCCGGTGCTGATGTCGCGCTTTGACATCAGCGAAACCCAGGCCGAAGCGATTCTCGAATTAAAACTCCGTCATCTTGCCAAACTGGAAGAGATGAAGATTCGCGGCGAGCAGGCGGAACTGGAAAAAGAGCGCGATCAACTGCAGGCGATTCTGGCGTCTGAACGCAAGATGAGCAATCTGCTGAAGAAAGAGCTGCTGGCCGATAGCCAAACCTATGGCGACGATCGTCGTTCGCCATTGCGCGAGCGTGAAGAAGCCAAAGCACTGAGCGAAACAGAGCTGGTGAGCGCTGAACCGGTCACCATCGTGCTGTCGCAGATGGGTTGGGTACGCAGTGCCAAAGGTCACGATATCGATCCTGCCGGTTTGAGCTACAAAGCCGGTGACAGCTATCTGGCCGCCGCGCGCGGCAAGAGCAATCAGCCGGTGGCCTTTATTGACTCTACCGGGCGCAGCTACACGCTGGATCCGACCTCCTTGCCGTCAGCGCGCGGGCAGGGCGAACCGCTCACCGGCAAACTGACGCCGCCGCCGGGCGCGGCCTTTGAACAAGTGCTGATGGAGCCAGACGATCAAAAACTGCTGATGGCATCGGATGCGGGTTACGGCTTTATCTGTACCTTTGCTGATTTGGTGTCACGCAATCGTGCCGGTAAGGCGCTGCTGACACTGCCAGATAACGCTAAAGTGATGACGCCAATGGCGGTGCATTCGGGCGATGATATGCTGCTGGCGATCACGCAGGCCGGACGCATGTTGATGTTCCCGGTCGGTGATCTGCCGCAAATGTCGAAAGGCAAGGGCAATAAAATCATCTCGATCCCGTCTGCGGACGTTGCTGCGGGCACCGACAAACTACAATGGTTGCTGATTCTGCCGCCAGGCGCGTCGATCACGGTGTATGTCGGTAAACGTAAGCTGATCATGCGTGATGAAGATCTGCAGAAAGTGCGTGCCGATCGCGGTCGTCGCGGCAGCGTGGCGCGCGGCCTGCAACGTATTGATAGCGTAGAAGTGAATGCTCCAGCGCGTCCAAAAGCCGACGCGAGCGAAGAGTAACGCTGTAATTCAGGCGATGGAATGCCCAAGTTGAGGAATCTATGTTACTAATTTTACGCGCAATTATTGTTATTGTTTATTCGATTCTGGTCAGTATTGTTGGCTGTATCTGGTGTCTTTTTTCACCGCGTAATCCGCGTCACGTCGCAACGTTCGGCCATATGCTCGGTCGTCTGTCGACAGTGTTTGGTCTCAAAGTAGAACTGCGTAAACCGCCGGAAGCCGCGCATTACGGCAACGCAATCTACATTGCTAACCATCAGAACAACTACGACATGATTACCGCAGCCAAGATTGTGCAGCCAACAACGGTCACCGTGGGCAAGAAAAGCCTGCTGTGGATCCCGTTCTTTGGCCAGCTTTACTGGTTAACCGGCAACCTGTTGATTGATCGTGATAATCGTTCAAAAGCGCATGGCACAATCGGTGAGTTGGTGGACCAATTTAACAAAAAGCGCATCTCGTTCTGGATGTTCCCGGAAGGGACGCGCAGCCGTGGCCGCGGCCTATTGCCGTTTAAAACCGGTGCGTTTCATGCGGCGGTGGCGGCAGGCGTGCCAATCATTCCGATCGTGGTCTCCAACACCCACGACAAGATTAAACTGAATCGCTGGAACAACGGTTTGGTGATTGTGGAGATGTTGCCGCCCGTCGATACGTCGCAGTTTGCTACCACCTCGGTGCGTAAGCTCGCCACGCATTGCCGTGAATTAATGTCGACTAAACTGGAAGAATTGAACGCCGAAGTCGCCGAACGCGAAAAAAACGGTAAACTCTGACCAGCCAAATGGGGCAGGTGATCATCTGCCCCGATCTCAAGTCACACAGCAACGAATAATTAATTAAAACAACATGGACACGGCGTCCTCACGCCACGCTCAAAAGGTCTGAAGTTTTATGTCTTGCAGCAGACGTCAGTTTATTCAGCTTTCTGCCGGTGTCGCGTTGGCTTCCGGTGCCATACCTTACGCCGCTCGTGCCGCCGCGCCATTGGGCGACACGCCACTTCCTATTCCGCCACTGATTGAATCACGTCGCGGTCAGCCGCTATTTTTAACGTTACAGCGCAGCCATTGGTCATTTAGTGGCAACAGCAACAAAGTGCCGGTGTGGGGCTTTAACGGAATGTACCTCGGGCCAACGGTGCGCGTGTACAGTGGCGATGATGTGAAGCTGATTTACAGTAACCGCCTCAACGAACCGGTATCGATGACTGTCAGCGGTTTACAGGTGCCGGGCGCGTTAATGGGCGGTGCGCCGCGCATGATGTCGGCCGGAGCCGATTGGGCGCCGGTGCTGCCGATTCGTCAGGGCGCCGGCACATTGTGGTATCACGCTAATACGCCGAACCGCATGGCGCCGCACGTCTACAACGGCTTAGCCGGCATGTGGCTGGTTGAAGACGATGTCAGTAAATCGCTGCCGCTGCCGAAGCATTACGGCGTCGATGATTTCCCGCTGATCATCCAGGACAAGCGTCTCGATAACTTTGCCACGCCGGTTTACAACCCCACCTCTGATGGCGGGTTTATTGGCGATGTGCTGTTGGTCAATGGCGTGCAAAATCCCTACGTCGAAGTATCACGCGGCTGGGTGCGTTTGCGCTTGCTGAATGGCTCGAATGCGCGCCGTTTCGATCTTACCTTTTCCGATAATCGTCCGTTTACGGTGATCGCCAGCGATCAGGGCTTCCTGCCTGCGCCGGTGGCTGTACAGCTGCTTACGCTGGCGCCGGGAGAACGTCGTGAAGTGCTGGTAGATATGTCGCAGGGCGATGAAGTCTCGATTATGGCTGGAACAGCGGCGGGCTTGATGGATCGCCTACGCGGCTTGTTTGAGCCTTCATCCATTCTAACCAACACGCTGGTGCTGAGCTTACGTCCTACTGGTTTGTTGCCGCTGGTGACGGACAATTTGCCGATGCGTCTGCTGGCGGATCAGATTCTGGACGGCGTGGCGGTGCGCACGCGCGAATTCCGTATTGGCGACAGCAAGCCGGGCATTAACGGTGTGCTGTGGGACATGAACCGCATTGATAACACTGCGCAGCAGGGCACCTTTGAGCGCTGGATCATTCACGCCGATCGCCCACAGTCGCTCCATATTCAGGGCGTAATGTTCCTGATTAAGAACGTTAATGGTGCGCAGCCGATGGGTGAAGATCGCGGCTGGAAAGATACGGTGTGGGTTGATGGCAGCGTGGAATTGCTGGTGAGCTTCCCGCAGAGCTCGTCAGATCATTTCCCGTTTGTCTATTACAGCCAGACGTTAGAGATGGCGGATCGCGGGACAGCGGGGCAATTATTGGTGAATCCCACGTCTTAATTAAAACGGTGCGCATTCGCATTTATGCGCACCGTAGGGTCGCCAATCATGGCGACCTTTGCAAAACGCTAGCCGTTAAACGTCTCCGGATCTGGCCCCAGACGATTACCGCTATCCAGCTTACTGATCTCGCTCACCTCAGTTTTATCTAACCTGAAATCAAACACCTGGAAATTCTCACGAATACGTTCCGGCGTAATGGACTTCGGAATCACCACTAAGCCGCTATCCAGATGCCAGCGAATAACGATTTGTGCTGGCGTCTTGCTGTATTTCTTCGCCAGCTCGCGGATGATCTCCTGATCGAACACGCCTTTACCACCTTGCGCCAGCGGGCTCCAGGATTCAGTCTGAATCTGATGCAACGCATTCCATGCGTGCAGCGTGCGCTGTTGCAGCATTGGATGCAGCTCAATCTGGTTCACTACCGGCGATACACCGGTTTCATCGATCAAACGCTTCAGGTGCGCCTCGTGGAAGTTACATACGCCGATGCTCTTGGTTAAGCCCTGCTGCTGCAGCTCAATCAATCCCTTCCAGGCATCAACGAAGTTATCTTTTTCCGGGCACGGCCAGTGCATCAGATACAAATCCACCTGCTCCAGCTGTAATTTCTTCAGGCTGGTTTCCATCGCCTGCTGCCAGTTGGTTTGATCGTCATTCCATAGCTTGGTGGTGATAAAAATGTCTTCGCGTGCCACGTCGGTCTCTTGCAGCGCTTGTCCAACCGCTTCCTCATTTTTGTAGATGGCTGCGGTATCGATTGAGCGATAGCCGACTTTCAACGCTTCCAGGATGGCGTTACGCGCATCGTCAATGCTTGCCTGCCAGACGCCGAGGCCAAGCTGCGGCATCATATTGCCGTCGCGCAATTTAATAATGGGTTGCTCTGCCATAGTTGCTCCTTATCTGTTGCAGTGACTTACCGTAGAAAAGATGTGCTTAAGTCTAGTCAACAAACCTTGCCTGCGGATCATTGTGGCAAGCAGGCAGCAATTTTGCCCGGTAGATTTCTGCAAATTTCTTGCCTGATTCTCCAGTTTGATGGAGTTTTGAGCAGCCTTGCGGCAAACTGCATTTTTTGCTGCCTGAGAGAGAACCATGTCATACGACGCCCTTTGTCGCCAGCTGGCGCAGCGCGTGGTTGCACTAATGAGTGACCTGCATAAGCCGCTGTGCGCAGTAGAAAACGTCAAACTCATTTATGCCTGCGAAACCCTGCCGCGCACGCCGATGATGTACCAGCCAGGCATTGTGATTCTGTTTCAGGGGCGCAAAACCGGCTATCTCGGCAGCACCATTTTTCACTACGACGCCACCAAATATCTGATGCTTACCGTGCCGCTGCCGGTGGAGTGTGAAACCGAAGCTACGCTGGCAGAGCCGCTGGCTGGCATGTGTTTAAGCGTGGATGTCGCCAGCCTGCAGGATTTGCTGATGGATATCGGCGATGACGAGCAGTTCCAGCCGCAGGCGCAAACCTCGGGCATCCACTCGGCGTTCATGAGCGAAGAGATGCTGTGCGCCGCCGAACGTTTGCTGGATGTGATGAATAATCCGCGTGACGCCCGGGTACTTGGCCCACAGCTGGTACGCGAGATTATTTATTACGTGTTAACCGGACCGATTGGCGGCGCGCTGCTGTCGCTGGTCAATCGCCAGACGCAGTTCAGCCAGATTGCGCGTGCGCTGCGTCGCATCGAAAACCATTTTGCGGAAAGCCTCAGTGTCGACATGCTGGCTGCAGAAGTGAACATGAGCGTTTCAGCGTTTCATCACAACTTTAAAGCCGTGACGCAAACCTCGCCCCTGCAATATCTCAAGCGTTATCGTCTGCATCAGGCGCGTCTGATGATGCTACAGGATGGCATGAAAGCCAGCGCAGCAGCGGTGCGCGTGGGCTATGAAAGCCCGTCGCAGTTTTCTCGCGAGTTTAAGCGCTATTTCGGCGTGACGCCGGGAGAAGAGGCGAGCCGCGTGCGTCAAACAGTGCCGGTGCTACCGTTTGACGCCGCGTCGTAATCAGGAGACTTTCTGGCGGCGTTTTTTCCAAATCACCACAATGCTGCCGGCAAGGCCGATAAACAGCAGCGCGATTGGCAGAATCATCAGGATGGCCATTACCTGATCTTCATGGCGTTTGATAAAGGGTACATGGCTGATGCCGTAGCCCAGCGTCACCACAATGCCCACCCACAACAGCCCGCTCAACCAGTTAAACAATTGAAAGCGACCGTTGTTCAAACCAGAAATGCCCGCCATGGTGGGCAGCAAGGTGCGCACAAAGGCGAGGAAGCGGCCAACCAGTAGCGCCATCAACCCGTGTCGGTTAAACATATTCCACGCGCGCTGGTGATATTGCGCCGGCAAGTGTAATAACCAGCTTTTCACCAGTTTGGTATTGCCGAGCCAGCGCCCTTGCAGATAACTGAGCCAGCAGCCCAGACTGGCCGCCGTGGTCAAAATCACAATGGTTGGCACGAAATCCATCACACCTTTAGCGACCATCGCGCCCGCTAATAACAGCAGGCTATCGCCCGGCAGGAATGACGCGGGCAGTAAACCGTTTTCCAGAAATAGCGTCAAAAACATCACGCCATAGACAATCCACACCACATCCGGATTACCTAGCGCGGCAAAATCCTGATGCCAAAGCGCCTGGACAATCTCATGTAAAACACCCATCAGCTATTCCATCGAGTCACAAGGATTCTAATTTTAACCTTCTGTGGCATGGCATACGTTGATCTCTCATCACCGCCACAGCATGGTTTAGTTTCTGTTTAATTTTTTAAGCGCGCAAAGCCGGCTTTAAGATCATCCAGCAAGTCATCGACGTGTTCGAGGCCGATATGTAATCGCACTAATGTCCCGTCAAAATCCACGCCGCCCGCCGGACGAATCGCCGCCAGTTCTTCTGGTTGATTGGCCAGAATCAGCGATTCGTAGCCGCCCCACGAATACGCCATGCTGAAATGGTGGAAGTGATCGAGATAATTTGCCAGCTGCTCACGGCTCAGTTTTTCATGCAGGATGAACGAGAACAAACCGCTGCTGCCGCTGAAATCACGTTGCCAGAATGCGTGGCCTTTACACTGCGCCAGCGCCGGATGATTAACGCGCGCCACTTCCGGCCGCGTTGCCAGCCATTCGGCCACCTGCAAACCGCTCTCTTCGTGCTGACGCAGGCGCGTGCCGAGGGTGCGAATACCGCGGCTCGCCATATAGGCGGTATCGGCATCGACCATTTGGCCCATCAGATAGGAATTCTCGCGCAGCTGCGGCCAGCAACGTTCATTCGCTACCGCGGTACCAATCATCGCATCGCTGTGGCCAATGATGTATTTGGTGCCGGCCTGAATTGAAATATCGATGCCGTGCGCCAGCGCGTTAAACAGCACGCCCGCTGCCCAGGTATTGTCGATCATGATGATCGCATCCGGCGCTTTAGCACGCACGGCGGCAACAATCGCTGGAATATCCTGCACTTCCATAGTGATAGACGCAGGCGATTCGAGGAACACCACGCGGGTATTCGGCTGCACCAGCTCACCGATTTCGCTGCCGATACAGTGATCGAAATAGGTGGTGGCGACGTTCAGCTTGCTGAGAATTTTCGAGCAGAAATCCTGCGTCGGTTCGTAAACCGCGCCGCTCACCAGAATATGGTCACCGGCTTCGACGAAAGACAAAATGGCATTGGATACCGCCGCGGCGCCGCACGGATAGAGCGCGCAGCCTGCGCCGCCTTCCAGTTCGGTCATCGCATCTTGCAGTGAGAAATGGGTGAGGGTGCCGCGGCGGCCATAAAATAGCTCGCCTGAAGCGCGACCCGCGGTCGCGCGTTTTTTATCGGCGACCGTGTCAAAAACCAGGGATGAAGCGCGTTGAATTACGCTATTAACTGAGCCTTGAGTGTAACGTTTACTACGTCCCGCGCTGACCAGCGTGGTGTCTATTTTTTTCGTTGCCATCACTGCCTTTCCTGACATTTCCCACAAAACATCCACGTTACCACGAATCAGCCTGGTGGGTTGAGCCTGATTGGCGATTATCAGAGTGAGGCCAGTATTGCGCATAACATCCGCTAAATTGTGGATATCGCTGGCATCTTTGCTTTGTAAATAGTAATGAGAACCACTATCACTTCGGACGTTTTTTTTGCTATGATCCGCGCTTCAATCGTGAACTGTGCAACAGAAGTTGGAGATGCAGCGTGGTAGCCAGTGATTTGATGCAAACGGATCTTTCCGTTTGGGGCATGTATCAGCATGCCGATATCGTGGTAAAGATTGTGATGATTGGCCTGTTACTGGCTTCCGTTGTCACGTGGGCAATTTTCTTCGGTAAGTTTGCTGAGCTGAGCGGGGCGAAACGTCGCCTGAAACGCGAGCATCAGGCGCTGGGTGAAGCCCGATCGTTAAACGATGCTTACCGTGCTGCTGAAAACTTCAAAGGCAACAGCCACAGCGCTGTGCTGCTCAACGATGCGCAGAATGAGCTGGAGCTGTCCGCCGGCACTGAAGATCTGGATGGCATTAAAGAGCGCACCAGCTTCCGTCTCGATCGTCGCGTTGCGGCATTCAGCCGTCATGCCGGTCGCGGTAATGGTTTCCTCGCCACCATTGGTTCCGTTGCACCGTTTATCGGTCTGTTCGGTACCGTGTGGGGCATCATGAACAGCTTCATCGGGATCGCCAAAACGCAAACCACCAACCTTGCGGTCGTGGCGCCGGGCATCGCGGAAGCGCTGCTGGCCACCGCGATTGGTCTGGTTGCAGCGATTCCTGCGGTGGTTATCTACAACGTGTTCGCGCGTATGATTGCCAGTTACAAAGCCTCGCTGGGCGACGTCGCTGCACAGGTGATGCTGCTGCAGAGCCGCGATCTTGATCTCGGCAACGTCGATACCGCCAAAGAAGCCAACCGTCCAGCGGCGGCACAGAAACTGCGCGTAGGATAAGTATTATGGCGATGCGTTTAAACGATGACTCGGTAGGCGATGGCGAAATGCACGAAATTAACGTGACGCCGTTTATCGACGTCATGCTGGTTCTGCTGATCATCTTTATGGTCGCCGCGCCCTTAGCCACGGTCGATGTACGCGTAAACCTGCCAGCATCGACCAGCGCTCCGCAGCCGCGTCCGGAAAAACCGGTTTATCTCTCCATTAAGGAAGATAAGCAGATTTTCATTGGTAACGATGCGGTCACCAAAGAGACGCTGGTGAATGCGCTAACGGCGCAAACCGAAGGCAAGAAAGACACCACCATCTTCTTCCAGGCGGATAAATCAGTCGATTACGCCACTCTGATGGAAGTGATGGATCAGCTGCGCGAAGCCGGTTATCTGAAGATTGGTTTGATGGGCATGGAAACGGTGAAGAAGTAACCTCATCTCACCCACCTTGCCGTAGGGTCGCCATTCATGGCGACCTTTTTTTATGTCCCGCACTCAACTTGTTAATTCCTTGTTACTTTTGGTCTCATGTTTGTAAACTGCAATGGTGAAGAAGATCACATCTATTCCTGGCTTAGCACGTTAAAACGGAAGAAAAACCAGGAAGGACAATATGAGCTCAAGTCACTCTTTACAAAAGTCGTCGCAGGGCGGTGCCAAAACCATCTTTAGCGTTACCAGCGGTAACTTTCTTGAGATGTATGATTTTATGGTATTTGGCTACTACGCCACCGCCATCGCCAAAACCTTTTTCCCCGGCGATGATCCCTTTGCCTCTTTAATGCTCACGCTAATGACCTTTGGCGCAGGCTTCCTGATGCGCCCGCTCGGCGCGATTATTCTTGGCGCTTACATCGACCATCATGGCCGCCGCAAAGGCTTGCTGCTGACGCTAGGTTTGATGGCGATCGGCACCTTAACCATTGCGCTGGTGCCCGGCTATGCCACGTTGGGTGCCGCCGCGCCGATTCTGATTCTGCTCGGTCGTCTGCTGCAGGGCTTCTCGGCGGGCGTTGAATTGGGTGGCGTGTCGGTCTATCTGGCGGAAGTGGCGCCGAAAGGGCGCAAAGGCTTTTATGTCAGCTGGCAATCGGGCAGCCAGCAGGTCGCGGTGATCTTCGCCGCACTGCTCGGTTTGGGTCTGAATCATCTGCTGGCGAAAGAGGCGGTCACCGAATGGGGCTGGCGTATTCCATTTGTGGTGGGCTGTATGATCGTGCCATTCCTGTTCTATATTCGCCGCATGCTGGAAGAGACCGACGCTTTTAGCCAGCGTAAACATCATCCTTCAATGAGCCAGATTGTGCGTTCGGTCGGGCAAAATTGGGCGCTGGTGTTGGCGGGAATGTTGATGGTGGTGACCACCACCGTGATGTTCTACATGATCACCGCCTTTACCCCGACGTTTGGCAAAACCGTGCTAATGATGAGCGATAAAGAGAGCTTTTTGGTGACGCTGTTTGTCGGCCTTTCCAACCTGTTCTGGCTGCCGATAATGGGTTCACTTTCGGATCGCGTGGGTCGTCGTCCGCTGTTGATCGTATGTACAATATTGATGATTGTTACTACCTGGCCGGTGCTGCACTGGTTGGTAGGATCCCCAAGCTTTGCCCGTTTGGTTGAAGCCGAGCTATGGTTGTCGTTCCTCTATGCCAGCTACAACGGTGCGATGGTGGTCTATCTGGCCGAGATTATGCCAGCCGAAGTGCGTGCCACTGGTTTTTCAATGGCTTATAGTCTGGCAACCGCGCTGTTTGGCGGCTTCACCCCTGCGATATCGAGTTATCTGATTCATGCGACAGGTGATAAAGCAATGCCGGGCGTGTGGCTGTCATTTGCGGCGGTGTGTGGTCTGGTCGGCACCTTACTGATTGGCCGGATGGTAAAGCAGTATCAAGCGCGCCACGGCGCAGTTTCGCTAAGCGCGTCGTAAACCAGGTCGCCATAAATGGCGACCCTACAATGTATGCATCCGGATTTCGTAGGGTCGCCATAAATGGCGTAATGCCGATCAGTTAAGCACCAAGCCACTTTCGTTCGCCATCGGCTGGGGCAGTTTCAGCTATGCCGTGCGGCGACCGAGCAGAGGACGCCTGGCCGCGCCCTCTGCACTCCGGGGCCCTGCGCCAGCCCAGCCCGCCGCTGCGCGGTGCCTTCACTCATTCACGATTCCTGACGGACCGGCGGCGATTCGCTCCTGCTCAGCGCCGCCTCTCGCCGCATCCCTGCGGCTCGCCCTGGAATCCTTCACTCGCTCAGCGGGCTGGGATGTCGCCTCAACACCCACGCTAGAGCATCAATGCCTATTTTTTAATCACTGTCGCTGTAACGGCTGTAGGGTCGCCATTCATGGTGACCAGGTTACCGAGCCAATGCGCTGCTTAACTGATGAGCATTACGCCATTCATGGCGACCTGATCTTCATCTCCGGATTAAAACGACACATCCACCACCACGCTATCGGTGTAATTCCCCGCCGCCGGCGTATTCTGCGTGGTCAAAATCTGCGCCGTATAGGTGAAGTTGCGCGTCACGGTATCCGCATTCAACGATGTCGAGGTGCTGCTGCTCCAGCGATCGGTGCCGGTTGGCCCCCAGCGTGAGGTGGTGGTGGTGCCTTTGTAGATGTCATATGCCAGCCGGTTAGTTCCGCTCGCCATTTGCCGCGTGGTGCCGCTGTAATAACTGCCGTTGCTCAAACCCACGGTATAGGTGCTGCCTTTTGAGCACACCACATTAATCGTCTGCTGCACCGTGGAAAAACTTCTCACCAACGGCGCACTGCCAAAACTGACGTTCGGTGCGGTAATGGTGGTGCAATCGTTGGTGACCACCAGATTAACCGTAATCGGCATCGCCGTGCCGGGGCTGGTCTGCACCGTTCCCACGCACAATCCCGCCACGTTTAAACCGGCGCATACCGTATAACTGACGGTCAGCGTAATGGTGGTGGTATAGGAACCCGCAGCAATCACTTGTCCCGGCACGGTACGGAAATAGAGCGGAATGTTGAAATTGAGGCTGTTACCCAACGCCAGCAGCGAGGCCGAGCTCCAGCGATAGCTGCCGCCCTGTTGTAATTCGGTGGCGCAGGCGCTGTCGATACACAACCTGATTGGAATGTTATCGGTGCCGCCGCTGGCCGTTTTCAACACCGCGCGCGTGCCGCTGAGGTTTGAGGCGGTGGTGAAGGCATAGGTGATGTTATCGGAGCCCAGCAGAGAAAGCGTGCCCGATCCGCAGTTAACGTTGGTCGTGCTGGATGTGTTATTCACCGTCGAACCCACTGAAAACGTGGTGACTGAACCGAAGGTTGCGCTGGGTGCCGATAAGCTGCAAAGCGCATAGCTGGTGCCTGGCAGCAAAAACAGCGCGAGCAGCAGCAGAAGCTTTCTCATGGTGAAATCCCTGACTGTGAATTATCCGCGCTGCTCACCGCAGATCCCTGCGGTGGCGGTGGCAGCGGACAGGTAAGCGGTCCGTAAGTTTCGAGCGCTTTTGGCTGGCCGTGAGCAATATCCAGTTGCGTATCGCAGCTGCGGCCATCCGGCGTCACCACGTGAATCGGGTTATTGGCCGTGAGATCTTCCATCCACACAATGCCGTCCCAGCCGACATATTCGGTGGCCTGGTTCGGACGCAATATCTGGCTGGAAATGGGAATCGGCTGCCCGTTGCTGTCGTGTAGCACCACGCTGGCCGCGCGCAAACGCTCCACCGGGAAGTTAAGCAGATAGCCGCTTTTGCGTTTCACGGCAAAGCGCTGTTCTACCTTCGGCGCAGTCCGATCGGCCGGTAAATCGAGGGTGTCGATATCGTATTTAGCGCCGTAATAACTGCTGATCGAGGGCACCAGCAGATAGCCCTGATTATCCGTGCGGCCCATCGTCTGGTTCTCATAACGCACCGTTACGTCCGGATAATCGGTTTTCACCACCACAAAGGCATCGTTGATGTCATTGGCGGCGAAGACGCGGTTATCCATTAACACCAGCGAGCCGGTGAAATCGGCCCATTGCGTTGTGTTGTCGTTATCGCCGTAGAAACCGGCCGAAGTATCAATTTTATTGTTGCGATAACGCAGGCTGGCCTGGCGATAATCGCCGCTGTCGCTGCCCTGGTTGGCCCAGGCGGCATCATAAGAGAAACCGCCGTCGGTTGGCATGGCACGTGACACATACAGACGCTGGCTATTATTTCCTTGCTGATCGCGCTCCGTACTGACCGAGGCGCTGCTCTGCTCACCGAACGGGATGATCAGCGAAATCGCGCCGCTCCAGTTGCCTTGCGCCTGATCGCGGCTGGCGGAGACGTACAAACTGCTGTTGCCCCACAGATTTTTACTCCACGAAAGGTTCAATAACCGCGTGCGGTCACCGTTACCGCCGGCGATATCAAAATAGGCCAACCCAAGACTGCCGTAGTCACTCAGCGACACGCTGGCGGTGTACTGCGCGCTGCGGCGCGCCAGCGAATAGCTGGTGTTAGCGCTGTCGCCACGGCTGCCGACCAGCGCAAGATTACCAAAATCGACGCTGCGAATGATGTGCTGGGTTCCCAGGCTGAACCAACTGTTGTTGTACTGATAGCCCCAGCTATATTGCGTGCCTGGATTACCGTCCATCTGGCTCTGTGCCAGCGCGCTATTCACCACGCCAAAACTACCAAGCTTGAGCAATCCACCTGCGCCGCCCATCGCTACGCTGTCGCTGCCTTCCGCATGGCTCTCCAGCGTCAGCCAGTCGGTTAATCCGTAGCGATACGATCCGCTGGCGGCTGCTGCGCCGTAATCAAAATTCTGAATGCCGTAGTTTTCGCGTATCGCACCGGCGGAGAATGAGTAATCAGATAACCCTTGCTTCAGCAAACTGCTGGAGACATAAAACGGCAGCGTGGTGGTGATTTGTCGACCCACGGCATCGGTGGTGGTGATGACGGCATCGCCCGCACCATTAACGAAGGGCACGTTAGTGAGTGACCACGGACCCGGCTGTACCTCGGCCTGGGTGCTGCGGTAGCCATTAATAAAGAGATCAACCGAAGAGGGCACCGCTGCCTGGCCGGAAAAAGCCGGCAGCGGATAGGTCACCAGATCGGGTCGCACACTAAAGTCGCGTCCAATCTGCACGCCGCCGAGACGCACGCTGTTGCTCCAGCTCAGCGCATCCGTGACCAAATCCCCGGCGCGCCAGCTGATCACCGCGTTCTCATTTTCGTTGCTAAACCACGTGTCGTAGCGGATGTAACCTTCCTGCTGCCCTGAAACGCCCCCTTCCAACTGCTGTACGTAGACGCCATTGGTCGAAAACTGTCCAGCCGGACCGAAGAAGCGCAGCTCGTTCCAGCTGGAGAGGCGCGAACCGGCATTGTCGGTACGCGTGGCGTAGAAGTCATAGTTGAGCAAGGCGCCATTGCTGGCGCGGCCGGGAAAGCGCGGCGCATCCTGACGTTGGCCAATCGTTTGACCCGGCAGCCAGGCGGGCGGCACCGTCAGTAACAGGCGCTGGCGTCGTTCGTCGTACTCCACTTTCGCTCCGCTGAGTTGATTGACATCAATCTGCTGCCCTTGCAGTTTCTCTGCCGGAATTCCTGCGCGTTGCAGATCGCCACGTCGCAGCCAGAAATCACCGTTTTTGCGCTCAACCGGCACGATCTCGCCGCGTTGGCCCTGATTCACCACCAGTTCCAGCATGTATTGCTGACCGCCGGCATTATTCTCCAGCGCAGGCGGCGGTGGCAGTTCGGAGAACGTTTCCGCACTGCTGCTTATCGGACTGAGACAGAGCACACTGGCAACGGCCAACGCGCAGGGATGCGGCGTTAACTTCATCAACGCGCGGCAGCGCTGCTCCAGTGGCCTTTATTCATGTCAGCTGCCAGCTCACCGCTCACGCTGCTGGTTAATGGCCAGCGATTGCTGCTGTTCGCCAGCACGTAACCGAATAAGCCATTGCCCATTTTGCGCCCACCAATGGTGACGTTGCTTAAACGTGCGTGGCCGTTACCGCGATTGGTCAGCTCCAGCCAGCGTTTGCCGCCGCTGTTGACTTCCTGCCAGCTCAGCTGCGGTTTCGCCGTGTCGCGCGTGACGCCGTCGCCATACACGAAGAGCGGCACCGAATAGCGCATCTGGAAAGTGAGACCGGCCTGGTTTTCGCCCGGCGTGCGCGGCGTAGGGATCTCATCCAGCACCACGCGATACGACATTTCACGCCCGGCCGCGGGTGGCGTTTGTTTAATCAAGCGCACCAGCTGCCTTTGTCCCGGTTCAAGACGCACCATTGGCGGACTCGCCGCCACCTGTTGCTGTGTTTGATACTGTTCCTGACCATTCATTTGCTGCCAGCTGAAGATGCGCACCTGCATCATGGTGGTGGCATTGCCCCGATTTTCCAGCCACAGCTCGCTGGCTTTTTCTTGCGGATCGATAGCCGGATCGATGGGCCAAACCATCAGCGAGTTGGCGGCGTGCACCGCAGGCGTGAGTACCACAAGGAGCAACAGTAATCGGGCGCGCAGATTCATCTTCATATCATCCTTCTTATCACTGACGTCACCAACTGAGCGTGACGGTTAAAGTGTCGGTATAAGTCCCGGCGCGCGTCGGGCCGGGCAGCGTTAACAGGCCGTAAATCGGCAATGTGATGTTGTTGGCATTGCTGTAACTCAACGCCACGGCACTGTTCACCGGGATCGCCGTGGTATGCGCCGCATTGGTGAACAAGCTATAGGCCAGGGTATCGGTATTAGCCGTGTGTTTGAGATTGCGGGTGGAGGTGTAATTGCTGCCGCCGTTGATGCTCATACTCACGGCAGTGCCTGGCGTGCAGGCAAGAGTGATAGTGGTGCTTTGTACATAGCTGGCGCTGACGCTGCTGGAAGCCACGCCCGATTGCGTACCAAAATTAAGCGTGCCAAATACCCCGGTATTGGTACCGGAGACGACACAGCCTGCCACTACTGATGCTGAAACCTGAAACGTTGCCGTCGGCAACCCCCAGGCGGAGACGCTCCCTATCAGCAGGGCAAGGCCGCCTGCACTGTGCATCAACCGCTGCACTGCGGCCACCCTGATTATCCTTTCCTCAGTAATTCACCGCCACGTTAATGGTGTCAGTGTAAGTACCTGCCGGGATCAGCGGGTTAAAGCCGCCGCCCACCACGCGACCATAAATGGCGTAGTTGGTACCCAGCGTGGGGTCCGTAGTACCACTGGCGGCGATATTGGTGTTGTTAGCAATAGCGGTGGTAAACGCGGCGTCGCTATACAGCGTATAGGCAATGCCTTGGGTATTGTCTGAACCAAGGGTGAGGTAACGCGGTTGTCCACTCACTGTGCCATATACCGTAGACGGGGCAGTGTTACTGCTGGTGACTTGCACGTTGAAAGTTTGTCCGGTGGTACAGCGGACAAAGATGCCATTACCCGCGGCTCCGACCAGCGTGGCGTTGAGGGTATCGAAGGTTGCAGCGCTGCTACCAAAGTTCAGGGTACCAAAGTTAACCCCAGTCGTTGCAGACTGGCCGTTCACCAAACAGCCGGTGGTCAGCGTCAATGTAGCATTGATGGTTCCCGTTGTGGTGGCGGCAAAAACAGCATGAGGTACAAGTGCGGCGCTTAGGCTAGTTGCCACAAGAAAAAGCTTGAGTTTCATAATCATTCCTTACTGATTATCCAAGGTCAGTGCTTTTTCACCTGGTTATACATTTATGCAAATACAGCCAAAATCATGCAAGAGCCGGAACCGGCCAGACAGCGTAAGCGCCCGCTACCTAAGAAAATTCCTAGACGTTGGGTTAATAACTTATATCAGTTTTCTTTACTATAGATCAGCAAATCAGGCCTTGTACCGCAATGCTTCGTTTTTTCCCTAATCAATTCACTTTTTTCGCCGATAACTCAGTATTCGCAAGGGGTAGCGGGCAGTTAAAAAAACTAAACGGTCGATGATTTCTTCCTCTACCGCGCACATCGCTTCAATGTTATGTTCGTGCATTAATCAGATATTATTAATTTTTCTCTCAATGGCTGACGATGAAAATAAAAAAAACAGCATAACGACTCCAGAATTGTCCTGGTCGTTTTTTTGTTGAGCTTCGCCGCAGGCGGTCATGAATCCTGCTTGAGCGGCGTTTTATCATCCTTGTCCTAATTTGACGACAGCGTACCTGCTCCGCAGCGGGTAAAGTTTAGGAGCGCACATGCTACTGGTTACCTGGGATAGCGTTCTGGTTTCCGTTTCACTGATTGTGGCTTTCATCGCCGCCTTTACCGCATTGGATACCGCCGGGCGTGTTGCCGTCTCACGCGGCTGGCTAGCAAAACTTTGGTTGATAGGTGGCGGTACAGCGATGGGCATCGGGGTGTGGGCGATGCACTTTATTGGCATGCTGGCGATGATGATGCCGATGACCATGCGCTACGATGTCGAGCTCACCGTTCTCTCATTGCTGGTGGCAATAATCAGCGCCATCTTCGCTTTCGCGCAGGGCGTGCAAGGCAGTCATCTCACCCGCCGGCGCTTAGTGCGCGGCACGCTCATACTCGGCAGCGGCATCATTGTCATGCACTACCTCGGTATGAACGCGCTGATGATTGAAACCCCGATTCGCTGGAATATGCCGTTGGTCGCGCTTTCGGTACTCATTGCTTACGCTGCATCTGGCGCGGCATTGTGGCTGGCATTCCATCTGCGCCAGGGCGAAAGCCTGCTGCTATTGCGCGCTGGCGCGGCCGTACTCATGGGCATTGCCATTGCGGGGATGCATTACACCGGCATGGCCGCAGCGGAATTCATCTTGCCGATGACCATGCAGCATCACGGTGCGAGCGAAGAGGGGCTGGCGGTATGGGTCACCATTATCACGTTGAGCATTTTAGGACTGATGCTGCTGATCTCGATGCTGGATGCACAGCTACGTGCTGCTCGTCTCGCGGCCAAACTCAAGCGCGCTAACAGCGAACTGCGCCAGCTGGCGATGCACGACAATCTTACTGCGCTGCCGAATCGTGTGATGCTGGATCACCAGCTCACCACGCAGATCAAACAGGCAACGCTGCAGGATGAGCACTTCGCCTTGATGTTTATGGATCTTGACGGCTTTAAAGCCGTCAACGATACGTGGGGCCATCACGTCGGTGACCGCTTGCTGGTTGCGGTTGCTGAGCGCTTGCGTGTGCAGGTGAGTGAAGAGGTTCTACTGGCGCGTCTGGGAGGCGATGAATTCGTGTTGCTGTGTCCACAGTTCCATATCCATCAGGCCACCAGGCTGGCGCAACAACTCGTCCAGGTGATTGATGCGCCTTTCGATCTCGATCGTTATTCGCTGCGCGTCTCGCTCAGCGTCGGCATTGTTATCTTCCCGCTGCATGGCCGCAACCAGCAGGAGTTGATGTTTAATGCCGACTCCGCCATGTATCACACCAAACACAGCGGCCGTAACGGCTGGTGCCTGTTTGAACCGGCGATGAGTGCCGTGGCGCAGCATCAATTGGCGCTCGCTAACGATCTGTGGAACGCGCTGGAATATCAGGAGATGCGCCTGTTCTATCAGCCAAAATTCCGTGCGGGCGGCACGGTGTTGATGGGCTTTGAAGCGCTGTTGCGCTGGCAGCATCCGCGACGCGGCCTGCTCATGCCGGATATGTTTCTGGCGCGCGCCGAAAAAACCGGGCAAATTGTCGCGCTAGGAAACTGGGTGGTGAATGAAGCCTGCCGCCAGCTGAAACAGTGGCACGACGCAGGCAACGGTGACTGGACTGTTTCGGTCAATCTTTCGGCTCTGCAATTTCAGCAGCGCGATCTTATCGATAGCGTGCGTCAGGCGCTGCAGCGTCACCAGATTCCTCAGGGCATGCTGATGCTGGAGATTACCGAGAACATCGCCATGCGCGACCCGCAGTTCAGCCAGCAGCGCATTGCTGAATTGCATCGGCTAGGCGTGAAAGTCGCGATCGATAATTTCGGCATCGGCTACGCCAATTTGCTGCATTTGAAACATCTGGAAGCCAGCGAGCTGAAAATAGATCGCTCATTTATCAATAGTCTACGTGCCGGTAGCGAAGACGCCGCTGTCGTCAGTGCCATGCTGACGCTGGCACAAACGCTTAACCTGCGTATGGTCGCAGAAGGCGTTGAAACCGAGGAGCAGCAGCGCCTGTTAACCGGGTTGGGCTTCGACACGCTGCAAGGGTATCTGCTCGGCAAGCCGACACCCGCAGAGCGTATTGGCGAATTTACCGCTGCGCTTACCGTGCCGCTGCCGTTTACCGATAACGTTGTATCGATGGCTGGCGCGCAATAAACAATTTTTATTTTCTTCCGCATCGGAAGGTTTCATCGTTCAAAGACTCAGATCGGCGGGCTCGCTGCCGATAATTCCTACAATAAAACCAACAGATTCCACCTATTTAATAACAACACCACAGCTGACTTACACCGGCTTTAACTTGGGAAATCACTATGTTAGTGACTTCGTACGACTCGTTTACCGTCATCGTCTCGATCCTGGTGGCGATGCTGGCCTCGTTTACTGCGCTTGATATGGCAGGACGCGTGGCTTCCTCAACTGGCAAGGTGGCGCTGGTTTGGTTATTCGGCGGTGGATTCGCCATGGGCATCGGCATCTGGGCGATGCACTTCATCGGTATGTTATCGATGAGCCTCGACATGGTTATGAGCTACGACCCTATGCTAACCGTCACCTCCATGGTGGTGGCGGTGCTGGCCTCGGTTTTTGCCCTGTGGTTGGTGTGCTCCACCAGCACCTTGCCGTGGTCACGACTGTGTGGCGGCGCGTTGGTGTTGGGTTCCGGCGTGGTGGCCATGCACTACACCGGTATGGCGGCGCTGATGTTTTCCCCTGGTATCACCTGGAATTGGGGCTGGGTGGCGGCATCGGTGGCGATTGCGCTGGTGGCCTCGGGCGCTGCGCTGTGGCTGGCGTTTAACCTGCGCGAAGGACATGGTCGCGTCACGCTATTACGCCTTGGCGCGTCAGTGGTGATGGGCTGTGCGATTGCCGGCATGCATTATACCGGCATGGCGGCCGCCAACTTCCCGATGCAAAGCCACGCGACGCACATGGGCGTCAACAGTAACTGGCTGGCGGTGGTGGTGACGGTAGTGACGCTGGCGATCCTCGGCATCACCTTGCTGGTCTCGATGCTGGATGCACGTCTGCAGGCGCGTACTTCAATCCTCGCGCACTCGCTGGCTGAGGCCAATCGTGAGCTGGCGCAGCTGGCGCTGCACGATAACCTGACGCGTTTGCCTAACCGCATTCTGTTAGAAGACCGCCTGGAGCAAGCCATCAATAAAGCCAACCGCGAAAAGTCGCAGTTTGCGCTGATGTTTATGGACCTCGACGGTTTCAAAGCGGTTAACGATGCCTTTGGTCACCACGTTGGCGACAATCTGCTGATTGGCGTTACCGAGCGCATGACCGGCCAGATGAAAGGGCATTACACGTTAGCGCGCATGGGCGGCGACGAATTTGTGCTGCTGCTGGAGATTGATGATCCCAACGATGCCGCAGCCGTGGCCGATACGCTGGTCAAAGCGGTAGATCGTCCGTTCGATATCTCGCGCTATGAGCTGGTGGTGTCGCTGAGTATTGGTATTGCGGTCTATCCCGGCGATGGTAAAGACGAGCGCGAGCTGATGTTTAACGCCGATGCCGCCATGTACCACACCAAAAACAATGGTCGCAACGGTTACACTTTCTTCCAGCCGTCGATGAATATGCTGGCGCAGTCGCAGTTGCAGCTGAATAACGATTTGTGGCAAGCGCTGGATAACCAGGAGCTTCGGCTATTCTATCAACCTAAATACTGCGCGCCGAGCGGGCCCATCCTCGGTTTTGAAGCGCTGCTGCGTTGGCAGCATCCAACGCGCGGTCTGCTGGCACCCGACACTTTCCTGCCGATGGCGGAGAAGACCGGCATGATTGTGAGTATTGGCAACTGGGTGATCAACGAAGCCTGTCGTCAGCTGCGCTCCTGGCATTTGCAAGGTCATCCCCACTGGTCGATTGCGGTGAACCTGTCGGCGCTGCAGTTTGAGCAAAACAATCTGGTCGAAACCGTCACCGAAGCGTTGGCGCATCACCAAATTCCCGCCGAACTGCTGACGTTGGAAGTGACGGAAACCACCGCCATGCGCGACCCGGAAGAGAGCGTACGCATTCTCACCGAACTGACCAACATGGGCGTGAAGGCATCGATTGATGATTTCGGCACCGGCTACTCCAGCTTGCTGTATCTGAAGCGTTTACCGGCTAGCGAGCTGAAGATCGATCGCGCCTTCGTCAATGAACTACAGGCGAATTCTGAAGATGCCACCATCGTTTCAGCGATTGTTGCGCTGGCGCAGTCGCTGCATCTTAAAGTGGTCGCTGAAGGCGTTGAAACTCAGGATCAACAGGCGTTCCTCACCGGTTTGGGCTGCGATACCTTACAAGGCTATTTGCTGGGCAAACCGGTACCGCCGGAGCGGATTGCCGAACTGCCGAATTTCTACGAGGACGTGTTAGAGCTGGAGCGCATGCCTTAACGCTATTGATTCCCTCATCCCAACCTTCTCCCACAAGCGGGAGAAGGAGCCGATCCAGCACTTTGCACTTTTCTCATCCCAACCTTCCCCTGCTTGCGGGTGTTCTCCCTCTGTTCATTCCCTCTCCCGCTTGCGGGAGAGGGTTAGGGTGAGGGAAACTAGCCGCCAAATCCTCTACATCGGAGTTCGGGTGGCGAAATATCAGCAGTTGGTAGAGCAGCTTCGCACGCAGATCGAGGCGCGCATCTGGCCGCCGGGCGAGAAGCTGCCTTCGCTACGCCAGCAGGCGGAGCAGAGCGGGCTGAGCCTGATGACGGTGATGCACGCCTATGAAGTGCTGGAGAGCCAGGGTTGGATCGTCTCGAAGCCGCAATCGGGTTATTACGTGGCACCGCGCGCCGCCGAAAGTCGTCCACGCCTGCCGACCCAGGAAATCGCCAAAACCGATCAGGCCGATACCAACAGCTTTGTGTTTGACGTGCTGCAAGCCACGCGTAATCCCGCCATCATGCCATTTGGCTCCGCCTTTCCCGACCCAGAACTGTTTCCCCAGCGCCAGCTGATGCGCTCGCTGGTGAAAGTCTCGCACAACCTTAAACCCACCGATGCGCTCAACAATTTGCCGCCGGGCAACGAAGCGCTGCGTAAAATTCTGGCGCAGCGCTATGCGCAGCAGGGCATCACATTGTCGCCGGATGACATCGTCATCACTAACGGCGCGATGGAAGCGCTCAATCTCAGCCTGCAAGCCGTTACCGAACCTGGCGATTGGGTGATCCTTGAAAATCCGTCATTTTATGGTGCGCTACAGGCGATTGAGCGCCTCAAGCTGAATGCGATTGCCATTGCCAGCGATGTCGAAAACGGCATGGATCTGGAGGAGCTGGAGCAGGCGCTGCAGCGCTGGCCGGTGAAAGCCTGCTGGCTGATGACCAACCGGCAAAATCCGCTCGGCTTTACCCTGAGCGCCGAGCGCAAACAGCAGCTGGTGGAATTGCTGGCGCGCTACAACGTGGCGATGATTGAAGACGATGTGTACGGCGATCTGTATGAAGGCCATGACAAACCGCTGCCCGCTAAAGCCTTTGATCGTGACGGTAACGTGCTGCACTGCGGCAGTTTCTCCAAGAATCTGGTGGCGGGATTTCGCGTGGGGTGGGTGGCGGCGGGACGCCATGCGCAGCGTGTGCAGCGCATCCAATTGATGAGCACGCTGTCGACCAGCGCGCCGATGCAGCTGGCGCTCGCCGACTTCCTCAGCACGCGCAGTTACGATGCGCATTTGAAGAAGCTGCGTCAGACGCTGGCAAAGCGCAAGCAGCTGGCACAGCAGGCGCTGCGCCGAGTATTACCCAATGACGCCAGCATCAGCGATACGCCGGGCGGCTATTTCCTGTGGATTGCGCTGCCGGCGCACATTAACACCACGCAGCTTTATCATTTGGCGTTGCGCGAGGGGATCAGCATTGCCCCCGGCCAGCTATTTTCCAGCGGCGACGGCTTCAGCCACTGTTTCCGCTTCAACACCGCCTGGCCGTGGGACACACGCGCCGAGGCGGCGGTAGAGACGTTGGGCAAACTGATTGCCGGGTTAAAGGGCTAAACGTGGGCCGCCTGCTGGTGGCCCCAGGTGAGATAGTAAACGTCGTAGAAATCCACTTCACCTTTCTGCTTCATCAGACGATCAATACCGCTGCGCACGCGATCCGGGGTGTGCGGGTTATCCAGAATCTTATCCAGCGCCTGCTGAGAAACCGGCTGCACATAATACCATTCGCCGTTGTAGCAAACGCGCAGATCCAGCGTATCAATATCTTCAAAGCGGTACTTCGGATTGATATCCATCAGCATCAGCACGCTCATCACCAGCACAAACACCGTGGCAAACCAGAACGCCGGCCAGCCGAGCATCTCGGTGGTGAAGATCAGCGCAACGCTGAGTGCGTAGCATAAGTACATAGCGGCCCAGAGTCCGGGGTGTTTTTTTAAAAACGAGAAGCTAAAGCGTGGGCGATTATCACGCAATTCGTCACGGTTCAGCGTATCGATTTCGTCGAGCAAGATTTGTTTGATCGCGTCCATTGTTCACCTCTAATTATCACTGCCTGCCAGTAAAGCACATAACAGTGAAGCGAATTAGAGACAGATTGGTCAATTTTTTGTATAACAGTTTATGTTACAGCGGTGGGAGAAGATTGCATTGATAAGAATAAATATAGGGAGCTGTATACAGTCTCACTTTTAGAGCATATTGGTAATATTAACCAGAGGCTTTAAAAGATGATAAATAAGGGCCATGAAAAGCGGCCCTTATTTATAGTGTTGCTATTTTTTTATTTTAAATTTGAACGCTTAATGTTCAATCTTAATGTCTTGCTGAACTAATAGATCCAAATTTCTTTCATCGTTAACAAAAACAGTATATTCAGCTCCTGCGATAGTGATTAACCCTACCTGCTCCGCCCAGCTACCGATTTCCTCTTCGGATATAATATCTTGCCATGATAAAACGGAGGCTTCATCTCCAATAATGATGACTTGCTCATGATCATTAGCAATGAAAAGATTCTTTTGGCTTTGAACCAAAATATCATCTAAAGTGATTTTTTTTATGTTCTCCGATGTTTGCGTAATATCAATGATGCCATCGTGATTTGTCATCGACTCTGGAGTTTGAATAGCATTGCTTTGGTCTTTATCAACAACGGAAATTGAAATATTATCAATGCTAAAGTCATTTCCTGATGTTAAATCACTTGCATTTATAAAGGAAATTTTTACTAAGCCACTTTTGTCAGCAATATAGGTTCCGGTATATAGGGTTTTTGTTGTGGTCTGCTGAGATGGACTAATAATCGTCTTTCCGTCTACATTGAAACCCAAATATGAGCCAGCACCCTCGTTTGTTGTCTGGCGAGTCGCCTCATACGAAATGTAATAGGTTTTTCCATATGCAACTTCAATGTAATTATAAGCGACCTCACCAGAAAGATCATGAGATCCATTATTCGTGATGCTTCCCA
The DNA here is from genome assembly GCF_059730785.1 of Pantoea sp. X-Soil-ISGK-421. Taxonomy (NCBI): domain Bacteria; kingdom Pseudomonadati; phylum Pseudomonadota; class Gammaproteobacteria; order Enterobacterales; family Erwiniaceae; genus Pantoea; species Pantoea sp. X-Soil-ISGK-421. The sequence goes on along the minus strand of NZ_AP035979.1, from coordinate 3,460,391 downwards.
TTGCCTTAGTTCCATTATGATATTCCCATTTTCTAACCGTTAGGTTATTATTAAATTTATATCCACCACTTGCCTGCCAATCTTGAAAAGTGCCATCGTCAAAATCCCAAGTGTAGGATTTTGCTATAATCGGAGGAGTAATCTCGATGGTAAAATTAACGGAAGGATTCGATGCCTTATTAAAGGCCTTAAAGTTCCAGGTATCGTAAGGCAGTATCGTCGGCGGCGTCCACTCCCAGTGTCCGCTGTTGTCGGCAACCACCGAATAACCCTCGTTGGTGGGTTCACCGCTGCGCCAGAATGCAATATGCACGACGCTGTTCGCTTCGGCACTTCCGTGCAGCGTTGGCGTGATGTCATCGGTAATGCCGTTGTGTAAAACCTCACGTTGCTCTCCATCAAAGTTATCCCACGCATAATCAATGGTGGGAACATAGCTGTCAGCGGCAACGATTTTGAGTGCGAAGTTTTCTGCGGAGGGGTCGCGCGTCAAGGTGCTGCTCGCCTGAAACTCGTAGCTGGCCGGTATTAGTTGGTCTGAATCGTAGCTCCAGCGCCCGTCTGCACCGACGTTGACGCTGTCCAGCACCTCCCAGGTTCCCAGCACATTACGGTAATGCAGATACACCACGCTGTTGGATTCGCCGCGTCCGTGCAGGGTTGGCGTGCGGTCGTCTGTAATGGCTCCGCTGGTCAGCAAGCCGGTAAGGGCACCAAAATCGTCGTACGCGTGGGTAATGCTGGCTTCGCTGCCCGGCGTAAAATCAATCTCCAGCAGGAACTCGTCGCTCCAGCCGCCGCCCGCGTTGGCGCGAAACTCCCACCGGCCTTCGCCGAGCGCCGGAGGCGTCCAGCTCCAGTCGCTGCCGTTCAGCAGCGCGTTGCCGCCGTCCGTCCACGCGCCGGTCCCGCTACGGTACTGAATGCGCACCGTGCTGCCGGCGGGCGCGCTGCCGTGCAGCTCCGGTGTGGCATCGTCGGTCAGGCCGCTGTTCGTCAGCGTACCGGTGTAGCTGCCCACGTTGTCAACGGCGTGGGTGATGTGCGCTGAACCGCCGGGCAGCGGCATTGCGTCATCGCCGATTTCAATCACGAACGACGCCGATTGTTTGCTGGTGTTGCCCAGTTTGTCAGTGGCGGTGGCGGTGAGCGTGTGCGGCCCCTCGCTTAACGAAACCTCAATTTGCCAGACGCCGTTAGCAGCGGCGGTTACGCTGCCGAGCAGGGTGCTGCCCTCGTAGATTTTGACGATGCTGCCGGGCTCGGCGTCACCGCGCAGCACCGGATGGCGATCGTCGGTTTTCTCGCCGTAAAGGCGTGCGCCGGTGTTGCTGCCCGCATCATCAACGGCAAGTTCAATGGCAGGAACGTCGGGTGCGGTGGTGTCGATGTGTAAGGTAAACAGCACCGGTTCGCCAATCAGGCCGGAGATTTTAATCGCGTGAATCGAGATGTTGTGCAGGCCTTCATCCAGCGGCTGCTTAAGGCTAAAGCTGTAGCTGCCGTCTGGCTGAATGGCGGCGGTGTACTTATCATTATCAATCCAGATCACCACAATGCCGGACTTCTCACCGGGCACGCTGCCGTTGAAGGTGGGCTGGGTATTTTTCGTCCAGAGTTCGGTGCCGTTACGGGTGATGGCGCTGCCGAGTATGCCAAAGGAGGGAATATCGGGCGGTGAGGTTGGTATTCCATCATCAACAGGAGCGGCATCCGTTTCAGGGATAGTAACGTTTACGCCCTCCTGAACCAGTAATTCAGCCTCGCCATTTCTGTAGACGTGATAGTTAATGCCAGCAATGGTGACAAAGCCCGCCTGCTGCACCCAGAGCGTATTGGGGTTTCCGTCCGGGTGAATATCCTTCAGTGAAAGGCTGGCGTGGCGGTCTCCTTTAATCATTACCTGATTTAACTCATGGGAGATAAACAGGTTATTGCGACTTTCGGTAATAAGCTGGCTGAGGAGTTTTACTTTGGTACTTTCGTCCATATTGGAAATATCAAGCACGCCGTGCTGATCATGACTGTTTTCTGCCACTTCTTCAGTATTATTCTTTTTGGAAGAAACAGCATTGACGCTGATATCATCGATGCGAAAATCATTACCATTATATGATGGTTCATTATTTGTGATGGCTATTTTAACTGTTTTTGTTTCTGTTGCAATATAGGTTCCAGTAAAGACATGCCATTGCGAGGTGTTTGTTACATTCTGATGATTAATAACTAGTTTATTATCAATTGAAAAGCCAAGTTTTGCTGCCCAGCCATCAGTACCATATCGAAGTGCTTTAAAACTCACCTCATAAGTAATGCCTGCTTTAACTTCTATATCACGATAGATGACATCTCCCTTATAATTTCTATTTAAAATCGTTTGGGCGCCTAAACTAATTATATTAGTTGTAGTTACTAAATCTGAACCCGACTCCTTGGAATATTCCGTGGCAAGATGCCAGCCCTGAAGTGTATTATCATTAAAATCCCAAAAATAGGATTTTACCGGGGTTATTTCCAGCGAATAAACGGCTGAAGGGCTGGCAGCCTGATTATACACTTTAAAATTCCAGGTATCGAAGGTGAGAATTTTCGGTGTCGTCCATTCCCAGTGTCCGTTGCTGTCAGTCTTAACGGAATAGCCCGTATTAACAGGTTCCCCGCTGTGCCAGAATTCGATATTAACGATGCTGTTCGCTTCAGCAGTACCGTGCAGCGTGGGTGTCGTATCATCGGTCTTTTCATTATGTAAAACCTTGCCAATGTTCTCTCCAGCGTTATCCCACGCATAATCAATGGTTGGGACATAGCTGCCTGCGGCAACGATTTTCAGCGCAAAAGGTTCTCCTTCGGGGGCGCGCGTCAGGGTTTGGCTTACCTGAAATTCGTAGCTGCCCGTTACCAGGCTACCTGTATCGTAGCGCCAGCGCCCGTCTGAACCGACTTCAACGCTGTCTAGCACCTCCCAGGTTCCCTGGGTATTGCGATAATGCAGATACACCACGCTGTTGGATTCGCCACGTCCGTAAAGGGTTGGCGTACGATCGTCGGTGATGGTACCGCTGTTCAGTAAGCCGGTGTCCGTACCAAAATCGTCATACGCGTGGATAATGGACGTTTTGCTACCGGGCGCAAAGTCAATCTCCAGCTGGAACTCGTCGCTCCAGCCCGAACCGGCGTTAGCGCGAAACTCCCACTGGCCGGTACCAAGCGTTGGCGGCGTCCAGCTCCAGTCGCTGCCGTTCATTAACGCGTTGCCGCCGTCGGTCCACGCGCCGGCTTCGTTGCGGTACTGAATGCGCACCGTGCTGCCGGCGGGGGCGCTGCCGTGCAGCTCCGGCGTGTTGTCGTCGGTCAGACCGCCGCTGGTTACCGTACCGGTGTTGCTGCCCACGTTATCAACGGCGTGAGTAATTTGTGCCGCGCCGCCGGGCAGCGGTTCCGGTGCCGCGCTGTCATCACCAATTTCAATTACGAACGAGGCCGATTTTGCGCTGGTGTTGCCGAGCCTGTCGGTGGCGGTGGCGGTCAGCGCATGGCTGCCGTCGCTGAGGGAAACCTCCAGCGCCCAGCTGCCGTCAGCACCGGCTTGAGCGCTGCCGAGCAAGGTGCTGCCTTCATAGAGTTTCACGATGCTGCCGGGCTCGGCGTTGCCGCGCAGTACCGGATCGCGGTCGTCGGTTTTTTCATCAGACAGGCGCGCGCCGGTGCTGCTGCCCGCATCATCCAGTACAAATTCAATCAGCGGCGCATCGGGCGCGGTGGTATCAATATGTAAGGTAAACAGCGCCGGTTCGCCAATCAGCCCGGAAATTTTTATCGCGTGGATCGATATGTTGTGCAGGCCTTCATCCAGCGGCACCGGCGGCGTGAAGGTGTAGCTGCCGTCGGGCTGAATCGGCGCGGTGTATTTCACATCATCAATCCAGATCACCACGATACCGGACTTTTCACCCGGCACCGAGCCGTTGAATCTCGGCTGGGTTTTTGAGGTAAAAAGTTCGGTGCCGTTGCTGGTCGTGCTGCTGCCCAGAATGCTGGGCGAGGGGGAGTAATACTGTTCGTTTGAGTGCGTCATCTGTGGTTCCTCGGAATCGAATTCAGGGATACGAATTTTCCGATGAGTTGAGAATATTCCTAACGAGAACCGTCTGGAAAGGAACGCGTTAAACGTTCCAGTAAACGTGATAGTGATAAGTTAATTAACAAATAATAAAAGTAAGGGCCATGATAATCGATGGCCCTTATGGATATTTATATATTATTGTTGCGCTAATTACGCCGCTGATAAGTCTGGTGTTACCACTCTATTTTGATATCGCTTTGCACTAAAATATCGATGTTTTTAGCATCATTGATAATCACGTTGTATTCGATTCCGCCAATCGTTATCAGTCCGGCCTGTTCGGTCCAGTTGCTGATGTCATCCTGGTCAGCAATAAGATCGTGCAAACTCAATACCGAATGTTCATCCCCGGCGATCAACACCTGCTCATGTTCATTGGAAATAAACAGGCTTTTTTGACTTTCTTCCAGAATATTATCCAGCGTGAGCGCTTTCTTGTATTCCGATGTGGCAGAGATATCAATAACGCCTTGCTGGTGTGAATTCATATCGGAAACCACATCGATGGCATCTTCTGCTGCAACCTGGCTTTTCGTTGAACCAGAAGGCGTAAAGCCGCCGCCTATATGCTGGACCTTTATGTTGTCTATTGCAAAGTCATTATACCGCCATGAGCTGTTGTTTGAGAATATTTCAAATTTAATTAAGCCGGTTTTATCGGCTACCCAGCTTTCTAATACGGAGCTTGTTTTATCCAGATTTCCCAGCTCAATGACTTTTCCGTTGAGAATGAATGCCAGGTCAATACCGCTTTTATTTCCTAGCGATACGGCATTATTTACATTCATTGATATATCATATTTATGGCCTTCGACCACGTTGATCATCGTATGCATGACGGTTGATTTATAATCAATCCCGGTATACGGAGTGACAAATTCTAAATAACCTCTGCTTAACCGATAAGCCGCATTATAACTATCACCCGCGCCGCCCTTTCCACCGGGCCTTATTTCACCGTGTGCAGCGCCTAAAACCCAGCCCTGCAGGGTATTGTCATTAAAATCCCATGCGTAAGACTGCGCTGTAATGGGAGGTGCAATCTCGATGGTAAAATTAGCGGAAGGATCCGCTGCCTGATGATAGGCCTTAAAGTTCCAGGTGTCGTAGGTGAGGATGGTCGGTGGCGTCCATTCCCAGTGTCCGCTGCTGTCAGTCTTAACCGAATACCCCGTATAAACAGGTTCACCGCTGTGCCAGAATTCTATCTGCACGACGCTGTTCGCCTCGGCACTTCCGTGGAGCGTGGGCGTGATGTCATCGGTAATGCCGTTGTGTAACACCTTCAGATGATCTTCGCCAAAGTCATCCCACGCATACTCAATGGTTGGCACATAGCTGCCAGCGGCAACGATTTTGAGTGCGAAGCTTTCTGCAGAGGGATCGCGCGTCAGGGTGCTGCTGACCTGAAATTCGTAGCTGCCCGTTACCAGGCGGTCGGTATCGTAGCGCCAGCGTCCGTCTGCGCCGACGTTAACGCTGTCCAGCACCTCCCAGTCTCCCAGCACATTGCGGTAGTGCAGATACACCACGCTGTTGGACTCGCCGCGCCCGTAAAGGGTTGGCGTGCGGTCGTCGGTGATGGCCCCGCTGGTCAGCAAGCCGGTAAGGGCACCAAAATCATCGTACGCGTGGGTAATGCTGGCTTCGCTACCGGGCGTCAGGTCAATCTCCAGCAGGAACTCATCGCTCCAGCCGCCGCCGGCGTTGGCGCGAAACTCCCACCAGCCTTCGCCCAGTGCAGGGGGCGTCCAGCTCCAGTCGCTGCCGTTCAGCAGCGCGTTGCCGCCGTCTATCCACGCGCCGGTTCCGTTGCGGTACTGAATGCGCACCGTGCTGCCGGCGGGCGCGCTGCCGTGCAGCTCCGGCGTGGCATCGTCGGTCAGGCCGCTGTTCGTCAGCGTACCGGTGTAGCTGCCCACGTTGTCAACGGCGTGGGTGATGTGCGCTGAACCGCCGGGCAGCGGCATTGCGTCATCGCCGATGTCAATCACGAACGACGCCGATTGTTTGCTGGTGTTGCCCAGTTTGTCAGTGGCGGTGGCGGTGAGCGTGTGCGGCCCCTCGCTTAGCGAGACCTCTATTTGCCAGACGCCGTTGGCGGCGGCGGTTACGCTGCCGAGCAGGGTGCTGCCTTCGTAGATTTTTACGATGCTGCCGGGCTCGGCGTCACCGCGCAGCACCGGACGGCGGTCGTCGGTTTTCTCGCCGGAAAGGCGCGCGCCGGTGTTGCTGCCCGCGTCATCGAGGGCTAATTCAATGGCGGGAACGTCGGGTGCGGTGGTGTCAACGTGCAGGGTAAACAGCGTCGGTTCGCCAATCAGCCCGGAGAGTTTAATCGCGTGAATCGAGATGTTATGCAGACCTTCATCCAGCGGCTGAGTAAGGGCAAAGCTGTAGGTGCCGTCGGGCTGAATGGCGGCGGTGTACTTATCATTATCAATCCAGATAACCACGATGCCGGATTTTTCACCGGGCACGCTGCCATTAAAGGTGGGCTGGGTGTTTTTCGTCCAGAGTTCGGTGCCGTTGCTGGTGATGGTGTTGCCGAGTATGCCAAAGGAGGCAATTTCAGGCGGCGAGGTGGTGACGTCTTCATCAACAGGAGTGGCATCAGTGTCTGGGATGACAACGTTCACACCGTCCTGTACCAGTAACTCTCTAATTCCATTTTTTAATACCTGGTATTGAATTCCTGCAATCGTGATTGTACCTGATTGAATAGTCCATCCATTTTTTAAAGTGTTAATAGATGCACTATTTATTATTTCAAAAGTATCGCCATTGCCACCCTTAATCATTAACTGGAAATTGCCGTTATCAATAAATAATCCATTTCTTTTTATAATGGTGATGCTATCTGAATCTAAAGTGAGTTTATGACTCTCATCTATTGTCATAACTTCCATTTCATTAGCATGGGGTGTGAATCCATTAGAAGTCCTGGTTTTTTCACCTTTTATAGAGATGTTGTCTATGCTGAAATCATTACCCCAGTATCCGGATTCATTATTGATGACTGATATTTTAATGAGTTTTGTCTCAGTGGCTATGTAACTACCAGATAAAGTAGTGTAACCCAATGCACTGGAAAGTTGAGTGGCAGGAATGACCAGATTACCATCCATCATAAAACCTAGTTTTGGGTGGAGGACGGTGCTGGCATTTCCGCTATAATTATAAACGACCAAGTTAACATTGTAAGTGCTACCTGCTTCTACCTCGATCGTGTTGTATATAACATCTCCATCATAAGGTTTACCTGATGTAGGCGTTGTTGCTCTCAATACACCTTTTCCGCCTGCCGCTAATTCATAATATAAGCCATCAAGATAAGCCTCTGCTACAGTCCAGCTTTGGAATGTTTTATCATTGAAGTCCCAATTGTAAGATTGGGGCTGAGTATCAATAGTTAGTGTGAAAGTTTCTGATGTTAATTTTGAATCTAACGAATAGGACGCAATAAATTTCCAATTTGAATCAACCAGCACTAATGGTGGTGTCCATGTCCAGTGGCCACTCGAATCAGTTAGCACATCATGACTTCCCTCTGAAGGATAGCCATCTCGAGCATAACTTATTGTGACCATGCTGTTTGCTTCAGCGCTTCCGTGTAATGTGGGGGAGCTGTCGTTTGTTTTATCGTTATTCACAATTTGACCGGTTTTTCCTACATCGTCCCATACATAGTCAATGGTGGGAGCATAGCTCCCCACTGAAACGATTTTCAGCGCAAAAGATTCTCCTTGGGGATCACGCGTCAGGGTGCTACTGGCCTGAAACTCATAGTCAGCAGGGATAAGGCGCGGTGAATCATACGTCCAGCGTCCGTCTGCGCCGACGTTGACGCTGTCCAGCACCTCCCAGGTGCCCAGCGTATTGCGGTAATGCAGATACACCACGCCGTTGGATTCACCGCGTCCGTGCAGAGTGGGCTCTCGATCGTCGCTAATCGCTCCGCTGCTCAGGATCCCTGTATTTGCGCCAAAATCGTCATACGCATGGGTAAGGGTGGCTTCACCACCTTGTACAAAGTCAATCTCCAGCTGGAACTCGTCGCTCCAGCCCGAACCGGCGTTAGCGCGAAACTCCCACTGGCCTGAGCCAAGTGTGGGTGGCGTCCAGCTCCAGTCGCTGCCGTTCAGCAGCGCGTTGCCGCCGTCGGTCCACGCGCCGGCTTCGTTGCGGTACTGAATGCGCACCGTGCTGCCGGCGGGGGCGCTGCCGCGCAGCTCCGGCGTGTTGTCGTCGGTCAGACCGCCGCTGGTTACCGTACCGGTGTTGCTGCCCACGTTATCAACGGCGTGAGTAATTTGTGCCGCGCCGCCGGGCAGCGGTTCCGGTGCCGCGCTGTCGTCACCGATTTCAAGCACGAACGCCGCCGATTTTTCGCTGGTGTTGCCGAGCCTGTCGGTGGAGGTGGCGGTCAGCGCGTGGCTGCCATCGCTCAGGGAAACCTCCAGCGCCCAGCTGCCGTCAGCACCGGCTTGAGCGCTGCCGAGCAGGGTGCTGCCTTCATAGAGTTTCACGATGCTGCCGGGCTCGGCGTTGCCGCGCAGTACCGGATCGCGGTCGTCGGTTTTTTCATCAGACAGGCGCGCGCCGGTGCTGCTGCCCGCATCATCCAGTACAAATTCAATCAGCGGCGCATCGGGCGCGGTGGTATCAATATGTAAGGTAAACAGCGCCGGTTCGCCAATCAGCCCGGAAATTTTTATCGCGTGGATCGATATGTTGTGCAGGCCTTCATCCAGCGGCACCGGCGGCGTGAAGGTGTAGCTGCCGTCGGGCTGAATCGGCGCGGTGTAGCTAACATCATCAATCCAGATCACCACGATGCCGGACTTTTCACCCGGCACCGAGCCGTTGAATCTCGGCTGGGTTTTTGAGGTAAAAAGTTCGGTGCCGTTGCTGGTCGTGCTGCTGCCCAGAATGCTGGGCGAGGGGGAGTAATACTGTTCGTTTAAGCGTGTCATCCGTGGTTCCTCGGTATCGAATTCAGGGACACGAATTTTCCGATGAGTTAAGAATATTCCTAACGAGAACCGTCTGGAAAGGAACGCGTTATACGTTCCAGTAAACGTTGAACAGGTACGTTAATATCCATGTCATCAAAAGTGTGAATATAAATGATTTAATTCTGCTCACTTAAACAAGAAATTGCCTGGTTATGCAGGTGCGCATGAATGCGCACCCTGCGGAAACCCAGCTATAAAACCGTAGGGTCGCCATTCATGGTGACCGATTCACGTTTAAATGAAGATCATTAAAATATAAATAGCTCGGTGCTTATAAAAAAAGATCTATGGCTGGCGCTCATGTTGGCAACGGATGGATGGGGAGTTAGATTTGGTCTGAGCCTTATATTATCAGCTTAAAAAAATCCCCGGCAGCATTTCCGGGGATAGCTTTAAAGGTGAAAGGATTAACAGGGAATTACATCAACTCTGTTTTTACGCCTTGCTGGATAAGCCGTTCAGCATCATCACCTTGGGGATAAACCTGATATTCCATACCTGCCACGATAACGTTGCTGTCTTGATGCTGCCACGCACTAAGATTATTGTCTTCCGGCAGAATATCTTGCAGATCAATCCCCTTAATTTCGCCGTCATTTGCAGTGAGTGGCAATTGCCTGTCGTCACCAAACAGATCTTCTTCACTTGGTGATAATATCGTCTGCACATCCAGGGAAACGCTGCTGTCATTTATAGCGGCCACGTTTGCCAGATCGTTTACAATGTCGTTAGCGTTCACATCAGCATGGATTTGCAGATGTTCATTTTCCCATTCAACCTTCACGCCTTGCTGAACCAGCAGTTCAGCGCCATCAGCGTGACGGTAAACCTCAAACTGTTCGCCGGCGACCGTAATTGTGCCTTCCAGATGTACCCACTCACTCACCTGGCTGCCTGGCGGCAAAATATCCTTCAGCTGCACAATATCGCCGTGATTGCCTTTCACCACAAACTGCAAGGTGTCATCAGCGATAAACAGTTCCTTTTCCCCATATTTTTCGATTGCTGATGCATCGATAATTAACTTGTTATCACCGGAACCGGTCAAATCGATAGTGTTTAATATATCTTTCTGTTCAACATGGGCGGTCAAATCAAGAATTTTAGCACTCCCTTCTAAATAGTGGGTATTTTCTTCCGGTTCAACCGCAGCAGGCGGAGGAGTGAGTATGTCAGCAGCTGATTTATTGTAGGTGATATTATCTAAATAAAACGCTCCACTACCAAAGGTAATGTCATAAATTTCTTCAGATGCCCTTGAGGCAACTGTTTCATAAAGATCTTCAAATCTAATTGTTAAAGTTTGATGGGGTAAAAAGGTTAATGTAACATTTTTGCTAGAAGTGTAACCAGTTTTCGCTAAATTCCAGAATCGTACGTAATAGTCAAGGTTTTGAGTTTTATCATTGTAGTTAATAATGTCAACACTTGCTTTTGTCGGTGCAGTAAGTATGTTGAGCACTTTCCATGAATTAAATCTTATACCAAGGGCTCCCGTTGCCGGCATATGAATTACACCACCATGTTCTCCCGCGTCGGGTATGTAGGTCAATTTACTGGCCCCTATATGAACATCAGTATTAATGCTCCATTCTTTACTTAATTTATCTGGTATAGCATAACCATTAAAATCCAGCACATGCTTATTCCAGTGTTCAGGGCGAATATTAAGTTTAAATCCGCTCCAGTCGCTTTGACCCGCTTTCTGTACCTCAAAATTCCAATAACCGTTGCTTAGAGCCGCTTCGGGAGTCCAGTTCCAGTGCCCTTCAGCATCGGTCAGAACAGTTTCCGTTATATATTCCCCGTTACCTGATTGATAGCGTAAGGTCAACGCGCTATTGGCCGGGCCGCTACCATGCAGGGTCGGTGTGTTGTCATCGGTGGTGGCGCCACTGCTGCGGTTACCGGTACTGCTGCCCTCATTATCAAAGGCGTAGTCAATGGTCGGGAGCACATCAACATTGGCATCGATTGTCAGCTTGAAGTTTTTCGGGGCGATCTGTCCCGCCTTCTGCACAATAAAGGTCCAGCTTCCCTGGTCCAACGCGCTATCCGGCGTCCAGCGCCAGCGGCCATCTGCGCCTGCGGTAAAGCTGACCAGCGTGCTATCCCCATCGCCTAAATGATAGCTGAGGTACACCAGACTATTTGACTCCGCACGACCACGCAATTCGGGCCGGTTGTCATCGGTCGTCGCGCCGCTGAAACGTTCGCCGGTGCTAATGCCGACATCATCCCAGGCATAGTCGATAACCGGGTTAAAACCGTTTACGTCAGTGATCGTCAGGTTAAAAGGAGCCGTCCAGCTGCTGTGGCCTTGTGGCTGAACCTCAAATGTCCAGTTGCCCGTCGCCAGAGAAGGCGGCGACCAGAGCCATTTACCGCTGCTGTTAACGTCAATCGTGACGGTATGGCTGCTGCCATTCTCCACGCTATACCGCAGCGTGATACGGCTGTTGGCTTCGGCGCTACCGCGGAAGGTGGGGGTTTTGTCGTCGGTAATGGCATAATTGCTGAGGTAACCTATGGCCGGCTCAACATCGTCATAAACCGAATCGATGCGGGTGCGCGTCAGAATGTCTGCCGGGCTGGCGATATCCAGGGTAAACAGTGTGGATGGCGCAACGCCGGTACTGGCCTGAAACTCATACTTACCCCAAGCCAATGCTGAAGAAGGTGTCCAGCTCCAGTTTTCACCACTCAGCGTCGCCACTGCGCTACCGGCCCAGGTGTTGCTGCCTTCCAGTCGATAGTAGACCACCACGCTGCTGCCCGCAGCGGCAACGCCACGCAGTTCCGGCGTGTTGTCATCGGTCAAACCGCCGCTGGTGACCGTCCCAGTGTTGCTGCCCATATCGTCAACGGCGTGGGTGATGACTGTCGCGCTGCCGGGTGGCGTAACGGCGTCATCGCCAATTTCGAGCAGGAAAGACGCCGATTTTTCGCTGGTGTTGCCGAGTTTGTCGGTGGAGGTAGCGCTCAGCGCGTGGCTGCCGTCGCTCAGGGAAACTTTCAGCTCCCAGCTGCCATAAGTATCAGCTTTAACGCTGCCGAGCAGCGTGATGCCTTCATAGATGTTCACAATGCTGCCGGGCTCAGCTTTGCCGCGCAGTACCGGATCGCGGTCGTCAGTTTTCTCATTAGAAAAGCGCGCGCCAGTGTTGTTGCCCACATCATCCAGTGCAAATTCAATCAGCGGTGCGCCGGGCGCGGTGGTGTCGACGTGCAGGGTGAAAAGCACCGGTTCGCCAATCAGCCCGGAGAGTTTAATTGCATGAATCGAAATGTTATGCAGACCTTCATTCAGCGGCACCGGGGGCGTGAAAGTGTAGCTGCCGTCGGGCTGAATCGGCGCGGTATATTTAACATCATCAATCCAGATCACCACGATGCCGGACTTTTCACCCGGCACCGAGCCGTTGAATGTTGGCTGGGTTTTCGAGGTGGAAAGTTCGGTGCCGTTACTGGCAATGCTGCTGCCCAGAATGCTGGGCGACGGGGAGTAATACTGTTCGTTTGAGTGTGTCATCCGTGGTTCCATGGTATTGGATTAAAGGGCACGAATTTTCCACGATAATGCGCATTATCTGCTCAAGAAATGTCTGTAAAGGTATCTCTAAAGTGTTTCAATAACAGTTAATAAATGGCGTATGTTGCGGCTAAAATCTTATAGCCGCAACAACGATAGATTGAGGCAAACAAAGTGAGCTTACGTAACCTGCCCCACAATCTGCAAATTGGCATCATCTGGCACTTCGTTATACGAAAGCACATGCAGGCCTTTGGCAAACAGGCGCGCATAGCGGGCGATCAGCGGCCGCAGCTGCGGCGTCACCAGCAGCACCTGCGTCAGATTCTGCGCTTTCAGTTGCTCCATCATCACCGGCAGTGTGCTTTGCAACTGCGTCAGAATATTCGGATCGACCGGGAAGCTGTCCAGCGCCACTTTGCCGGCTTGCTGCGCCTGATTCAGCGCCGCCAGCAGCAGATTTTCCAGGCTGTTTTCCAGCGTATACGCTGACAGCGGTTTGTTATCAGGCGCAATCGCCGCTACCATCGCGCGACGCAGGGCGTAACGCACATCGGAGGTCAACAGAATCGGATCTTTGGTGATCGCCGCGCTCTCCAGCAAGGTGGTGGCGATAGTGGTGATGTCCTTCAGCGATACCTGATCGTTCAACAGCAGGCGATACACTTTCAGCTGCAAACTGAAGTTCACCGCCGCATTCACATCCTCGGATAACTTAGGCGCCACGTTCGCCAGGCGCTGATGCAGCTGCGTAATGTCATCGTAGTTAAACAGCTCCGGCAGATTCTCGCGCACCACTTTGTTGACGTGTGTGGCGACCACGCTGGCGCAATCCACCACCTGATAACCGAGATTCAACGCTTTGGCTTTCTGCTCGGGCAGGATCCAGGTTACCGCCATGCCGTACGCCGGATCGACATCCAGCACGCCATCAATTTCACCGTACTGTTCCGGCGTGGGGATCGCCATCAAACGATCGGCATGCACTTCGCCGACGGCGGTGCGAACGCCGTTGATCTTGATGGCGTATTGCGCCGGTTTAAGGTGGAAATCTTCACGCAATGCGATTTCCGGCAGTAGCACGCCGCTGGTTTCGGAGACCACTTGCCGCACGCCGCGCATGCGCAGCGTCAGCGGCGCACCTTTGCCTTTATCCACCAGCGTCACCAGCTTGTAGCCGAGGTTTAGGCCGATCGGCTCCACCATCGGGATGTTGTCCCAGCCGATGGCGGGCTGCTCTTCCGGCTGCGTCAACGCCTGGGTGATCGCCTCCATATCCTGGTGATCTTGCGTTGGCGCTTTCACGCCACGGCTTTGACGCCAGGCGGCGAACAGCAGCATCGCGGTAAAGATCAGGAACACCAGATGCGGCATGCCTGGCACAATCGCCAGCACAAACATCACAGCGGCGGCGGTATACAGCGTGCCCGGGCGCGCCAGCAGCTGCGACTTAATGTCATCGCCCATGTCCGCGCCGTCGCTGATGCGCGTCACGATAATCGCCGCGGCGGTTGAGAGCAGCAGCGATGGAATCTGCGCCACCAAACCATCACCGATGGTCAGCAATACATACTGTTCGAACGCTTGTCCCGCCGGTAAACCGTGCTTGAACACGCCGATCAAAATCCCGCCAACCACGCTGATCATCAGGATCATGATCCCGGCGATCGCATCACCGCGTACGAACTTCGAGGCACCGTCCATCGCGCCGTAGAAGTCCGCTTCGTTGGCGACATCTTTACGGCGCAGCCCGGCCTGTTCCTGATTGATCAAACCGGCATTCAGATCGGCATCGATCGCCATCTGCTTGCCCGGCAACGCATCCAGCGTAAAGCGCGCCGAGACTTCGGAGATACGTTCGGCACCTTTGGTTACCACCACAAAGTTGATCATCAAACGCGGTGGCAAGAAGGCGCATCACGGCCATCACGGCGGTGCGTGGAAAGTGGCGTTTGCTGACTTTACGTTGGCGATGATGGCGCTGTTTATGGTGCTGTGGATCATGGGGGCGGTAAGCGAGGACGAGCGTAAAGAGATTGTCGCGCAGCTAAACGGCACCTCGGTATTTGAAGGCTCGGGCTTCAATCCGTTTGATGTTGAAGACTCACGGGGCGCGGGATCGTCGATTATTGGCGAAACCATCGCCATTTCACCGCCGACGCAGAACGCAAGCGTGAGCAACTCCTCGGCTGATGTCAGCTTTAGCAACGGCAGTAAGCCGAAGGAAGATTTGGACAGCGTGCTATCACGTTCTGATAGCGAACTGGCGCTGCTGCAAAGCCAGCTGCAGCAGATGATCAACAGCTATAACGCACAGAATTATTTGATGCTGGAAACCCTGCCGCAGGGGCTACGCATCCTGATTCAGGACGATCAGGATCGCATGATGTTCCCGCGCGGCAGTGCGGTGTTAACGCCGTTCTTCCAGAAATTATTGACGGAACTCGGCCCGGTGTTTAACCGCATCGACAACAAAATCATGATCAGTGGCCACACCGACGCCGCGAAATACAGTGGTAACGCCGCCTACAACAACTGGAATCTGTCCGGCGATCGTGCTTTAGCGGCGCGCCGTGCGCTGGAGCGTGGTGGATTAGAGAGTGCGCGCGTGTTGCAGGTTAATGCCATGGCGTCACGCATGCCGCGAGATCGAGACGATCCCATGAGTGCGCGCAATCGCCGCATTGAGATCCTGGTATTAACCGATGCAGCAGCCGAAACCCTGTTCCAGTTTTATGGCCGCGAAGGGGAGAACGTCGTGAAACCCATCGCTGAGCGCCTGCGATAACCTGTCAGTGCCTTTGAATCGTTTTTTGATTCGACCGGTGGCGAAATCCACCGGTTTTTTTTGCCTGAAATTCATGCGCTTTGCGGCCAGGTGCGCATAAATGCGCCCCCTACAAACCCGTAGGGTCGCCATTCATGGCGACCTGGTTAACCCCCGCACAAGATGTTAATTATGTTGCCAACTAATTTGGCTTTAGTTAGCTAAATCATTCTTTTATGTGAATTTTGTCGGCGGGCGCACATTGCAAATTGCCTCTGGTAAGCCACAATTAAGCATCGTGATTAACCGGAGAAAGAGTATGACTGCCAACCACTCCAGCCTGCTGTTACTGATGTCTTTCGCCGCTGGCACCTTTTCTGCTGGATCCTCCAGCAATCCTCAACATTTGATGCTGTCGCTGCCCTCCGGCGGCGTACCCAACAGCCCGCTGCCGCTGATCATCTGGCCAGGCATTGTGCCGGATGAAGATGAGGCGGAAGACAGCGCTGCCTGGTTTGAAAAAACCTTTACCCGCAACGGTTGGCCCGCCGCGTGGCGTGCGCCGATCTTCCCCTATACGCACTATCACCCGAATACCCATGAAGTGTTGGGCGTCGCTGCCGGCTGGGCAGAAGTGCTGTTTGGCGGCGACAGCGGTCGCATGGTGACGCTGCGCGAAGGCGATGCGGTGCTGATCCCCGCAGGTGTCGGTCACAAACAGGTGTTTGCCTCAGAGGATTTTTTCACCGTTGGCGCCTATCCTGAAGGGATGTCCCCCGACACCGTGCGTGATGAGCCTTCGCGTTTACGTGCGTCGAAAGAGCAGATCCAGCATGTTCCACTGCCGCACCGCGATCCCTTTACCGGTGGCGAAGGCGCGATGACGGAGATCTGGCTGCCAATCGCGCAGCAGCTAATGCACCAGTAAAGTGCAAAACCGCCATTTCTATTCGTGCGGCGCGGGTGCCATGCCGGGGGCAAGCCTCTGGCACAGTTTGTGCAGGAGAGAATGAGGTCCTCTGACAAGCGCCGGGTAAATCATGAAAGAAAGCTACCAGATAGCATCGCACTTCTATGATGAGATGTTGCTGAGCGATGGCAAACACCGCGCTCACTACCAGCAATACTGGGAATGGTTACAACAGGCGGACGTCGATGCAGTGGCGCGTAAGCGCGAAGAGGCGGAACTGCTGTTTCATCGCGTCGGCATCACCTTCAACGTCTATGGTGATGACGGTGGAGCGGAACGTTTAATTCCCTTCGACAGTGTGCCGCGCATCATACCGGCGCGTGAGTGGGCGATGCTCGATCGCGGCATTCGCCAACGCGTACAAGCCCTCAACGCCTTCCTGCACGACATCTACCATCAGCAACTGATCCTTAAAGCCGGTATTGTGCCGGCCGAACAGGTGCTGGTGAACGATCAATATCAGCCCTGTATGCAAGGCGTCGATCTGCATCGCAACCTCTACGCGCACATTGTCGGCGTGGATATGGTGCGCAATAACGACGGTGAATATTACGTGCTGGAGGACAATCTGCGCACGCCGTCTGGCGTCTCCTACATGCTGGAGAACCGTAAGATGATGATGCGCCTCTATCCCGAGCTGTTTGCCGATCAGCACATCGCGCCGGTCGAGCGCTATCCTTCGCATCTGCTGCAAACCCTGCGTGAAAGCTCGCCGGTCAACGATCCGGTGGTGGTGGTGCTGACGCCGGGACGCTTTAACAGCGCCTACTTCGAACACAGCTTCCTCGCGCAGCAGATGGGCGTCGAGTTGGTGGAGAGCGCCGATCTGTTCGTTAAAAATGGTGCGGTGATGATGCGCACCACCGCCGGGCCATGCAAAGTGGATGTGATTTATCGCCGCGTCGATGATGCCTTCCTTGATCCGCTGGCGTTCCGCCCGGATTCAATGCTCGGGGTGCCGGGTCTGTTGTCAGTCTATCGATCCGGCAACGTGGTGCTGGCCAATGCCATTGGTACCGGCGTCGCCGATGACAAATCGATCTACCCCTATGTGCCGGATATGATCCGCTTCTACCTCGACGAAGATCCGATCCTCAATAACGTGCCGACATGGCAATGCCGCAAACCGCAGGATCTCACCTATGTGCTAGCCAACCTGGCAAAAATGGTGGTGAAAGAGGTTCACGGCGCCGGTGGTTACGGCATGTTGATCGGACCGGTGGCGAGCCAGCAGGAGCTGAGTGATTTCCGCGATCTCCTCAAAGCACGGCCGGAAAACTACATCGCGCAGGACACATTGTCGCTTTCAACGTGTCCCACCTTTATCGACAACGGCCTCGCGCCGCGCCATATCGATCTGCGTCCGTTTGCGCTGTGCGGCGCGGATATTCGCCTGGTGCCCGGCGGCTTAACCCGCGTGGCGCTGAACGAAGGATCGCTGGTGGTGAACTCGTCGCAGGGCGGCGGTACCAAGGACACGTGGGTTTTGGAGGATGACGCATCATGCTAAGCCGCACGGCCAGTGGCCTTTATTGGATGGCGCGCTATCTCGAACGCGCAGAACATCTCGCACGCGTGTTAGATGTCACCAACCGTTTGTCGTTAATGCCGGTGCGCGGTGACCAGGGTGACGATCTGCTGCTGCCGCTCAATCTCACTGGCACGCGTGAACTGTTTGAAACCCTCAACGGCCGGTTCACCATGTCGCAGCTGTTCAACTTCTTTGCCCTCGACGATCGCAATCCGTGCAGCATTTTCAGCTGCTGGCAGCAGGCGTGGAATAACGCGCATGCGGTGCGCGGCAGTTTGTCATCGGAAGTGTGGGAGAGCATCAATTCAACGTGGATTGAGATGCGTAATACGCGGCGGCGCGGCATCACCAGCGCCAGCGCCGATACCTTTTTCGATTGGGTGAAAGAGCGCTCACATCTGTTTCGCGGCGCGATGTTTGGTACCTTGTTGCGCGGCGATGCCATGAGTTTTATCCGCATCGGCACCCTGATGGAGCGCAGCGACGGCACCGCGCGTTTGCTGAGCGTCAATCAACAACTGATGGAGCAGCAGTCGGATTCGGTGCGCGAGTATTACCGCCTCGATACTTTGCTGCGCGCGGTTTCCGCGCGTGAAGCTTACAACGCGATCTTCAAACAGCAACTGATGCCGGATCTGGTCAACGAAATGCTGATCCTGCGCAGCGAAAGTCCGCGATCGCTGCACTCCTGTATCGATGAGATCGCCACCCAGCTCGAACAGATCGGCAGCAGCGGCGAAGATCGTCCGCGTTATCTGATCACCGTACTGTTGGCTGAAATGCGTTTTAGCACCTGGGAAAGCCTGACGCATGAAGGGTTAACTCACTGGCTCAATGAATTCCTTACGCGCCTCAATGCGCTAGCAGACAGCATCAATCACACCTATCTGGAGGCGAAATGAGACTGAACATCGAGCATAAAACCCGTTACGCCTACGAGCAGCAGGTGAAACTCAGCACCCAGTATTTGCGCCTGACACCGCAAAACTCGGTGCACCAGCACATTATCTCGTGGGATCTGGAGCTGCCGTGTGAAGCCACCTGCACGCAGGATGCTTATGGCAATGTGATGCATGTGCTGACGCTGGATACGCCGCATCAGCAGCTCGATATCGCCGCGCGCGGCGTGGTAGAGATTCTCGATGCCGGCGAGTGGGCGCCCGATCCGGAATGCGCTTTGTCACCACTGGTCTTTCTGCGCGCCACGCCGTTGACGCAGCCCAATCCGGAGATCCGCGAATTTGCCCAGCGTTACTGGCGGCCGGAAAAGCCGCTCGCCAGCCTGGAGAAATTGATGGACGAACTGCTGCTGAAAATGCCGTATCGCCCCGGCAGTACACAGGTGACGGATACCGCCGCGAAAGTATTTGCCGCCGGCAGCGGCGTTTGCCAGGATCACAGTCACGTGTTTCTCGCCTGCTGTCGCAGTCTGGGGATTCCGGCGCGCTATGTTAGCGGCTATCTCTATACTGAAAACGTTGAGCACGTCGCCACTCACGCCTGGGTTGAAGCCTGGCTGGATGGCAGTTGGCACAGCTTTGATATCACCAATAATACCCGCAGCACGCGCCAGCATTTACGGCTGGCGGTGGGCGTGGATTATCTTGATGCTTGTCCCGTGCGCGGTATGCGGCTGGGCGGCGGCGGTGAAGATATGCTGGCGGTGGCTGCGGTGCTTCAGGTGCAGGCGCAGTAGTAATCTGAACAGGCGTAACTATGACTTATTGTGTGGCAATGCGTTTATCGTCAGGGATGATTTTTGTATCCGATTCGCGGACCAATGCGGGCGTCGATCATATTTCCTCATTCCGTAAATTGCATGTGTTTCAGGTAGATGATGAACGTACGCTGGTACTGCAAAGTGCTGGCAATCTGGCCACTACGCAGAGCGTGCTGAGCCTGCTGCGACGTAATAACGGTGATGATGACCAGCCCAATTTGCTGAATCAACGATCGCTGTATGACATTGCACTGATGGTGGGTGAAACGCTGCGCGAAGTGATTAAGCGCGATGGTGAGGAGTTTGGCGGCACGCTGCTGCTGGGCGGACAGATTCGTGGCGAGGAGCCGCGGCTG
Source organism: Pantoea sp. X-Soil-ISGK-421 (assembly GCF_059730785.1). Lineage (NCBI taxonomy): Bacteria > Pseudomonadati > Pseudomonadota > Gammaproteobacteria > Enterobacterales > Erwiniaceae > Pantoea > Pantoea sp. X-Soil-ISGK-421. The sequence goes on along the minus strand of NZ_AP035979.1, from coordinate 3,440,374 downwards.
TTCCAAATCTATCCGCAGGGCAACTTCATCGAAGCCAGCGTCGATACGCCGTATTTCCAGATTGGTGAAAGTAAATACGGCAAACCGATCATTGACCGCGTGCTGCGCTACGAAACGCCGCTTAGCCAGGCGATGCAGTGCGCCTTGATTTCGATGGATTCCACGCTGGCGAGCAATATTTCAGTCGGTTTACCGCTCGATGTAATGGTGTATCGCACGGACAGTTTCAGCGACAGCGAGCAATATCACATCACTGAGCAGCATCCGTATTATTCACAAATTCGTCAGCTGTGGAGCAAAGGGTTGCTGAGCGTATTTTCCCAACTGCCGCCGTTGCAGTTGTAAGTGATAGGCAGCGTGTAAGTGTCAAGAGATAATGATGTGCAACATAAGTTCAAGCTAGCTATTCGCTTCTATTAGGATGTAAGGAAGTAAAAAATCGTTTTTTATGTTTTTTATAGCATTCTCACTTAACGATTTGAAATTAGCTGGCGTCCATGAATTGTGAAGCGAAATAATCCCACATTTGCACTTTGCCAATTCGCTTGAAAAATCCCTGGTGGCATCTGGCATGAAATAGTATGACCAATAGCGCTCCCAGGGCTCTTTTTCAGGCTGCGAAAACTCTAAAATATTCCCTGCTTCAGTTGCGTCAACTATATGAAACTGCTCATCAAAATCGCCACTTTGTATCAGTGGATCAAGGATGCCATTGCCAACATAGTCCCAGGAAATTCCACCACTGGGATTTTTTAAACGGTTCAAAATTTCGGCAAACCATGCAGCGGTGAGCTTATTACGTTTATTCGCGGATAAAACAGCCAGATGAACAGACTTTAACGATGGATAGCCAAATGCAGTCAGCTTATCCGTTTTACCGAAAGGCATATCATTAATGTTTCGAGTGATGATGGTATCGGAGTCAATAAATAGACCACCGAACATTGTCAGTACCCAAGCCGAGACGATGTCTGATTGCATTGCCAGAGAGAATTTAAAAAATATGGGGGGTAAGATCTTTTTAGGGATGAATTCATAAATGTTTTTATGATTGATGGTGATGATTTCAAGGTTGGGGGTGTTGTTCAACCAACTCTTTCTGCACAACTCAAGGTAAGCCGGCTTGTCGTGGCCAGGAAGGTCAACCCAATAGGTATAAACAATCATGTTTTTTCTCCAGTCTGATAGATACAACACTGGCGACACAGAGTGAAAAAACTTAAGGGGAAAATGTTATCCTGGCACAACCCGAAAAATAATCATGATTTCCATGATGCAAAACAACTTTTTATGGAGTAAGCCATCAGTATTATTGGCTTTAACGACATAAGGCTTGAATAGGATGCGCAATGCCGCGCACCCGAGTCATTACACCAATTCGTTCAGTTTCGCTGTCATATTAATTCCGCTAATCCCTTTCAATCCTAACTTGCGTAGGATTTTTATTTTATAGGTACTCACGGTTTTACTGCTGAGCTGCAATTGTGAAGCAATTTCTTTATTAGTCATTCCAGAAGCCAGCTTGACCAATACAATCAATTCACGGCGAGTCAAACTCATCAATTTCTCACTCTCAATCAATTCTCCACTGTCAGCGGCAGCATGCGTAATCGGATAAAAACGGTTACCGCGTTCCACTTCTTTTATTGCGGTAATCAGGGTATCCAGATCCCCACGCTTGTAGACATAGCCTTCAACGCCTAATTGCAGGCAACAGCGTTGATAAAAAAGGCTTTCTGATGCGGTAAATACGATGATTTTCTGTTCTGGAAGCGCACGTTTAATATCCGCTATCAGTGGAATGCCTGCCCGGCCGGGCATAGTAAGATCGAGGAGTACAACGTCTGGACGCATTTGGTGTAGCTCGGTAATCAGCATTTCTCCTTTCTGTGCAATACCAACAATTGAATAGTGATAAGAATCTAATAGTGCCTGAATACCCGCACAGATTAACGGATGGTCATCAACAATAAATACCGTATGAATCATATGTGTAGTCCAGAAAAAAAGAAAAAACTCAAGGGCATAAAGACCCATAAAAGAAACACAACACAGAGGTGTGACCAGATTAATTCATGGGGCTTAACAATATGATTTAAGCTATGTCTTGAATTTGCGGATTTAAGGTCAATTGTTTTTCTTCATGCGTAAGAACAAAGCGGCGTCCTGCTTTATCTGATATTGCAGCGCCACAGTCATAAATCTGAAAACAAGCCGTTTTAACGTCGAGGCGATAAATCGCTGCGTATAAAAAGGTGAATAATGTTTTCAGTTGATCAGCTTCTCGATACTTACTGGCCAGGTCACCAACCGGCGGACTGGCAAAAAAGCGTCCTGAAATGGGTGGTGCGCGAGCATGAATTCCAGGCCTTTGCTGCCCGCTATCGCCACCTCAAAGGTGTGGATATGGTGGAGCAGGTGCTGGAGCATCTCGATGTGCGCTGTGAACTGAGCGAGCGCGATTTGGAGCAGATCCCCACGCGCGGGCCGGTGGTGATTGCGGCTAACCATCCGCTCGGTGCGCTGGATGGTTTGGCGCTGCTGGCCGCAGTTTCACAGGTGCGGCGCGATGTGAAAATCGTTGCCAACCGTATGTTGATGATGCTGGAGCCGATTAACAGCATGATGTTGCCGGTGGATAACATGAGCAACCGCACCAGCCGCGAACAGCTCACGCGGATGCAGCAGCACCTGGATAATCAAGGCGTGCTGATCATCTTCCCGGCAGGTGAAGTGTCGCGCCTGTCCAGCCGTGGCGTGCGCGATCGTCACTGGCATCACAGTTTCCTGCGTCTCGCCGCCCGCGCCCGCGCGCCTATCGTGCCAGTACATGTGGTGGGGCGTAACAGCCTGGCGTTCTACGCGGCGGCAAAAATTGCCTCACCGCTGGCGCTGCTGATGCTGGTCCGCGAGATGTTTCGCCAGCGCGGTGCGCGCATCAAGCTGCACATCGGTGAGCAAATCCCCTTTGCCAATTGGCATGATGGCCACACACCCGGCAAGGAGCTGGCGAAGCGGCTGCGCAAACATCTTTATCGTATTGGTCAGGGACGGCGTGGCTTGTTTCAGACCGCAGCGGCGATTGCACGCCCGGAAGATCGCGCCGAGCTAAAAAAAGCCCTGATGGAGAGCGAGCGACTCGGCACATTGCCGGATGGCAAGCAGATCTACCTGTGGCGACGCAACGGCGCCAGTTGGGTGCCGCTGCTACGTGAGCTTGGTCGTTTACGTGAAGTGGCATTTCGCGCGGTGGGCGAGGGCAGCGGTCGTCGTCGCGATCTGGATAAATACGATGACGATTATTATCACCTGATTCTGTGGGATGACGATGCATTGGAGATCGTTGGTGCTTATCGCTTCATTCCAGGGGCTGAACAGCTGGCGCGCCGTGGGCTGGAAGGTATTTACAGCGACAGCCTGTTCCACTACGACGAGCGCATGTTGCCGATCATCAATCAGGGGCTGGAGCTGGGACGTAGCTTTATTCAGCCTGCCTATTGGGGCAAACGTGGCCTCGATTACCTGTGGATGGGCATTGGCGCTTACCTCGCTAAATATCCCGAAACACGCTACCTGTTTGGTCCGGTATCGATTTCTGGCGGCATGCCGCTGGCCGCGCGCGATCTGCTGGTGGCGTTTTATCGCCTCTATTTCCCAACCGAACTGCCGCTGGCGACCTCGCGTCGCCCTTATCCGGCCTCGCTGCCAGAAGTGCTGGCACAGTTTACCGGCGATAACTACAGCGAAGATTTGCGGCGTCTGAAACATCTGCTGGCGAATCTCGGCACCGCTATTCCCACGCTCTACAAACAATATTCCGAGGTGTGCGAGCCGGGCGGCGTGCAGTTTATCGATTTCGGCAGCGATCCCGATTTCAATCACTGTATCGATGGTTTGGTGCTGGTGGATCTCACGCGGGTGAAGCCTGCGCGTTATGAGCGCTATATCGGGATGCATTTGTGATCCGGTCGCCATAAATGGCGACCCTACGACGAGGGGGCAGGGATCGTATTTTGTAGGGGCGCCATTTATGGCGACCGGGCTCAATGTCATGGAATCGTCATCACAGTGTCGTAGGGTCTTAGCCGGACTGTTAGCGAAAGGCCAGAAACATGGCATCAATCACACTGCGCGGGCTGTGCAAATCCTTTGTGGCGCAGCCGGTATTGCAAGACATCTCGCTGCAGATTGCGCAGGGAGAATTTATCGCCGTGTTGGGCCCGTCGGGTTGCGGTAAAACCACGTTGCTGCGCCTGCTGGCCGGTTTTGAAACCGCCGATGCCGGGGAAATTCACGTGGGCGACCGCTGCTTTGCCGCGCCAGGCGTGCATCTGCCGCCGGAAGATCGTCAGCTTGGCGTGGTGTTTCAGAGCTACGCGCTGTGGCCGCATATGACGGTGGCGGAAAATGTCTCCTACAGCCTGAAGGTCAACGGCGTGGTGCGTGCTGAACGTGAGCGTCGTACGCAGCAGGCGCTGGAGCTGGTAGGGTTGGAAGCCTTCGCCACACGCCGTCCGGCCGATCTCTCCGGTGGCCAGCGTCAACGTGTGGCACTGGCGCGCTGTTTAGTGGCGCAGCCGACGTTAGTGTTGCTTGATGAGCCGCTAGCCAACCTCGATGTCCACCTGCGTGCCACCATGGAAGAAGAGTTCCGCCGCTTCCATCACCATAGCTACGCGACCTTACTCTACATCACCCACGATCAGCATGAAGCGATGGCACTGGCCGATCGCATCGTGGTGATGGATGCCGGACGCGTGATGCAGTTTGCCACGCCGCAAACGCTGTGGCGCGAACCGGCAAATGCCATGGTCGCGCGATTTATTGACGACGGCAAAGTGCTGCCGATCAGCGATATCGAACCGCTGGGCGCAGGCCGTGCTAATGCCACGCTTTGCGGCCTGCGGGTGCCATTACGCTGCGCACCGCATCAGCGCCCGCAGCCGCAGGCGCAAGCCAGTTTTCATGCGGTAGATTTTCGCCTGGCCGCACCGGGTGAACCGCAGTTTGCTGTGCGCGTGCAGCGGGTGATTTATCGCGGCGGCCATCATCAACTCAATGTCACGCCGTTGCTGGCGCCTGAATACAGCATCACGCTGCTGCTGGCCGATCAACCGTTACCCGTTGTCGACGCCACGCTGGGCGTGGCGCTGCGCGACGGCTGGATTCTTCCTTCTTAACGTTCAAATACTTCAGGGAAATGCTATGCGTACGTCATTCAACGTTGTGATGTTAGCCAGTGGTTTACTTCTTTCAGCCGCAAGCCAGGCTGACGAGGCGCCAGCGGGAAAATTAGTGGTCTATACCTCGCAGGCGCCAGAAATTGCCCAGCAAACCATGGATGCGTTTAAAGCCGCCAATCCCAATGTGCAGGTCGAGTGGACGCGCAACGGCACCACGCAGTTAATGAACGTGCTGCGCACCGAAATGATGAGCGGCGAGGCTAAGCCGGATGTACTGCTGATTGCCGACGCCATTAACCTCGGTGCGCTGAAAAATGAAAACCACCTCTACAGTTACAGCGATGCGCCACTCAGCCACATCAATCCGTCGTTCTACGACAAAGACAAAACCTTCTTTGGTACCAAAATCATCGCCACGGTGATCGCTTACAATACCCAGCACGCACAGCCGATTGATAGCTGGAACGCGCTGGCGGTAGAGGCCAACAAAGGGCAGATTGCGGTGCCAAGCCCGCTTTACTCCGGCGCGGCGCTCTACAAGCTACACACCGATATCAACACGCCGTCGATTGGCTGGCACTTTTACCAGAATCTGGCGGCCATCGGCATAGCGCCGCAAGGCGGCAACGGCCCGGCGCTGAAAGCGGTGGCGAGCGGGCTGGATAAATACGGCATCATCACCGATGCCGACGTGATTCTGGCGAAGAAGAAGGGATCACCGGTGGATCTGGTCTATCCGCAAGAGGGCGTGTCGTACGTCACCGAACCGGTTGCCATCATGAAAACCGCGCACAACCTGCCGGCCGCCAAAGCCTTCGTCAACTTTATGCTCTCTGAGGCAGGCCAGAAGCTGGTGGTCGAGCAGGGCAATCGTCCGGTGGATGACCGCGTCGCAGCACCGGCAGGCTTCACGCCGATTAATCAAATCAAGCTGCTGTCGCCGGACGTGGCGAAAGCGATCAAAGAAGATGCGGCGGTGCGCGATCGGTTCACCGCGCTGTTTGGCGGCTAAGCATGAGTGTAGTGAGCAATGAATGGCGTAGCGCGGCGCGCGGCGGTAAACGTTTCCGTTTCAACAGCGAACGGCTGGTTTTGACGCTGATGGTGCTGCTGATTGGTTTGTTGTCGGTGGCACCGCTGACGCGGCTGGCGTGGACCGCCATCGCGCCGCAAGGCGTGCCGGACATGGCGCGCTTAACGCGCCTGTTGGTGAGCGATCGCGTGTTGATCGCCAGCGGTAATACCTTGCTTATCGCGCTTAGCTCGACCTTGATTTCGGTGGTGCTGGGCACCGCCGCCGCGTGGCTGGTGGCGCTTAGCGATCTACGCGCCAAAACCGCTTGGGTGTTTGCGTTCATCCTGCCGCTGATGATTCCGCCACAGGTGACGGCACTGGCCTGGCTGCAGGCGCTGGCACCAGGCAGTCCGCTGGCGCTGCTGTTCGCCACACTCGGATTGCCGTGGTTTGCGCCGGGCGAACAGCCGCTCTACTCGTTAACCGGCATTGTGCTACTGCTCGGCACGCACAATGCGCCTTTGGTCTTTCTCACCGTGCGCGCGGGCTTGCGCCGTTTACCTGCCGATTTGGTGGAAGCGGCGCAGGCCAGCGGTGCGTCACGCGCGCGCATACTGTTCACCATTGTGCTGCCGTTGGCGCGCCCGGCGATTTTTGCCGGTGCCGCGCTGACCTTTGTCGCGGCGGCAGGCAACTTCGGCATTCAGGCGATGCTGGGGATTCCGGCGCGCGTGCCAACGCTGATCACGCTGGTGTATCAACAGCTGAATGGCATTGGCCCGAGCGCGCTGCCGAATACCGCGGTGTATGCGTTATTGATTGCAGTGATTACGCTGGTGGGTATGGCGGCCAGCGCCTGGTTGGGCGGATGCCATGATGTGCGCGTCAATGGCGCACCGCGCTTGTGGCAGCAATCGCTGGGTCGCGGTCGCGTGGCGATTGAAGGCGTCGCCTGGCTGTGGATGGCGCTGACCTTGCTGTTACCGCTGAGCGCGCTGCTGATCACTGCGCTCACCAGCGGTTTTGGCCAGGCGCTCAGCTGGCAAACGCTGACGCTGGAGAACTTTCGCGCAGCGTTGTGGGGCTATCCGGCGGTGCGACAGGCGTTTGTTACCAGCCTTGGATTAACCACGCTGGCGGCAATGATTCTGACGATCTGCGCGCTGTTTCTCGCCTACTTCCTCAGCTGGCGTCGCACGAAGCTGGTGCGTGGACTGTGGTTAGCGAGTGAACTGACCTACGCGCTGCCAGGCATTGTCACCGGTGTGGCGGCGATGCTGTTTTTCCTGCGCCCGCTGCCGATCGTCAATGTCTCGCTCTACGGCACGGTGTGGATCATCCTTGCCGCCTATCTGGCGAACTTCCTCGCGCTGGTACTGCGCCCAACGCTGGCCGGGTTTGCCCAGCTCGAGCCGGCATTAGATGAAGCCGCACGCTTGTGTGGCGCCGGTTTTCTGCGCCGCATGCGCGATATTTTGCTGCCGCTGGCGGCGCCGTCCGCGCTGGCGGGCAGCGTTCTGGTGTTTCTCACCGCACTGAATGAAATCCAGGTTTCGGTACTGCTGGTCACCTCGCAAACGCAAACCATCGGACCGACCATTGTGTTTCTCGATGAAGGCGGATCCGCTTCGCTGGCTGCTGCAGTAGGCTGCCTGATGATCGTGGTGGTTTGCTTATTAATGGCCATTGCAACACGTCTGACCCGACGCCTGCCGCACGGCATTCTGCCGTGGCAAGCGTAACGCGCATCACCGTCAACGTATGATGATGGGTTAAGTATCCCGCTGAACATTTTCTCGCCATTGCCGATAACTGACCTACCAACATTTGTCTGTGGACGAATAGCGCTTGTCAGCGCTGCGTATTTGCGCTTAAGTCTGCAGGATAATTAAGAATTTTCTTAATTTTGTCGACGATACCAGGCCAGCAATAGGCGAATAATGATGAATAATAACTCTGACGTCATGTACCGATTATTGGTGCAGAGCGTAGTGGATTACGCCATTTACATGCTCAAACCCGATGGCACCGTGGCCAACTGGAACGCGGGAGCACAGCGCGCCAAAGGTTACACGCCCGATGAGATCGTGGGGAAAAATTTTGCACTGTTCTACAGCGAAGACGATCGTAAAAACGGTGCGCCACAGCGCGGACTGTCGATAGCGACAGCCACCGGGCGCTTTGAAACAGAAGGGTGGCGATACCGCAAAGATGGCAGCGCATTTTGGGCGCATGTTGTCATTGATGCGATACGCGATGAGTTTGGCGAGCTGTTAGGCTTTGCCAAAATCACCCGCGACTGCACCGAGCAGCAGGAACAGCAACGCAAACAGCGCGAGCAGGAACAGCGTTTCCGTATGCTGGTGGAAGGCGTCAGCGATTACGCCATCTACATGCTCGATCTGGACGGCAACGTCGAAAATTGGAACGTAGGCGCACAGCGCGCGAAAGGCTACGTGGCCGAAGAAATCGTTGGGCAGCACTTCTCGCGTTTCTACAGCGCGCAGGATCGGAAAAACCATATCCCGGAAAAAAACCTCTCTACCGCCTTTAAAACCGGCCGTTTCGAAGATGAAGGTTACCGTTATCGGAAAGATGGCAGCGCGTTTTGGGCACATGTCATCATTGATGCGATTCGTGATGATTCTGGCAAGCTGATCGGCTATGCCAAAATCACCCGTGATTGCACCGAGCAGCAGGCGCTGCTGCGCAAACAACACGAGCAGGAGAAAAACTTCCGTCTGTTGGTGGAAGGCGTGCGCGATTACGCCATTTATATGCTGGATGTGCAGGGCCGCGTGGTGAACTGGAATTTTGGTGCCCAGCGCGCCAAAGGCTATATTGCTGACGAGATTATCGGTCAGCATTTCTCGGTGTTTTACAGTTCAGCCGAGCGAAATGCCAACATGCCTGAAGCGAATCTGGGCATTGCATTAAAAACCGGTCGTTTCGAAGATGAAGGCTGGCGCTACCGCAAAGATGGTTCGGCATTTTGGGCGCACGTGGTCATTGAGGCGATTTATGATGAAACCGGCATATTGATTGGTTTCGCCAAAATCACCCGCGATGTCACCGAACGTCGTGAAAACGAACAGCAGTTGTTGCGCGCGCGGGATTTGGCGCAGTCGCAAAGTGCCAAAATGTCCGAGCTTTCGGGCTTCCTCGATACCATTATCAGCAATATTCCCTCATGTGTGATTGTCGAAGACGCCATCAGCCGGGAAATTTTGATGGTGAATGACAAAGCTGAGCAACTGTTCGGCATCAATAAAGCGCTGATCATGCATAAACGCCCGCACGAATGTATGTCGGCGGAACTGGGTGATTACTTCAACAGCCTGGCGGATGTGGCGCTGCGCAGCGAAGGCATTCATTCGCGCGAACAGCTGCTGCTAACGGCGGGCGGCGAGCGCATTCTGCATACGCGCGCCACCACCATCAGCGGCAAAGATATGCGGCAAAACTACGTGATGCTGATCGTCGAGGACGTGACCGATCAGCGAGAAGCCGATGCACGCATCCGGCATATGGCGCATCACGATAATCTCACCAGCCTGCCAAACCGCGTGCTGTTCCGCCAGAAGCTGAGTGAAGCGCTGCGCGTTGACAGCCACGCCAGTCAAGTTAGCGCCACGCTGTGTCTTGATCTCGACAACTTTAAAAACGTCAACGATGCGCTCGGCCATCAGATTGGTGATGAGCTGCTGCGCGTGGTGGCAAAACGCCTGCGCAGTGTGCTGCGCGATCACGATACGCTGGCGCGTATTGGCGGCGATGAGTTTGCTATTGTATTGCCCAACGTGCGCAGCGCGGATGAAGCGGCAGTCGTCGCACAGCGGCTGATTGAGGCGATTCGCCCGCCGATTAATGTTGAAGGGCATAATTTGTCGGTGGGCTTAAGCGTCGGGATTGCATTGACGTCGCAAGCCACCAATACGCCGGAACATATGCTGCGCTGTGCGGATATGGCGCTGTACGAAGCCAAACGCAACGGGCGCAATCGCTTTGAACACTTCACGCTGGAGATGGACGATCAGGCGCGCAGTCGTCGTGTGATTGAGAACGATCTGCGTGAGGCGATCACTGGCCGACAGCTCAAGCTTTACTATCAGCCGATCACCGATGAGAAGGGCATTATTGGCTACGAAGCGTTGATGCGCTGGCATCACCCGATTAAAGGGCTGATTATGCCAAACGATTTCATCCCGATCGCTGAAGAGACGGGGTTAATCCATATGCTCGGTGCTTATGCGTTATATGAGGCCTGCCGCGAAGCGCAAAGCTGGAATACGCAACAATCGGTCTCGGTCAACCTGTCGCCGCTGCAGTTCAAAAATAGCTCGCTGGTGTCGGTGGTTGAAGGGGCGCTGCGTGAATCGGGACTCGCGCCACATCGACTGGAAGTGGAGATCACCGAATCAGTGCTGCTGGACGATACGCTCGGCAATATCCGCACGCTGCAAAGCCTGAAAACCCTCGGCGTGCAGATTGCGCTGGATGACTTTGGCACCGGTTACTCATCGCTCAGCTATCTGCGTTCGTTCCCGTTCGACAAAATCAAAATCGACAAGTCGTTCATCAACGATATGGGCGACAGCCGCGAGGCGCTGGCGATTATCCGCGCCATCACCGGCATGAGCCGCAGCCTCGATATTCAGATCACCGCCGAAGGCGTGGAGAGCAGCGAGCAGTATGCCAAGCTGCGCGAAGAGGGCTGTACGCTGTTCCAGGGCTATTTCTTTGGTCGTCCGCAGCCATCGGAATTGCGGTTGAAAGCGTTGGAGTAAGATCGCGTCGCTACAGATTCGTGCAGGTATTGTAGCGGCACAATTTATTGCGCAGTGCCGAAAACAGCCATAAAAAAACGCCCGATAGCGGGCGTTATTTAATTTGCTGTGTGTAATCTTATTTTTATGATGCGCCGTGGCCGTCGACGGTCATGTGACCCAAATCTTTATCGACCAGGAACAGGCCTTCGCCTTTGTTGCCTACCAGCGCCAGTTTATCCAGCACGGTTTTGAACAATTTCTCTTCTTCATGCTGCTCTGCCACATACCACTGCAGGAAGTTGAAGGTTGGGTAATCTTGCGAAGTCAGCGCCGAGTGAACCAGTTCATTGATTTTGCTGGTGATCAGCTGCTCGTGCTTCAGCGCATCTTCCAATACGTCGTTCAGCGAATTCCAGCTAATCGGCGGCGCGGCAATCGAACCCAGTACCGGCATCGCGCCAGTATCGCTCAGGTATTCGAACAGACGCTGCATGTGCTCCATCTCTTCGCGTGAATGCATTTTCAGGAACGAGCACGCGCCTTCGAAGCCTTTATCGCTGCACCAGGCGCTCATCTGCAGATACAGGTTGGCAGAGAAGAACTCCAGGTTCAGTTGATCGTTTAATCGAGAGGTCATTTCAGCAGTTAACATGGCTGATTCCTTTTTAATTTATAAGGTGAAGTACGGCGAATTATGCATCAATCTATACTTTTTTGTGAAGGGTTTTTCGCAAAAAGGTTGAATTTATCTTATTGATTGTAAATGGAATTATTCCACTTGTTGAATGCGAAGAGTTCTCATGTTTGACTAATTTTCATTCACGCTGGATTGATTATAGCTGCACATCGGGCGATGCTGAGGCTTGCCTTTACTTGTCAGGAGCTTAGCGGTGTCGAACGTCTTAGAGCATTACCATTATCTGCATGAAATCCCTGAACTGGGTTTTCAGGAATTCAAAACCTCCGCTTATATTGCCGATCAGTTGGAAAGCGCCGGCATTAAGGTCACGCGCGGCATCAATAACACCACCGGCATTGTGGCGGAAATCGACAGCGGCGTGCCCGGTCCGGTGCTGGCGCTGCGTGCGGATATGGATGCGCTCGGCCACATCATTAACGGCGAGCCCTGTGCGCGCCACACCTGCGGTCACGATGGCCATTCGTCAGTGGTGCTGACGGCGGCGCAAGAGCTGCTGAAAGAGGGCGCGATCAAGAAAGGGCGACTTAAGCTGCTGTTCCAGCCGGCAGAAGAATTGGGTGCCGGTGCGCTGGCGATGATTGAGGGCGGCGCGCTGGAGGATGTGGAGATGATTCTCGGCTTCCATGTGCGGCCGCTGGAAGAGTGCCATGTAGGTCAGGCGACGCCTGCGGTGATCTATTCTGCCTGTAGCACGCTGGAAGCCACCATCAAAGGTGCTCCCGCGCATGCGGCGCGGCCGCATTTGGGTGTCAACGCGCTGGATGCGGCGGTGCAAGCGGTGCAGGCCGTCAACGCCATCCATCTGCCGCCGGGTTTAACCTGGAGCGTCAAAGCCACGCGCTTCCTGTGCGATGCGGGCGTGACTAATTCGGTGCCGGATGAAGCGCGCGTGGTGTGGGATCTGCGGTCGCAGGAAAACGCGCCAATGGATGTGCTGAAAGAGAAGGTGACGCTGGCGATTCAGCACAGCGTGGCGGCGCTAGGTGCCACGGCTGATGTGGTGGTGCTGAAAGAGATGCCAGCGGCCGAGATTCATGAGGAAGCTACCGCCGTGATTCGCGCGGCGATTGTCGATGTGCTGGGCGAAGAGGGTTTGCTGGATACCAAAACCACGCCGGGCAGCGAAGATTTCTTCTATTATCCGGTGAAAAATCCGCAGGTGAAAGCCGGGTTTTGGGGATTGGGAACCAATCTGGTACCGGGGCTGCATCATCCTGAGATGCGCTTTGAGCTGAGCGCACTGGAGATTGGCGTGAAGATCTTCAAAGCGGCAGTGGTGAGGGTTTTAGGCTGAAATGTGAGTCGGTCGCCATCAATGGCGACCCTACAACGGCAATCCCTCAGCCCTGTTACCTGACGATTTCCCCCCTCGGCGAAATATTGTATGCTATGCCGCCTCAATACTGACGGGATTCAGGACTGCCGCCAATGTAGATCGCGCACCTCTTGCTGTGAACCGACGCCATTGCGTCACCATTGGTCGCGTTTTCCCGCGGAATGACCCCGAAACGATTTATTCGCAGCGCGCCGCCCGCGTGTTGCCCTTGAAGAAGAATTCACTCATGTCTATTGCTCCCTTTTTAGAAGAAGTGGCGCGCCGTCGTACCTTTGCGATCATCTCGCACCCGGACGCCGGTAAAACCACAATTACCGAAAAAGTGCTGCTGTTCGGGCAGGCGATTCAAACCGCCGGTACCGTCAAAGGCCGTGGCTCCAACCAGCACGCGAAATCTGACTGGATGGAAATGGAGAAACAACGCGGTATCTCCATCACCACCTCGGTAATGCAATTCCCGTATCGCGATAGCCTCGTGAACCTGTTGGATACCCCAGGACACGAAGACTTCTCCGAAGATACTTACCGTACGCTGACGGCGGTCGACTGCTGCCTGATGGTGATCGACGCCGCGAAAGGTGTCGAAGATCGTACTCGTAAGCTGATGGAAGTTACGCGCCTGCGTGATACGCCGATCATCACCTTTATGAACAAACTCGACCGTGACATCCGCGATCCTATGGAACTGCTGGATGAAGTAGAGAGTGAGCTGAAGATCGCCTGCGCACCTATTACCTGGCCGATTGGCTGCGGCAAGCTGTTCAAAGGCGTTTATCACCTCTACAACGACGAAACTTATCTGTATCAAACCGGTAAGGGCCACACCATTCAGGAAGTGCGCATCGTTAAAGGTCTGGCAAATCCAGAGCTGGATGCGGCGGTAGGCGAAGATCTGGCGCAGCAGCTGCGCGATGAGCTGGAGCTGGTGCAGGGCGCTTCGCACGAATTCGATCAAGAGCTGTTCCTGAGCGGTGAAATCACCCCGGTATTCTTCGGCACCGCACTAGGTAACTTTGGCGTCGATCATATGCTGGATGGCCTGGTTTCCTGGGCACCGCGTCCAATGCCGCGCAATACCGACACGCGTCTGGTGGAAGCAAAAGAAGAAAAATTCAGCGGCTTCGTGTTTAAGATCCAGGCAAACATGGACCCGAAACACCGCGACCGCGTCGCCTTTATGCGCGTGGTGTCCGGCAAGTACGAAAAAGGCATGAAGCTGCGTCAGGTGCGCACCGGTAAAGACGTGGTGATTTCTGACGCGCTGACCTTTATGGCCGGTGACCGTTCTCACGTTGAAGAAGCATATCCGGGCGACATTATTGGTCTGCACAACCACGGCACCATTCAGATTGGCGACACCTTTACCCAAGGTGAAAACATGAAGTTCACCGGCATTCCGAACTTCGCGCCAGAGCTGTTCCGTCGCATTCGTTTACGCGATCCACTGAAGCAGAAACAGCTGCTGAAAGGGCTGGTTCAGCTGTCTGAAGAGGGCGCGGTGCAGGTGTTCCGCCCGGTGCATAACAACGATCTGATCGTTGGCGCAGTCGGTGTGCTGCAGTTCGAAGTGGTGGTGGCGCGCCTGAAAAGCGAATACAACGTTGAAGCGATTTACGAAGCCATCAACGTCTCAACCGCGCGTTGGGTTGAGTGTGATGATGCGAAAAAATTCGATGATTTCCAGCGTAAAAATGAAGTGAACCTGGCGCTCGATGGCGGTGACAATCTCACTTATATCGCGCCAACCATGGTGAACCTCAACATCACCCAGGAACGCTATCCTGACGTGAGATTCCGCAAAACGCGCGAGCACTAATCGGCGTTATCGGTAGGGCCTGTGATTTTCACTGGCCCTTTTTTTATGTGTTACAGACTCCTCCTAATTCCGCTATATTTTTCTCTTTTTGGCGATATATCAACCACAAGAGCCAGCAAAAGCTGTAATCCCTACTACTATTATCCTGTCGGACGAGAAAAGAGACCTTTCGGGTTTCATTACGTCCAGTAACTCAGCAACGCCGTTCGTTGCTGGCGCATCCGCAAAAACGGATGAGTTAACTGATAGAAGGATGATATCGATGAATAAGACTAAGATTGCCAAAACCCTGATTGCTGCCCTGGCGGGTTCTGCTCTGCTGAGCGGTGCTGCGTTTGCAGATGAATCAATGTCGCAGAAAGCACAGCAAACCTCCGACAGCGCGGGTGCGAAAATCGATAGCTCTATGAAAAAAGTCGATGGTTATATGGATGACAGCGGCATCACTGCTAAAGCCAAAGCGGCGCTGGTGGATGATGAAGCGATTAAAAGCACGGATATCTCCGTCAAAACGCATGATGGCGTAGTGACCTTGAGCGGCTTCGTCGCTTCTCAGGATCAGGCTGAAAAAGCCGTCGCGCTAGTGCAGAAAGTCGAAGGTGTGAAATCCGTCAGTGACAAACTACACGTTAAAGACAGCAAAAATGCTTCGTTGAAGGGTTATGCGGGCGATACCGCCACCACCAGCGAAATTAAAGCTAAGCTTCTAGCAGATGACATCGTGCCATCGCGCAACGTTAAGGTGGAAACCACCGATGGCGTGGTGCAGTTATCTGGGGACGTGGCGAACCAGGCACAGTCTGATCGTGCTGAGAAAATCGCCAAAGCCATTGAAGGCGTGAAAAGCGTGAAGAATGACCTGAAGGTGAAGTCTTAACGCGAGCGATTCGGCATCATCTGATGCCGATTCGTAATAAAAACAAAGGTGTAAATAAGCAGTTCGATTTTCACAATGGTAAAGGAGAGGCTTATGTTTCGTTGGGGTATTATCTTTCTGGTCATCGCTCTGATTGCTGCAGCATTAGGTTTCGGCGGTCTGGCGGGTACGGCAGCATGGGCAGCTAAAATTGTCTTCATTGTCGGTATTATTCTGTTCCTCGTGAGCCTGTTTACCGGGCGCAAACGACCCTGACTAATGGCGTCATAGACGTCAACCCGCGAGTCATCTAAAGCGGAGACCAGTCATTTGCGGCATACTGTGGAGCCGCAACGATTGCTGAGGCAATTGGTCAGGGAACGACAATGATTGGTTCTCCGGGATGTTGCCTAAGGCGACTCCCTCAGAGCAAACACTGAGGGACATCCATTGGGAACGCGTATTCCACTGACATTAGGTTCATTTGAACCACTAGCATTAACCCCTTTCAAATCCAATAAAATCGCCTTAGTGTGCGAAGGCGGCGGCCAACGCGGCATCTTTACCGCAGGTGTGCTGGATGAGTTCCAACGTGCAGGCTTTAATCCCTTTCAACTGTTGCTCGGCACGTCTGCCGGGGCGCAAAATTTGTCAGCTTTTGTTTGTGGCCAACCTGGCTACGCAAGACGCGTAATTTCCCGTTACACCACCAGCAAACTGTTTTTTGATCCGCTACGATTCGTGCGCGGCGGGCACCTTATCGATCTCGATTGGCTGATTGATATCACCAAAAATGAGTTTCCGCTGGCGCTCAATACCGCTGAAGGGTTGTTTGCCAAAGGCAGCGAGTTCTATATGTGCGCCTGCCGCAGCGACGATTACCGCGCTGAATACTTCAATCCGACCAGCACCAACTGGCATGACATCATTAAAGCCTCAAGTGCGATTCCCGGCTTCTACCGCAGCGGCGTGAAGATGGACGGCGTGAGTTATCTTGATGGTGGCATCAGCGATGCGATTCCGGTGCGCGAAGCCGCGCGCCGTGGCGCGGATACCATTGTGGTGATCCGTACCGTGCCATCGCAGATGTCCTACACGCCGAAATGGTTTAAACGCATGGAGCGCTTTTTGTCCGATAGCGCATTGCAGCCGATGATCAACATCCTGCATCAGCATGAAGAGAGCTATCGCGAGATTCAGCAGTATATCGAGCAGCCGCCGGATAACCTGCGCATCATCGAAATTTGTCCGCCGAAGCCGCTGGCGAGCATGGCGCTCGGCAGCCGCTTGTCATCGCTGAATCAGGATTACCATTTAGGCCGCCGCAGCGGGCGCTATTTCCTCGCCACGCTCGGTCAATGGTTGAGTGATGCCGAGCCGCTGGTTATCCCAACGACGGTAATGCCGCCGGCAGCGGTGGCCAACGAACCGGATAATCGTGCGCTGATTACGCCCGCTCTGGCGGAGAACGATGCAGATTTTGATAAAGGTTCGCTGGCATGAAGTTTATCGATACACATTGCCACTTTGATTTCCCCCCCTTTGTTGACGACGCGCCTGCTAGCATTGCGCGCGCTGCGCAGGCGGGCGTGGAATGCATCATTGTACCGAGCGTGGATGCCAGCCGTTTTGAGCGGGTGACAGAACTGGCGCAGCAGTATCCGGCGCTGTATGCCGCGCTCGGCCTGCATCCGATCAATATTTCAGCGCATCAGGAAGATGCGCACCTTGATCAATTAGAGCGCTGGCTGAAAAAGCCAGATAGCAAACGCGTGGCGATTGGCGAGATCGGACTCGATCTCTACATGGAGGATGCGCAATTCGCTAAACAGACGCGGCTGCTGGATAAGCAGCTCAGGCTGGCGAAGCAATACGATCTGCCGGTGATCCTGCATTCGCGGCGCACCCACGACCAGTTAGCTATGCATCTGCGTCGTCACGATCTGCCGCGCCGTGGCGTGGTACACGGCTTTGCCGGCAGCCAGCAGCAGGCGGAGCGTTTTATCCAGCTCGGTTATGCGATTGGCGTTGGTGGCACCATCACCTATGAACGCGCCAGTAAAACCCGTCATACCATTGCCAATCTGCCGCTAAATGCCCTTTTACTGGAAACCGACGCGCCCGATATGCCGCTGCAAGGTTTTCAGGGCCAGCCCAATCGCCCGGAACGTGCGCGCAACGTGTTTGACGTGCTGTGTCAGCTGCGCAGCGAATCCCCCGACGTGATTGCCGACGCGCTGTGGCAAAACAGCCTGCGCCTGTTTGCGATCCCGGTCTGATTCTCCCCCGACAGATTCTGCATTTACGCTGCCTTACGCCTGATTAACTACATTGATAGAGCGTAAAGTACACTTTTGCGCCCATTTTTGTGATAATAATAACAATGACATTTCAGGCGACTCCCGGCTTGAATTGGGGTTATTTGTGATTGATGTCACTAAATAACTGTATTTTAATGACCAGTTTTCTTTTCTGTGTGACGTAAGACGCAATTTATTGTCACGATTATTGTTAGGATTATCACATTCCCGGTGGGTTGTGCCCGCCGATCTGAATTTTGGAGAGCATCATGACCGACCTGAAAGCAGCAGCACAGCGCGCATTGCAACTGATGGATTTAACCACCCTGAACGAAGACGACACCGATGAGAAGGTGATCGCGCTGTGCCGTCAGGCGAAATCCCCTGCCGGTAACACCGCGGCCATCTGCATCTATCCGCGGTTCATTCCTGCGGCACGTAAAGCGCTGCGCGAACAAGGCACGCCGGAAATCCGCATTGCTACCGTCACCAACTTCCCGCACGGCAACGATGACATCGAGATCGCGCTGGCCGAAACCCGCGCGGCCATCGCCTACGGTGCCGACGAAGTCGACGTGGTGTTCCCGTATCGTGCGCTGATTGCCGGCAATCGTGAGATCGGCTTTGAGCTGGTGAAAGCCTGTAAAGAAGCCTGCGCCGCGGCGAACGTGCTGCTGAAAGTGATCATCGAAAGCGGTGAGCTGAAAGACGAAGCGCTGATTCGTGCGGCTTCGGAAATCGCTATCGATGCGGGCGCAGATTTCATTAAAACCTCAACCGGTAAAGTGCCGGTCAACGCCACGCCAGAAGTGGCGGCGATCATGATGCAAGTTATCCGTGATAAAGGCGTTAAGCAGCAGGTCGGCTTCAAACCGGCTGGCGGTGTGCGTACCGCTGAAGACGCGGCGCTGTATCTGCAACTGGCGGATGACCTTCTGGGCGAAGGCTGGGCGGATGCGCGTCATTTCCGCTTTGGCGCATCTAGCTTGCTGGCAAGCCTGCTCAATACGCTGGGTCACGAAACCGCGACCAGCAAAGCGGGCTACTAATCCTCGCCGTTATCTTTCCGGTGCGCATGAATGCGCACCCTACGTTGTAAGGTCGTCATTTATGGCGACCTTCTCATTCCAGGGAGGCAACCGTGTTCCTGCCACAAGAAATTATTCGTAAAAAACGCGATGGACAGGCGCTGAGTGAAGCGGAGATTCGCTTCTTTATCAATGGCGTGCGCGACAATAGCGTGTCGGAAGGTCAAATCGCCGCGCTGGCGATGACCATCTATTTCCATGATATGACGCTCGACGAGCGCGTGGCGTTGACCATGGCAATGCGCGATTCGGGCACGGTGCTGAACTGGAAATCGCTGAATCTCAACGGCCCGATTGTCGATAAACACTCCACTGGCGGCGTTGGCGATGTGACCTCGCTGATGCTCGGCCCGATGGTGGCAGCGTGCGGCGGTTATGTGCCGATGATCTCCGGGCGCGGTCTCGGCCACACCGGCGGCACGCTGGATAAACTGGAAGCGATTCCTGGCTTCGATATCTTCCCGAGTGACGATCGTTTCCGCCAGATTATTAAAGACGTCGGCGTCGCGATTATCGGCCAGACCAACTCGCTGGCGCCGGCCGACAAACGTTTCTACGCCACGCGCGATATCACTGCCACCGTGGATTCGATTCCACTGATCACCGCCTCGATCCTCGCTAAAAAACTGGCGGAAGGATTGGATGCGCTGGTGATGGACGTCAAGGTGGGGTCCGGCGCCTTTATGCCGACCTTCGAAGCCTCAGAAAATCTGGCGCAGGCGATTGTTGGCGTAGCGAACGGCGCCGGTTGCAAAACCACCGCACTGCTCACCGACATGAATCAGGTGCTGGCGTCCACCGCCGGAAATGCGCTGGAAGTGCGTGAAGCGGTGCAGTTCCTGACAGGGGCTGCCCGTAATCCGCGCCTGCTGGAAGTAACGATGGCGCTGTGTTCGGAAATGCTGATCTCCGGCAAACTGGCCGAGAACGACGCCGATGCGCGCAAAAAGCTGCAGCAAGTGCTGGATAACGGCAAAGCCGCCGAGGTATTTGCTCGCATGGTCGCAGCGCAAAATGGTCCGGTCGATTTCATTGAGCGCATGGACAGCTATTTGCCTGCGCCAACCCTGAGCAAGGCGGTTTACGCCGATCGTGCCGGTATTGTTAGCGCAATGGATACGCGTGCGCTCGGCATGGCGGTGGTTTCGCTCGGCGGAGGCCGTCAGCGCGCCAGCGACAGCATCGATTACAGCGTGGGCCTGAGCGAGATGACCACGCTGGGCACGCAGGTTGACGCGCAGCGTCCGCTGGCGATTATTCACGCCGCGTCGGAAGCGCAGTGGCAACAGGCCGCCGCTGCCGTTAAAGCCGCCATCACGCTGAGCGACAGCGCACCAGCAATCACGCCGGTGGTTTATCGTCGCGTCAGTGAATAACTGGCGCTTCTTCGTGCCAGGCAGCGGCCGTTCGGGTATACTGATCTGATCGCTTTTTTTTGACTTGTCATCGCGCATTGCGCAGGAGACTTGCATGAAACGTGCTTTTATTATGGTTCTCGACTCCTTCGGGATCGGCTCCAGCAAAGACGCCGATAAATTCGGTGATGAAGGATCGGACACGCTCGGCCATATCGCCGAAGCCTGTTTCGAAGGCCGCGCCAATGTTGGTCGCGAAGGCCCGCTGCACTTACCTAACCTGACCAAACTGGGACTCGGCAAAGCGGCTGAACTCTCCACCGGTCGTTTCCCGCCAGGCCTCGATCCCAACGCGGAAATCATCGGTGCGTACGCTTACGCCAGCGAATTATCGTCGGGTAAAGATACGCCGTCAGGCCATTGGGAAATCGCCGGCGTGCCGGTGCTGTTTGATTGGGGCTACTTCAGCGACAAAGAGAACAGCTTCCCGCAAGAGCTGCTGGATATTCTGGTGAAACGTGCCGATCTGCCGGGTTATCTTGGCAACTGTCACTCTTCAGGAACGGTTATTCTCGACCAGCTCGGCGAAGAGCACATGAAATCCGGTAAGCCGATTTTCTATACCTCGGCGGATTCGGTGTTCCAGATTGCCTGTCACGAAGAGACCTTTGGCCTCGATCGTCTGTACGAACTGTGCGAAATCGCCCGTGAAGAGCTGACGAAAGGTGGCTATAACATTGGTCGCGTGATCGCGCGTCCGTTCGTTGGCGACAAAGCGGGCAACTTCGAGCGTACCGGCAACCGCCACGATCTGGCGGTGGAACCGCCTTCAGCGACCATGCTGAAGAAACTGGTTGATGAGAAGGGCGGTGAAGTGATTTCGGTGGGTAAAATTGCCGATATCTACGCCGAACAGGGCATCACGCAGAAGGTGAAAGCCACCGGTTTAGACGCGCTGTTCAACGCCACCATCGAGCAGATGAAGAAAGCACCCGATACCTCGATTGTGTTCACTAACTTCGTTGATTTTGACTCAACGTGGGGACATCGTCGTGATATCGCCGGTTACGCGGGCGGACTGGAGCTGTTCGATCGTCGCTTACCAGAGCTGATGGAACTGGTGAAAGAGGGGGATATTTTGATCCTCACCGCCGATCACGGCTGCGATCCCAGCTGGGAAGGTACTGAACACACGCGTGAGCACATTCCGATTCTGATCTACGGCCCAAATGTGAAGCCAGGATCGCTGGGATACCGCGATACCTTTGCCGATATCGGCCAGACCATCGCAAACTATTTTGGCCTGTCCAGCATGGACTACGGCAAGAGCATGCTGTAAAACAGCGCCCCAAATTTAATAAGGAAAATAACCATGGCAACGCCTCATATTAATGCAGAAATGGGTGATTTCGCGGACGTCGTGCTGATGCCGGGCGATCCGCTGCGCGCTAAGCACATCGCTGAAACCTTCCTCGAGGATGTGGTGGAAGTGAACAACGTGCGCGGCATGCTCGGTTTCACCGGGACCTATAAAGGCCGTAAGATTTCGGTAATGGGTCACGGCATGGGCATTCCATCCTGCTCGATCTACACCAAAGAGCTGATCACCGATTTCGGCGTGAAGAAAATCATCCGTGTGGGTTCATGTGGCGCAGTGCGCGCAGACGTGAAACTGCGTGATGTGGTGATTGGTATGGGTGCCTGCACCGATTCCAAAGTGAACCGCATGCGTTTCAAGGATCATGACTTTGCCGCGATTGCTGACTTCGACATGGTGCGTAATGCGGTTGATGCGGCGAAAGCGCTGGGCGTTGATGCGCGCGTCGGTAACATCTTCTCCGCCGATCTGTTCTATACGCCAGATCCGCAGATGTTCGACGTGATGGAGAAGTACGGCATTCTGGGCGTGGAAATGGAAGCGGCCGGAATTTACGGTGTGGCCGCCGAGTTTGGTGCGAAAGCGCTGACTATCTGTACCGTGTCAGATCACATCCGCACCCACGAGCAAACCACCGCGGCGGAACGCCAGACCACCTTCAACGATATGATTAAGATCGCGCTGGAGTCAGTGCTGCTCGGCGATTAATTTCGACCCTTGCTGCGCATATTAACCAGGGCGGCATAAATGCCGCCCCTACAATCAACGTAGGGTCGCCATTCATGGCGACCTGGCTTCCCACCGTAAACATCTGACACACTTTTACCCAGGCTTGTGCATCTTCGTGCTGGCTCTGAAACAATCTCTGCTTATCATTAGCGTGATAACAAAGAGACTAAGCCCACCTAATGAATTTCCGTAATTTCGAAGCAGAAGAAAAGCTGTTTGCCCGCCGTGCGATTGTCGCTTTTGCCCTGGTTGTCATCTGCTTTACCATTTTAGGCATCAACCTGTATCGTCTGCAGGTCGATCAGCACAGCTATTATCAAACGCGATCGAACGAAAACGACATCAAAATGATCCCCATCGCGCCCACGCGCGGGTTGATCTTCGATCGCAACGGCATTCCGCTGGTGCGCAATGTTAGTTGGTACGACATTCACATCACGCCGTACAAAATCGACAACATGCAGGAGACGCTGAAAGCGCTGACGCCAATTGTCGATCTCACGCCAGAAGAAATTGAAACCTTCGAACATGAACTCAAGCAGAACAGCCGCTACAAGCCGGTCGAACTGAAAGCGGAACTGACTGACGAAGAAGTGGCGCGCTTCGCCGTCAATCAATTCCGCTTTAGCGGCGTCACCGTCGATACCTATCAGGATCGGGAATATCCTTACGGCGCCGATCTGGCGCACGTGCTTGGCTACGTCTCAAAAATCAACGATAACGATTACAAACGCCTGAACGCACAAGGCGTTGGTGAGAATTATGCCGCTGACCACAATATCGGTAAGCAGGGCATTGAAGGCTATTACGAATCGCTGCTGCACGGTAAAACCGGCTATCAGGAAGTGGAAGTCGATAACCACGGCCGCATCGTGCGCGTGCTAAAAGAGGTGCCGCCGGTTGCCGGTCAGAACATCACGCTGACGCTCGATCTGCATCTGCAGCAGTATGTTGAGAGCCAGCTGGCGGGACAACGCGCCGCCGCGCTGATTGAAGATCCGCATGACGGTAGCGTGCTGGCGATGGTCTCTGCACCGAGCTACGATCCCAATCCGTTCGTCAAAGGGATCAGCTACAAAGCCTACAAAACCCTGCTGCAGGATAAAGACCTGCCGCTGATCAACCGCGTCACCCAGGGCTTGTATCCGCCAGCTTCCACGGTGAAGCCTTACATGGCGATGTCGGCACTGCTTAACAAAGTGATCACCCCAAGTACCACTTTCTTCGGCGCGCCCACCTGGACGCTGCCGGGCACCGATCGCAAATATCGCGACTGGAAAAAATCGGGCCACGGCATGCTGGATGTGACGCGCGCCATTGAGGAATCTGCCGACACCTTCTTTTATCAGGTGGCGTTCATGATGGGCATCGATCGCATCCACACCATGCTAAGCCAGTTTGGCTATGGCAAATCGACCGGCATCGATCTCAACGAAGAGTACGCCGGATTATTGCCGAGCCGCGAATGGAAGCAGAAGGTACATAAACATGTTTGGTATCAGGGCGATACCGTTTCGGTCGGCATTGGACAAGGTTACTGGGTGGCGACGCCGATTCAGATGGTAAAAGCGATGGTGGCGCTGATCAACAACGGACGGGTGATTAATCCGCACCTGCTGGAGAAATCGCAGCGTGGCACGGTGGTGCAGCCGTATCAGGCTAAATTACCGCAGCCGCAGATTGGCGATGCCAAATCGCCGTACTGGTCGCTGGTGCGTCACGCCATGTTCGGTATGGCAAATGCGCCGAACGGTACCGGCTACAAATACTTCCACACCGCGCCTTACGGCATTGCGGCGAAATCGGGCACATCGCAGGTATTCAGCCTCAAGCAGAACCAGGTGTATAACGCCAAAATGACGCCGATGCGCCTGCGTGACCACATCTTCTACACCGCATTTGCGCCGTTTAACGATCCCAAAGTGGCGGTGGCGTTGATTCTGGAAAACGGCGGCAACGAAGGCGTCACCGCGGCGCCGTTGATGCGTAATATTCTCGACCATATCTTTGTACCGGAAGCCACTGCGCCGCCGGTGATCACCGCGGCGGCGCAGTAAAAAAGTAAATTATCCCTCTTTCAACGCATCGGTAACATGGCTGATGGCGCGCACCACTTCGCTGGAACTGCCGCGAATATCGGCCATCATACCGCCAGCTTCTTGCGCTAACACCACGCCGTGATCGGCGCGTTTAAGGTTCGATGCAATGCCTTTCAGCGCCTTCTCGGCCAGCGTGTGGTTCTGCTGCACCCTATTTTCAATCTCGGTGGTGGCGCGGTTAATGTTGGCCGCCAGCGTACGCACTTCATTGGCAACCACGGCAAAGCTGCGACCATGCTGACCGGCGCGCGCCGCTTCCACCGCCGCGTTAAGCGCCAGCAGATTGGTTTGATCGGCGATACGGCGAATGCTTTCAACAATGGCGCCAATACGATCGGATGATTCGCTCAGATCGTTGATATCGTCCGAAATACCGTGCAGTTCGCCCGCCAAATCATTCATGGTCTGCACGCTGTTCTCAATGACCGTGGCGCCCAATCGCGTGCTCTCGCTGGTTTGCAGCGCGGTTTGATACGCCTGCTGCGCCGCTTCGCGCTCTTGCTGATTTTTCTCCACCTGCGCGGTGACATCGGTGGCGAATTTCACCACTTTGTACAGTTCGCCAGCTTCGTTAAACACCGGATTATAGGTAGCGCGTAGCCACACGGTTTGGCCGCGTTTATTCACGCGCTGGAACTGGCCGGAGATAAATTCGCCCTGATTGAGCTTGTGCCAGAAGCGGCGATATTCGTCGCTGTTACGCATTTCGGGTGGGCAAAACTGGCTGTGATGAACACCGACCACTTCTGCCGCGCTGTATCCCAGGGTTTTCAGGAAGTTGTCATTGGTCATCAACACTTCGCCCTTCAAATTGAAGGCAATCACCGCCATCGAACGCTCTATTGCGGTGGTCATGGCGCGCTGCTCCTGCGCATCCATAATGCGTGCGGTGATATCGCTCGCCAGCTTGACGATTTTTACCACCCGACCGCTGCGATCCTGCACCGGCACATAGTTGGCTTCCAGCCAGATAGAGCGGCTGTGTTTCGCCACGCGCAGGAATTTGTCGCTGAAGCCTTCACCGCGATTGAGACGACGCCAGAAGTCGCGATATTGTGGCGAATTAATCAAATCTGCGGTGCAGAACAGGCTGTGATGCTGGCCAACGATCTCTTTAAGCGTATAGCCCATGCGCTCCAGAAACAGTTCGTTAGCGGTAAGGATTTTGCCGTCTGGGGTGAATTCGACCATGGCGATAGCGTCCTGCAACGAACTGAGCGTTGCCATGCTATGACTGCGTTTCTGCCACGCGAGGCGCGACATGATGCCTGATGTAATTGTGCTGAACATGGTGGACCTTATTATTGGTATGAGATGTCAGCACGGTTATCGGCATAAATGCTTAAAAATTCACCGATAACAGTGATAGGCGGCATGATTTTTTACCGCTTGGTCTGGCGGTTGCTTTAAAAGGCATCAGTCAGCGATTTTTTGCCGAAAAGCGTTTGACGGTGCGTTCTGAGTAAGGTTTAATGCGCCCCGTTGCCCGGATAGCTCAGTCGGTAGAGCAGGGGATTGAAAATCCCCGTGTCCGTGGTTCGATTCCGCGTCCGGGCACCAACATTTAGAAAACCCAGCTTATGGCTGGGTTTTTGCTTTTCTGGGTTTCATCAAGCTTCATACAATCTTGCGACGATTACGACTCAATGCGGTACTTGAGTTTTTGTATCTCAAAAGCAGGAAAGGTTGTTCTAAGCGGTTGGACGCTCGTTCCATGCATCGGTGTACTGGATATTACCATCCACAATACGCCACGTGATTTTCTCATACTGCAAGCTGACGCTTTCCGTATGGTTTAGTTTGTCATTGCCTGCAAGCTTCACATTTGCCACGCCGCAGTTAACGCCGGTGACCTTCACGTTTTCCATCAGCACCGTGTAATAGCAAACTTCCTGACCAGCATCGCTAATGTTATAGAAGCGAAGTTCAGCGCTTTTTAGCGTCTGCCCGGTGGCTGCTGCCTTGTACAGATAAGGCGTGGAGCTATCCACTTCTTTCTCAATCATCATTGATGAATGCTGGCGCGTACCGGTGATCCTACCGTTAGATCCGTCCACTGGCAGGTTAATGCCGTGGCTCATGCCGATAATTTCAATGCTGCCTTCACGGTCGTGAACATCGACAGATCCTCGAATATCTGCTCCACCATCATCTTTAAGCCACATATACGGAGGGATTGGCATTTTACTTGATCCTTATTTTTTTGATTAACTTCATGGTTGTTAAGTAAACAGCCGTGGTGATGGACACCACGATGACAACATCAAGGTAGAAATAGGCGTCGTAGAGGGTTTCGATATTGGATTCGCCGCTGATAAATACGGCAACCTTTCGGGCGTAATCCTGAGAGATATACGTTTCAGCGCCACCGAGCGATCTGCCCACAGCCAGCATTATTAATATGAAGAAAACGCATTTTGCGGCCCTACGGGCAAGTGTTTGAGCCATTGGCGACAACCTCAATTAATCCTCTTGCCATCAGCGAAGGCTTACTTGGCACGGACACCATTGAAGTGTTCATAAACGCCTGGCGGATACGTGCATAGTCAGAGTTGTGGGGAATGGTGATGCAGCCTTCTGATATGGTCCCCGGATGAAGCCTGAATAGTTCACGGCGCACGCCTTCATACCATGTTTCATCGTCAATGGCTGAGTCCTCTCGATAGAGTGCAAACCATTCACTTCGACCAAAGGCCACACCGTTCACATACTTGTTCCAGGTATCCTGTAATTCAGCCTTTCGCTTACCAAAGAAGCCACCCGCGCCGCGATCGACAACCCAGTATCTTCCCGGTGGCAATGGACCGTCTCCCGCAACTGCGCCGCAGCCCCCACGATTACGGTAAGCGCCATTACCTGAGAACGCCATGAAAATGCCGACGCCGTAGATGTTTAACGGTGCGTAATCTGCGCCGTTCAGAATCAGTTTTCCATTCAAAGCCATAACTCACCTAATATCCATATAATAGCTGTGCGTTATGATAGGTAAGGTTGCCTTTTAGGACCAGTGATTATTAATGTTTCTTATGCAATTACACTCTTTGACAGGCCATAGGTGATGAGCTGACAGCCATGTAACACCTGGCCTGATGAGGCGCTAATGCCGAGAAATAATATTAATTAAGCCGAAATGACAACTATGTGCCAGGAGCAAGCTTTCAGGTCAGTCGCCAAATCCCGTGCGTTCTCGAGCTTCAGCAGCGCTATTTTGTCACCCAACTTTAATTAATAACCAAAAATAATTAATTTGGCGCATTAAGAGCCTTAATTGTCGAGTTAATTCACCGTTCTAAAATTTAAGCTATTCTTTTGCAGTGGCTTTAATTTAATCGTTATAGGGGAAAAGATGAATAACGCGACTGATGAACATAAAAACGAGTCAGAGATCTTGCTTAAAAGTGGGCTTGCCTGGAATGGACAACAATTAGAGCACTATCCTTCTGGTGAACTTGAAATCACCGTTATGAAAATGACCATCCCCGCTCATTCAGAGCTGCCATGGCATACTCATCCCATTCCAAATACCGCCTACATTCTGTCCGGTTCGCTAACCATTGAAGACAAAGAGAGCGGAGAAACTAAAACTTTTCACGCTGGTGAGGCTTTCAATGAGTCCATCGATATTGCCCACCGTGGGTTCACCAAAGATGAAAGTACTGACGTCATTATTTTCTATGCAGGCGCTAAGGGTGAGGAGCTCTCCATCCCGTTACCGGGAGAAGAATCTGAGTATTAAGATATTTATTGTCTGTAAGTAATTGGTTTTAAACTGAAGTGAGGTGGATGAATCCACCTCACTTCATGTACATTGCCTGTGTTAGACCGACATAGTTAACGAGTTACTGATTCAACCCTAATCCTTTCTTATCTAAAAATTCAGTCATTGTCTGCGCGATTTTTCGTATCTGCGCATCGTCTCGTAGGTCTGGGTGTTTTGCTAACCAGATATCCAGCGTTAGCATCGGTTTTTCAGTGGACAATTTAATCAGTCGGGGTTCTTTATCAGCTAAAAAACACGGTAAGCCCGCAACGCCAATTCCCGTACATGCAGCCTCATATTGATTGCTTAAATCGCTGACTTCACAACAAACCCGCTGGTTTCCTATAACTTCATTCAGCCATCTTTTGTGCTCAAAACTGGGTTCCTTATGGGAATAGGCAATAAAATCCCAGGTTGAGGCATTTTTAATATTGCTGTAATGAGGCGCGGCATATAAACCAAACTTCATTAGCCCCGTTTTTTTTATAATATCGGTCTCTTCTATTGGCGGAGACAGGCGCAGGGATAAATCAGCTTCCATTTTTGAAAGAGACACAAATTGCGCTTCACTTTGGATAGAGAGTTGGATGTCAGGATTTTGCTGCGTCATCTCAAAAATAGCGGGGGCAAAAAAATGGCGGGCGAGTATTGGCGGCGCCGAGATCGCCACCCGGGAACGGGCAGATGTTTTAACTGAGGAGGAGAGCCGCGCGACGGAATACACTTTCGCCTCAATCTCCTTTGCCTCGTTTAAAATTTTTTCACCTATCGGTGTCAGGCGCGATTCACGTGGCAGGCGGATGAAAAGCTGAATGCCCAATTCTGCTTCAAGCGATGCCAGTCGGCGACTTACTGTGGCTTGATCAACCTTCAAATCTTTTGCAGCACCTGAAATCGTACCGGCTTTGGCAATGGCCAGAAAAAAGCGTAAATCTTCCCAATTCATGATGTATGCGTTTTTGCATGGATGGTGTGCAAATTCTAGTATTTACGCATGCCGTGTCAATTCATATCCTTTCGACATGGTTAACTCATTTTGGCTTCATTTGTTATGTCGAAAATAACGCCCACCTTAGCGGCAATACTCATCTCATCTTGTCTGGGATTTTTAGTGGTTCAGCTTGATGTCAGCGTAGTGAATGTTGGGTTGAGCGCCTTGAAAGATGCGTTTAAAACGGACCTTACTGGCCTTCAATGGGTGATCAATAGCTATGCTTTAGTGTTTTCAGCATTGCTGATTCTGGGTGGCGCACTCGGGGACAAGTTAGGTGCAAAGACCGTCTTTGCCTGGGGGTTTGGCGTCTTTACGTTCGGATCAATCGGCTGCGGATTAGCTAACAGCATGGCAATGCTGATTACGCTGCGGGGTATTCAGGGAATTGGCGCTGCCCTGTTGGTGCCGACCTCCTTAACGTTGATCAGGCTGACTTTCCAGGATGCAAACACCCGCCGTACCGCAGTGGCTATGTGGGGTGCCTGTGGAGGTATCGCGCTTGCTGCCGGTCCGGTGCTGGGTGGCATTCTCATCCAGTATTTGGGCTGGCGCAGCGTGTTTTTAATCAATGTTCCCATTGGCCTTATCGCGATCATCCTCATCCTGCGTTTTGCTCCAGCTTCTCCACGTGTCGATAAGAAAGTCGATGTGCCGGGCCAAATAGCCAGCGCTATTGCCATCGCCTCCCTGACATATGCCCTGACAGAATCGAGCGATCGGGGATGGACAATGTTGCCGCTTGTGGCGTTGTGTCTGGCAATCCTCTCAGCTTTCCTATTTACCGTCACGGAAAGGCATGTCGCGGCTCCAATGTTGCCTCCTCGCTTAGTCAAAAATAAGATGCTGATTGCAATGTGCCTCAGTGGCGCCGTCATCAATCTGGTTTTTTACGGCACCGTTTTTGTGCTCAGCCTCTTTTTCCAGACCGTTAAAGGCTATGGTGCGTTTCAGACTGGTATCGCTTTCATTCCTTTGACCGCCGTGCTGACCCTATCAACGATGATATCTTCACGTGTTGCACGTCGCGTAAGTGCCATACGTATCATCACCACCGGATTTAGCGTGCAAATTATCGGGTTTTTATTGTTATCCCAGTTATCGGTTAATGCCTCTTTTTGGCTGTTGAATGGCGCACTCATGCTGGTCGGGATGGGAAGCGCGATGTCAGTACCCTCAGTCACCAATACGATGCTTGCTTCAGTCTCACAGCACGATGCCGGCATATCCTCAGGATTGATGGCGTCAGCAAGACAGTTGGGCGGGGTCGTGGGCGTAGCCATCTTTGGGGCGCTAATAACGCATACCGATACGCAAACATTTTCGCACGGCATGGCTAAAGCGATGCTGTTATCTGCCCTGGTGTTGTTGGTTTGCATCGTGATAAATCTCGTTATGACGCGGCGCGCCCGCGAAGCGGTGGAAATGTAGTTTCAGCTAAGGATGGAAGCCAGCATTGCAAACGCCGTGTTGGTTAACTTGAAATGAAGTTGCCCTTTATGTTGGAGCATGATCAATTTTACACTGTGAATCAGTGCTAACAGGGGTATTGGAGTCACCGTTCCCATCTGGCAAACTGTCCGGCAACGCTCATGGCTGCAGGCTAACAAGTCTATTTTTAAGTGAACGACTGTTATGGCAGTCATCGCTAATGAAGATAGCGCCTTCATGTTATGATATACCCCGGTACAGTATGTGAGGATGTATGCCACACTCTCCTGAAGATAAAAAGCGTGCGCTTAACAGAATTAAAAGAATACAGGGACAATGCGAAGGCATTCAGCGATCGCTGGAAGCGGGCGTAGATTGTGCTCCTGTATTGATGCAGATGGCTGCAGTTAGAGGCGCGATGAATGGTTTGATGACCGAGATCCTGGAAAGCTATATAAAAGAAGAGTTCGCGGGAAAGTTAAACGCCGATAGCAGCAGTGAACAGGAAATTGGTGAGCTGGTTAAATTAGTTCGCTCTTATTTTAAGTGATATTGAAGCGGGTGCTTACTGAGTACCTTTGAAAAGCAGCATCTTTAGGTGCTGCTTTTTTATGTCTGCAATTAACACGCTCAGTCTATTAAATTATCATCGTTAAATTATTTGAACGAGTCGCCGTTAATCTATGTGCTAAAGTTTGTTCAGAATTTTACGGGTGATCAATATGACTATTTCAAGTAACCACAAAATTAGCTCAGGCATGAGCAATTATTCATTTAAAACAGATGATTGCAGTGGTAGAGAGCTCGTTTTGCACGCTGTTGTCAGAGACATTATAAAGTGGATTGATGGCAATCTTGATGTCAATCTTAGAGTTGACGTTATTACCAGACGAAGCGGTTATACACACTGGTATTTTCAGCGCAGATTTAAGGACATTACCGGAATATCAATAGCGGATTACATCCGGATTTGTCGTGTAATAAACGCAACCAGTGCGCTAATCACTACCGACAAAAATATTATGGCGATCGCAATGGACAATGGATTTAGTAGCCAGCAAACCTTCACGCGTGTTTATCGTCATTACGTTAACGAACCGCCCGGAAGCATCCGCAAGGCCTATTGTGGCGAACCTGCCTATGTTGAAAATATGAGGTCAGCAATGTTTCAGAGCTATCCTTTCTTCCAGAATAGGGATACGGCTCATTAATCTTTTCTCATCTTCTGTGGTGCGATAGCCTGGCAGCGATTGCAGCTCTCTTTGCGTCATCATTAAGAGAGCGTTTGCAGAGGTCTCAGTAATTACTCACAATTACTCTGATTTTTAATTTCGTTTAAAAACAATAAGATGATTTGTTTTTAACAGGAAAGACAAAAATCCTATATACCCCTATAGGGTATGCGATCTATACTCCCTCTACTCGATAAACTTTTACCACCTCTTTAGGGCGGCGTGATGAGCAATTTGCAAACAATCACCCCGCTCAATCCGAACCCTCAATTAAGTGGAGTGCCGTAATGAAATCACGCGCTGCTGTTGCATTTGGCCCTGGCCAGCCTTTAAAAATTGTTGAAATTGACGTTGAGCCGCCACGCGCTGGCGAAGTGTTAGTCAAAATCAGTCACACGGGCGTCTGCCACACTGACGCCTTTACCTTGTCAGGTGATGATCCTGAAGGTGTTTTCCCTGCAGTTCTTGGTCATGAAGGTGCTGGCGTAGTCGTTGAGGTTGGCGAAGGCGTTACCAGCGTAAAAGCTGGCGATCACGTTATTCCTCTTTATACCGCCGAATGTGGCGAATGCCTGTTCTGCAAATCCGGCAAAACTAATCTGTGCACCGCCGTTCGTGCCACCCAGGGCAAAGGCCTGATGCCGGATGGCACAACGCGCTTCTCTTACAACGGTCAGCCGATCTATCACTACATGGGTTGCTCAACATTTAGTGAGTACACCGTGGTCGCTGAAGTCTCTTTGGCGAAAATAAATCCGGAAGCCAATCACGAACACGTTTGCCTGCTCGGCTGCGGTGTAACCACCGGTATTGGCGCTGTTCACAATACGGCAAAAGTGCAGCCTGGTGATTCCGTAGCCATTTTTGGCTTGGGCGGCATCGGCCTCGCAGCCATTCAGGGTGCGCGTCAGGCGAAAGCCGGCCGCATCATTGCTATTGATACCAACCCATCCAAGTTTGAGCTGGCTAAGCAGTTCGGCGCAACAGACTGCATCAATCCCAACGATTTCGACAAACCGATTCAGGACGTCATTATTGAAATGACAGGCTGGGGTGTCGATCACTCTTTCGAATGTATCGGCAATGTGAACGTGATGCGTGCAGCGCTTGAGTCTGCTCACCGTGGCTGGGGTCAGTCGGTCATTATTGGCGTAGCGGGTGCGGGTAAAGAAATTTCCACACGTCCGTTCCAGCTGGTTACGGGCCGTCAATGGAAAGGCTCTGCATTTGGTGGGGTTAAAGGACGTAGTCAGCTGCCGGGAATGGTTGAAGATGCCATGAAGGGTGAGATTGAGCTGAAGCCATTTGTGACTCACACCATGTCACTTGATGACATTAATGATGCATTTGACCTGATGCATGAAGGCAAATCTATCCGCACCGTTATCCACTACTGATCTCTCAACGCATCGGGTGCGGCGCTTGTCGCACCTGTTTAATCAAGGATTCATTCATGAACGTTCAGAAAATCCATCCAGCGGTAGACGCCGGCATTAAAGCGGCAAATGAGCATTTTTCTGGCGGCGTGTTACGTTGCCACTGCACGGAGAATCAGGTTGAAGTACAGCTTGATAGCCAGACGATGTTTAACCACGCCTGTGGTTGCACGAAATGCTGGAAACCCTCAGGTTCGCTCTTCTCACTGGTTGCTGTTGTTCCCAAAGACAACGTCTCTGTCATTGCACACGCAGAGAAATTGAAAGTCGTTGATGAAAAGGCCCTGATCAGACGTCATGCCTGTACTGACTGTGGTGTCCACATGTATGGCCGCATTGAGAACGAGCAACATGCGTTTTACGGTCTGGATTTTGTGCACACTGAACTGTCTGATAGCGAAGGCTGGTCTGCGCCAGGATTTGCCGCTTTCGTTTCGTCCATTATTGAAAGCGGCGCGCCGGTTTCTAAAATGGCCGATGTCCGTGAGCGCTTAACTGACCTGGCGTTAACGCCATACGATTGTTTGTCGCCAGAACTGATGGACATGCTGGCCGCTCACAGCGCCAAACAAGCTGGAACCTGGCAGGCATAGTTGTCTTGAAGTGAGTGTCTGTCAGTCACATTCTTTACTATAACAATGATATGCAACGACGCTTTGCCGGTTACTCGCCTTGCAGTAACCGGCTTTTTTATGCCTGAAATCATGCGGCATGAATCGCCGTGATGCCGAGGTGATGGGTTACCTCACGGACAAATACAAATCCTGCGAGTACCTGCAGCGCCGCTTCTGATAAGGAGAGCGGATGGTAGGAAATATCATCTGCCAGTTTATTGAAAGCGTCCTCAATGTGCTCGGGTGTGGCTAAAGATGCACCGTCTAAATAGCTCGCACATACCGCCTTTAACAACGGATCTTGACTGGTTGCCTCACCGTGGATCGGGGTGATTGTCGAATCGGATTCAATAATCTCCTCGGTGCGATAAATCATCATTTCAAGGTGCCAGGCGGTCAGCGATGTCTGCGCCGTTATTCCTGACAGGATGTAATCCAGTCCCTTCGCGACATCAATTTTTTTGGCCGATTCTGGCCAGAAAAAATGTGTGCTTTCACGTAATAGGGAAAATTCAGCGTTAATCATTTCACACCCTCAAGCGGCTAAAGGAGAACGTTAAGCGTCTGCCTGACGTTGAACGCGTTAAAAATAGATGACATCATAAATACCACTAACGGGCTCATCTACAACAAGGTGTTTCTAATGGATCGTCTTACCAGTATGACGGTTTTTACGCGTTCCGTAGAACTGGGCTCATTTACCGCCGCCGCTGAAGCGCTGGATATGTCGCCACAGCTGGTTGGGAAAAACGTTTCCTTCCTCGAACAACATCTGGGCGTTCGTCTGATAAACCGCACCACTCGACAGCACAGCGTGACTGAAGCAGGCCGCGACTTCTATGAGCGGGCAAAAATTATTCTTGCTGAACTCGAAGCGGCAGAATCTTTTGCTGCAGAGACGCGAGCGACACCGCGAGGCCGCATCCGCATCAATGCGCCGGTCACCTTTGGTGTTCATGCGCTTGCACCGTTACTCCCGACATACCTCAAGCAAAATCCTGACGTTACGGTTGAACTGATGCTGGCGAACAGAATGGTAGACCTGATTGATGAGGGGTTTGACATCGTTTTTCGGGTTGGGCATCTGCCGGACAGTGGTTTGGTGGCGCGCGCGTTACACCCTTACCAACTGATTGCCTGTGCTTCACCCACTTACCTGAATGATGCGCCACCATTGGCTCATCCCAGCGATCTCAGCCAACATGAGTGCCTGATTTTCAGCCATACCTCGTTGAGAACACATTGGGAGTTTGAAAGCGCTGAAGGGATGCTACGTGTTGCCGTCGAAGGAAGGTTGATGCTGGACAGCGGTGAAGCGCTCATCAATGCGGCTCGCGCCGGGCAGGGCGTAGCACTACAACCCGCTGAACTGGTTAACCCATTGATTCAAGAGGGCAGCCTGGTTGAGGTATTGGATGCCTATAACATTCCCACGCGTCCTTTGCATATTCTCCATGCCCCCGATCGGCGCCTGACGCCTAAGGTTCGCAGCTTCCTGGATTTTGCTTCAGACCACTTTGGTTCCGGGCGGCTTTGAATATTTGCCGCCCGTAAACATCGGCTCAGATTGCGATGTCATCATTGAGATTGACCTGGGATTTGACGGCCATCTCTCTGCGCCATGCATCCACCCTTGCTGGCCACTTCATCCCTTTAACGATGGATAACGAGCGCAGCAGTGGGAAAAGACGAATATCCGTCAGCGAGAAATGCTCGGTATCTTGCTCTTGCTGCGAGAGCAACAGCTCAAGAACCTCCAGCTTTGCATTTATCTCCGTCACCATGGTTGCGGTTTGGTCCAGCAAACGTGGGAAGGGACCAAAAACGGCTTCTTTCTTGCTGACAAAATAGTGTCTTGCAGCATCCTGACGAAACTCTTCAAAATCAGCGCTTGCCCAGCGTGGGATCGCCAGCGGATAAATCAGTTTTGTCGCCTCTTCCATCCAGGCTTCGATGGCTGCATTGTCAGGCACCGTCACCACAGCCGAACCGTAGGTCTCATCAATGTATTTGACGATGTCCAGACTTTCACCAATCGCTTCATTGCTTTCAGTGACCAAAATCGGAAGCATTTTTTTGCCGATAAGACGAGTGGGTGTTTCTTCATCATCGTTCGGCAACGTAATGATCTCGCACGCAACATCTTTCAAGCCAAAAATCATGCGTGAGCGCACGCAGAATGGGCAGTGATCGTACACATAAAGTTTCATAGCAGCGTCTTTCATGGTTTTTAATCTTAAAATTAACGGGTAAATCCATCAAAAGGTGTCATATACACGGCACCAAACGGATCTAAGCGTTTGCGGATTTCTTCATCGGGTTCGCCGTAAACCGTCAGGCCGGTGATGGTCACTAAAGAGAGAAAGGTTTCGGCGAAAGGTGCGAAGGTGTGATCAACATGGCTCACCAGATCCTGCTGACGATAACGCTCAACGATGTGCGCGGTTTTCTCATCGTCGCTGACGCTGTAGACGTAACTCAGTGTGCCGGGCTCTTTACTGGTGGCTTCTACTACGCGTGAAACCAATGCTTTAAACGCAGGAAATTGTCCGTCATTGACGGCCAGGTTAAACACGCAGGTAATTTCATTTTTCATCGTAATCTCCAGAACGGTGGGAGCAGGCGAACGTGCAAAGAAGAGAGGAAGAGATTCCCCGTAAGAGGAATATGCCGCTACGCGCGGGGGCATAGCGGCGGATTTGACTAAGCTGCGCTGCTTGCTAGCTCGATTTCTTCAGCGTCTCAGCAAAAATCTCACCTGAGATGGCCCAATTGCTGGTGGTTACGTCGTTGAAAATGACATAGACATACTGTGGATCAACGTTGGCGTGGGTGGCGATAGCTTCAGTCACCGCTTTAGCGATAGCAGGTTTAGCATCATCACGACCATCGAACATCTGGATATTAACGACTGGCATAGTAGAACCCCTTCATCAGTGGATAAATTGTCAGATAACCTGACGATGAAGAAATCCTACGCTGATAGCTGAGGTGGATAAACAGGCTCAAAGGGGACAGAGTGTAGAACTGAAGTCTACAATCATTCGAATGCTTTTTGTGCCGCTAATTCGATTAACTCATCAATGATAAAGCGAACGCCGGGTAGTAAATGACGGGCGCGGGGCCATATAACATTCAACTCGGTGGGCGCTGGATTGCAGACGGCAAGCAGTGGCAACAGTTTTCCAGCTTGGATGTGGGGTCGTAACAGCGCTTCAGGAAATTGAATCAAACCGGCTCCGGCAATACAGGCATCGATCATGGCATCGCCATCACTGATTTGATGAAAAGGTGTGGGTTTAAGTCTGATGTCCTTACCGCTCTCGTCACGGATTAGCCAGCTAAGCGGTGCGCCGCCGCGCCAGGCCAGAATACAGCGGTGATCGGCCAGTTCGGTCAGCGTCTCAGGTTTCCCGTACGTCGAAATATAGGCGGGAGATGCGCAGATAATCAGATGTTGATCGTTCAGCTTACGGGCGATGAGATCGGTGGTGTCTTTAACCGGACCAAAGCGGATAGCGAGGTCAAAACCAATGTCCAGCGGATCAATGATGCGATCGTTAAACGTGATGGTCAGTTTCAGATGCGGATAGCGTTTGGTCATGTCCATCAACACCGGCATCATCACCGAGCGGCCAAACGCGGCGGGTAAATCTATCCTCACTGTGCCAGTGGGCTCCGTTAGCTTTGAACGCAGCGCCATCTCGGCCATTTGCAGCGTTTCCAGCGCACTCTGGCAACTTGCCAGATACGCTTCACCTTCGGTGGTCAGGCTGATTTTACGTGTGGTGCGATGGAAGAGTGGAATACCGAGATTATGCTCAAGCCGCTGGATACTTTTGCCAATGGCCGATTTCGACACACCCAACTGTTCAGCAGCTTCAGTAAAGCTACTGGCGTTAGCCGCCGTCACAAAGTGGACGATGCTGCTGAAAGACTCTGTGGAAATCACTGTGGGCATCGTGAGCGCCTGGATGAAAATCAGAGGGTTACTTTAGCGTAAACGCGAAAAGCAAAACAGCGAACTGGCAGGATCAATCAGATGAAAGGCACGCGGGTACAACGTGGGGAAAAGCAGGGTTGAATGGCGAACAATCTGTTCGCCATCGGCAGACATTTTTATTTTTTTACTGCGGTAGGTTTGAGGGCAAACTTGCCGTCGCCGGTCAGTGCCAGAACAATCAAACCGATAATCCAGAATGCAGGGAATTCCCAGCCACCATTCGGGTTAGTAAAGAAGAAGCCTGCAGGTCCATGCACAGTGACAATCGCGCCCAGTAAAACCGGAATCAGCACGACAGCAACGATGCGGGTGTAGATACCCAGAATCAGTGCAATCGCGCCAATTAACTCAATTGCCATGGTGAGGTAAGCCAAACCACCCGGCAAACCCAGCGAGGCAAAGAATTTCGCGGTACCTGCCGGTGTGAAGACAAAAAACTTCAGCCCGAAGTGCGCAAGAAAAAGGATGCCTAAAGACAGGCGCATTAACAGAGCTGCATAAGGTGTTGTGCGGGTATCGAACATGGTGTTTTCCTCTCATTAAGTTGATGAGAGGACTTTACACTTATTCCGTTAAGGAGATTATCGGGTTAAAAAAGGGAATATTATTTCCATATTGGAAATCATTCCCAGCGCGGTGCTCCGGCAAAGCCTTCAACCAGAAAATCGATAAGTGCCCGTGATTTATGCGCAATATATTTTGCCGGTGGATAGAGGGCATAAAGCCCCATTGGCGGTGCTTCCGAGGAGGGAAGAACGGTCTCAAGCCTACCCGCTTTAAGCGCCTCGCTGACCACAAACGAAGGCAGGCGGGAGATGCCTAACCCTGCAGTGGCCGCATTTAAACACACTTCGGCATTGGAAAATTTCATCCTTCCTTTAACCGCCTGCGTGATGAGCTGCTTGTCCTCATCAAGAAATGGCCACAAGTAAGGTTCACGAAAATTCGTGTCCACCACGCAGTCATGTTCGGCGAGTTGCTCCCAATGGCTGGGCGTTCCCCGCGCAGCGAGATAATCCGGAGAAGCGACAAGAACAATTCTGATATCACAGAGTTTTCTGGCAATTAAGCTGCTGTCTTCTAACTTGCCAATACGTAAGGCCAGATCAAATCCTTCATCAATGACGTTTACCAGGCGGTCAGCAAAACGCACGTCGAGTTCGATATCAGGATAGCGATGCGCGAACTCAATCAACAAATCCGGCATTTGCAGTGTGCCGAAAGTAACCGGCGCTGAAATACGCAAGAGGCCTGAAGGTGTGTTCGAGGAGTTTCGGACTGAATCATTAAGGGCATCATAGTTGGCGATGAGTTGACGAATCTGCTCGTAATAAGCACGGCCCACTTCCGTGGGTGTCAACGAACGGGTGCTACGCCGAAGCAACGTTACGCCCAGATCACGTTCAAGACGTGAGATCAGCTTTGAGGCTTGTCCATGGCTGACACCCAAGCGCTGCGCTGCCGCGGTAAAGCTACCGGTTTCCATCACCGCGATGAACATGCGGTCACACTCAATTCTTTCCATAAGCCCTCAGGTGGGTCGTTATCCTTAATTAAAAACAAATCATATATAAAGCATGTATGAATTTGTCATTTATTTCGTTTTGTTCCAAATCTAAGGTGTGACGTATTAATGCTCTGTTCCGGGAGGATTGAGCTGTCTAAATGAATATTGAGGTTAATACGATGGACGATAATAAGCTAACGGGCCTGAATCGCTGGCTGTCGGATTTTCTGACGCCGATCAGTGCTCCACAATGGCCAGATGAAACCCCGCATGAAATCGACTCACCCGTCGGCAAGCTGCGCGGTAGCTTGCACGACGGCGTGTGTATTTATCGTGGCATTCCCTACGCCCAACCACCGGTGGCAACGCGTCGATTTGCTCCTCCCGTGCCCGTTCCGCCCTGGGAAGGCGTCAGAGAGGCGACTCAGTTTGCGCCGATGAGCCATCAAGGTGGCGAAGGTAACGTCTCCGAAGACTGCCTGTATCTGAATATCTGGAGCCCGGAGGGCAGTCGCGCAGCGGCACTTCCGGTTTACGTTTTCATTCATGGTGGCGGCTACGTTATGGGAAGCGGTTCTCAACCGCTTTACGAAGGAAAACATCTGGCTCAGCAGGGTATCGTGGTTGTCACTCTGAACTACCGTTTGGGTACGTTGGGCTTTCTGCCCTCGGCTGCTGCGTACGAAGAGCATGGCACCACAGGTAACTGGGGGCTTCTCGATATTATTGCGGCTCTCAAATGGGTACAGGAAAACATCCGGGCATTTGGGGGGGATCCTTCGCGCGTTACGGTGGGTGGAGAATCCGCTGGCTCTTACGCGGTCAGTACGCTGATTGTGTCACCGCTTGCCAGGGGCTTGTTTGATCAGGCGATTATGCAAAGCGGAAGCCTGCCCAACGCCACGGCAGTTGCGCCTGAACACATTCTCTCTCTTGAACAGGCCAAAGATCAGGCGTCACGGGTTTTTGATCAGTTTGGGTTAAAAGATGATGCAGCCGGTCTCGAAGCGTTAAGGGAATTACCCGTAGATAAATTGTTGGCCTTATCGACGCATTCAACGTTACAGCCGCCGCAAGTCGCCGGTTTCTGGCCCGTGCCTGACGGGCATGTTTATCATGCAAACCCCGTAGATACACTGGCAACAGGTGAGGTAAATCCGGTAAGGCTGCTGACAGGGTTTAATACCGATGAAGGGAGTCTTTTCGTACCACCAGATGTGACTGAGCAGCACTATGCATCATTAATTGAGAGTGCCTTTGGTGACAACGCCGCGCAGATTTTGCAACGTTTCCCGGTCAACATGGAATACAACGCGTCAGCGCGCATGAACCAGCTCATTACGCTGGGATTATTGCGCAGCGGTCTTTATCTCTATGCTGATGCGCTGGCACGTCATCGCGAAGTGTATGTCTATCATTTCGACTATATCGATCCGGATATTACGGCGACAGGGTTAGGCGTCATTCATGGATCTGAATTGAAGTTTATTTTCGGTAATCTTATCCATTCCGATAGCTGGGATGATGAAGCGAAAAGTATGG
The DNA here is from genome assembly GCF_059730785.1 of Pantoea sp. X-Soil-ISGK-421. Classification (NCBI taxonomy): domain Bacteria; kingdom Pseudomonadati; phylum Pseudomonadota; class Gammaproteobacteria; order Enterobacterales; family Erwiniaceae; genus Pantoea; species Pantoea sp. X-Soil-ISGK-421. The sequence continues at coordinate 3,399,234 of NZ_AP035979.1, read as the reverse complement.
CCAGCAAGATGCAGGCGGCGTGGAGTAATTTCATAAAATATGGCAATCCCAATCCGCACAATACGCCGCCTGAAAACCCGCTATGGCATAAATATCATCCTGCTTCGCCCCAAGAGATGCATATTGCTGAAAAATGGAAAATGCAGCCGGTAGTAGACTGGGATAATGTGGTGTTTATTAATCAACGACTACAACGTCAGCGTTAAAATCGTTAATGAGCCAAAGGCGTCCCACATTGGGGCGCCTTTTTGATTATTCGCTTTCCGAGGTGACTTTCAAATCTTTAAACCATCCAATCGTCCCTGACTCAATCCAGATACCGACACCGCCCTGAGCTTTGCTACCCAGTTTAAGATCATTGACGATGAAAGCAGGCGTTGAGTTATGATTCAAATACAGCGTAGCATGCTGATCTTTAACTACAATTTTCACGTGATTCCATTCATTTAGCTTAATGTCAGCGTAGGTTTCATAACGCTCAGGCGCCTCTTTACGCAGCCGGTCAAAACGAAAGTCCGGATAAGCAAAATACTGAACGCTATGATTACGCCGTACTTGATCCTGCGACTGGCTATTGGTTGGACGTAGATAGATGTTTTCAAAACTCCCCTCTGGCTGAATGCGAAATGAGATGCCCATAAAACCCCGTGCGTAGTCAGGCGCGCCTGTCGCCAGCGTACTGGCAATCTCGACCTCAATAACACCGTTATGGAAGTTAATGGGGAGCCAGGCCATATAATTGCGATCGGTAAGTGTCTCTTTATTAGGGTCTTGCCATTGACGAGCTGGCATCGACAACCGCAATGCGTTGCTTCCTTTAACGTTCCCGTCCTCCAACGTGACGCCTATCAGGTTGAAGTCCTTAGCGGTTTTAGTTGGCGTGGTACTGGCTTCTGAGCTGAACGCAAGAATGCAGCCAACCGTTAACAATCCACTTTTTTTTAACATGCTTGACCGCCTTAAATATTGAGTCGTGTTTATGCGAGGTTACGATAGAGGCGATCCTGAGAAGGATAAATAACAGTGTGGTATCAACAGAATATGTAGCGTGTTTGGAATGAAAAGAGGGGGGATCAACCAATGCCAATATATGCAGTAAAGAGCGGAGTGATCCTCTGCTGTTGGCACGAGCAGAGCGGTAATTTTACTCACCCGTCAATTCTTTAAACATGACTTATCTGTACAGCCTCCACTGCTCCGCTATCACGAGGCAGGTAAGACTGTGCATTCCTACTGAGCAGAGATTGGACTGGGTTATCAATCGATGCAGTCGTGCCCATAGGCATACTTATAAGAAAGGCCTATCAGTGTGATAGTTAGCGAGATAACAATACCAGCATTTATTGTTAATATTGAAATGGTCACCTTGGTTATTATTATCTCATCGAAAGCAAACGTGCTTTCAACCATACATACTAAGGAATATGACCATGAAAACTATCAAAGCAATGTCTATCGCCGCTGTAGCCGCTCTTTCACTGATGTCAGCAGCCAGCTTCGCGCAAACTGTTACTGCAACTTCCCTGACACTGGATGGCGCGGAAGCGAAAATCGCCGCACAGGCACAGCAGCAGGGCCAGCAGTACAAAATCCTTGAAGCCAGCAACGGCAACGTTGTTCACATGACCGCTGAGCTTTATAAATAACAGATGGTCGCAAAAGGAAGTGCCGGAAGAGGTCGCCTTACAGGCGGCCTTTTTCGCTTTTGAACCTGCACGGACTTCTGTTTGAAATCACTCACAAATATCTTCTCGACGTTTTTACGCGCCGGATGGGATCTGCTGATTGATTTAATGGGTCGCTGAAACAAAGTTAAGACGATTATAAACCTGGCCGCTAATCCAATGCAGATTATTGGTTCGTCAGCCGCTTAATATAGCCGTTATAACTCCGGGCACGTCACGTTATAATGGAGATAACCAGATGATAAATAGTGAGGAACTACAGCGACAGGCAGAGTATTTTGCCTATGCTTATCTGGATGGGAAACCTGCGCGTATGCCGAGGATACTTTTCAGTCAATGGCCTGTATTTATTGCTACCGTTAAAAAACGACAGGGAGAATACTTGGGTTCGTTAAATAAAACAGGGGTGCTGGTTTAGCTTGATAAGCTATGTGGTGGTCAAGCAAACCCATCATCATGCCCAAATCCCACACCGTTCAGTATTAGTGTTTCAATGAATTTTTTCGCCCTCTATATTAATGCAATCATAGTGTTAGATAATCACAGTGAACGAAATTTAGTTCCATTGATTATTAACGAATGAGCATCAGTCTATTTTTGCCTTGGTAATCAGTGTCAAAATACTCCTGCTGAAATCTGTACCTTGCCCCTGATAAGTATAATTCTCTGTCATCGTGCATACCGGGCAATGTGAGAATGAACGACAGCGCAGAAATGCATATCCGGTTTTCGCCAGACTGCGCAGAATGACCCTTTTCACCACCATCGCGCCTTGGCTGTGTAAAAAGTTTGGCTATGAAGCCGTGAATAAGCCGAACTATGCGCCGAACTATGCGCCGAACTATGCATGGGTAATAACGCGTGGGTAATAACCCGGCCCGATATCTTTAAAACCCAAACACTATAAACCTCGCCGCCTATAGCGCCAGGTGAATCGCCTGCTTATCGCCATCTTGCTGCGCTGGCAGTGCGCAGCAAATCAGCACTTCATCCTCGGCCACGCGGGCGCTCGGTGGCGTTTTATAGGTCACTGAGCCCTGTAGCAGTTGGGTTTTACAGCTGCCACAATGTCCGGCGCGACAGCTGAATGCCGGGCTCAGGCCACGCGCTTCGGCCAGCTCCAGCAGCGAACCGGCATCCGGCGTCCAGCGCGCCTCTTTCAGTGAATCCATAAACTTCACCGGCACCGAATGCGTCGCCACTGGCGCCAGCGGTTTTTCTTCAGTCACAACAGAGCGCGTGCGCTGCAGCGACGATGGCCCAAAGGCTTCGGCGTGAATGCGGTCATCCGCGATATTGTAAGTGCGCAAGCCATCGTACAGCGCTTGCGTGAACGCCGGCGGGCCGCAGAGATAGAAGTCGTAATCGTTAAACGGTAGCACCCGCGAGAGCAGCGCCATATCAATGCGTCCCGCGAAGTCGTAATCCGTGCCGGGTTCCGCATCCGTTGTCTGGCTCAGCACGCGTATCATTGTTACCGCGCCGTGCGCCGCCGCCCGCAGCTGGTCGAGTTCGCGCACGAAAGGGCGCTCGGCTTTGCTGCGTGCCGACTGGAAAAAGAACGTCGGGCGCAGGCGCTGTTTGCGTTGCCCTTCAAATATCAGATGGCGCAGCATCGCCAGCAGCGGCGTGATGCCAACGCCAGCGGCAAGCAGCACCGCCGGGCGTGATGCATGAGCATCAAGCGTGAAATCACCCGCTGGCGCTCGCACGTCCAGCGTATCGCCAGCCGTCAGGTGATCGTGCAGGTAGCGCGACACCACACCTTCACGCTTGACGCTGATGCGGTAAAAGCCATCCGACGGCGCCACCGACAGCGTATAAGCGCGCATCAACGGCTTATCTGTATCGGGCAATTGCACGCGAATCGGCAGATGTTGACCGGCCAAATGCGGCAACAAACCCGCGCCGTCATCCGGCATTAAATGAAACGAGCGAATCGTGGCGCTCTCATCCACCACCTGCGTAACCTTAAACGGACGCCAGCGCGATGCCCGTGCTGTGGCTCGCAGGCGCTCGTCGGCCTTTTGCCAGTCCCCGGTCATCAGTGAACTGGGCGCTGCACCGTCGGCCTGCGTTAACCATCGCAAGGCGAGAGCGGCACGTCGACGCACCATTCGGCGCGGGCGAAATGTCCACAGTCGCTCTGCACCCTGAAACGCGGCGATCTCCGGCGAGTCGAGAATGACCTCGGCATCGCCGCTCATTTGCAACGTGTCGCCGCTGGCGTAATCAACAAACAACAAGCCTGCTTTGCCATTTTGATGGATATTGCCGAGCGTGTTGAAAAACAGATTGCCGTTGAAGTCGGGAATGGTCAGCAGGCCATCCTCACTGACGCGCACGAAACCCGGTTTGCCGCCACGATGCGAGGCATCAACCTGACGTTCGGCATAGGTGGCGACGTAGAACGTATCCGCAGCGGCGAGGGTGGCGCGGGCGGCATCATCCAGCGCGATCAGGGTTTCCACTTCACCGTGATAAGGCTCGGCGGGATCGTACGCAAAATGAAAATCGCGCAGCTGGATATAGCGTGGGCAGTTGCCAAAACTCTGCTCCACCTCTACGCGAAAACCCCCGCCAATCGCGTGCAGCACGCCGTTCATGCGGTTACGACGCCGCGTATGCAGTTCGATGCCGAGCAGCCCAACCGGCGCACCATCGTGCATACCCGCCGCCGCCGGATCGCCCTGATGCGGACGCGCTTCGATATTCAGCGTGGTGGCGTTGGGCGAGAACATAAAGCCGGGTTGGCCTTCCAGCAGCGTGACCCACGCGTCGCCCTGCGCATCGACGCTGCCGGCAACAATAAAGGGCAGCTGCGCGTAGAAGTCTCGATGTTGATCGGGCATGTGATCGCGAATCACGCGCTGGCCGACTTCAGCCATGCGCTCCGCCACGCCAGCCTGCTGCTGGAGCGCAACTTCACCCTGATGCCACACTGACAGTTTTTCGCCCATCATCCTCTCCTCAACGCTGACTGCGCAGGCCAGCCGCAGTTTGTGGGAAGGGCACAAAGCCCGGCAGCGCTTCAATGCGACGCAGTAGCGCGTTCACTGCCGGATAGCCGGAAAGGTCAACGTTGCCTTCTGGCGCGCCAACGATATAGCTGTACTGTGCAATGTCCGCGATGGTGGGACGATCGCCAACCAGCCATGCGCGGCCTTCGAGGTGCTTCTCAATACGCGACAGCACCAGATGCGCGCGGGCTATCACCTCCTCCGGGTGGAAAGGGCGACCAAATACGGTAATCAAACGTGCCGCCGCCGGACCAAAAGCGATATCACCGGCTGCAACGGTCAGCCAGCGTTGCACCGCCGCCGCGCCCAGCGCATCTTCCGGTAGCCATTCGCTGCGACCGGTTTTCTTCGCCAGATAGACCAGAATAGCGTTGGAGTCAGCAATAAATTCGCCGTCGTCTTCCAGCACCGGCACCTGGCCGAACGGATTCATGGCGAGGAATGCCGGGGTTTTGTTTTCGCCATTTTTGAGATCGACATCAATGACCTCATGCGGTACATCCAGCAATGACAGGAACAGGCGAGCGCGGTGAGCATGGCCAGAAAGGGGAAAGTGATAGAGTTTCATGTTGGCGGTTCCTTAGGTGATGCTCGGGAGGGGCCCGAGCCTGACCAAAGGTTCGCACAGACAATTTAGCGGCAGAATAGCCGAATTAGCGAAGTCATTGTTGCGAAAAATGGAAGAATCTCGCGGGAGGATCTATTTTTTGGCCTCGACGCCCGGCGTTGAGGAACGTATCAAATATTGCTCCGTCACCGCGGGTAAATGCGCTAAGGTCCAATCGGCCATCGCAATTTCCTGATCGCGGATGCGGCTAAACACGTCTGCACTGACGTGGTCGTTAAGATGCTGTGCCGCTGCAATCAGCGAGGTGTAACTGGCGATCTCCAGGTGTTCAAACACGTTGCCACTGATGGCGCCTTTTACCACTTCATCTTCCACCATCACGCCGCCGATTGATTGGCCGAAGGCGGAGATTTTGCCGGCGATATCTTTCAATACCGAGTGTGACTCGGAATAGCGATCAATCACGCTTTGCACCAGCACCTGATGTTCACGTGTTTCCACAATATGTTGCTCGATTCGCAATTTAAGATCGGGATAGTGTTCAAGGCGCGCTGCCATCTTTTCCAGCATCTTTTCGGCCTGTTTTTCCATCGCATGCGCATCCCTTACCCAATCGAGAAAGTGCTCTTTGTTGTCATTGCTCATAATATATTTTTCCTGACATTGAAGAATGTTATTGCGACGAGCGACCTGATGTTGTAGCCGCCGCAATAACGTCACTCTGGTGATTTATCCACTACGCGCCGGCTTTTTTTTCCGCCTTTTCGTCCGGCTTCAATTGCCCGTTCGGGATTATTACGGAAATTACCGCCGCTCAGTTGGCCGCCTTTTTTTCCCGCTTCACGGGCTCTTTCTGGGTCCATGGCAAAATTGCCTGAACCTCCACGTGGTGTTGTCATAATAAATACCTCAGATAAGTGGGATAACTCATATTTGACTTGCTACTTAAGGCTAGTCGTAAAAGCCTAACGCACAAGGCACTGTAATTAAGAGTTATCTTATCTGTGTTGATATTGCTCAGTTATTTTTTGTGGTTTAATTCCGTTGTTTTTTTATTTTTAATAAATAAAGCTCGATGAATAAAATATTGAGAGGTTGTTGTCCGCTTCGCTTATATTTCCAGCTTGGTACAAAGTGATGAAATCAATCAGCATTAAAGTGGTTTTTTGTTTTTTCGTCGATTTTAATGTGCAAAATTATTATTAGCCCTTAAGCCCTGAGGGCTAATAATGAGATATTTGCTTATAGTGCAGTATTTATTTCACCAGCACCTGCGCACCGGCATTTTTCTCCAGTCGCACCACATCAAACAGCGACAGCAGCACCAACACGGCGACGCCAGCGAAGGCGATATGGATGTCGCTTTGTGCAATCGTCGTATGCTCGTGCCACAGCATGGCGCCACGCAGGAACAACGCGGCCAATGCAATACCTGCACTCATGCTGAACTGGAAGAAAATACTGAACACCACCGAGGCATCGCTCATTTTGGCCTGCGGTACATCGGCGAAGCCCAGGCTGTTGTAGCAACTGAACTGCAGCGAACGTGACAGCCCGCCAATAAACAAAATCGCCGCAATCGCGAAATAGCCGAGTGACGGATTGAGCAGCAGGCAGCCCAACATCGCCGCCAGACTGATGACGCCGTTAACCAGCAGCACCCGACGAAAACCCCAGCGCTTCATCAGCCAGGTGGTGGCCGGTTTCATCGCCAGATTACCGGCAAACACCCACAGCACCATCGCGCCGGCCTGCGCCGCACTCCAGCCAAAACCCAGCTGGAACAGCAATGGCAGTAAAAACGGCACCGCATTGATTGAGGCGCGGAAGAACGATCCACCCATCACCGCATTGCGGAACGTGGCAATTTTCATCGCGCTAAACGGCAGCAGCGGCTGCGGATGGCGGAAGCTATGACGATACGCCAGCCAGCTACACAGCACGCCAAGCAGTAACAGTGGAATGCCGAGCGTGAGATGCATCTGTCCCAGCGCTTCCAGCGCAATAATCAGTGAGGTGCAGGCGGTGGCGGTGAGCACAAAGCCCTGCACATCAAACCGGCGCGGTTGCTCTGTTTTGAACTGCGGCACCAGATAAGCGGTGGCGATGATTGCGAGGATGCCGAGCGGAATATTGAGCCAGAAAATCCACGGCCAGTGGCCATAAGTAACAATCAGGCCACCCAGCGGCGGACCGAGCACCGGCGCAATCAGCCCCGGCCAGGTAATGAAGGCGATGGTTTTCACCATGTCCTTTTTCTCGGTGACGCGCAGCACCACCATGCGACCCACTGGCACCATCATCGCACCGCCAATGCCTTGCAGAATACGGCTGAGCGTGAACATCGCCAGCGTGTCGCTCAGGCCACACAGGATGGAAGCGAGGGTAAAAATCAGAATGGCGCTGGCAAACACCGTGCGTGCGCCGAAGCGCTCCGCCAGCCAGCCGCTAATCGGGATAAAAACTGCCACCGCAAGTAAGTAAGCGCTAACACCGATATTCAGCGCCACCGGGCTTGAGGCGAAATCCCGCGCCATTTGTGGAATTGCGGTGGTGATCACCGTGGCATCGAGGTTTTCCATAAAAAAGGTCACGGCGACCAATAACGCTAACAGCAGGGTGTGATGGGAGTTCGGTCTGGCTTCTCTGCCTGAGTCAATCATGCGAGGTCCTGCGAAAACAAGGGTATGCAGAGACTGTTAATGAAAAGCGCTTAGGGTGCAAATCAAAATCACAGCATGCACGAGTCGTAGCGGCGCATTCATTGCGCGATAAATCGCGCCGCTACGAAAGGTGCGATGATTGGCCCCGCACAGGGCAAATCAGATGGCTTCTGCCACGCTGGCTTTGGACGTAATAAACTGCACTACCGCACGCGTCACCTCGGCGGTGTTGGCCGTGCCGCCGACATCCGGGGTCAAAATGCCTTTGGCGCAGACAAACTCGATGCCTTGCATAATCAGCGCCGCCGCGTCGCGCTCGCCGAGATGCTCCAGCATCTGCACCGCGGTCCAGAAGGTGGCGATCGGGTTAGCAATGCCTTTGCCGGTGATATCAAACGCTGAGCCGTGAATCGGTTCGAACATCGACGGGTAGCGACGCTCGGGATCGATATTGGCGGTCGGCGCCACGCCGAGACTGCCCGCCAACGCGCCAGCCAGATCCGACAGAATATCGGCGTGCAGGTTAGTGGCCACGATGGTGTCGAGGCTTTGTGGATGCAGCGTCATGCGGTGCGTCATGGCATCAACCAGCATTTTGTCCCACTGCACGTCCGGGAACTCTAGCGCTACTTCGGCGGCAATCTCATCCCACATCACCATGCCGTGACGCTGGGCGTTGGATTTGGTCACCACGGTGAGCAGTTTACGCGGGCGCGACTGCGCCAGTTTAAAGGCATAACGCATGATGCGCGTCACGCCGACGCGGGTGAAAATCGCTACTTCAGTGCCCACCTCTTCCGGCAAACCGCGGTGTGCTCGCCCACCGTTCCCGGAGTATTCGCCCTCAGAGTTTTCCCGCACGATGACCCAATCAAGATCGCCAGGACCACGATTGCGTAGCGGTGACGTCACACCCGGCAGGATTTTTGTGGGGCGCACGTTGGCGTACTGGTCAAAGCCCTGACAGATCGGCAGACGCAAACCCCACAGCGTGATGTGATCCGGCACGTCTGGCGCACCCACCGCACCGAAATAAATCGCATCGAACTTCTTCAGCGTTTGCAGGCCATCTTCCGGCATCATCACGCCGTGTTGTTTGTAGTAATCCGAACCCCAGTCAAAGGTCTCTACATCGAACTTCAGCTGCGGATCCTGCCGCGTCAGCGCGTGCAAGACTTCCACACCGGCAGAGATCACTTCCGGGCCAATACCATCTGCGGGAATAGCGGCAATCGAATAGTTACGCATGTTGTTTCTCCAGATTAATGAGTATGAGGATGAGGAAGCTCCGCCGTTTGCGGCTTATTGCCGCTGGCAGAGAGCAGCAGAACCACGATGGCGGAGATCGCCAGCAGTCCCGCCACGAAATAGAGGCCCCAGCTGTAGCTGCCGGTTTGCTGGCGAATCACGCCAATCATCATCGGGCCGACAAAACCGCCGAGGTTGCCAATCGAGTTGATGGTGGCGATACCCGCCGCCGCCGCTGGACCGCTGAGGAACAGCGTCGGCATGCTCCACAGCGGCGGTTTGGAGGCGCTGATACCAACGGTCACCAGCGTCAGGGCGATAATCACCGTAAACAGCGTGCTGACGTTGCCGGCATAAATCAGTCCGGCTGCCGCCAGTAAACAGGCACTAATCACGTGCCAGCTGCGCTCTTTGGTGCGATCCGAATGGCGCGCCCACAGGATCATGCCGATCACGCCGATTACCGCCGGGAAGGCGTTGAGGAAACCGATCTCCATTGAGGATGCGCCAAAGCTGCGGATGATCTGCGGCGACCAGATGCCCAGCGTGTACAAGCCCGCTGAGGTGCCGAAATAGACCAGTGCCAGCGCTAACACGCGTTTATCAGCCAGTCCGCGCCATGCGCTGCTGTGGCTCTGATTGGCGGCGCGCGCCTGTTCCTCCGCCCGCATGGTGTTTTCCAGCCAGGCGCGCTCCTCATCGTTCAGCCACTTCGCTTTTGCCGGACGGTCGGTGAGGTAGAACAGCACCACGATACCGAACAGCAGCGCCGGGATGGCTTCCAGCACAAACATCCATTGCCAACCGGCGTAGCCCAGTAGGCCATGCATCTCCAGCAGCGCAGCAGAGATCGGCGAACCCAGTGCTGTTGAAAGCGGTGCGGCAGCCATAAAGATGGCGGTGACCTGTGCGCGTTTCGCCGCCGGGAACCAGTAGCTGAGATAGAGAATGATGCCGGGGAAGAAACCGGCTTCCGCTACGCCGAGCAGGAAGCGCAGCACATAGAAGCTGGTGGTGCCCTGCACGAAGGCCATGCAGCCGGAGACTAATCCCCAGGTGATCATCACGCGGGCGATCCAGATACGTGCGCCGACTTTATGCAGAATTAAATTCGACGGCACTTCAAACAGGAAATAACCAAGGAAGAAAATTCCGGCACCAAAACCAAATACCGTGGGTGAGAAACCTAAATCCTGATTCATGGTTAATGCAGCAAAACCAATATTGACGCGATCGAGAAAGGCGATGAAGTAGAGCAGCATGATGAAGGGCACAATGCGTAACGTCACTTTACGCATCACCCTTTTTTCGAGGTGAGAGTTCATATTAAAGTGCTCCAGATTGTGTAGGGGTAGTATTATTTTTTTGTCTTCGCGTTCAGTATGCAGTTTTGCTTTAGCGGATCATCAGGCGTGGATTATATAAAGTATTTGCATAATCAACGGGCGAGGGAAATGTGGATATAAATCAATTGCGTTGTTTTGTCGCCGTAGGCAAAGAACTCCATTTCGGGCGCGCTGCCCAAAGAATGGAAATGATGCCTGCGTCACTTTCTCGCTTCATCCGTTTACTGGAAGAAGACCTTGGCGTGCGCTTGTTAAATCGCTCGACGCGCAATGTTTCATTAACCGCCGAAGGTGCAATATTTTTTGACGAGGCCAGCAAGTTAATCGATCAATTTGATGCGCTGGCGCAGCGATTTAAAGTGGGATTAAAAGATGAACGTCGTACATTACGCATTGGCGCCATCGATAGCGCCGCGTGCGGATTAGTTCCGGCTTTACTCAACTTATTTGTGCCGCTGCATCCGCACAGTGATATTCATATTATTGAAGACAAAACCATTAATTTAATCCCGAAATTAAAATCGGGCTGGCTGGATATGATTTTTATCCGCGAACCGCAAAGTATCGATGCGTCTTTAGCGGTGCGTTTTATTACCCGTGAAAGCTGCGTGCTGGCTGTGCCAATTCAGCATGCGCTGGCGCAGCGCGAACGGGTGGCGGTGGCTGATTTTCAGCATGAAGCGATGATTATTCCCGATCGCCGCACGCGCCCGCACAGCCACGATCTGACGATGAATTTGTTCAAACTGGCGGGATTTACGCCGCACATCGCGCAGTTCGCCGAAGAGAAACAAACCATTCTGAGTTTAGTGTCGGCCGGTTTGGGATTGGCCGTGGTGCCTGCGTCGTACCGCACGATGAATAGCGACAGCGTGCGCTATATTGCGCTGGATTTACCGGAACAGATTAAAGGTTTGCCGCTGAGCATTGCCTGGCAGAAGGGCAACGAAGATGCGTTTCTGCGCGAGATGCTGCGCTTACTGCATGAGCATGAGGGTCAGCTGACGGCGAAGCTGTAGCGCTGTTTCCATCCAGTGGCTAATTGCCACGACTCTCTCTATGATGAAAACTTTCCCGCGCCAATGTCGGGAATGATCAATGAGTTAGGGGATAAACGCGCGATGACCATTTTAAACGACCTGGATTTGCGGCAGCTGGAAGCCTTCTCGGCGGTGATCTCCGCCGGTAGCGTTACGGCGGCGGCGAAGGCGCTTAATCGCTCGCAGCCGGCGGTGTCGCGTTTGATTCAGGAACTGGAACAATCGCTGGGTTATCCGCTGTTTATCCGCAACGGACCGCGTATTCATCCCTCGGAAGAGGCGCTGCAGTTGCATCAGTACGTGCAGAAGGCGCTGCTCTCATTGCAACAGATCCGCCTGCGTGCGCAGGAGATTGCCCATCAGCAGCATCGTCCACTGAGCATTGCCGCCACGCCCGCGCTGGCGGCGGGGTTATTGCCACAGGCACTGGCCGCGCTTAACTTGCAGAACAAAGTGCAGATCATCAGTGAATCCGCCGTGAATACCGCACATGCGGTGATAACTGCCGAAGCCGATCTCGGTTTATGTAGTTTGCCGCTGGAACATCACGCGGTGGAGCTGCACTGGATTGGACAGTCGCAGTGCGTAGTGGCGCTGCCGGAAAATGATGAGTTGGCCGCGCACACGCAGCTGTCGTTGAGCAGCCTGGCCGGACGCCGTTTGATTGCGCCCTGGAGCCCGCAGCGCCTGCGCGGGCGCTATGAAAAAGCGCTGAAAAAGGTCAAAACGCCGCTGCATGAAACCATCGAAACCAACTCATCCGCTAATATGCTTGGCTGCGTACGCGCCGGACTCGGCGTGGCCATTCTCGAACCCGTTACCGCCTGGGGCATGCCGCTGGCCGGTGTAGCGATCCGCCAGCTTGAGGAGGATATTCCTTACTACTTTGGTGTCATCACGCCGCAGGGGCGCCAAATCTCCGCTGCCGCACAGTCATTGGTCGAGGCAATCGCCCGCGCTGCCGCCGATTTGCTGCCCGGTTTTGAACGCCTATCCGCCAGCGAGCATCCACGCATTATGCGCCTGATTAATCAGGATTGAAGACCAGTGCGGATATCAACAAGGTCGCCATGAATGACGACCCTACAAACCAACGATGTAGGGGCGCCATTTATGGCGACCGCCAGCCGCGTCAGCCTCGCTTATAACATTTCTGGCATAAGATATAAGAAATCCATTGGTCAAAAGCTGAGCGTGATTCTTGACTCCGAATTAGGGCAAGAGGATTATGCGAAACCTTAGCTCTTACTATGCGGTTTGGTAATTATTGCCCTTTAACTATGTGTTATAGGGATAATGAAAATGCAAATTGACCACCGCGCTTTAGTGGTTTTCGCCCGCATTCAGGCTGCCGCTTCTTTCAGGGAAAATGTGTATGACTCATGCCGCCGATGGCCTTGCCGCGCTGGAAGACCAGCTTCAGCAGGATTTGGAATATCTTGAACTGCCCGCGAAATCCTGGGTGCCAGAGCGCACGCAGGATGGCGCACCCGCGCGTGACGTGGTGGTGATCGGTGCGGGCATGTGCGGGCTGGCGGCGGTGGCCAAATTACAGTTCACCGGCATCACTAATGTGGTGGCGTATGATGCCGCACCTGCCGGGTTGGAAGGTCCGTGGGTGACATTTGCGCGCATGGAAACGCTGCGTTCGCCGAAGTCATTGCACGGTCCAGCGCTCGGTATGGCGCAGCTGACGTTCCGCGCGTGGTTCACCGCGCAGTGGGGCAAAGACGCCTGGCAGGCGCTGGATAAAATTCCCAAAGCGCAATGGATGGATTACCTGATTTGGTATCGCAAGGTGTTGAATCTGCCGGTGCGCAATAACGTGCGCGTCACGCATATTGCCTTTACAGGCGATCTGATTGCCCTCGATCTCAGCGGTGCCGAAACCGGCCGCATTTACACCCGTCGTTTGGTGCTGGCCACTGGACGTTCTGGTCTCGGCGGCTTTGCTGTGCCGGACTTCCTGCAGGGTATTGATCGCCAGTTCTGGGCGCACTCCGCCGACGACATTGATTTTTCTGCCCTGCAGGGCAAGCGCATTGCGGTAATTGGCGCGGGCGCATCCTCGATGGATAACGCCGCCACCGCGCTGGAAAACGGCGCGGGCGCGGTAGATCTGCTGATTCGTCGCAAACAGATGCCGCGCATTAATAAAATGACCGGCATTGGCAGTCAGGGCGTGGTACACGGCATGCATCAGGTGCCGGACGCGTGGAAATGGAAGTTTGTCGATTACACCGCCGCCACGCAAACCCCGCCTCCGCGCTCCTCGACACTGCGCGTGTCGCGTCATGCCAATGCGCGCTTCTTCCTCGACTGCGGCATTATCGCGGTAAAACAAACAGGCGATGGCTTACTGATTGAAACCACCCAAGGCCCGATGCGCTATGACTTTCTGATTGCCGCCACCGGTTTTAGCAACGATTTCCACGGTCGCCCAGAGTTTGCCGCTCTCGCGCCGCATATCCGTAGCTGGCGTGACGGACGCTATCAGCCAGAGATGGGCGCGCCGCGCGCCAATCTGCTGGAAGCGCCGGATCTTGGCCCCGCATTCGAATTCCGTGAATTAACGCCTGGCGCATGTCCGCTGCTTGCGCATATTCACTGCTTCAACGATGCCGCGATGCTAACGCACGGCAAAGTCTCAGGTGACATTCCAGCAGTAAGCGCCGGTGCCGACCGTCTGGTGCGCGGTATTACCGCTTCGCTGTTTGCCGAAGACATTGAGCAGCATTACGCCAACTTACAGGCTTTTGACACCCCTGAATTGCAGGGCGACGAATGGGTGGATTCCACGCCCTTACTCAACCAGGAGAACGCGCAGTGAGTGACGCAATTGATCGCGCAGTGGGCTTAAACGCTGAAGATGCGCTGTATGGAACGCGCCGCCTGCGCCCGGAATTTGTTGATGGCGCGGAACAGTGCCGTCTATCGGTGCTGGCACCTAATGACGATCAGGGCTTAGCGCCGGACGTGCGTTTTGCGCTGGCGCAGCGCATGGCGATGCTCAATAACGATGCCGAGTTGCAAGCCGATTATCAGGCGCAGCTGGCAACCTTGCAGCCATCAGATCAACTGCTGGCGCTGGCAGCTGGCGCAAGCGAGCTGGCTGAACCGCTGGCAACCCTCGCGCGCCACGCCGACCTCGTTACCCAGCAGCCGATGAACGCCACCGAGCAGCATATTCGCCTGCTGGAGCAGGCAGGATTGAGCAATCCGCAAATTGTGGCGCTCTCTGAACTGATCGCTTTTGTTAACTTCCAGACGCGCGTCGCGGCCGGATTACGTTTGTTGAGGTCTGCATGATTCCGTCGGTTAATCTTAAGCCTCTGTATTGGCACCCTTACATCACGCCGGTTGAGGTGGCAGATGCCACACCTGCGCAGCTCGATGCGATGAAAGTGACGCCATCTAATAAGAAGATCTCGGAATATGTGCGCACGCTGGCACACGATCCCGACAGCTACGTGGCGCGCACCGTGCTGTTCAACGCCATTATGTATGTAGAGGGCGGATTGGATCGCGCGGATCGGGAGCTCGGTGCGTTAGGGGCTTCAATCGTCAACGGCTGCAGATATTGCGCAGTGGTTCACGCGCGCCGCCATGCGCAATTGGCAGAAAGTGATGCGGTGGTGAGTGCGATCTACTTCGATCGCGCTGATGAGCTGGGCGAGCGTGACGCGGCGATCTACCGTTTTGCTCGCCGCCTGTCAGTCACGCCAGCAGAAGCCAGCGCCGAGGATATGGCGGCACTGCGCGCGGTCGGCATGAACGATCAGGAGATTATCGATCTGATCCACGCCATCGCCATTTTTGGCTGGGCTAACCGTCTGATGCATGTGCTTGGCCATGCTGATCTGAATAAATAAGGGCTGCTGCATGTTAGAACTCAACAATATTAAGCTCGCTTACGGCAGCACACCGATCCTAAAAGGCGTCGATTTGTCAGTAAAACGCGGCGATGTGGTGTCGATCATCGGGCCAAGCGGTACCGGTAAAACCACGCTGCTGCGCTGCATCAACTATCTGGCGAAACCGGCGTCGGGCACTATACAGCTCGATCAAATTAGCATGGATTATCAGGCACCGGATAAAGCGGCGATCCAGGCGATCCGCCTGCGTACCGCGATGGTGTTCCAGCAGTTCAACGTGTTCAAAAACATGACGGTGCTGGAAAACGTGATGGATCCGCTGATCGTCATTCAACGTAAAACTAAGCAGCAAGCGCGCGACATCGCCGTGCAGGAGCTGGATCGTGTGGGATTGGGTGCCAAGCTCGATCACTATCCATCCCAGCTTTCGGGTGGTCAGCTGCAGCGTACCGGCATTGCCCGCGCGCTGGCGGTGCGTCCGGACGTCATGCTGTTTGATGAGCCGACCTCATCGCTCGATCCCGAGCTGGTGGGCGAGGTACTAAAAGTGATTAAAGATGTGGCGTCTTCCGGCATTACCTCGCTGCTGGTGACGCACGAGATGCAGTTCGCCAAAAGTATCTCCAACCGCATTGTCTTTATGGATCAGGGTGTGGTGGCCGCGCAGGGCAGCCCGAGTGAGATATTTGATAATCCAACCCTGCCACGCCTTGCACAGTTCCTCAATTCAGAACGCGTATTCTAATAATTAAAGGAATCAACGACATGCCTGCAATCAAAACCACATTTCGTCGCCTGGCCGCGCCTGGCATCATCGCACTGGCGCTCATCAGCGGCAACAGCTTCGCGGACGCGGTGCGCACCATCAAAATCGCGACTGCAGCGGAGTCTAAACCGCTGTCGTGGGGTGCGATTGGCCACGAGCCGCAGGGCTACGAGCCGGACGTGCTGAAAGCCATCAATGCCAAACTGCCGCAGTACAAATTCGTGATGGAAGGTGCGGCGGATATCGCCCAGGAAACCGGTCTGGCGACCGGTAAATATGACATGGCGAGCGGCGGCTATTACAAAGCGGCGACCCGTAGCAAACAGTTCCTGATTCCCGATGCACCTATTGGCGCCAGCCTGATGAAGATTTACAGCCGCAGCGATAGCAATATCAATGGCATGAAAGATCTGGTCGGTAAAAATATCGTGCCGGTCACCGCCGGCGGTGGCGTGTACAAATTCGTCACGCAGTGGCAGCAAGACAACCCGAACGACAAAGTCGATATCAAAGCATCGAGCGCGGGCGTGCCGTATCCAGATCGTCTGAAAGAAGTACAGCGTGGTAAATATGATGCGCTGATCCTGCCTTCTAACCTCGGTGAGCAAACGGTGATCGACAACCAAAAACTGGCGATCAAAGCCAGCGAGCCGGTGGCCGTCAACAATACTTACGTGCTGATTCACCGTTCTGCCGAGAACCAGGCGTTGAATGATGACATCACCAAAACGCTGAAAGAACTGAAAGCCGACGGCACGCTGGATAAGTTGGCGCAGAAGTGGTTTGGCGAAGACGTCACGAAGTACATGAAGTAATAGATTCACTGTGCTCGATGATGCGTTGACAAGGGCGGGCCGAAGGCCGCCCCTACGACGCATTCACCGGCTCTTTTTAAGCAGGAGTGTTTCACCGTGAATCTATCTTCGATGATTCCCGAGCTGCTCTCGGCGCTGCCGTTGACGCTTGGCATAATGTTTGTCGCGATGATCGTCGGGTTCTTTCTGGCGCTGATCGCCACCGTATTCCGCGTGCGCCGCATTCCGGTCATCAGCCAGTTTGTCGATCTGTACGTCTCGTATGCGCGCAGCGTGCCGGTGGTGCTGCAGCTGTTTGTCGCTTTTTATGGCTTGCCGCTGGTGGCCGAGCAGTTTGGCTTCAGCGATTTTGTCACTGCTAATATTGCGGCGATGATTGGCCTGAGCCTTTATCACGGCGGTTATTTGTCGGAAGTGATGCGCCCGGCGTTTCTCGCCGTGGAGAGCGGCCAGCACGATGCCGCCGATAGCATGGGCTACAGCTTCCGCCAGAAAATGCTGCGCATAGTCGGGCCGCAAGCGGTGCATTATGCGCTGCCTGGCTACGGCAATGCGATTATCTATCTGATTCATAACGTGGCGCTGGTGATGTACATCGGTGCGGCGGATGTGATGGCGACCGCGCATCTGATCATGGAACGCGACTACAACCAGTATCAGTTCGGTACCTATCTGGTGCTGGCGGTGCTCTATTCGCTGCTGTGCGGCGTGGCCTGGTTGATTATCCGTTACTTCGAACAACGTCACGCGAAATACAGCTCGAAAACCGCTGCACGCGTCAAATTCACCAGCGTCTGATAAGGGAGAGAAACCATGTTTGATCTTGAGGTTTTGCTACCGGACTTCTGGAGCATTCTCGATGCCGTGCCGGTAACGTTGCTGATGGCGGTGACGGTGTTTATCTGCTCAACGCTGCTCGGCGGGCTGTTTGCTTTTGTGGAACACCGTCGCATACCGGTGCTGCGCCAATTGGTGATCGCTTACAAGATTGCCTTCAAGGGCGTGCCGATGGTGGTGGTGATTTTCCTCGCCTATTACGGTTTGCCGCCGGCGCTGGACTTTGTCGCCACGCTCATGGGCGTGAAAGTGAATGCGCACTCGCTGCCAAACTGGGTGATTATCATTGTCGCCTTGAGCGCCTGCGTAGCGGCGTTTCAGGCGGAAGTGTGGAAGGGCGCGCTTAACTCGTTTGATAGCGGACAATCGGACGCGGCGTTGTCGCTTGGCTACAGCGGCGGCCAGCTGTTCCGTCGGGTGATGTTCCCGCAGATCATCGTGGCGGCGATCCCCGATTTGGCGAACGCCTTTATGGTGATCATGAAAGCGCTGTCGCTGGCGTTTGCCATTGAAGTGGTGGATATTTTTGCTCAGGCACAGTTGACTGCAGCGCTCAATTTCTACTATCTCGAAGCCTTCCTGGTTGCCGTGGTGTTCTACATGGTGATTGCGTATGTCGTCACCAAGATCGCCGACAAGATTGAGGCGGCGTTGCGGGTGCGGACGTAAGCCCCGGTCGCCATGAATGGCGACCCTACAAATCCGTACCGATTCGTTGTAGGGTGCGCATTCATGCGCACCTTTTTTATCGCCATCATGACTTTCATTTTGCAAGTTACTTGCAAAATGAAAGTCATTCTGCAACAGTATCCGCCACCAGAACAATGTCGGATATCCAACCTTGAAAAACCAACCTCTCTGCAACATGCCTTGTCCCATCGCGCGCAGCCTTGGCCGCATAGGTGATAGCTGGAGCATGTTGATCATGCGCGATGCGCTGGCCGGTTTTACCCGCTTCGATGAATTCCAGAAAAGCAGCGGCGTGGCGCCCAATATTCTTTCACGTCGGCTAAAAGAGTTGGTGGAGGATGGGCTGCTTGAGAAGGTGTGTTACAGCACCAGCCCGGCACGCTTTGAATACCACCTGACGCCCGCCGGGCGCGATTTCCGCAGCGTGATTCTGGCGCTGGCGGAGTGGGGCAGCACACACTTCTCGCCGGAAGGTCGCCAGATGCAGCTGGTGGAAATCGCCACGCAGCGGCCGGTACAAGTGCAACTGGTTGATAGCGACAATGGCCAGCCACTCGCGTTGGAAAAATATCAGATGGTACCGGGCCCGGCGGCGTCGCCGATGATTCACTATCGCCACGACTACCTGCAGAAAAAGCACGCCGGAGATCACACGCAAAAGTTTGCGCCGCCGTCGCTGTAAGCAGGGCAACCCGGATACGCACACCTTTGGAAGGAGCGATCAATGAGCACAAAAATTGTTATTACTGGCATGGGATTAGTGTCGCCGCTGGGCTGTGGAACGGAAGCGGCATGGCAGTCGCTGCTGGCGGGAAAGTCGGGTATTAGCGCCTTACCGCCGGAAATGGTGCAGGACATTGCCTGCAAGATCGCCGGACAGGTGCCAACGTTAGGGCAGGATCCGCAGCACGGCTTTAATCCCGACGGCATCATTGCCGCCAAAGATCGCAAAAAGATGGATCGCTTTATCGAATTTGCGTTGGTGGCGGCCCATGAAGCGCTGACGCAGGCCAACTGGTTTCCGCAGGATGTGGGGCCGCAGCAACGTACCGCCACGGTCATCGCCACCGGCATTGGCGGCTTTAACGAAATCGCCAACGCGGTGGAAACCACAGCTGAACGTGGGCCGCGTCGTCTGTCGCCGTTTACTATTCCCTCGTTCCTGGCCAATCTCGCCGCCGGACATGTTTCCATTGCGCACGGTTTTCGCGGGCCAATTGGCGCGCCGGTGACCGCCTGCGCGGCGGGTGCGCAGGCGATTGGTGATGCCGCCCGCTTGATTCGCAGTGGCGAAGCGGATATTGCGCTGTGCGGCGGCACCGAAGCGGCGATCCATCGCGTCAGCCTGGCCGGATTTGCGGCGGCGAAAGCGATGTCGGGCGGCTTTAACGATCGTCCTGAGCAGGCTTCGCGTCCGTTTGATCGTGACCGTGACGGCTTTGTGATGGGCGAAGGCGCGGGTTTGTTGGTGATTGAATCGCTGGAGCATGCTCAGGCGCGCGGCGCGACGCCGCTGGCGGAGTTAGTGGGCTACGGCACCAGCGCCGATGCTTACCATCTCACCGCCGGTCCGGAAAATGGCGAAGGGGCACGACGCGCGATGGAAACCGCGCTGGCGCAGGCCGGCATTTCGCCTGCTGAGGTGCAGCACATTAATGCGCATGCCACCTCGACGCCGGTGGGCGACAAAGGCGAACTGGCCGCGATCGGTTCGCTGTTTGCCGGCAGCAATGTGGCGATCACTTCCACCAAATCCGCCACCGGACATCTGCTGGGTGCTGCGGGCGGGGTGGAAGCGATCTTCTCGATTCTGGCGTTGCGCGATCAAATTGCACCGCCAACGCTGAATCTGCAGTATCCGGATGAAGCCGCTGCCGGGCTAAATCTGGTGGCATTGCAGCCACAACCGACCGCAATGACCTATGCATTGTCTAACGGATTTGGCTTTGGCGGCGTTAATGCCAGTTTGTTGTTTAAAGCCTGGCGATAGGTTTTCTATAATGGGGGCATTGATAGCGCGCAGGAATGCCCTCTTTGACCACTGAAACTGAAACTCAACAGCTGGCGGAAGCGCTCCGCCAGCTTGTCAGCCACTTCGTACGCAATGTGCGGGTAAGCACCGCGACCGTGCGCACTTCGCAATATGAAACCTTAGATCTGCTCGACAGCCATGACGCGCTCTCCATCGCCGACCTCGCACGGCTGCGCGGCGTGAAGCATCAAAGCATGCGATTAGTGATTAATGAACTGGAGGCGCAGGGTTTGGTGCTGCGGCAGAAAAGCGCGCAGGACGCGCGGGCGCAAGTGATTGTGCTCAGCGATCGGGCCCGCGCTGCGCTGGCCGCGGCGCGCGAACAGCGTGTTGCCTGGATTGCCGCTCGCATCGACGCAACGCTTAACCAGCAGGATCGTGACGATCTGCAAGCGGGTCTGGCGGCGCTGCGTAAGCTGCTTTAATCCGCCGCGCTGGCGCTGCGCAGCTGATCGATCACCGCCGCCAGCGTGTTCATGCCCCAATGTTCAGCGTATTTTCCCGCTTCGATGCGCACCATATCGATTACTGCGATCGTCACCGCTAAACCGGTGGGCGCAATGCCCATCAACGATCCGCTGTGCACGCCGCGGATGCTTTTGCGCGTGGTAACCCAATCGCGTTCGGCGATCTGATCCTCAATGTGTACCTGCAAATCAGAGAACGCGGGGCGCAGGATCTGATCGAACGTGTGCCATAAGCTTTCACCATCGCTGGGCGCGCCGGGCGGCGCGGAGCGGTTAATAAAATTCTGCGCGACGAGCTGATCGAAAGCCTGACGATCGCCTTCGGCAATCACCTGCTGATTGAAACGGCGTACCACGGCTTTGTTCTGTTCTGACATGATGAGTCTCCGCTGAATATGTACAGTTTAACTGTACATATTTAACGGCAAGTGAGTCGCGCGGGTTTGATATGTTGTGCGGTGAACTATGCGTGAATCGGTCACCATGAATGGCGACCCAACAATGGCGAGTGTTGTAGGGTGCGCATTCATGCGCACCTGAGGAAAAATCAGCGCTTACCCAGCGCTTCCCACAGTCCCAGCAAATAGGTGGTGCCGAGTGCGCGGTCGTACAAACCATAGCCCGGCCGGCCGGTTTCGCCCCAGATAAAGCGGCCATGATCCGAGCGGATGTAGCCATCGAAGCCGTTGTCATACATCGATTGCAGCACTTTATACATATCCAGCGAGCCGTATTCCGTCGGGTGCGCGCACTCGTAGAAATCTTTGTCCTGAATGATTTTGATGTTACGCACATGGGCAAACGGGATGCGTTTGCGGCGCGAGAACTCGGCCAGAATGGCGTAGACATCATTGTTGGGATCTTCTGCAATCGATCCGGTGCACAACGTAATGCCGTTGGCTTCAGAATCGACCACATTACAGATCCAATCAAGATCGTCGCGGTTTTTCACCACGCGCGGCAGGCCGAAGATCGAATACGGTGGATCGTCGGGATGGATCGCCATCTTCACGCCCACTTCTTCACACACCGGGATCACCGCTTTGAGGAAGTAAGCGAGGTTTTCGCGCAGTTTAGCGTCATCAACATCTTTGTATTGGGCAAACAGATCCTGCACTTTCGCCAGACGTTCCGGTTCCCAGCCCGGCAGGGCGAAACCATTCGAATTGCCGAGAACTTCCTGCACCACTTCGTCGAGGCTTTTATCGATGCCTTTCTTCTCGAACGCCATGGTGAGCGAGCCGTCAGGTAGCACGTAGTTCATGTCGGTCTTCATCCAGTCAAACACCGGCATGAAGTTGTAGCAGATCACCTTCACGCCGACGGCGGCCAGATTGCGGATGCTCTGCTTATAATTTTCGATGTATCGATCGCGGCTCGGCAAACCGATTTTGATGTCGTCGTGGATGTTAACGCTTTCGATCACTTCCACGGTCAGCCCGGCGGCATGCACCTGCTCAACCAGCGCGTTGATTTTGTCAACCGGCCAGGTTTCACCCACCGGCACGTCATAGAGTGCGCCAACCACACCGCGTACGCCCGGCACCTGGCGAATATATTCCAGAGAAACTTTATCTTCTTTTGGACCAAACCAACGCATTGTCAGCTGCATAATGTCATCCACCGTTATCGTGTCTGTGATAACTGATAAACTACCATTCTAGTAAACATCATGACAGCGCGGCTCGGCGATTAAGCTTTGATCCGCGTCACAGAACACAATTTATCCACTGCGATGACGCTTAATGATGCTGTACCAACACGCTGAAATGCTCTTTGTACTTAAACAGCTCCAAATCAGAACGCAGGCCCAGCTTGCGCAGCGCGGTCTGTTTCTGTCCACTAATGGTTTTGCGGCTGCGCGCATATTTGCCGGCGATTTGCGTGATGCTTAATCCGTCCAGATAGCAGCGAATCACTTCGATTTCGCGCGGACTGAGCTCGCGCATCAGCAGCGTAATTTCATCGCCCATTTGTCGTGGCATCAGGTAGTCATGCATTTCACGGTCGCTTTCCTGGAATTTATCCATCTCCAACAGCATATCCGCGGTGAGAAAACGCTTATTGCGACAAACCTGATGCAGCGCGGCAATTAACACTTCCTGGTCTTCGCTTTTACCGACAAAGCCATGCACGCCCGCTTTAAGCAGGAGTTGCACTATCGCCGGTTTCTCCACCGCAGAAGAGACCAAAATTTTCATCTCGGGATAACGAACGCGCAGCTGTTTCACCATCTGCAAACCGTCGAGTTCCTCCTCACCGAGCATGTAGTCAAGCACCAGTACATCGACCGATTGGCGTTGTAAAAAAGCCATCAGCTGCTGACGCTGCGAAAAGGCACCGGCGAGATCCAGCGCGTCTTCCTGCGCCAGTCGATATTGAATCGCTTTACCGATCAAAGGATGATCGTCTAATACGGCAACCTGCCAGATTGCAGATTCTTTCATGGTTTCACCTCATTATGGGGATTATTGTCCAGTGCATGCTGGAACAGCGCTTCCAGCTCGACGACGGCCGCGACGACCGCAGGCATCAGTTGCTGCAGGAGGGCACGCTGCTGTTGTTCGGCTGCCTGCTCGGCGGCGAGACAGCACTGTTGTAGGGAGTCGGCGCGCAGCAGTTTGGCGCTGCCGAGCAGTTGGTGTGCGGCGTGGCGCGCGCTGACGAAATCGTCGCTATCAACCGCCAATTGCAGCTGGGCGAGATCGCGCGCGTTCTGTTGCTGCGCGGTGGTCACCAGATCGCGCCAGGCTTGCGGATCGTTGGCCGCCAGATTTTCCAGCGTTAGCAGCGTTTCATTGCGCGTGCCGCCGCTGGCGCTGCCGGTCACCACCTGCAACAGCTGCGCGCGCTCCAGCGGTTTGAACAGGCAGCCGTCCATACCGGCCTGCGTAGCGAGCTGTGCTACGCGCTCCTCTGCCATCGCCGTGAGGCCATAAATCGGTACGCGACGGCGATTAAGCAATTTCTCTTCAATCCGCAGCTGGCGAGTGAGTTCGAAGCCATCCATAGCCGGCATATTGCAATCCGTGATGACGCGGTCGACCTCGTGTTCACGCCACAGAGACAATGCCGCTTCACCGCCATCCGCCACCAGCACATGGTGGCCAGCGTAACGCAGCTGCTGCGCTAACAGCTGTCGATTGGTGGCGTTGTCATCCACAATCAACATTCTCAATGACACCTGCGCGATCTCCTCCAGCGGTTGTCGCTCAGGCTGGATATCGCTGAGCGTGGCGGCGGGCGCGCTAAAACGCAGCATAAATACGCTGCCGACATCGGGTTCGCTCTCGACGTGCAGCTCGGTTCCCAGCATCACCGCCAGGCGGCGACAAATATTGAGACCCAGCCCGGTGCCGCTGACGCGGTTGGTGCTTTGTTCAACCTGTATAAAGGGTTCAAAGATCGCCTGTTGCTGCGCAGGCGTTAAGCCAATGCCGCTGTCACACACCTCCAGCACATACTCGGCTTTGCTGCTGTCGGCCTGATACAGCGCCACTTCTACTTCGCCGTGCGCGGTGAACTTAATGGCATTGCTCACCAGGTTTGCCAGGATCTGCTTCAGCGCCACCGGATCAAACAGCACGCTGTCCTGTTCGATATCCAGCATCACCGTGAGCGCCAGGCCTTTGTTATGCGCTACCTGACGGAACAGCGCTTCGGTGTCGTACACCACATCGCTGAGCGACATCGGCATATGGCGAATGCTGAAGTGACCGGATTCGATTTTCGCCAGATCAAGAATATCGCCCACCAGCGACAGCAGCGAACGCGACGATTCCCACGCCAGATCGATATTCTTCTGCCGCTGCGCCGCATCGCTTTGGCCTAAATGCTCAATTTCCAGCAGGCCAATCAGCGCCGCCAGCGGAGTGCGAATTTCATGGCTCATGTGCGACAGGAAGGTGCTTTTCGCCTCGCTGGATCGCAGCGCTGCACGTTTGGCTTTGCGCACATCCTCCAGCAGGGTTTCGATATAGTGCAGCTGGTTGCTGATCTCTTTTTCATGCTGGCGCTGTTTGGCCAGGGAGGATTTCAGCAGATGGTTGCGCCACAGGAAAAACAGCAGGCAAATGGCCGCACCCGCCACGATGCGCAAGCCGTAACTGCGGAAGCTTTGCCATGAGGTGCTGGTAGCGGGTGGCGTATATTTTATCCAGCGCTCCATCAGCGACTGCATAGTCGGTTGCGGAATATCGGACAGCGCTTTGTTCAGGATGGCGATCAAGTGCACATCGGCGGCATTCGCCGCCATTGCCATGCGAAACATCGGCAAAGGGGCAACAAACGCCACTTTGAAGCGATCGTTAAAGTGATTATTCAGCAAATACTGCGCGGATTCGTACGGCACGATAAAACCGTCCACTTGCTCATCCTGCAACTGCCCGAGCGCATCAATCGAGACCACTTTTTCCATAAAATGGGCTTTTGGCCAGCGCTGACGCAGGTCAAAACGGTAATACGAACGTTCGTAAATGCCGATACGTTTGCCGGCCATCTCATCAAAACTGCGCCAGGAACTCTCTTTGCGCGTCATCACCACCCAAGGCGAATAGATATAGGTGCGGGTAAAACGGATGTGTTCACTTTGCGGCGACGCGCCATCGCTCACCACGATCAGGGCATCACGTTGATTCACCAGCGCATCGCGCATGTTGCTCAACCCCTGAATGGGGTTGTAGTGAAAGCGGATGCCGGTGCGCTGCGAAATCAGCTTAAGCAGATCGACGCTCAGTCCGGTGATGCGCTGTTTGCCATCCAAAAAGGTAAAGGGCAGATGCGTGGGATCATAATTCAGGGTGATATCGCGATGCTGTTCCAGCCAGCGGGCTTCTTCATCGCTGAGATCGAGCGGATGGTTCTTCACCACCGATTGATAATCAAGGCCCCATGCTTCGGCGATTTGCACGGCATTACGCAGCGGAATATTGCGGAGTATTT
This sequence comes from Pantoea sp. X-Soil-ISGK-421, assembly GCF_059730785.1. Lineage (NCBI taxonomy): Bacteria > Pseudomonadati > Pseudomonadota > Gammaproteobacteria > Enterobacterales > Erwiniaceae > Pantoea > Pantoea sp. X-Soil-ISGK-421. Next base: position 3,373,241 of record NZ_AP035979.1, on the reverse strand, counting down.
CATTGATGGTCTCGATCAGCGCTTCGTTGTCGGCGCGCGCGGCAAAACGCGCATCTACATCATTTACGTACGGCGTGCTGTGGCCTTCAATAACATTCTGTAATCCGCGCTGCGATAAATAACGCTGGGTGGCGGTATTACTCCAGAACACGGTGTTTTCACTCAGCGCGGTATCGGTATAAGCCCAGAGTGGCGGCGAGGCGGGGGCTAAAGTTGCGTCGGGATAACGCTTTTCTAACAATGACTTAAGTTCATCATCGCCGTAATACATCAGTCGAAAGCGGCTATCTTTCAGCTCGCGATCAAATTTTGCCTGGCGACGGCTAATTAACACACTTTGTGCCAGCGAATAAGGGATACTCAGTGCCAGCTTGCTCTCGTGATTGGCCGCCTGTGGATAGTAGGGAATTATATCGACCTGCTTATTATTTAACGCCTCAACCAGTTCCAGGCGGGTAGCATAACGTTTGATTTCCACTGGCAGATTCAGCGTTTTCGCGACGATATCGAGGTAATCGGCAGAGAGACCTTCGAACGTATCTTTTTCAAATTCAACCGAGTAGGGCGGTAACGAGTGGCTCCACACGCCGACGCGTAACACGGCATGACGCGCCAGCCAGCGCTGGCTTTCCGGCTTGAGGGTGACGCCCGGAGAAACCAGGCCATAACGCGGCGTGAAGGTTAATGTGGTGGCGCTGCAGGCGGAAAAGCACCAGCCCATTAGCAAGATCATGCCTAAAATGCGTTTACCCATAAACCCGTTCTCACTCCTCAATACCTGTATCCGATGCCCCTTCACAGCGGCACGAAGCGCAGCAGTTATTAAACGGAATTAAGAATTTTCTTAGATTGCCGCGTGAGGTTTACTAAAAGTGGGAACTTAATTAAGTTTAGTCAGCTGTTTTTTCTGGAAACTTTCGACGTAACTTCTGAAGTCGCTGCAATTTACCGCGTCTAATCGGCTTTTCATTTGTTTTATTTACAGCAACGTCCAGGCAGGCAAAATAGCGCTTATTTCCTCTCCATCAGCTAACCATGTCAGAAGAAGCGCTGCGTCAGCAGATCCAGAACCTGAAAAAGCACAATGCGCGATTAAAGCGTATAGCGCATGACGCGCGAAATAAGCTGAGTGCCGCGCTGGATGGAACCGGGCTGTGTTTGTGGCAGCTGGATATTCCCAGCGGCAAGCTGGTGATTTTTAACCGCCGCTGGGGCTCAATGCTGGGTTTCCAGCCAAAAGAGACCAAAGCGCAGTTCGACGTGTGGCGTGAACGCCTGCATCCCGATGATGCGGACGAAGTGCTGAAGGCGTTTTACGATCATATTGAGGGGCGTGCGCCTTATTACGAAGCGCTGCACCGTATGCTCGGCAAGAACGACAAGATTACGTGGGTGCTGGATCGCGGACGCGTCACCGAATGGGATGCCGCAGGTAATCCGATCAAGGTGACCGGCACGCATATCGATATGACCAAAGAGAAGCAGTATGAAGCACAGCTCTCTTCTCTGGCACATCACGATCCGCTCACTGGCCTCACCAACCGCCATGCACTGCAGACGCAGTTCAGCAAAATGAAAGCGCTGGGGCCGCTGTGTGTGGCGTTTATCGATCTCGATAACTTTAAGCACGTTAACGATACGCTGGGCCACCGCAGCGGTGATGAAGTGTTGATTCAGCTCAGTCAGCGCATTACCGACGCCGTGCCGCCCAATGTGGTGATTGGCCGTTTGGGTGGCGATGAGTTTGTACTGCTGATGCCGTTCCTGATCGACTATCCAAAAGTGCGGATTATGATGCAGGCGGTGCTGGATGCGGCGCTGACGCCATTTGATATTGATAATGGCCACGCGCAGATTGGTGCATCGATTGGTATCGCACAAGTGCAGGATCGCGACAGCTTTGATGAGGCGCTGACGCGAGCTGATGAAGCGATGTATCAGATTAAGAAGAACGGTAAACAAGGTTTTGGTCTGGCGGGTTGATTCATGGTTACCGTCAGGTCGCCCTTCAGGCATCACCGGGCAGACACTGATAGCTGCCCCTAAACCGCCGCTACGCGGTGCCTTCACTCGCTCACGATTCCTGACGGACCGGCGGCGATTCGCTCCTGCTCAGCGCCGCCTCTCACCGCATCCCTGCGGTTCGAATTGCCGAGTGCACACATTGTAGCGGCGCAATTCATTGCGCGATAAATTGTGCCGCTACGGAAGGTGCGGCGATGTGATACGGCGCTTAACTGACGAGCATTACGCCACCAATGGCGACCCTGCGGTGCGCTTTAATGCGCACCGCTGCTCAATCAATCTGCCAGCAAATGCCCGTACATCGTCATTAACCGACGGGTGACACCGTTGGTCCAGCCAAAGCCGTCCTGCAACGGATATTCACCACCGCCGCCCGGACGGGCGCGATCGCCGCTGATATCATACTTCTCCACCAGCTTGTGATGCAGTGAATAGAAATTATTTACTGTATTCAGCCAGTTGACGGCAATTTCTGTCGCCAACGTCTCTTCACCGTAGTGATTCAAACCCACGACCGCCATCCACTGTAGCGGAGCCCAGGCATTGGGTTTATCCCACTGCTCACCGCTCTCCACCATTGACGTTAACAGGCCACCCTGCGTCAGTAAAAGATGACGCAGCGCAACGGCCTGCAAGTGCGCCTGCTCTGGTGATGCGAGGCCAAGGAACAGCGGCACCACCGCAGCGGCAGTGAATGCGCCAAAGCGCTCGCGGCGCCAGTCGTAATCACGGTACACACCGGCGGTGTTGTCCCACAGATAGCGATGAATCGCCTGCTTACGCGCATCGGCTTTTTTCTGCCACGCCAGCGCCGTCAGCTCTTCGCCTTTGGCGTGTGATAGCGTCGAAATCATCAGTTCCAGCTTGTAGAGGAACGCGTTGAGATCGATCGGAATAAATTGCGTGGTGCGGATACTCGCCAGACGCTGCGGATCGCGCAGCCAGCGTGATGAGTAATCCCAGCCCGATGCGGCACCGGCACGCAGATCACGATAAACCTCGTTCGCCGGACGACCCGATTTCTTCGCGGTCTCAATATCTTCCAGCCACGACTCATCGCGCGGCGTATCGCGATCGTCCCAGTAACGGTTCAGCAGCGAACCATCTGGCATGCGCACCACGTGGCGATAAGCCTGATGCGGCATCAGCTCGCCCGCGCCGTCCATCCAGAACTGATACTCTTTCATCAACTGATCGAGGTAGCGTTTCGCGCCGCGAATACCATCCTCTTCAAACAGTTCAACCATCAGCGCAAACACCGGTGGCTGCGAACGGCTGAGATAGTAAGTACGGTTGCCGTTCGGCACGTGACCGTAATTATCAATCAGCCAGGCGAAGTTATCCGCCATGTGGCGCAGCAGATCGTCGCGTCCCGCATCGGCGAGGCCGAGCATGCTGAAGTAGGAGTCCCAATAATAGGTTTCTCCGAATCGGCCACCAGGCACCACGTAGGGTTTTGGCAATGGCAGCAGCGATGAGTGCGCTAAATGTTGCTGCGGCATTTTGGTTAATACCGGCCACAGATCATCAATGTGTTCGGTTAAGGTTTTATCCGGATTGGATACATAAAAACTCTCATTCACCTGCGGTGAATAAAAATGTTCATGCACGAATTTTTCCAGATCGAAATCCGCAGCGCGTTTGCGACGACGAAAGCGGATTAAAATATCCAGCGGATCGAATTTTGGTGCGCAGTCCGGGAACGTTTTGCTGTCGGCAAATATGTGCGATGTCTGCACCTGCTCAAACAGTTCCATGTAGCGATCGGCAGGCGTCAGCGCATCCGGCGCGGGCAAACCCTCGATCAGCTCGGGTTCTGGCTCCGAATCCTGCATACCTTCGCGAACGAACTCGTGAGGATTATATTGATACTCCAGTTCAGCATCAGCGCGTCGATCCTCGAAAGCGTTATATTGCTGTTGGTTAGTATTAATAGCAGCCTCCTGGTAAATTCTTGAATGCGTAAAGAACAAATTATAGAGCTCTGAACGGGCGAAACAACAATGCGATTTATCTATGAACGTAATAAATCATGTCGATGGATCGCGGGTTTATATGATTTTTCAGCGATTACAACGGGCTATATTTCAGGAAATGAAAGCGGCTTTTAGGATGGATGTTTAAATAACCGCACAGATTTATCTGTATTTAAGAAAATCGCTAAAATTTGTGCAAAAAAGGGCGAGATGGCTTGATCAATTTATGGCAAACGCAGCGGTGATTAACAAGGTTGGCATCCATGCCAACCCCACAAAATCGCGTAGGGTCGGCATTGATACCGTAATGTTTGTCAGTTAAGAGATGAAAACCCCAACTACCTGGCGCACACCTTGTAGCGGCGCAATTTATTGCGCGATAAATCGCGCCGCTACGGAATGTGCGGTAATTAATACGGGGCTTAACTGATCGGCATTACGGCATTGATGCCGACCTGTTTACGCTACTTCTGCAACGCAGCCTTAATCACCTCTGCATACGGTGTAGTAGGGCGGCCAATCAGTTGACTTAGCGTGTGACTCTCATCGAACAATCCACCTTTTTCAGCGCCTGCATCCGAATCCGCCAGCATATCCGATAATCCATCCGGCAAACCGGCACCTTTCAGCGCGGCGGCAAACTCGGCCTGCGGCAGGTTGATGTATTCCACGTGCTCGCCCGACTGTTTAGCAATCTCGGCGCTAAACTGCGCCAGCGTGTAGCTGTCGTCGCCAGCCAGTTCATACACTTTGCCAGCCTGATCGTCACGGCTGATCACTTCTGCCGCGGCGTCGGCATAGTCAATGCGCGCCGCTGAAGCGATACGACCTTCGCCCACCGCACCAATAAAGGCATGATGCGCCAGCGCGGGCGCAATACTCGCCGCGTAGTTTTCGGTATACCAGCCGTTACGCAGCAGCGCGAATGGAATGCCAGAGGCTTTCAGCTGCGCTTCAGTCGCACGATGTTCAACGCCTAAACCCAACGGCGAAGTATCGGCGTGCAGCAAGCTGGTGTAGGCGATAAAGCCCACGCCGGCGGCTTTTGCCGCATCAATCACCGCCTTGTGCTGCGCTTCACGCTGGCCGACTTCACTGGAGGAGATCAGTAGCAGTTTATCGATGCCGGCAAAGGCACTTTGCAGCGTTTCCGGTTTGCTGTAATCCGCTGCACGTAGCGTAATGCCCAGCGCTTGCAGATCGACCGCTTTCTCCGGCGAACGCACGGCGGCAATCACTTCGCTGGCCGGCACTTTTTTCAGTAATGCGTTAATCACTAAGCGGCCCAGTTGGCCAGTGGCACCTGTAATTGCAATCATGATGTTTTCCTTGTGAACGGGTATGGAAACAGCCTACGGGATAAGCTAACTTATAGTAAGTACTTACAGATTTGTTAGTTTGGGGGAAGATAATTAAATGTCTGAAAAGTTGAGTGAAAAATTTACGCGCGGCGAGTTGCTTAACGTTAATTGCCCCTCACGCGAAGTGCTGAAGCGCATCACCAGTCGCTGGAGCGTACTGATTTTGCTGGCGCTACGCGAAGAAACCCTGCGCTTTAGCGAGCTGCGTCGCAAGATTGGCGGCGTCAGCGAACGTATGTTGGCGCAGACGCTGCGTTATATGGAAGAGGATGGTTTTGTTGAGCGGATTGCCTATGAGGTGGTGCCGCCGCACGTTGAGTACCGTTTGACGTCATTAGGCCGCGAAGTGGAAGGGCAGGTGACCGGGCTGGCGGATTGGCTGGAGAGCAATGTGCATCGGATTTTAAAGCCAGCGCATTGAAGCGGTCGCCATGAATGGCGACCCTACGACACGGCGATCACCAGGCTACGCGTGCAAATACTTCTCAAACCAGCCCAGCGTGCGGCTCCAGGCTAACTCGGCGGCGGCTTTGTCATAGCGCGGCGTCGAATCATTATGGAAGCCATGATTCACGCCGGGGTACACATAGCCTTCATAGATTTTATGGTTGGCTTTCAGCGCCTCTTCATAGGCGGGCCAACCTTCGTTGATGCCTTTATCCAGCGCGGCGTAGTGCAGCAGCAGCGGCGCTTTAATGCGCGGCACATCTTCGGCTTTGGGCTGACGACCATAAAACGGTACCGCGCAGGCGAGATCGGGAAAGGCTACGGCCGCCGCGTTTGCCACGCCGCCGCCGTAGCAGAAGCCGGTGATGCCGACTTTGCCGGTTCCTTCCTCGTGATGCATCAGGAAATCGATCGCGGCAAAGAAGTCGTTCATCAGCTTGGTGGGATCGACTTTGGCCTGCATCACCTTGCCTTCCTCGTCGTTGCCGGGATAACCGCCGAGCGAGCTCAGGCCATCGGGTGCCAGCGCAATATAACCGGCTTTGGCTACGCGTCGTGCCACATCTTCAATATAAGGATTGAGGCCACGATTCTCGTGGACCACCACCACCGCAGGCACGTTGCCTGACGCATTGGCCGGTCGGACCAGATAACCGCGCACCTCGCCGTGACCTTGCGGGGACGGATAGTGAATGTATTCGGGTTTGATGGCCGGATCGGTGAATTCCACCTGCTGTGCCAGCGCATAGTTGGGGCTCATGGCGCTAAGCAGCGTGGCGCCCGTCATACCGGCAATGGTGAATTTTGCCGCCATTGAGATAAATTCGCGTTTGCTGATTTTGCCGTGGGCGTAGTAATCGTAAAGCTCGAGCAGTTCCTGAGGGAAATCCTGTGCAGTAAGACGGGCCATAACCTCTCCTTCGCTGTTTAACTGGTTGATTACTGCTCTAAAAAAGCACAGCTTGTGGCTGCTGGCAAATGCCATGCAGCAGTAAGTTAACGCCGCGGGCTTTACATCACGTCACTAATAAGCAGCAGCAATATATCTTTTTGTTCTAAATTCTTTATCTTTTAATTAACAATTAAGATCATGGCGTATTGTCCGGAAATATTTACATGCTTAAGTTCCGGAGAAGAAATAATCCCTTTTTTTGGCGCACTAAAAAATAAATAAATGAAGCGGTTACCTGATAAGCATAGCGATAACACGTTAAAAATAATAACAATAATGTCACAATAAATGAGGGTGTTTAACCTTAAGGTGGTGATTTTAAAGTATTAGTTTCTATTGAAAACAATGATCGAAATCAAAAAACACTGTTATAGTTTTACCCATTCCCACTGTTTATTTTCGTTTGCATCACTTCCTTTTACAGTGATGCGACATTTCTTTAAGCACAGTGAAATAACACGCTGGGTTCTGCTTGTTAAATATAAGTAATAATTTCGGTGTAATTTGTGGCAATGAGGTAAGCAATGTTTGGATTAGACGCCTTTCATCTGGCCAGGATTCAGTTCGCCTTTACTGTTTCCTTCCATATTATCTTTCCAGCCATCACCATCGGTCTCGCCAGTTTCCTGGCGGTGCTTGAAGGGATGTGGCTGAAAACCCGTAACGAGACCTATCGCGATCTCTACCATTTCTGGTCGAAAGCTTTTGCCGTTAACTTCGGTATGGGCGTGGTATCCGGTTTGGTGATGGCATACCAGTTCGGGACTAACTGGAGCGGTTTCTCACAGTTTGCTGGCAGTATTACCGGCCCGCTACTCACCTATGAAGTGTTAACCGCCTTCTTCCTCGAAGCGGGCTTCCTCGGCGTGATGCTGTTTGGCTGGAACCGCGTCGGCCCAGGTTTGCACTTCTTCGCAACCTGCATGGTGGCGCTCGGCACCATTTTCTCTACTTTCTGGATTCTGGCGTCTAACAGCTGGATGCATACGCCGCAGGGCTACATCATCCAGAACGGCATCGTGGTGCCGGAAGATTGGCTGAAAATCATCTTCAACCCTTCCTTCCCTTATCGCTTGTTCCATATGTCGGTCGGTGCCTTCCTGGCCAGCGCCTTCTTTGTTGGCGCATCGGGCGCGTGGCATCTGCTGCGCGGCAACGACAATCCCGCGATTCGTAAGATGTTCTCGATGGCGCTGTGGATGGCACTGATCGTGGCACCGATTCAGGCGATGATCGGTGATGCGCACGGCCTCAACACGCTTGAGCATCAGCCGGCGAAAATCGCGGCGATTGAAGGCCACTGGGAAAACAAGCCGGGTGAAGCCTCGCCGCTGATTCTGTTCGGTGTGCCGGATATGGATCAGGAGCGCACCAAGTATGCGCTGGAAATTCCCTACCTCGGCAGCCTGATTCTGACGCACAGTCTGGAAAAACAGATCCCTGCGCTGAAGAGCTTCCCGAAAGAAGACCGTCCGAACTCAACCATCATCTTCTGGTCATTCCGCGTGATGGTGGCGCTGGGCTTGCTGATGATTACGCTTGGCGTGGTTTCTTTGTGGCTGCGCTTCAAAGGTCGCTTGTATCACTCGCGTCCATTCCTGTGGTTCACGCTGTTGATGGGCCCATCAGGTTTAATCGCGATTCTGGCCGGTTGGTTTACTACCGAAATTGGCCGTCAGCCGTGGGTAGTGTATGGCGTGCAGCGCACCATTGATGCGGTGTCAGCGCATGGCGATATGCACATGAGCATCAGCCTGCTGGCGTTCATTCTGGTCTACTCATCTGTGTTTGGTGTCGGTTACCTCTACATGATGCGTCTGATTAAAGAAGGTCCGGTAACGGGCGAAGGTAAAGAAGTTGATCACGGTGGTCCAGGCCAGCATCACACGCCTGCGCGTCCGTTGTCAGCGGCGAAGACCCATAGCGAAAAGAGTGGGGAGCACTAAGATGATCGATTTTTCAATTATCTGGTTTGCCATCATCGTCTTCGGCACTTTGATGTACATCGTGATGGATGGCTTCGATCTTGGGATTGGCTTGTTGTTGCCATTCAACAAAGATCCCATCGAGCGCGACATGATGGTCAACACCGTTGCGCCGGTGTGGGATGGCAACGAAACCTGGTTGGTACTGGGCGGGGCGGCGCTGTATGGCGCGTTCCCGCTGGCGTACTCGGTGCTGCTGGATGCGCTGTCAATTCCCTTAACCGCGATGTTGATTGGCCTGATCTTCCGTGGCGTGGCCTTTGAGTTCCGCTTTAAAGCTACGCTGGAGCACCGCGCGTTCTGGGATAAATCGTTTATTGCCGGTTCACTGCTGGCGACCTTCAGTCAGGGCGTGGCCGTTGGCGCCATCCTGAATGGTTTCCCGGTGGTGGGTCGTGAATATGCCGGTTCGGCGATGAGCTGGTTAGCGCCGTTCCCGCTGTTCTGCGGCGTCGGCCTGGTCATTGCGTATGCGCTGCTGGGATGTACCTGGCTTATCATGAAAACTGAACACGATCTGCACCGTAAGATGTCTGCGCTGGCTACGCCGTTGACGCTGACGCTGCTGCTGGTGGTGGGCATTATCAGTATCTGGACGCCATTGACGCACGCGGATATCGCGCAGCGCTGGTTCTCGCGTCCGAACCTGTTCTGGTTCCTGCCGGTTCCGGTGCTGGTGGTGTTGTGTTCGTGGGGCATTGTGCGCGCCATTAAACGTGAAGCGCATTACTCGCCGTTCATCCTGACGCTGGCGCTGATTTTCCTTGGCTTCTCGGGCTTGGGCATCAGCATCTGGCCGAACATCATTCCACCGTCAATCACCATCTGGCAGGCCGCGTCTCCGGCGAGCAGCCAGGCATTTATGCTGGTGGGCGGCTTGCTGATTATTCCGGTGATTCTGGGTTACACCTTCTGGAGTTACTACGTGTTCCGCGGAAAAATCAAAGCCGACGAAGGATACCATTGATATGAAAACCGAGGTCAGCAACATGAAAACTCACACTGAAACTAAGATTCCGTGGTGGAAGCAGGTGATGTGGCTGGTGGTCATTTACGGCGCAAGCGTGCTGGCACTCGGTGTGGTGGCATCACTGTTTCGTATGATGATGACGGCGGCGGGCATGCGTTCGCATTAAGAATCTCCCCTCGTCGATACGCATCGTAGGGTCGCCATTCATGGCGACCTTTTTTTATTCCCAAGCCCCAAAAAACATTAGTAACCTAAGCAATTAATGCTTTTCCCGCTGCGCTACGTTTACTCTTCCTTACGTTAGTAATACGTTTTTGTTATATTTATGTGACGAATAACGCATATTCATTACGTTAACCACTTCATTCGACCATCAAAATCATGCTCAGCCTGAATCTGAAAAAACAATACATCATCGATCTGGTGGACTGGATAGAAGCGAACCTGACCGATGAGCTCAACATCGATCTGATCACCCTGAAATCCGGTTACTCCAAGTGGCACATGCAGCGCATGTTCAAAGAGATGACCGGACAAACGCTGGCGTCCTACACGCGCAAACGTCGTCTGACCATGGCGGCGATGGCGCTGCGTCTGACCAGCATGCCGCTGATCGATATTGCCGTGCGTTTTGGTTTTGATAATCAGCAAAATTTTACACGCGTGTTTAAAAGTCACTTCTCGATGACGCCGGGCGCCTATCGCCGCATTCCGGAGATGTTGATGAAGGATTTCCACAGCCGCATTTCCACCCAGCGTGAATGGGTCAATGCGCGTCTGGCGCAAAAGCCGGAGATTCAGCTGTGTGGTGAAGTGATTGAGTGGGAATGCCGCTTCGGCGAATACATTGATCATCATCATCATGTGGTGGCGCAGCATACGCGCGATTTCATCGCCTTTGCCGGTCAACATGTCAGCTGCGGCTGGCTGGGTTTCCAGTTTAGTCCGGGTTTGCACTCGGCCGATCAGCAGCACATCAGCCTGTTCCAGGCGCTGGAAAGTCAGTACGCCGATATGTTGCCACGTAACGTGCAGAATTGGACCGGCGAAAGCGGCTTGTATGCTGAGATTGACTGGCACGGTACGCCGGAAGAGATCAACGCCTTCACTGCTGAAATCTACTACAACCACTTGCCCGCGTTGGGTGTGGCACGTCGTCCGGGCAAGGATTTGCTTAAGCTGGATCTGAAATACAGTACGCCAGATCTGCTGCAAGGGACGTTCTATATCCCGGTGGCGGATAAGTAATGCATAATTCGTGCGGTAAACCGTGACAAACCGCACGATTTTATAAACTCAATGCCGTAATAGGCGTAAAATTCTCCATCGAAACCTGATTGGCCGCGTAAATCACCAGCCGCCACACATCAGGCTGGATAATCACCTGCATTTCTGGTCCATTCCGGGCCGCTATAGTGAATAGACAAAAAAATTATGCGACTTCTACCGTTGTTTCTCATGACAGCGCTTGTAGCGTTTTCTTCGCTGGCAAGTGCACAGATGGCTGAACCTTTTTCACCGCCGGGCGGACTGCATCCGCATCAAACACATTGCGCACAGCGTGAAATCCTTGGCGACAATGTGCTGCCGAAACATAGCCAGGATGATGGCAGTTTTGTTAACTGCGGCAATCATCAGGCTTAATATTTCTGCGCTTTAATCTCGCTTGCCGGTCGCACTGCTCGTGCCTGATGTCCGGCAGGATGAGCTTCCCTATGAAAATCTTTACGCCTGTTGCATTGCCAGGTGCGATTAGCCATGTCTCAAATTCCGTGCGTCCATGTAAACGGTGCGCATAAATGCGCACCCTACAAAACCCGCGCGTCTTTATAAATGCGCACCCTACAAAACCCGTGCGCCTTTATAAATGCGCACCCTACAAAACCCGTAGGGGCGCCATTTATGGCGACCACTTGCGGATCGCACAGATTTTTCCATCGCCACAATCTCCTAATAGCATTTTTCGGCATTGCATCGAAGATATATCATAACTATTCTTTCCCCATCAGATGAGAATGACTTTCACTATCTTTTAGGGAGACACCACTTGCAAACTAACCCTTCCGAACGCGCGCCACGCCGTGTGCGCAATGAACTGCGTTTTCGCCATATCACCGTGGTCAGCAAGACGCTGATTGCCGGTGAATTCTGGCGCATTGTTTTCAACGGCAGCGATCTGGCGGGCTTCAACTCGCCGTCGTTTGACGATCACATCAAAGTGTTTTTCCCGGAAAGTCCGGGCAAAACATTGGCGCTGCCGCAGATGACTGATGAAGGCATCGTATGGCCGGGCGGCGTCCGTCCTGCCGCGCGTGATTACACGCCGCTGGAATTTAACGGCGTAGATTCCCTGACCATCGATTTCTACCTCCACGATGGCGGCGTTGCCAGCAGTTGGGCAAACGAAGCCAGCGTAGGTGATCAAATTGCCATGGGCGGCCCGCGCGGTTCGTTGGTTATACCGACGGACTATGCCTGCCAGATTTACGTCTGCGATGAAACCGGCTTACCGGCCTTTAAACGTCGTTATGCCGAAATGCAGGCGCAAGAAATTCATCTGTTAGCCTGTGCAGATGAAGCCACCGGCCGCGATTATCTCGGTGATCTGCCCGATGTGCAGGTGAGCTGGTTGGGCAGCGGTGCCTTGCAGGCCGCGAACCTTGCGCCAATAACGGCGCAGCTGGATAAGATCGCGCTGCCCGCTAATGAATACTTCATCTGGTTGACCGGCGAGGGCGAAGCGGTGAAATTGCTGAGCGATTACTTCACCCAGGGACGCGGTGCAGATAGCGATTACGTTCGTGCTGTGGCGTATTGGCATCAAAAATAACCCCTCCACCTGCGCGCTGCCGCCTGTGTTGAATTTTGCCAGGCGGCGGACTACTATCAACCTCCCTTAATTGATGCTCAGGAAGGCAATGAAACAGCAGCGGGATTTTCCATCGCAGTCCGATCACGCACCGCGTACCGTCTGTGCAGGCGCACGCAAGAAGCGTCGGGAGCGAATGCTGGATGCCAGCGATATCCGCCTGTTAATGCTACATTTTCTGGCGAACAATTCTGCACATGGTTATGAGCTGATCAAATCGGTTGAAGAACTCTCCAAAGGGGAATACTCCCCAAGTCCCGGCATTATTTATCCCAATTTGACGTTGCTCGAAGAGATGGATGCGATTCGCGTGGTCGATGCGCAGGCATCGCGTAAAGCCTATGCGCTGAATGACAGCGGATCGGCGCTGCTGGCAGAAAATCGTGACAATGTGGACGCAATTATCGAGCGATTAACCTCGCTGGCGATTCTGGTAAATAACCGCAGCATCCCGCAGGTTGAGCAGGCGATTCACCTGATTAAACACTCGCTGAATCATCGTCTGGCACAGGAAGATATTTCGGATGAGGCGCTGGCGATCGTGATCAACGCGCTGCATGAAGCGGCGGAGAAAATCGCCAGGAGTTAAATGATCGCCCGTAGGGTCGCCATTCATGGCGACCGTTCTGTTGCAGGGTGCGCAATCAGCTCTTCTTCTTATCAACATGTCCCAGTGCCCGATCCGGCCAGCAAACATCGCGCACGCGCTGCTTCAACGCGGCCGCATCCGGGAATCCGCCTTCCTGCTTACGCTCCCAAATCACCAGCCCATCAATCTGGATCTCAAACACGCCGCCGGTGCCTGGCTTAAGCGTTACCGCACTTAAATCCTCGGCAAAGGTATGCAGTAACTCCTGCGCCATCCACGCAGAACGTAGCAGCCAGTTGCATTGAGTACAGTAGTGAATGGTGATGGCAGGTTTCTGTGTCATAGGTGTCTCTGCTTAATTATTGATTATAAACAAGTTAACAAAATGTGCGGTCTAAGATACATCTTAGTGTAAATGCTATTGATAATGATTACCAATTGCATTACATTTCTGTCGAAATTATTTATTACATAAATTAAGTCCATAACTTTTTACGGTCTTTTCAACAAAGCCCGTACTTTCCGGCAGCAAGCAAGTGAGCGAATACTAACAATTAACCAGGTATTTCGCGCATGTCTTCATTCTTTCAGGGATTAAACCAGCCACGCCTTTTCAACGTTGCCATTTTGTCTGCGGCAATTCATGCCGCCTGCAGCTTTGCCGCCAGCGACGAACCGGTTCTCACCGTTACCGCGCCGAAGCAGCAGGCCGGCAATAAAACCACTATTACCGCACAAGAACTGCAAAAACGCGGTGCGAACGATTTCGGTTCGATCATGCGTTATGAGCCGTTAATCAGCGCCACCGGTTCCAGCGGCGGTTCGTCTGCCGGGAAAAGCGGCTTCGACCGCGCGGGTTACACTGGTTACAACATTCGTGGTCTGGAGAGTAATCGCGTTGGCATGGATATCGACGGCATTCCAATTCCGGATGCCACCGGACGTCCTTACGTCAGCCGCACCGGCAACAACACCTTTGGTATTGGCCGCGATTACATCGATCCCTACATGTTCGGCAGCGTCGATATCGAGAAGGGCGCCACGGCGGTGGATCAGCCGAATACCTCCATCGGCGGTAACGTCTCGTTCCACAACAAAACCGCCGACGATTATCTTACCAGCGACAAAAATACCTACTTCGGTTATCAGAGCGATTACGACTCCTCGAATCGCAGCTGGCACAACGGCATCACCGCCGCCGCTGGCGATGATGAGCTGCGCGGCCTGTTTGTTTACAGCCGTCGCGATGGCCAGGAAACCCGCAACAACAGCGATGTAAAAGACGCCTATCCGGCTAACTGGCACTCCGATGCCTTTATGACCTCCGGTATCTGGCAGCCCAACGATCAGCACAAGCTGAGCGCCACTTTCGATTACTATCACAAAACCAATCACAGCCATTACGATACCTGGGACACCAGCGGCAATACCGTGTGGGGCACTGCGCAGCAGCAGAGTGATACGCGCCGCTGGGGCATCAATCTGGCGGATGAGTGGACGCCATATAACGACTTCATCGATACGCTGACCACGCGCCTTTACTGGCAGCAAACCCAGGCGCATGACAATACCTATTTACCAACCAGCGCCAGCCAGTATGGCTTTGTCTACTCCGATTTCAACGTCGATACCTACGGCTTCGATACGCGCGGCACCAAAACGCTCGGTCGTCATGAGCTGAGTGCCGGTGTTAACGCGCGCCTGGATAACAGCGAGCGTCCGTTCCGTCAGGCGCCAGCGCCAAGCACCTTCAGCGCCATTACGCAGCCACAGTCAGACAGTCGCACATTTGCCGTGGCCGGTTATCTGCAGGATAAGATCAACTTCGATCTGGATAGCCACAACTTCGCGATCATTCCCGGCGTGCGCGTGATGTATCAAAGCACTAAGCCGAAGGATCTGGGTGATCTTACCACCGGTAGCACGGTGCTGACCGAAGAGCAGGTCGAAGCGCTGTACGGCAAAACCAATTCCGACACGCAGGTGCTGCCATCGCTGACCTTCCAGTACGACATAACGCCAGCGTTGACCACCTATCTGCAATACAAACGCGGCGTGCAGTTCCCCACCACCAGCCAGCTGTACGGTTCATGGAACCTCGGCTCCAGCTATGCCGGGAGCGGGCAGTATGCGTTGATTGGGAACACCGATCTGAAAACCGAAACCAGCAACAACGTCGAGTGGGGCCTGAAAGGTCAGGCGACCGAAGGCGTAACGGTGAACACCTCGGTGTTTTACAACCAGTACAAAAACTTCATCGCTTACACTCGCTATCGTCGCGCCACCAATCCGGAGATGTTCGTCAACGTACCGAGCAACATCTACACCAGCTATCAGGCTGAAAACCGCGATAAGGCCTACATTTATGGTGCTGAGATCACCACCAAAGTGAATTACGGCACCTGGTTCCCGCAGGTCGATGGTCTGAGCAGCACCTTTGCGCTGGGCTATAACGAAGGGAAATCGAAGTCCAGCTACGCCGGTGACAAGTACATCGATCTTGATAGCGTCGCACCATTGAAAGCGATTGTTGGTCTGGCGTGGGATGACAAAGCACGCGGCTACGGCGCAGCGCTAACCGCCACCTTCGTGAAAGGCAAGCAGGCCACGGCGACCAACCGCGAAAGCTACACCAACAGCGGCACGGCAATTACCGATTCCACCGCAGAATATATGCGCGTACCGGGTTACGGCATGGTGGATGCCACGGCGTATTGGCAGGCGACGAAAAACGTCAAGTTGAGCGGCGGCATCTACAACATTACCGATCGCAAATACTGGGACTACACCAGCAGCCGCACGCTGACCAGCAGCAATGCCCAGGAACGCAACGACATCAACCTGGCGGTGATGCCAGGCCGCACCTTCCAGTTGGGTGTGAACGTCGATTTCTAATCCTTTTTCGCCCTGCGGCAGCGCAGGGCATTTTCACGGAGCAAGGCAATGAACCCACGTTACGATCACTATCTGGCGCTGAAAGGCGAACATCCGAAAAAGTACGCGCGCGATCTGGCGGCGTTAATGGGCATTGGCGAAGCGCAGCTGTGTGAAGCGCGTATTGGCCAGGATGCAAAGGCGTTAAAAACCAATTTCCCGGCGCTGCTGGCAGCACTGGCGGCGGTGGGTGAAACCAAAAGCATCACCCGTAATGAATATGCGGTCCACGAGCAGCTGGGCAAATATGAAAATCTGCACCTTGGCGAACATGCCGGGCTGATTCTCAACCCACGCGCGCTCGATCAGCGTCTGTTCCCCAATCAGTGGCACAGCGCATTCTTCCTGCGTGAGCAGAACGCCCACGGTGAACGTCAAAGCATCCAGATTTTTGATCGCCACGCTGATGCGGTGCTGAAAATCTACACCACCGATAACACCGATATGGCTGCCTGGGATGCGCTGCTTAACGAATTCGTGGTGGATAATGCCGCGACGTTAGATCCGCAGCCCGCCAGCGTGCCGCAATACAGCAGTGTGATTGATGCCAGTAAAGTGGAAGCCGAATGGCGTGCCATCACCGATGTGCATCAGTTTTTTGGTCTGTTGAAGCGCCACAACCTTTCGCGCCCGCAGGCGTTTCGCGCGGTGCCGGACGATCTGGCGCGTCAGGTGAGCAATGACTCTCTGGCGCAGCTGCTGGATCTGGCGCAGCAGGATGGCAACGAAATCATGATTTTCATCGGCAACCGTGGCTGCACGCAGATCTTCACCGGCGCGGTGCAGAAACTGATGCCGATGGATAACTGGATCAACATCTTCAATCCCACCTTCACGCTGCACCTGATGGCGGATCGCATCCATGAAAGCTGGGTGACGCGCAAACCAAGCGGCGACGGCTTCGTCACCAGCCTGGAACTGTTTGCCGCCGACGGCACGCAGATCGCGCAGCTGTATGGTCAGCGCAGCGAAGGCACACCGGAGCAGGTGCGCTGGCGTGAGCAGGTGATGTCGCTGGAGGGAGCAGCATGAGAAAACTTCTGTTGCTGCTGAGTACGCTGGCGCTCCCCGCTGTAGCGGCGGAGCGGGTGATCTCGATTGGCGGTGATGTCACGCAAATCATCTATGCGCTGGATGCGCAGCAGGATTTGGTGGCGCGCGACAGCACCAGCCAGCATCCGGCGCAGGCTAATAAGCTGCCGGATGTCGGTTATATGCGGCAGCTGAATGCCGAAGGGATTCTGGCGCTGAAGCCGACGCTGGTGCTGAGTAGCGAGCTGGCAAAACCGTCGCTGGTACTGCAGCAAGTGGCACAAGCTGGCGTGAAAGTAGTGGATGTCACCGGCAAAAACAGCCTCGACGCCATTCCAGAAAAAATCGCGACTATCGGCAAAGCGCTGCATCGTGAAGATGAGGCCACCGCGCTGATCGAAAAAGTGAATAAGCAGCGCGCGCAGATCCCGCAAAAACCGTTGCCGATTAAAGTGCTGTTTATCATGGCGCACGGCGGCATGCGCACCCAGACGGCGGGCGCACAAACCGGCGCGGATGGCGCGATTCGCAGCGCGGGTCTGATTAACGCGATGGCGGCGGTGCCGCATTACCAGCAGCTGTCGCAGGAAGGCGTGGTCGCGGCGGCGCCGGATTTGATCGTGGTGGGTGAAGATGGCCTGCGTACGCTGGGCGGCGAAGAGAAAGTGTGGGCGCTGCCCGGTTTGGCAATGACGCCGGCCGGTCAGCATCGCGCGTTGCTGGTGGTCGATGAAATGGCGCTGCTGAGCTTTGGCCTGGATACGCCGGGCGTTCTCATCAAGTTGCGTCACGCCGCCGAAGCCGCTTCCCCGTCATACTTCAAGCCGCAGGCACGTTAGCTGCGAGTCCTCACCCCAGTCACTTACTGATGTAAGCTCCTGGGGATGCGCACACTTGCTGCCTTCCTGCACCTTGAATGATTTAGGGGAAAAACATGACTAATACCTCTGTGCTGCGCTGGTTGTGTTTGATGGGCATCAGCATGGTGATGTGTATGCTGCTGGCCGCCAACTTCGGCGCAATGCCACTTTCCATGCGTACCTTGTGGCGTGCGCCGTTCAGCGATATGACATGGCAAATTTGGGTCAACATCCGCCTGCCGCGCGTGCTGCTGGCGGTGCTGCTCGGCATGGCGCTGGCGGTATCCGGCGCGGTGATGCAGGGATTGTTTCGCAATCCACTGGCCGATCCCGGCTTGCTCGGCATCAGCAGCGGCGCGGGTTTAGCGGTGGCGCTCTCAATCATCATTCCGCTTGGCTTACCGCCGCTGCTGGCGCTGTGGCTGCCGAGCATTGCCGCCTTTATCGGCAGTTTGGTGGTAACGCTGCTGATCTTCAGTTTTAGCCGTATGGCGTTAGGCAATTTGTCGCGCCTGCTGCTGGTCGGCATCGCCATCAATGCCTTGTGCGGCGCGGCGGTTGGCGTGCTGTCATGGCTGAGTAACGATCAGCAGCTACGTCAGCTGGCGCTGTGGGGCATGGGCAGTTTGAGTGCGGCACAGTGGCCGAGCCTGGCGGTGTGCGCGGTGCTGATTCTGCCGGCGCTGATGGCGATTCAGCTGCGCGCGCGTCGTCTCAATTTGCTGCAACTTGGTGAAGAGGATGCGCATTACATGGGCATCAACGTTAAGCGCACGCAGCGTCAGCTGCTGGTGCTGAGCGCCTTGCTGGTGGGTACCGCCGTGGCGGTGAGCGGCATTATCGGATTTGTCGGTTTAGTGGTGCCGCACCTGATGCGTTTCTGTCTCGGCAGCGATCATCGCTGGATGCTGCCCGGTTCGGCACTGGCGGGCGCAATTTTGCTGCTGCTAGCCGATACACTGGCGCGCACGGTGGTGGTTCCGGCGGAAATGCCGGTGGGCCTGTTAACCAGCCTGCTGGGCGGCCCGTGGTTTCTCTGGCTGATTCTGCGTGAGCCCAAGGGGGATGAATGAGTGATTGCCTGCAAGCGCGTGGCCTGCGCTTCAGCCACGGCTCACGCGCTTTAATCGATGACGTTTCACTGAGCTTGCAGCCTGGCGAAATGGTCGCGCTGATCGGCCCGAACGGTGCGGGGAAATCCACGCTGCTGCGGCTGTTGACCGGGTTTCTCATGCCGGAATCCGGCCAATGCTGGCTTGGCGATCGACCGTTAAACGACTGGCCACGCGAACCGCTGGCGCAGCGCCGCGCGGTGATGCGCCAGCAAAATAGCGTCAGTTTTCCGCTGCCCGCTGCCGACGTGGTGGCGATGGGCCGCGCGCCGTGGCCAGCCAGCCAATCGAAAACGGTAATTGATGAGGTGATGCATCTCACCGGCAGTCTTGAACTGGCAAAGCGCGATTATCGATCGCTCTCCGGCGGTGAACAGCAGCGCGTGCAGCTGGCGCGCGTGCTGGCGCAGCTATGGCACGACGACGGTCCGCGCGGTTGGCTGTTTCTTGACGAACCGACGTCAGCGCTCGATCTGTTCTGGCAGCAGCACAGTTTGCGTTTGCTGCATCGCCTGACGCGCAACGGACGCTTTAGCGTCTGTACCGTGCTGCACGATCTGAATCTCGCGTCGCTGTGGTCGGATCGCGTGCTGCTGCTGCATCAAGGCAAGCTGGTGGCAGAGGGCGCACCGCAGGAAGTGATGAACGAAGACACGCTGACGCGGTGGTATCAGGCGGAGCTGGATGTGGTGATAAAGGAGGGAAAGGGCAGGCCGCAGATTCAGTTGCGACCATGATGGCAATGCCTGGGTTTTCGTAGGGTGGGCATTCATGCCCACCAGTCCGCGATTCATGCGTACAAGGTCGCCATGAATGGCGACCCTACGAACACATCAGCGGCAATCAACAATCAATCGTCCCCGCACCTGACCGGCCAGCAACTGCTCGGCGCCTTCACGCGCTGCGCTTAGCGGAATCACCTTGGTTAACTGCTGCAATAATTCGCCATCCACCAATTCCGCCAGACGCTGCCACGCCTGCTGACGCAGCGGTTTCGCGCACATCACGCTATCCACGCCCGCCAGAATCACGCCGCGCAGAATGAACGGCGCGACGCTGGTCGGCAGATCCAAACCCTGCGCCATGCCGCACGCGGCTACCACGCCATCGCGCTTGATGCCCGCCAGCACATTGGCCAGCGTGTGGCTGCCGACGCTATCAATCGCCGCCGCCCAGCGCTCTTTCGCCAGCGGTTTGCCAGGCTCACTCAGTTCCGCGCGATCGATAATCGACGTAGCGCCCAGCGTGTTGATCAGGTAATCGCTGTCGCTGGCACGACCGCTCGAAGCCACCACGTCATAGCCGAGACGCGCCAGCAGGCTGACGCTGAAGCTGCCCACGCCGCCGCTCGCGCCCGTCACTAAAACCGGGCCGTGCTGAGGTGTGATGCCCTGTTTTTCCAGCGCCAGTACGCACAACATGGCGGTGAGGCCAGCGGTGCCAATCGCCATGGTTTGCAGCGGGCTAAGTGCGGCGGGGACTTTCACCAGCCAGTCGCCCGACACGCTGGCTTTCTGCGCCAGTCCACCCCAATGTTTCTCGCCTACGCCCCAACCGGTGAGCAGCGCCACGTCGTCTTGCTGCCATTCGGCATGGCGACTGCTGATCACCCGACCCACAAAATCGATGCCCGGCACCATCGGGAATTGCCGCACAATCGGGCCTTTATTGCAGATGGCAAGCGCGTCTTTGTAGTTGAGGGTGGAGTAGCTTACTTCAAGGGTGACATCCTGATCTGGCAACTGTTTTTCTGACAGATCTTTCAGAGATGTACGGTAGCCCTGTTCGTCATTTTCAATGACCAATGCCTTGAACATGCAGCCTCCGGCTGGTTGAGGAAAGTGGGGTAATACTACTCCTTTTTTTCCCTTACCCAACCCTTACCCGCCGCGGGTTGTTCCCGCAAAAAAAAGATGACATGATTGCGCCCCAGTCAGTGATCAACTCCCTTATGACTTTCGCCGAGGAAATCTCCTCATTGCTGTGCCATCGGCACCCACTCATCCTCTCTCAGGGATTTGTGTTATGAACCCATTGAAAATTGCTGCCAGCGTTGCTGTAGCGCCAACCCTTAGTCTCAACACCGCGCGCGATGTGGTGACGCTGGACAATACCGACTTTACCGATGTCGCTGCGGTAGTGATCACCCTTTCAGACACGCGCAGTGGCGTGCTGACGCTGTTGCGCAAGATCGGCTTTAATCTGCCGGTGTTTGTTGCCAATGCGTTCGATGAAGAAGTGCTGAAGCTGCCGGGCGTCACCGGTGAAATCAACGGTGCGCCAGAAGAGTGGGATGCGCTGGAAGACGCCGCGCAAGCGTATGAAGCTGAGTTGCTACCGCCGTTCTTCGACACGCTCACGCGCTACGTCGATATGCAAAACAGCACGTTTGCCTGTCCGGGACATCAGGGTGGCGCTTTCTTCCGCAAACATCCGGCGGGTCGTCAGTTTTATGAGTTCTACGGCGAGAACGTATTCCGTTCTGATATGTGTAACGCCGACGTTAAGCTCGGCGATCTGCTGATCCACGAAGGCTCAGCTAAAGATGCGCAAAAGTTTGCGGCGAAAGTGTTTAACGCCGATAAAACCTACTTTGTGCTCAACGGCACCTCCAGCGCCAATAAAGTGGTGACCAACGCGCTGTTAACGCGCGGCGATTTGGTGCTGTTTGACCGCAATAACCACAAATCCAATCATCATGGCGCGTTGATTCAGGCGGGCGCAACGCCGGTATATTTGGAAGCGGCGCGCAATCCGTTTGGCTTTATCGGCGGCATTGATGCGCACTGTTTTGACGATGCTTATCTGCGTGATCAAATCGCCAAAGTGGCACCCGAACGTGCCAACGATGCGCGCCCATTCCGCCTGGCGATAATTCAGCTCGGCACTTACGACGGCACGGTGTACAACGCGCGCCAGGTGGTCGATCGTATCGGACATCTGTGCGATTACATCCTGTTTGATTCAGCGTGGGTCGGTTACGAGCAGTTCATCCCGCTGATGGCCGGCTGCTCGCCGTTAACGCTGACGTTGAACGCGAACGATCCGGGCATCTTTGTCACGCAGTCGGTGCACAAGCAGCTGGCTGGTTTCTCACAGACTTCGCAGATTCACAAGAAAGACAATCACATCCGTGGGCAGAAGCGTTTCTGTCCACACAAGCGCCTCAATAATGCGTTTATGCTGCACGCCTCAACCAGCCCGTTTTATCCGCTGTTTGCGGCGCTGGATATTAACGCCCGCATGCACCAAGGAGAGGCGGGGCGCAGCATGTGGCACGAGTGTGTCACCATCGGCATTGATGCGCGCAAAGCGATTCTGGAACGTTGTGAGATGATTCAGCCGTTCCTGCCGGAGAAAGTACACGGCAAGCTATGGCAAGCGGCAGAAACTGAAGCCATCGCCGCCGATCCCGCTTACTTCAGTCTTGAACCGGGCGCGAAGTGGCACGGTTTTGCCGGCTACGCGCAGCAACAGTATCTAGTTGATCCCTGCAAGCTGCTGCTGACTACGCCGGGCATTGATGCAGCCAGCGGTGAGTACACCCGTTTTGGCATTCCAGCGACCATTCTGGCCAACTATTTGCGTGAGAACGGCATTGTGCCGGAGAAGTGCGATCTTAACTCGATTCTGTTCCTGATGACGCCAGCAGAAACGCCGGAGAAAATGGCGCATCTGGTGGCGATGTTGGTGCAGTTTGAGCAGCACGTGCGCGAGGATGCGCTACTGGCGGAAGTGCTGCCGAGCGTTTATCGCAAAAATATTGAACGCTACAAAGGTTATACGCTGCGTCGTTTGTGTCAGGAGATGCACGATCTTTATGTCAGTTTCGACGTCAAAGATCTGCAGAAGGCGATGTTCCGTTCCGCATGCTTCCCTCCGGTGAAGGTGAATCCGCAGGATGCGCATCAGGCTTATATTCGTGGCGAAGTGGAGCTGGTGCCGATTGCCAAAGCCGAAGGGCGCATTGCGGCAGAAGGCGCATTGCCCTATCCGCCGGGCGTGCTGTGCGTGGTGCCTGGCGAAGTGTGGGGCGGCGCAGTGCAGCGCTATTTCCTCGCGCTGGAAGAGGGCATCAATCTGCTACCGGGCTTCTCGCCAGAGCTGCAAGGAGTTTACACCGAGGAAGATGAAAGCGGGCGTAAGCATCTGGTGGCGAATATGATGGTTTAACAAGGTCGCCATGAATGGCGACCTTACACGGAGGGTGGGCATTTATGCCCACCGTTTCAATCATCGCACTATCTTAGAATCGACGATAACTGCGCTGCGCCTGGCTCACTTTATACAGATAACGTCGCGACTCTGCCGAAGGATGGTTGGTCGTCAGCGTCTGATACACCTCCGCTGGCGACATACCGTTAATCGACGAGAAGGCGCGATCTTTATCGCTGGAGAACACGCGCAGCACGCTGCCCGCACCGCCGTTGTAGGCCGTAATCACCGCATAACGCCGTGAAACCGGATCCTGAATGCCACCCAAATAACTTCTCTGCAGCAGCGACAAATACGCGGTGCCCGCATCAATATTATTCTCGGGATCAAGCAGATAACTGCGGCTTGGTTTGCCGCCTTTACCCTTCATGCGGAACACATCGACACCGGCGGTATGCTGCACCACCTGCATCAATCCCAGCGCATCGGCATGGCTCACCGCATACGGGTTGAAGCTCGATTCAATCTGCATAATCGCCAGAATCAGTGACGCATCCACGCCATATTGCTCAGCGGCTTTACGCACCATCGGCAGATATTTGTGCGCACGCTTGTCGAGGTGGTTCGGTACCATCGGAATGGTGACCGACCAGATGACGTGCAGGCCGGAAGTGCGTTTCTGCAGTTTGTTTTGAATCAGGTAATCCGCAAAGCTGCCGGCGCGACCCTGCCAGCGAATCGGCTGACCGGTATTATCCAGCACCTGGCCGTACAGCAGCGGCTCTTTACTGATTTGAATATCGTTGACATCGGAGTAGAGATCGACATTGCCGGGATCTTCGCCAATTAACAGCGTGGTGATGATTGCCTGACGCAGGCTGGCCATCGGATCGGTGCCGGAAATGGTCTCAATGGTGATGCTACCGCTGTCAAAGTTGATGTGGCTGCGGGTGTAATAGCCGTCGCTGTATTTGACGTAATCTTTCGGTCCGGCGATCAGAACTTCATTGATTCCCCAAATGTTTTCAATATTGTGGGCAAACTGCCCCATTAAAATATCAAAACCGTTGGTGTCCTTAACCCACTCTTCATGAAACGGCGATTTTTTTTGTCCGGAGCAGGAGACCAAAAGTGGTGCAATCACTAATAGCGCTATCAGTTTTTTATTCATTTGTTAATGCGTGCCTGAATCGAAAAAGAGGGCCTCAATGGGAAGCCCTGAACGGTTATTTTTCTGGCGGGGTGTAACCTTCAATGTGCACATCTTTGCCTTCGAACAGGAAATTAATCATCTCCTTCTCCAGCACTTTGCGATCTTCCGGATTCATCATGCTCAATTTCTTTTCGTTGATCAGCATGGTTTGCTTGGACATCCACTGCTGCCAGGCTTCTTTAGAGATCTCGTTAAAGATGCGCTTACCCAACTCGCCAGGATAGAGCTGAAAGTCCTGGCCTTCAGCGTCGCGTTGCAGATAAGTACAAAAAATGGTGCGGCTCATTACTCTTCCTCTTCGGTCACTCTTGAATGCAGTTTTAGCTGCTGGGGATGGCGCAATTCATGCAGTAAGCGCTCAACCGGCGCCGCCAAACCCACTGACGGTGGTTGCGCTAAGTTATACCAGAGACCGCCCGCTTCATCCATCAGCGACCCAGCGGAAGGCCACGCTAGCCACATAGGCACAATGTCTAAGTGGAAATGGCTAAAGGTGTGACGGAAGGCCGTGAGCTGCTGCGGTTTGGTATGAATGCCGCGCTCGGTTAGCCAGTCAGTTAGCGCTTGCTCACTTGTAAACTGTGGGAAGCAGAATAACCCGCCCCACAGGCCAACCGGCGGACGCTGCGCTAACCACACGTCATCGCCATCCTGCATCATCAACATCCAGCCGCTACGTTCCGGCAAGATCTGCTTCGGTTTTTTGCCTGGATACTCGGCCCAGCTGCTGTTGGCATAGGCGACGCAGCCGCTGCTAAGAGGGCAAATTTCGCATTTAGGACGTGAGCGAGTACATACTAACGCGCCAAGGTCCATCATCGCCTGATTGAACTGGCTGACGCCCTTTGCGGGCGTGACCTCTTCGCTGATCTGCCACAGCCGTTTCTCCACGTCCTTTTTGCCCGGCCAACCGCCGACCGCGTAGCAGCGCGCCAACACGCGTTTTACGTTGCCGTCCAGAATCGGGAAATGCAGACCCAACGACAGCGATAACACCGCGCCCGCAGTGGAGCGACCAATGCCCGGCAGCGCCGCGACATCGTCAAAGTTACGCGGGAACTCGCCGCCGTGCTTTTCCACCACCTGTTTCGCCGCTTTGTGCAAGTTGCGCGCACGCGCGTAATAGCCAAGGCCGGTCCATAGATGCAGCACTTCATCCAGCGGTGCAGCCGCCAGATCGGCCACCGTGGGGAAGCGCGCCATAAAACGTTCAAAATAGGGAATGACGGTAGCAACCTGGGTTTGCTGCAGCATCACTTCAGAGAGCCATACCTTGTACGGCGTTTTCTCCTGCTGCCACGGCAGGGTTTTGCGACCGAAGCGCTGATACCAATCCAGCACTTGTTGCGCGAACGTCGGCGCTTGCATCATAAGAAGGAAATTTTCCGTGTTTACTCTACAATCAGGCAGGAATTCCAGCACAGAGACCTCTGGGTGTAAACCGGAACATTGCAAAGGCTTGCTTCTGCTTTCTAACTTTGCATAATGCCCGTTTCCCAGAACAGGCTAACCAGCAGGCTTCAACATGATTAATGACGTCATCACCCCAGAATTTGATGAGAACGGGCGGCCATTACGCCGTATCCGCAGTTTTGTGCGCCGTCAGGGGCGCTTAACGAAAGGACAGCAGCTCGCGCTTGATAATTTATGGCCGGAGATGGGCGTGGAGTTCCAGCAGGAGCCGCTGGATCTGGTGACGCTGTTTGGCCGCGAAGCGCCGGTGGTGCTGGAGATCGGTTTCGGTATGGGCGCCTCGCTGGTGACCATGGCGCAGAATAATCCGCATCAAAACTTCCTCGGCCTGGAAGTGCATGCGCCGGGCGTGGGCGCTTGCCTGGCTTCTGCCAAAGAAGCGGGCGTTGAGAACCTGCGCGTGATGTGTCACGACGCGGTGGAAGTGCTGCAGAAGATGATTCCGGATAACTCGCTGCGCATGGTGCAGCTGTTCTTCCCGGATCCGTGGCATAAAGCGCGCCATAACAAACGCCGCATCGTGCAGGTGCCGTTTGCTGAGCTGGTGATGCGCAAGTTGAAGCTGGGCGGCGTATTCCATATGGCGACCGATTGGGAAGCCTACGCCGAACACATGTTAGACGTGATGAGCAGCATCGACGGATATAAAAATCAGTCGGAAAGTAACAATTACGTGCCGCGTCCCGAAACGCGTCCGTTAACTAAGTTTGAGCAGCGCGGGCAGCGACTGGGCCATGGCGTATGGGATCTGATGTTTGAGAGGGTGAAATAATGGCCGTACAGCGTAGCCGTCGTTTGCGTAAAAAACTGCATATTGATGAGTTTCAGGAATTAGGTTTCTCCGTCGCCTGGCGTTTCGCCGAAGGCACTACTGAGCAGCAAATCGACGCCACCGTTGATCAGTTCATTAATGAAGTGATCGCGCCGAACGGTCTGGCGTATGACGGCAGCGGTTATCTGGTGTGGGAAGGTCTGGTGTGTCTGCAGGAAACCGGCAAATGCACCGATGAGCACCGCGAGCTGGTGCGCAAATGGCTGGAAGCCCACAACCTGTCTGATGTGCAGGTAACTGAACTCTTCGACGTTTGGTGGGACTAAAGATCGTATCGGGCTAGCTTACTTGCCCTTTTTGCACCGGGCAGTGCTCGCATTCCTCACGTACTCATGTACGCTCCGGATGCTGTGCGCTGGCCGGCACAAAAATGGCTGCGACGCTCAACGCCCGACCTTCAAGCCTGTAAAAAAGGGAGATTTCATGGTTCGTAAGGCACTTATCGCCGCGCTGCTGCTGGCGGCAACTCAGGCTCAGGCTGCATATGAATGCAGCGTTAAGCCACAGGATGATGTGATCGTTAAACCGCAGAGCGTGCAGGTGGTGGGAACCAACGGCAACCTCGAAATCACTCCGCAGGGCGATGTGCAGTTCAATGGCCAAAAGGTCAACGTGGATAACGCTGATCGCCAGAAAGCCATTGATTATCAAACGGCGCTGCGCCGCGATTTGCCGTGGATCGATAGCGGGGCGACTTCGCGTCTGGAGCGCAGCCGTGTGGCGCTGGATAAAGTGATTGTTGAAAAGCTCGGCGCGAACAGCAACGTGCGCAATCGCCTGACTAAGCTGGATGGTCAACTTAAAGAGCAGATGAACCGTATTATTGAGCATCGTCCAGATGGGCTGACGTTCCACCATCAGGCTATCGACCAGGTTCGTGCTGACGGCGAGAAACTGGTGCAAAGCACGCTTGGCGGCATCATGCAGGATAGCCTGAACGAAATGGGCAGCAGCCAGGCGGCGAACGGCAGCAATCCGCTACAGGCGATCATGGGCAACCTTGGTGGCTTACAGCAATCGGTGCAGGCGGAATGGAATAAACAGGAACAAGATTTCCAGAATTTTGGTCACGAGGTGTGTAATCGCGTGACGGTGTTAGAAAAACAACGCTCAGAATTGATAAAAGGGATTCAATAAAATTATCAATCTTTACAGATTATATAAGATAATTTCGCGTTGATAAACCTAGAAGATTATCTTTTTTTTATTTTATGGTAAATGACAAGATAAGCTGGGTTTATTTGATGTCTTGTTGTATTTACTTAAAACGTGAAATGTCTTGAAATCGCCTTAGTGACAAATTATTTAACTTGAAAGCGTCTTTTTTAGATTAAGACGCTTCTTGTTAATGGGTCATTTGAGCGGTGAGAATATAACACCTCGTTTAATATATTTCACATCGAGGTGGTTATGAGTATTAATTTTGATTTCTCTGATGATTTTATCGTTGTTAATCCACATGTCGCTAATCAAGATAAACAAGATAAAGAAAGTTCTAAAGCAGCCATTAATCCGGACTGGTTATATTCAGACGATATTATCGTCCACGCATTACCCGGCTGGTATAACGATCCACAAAAGAGCTGGTATGTCGAAGTCACTTCACCCGATACAAAGCAGATCATAGTTACCCTGAATGGCAATCAGGTAATAACCCTGCCCGTGCGTAACGGTGCGATTGAATGGACACCAGTACGCCCGCTCAGTGATGGTGAATATAGCCTGAGTTTTACCCCGGTAGATTTCGCGGGAAATATCGGAACGCCTGTTACCGTGGCTTATAATGTTGATACCATTCCACCAGCACAACCTGCAATTATTGCTATTGAAGATGACGTTGCTGGCGGTGTGCAAAATGGTGAAAGCATTAAGCGCAATGGATACACCAACGATCCAAATCCTGTCGTCCGTGGCAATGCGGAAGCAAACAGCATTGTGTACATCTATAATAAAAACAATAAAACGCCGCTGGCCTCAGTAAAAGCTAATGCTCGCGGTGAATGGGAAGTGGAAGTTAATTTACCCAAAGACGGAAATTATGAACTCAGTGCCGTTGCGGTAGACCGTGCTGATAACCGCAGCCCATCCTCACAGAAATGGAACTTCGAATTAGACACGCTGAATCCTGATAACGCAGTAATAAAATATTATCAGGATGACGTGGGTCTTAATCGTGGGCAGTTTGATTTTACTAAGGCAACCGACGATCGCCGACCAGAATTACACGGTAGTGGTGAGCCCGGTGAATATGTGCGCGTGCAGTATGCTGGCAAGAATGGAAGCTGGATTACAACCGCGACGGTGAATGTCGACAGTAATGGTAACTGGCAATGGACGCCGCCAGTTGATCTGGCCGATGGTAGCTGGAATTTCCGGGTTCGCAGTATCGATCACGCAGGTAACGTCAGTAAATGGAGCGGTACCACGACGCTGGTTGTTGATGGTTCCACCACGCAGCCTACCATCGTTCAGGCCTGGGATGACGTGGGCAAGCAGCAAGGCAATATTGCATCGGGTCAAACAACGGACGATACACGCTTAGACTTCAGAGGCAAAGCCGAAGCTTACAGCAGCGTCACGCTTTATCAGGATGGGGTGCCTGTCGGCATAGCACAGGCAAATGGCGCGGGTGACTGGGTGATTACGCCTAATCGTGATATGAGAGAAGGCTATAATAATTTCACGGTTGAGGCAGTTGATACCGCAGGAAATAAAAGCATTCCTTCACAGAACTACTCGGTGAATTACAAATCTGTGCCGAGGTATGAAAGAAACAGTGAAGACTGGGAGCTCAGAAGTAATGATAACTGGGCAACCGGGCAAACATATCAATACGGCAAGCTCAAAGTCACCGAGTTAAAGCATGGCGATGCAATTAATACCTTTCACACGGGCATCATGTCGAATATAAAAACCCATACCGATTATTACCATGGTCGGGCGGTGACGATGCTGGATAACTCAATTGTTAAATATGATTTTGGTGAAACAGACTTTGTCGCGTTTAATTATGCTAACCTGCATAATAGCAATGCAAAAGTGAAAGTTTACTCACCGGACGGTACGTTACTTGCTATCCAGGCGCTGGCACAAAGTGGCACTATTAATTACGAATCGCAGAGTTATCAATTTAACTATAAGGCGAGTGCAGAAAAGCCGATAGGGTATATTGAGGTACATTCAGCGGCCGATCCCGATACCTACTGTTACTATTGGTTCTATGGTTGGGTAAAAACCTACAATGATGTTGGCTGGACTATTGATACCATGACCTGGGGCAGCGGAGAAGGCACCGGGGTTAAAAGTATCGCGTCGAATGAAGCCGCGCCAATTTATGCGCCAGCCGCCGGTGAATTGCATATTATTGATGTAGCTAGCTGGTTAATTACTACTCAGCCAATCGATGCGATTCAAACCGGAAAACTTGTTTTTGACGGTGCAGAACAGCACATTGATTTTTCAGATATCGTTGAACGTGTTGAAGGTTTGCAACAGGTGGATATTACCGGACAAGGCAATAATACCCTCAAGCTGGATTTGACCGCACTGCTCACCGAAGGCGGCAACGGGTTATTTATTAACGATGGCACGCAACAGCTGATGATTGATGGCGATAGGGGCGACCGCGTTATTATTGATCGGGCGGAGTGGCGCGAGGGTTGGTCAATTTCGCAGAATAACGTACAGGTCGGTGGTGAAAGCTGGAAGCTGATAACCAATAGCAAAGAAAATTACACGCTGTTGGTCAATCAGGAAATTGAGCTTGCTTACGGCTAAGGTAATTTAATCGTTATGCACGACGATTAAACCAAACGTAGCTATGTTAACTCGGTGCGCATTATTGCGCACCTTACAACATTAGAAGTGCTCCGCTGCAAGATCGCCATGCACAGCGATCCCATTACAGATTTACTCATCATCGCTCAGGAACAGCTCCAACAGCGAATTCAGGAACAACTTCCCTTTTTCGGTAATCTGCCAGTTCTCGCTGGTTTCCACCACGTATCCCGCACTTATCGCCGCATCAATTTGCGGACGAATCACTTGCTCATTCATGCCGGTGTAGCGACGGAAATCTGCGCGCGGTGCCGCTTCCAGCAGGCGGAAACGGTTCATAAAGAACTCGAACGGTTTGTCGTTCTCGGCTACGTCGTGCTGCTTATCGAGGTAATTACCCTTCATAAAGCCGCGAGGATGGCGGGTTTTCACCGTACGCACAATGCGGCCATCCGGCTGCGTTAGTTTGCCGTGGGCACCGCAGCCAATGCCAAGATAATCACCGAAGCGCCAATAGTTGAGGTTGTGCTCGCAGCGATAGCCCGGTTTAGCGTAGGCCGAGGTTTCATACTGCAGATAGCCAGCGGCGCTGAGCAGCTGATGACCTTGCTCGAAGATATCCCACAGCGCGTCATCATCCGGCAGTTTTGGCGGACGTGAGCCAAATAAGGTGTTTGGCTCGATCGTCAGCTGATACCACGACAGATGCGGCGGGTTGAGCGCAATCGCCTGGCGCAAATCGTCCAGCGCTTCTTCCAGCGACTGATCCGGCAAACCGTGCATCAGGTCGAGGTTAAAGCTGCGCAGGCCTAAGCCTTCCGCCAGCTGCGCCGCGCGCACCGCTTCCTGCGGCCCGTGAATGCGGCCAAGACGTTCAAGTTTTTGCGGGCTAAAGCTCTGCACGCCAATTGAAATACGGTTAATCCCGGCGCGCTGATAGCCGCTAAAGCGGTCGGCTTCCACTGTGCCCGGATTGGCTTCCATGGTGATTTCCGCATCGACAGCCAGCGGCAAACGTGCCCGCACGCCATCCATCAACATCTGCATCGCATTGCTGCTCAACAGGCTTGGTGTACCGCCGCCGATGAAGATGGTGCGCACTTCGCGCCCGGACGTCAGCGGTAAATCCTGTTCGAGATCGTTGAGCAGGTGCTGCACATACTCAATGTGCGGCACTTCGCCTTTTAACGCGTGCGAGTTGAAATCACAGTATGGGCACTTCTGCACACACCATGGAATGTGGATATACAGACTTAACGGCGGTAACTCAGGCATTGCGCATCGCTTCCAGCAGCAGCGTCAATGCTTTACCACGGTGAGAGACGGCGCGCTTTTCGTCTTTACTCAGCTCTGCCGCCGTTTTACCTAATTCAGGTACGTAGAAGATGGGATCGTAACCGAAGCCGCCTGCACCCGCTTCCGCGCGGGCAATCTCTCCGGCCCAGCTACCGTGGAACACCAGCGGCGTCGGATCGGCGGCGTGACGCACGTAAACCAGCACGCAATGAAACTGCGCCTGACGTTCGCCTTCCGGCACGTTTTCCAGCGCCACCAGCAGCTTATCCAGATTTTGCCGATCGCTGGCGTCAACGCCTGCATAGCGCGCGGAGTAAATGCCCGGCGCGCCGCCCAGCGCGTCTACCGCCAGGCCGGAATCGTCGGCAATCGCCGGTAAACCGGTAATCTCCGCCGCATGACGCGCTTTCAGGATGGCGTTTTCGATGAAGGTCAGGCCGGTTTCTTCCGCCGACTCAACGCCGAGGTCGGTTTGCGCCACGATATCCAGTCCGAAGGCCGCTAACAGATCGGCCAGTTCACGAACTTTGCCCGGATTACCGGTCGCGAGAACAACTTTTTGCATAACAGTTCCAGATTAACGAATTACAGCAAATACCAGAGACCTGGGAACAGGTCCATGCCGAGGAAATTCAGTGCGTACAGCACCAGAATCACAATCATGGCAGAGAAATCGATACCGCCCATCGCAGGCAGAATACGACGAATTGGCGACATCAGCGGTTCAGTCAACTGCAGCAAAACCTGATCCACCGGACCGCGGCCCTGGCTGATCCAGCTCATAAGCGAGCGAATGATGATCACCCAGAACACCAGATAACCGGCGGATTTCACTAGCGACAGCAAGCCAACCAAGAGGTTGGTGGGATCAACCGAGAACACGCCGACCTGAATCAGCAACAGGATCGGATATTTCAGCGTGGTCAGCACAAAGGCCAGCAGCAGCGACGCGGTATCAATCGGGCCAATCGCAGGAATCACGCGGCGCAGCGGCTTGATAATCGGTTGAGTGATCTTCACGACAAACTGCGCCAGCGGATTGTAGAAGTCACAGCGCGACCACTGCATCCAGATGCGCAGCAGCAGCACCATCACGTACAAATCGATCAGCGTTTTGACTAAAAACGTCAGTGTTAACATGAGGTTCCTCAATTATTGTTGTGAAGGTCGCGCATAATCCCGCGCGCCAAAAACGGCGGTGCCAATACGCACCATGGTGCTGCCCGCGGCGATTGCCGCGTCCATATCGTCGCTCATTCCCAGAGAAAGCGTATCGACGTCAGGATAGTCCTGCTTTAAGGCCTGAAACGCGGCAGCCATCTGCTGACATACCGCCAGTTGCCGCGCGTATTCCAACTCGGGCGCCGGAATGGCCATCAGCCCACGCAGACGTAGCTGCGGCAACGCCGCTATCTGCTGAGCCAGCTCCGGCAACGCCTCCAGCATGATGCCAGATTTGCTGTTTTCGTCACTGATATTTACCTGAATTAACACGTTGAGCGGCGGCAATGACGCTGGGCGCTGATCGTTCAGGCGCTGCGCAATGCGCTGCCGGTCAACGGTGTGGCACCAGGCGAAGTTTTCCGCCACCAGGCGGCTTTTATTGGATTGCAGCGGGCCGATAAAGTGCCATTGCAAATCAGGATGTGCGGCCAGTTCCGCCACTTTTTCAACCCCTTCCTGTACGTAATTTTCACCGAACGCCTGTTGTCCAGCGGCAATGGCTTCTGCGACCGCGCTCGCAGGTTTGGTTTTGCTCACTGCAAGCAGGGTAATTTCTTCTGGCGCGCGGCCGCAACGTGCGGCGGCAGCGGCGATACGCTCACGCACTTGCTGTAAGTTGTGCTCAATGGAAGTCATAGTCAGGAGAAGTTAAATGGAGTTGGATGAAATTGTGGCCCTTAGTGTAAAGCATAACGCCGCCGATCTGCACCTTTGCAGCGGACATTTACCGCACTGGCGTCGGCAAGGCGTGCTGGAGCCGATTCCGCAGCAAAGCGCGCTGGATGGCGGCTGGCTCGAAGGCTTTATGCAGCAGTGGCTCACAGCGCCGCAGCAGGCCGAGCTGGAGGAGAATGGACACGTTGATTTTGCCATCACGCTTGCCAGCGGCGAACGACTGCGCGCCAACCTGTTTATGCAGCGACATGGGTTATCGCTGGCGCTGCGGCTGATTGCCAGCAGGGCGCCCGATCTCATTAGCCTGCATTTGCCCGAAGTGATGAGCCAACTTTTACAGCTGGAAGAGGGGCTGATTTTAATTACTGGTGCCACCGGTAGCGGCAAATCCACCACGCTGGCGGCCATGGTGGATTGCCTGAATCGCCAGCAGGCGCGGCATATTCTGACGCTTGAAGATCCGATTGAGTTTGTGCATCGCAGCCAACGCTCGTTGATTCAACAGCGCGAAGTCGGTGCGCACTGCGCCTCGTTTCAGCACGGGCTGAAAGCTGCGCTGCGGGAAGATCCTGATGTGATTCTGCTTGGTGAACTGCGCGACAGTGAAACTATCCGCCTGGCGCTCACTGCAGCGGAAACCGGTCATCTGGTGCTGGCTACGCTCCATACGCGTGGCGCAACGCAGGCGGTTGATCGGCTGGTGGATGTGTTTCCCGCCGAGGAGAAAAATCTGGTGCGCACCCAATTAGCGGGCAGCCTGAAAGCGGTGTTGGCGCAACGTTTAGTTCCGGCAAAAGCGGGCGGGCGCATTGGCTTGTTTGAAGTGCTGGTGGCGACACCCGCGGTGGCGAACCTGATCCGCGAGGGCAAAATGCATCAGTTGCCAGGCGTATTGCAAACCGGCGCGCAGGCTGGCATGCAAACGTTCGCGCAGAGCGAGCAGGGACGTCAGATGGCGGGATTGATTTGATGGGATTGAGTACAAATCGTAGCGGCGCAATTTATTGCGCAATGCATGGAGGGGCATGGTGCCGCCATTTATACGCGCGATAAATCGCGCCGCTACGGTATGTGACAGAACTGGATGAGATAACGGGTAAGGGTTTAGTGCGTCTCAAACCAATCTTCGAGGATAATTACCGCCGATTGTGAATCGACCTGGCCTTTCTGCAACGCACGAAAGCCGCCGCGTTCAAACAGGTCGGCACGCGCTTCTACGGTGCTCAGGCGCTCATCCTGCAACTCAACGCGCACGCCAAAACGGCCATGCAGGCGATTGGCAAACTTACGCGCACGCGCAGTCAGCTCCTGTTCGGTGCCATCCATATTCAGCGGCAAACCTACCACCACATAATCGGGCTGCCACTCTTTCAGCAGCTTTTCAATCAGATTCCAGTTTGGCGTGCCATCCTGCGCTTTTAGCGCCGTTAACGCGCGGGCGGTGCCCGTCAGTTGCTGACCAATGGCGACGCCGATGTTTTTGGTGCCGAAATCGAAGCCCAGTAAGGTTTCATTGGCCATCAAGCATGTCCTGCATCGGTGGCGATATTATGAATATCGACACCCAAACCGCGTGCTGCCTCGCGCCAGCGCTCTGCAATTGGCGTCTGGAACAGAATATTGGTATTAGCGGGCGAGGTGAGCCAGGCATTCTCCAGCAGCTCATCTTCAAGCTGTCCTTTCTCCCAGGCGCAATAACCCAGCGCGACCAGCACGTTATCTGGTTGAGAGGCGGTACCGATCGCTTCCAGCACATCGCGCGAGGTAGTGATCACCGTGGTGTCTGAAATACGAATGCTTGAGGAGTAAATGTGCTGCGCCGAGTGCAGGATGAAACCACGATCTTCCGCCAGCGGACCTCCGGCAAACACCGGCTTGTCCAGTTTGATAGCAGGATCGCGTTCGGATGCGCTAATTTTAAGCTTTTTAAGAATGCCTTCGACCGTCAGGTTTTCCATTGGCTTATTTACAATCAAACCCATAGCGCCATCTTCATTATGCTCGCAGATATACACCACGGAGCGTTTGAATAGCGGGTCCTGCAGCGATGGCATCGCAATTAAAAAATGATGCTGTAAATTCATTATCACTCGTATACCAAAAATAACCGGCGCTGCCGCGGCAGCGCCGGTTTTGGGTGTTCACGGAGTGGAAACTCCGACGGCATCAGCCCAGGCGTTTCTCAATGGCATCCATCAGCATGCCAGTGACCGATATCGGGAACGCGGCCTCGATTTCACGCACGCAGGTTGGGCTGGTCACGTTAACTTCAGTCAGTTTATCACCGATGATATCCAGACCGACAAAAATCAGTCCTTTGGCTTTCAGCGTTGGGCCTACGCGACGCGCAATTTCCCAGTCGCTGTCGCTCAGCGGACGGGCTTCACCACGGCCACCAGCAGCCAGATTACCGCGCGTTTCGCCACCTTGTGGAATACGTGCCAGGCAGTAAGGCACAGGTTCGCCATCCACCACTAATACGCGTTTGTCGCCGTCTTTAATCGCGGGCAGATAGTTCTGCGCCATACAGAAGTTCTGGCCGTGATTGGTCAGGGTTTCGGTGATCACGCCAAAGTTTGGATCGTCCTGCTTCACGCGGAAAATGGATGCGCCGCCCATGCCGTCCAGCGGCTTAAGGATCACATCGCCATGTTCCTGCCAGAAGGCGCGCAGCTGCTCTTTGCTGCGCGTGACCAACGTATCTGGCGTCAGGTCGGCAAACCATGCGGTATACAGCTTCTCGTTGCAGTCGCGCAGGCTCTGCGGTTTGTTAACGATCAGCGTGCCTTGCTCTTCCGCGCGTTCCAGCAGGTAAGTGGCATAGATAAATTCGGTGTCGAACGGGGGATCTTTACGCATCAGCACCACGTTAAGATCGGCCAGCGGGATAACCTGCTCGCTGCCAAACGTGTACCAGTTATCGTAATTCTGCTCAACGCTCAGCAGACGGGTGCGCGCATAGCTCACGCCACCGCGCAAGGAGAGATCGCTCATCTCCATGTAATGAATTTCGTAACCACGGCGCTGTGCTTCCAGCAACATGGCGAAGCTGGTGTCTTTTTTAATGTTGATGGACGAAATGGGGTCCATAACGATGCCAAGCTTAATCATTATTCTCTCCTAAATGGGGAAGCAACTACCCCGAAAGCATTATGCTGTGAAGTTACGTTCGAACCCGAAAGTATCGCTTAACCGAGGTCACCAAACCTCACCTGAAGTGCCGTAATGGCAGTGAGTGCGGTGGTTTCAGTGCGCAACACGCGTGGTCCAAGCAAAATATCGGTAAAACCCTGTTGCGCCGTCATGGCAATTTCATCGGCGGATAAGCCGCCTTCCGGCCCAATCAGCAAACGCAGGCGTTCTACCGGTTGCGGCAGCGTGTTGATGCTATGGCTGGCACGCGGATGCAAATTAAGCTTCAAACCATCTTCGGCTTCCGCACACCAGGCTTGTAACGTCATCGGCTCGCGAATTTCCGGCACACGATTACGGCCGCACTGTTCACAGGCGGCAATCGCGATTTTCTGCCATTGCTGAATCTTTTTCGCCAGTCGCTCGGCATCCAGCTTTACGCCGCAGCGTTCAGAAAACAAGGGCGTAATGACATTCACGCCAAGTTCGATCGATTTCTGGATAGTGAATTCCATTTTTTCACCGCGCGACATCACCTGGCCAAGGTGCAAATGCAGCGGGGATTCACGATCATCCTGCTGACTGGCAAGGATCCTTACTTTTACACGCTTTTTATCGGCCTGGGTGATTTCAGCGCTAAAAGTCAGATTACTGCCATCAAACAGCTCAATTTGCTGACCGGCCGTCATGCGCAGCACGCGCCCGACATGGTTAGCGGCGTCTTCATCGAGAAAGACTTCACTGTTTACTTCGAGAGATTCGGGATGATAAATGCGAGGTATACGCATGCGGTTCCTGCCAGCGTTATGCCGTGTCAGTGGACACGGCGCAATCGAAAAAAGCTAGTGTAGGGTAGCGCTTTTAGCGCTGGCAAGCCTGCTGTACGTAGGAATTATGATTTCCCTGCACGTTGGCGATGCGATTATCGCGTTCACACTCCCACGTTGTCACCGGATATTGCTTATCCCACGCGGTAAAAAGTTGAGTTTGCTGGCGCGACAGGCGCAGATGATATTGGTCACGCATATAGAAGTACGTGCGGGCAATGGCACCGCGCGCGCGTTCCGGTGGTTGCGCCCGTTTCTGCTTAAAATCGACCTTCATGCTGCATTGACCGTATTGCTGTTCGCCGCCATTCCACTGACTGTACTGGAAGTTATTGCGGTCACCATTCACTTCACCAATCGCGGGCTGCAGGTTATGCAGGTCGCTTTCGATACGGCGGTAATCAGCATCTTTACTGCAGTTTTTGCGTCCACCGTTTTGCCAGCACTGGCGCTGGTGACCGAATTCCCACGCCGGCATCACATGTTCCCACTCGATACGTTCTGCGCGGTTGGCATTTTTACGTACGCTGTAGCCGCAGCTGCTCAAATCCGGCACGCCTTTTTTGCCGTGCCAGCTGATTTTACAACCGCAGTAGAAGTCTGCTGGCGCATCGGCGTTGATTTGCGCGGCATAGACTTTGGCCTGACTGAAGTTGTTTTGATGATAGTTAGTGAAACTGAGGCTATAAGCACTAAGCGGAGCAACTAACAAGGTAAGTAACAGCAGCGTTTTGCGAGACATATTCCAAAAATTAACCTGGTCCTGAAAAAGGGCGGCAGGGTAACAGAATGGCGAGAGGCGGGATATCAGATTAGGCTATGTTGCTGAGAATTCGCCGGGTTGCAGTAAGGTTTTGCAGTGTACGCAACGATACTCGCTTTCGCCGCGCAGCACGCGGTTATGGCGGCGCACGGTGAGCTGATGCTGCTGACAGCGGCAGCGATAGGGGAAGGTGTTGCTGCGCACCGAGTCGATTTCAAACTGGTGCGTGCGACGTGCCGGCACGCCAAGTACGCTCTCCATCATCCATTTCCACTCTTTGCCGTGCGGTGGCACGCGACCAAAGGTTTTCCACACCAGCAGATGCGCCAGCTCGTGCGGGACGACTTCATCAACGAACGCCTGCTGATTCTCCAGCAGTAGCACCGGGTTGATGCGGATTTCCCACTTTTCCAGCCATGCGGTTCCTGCAGCGGTGCCACGCTGTTGGTAAACCAGATTGGGCTCATCAAAGCGCCGCTCCAGCTTCTCATTGGCCAGCTGTAGAAAGTGGCGCAGTGAGCGCATAACGGCTTGTTGTAGGGCGATAGGAAGGCGTGGTGTTTTCATGGAGGGAAGCATAAAAGGTTGCAGCCGTTGAATCAACTGAGCACCAGGTCGCCATGAATGGCGTAATGCCGATCAGTTAAGCCCCGTATTAATTACCGCACATTCCGTAGCGGCGCGATTTATCGCGCAATAAATTGCGCCGCTACAAGGTGTGCGCCAGGTAGTTGGGGTTTTCATCTCTTAACTGACAAGCATTACGCCATAATTGGCGACCGCACGGTTATGTGGCTCGATGCGCAGCCGAAATAAAAAAGGGCTGCCAGTTGGCAGCCCTTGCATTCGCTTATCGGGATTACTTCTGACCGATATCGCGCAGTTTTTTGCCTGACATCAGGTTGCGTTCGATGTGTTCCAGCGAGACGTTTTTGGTCTCCGGAATCAGCGCCAGCGTCAGCAGAATGAAGAATACGTTCAGACCCGCGTAAACCCAGAAAGTTGGCGCGTTGCCCAGCGTGTTCAGCATGGTCAGGAAGGTGGCACCCACGATCATGTTCGCAATCCAGTTGGTTGCGGTAGACACGGTAATACCAAAGTCGCGGCCTTTCAGCGGCTGGATTTCTGAACATAGCACCCAAATCAGTGGACCGGCAGACATCGCAAAACCAACGATGAACATCAGCAGCATCGCCACCGCGAAGTATTGTGCTTCAGGCGAATGGATGCCGATGTGCAGCATGGTACCCAGCACGCCCATGCCGACTGCCATTACCAGGAAGCCCAGCAGCAGCGTAGGTTTACGACCCCAGCGATCCACCAAACCGATAGCAATAAAGGTCGCCAGTACGTTAACCAGACCGACAATCACCGTGCCCCACATTTGCTGCGTGGTGTTGGCAAAGCCAGCGATCTCGAAGATCTTCGGTGCGTAATACATGATGACGTTCATACCGGTGAACTGCTGCATTACCTGCAACAGCACGCCGAGGAACACCGCGCGGCGGAAGTGACTGTTGCTCTGGAACAGCTGCCAGCCTGACTGCTTAATCTTCAGGCTTTCACGGATTTCATCCAGTTCGCGTTTTGCTTGTTCGCTGGTATCACGCAGACGCGATAACACCCGTTCAGCACTGCGGAAATCCCCTTTGGCTGCCAGCCAGCGCGGGCTGTTTGGCAGGAAGAACACGCCGATCAGCAGCAGCACCGCTGGAATGGTGATGATACCGAGCATCCAACGCCATGCGCCAGCATCGGCGAAGGCGGTATCAGAGAGATAAGCGGCCAGAATACCGATGGTGATCATCAGCTGGTACAGTGAAATCATACTGCCGCGAATTTTCTCTGGAGCGATCTCAGAGAGATAGAGCGGAGCGGTGTAAGACGCGACACCCACGGCCAGACCGAGCACCACACGCGCGGCGATCAGCATGTCCGGGCTGGTTGCGCCCGCAGACCACAATGAACCGATAACGAACAGAATCGCACCCGCCATCAGGCTCTTTTTACGGCCAAGACGCGATGACATCCAGCCGCTGCCGACCGCACCGACCGCAGCACCAAACATCATTGAGCTGACGATCCACTCTTGCTGATGCGCGGTGACGTTAAAGTCTTTCGCGATGAAAGGCAGAGCGCCAGCGATAACGCCGATATCCAGTCCAAACAGTAAGCCGGCCAGCGCCGCTAAAAAGCAGACAAACAAGGTCATGACCTTATTTGAAGTTCTGCTCTTGTGATTATTACCAGGCATGAAGCCTCCAAAGTTTATCCATCGTTGTTGTTATCAATGTTATGAAACCTGTCGGCGGAAAAAAGTGAGTAAGATCACATCAGTGTAATCGGTTACACACGCTGAAACCCTGCAATCCAGCATTTTCCGCCCGAAATAGTTACGTAACCAGTAAGGTATAGCACCCTTTAAGTTTCTGACATCGCACTAAATACCGGCTATCAGACGACGCTGAAAATAACGCATTTTCAGAGTAATAACTACGCTGAAAAATCTCTAAATTGCCGATTGATAAAGGATTTCAAAATGTAATCGTTATCACCAAGATGTAAGCGAGGCGAAAGAAGTGTAGACGCGAGTTGAAAAAGAACAATGTGCCTTAAATCGGGGGCTTGGTGAGGCATGAGGCGTGGTGGTCGCCATAAATGGCGTAATGCCGATCGGTTAAGCGCCGTATCTAATTACCGCACATTCCGTAGCGGCGCGATTTATCGCGCAATGAATTGCGCCGCTACGAAATGTGCGCTCGGTAATAAGGGTTTTCATCTCTCAAATGACGAGCATTACGCCATTCATGGCGACCAGCTACACATTCTTGCGCTATGGGCAAAAAAAAGCCCG
This sequence comes from Pantoea sp. X-Soil-ISGK-421, assembly GCF_059730785.1. Lineage (NCBI taxonomy): Bacteria > Pseudomonadati > Pseudomonadota > Gammaproteobacteria > Enterobacterales > Erwiniaceae > Pantoea > Pantoea sp. X-Soil-ISGK-421. The sequence continues at coordinate 3,331,908 of NZ_AP035979.1, read as the reverse complement.
CCAATGGCGGGCTCGATATCGATAGCGCTTCTGGGCTTATTTCAAACCAGCCGCTTCACGCAGCTGTGCAGCTTTATCAGTCTGCTCCCACGGGAAGTGCTCACGACCAAAGTGACCGTATGCTGCGGTCTCTTTATAGATCGGTTTCAGCAGATCCATCATCTGAATCAGACCGTAAGGACGCAGGTCGAAGAACTCGCGTACCAGCAACGTTAGCTGCTCGGTGGAGACTTTCTCAGTACCGAAAGTTTCAACCATGATAGACGTTGGCTCAGCCACACCGATGGCGTAAGAAACCTGGATTTCGCAACGGTCAGCCAGGCCAGCGGCTACGATGTTTTTTGCCACATAACGCGCAGCGTAAGCGGCAGAACGGTCAACTTTAGACGGGTCTTTACCAGAGAATGCGCCGCCACCGTGACGTGCCATGCCGCCGTAGGTATCAACGATGATTTTACGACCGGTCAGGCCGCAGTCGCCCATTGGGCCACCGATAACAAAACGACCAGTTGGGTTGATGTGATATTTGGTGCTGGCGTTGATCCACTCAGTTGGCAGAACCGGCTTAATGATCTCTTCCATTACGGCTTCACGCAGATCCGCCTGTGAGATCTCTTCAGAATGCTGCGTTGACAGCACAACCGCATCAATACCGACAATTTTGCCATCATCGTACTGGAAGGTGATCTGGCTTTTCGCATCCGGACGCAGCCACGGCAATGAACCGCTTTTACGCACTTCAGCCTGACGCTGCACCAGACGGTGCGCGTAGGTGACTGGCGCGGGCATCAGCACATCGGTTTCGTTGCTGGCGTAGCCGAACATCAGGCCCTGATCGCCCGCGCCTTGCTCCAGCGGATCGGTACGGTCAACGCCCTGGTTGATGTCTGGAGATTGCTTACCAATCGCGCTCAGAACTGCGCAAGAGTTGGCATCAAAGCCCATATCGGAATGGACATAGCCGATTTCACGTACGGTATTACGGGTGATCTCTTCGATATCAACCCATGCGCTGGTGGTGATTTCACCGCCAACCAGCACCATACCGGTCTTCACGTAAGTTTCGCAGGCCACACGTGCTTTGGGATCCTGTTCAAGGATTGCGTCCAGCACGGCATCGGAAATTTGGTCAGCGATTTTATCAGGATGTCCTTCTGATACGGACTCAGATGTAAAAAGGTGTTTAGCCATTCTGTTCTTTACCTTAAAAATGGTTTGAATACGACTGCATAGCGCAAGCAGGACAAGGCCGACTCGACGCCACTTCAGGCAAAGCCGCAAGCAGTAGGAGGCGAGAGCTTTTTCTCACACCGCCTGGATGTTAATCAGTTTAGATGGAAAACCATCTGGACGGCTATTCTAGGTTACTCAGTGAGCACTTTTCCAGTGCTTTTTCCGATCCCGCATTTTCCGCAACATTGTAAGTGGAATAATTTCCTGACACCGCGCGCAGTTAGCTGACAAAGATTTTGCAATTTACCCCGGGTGGCTGTATAAAACGCCGCTGCTGTCGACCACAGCGAAAAAGGATGACGCCGCCGTGCGTCGCGCCGTCAGATGCCCTTTAATCTGACCTTCACCCAAGCCGTTTCTCGCATGCTTTAAGCAGGCGATGGAGGTGATTAAAGTAATGAACCACTCTTTATCTCTTTTTGGTTCACTGCGCTGTTTTGGCGCGCTGGCACTCCTCTCCCACTCCAGGTCCGTTCTTTTCTCCTGTCGAAGTTCTGTTCGTTGCGGTAATCAGCCCGACACGAGCGCCGGTTAACATTTCTCTGCACCTATTACTGCATTCCGCTGTCTATAAATCGTGGAAGTCTAAGGCTATTCGCCCCGACTTCGGCGCGGTGTTTTACACTTACAGTCAGCATTGCACGTTGCAACCTTACAGAGGCAGCAAGCAGGATGAGGCAATTTTTACCTGGCGTCACAATGACAAAACTCGGTAACAAATTCATATTTCAACGGAAAATTGAGGTTCGCGATGTCTGACGACATGAAGAATATCAAGGGTTCGTCAGCTGGCGAACAAGGTGTACTCCGCTCCATGCAGGAGGTGGCAATGAACGATCAGGAAGCAAGCAGAATGCTGCGTACCTACAATATTGCCTGGTGGGGTAATAACTATTACGACGTCAACGAGCTGGGGCACATCAGCGTGTGTCCCGATCCGGATCAGCCGGACGTGCGCGTTGACCTGGCGAAACTGGTGAAAGAGCGCGAAGCCGACGGTCAGCGTCTGCCTGCGCTGTTCTGCTTCCCGCAGATTCTCCAGCATCGTCTGCGCTCGATTAACGCCGCTTTCAAACGCGCGCGTGAATCTTACGGCTATAAAGGTGACTACTTCCTGGTTTACCCGATCAAGGTTAACCAGCATAAGCGCGTAATTGAGTCACTGGTCAACTCTGGCGAACCGTTGGGCTTAGAAGCCGGTTCGAAAGCTGAGCTGATGGCGGTACTGGCACACGCCGGTAAAACCCGTTCGGTCATCGTCTGTAACGGCTACAAAGATCGTGAATACATTCGTCTGGCGCTGATCGGTGAAAAGCTCGGTCATAAAGTGTATCTGGTGATCGAGAAGATGACCGAGGTGCGTCTGGTGCTGGAAGAAGCGGAGCGTCTCAACGTGATTCCGCGTCTGGGTATCCGTGCGCGTCTGGCGTCGCAGGGCTCAGGCAAGTGGCAATCGAGCGGCGGCGAGAAGTCCAAATTCGGCCTGGCGGCATCGCAGGTGTTGCAGCTGGTTGACATCATGCGCAAAGCGGGCCGTCTTGATAGCCTGCAACTGCTGCACTTCCATCTCGGTTCGCAGATGTCCAACATCCGCGATATCGCTACCGGCGTGCGTGAGTCAGCGCGTTTCTACGTTGAGCTGGCAAAGCTGGGCGTTAACATCAAATGTTTCGATGTCGGCGGCGGTTTAGGTGTGGATTATGAAGGCACGCGCTCGCAGTCCGATTGCTCGGTCAACTACGGTCTGAACGAATACGCCAATAACGTGATTTGGGCGATTGGCGACGCCTGTGAAGAGAATGGCCTGGAACATCCAACGGTGATCACCGAATCGGGTCGTGCGGTTACTGCGCACCACACCGTGTTGGTGTCCAACATCATTGGTGTTGAACGCAACGAGTTCAGCACGCCGGTCGCGCCGGATGTAGATTCACCGCGTCCCATTCAGAGCCTGTGGGATACGTGGCAGGAGATGCACGAACCTGACGTGCGTCGTTCGCTGCGCGAATGGCTGCACGATAGCCAAATGGATCTGTTCGATATCCACACCGGCTATTCGTCTGGGACTTACGATCTTGGTCAGCGCGCCTGGGCCGAGCAGCTTTACCTCAGCATCTGCCACTATATTCAGCAGCACCTCGATCCCAGCAACCGCGCACATCGCCCGATCATTGATGAACTGCAGGAACGTATGGCGGATAAGATTTACGTCAACTTCTCGCTGTTCCAGTCGATGCCGGATGCGTGGGGCATCGATCAGCTGTTCCCGGTGTTGCCGCTGGAAGGGCTGAATAAAATGCCGAAGCGTCGCGCGGTATTGCTCGACATCACCTGTGACTCCGATGGCACCATCGATCACTATGTCGATGGCGATGGCATTGCCACCACCATGCCGATGCCGGAATACGATATCGACAATCCTCCCATGCTCGGCTTCTTCATGGTGGGTGCGTATCAGGAAATCCTCGGCAACATGCACAACCTGTTCGGTGATACTGAAGCGGTAGATGTATTTGCGTTCCCGGATGGCAGCGTGGAAGTGCAACTGTCGGATGAGGGCGATACCGTGGCGGATATGCTGGAGTACGTACAGCTTAATCCCAACGATCTGATGACGCTGTTCCGCGATCAGGTGACCCAGCAGACCGACATTGCGGAAGATCTGCGTGCGCAGTTCCTCGCAGAATTCGAGAGCGGCCTGTACGGTTATACCTATTTAGAAGATGAGTAATTAACCTCGCTCAAACCGAGTCCGTAAGGGCTCGGTTTTCTCTTTTCCTGCTATTTTCGCGCCCAACGCTAAGGTTTTACTTTTATTTGTGAAGACGATCACTCTTAGCTTATTTGTAACCTTCCACTAAACCCCCTGATTTAAATCCTCTGCGCTATCTCATTCTTTTTTCTTAGAAAGCGAATCGGCAGCAAGACTTATTTTCTTAATACCCTCACATTACGTAATGGATTATCAGCGATTTAGCAGCCTTTCTGTTATGTATTTCCTGCAATGTATAATCAAAATTTAAACATTAAGGTTTGAATAATCACTATAGAAAACTTTATTTATTGGAGTCATTTGGAATCATAGATTCCAAATGAATTATTGAGTAATTTGAGTTAGGGATAAAAAGCAATCAATAGCGATTAAAATTTTATTGTTATATTTCATTTGGTTCGATGTTTCTTAATCTGTCAAGGCTGGTACTAAGTTAAATTTAGCTAAGAATTTTCCGTGTTTTTTATGAAGTTTAAAGAAATTTACTTACGTTATCGATTGGTTTAAACGATTGAAGTTGCCAATACTCCTTACTGAAATCTATTTTTCAAATTGTAAGTTGTACGTTAACCTCCAGTTAAGATATTAAGTTTTATCAATGATTACCTTACTTCTTACATGAGAAATCCTGACAGTTTAACGCTATCAGGCAGTTGCAGTAAGGAGGCGAAATGAGCAATCAACCGAAGACGAGCTTCTTGTTGGAGCCGGTTTATGATTTATCCGGCCAGGTGATTGCCAGGGAGTTATTAACGCGTCTTGCAGTTGATGCGGATATCAATAATAAGCATAACCCTAATAGGGATGTAGGGTTCTTCAGTCAGCTTTCTGCTGACGTTAAATGGCAGTTATTCCTCCACCAGATCGAAAAACTTATTCAGCTATACCAGAAAGGGTTCGACCAGATTGTCAGTATCAATGTTGATAGAGATATCGTAACCAGCATTTTTAAAGATGCTGAAATACAAGAAAAATTGTCTCGGCTGACGCTGTTGCGTCTGGAAATATCAGCATTCTTCTCTGCGCGATTTAACAGCGCCGATCTGTTGATTTTAAAAGGTGTCGCGAAAGTGACGCCCGCCCCTTTATGGCTCGATGACTTTGGACCGGGTTATTCCAACCTGACCATGCTCGATAGCGGAATATTTGAAATCGTCAAGATTGACAAAGATTTTTTTTGGAAATTTGGCGACGGTCGCACCTTTGACATTCTGCTCGACCATCTCAACGAATTATGCAACGGCGTTATCGTTGAGGGTGTTGAAAATCAACAACAGGTAGATCTGCTGTCACGTAAAGCAATTTATGGCATGCAGGGCTATTTTTGGCAGAGTGCCTATCTTGATGATTTTATAGCGTAATCCTGAAAAAAATTAGGTTGGTTCTCTCCCTCGGGGATAAAAATATGTCAAAGACCGGACTCCAGACATTTCACGTGTTTTGTGCCCGGCCGATTGAGAATAAAACACGCTTACCCGTGGTTATTTTGAGAAATAAAACCAATCAGTTATCAGGATGGCGGCTCAATGAAACTCAACGCGATTTCATCCTAAGCCTGTATGAGATCGCTCCAGAGAAGAAGTGAATAATCATTGTGATTATTCACTGTAAAAGCCGGTATCTGTAGATGCCGGGCGTGAATATGGAAACCGCGGGATCTCAATAACATGAATAATATCTCAGTAACCCCCAAAGGTGGGACCATTGCTTCTGAGCTGAGTGGTAATCAAGTTAATTTAACCGCTCCTAGTGTAGTGAAGTTGCATCTTAATCAATCTGATATTAAGTCTTTCACACGCAATGGTAATGATTTAGTCGTCACCACAAAGTCTGGTGAAGTTGTTGTTATTCATAATTTTTACAGTCCGAACGGCGATAGCGATCTGGTTCTGCAGGACGATCGCGGCGCGATGTGGTGGGTAGAAGATCCCGGCACTGAAGGTTTCCATTACGTCTCAATCGATAGCACCGAAGGTCTGTTAGCGGAAAACACCACCAATGACGGCACCATTGCCGCCTTCGGTATCGGTGGTGCGGCCTTGGCCGGTATTGGTGCGTTGGTTGCCGGTTCTGGCGGCGGTGGTGGTGGCGGTGGCGGAACAACCACCCCGGGTGACGATAATGGGGGTAACCCCACGAATCCGACCGACCCTACTACCCCAACCAATCCTTCAAATCCCGGAGGAGACGACACCTCGCCGCCAACGGCCATCAGCGATCTGGTCATTAATGATGCCGTTGGGCCCTATCAGGGCGCAATCAACGCGGGTTCTATCACTGATGACAACGCGCCAACGCTCAGCGGCACTGCAGAAGCCGGTGCCATTGTCAGTATTTACGATGGCACCACGCTGCTGGGTACGGTAACCGTGGGTGCAGATGGGCGCTGGAGCTTTACCACGCCTGCGCTGGCGGATGGGCAACATAGCCTGACGGCCACCGTCACCGATGCGGCGGGTAACACCAGCGCTGCCACCAATCCGGTGGATTTCACCGTGGATACCGTGGCACCTGTCGCTGCCACAGGCTTGTCGCTGAGCGATAATTCCGGCGGTAATACAGGCTCGGTACCCAATGGTGCCTCTACCGATGACAACACGCCAACACTCAGTGGTAGTGGTGAAGTCGGCGCTATTATCAGCGTGTATGACGGGCAAACGCTGCTCGGCACGGCAATTGTGGATGCCAATGGCGCCTGGAGTTTCACGACACCGGCGTTGGCCAACGGTAATCACAGCCTCACTGTTACGCAGACCGACGTGGCGGGTAATGTCGGCCCTGCGTCTGAAGCCTATGGGGTGAATATTCAAGCCGGTATTCCGCCCGCTACCACGTCACTCGAGATCACCGATGATTCCGGCAACACGCTGGTTCAGCTCAGCAACGGCGCCAGCACGCAAGACACCACGCCGACCCTGAGTGGTTTGGCAACGGCGGGCGCGCTGATCACCCTCTACAACGGGACCACGGTGCTGGGCAGCGTGGTTGCAGGCAGCGATGGTCAGTGGACCTTTACCCCGGCCGCGCTGGTTGACGGCACATATGCGCTACAGGCTTCAGTCACTGACACCTCCGGCAATGTTACTCAAACGCCAATTATCACCATCACGATCGATACCGTCGCACCGGCTGAGGCCGCGAGTGTGATCCTGAATGATAACGACGGCGGTGTCCTGCAACCGATCGCCTCAGGGGGCGCGACCAACAATGTCACGCCAGTGCTGAGTGGTACGGCTGAACCGGGCAGCACCGTCACGGTCCGTGATGGCGATACCGTGCTGGGTACGGCCACCGTTGGCAGCAACGGTGCCTGGAACTTTACCTCACCCACGCTGGCTGAAGGCGGCCACAGCCTTACGACCACGGTGACCGATGCTGCGGGCAACGAAGGGCCAGCATCCAGCCCAATTACCTTCACTGTGGACACCCAGGCGCCCCAGCCTGCCAGCAATCTGCTGGTCAACGATGACACCAGCGGTGCCAATAGCCCGATAACGGCGGGGGCGACCACCAGCGATAGCACGCCGACCCTCACCGGTAGCGGCGAGGTGAACGCAATCGTCAAAATTTATGATGGGCAAACGCTGATTGGCAGCGTTACCGTCGGTAATGATGGCACCTGGAGCTTTACCACCCCGGCGTTGAATAACGGCGCTCATGCACTGACCGTCACCGTAACCGATGCGGCGGGCAACGTGAGCGACGCCTCGGCCGAATTTGGGTTTACTGTGGAGGCCGGTGTTCCACCCACCACCAGCTTGCTGGAGATCACCGATGACACCGGCAGTACGCTGCGCGTGCTGCCGGATGGTTCCAGCACCCAGGATGATACTCCCACCCTCAGCGGTCTGGCATCGGCGGGGGCGACCGTCGAGTTATACAACGGCACCACGCTGCTGGGCACCGCAATTGCAGGGGCGGATGGACAATGGAACTTTACTCCAGACTCACCTTTGGACGACGGCACTTACGCCTTCCGTGCGACCTCCACCGACGCCAATGGCATCACTACGGATTCGGCCACCCTCAACATCACTATCGACCATGTCGCGCCTGCTGCGGCAACCGACCTGCAGCTGAGCAACAACAGCGGTAGCACCGTGGTACCGATTGAGCCGGGAGGAACCACCAACGACAGCTCACCAAGCTTAAGCGGCACCGCCGAACCGGGCAGTACCGTTACGATACTGGATGGCACCAATGTGTTGGGGACCACGACAGTAGACAGCAACGGCAGCTGGCGTTTCACCTCACCCACGCTGAGTGAGGGCGCACACAGCCTCACCACCACCGTCACCGATCCCGCGGGTAACATCGGTCCGGCGTCGGACCCGATTACGTTGACCGTGGACACTACGCCGCCAGTCGCCGTCGCTGATTTAATCATCGCCGATAATGTGGGTGCTAACCAAGGGCCGCTGACTTCCGGTGATATTACCGACGACCGTACGCCTACCCTGAGCGGTACCGGCGAACCAAATGCCACTATCAGCGTGTATGACGGCACTACGCTGCTGGGTATTACCAGTGTGGGAACGAACGGATCCTGGAGTTTCACCACGCCAACACTGAGCAATGGCCAGCACAGCTTCACCGTCACCGCAACGGATACGGCGGGTAACGTCGGTCCTGCAACGCCGCCAGTGATTGTTAACGTTAATGCCGATGTTCCGCCCGCCACGGCTTCACTGGAAGTCACCGATGAAAATGGTAACACCGTTGGACAGCTTACTGACGGTGCCAGCACCAACAATGACAGCCCGTTATTAACCGGTCTGGCTGGCGCAGGTAACCTTATCACCCTGTATGACGGTGACACGCTGCTTGGCAGCACAACTGCCGACACCAATGGGCAGTGGATTTTCTATGTCCGCAACCTGGCCAACGGCGCGCATGCTTTACACGGCACCATCACGGATGCCAATGGAAACGTCACGGATACCGCAACCGTCAATATCATCGTTGATACCGTGGTACCGGATGCGGCGAGCGCGATTGAACTCACCAATGATGCTGGCAACATCACCCAGCCGATAACAGCCGGCAGCGCCAGCAATGATGCCACGCCAGTGCTAAGCGGTAGCGCAGAGGCGGGGAGCACGGTCACCATCTTTGATGGCACCACCGTGTTGGGTAGCATAACGGTGGGCAGCGATGGCAACTGGAGCTTCACCACGCCAACGCTGGCTGATGGCAATCACAGCCTGACCACCACCGTAACCGATGCGGCGGGTAACGTCAGTCTGGCTACAGCACCGATTGCTTTCAGCGTGGATACCACCGCGCCAGCGGCAGTGACAGGGCTAGTCGTAACGGATAACGTCGGCAGCAGCACTGGCGTGCTGACTTCGGGTACCACCACCGATGACAGCACACCCACGCTAACGGGCAGTGCCGAAGCAGGATCGGTGGTGCGTGTTTATGATGGCACCACGCTACTGGGTTCGGCGGCGGTGGGTAATGACGGTAGCTGGAGTTTCACGCCAGATGCCGCGCTGACCAACGGGCTCCACAGTCTGACCACCACCGTAACCGATGCGGCAGGCAATGTAAGCGCGCCTTCGCCGGCCTTTAACCTCAATGTCGATGCCGGTGTTCCGACCACCAACAGCCTGATCGTCGTAACCGATGACAGCGGCAGCACGTTAGTGGAACTGGAAAACAATGCCAGCACGCACGATACCACGCCGATCCTAAGCGGGCAGGCGGGGGCTGGCGATCTGATTACGCTGTACAACGGGGACACGGTGATTGGCAGCGTCGTTGCGGGAAGTGATGGTCAGTGGAACTTCACGCCAGCCGCATTGACGGATGCCACCTACGCCTTCCATGCAACGGCCACCAACGCCACCACGGGCGAGATTACCGATTCGCCAACCATCAACATCACGGTTGATACCTCGATCCCTGACGCGCCTGGTGATGTTGGGGTAACTGATGGCTCAGGCGTTCCGATTCCAGAAGGCAGCAGCACTAATAACAACACGCCAACGCTGAGCGGCAACGGCGAGGTGGGCAGTACGGTCACCATTTCTGATGGCACCACCGTGCTCGGCACCACTACGGTGGGCGACAACGGTAGCTGGAGTTACACCACGCCACCGCTGAGCGATGGCGATCACAGCCTGACATCAACCGTCACCGATCCGGCTGGCAACACCGGCCCGGCGTCAACGCCGATTACACTGACCGTCGATACTCTACCGCCAGCAGCGGCAGGTAATGTGCAATTTAGCAGTGATGACGGCACACCCATTGCTGCGGGCAGCAGTACCAGCGATACCACGCCAACCCTCAGCGGCACCGCCGAACCGGGCAGCACCGTGACAGTTAGCGACGGTACTGCCGTGCTGGGTACGGCTATTACGGGCACCGATGGTAACTGGAGCTACACGCCAACCGATCCGCTCAGTGAAGGGACGCACAATCTCACCACCACCGTCACCGATACGGCTGGCAACGTTGGCCCGTCGTCGTCGGCGGTGATTGTCATTGTGGATATTACGCCACCGGCCGTAGCGACCGGTTTGCAACTCAGTAATGACAGCACCGGCACGCTGGTGCCAGTGACCGAAGGCGGAACGACTAACGATGTGACACCCGTGTTGAGTGGCCGCGCGGAACCGGGCAGCATCGTGACCATTTCTGACAACAATGTCGAGCTGGGTACGGCTATCGTGGGCAACGACGGTAACTGGAGCTTTACCTCACCGACACTGGAGGCAGGTGCACACAGTCTGACCACCACCGTAACCGACACGGCAGGAAACACCGGTGATCCGTCTGCGCCTCTGACCTTCAACATTGATGTCACTATACCGGACGCACCCACCAATCTGGCGCTGAACAACGATGCGGGCGGAGCGGCGGTGCCGATCAATTCGGGTGATGCCTCCAACGACAACACGCCGGTATTGAGCGGCAGTGCACCTGAAGGCAGCATTATTACTGTCTCCGACGGCGGCACTGTGCTCGGCACCGTCACTGTTGGCAGCGGTGGAGACTGGAGCTTTACCACGCCGGAACTGAACGAGGGCAGCCACAGCCTGACGGCCACCGTGACGAGTCCAGCGGGTAACACCAGTGCGCCGACGGCACCGATTGTCGTGGTAGTGGATACCGTGGCACCGGATGCGGCAGGCAATCTGCAGCTGAATAATGATTCTGGCGCCACCCCGGTGCCGATCGCTGCTGGTGACACCACCAATGACACCACGCCAGTGTTCAGTGGCAGCGCGGAAGCGGGTAGCCTGGTGATCGTTTCGGATAACGATACGCCAATTGGTTCGGTCATCGCAGGCAGTGATGGTAGCTGGAGCTTCACGCCTACCGATCCGCTTGATGATGGTTTCCATAGCCTCACCACCACCGTGACCGATCCGGCCGGCAACGTAGGTCAGGCTTCTAATCCGATTGAGTTCAACATCGATACCTCACTGCCTCCGGCCTCTGGCGGTATTGCACTCAACAACAATGAAGGCACCGATCTGCTGCCTATTGCGGCGGGCGGCGCAACGAACGACACCACACCAGTGCTGAGCGGGACGTCAGCGGTGGGCAACATCATCACTGTTCTGGATGGGACAAGCATACTCGGTACGGCGGTGGTAGGCGCTGATGGAACATGGAGTTTCACTACGCCAGCGCTGAGTCAGGGCGATCACAGTTTGACCACCACCGTCACCAATTCGGTGGGTAATGTGAGCGAACCTTCAATACCGCTCACGTTCACGGTGGACACGCAAGCGCCTGCTGTCGCGGGCGACTTGCAGTTCGCTAATGATGCCGGTACGCCAATCGCGGCGGGCGGCTCCACTAATGACACCACACCAACCCTGAGCGGCACCGCAGAAGCGGGCAGCACGGTAACGGTGACCGATGGCGCTACCGTGCTTGGTACGGCCATTACTAATGGCGAGGGCAACTGGAGCTTCACGCCGGCTGAGCCGCTGAGTGAAGGCAGCCATAGCCTGACCACCACCGTGACCGATCCGGCGGGCAACACCAGCGCGCCATCCACGGCGGTTATCGTCATCGTCGATACCAGCACACCGGGTGAAGTCGATAATCTGCAACTCAGCAATGACGCCAGCGGTGTGGCGGTACCGATTCCCACCAACGGTGCGACCAATGACACCACGCCAGTGCTGAGTGGCACAGCGGATGCCGGTAGTGTCATTACCATCCGTGACAACGGCGAAATAATTGGTAGCACCACCGTTGGCACCAACGGTAACTGGAGCTTCACGCCGGATCCTGCTCTGCAGGAGGGCGATCACAGCCTGACGGCGGCGGTGACCGATCCGGCAGGCAATGTGGGGCCAGAATCAGGTGCGATTGTGTTCGAGGTGGATACCACCGCGCCAGATGCTATCGCTGATTTGGCTGCAACCAACAACGCCGGTGAACCTATTACCGGTCTGACCAATGATACAACGCCTTCACTGGCGGGCTCGGCAGAACCGGGTAGTCTGGTCACCATTTATGATGGTGAGACGCCAATCGGTTCGGTGCAGGCCAGCGCGATTGATGGTAGCTGGAGCTTTACGCCAGCCATAGCGTTGGGCGATGGACCCCATACCTTAAGCGCCACTGCCACCGATGCCGCGGGTAATGAAAGTCCGGCCAGTAACACGCTGACGATTAACATTGATACGGCGGTGCCTGACGCGCCTGATTTTGTGTTGAACAACAACAACCAGACACCGGCTATTCCGGTTACCGATGGCGCTTCAACCAACGACAGCACTCCCGTTCTGAGCGGCACGGCGACGGCTAACAGCGTGATAACCATTTACGATGGCACAACGGCATTGGGTACCGCGAACACCGATGCACAGGGCAACTGGAGTTTCACCACCCCGGTGCTGTCTGATGCCAGCCATGCGCTGAGTATCACGGTGACCAATGAGGTGGGCAACGTCAGTCCAAACTCCGCCGCGCTCACCATTACAGTTGATACCGTCACGCCTGATGTCGTGAACGATCTGGTAGTGAACAATAACGATGGTACAACGCTGATACCGGTTGCTGAGGGTGGATTTACCAACGACACCACGCCGGAACTCACCGGTACTGCGGAACCTGGCGCGCTTGTTACCCTTTATGATGGGCAGGAAGCGATTGGCTCTGTGGTGGTGGGGGGCAATGGCAACTGGACCTATACCAGCACACTCGGGCAGGGAGAACATATCCTGAGCGTGACGGTTACCGACGCGGCGGGAAATACCAGCGCCAATTCGGATCCTGTGACCTTTACCGTTGACAGTGAAGCACCTGGCGTCGCGGCAGATGTTCAGCTGATTAATGTGGATACGCCGATCGAACCGGGTAGCACCATTAATAATAATCAACCGCAGTTGGCGGGCACCGCAGAGCCAAACAGCATTATTACTTTGCTGGACGGTACCACGGTGCTGGGAACGGTGACGGCAGACGATCAGGGCAACTGGAGCGTCTCACCCACCCTGACCGACGGCACGCACAATCTGAGCGTTACCGTCACCGATGCGGCGGGCAATACCAGTGGCGCTAGCGCCAGCATTGCCGTCACGATTGATACGATAGCGCCGGAAGCGGTCACCAATCTGACGTTAACCAACGATCTCACCAACGCAGACATTCCCAACGGTGGACTTACCAACGACAACACGCCAACGCTGAGCGGTGTGGCCGAAGTCGGCAGCATTATCACCATTTCCGAAGGAAACGCTGAACTCGGTTCTGTTCGCGTTGACAGTGAAGGGAACTGGAGCTTCACGCTAGAGAGTGCGCTGTTAGACGGCCTGCATACCCTGAGTGTCACCGCCACTGACGTTGCCGGTAATGTCAGTGCGCCAGCGATCATTGGCGTGGATGTGGATGCGACGGCACCGGAAGTGGCGGGCAATATCTCACTCACTAACGACATCAACAATCCACCAACCGCTATCACCAATGGCAGCACCACTGGCGACAACACACCGCTGCTGGCGGGTACTGCCGAAGCGGGTAGCCTGGTGAGGATCAGCGATAACGGTGTAGAAATTGGCAGTGTCACTGTTGGCGATGATGGTCAGTGGAGCTTTAACCTGCCGCTGTTGGGCAATGCCGATCATAGCCTGAGCGTCACGGTCACCGATGTGGCAGGCAACACCGGAGAAGCCAGCCCTCCGCTGACCTTCACCGTGGATGCTGAGATACCGGATCCGGCGACGCTGGTGGCGAACAATGACAGTAGCGGCAGCCCTGTCGCGATTACGGAAGGTGCCACCACCAATGACAACACCCCATTGCTGACCGGTACTGCCGAGGCGAATAGCCTGATCTCCATCTACGATGGCACAACGCTAATTGCTTCCACCACGGCAAATGTCGATGGCCTCTGGAGTATCAACACGCCAGTGCTCACCGACGGTTCGCATACGCTGACCGCGATCGTTACCGATGAACTGGGTAACGTTAGCCAGCCTTCCACCGGATTTACGGTGGTGGTGGATGCGACGGCACCTGAGCCGGTTAGCGATCTGCTATTGCAGAACGACAACAATGTTGATCTCCCTGTCACGATTGCCAATGGCGGCATTACCAATGACAACACGCCGGCACTCAGCGGTGCAGCTGAGGTTGGCGCTATTGTCACGGTTTACGATGGTAATTCGACAACGCCAATTGGATCGGCAGTCGTCGGGCAGGATGGCCGCTGGACGTTAAACACCGACACGCTGTCGAATGCGACGCATACGCTGAATATTACTGTCACGGATGACGCGGGTAATGTCAGCGCGACCTCCTCCGTCACCGTTACCGTGAATACCGTTGCACCCGATCCGGTGTCGAGCTTTGAGGTGTATAACAACGCCAACGCCACGCCAGTGGTGGTGGACAACAACGGCTTCTCGAACGACAGCACGCCTGAGTTGCGCGGAACCGGTGTGGCAGGCACCACCATTAACCTGATTCAGGATGGCGTGGTGATTGGTACCACCACGGTGGGCGAAAACGGCGAATGGCGCTTTGAAACCGCT
The DNA here is from genome assembly GCF_059730785.1 of Pantoea sp. X-Soil-ISGK-421. Classification (NCBI taxonomy): domain Bacteria; kingdom Pseudomonadati; phylum Pseudomonadota; class Gammaproteobacteria; order Enterobacterales; family Erwiniaceae; genus Pantoea; species Pantoea sp. X-Soil-ISGK-421. The sequence continues at coordinate 3,316,896 of NZ_AP035979.1, read as the reverse complement.
AACCTGACCGATGGCAGCTATGCCTTCAGCGTGTCGGTCAACGATGCGGCAGGCAACACCAGCGAGCCAAGCGGGCCGATCACCATCACGGTAGATACCGTGGCGCCAGCGGCGATTGCGCTGGGCGATCTGGTGGTCAGCGATGATGTCGGCACGCCGGGTAATCTGTTACCGGGTGCCACCACTGACGACAGCACGCCGACGCTGAGTGGCAGCGCCGTGAATGGTGAAATCATCAGTGTGTATGATGGCACCACCTTGCTGGGTACCGCGGTTGCCGCCAACGGCAGCTGGAGCTTTACCCCTGGCCAACTGAGCAACGGTCCACATAGCTTCACCGTCACAGTTACCGATCAAGCCGGTAATATCGGTGATGCCAGCGAACCCTTTACGCTCAATATTGAGGCGGCTCTACCGCCAGCCAGCACCACGCTGGAGATCACCGACGATAGCGGCAGTACACTAGTGAGCCTGCAAGAGGGGGCCTTCACTAAAGACAGCACGCCAGTGATCAGCGGATTAGCCACGGCGGGTGAGATCATTACCGTTTACAACAATGGTGAGGTGCTTGGCAACGTCACGGCGGGGGACGGTGGGCAGTGGAGCCTGACGCCAGCGGCGCTGGATGAAGGAGTGCATGCCATCACCATCGCAGTCAATGGCGGTGCGCAATCCGATCCGTTCACCATCACCGTTGATACGTCGGTGCCTGCGGTGGCCACCAGTCTTCAGGCCAACAGCGACAGCAGCGGAATACAGGTACCGATTACTAACGGCATCAGCAACGACAGCACGCCAATACTGAACGGCTTGGCTGAAGCCAATGGACGCGTGACCATCTACGATGGCAACACCGTTATTGGTACCGCGATTGCCAACGGAACAGGAGAATGGAGCTTCAACTCGCCAACCCTTAGTCAGGGCGCACATGCACTGAGCGTGACGGTCACCGATGCGGCCGGTAACGTCAGCGATCGTTCTGCACCGCTGGCGCTGACAGTTGACTCAATAGCACCTAACGCCTCAACGCTGGTGATTACCAACGATGTCACCGGCGTCGCCGTGCCGAATGGCGGCACCACCAATGACAGCACGCCAACCCTGAGCGGCAGCGCCGAAGTCGGCAGCATCGTGACGATTAGCGATGGCAACGGGGAGTTAACCAGCCTAACGGTGGATGGCACGGGCAATTGGTCGTATACCACGGCGGAGTTGACGACAGGCAGCCATGCGCTGACCGTCACCGTCACTGATGCGGCGGGTAACGTGAGCGATATCACCAGCGCCACGGTGATTATTGATACCACCGCGCCGGCGGCCGTGACCGTGGCGGCGACGAATAACAACGGCAGCTCTGCGGTGCCGATTACGGAAGGCGGCAGAACCAACGACACCACGCCAGCGCTTTCAGGGACTGCCGAAGCGGGCAGCCTGGTCATTATCCGTGAAAACGGCACGGCGATTGGGTCGGTTACGGCGGGCAGCGCCGGCACCTGGAGCTTCACCACTGCCGCGTTGGCTGAAGGTACTCACACCTTCAGCATTACCGCGACGGATACCGCGGGCAACATCAGCACGCCTGTCACAAGCACGCTGATTGTCGATACCACCGCGCCAGTGGCGGTGACCAATCTGACGGTCACCAATGATGTCACCGGTGCCGTGATAGCAAACGGCGGTGCGACCAATGACACCACGCCAACGCTGAGCGGCACTGCCGAAGCCAACGGCATTGTTACCGTATATGAAAACAACACCGTGCTGGGTACGGCCATTGCTAACGCGGTGGGCGTGTGGAGCTTCCAGTCACCAACGCTGGCGAACGGTGCTCATCCGCTGAGCGTCACGGTAACGGACACCGCCGGCAACGTCGGTCCGCGTTCAGCAGTGACCAATGTGGTGATCGATACCGTGGCACCAACCGCCTCAACGCTGGTGGTGACTAATGATGCCAGTGCGGTCGTGCCGAACGGTGGGGCGACCAATGACACCACGCCAACGCTGAGTGGTTCAGCCGAAGCGGGTAGCATCGTCACTATTCGTGATGGCTTAACCATACTGGGTAGCTTGACGGTGGGAGAAACAGGCAACTGGAGCTACACCACAACGGCGCTAGTGGCGGGCATTTCACATCCGCTGAACGTCTTCGTGACGGATCCTGCCGGTAATCTCAGCGCCACTACCACCGCCAATATCACCATCGATACCACTGCGCCAGCCGCTGTGACGCTGGGGGCCGCTAATAACAACGGCAGTACGCCCGTGCCGATTGCGGCGGGTGGCACCACAAACGACAGTACGCCAGCGCTTTCCGGCACGGCCGAAGCGGGCAGCCTGGTGATTATTCGTGAGAACGGTGTGCCAATTGGGTCGGTCACTGCGGGCAGCAACGGCGCATGGAGCTTTACCACTGCAACGCTTGCTGACGGTTCCCATACCTTCAGCGTCACCGCGACGGATGCGGCCGGTAACGTCAGTACGCCCGTCACCACTACGCTGATTGTTGATACTACCGCGCCATTGGCGGTAACCAATCTGGTGATCACCAACGATGTCACGAATGCGGTAGTGCCGAACGGTGGTGCCACCAATGACAATACGCCAACGCTCAGTGGTAACACTGAAGCTAACGGCATTGTCACCGTTTACGAAGGGACCACCGTGCTGGGTACGGCTGTTGCTAACGCCCAGGGTGGGTGGAGCTTCGTGTCGCCAACGCTGGCGAACGGGTCACACGCGTTGAGTGTGACGGTAACGGATGCCGCCGGTAACGTTGGACCGCGTTCAGCGGAGGCGACCGTGGTGATTGATACCTTGGCACCAACTGCCTCAACGCTGGTGATCACCAATGACGTCACCAGCGCCGTCGTGCCGAATGGTGGTGCAACCAATGACACCACGCCAACCCTGAGCGGCTCGGCGGAAGCCGGCAGCATTGTGACCCTCCGCGATGGATCCTTGATACTGGGCAGCTTGACGGTAGGCGGTTCAGGCAACTGGACTTACACCACCAGCGCACTGAATCAGGGATCGCATCCGATCAGTGTCACGGTGACCGATGCGGCGGGTAACGTGAGCGGTACAACCACTGCAACGGTGATCATCGATACCACACCGCCAGCGGCAGTCACGCTGGCAGCGGCTAACAACAACGGCAGCAACACTGTGCCGATTGTCGAGGGCGGGCGTACCAACGACAGTACACCTGCGCTTTCCGGCACAGCTGAAGCGGGCAGTTTGGTCATTATCCGTGATAATGGTACGCCAATTGGTTCGGTAACCGCAGGCAGTAACGGGGCGTGGAGCTTCACCACCGCGACGCTGGCGGAGGGTGCACACACCTTCAGCGTCACCGCGACGGATGCGGCCGGTAACGTCAGTACGCCAGTCACCACCACGCTGATTGTTGATACCACCGCGCCGGTGGCGGTAACCAATCTGGTTGTCACCAACGACATCACCAACACCCCGGTGGCCAATGGCGCGTCCACTAACGACACGACGCCAACGCTGAGTGGTACCACCGAAGCCAACGGCATTGTTACCGTTTACGATAACAACACGGTGCTGGGTACCGCCGTTGCTGACGCCCAGGGCGTGTGGAGCTTTGTGTCGCCTACGCTGGCGAACGGCACCCATCCGCTGAGCGTCACGGTAACGGATGCCGCCGGTAACGTTGGACCGCGTTCAGCGGCGACCAGCGTGGTGATCGATACCGTGGCACCAACGGCCTCAACGCTGGTGATCACCAATGATGTCACCAATACCGTTGTGCCAAGCGGCGGCGCTACCAATGACACCACGCCAACCCTGAGCGGCACGGCGGAAGTGGGCAGCAGAGTGTCGATTTTCGACGGCGGCAATCTGTTGGGCACCGTAACAGTGGGTAGCGGCGGCACCTGGAGCTTCACCACCGCCGCGCTCACCCAAGGCACGCATCCTCTTAGCGTGTCGGTGACCGATGGCGCTGGCAACGTCAGCGGCACCACCTCGGCGTCGGTGATTATTGATACCGTGGCGCCGGCGGCGGTGACCAATCTTGTCGCGGCTAACAATAACGGCAGCACAGCGGTCACCATCCCGAATAACGGCATTACCAACGACAGTACGCCGCTCTTAACCGGTTCCGGAGAAGTAGGCGCACGCATCAGCGTCTACGACGGCGCGGTGCTGTTGGGCACGACCACGGTGGGCAGCAACGGCACCTGGAGCTTTATCTCCACGGCGTTAAATAATGGTCCACATACGCTGAACGTGACGGCCACCGATGCGGCGGGCAACGTTAGCCCAACCGTTTCGACGACGCTGACCATCGATAACGTGGCACCTGTCGCCAGTACGCTCACCATTACCGACGACGCCGGCAGCACGCCAGTAACGTTAGCCAATGGCGCGTACACGCGTGACACCACGCCAGTGCTGAGTGGGACCGCGGAAGTGGGCGCGATTGTGACCATTTTCGATGGCAGCAATGCGCTCGGCTCCGTGACGGTGGGGGCCGGCGGAGCCTGGACCTTCACCACTGCGGTGCTGGCAAACGGCGCACATCCGTTGAGCGTGACGGTCACCGATGCGGCGGGCAACGTTAGCCCGAATACTGCGGTTACGGTCAACGTGGATACGGTACCGCCTGCCGCAGTTAGCGCTCTGGCAATTGATAATGCCGGCAGCGTGGTGACAGGTAGCGGCGAAGTGGGCGCCACGGTGACGGTGCGTGATGCCAACGGTGCCTCAATCGGTACCGCGACGGTCGGCGCGGGTGGCACATGGTCGGTTAACCTGACTACCGCCCAGACTACGGGCGCAAGTTTGTCAGTTATTCAGACAGACCGTGCGGGTAACGTCTCATCCAGTGCGCCATTACTCGGGGCGATTCGTGTTGTTGCCAACAATGACACCAACGAGGTGGATTACAGCACCACGCAGGCGACGATTAACAATGGCACAACCAGCGTTTCACATGTGGCGCTCGCCAATGTGGGGCTGGGCAGCATACTGAACGCCAGTGTGCTGACCAACGGCAATGCCTATGTCTTTAACGTCGGAACAGATGACACGCGCACGGTAACGCTCAACGGTTCGGTTGCCGGTATCAGTTTGATCTCGACCTACTCAATGTATCTCTATGAGCAGCAGACCAACGGCACCTGGTTGTTGATCAACACGCGAGGCAATTATCTCTCTACCGGCTTGATTTCACTGGGTACGCAAACGGGCGCGAACGTGACCTATAGCAATTTGGGAACGGGCACTTATGCCGTTGTCATCGGTTCAAACGTTAGCGTTAGCCTGCTGCCCACCACCACTATCAGTACGGTGTCAGATTTCACCACGCTGGCGGTGACGGTAGCCGCAACCGTGACGGGTAACCTGCTGACTAACGACACCAGTTCTGTGGCGGGGACCATCCCGGCAAGTGCTGCCATCACCACCGTGTCGGGGAGTGCAGTGGCGGCTAACGGTAATACCGTGATCAACACCACCTATGGCACCTTAACCATCGACTCGCACGGTAACTACACCTATGCGCTGAAGGCGGGGCTGAATATCGATACCTTGCCAACAGCGGATACCTTCACCTACTCAGTGCGTGATGCCAGCGGTACGGTGACCTCGGCCAGTTTGACGGTGAATCTGCACAATGGGGCATCGGCGACCACGCTGCTGGCAGCAAACAGCCTGTTTGCTGAAACCACCAGCGGTGACCACGACGCCAGCGGTAGCATCTACGGTTCTGCCTCGGGGACGCACACTGGAACCTTGAGTATCACTAATGAACACGGTGATATCACCACGGTTAACAGCGTAGGCAGCACGTCGGTTGCCGGAGACTTCGGTGTGCTGAGTATTGCCGCCAATGGTAGCTACACCTATTCGCTGAATGCGGGAGTGGATGGACAATCCATCACGCATAAAGAGGTGTTCAGTTATACGCTGGCGGCGAACGATGGCACCATCACCACGCAGTCGTTCACCATTGAGTTACATCCAACCATCACAGGCACAGCGGGGGCTGACACCCTTAGCGGGGGTGCCTACGACGACACCATCACCAGCGGTGCCGGCGCAGATACGTTGGTGTATCACTTACTGGCGACTGCTGATGCCACCGGCGGGAACGGTCACGATACCTGGACCGACTTCAATGTTGCGCAAGGCGACAAAATTGATGTCAGTAACTTGCTTATCGGCTGGAATGATTCCACAAGTAATATTAATGATTTCGTGAAAGTGGATCATACTTCAGAAGGTAATACGGTGCTCTCAATTGACCGTGATGGTACCGGTACGGGTTACAGCGCGACTCAATTGATTACGCTGGAAGGCGTCAACGTTTCTCTGGAGGAGTTGCTGCAACAACCGCACCAAAACCACACGGCGTAATCGCTATGTGATGCAGGGATGCAGTTAGGGCACAGGGATGTGCCCCTTTCTCTTTATTGACTGGTGGACTATCGATGGAACTGATGCACTCAGGCGCAACTTTTCGCCGTTCGTTTAAGCTCAGCGTTCTCTGTGCGGGCATGGCTTTACTTTACAGTTCTCACCTCTTAGCGGCCAGTGACGCGTTAACCCGAGCGGGGCAAATTACCTCGGCAGGCTTAGCGCAACAGCAAGAACTGCCTTCATTAACGGGAGAGGTGGCGGAACCCGCCCTTGCCAACGTCCCCGACTTTCTCACCCTCAATCAGGCCGTGCAGCGTGCCATTCAGTGGCATCCCGATATTGCACAAGCGGTAGGCAAAATGCTGGAACAGGCCAATCAGGTTGATGTAGCAAAAGCCAAGTATTATCCACAAGTGAGTGCCGGGATGAACAACGGCTACAGCAACGCTTATAGCGAAAAGGGCTTCAGCCCCTCATTTGTATTATCCGTGTCGCAGATGCTGTATGACTTTGGCAAGGTCAGCAGTTCGGTGCGCTCCGCCGAAGCAGGCGTGGCGCAAGAGCAGGCCAACGTGTTGGTCAGCATTGATACCGTGGCGCATGATACCGCGGCGGCATTGGTGGAAGTGCAGGGCTATCAGCAACTGGTGAAGATTGCCCAGCAACAGCTGACGGCGCTGAGTAAAATTGGCGACCTGGCGCGGCAGCGTAACGAAGAGGGCGCGGCGTCACTTTCCGATGCGACGCAAACCGATGCGCGTATCGAAGGCGCCCGTACCACGCTGACGCAGTATCAAGCCAACCTCGATCGCTGGCGCGCCACGCTGGCTACCTATCTTGGCTGGCCGCTGGTGAAAAAAGTCAGCGACGATTTCCCGACCAAACTTACCCAATCCTGTCAGGTGGCGAAGGCCGATGACAAGCTCAATCCATCCGTTTTGGCGGCGTGGGCGCAGGCTAATCAGGCACAAGCCAAACTCGATAACGCCAACGCGCAAAACATGCCAACCATCTCGCTGGAACCGCAGGTCACGCATTATCTCAATAACCACTACTCCGGCAGCGAAACACTGGATCGCACGCAATATTCGGCATTTGTGAAAGTGGAAATGCCGCTTTATCAGGGCGGCGGCATCACCGCCAGCCGGGATGCGGCAGCCAATGCGCTGCAGGCCGCCAATGCGGCCGTCAACTCGGCGCGGCTTAAAGCGCGTCAACAGTTGAGCGAATCGCAGAACGAATCGCAAAGCCTGTCGCTCAGCCTCGCCATTATGGGACGGCAACAGGCGCTGGGTGAGAAAACGCAGTCGCTCTATCAGGATCAATACCTGCAACTCGGCACGCGTCCATTGCTGGACGTGCTTAACGCCGAGCAGGAAGTGTTCCAGACCCGTTTCACGCTGCAGCAAACCATTAGTCAGTTACGCTCGCTGCAGCTCGATTGCCTCTACAGCACCGGACATATGCGCTCAGCGTTTGCCCTGAATAATCAGCGGATCCAGTCCGTGGAGATCCAGCCATGACGCAATTACAGATTCCTGATGCGCCCGACAGCGCGTCCGGCGGCAATGTGCCCTTACACGGATGGGCCACCGCCATCATCCTGATTGCCACCCATTATCGCTTGCCCTGTTCACCGGGCATGATCATGGCGGCAGCAGAATGGCAGGGTAAACAGACGCGTGATAAAGCGTTGCGCCATCTGGCGCGCCAGGCCGGTTTATCGTTGCAGCTGTATGAAGAGAACAGATGGGAGATCACCAGCTGGCGCTTGCCGCTGGCGGTTGAACTGGCCGATGGTCAGGTGGGCGTAATTACCCAGTTTGATGGCGACGATGAAGTGCGGGTGCATTTCGCCGGTGATGAACAACCTGCGCCGATTGCGCTGGCCACGCTGCTGCCGGAGATCCGCTTTGCCGCTGCGCTACGCCCGGTAACGGCGGCGAAAGACAGCCGCGTTGATCGCTATCTCGCCACGGTGAAGCCAGATTGGCTGCGTCGTCTGGTGCTGCACGATCTGCGTCCGTACGGTTATGTGATGCTGGGATCCTTCCTGATCAACCTGCTGGCGCTGGTCGGCATCATCTTCTCGATGCAGGTGTACGATCGGGTGATCCCGGCCCAGTCTTATCCAACGTTGTACGTGCTGTATATCGGGGTGATCATCTCGGTGGTGTTCACCTATATCCTGCGCGTCGGGCGCGATCATGTGACCGATCTGCTGGGTAAGCGGGCCGATATGCGCGTCTCCGATCGGGTGTTTGGTCATGCGCTGCGACTGCGTAACAGCGCGGTGCCGCGTTCGACCGGCACCTTTATCTCGCAGCTGCGCGAGCTGGAGGCGATCCGCGAAATGGTCACCTCCACCACGGTTACCGCGATTGTCGATATGCCGTTCTTCCTGCTGTTCCTGCTGGTGATGGCGATTATTGCGCCGCAGCTGGCATGGATTGCGCCGGTGGCAGTGCTGCTGATGATCTTGCCGGGCGTGCTGAGCCAGAAAAAGCTTTCAAAACTGGCGCAGCAGAACCTGAAAGAGTCGACGCTGCGTAACGCGGTGCTGGTGGAGAGCGTGCAAGGGCTGGAGGACATCAAGCTGATGCAGGCGGAAGATCGCTTCCTGCAACAGTGGAACAGCTATATTCGCATCACTGCGCAATCGGGCGTAGAGATGCGCAAAGTGATGCACTCGCTAATCAGTTGGGGCGTAACGGTGCAGGGTTTGGTGTATGCCAGCGTGATAGTGATCGGCGCACCGATGGTGATCAACGGCGATATCACCACGGGTGCGATTGTCGCGGCGTCGTTGCTCTCCTCACGCATGATTGCGCCGATGGCGACGCTATGCGGTGTGCTGGCGCGCTGGCAGCAGGTGAAAGCAGCGAAAGGCAGCCTGGATGCGCTAATGAATTTACCGGTGGAAAACAGCAAGGACGAGACGCGTATTCACACGCCGGTGCTGTTTGGTCACTATCAATTCACCGACGCGATGTTCCGTTACTACACCGATTCAATGACTATCGCGCTGCGCATCAAAAGCCTGACCATCAAACCCGGCGAGCGCATTGCGGTGCTGGGACGCAACGGTTCGGGCAAATCCACATTGCTGCAGGCGATGGTCGGCGGCATTGATTTGGTCGGCGGTGAACTGCGGCTGGATAACCTCAGCTTGCCGCATATTGATGTGGCAGACGTGCGGCGTAACGTGGGCCTGCTGACGCAAAACGCGCGCCTGTTCCACGGCACGCTGCGCGAAAATCTCACCATGGGTGCGGCACACGCTACCGATGATGCCATCTTCGGGGCGCTTACCGTCAGCGGTGGCGCGGATTTCATTCGCCGTCTGCCGCTCGGACTCGATCATCCGATCATGGAAGGCGGCACCGGGCTCTCCGGCGGCCAGCGCCAGTCGCTGCTGCTGGCGCGTATGCTGCTGCGCGATCCCAACATTATCCTGCTTGATGAGCCAACCGCGGCGCTCGACGATCATACCGAGAAGGAGTTTATCGAACGTCTTGGCCAGTGGCTGAATGGCCGCACCCTGATCGTAGCGACGCACCGGGCGGCGATCCTCGCGCTGGTTGATCGCGTGTTGGTGCTGAAAGAGGGACAACTGGTGATGGACAGCCCGAAAGAGAACGCCTTGCCGGCCCCGCGTGCCAACGGCAGCCAGCCGGAGGCGCAATCATGATCAAACAATTGCCCGCAAGACTGCGACTGGTGACGGCCGCAGAGGTCGATTCTTCTGACGATCTGTTAGGTGAATTGCGATCGGAAAGCCACTACACCGGCGCGGTGCGGTTGATCGTGATCAGCACCGCACTGATCCTCGTGTCGGTGATTTGGGCATGGTTTGGCGTGCTGGATGAAGTCTCAACCGGCACCGGCAAAGTGATCCCCAGCTCGCGCGATCAGGTGCTGCAATCGCTGGAAGGCGGCATTCTGACTGAACTCTACGTGCATGAGGGCGATCAGGTGCAGGCTGGGCAAGTGGTCGCGCGCCTCGACGCCACACGCTCGCAATCCAACGTCGGCGAAAGTGCGGCACGTTATCGTGCGGCATTGGCTGCTGCCTCGCGCCTCAATGCGGAAGTGAACGATCAACCGCTGAGTTTCCCGCCGGAGCTGAGTAAGTTTCCCGATCTCATGGCTTCTGAAGCGCGCTTGTACAAAACGCGGCGTGCGCAGCTCAGCGATGCCACTGCGCAGTTTAAAGAGTCGCTGGCGCTGGCTAATCGCGAGTTGGCCATTACTCAGCGCCTGGCGAAAACCGGTGCTGCCAGTAGCGTGGAAGTGCTGCGTTTGCAGCGCGATAAATCGGATCTGGAACTGAAACTCACCGATATGCGTTCGCAATATTACGTGCAGGCGCGCGAGGAGCTGGCGAAAGCCAACGCCGAAGCCGACAGCATGGCGCAAGTGGTGAAAGGGCGTGAAGACACGGTGACGCGTTTGACTATCCGCTCACCGATGCGTGGCATCGTGAAAAACATCAAAGTCTCAACCGTTGGCGGCGTGGTACCTCCGAATGGTGAGCTCATGAATATTGTACCGATGAACGATCGCCTGCTGATTGAAGCGCGCCTGTCACCGCGTGACATCGCCTTTATCCACCCCGGCCAGCGTGCGGTGGTGAAAATCTCTGCCTACGATTACGCGATTTATGGCGGCCTGAACGGAGTCGTGGAGAGCATCTCCCCGGATACCATTCAGGACGAAGTGAAGCCGGAGATTTACTATTACCGCGTGTTTATCCGCACCGATAACGACTACGTGCAAAATAAAGCCGGCAAGCGTTTCTCTATCAGTCCGGGGATGGTTTCGACCGTGGATATTAAAACCGGCGAAAAGACGGTGATGGATTATCTGATCAAACCGTTTAATAAAGGCAAAGAGGCGATGCGCGAACGCTGATGCTACGCAAGCTAACGCTAAACCGCTGTTTTCACGTGAACTCAGCGGTTTTTTTATCGCTAAAATCGTCTTTAGCAGGCTGAATGTTATCGTTTTTAAATCAAGTCGTTTCTTAAATTGCTCCCCGCACAATCCTTATATCCTGCCTGCCGTTATTTAGTTCTTAAAAAGAAATCACGCCGACGTTAAGTGACTTTCATTTTTTGTATCGAATGATGAACGCATAGGCAACACCAGCCCACCCACCCAACAACATTTGATGATAGTTGCATATTGATGAAAGCGAATCTCACTGTATCCAGGATGCGTCACTGCTTCTCTGCCGTTTCATTGGCGGGCATTCAGCAGCACCTGGCGAAAATTATCATTCTGCTGCCGATGGCGCTGCTGATTATCTATCTGGTGATTTTCAGCCAACCGCGTTACATGAGTGAGTCCAAAATCGCCATCAAACGTTCTGATGACATCACCCGCAATAGTTTGAATGTTGGCTTGTTACTGGGCGCGGCGAACCCGGGTTCGGTTGAAGATGCGCTCTATTTGAAAGAGTACATCAACTCGCCCGATATGCTGTTCGCACTCGATCAACAGCTGAATTTTCGCCAGGCTTTTAGCCACAGCGGCCTGGATTTCTTCAACCACCTGGCAGAAAAGTCCTCGACCGAGCGCTTTCTGCAGTATTACCGCAATCGCATCAATGTGATTTGGGATGACAAAACCGGGCTGCTGGATATCAAAACCCAGGGTTTTACGCCTGAGTTTGCCCTGCGTTTCAATACGGCATTACTGAAAGAGTCTGAGCGCTTTATCAATGAGATGTCACACCGTATCGCGCGCGATCAGCTCGCCTTCGCCGAGGCTGAGCTGGAGAAATATCGTCTGCGTCTGAATGCCAGCACCGCCGAGCTGCTGGCGTATCAAAACAGCCACAACATTCTGGATCCTGAAGCGCAGGCGCAAGCGGCCAGCGCGTTGGTGAATACGCTCACGGCGCAGAAGATTCAAATGGAAGCGGAGTTGCGCAATCTGCTGACCTACCTTCGTGATGATGCCGCCCAGGTGGTGAGCCTGCGTAATGCTATTGCTGCAATGCAGGCGCAGATCGATAACGAAAAAAGCAAAATCACCGCTCCGCAGGGCGACAAGTTGAACCGTATGGCGGTGGATTTTGACGAGATTAAATCCAGGGTCGCATTCGATAACGAATTGTTCACCTTAGCGCAGAGCTCAATTGAAAAAACACGTGTGGAAGCCGCGCGCAAACTGAAAGTGCTGTCGGTGATCAGTTCACCTCAGCAGCCACAGGAGACGAGTTTCCCTAATACGCCTTATTTGATCGCCTGTTGGCTTCTGGTGTGCTGCCTGATGTATGGCACGCTGAAACTGTTGCTGGCGGTAATTGAAGATCACCGGGATTAATGCTGTCGCATAAAGAGCATGCCATGAAAATATTAAAATTATTTGTCCTTCTTGCGGCCGGTTATTCCGCATCAACCAGTGCCCGCATTGCTATCAATGCCGATCAGAATCTGACTGGCGCCGCAGCGTTACCGTTCCTCAATAGCCAGTCGAACCCCGCTGTCGATAATGCGGGGTTCGACAATACGCCCATTCCCGTGGCTGCTGTGCCGGTGAGCCGCATCTTTGGTGCTCAGCTGTTTACTGGCACCAGCGCCGACAGTGGTGCAACAGTGGGCTTTAATCCCGGCTATATCCTTAATCCCGGCGATAGCATTCAGGTGCGCTTGTGGGGCGCATTTACCTTTGAAGGCAGTTTACAGGTTGATCCTAAAGGCAATATTTTCCTGCCAAATGTGGGTCCGGTCAAAGTTGCTGGCGTCAGCAATAGTCAGCTAAACGCGCTGATCACCCACAAAGTGAAACAGGTTTATCAGGCGAATGTCAGTGTTTATGCGTCACTGCTGCAGGCGCAGCCGGTCAAAGTTTATGTCACCGGATTTGTGCGCAGTCCTGGCCTGTACGGCGGTGTGACGTCGGATTCCCTGTTGAACTATCTGATTAAAGCCGGTGGTATCGATCCTGAACGCGGTAGCTACGTTGATATCGTGGTTAAGCGCGACAACCGCGTGCGTTCCAGCGTAAATCTGTATGACTTCCTGCTTAAAGGTAAGCTCGGATTAAGCCAGTTTGCCGATGGTGACACCATTGTGGTGGGACCACGGCAGCACACCTTTAGCGTGCGGGGTGATGTGTTCAACAGTTATGACTTTGAGTTTGCGAAGAGCACGATCGATGTCAGCGAAGCACTCAGCTGGGCGCGCGCTAAGCCAGGCGCCACCAATATCACCATTGTTCGTCAGCAAGGTCTGGCTAAACGCAGTGAATATTATCCGATCAGTTCTGCACCGGGCCGCATCCTGCAGGATGGCGACGCGCTGATTGTCAGCACCGATCGCTACGCCAGCACCATTCAGGTTCGCATCAAGGGCGCGCACTCCGGTGAGCATGCCATGGTGTTGCCTTACGGTTCCAGCATGCGCGCAGTGTTGGCAAAAGTGCGTCCTAACAGCATGTCGCAGATGAATGCCATTCAACTGTATCGTCCTTCTGTGGCAGCAAGGCAGAAAGAGATGATGAATCTCGCGCTGCAGAAGCTCGAAGAAGCGTCACTTTCGGTGCAATCCTCAACCAAAGAAGAGGCAAGCTTGCGTTATCAGGAAGCGCAACTGATTAGCCGCTTTGTGGCGAAAGCACGTAATGTGGTGCCGAAAGGTGAAGTGATCATCAATGAGAAGAACCTCGACGGCATTTTGCTGGAGGATGGCGATGTCATCAGCATTCCGCAGAAAACTTCGCTGGTGTTGGTGCATGGCGAAGTGTTGTTCCCTAACGCCGTCAGCTGGGAGAAAGGCCTGCGTCCCAAAGATTACATCGCCAGATGTGGTGGCCTGACGCATAAAGCGAGTAATGCCCGCATTATTGTCATTCGCCAGAACGGTGCGGCAGAAAATGCGAATGATGTGGATTACCTCAATCCCGGTGATGAGTTGATGGTACTGCCGAAGTATGAGTCGAAGAACATCGAAGTGACGCGTGGTATCTCCACCATCCTTTATCAGCTGGCTGTCGCGGCGAAAGTGGTTCTGACGCTGTAGGAGTAATGCGCGATGATCGGTATTTTCTCCACAGGTATCTGGCGTATTCCCTATTTAAGCAACTTTCTGGCACAGCCGTGCCAGAAGCTCAGCCCCTTTATGCCAATTGCGGATGACATCGCCTCGATTGCTGTTTGGGGGCATCGCCCTAGCGTGCATAAACCTGTGGCGCTGGCTCAGGGCGCGGGTAAATCCATCTTACGTCTGGAAGATGGTTTTATTCGTTCGCTGGATTTAGGTATCAACGGTGCGCCGCCGCTGTCGATGGTGCTGGATGACGTCGGCATCTATTACGATGCCAGCCATCCCAGCGCACTTGAGACATTAATCCGCGATCGTGAAGCAAATCAGGCGCTGGCGGCAGATGCAGAATATGCCATTAAGACTATCGTTGCCGAAGATCTATCAAAATATAACCATGCGCCCGCGTTCGTCACCGACAACCACCCATCCGATGATATCGTTCTGGTCGTAGATCAAACTTATGGTGATATGTCAGTGACCTATGGCAATGCCGGTGCGGATGATTTCGCTTCAATGCTGAATGCGGCGTTGGGTGAAAATCCTCACGCCATCATCTGGGTTAAAATCCATCCGGATGTTTTGCAGGGGAAAAAAGCGGGCTATTACCATCAATTGAAGTCAACTTCGCGTGTTCGACTGCTGGCTGATAACGTCAGTTCGCAATCCTTACTTCGCCACGTATCACGGGTTTACGTGGTGACATCGCAGTACGGTTTTGAGGCGCTGATGGCAGGCAAACCTGTCATCTGTTTTGGCCAACCCTGGTATGCAGGTTGGGGATTGACCGACGACCGTCACACTCAGGCTAAACAGCTTAGCCGGCGCCGGGGATGCGCAACGCTTAATGAACTCTTCGCTGCTGCCTATTTCCGCTATAGCCGTTATATCAATCCGCTAACCGGCGAGCCGGCGACGCTGTTTGAAGTGATGAACTGGATGCAAATGCAACGTCGCTATCAGCAGCAGCGCAACGGATATCTTTGGGCACCGGGCTTGTCATGGTGGAAATACACCATCTTAAAACCCTTTTTGCAGACGCGAACCAATAAGCTCAGCTTCAGTCGCAGAGAGAATCGAGCGACTGCTTGTGTAGTTTGGGGTAATAACGGTGAACAACGTTGGCAGGAGAGGGCCAAATCAAAACTTTTGCCAATCTGGCGGATGGAAGATGGATTCTTACGTTCTTCGGGATTGGGGTCAAATCTGATGCCGCCGCTATCGCTGGTGCTGGATAAGCGTGGAATTTACTACGATGCCTCGCGTAGCAGTGATTTAGAAGTAATGCTCAATGAAAGTGAGTTAACGCGTATGCAGCGTCAGCGGGCGCAACGATTACAGCAACGGCTAGTGCAGAGTAAAATCAGCAAATATAATCTGGGCGCTGATTTCGTTTTGCCGCCAGCGGCGTTGGGTAAGCGCGTAATATTGGTTCCGGGTCAGGTAGAAGATGATGCATCGATCAGAAGCGGAACCTGTGCAGTAAGAACCAACGCCCAATTATTACACGCAGTGCGCAAACGCAATCCTGACGCTTTTATCATTTATAAACCGCATCCCGATGTTTTGGTGGGTAACCGAAAAGGGCAGCTGGCGCAATCGGATGTCGCGTTGCTGGCTGACTATCAGGTGCTTAATGCTGATGTGATTCAATGCATCCAGGTGGTAGATGAAATCCATACCATGACTTCTCTGGCGGGTTTTGAAGGATTATTGCATGGTAAAAAAGTCTGCTGTTATGGAATGCCATTCTATGCTGGATGGGGATTAACGCACGATGAGTATCACTGTGCTCGCCGTTTGCGAAAGCTCACACTAAATGACTTAATTTATCAGGCGCTCATCGAGTATCCGACTTATATTCACCCGACGCGGCGCACTGCGATAACGGCGGAAGAAGCAACGGATATATTGATTAATACACCAAGAGCGACGTTAGAAATTGAAAGAACCCGCTTAGATAAAATTAAACGCACATGCAGAAAAGTTTTCCGCATCATTAAGATATCGATGCTTTGAGAAATGAAAAACGCTGCATTCACAAAGTTACTGAACGGTAAAAAATATCTTTTATTGCAGGGTCCCATGGGGCCATTTTTTAGCGAACTCGCCAGTTGGTTGAATTCCCTCGAACGAGAAACCATTAATGTGGTGTTTAATGGCGGTGACCGATTCTATTGTCGTCAACGCCATGTACTAACCTATCTTAAGCCGTTGAGTGCCTTTCCAGACTGGCTATCAGAAATATATCAGCAGTCAGGCTTTGATAGCATTTTGTGTTTTGGTGATTGCAGGCCGCTACATCAGGCTGCGAAATGTTGGGCTCAGGATAAGCATGTGCGCTTTATGGTTTTTGAAGAAGGTTATTTTCGGCCAAACTTTATAACCCTTGAAGAGGGCGGAGTAAACGCCTACTCTTTGTTACCGCGGGATACGGAATTTTATCATGCATTAACAGCGTCTTCTCCTTTAGCATATAATAAGAACGCGGCATCGTCTGTTAAGAGAATCGCTCAT
Source organism: Pantoea sp. X-Soil-ISGK-421 (assembly GCF_059730785.1). NCBI lineage: Bacteria > Pseudomonadati > Pseudomonadota > Gammaproteobacteria > Enterobacterales > Erwiniaceae > Pantoea > Pantoea sp. X-Soil-ISGK-421. Next base: position 3,299,941 of record NZ_AP035979.1, on the reverse strand, counting down.
GCGGTCTGGTATTGCTTAATGTGTGGTTATCACCAACATGATTTTATAAATTACCAGCATCATAAATCCATCGCGATTTGGTATGAAACTAAATGTTGGATACGATCCTGCTGGCGAAAAGTCGCGTATAGATTAAAGCAGCAGAGTGCGCTAAATAAAATAAAAAAAGAGATGAGTGGACGATATTACCTTGCAATATTACAGGTATATAACGACAGTCAAATCTTTCACCACAGCCCTTATGCGGATATCGAAGATTATATCAGAAGTGTGATTCTTTCATTTTGCCAATCTGCACCACAGGACAGCTATTTGCTTTTCAAGCATCATCCAATGGATCGTGGACACCGTAATTACGCTCAGCTGATTAAATCAGTTTCCCTGAAGAGTGGTGTTTCTACCAAAGTGATCTATGTTCACGATCTGCCTCTCGATGATCTTTTGTCTCATGCACGCGCTGTTGTCACGATTAACAGTACTGTTGGTTTGAAGGCATTAGCGAAAATCAAACCGTTAAAGGTGTTGGGTAGAGCAATGTATGACATTAGAGGTATGACTTATCAAGGGTGTTTAGATGATTTCTGGCTAGCGAAATTCCAGCCGGATGCGATTCTTATCAGTAAATTTGAAAAGTATCTCAGGGAGAACACCCAGCTAAACATGGAATTTTATGCACGGGGAAAAAATCGCATGATTAATAAATGAGAAGGGTGAAATTAAAACGGATTAGCACATATTGATTGATTACACTATGTGCCAAAGATAAATGTCGCTATTTAGTGTTCGCCGAATTTTTTGAGATAATGTTCCTGTATTTGTTTTGCTTCTTTTCCACGTCCCCTAAGCCACATCTTGCCATCCAAAGGAAAAGCTTTTCCAGGAATACCGGCCATACAACTAAAGCGAGCGCAGGATTTCGTTACCACCGCGGCAAAGGAGATAATTGAACACGCCCCAATTTTTACATTTTTAAGAATTGCGCAGCGTTGAGACAGCCAGCAATAGGGTTCGATTACAATCGGTGAGTGAGAAACATTAGTCTGTTGACCGGTTTTAATATCAAACACAATATGACCGTCCGCAGGTCTAATCACTACTTCAGATGCTATTAAACAGTGATCGCCAACTATCAATCCATTATCACTCATGCCTGAGTTAAACCCGGTACTCCATGAGTTGTCAGCAGTAACAGATACGCCATTACCGATTAAAATAGCATCGCCGATTCCTAAAACGACGGCAGAAACTTTATTGATATTAATATTTTCACCCAGATACAAAAAATTGTTTTCATTTTTAAGAGAAAATCTATTTGCACGGCCGGTAAAGTTTTCATTAATGACAACATTACAATTTTTAGCTTTCTCAGTGAAAATTAACTCAATACCAGCAGGAATAGATTTCCCTTTGATATGAATTTTATTTGAATCATCACCTTTTATACCCAGAGACGCGGGGGTAAAGGTTTGGTAATTATTCAAAAGTATATCGAATTTTGCGATGCAGGTGTCGATATCTGCTCTGTTTTTTTCAATGAAAGCTGAGTGGATGATTTTCATTTGTAGTTCTTAATCTAAGTTTATTTGATGTAATTATAAATAACGTTTCGCTTATTGATCCCTTTAGCGTACGTAATTAATATTTTCAATATGTTGTTCTGGTAAGAAAGACCTTCCGGCTCATAAAAATTTTGTTGTGAGAACAACATTGCGTCTTCAATGCCTGGAGTTACGTGGGTATCGATACGCTTTAATTCGCCGTCTAAAGTATAAAAAAGGATCACTTTTGGTGTCAGTCGCGCATTACCGAAGATTAAAGCGATGTCATGTCCATTCGAGGCGATAGCCTGAAGGGGTTGTAATGAACCGATAGCTTTACTGGCTATTCGGGATGAAATCCGCCACTGATAAAGGTAGTTATCACTAAGATCAATATTGGGATTCTGCTTCAATGATGAATAAATCGTTGCCGTGTCGAAAACACGGATAATCATCTGACCGTTCTTGCTCCGTCCTCGAGCAAGAATAAAACGGCCATCACCTGAAAGTGCAGGCATGGTTTCACTTTTTGGTGTGAAACTATCGGGGAACAGTTTTATTCTATATTTTAATGATTCCTTTTTATTTTTTAATTTAAATAATAATATATGTAATCCGGACTTTTTAATTCCAGTATAAATATAAAGAGCAGGGTCATCTTCTAATGTGGATATACCAAAGCCTTGATGGCCAATATCCGCATCTTTTAGCAGTAGTTCACGATAATCATTGTGGTTATAGAAAATCATGGACAAGTTATTTATATAGTCTTGCTCAAGGGTAAAAAGTTTTTCATCCGTATCGTAAAATATTCCCTGCAAATTGAATTGACTCTTAATTTTCGTTGCATCACCAGCCGCATAAACAATGGAAATAAGAGGGCATGGCATTAGCAGGAAAATCATGATGATTATTCTGCGCAGAAACACTAATAAAGTTACATGTTTAATGTTTATGATCCTATTCTATTAAGTTCTTGCACTACATTGTTTAATTCTTTAACGGCATCAATTAACGTTCTGTAATCACTGTCTTCGTGCCAGTTTTTCTTGTCAGAGTAATAGTCTTCGTGCTTTTTCATTACTGAAATGGTGGTAATTTTTCTGGCAAGCCCCGGCCTGTTTTTTTTGTAGAAGTGAAGTGAGTACTTGTAAATTTCCGAGCAGGTATAAGTATAAACTTGCTTATCGATACTTTGTTCAATCATCTGATACAAAATATCAAGGTTTACCTCGCTGCGATTTAAAAACTGTGCCTCAAAAGCATTGATGTAACTCTCTTTTGGATATAATCGAGAGATTTTAATCTTCAAATCATTAACGCCACGCGTCAGGAAAGTCGCAACCAGATAATTGATTAGATTACTTTCATTCTCAATATGCGTTTTATCGATAGGGTAGTTCTCGAATGCCTCAATAAACCGGGTGTACTTTTTTCCTTCATACAGCATACTTAGATGCTCATTAAGCAAAGTATCATTTTTGTTTCCGGCGACAAAAAAATCATTCAGTTGCGCGGGCGCTATTTCTTTGTTTAATAGCAAATAGGCTTCTTTTGCTCGAGGGCTAAGTTGATTACTATGTAAGAACTTTAAATCAAAGGCGCGTAAATTCTCATTAGCATGATAATCCAACATGTGGCTTAACAGATTGTCTTTTTGGGCATCACTTAACGTTATTTTCTTTAAATGGGTTAATGCTTCTGAGAAATCACCTAATTTTATTAGATTGACTGAATCTAACACGTGTAGCATGGCTGCTTGTTTAAATAGTGCAGTGCTTCTCATTTTGGCAAGTAATGTTGTCGCCAAATAAACATTATTTTTAGCGCTGTGGATGATAATTTCACAGGCCGTTTTAGTCTGCGGTATGAGATAATTATTATCGGAAAGTGTTTCAGATGAATTATGCAATCCGGATGAGTGTTTTACATCACCCTCACTTAAAGCCACAACCATAATGAGAATGCGCCGTAGTGGATTAATGTCATTATTCTCATGAGTTGAAGAATCAATGCTGATAATAGGAAGATCTAGCATGTCTGCATGTGCAGTTAGTTTGGCCAGTAAAATATGACGGTTTTGCAGTTTAGCCCAAAATACCATTTCATTTACTGTGTTAGTGAGTTCACCCCTTTCTATTGGTAACAGATTTATGCGTGATTTAGTTAACACAACCAGGCTTTTTTCCGCCGCGACAAGATCGAACGAAGCCAGCTGAATCTTAATATACTGATGAATAAGACCAAAAGACCTCGAACCGATTCGCATAGTTGTTAAAGTTTCATATAACCGCGCTGAGTTATTATTGTCATCATAAGGGAAGAATTGATTGATTCGCTGAGTGTAAAAATCGTCAAGCTGACAGTTTTTTTTCAGCAAATCATTTAAATTGCTAAGCAATGTAGAAATATTACTGGCAATCGCACCGAATCCATCACATTCATAATCATAATATCCCTTTGAATATGAGTGTTCTGAGAAAAACGTATCTATATCAAAATGAAAATAGAGAATGGGTTTACGCATGTAAGCAACATCGAAAGCCACCGATGAAAAATCAGTGATAAGAGCATCCGATTTTTTAAAAACCTGTTGGATGCTGCAATTTTCCATTCGTTCTATTGCAATATAATCCGGAATTGCTAGTTCTTCCAGATAATCCACTAAATTAGGGTGAGCGAGAAACAGTATTTTATAGCCGTTTTTTTCGACCATTTTCTTTAATCGATCTGACTGTAAAAAACCGCCCCATTGCTGACAAAAAAGTGATGTCAGGAAGTTGGGGTTTTTAACGCGCTTACTGGATTTAGCAATCAGTTCTCCTGATAAGCTTTTCCGCCAGGTTGGCATGACTAAAATTTGTTTATCAGTGTGCGTTTTTTTCAGGTTGTCATAACGCGGAAACCCTGTAAGCACGGCCTCTTTGGAGGTGTAGCGGTAACGTCCTTCGTTGGCGATGTCTTTAAACTCAGGGGTACCGGCAGTGACCAAATAATCTATTTTCCGGCTGTTCAACCATTCTGACTGGTCATCCTTGGTAACACCATGTTGAAGAAATACAAATTTAAACTTCATAATGTCGCAGTAATGCTTTCGCGGCAGATAATTGGTAATCGCTGGGTTAGCGTGTGATGAAAGCAGAAATTTTGCATTCAATAGCGCAAGCCGATGCTGCAGAGAACCGAACTCAATCAGTCTGAATCCTTCATTTTTCAGACGGCCCCAATCTGGAGACGATTTGTTGAGTAAAAAAAACGCATTTACACTAGGCTGATTTTGTTTCACATAGCGATAAAAGTGTTCCGCATTATCATCAGCACGTAGTTCGTTATCCACAAAAATCCAGCAGGCATCAAATTTTTTGCTAAATACCATTGATTTGGCGAAATATCGTAATATTTTTGCTTTTGCCGGTAATTTTTCTTTTAATAAATTTTTTCTTTCAAGCAGCTCAACTAATTTTCCATAACCTTCAGATTTCAGCCTTTTTCCTGCTATGAATAGTTCAGTTTGATAGGTATTAGTAAATGATATTTTTTGTTCCTGATTTTCGAATGAAATCCATAAGTATATTTCATAGCTAAATTCTAAGCCAAATAAAGAAAGCATCTTTATTTTAGCATTGGTGGGGATAACTTCATCGCTATCGATAAAACAACGCGGATAGGTGCTTGAGTGAGACGCTATCTTAAATTTCAGTGAAGTATGTTCAATATCTCCCTCTTCGAGATAGCAGATGTCACGTTCAACATGAGAACCTATTATCCTTGAATAACCAATCTTATGGATATGGTTGTAATTAGATGAGGAAAATGACTTTATGATGTCAGCGTCAATGGTTCTTAATATGCTGATTAGTAGTTTTTGGGCGGCATCCTTTTCTTTGGTAGTGAGGATTTCATCGGCCTTTTTGTTTTTTAATAATACCAGAATTATCTGATGAACAAGGAACAGCACACTCTTTAATTTATATGCATCTTTCTGCATATCTTTGACATTGATGTCAATGCTATGGAGTAATGCAAGGAATGCTGAACCTGATTTGACTAATTGCTGGATATGCGTATCAAATCGCTCGCCGCTTTTGGAACCAACATAGGCGTTACTCAGGAATTGATAGCCATGCTGTGAAGTGCTGCGCGTTAAAGCTTCCACGGCAAATACGATATTGTTAATCCATCCCTGAGTTTCAGGGTTAGCAAGATTTCTGGTGACCAAAACTGACTTAATAATACAATTGTCCAGACAAGGGAGAGCGTACTCCTTCATGAGCACGTGCTGATTTTTATTGATGGTTTTGATGTTCGCAAAAACGGGGTCTAATCGAAAAATAGCGCTCTCTGGCGAATAGGCATGAAGGATGATGTCGTCTGCAGTGCTGAAGTTTACATTTTTGTAGAACTCAGTTAAAAAAGACTCGTTTACTCTATCACCAGCGGAAATAATCTTAACGTACGGAGTCGCTAGATGATCTACCTGATCTGCGGTGGCAATAGTATGTTCTGAGAAAAGACCTGACTTTTCAGATTTCCTGATGCTGGTGAGTGTTATATCAATCAGCGATTGATCTTCTCCAGCAATTATAAATGAGATTTTATCAGTGTATTGAATGCTTTTTGGATTACGTACATTTGACCCAATCGTCCTGATGCGGGTTAGGGTATTCTTGAGCAGTTTTTTTATATTCATGATTGTTAACTTATATTAAAAATTAAATATTAACTTAATGCGACGTTTTAATGTGTCCGTTCTATCCAGATGTCCGGGTTTATTGTCGAAGTAGATCGAATATGTTTGATAGTTTACTTTTTTGTCCTTACATATCCGGATGAATTCTTCCAGCAAACTCGATGAATAGTGTTCGTCCACGCTAACGTTATGTTGGTGTAGTTTAGAAAAAAGTTGATAATTTATCTTTCTACGTTGGTAATAGTTCTCTTCATTATCTTTTGCATGATAAAGATGGAATGCCATTTTTTTCTCAATCAGCGCGTTTATGCAATGCATCCCCAACTCTTTTCTAAAGCCTGTTGATAAAAGTGGAGAGCGATGTGACGTCTCTAGCAAAAAATCAGCACTTTTATTTATCATGTTATAGCGCTCAGCCAATCTGAGTAGAAAGTCAAAATCTTCATAACCGTGGCCGTTGAACGCGGGATTAAACCCCGTTATCTCCCGATAATCCTCAGATTTCATCACCACGATTGATGATGGACATGCCAGGTGCAAAAATTCCTTACGCGAAAAAGAAAAGTATTTTTCTTTAATCGCTTCAATACTTGTTTTTTTCCTGAGATAGTCAGTACCATATTTTGTTAAGTAGAGACAGGGAAGAATATGAAAAGGCGTTGATTTATTAATTATTTCAGTTGCGCAACTGGTAAACAACGAAAAATCAGGGAAGATATCAACGTCAAGCAATACAATCATGTCTGTATCGACCTGCTCAAAAGCCAGGTTTCTCAATTGTGATACATTAATAACCTCAGATTTGCTCTTTAACGATGAGATTATTACATTGCTGTATTTTTTTATTTTTTTTATAAATATTTTATCTTGCCGGGCGTTTCTATTGTTATGCCCAAAAATGACTTTTACATTTGATTTCTCGGCATTAAACGCGATGAATACGGCTTTATTTATTATGTCTCTTGAACGTCTTTTCAGATCAATAGGAATAAGGGCTGTTAAGTTTGCTGCCATTTCCTTAACTTTTCCATTCATGGCTATATTGGTCGATGGCTTCGTCAATATCTTCGAAGAGGAGAACCTTGTTGTCTCTGCCAATGTAAATGGCCATATCACAAAATTTTTTTAATGAGTTGAGATTGTGTGAGACCATCAGGAAGCTCGATTCAGCATGCCGTGTATTGAATAAATTCGCGCATTTGGCTCTAAATCTTGCATCACCCACCGCCGTGACTTCATCAACCAGGTAATAGTCAAATTTGAAAGCCATGCTGAGTCCAAAACCCAAACGTGATTTCATGCCAGAGGAGTAATTTTTAATGGGCATATCAAAATATTTGCCGAGCTCGGCAAACTGCTCTACAAAGGCGATTTTTTCTTTTAGCTGATCTTTTTTGGCATAGAGCCTGGCGACAAACTTCACATTTTCACGGCCACTCAAGCTGCCTTGAAATCCTCCCGACAATCCTACTGGCCAGGAGATCGTATTATCTGTGGTAATTAAACCGCTGTCGGGTTGATCAATGCCACCGATCATCCGCAGCAAGGTTGATTTGCCGGCACCGTTGCGTCCAATTATTGCAACGCTTTTACCACTCGGCAGGTGCAGATTGAGATCTCTAAATACATAGTGTCTTTCAGCTGGCGTGCGATAAGACTTGGTGAGGTTTTCGATCTTGATCATGATGTCATCATTGCCTCTTCACGGGTGCGATATATTGCCAGGCCGATAAAGAGTGTGGCCAGGGTAACAATTGCCAGATATTCCAGGCTCACGCCATCACTGACATAGCCCACTACAACAGCTTCCCGACTCAGTTCCACCGCGTGAAGAATCGGATTCCACAGCAAGTAGGGCCAATACTCTTTAGGAATAGCGTGTAACGGAAACATAATTCCTGAAATAAAGTAGAGTGGTTTTAGCACAATGGGGAAAAGCTTCTGTGCTTCTGGGATAGAGTGTCCTGTGACCATAAATATCATCCCTATCCCGCATGAGAACAGGATTAGCAATCCCCACGCAAAAACCAATTTCAGCACATTATTAAGGGTGATGGTTTCTCCTGTCATTCCCACAACAATCATTAAAATGATATAAACCACGAGGTAAATAACCGTTTCTAACTTAGCTCTGGCGATAATCGTATCGATGGGTTTTATCGGGCGATAGTTGAATAATCCCTGATTAGCCTCTATTGCACCTATCGAACGCTGGGTGATGTTAGAGAAAATAAAGTAGGGGATAATACCATTCAGTAAAAAAAGCGGGAATGAAATGTCTGGCATGGTGCGATGCATGATAAAACCAAAAAAAAACAGTAGCACAAGTAAATGCGCTGAAGGTTCCAATACTGCCCATAGATATCCCAGGCGATACTTGCCGAATCGCGTGCGTATTTCCCTAAAAAACAATGCATTAATGGCAGATTTCTGCACATCATATCCGCTTCTACTCATTGACTCTCTCATCGGCTAAATAAAATAATTTGCACGCTACCGCCCCTGGCTTAACAGATACCAATGTGCTGAGTACAATGCGGCAGTAATGTTGGAAAAAATATTAAGAGGGCTGTAAGAGAAGAGGTGCCTTCATCTCACTTTTAAAGGAGTAAAATGTGTAGAGGAAAAATAAATCACAAACCTACTCACAACCAGATGATTCTTAAAGCATGGTCTCGAGTGGCGGTGAACATCATTTCCTGACACCTAAAAATCCCTTCCTGTTTTATTTAAATAACGTTACATAATGGTATTTAATAATACTAAGTGTTTTTGGCTATCAATTTAATTCACTTGATAGATTTAAGTTTTGTTTTTTATTTGACGTATTTACCTTATTAATTCTTTTTATTATTTAAGAAATGGCTTAATTTATTTATGGCTGACGGTTTGTTAATTAAATTTATTCATGTTTTTAAGGCCAAAGTTAACGTTATTTTACCGGCGTATATTTACTGACTGAAAAACGAACGCTGATTGCAGGGGGCTGAAATCTCCGCGATAATCTCCACAACCCATCCCTTCCTCGTCGGGTTAACGACGCGGAGGGGATTTTTTATTTTTACCCTAAACTGGTGAAACGATTACCGCCTTAATGAGGACGAATTATGTATAACACCCTGGGCAATCAATACGATAACTCCCTGGTTTCTAACGCCTTCGGTTTCATGCGCTTCCCGCTTAATTTCCAGCCTTACGATAGCGACGCTGAGTGGGTCATCACTGGCGTTCCTTTTGATGCGGCGACGTCGGGTCGTCCGGGCAGCCGCTTAGGGCCGGGCGCGATTCGTCAAATCTCGACCAACCTGGCGTGGGAAGGCTGCCGTTGGCCGTGGGACTTCGATCTGCGTCAGCGTCTGAACGTCGTGGACTGCGGCGATCTGGTTTACGCCTTCGGTGATTCACAGGATCTGTCGGACAAACTGCAGGCGCATGCTGAAAAACTATTGGCTAACGGCAAACGTATGCTGACCTTTGGTGGCGATCATTATGTGACGTTGCCATTGCTGCGTGCGCACGCTAAGCACTTTGGCAAAATGGCGCTGGTCCACTTCGATGCGCATACCGACACCTATTCCAACGGCCCAACGTTCGATCACGGCACCATGTTCTTCACCGCGCCGAAAGAAGGTTTGATTGATCCGCAGCACTCTGTGCAGATCGGCATTCGTACCGAGTTCGATAAGAGCCTGGGTTTCAACGTGCTGGATGCGGCGCAGGTCAACGATCGCAGCGTCGACGATATCCTGGCGGAAGTGAAGCGCACCGTCGGCGATCTGCCGGTGTACCTGACCTTTGATATCGACTGCCTTGATCCCGCACACGCGCCGGGCACCGGTACGCCGGTGATTGGTGGCCTGAGCAGCGATAAAGCGACCAAGCTGATTCGCGGTTTGCAGGGCATGAACATCGTCGGCATGGACCTGGTTGAAGTGGCGCCAGGTTACGATCACGCCGATCTTACGTCGCTGGCTGCAGCCACGCTGGCGCTGGACATGCTGCACGTGCAGGCGGCAAATAAAGGTTAATCCTGTTGACTGCGGCTACACTTACTGGCGTTTATTTAATCTGCGGAGGCTACTATGGGCTTACTGGACGATTTAGTCGGATCGCTAGGAAATAGCAACGGAAGCGGGCAGGGCAATCAAATCCAACAATTGATGGCTATCTGGAATTGGGTGCAGGAGCAAGGCGGCGTTGAGGTTCTGCTACAAAAATTTCAGCAGGGCGGACTGGGGCAGGTGCTGAATACCTGGATTGGGAGCGGTGACAATCAGTCGATTGGTGGCGGCGACATCCAAAACGCACTTGGGCAGGATCAGCTGCAGTCGCTGGCAGATAAGCTCGGTACCGATGTGCAGGGTGCTTCCGGTACGCTGGCCACTTTGTTGCCGCAGGTGATTGATAAGCTGTCGCCGCAAGGCCACATCGAGACATCGAACACCCAGGATCTGGGTGCAATGGTGGATGGGTTGTTTAAGCGTTAATGGTTCTTTGCTGGCTGCCCCCCACCTCGGTCCTCTCCCGTTAACAGGGGAAGGCCGGGATGGGGGACCGCGAGCACTATTTACTTCCCGTCTGCGGCAATACGTTCACGAATGTGCTGCGCGCGCGCTTCAGAATCCGGGTGTGAATCAAACATCGAACTCTGACGGCCCTGTTCCAGTTTTGCGAGCTTCTCAAAGCTGGTCGCTAACCCCATAGGATCGATGCCGCGCTTTTTCAGCAGATCGAAGGAGTAATCATCGGCCTGTGATTCCTGAGTTTGCGAGAATTGCGCATTCACTAATTTCTCACCCATTTCACCCAACTGCGACTGCGACAGCGAGCCAATCACGCCGCCAACGGATGCTGCTGCAGTGCGTGTCGCGGTGGTGGTAAGTGCCACCTGCATCGCTTTTCGCGTGTGTCCTAGCGCAACGTGCCCCATTTCATGGCCGAGTACGCCTTCCACTTCGTTGTCGGTCATCATATCCATTAAACCGCTATAGACGCGGATACAGCCATTTGCCATCGCCCACGCATTAACGTCTTTGGTTTGATACACCTTGTAGTTGGCGGGTACGCCATTAATGTTGTCGCCCAGTGCAGCGGCGATTTTATTCAGGCGCTGCTGATATTCACTGTTGGCGGGAGCAACCTGATTATCTTTGTCCATCTGCGCACAGGATTGGTCGCTTAACGCCTTCACCTGTGAGTCATTTAATGCATAGGCCTGGTAAGCCTGCGCACCGGATTGCAGCAGCGCGTTATTATCCATTCCTTCACAGCCGCTAAGTAGCGAAGCCATTCCCAGAGCAACGATGGTGGCTCTCATTTTCATATCAGCATCCTTTAGGTAACAAGGTAAAGAAAACAAACACCTGAAACAGTCGCAGATGTTTAAACGCTTTGGTTATAGCTCGCATATTGTGCAATGGCTAGCAGACAAGCCCGGAAATGCAACCGTTTACCCGCTATTTAGCACCCTGATGCATGTACTTTTGCCCTTATGTTCATGTACATTGATGTGCGACTTTTTTCTCGCTTCGCCTTATAACTGATTAATTACAATAAGTTAAGCGTGGCGGAGCATTAATCCGACCTGGAGTAGAAGATGCCCTCTCGTAAAGAGCTTGCCAACGCCATTCGCGCGTTAAGTATGGATGCAGTACAGAAAGCCAATTCGGGACATCCGGGTGCCCCGATGGGCATGGCGGACATCGCCGAAGTGCTATGGCGTGACTTCCTGAACCATAACCCTACTAACCCGCTGTGGGCAGATCGCGACCGCTTCGTGCTGTCGAACGGTCACGGCTCAATGCTGATTTACAGCCTGCTGCACCTCACCGGCTACAATCTGCCAATGAGCGAACTGCAGAACTTCCGTCAGCTGCACTCTAAAACTCCAGGCCACCCGGAATACGGCTACACCGCGGGCGTTGAAACTACCACCGGCCCGCTGGGTCAGGGCATCGCTAACGCGGTCGGTTTCGCCATCGCTGAGCGCACGCTGGCGGCGCAGTTCAACCGTCCGGGTCATGACATCGTAGACCATAACACCTACGTGTTTATGGGCGACGGCTGCATGATGGAAGGCATCTCGCACGAGGTGTGCTCCATCGCCGGCACCCTGAAGCTGGGCAAACTGGTGGCCTTCTATGACGACAACGGCATCTCCATCGACGGTCACGTCGACGGCTGGTTCACCGACGACACCGCCAAACGCTTTGAAGCCTACGGCTGGCACGTGGTGCGCGGCGTGGACGGTCACGATGCAGAAGCCATCAGGAAAGCCGTTGAAGAAGCCAAAGCGGTGTCCGATAAGCCTTCACTGCTGATGTGCAAAACCGTGATTGGCTTCGGCTCGCCGAACAAAGCCGGTACGCACGATTCGCACGGCGCGCCGCTGGGTGCCGATGAAATCGCGCTGACCCGCAAGCAGCTGGGCTGGAACCACGGTCCGTTTGAAATTCCTTCCGACATCTACGCGCAGTGGGACGCCAAAGAAGCCGGCCAGGCGAAAGAGTCCGCGTGGGACAAAAAGTTTGCCGCCTACGCCGCTGCGCATCCGGCGCTGGCCGCGGAGTTCAAGCGTCGCGTCAACAACGCGCTGCCAGAAAACTGGGCCAGCGAGTCGCAGAAGTTCATTGAGCAGCTGCAGGCCAACCCGGCGAAAATCGCCAGCCGTAAAGCCTCGCAGAACGCCATCGAAGCCTTTGGTAAAATCCTGCCGGAATACCTGGGCGGCTCCGCTGACCTTGCGCCAAGCAACCTCACCATGTGGTCCGGCTCGAAGCCAATCAACGAAGACGCGGCGGGCAACTACATCCATTACGGCGTGCGCGAGTTCGGTATGACCGCGATTGCCAACGGTCTGGCGCTGCACGGCGGCTTCCTGCCGTACACCGCCACCTTCCTGATGTTCGTCGAGTACGCGCGCAACGCCGCACGCATGGCCGCGCTGATGAAAATCCGTCAGATTATGGTCTACACCCACGACTCCATTGGTCTGGGCGAAGATGGCCCGACGCACCAGCCGGTTGAGCAGATGGCCAGCCTGCGCGTGACGCCAAACATGAGCCTTTGGCGCCCGTGCGACCAGGTTGAATCGGCGGTGGCGTGGAAATACGCCATCGAACGCGTTGACGGCCCGTCGGCGCTGATCTTCTCGCGTCAGAACCTGGCGCAGCAGGATCGTACCGCTGAGCAGCTGGCTAACGTGGCGCGCGGCGGTTACGTGCTGAAGGACAGCAGCGGCACGCCGGAGCTGATCCTGATCGCCACCGGTTCGGAAGTGGAACTGGCGGTGAGCGCTTACGAGCAGCTGACGGCAGAAGGCCGCAAGGTGCGCGTGGTCTCCATGCCTTCCACCGACGCCTTCGACAAGCAGGACGCGGCGTACCGTGAATCCGTGCTGCCGAAAGCGGTGGCGGCGCGCGTGGCGATTGAAGCGGGTATCGCAGATTACTGGTCCAAATACACCGGCCTGAACGGCGCGATCGTCGGCATGACCACCTTCGGTGAGTCAGCGCCGGCGGATCAGCTGTTCAAAGAGTTTGGCTTCACCGTTGAGAACGTGGTTAAAACGGCGAAATCGATTCTGTAATTTTTGCGCAATAAATTGCGCCGCTACCGGTTATGCACCGCCTGTAGCGGCGCGATTCATCGCGCACATCTGCAGTGCACGGGTATCTGACCTGAAACGGTTCAATTATTCCTGTAGTAATAATTCATCAAGGCAAAATTTGTGACGCAGATCCAATATTCTGCCACTCATTTGATCGCAATCATTCCCGTTATTCCTCTCTTGCATTACTCTAGCTGAACCGTTTCAGTCGTGAGCGAGACCGTGTGGCTTTCCGGAGTGTACAGGTAATAATTCCCTGTACAAAAAGGTGTGAAACGCTCAGGCTAATCGGCACGTTTTTCTGGTGTTGTTGAAGGTAGAGATGACCGTTCGCGTAGCAATAAATGGTTTTGGTCGTATCGGGCGTAACGTATTACGTGCCCTGTATGAAACCGGTCGCCGGGCTGAAATCACCGTGGTCGCCATTAACGAATTGGCAGACGCCGCCGGTATGGCGCATCTGCTGAAGTACGACACCAGCCACGGACGTTTTGCCCTTGATGTGCGCCAGGAACGCGATCTGCTGTTTGTTGGCGACGACACCATTCGCATCCTGCATCAGGCGGAAATTGATGTGCTGCCGTGGCGCGAACTGAATGTCGATATCGTGCTGGATTGTACCGGCGTGTACGGCAGTCGTGCTGATGGCGAAGCCCATTTGCAGGCGGGTGCGAAGAAAGTGTTGTTCTCGCATCCGGGCGGCAACGATCTCGATGCCACCGTCGTGTTCGGCGTAAACGAACAAGCTCTTAAACAAACTGACTGCATTGTCTCCAACGCATCCTGCACCACCAACTGCATTATCCCGGTGATCAAGTTGCTGGATGACGCCTTTGGCATTGAGTCGGGCACTGTGACCACCATTCACTCGGCGATGCACGATCAACAGGTGATTGACGCTTATCACAGCGACTTGCGCCGTACGCGCGCTGCCAGCCAATCGATCATTCCGGTAGATACGCGTCTTGCTGCTGGCATTACCCGTATTTTTCCGAAATTTAACGATCGCTTTGAAGCGATTGCCGTGCGCGTGCCTACTATCAACGTGACAGCCATTGATTTGAGCGTGTCTGTGCGCGAAGCGGTGAAGGCGTGTGAGGTCAATACGTTGCTGCAAAACGCGTCAGAAGGGGCGTTTCGTGGTATAGTTGACTATACGGAATTACCGTTAGTCTCAGTAGATTTTAACCATGATCCGCACAGTGCCATAGTCGATGGCACGCAAACGCGGGTCAGTGGTCATCACCTTATCAAAACGCTGGTTTGGTGTGACAACGAATGGGGCTTTGCTAACCGTATGATCGACACCACGTTAGCAATGGCCGCAAGCGGTTTCAGGTAAGACGCGGACTGCGTCTGGCAAAACTTATGAGAGTCAACGAGAGGGTTCACCATGTCTGTAATTAAGATGACCGATCTGGATCTTGCTGGTAAACGCGTTCTGATCCGTGCCGATCTCAACGTGCCAGTGAAAGAAGGGAAAGTGACGTCAGATGCACGTATTCGTGCTTCTCTGCCTACCATCGAAGCGGCGTTGAAACAGGGCGCGAAAGTGATGGTTACCTCTCACCTGGGTCGTCCGACCGAAGGTGAATACAACGAAGAGTTCTCCCTGCTGCCGGTTGTTAACTACCTGAAAGAAAAACTGAACGGCACCAACGTGACCCTGGCGAAAGAGTACCTCGACGGCGTGGAAGTGGGCGCTGGCGAACTGGTGGTGCTGGAAAACGTGCGCTTTAACAAAGGCGAGAAGAAAGACGAAGAAGGCCTGTCGAAGAAATATGCTGCACTGTGCGACGTCTTCGTAATGGATGCCTTCGGTACTGCGCACCGCGCTCAGGCGTCTACCCATGGCGTGGCCAAATTCGCTCCTATCGCCTGTGCCGGTCCGCTGTTGTCAGCTGAGCTGGAAGCGCTGGGTAAAGTGATGAGCAACCCAGAACGTCCGCTGGTTGCTGTGGTTGGCGGTTCTAAAGTCTCTACCAAATTTGATGTCCTGCAGTCGCTGGTGAAGATTGCTGACACCGTAATCGTCGGCGGCGGTATCGCGAACACCTTCGTGGCTATCGACAATAACGTCGGTAAATCTCTGTACGAGCCAGACTTCGTTGAAGCCGCGAAAAAGCTGCGTGATGAGCACGGCATTCCGGTTCCTACCGATTCTCGCGTAGGCACGGAATTCTCTGAAACTGCACCGGCAACCGTGAAAAAGGTTTCCGAAGTAGCGGATAACGAAGAGATTATGGACTTCGGTGACGAAACCGCTCAGGCAATGGCTGCCATCCTGAAAGGCGCAAAAACCATTCTGTGGAACGGTCCGGTTGGCGTGTTCGAGTTCCCGAACTTCCGTAAAGGCACCGAAATTGTGGCGAATGCTATCGCCGATAGCGATGCGTTCTCTGTTGCGGGTGGCGGCGATACCCTGGCTGCTATCGATCTGTTCGGTATCGAAGATAAGATCTCTTATATCTCTACCGGCGGCGGCGCATTCCTCGAATTCGTGGAAGGCAAAAAACTGCCAGCAGTTGCTATGCTGGAAGAGCGCGCTAAGCAGTAACTCTTTGGGGGCGGCGCTTTGGCGTCGCCTGAAAGCTTGCCCTGTGTTGGGCAATCAAATCGCAATCCCCTGTTGGGGATGAACGGTAACGAAACGGGACACAACCATGTCTAAAATTTTTGATTTCGTAAAACCCGGCGTTGTCACTGGTGACGACGTTCAGAAAATTTTCCAGGTAGCGAAAGAGAACAAATTCGCTCTGCCAGCAGTTAACTGCGTCGGCACGGACTCCATCAATGCAGTATTGGAAGCTGCGGCCAAGGTGAAAGCGCCGGTCATCGTTCAGTTCTCCAATGGTGGTGCTGCCTTCATCGCCGGTAAAGGCTTCAAAACCGACAAACCACAGGGCGCAGCAATCTTCGGTGCTATCGCCGGTGCTTACCATGTGCATCTGATGGCTGAACAGTATGGCGTGCCAGTCATTCTGCACACCGACCACTGCGCCAAGAAACTGCTGCCGTGGATCGACGGTCTGCTGGACGCGGGTGAAGAGCACTTTAAGAAAACCGGCAAGCCGCTGTTCTCTTCTCACATGATTGACCTGTCTGAAGAGTCACTGGAAGAGAATATCGAGATCTCTTCTAAGTACCTGGCGCGCATGGCTAAATTGGATATGACGCTGGAAATCGAACTGGGTTGCACCGGCGGCGAAGAAGACGGCGTGGACAACAGCCACATGGACGCATCTGCGCTGTACACCCAGCCAGAAGACGTTGATTACGCGTACACCGAGCTGAGCAAAATCAGCCCACGTTTCACCATTGCCGCTTCATTCGGTAACGTGCACGGCGTGTACAAGCCAGGCAACGTGAAACTGACCCCGACCATCCTGCGTGATTCTCAGGAATACGTGACTAAGAAACACAATCTGCCGCACAACGCGCTGGACTTCGTGTTCCACGGTGGTTCCGGTTCTTCTGCTGCAGAAATCGAAGAGTCTATTGGTTACGGCGTAATCAAGATGAACATCGATACCGACACCCAATGGGCAACATGGGACGGTATTCTGCAGTACTACAAAAAGAACGAAGACTATCTGCAAGCTCAGCTGGGCAACCCGAACGGCGTAGATAGCCCGAACAAGAAATACTACGATCCACGCGTTTGGCTGCGTTCTGCTCAGGCTTCAATGGTTGTTCGCCTGGAACAAGCTTTCAAAGAGCTTAACGCTGTCGACGTACTGTAATTTTTCCTTACAGTACAAAAAAGGCCCGAAAGGGCCTTTTTTTTATGCGTCTCATCCGGAAAATCCCACGAATTCAGGCCAATTTTGGCGCTTCGCCTTATTTTTGTTTACCCTTGTATTCGGAGTGTCGGAGTCAATCTGGCAGTTTTTTGCATTTTCCCGCGGGAAACTCAATAACAGGGCTTACAAATGGAAGACTTAAATGTCGTTGATGGCATTAACAGTGCTGGTGGATGGCTGGTACGCAATCAGGCGCTGATCCTGAGCTATGCGGTGAATATTGTGGCGGCGATTATTACCATCATCATCGGTATGTTCATCGCTCGCATCATCTCTAATGCGATTAACCGCGTACTGTTGGCACGTCACATTGATGCCACCGTCGCGGATTTCCTCTCTGCGATGGTGCGCTACGGCGTTATCGCCTTCACTATCATTGCCGCACTGGGACGAGTCGGGGTGCAGACCGCTTCGGTGATCGCCGTGCTGGGTGCCGCCGGTTTAGCGGTGGGTTTGGCGTTGCAGGGTTCGCTGTCGAACCTCGCGGCTGGCGTGCTGCTGGTGACCTTCCGTCCATTCAAAACCGGTGAGTTTGTCGATCTCGGCGGCGTAATGGGTACCGTGCAGAACGTACAGATTTTCTCCACCACGTTGAAAAGTGCTGATGGCAAAATTGTGGTGGTGCCAAACGGTAAAATTATTGCCGGAAACATCGTTAACTACTCACGCGAACCCATCCGTCGTAACGAGTTTATTATTGGCGTGGCTTACGATGCGGATGTCGATCAGGTCATTAGCCTGTTACGTGAAGTGGTTGATGCGGACGATCGCGTGCTGCAAGACCTTGGCGTGCAGATCGGCCTGAATGAATTGGCGGCCTCATCACTTAACTTTGTGGTGCGTTGCTGGAGCAAAAGCAGCGATCTGCAAAACGTCTACTGGGATCTGATGAAAAACTTCAAGCGTGCGCTGGATGCGAACGGCATCGGCATTCCTTATCCGCAGATGGATGTGCATCTGCATCAGGTGAAGAGCGAGCAACAACAGCTCGCGCGCACCGAATAAAAAAGAAAGGCACCTGCGGGTGCCTTTTTATTAGCTACTCTAATAGCCAATTAATTCTTTCAATTTCCTCTAATATCTTTGCCTCTCTATACTGCACAGCATCTTTCATAGCTTCAGGATTCACTCTGTGTTATCTGTTTATTTACAAGGGCTTGCCCTTGGCGCTGCGCTGATTCTGCCGTTAGGTCCGCAAAATGCTTTTGTCATGAATCAGGGTATTAAGCGCCATTACCATCTGATGACCGCATCAATATGTACCCTCAGCGATATTGCACTGATCTGCGGTGGGATTTTTGGCGGCAGCGCGTTGCTTAATCAATCGCCGGTTTTATTGATGCTGATAACCTGGGCGGGCGTGGCGTTTCTGCTGTGGTACGGCTGGGGCGCGCTGCGCAGTGCGTGGCAGGGTGATGTGTCGCTGGCCTCTGATGCGGAGATAAAACAAGGACGCTGGCGCATCATCGCCACCATTCTCGCGGTCACCTGGCTCAATCCGCACGTCTATCTCGACACCTTTGTGGTGCTCGGCAGTCTCGGCAGCCAATTGCCATCAGCGGACGCGCGCCGTTGGTTTGCCTTTGGCACCGTGAGCGCATCAATAATCTGGTTCTTCGGCCTGGCATTGCTGGCGGCGTGGCTGTCACCACGGCTGCGCACCCTGCGGGCACAACGCATCATCAATTTGCTGGTTGGCGGCGTGATGTGGTTTATCGCCATGCAGCTGGCACGACAGGGCATTGCCGCTCTCTAATGCAGATGTAATCCGTACAGTGCAGGCAGCGCGCCTGCACTGGCGATCAACTCCAGCCGAATCTGGCTAAAACTCACGCCTTCTGGCACCACGTGATGACAGAGCGAATGGTGATTTTCCGTCACTTCAGCCAATAGCCTCTCATCCAGCCACAGGCGATAATGCGTGGTGCAGTGTGGCGTCACCGCCTGTGCATGGCCCATTTGCACGGTTTCCATCGCGTGATCGAAGTCATTATCGAACAGTAAGGTGAGGTGTTGTGCCTGCTGCGGCTCGGTCCATTGCCAGCTCACGCTGGGATGCGCATCATCCAGCGCCGGAACCCAGCTGTTGGTGTGCTGTTCCGGACGTAACCTGCCATTGAGCAGATAGTCGCGGTGCCAAAGTTGCAGCGGCGTCTCCAGTGCAAAGGCCAGCAAAATCTGCTGTGGCGCGCGGCGCGGTAGCCAGAAATCAAACTCATCAACACCGTAATCGCCATCGTTAATCTGACGTGTGCGTTTCGCCACGCGCGGATTCAGACTGTTGAAAACCATCATTACGCCCGGCAAGCGCTGGCTGGTCAACGCGACTTCAATTGCGGGGTTGTCCTCAAAGGCGATAAACACGTAGCGATCGCAATCGGCAAGATAATCAAAGCTCAGACGATAAGTGCCCGGTTGATCTACCGTGACCGTCTGCGAGGCGAGTTGACGGTCGCCGCAGGTATTGGCGGGATTAGCGCTGGTGAGCAGCGATACCTGCATTTTCTGCGCGTTTGTGACGCGTAGCTGTACGCTGATTGCGGGTAAGCGTTCACCCGCTTTAAGTGGCAGCAGCAGCGCACAGCGTGATTTCAGCGGTTGCCAACCGGCATCGGCGGGCAAGTCGCGCAGCTGCAAAGTGCTGCTTACCGTGACATGCGCATTTCGCACCGGATTCGACAGCCGATGCCGCGGAATAAATGCACCCTGGCGCAGCAAATGCTGCTGCAACTGTCCAACGCGTTCCGGCTGCGCCAGCTCGGTGGGTGTTAGCTGCTGTTGCTGGCAGATTGCGGCCGCACGTCCAACCACCTCGCCTAATACACCGCAGGTACACATCACACGGGCGCTACCGAAGGCGACGTGTGTCGCGGAGATCAGGCGACCAGTTAAGAACAGATTGTCCAGCGATTGACTGTAGAGCGCGCGGAAGGGAATGGTGTAGGTGCCTTTGCTGTGGAACTGGCGGCAGCCATCGTGTTCGCTGTACACACCGTCGGCTGGATGCAGATCAATCGACCAGCCGCCATAAGCGACGGCATCGTAATGATCGCGCTGCTCGATAATGTCCTGCTGGCAAAGCATCGTATCGCCGAGAAAGCGCCGACTCTCGCGCTTGCCAGGAATCAGGCCAACCCATTCGATGGTGAGGTTGTCGGCATCCGGGAATTCGCCAGAGTTTTTGATGTAATCCCACACGCCCCAAACAATTTTCCACAGTTCCCACTTGATGGTTTCGCTCTCATGCACGGTATCAAGGCGTCCGCCCCATTCCAGCCACCATAAATCGCAGCCGTTCAGTTGCGAACTGAGGCGTTTATAGCGCGGAATGGCGGTGATCTCTTTCAGTGCGAAAGAGGGCGGTATAAAACGCACCGGTTGCGCTACGCGCTGGGTGTAGAAGTAAATGGAGTGGCCGAGTTTGTGGCCGAAATTCTCGCCCGGTGCCATCTTCTCACCTAACTCTTCCACGGACTCAGCCCCAACGCGATGCGCTGCGCCGGCCAAATAGCCCAACACACCGTCGCCGCTGGCATCGATAAACTGTTGAGCCGAAACCTGATAACGCGTTTGGTTGATGGCATTAAACGCCTGTACCGACTGCAAGCGGCGGCCCGATTTTTCGATATCGGTAACAACCGTGTTGAGCAACAGCGTGAGACCGGGTTGTGATTGCACGAGATCCAGCAGCACCATATCAAACAGCACTGGATTGCCTTCTTTATTACGCCAGAGATTCTCCTCCATGATTTCGCCCATAATGCCGCCTTCACGCGCCCAACGGTTGTTGTTACCCATGTGTGAGGTGGCGCCGTTGGCCCATAGACGCACTTCGCTTGAGGCGTTGCCGCCTAACACCGGGCGATCCTGAATCAGCACCACGTCAAGGCCATCGCGCGCAGCGGCCAGGGCGGCACACACACCCGCGAGCCCACCCCCGGCGATCAGTAAGTCCGCTTGTAGCCGTTGTTGCGGAAAGTGGCGCACATTTTGTGAAGAGAAAGTCTGCATCATTTCATTCCTCTGACTCTAAGGCTAAGATTGGATTTTGCCCGCCGCAGGTGATCTATGTCTTCTCAACCCAACCAAAGCCTGATTGACGGTATTCGCTGCCTGCAATATCTGGTGTCCAGTGATAAAGCCGTAGGTTGTCGTGAATTGGCGCGCCAGATGGGGATGAACAGTACGCGCGTCAATCGTCTGCTGATGACCATGGCGGCGATTGGACTGACAACGCAGGATGAGCATCGCCGCTATCTGCCCGGCCCCGGCATTCACGCGCTGGCGGCACAGGCGATACGCGGTTCTTCGCTGTTTGCACAGGCGCTGCCGCAGCTGGAACGCCATGCACCGCGCGATATCGTGGTGGCGCTCGGCGTGCTGTGGGAAGATCAGGTGATCTACATCTGGCACTCCGAACCCGGTGAGCGCATCAACGCTAGCCAGGCGCTGGCGGGTTTTCGCATGTTGCCGGCTTGGCAATCGGTCATTGGCGTGTCGCTGCTGGCGGCGGAGAGTGATGAGTCGCTGCGCCCGCGTTTTAGCGACGAACAGTGGCGGCAAATTGCCCCGCTGCTGGCGCGCAAACGCGCCAGGGATTCTCTGATCTGGCATCGCGATGACGGTGAGATCAGCATGGCGCAGCCGATTGATAATAACCGTGCAGCATTGGCGTTCGCCAAAATCTGGCAGGGCGATGAGGCGCACCTCGCGCAGCGTTTGCAACAGCTGCAATCGCTGGCGCAAATTGTGATTAGCCCGCGCTAACATGATCGATTTTCCCGACAATAAACAGATAACTGCAGATGCCAATCCCGGCCAGTACGGCGATAAATGCCAGGGCGGGAGCGAAGTTGTCGCCATCAATGAGCGCCCCAATCACAATCGGTACAACGATGGATGACAGCGCACCGGTAAAGTTAAATACGCCGCCCGCCAGACCAATTAAATGGCGCGGAGCCAGAGCCGTCACAAATACCCAGGTAATGGTCGCCAGGCCGTTGCCGAAGAACGCTAGCGACATAAACAGAATGATGAGTGTGGAATCGTTGGTGTAATTGGCGCCGAGGATAAACAGCGTCAGGAACAGACCGAGGATTACCGGCAGCTTGCGCGCGACGCTGGCGGAGACACCGCGACGGATCATACGATCCGAGGCGAATCCTGCCAGCAGCACGCCGCAGAAGGCGGCGAAGTAGGGCACCGAAGCGACATAACCACTCTTAATAAAACCCATGTGGCGATATTCCACCAGATAGGTCGGAAACCAGGTGAGAAAGAACCAGAATGTGGCAGAAATGGTGAACTGACCAATATAGATGCCGACCAGTTTGCGGCTGCGGAACATCTGCGCCAGGTCGCTCCAGCGCGCTTTGGGTTGCTGTGTGTTTTGCCGGCTCTCCAGCAGCGCACCGTTGTTACGCAGATAGTTGAGCTCAGCTTCGGACACACCTTTATGCTGATTGGGTTCGCGGTAGAGCCAATACCACACCAGCGCCCACACCATACCCGCGAGGCCGGTAAGCAAAAACAGCCCGCGCCAGCCAAACGCATCCTGCAGATGAAACAGCAGCGGCGTCATACAGGCCAGACCAACAAACTGCGCTGAAGAGTAGATGCCGATAGCCGTAGCGCGCTCCTGCTCCGGGAACCAACTGGAGATCACCCGGTTGTTGGACGGCATTACTGGCGCTTCGAACGCACCCACGCCGAGTCGCAGACCAAACAGCGCACCAAAACTGTTGGCAAGCGCATGCAACGCGGTGATTAACGACCAGGCGAACAATCCCACGCCATACACCACGCGGGCGCCGAGCCGATCGATCAGAAATCCACCGGGGATCTGTAAAGCAGCGTAGATCCAGCCAAATGCGGAGAAGATCAATCCCATCTCCATCGGTGTGAAGCGTAATTCGCCTGCCATTTGCGTCGCGGCAACCGACAAGTTTGTCCGATCCATATAGTTGATAATGATGTTTATAAACACCAGACCGAGCATCAGAAAGCGCGTGCGTCCAGCGCGAACGCTGGTGGCAGTTTGGCTGAGCGGCTGTTCTGTCATATTGCACTCTCCCGAACTCTGTTTTGTTTCTTTAATAGAAACGTTTAACTGTTTTTTTGGCGAATCTGTGCAGCTAAATTTGCGATCGCGGCAACGCAAAAACAGCAGAGTGCCCGAACTTTTTGTTGATTCAAAACTCTGAGCATCACGCATGGTAATGTGTTTTGGGTTTAGCCATAGTGGCGACCTGCAAATTGAACCCCTCAAGGAGGACTTTCGTGAAACTAAAAGCATTGGCGCTGGCCGCCGTAATGAGCACGGGCGCGCTGTCCGGTTTCGTTCAGGCAGGCGAATTGCCGAATGGACCGCATGTGGTGACTTCTGGACAGGCAAGCGTTGATGCCACGCCAGATCTCGCGACGCTCGCTATTGTGGTGAATGTTTCGTCGAAAGACGCGGCGGAAGCGAAAAAACAAGCTGATGACCGCGTGGCGCAATATTTTGATTTCCTGCAAAAGAACGGTATCGAGAAAAAAGATATTGATGCGGCAAACCTCAGCACGCAGCCGGAGTACGATTACACCAAAGAAGGTAAGTCGGTGCTAAAAGGTTATCGTGCAGAGCGTCAGGTACAGGTGACGTTACGTCAGCTGGACAAGCTGAATGAGCTGCTGGATGGTGCGTTAAAATCCGGCCTGAATGAAATCCGTTCGGTAGAATTGGGTGTCGCGAATCCAGACAGCTACAAAGAGAAGGCGCGCAAAGTGGCGATTGCCAATGCGACACAGCAGGCAAGCGCACTGGCAGAAGGGTTTAACGCTAAGTTAGGTTCGGTTTACAGCATTCGCTACCACGTTGCCAACTATCAACCGATGCCGATGGCGCGCATGTATAAAGCCGCCGCTGCACCAGCCGATACCACTGCGCAGCAAACCTACGAGCAGCAGAGTATTCATTTTGACGATCAGGTGGATGTGGTCTTCGAAATTAAACCGAATACGCCGTAAGGTTTATGCGGGTCGCCAATGATGGCGACCCGATTATTACGCAGGCAAAACATCCTGACGCAGCACGCGATGTCCGTGCGCAATCAGTGCGTCGGTTACGCTGCGCATTAAGCGACTTTCCGGGGCAAATCGATGCCAGTACAGCATACGACGCTGATATAAACCTGGCGTCAAATCCACCAGCTCACCTTGCGCCAATTCCCGCTCAATCTGCAAATGCGGAATCATACAGCACACCGAACCTTGACGCGCCAGCTGCACAAAGGCCTCTGACGAGTTAACGATGTGGCAGGGCACGCTGCCCGGTGATAGGTCAAAATTCTGCTGCAAAAACGCCTGATGCATATCATCCAGATGATCAAACGCCACTGCCGGCGCTTTCAGCAGCGCAGAGCGCGTTACGCCATTCGGAAAATAGCGTGCAGCAAAATCAGGTGAAGCACAGAACAGATAATCGAGCGCGCCCAATTGATCCACTAAGCAGCTTGGCAATGGCTGCGGCTGGATACTCACCGCGCCAACCACTTCACCGCGACGCAGACGTTCCTGCGTGCGGGTTTCATCTTCTACCTGCAAATTCAGGCGCACCGGCGAATCGGCCAGTACATCCTTCAGCGCGGGGAGCAGCCAGGTGGCGAGACTATCGGCGTTGACCGCGAGCGACAGCAGCAGCGGCGTGGTTCCGCCATTATCGTCGCCCAGCCACTCCTCTTCCAGCAGCTCAACCTGATGCAACAACGCCAGCAGTTTTTGACCCTGCTCGGTTGGACGCGGCGGCACGGTACGCACCAGCAGCGGCTGACCAAATAAATTTTCCAGCTGTTTAATACGCTGCGAAACCGCAGATTGGGTAATGCAGAGTTTTTGTGCGGCACGCTCAAAGCCGCGCTCGCGAATCACAGCATCCAGCGCCTGAAGCGTTCGATAATCCGGGCGTTTCATTGTTGTTCTCTCTCGTTCAGGGTGGACATTACTATGCCATAAAACTGTCAAATTGTGCTGCGACGCTTTTTTGCGGGCTGGCTTCCAAAGCGTTAAATCGGCTGTCTAACAGTCGCGCTTTTTTACAGCGCCTTGTTTTATACTACGCGCACTTCGATGTCGCACAGGTTTTAAACATATCATGACCCAGGATGAACTGAAAAAAGCGGTAGGTTGGGCAGCGCTGCAGTACGTAGAACCAGGCACAATTGTCGGCGTGGGCACGGGATCAACTGCAGCGCATTTCATTGATGCGCTTGGCACCATGAAGAATCAGATTGAAGGTGCGGTTTCCAGTTCGGAAGCGTCAACGGCAAAACTGAAAGCGTTAGGCATTCATGTTTTCGATCTCAACGAAATTGATGAGCTGTCGATTTACGTGGATGGTGCTGATGAAATTAATCCGCAGATGCAGATGATTAAGGGCGGCGGCGCAGCGCTGACGCGTGAGAAAATCGTTGCGGCAGTGGCGAAAAAATTCATCTGCATCGCCGATGCTTCGAAAGAAGTTGATGTGTTGGGCCACTTCCCGCTACCGGTTGAAGTGATTCCCATGGCACGTTCGTTTGTGGCTCGTGAATTAGTCAAGCTCGGCGGCTTGCCGGAATATCGTCAAAACGTCATTACCGACAACGGCAACATTATTCTCGACGTGCATAATCTGCGTATTCTCAATCCTGGCGAGCTGGAAAAAACCATCAATGCGCTGCCGGGTGTGGTGACTGTTGGCTTGTTTGCTGACCGTGGCGCGGATGTCGCGCTGATCGGCACCGCTGACGGTGTGAAAACCATCGTAAAATGATCTGTCCGGCGCGCGTGATGCGCCGGTTATTTCCATCCGCAAAACATCTTTTCTCGCCAGGCTGAAATTTGGTGACTTATGTCACAAAAGATTCATCAGCAGTGAGTTCGTACTTCGTCCACCCAGGATGTCACGATTTTGTACGGCATTGTGCTGTCTCCGCGTGGGCGCGTGCTGGCGCCCAGGCAATCGTTTGTATTGCTGCGCACGAAATTTTTGATATTTTGACAGAAGGCTACCTTATGGTAGTCCTCATTGAATTCTGAATAGGGTCGGGAAATGGCAAAGGTATCACTGGAAAAAGACAAGATTAAGTTCCTGCTGGTGGAAGGCGTTCACCAGAGTGCGCTGGAAAACCTGCGTGCAGCAGGCTACACCAACATCGAGTTTCACAAAGGGGCGCTGGATGCGGAGTCGCTGAAATCCTCCATCCGCGATGCGCACTTCATTGGTATCCGTTCCCGTACCCAACTGACCGAAGAGATCTTTGCTGCCGCGGAAAAGCTGGTGGCAGTCGGTTGCTTCTGTATCGGTACTAACCAGGTTGACCTCGGCGCTGCAGCGAAGCGCGGTGTGCCGGTGTTTAACGCACCGTTCTCCAACACCCGTTCAGTTGCTGAACTGGTGATTGGCGAAATGCTGCTGATGCTGCGCGGCATTCCTGAAGCCAATGCCAAAGCGCACCGAGGTATCTGGAATAAAGTGGCGAACGGTTCGTTTGAAGCACGCGGCAAGAAACTGGGCATCATCGGTTATGGTCACATCGGCATGCAGCTGGGTGTGCTGGCCGAGAGCCTGGGCATGCACGTGTTCTTTTACGATATTGAAAGCAAGCTGCCGCTCGGTAATGCGACCCAGGTGCGCCATCTGTCCGATCTGCTTAATATGAGCGATGTGGTGAGCCTGCACGTTCCTGAAACGCAATCTACGCAGAATATGATTGGTGCTGAAGAGCTGGCATTAATGAAACCGGGTTCGCTACTGATCAACGCCGCGCGCGGTACCGTGATCGATATCCCAGCGCTGTGTGAGGCTCTGGCGAACAAACATTTGGGCGGCGCAGCGATCGACGTCTTCCCGGTTGAGCCTGCAACCAACAGCGAACCGTTTAACTCTCCGCTGTGCGAGTTCGACAACGTCATCCTGACGCCACACATCGGTGGTTCGACCCAGGAAGCGCAGGAGAATATTGGTCTGGAAGTGTCGGGCAAGCTGGCGAAATACTCGGACAATGGTTCTACGCTGTCTGCCGTTAATTTCCCGGAAGTTTCGCTGCCGATGCATGCGGCAAGTGTCAGTCGTCTGCTGCACATCCATGAGAACCGTCCGGGTGTGCTGACGGCTATCAACCAGATTTTCGCCGAGCAGGGTATTAACATCGCCGCGCAGTATCTGCAAACCACGCCGATTATGGGTTACGTGGTGATTGATATTGATGCTGAGCAGGATGCGGCGGATAAAGCGCTGCAGGCGATGAAGGCCATTCCGGGCACCATCCGTGCCCGTCTGCTGTACTGATTAAACAGGGCGCCCTTGGCGCCCTTTGTTTTTCCCTTCTTACGCTTCCCATTGCCACAGTTTTGATGGCGTCAGTATCGCGGGCAGCGGCACATCCCATGCGGCCACCGGCAGCGCTTCCACACGCTGACAATCGTGCGCAATCCCCACGGGAAGCAACCCATGTTGCTGCCAGTTTTGCAGCGTGCGGTCATAGAATCCGCCACCCATACCTAAGCGTTGGCCTGCATGGTCAAACGCCACCAGCGGCACCAGCATGACATCGAGCTGATCCAGCGTTGCCAGTTGTGTGATATCTAACGGCGGTTCCGGAATGCGTAGCTTGTTTGGCGTGAGTGAAGTTTCGGGTGTGTAACGGATGAACAACAGATTGCCTGGCGAGAAGGGATGTAGCACCGGCAGATAAACCTGCTTTTTATGCTGCCACAGTTTGGCGATCAGCGGGCGGGTGTTGATTTCACCGTCGACGGACAAAAACAGTGCGATACGATGCGCATTCGCGATTGGCGCAATATTGATGGCGTGTTCAGCCAACTGATCGGCAGCTTGTTCCTGTTGCTCAGACGTGAGATTACGGCGCAAATGGCGCACATGCTGACGGATGTCTTGGCGGTCGAGAAATGAGGGTGCTGACATGATATCCCCGGCAGAGTGAGCTGTTGCAGCCACTATATCATGATCATGAAAGCCGGGGGATTCGCGTCTGGGCTCATGTCGCCTTATGGCGACGTGAACATTTGCGAATCAAAACTACTAAATGGAGATCTCCGAGATGCCGCCGCAGGCTGTAACCCTTGAACCCTTGGTTCAAGGTGAACATGCCGTCACAACTATTAGGCTTCTCGGACGAACCGAGCATGCGCACAAATTGTGGAGCGTCACATT
This sequence comes from Pantoea sp. X-Soil-ISGK-421, assembly GCF_059730785.1. Taxonomy (NCBI): domain Bacteria; kingdom Pseudomonadati; phylum Pseudomonadota; class Gammaproteobacteria; order Enterobacterales; family Erwiniaceae; genus Pantoea; species Pantoea sp. X-Soil-ISGK-421. Next base: position 3,271,107 of record NZ_AP035979.1, on the reverse strand, counting down.
CTGTTGGTATGAAATATCGGCTCAGGGGACTGGCCCGCTTGCAAACATCTCAGAGAAAATTTACTTCACCGTCACTCTAGCATGAGGACCATGAAGTGTTATTCAAAATTAGGGCCCTGGCGATCAGTTATGCGACCTTGCTCAACTAACGCTTGTTCAATGGTCTGCTGCAGCATGCGGATACGTTGTTCCATATTTGCAGCATAGTCGCGCGTCTTACCTTTCTCTTGTGCCAACTCGTGGCAGATGTTTAACGCGGCGATGAACACCAGTTGCTCTGTATTGGTGACTCTAGTGCGAACTTTTAAATCTTGCAACCGTTGATTGAGATCCTCTGCGGCCAGATTCAGCGCATCTTGCTGTTCAGGCGGACAATTCACTCTCAATGAACGACCAAAAATTTGAATATCTACTGGTTGTGCAGACATGCCACCATCCTGACTGATTACTTCGATCGCATCTCCCTTACCGGTCAATGGTTTGGGAGGAGCGAAACTATATATACCCGAGTTATAAGTTACAACCCCTTTTCTGGAAACCCAGAGGCACCTGGTGGTAGCATAACACGAACTTATTCCGCCAACGACGACCAAAGCTTATGTCTTTACAGAACGCAACGCCTAGTTACAACGCGCTGGCCGCGGCCCTTTCTCAGCAGGGCGTGGGCATGACGCCAGCCGAAATGCACGGACTCCTTTCCGGGATTTTGTGCGGCGGCAATCAGGATGCCAGCTGGAAAACCATGGTTCACGATCTCACCAACGAAGGCATGGCGTTTTCGCAAAGTCTGTCGCAGCCGTTGCAGGCGCTGCATGAAAGCCTCGCCACCACGCTGGAAGACGAAGGCTTTATGTTCCAGCTGATGTTGCCGGAAGATGATGACATCACGGTATTCGATCGCGCGGATGCGCTGGCTGGCTGGGTAAACCATTTTCTGCTCGGTTTAGGCGTGACGCAGCCTAAGCTGGAAAAAGTAACCGGTGAAACGGGTGAAGCGATTGACGATCTGCGCACCATCGCACAACTCGGCTATGACGAAGATGAAGACCAGGAAGAGCTGGAACAGTCGCTGGAAGAGGTGATCGAGTACGTGCGTGTTGCCGCTCTGCTGTGCCATGACACCTTTACGCGTCAGCGTCAGCCAACGGCACCTGAAGTACAGAAACCTACGTTACACTAAATGCGTCAATGCGGGTACGTTGTGGCCCGTCTTCAACAGGGAGTGCAAACATGATTACTCTGGACACGTTCCAGCAACGTCGTCAGGCGCTGATTGCCCGCATGGCGTCAGGCAGTGCCGCTTTGATATTTGCTGCACCTGAAGTGACGCGCAGCAACGATACCGAGTATAACTTTCGACAAAACAGCGATTTCTGGTACTTCACCGGTTTTAACGAACCGCAGGCGCTGCTGGTTTTAATCAAAAGCGATGACAAGCATAACCACAGCGTGCTGTTCAATCGCGTACGTGACCTGACCGCTGAAATCTGGTTTGGTCGCCGACTTGGGCAGGATGCCGCACCAGCGAAACTGGGTGTTGATCGTGCTTTACCGTGGGATGACATGGGTGAGCAATTGCATCAACTGCTTAACGGCCTGGATATTGTTTATCATGCGCAGGGCGAATATGCAGAAGCGGATCAGCAAGTGTTTAGTGCGCTAGAAAAGCTGCGCCGCGGCTTCCGTCAAAATCTCAGCGCTCCAGATACGGTCACCGACTGGCGTCCATGGGTGCATGACATGCGCCTGTTCAAAAGCGCGGAAGAAATTGAGATTCTGCGCCGCGCCGGCAAAATTAGCGCGCTGGCGCACACGCGAGCGATGCAAGCCTGTCGTCCGGGCATGTTCGAATATCAGCTGGAAGGCGAAATTCATCACGAATTTAATCGCCACGGCGCGCGCTTCCCGTCTTACAACACCATTGTCGGTGCTGGCGAAAACGGCTGCATTCTGCACTACACCGAAAACGAATGTGAAATGCGCGATGGCGATCTCGTGCTGATTGACGCTGGCTGTGAATTCCACGGCTACGCGGGCGATATCACCCGCACCTTCCCGGTCAACGGTAAATTCAGCGAGCCGCAGCGCGCTATCTACGACATCGTGTTGGCATCACTGTACAAAGCGTTGTCGATGTTCCGTCCGGGAATCAGCATCCATGACGTCAATGACGAAGTGGTGCGCATCATGATTACCGGCCTGGTTGATCTCGGCATTCTCGATGGCAACATCGACACGCTGTTTGAAGAGCAGGCACACCGTCCGTTCTTTATGCACGGTTTGAGCCACTGGCTGGGGCTGGATGTACATGATGTCGGTCATTACGGCACACCGAGCCGCGACCGTATCCTTGAGCCGGGCATGGTGCTGACCGTTGAGCCTGGCTTGTATATCGCGCCAGATGCTAAAGTACCGCCGCAATATCGTGGCATTGGTATTCGTATTGAAGATGACATTGTCATCACCGTAAACGGCAATGAGAATCTCACCGACAGCGTGGTGAAAGATGCCGACGCGATCGAAGCGCTAATGGCGGCGGCACGTCACGCATGAGTATTGTGATTGCTGGCGGCGGCATGACCGGTGCGACTCTGGCACTGGCGATTTCACACTTGACGCAAGGCCAGCTGCCGGTGACGTTGATTGAGCGGATTCAGCCCGACAGCCGCGCGCATCCCGGTTTCGACGGACGCGCGATTGCCCTGGCGGCAGGCACGTGTCAGCAGTTAGCGGATATCGACCTGTGGCGCTCACTGGCAGACTGTGCCACGCCCATCACCGATATTCACGTTTCCGATCGCGGTCATACCGGTTTCGTCTCGCTGAAAGCGGAAGAACATCAGGTTCCCGCGCTGGGTCAGGTGGTCGAACTTTTTGATGTCGGTCAGCGGTTGTTTCAGCGCTTACAACAGGCGCCGGGTATCACTGTGCGCTGCCCGGACTATGTGACCTCGGTGTCGCGCACGGCGGATCAGGTGCACGTTACGCTAAACAGCGGCGAACAGTTGCAGGCGGCATTGCTGGTGGCCGCTGATGGTGCGCGTTCACCTTTGGGCGCGTCCTGCGGTATCACCTGGCAACGCGACGATTATCAGCAGTTGGCGGTTATCGCCAATGTGTCGACGCAGCTGCCGCATCAGGGCCGCGCCTTCGAGCGTTTTACCGAGCACGGCCCGCTAGCGCTGTTGCCAATGTCTGGCAATCGCATGTCGCTGGTGTGGTGCCATCCGCTTGACGCGCAAACAATGATTAAGCAGTGGGACGATGCGACCTTCCTGCAAGAATTACAGCGTGCATTTGGCTGGCGTCTGGGGCGTTTTACGCACACCGGTCAGCGCGAGCTTTATCCGCTGGCGCTGCAAACCGCCGAACGTCAGGTGACGCATCGTCTGGCGCTGGTCGGCAATGCGGCACAAACGCTGCATCCGATTGCTGGACAAGGCTTCAACCTTGGTCTGCGCGACGTGATGTCATTGGCAGAAACGCTGGCGGGCGCACATCGTCAGCAGCAGGATCCCGGCAGTTTCGCGGTATTGCAGCACTTTGCCGCGCGACGTCAGCCCGATCGTGCCGCCACCATTGGCGTCACCGACGGTTTAGTCCGACTGTTTGCTAACCGCTATGCGCCGTTGGTAGCAGGACGGAATCTTGGGCTGGTGGCGATGGACCATCTGCCTTGGCTACGAAATCCACTTGCCGCGCGCACGCTCGGCTGGGTTAAGCGTTAAGCACGAATTAAGGGGCAGCAATGCAAACTTTTGATGTGGCAATTGCCGGAGGCGGCATGGTGGGGTTGGCCGTCGCCTGCGGACTACAAGGCAGCGGCTTACGCGTTGCCGTGCTGGAAAAAGCACCCGAGCCACAGTTTGATCCGGCGGCAAATGCGTCGATTCGCGTCTCCGCCATCAACGCTGCCAGCGAACGCCTGCTACAAAAGCTTGATGTCTGGTCGAGCATTCTGGCTCTGCGGGCCAGCGCTTATCACGGCATGGAAGTGTGGGATCAGGACAGCTTCGGTTCTATTAGCTTTGATGATGAGCAGCAGGGTTTGTCGCATCTTGGCCATATTATTGAAAACGAGGTAATTCATAGCGCGTTGTGGCAGCGCGCCAGCCAGAGCAGCGATATCGCGCTGTTTGCCCCGGCGCAGTTGCAGCAAGTGGCATTTGGCGACAACGAAGCCTTCATTACGCTACAAGATGGCAGCATGATGAGCGCGCGTTTACTGGTTGCTGCCGACGGCGCGAATTCGTGGCTGCGCGATAAAGCCGATATTCCACTGACTTTCTGGGATTACGAGCATCACGCGTTGGTGGCGAACATCCGCACCGATATGCCGCATGATGCCATTGCGCGTCAGGTATTCCACGGCGACGGTATTCTGGCCTTCCTGCCGATGCAGGATCCTCACTTATGCTCAATCGTCTGGTCGCTCTCGCCGCAGGAAGCGGCGCGCGTGCAATCGATGCCGGAAGCGCTGTTTAATCAGCAGCTATCGGTAGCGTTTGATATGCGTCTTGGTCTGTGTCAGGTCGAGAGCGAACGTAAAACCTTCCCGCTGACGGCGCGTTATGCGCGCAACTTTGCTGCGCACCGTTTGGCGCTGGTCGGCGATGCCGCCCACACCATACATCCGCTGGCCGGACAAGGCGTGAATCTGGGCTTTATGGACGCGGCTGAACTGATAGGTGAAATTCGCCGACTTCATCAGGAAGGTAAAGACATTGGTCAGCACCTTTATCTGCGTCGCTATGAACGCAGCCGCAAGCATAGCGCGGCGATGATGCTGGCGGGGATGCAGGGTTTCCGTGAGCTGTTTGCCGGCACCCATCCAGCGAAAAAGCTGCTGCGTGATGTTGGCCTCAAGCTCGCCGATACTCTACCGGGCGTCAAACCGTTGATGCTGAAACAGGCGATGGGGTTAAACGATCTACCCCGCTGGATACGCTAATCACATCTGCCAACGGCGCCCAAATGGGCGCCGTTTTTCTTTGCTGCACCGCAATGATGCAACACTGCACCGCAATCGCGCCTCGTTTGATTTATTCTAATTTCACCCCTTAATTCGCATTAGATTAATTCATGTCTTGGCAATGCGAATGCCGGACCATTTCTTAATCCTGTGGCGTCTATTCCCTCATTTTGCTGCATGAAAGTAATTTAGTCGTATTTTGTGCGAGGCTAATCACAATAATGCAGTGATTTATGCTGGTGGCTGTTCGGTGGTTCGTTGAAAGGTGGTAGTGTTTCACCCTCGTTTTCCTCATGGTTAATTGCCGCATTAGGTGATAACTTCAGCATAAAGAGAACGTTTGCGTCCGCCTGTTAAGGCGACGCAGGCGCGTCACACTCACTTGTATTCACAGGATGGTTATGACTCAGCAAACGCCTCTATTCGAACAGCATCAGGCAAGCGGTGCGCGCATGGTGGACTTCCACGGTTGGATGATGCCGCTGCATTACGGCTCGCAAATGGATGAGCATCACGCGGTGCGTAACGATGCCGGCATGTTTGATGTTTCCCACATGACCATTGTCGATCTGCGCGGTGCGCGTACCCGCGAATTCCTGCGCTACTTGCTGGCCAATGATGTCGCCAAGCTAACCCAGCCAGGCAAAGCCCTCTACACCGGCATGTTAAATGCCTCCGCTGGCGTCATTGATGATTTGATTGTTTACTTTATGAGCGAAGATTTCTTCCGTCTGGTGGTCAACTCCGCCACGCGTGAGAAAGATTTGGCGTGGATCAAACAGCATGCACAGCCGTTCGGCGTGGAGCTAATTGAGCGTGACGATTTGGCGCTAATTGCGGTGCAGGGCCCGAACGCGCAGCAAAAAGCGCAAACGCTGTTCAGTGCCGCTCAGCGTGACGCCGTTGCTGGCATGAAGCCGTTCTTTGGCGTACAGGCGGAAAACCTGTTCATCGCGACCACCGGCTATACCGGTGAAGCGGGCTACGAGATTGCCATGCCTGCCACGGAAGCCGCGGCTTTCTGGCAGCAACTGTTGGCCGCAGGTGTTAAACCGGCGGGTCTGGGGGCACGTGACACGCTGCGCCTGGAAGCGGGCATGAACCTGTATGGTCAGGAGATGGATGAAGGCGTTTCGCCGCTGGCCGCCAACATGGGCTGGACTATCAGCTGGGAACCTTCCGACCGTGATTTCATCGGCCGTGACGCGCTGCAAGCACAGCGCGAAAAAGGCACCGAGAAGTTGGTTGGTCTGGTGATGACCGAAAAAGGGGTGTTACGTAACGGTTTGACTGTGCGTTTCACCGATGAACAAGGTCAACCGCAGCAAGGTATTATTACTAGTGGATCCTTCTCACCGACGCTGGGTTACAGCATCGCGCTGGCGCGAGTGCCAGCCGGAGTGGGTGAACAGGCGATTGTGGAAATCCGCAACCGTGAAATGCCCGTGAAAGTGACTAAACCGATTTTTGTTCGCGCCGGTAAGCCGGTCGCCCAGTAATTTTTTCAGGAGAAATGGCCAATGAGCAATGTGCCAAGTGAATTGAAATACCGCGATAGCCACGAGTGGGTCCGTAAAGAAGCCGACGGCACCTTCACTGTAGGTATCACTGAACACGCACAGGAACTGCTGGGCGATATGGTGTTTGTCGACCTGCCAGACGTTGGGGCGACTTTCGCTGCCGGTGATGACTGCGCTGTTGCAGAGTCGGTGAAAGCCGCGTCTGACATCTATGCGCCGCTGAGCGGTGAAATTGTTGCCGTAAATGACCAGCTGGGTGATTCACCAGAGTTAGTCAACAGCGCGCCGTACGCCGATGGTTGGCTGTTCCGCATCAAGGCCAGTGACGAGTCAGAACTCGACGCCATGCTGGATGCGGATGCCTACAAAGCCGCGATCGACGAGTAACCGGTAGTTGCAGAAGGTGGCGCGCTGCGCCGCCTTCTTTTTTATCTGCCTGATTTAACGCCATTTTTGTAACCCAGCCCGATTCAGGATTTACTGCAAATGACCCAGACTCTCAGCCAGCTTGAACATAACGGTGCTTTTATTGAGCGCCACATCGGTCCTACGCCGGAACAACAGGCCTTAATGCTGGAAGCGATTGGTGCCCGTTCGCTCTCCTCATTGATCAGTTCTATCGTGCCTGCCGACATCCAACTGCCAGGCCCGCCTGCAGTGGGCGACGCCGCGACCGAGCAGCAAGCGCTGGCAGAGCTGAAAGCCATTGCCAGTCAGAACCAACGCTACAAATCCTGGATCGGCATGGGCTACAGCGCGGTGATTACACCGCCGGTCATCCTGCGCAATATGCTGGAAAATCCAGGCTGGTACACCGCTTATACGCCGTATCAGCCGGAAGTGTCGCAGGGACGTCTTGAGGCGTTGCTGAACTTTCAAACCCTGACGCTGGACCTTACTGGTCTGGACATCGCATCTGCGTCACTGCTGGACGAAGCAACCGCGGCTGCTGAAGCGATGGCAATGGCCAAACGTGTCAGCAAGCTCAAAACCGCCACTAAATTCTTCATCGCCAATGACATCCACCCTCAGACGCTGGATGTGGTGCGCACCCGCGCAGAAACCTTTGGGTTTGAACTGATTATTGATAGCGCTGACAAGGCGCTGGATCACGACGATCTGTTCGGTGTGTTACTGCAACAGGTTGGCACCCACGGCGAAGTACACGATTACCGCTCACTGATCGCCGAGTTGAAAAGCCGCAAAGTGGTGGTGAGTGTGGCAGCTGATTTTATGGCGCTGGTGCAGTTAGAGGCGCCAGGCAAGCAGGGCGCAGATATCGTCTTCGGTTCTGCCCAGCGTTTCGGCGTGCCAATGGGCTACGGCGGACCGCATGCTGCTTTCTTCGCTAGCCGCGATGAACATAAACGCTCGATGCCAGGCCGCATCATTGGTGTATCACGCGATGCGGCCGGTAATACCGCGCTACGCATGGCGATGCAAACCCGCGAGCAACATATCCGTCGTGAGAAAGCCAACTCCAACATCTGTACCTCGCAGGTGCTGCTGGCGAATATCGCCGGCCTCTATGCGGTGTATCACGGTCCGGTTGGTCTGAAACGCATTGCATCACGTATTCATCGTCTGACCAGCATTCTGGCCGCGGGCCTGCAAAATGGCGGCCTGAAGCTGCGCCACAACAGCTGGTTCGATACGCTGACGGTTGAAGTGAGCGATAAAGCGGCGGTGCTGAACCGTGCGCAGAGCTTTGGCGTCAACTTGCGCAGCGATATCCATAATGCCGTTGGCATAACGCTGGATGAAACCACTGCACGTGAAGATGTGCTGGCGCTGTTCGCGATTCTGCTGGGCGATGCACACGGCCAGGACATTGATGCGCTGGATGCAGCCGTAGCTGCGGAAAACAGTGCAATTCCGGCCGGTCAGGTGCGTGAGAGCGCTTTCCTGACGCATCCGGTGTTCAACCGTCATCACAGCGAAACCGAGATGATGCGCTACATGCACAGCCTGGAGAAAAAAGATCTGGCGCTGAACCAGGCGATGATCCCACTCGGTTCGTGCACCATGAAACTCAACGCGGCGGCGGAAATGATTCCGATTACCTGGCCGGAATTCGCCGAACTGCATCCATTCTGTCCGGCTGAGCAGGCGTCTGGCTACCTGCAGATGATTGGCCAGCTGTCGCAATGGCTGGTGCAACTGACCGGCTATGATGCGCTGTGCATGCAACCGAACTCGGGCGCACAGGGCGAATACGCCGGTCTGTTGGCGATTCGTCGCTACCATGAAAGTCGCAACGAAGGCGGCCGTAATGTCTGCCTGATCCCAAGCTCAGCACACGGCACCAACCCGGCGTCAGCGCAGATGGCGGGTATGTCAGTTGTCGTTGTGGCCTGTGATAAACAAGGCAATATCGATCTTGGCGATCTGCGTGAGAAAGCCGCGCAGGTGGGTGAGCAGCTGTCGTGCATCATGGTGACCTATCCATCGACGCACGGCGTTTACGAAGAAACCATCCGCGAAGTGTGCCAGATCGTGCATCAGCATGGCGGTCAGGTGTATCTCGACGGCGCCAACATGAACGCACAGGTCGGTATCACCACGCCAGGCTACATCGGCGCGGACGTATCGCACCTCAACCTGCATAAAACCTTCTGCATCCCGCACGGCGGCGGCGGTCCGGGTATGGGCCCAATCGGCGTGAAAGCGCATCTGGCGCCGTTCGTGCCAGGTCACAGTGTGGTGCAAATTGATGGCGTGCTGACACAGCAAGGCGCGGTTTCTGCCGCACCGTTCGGTAGCGCATCGATTCTGCCAATCAGCTGGATGTATATCCGCATGATGGGCGCGGAAGGCCTGAAGCAGGCGAGTTCGGTGGCAATTCTGAATGCCAACTACATCGCCAGCCGTCTGCAATCCGCCTATCCGATTCTGTATGCGGGTCGCGATGGCCGTGTTGCGCACGAATGTATTCTCGACATCCGTCCGCTGAAAGAGCAAACCGGCATCAGTGAACTGGATATCGCCAAACGTCTAATCGATTACGGGTTCCACGCACCCACTATGTCATTCCCGGTCGCGGGCACGCTGATGGTGGAACCAACGGAATCGGAAAGCAAAATCGAGTTGGATCGCTTTATTGATGCGATGCTGGCCATCCGTATGGAAATCGACCGAGTTGCCGATGGTGAGTGGCCGCTGGAAGATAACCCTCTGGTGAACGCACCGCACACGCAGACAGAAATCGTCGGTGACTGGGCGCACCCGTATACCCGCGAATTGGCGGTGTTCCCGGCAGGCAGCGCCAACAAATACTGGCCGACGGTCAAACGTCTTGATGATGTCTTCGGCGACCGCAACGTGTTCTGCAGCTGCGTTCCGATGAGCGAATACCAATAATCAGGCTAAACTCTGATATCTGACAACATCCTAAGGGCCGACCATTCGGCCCTTTTGTTATTGGAGGCAAAATGGATCTGGCTTTGGTTACCGGCGGCAGCCGCGGAATTGGACGTGCAACCGCGTTATTGCTGGCACAGGCGGGTTATCGCGTGGCGATAAACTTCCGCCAGCGTGAAGCCGAAGCAGCCAGCGTGGTGGCGGAAATTATAGCGCAGGGCGGTAGTGCCTTTGCGCTGCAGGCCGATATTGCCGATGAGGCGCAGGTTATGGGTATGTTTGCCCAGTTAGATCAGCAAGAGGGCGTACTGCGTGTGCTGGTGAATAACGCCGGCATTTTGTTTACCCAATGCCGCGTTGAAGAGTTGGATGCCGAACGTATTCAGCGTGTGTTTGCTACCAATGTCACCGGCACGTTCATCTGCTGCCGCGAGGCGGTAAAACGCATGGGCACACATCGTGGTGGCACAGGCGGTGCTATCGTCAATGTGTCATCCGCCGCATCGCGTCTCGGTGCGCCGGGTGAATATGTAGATTACGCCGCCTCGAAAGGGGCAATGGATACGCTGACCAAAGGTTTGTCGCTGGAAGTGGCGGCGCAAGGCATTCGCGTTAACAGCGTGCGGCCTGGCCTTATTTACACTGAAATGCACGCCGATGGCGGCGAACCAGGCAGAGTCGATCGTCTGGCGAGCATGTTGCCAATGGGACGTGGCGGTCAGGCTGAAGAGATTGCTGAAGCGATTGTCTGGCTGGCGAGCGATGCCGCGTCTTACGTGACCGGTACCTTTATTGATGCCGCTGGCGGACGGTAATAAGCGTTAAAGCGACTGCAATGCGTAGCGGCGCAATGTATTGCATGATAAATCGCGCCGCGAAGGTTATTGCGATTTAGAGTTTTTCACCGTTGCTGGCGATCACCTGCTGATACCAGGCAAAACTCTTCTTCTTCGAACGGGCAAAGGTGCCGCTGCCATCGTCATGCTTATCCACATGGATAAAGCCATAGCGTTTACTGTATTGGCCGGTGGTGAACGACACGCAATCTATGCAGCCCCACGGCGTATAGCCGAGCAAATCCACGCCATCCAGCGCTACCGCTTTCTTCATCTCTTCAATGTGCGCGCGCAGATAATCGATGCGGTAATCATCCTCGATCACCCCTTGCGCATTTGGCTTATCAATTGCACCGAAGCCGTTCTCAACAATAAACAGCGGTTTCTGGTAACGCTCATACAGCGAGTTCAGCACATAACGCAGGCCAACCGGATCAATCTGCCAGCCCCAATCGGATGCCTTCACATGCGGATTCGGCACCACGCCTTCAAAGCCAGTAATCGGATCGTCAACGCCGCTGGCTTGGGTGTTCACCGCGTTGCTCATGTAGTAGCTAAAGCCGATATAATCACAGCAGCCCTGACGCAGCGTCTCCGCATCGTCCGCTTCCATCTCAATGTGATACCCCTTGCGCGCCCACTCTTTCAGGGTATACGCCGGATACGCGCCGCGCATCTGCACATCGCTGAACACATAGCGCTGATGCATCGATTCCTGAGCTAGCATCACATCATCCGGATGGCATGAGAACGGATAGACCGGCACCATGGCAATCATGCAGCCAATCTGGAAATCAGGATTGATTTCATGACCGCGCTTCACCACTTTGGCACTGGCTACGAACTGGTGATGCATCACTTGATACATTGTCTGTTCCGGCTTGTCATGCTCGGTAAACACCACGCCAGAACAGCAGTAGCCGAACAGCGGATATTGCCAGTTGCGCTGGTTATTGATCTCGTTGAAGGTCATCCAGTATTTCACTTTGTGCTGATAGCGCGTCATCACCACGTCGCTGAAGCGTACAAAGAAATCCACGACTTTGCGGTTGGTCCAGCCGCCGTACTCTTTTATCAGGTGATAAGGCATTTCAAAGTGGGAAAGCGTAATAACCGGTTCGATGCCGTATTTCAGCAGCTCATCAAACAAATCGTCGTAGAATTGCAGGCCTGCTTCGTTGGGTTGCTGCTCGTCGCCATTAGGGAAAATGCGTGTCCAGGCGATTGAGGTACGAAAGCATTTGAATCCCATTTCAGCAAACAGCGCCACATCTTGCTGGTAATGCGAATAGAACTCGACTGCCTGATGGTTAGGATAAAATTTACCGGGCTGTACGCCGTCGGTAATAACGCGCTCAACACCGTGCGCGCCGCCGGTCAGTATATCGGCAATACTTACGCCTTTGCCGCCCTGATCCCAGCCGCCTTCTACCTGATGCGCGGCCACCGCGCCACCCCAAAGAAACCCTTTTGGTAATTGCAATCCTTCACTCATCGGCGTACCTCATTACACTGTTTGCGAAATTTGAAATTGCCCGCAGTGTAACAAGCGACTTAGTAAAGTCACGATATAACACCGTGAGCAATATGTGACTTGTCACGGCGAGAAAACAGGGTGTTTTTAAAGTGAAATAAAGCGGGAAATAGCGCGGCCCAGTGTTTCCAAAATATACATCACAGGCACTTGTGTGGTGATATCCAGGCGGTCACCCAGCTTAATTTGCGGCATATGATAAGAGAGATTGAAATCGGCCATTTTCGCCAGTGAACAGCTTTCGTTGTTGGTAATCGAGATTATTTTGCAGTGATGTAGACTGAACTGGCTGGCAAAGCGCAGGATCTCTTCAGTCTCACCAGATACTGACAAAATAATCGCCAGCGCATTTTCGTAGGCGCTAGCGCTCACTGGATAATAAGGATCGTCGATGTGAAGGCTAAATTTACCAATATTGGAAAAGAAACGCGCACCATATTTCCCCAGACTGCCTGAGGTACCGGCACCAATAAAGAAAATATGTTCAGCCTGTGTAATCATCTGCGCAGCCTGAGCAATCTGCTGATCAAACTCGTCGTTATGAATACTTTTAAAGAAGCTGAGCATGTCGCCGACGCCGGAAGGCATTACCACCGGTACGGTTTGCTCCTGCGCCAGGCGAAAACGGATGCGAAACTCAGACCAGCCGTCGCACTGTAGCTTGCGACAAAAACGCAGCACGGTGGTGGTTGAAACGCCAGCCTGCGCGGCCAGCTCGCGAATCGTCATATAACTGACACTTTCCCGGTGTTTGATGATGAAGTGATAAACCTGCATCTCAAGGTCATTCAGGCGGGATAGATCGCGGTGTGAAAACATGCGGGCGGCGCTCAGCTAGAAAATGAGCGTGTAGTTTAACAGATTGCTTTAGCGCCTGGCTGTCACACACCTTCACAGATTTATTTTAGCGTACATGTGTACTCTGAAATTCATCTTCGTTACTCTGGTTGCTCAGAAATAGCACACTCGCTTTTTCCGTTGTTCAGGAATCTCCCCTCATGGTACAGACCCGAATGATTAACCAGGGCTATTCATTGGCAGAAGAGATCGCCAATAGTATCAGCCATGGAATCGGCTGCATTTTTGGCATCATCGGCTTGGTGTTAATGTTGACACAAGCCGTTGAATCTCAAGCTAACCTTACCGCAATTACCAGTTACAGCTTATACGGCGGCAGCATCATTTTGTTGTATCTTGCCTCCACGCTGTATCATGCCATTCCGCATCAGAAAGCCAAATACTGGCTGAAGAAATTCGACCATTGCGCCATCTATGTGCTGATCGCCGGTACCTATACGCCATTTTTACTGGTGGGGCTAAATTCACCGCTGGCACAGGGCTTGATGGTGGTGATCTGGAGTCTGGCGCTGTTAGGTATTTTGTTCAAAATCGCCTTTGCCCACCGCTTTGAAGCGCTGTCGTTGGTGACCTACCTCGGTATGGGTTGGTTATCATTGGTGGTCATTTATCAACTGGCGATCAAACTGTCACCGGGCGGGATTTGGTTGCTGGCAGCTGGCGGGATTGTCTATTCGCTGGGGGTGATTTTCTACGTCTCACGCCGCATTCCTTATAGTCACGCTATCTGGCATGGCTTTGTGCTCGGCGGCAGCGTGCTGCACTTTTGTGCGATCTATTTTTATGTGATGTAACTTGCGGCCAGGTCGCCATGTATGGCGACCCTACAACAGAACCGCGTGGATTTCGGAGGGTGCGCCTTGATGCGCACCTGGAACAGCTTCAATCAATCTGCTAATGAATACGGCAGCGGCTGAATGGTCAACTTGCCACTTTCGTCGCCTTCCACGCGCAAAACGCTTTCCGGCTCTAAATCGTTGTTCATCACGACTTGTACCCAAACGCTGCCATCATCCAACTGCACGCCGCTCAGTACCGTACCGGTGCGGCGCCATTTGTCGCCCATCTGCAGCTCCAGTGAACCGCCAACGTCCGGAACTTTACTGGCTTTACCCGCCAGCCAATACAGCGCGCGTTTGTTCGCGCCGCGGAATTTAGCGCGCGCCACCATCTCCTGCCCGGTATAGCAGCCTTTTTTAAAGCTGATGGCATCCAGCGCCTGCAGGTTAGTCGCTTGTGGAATCAGTTGCGCGCTGGTGGTGCTCTCAATCACCGGAATGCCCGCTTCGATATCCAGCGCCAGCCATTGCAGGCTATCGTTGAACTGCGCTTCACCCGCCAGCTTTTCTTTCAATGCATTCGCCTGCTCAAGCGTAGTCACTAACAGGAAACGCTCGGCGGGCGCTGCAAACCAAAGAAGCGTGCTTTCATCTTGCTGTACCACCGGCGTTTCGGCATCCGGAAGCGTGCTGAACACGCCCGCCAGCGCGGCGCGCGCCTGAAAACCGGCGACGCCCAGCAGCACCGCTTCATCGTCAGCGACGATGGTGACTTTAGCGAACACCGCGTACTTCTTCAGTTCGGTCAGCTGCTGCTCACGCAGGTTGCGACGCACCACGTAAGCGTAACCTTCAGGGCGATGGAACAGGCGAATGTTGCTCCACATTTTGCCCTTAGCATCGCAGTGCGCGGCAGGACGATGTTGCGTCTCGCTCATGGCCGCGACATCCAGCGTCAGCTGACCTTGCAGATAAGACGTGCTGTCATTGCCCTGCACCTTCACCAGCGCCCATTCATCGAGCGACATCAGGGTTAATGGCAGGCGTGACGATGCAGCGGGCTGGCGAGGTGGAAGGGTAAAAATCGACATAGGTCTTTCCTGATTAATAAAGGTATCCAGCTGCCAATGGTAAAAGAGCAGGGCGGCTTTGCAACCTGTTTACTGAATCGGGCGCACAAATCGCGTGATACCCAGTGCAAATTGAGGGATGTAACGCCGAGGCGTGGCACAGTGATAAGCACAGCGCCTGCAGCGAGAAAAAAAAGCAGGTACACTGAGCACCACTGTTTTAGTCATGGAACCAGAGACATGGAAATTAATGACAAAGCCCGCGTCCAATGGGCATGCCGTCGCGGCATGCTGGAGCTGGATATCGCAATTATGCCGTTTTTCAAATACGAATATGATTCACTGACCGAGACCGATAAGCAGGTATTTATCGCGCTGTTAAAGAGTGACGATCCTGACCTGTTCAACTGGTTGATGAATCACGGCGAACCGGTCGATCCCGAGTTCAAACGCATGGTGAAACTGATTCAGCAGCGCAACCGTGAACGCGGTCCGGTGGCAATGTGATCTGCGGGCGTCACGCAGTGCGCGCGCACTGAATGTGACGCTATCTCTGCTGTGCGGCGGTTTACTGCTGGTGCTGGATTGGCCTGACGCGTGGGCATGGGGCAAAGCGCCGGTATTATTGCTGCTGCTGGCGGAATGCTGGCGCAACGAGCGCCGCCTGGTGCAGCGCGTAGGTTGTCTGGCGCTGGACGTGAAGGGCAATTGGCTGTGGCGCGGTTCGCGCTGGCGAGCAGAACGCAAGGCAGATTGGTTGCCGTGCGGCGTCTTATTGGTGCTGCGTAATCAGCAGGGTGAACGCTGGCGGCTGTGGTTAATGCATGACAACCTGCCGTCCGGTGAATGGCGCACGTTACGCGCCTGCTGTTTTCTGCAAAATGGGCACACGCCGCCTTAAAGCAGCGCTGCGGTTTCCGTCAGAATCTGTTCGCACCACTGTTCGACGCGCTCATCGCTCAGTTCGAACTGGTTGACATCGTCGAGCGCCAGGCCAACAAACTGCGTGCCATCGGCGGTTAGCGGTTTTTTGCTGGTGAACTCATAGCCTTCCAGCGGCCAGTAACCCACAAACTGCACGCCCATCGGCTGCAACAGATCGTGCAGCATGCCGAGTGCATCGAGAAACCATTCGGCGTATTCACCCTGGTCGCCCATGCCGTACAGCGCCACGATTTTTCCGCGCAAATTCAGCGCCGGTATCTGCGGCCAAATCGCTTCCCAATCTTCCTGCAACTCACCGAAATCCCATGTCGGGATGCCGAGGATCAGTAAATCGTACTGCTCCATCAGCGAGGGATCGTCATCTTTCAAATTGTGCAGCGTGACTAATTCTTCACCGATAAAGTCGCGAATTTTCTCCGCGGTCATCTCCGTGTAACAGGTGCTGGACCCGTAAAACAATCCGATATTCATGCAATTAATGCTCTGACTTGAACTGACTCGGGCGCAATTGTACCAGAAGCAGGCTACTTTCAGGCATAATGAGCACGATTTCACACGGGCGGAGAGAACAGTGCAGGACAGCGATCTGATCGAACAGTTTCTGGATGCGCTTTGGATTGAGCGTAATCTGGCGCAGAACACGCTCGCCTCTTACCGGCAGGATCTGCAAACGCTCACCGGCTGGCTGCATCACCACGATCGCACGCTATTGACGCTGGAAGCGCTTGATTTGCAGCAATTTCTCGCCGAGCGCGTCGAGGGTGGCTATAAAGCCACTAGCTCAGCGCGTACCCTCAGCGCTATCCGCCGCTTGTGCCAATATCTTTATCGGGAAAAAGTGCGCAGCGACGATCCCAGCGCGCTGCTCTCAGCCCCCAAACTGCCGCAGCGTCTGCCGAAAGATCTCAGCGAAAATCAGGTCGAACGTTTGCTGCAGGCACCGAGCATTGATGTGCCGCTCGAACTGCGCGACAAGGCGATGCTGGAGTTGCTGTACGCCACCGGATTACGCGTAACGGAGCTGGTAGGTTTGACCATCAGCGATATCAGCCTGCGTCAGGGCGTGGTACGCGTGATCGGTAAAGGCAACAAAGAGCGCCTCGTGCCGTTAGGTGAAGAAGCGGTTTACTGGATTGAATACTATATGGAACATGGTCGGCCGTGGCTGCTCAACGGGCAAACGCTGGACGTGATGTTTCCCAGCCAGCGCGCGCAACAAATGACGCGCCAGACCTTCTGGCATCGCATCAAGCACTATGCGACCCTTGCCGGAATCGATAGCGAAAAGCTGTCGCCGCACGTGCTGCGCCACGCATTTGCCACACATTTACTGAACCACGGCGCCGATTTGCGCGTCGTACAAATGTTGCTGGGCCACAGCGACCTCTCGACTACCCAAATTTATACGCATGTCGCCACTGAGCGTCTGCGTCTGTTACATCAACAGCATCATCCGCGCGCTTGAGATGCGGTAACAAGGATTTAAGATGAAAAAGCAGCTAACGATGCTGGCTCTGCTGGTCAGTGCATTCACTGGCTTGGCGCATGCCGATGACAACGCTATTCAGCAAACGCTGAAAAAACTGGGATTGCAGCAGGCTGAAATCCAGCCGTCACCACTGCCGGGTATCAAAACGGTGCTGACTGAAAGCGGTGTGCTCTATGTTTCCGAAGATGGTAAGCATATGATTCAGGGCCCGCTGTATGATGTCAGCGGCACGCAGCCAATCAACGTCACCAACCAACTGCTGGACAAAAAAGTCAGCGCGCTGGCACCTGACATGATTGTCTATAAAGCGCCGAAAGAGCAGCACGTGATCACCGTGTTCACCGACATCACCTGCGGCTACTGCCGCAAGCTGCACGAGCAGATGGCCGACTACAACGCGCTCGGTATCACCGTGCGTTATCTGGCCTTCCCGCGTGAAGGTCTGAATGGCCAGGTGGAAAAAGCCATGCGCGCCATCTGGTGTAGCGCCGATCGGAACAAAGCGTTTGATGCGGCGATGAAAGGCGATGCGCCACAAATGGATGCGCCGGCTACCTGCAAAATCAATATCGAGCAGCAGTACAAACTCGGCATCCTGTTTGGCATTCAGGGCACGCCCGCCATTCTTACCGATAGCGGCATGATGATTCCTGGCTATCAAGGGCCGCAAGAGCTGAAGCAGGTGCTCGATGGCCAGAAGCGCGGCGGTTAACGCACAGTGAAGCATTCTGTTGAATTGCGTCGGCGCGAAGCCGAAACCGACGCCAGCTTACCCGCTGATTTGCCCCCTTTGCTGCGCCGGTTGTATCTGCAACGTGGCGTGAAAGAGGCGTTGGAACTGGAGCGCGGGGCAAAACACCTGCTGCCGTGGCAAACGCTCGGTGGTATTGACGCCGCCGTTACGCTGCTGCACCAGATGTTGCTCGCGGGCAAACGCATTGTGGTGGTGGGCGATTTCGATGCCGATGGTGCCACCAGCACCGCCCTAACCGTGCTGGCACTGCGCAGCTTGGGCGGCAATGTGGATTATCTGGTACCGAACCGTTTTGAAGATGGCTACGGCCTGAGTCCGGAAGTGGTTGATCAGGCCAAAGCACGCGGCGCGGAGATGATTCTCACCGTCGATAATGGCATCTCATCACATGCTGGTGTCGATACCGCGCATCAGCATGGTATTCCGGTACTCATCACCGATCACCATTTGCCGGGCGAAACCGTGCCCGCTGCCGAAGCGATAGTGAACCCCAACCTCAACGACAGCGAATTCCCTTCGCGCTCATTGGCGGGGGTGGGTGTTGCCTTCTATCTGATGCTGGCGCTGCGTGCCTATCTGCGTCAGCAAAACTGGTTTGGCGAAGGGCGCATTGAGCCGAATCTGGCTGAACTGCTGGATCTGGTGGCGCTGGGTACGGTCGCCGATGTGGTGCCGCTGGATGCCAACAACCGTATTCTGGTGTGGCAAGGTCTGAGCCGTATCCGCGCCGGCAAATGCCGCGCCGGCATTCGCGCGCTGCTGGAGATCGCCAACCGCGATGCGCGTCAACTTGCCGCCAGCGATCTTGGTTTTGCCGTAGGACCGCGCCTTAACGCCGCGGGTCGTCTGGACGATATGTCAGTCGGCGTGGCATTGCTGCTCACCGAAGATATCTCCGAGGCGCGCATGCTGGCGAATGAGCTCGATGCGCTGAATCAGACGCGCAAAGAGATTGAGCAAGGCATGAAGAGTGAAGCGCTGGCGCTGTGCGATGCACTGGAGCGTCAGCACACTGATTTGCCGTTGGGTCTGGCGTTTTACCATCCGGAGTGGCATCAGGGCGTGGTCGGCATTCTGGCGTCGCGGCTGAAAGAGCGTTTTCATCGTCCGGTGATAGCCTTCGCTCCCGCCGGAGACGGCGTGCTGAAAGGTTCTGGCCGTTCGATTGCCGGTTTGCACCTGCGCGATGCGCTGGAGCGTCTCGACACCCTGTTCCCGGGTTTAATGATCAAATTTGGTGGCCACGCCATGGCGGCCGGTTTGTCACTGGAAACCGCGAAGTACGACGAATTCCGTGAGCGTTTTGCCGCATTAATAGATGAGTGGCTGGATGGCGAAGCATTGCAGGGCGTGATTTGGTCGGACGGCGAACTGCACGCGCAAGAGTTTACGCTGCGCACCGCGGAAATGCTGCGTGAAGCCGGTCCGTGGGGACAAGCGTTCCCGGAACCGGTGTTCGACGGTAAGTTCAAACTACTGCAGCAGCGGTTAGTCGGCGAGCGCCATTTAAAAGTGATGGTCGAGCCGCTCGGCGGCGGCCCGCTGTTAGATGGTATTGCCTTTAACGTGGATACCACGCTGTGGCCAGACAGCAGCGTGCGTCAGGTGCAACTGGCCTACAAGCTGGATATCAATGAATACCGCGGCAATCGTTCGGTACAGCTGATTATTGATCACATCTGGCCGATGTAGGTTGCATCAATTGCATCGCGCAATGCATTGCGCCGCTACAAGATGTAGGTTGCATCAATTGCATCGCGCAATGCATTGCGCCGCTACAATATGTGCACGTATTTGTAGCGGCGCGATTTATCGCGCTCTTTTGACCTTCACAGCGCTTTTTAGAAGCTCACATCCACACCACCGCGCAGCACTTTCTCGTCGCCGCGATCGGCGAAGTGCTGATCGGCGCGCAGGAACAGATGTGCACGTGACGCCTGCGCCACATCCAACCGCACGCCTAACCACTGCGAACGACGATCGAGTTGCATACCAGGAAGGGTAAAGCGGTTCTGGACATCGCCAAATCCGCCCCAGCGTGCGCTCACATCCATCGACGGATTGTTAAACGCGTACTGATATTCACCATACACACTCACCATGCTCCACAAGCCCGCCGACCAATCCTGCCGGGCGCTGATATTCAAGCCGCTATAGCCGACGCTGCGTCGATAGCTGTCGCCGTCACCGCTCAGGCCGAACGCGCTGCCTTTATCCTCAAATGCACCGGTATCCAGTCCAGTTTCACGCCAGCCGAGATAAGGCTCCAGGCGATAATTATCTTCAATCGTCCAGCGATAGCCGCTTTGCAGCGCCGCCTGCCAGCTGTTGCTGCTGGTGGTCGATGACACCGGCGAGGCTTCATCCAGTAACACCAGACGCTTCAACTCATCGCGCCCATGTTGATAACTGAGATTGCCCTGCAGATACCATTCCGGCGTTAAATCGTAGCGACCATACAGCATCGCGCCTTGCAGACGGTTGCGGCTGGTGCCGCCGGTTTGGTCGTACGTTGAATCGATCTGATTCTGCGTCCAGGCAACGCCCACGCGCAGACCTGAAACACCCAAATCGCTATCCACGCCGAGTGCGGTAAGTGTGTTGCGATAATCGGTGCCAAGATAGCCAGCCTGATCCAGCGAACCGCGCAGTTGACCGCTCTCCAGCCAGAAACCGTAACGATTGTCGGCGCTGGCATCGGCGATGCGGTTACTCAGCAGACGCGTTTGATAATCCAGCGCGTTAAACAGCACCGCGATGCTGGATGCATGCGCCTGGCCAGAAAGTGAATTGATGGCGGCCTGCGCGCTGTTGGCATCGGCCAGCGTCTGCAACGCACCGGCCGCCCCAAGCGCCGACTGCTGCGCACGGCTAAGCGAACCCTGTTGCTGCCAGCTATCCGCCACGCTAAACGCCTGCTCCAGATTCGCTGCCGTTTGCTGCGTGCTGGCACCGCTCAGGCCCATTGCCGCTGCTGCTGCCGCGGTGTTTTTACGGGTCAGTTGGCCGGTTACGCTGTTGGCGTTGTAGCTGACCGTACCATCAAGGAACACGCCAGTATTGACCTGACTGAACTGGCCGCTAACGCCTGCATCGCTGGTGAGTAAAGTTTCCTGCTGTTTCACTACATAAGTTGATGAAGGCGGTGCGAGGTTCAGCGTACCGTCCAGCGTCGCGTGGCCGGCTACGCGCAGCGGACTGTCCAGCGCGATATTCAGCACGCCATTGCTGCGTTGCTGGTAATCGCCTTGCACCTGCAAGCCGCCGTTGACCGAACCCTGATTGAGCAAGCTGCCGCCAATCACGCCGCTGCCGCCCAATGTGCCGCTGCCGCTGACGTTGGCACTGCCTGCAATCGCGCCATCAATCAGCAAAGTATTGGCTGAAACGCTGGTCTGACCGAGGTAACTGTTATTGGCGGTTAATTGCAGTACGCCGCCATTATGGGCGCCGTCCAGTATCAGGCCACGATCGCCGCTGATGGCATTGGAGAAGACATACTTGCCCGCATCGAGGCTGGCGTGAAAATCATTGGCCCAAAACATCGCCGGACCGTTCAGCGCCTTCGCCTGGTTGAGATCGCCCCAGCCGAAGGTATTGTTATAAGGCCGCCCGTTGGCGCTATCCGCCGCGCCCGCATAGGCATCGCTGCGATAAGTGGCGGTGGTTAGCAGAGTTTGTTGCAGGTTGTAACCGCTCATCCACGGAAAACGCTGCAACACTTGCGATGCCGCCGCCGCCGCGCGCGGTGCGGCAAACGAGGTACCGTAACTGCGCACATTCACCCAACTGCCATCGGTATTCTGAAAGCGATAATCGGTGTAACCGGGCGCGCTCAGGCACCATGCGGCGGCGTTGCCGCAGGCATCAAATGGCCCGGTTAACGCAGCGCGATTGGCGGTGTCGTACGAAGTGCTCTCCATCACGCCGGTAACGGCCAGCATATTTTTTTGCAGATCGCTGTCCTGATAAATCAGCGGCAGTTGGGCGTTTGGCGAAGGCGTCTCGGTGCCGCCGTTGCCGGTGATCACCACCGCCAAACCGTCAGCCGCGGCAATATCGCGCATGCTTTGCACCAGCACCTGATAGCGGGGCTGCGCATCGGTTAAAGCCTGCGCGGTGGTTAAGCGCTCGCTCGAGGCATACGACATATTGAAAATACGCACGCCCTGGCTAAGCAGGCCGTTTACCGCGCGCGCGGTATCATCGTATTTGAACACGTTGTTCTGCGAGGATTGCGCCACATACAGCGTACTGGCCGGCGATAAACCCAGCAGTGTCAGCGCCACCACCGTACCGTGGCCGTTGATCCCCTGATTATCGTTTAAGGCAGTGCCGCCGCCCACATAGCTGGTGAACTGCACGTTGGCATAATTAATTTCACTGCGATCCGGCGACAACCCTGAATCAATAATGCCGACTTTGCTGGCATTTCCAGAGGCGCTGGGCTGGGCTGGCGTGGGTGGAACAGGCATGCCGGTGGTGGGCGGGGGCGAAGCGCTTCCGCCGCTACCCCCGCCACCGCCACCACAGGCGGTAAGTAACAAAGGCATTAATAAGGAAAGCAGGCGCGGAGAAGTGCGCAAAACGGTATACATCAATGCTCCTTCATGTCTCTGAGGACATGTTGCGCCCGCTCACGTAACGGGCGCTGATTACTGTGTTATTCCCTGTCGAAAATACGCATTCCTGGCGGGCGTGGTGACAAACGTTTTGGACATAAGTGATGTCCAATGGGGGGATAGTCACTAAGCAAAATGATAAAGGGGCGCTAACAAATCGATAGGCTGAATATCAGCTGCTTAATGGCGTTATTTGAGACGTTTCTGCTTTTTTGCAGGAAATTTCTCACAGGACGATTCTTAATGATTTAACGTTATAAATCATGATCTTTAATGACGTCTTTCGGTGCGAATAGCTCAATTTTTGCAGGAAAATTCTTAAGAAGGTTTTGAGCGCGATGCGTTTGCTGAGGCGTTTTGGAAATCCTCGCGAGTGAAGCTTTCCAGAAGAATGAAAACTTTTTTTGCTGATGCCGATGCACGCGCATGCCTGCCGCGTGCAATGCTACAAAGTGCGCACACTTTCGGGTAAACTAGCGCGTTAGTTTTTATCTCCTTTCACCGAATCGTCAAAAAAGACTGAAAAGCCATGTTTGAAATTAATCCGGTCAAAAATCGTATTCAGGACCTCAGTGAGCGCAGCGACGTTCTTCGGGGGTATCTTTGACTACGATGCCAAGAAAGAACGCCTCGAAGAAGTAAACGCCGAGCTGGAGCAGCCGGACGTCTGGAACGAACCTGAGCGTGCGCAAGCACTGGGTAAAGAACGCGCTTCGCTGGAAGCGGTGGTGGAAACCTTAGATCACATGCGTCAGGGCCTGGAAGATGTGCAGGGCCTGCTGGATCTGGCGGTAGAAGCCGACGATGAAGAGACCTTCAACGAAGCCGTTGCCGAGCTGGATGCGCTGGAAGTGAAGCTGGGCGAACTGGAATTCCGTCGTATGTTCTCCGGCGAATATGACAGCGCTGACTGCTACATGGATATTCAGGCCGGTTCCGGCGGCACCGAAGCGCAGGATTGGGCCAGCATGCTGCTGCGTATGTATCTGCGCTGGGCCGAAGCCAAAGGCTATAAAACCGAAATTATCGAAGAGTCAGACGGTGAAGTGGCCGGTACCAAATCCGCCACCATTAAAATCATCGGCGACTACGCGTTTGGCTGGCTGCGCACCGAAACCGGCGTGCATCGCCTGGTGCGTAAGAGCCCGTTCGATTCCGGTGGCCGTCGTCATACCTCATTCAGTTCGGTGTTTATCTATCCGGAAGTGGATGACAACATCGATATCGACATCAATCCCGCCGATCTGCGTATCGACGTTTACCGCGCCTCCGGTGCGGGCGGCCAGCACGTCAACAAAACCGAGTCAGCGGTGCGTATTACCCACTTGCCGACCAACATTGTGGTGCAGTGCCAGAACGACCGTTCACAGCACAAGAACAAAGATCAGGCCTTCAAGCAGTTACGCGCCAAGCTGTACGAATATGAGATGCAGAAGAAAAACGCGGACAAGCAGGCAGCGGAAGATAACAAGTCTGATATCGGCTGGGGCAGCCAGATCCGTTCTTATGTTCTCGACGATTCACGCATCAAGGATCTGCGCACTGGCGTAGAGACCCGCAACACCCAGGCGGTGTTGGATGGCGATATCGATCGTTTTATTGAAGCAAGTTTAAAAGCAGGGCTATAAGGAACCGACATGTCTGAACAACAACCGCAGAGCGCTGATGCCGCCCTTGAGTTAAATAACGAACTGAAAGCGCGTCGCGAAAAACTCAGCGCGCTGCGTGAAAAAGGCGTGGCGTTTCCAAACGATTTCCGCCGCGATACCACGTCCGATGTGCTGCACGCCAGCTATGACGCGAAAGAGAACGAAGAGCTGGAAGCGCTGGGCGTAGAAGTCAGCGTCGCTGGTCGTATGATGACGCGCCGCATTATGGGTAAAGCGTCATTCGCCACCCTGCAGGATGTCGGCGGCCAGATTCAGATCTACGTATCACGCGACGATCTGCCAGAAGGCGTCTACAACGAGCAGTTTAAGAAGTGGGATCTGGGCGATATCCTCGGTGCACGCGGTAAGCTGTTCAAAACCAAAACCGGTGAGTTGTCGATCCACATCACTGAGCTGCGTCTGCTGACCAAAGCACTGCGTCCGCTGCCGGACAAATTCCATGGTCTGGCCGATCAGGAAACCCGTTATCGTCAGCGTTACCTCGATCTGATCTCCAACGACGATTCGCGCAAAACCTTTAAAATTCGCTCACAAATCATGGCCGGTATCCGCCAGTTCATGGTTAACCGCGACTTTATGGAAGTGGAAACCCCGATGATGCAGGTGATCCCGGGCGGTGCTTCCGCGCGTCCGTTCATCACCCATCACAATGCGCTCGACATCGATATGTACCTGCGTATTGCGCCAGAACTGTACCTGAAGCGTCTGGTGGTGGGCGGTTTTGATCGCGTATTCGAGATCAACCGTAACTTCCGTAACGAAGGTATTTCGCCGCGTCATAACCCAGAGTTCACCATGATGGAACTCTATATGGCGTATGCGGATTACAAAGATCTGATCGAACTGACCGAAAGCCTGTTCCGTACCCTGGCGCAAGACGTGCTGGGCACCACGGAAGTGCCGTATGGCGATCACAGCTTCGATTTCGGTAAGCCGTTCGAGAAGCTCACCATGCGTGAAGCGATCAAGAAATACCGTCCGGAAACCGACCTGAGCGATCTGGAAGACTTCGACAAAGCGGTAGCGATTGCCAAATCGCTGCACATCAAAGTCGAGAAGAGCTGGGGCCTGGGCCGCGTGGTAACAGAGATCTTCGAAGAGACCGCTGAAGCGCATCTGATTCAGCCAACCTTCATCACCGAATACCCGGCTGAAGTCTCACCGCTGGCGCGTCGTAACGACGAGAACCCGGAAATCACCGATCGCTTTGAGTTCTTCATCGGCGGCCGTGAAATCGGTAACGGCTTCTCGGAGCTGAACGATGCCGAAGATCAGGCTGAGCGTTTCCTGCAGCAGGTGAATGCCAAAGAGTCTGGCGACGACGAAGCAATGTTCTATGACGAAGACTATGTCACCGCGCTGGAGCACGGCCTGCCGCCAACCGCGGGACTGGGCATTGGTATCGACCGTATGGTGATGCTGTTTACCAACAGCCACACCATCCGCGACGTGATCCTGTTCCCGGCACTGCGCCCGACCGCAAAGTAATCCTCTCTGGTATCAGGTAGGGTCGCCATTCATGGCGACCTTTATTTATTCCCGTCTCCCAACACAAAATTCCAGATGACAACCCGGCACGCTCTGTGCAGGATGGTTTTTTTCTTTTTCAGGGAATCACCATGAGTGCAAAAGCGGCAACGTTAGAGGGCCGAATTCGTCAGCACTGGGATCAGCTCTCCAGCCACGAGCAGCGCTTAGCCGACGTGCTTCTTGCCGCGCCCGGACAGCTAGCCATGAATACCGCCACCGAACTGGCGCACAGCGCGGGCGTCTCCAAAGCCACCACCACCCGTTTCTTCCGCCATCTCGGCTACGAAAGCTATGAAGCCGCACGCCGTCAGGCGCGTGAGATGCAGAGCAGCGGATCGCCGCTCTATCTGCAACCGGCGCCCAGCGCATCACCGCTGGCCAGCATCATGCAGCAGCACCTGGAAAAAGAGATCGCCAACCTGGTCAACAGCTATCGCACGCTGGATAGCGAACAGCTGCAGCAAGCGGTTACTGCCATCAGCGCGGCGCGGCGCGTGGTGGTGATGGGCTGGCGGCATAGCCAAACTATCGCCCATCTGATCTACCGCGACCTGATCCATATTCATTCCGATGTGCGTCTGCTGCCACGTCCCGGCGATTCGCTGGCGGAACACATGGCGGCGCTTACGGCGCAAGACGTGGTGATTTGCGTCGGTCTGCGGCGACGCATGCCAGCGCTGGAAGCGGCAATGAACGCGCTGGCCGAGCGCAATGTCCCCATGCTGTATATCGCCGATGTGCTCTCCGGCAAACCGGTGCGCCACGCGCAATGGGTGATCCGCTGCCACACCGACAGTAGCCTGATCTTCGACAGCACCGCCGCGCTCTCTGGCGTGTGCAATCTGCTCTGTTCACTGGTGGCCCGACAAATGGGTAAAGCCAGCAACGATCACCTCGCGCAAATTGAAGCGCTGCACCAATCCCTCGACGAGCTTGAATAGTGCGCCGTGCTGGCGCATTTTGCGCCAGAAATCGCCCCAACATAGTGCAACCCTGCCAAATATCCCTCCAGCAATAGCCGCCGTCCCGCCCATCAATGAAACCTATGAAATTAAAAATAAAAACAAAGAAACAATTGTTTCCAATTGATTTTGTTAGCTAAAGATAGATCTGGCGTGATGCACTCAGGGCAGTGGTGAAAAAGCTGGCACAAAACATGCTCAGTAGAAAAAGACATTTCACCAACACCAGGGAAACACCATAATGAAAAAAACAGCACTGCTGATCGCCGCACTTCTCTCCGTGGGCACCATGGCGCAGGCGCAAGCCGATACGCTGGCCGACATCAAAAGCAGCGGCAAAATCACCGTTGGTATCGATCCAACCTTTCCTCCCTACGAATACACCGATGACAAAGGTGAGATCACCGGCTACAGCGTGGCGATCATGCAATCCTTCGCCAAAGATCTCGGCGTGAAACTGGAGTTCCAGAAAACCGCCTTCAGCGGCATCTTGCCGGGCCTGATCTCCGGTTCGTTCAATGCTGAAGGTTCGTCTCTTAACGTGACTGCGGAACGCGCGAAGAAGGTGTTGTTCACCGTGCCATACAGCAAAACCGTTAACGGCGTGCTGGTGCGCGAAGCCGAGGCGAAAACCTTCAGCGGCAAAACCCTGAGTCCGGAAAGTTTGTCTGGCCTGCGCGGCGCAGTGAAAACCGCCAGCGTGCCGGAGCAGCTGCTGAAGGGCTTCAACGAGCAGTTGAAGAAAGAGGGCAAAAAACCGATCACCATCATCAACGTCGATTCGCTGGATCAAACCGTCAGTACGCTGATGACCAAACGCGCCGATTTCGTCTATGACGACATCTCAGTGCTGGCACCGGTAGCGAAAAAGTACGCCGGTAAAGTGGCACAGGTGGGCGAAGTTGGCCCGTCGCAGTGGATGGGGTGGGCGACACGTAAAGAAGATGGCAGCCTGAACAAAGCCATTAGCGACCACATTCTGGCAATGCAGAAAGATGGCGAGCTGACCAAGCTGCAGCAGCAGTATCTCGGCACCACCTTCAGCGTGCCCGCCAGCGACTTCATTCCGCAGGAGTAATTATGTGCCAGTCCAACCTGACGGTGCCTGCCGGCTTTGGCAAAACTTTCCGCGTGCGCAAGGGCCAGTTTATTACCGTGATTGATAGCGAAGGGCAGCAGGCGGCCGATTTTGTCGCGGTAAACGCTGACGACCTCAACGAAAAGCTGTCGCCGGTGCATACGCGCCAGCAACTGCGCTCGCTGTTCTTCAAGCCGGGCGACGCGCTGTGGTCGAGTGAAAATCGCCCAATGCTGCGCATTCTTGCCGACAGCATTGGCATTCACGATGCCAACGTCCCGGCCTGCGATCGCACCCGTTTCAGCGTCGATTTCGGCGTCGATGGGCATCGCAACTGCGTTGATAACCTGCTGGAAGGCATGAAGGAATTTGGCGTGACTTACTTCTCGCTGCCGGAGCCGTTCAACCTGTTTCAAAACGGCCCGGTGACCGCCGATGGCCGCATGGAAGTCACCGATCCCAACAGCAAAGCAGGCGATAGCATTACCTTTGAAGCGCTTTGTGACTTGATCTGCTCGGTGTCATCTTGCCCGCAGGACATCATTCCCGGCAACGGTTTGCAGGTCACGCCGATTGATATCGTGGTCAGTGACCATTTTCACGCTCAGGAGATGAATCATGCTGTTAATGCGTGAAAATTATGAAGAAACCGCCGTGCGCACGCTGGCCGAGCCGGTGCAGGTTGCGCCGGGCAGCGTGGGTTCGATTCGCGTGCTGCGCGGTCAGCTGCTGCGCATTACTGCGCAGGGCGATGGCGCTGTTGCCTCGCTGTTTGGCTTTAGCCTGGCCGATCCCGCCGTATGGCTGTCAGTGCACCACACGCGGGTGTTCAGCAACAGTTATCTGCTCGGATCGGGGATGCGTCTGGTGAATAACCGCCGCCGTCCGATGATGGTGCTGGGTAAAGACAGCGTGAAGCGTCACGACCTGCTGCTGCCGGCCTCCACCACGGCGTTTCTCAC
This sequence comes from Pantoea sp. X-Soil-ISGK-421, assembly GCF_059730785.1. Lineage (NCBI taxonomy): Bacteria > Pseudomonadati > Pseudomonadota > Gammaproteobacteria > Enterobacterales > Erwiniaceae > Pantoea > Pantoea sp. X-Soil-ISGK-421. Next base: position 3,242,166 of record NZ_AP035979.1, on the reverse strand, counting down.
TGAGCGCGGCTATCCGGGCGTAGGTTGCCTTGATGCTTTGCGTGGCGAGCTGGCGCGTCTCGGCTTGGTGGTGCCGAAGTTGCCGGATCCCATCAACCTGTTTATGCACGTCAAATTAACGCGCGAAGGGGATATTCTACCGGAAACCAATCTGACCAAAGCCGGTGACAGCATTACCTGTCGCGTGGTGATGGATACGCAGTTCATCGTCTCCGCCTGCAACACCGGCATTGAGGGCAACGATAAGCCCGCGCCGCTGCTGCTGTCAGTGGCGGAAAACCTGCACGATTTTAACGCGGAGTAACGCATGGGGCTGGATCAACAGGTAGTGGCCGCGCTGCCGGAACTCGGACACGGCCTGCTGATGACGTTGCTGCTCACCGTGCTGGCGTCGCTCGTCAGCGTAGTGATGGGGCAGCTTGGCTGCTTTCTACAGCTGCGTCGTGCCTGGGTCTGGCGCGCCATCGGCCGCCTGTATGTCAGCCTGATGCGCGGCACCCCGGCGATTGTGCAGCTGTTTGTGGTGTTTTTCACGCTGCCGCGGCTGGGATTGGGTGGACAACCGATGCTGGCGGCGGTGATTGCCATCGGCCTCAACAGCGGCGCGTACGTGGCGGAAATCCTGCGCGTTAATCGCAGCCTGGTGACGCGCGGCCAGCTTGAAGCCGCGCGCACGCTGGGATTGAGCCGTTTTCTCACCTGGTGGTACGTGATCAACCCGCAGGTGATGCGTGCCAGCCTGCCGATGCTGGTCAATGAGTTCACCATTCTGCTGAAAACCACGCCGCTGGCGTCGGTGGTAGCGCTGACCGAACTGACCTACGCCGGACAGATCGTTATCGCCCGCACCTACGAAGCCACGCAGGTGCTGCTGCTGGTGGCGGCCGGCTATTTGCTGATTGCCATGCCGTTGATTGCGGCGGCGCGTCGTCTGGAAGCAAAACGGAGGTTGGCATAATGGATTGGCAGGCCATTCTCACCTCTTTACCGTCGCTCGGTGACGGCCTGGTCGCCACTTTGCAACTCTGTTTCGTGGCGGCACTCTGCGCGCTGCTGTGGGGCACGGTGTTAGCCGCGCTGCTGATGCGCGCCTCGCCGTTCTGGCTGCGGGTGCTCAATCTGTACAGCGGGTTAACTCTCGCGCTGCCGCTGCTGGTGGTGATCTATCTGCTTTACTTCGTACTGCCGGAATATGACATCACGCTGTCGTCGCCGGTGGTTGGCGTGCTGGCGCTGACGCTCTACTACGCACCCTATATCGCGCAGGTGATCCGCTCGGCGATCGATGCGCTGCCAAAAGGGCAGTGGGAAGCGTGCCGCGTGCTGGGCTTAAGCCGCAGCGAGCAATTACGTGATGTGGTGCTGCCACAAACGCTGCCGCAGATGCTGTCGCCGCTGGTCGGGCTGATGATCGGTTTGATTAAAGACTCAGCGCTGCTGTCGATTGTCTCGGTGCAGGAGTTTATGTACGCCGCCAAACAGGCGATTTCGGATACCTACGCGCCGCTGGAGATTTACCTCACGGTGGCGCTCTGTTACTGGCTGCTCAACAGCGCGATCGACTGGCTGGCGCGCGGCCTTGAATCTCGCATGACGCGCTATCGTCGCGCCACGCAGCACTAATCTGGAGAACAACATGTCAGCTGAATTTCAGCATCGTGAAGTGATAACTATCCCGGCGCGCTTCGGTAAAGCGGTGCGACTGAAGAAAGGTGAAGCAGTGCAGGTGATTAACCTGCACGGCACGCAGGTGGTAGATTGCTGGGCCTACAACGCCGAGGATGTGAGTGAATATATGTGCATGGAGGCGACGCGAGTGTGGAATCAGCGGCTTAATCCAAAAGTGGGCGACAGCTTTATCACCAGCCAGCGCCATCCGATTTTGACGCTGGTGGCGGATACGTCGCCGGGCGTACACGATACGTTTATGGCTGCCTGCGACGCGCGCCGCTATGAGCTGCTCGGCTGCACCGAACCGCATCGCAACTGCCATGACAACCTGTTTGAAGGCATGCGCGAGCTGGGCGTGACGCTGCCGCACGGCAATCTGGCCTCGTTTAATATCTTTATGAATATTCAGGTGCAGCCGGACGGCATCACGCTGAAGACGCTGCCGGTGGTGACCAAACCGGGCGACTACATCGTATTGCGCGCCGAGATGGATTGCTTCGTGGCGTTTTCCGCCTGTCCGCAGGATATCGTCAGCATTCAGGGGCAGGGCGACAACACCCCGCGTGATGCCGAGCTGCGCATTTTGACCAGCGGCTTCCCGCAGGTGCAGCTGAAGGGCGCGTGGGTTCCCGCATAATTCCCGGCGCACATAAATGCATCATCAGATTTTGTGCGTATATTGAAACGGTGCGCATTAATGCGCACCCTACAGGTGTCGTAGGGTCGCCATTCATGGCGACCTTGTTTTAATCAGCACAATCTACGACTTCACCACCCCATCCAGCCACGCCTGAAAACGCGCATAAGGCACATACAGCGCCACATTTTTAAACAGCGTCTTGCCGCTTTTATTGTCATCGATCTGGCTGCTGTAGCCGACAATCACGCCTGCCAGCGTATCATCGCTAGCGTTATACACTGCGCCACCGGACATGCCTTTCACCACGCCAGCATTGGCCGCCACCACCACACAACTGGGCTTGTTCCAGTCATTCGCCAGCGTGGTATTGATCAAATTTTTACCACTCGATGCCACCGGCATGGCTGAAATAAAGCTGTAACCATACAAATTCACGTCATCGCCGATATGGCTGTTTCGAAAAGGCGGAGGCAGATTGGCTTCACTGTTTTTGTGGTACACCACGGCGATATCGCACTCGGGATGCCAGGCTTTCACCCGATAGAGCGAATACTTCGCCACATGTGCCGCCGTTAGGCTGTACTCGGGCGTGAGAGGAATGGTGGTACCCAGCGCACCGATGCCCAGCACCGTGGGAATGCCGGTGACGGTCATATCAACGCGTTTTGCTGCTTCTTTGCTGTATTCGTAGTGCCCGACTGAGCAGCCGCTTAGGCAGCCGACCGTCAGCGCGATGAGCCATCGCATACGCTCTCCCCTCGATTTTTGATACCCCTTTACCGGGCAATCCATTGAGGTATCGGCAGTGCACGTCCATCCTTTACATATTGATTTTCCGTCAAAAGCTAACTCGCCGTGATAGCGATCACATGCCTTTCAAGCGTAGCGCGGAAACATCACTCTGTCTCAATGGTTCGCCTGGGTCATTTTCCCGCGCAGGGATTATTGCTGCGGCGGCAAAATAGCTTTGCGGCGCGCGGGGTGGTTGCAGTGAAAAGCCTATGCTTTAATAACAATGTGACGCAGTTCAAATTTTAATAAGCGTCTGTTGTAACCGTACTGCGCTCGCAGTGCGGCCCGCCTGCAATGAAAATATTTGGGAGAGTGTGTTATGCCTGTTGCATTACTGGCGCTGGCGCTGAGTGCGTTCGCCATCGGCACCACGGAGTTCGTCATCATGGGTTTGCTGCCGGATGTGGCGGGCGATCTGCAGGTGTCGATTCCTTCTGCGGGATGGCTAATCAGCGGTTACGCGCTGGGCGTGGCTATCGGCGCGCCGATCATGGCTTTGTTGACCGCCAAACTGCCGCGTAAACGAACGCTGATCCTGCTGATGATCATCTTCATCATTGGCAACGTACTGTGTGCGCTGGCCTATACCTACAATCTACTGATGCTGGCGCGTGTGGTGACGGCGTTGTGTCATGGCGCCTTCTTCGGCATTGGCGCGGTGGTGGCGGCGAGTCTGGTGGCGCCGAGTCGTCAGGCGTCTGCTGTGGCGCTGATGTTCACCGGTTTGACGCTGGCCAACGTGCTTGGCGTGCCACTCGGCACCTGGTTTGGACAGATGTTTGGCTGGCGCGCCACCTTCTGGGGTGTGGCGATTATCGGCATCTTCGCCTTTATCGCGCTGATCGTCAGCCTGCCGAACAACAAAGAAGAGAAGCCGGTGCATCTGGCGAGCGAAATCAGCGCGCTGGCCAACGGCAAACTGTGGCTGTCGCTGCTGATGACGGTGTTCTTTGCGGCGGCGATGTTCGCGCTGTTCAGCTACATTGCCCCGCTGCTGCTGGAGGTGACTGGCATCTCGGATCGGGGCGTCAGCTGGACGCTGTTCCTGATTGGTGCCGGTCTGACCGTCGGCAACATCCTCGGCGGCAAGCTGGCCGACTGGAAAGTCTCATTCAGCCTGATCCTCAGCTTTGTGCTGATTGCGGTGTTTTCACTGCTGTTCAGCTGGACCAGCCATGCGCTGTGGCTGGCGGAAATCACCCTGTTCCTGTGGGCGATGGCGACCTTTGCCACCGTGCCAGGCTTGCAGATTAACGTGGTGCGCCACGGCAAAGATGCGCCGAACCTGGTCTCTACGCTGAACATCTCCGCCTTCAACGTCGGCAATGCGCTCGGTGCGTGGGTCGGTGGCGCGGTAATCGAGCAAGGTTATGGCCTGACGTCGGTGCCGGTTGCCGCTGCCGCGCTCGCGGCAGTTGGACTGGTGATCTGCCTGATAACCTTCCGCAAATCGGGCGGGCAGGGCGCAGCGGTCAACGCTTAAGCCAGCCGCTCGGCAATACGTTGTGGAAACGCGGCCACCTGCTGTTGCAGGTGGTCGCAGAAGTGATCGACCAGCGCCGAAGCCGGCCGATGCTGCGGCCGTACCAGGCTGACGGTGAAAGGCACGGCGATACTGAAACGACGCATCACCACTCCGCTGTCGGCGTAATCCAGCGCCGTCAGCGGATTCACAATTGATATCCCCACGCCCGCGCGCACCATGGCGCACACCGACGCCGCGCTGTGCGTCTCCAACACCAATCGACGCTCCACATTCTGCTCATGAAATAGCGAGTCCAGCAGCTGGCGATAGCTGTCGCTGCGCGACAGGCTAACGTAGTTCTCTCCATGAAAATCCTGTGGCGTCAGAACCTCACGTTGGCAAAGCGGATGCTGTGGCGGCAGCACGCATACTTCATCACAGGTCAGCAGCGGCAGGCGTTCGGTGCCCGCAGGCGCATGCTGGGTTTCGGTCAGACCGAGGTCGTAACGCTGCGCCGACAGCCACTCTTCCAGCAGTGGCGACTCCTGCGGAATGATATTCAGGCTGACCTGCGGATAGCGCTGCAAAAAGGGTTGCAGCACCGGCGGCAGCAGCGACTGTGAAAATACCGGCAAGCAGGCGATCGACAATTCACCCTGGCGAAACTGGCGCAGTCCTTCAGCGGCATCCATGATGCGATCCAGTCCGTACCACGAGCGCTGCACCTCTTCGTACAGCCGCAAGCCTTGCACCGTCGGCTGCAAGCGGCCGCGCACCCGTTCAAACAGTTGCAGGCCGAGCTGCTGCTCCAGCCGCGCCAGCTCGCGGCTCACCGTCGGCTGCGAGGTATGCAACAGCGTTGCCGCCTGCGTCAGGTTGCCGCTGGTCATCACCGCGTGAAAAATTTCGATATGTCGCCAGTTAATTTTTGCCATCACGTCCTCCGCTGAAGCCATATCATATTTGTATAGATGTCGCTAAAACAGATATTTTTATGAATTGCTGCGCTGTGGCTAAATAACACCAAAGCCACAGGAGAATTGACATGCCACGTCCACTGAATAACACCGAAACGGCGCTGAACGCCGCCAATTTACTGCCGCTGGCGCAGCGTTATGCCGGGCCATTTTGGGCGTACGACGCCGCGATTATTCAGCAGCGCATTGCGCAGCTGAGCGCATTTGATGTGGTGCGTTTTGCGCAGAAAGCCTGCTCCAATATTCATATTCTGCGTCTGATGCGGGCGGCGGGCGTCAAAGTGGATTCGGTGTCGCTGGGTGAAATTGAGCGTGCCATCGCCGCCGGTTATCAACCGGGCGGCGAAGATATTGTTTTTACCGCCGATGTGTTTGATCAGCCGACGCTGGCACGCATTGCAGAGCTGAAGGTGCCGGTCAATGCCGGTTCGGTGGATATGCTGCATCAATTGGGTGAAGTGTCGCCGGGCCACGCGGTGTGGCTGCGCATCAACCCTGGTTTTGGTCACGGGCATAGCCAGAAAACCAACACCGGTGGTGAGAACAGCAAACACGGTATCTGGCACAGCGATCTGCCGCTGGCGCTGGCGGCGATCCAACAACACGGCCTGCGTCTGGTGGGTTTGCATATGCACATCGGTTCCGGCGTGGATTACGCGCATCTGCAGCAGGTGTGTGACGCAATGGTCGATCAGGTGGTGACGTTTGGTCAGGATCTGCAGGCGATTTCTGCCGGTGGCGGTTTATCGATTCCGTATCGTGTTGGCGAAGAAGCCATTGATACCCAGCACTATTACGGCTTGTGGAACGGCGCACGTGAGCGCATCGCCGCGCATCTCGGCCATGCGGTGAAACTGGAGATCGAACCAGGCCGCTTCCTGGTGGCTGAATCGGGCGTGCTGGTATCGCAGGTACGCGCGGTGAAAGCGATGGGCAGCCGTCACTTTGTGCTGGTCGATGCCGGTTTCAGCGATTTGATGCGCCCATCCATGTACGGTAGCTATCATCATATTTCGCTGCTGCCGGTGGAGGGTCGCGCGCTGGGTGACGAAACCGTAGAGAGTGTGGTGGCCGGCCCGCTGTGTGAATCTGGCGACGTGTTCACGCAGTTGGAAGGCGGCAAAGTGGAAACCCGCGCGCTGCCTGCGGCGCAGGTCGGGGATTATTTGGTATTCCATGATACCGGCGCGTACGGCGCGTCGATGTCGTCTAACTACAACAGCCGTCCGCTGATTCCGGAAGTGTTGTTTGAGAATGGCGCGGCGCGGGAAATTCGTCGTGCGCAGACCATCGAGGAATTGCTGGCGCTGGAGCTGATCTGATGAAGATCGTTGCGCTCAGCGCGGTGCCGCATCACGCCACACAGATCACCGATTGGCTGTGGCAGGCGTTTGGTGATGGCACCTCGCGTGCGTTTTACGACAGCATTGTGCGCAGTAGCCTCAACGGCGCCGATTTCCCGGTGACCTTCGTGGCGCTTGACGGCGATATACCGCTCGGCATGGTGGGATTTTGGCGCTGCGATTTGATCAGTCGTCAGGATCTTTATCCGTGGGTAGCCGCGTTATTCGTTGAGGAATCCGCGCGCGGCAAAGGATTGAGTGAAGCGCTGCAGCAGCATGTGATTGATTTCGCGCGTCAGCGTGGACATAACAAGCTGTGGTTGTGGGCAACGTTTGGTGGTTATTACGAACGTTTTGGCTGGCAGTATCAGTGCGACGCGCTGGAGTTCCCGGATGTGCAGGTGAAGGTGTATGCGCGGGATTTGTAGTTGCACAACGCACTGAATCGTAGCGGCGCGATTTATCGCGCAATAAATTGCGCCGCTACAAATTGTGCGGCGCGCAATCTTGCTTAACCCGGCCCGCTCACCGAATGGCGTCGTACCAGCGTCGGGCTAAACATATTGGTCACTTCCGGCATCTCGCCGCCATTGGCTAACGCTAGCGCCAGTTGCGCCGCCTGTTGCGCCATGGTGACAATCGGATAGCGCACCGTCGTCAATCGTGGACGCACATAGCGCGACACCAGCACATCATCGAAGCCAATCAGCGACATCTCTTCCGGCACGCGAATCCCGTTGTCGCTCAGCACCGCCAGCGCACCGGCGGCCATCGAATCGTTGTAACAGGCCACCGCCGTGAACTGTTTGCCGCGGCCCATCAATTCGGTCATCGCCTGCTCGCCGCCCACTTCATCCGGTTCGCCCCATGCCACTAAACGATCGTTACACGGTAAACCGTGCTCTTTCAGCGCATCGTAATAACCCTGCAGCCGATCTTCGGCATCGGAAATGGTGTGCGTGGAGCAGATAAAAGCGATTTGCGTGTGGCCTTGCTGAATCAGATGACGCGTGGCCAGCCACGCGCCGTAGCGGTCATCCAGCGCGATACAGCGATTTTCAAAGCCTTTGAGCAGGCGATTCAGCAGCACCATACCTGGCACCTGCTTCATCAACATCTCTAAATCGTCGTCGGGGATTTTCTTGGCGTGTACCACTAAGGCAGCACAGCGATGGCGCATCAGTTGCTCAATCGCCTGACGCTCTTTTTGCTCATTGTGGTAACCGTTACCAATCAGCAAAAAGTTGCCGGTCTGGCCCGCAACTTCATCCACCGCTTTCACCATCGCGCCAAAAAACGGGTCGGAAACATCGCCCACCACTAAACCGAGAGTTTCGGTGGATTGCTGCGCCAGGGCGCGTGCGTTGGCGTTCGGGTGATACTGCAACTGCTCCATTGCCTGAGTGACGGCGAGGCGCGAACTCTCGCTGGCTTTGGGCGAATTATTGATGACGCGGGAAACGGTCGCGACCGAGACCCCAGCCATACGGGCAACATCCTTAATGGTAGCCATGCGATTATCGACATCCGGGAAAACGTTTACACAGACCACCAGTGTTACGGAAAACCCACCCTGTAGCAACCCGCCAGAATGCCAGCGCTGTCGCAAAAGCACGGAAAATCAGACGCTCACAGCCGCGCTTCAGCTCAGTGACAGGCCCATGTTATGCTGCCAAACATACTCACACCTGCCTGCCGGACCCAATACCATGAAAACTCGCGTGCCACATCTGGCGCACTGGGGCGCTTTTACCGCCGTCACCGAAAACGATCGCCTGATTGGCTGTGAACCGTTCTTCGCCGATGCCGATCCGTCTCCGATGCTCAACACTATTCCTGAACTGGTCTATTCGGATAAACGCATCCGTCAGCCGATGGTGCGCCGTTCGTGGTTGAAGTCGCGCGAGAACAGCGACCGCACGCTACGTGGCCGCGAAGATTTTGTGGCGGTGGATTGGGATACCGCGCTGGATTTAGTCGCAGAAGAGAATCGCCGCGTGCGCGATCGCTACGGCGCTTCCGGCATTTTCAACGGCTCTTACGGCTGGTCATCGGCGGGGCGCGTCAACCATGCGCGCACGCTGATTCGTCGCTTCTATTTTCAGGGCGGCGGCGGGGTGGATCAGCAAGGTAACTACAGCTGGGGTGCGGCGCAGTTCTTCCTGCCGTACGTGATCGGCACCTACATGCCGCTGACCGGTCGCGTGACCGATTGGCCGGAAGTGGTACAGCACGCCGATATCTTTATCGCCTTCGGCGGCCTGGCGCTAAAAAACGCGCAGGTGGCGTCCGGCGGAGCAGGGCAGCATAGCCTTAAACCGGCGCTGGAGCAGCTCAGCGCCAAAGGCACGCCGATCATCAACATTAGCCCGATGCGCGATGATTGTCCGGCGTTCGTGAATGCCGAGTGGATTCCGATTCGCCCCAACACCGACGTGGCGCTAATGCTGGCGTTGGGTTTCGAAATTACCCGTCGCAACGCGCTGGATGTAAGCTTCCTCGCCAGCCACTGCACTGGCTGGCCGCAGCTGCGCAGCTATTTGCTGGGTGAAAGCGATGGCATCGTCAAAACGCCTGAGTGGGCAAGCAGCATTACCGGCATTCCGGCGGCGCGTATTGCCTTGCTGGCGCAACAGCTGATTGGCAAACGCAGTTTTATTACCTGCTCCTATTCAGTACAGCGCGCCCATCGCGGCGAACAGCCGTACTGGATGATGATTGCGCTGTCGTCGATGCTCGGGCAGCCGGGCTTGCCGGGCGGCGGTTTCTCGTTTGGTCACGGTTCAATGAACAGCGTCGGCAATCCGCGTCAGGATGGTCCGGCACCGATGATGAGCACCGGCCCGAATCCGGGCAATTTATCGATTCCGGTGGCGCGCATCAGCGACATGCTGCTCAATCCGGGTCAGCCGTATCATTTCCAGGGCGAAACCCAGCACTATCCTGATATCCACTTAGTACACTGGGCGGGCGGCAATCCGTTCCATCATCATCAGCAGCTCAATCGTCTGGTGGAAGGCTGGCAGCGCCCGGATACGGTGATTGTGCAGGATATCGTCTGGACGCCGGCGGCGCAGATGGCGGATATCGTGTTGCCCGCCACCACCACGCTCGAGCGCAACGATCTTGGCGGCTCATCGCGCGATCGCTTCGTGCTGGCGATGCATCAGGCGATTAAGCCGCAGCATCAGGCGCGCAACGATTTCGATATCTTTGCCGATATCGCCGATCGTCTTGGCTATCGTGATGTGTTCACTGAAGGACGTAACGAGATGCAGTGGATTGAGCATCTGTATCAGCAATGCGCGACAGCCCATGCGCGCAGAGATATTCATTTCCCGGAGTTCGGTGAATTCTGGGATCGCGGGTTTGTCGAGATTCCCGAAGGCGGCAAGCCGTTCGTGTTTATGGATGATTTCCGCGCCAATCCGCAGGCGCATCCGATTCAAACCGCCAGCGGCAAAATTGAGCTGTTTTGCCAAACCATCGCCGATTATCAGCTGGAGGATTTCGCCGGTCATCCCGAGTGGCGCGAGCCGCAGGAGTGGCTGGGCGCGCCGCTCAGCGCGCAGTTCCCGCTGCATATGATCTCCATTCAGCCGTCGGATCGTCTGCACAGCCAGATGGATGCCACCGCCACGGTACAAGCCAATAAAACTGCCGGGCATGAGACGCTGTATATGCATCCGCAGGATGCCGCCGCGCGTGAAATTCAGGATGGCGATGAGATTGAAGTGAGCAACGCGCGCGGTCGTATGCTGGCCGGTGTGCGCCTGACCGACGGTTTAACGCCAGGCGTCGTGATCATCGCCACCGGCGCCTGGTTCGATCCGGGATTTGGTCGCGCATGGCAGCCGTGGGATCGCGCGGGTAACCCGAATGTCCTGACATTAGACATCGGCACCTCATCGTTAACTCAGGGGCCAAACGCCATGAGTTGCCTGGTGGAAATCAAAAAACATCGGATTTGCACAAACAGTTAACAATCTCACCGCTGGTTACATTTTGCGGGTAACTGTTGCGTTTAGGAGATGGTTTCTCATCCTGCCGCCTTGCTACAGTCAGGGTCCCAGAGGTATTGATGGGTGAACATCAAAAAGTTTTCTTGATTACACCGACCTGCGCAGATGCGCAGGTTTTTTTTTGCTTAACGAATCGAAACACACTTTTTCTGTCAACTGCGTTTACGTTTCTTTATAAGAGAAACCATTCATACCCAAGATAATTCGAGCTGTAGCAAGGCGGCAAATGAGTTCATCCCCAGGAGCTTACTGAAGTAAGTGACTGGGGTGCACACGCGCAGCCAACGCAGCTACAGCTCGAAGTATGAAGGGTATTACCATTTTGATTGCAGTGGATTGCCATGCCCCCTATTAAAAAACTTCTGGGAAAAGACCAGATAAAAGCGCCCTTTAACCCGTTTCGTTTTCGCCTGATTTGTCTCGGCGTTTTATGCTGTCTGGTGCTGTTGCTGATCTGCGTTGGTGACCTGCAGTTGATCAAGCATCCAATGCTGGAGCATGAAGCCGATCAGCGCTCGTTGCGCACCGTGACGCTGCCAACCAACCGCGGTACCTTGCTGGATCGCGACGGCCAAGCCTTAGCGCTGAGCGTACCGGCGCGTGACATCATCGCCGATCCAATGCGCGTGCTGGAGGCGAATCCCGATTTCACCAGCGCCAAATGGGCCTATCTGGCGGCGGCACTTAATCAGCGTCCGGAAGATCTGCGTGCGACCATCACCGCTAACCCGAAAAAACGCTTTCTCTATCTGGGCCGTAAGATCGAACTCGGCATTGCCAAAGATATCGCCGAGCTGAAACTGAAAGGTATCAGCTCGGTGTATAACGACAGCCGTTTTTATCCGATGAGTGAAGCAGCCGCACCGTTGATTGGTATCGTCGGTGCTGACAGCAACGGCTTGAACGGCATTGAGAAAGGTTTCGACCATGTGTTGCAGGGCGATCCGGGCAAAGAGGTGTATCGCCAGGATGGTGAAGGCAACATCATTGCAATGATCGATTACCAACCGCCACAACAGCCGCCGACGGTACAGCTCAGCATCGACAAGTTTGACCAGTTCACGCTCTACAGCAAACTGCGCGACGGCGTGCTGCTGAATAAAGCCGATTCGGGCGCAGCGGTGCTGGTGAAGATCGATACCGGCGAGATTCTGGCGATGGCCTCTTATCCGTCGTTCAACCCGAACAATTACGAAAACGCCACGCCGGCGCAGATGCGTAACTCGGCGATCAACGACAGTTACGAACCCGGCTCAACGGTGAAACCGCTGGTGGTGATGGAAGGGCTGGAGCGCCATCTGGTGCGCGCTGATTCGGTGATCGATACCACGCCGTACAGCGTCAACGGCCACCTGATCCGCGACGTTGGCCACTGGCCGCGCCTGACCATGACCGGCATCTTGCAGAAATCGAGTGACATCGGCGTGTCGCATATTGCGCTGGCGATGCCGGCTGAAGCGCTGGTGAACACTTATCAGGCGTTTGGTTTGGGTAAACCGACCGGGCTGGGATTGACCGGTGAGAGCGTGGGTTACTTCCCGCTGCATCGCGAGCGCTGGGCGGATATCGAACGCGCCACTTTCGCCTTTGGCTACGGCCTGCGCGTTACGCCGCTGCAGATTGCGCGTGAATACGCCACGCTCGGTTCGTACGGCGTTTATCGTCCGCTGTCGATCACCAAAGTGACGCCGCCGGTGCTGGGCAAACAGGTGGCGAATCCGCAGGTGGTGCAAACCGTGGTGCATATGCTGGAGAGTGACGTGCTGCCGGGCGGTACCGGGGTGAGAGCGGCGGTGCCGGGTTATCGTCTGGCGACCAAAACCGGTACGGCAGAGAAGATGGGCACCAGCGGCAAGTACGATGGTGGCTATATCAACTACACCGCGGGCATCGCGCCTGCCAGCCATCCGGAAGTGGCGCTGGTGGTGATGATTAACCATCCTACCGCAGGCGATCACTTTGGTGGTTCAGTTGCGGCACCCATCTTCGGCAACATCATGGGGCCGGTGCTAAAGCACATGAATGTGGCGCCGGATGCCATTTACACTAAACCAACCTCAGACAAATCTTAGTTAAATCAAAACTGTAAGCGCGGTGTGGAGAATATTCACACCTCGTTTCACTTCCCCAAACACCGTTGCTTTTTGCACCTGTCTTTCACCGGCTTATCGGTGCGAGTATGGACGTCCCAGAGGTATTGATGGGTGTGAAAACAACGCTGCTTTGGTAGCGATGACCCTGTTATTACACCGACCCACGCAGATGCGTGGGTTTTTTTTGCCTGCAATTTATCGGTAATTGCGCATTCAAGTGCGCGATGAATCGTGCCGCTACGGAAGTGTGCACGTATTTGTAGCGGCGCAATGTATTGCGCAATTGCAATGAAGCAAGCACGAATGTGTAGCGGCGCAATGTATTGCGCAATGAAGCAAACACGTATTTGTAGCGGCGCAATGTATTACGCATTGAAGCAAGCACGTATTTGTAGCGGCGCAATTTATTGCGCAATCGCAATGAAGCAAGAACGAATGTGTAGCGGCGCAATGTATTTCGCTGATCGCGGAAATGGCGACGGCGTGGCTGACGCTGAGTTCGGATAACAAGCTGCCGCATCTGGCGCAGGCCGACGCAGCCAGTTACACACTTCTACAGGATACTGGGCGGCGGTTGGCAATCCTGACAACCTTAACGAAACCCTTACAGTTCGCGTATGGAATTCGCGCGGGCATTAAGCCGATAATGCGCGGAGTGATGATTTCCCTTTGAAATAATCCCCTGTTTTTCAGGGGATTTTCCCTTTCCTTGTTAACCTGAAGACTCTGATGACTAACAACACTTCCCGCTCCTCGTCTTTCCGCTGGCTGAAATGGCTGCTTCTTTTGCTTGTGCTGTTGATAGTGGCTGGCGTGGTCTGGCGCGTAGTGGGCGGGCGCGGCGGGATGCCGCCGGGAGCGGAAAAAAGCGCACGCGGCGGGCATCGCGCTGGCGCTGGCGGCCCGCCGGGCATGGCGATGATGGGCGGCGCAACGTTGGTGCACAGCGGCGTCGCCAGCACCGCCGACGTGCCGCAATATCTTAACGCGCTCGGCACGGTGATCCCCAATGCCAGCGTCACGGTGACCAGCCGCGTCGCCGGTCAGCTGGAAAACGTGTTCTTCACCGAAGGGCAAAAAGTCAGCGCCGGACAGCTGCTGGCGCAGATCGATCCGCGCAGCTATCAGGCGACACTGGCGCAGTATCAGGGCGATCTTAATCAGAATCAGGCGTTGCTGAAAAGCGCGCAGTTAACGCTGGTGCGCTATCAGAAACTGGCGGCGCAGGACTCGTTGTCGCGCCAGGATCTCGATACCCAAACTGCCACCGTCGGGCAATACAAAGGCGCGGTGGCCGCCGATGAAGCGCAGATCGCCAGCGCCAAACTGGATATTGAATACGCGCGCATTACCTCGCCCATCAGCGGACGCGTAGGTTTACGTCTGGTCGATCCGGGTAATATGGTGCAAACCAGCGATACCACCGGCATCGTGGTGGTGACGCAGATGCAGCCTGCCGCCGTCACCTTTAGCGTGCCGCAGAGCAATATTCCGCAATTGAGCAAAGCGCTGCACGACGGACAAAGCTTGCCCGCCACCGCCTTCGATCAGGACAACATCACGCCGCTGGCGCAGGGTGAGGTGAAGTTCATCAGCAACCAGATTGATACCGCAACCGGTACCATCGCGCTGAAAGCCACCTTTCCCAATAAAGATGAAGCGCTGTTTGCCAACCAGTTCGTCAATCTGCGTCTACAAACTCACATCCTGAAAAATGCCACGGTGATCCCGGCGCAGGCGCTGCAGCTGAGCAGCGACGGCAGCTTCGTGTTTGTCATCAATAAAGACAACACCGTAACGCGCAAAGCGGTGACCACCGGCCCCACCTTTGGTGACGATCAGCAGGCGATCCTTAAAGGGGTGGAACCGGGCGATCGTCTGGTGACCGAAGGCATTGATCGCCTGACCAACGGCAGCAAAGTGCAGCTGGCTGATGAGAGCAAAACCACTGCGACCGCCGAGGCCAAATGAATCCGTCTCGCCTGTTTATTGAGCGTCCGGTCGCCACCATTCTGCTGATGGTCGGCATACTGATCGCCGGGATCTTCTCCTATCGTTTTCTCTCCACTTCGGCGCTGCCGCAGGTGGATTACCCGACTATTCAGGTCACCACGCTTTATCCTGGCGCCAGCCCGGATGTGATGGCGTCGTCCGTCACGTCGCCGCTGGAGCGCCAGCTCGGTCAAATGGCGGGCTTGAGTCAGATGACCTCAACCAGCTCAAGCGGATCGTCCATCGTCACGCTGAAATTCAGCCTCGATTTGTCGCTGGATGTGGCCGAGCAGGAAGTGCAGGCGGCGATCAACGCCGCCAACAATTTGCTACCTGGCGATCTGCCTAATCCGCCAACCTACAAAAAGGTCAATCCGGCCGATACCGCGGTCATCACCCTTGCGGTGAGTTCCGCCACGCTGCCGCTGACGCAGGTGCAGGATCTGGTCAACACGCGCGTGGCGCTCAAGCTATCGCAGATTAACGGCGTTGGCATGGTGACGCTGGCGGGCGGCCATCAGCCGGCGATCCGCGTGCAGATGGATCCGAAAGCGCTGGCGGCGCATAAGCTGTCACTGGAAGACGTCAACACGCTGATTAGCAACAGCAACGTTAACGGCTCGAAAGGCGGCTTTGACGGTAAATATCACTCGGTCACCATTGATGCCAACGATCAGCTACGCACCGCCGATGAGTACGGCAATCTGATCATCACTTACCAAAACGGCGCGGCGCTGCGGCTGAAAGATATCGCCCATATCGAACAGGGACCGGAGAACAGCTTCCAATCGGCGTGGGCGAATAATAGCCCGGCGATTGTGATCGGCGTACAGCGCCAGCCGGGTGCCAACGTGATTCAGGTGGTGGACAGCATCAAAGCGCAGCTGCCGAAGCTGCAGGCGGCGCTGCCGGACGGCGTGAAGATGAGCATTCTGTCGGATCGCACGCAAACCATTCGCGCTTCAATCAGCGACGTGCAGTTTGAGCTGATGCTGTCGGTAGCGCTGGTGGTCATGGTGACATTCCTGTTCTTACGCAATGTGGCGGCGACCTTGATTCCCAGCGTGGCGGTGCCACTGTCGCTGATTGGCACCTTCGGCGTGATGTATCTGGCCGATTTCAGCCTGAATAACCTGTCGCTGATGGCGCTGACCATTGCCACCGGCTTCGTTATTGACGACGCGATTGTGGTGGTGGAGAACATTTCGCGGCGGCTGGAGGAGGGCGAAACGCCGATGCAGGCGGCGCTGAAAGGCTCGCAGCAGATTGGCTTCACCATCATCTCGCTGACCTTCTCACTGATTGCGGTGCTGATTCCGCTGCTGTTTATGGGCGATGTGGTCGGGCGGCTGTTCCGCGAATTTGCCATCACTCTTGCAGTATCGATTCTGGTGTCGATGGTGGTATCACTCACGCTGACGCCAATGCTGTGCGCTTATCTGTTGCAACACATTCCGCCAGAAAAACAGTCGCGCTTTTCGCGCAAAGGCGGCGAGGTGTTCGACAAGCTGGTGCGCGGTTACGACCGCCTGCTGACGGTGGTGCTGAACCATCAGAAGCTGACGCTGCTGGTGGCGCTGGCAACCTTTGCGCTCACCGCGCTGTTGTACATCGCCATCCCCAAAGGTTTTTTCCCGTCGCAGGATACTGGCCTGATTCAGGGCGTGACGGTGGCGTCGCAGGATGTGTCGTTTAGTGAGATGTCGAAGCGGCAGCAGGCGCTGGCGAAGGTGATGCTGCAAAATCCGTCGGTAGAGAGTTTGTCCTCAACCGTCGGCATTGATGGCAGCAACACCAGCCTGAATAGCGGGCGCATCCAGATCAACCTCAAGTCGTTTGACGATCGCGATGACAAAGCCGACGTGGTGATCAAACAGCTGCAACAGGCGGCGCAGCAGGTGGCGGGCATTCAGCTCTATCTGCAACCGGCGCAGGATTTGACGGTGAACGATCAGGTGTCGCCGAGCCAGTATCAGTTCACGCTGGATGATGCCGACAGCGAAAACCTGGTGAGCTGGACGCCGAAGATGGTGGCCGCGTTGCAGCAGCGCCCGGAATTTAACGGCGTGGTGAGTAACTTGCAGGATCAGGGCCGCGTGGCCTACGTCGAGCTGAATCGCGATAAAGCGGCGCGCTACGGCATTACCGCCGCCGACGTGGATACCGCGCTGTACAACAGCTTCGGTCAGCGACTGGTCTCCACCATCTTTACCCAGGCCAATCAGTATCGCGTGGTGCTGGAAGTGGCGCCGCAGTATCAGCAATCTCCCGCCTCCTTTGATGATGTCTATTTGCCGGTAAGCAGCAGCACTTCATCCAGCGACGACAGCAGCACGTCGTCTTCCTCGGATGACACCAGCACAACGACCGGCATGGTGAAACTGACGTCAATCGCCACCATTCATCAGCGCACCGGTTCGCTGATGCACATGCGCCTCAACCAGTTCCCGGCGGTGATGGTGTCGTTCAACCTCAACAGCGGTTACTCGCTGGAGGATGGGCAGAAGGCGATTACCGAGGTCACACAGCAGCTCAATCTGCCGTCGAGCATTACCCTGCGTTATCAGGGCGAAACCTCGGCGTTTCAAAGCGCTACCGGCAACACGCTGTGGCTGATTCTGGCGGCGCTGATTACCATGTACGTGGTGCTCGGCATTCTGTATGAGAGCTTTATTCATCCGGTGACCATTCTCTCGACGCTGCCTTCTGCGGCGGTCGGCGCCTTGCTGACGCTGCTGCTGGCCGGTAGCGAGTTCAGCCTGATTGCGCTGATTGGCGTGATCCTGCTGATCGGTATCGTTAAAAAGAACGCAATTATGATGATCGACTTCGCGCTAGAGGCGGAAAACAAACAGCACATGAGCGCGCGTGACGCGATTCATCAGGCGTGTTTGCTGCGCTTCCGGCCGATTTTGATGACCACCATGGCGGCGCTGCTCGGCGCACTGCCGCTAATGCTGGCCTCCGGTTCCGGTGCCGAGCTGCGCCAGCCGCTTGGCCTGGTGATTGTTGGCGGGTTGATCGTCAGCCAGGTGCTGACGCTGTTCTCCACGCCGGTGATTTACCTGTGGTTTGATGGCATCGCGCAGCGCGGCAAGCGCTACATGCAGCGTAAGCAGCAGCAGGCGCGGGGCGATCGATGAACTTAACCCGGCTGTTTATTTTCCGTCCCGTTGCCACGCTGCTGCTGACGCTGGCGATCCTGCTGCTGGGGGCGTTGGGCTATCGGCTGCTGCCGGTAGCGCCACTGCCGCAAGTGGATTTCCCCACCATTATGGTGAGCGCCAGCCTGGCCGGTGCCAGCCCGGAAACCATGGCGGCCACCGTCGCCACGCCGCTGGAGCGTTCGCTGGGGCAGATCGCCGGTATTACCGAGATGACCTCTAGCAGCTCGCAGGGATCGACCAGCGTGATTTTGCAGTTTGATCTCGATCGCGACATCAACGGCGCGGCGCGTGACGTGCAGGCGGCGATCAACGCTTCACGCAGTTTGCTGCCGAGCGCCATGGAGTCGCTGCCGACTTACCGCAAAGCCAATCCGTCGGATGCGCCGATTGTGATGCTGGCACTGACGTCCGCCACGCGCACGCCGGGCGAACTCTACGATCTGGCAGAAAGCAAAATTGAGCAGGCGATGGGCCAGGTGAAGGGCGTCGGCGAAGTGTCGCTGATGGGCAGCGCCTTACCGGCGGTGCGTATCGATCTGCAGCCGCTGAAGCTGACGCAATACGGCATTTCGCTGGATACGGTGCGCAGCGCCATTGCCAACAGCACCACCAATAAGCCGAAGGGCATTTTGCAGGGCAGCAGCCAGTCGTGGGTGGTGGACAGCAACGGCCAGCTGGATAAGGCCGCGCAGTATCAGGATTTGATCGTCACTTATAAAGAGGGCAAAGCGCTGCGGCTGCACGATGTCGCCACAGTCTACGATTCGGTCGAAGATCAGTATCAGGCCGGTTTCCTCAATTCCATGCCGTCGGTGATGGTGGGGATTAAGCGCCAGGCCGGTGCCAACATGCTCGACACCATTGATGCCATTAAAGCGCAGCTGCCGGCGCTGGAAAAAGATCTGCCCGCTGATACCCAGCTGAAAGTGGTGGTGGATCGATCGCCGACGGTGCGCGCCTCGCTGTACGACACCGAAGAGACGCTGCTGGTGGCGATGCTGCTGGTGATCGCCGTGGTGTTTGTGTTCCTGCGTAATGTGCAGGCGGTGATTATCCCGGCGCTGGCGCTGCCGGTATCGCTGGTCGGCACCTGCGCGGTGATGTATCTGCTTGGCTACAGCCTCGATAACCTGTCGCTGATGGCGCTGATTATCGCCACCGGTTTTGTCGTCGACGACGCGATTGTGGTGCTGGAAAATATCACCCGCCATATCGAAGAGGGACTCAGCCCGCTGCGCGCGGCGCTGCGGGGTGCGCAGGAGGTGAGTTTTACCGTGCTGTCGATGACCATGTCGCTGATTGCGGTATTCATCCCGATTCTGCTGATGGGCAGCATCGTCGGACGCCTGTTCCGCGAGTTTGCCGTGACGCTAACGGTGTCGCTGCTGATCTCAATGTTTGTGTCGCTCAGCCTGACGCCGATGCTGTGCGCGCGCTTGCTCAAGCCAAAGCCAACAGTCACTCAACGCCCGCATCCGCTGTATCAGTTTATCGAAAACCAACTTAACGCTTTGCTGGCGGCTTACTCGCGTGGATTAACCTGGGTGATGGCGCACCAAAAGCTGACGATGTTCAGCCTGGTGCTGACCGTGCTGCTCAATCTATTTCTGTTTTCTGTGGTGCAGAAAGGCTTCTTCCCCAATCAGGATACCGGCTTGCTGATGGGCGCGCTGCGCGCTGACCAAAACATCTCCTTCCAGGCGATGAAGCCGAAAATGCTGCAGTTCACCCACATCATCCAGTCCGATCCGGCGGTGGAGAGCGTGATGTCGTCGATGGGTAGCGGCATGTTCGGCTCGCGCAACAGCGCCAACTTCTTTGTACGGCTGAAGGATTTTGACCAGCGCGATGCCACCGCCACCGAAGTGGCGAACCGGCTGAGTATGAAAACCAGTCATATTGCCGGGGCGCAGATGTTCCTGATGGCGGCGCAGGATCTGCATATCGGCGGACGCAGCGCCAACGCCACCTATCAATACAGCTTGCAGGCCGACGATCTCGATCTGCTGCGCAGCTGGACGCCAAAAGTGCAGGCGGCACTGGCTGCGATCCCGCAGCTCAACAGTGTGGATTCCGATGCGCAAACGGGCGGTCAGGAAGTGGTGATCACTATCGATCGCGACCGTGCCACACGACTGGGCGTTAACGTGCAGATGCTTGACACCCTGCTCAATAACGCCTTCAGCCAGCGCCAGGTCGCCACGCTGTATCACACGCTCAATCAGTATCACGTAGTGATGTCACTGCAGGACAGTTACACGCGCGATCCGGCCATTCTCCAGCAGCTGTATGTGATTAATGACAGCGGCGATCGCGTGCCGCTGGCGGCATTCGCCAGCTTCAAAGGCGGCAACGCGCCGCTGTCGGTGGCACATCAGGGGCAATCGGCCACCAGCACCGTCGCGTTCAATCTCAATGATGGCGTGTCGCTGGAGCAGGCGCAGGCGCTGATTAAACAGGCGATGGCGCAGATCGGTTTACCGTCCACCCTTCAGGTTGGCTTTGCTGGCACCGCCGCCGCATTTACCCAACTCACCGCCACGATGCCGTGGCTGATTATCGCGGCGCTGGCGGCAGTGTATATCGTGCTCGGCGTGCTGTATGAGAGCTACATCCATCCCATCACCATTCTCTCAACGCTGCCGTCGGCGGGCGTTGGGGCGCTGTTACTGCTGCTGCTCACCAATACGCAGCTCACGGTGATCGCGTTGATCGGCATCATCCTGCTGATCGGTATCGTGAAAAAGAACGCCATCATGATGATCGATTTTGCCATTCACGCCGAGCGCACGCAGGGCATGTCGCCGCAGCAGGCGATCACCCAAGCCTGCCTGATGCGTTTCCGTCCGATCATGATGACCACGTTAGCCGCCTTCTTCGGCGCGCTGCCGTTGGCGCTGGGCAGCGGCGGCGATGCCGATCTGCGTAGCCCGCTTGGGCTGGCGATTGTCGGTGGTTTGGCGCTGAGCCAATTGCTGACGCTGTTTACTACGCCGGTTGTTTATCTCTGGCTCGATGGTTTGAGCCGCGCCACGCAACGTCAGTGGCGGCGGTTGCGTCATGTGGAAACCCGATAGATGAAAATGTCCCTGAAAATTACGCCCGTTGTGCTGGCGCTGATGCTGGCCGGTTGCGCCGTTGGTCCCGATTATCAACGCCCAAACCTGGCGATGCCGACCCATTTTAAAGAAGCCAAAGGCTGGCAGCAGGCGACGCCGCAGGATGCAGACAGCAAAGGCGAATGGTGGCAGGTGTATCACGATGCCACGCTGGATAGCCTGCTGAAGCAGGTGAGCATCTCCAACCAGAACGTTGCCAACTATGCCGCGCAGTACCGTGAAGCGCAGGCGCTTACCTCGCAATCACGCGCCGCGCTGTTGCCATCCGTTGGCTACGACGCCAGCAGCACGCGCAGCGGCAGCCGCGCCAGCACCAGCGGGCAACGCAGCGTCAGCAACAGCCATGCCGCCGATCTCAACGCCAGCTGGGAGCTGGATTTGTGGGGCAAACTGCGCCGCACGCTGGAGGAGAACAACGCCAGCGCTGAAGCCAGCAAAGCCGAGCTGGCGAATATCACCCTGAGCGCGCAGTCCGAACTGGCGCAGGACTATTTCCAGCTGCGCATTATTGACGAAAAAATCGCGCTCTATCAGCGCAGTATCGCTGCCTATCAGCGCTATTTGACGGTCATTCAAAACAAATACGCGGCGGGGAGCGAATCGCGCGCCACCTTAGCGCAGGCACAGATGCAGCTGGAGAGCGCCCGCGCCTCGGCGCAGGATTATCAGTGGCAGCGTGCGCAAATGGAGCACGCGATTGCGCTGCTGCTGGGCCGCGCACCGGCTGATTTTTCTTTGCCGGTGGCGAAGCTGGATGCTGCGTTACCTGCTATCCCGAATAGCCTGCCTTCGCAGCTGCTGCAGCGCCGTCCTGATATTGCCTATGCCGAGCGCAACGTGGCTGCTGCGAATGCCGCCGTGGGCGTGGCGATTGCCGGTTACTATCCCGACCTGACGCTGAGCGCCAGCGGCGGTGTGAGTTCATCGGCGATTAACAGTTTGTTCTCGCTGCCCAACCGCGTGTGGTCATTGGGGCCGGAACTGAGCGGCACGCTATTAGATTTTGGTGCCACCTCGTTGAAGGTCGATCAGGCGCGTGCGGCCTATGACGCCAGCGTTGCCAGCTATCGCCAGGCGGTGCTGACGGGCATGGGCGAAGTGGAAGATTATCTGGTGCAGCTGAACACCTTACAGGGCGAAATTGCCTCGCAGCAGCGCGCTACCGATGCGGCGCAGGAATCGGCGCGCGTTACGCGCAATCAATATGACGCCGGAATGATCGACTATCTCGACGTCGCCACCACCGAAAACAGCAGCCTGAGCGCGCAGCAGAGTTTGCTGTCGCTGCAGAGCACGCAATGGGTCAGCAGCGTTGGTCTGATCGCCGCGCTGGGTGGCGGATGGCAGGCCGATTCGCCGTAAACCCGGTCGCCATGAATGGCGACCGATCTACGCTTAACTGACGAACATTACGTAACAGATGGCGACTCTATTTAGAAAGTGCGGACTGTGTCCCGAAAATTAACCTTACAGTTTAAATGGTCTCATGATATTTTTTTTTGCATCAGGACGATTATTAACCGCAAGGACGAAGTATGTATCACAGTGACTCGATAATATACGGTATTCAGGCTGAGAAGTTGATGGCACTCCAACTTGAAAAAGCATTATCTGGTGTAAAAGGAGTGGTACTTGAGCAGGCCAATAAAATCGGTGATGGTGCAACCCGCTTGTCGTATTACATATCATGCTTTACTGATAATTATCAGGATGTTTGCGCCCGATTAAAAGAAGAGGACCTTAGATTTCTTGATGGTGTCGCAGAGCTTGTTAAACACCGTGACATTATATACAGAATGTTGCATATCTATTTCGAAGATATTTTTAGATTCAAAAGTCGTAGCCAGCTCGAAGTCATTAAATCAAAGCTATTAAAGGCTGGCGTGGTGATTTCAGCCAGTGCTTTAAACAATCAGGCGTTTGTTATTGGAATAACGACGACAGTTTGCCTTGGCACCAGTCTCAGCACTACGATTTTCAAATGGACAGGTAAAGCAACAACGCTTGCTGTAACTGGGCTGGGATTGTACGGCATAGTTCAGCATGCAGCAGAAAGTGCTGAACGGCTCCAGTCACTGTCTCCCATGTATTATCACGCGCTGTCTCTGCAGAAACTCGATATGATGTATTTTCTTATTGAACCACTATTTATGAAAGCGCATGCATTCGATAATAATGTTGTTAGCACCATAATAAACATGGTGCATTAATTATGCTGAACTTCTTAAAACAATGGGTAAAAGCTCAGGCTTCATACTTCTTCTGGGGTTATATTCCACTTATTTTTATTATTGCATTTGGAGCTTTTGCCGTGACTTATTTTCGGCCTTATGCCCTACAAGCAACAGGCATTGTCATAGTTTTAACTTTCGCTTTTGTCATCTGGTTTAATCGCCCTCGTTAAATTTAAAAGGATTTTAATTATGTCTACACCGGCACACATATGGTTAACAGACGAAAACGGCTCACCCATCATCGGTGAATGCTTAATGCCGACGCGTTTAGGCTTGATAGAAATGCGGACATTAACGCATAACGTCACGATTCCTGTGGATGCACATTATGGGAAACTCACAGGCACGAGAGTACATACCCCCATCGTGTTTCAAAAGGAATTTGACCGGACAACTCCACTATTGTTTCGAGCGCTTTGTCAAGGGAGAACGCTAAAATCGGCCACTATAAAAATGTACAAAATCACAGAGGCGGGGATTGAAACTGAATATTTTAATATTCTGCTCGAAAACGTAAAAATCACCAGTATTACGCCATCACTTTTACCAACGGGCGTAACGGGTACACATATGGAAAATATCGAAATGCGTTATGAAACGATAACGTGGAAGCACGTTGATGGAAACATTCAGTACAAAGACGGATGGAACGAGCGAATGATAGGTTGAAATTAAGTGAACTTTTGCGCCGCGAACACTACATGTACATGCTACCGCGGCGCAATTTGTCTCCTGAAAAATGTCAAAATCTACGAAAATCATCCCGACACTTGTCGAAGCCCCCCGGATCCTGCATCGTAAGAGCCATTTTTGCGAATGCTAAGGAGCTGGCATGTTACTGACCTTCTTCCGTTTCCTTTTCCGCCTGCTGTGGCGTGTGGAACTGCGGGGCGACCTCGCGGCACTGCATAAAGAAAAAGTGCTGATCACCCCCAATCATATGTCGTTCCTGGATGGGGTGTTACTGGCGCTATTTCTGCCGATTAAACCGGTGTTTGCCGTCTATTCGTCGATTAGCGACCAATGGTTTATGCGTCTGCTGAAGCCGATTATCGACTTCGTTCCGCTCGATCCCACCAAGCCGATGTCGATCAAGCATCTGGTGCGGATGATCAATGAAGGACGTCCGGTGGTGATCTTCCCTGAAGGGCGCATCACCGTGACCGGCTCGCTGATGAAGATTTACAGCGGTGCCGGCTTTGTGGCGGCGAAATCCGGTGCCACCGTGGTGCCGATGCGTATCGAAGGCGCGGAATATACGCCGTTTGGTCGCCTGGCGGGCGTGTTTAAACGCCGTCTGTTCCCGCGCATCACCTTGACGGTGCTGCCAGCGACCATCATTCCAATGCCCGAAGCCAAACGTGCGCGCGATCGGCGCACGCTGGCGGGTGAGCACTTGCACCATGTGATGATGGAAGCACGCATGGCAGTGCGTCCTCGTGAAACGCTGTTTGAGGCCTTCCTCAATGCACGTCAGCGTTATGGGGTGATGAAGCCTTGCATTGAAGACGTCAACTTCAAACCGGATAGCTACACCGGTTTGCTGAAAAAAGCGCTCGGCGTGGGTCGCATTTTGGAGCGCTACAGCAAACAGGGCGAATATGTTGGTCTGCTGCTGCCGAACGCCACGGTGACGGCGGCGGCGATTCTCGGTGCGTCGCTGCGCGGACGGATTCCGGCCATGCTTAACTACACCGCAGGCGTGAATGGCATGCGTGCGGCGTTGACCGCTTCGCAGGTGAAAACCGTCTTTACCTCGCGCCAGTTTCTCGAAAAAGGCAACCTGTGGCACTTGCCGCAGGGACTCACCGAGGTGCAGTGGATCTATCTGGAAGATCTGAAAGATACCGTTACGCTGCAGGACAAACTGTGGATTGTGGCGCATCTGCTGATGCCGCGCCGCGCGCAGGTTCCTCAGCAGCCGGAAGAGGCGGCGATGGTGCTGTTTACCTCCGGTTCGGAAGGCAATCCCAAAGGCGTGGTGCATTCACATAAAAGCCTGCTGGCCAACGTGGAGCAGATACGCACCGTGGCGGATTTCACCCCGCGCGATCGCTTTATGTCGGCGCTGCCGCTGTTCCACGCCTTTGGTTTGACCGTTGGCCTGTTTACGCCGCTGCTGACCGGTGCGCAGGTGTTTCTCTATCCGAGCCCGCTGCATTACCGCATCGTGCCGGAATTGGTTTATGACCGGAACTGCACCGTGCTGTTTGGCACTTCGACCTTCCTCGGCAACTACGCGCGTTTCGCCAGCCCGTATGATTTTGCGCGTCTGCGCTATGTCGTGGCCGGTGCAGAGAAGCTGCAGGAAGCGACGCGTCAGGTCTATATGGAGAAATACGGCATCCGTATTCTTGAAGGCTACGGCGTAACGGAGTGCGCGCCGGTGGTGGCGATCAACGTGCCGATGGCGGCGAAAAATCACACGGTGGGCCGCATTCTGCCAGGCATGGATTCGCGTCTGATTTCCGTGCCGGGCATTGAGCAGGGTGGTCGCCTGCAGCTGCGCGGGCCGAACGTGATGAACGGTTATCTGCGCGTCGAGAATCCTGGCGTGCTGGAAGTGCCGGTAGCGGATAACGGCGAAGGTGAGATGGAGGCAGGCTGGTACGACACCGGCGATATCGTCAGCTTTGATGAAGGCGGGTTCTGCCAGATTCAGGGCCGCGCGAAACGCTTCGCAAAAATTGCCGGTGAGATGGTGTCGCTGGAGATTGTTGAGCAGATTGCGCTGAAAGCCTCCCATGAGAAGCAGCATGCGGCGTCGCTGCGTCCGGACGGTAATCGCGGTGAAGCCTTGGTGCTGTTCACCACCGACAGCGAATTAGCTCGCGATACCTTGCTGAAAGCGGCGCGTGAGATCGGTGCGCCGGAATTGGCGGTGCCGCGCGATATCCGCATCATGAAACAACTGCCGATGCTGGGCAGCGGCAAACCGGACTATGTCAGCCTCAAGCAGCTGGCGGAACAGGAGCAGGCATGAGCCAGGCGTTAAATAAGGATGCACCGCTAATGTCACGGAATATGCTGGCGGTGATTGTGGCGCAGTTCTTCTCGGCATTTGGCGACAACGCGCTGTTGTTTGCCACGCTGGCGCTGCTGAAAAATCAGTTCTACCCGGACTGGAGTCAGCCGATCCTGCAAATGCTGTTTGTGGCGACTTACATTCTGCTCGCGCCGTTTGTTGGGCAGATGGCGGATAGCTTTGCTAAAGGTCGGGTGATGATGTTCGCCAACAGCCTCAAGCTGCTGGGGGCGCTGATTATCTGTTTCGGCTTCAATCCGTTCCTTGGCTACACGCTGGTGGGGATTGGTGCGGCGTCCTATTCGCCGGCGAAGTACGGCATCCTGACGGAAATCACCCGCGGGGAACGCCTCGTAAAAGCTAACGGCTTAATGGAAGGGTCGACCATTGCGGCGATTCTGCTGGGTTCGGTAGCGGGTGGTATTCTGGCGGACTGGAACCTGGTGGCTGCGCTGGTGGTGTGTGCCATGACGTACGCAATGGCGGTGGTAGCGAACCTCTTTATTCCGCGCCTGACGGCGGCGCGTCCGGGACAGAGCTGGTATTTTGGCGCGATGCTGCGCAGTTTCATCGCGGCGACCAAGTTGTTGTGGCGCAACGGCGAGACGCGTTTCTCGCTGCTCGGCACCAGTTTGTTCTGGGGCGCGGGCGTGACGCTGCGCTTCCTGCTGGTGCTGTGGGTGCCGGTGGCGCTCGGCATCAGCGATAATAAAACCCCAACCACGCTGAATGCGATGGTGGCGATTGGCATTGTCATCGGTGCGGCTGCGGCGGCAAAACTGGTGACGCTGCAAACCGTGCGCCGCTGTATGCCGGCGGGCGTGTTGATTGGCGTGATGGTGGTCGTGTTTGCGTTGCAACAGAGTTTGCTGAATGCCTATCTGGTGCTGATGCTGATTGGTGCGCTGGGTGGTTTCTTTGTCGTGCCGCTCAATGCGCTGCTGCAGGAGCGTGGTAAAGCGTCCGTGGGTTCGGGTAACGCGATTGCGGTGCAAAATCTGGGTGAAAACAGCGCGATGCTGCTGATGCTGGGTTTGTATACCGTGGCGATTAAGCTGGGCGCACCTGCGGTGGCAACCGGCGTGGGATTCGGTGCGATTTTCGCCGTGGCGATTGCGGTGCTGTGGTGGAAAGCGCGGCGGTAATTGTGCGGTAATTAAAAAGGTCGCCATGAATGGCGACCCTACGGCAGAATTTGTAAGGTGCGCATTAATGCGCACCTGGTTTCAAGGGGCAGGATAAGTAAACTGGCGATGAATCGCTTCCAGTTCCTCTAACACATCAGCGTTCAGCGTCAGATTGAAACTCTCAACGTTAATCTTAAGTTGCTCCAGCGTGGTGGCGCCCAGCAAGGTGCTGGCGACAAACGGCTGTTGACGCACGTAGGCCAGCGCCATCTGCGACGGATCCATATTGTGCTTCTTCGCCAGCTCAACATAGGCGGCAATCGCCTGCTGAGACTGATCGCCGCTGTAGCGGGTAAAGCGACTAAACAGCGTATTGCGCGCACCGGCTGGTTTCGCACCGTTCAGGTATTTACCGCTCAAAGTACCAAAGGCCAGGCTGGAATAAGCCAGCAGCTCGACGCCTTCATGCTGACTGATCTCCGCTAAACCTACCTCGAAGCTGCGGTTCAGCAGGCTGTACGGGTTCTGGATGGTGACGATACGCGGTAGCTCGTGCTTTTCAGCCAGCTGCAGGTAACGCATCACGCCCCACGCGGTTTCGTTCGACACGCCAATGTAGCGAATCTTACCGGCACGAACTTGTTCGGTCAGCGCTTCCAGCGTTTCCAGCAGCGTCACGGGGACACTGGAATCGGTGTATTGATAGCCCAGCTTGCCGAAATAGTTGGTTTGGCGCTGTGGCCAATGCAACTGATAGAGATCGAGATAATCGGTATTCAGGCGTTTCAGGCTGGCATCCAGCGCTTCGCGGATGTTTTTGCGATCCAGCGCCTGGTTCGGGCGAATTGAGGCATCCGCACCGCGTACCGGGCCGGCCACTTTGCTGGCGAGGATGATTTTGTCACGGCTGCCGCGCTTCTTCAGCCAGCTACCAATGTACTGTTCGGTTAATCCCTGGGTTTCCGGGCTCGGCGGCACCGGATACATTTCCGCGGTATCAATCAGGTTAATGCCACTGCTAACCGCGTAATCAAGCTGTGCGTGGGCGTCGGCTTCGCTGTTCTGCTCACCAAACGTCATGGTTCCAAGCCCCAGCTGACTCACTTCCAGCGTGCTATGGGGAATACGGTGATAGTGCATTTGCCGGCATCCTTTTTTCATTATGAAAGGGAATGTTGTGTCCTTTGGGACTATAGCGTGTGAAGCGGCGCGGAAGGAAGGGGGGAAAGTTCGGGAAATCGCCTGCACAAGGGGAAAACATGTGCAGGCAAGGCAATTTGGCACTTAACGCTCAATGATGGTCGAAACCTCGTCACCATTGATCTGCATCTGATGGCCTTTCTCATCGGTGTACTGTACCAATCCAGTCTCTTTATCGATGGCGGGTTTGCCATCGGTCATGATCATGCGGCCATCTTTGGTCGCCATGACGTAATCACTGCTGCAACCACTCAATAACAGCGCAACCAATCCTAAACCCACTGCACTTACCAACCCTTTCATTCTTATCTCCTTCTCGCGACTTCAACAGCAAAAGTGTAGTAATAAATGCTTTCGTCGTTAGGAGTAATCGCATCATTCCTAAAATTATCGGCAGCAATATGCATTTACAGTAAAAAATGTCGCGCCAAAAGTGGGCCGGTAAAGCTCTTCTTTAAATAAAAGCCGCGCGGCAGCGTCATAATCGGCTCGCCGTGTTCCCCGATGGCTTCGGTTAATGCTTTGCTGTTGGCGGCTTTAGGGCGGATTTGCAGCCACGCACCGTGACGGGCGGTGATGCGCTCAACCTGGCCAAGCACAATCATATCCATTAACTCTTCCCAGTCTTCCCGCAACTGTTGTTCCTCTTCTTCACTGGGATGCCATAGCAGCGCTGAACCAACACGACGCTCAGCCAGCGGCAAGGCACGATCGCCTTCGATCGGAATCCACAGCACGCGTGCCAGTTTGTGCCGCACATGGCTGGTTTGCCAGGTAACGCCACTATTGCCGGTTAACGGCGCGACACACACGAAGGTGGTCTCCAGCGGTTTGCCTTGCGCATCTACCGGAATGGTCTTCAGCTCAATACCGAGATGCGCAAAATCCTGTTCGGCTTTGCTGCCCGCACTGGCACCTAAATGCAGCTCTAACAACATGCCGACCCAGCCTTTATCGCGTTTCAAATCGGTGGGTATCGGCAGGTTTAGCTGTGCCGCTAGCGCGGCAAAGGTCTGGCCTGCCAGCTGTTGTGCTCGTTGCAGTAATTCCGCTTCGTTTTCGGGTGATGACGGCAATAATGCTGAAGAGTGCATGCTAGAACTCACATTGGTTAAAGAGTGAACAGTGGAGGCTGACTGAGTTTGTCCACATGGCAATTAGGTGAATAACTGTGATAATAGCATGATTAAGAATGGTTTTTTATTCCAATAGAATGGGGCCATCCGATGCTGTGGCCAGGTTATCCCAGCTTGTTATCGACAATGAACAGGTGTTGAACCTAGTTATCCACAGAAATGTGGGGTAACCCCCTTTTCTCAGACACCTGTTTCCATTTACAGCCTTGACTTTCGCGTTTTGAACGCTTTTTTTCCTTTCTTTGACCAGGTTTAGGTCATTCTCTGTGGATAAAAACGTCATTGGTGGATCTTTAACCGATGACAGGCAAGTGGAATGAATCTGCAAAGGATCTTTTCATCGCCTGAGTTTCCATTATTTTATATGTGTATGAAATTTAATGTTTTATTTTATCTGGCGACGAGGGTTTTTGAGAATGTTCTGTAATGGTTATTCACGTCATTCCCGTGTTCTGCACAACGCTATCCACAGAAAAAGTGAATAAGATCGCCCATAAATCTCACTCGCTGTTTATAACTTGGCTAATCTCTGTGAGTTATCCTGTTTTTATTCTGCTTACACCCCGGTATCCAGTGGTTTACCGCCTGTAAGGAGTGTGAAACAATCAGGCTATTCAAATTTAGCTTTGAGGTAGTCCAGTGATCGATGATGATGGCTACCGCCCGAATGTTGGTATCGTAATCTGTAACAGGCAAGGACAAGTGTTGTGGGCCAGGCGCTTTGGACAGCACTCCTGGCAATTTCCTCAGGGAGGCATCAATCCGGGTGAAACTGCTGAACAGGCAATGTATCGCGAACTGTTCGAAGAAGTGGGTTTACACCGCAAAGATGTTCGAATACTTGCTTCAACCCGAAACTGGTTACGCTACAAGTTGCCAAAACGTTTGGTGCGTTGGGACACAAAGCCGGTGTGTATCGGCCAGAAACAAAAGTGGTTTCTTCTGCAGTTGATGTGTAGTGACGCGGAAATCAATGTGCAGCACAGCAGCACGCCCGAGTTTGACGGTTGGCGCTGGGTTAGCTTCTGGTATCCGGTGCGTCAGGTGGTCTCTTTCAAGCGCGATGTTTACCGCCGCGTGATGAAAGAATTCGCTGGCGTGGTGATGTCGATGCAGGAGAGTGCGGGGCAACGTAATAACGCTGCCCAACGACGTAAAAGAGGATAGGCCACGCCCTTTATGCTCACTCAGTTACGCGAAATAGTAGAGAAAGTGGCGAGTGCTCCACGTCTGAATGAAGCACTCGACATTCTGGTAAACGAAATTTGCCTTGCGATGGAAACCGAGGTTTGCTCGGTTTATCTCGCCGATCACGACCGTCGTTGCTACTACCTGATGGCGACACGCGGGCTAAAAAAGCCGCGTGGTCGTACGGTTACGCTGGCGTTTGACGAAGGCATCGTTGGCCTCGTTGGACGCTTAGCAGAGCCGATCAACCTCGCCGATGCGCAAAGCCATCCCAGCTTCAAATACATCCCTTCTGTTAAAGAGGAGCGTTATCGCTCCTTCCTCGGCGTCCCGATTATTAGCCGCCGCCAACTGCTTGGCGTGTTGGTTATCCAGCAGCGCGAACACCGTCAATTTGATGAGAGCGAAGAGTCCTTCCTCGTCACGCTCGCCACGCAAATGGCAGGATTGCTGTCGCAGTCGCAGCTCGGTCAACTGTTTGGTCAATTCCGTCAGACACGCGTAAAAGCGATCGCTGCTTCGCCTGGCGTGGCGGTCGCGCCGGGCTGGGTGGACGAAACCCAGCCGCTGCTCGATCAGGTTTCCGCTGCGTCCACGCTCGACGTGCAGCGCGAACGCGAGCGTCTGGTGCTGGCGATGGGTGAGGCCGGCAACGAATTTCGCCGCTTCAGTAAACGCTTTGCTGCCAGCGTGCAGAAAGAGAGCGCGGCGATCTTCGATCTCTATTCGCATCTGCTTACCGATGCACGCCTGAAAAAAGATCTGTTTGACGAGATCGAACGCGGATCGGTCGCCGAGTGGGCGGTGAAAACGGTGATCGAGAAGTTCGCCGAGCAGTTTGCCAATCTGCAGGATCAATATTTACGCGAGCGCGCCGGCGATTTACGCGTGCTCGGTCAACGTCTGCTGTTCCACCTTGATGATTCCCTGGTCGGCACCAATGCCTGGCCGGAACGCTTCGTGTTAGTCGCCGATGAACTCACGGCAACCACGCTGGCGGAATTACCGCAGGAGCGTTTAGCCGGCGTGGTGGTGCGCGACGGCGCCGCCAACTCGCATGCGGCGATTCTGACGCGCGCGATGGGTATTCCGACCGTAATGGGCGCGGATATCCTCCCGGCACAGCTCAACAAACGCTTGCTGATTGTGGATGGCTACCGCGGCGAAGTGCTGATCGATCCGGAACCGGTGCTGGTGCAGGAATATCAGCGTTTGATCAGCGAAGAGAATGCGCTGAGCAAAATGGCCGAAGGCGTGGTCGAGCAGCCCGGTGAGTTGAAAAGTGGTGAACGCATTCAGGTGATGCTGAATGCCGGTCTCAGTCCGGAACACGAGCAGGCGCTCGACAGCTGGGTAGATGGCATCGGTCTGTACCGTACCGAAATTCCGTTCATGCTGCACAATGGTTTCCCGTCCGAAGAGGAGCAGGTGGCGCAGTATCAGGGCATGTTGCAGCTGTTTTACAACAAGCCGGTTACGCTGCGCACGCTTGATGTCGGCGCGGATAAACAGCTGCCCTATATGCCGATAAGCGAAGAAAATCCCTGCCTTGGCTGGCGGGGTATTCGCTTGACGCTCGATCAGCCTGAAATCTTCCTGGTGCAGGTGCGCGCCATGCTGCGTGCTAACGTGGCGTCTGGCAACTTAAGCATTTTGCTGCCGATGATCAGCCATATCGACGAGATCGACGAGGCGCGTCGTCTGATCGATCGTGCCGGTCGTGAAGTGGAGGAGATGCTCGGCTATGTGATTCCTAAGCCGCGCATTGGCATCATGATTGAAGTGCCATCGATGCTGTTTATGATCCCGCATCTGGCGGATCGCGTCGATTTCGTTTCCGTCGGCACTAACGATCTGACGCAATATTTGCTGGCGGTCGATCGCAATAATACGCGCGTGGCGAACCTGTATGATTCGCTGCATCCGGCGATGCTGCGGGCGCTGCACACCATTGCCAGCGAAGCCCGCCAGGCCAAACTGGAGCTCTGCTTGTGTGGTGAAATGGCCGGCGATCCCATGTGTGTCGCGCTGTTAGTGGGCTTGGGATATCACCATCTCAGCATGAACGGCAAAAACGTACCGCGTGTGAAATATCTGCTGCGCCATCTCGATTTTGAAGAGGCGCAGAAGCTCAGCGAGCATGGGCTGGCCGCGCATTCCGCCTCGGAAGTGCGCCATCTGGTCTCCACCTTTATGGAGCGCCGCGGTTTAGGCGGTTTGATTCGCGGCGGGCGTTAACGGTTACAACTTCACGACCTGTAAAAAAAGTGGCTGTGCTATCATGCGCAGCCTTTTATTGTCCCGTTTCAGGGCAGAAAAATGATGGTGAAAGATGACTGACGGCTACATTTCGTTTCCCCAATTCGATCCGGTAATTTTCTCTATCGGACCGGTTTCGCTTCACTGGTACGGCTTGATGTACCTGGTAGGCTTTATATTTGCCATGTGGCTGGCCACGCGCCGTGCCAACAAACCTGGCAGCGGCTGGAAAAAAGAAGAAGTGGAAAACCTGCTCTATGCGGGCTTCCTTGGCGTCTTCCTCGGCGGCCGTATTGGCTATGTGCTGTTCTACAATCTGCCGCTGTTCCTTGAGAATCCGCTGTATCTGTTTAAGGTTTGGGATGGTGGCATGTCGTTCCACGGCGGCCTGATTGGTGTGATTGTGGTGATGCTGATCTTCGCACGCCGCACCAAGCGCACTTTCTTCCAGGTGGCTGATTTCATTGCACCGCTCATCCCATTTGGTTTGGGGGCCGGTCGTCTCGGCAACTTCATCAACGGCGAACTGTGGGGCCGCGTGGCGCCAGATTTCAAATACGCGATGTTGTTCCCCGGTTCACGCAGCGAAGATATCGCGCTGGCGGCCAATAATCCGCAGTACCAGGAATTGCTGAACACCTACGGCGTTCTGCCACGTCATGCGTCGCAGCTGTATGAGCTGTGCCTGGAAGGCATTGTGCTGTTCATCATTCTCAACCTGTTTATTCGCAAGCCGCGTCCAATGGGCAGCGTCTCGGGCCTGTTCCTGATTGGTTACGGTGCATTCCGTATCATCGTGGAGTTCTTCCGTCAGCCAGATGCACAGCTTGGCCTGTTTGAAGGCGGTGTCAGCATGGGACAGATCCTATCGATCCCAATGATTCTGGCCGGTGTGATTATGATGATCTGGGCGTATCGTCGTCGCCCGCAGCAACAAACGCGTGAGGTAAAATGAAACAGTATCTGGATCTAATGCAACATGTGCTGAATGAAGGCGCAGAAAAGGCCGACCGCACAGGTACCGGCACGCTCTCCATCTTTGGCCACCAGATGCGTTTTAATTTGCAGGACGGTTTTCCGCTGGTTACCACCAAGAAGGTACACTTGCGTTCCATCATTCATGAGCTGCTATGGTTCCTGAAAGGTGAGACCAACATTGGTTACCTGAAAGAGAACAAGGTCACCATTTGGGACGAGTGGGCGGATGAGAAGGGTGATCTCGGCCCGGTATACGGCAAGCAGTGGCGCAGCTGGGGCAGTGCTTCGGGCGACGAAATTGATCAGATCAGCAAAGTGATTGAGCAATTGAAGCGTGATCCGGATTCCCGTCGCATCATCGTCTCGGCGTGGAATGTGGGCGAGCTGGATCAGATGGCATTGGCACCTTGCCACGCCTTCTTCCAGTTCTACGTGGCCAACGGCAAACTCTCGTGCCAGCTGTATCAGCGTTCGTGCGACATTTTCCTCGGCCTGCCGTTTAATATCGCCAGCTATGCGCTGCTGGTGCATATGGTGGCGCAGCAGTGCGACCTTGAAGTGGGTGATTTTGTCTGGACGGGCGGCGATACCCATCTGTACAGCAACCATTTAGAGCAGGCGCGTCTGCAATTAACGCGCGAACCGCGTCCGTTGCCGAAGCTAGTGATCAAACGTAAACCAGCATCCATCTTTGATTATCAGTTCGACGATTTCGAAATTGAAGGTTACGATCCGCATCCAGCGATTAAAGCGCCCGTAGCGATTTAACGCTTTTTACCCGTAGGGTCGCCATTCATGGCGACCCATTTCCAACCGCTCTTCAATCCTCAACCGCTCCTCAATCTTCAACCGCTCCTCAATCTTCAACCGCTCCTCAATCCTCAACCGTTCCTCAATCCTCAAACACACCTCAATCCTGAATCCGCCTCACAAAATGCTGTATCCCTCTGCACACCTCCACGATTCCCTGCGCGACGTTTCCCATCGTCGATTTCTCCCGCTTGTTCAACCTCATCCCAACCGGCAGATTACCCGCCATGAACAAACACACGAACCACGGCTTCACCTTGCCCGAACTGCTGTTAGTGATGGTGATTGCCGGCATACTCAGCGTTGGCGCGCTGCAAGGTTGGCAGCGCTGGCAGCAGTATCAACAGTTGCGCGACAGCGTACTGCAACTGCAGGGATTTCTGCTGCGACTGCGCGCCCATGCTAATGGGCATAACCGCGATCTCACGCTGTGGTTGCAGAACGGTGAAAGCGGCTGTCTCGGCGCGGGCCCCAAACCTGCAGAAGGCTGTGCATTGCCGTCGCGCTGGTTGTTTAAACCGCCACATGACAGCGTGCATATTGTCGGCATTACTGGCGAAGTGGGCTTTTACGGTCTGCGTGATGTCGCGCGTCCCGGCAGTATCGATCTTGCCAGTGCAGCGGGACGTTGGCGTGTAATCATCTCCGCCAGAGCGCGCATCCGCGCCTGTCAACCCGGTGAGAAAGGATGCGAATAGTGCAAAGTGGATTTAGCCTACTGGAGATGCTGATTGCTATGGCGATTGGCGCGGTGTTGATGATCAGCGTCGGGCGTTTTTTGCCGCTGCTGCTGGAGCAGAATCTGCATCTGCAGCAGCGTGTTCAACTGCAACAGGAACTGCAGCAGATCGCCAATACGCTGCAAAAAGCGCTGCGTCGTGCAGGCTATTGCCACGGTCAGTGCAGCGGTTCAGCACTGACACTCGCCTCCAGCGGCAGCTGTGTTTTGCTGCGCTGGGATGAGAACAGTAATGGGCGTTGGGAAGGCGTGGGCCACAACGAAAGTGACTATTACGGCTATCGACTGCGCAGTGGACAGCTCGAAATGCAGCGTGGCGTGGAAGAGTGTAACAGCAGTGGCTGGGAGAAACTGTCCGATCCGGCGTTTCTCACCATCGATGTCTTCAAGCTTGAACGGCAGGGATCACGTTTGGTTCTGCAGTTAGCCGGACACGCCAGCAGCCAAAGCGTGGAGCTGGAAAACTGGATTGAAGGAATCAATCTGTGAAGCAGCGCGGCAATAGTACGCTGGGCATGGTGCTGATGATGTTGTTGATGGGCGGATTGACGCTGCACGCCACGCGGACT
This sequence comes from Pantoea sp. X-Soil-ISGK-421, assembly GCF_059730785.1. NCBI lineage: Bacteria > Pseudomonadati > Pseudomonadota > Gammaproteobacteria > Enterobacterales > Erwiniaceae > Pantoea > Pantoea sp. X-Soil-ISGK-421. Next base: position 3,205,620 of record NZ_AP035979.1, on the reverse strand, counting down.
CAGCTATCGCAAAGCCTGGTATTGGTGGCAGATGAGCAGCAACAAAGTCAGGATTTTTGGCAGGCGCAGGCGGCATTGGAGTGGGGCAGCGTGCAAAACTGGCCGCAGGCCACCGGCTGGCAATGCCAGCAATGGACAGCAGAACAGTGGCAAAGCTGCCTGCTAAGGATGGAGGATGATAATGCGTTGTTATCGGGACATGGAGAAGGGCGCGCGCTGTGGCTCTATCGTTGGGTGTCACTCGCCAACACGCAACCACAGCTGCAACCGCATGGCTGGATTGATTACTGCCCGCTGTCGCAGCCGGCGCTGTGCCAGCCAGAAGCAGCGGGGCTTTAGCCTGGCGGAAACGCTGGTGGCGATGCTGCTCCTGGCGATGACGATCAGCACATTGCTGCAATATCATCGTGCGCTGGCGCTGGGTTTTAGTCAGCAGTGGCAGCAGCGTCAGGCATGGCGTGTTGCCGGTCAGGCGCTGCTTGGACGTGACGTTGAGGGCTGGCAGAGTCAGCGTCAGCAGCAAAGTCTGGCAGGTAACTGTAGGCTTGATCACGTCACGGTGACGGGTCCACATCAGCGTTCCGCCTCACTGGCGCAGCTCAATTGCCACTAGCGGTAGGCATCGCAGGTGATAACCGGTAGAGTGGCTCGGCTGCGTTGTTGTCTTGTGTTTAGGAGAAATATGTTCCGGGTCTATCACTCTAATCAGCTTGATCTGTTGAAAAATCTGGCAGGTATTCTGATTGAAAATCAACCGCTGGCCGATCCGCTGGCAGCTGAGCAGGTGCTGGTACAAAGCCCGGGTATGGCGCAGTGGCTGCAAATGGAACTGGCCAACAGTTTCGGTATTGCCGCTAACATCGATTTCCCGCTGCCTGCGAGCTTCATCTGGAACATGTTCGTCAAGGTGCTGCCTGATATTCCCGAAGAGAGCGCCTTCACCAAAGCCAGCATGAGCTGGAAGCTGATGCATCGCTTGCCAACCTTGCTGGAGCAAGACGCTTTCCAGCCGCTGCGTCATTACCTCAACGATGACGACGATAAGCGCAAGCTTTATCAGCTCAGCGCGCGTGTTGCCGATCTCTTTGACCAATATCTGGTGTATCGCTCGGACTGGCTCAACAGCTGGGAACGCGGAGAATTGATTGAAGGCTTAGGCGAATCGCAGCATTGGCAGGCGCCGCTGTGGTGCGATTTGGTCAACTTCACGGAAAGCCTGGGTCAGCCGATGTGGCATCGTGCCAATCTCTATGCGCGCTTTATCCAAAAGCTGGAACAGGCGCAAACGCCGCCGCCCGGCTTGCCGCAGCGCGTGTTTATTTGCGGTATCTCCGCGCTGCCGCCGGTCTATCTGCAGGCGCTGGAAGCGCTGGGCCGTCACATTGACATCCATCTGCTGTTCACCAATCCATGCCGTCACTATTGGGGCGACATTCAGGATTACGCCTTCCTCGCGAAGCTGCAAAGCCGCCAGCGCCGCCGCATACAGTCCGATGAGCTGCAGCCGCTGTTCCGCGATCCGGCTAGCGCACCGGCATTGTTTAACGACATCGGCGAACAGCAGCTGACCAATCCGCTGCTGGCGTCATGGGGCAAACTGGGGCGCGATAATCTGTTTCTGCTGAGTCAGATGGAGTCCGCCGCCAACGACATTGATGCCTTCGTGGAGATGCCACAAGACAACCTCCTACACTGCTTGCAAGCGGATCTGCTCAATCTGGACGATAACGCGGTTATTGGCCTCAGCGCCGGTGAGTTGGCCAACAGCGCCGAAAAACGTCTGCTCGATCCAGACGATCGCTCGATTACGCTGCAGGTATGCCACAGCGCCCAGCGTGAAGTTGAAGTGCTGCAGGATCATCTGCTCACGCTGATGGAAGCCAACCCAGAACTCAAGCCGCGCGACATCATCGTGATGGTGGCGGATATCGACAGCTACGCACCTTTTATTCAGGCCGCGTTTGCCAGCGCGCCGAGCGAACGCTATTTGCCGTTCGCCATCTCCGACCGCCGCGCCAGTCAGGCGCACCCGGCGATCCTGGCGCTGCTCAGTCTGTTGTCACTGCCTGAAAGCCGCTTTGCCTCCGAAGATGTGCTGGCGCTGCTGGAAGTTCCGGCACTGGCGCAGCGCTTCTCGGTTGATGAAAGCGGCCTGCGATTGCTGCGCCGTTGGGTGATGGAGTCCGGCATCCGCTGGGGGCTGGATGATGCCAGCGTTGAAGCGCTAGCTCTGCCGGTAACCGGGCAACACACGTGGCGCTTCGGCCTGCAGCGCATGCTGCTCGGCTACGCGCTTGAGAGTCGCAACGGCGACTGGCAAGGGATTTTGCCGTATGACGAATCCAGCGGTTTGATCGCTGAGCTGGCAGGGCATCTGGCCGAATTACTTTCGCGACTTGAAGAGTGGCGCACACGTCTCTCAGCAGAGCGCACGCTATCGGAGTGGCTGCCGTTATGTCGTGAGCTGATTGAATGCTTCTTCAGCGGTGACGCTGAAAGTGAAGCCGCGCTGTTGCTGGTGGAAACGCAGTGGAAACAGATTATCGAACAGGGGATGCAGGCAGCGTATCAACAGCCGATTCCGGCTACGCTGCTGCGCGACGAGCTGCGTTCGCGCCTGGACCAGCAGCGCATCAGCCAGCGTTTTCTTGCCGGTCCTATCAACTTCTGTACGCTGATGCCAATGCGTTCGATTCCCTTCAAAGTGGTGTGTTTGTTGGGCATGAACGACGGTGTCTATCCGCGCACCTTAGCGCCGCTTGGTTTCGATTTGATGCAGCAACAGATGCGCAAAGGCGACCGTAGCCGCCGCGATGATGACCGCTATCTGTTCCTCGAAGCGCTGATCTCAGCGCAGGATCAGCTGTATATCAGTTACATCGGCCGGGCAATTCAGGACAACACCGAGCGCTTTCCGTCGGTGCTGGTGAGTGAACTGGTGGATTACCTCGGTCAAAGCTTCTGTCTGCCCGGTGATGAAACGCTTGAACCCGATATCAGCGAGCAGCGCGTACGCGAACACCTGCAAAAGCTGCATAGCCGCATGCCGTTTGCTGCAGAGAACTTCAAGCCAGGCGCACACGGGCAAAGCTTTGCCGCAGAATGGTTGCCTGCGGCCACCGGCAGTGGCATAGCCCAGCCGGATTTTGTACAACCTTTGCTGCCTGCACCGTTAGAAACCTTGTCGCTGGAGCAACTGCTACGTTTCTGGCGTCATCCGGTACGCGCCTGGTTCCAACAGCGTTTGGGTGTTGCCTTCTGGATGGAAGAGAGCGAACTGCCTGATAGCGAACCGTTCGCGCCTGACAGCCTGGAACGCTACCAAATCAATGCCCAATTGCTGAATACGCTGGTCAACGGTGACGATCCTGCGCAGCTGTATGCTCGCCATCGCGCCGCTGGCAATCTGCCTTATGGCGCGTTTGGGGAACTTTTCTGGCAGAGCCAGACCGAAGAGATGCAGGAAGTGGCAGCGGAGGTGAGCGGTCAACGTCAGCCAGCCGAGAGCTGGGAGATCGCTCTAACGTTGGGTGAAGTGCAATTGACCGGCTGGCTGACACAGGTGCAAGCTGATGGGCTGCTGCGCTGGCGTCCAGGCGTGCTGAATATGAATGATGGTCTGCTGTTGTGGCTGGAACATCTGGTGTATTGCGCGATGGGCGGCAGCGGTGCAAGCCGCATGTACGGTCGTAAGCAGAGCCATTGGCGCTTCATGGCGCTGCCTGCTGAACAAGCGCTGGCGCTACTGAATGACTATGTTGCGGGTTATCAGGCCGGATTAGTTCAGCCGATGATGCTACTGAATAAATCCGGTGGTGCCTGGCTGGAAGCCAGCTTTGACAGCAAGTCGCACCAGTTGCTGGATGACGAAGCAACACAGAAAAAGGCACTTAACAAATTGCTGCAAGCCTGGCAGGGTGGTTTCCAGATCGAAGGCGAGGGCAGCGATCCCTATCTGCAGCGGTTAAGTCGTACATTGGATGATGATGCCGTGCAGGCAATTACTGCCGCCGCACGCCAGTGGTATTTGCCGGTGCGCCTGGCGCATCAACATGATGAATAGCAATGGGGTATGGTCTCGGTTGAGGTTGTTCCTGACACTATAAGAAAATGACTCTATTTAACCGCTGGGCACACAGCCAGCGGAAAAGGGTAACGTAAGGGGTTTAAATGCGGATTTACGCACGCTGGTTTGGAGCGCTGCTGCTGAGCACGTTAGCGCTGAATGCCTTTGCCGATACCGATCGCGGCTGGCAACCCATCAATGACACCATTCGTAAAAGCGATCACGATCCACGCAGTTATCAGGCGATTACGTTAAGTAACGGCATGATTGTGCTGCTAGTCTCAGATAACGAGGCACCTAAATCGTTGGCGGCGCTGACCTTGCCGATCGGTTCACTGGATGATCCAAATCAACAGCTGGGTCTGGCGCACTACCTCGAACACATGGTGTTGATGGGCTCAAAGCGATATCCCCAGCCTGATAACCTCGCCGAGTTCCTGAAAAAACATGGTGGTAGCCATAATGCCAGCACGGCATCTTATCGCACGGCATTCTACCTGGAAGTGGAAAACGATGCGCTGCAGCCGGCGGTGGATCGCCTGTCCGATGCGATTGCTGAACCGCTGCTCGATCCGATCAATGCCGATCGTGAGCGTTATGCGGTTAACGCTGAGCTGACGATGGCTCGCTCACGAGATGGCTTGCGCATGGCGCAGGTGGGTGCGGAAACCCTGAACCCGGCGCATCCGGGATCGCGTTATTCCGGCGGGAATCTCGATACGTTGAGCGACAAACCGGATAGCAAACTGCATCAGGCGCTGACCGATTTTTATCATAGCCATTACTCAGCCAATCTGATGAAGGCGGTAATCTACAGCAACAAGCCCTTGCCAGAGATGGCTGACATGGCGGCGAAAACCTTTGGTCGTGTTGCCAATCATCAGACCTCTGTGCCGAAGATTGAAGTACCGGTGGTGACCGCTGCGCAGAAGGGCGTCATTATCCACTACGTGCCCGCCCAGCCGCGCAAGCAGTTAAAAATTGAGTTCCGTATCCCGAACAATAGCAGCCAGTTCCGCAGTAAAACCGATACGCTGATCAGCTACGTTCTGGGTAATCGCAGCAAAAATACCCTTAACGATTGGCTGCAAAAGCAAGGGCTAGCGGATGGCGTTAGTGCCGGAGCTGACCCAATGACCGAGCGCAACAGTGGCGTATTCGCCATCAGCGTGTCGTTAACCGACAAAGGCCTGGCGCAACGTGATGAAGTGGTGGCTGCGGTGTTTAGCTACCTCGATATGCTGCGGAGTAAAGGCATCAGCAAAGATTACTTCGACGAAGTCTCCCACGTGCTGGCGCTGGATTTCCGTTATCCATCGATCACGCGTGATATGGATTACATCGAGTGGCTGGTGGATACCATGCTGCGTGTGCCGGTTGAACATACCCTGGATGCGCCTTATCTGGCCGATCAATTTGATCCCGCCGCCATTAAAGCCCGTCTTGATGAAATGACGCCGCAGAACGCGCGTATCTGGTACATCAGCCCGAATGAGCCGCATAACAAAGAAGCCTACTTTGTGAATGCGCCGTATCAGGTAGATAAAATCAGCGCCGCGCAGTTCAGCGACTGGCAGCAACGTGCCGCACAGCTGCAGTTGTCGATGCCAACGTTGAACCCCTATATTCCCTCTGATTTCGCCATCATCCCTGCGGATGGCAAAACCTACGATCATCCGGTCGCGCTGACCAATGGCGACAGCATGCGTATCTACTGGATGCCAAGCCAGCAGTTTGCCAGTGAACCGAAAGCCGCTATCACCTTAGCACTGCGTAACAAATCTGCGATTAGCGATGCGCGTCAGCAGGTGCTGTTTGGTCTGAATGACTATCTCTCCAGCCTGGCGCTGGATGAGCTGAATTCGCAGGCCTCGGTTGGCGGTATCAGTTTTTCTGTCGGCGAAGATGATGGCATCGTGTTTAGCGCCAGCGGCTTTACCCAGCGTTTGCCTGAATTGCTAAAGAAGCTGGTGGAGGGTTACGCCACCTTTACACCGGATCAGCAGCAGCTGGAGCAGGCTAAATCCTGGTATCTGGATCAACTGGAAGCGGCAGAGAAGGGCAAAGCTTTTGAGCTGGCAATTCAGCCGATGCAAATGTTGTCGCAGTTGCCGTACACCCAGCGCGAAACGCGTCGCAATCTGGTGAAAGACATCACGCTGAAAGAGGTCACCGATTACCGTGATGCGCTGATCCATCATGCAACACCGGAGATGATGGTGGTGGGCAATCTCTCAGCGGACCGTGTGAAACAGCTCGGCGATGAGCTCCAGCAGCAATTGCAAAGTGATGGCCACGGCTACTGGCACAGTGATTATGTGACGGTGGATAAAGAGATGAAGGCCAACCTGCAGAAGGTGGGCAGCAGCACCGATTCGGCGCTGGCGGCACTGTATGTGCCGTTGGGTTATAGCGAATATCAGAGCATGGCGAACAGCACCATGCTGAGCCAGATCGTGCAGCCGTGGTTCTATAACCAATTGCGTACCGAAGAGCAGCTCGGCTATGCGGTGTTTGCTTATCAGATGCCGATTGGTCGCCAATGGGGCATCGGTTTCCTGCTGCAAAGTAACAGCAAACAGCCCGCGTTCTTACTGCAACGTTTCCAGGCGTTTTATCCGCAGGCTGAAACGCGTCTGCGCAGCATGAAACCGGAAGATTTCGCCCAGTATCAGCAGGCGTTAATCAATGATATGAAACAGCGCCCGCAAACGCTGGATGAAGAGGCGAACCGTTTTAACCGTGACTTTAAGCGTCAGAATTTTGCTTTCGATACGCGTGAAAAAGCGATTGAGCAAATTCAGCAGCTGACGCCAGCCGGCCTCGCCGACTTTTTCCATCAGGCGGTATTCACGCAGCAAGGGATGGCGATGATTTCCCAGATTGGCGGCAGCCATGATGGCGCGACCAAAAATGATTACGCGCAATTGCCAGGCTGGACCACGTGGGATGAAGTTCAAAAGCTGCAGCAATCGTTGCCCGTAAAGAGTGATGCGCAATGAGTTTGCTCCCTGAATCGCTCAATCCTCTGACGCTGCCGCTGCGCGGTGAGCGTCTGATTGAGGCCTCAGCCGGTACGGGTAAAACTTTTACCATCGGCCTGCTTTACCTGCGGTTGCTGCTCGGATTAGGCGGACAAAATGCCTGGTCACGTCCGTTGTCGGTTGAAGAGATTTTGGTCGTGACCTTTACCGAGGCCGCTACTGCGGAATTGCGCGGGCGTATTCGCGCGAACATACATGAGCTGCGGCTGGCCTGCCTGCGTGGCGTCAGCAGCAATCCGATGCTGATGCAGTTATTGCAGGAAATTCCGCAACCCGCCGACGCGGCTTCGCTTCTGCTGGCCGCTGAACGCCAGATGGATGAAGCGGCCATCTTCACCATCCACGGTTTCTGCCAGCGCATGCTGAACCTCAATGCTTTTGAGTCCGGCATGCTGTTTGAGCAGCAGCTGATTGAAGATGAACAACTGCTGCTGCGCCAGGCGACCGCCGATTTCTGGCGTCGTCACTGCTATCCATTAACGCTGGATGTCGCGCGGGTGATCGTAAGCGAATGGAGCGGCCCTGAGCAGTTGCTTTCCACTTTACGTCCGTGGTTGCAGGGCGAATCGCCCAGCCTACGTCTGCCGCCAGCCGACAGTGAAACCCTGGGCTCGCGCCACAGTGAAAACCTTGCGCGAATAGCCGCGATGAAAGCGCAATGGCTGGCGGTGGGTGAAGAGGTGCTGACGCTGGTGGGGCAATCCGATGTGGATAAGCGCAGCTACAGCAGCAAAAATTTGCCGGTTTGGGTCAATAAAGTCAGCTTCTGGGCGCAAAGCGAAACGCGCGATTATCAGGTGCCCGCCGAACTGGCGCGTTTTGGTCAGCGCATGCTTGAAGAGAAGACCAAAAAGGGTAATCCGCCGCAACACCGTTTGTTCGATGCCGTCGACACTTTCCTTGCCCAGCCGCTGTCATTGCGCGATCTGGTGATTGCGCGCGCGCTAGTGGAGATCCGCGCCGCGGTGCGCAAAGAGAAACGTCAGCAGGCACTGTTAGGCTTTGATGATTTGCTGAGTCGGCTTGACGAAGCACTGCAACAGCCCAGCGGTGAGCAGCTGGCGCAGGCGATTCGCCAGCGCTTCCCGGTGGCGCTCATCGATGAGTTTCAGGACACCGATCCGCTGCAATACCGTATTTTCCGCACGCTTTATATCAATCAGCCAGCGCATGCGCTGCTGTTAATTGGCGATCCCAAACAGGCGATTTACGCCTTTCGTGGCGCGGATATCTTTACCTATATTCGGGCGCGTAACGAAGTCAGTGCGCACTACACGCTCGACACCAACTGGCGCTCATCGCCCGCGATGGTCAATAGCGTCAATCAGCTGTTTACGCGCCTCGACGCACCATTCTTGTTCGCCGATATTCCGTTCTTGCCGGTGCAGTTCGCACCACCGAACCAGCAGTTGTCACTCAGTATCGACCAGGTAGAGCAAGCGGCGTTACGCTTCTGGCTACAGCCGGGCGAAGGGTGCAGCGTTGGCGATTATCAGCAATGTATGGCGCAGCAGTGTGCGGCCGATATTAGCCGATGGCTGCAGGCCGGGCAGCAGCAGCGCGCGATGCTGGGCAAGGCACCCAATTTGCGGCCAGTACAAGCCTCTGATATCACTGTGCTGGTGCGCAGCCGTAACGAAGCAAATTTGATTCGCGAAGCCTTGAATTTGCTCGGTATTCCCTCGGTTTACCTCTCAAACCGCGACAGCGTTTACACCACACCAGAAGCGCGTGAACTGTTATGGCTGTTGCAGGCGGTGCTGGCGCCGGAGCAGGAACGCATGCTGCGCACCGCGTTGGCCACCTCGCTGTTTGCATTTGACGCCTCGCAGCTTGATGCGCTGGATCAGGATGCACGCGGCTGGGATGAACTGGTTGATACCTTTGCCCGCTGGCAACTGATATGGCAGCAACGCGGCGTGTTACCGATGCTGCGCGAGATGATGCTGGAGCGCCAACTGGCGGAGAACCTGCTGGCATCGGAGAACGGTGAGCGGCGCCTGACTGATTTACTGCATCTGGGTGAACTGCTGCAGGAAGCGGCTGCGCAGTTGGATAGTCCGCATGCGCTGGTGCGACATCTGGCGCAGCAGATTGCGCGTCCGGATAGCCAGTCGGCGAGTCAGCAACTGCGCCTGGAGAGCGACCGTCATCTGGTGCAAATCGTCACTATCCACAAATCCAAAGGGCTGCAATATCCGTTAGTGTGGCTGCCGTTTGCCGCCGGATTCCGCGAAGCAGATACCGCGCTTTATCACGACCGTGAGAATTTTGGCGCGGTATTGGATCTGCAAGCCGATGAGGAAAGCCTGGCGTTAGCCGAACAGGAGCGTCTGGCGGAGGATTTACGCCTGCTTTACGTGGCATTAACCCGCTCGATCTATCACTGCAGCGTCGGCGTCGCGCCGCTGTTTCGTGGTACGCGCAAGAAAGAAGGCGAGAGCGATTTACACAAAAGCGCACTGGGTTTCCTGTTGCAGCGTGGCGCAGCCGCGACGGCGGAACAGCTCGGCATATTACTGCATGATATGGACGCAGTGGGCACCGATGTGGTGCTGGTGGAGGATATTCAAGCTGAGCGTTGGCAAGTGGATGCCGTTGCCGATAGTAAACTTGGCGCGCGTGCCGTAACGCGAGTGCTGGCCGATCCGTGGCGCGTCACCAGCTACTCTGGCTTGCAGCAGCACAGTTCTCATCGTCTGCTTGAGGTGATGCCGAATTTCGATGTTGAAGCGGCAGGCGAAGAGGATCATGAAGAAGCGCTGGATGCGGCGCTGACGCCACACCATTTCCCACGCGGTGCTGCGCCTGGCACGTTTTTGCATGAGCTGTTCGAATCGCTGGATTTCCCGCAGCCGCCTTCTGAAGAGCAGCTGGCGCAACATCTGCAGCAGAACGGCTATCCGCTGCACTGGCAGCCGATGCTCAGCGCGTGGATCGCTCGCGCATTGAGCACGCCGCTCAATGCGCAGGGCATTCATCTGGCGCAGGTGCAGAGCAGCGATCGTTTGGTGGAGATGGCGTTCTATCTGCCGATTGATAATGTGCTGACGGCGCGTGAACTCAGTGAGTTGATCTCTCAGGATGCGTTATCGGCTCAGGCTCCGCCGCTTGATTTCCGCCAGGTGCAGGGCATGTTGAAGGGCTTTATCGATCTGGTGTTTCGCTGGCAGGGCAAATACTACCTGCTGGATTACAAATCCAACTGGCTTGGCGACAGCCATGAAGCCTATACGCCGCATGCGATGGCGCAGGCGATGATCGAGCACCGCTACGATTTGCAGTACCAACTTTACACGCTGGCCCTGCATCGTTATTTACAGCATCGCGTGCCGGATTATGACTATGAGCAGCATTTCGGCGGCGTATTTTATCTCTTCCTGCGTGGCATGGATGGCAGTTCGCCAGACAACGGCGTGTTCCACACCCGTCCGACTTTCGACTTCGTTTCACAACTGGATAGCCTGTTTCGCGGGCCGGGAGCAACAGCATGAGCAGTATGACCGCGCTTTTAGCCCAGGCGGCTGAGTTACGTTTGCTGCGCTCGCTGGACGTCCAGTTTGCCCAACTGCTGGCTGATGATGAGCAACCGGCACGTTTGCTGCTGGCGGCGTGCCTGAGTGCGGAAGCGGGTGATGGGCATGTCTGTTTGCCGTTATCACAGCTAAGTCGCGATAACCTCTTTAAAGGGCGACATGCGGAGCTGGCGCACGCCATCTGGCAAGCCGCGGGGGAACCACAGGATTGGCCTGCGCTTTTAGAAGGCTGGTCTGCGCTCAGTAGCAGCGATCAGGCGGCGCCAATCGTGTTGAGCGAAGACCGTCTCTATCTACATCGCTTGTGGCACCACGAAGGGCAGGTGGCGCGCTTCTTCCAGTCGCAGGCTTCGTCACAGCCTTTTGCGCCGGAACAGGTCAGGGAAGTGCTGGATGAGTTGTTTGGCAGCGAGCCAGATAACTGGCAGAAAATTGCGGCTGCTGTGGCGCTGACGCAGAAAACGGCGGTGATCTCGGGCGGCCCCGGTACTGGAAAAACCACCACGGTGGCAAAACTGCTGGCGGCGCTGATTCGTCTCAGCGCGGGCGCGTTGCGTATCCAGTTAGCCGCGCCAACCGGTAAAGCGGCGGCTCGTCTCACTGAGTCGCTGGGCAAGGCGCTGCAAAAACTGCCGGTGAGCGAGGCGGAACGGCAGCGTTTCCCGGCCGATGCCACTACGCTACACCGCTTGTTAGGCGCGCAGCCGGAAACGCAGCGTCTGCGCTATCACGCCGGGAACCCGCTGCATCTGGATGTGCTGGTGGTCGATGAAGCCTCCATGGTGGATCTCGGCATGATGGCGAACCTTATCGCCGCATTGCCCTCGCAGGCGCGCGTGGTATTTCTCGGCGACCGCGATCAGCTGGCATCGGTGGAGGCGGGTGCCGTGCTCGGCGATATCTGTCGCTGCGCCGAAGCCGGTTACAGTCCCGTGCGTGCTGCGCAGTTGAGCGAACTCACCGGCAGTCAGGTAGCGGGCATCGATGACATCAGCGCGCCTGCCGTGCGCGACGCGATCTGTCTGCTGCGTAAAAGTTACCGCTTTGACGCCAATTCCGGCATTGGCCAATTGGCCGCCGCGGTTAACGCCGGTGATGCAAAAGCGGTGGAAGCGGCATTTCAGGCAGGATTCAGCGATATCACTCGCCAACCATTGAATGATGCTGACGCTTATCAGGCGATGCTAACGGAGATTGCGGCAGGGTATCAGCCATTCCTTAAGCTGATTAGCCAGCGTGCTGAGCCGGCGAAAATTATCGCGGCGTTTGGACGTTATCAACTGCTGTGCGCACTGCGTGAAGGGCCATTTGGCGTGCAGGGACTGAACCAACGTATTGAGCAAAAGCTGATGCAGTTACAGCTGATTCGCCGTCCAACCGGCGGCAGTCGCTGGTATCAGGGACGTCCGGTGATGGTGACGCGTAACGACAGCGCGCTGGGGCTGTTTAACGGCGATATCGGCATTACGCTGTTCGATGATGAAGGTCTGCTGAAAGTGTTCTTCCCGTTGCCCGATGGCAGCATTAAAGCGGTACAGCCCAGCCGCTTGCCGACGCACGATACCGCATGGGCGATGACGGTGCACAAATCGCAGGGTTCGGAGTTCGATCATACGGCATTGGTGATGCCGGCGCAGTTTCTGCCGGTGTTAACGCGCGAACTGATTTACACGGCGATCACTCGCGCGCGTAAGCAGTTAACGTTGTACAGCGATGAAAGCGTGTTTCGCCGTGCGGTGCAGCTGCGCACCCAGCGGCGTAGCGGATTGCTGGAGCGGTTGAGCGGGGAATAAACCCGGGTCGGCATAAATGCCGCCCCTACAAAACCGTCGTAGGGTCGCCATTCATGGCGACCTCTTCCCGATGCACATAAATGCCCACCAGCAGGCGTTACCCCAAATCCGCCATCAACACTTTCGAACGGCGCTGATAGTTATACATCTGCTTTTTGCTCTCAGGCAGCGACTCAATATCCACCGGCGTAAATCCGCGTTCCTGGAACCAGTGAATGCTGCGCGTGGTTAAGACAAAGAGCTTTTTTAGCCCCATCTGGCGCGCCTGAAGCGCCACGCGGTCCAGAAGCAGTTCACCACGCGACGAGCTGCGATAATCCGGATGCACTGCCACACAGGCCATCTCACCAATCTGCTCATCCGGGAACGGATAGAGCGCGGCGCAGGCAATAGTCAGGTTATCGCGCTGAATAATCGTGAACTTATCAATCTCCATCTCCAGCTGTTCACGGGAACGGCGCACCAGAATACCTTGCTGCTCCAGTGGGCGGATCAGCTCGAGAATGCCGCCGATATCGTTGATGTTGGCGCGACGGATCTGTTCAGCGGACTCCATCACAATCTGCGTTCCGATACCGTCGCGCGAGAACAGTTCTTGCAGCAACGCACCGTCTTCCTGATAGCTGATCAGGTGGCTACGCCGCACGCCGCTGCGGCAGGCTTTTACCGCACCGCGTAAGAAACGCACGGTGCCAGAGAGGAAATCGCCGTCGCTCTCCATCTCGTCGATGCGCGCCTGGGCTTCGTTCGGGAACAGTTCGGAAATAATCGCGCCTTCACGGTTAGTCACGCCCTGCTCGGAGCAGAAACCAATCATCTTCTCGGCCTTCAATTTGATAGCCAGCTGCGTCGCCACTTCTTCAGAAGTCAGGTTAAAACTCTCGCCGGTGACAGAAACCGCTACCGGACCGAGCAGCACAATCGCATCGTTGTCCAACTGACGATGAATAGCGTCTTCATCAATACGACGAATACGGCCGCTGTGGCAGTAATCAACGCCATCATCCACGCCCAGCGGCTGCGCGATAATGAAGTTGCCGCTCACCACATTAATATGCGCGCCTTGAAGCGGCGTGTTGTTAAGGCTCATCGACAGTCGCGCGGTGATATCCAGCTGTAAACGACCGGCCGCCTGCTTCACCAATTCCAGCGACTGCGCATCGGTTACGCGCGTGTGTTTGTGATAAATCGGTTCCAGTTGTTGTTGGGCCATGCTGGCGTCAATCTGCGGACGCGCACCATAAACCACCACTAAGCGAATGCCGAGACTATGCAGCAGACCGATATCATTAACGATGCTTGAGAAGTTCTCATGCTCGATGGCCTCGCCACCCAACATGATGACAAAGGTCTTGTCACGATGGGTATTTATATAGGGAACGGTATGGCGAAAACCCTGAACCAGTTCTGTACTGCGTTCCTTCACGGCAAAGCCCTCTGTGCATGTTTATTCGTAATTTTCGTATTTTTATGCTCTTTTGCCGGTTATTGCAAGCGCCGGGCCTGACGTTACTTTACGATTTTCCTGATGCAACACGTGCTAACAGACTGCATTATCTGGGTTTTCCGGCAAGACAAGACAATTCTCATCGAACAAAGTTTTCACTTTCTTGCCATCAAGTGACGATTTTTTAGACATTACACAGTAGTTGGAGCGGCATGTCCGAAGCTTTTACACGACGACGATTATTACAGGGCGCAGGCGCACTATTCATGCTTAGCGTCACGCGCACCGGCTTGGCTGCCAGTCAGCATATTGTGGCGGTGCGTATCTGGCCATCATCGACTTACTCCCGCGTTACATTGGAATCAAACGTTCCCCTCAAGTACAAGCAGTTCACGCTGAGTAATCCCGATCGTCTGGTTATTGATATTGAAAATATGCACATTAATCCGGTACTGAAAGGGGTGGATAGACTGGTGCGTGTGGACGATCCCTACATCAAAACCGCGCGCGTTGGCCAGTTTGATGCCAACACGGTACGGCTTGTGCTGGAGGTGAAGCGTAGCATCGCACCAAAGACCTTCACGCTGGCGCCGGTGGCGGGTATTAAGCACCGCTTGGTGGTTGATCTCTATCCGAGTCAGCAGTCGCGCGAAGAGGATCCGCTACTGGCATTACTGCAGGATTACAATCAGGGCGATCTCGAGCGCGATCAGCCAGTACAGGCGGCGCTGCCGGGGAAAGCGGGGCGCGATCGACCGATTATCATCATGATCGATCCCGGACATGGTGGTGAAGATCCCGGTGCGCATGGCAAATACAAAACGCGTGAGAAAGATATTGTGTTGAAGATCGGTCGCTATCTGAAGGCGCTGATCGACAAAGAGCGCAACATGAAAGCCTACATGACGCGTAATGAGGATGTGTTCATCCCGCTGCGTGTGCGGGTGGCGAAAGCGCGCAAGCAGCGTGCGGATCTGTTTATTTCGATCCACGCCGATGCCTTTACCAGTCGTGCCGCGCGCGGCTCATCAGTATTTGCGCTCTCAACCCGCGGCGCAACCTCCGCGGCGGCGCGTTTTCTGGCGCAAACGCAGAATGAGGCTGATTTGATTGGTGGCGTTAGCATGAGTGGCGACCGTTATCTTGATCACACCATGTTCGATATGGTACAGCGGCAAACCATTAGCGACAGCCTAAAGTTTGGCAAAGAAGTCTTGTCGCGCATGGGGCACATCAACCATTTGCACAAGCGTACGGTCGATCAGGCCGGATTCGCGGTGCTTAAAGCGCCGGATATTCCCTCTATTCTGGTAGAAACCGCATTTATCAGTAATGTAGAAGAGGAACGGAAGCTGCGTACGGCGCGCTATCAGCATCAGGTCGCTGAGGCGATTCTGCAGGGTATTAAGGCGTATTTTGATAAGGGCGCGGCGCTGGCACATCGCTAAAAAACGGATGGCGGTGGCCATCCGTTTTATCTTTCAGTGATTAAGCGAAGGGCAGGGAAGCTTGTTCTTCATCTGCCGCCGTCAGCGGGAGTGCTGCGATCTCGATACCAACAGCATCACTTTGCGTCGTGAGATCACTCTGGTTGAGAACCAGAGTGGCAACTTCTGGCTGCTCAATATCCTGTGCAAACAGACTGGTTTCGTCTTCAATCAGCAAGTCATTCACACTATAGATGCCGCCACCCCAACCTTTGCCGGGTATTTTTTGCGCCGCAATGCTGAAGTTGAAAGGCTCGCTGGTTTGTCCGTCCGCGAAGGCCGTTATTGCATGCTGGCCTGCGTCCAGCGCCGTAGTGATTTCATAATTCCATTTACCTTGCTCATCTGCTTGTACAAAGCCAAGGAATTTAGTGCCTTCCAGAAGCAGGATGTTAGCAAAAGCCGCGCTTTTACCGCTGATCCATGGCGTGGAATCATTAGACAAGCCATTTTCAGGAATAGTATCAAAAGTCTGACCATCCACCAGGTAATCAATCGTCACAGGCTGAATAAACGTTTCAACTTCAATTGTCAGGGTGAATTGGGCGGTTTGGTTATCAGCACGCACTTCCAGCGTTTGCGTGCCCAGCTCAAGATCTTTGAAAGCAGTAATACTCCACTCACCAAAGCCGTTAGTAATTGTTCCACCAATCGGTTCATTGCTGCCTTCAACGAACAGATAAATTACTGAACCCGGTGCCGCTTTGCCCGTAAAATTAGGGCGCAGATCGTTGGTTTTTCCGTTTTCTGGAATACCTTCATACGTTAATAAATAAAAGGCACCAGTGAAGGTTAATGTATGATCAGGGGGCGTGGTATCAATGGTTAAATTTATGTCTGAGCTGTATTTTCCGTTAATAAATGCACGGAAGTTATAGCTGCCATCATTAATATCGTATTCTGGTTTAACGTTCCAGTTGCCATAAATATCCGTATTTCCTGAGGCAACTACATTATTATTTTCATCTACCAGCAAGACCTTCGCATTAGCCGGACCTTTTCCCCGGAAGCTGGGACGAGCGTCATTAGTATGATTACCATCGTGAAGCACGCTGTTATCGCTATAAACCTGAGTAATCTCCACAGGAATTTCGCTATTGTTACCTTCAACAATCAGGTTGATGGGGGCGCCTGGCGCAAAGCCATAACCTGTTTGTTTCACCATGAAATTGTGGTTGCCAGCAGAAATAACATCGGATAAGTCGGCAGTCCAGGTTCCTAAACGTCCCGCTTGCGTGGTGAATAAAAGTTTACCGTTGTCGTAAATTTCTATTTTGGCATAGGCGTAGGCGAAGCCGGATAATAACACATCACCCGTTTTATCCGTTGAACCAGGATTAATTGAGCTCCACTCATTTCCCACTTTGTGTCGGATATCATCTACGACAACTTCGCCAGGTTGAAACTGTGGGCGTGGCCATAAGTTTCTGTAAAAACCCCAAGAGTAAAATTTATTAGAATAAGCCATTTTTAATTTCTCACTGTGCCTGGACAACGCCCGATGCGTTATCAATGGGTGCAGTGTTACGAAAATGAGAAATTGAAAACCTGAGACTTGTCCCGATAAAAATTAACGAAAATGTTTACCTGAGGAATTCATAATTACATCATTAAAAACATGATGTTATGATATTTTAACATTATAAACATTTTGTGAAATCTACTCATGCGCGTTGAGTTTTATGGCAGATAACATGGAGGGGACAGCGATAAAGTGTAAAAACAAAAAAACACCCGTTAAGGTGTTTAAATGATTGGTTGCGGGGGCCGGATTTGAACCGACGACCTTCGGGTTATGAGCCCGACGAGCTACCAGGCTGCTCCACCCCGCGTCCGTCTGCCGCATTACGCGACTTTTCACATTGTATTCTTCTTAAGACAATTGGTTGCGGGGGCCGGATTTGAACCGACGACCTTCGGGTTATGAGCCCGACGAGCTACCAGGCTGCTCCACCCCGCGTCCGTTTGACGCGTTACACACACTTCACATTGTCTCTTCATTTAAGAAGAATTGGTTGCGGGGGCCGGATTTGAACCGACGACCTTCGGGTTATGAGCCCGACGAGCTACCAGGCTGCTCCACCCCGCGTCCGTGGATGCGCACTATACTCTGGACGCGCGGCGATGCAACCCCTTTTTGAGACAAAGCGCTAAATTTACAGTCAGTTGGTGAATAAACTCGCCATTGGGTGGATTATTGTACAGATGTGAGCGCAACCGCTTGTCGCGGATTTCAATCTCTCGGCCCCTTTGCTATCGTCGCCGGGCAAACAATCGATAAAAAGAGAAGGTTATGAAAGGACATTGGGCGAAGTATGCACTTACTGGCGCATTTATCGCGCTGTTAGCGGGCTGTAGTTCTAAACCGACCGACCGGGGTCAACAATATATAGATGGCAAGCTGGAGCAGCCGCTCGGGCTGGTCAATCAGCCGAATGCCAAAGGACGTCCGGTGAACGGCAAAGACTTTAGCGATCAGGTAGTGCAGATTCAAACTACCTCTTCCGGTCTGTTTGGCCGCAATAACGGCACCTATAGCGCAATCCAGAACTGGCTGCTTTCTGGCGCCGATACGCGTCAGCTCAATCAGTTTGGTTTGAATGCTTATCAGATGGAGGGCACCGACAATTATGGCAACGTGCAATTTACTGGCTATTACACGCCGGTAGTGGAAGCGCGTTATACGCGTCAGGGCGAGTTCCAGTATCCCATTTATCGTATGCCACCGCGCCCGCGCGGGCAGAAACTGCCGAGCCGCGCTTCTATCTATAATGGTGGACTCGACGACCGTTACATTATTGCTTACAGCAACTCGCTGATTGATAACTTCATGATGGATGTGCAGGGCAGTGGCTACGTCGATTTTGGTGACGGACGTCCGTTGCGCTTCTTTGGTTATGGCGGCAAAAATGGCTGGGCTTACCACAGCGTCGGTAAAGAGTTGATCGATCGTGGTGAAGTGAAGCGCGAAGATATGTCGATGCAGGCGATTCGTCAGTGGGCGCAGGATCATTCGCCAGCAGAAGTTCGCTCGGTACTGGAAACCAACCAATCCTTCGTCTTCTTTAAACCTGAAGAGTATGTGCCGGTGCGCGGTGCCAGCGCGGTTCCGCTGATTGCCAAGGCGTCAGTCGCCTCTGATCGTTCACTGATTCCAGCCGGAACTGTGCTGTTGGCAGAAGTGCCGCAGCTGAATGAGAAGGGGAAATTTAACGGCAAATATGAGATGCGACTGATGGTGGCGCTGGATGTCGGGGGGGCAATTAAAGGCCAGCACTTCGATATCTATCAGGGCGTTGGTCCGGATGCGGCGCATCTGGCTGGTTTCTACAACCATTATGGCCGCGTCTGGGTGCTGAAAGCCGCGCCGGGTACTGGTCAGCCGGTGTTTAGCAACCCACAAAATGGCAACAACGGTTCGCTGCTGTTAGGGTCTAATTAATGTCTCGTTTTCCCGGAAAGGTTTGGTTATGACAGTAGTAAGCGACGCCTGGCGACAACGTTTTGGCGGCACGGCGCGTCTGTATGGGCAGGACGCGCTTCAGCGTTTTGCCGACGCGCACTTTTGCGTGATTGGTATTGGCGGCGTGGGTTCGTGGGCGGCGGAAGCGTTAGCGCGCACCGGCATCGGTAAAATTACCCTGATTGATATGGACGATGTCTGTATCACCAATACCAATCGCCAGATTCACGCGTTGCAGGGCAAAGTGGGCCAGGCGAAAACCGAAGTGATGGCCGAGCGTATGCGCGCTATCAATCCGGAATGCGAGGTGATTTGTATCGATGACTTCATCACGCCAGAGAATACCGCCGAACTGCTCTCTGCGGGTTTTGACTATGTGATTGATGCGATTGACAGCGTGCGCCCCAAAGCCGCGTTGATTGCCTGGTGTCGTCGCAATAAGATCCCGCTGATTACCACCGGCGGCGCGGGCGGTCAGATCGATCCCACGCAGATTCAGGTTAGCGATCTGGCGAAAACCATTCAGGATCCGCTGGCGGCCAAGCTGCGTGAGAGATTGAAAGGGGATTTCGGCGTAGTGAAGAACAGTAAAGGGAAGCTCGGTATCGACTGCGTATTCTCGACGGAAGCGCTGATGTATCCGCAGCCGGACGGCAGCGTCTGCACCTCACGTTCCACCGCAGAAGGCCCGAAACGTATGGACTGTGCCGCTGGTTTCGGTGCGGCCACCATGGTCACCGCCACCTTCGGTTTTGTGGCGGTTTCGCATGCGCTAAAGAAGTTTCTCGCCAGGGCGGTGCGTCAAACAGCCTGAGTGTGCTGACGCGCCGCGCGTTGCACCGCATCGGCCAGCGCCTGTAAGCCACTGCTGCGCGACGCACTAAGCTGCGCGCGCAGGCCTAAGGTATCAAATAACGCCAGCGGATCTTGCCGCAGCAAGTCGGCTGGCGTTTTGCCTTCCACTGCCGTCAGTAACACCGCCAGCAATCCGCGCACGATGCGTCCTTCACTGTCGCCATAAAAATGCAGCGTGCCGTTGTTCAACAGCTGGCTGCTTAGCCATACGCGGTTTTCACAGCCGCTGAGCTCGATATCCGCCGTCTTTAATGCTTCCGATAACGCAGGCAGCTGACGGCTAAGTTGAATCAACTGGCGATAGCGATCTTCCCATTGATGGAACTGGGTGAATTTTTCCGTCAGGCTGGCTGCGGTAATCAGATCGCCGAACGGATGCGGGGCAAGCAGAGTTGATGTCATTGGCTTATTCACTTAGTAAGTCGACGGCATGATGCATGGCGCGCACCAGCGCATCCACGTCCTGCAGATTATTATAGGGGGCGAACGAGACGCGCAGCGTGCCAGTGACGCTAAGCGCCGCCATAAGCGGCTGCGCGCAGTGCTGCCCTGCGCGCAATGCGATGCCGTGCTCGGCGAGTAGTGTGACGATATCACTATGATGAATGCCTGCAATATCAAACGCCAGCAGGCTGGCATTACCACAACGGAAGCTGCGGAAACCGGGAATGTCGCTCAGCTGCTCTTCGGCCAGGCTCGCCAGCTGCTGGCTCCACATTTCGGCCTTTTCGGCATGATGCTGCGCCAGCCATTCCAGCGCGGCGCTCAAACCCACCACGCCTGCGACATTGGGCGTTCCGGCTTCAAAACGCCACGGCACTGGCTGCGGCGTGAAGCCGTTGAAATCGACTTGCGTCAGCATTTTGCCGCCGCCGTGCCACGGATTCATCGCGTCCAGTAATTCAGCTTTGCCATACAGCACGCCAATGCCCATTGGTCCGTATAGCTTATGGCCGGAAAAGGCATAGAAATCGATATCCAGCGCCTGTACGTCCGGTGGACAATGCACCACGCCTTGCGCACCATCGACCATGACTTTGGCGCCCACGTCATGGGCTAAGCGGATCGCCTGGGCCAGATCCGGACAGCCGCCGGTAACATTCGACATCTGGCTCACGGCCAGCAATCGGGTACGTGAATTAAGCAATGCCGGGAGCTGCGCGATATCGGGCAACCGATCGTCGCCTAGCGGCCATTTCACCACTTTCGCACCTCTGGCCTGCGCCAACATTAGCCACGGCACCAGATTGGCATGATGTTCAGCTTCGCTGACCACAATTTCATCGCCTGCTTGCAGTCGCGGGGCTAGCCAGCTGTTGGCCACCAGATTGATCGCTTCGGTGGTGCCACGCGTCCAGACAATCTGCCGATCGTCTGCCGCATTGAGCCAGCGCGCCACTAAACCGCGTGCCTGTTCATACTTTTCCGTTAACGCGCGGGCAGCAGCGAACTGGCTGCGGTGCACGGTGCCTGCGCTTAAGCTGTAAAACTGAGCGGTCGCGTCAATTACCGCCTGCGGTTTAAGCGCCGTGGCGGCGCTATCGAGATAAATGCCGGCATCGCTCATTGCGGGAAACTGCTGACGAAAGGATGTTGGGGAAAAAATGGTCATACTCGGCCCACTATTAATCATGTTAGGACCAGGCTGAAAGCTAGCCTGTTGCCTGGCAAAGCTGGAAAAGCGCGTTATGCTAATTATTGCAAGGTTTGAACCGAAACCCGCATAACGCATCGCTATTCATAGTCGATTTCACTGGCGCTACCGTTGATGAGCGCATGCGGGTGGTTTAATGCAATCAATCTGCAAGGAGATAGAAGATGAATAAACTCACCGCAGTGCTGGCCGTATGTACTCTGGCCTTTACCCTGTCCGCCTGTTCCAGCAATTACGTGATGCACACTAACGATGGTCGCACTATCGTAGCCGACGGCAAACCTAAAGTTGATGACGAAACCGGTATGATCAGCTATCAGGATGCCAATGGCAACAAGCAGCAGATTAACCGCTCTGACGTCAAAGAGATGGTGGAGATGGGACAGTAAGTAGAGAGATAAAAAATTTCCGGGAGAAATTATTAACGTCGCTTTGCGACGGCCCGGAAGGTGACGCACAGGGATGTGCGGCAAAAAAAAAAAAGCACCGCAATTTGCGGTGCTATTTAAAATCACTATGGACAGACAGGGTAAATCTACAGGAATTAAAAGCTTGATCTGCAAGCGTCAGATCAAAATGCAAACACAACATCACGACCACAAGCCAAAAGCTCTCCAAAAGTCTGCGATCTCTCGCACGTTTCCAGAAATCTTTTCGTTCCGGCTCAGGAAGTGCGGCAACTATAGGTATTTGCTGGAGCTTCCTCAACGGACAAATTATAATGTCTCGGATTAAAAAAACTAATACGTAGCGACTTTGTATAAGTTGAAGTATTACCTTGTCAATCCGGATACGGAAAACCATGTCTAAACGCCTTCCGCCGCTTAATGCTTTACGCGTCTTCGATGCTGCTGCCCGTCATTTGAGCTTCACCAAAGCCGCCGAAGAGCTATTTGTTACCCAGGCTGCTGTCAGCCATCAGATCAAATCTCTGGAAGATTTCCTCGGTCTAAAGCTGTTTCGCCGGAGGAATCGTTCGCTTTTACTGACAGAAGAAGGTCAAAGCTACTATTTAGATATTAAAGAGATTTTCTCCGCCCTGAACGATGCGACGCGTAAGTTACAGGCGCGCAGTGCCAAAGGTGCGCTCACCGTCAGTTTGCTGCCGAGCTTCGCCATTCAGTGGCTGGTGCCACGTCTTTCCAGCTTTAATATGGCTTATCCGGGCATCGACGTGCGTATCCAGGCGGTGGACCGTGACGAGGAGAAATTGGCGGACGATGTTGACGTGGCGATTTTCTACGGTCGCGGCAATTGGCCAGGCCTGCGGGTTGAGAAATTGTATGCCGAATATTTGCTGCCGGTCTGCTCACCGATGCTGCTGACGGGTGATAATCCACTCAAATCGCCGGCTGATTTGGCGCACTGCACGCTATTGCATGATGCATCGCGTCGCGACTGGCAATCCTACACCCGCCAGCTTGGCTTGCAGCACATTAACGTGCAACAGGGCCCGATCTTCAGCCACAGCGCGATGGTACTGCAGGCGGCCATTCATGGCCAGGGTGTGGCGCTGGCCAATAATGTGATGGCGCAGAGTGAAATTGAAGCCGGTCGTCTGGTCTGTCCTTTTAATGACGTATTGGTCAGTAAAAATGCTTTTTATCTGGTTTGTCATGACAGCCAGGCAGAACTGGGTAAAATAGCCGCCTTTCGTCAGTGGATCCTGGAAAAAGCGGCTAATGAACAAGAAAAATTCCGTTTTCGCTACGATCACTAATGCATTGATGGCCGCACAGTGATGTGCGTATTACCTTGAGGATTCTTTGATGTCCAGTCGTGCCATGTTTGTTTTTGCTGCCATTAGCGGATTTTTGCTGGTGGCGTTTGGTGCTTTCGGGGCGCACGTGCTGAGTCAATCACTCGGCCCAGCCGAAATGGCGTGGATACATACCGGCCTTGAATATCAGGCGTATCACACGCTGGCGGTGATTGGCCTGGGTGCCGCCATGCTGCGTCGCGCCAATATCTGGTTTTACTGGAGTAGTGCCGCTATGGCGCTCGGTACCGTGTTGTTCAGTGGCAGCCTCTATTGTCTGGCGCTGTCGCACATGAAGTTTTGGGTTTTTGTTACGCCAGTAGGAGGTTTGTGCTTCCTTATTGGCTGGTTTTTGATGTTGATTGGCGCACTGCGTCTGAAACGAAAGGCAGATCGCCATGAATAAAGTATTGCTCTATTGCCGTCCGGGATTTGAGAAAGAGTGCGCGGCAGAAATCAGCGCGAAAGCCGCTGAGCGTGAGATTTACGGCTTCCCGCGCGTCAAAGATGACTCGGGTTACGTGCTGTATGAATGCTATCAGCAGGAAGATGCAGAAAAGCTGATCCAAACGCTGCCGTTTGCCGAGCTAATCTTTGCACGTCAGATGCTGGTGGTCGGTGAACTGCTGCGCGATTTGCCGCCAGAGGATCGTATCACTCCTATTGTCGGCATGCTGACCGGTGTGGTGGAAAAGGGCGGTGAACTGCGGGTCGAGGTGCCGGATACCAATGAGGCGAAGGAGCTCACCAAGTTCTGCCGCAAGTTAACCGTGCCGCTGCGTGCCAGTCTGCGTGAAAGCAAAATCCTGCTTAACTACGAAACGCCGAAGCGTCCGGTGGTGCACGTCTTCTTTATTGCACCGGGCACGTGTTATGTCGGTTATTCGCTGCCAGAAAACAACTCGCCGTTCTACATGGGCATTCCGCGCCTGAAGTTCCCCTCCGATGCGCCGAGCCGTTCCACGCTCAAGCTGGAAGAGGCATTTCACGTATTTGTGCCCGCCGATGAATGGGATGAACGTTTAGCCAGCGGCATGTACGCCGTCGATCTCGGCGCTTGTCCAGGCGGTTGGACCTATCAACTGGTGAAGCGCAGCATGTGGGTGTTTGCGGTGGATAACGGCCCGATGGCGCCAAGCCTCATGGATACCGGACAAGTCACGCACTGCCGCGAAGATGGTTTTAAATTCCGCCCGCCGCGTACCAACATCAGTTGGCTGGTGTGCGACATGGTGGAAAAACCGGTACGCGTGGCCAGCCTGATGACCGAGTGGCTGGTAAATGGCTGGTGCCGTGAAGCTATCTTCAACCTCAAGCTGCCCATGAAGAAACGCTACGAAGAAGTGACGCAGAATCTGGCGATGATCGATGACGCGCTGAAAGCGCAGGGCATCAATGCGCAGATTCAGGCCCGTCAGCTGTATCACGATCGCGAAGAAGTGACGGTACACGTGCGCCGGTTTTGGGCGGCAGTTGGCGGGCGTCGCGACGAGCGCTAATCCTGCTTCATAATTTGCACTACAGCCGCGTTGGCTGCGTTTGCTCGCCCCGGTCACATACTGATGTATGCTCCCGGGGACTCGCGCACTTGCCGCCTTGCTGTAGCGCAAATTCTTTCGCAGGATGTCAGCTTCATACTTTGCACTACAGCCGCGTTGGCTGCGTTTGCTCGCCCCGGTCACATACTGATGTATGCTCCCGGGGACTCGCGCGCTTGCCGCCTTGCTGTAGCGCAAATTCTTTCGCAGGATGCCAGATTCATACTTTGCACTACAGGGGGGTTGGCTGCGTTTACTCGTCTTGTTCTAGCGCAAATTCTTTCGCAGGATGCATTTTGAAAACGCTATATTATTCCTGGTGCGCATGAATGCCCACCCTACGAAAACCGCGCTCTGTAAACGTAGGGGCGCCATTTATGGCGACCGTTATTTTGCCTGATATCTCAACGTATTGAGATTGCCCTGCAACACCAAATCGCGTTTTAACGTTGATACCTCACGGCAGATTTCCGCCATTTCTCGCTGTTCCTGTAATTTCCCCTGCCACTTGCCTGGAACTTGATCCCATTGCTGATAGATCGTGTCCAGCGAGCCAAACTGCATCAGCAACTCGCGGGCGCTTTTGGGTCCAATGCCAGGCACGCCGGGGATTTTACTGCTGCTGATACCGCATAATCCCCAGTAATCGGGTAACTGTGCAGGCGAGACGCCAAACTCTTGCTCGATAAAGGGCACATCCAGCCAACGCTTCTGAAAATAGTCGCGAATGCGAATGTTGGGGGCCAGTAGCTGACAATAGCCTTTATCGGTGGACACAATCGTTGCCTGATGACCGGCGTCAGCCATTTTCACCGCCAGCGTGGCAGCAAGATCGTCAGCTTCGTCTACATCGGCGACCCAGCAACTGACGCCAACGGCGCGGAAGGCTTCCTGCAGCGCTGGCATCTCCAGATGCAAATCTTCGGGCATCGGCGGGCGACCCGCTTTGTAATCCGGCAGAAGTTGATGACGCCAACCCGGCTGACGATCGTGACTATCAAAAACCGCCACCACGTGCGTGGGCTGAGTGTGGCCTAATAACTGATGCAAGGCGGCAACGCAGCTGTCACGGCACGGGGATCCTTGCACGGCATGCAGACGACGAATCAGATTAAGCGCATCAATGATAAGAAGATGAAACGACATAGCGATAGCGGCAGCCCGCAGGCTGCCTTCCTGATGGGTTATTTGATGATTTCGTAGCAAGGCGTGTAAGCGCTGCCCGGCAGCTTCATGCGCTGCTGCGCGACAAAGCCCTGTAAAAGCTCATCCATGCGATGCATGAGATTGGCATCGCCATGCAGCTTGTACGGGCCTTTCTCGCGGATTTCACGGATCCCTATCTCTTTAACGTTTCCGGCGACAATCCCGGAGAAGGCGCGGCGCAGATCGGCTGCCAACAGCTCGGCAGGTTGATCCGGGAACAACTTCAGGTTAGCCATATTCTCGTGCGTGGGCAGGAAGGGAACCTGTAATTCCGGTGCAATACGAATCGACCAGTTGAAGCTATACGCATCGCCGGTTTCGCGACGATATTCCTTCACCTGCGGCATGGCCTTTTTCATCAGACGCGCGACTTCAGCGGCGTCATCAATGATGATTTTGTAGTGCTTACGTGCTGCTTCGCCCAGCGTGTTAACAATAAAATCATCCAGCACGCGGAAGTAATCGGCGCTCTCTTTGGGGCCGGTCAGAATCAGTGGCAACACCTGCTCGCTGTTGTGCGGATTCATCAGAATACCCAGCAAATACAAGAACTCTTCTGCCGTGCCGACGCCGCCAGGGAAGATCACAATACCGTGAGCCATACGCACAAAAGCTTCGAGGCGTTTTTCAATATCCGGCATGATGATCAGCTCATTGACCAACGGATTCGGTGGCTCAGCAGCAATGATTGACGGTTCGGTTAAGCCGATAAAGCGGCTGTCGTGATAACGCTGTTGCGCATGACCGACGGCCGCGCCTTTCATTGGTGCTTCCATGACGCCAGGCCCGCAGCCGGTACAGATGTTGAGTTCACGCAGGCCCATCTGCGTACCCACGTTGCGGCAATATTGATACTCCACCGCATTGATTGAGTGACCGCCCCAGCAAACCACGGTATTCGGGTATTCGCCGATATGCAGCGCGCGGGCGTTACGCAGAATCGAAAACACCTGGTTAGTGATGTGCGCGGAGTCTTCGGTATCTTCAGGCTGGAAACGTTCGATCGCGGAGAGATGGCCATTAACAAACAGAATATCGCGCAGTACCGCAAACAGGTTGGCCTGCAGCGAACGAATAATACGGCCATCAACAAACGCTTCTTCCGGCGGGTTGATAAGCTCCAGTTTTACACCGCGCTCACGACGCAACACATTGATATCGAAGTTTTCGAAGCGCGAGAGCAATTCCTGACTGCTGTCGGTCTGGCTACCCGAATTAAGTACCGCAAGAGAACAGTTACGAAACAGCTGATAAAGGTCGCTGCTGGCAGTGCGCTTCAGCATGTCAACTTCAAGCTGGGATAGCAGATCCATCGAGCCAAGCGGGCTGATATGTGTAATCAAGAGAACTCCTTTACACGCAAATGCGTGGCTGATGACGCTGCGCTTAACTTATTAACGCAGCGACGAAAATCCCTGGTCGCGCATGCTTTTCAATCGCGCCTTCAACAGAGTAACGTTGTCCCCCGTGAATGCTCAAGAGGAACCGCGCATCCGTGTAGCGGCCTGCGAGGCGTCTCGCAATCTGTTACTGGCGAACCAGGCGGGAAAATCCCGGAGAGAAGGGCACGTTACTGCGCCACGGATTGATATCCAGGCCGCCGCGACGCGTATAGCGTGCATAGACGGTCAATGCTTCTGGCTGACAAAAGCGCTGAACGTCATTAAAAATGCGCTCAACACACTGCTCGTGAAACTCATTATGCTGACGGAATGAGATGAGATAACGCAGCAGCGCTTCGCGATCAATCCGCGGGCCTTTATAACGAATCATCACCGAGCCCCAGTCAGGCTGATTGGTGATTAAGCAGTTGGATTTCAGCAAATGGCTAACCAGGGTTTCTTCAACAATCTCGCGGCCTGCAGCCTGCGCCAGATAATCCGCATTGAATCCGTAATCGTGAATCTCAATATCCTGCTCATCAATCACTTCGCCATTAAAGTGACCAATTGGCTGGCCTTCCACTTCGCTGAGACGGAACAGCGCCACGCTGACCTCGCCGTTGGCGCAGGCGCTGAGATCGCGCTCCAGCGTCTGGCGCACTTCACCCCAGTCGGCGAAAACTGTCTGATTAAAACTGTTAAGATAGAGCTTGAAACTCTTCGACTCGATCAGGTTTTGGCTGTCGGCGCGTAGCACAACTTCGCCCACCGCCACCTGTGGAACGCCTTTGCTGTTGAGCCAGGAGAGTTCGTATAGCGTCCAGATATCCGCGCCGCTAAACGGCAGATTATCCGGATACAGCCCAAGCGGTTCACGATTCAGGCTGCGCGGCACCGATTGCAGCAGCGTGTTATCGTAGCGATCTACATAAGCCGTGGGCTTACCTAAGGTCAGGCCGCTTAGTGCCTGATCCCGGTTTTCAGAAGACATACAGTTACCACTAAATTTCATCAAAGTGGTTAAGTGTAACCTAACACCTGCGAGAATATGAATGATGCAGCAAACCGTAGATGCTCTGCGTGAATTTACCGCCCGCTACGTTGAACATTGGCAGCAACAAACCGGGCATTTGCCCGCCAGCGCCGAACTGATTGGCGTCCCTTCCGACTGCATTGTTAGTACGCTGGATGACCGCGTATTATGGCAGTCGCAACCTTTTACGCTGCCTGCCACGCTTGAAGCGGTGGAGCGCGCGCTGGAGCTCCAGCTAAAACCAGAAATTAGTGCGTTTTACACCACGCAATTTGCTGGCGATATGACAGCAAGGTTTGAGCAGCGGGCGATTACATTACTGCAGGTGTGGAGCGAAGCGGATTTCACCCGCTTGCAGGAAAACCTGATTGGTCATCTGGTAATGAAGCGCCGCTTAAGACAAGCGCCAACGTTATTTATTGCCACCACTGACTCAGATAATGATGTGATAGCGCTGTGCAATCTTACGGGTGAGGTCATTCTGGAAGAGCCTGGTACTAAAAGGCGTGAAATACTGGCGACTTCTGTTGAGACATTTCTTAATGCATTACAGCCAGTTAGTGATTGATTTGCAGATTTTAAGGGCGTGCCTTGTGAGAGATCTCTCACGTGATGTGTGAGAGATCGCTAGATCATGCCGCAGAGTAATGGAAGCCCTAAATGTAAAAATATTGTGAATCATGAACTTATGGCATCTATCTGAAAATCAAGACAGGACTCAAGCTATTAACGCGTCTTACTGGGTTGTTATTGCGATGGTTTCTGGGAGAATAGTCACCACTGGCAGGATGCTGGGGATTAAGAGACGTTCAGGAGAATGTCAGCCATGAGGCGGGAACGTAACGGAGTTTACGGCACAAGGAAGGCTTCAGGATGAAGCAGGACACTCAGGATTGAGTAAGGGACACCTCCAGGACGGAGAATGAGAGCCACGCGGAATGTGGCGGGCCAGGATGCCAGGGACCAATGTCATGATGACAAGCGATGGAAAGCGCAGGAAAAGTTGTCATGGATGAGCAGGGAGCACAGCAGTAGCTGGAATGCTGCAAACGAAAACCGGGAGCACTGTAATCACAGTGCTCCCTTTTTTTATGCCTTTTTTGCGCAGGGCGTGACTGATGATATGCTTGCCGCCCAATTTTTCTCTGGAGGTGGCGTATGTCATCGCAAATGATTATTCAACGCCTGCAGCAGGTCGAAGCAGTAATGCGCGAACACGGCCACTGGCAGACGCAATCGCCTGAGGCGAACGCCTTCGCCAGTACCGAACCTTTCTGTCTCGATACCATGGAGCCACTGCAATGGCTGCAATGGGTGTTGATGCCGCGTTTTTATGCGCTGCTTGAGAGCGGTGCGCCGTTACCACAAAATTTCGCTATCGCACCTTATTATGAAGTGGCATTACCAGCCGACACGTCGGGTTATGCGGCGTTATTGCTGACAATCAACCACTTTGATGCGCTGTTCCAGGAACCTTCCGCCTGATGCTCGAAATCCTCTATCAAGATGAATGGCTGGTCGCCGTAAATAAACCGGCCGGTTGGCTGGTGCATCGCAGTTGGCTCGATCGCAATGAAAAAGTGGTGGTGATGCAAACGGTACGCGATCAGATTGGTCAGCACGTTTTTACCGTGCATCGCCTTGATCGCCCCACCTCGGGCGTATTGCTGATGGGATTATCGAGCGAAGTCGCCCATTTGCTGGCGCAGCAGTTTGAACAGCATCAGATGCAGAAAACCTATCATGCGGTGTTGCGCGGCTGGCTTGAAGGCGGCGCGACGCTGGATTATCCGCTGGTGGAAGAACTGGATAAGATTGCTGACAAATTCGCCACGCAAGAACCCGTGGCACAACCGGCGGTAACGGATTATCAGGCTCTTGCACATGTAGAAATGCCGGTCGCCATCAGCCGTTATAACACCGCGCGCTATACGTTGGTTGAGATGGCGCCGCACACTGGCCGTAAACATCAGCTGCGTCGTCACATGGTGCATCTGCGTCATCCGATTATTGGTGACAGCGCACACGGCGATCTGCGCCAGAATCGTGGTGCGGCGGCACACTTTGGCCTTAATCGCCTGATGCTACACGCCAGCGCACTCCGCTTTACCCATCCTGTCACCGGCGAGCCCTTAGTGATTCGTGCCGGGTTGGATCGCGTCTGGCAGCAGATGCTTGAGCAGTTCGGCTGGCAGGATCAGATCCCTGATGTTCCCAGGGTTGAGTTTGCCCTTGATGCAGTCCAGGATAAGCCGACAGAATAAAGGAGCGGCAAGATGGCAAAGATTGGCATTTTTACAGGTACGGTTTACGGCAATGCACTGCTGGTGGCTGAAGAAGCACAGACGGTGCTGGAAGAGCAGGGCCATGACGTGCAGGTGTTCGAAGATCCGTCGATGGCAGATTGGCAGGCATACAGCAAAGATGTCGTGCTGATTGTCACCTCAACCACCGGACAGGGCGACTTCCCGGATAACATTGCCCGCCTGTATGTCGCGGTGCGTGATGAGCTGGGTTATCAGCCAGAATTACGTTACGGTGTGATTGGCTTGGGTGACAGCAGCTATGACAATTTCTGTGGTGCAGGTAAAACCTTCGATGTCACCTTGCAGGATCAAAGTGCAAAGCGTGTTGGAGAGATGTTACTGGTGGATGCGACGGAACATCCTGAACCAGAATCGGTGACATCACCGTGGGTGGAGAGCTGGGGTAAGTTGCTGTAATGAATAAGGTCGCCATGAATGGCGACCCTACATTAACCTGCCAGATTAGCCATTACGTTACCGGCGCGGGATTAAATACCGCCAGCTGATTGCGAATCCCCCAGCGATCCGACCACGTTTGCTTGCGTCCGCTGGCTATATCCAGAATCAACTCAAACAGTCGCCAGCCGACCTGCTCAATACTCTCTTCACCGGTTGCAATGGTTCCGGCATTAATATCCATCAAATCATGCCAGCGCTCAGCCAGCGCATTGCGCGTCGCCATTTTAATCACTGGGATAGCCGCCAACCCGTAAGGCGTGCCGCGTCCGGTGGTGAACACCTGCAAGGTAATGCCCGATGCCATCTGCTGCGTGCCACAGACGAAATCGCTGGCTGGCGTGGCCGCATAAATTAGCCCGCGTTTAGTTGGGCGCTGTCCTGGCGATAACACTTCAACAATCGGGCTGCGACCTGATTTAGCAATCGAGCCCAGCGCTTTCTCCACCACATTCGCCAGCCCACCTTTTTTGTTGCCCGGTGAGGGATTGGCGCTGCGATCGGTTTGCCCCTGGCTGAGATAATCGTCATACCACGCCATCTCTTCCAGCAGCCGTTGACCAACGGCTTCATCTACCACGCGTGGCGTTAGCAGATGAATGGCATCACGCACTTCGGTCACTTCCGAGAACATCACCGTTGCACCACAGCGCACCAGCAAATCAGAAGCAAATCCCACGGCGGGATTCGCCGTTACGCCCGAGAAGGCATCGCTGCCGCCACACTGCGTGCCGATCACCAGCTCTGATGCTGGACAGGTTTCGCGCTGGCGTTGATTGAGCTTTTTCAGATGGCGCTCGGCGACCTGCAGGATTTCATCCACCATCGCACCAAAGCCCACCAGCCGCTCATCCTGCAAACGCACAATGTCGTGGTCATCCAGTGAAATGGCCTGCACATCCGGTGTGCCGGTCAGCAGACGTTCCGGCTGTAATTTCTCGCAGCCGAGGCTGACGATCATCACTTCGCCACCGAAATTGGGATTCAAAGCCAGGTTGTGAATGGTGCGAATCGGCACCACAGCAGCGGGCGCATTGATTGCCACGCCGCAGCCATAAAGGTGATTCAGCGCCACCACGCCGTCGACATTGGGATAACGCGGCAATAAATCACGTTCGATTATCTGCACCACGTAATCCACTACACCCGCCACGCAGTGAACGCTGGTGGTGATACCGAGAAGATTGCGCGTTCCGACGCTGCCATCGGCGTTGCGATAGCCTTCGAAAGTGTAACCTTCCAGCGGCGGCAAGGCGGGCGGCACATTGTTCGCCAGTGGCAAACTAGTGAGCGGTGGTGCTTCGGGCAGCGCCACCAGTGATTCTTCAATCCAGCTACCTTGGGCGATCGGACGCAGCGCGTAGCCAATCACCTCGCCGTAGCGCAGGATGGCGCCATCTTGCGGGATGTCGCTCAGCGCGACTTTATGCCCCTGCGGCACATGCTCAGTCAGTTGCAGTCCGTCGTCGAAACGGGTGCCTGACGGCAATCCCTGATTGTTGACCACGATTGCCACGTTATCGGCATCGTGTACTTTGATATAGAGCGGTTTTTCTGTCAGAGGACGGTTCATTGCTCACCTTCCAGTTCGTCGCACTGTACTTAGCAGCGCGGTTTAAATGTGTTCATCACGTCATCGTTTTTTGCCAGCCTCAGTATATGCAGGGGTATTTGCGTAACGCATTGTGCAACTGACTGGCTTTAAGGGGATTTATCCGCGCAATTTGGTTCGTTTATCCAAACGCAAGTGAAGGGACTCACAAACTGCGGTCGGCCTGTACGTTTACCAGGCAAAATCAGGGTGAAAAAAAGCGTTCCGTGAGCCACGCCGCAGCGTTATGTGCAGATGCCATAAAATCATTCTTATTCATCCTTAATCCTCATGCTTTCTTCCAATGTTTCGCCGCCAGGCTGTTCCTATACTGATTCTCGTTCTTCAACGTTAGGTTATTCGTCACGACGCATCATCGTTTTGCCAAATATAAAAATCGCCGTGTTTAACCCAACTTCTCTCTGATACCCAACGCGATGTGTATGCAGTCAGAGCGGATGTAGCTCACGCTATATTTCAGGAGTGCATCATGAATAGTTTCAGCCAGACAGCGGAAGCGGTGCAAAAGCGCACCAATGCCCGTTACTGGATTGTGGTGATGTTATTTATCGTCACCTCGTTCAACTACGGTGACCGCGCAACCATTTCGATTGCCGGTTCGGCAATGTCCAAAGATATCGGTCTCGATACAGTCGGACTGGGCTACATCTTCTCCGCCTTCTCGTGGGCTTATGTGATTGGTCAGATTCCGGGCGGCTGGCTGCTCGACCGCTTCGGCTCAAAACGCGTCTACTTCTGGAGCATCTTCACCTGGTCGCTGTTTACCTTGCTGCAAGGCTTCGTCGATGTATTCAGCGGCTTCGGCATCATCGTTTCATTGTTTATGTTGCGATTCCTGGTGGGTTTAGCTGAGGCGCCATCCTTCCCCGGCAACAGCCGTATTGTTGCGGCCTGGTTCCCGGCGCAGGAGCGCGGCACCGCCGTAGCGATCTTCAACTCGGCGCAATACTTCGCCACGGTGATTTTCGCGCCCATCATGGGTTGGCTGGTATCAGAAGTGGGCTGGGCTCACGTGTTCTGGTTCATGGGCGGATTGGGCATCATCCTCAGCTTCATCTGGCTGAAAGTGATCCACGATCCCACCGATCATCCGGGCGTTAATAAAGCCGAGTTGGAGTACATGGAGCAGGGCGGTGCGCTGATCAACATGGACGCCAAAAAGGATGACCGCAAAGTCAGCTGGAGCGAGAAGTGGTTTCAAATTAAACAGCTGCTCTCCTCACGCATGATGCTGGGCATCTATCTCGGCCAGTATTGCGTCAACGCTTTAACTTACTTCTTTATTACCTGGTTCCCGGTGTATCTGGTGCAGGCGCGCGGCATGTCGATTCTGAAAGCCGGCTTTATCGCTTCGATCCCGGCGGTGTGCGGCTTCCTCGGTGGCGTATTGGGCGGTGTGATTTCCGATTACCTGATGCGTAAAACCGGCTCGCTGAATATCGCGCGTAAAACGCCGATTGTGCTCGGCATGCTGCTTTCCATTTCGATGGTGATGTGTAACTACACCGACACTGAATGGGTAGTGGTGTTCTTCATGGCCCTGGCGTTCTTTGGGAAAGGCATTGGTGCGCTGGGTTGGGCGGTGATGGCGGATACCGCACCGAAAGAGATCAGCGGCCTGAGCGGGGGTCTGTTCAACATGTTCGGTAACTTCTCCGGCATCGTCACGCCAATTGCTATCGGTTACATCATCGCCACCAGCGGATCCTTCGAAGGCGCGCTGATTTATGTCGGTATCCATGCCTTTGTCGCCGCATTTAGCTTCCTGGTGATTGCGGGCGATATCAAGCGCGTCGAGCTGAAAACCAGGCCATAAGGACGGAATATGACTACGCAAAGCACGCCGGTGATCACCGAAATGCAGGTGATTCCGGTTGCCGGTTACGACAGCATGCTGCTCAACATCGGGGGCGCGCACAGCGCCTGCTTCACCCGCAATATCGTGGTGCTCACTGACAGTGCGGGACATACCGGCGTCGGTGAAGCACCAGGCGGTGAAACCATCTACCAAACGCTGATTGAGGCGATTCCGCAGGTTAAAGGCCAGCAGATTGCTCGCATGAATCGTCTGGTGCAGCAGGTGCATAAAGGCAACCAGTCGGCGGATTTCGATACGTTCGGCAAAGGCGCGTGGACCTTCGAACTGCGCGTCAACGCGGTCGCCGCGCTGGAAGCGGCACTGCTCGATCTGCTCGGCCAATGCCTCGGCGTGCCGGTGGCGGAACTGCTCGGTCCAGGTCAGCAGCGTGATGAAGTGACGGTACTTGGCTATCTGTTCTATCTCGGCGATCGCCGTAAAACCGATTTGCCGTATTTGACCGGCGAAGGGGCCAGCCACGATTGGTACCACTTGCGCCATCAGGAAGCGCTAACACCGGAATCCGTGGTGCGTCTGGCGGAAGCGGCGCAGGACAAATACGGCTTCAAAGATTTCAAACTCAAAGGCGGCGTGCTACCGGGCGAGCAGGAGATTGAGTCGGCGGCGGCACTGAAAAAACGTTTCCCCGATGCACGCATTACCGTCGATCCCAACGGCGCCTGGACGCTCGACGAAGCCATTCGCTTATGTAAGGGCATGGGTGATGTGCTGACCTACGCCGAAGATCCGTGCGGTGCCGAACAGGGCTATTCCGGACGCGAAGTAATGGCCGAATTCCGCCGCGCCACCGGATTGCCTGTCGCCACCAATATGATTGCCACCAACTGGCGCGAAATGAACCACGCGGTGATGCTCAACTCCGTCGATATTCCGCTGGCCGATCCGCACTTCTGGACGCTGAGCGGCGCGGTGCGGGTAGCGCAACTGTGTGACGATTGGGGATTAACCTGGGGTTGTCACTCGAATAACCACTTCGACATTTCGCTGGCGATGTTCACCCATGTGGGCGCAGCGGCGCCGGGCAAACCGACCGCCATTGATACGCACTGGATTTGGCAGGAGGGCGATCAGCGCCTGACCAAAGAGCCGCTGCAGATCCGCAACGGCAAAATTGCCGTGCCGGATAAGCCGGGCCTCGGCGTTGAGCTGGATTGGGATCGTTTGCATCAGGCCAACGCATTGTACAAATCGCTGCCAGTTGGTGCGCGTAATGACGCCACCGCTATGCAGTATCTGGTTCCCAATTGGTCATTCGACCGCAAGCGTCCGGCCTTCGGTCGCGGCTAAGTCTAAGGAGCAGAAAATGAGTCAGACACCGAAAATCATATCGCTGCAGGTCATTCCGGTGGCCGGTTACGACAGTATGTTGCTCAACCTGAGTGGCGCGCATTCGCCGTTCTTCACCCGCAATATCGTTATCATTAAAGACAATGCCGGTCATACCGGTGTGGGTGAAATTCCGGGCGGCGAAAAGATTCGCCAGACGCTGGAGGATGCAGAGGCGCTGGTGGTGCAGAAAACCGTTGGCGAATACAAAAACATCCTCAATCTGGTGCGCAGCACCTTTGCCGACCGCGATTCCAGCGGGCGCGGCAACCAAACCTTCGACTTGCGCACCACCATTCATGTGGTGACCGGTATTGAAGCGGCGCTGCTTGATCTGCTGGGGCAGCATTTGGGGGTTAACGTGGCCTCGCTGCTCGGCGATGGGCAGCAGCGCGACCGCGTAGAAATGCTCGGCTACCTGTTCTACGTCGGCGACCGCAAGAAAACGTCGCTGCCGTATCAGAGTCAGGAACATGACAAATGCGATTGGTATCGCCTGCGCCATGAAGAAGCGCTGACGCCGGATACAGTGGTGCGGCTGGCGGAAGCGGCTTATGAAAAATATGGCTTTAACGATTTCAAACTGAAAGGCGGCGTGCTGCGCGGTGGTGAAGAGGCCGAAGCGGTGACGGCGCTGGCGAAGCGTTTCCCCCAGGCGCGTATCACGCTCGATCCTAACGGTGCCTGGTCGCTGAACGAAGCGATTCTGCTCGGTAAGCAGCTGAAAGGTGTGCTGGCGTATGCGGAAGATCCGTGCGGTGCTGAGCAGGGCTATTCCGGTCGCGAAGTGATGGC
The DNA here is from genome assembly GCF_059730785.1 of Pantoea sp. X-Soil-ISGK-421. NCBI lineage: Bacteria > Pseudomonadati > Pseudomonadota > Gammaproteobacteria > Enterobacterales > Erwiniaceae > Pantoea > Pantoea sp. X-Soil-ISGK-421. Next base: position 3,168,983 of record NZ_AP035979.1, on the reverse strand, counting down.
TGAGTTTCGTCGCGCCACCGGCATGCCGACCGCCACCAATATGATCGCCACCGACTGGCGTCAAATGGGCCACACGCTGTCGCTGCAATCGGTCGATATCCCGCTGGCCGATCCGCACTTCTGGACGATGCAGGGTTCGGTGCGCGTGGCGCAAATGTGCCACGACTTCGGCCTGACTTGGGGCTCGCACTCTAACAACCACTTCGATGTATCACTGGCGATGTTTACCCACGTCGCCGCCGCCGCGCCGGGCGCGATTACCGCTATCGATACGCACTGGATTTGGCAAGAAGGCAATCAGCGCCTGACCAAAGAGCCGTTCCAGATAAAAGGCGGCATGGTGCAGGTGCCGCAAAAACCGGGTCTCGGCGTTGAGCTGGATATGGATCAGGTCATGCAGGCTAATGCGCTGTATCAGAAACACGGTCTGGGCGCGCGCGATGATGCGCAGGCCATGCAGTTCCTCGTACCGAACTGGACCTTTGATAACAAGCGTCCATGCCTGGTGCGCTAACTTTTCCGGCTCCCCGCGCGGGAGCCTGCTGTGACCGACAGGAGTGAAGACAATGAGCAATGCCTGGCCGAATAATTTTCGTCGCCGTCTGCTGGCAGGAGAAACCCTGATTGGCAGCTGGTGTGCGCTAGCTAACCCCCTTACCACCGAAGTACTGGGCCTGGCGGGCTTTGACTGGCTGGTACTGGATGGCGAACACGCACCGAACGACATCACCACTTTTGTGCCGCAGCTGATGGCGCTGAAGGGCAGTCACAGCGCGCCGGTGGTGCGTCCGCCGTGCAATGAACCGATCATCATTAAGCGTCTGCTGGATATCGGCTTCTACAACTTCCTGGTGCCGTTCGTGGAAACCGAGGAAGAAGCGATTCGCGCGGTCGCGTCCACCCGCTATCCGCCGGCTGGCATACGCGGTGTCTCGGTTTCACACCGCAGCAACATGTACGGCACGCTGCCGGACTACAACAGCACCATCAACGACAACATTACGGTGCTGGTGCAGATCGAAACCCAACAAGCGGTGGACAACATTGATGCTATCGCCGCGGTGGAGGGTGTCGATGGCATCTTCGTTGGGCCAGGCGATCTCTCGGCAGCGCTCGGCTATCTCGGCCAGCCCGCGCATCCCGAAGTATTGAAAGTGATTAAACACGTGTTTGAACGCGCTAAAGCAGCGGGGAAACCCAGCGGCATTCTCGCCCCGGTCGAAGCCGATGCGCGCCGCTATCTGGAGTGGGGTGCCAGCTTTGTCGCGGTAGGCAGCGATCTGGGTGTATTCCGTAATGCCACGCAGGCGCTGTGTGACAAATTTAAAAAATAACTGACTGAGAGGAAAGGCAATGAAAATTGGATTTATCGGCCTCGGCATCATGGGCAAACCGATGAGTAAAAACCTGGTGAAAGCCGGTTATTCGCTGGTGGTACGCGACCATAATGTCAGCAACGAAGCAGAGCTGGTGGAGCTGGGCGCTACCGTGGCGAAGACGCCAAAAGAGGTCGCCGAGCAGGTGGATGTGTTGATCACTATGGTGCCGAATTCGCCGCAGGTAAAAGAGGTGTGCCTCGGCGCCAACGGCATCATCGAAGGGGCGAAGCCGGGCCTGATCGTTATCGACATGAGCTCCATCGCGCCGTTGGCCAGCCGTGAAGTGCATGATGCGCTGGCGGCAAAAGGCATCAAAATGCTGGATGCACCGGTAAGCGGCGGTGAGCCGAAAGCGATCGAAGGTACGCTATCGGTGATGGTGGGTGGCGATAAAGCCGTATTTGACCAGTGCTACGACATCATGAAAGCGATGGCGGGTTCGGTAGTGCATACCGGCGATATTGGTGCGGGCAACGTTACCAAGCTGGCCAATCAGGTGATTGTGGCGCTTAACATCGCAGCGATGTCGGAAGCGCTGTCGCTGGCAACCAAAGCGGGTGTGAATCCTGAGCTGGTATATCAGGCGATTCGCGGCGGTCTGGCGGGCAGCACGGTGCTGGATGCCAAAGCGCCGATGGTGCTGGATCGTAACTTCAAGCCGGGCTTCCGTATCGATCTGCATATTAAAGATCTGGCGAATGCGCTGGATACCTCCCACGACATTGGTGCGCATCTGCCGCTGACCGCTGCCGTAATGGAGATGATGCAAGCGCTGAAGGTAGACGGACAGGGCACTTCCGACCATAGCGCACTGGCCTGCTATTATGAAAAATTAGCGAAAGTTGAGATCACCCGGTAGTGCAATCGTCCGGCATCTGCGGATGCCGGACGGCTCGCTATCTTCGCAGGACGGATGTCCGTCATCAACCGCGCTGGATTGCCTATGAAAATTGTCATCGCACCGGATTCATATAAAGAGAGTTTATCCGCCCTGGAAGTGGCTTCGGCGATTGAAGCGGGTTTCCGCGAGATTTTTCCTGAAGCTGACTACGTGAAAATACCGGTTGCCGACGGTGGTGAAGGCACGGTTGAAGCGATGGTGGCGGCAACGCAGGGAAACATTGTCAGGCTGACGGTTACTGGACCGCTCGGCAAGCCAGTGGAGGCGTTCTACGGTTTATCTGGCGATGAGCGTACCGCGTTTATCGAAATGGCGGCGGCCAGCGGGCTGGAGTTAGTGCCTGCAGCACAGCGCGATCCGCTGATTACCACCTCGTTCGGCACCGGCGAGCTGCTCAAAGATGCGCTTGATCGCGGTGTCGATCACATCATCATCGGCATTGGCGGCAGCGCCACCAACGATGGCGGTTCTGGCATGATGCAGGCGCTGGGCGCGCATCTGCTGGATGAGCACGGCAAGGAAATTGCCTATGGCGGCGGTGCATTGCCGCAGCTGGCGCGCATTGATATCGAACAGCTGGATCCGCGTATTAAGCAGTGCCGCTTTGAGGTGGCCTGCGATGTCAGCAATCCACTCACCGGTGAAAAAGGCGCTTCGGCGATATTCGGCCCGCAAAAAGGTGCGACGCCGGAGTTGGTGCAGCAATTGGACAAAGCACTGGAACATTACGCCACCCTGATTCATCGCGATCTGGATATTGATGTTTTACACATTGATGGCGGCGGTGCGGCAGGCGGCATGGGCGCGGCGCTGCATGCGTTTTGCCAGGCCGAATTACGCAGCGGTATTGAGATTGTCACTGAAGCCCTGGGTCTGGCCGAACAGGTGAAAGATGCCGATTTGGTGATTACCGGCGAAGGGCGCATTGATAGTCAAAGCATCAACGGCAAGGTACCGATTGGCGTGGCAAAAGTTGCGAAGCAGTTTAATAAGCCGGTGATTGGCATTGCCGGAAGTTTAACCGCGGATGTCGGCGTGGTGCATCAACATGGGCTGGATGCGGTGTTTAGCGTACTGTTTGGCATCTGCACGCTGGAGGAGGCGCTGGCCAATGCGGCGCAGAACGTACGCCTGACAGCGCGCAATGTGGCCGCGGTCATCAAAGCGGGCAAAGGGTTATAAGTCGGTCGCCATGAATGGCGACCCTACAGATGCCGTCGTAAGGGCGGCATTTATGCCAACCGGGTCCATCACCGCACGCAATTAACCCAACGCCAATAACTTCCGCGCCTCACGCGCCACGTTTGCCATCTCATCGCTCAACTCCAGCAACTCCGGCTCCAGCGCTTCGATATCACTTTCCTGATGCAAACTCTTCTCCAACTGCTGACACAACTGCTTCAGGCGCGGTACGCCGCTGTAGCTGGCGCTGCCGTGCAGCTTGTGGATAATCTCCCGCAATCCCATCACATCATTACTCGCTATCGCACTCTCAACGCGCGCTTCGACTTCCGGCAGGAAATCGAGCAGCATTTGCAGCAGATCGCGGGCTAAATCAGGTTTGTTGGCGGCCTGACGCAGCGCTAATGTCCAGTCCAGCGATGGCGCTACTTCCGGCTGTTGCGGCTGCGGCGTGACTCGGTTTGGCGCGTAACGCTGCAGCAGCTGGCTCAATTTGTCCTCGTCAATCGGCTTTGCCAAATAGTCGTTCATGCCAGCGTTGATGAGCTGCGCACGTTCGCCATCCAGCGCATGGGCGGTAACGGCAACAATCGGCGTGGTGGCATGCAACGGCAGGCCGCGGATGATTTCGCTGGCGCGGATGCCATCAATATCCGGCATCTGAATGTCCATCAGAATCACGTCCAGCTTGTGCAGTCGCGCCTGGCGAATCGCCTGCTCGGCGTTATCACACAGAATGATGTGCTGCACCTGTTCCTCCAGCAACGCGCCAATCAGTTTCAGGTTGGCAGGATTATCATCCACCGCCATCACCGTCAGCGGTTGGCGTGTCCCGCGTGGCAGCGCATCGCTTTGCCAGTCATGTAAGTCCAGCAGCATCGGCAGCAAGCGCGTCAACGAAATCGGCTTGGCGATACAACCGGCAATCCCGCGAGCCCGCAGTTCGTCGGCAAACAGCATCATTTCACTGGGTAGCGCCAGCAGTACCGAATCGGCACGCGCATGCAAACGGTTAATTAACGCATCCGGCAGCGTCGCGGGATGCGGTTCAGTTACCGGCCATCCCATCAGCAGAAGCGGGAAGTGCGTGTCGGGCATCTCATCCAGGCTGGAGAAATGCTGCACTTGCAGCGGCGTGATGCTTAGCATCTCCTGCACCGCTTTCGCCACCGCCGGGTGCGGCTCGATATAAGCCAGCGGCGTGGCGCGCAGATCGTCCAGCATGCGTGGAATGGCTGGCGCATTCGGATTGAGATCGAGATGAATGTGTACCCAGAAAGTCGAACCCTGGTTCGGACGGCTGTGGAAGGCAATTTCACCGCCCATTTCGCTCACCAGTTTCTGCGTGATGACCAGCCCTAAACCGGTACCGCCATGACGCCGTGTGATACTGGCATCGGCCTGGCGAAACGCCTGGAACAGCTGCGACTGTTGCTGTTCGGCGATGCCAATGCCGGTGTCATGCACCTGAATCTCCAGCTCGACGCGCGTGGCGCTGATGCTGCGTAACTCAACGCGTAAATCGATATGTCCGTGCTCGGTGAATTTAATCGCGTTGCCAATCAGGTTGATCATGATCTGCTGCAGACGCAGCGGATCGCCAATCACATTGTCCGGCACCTGTTTTTCCAGGCAGACGGTAATTTCCAGTCCTTTGTCATGGGCGGACGGTGCCAGCAGCACCAGCGTCTCATCCAGCGTGGCGCGCAGTGGGAAGGGGATAGACTCCAGCACCAGCTTGCCGGCTTCCAGTTTCGAAAAATCGAGCACGTCGTTAATGATGCTTAGCAGGTTATTCGCCGAACGCTCGATGGTGCTCATGTAGTCGCGCTGGTTGGTGCTCAGTCCGGTTTTCAGCATCTGGCGGGTAAAGCCGATCACGCCATTGAGCGGCGTACGCAGCTCATGCGACATGTTGGCGAGAAATTCCGATTTGATACGCGCCGCTTCCTGCGCGCGCTTCTTCGCCAGATCCAGCTCCACGTTCTGAATCTCCAGCTGTTCCAGCGTTTCGCGCAGATCGTAAGTGGCCTGATCGATGTTCTGCTGCATCTCTTCGTGATATGCAGTAAGCGACATCGCCATCGCATTGATACCGTTCTTAAGAATACTCAGTTCGCCCAGCATGTAGCCATCCACGCGACTGTCCAGCTGGCCGCGGCGAATGCGGTCAACGGTGGTAACCATATTGCGAATCGGGCCGGTGACATCGCGCATCAGGCGATAAGCAAACAGCATGGCGATGCACAGGCAGAACAGCAGCAGCAGCGTGGCGACAAACACCTCTTTGTACTGCTCCAGCCGCACCGATTGCAGATCTAACTCGATCGCCACATAACCCAGCGGATTCCCCGACGGTTTAGCGTCTTCGCCCGGCAACTCATCCACTGAATAGCGTTCAGAAATGATCGGCGTGCGCAGAATCATAATCGTGCCCTGGCGCTCAACCGAGACCCCATCTTCCAGCGTTGAGATATCCTCTTTTTGCAGCAGCGCCAGATTTTGATTGTTATTTGAGGTGACGTAGACGTGATTGTTATTGTCGAAAATGGTGATGGCACGGACAATATTGGAATGGCGGCGGTGCAGCAGGCTCACTAATTCGCGAATCGCATCGCGGTTGTGCCACGTCATACTGTATTCACTGGAGACGGCCAGGGGTTCGATAATATTCGCCCCCGCGTCATGTACCTGATGCTGTAATTCGTTGTAGCGGTGAACCACGAAGAAGGTACTGAGCAGCAAGCCAATCATCAGCGTTGGCGCCAGTATCAAAATCATCATTCGCGCCCGCAGGCTATATTTGGTCATAATTGTGGCCTGGCGACTCCTGACATTTTTTCCCTGTGCGAGCGCTGTTAACGGCTGCACACCCAACTAAAGTAGAGATTTCACAATACTATGGCGCAATTTTACTCTGCAAAACAGCGTGTGACGACCAAGGCGCGCATAACCGTCACCATCGAAGACCTCGATCCTTTTGGGCAAGGTGTTGCGCGCCATAAGGGCAAGACGATGTTTATCAGCGGCGCGCTGCCCGGTGAACAGGCTGAAGTGACGGTGTTTGAGGATAAAAGTAAGTACGCGCGCGCCAAAGCGAACAAGATTCTTAATCCCAGCCCACAGCGGGAAAAACCGCGCTGTGTCCATTTCGGTGTATGCGGCGGTTGCCAGCAGCAACATGCTGCGGTGGCCTTGCAGCAAGAGAGCAAAGCGCGCGCATTAAGCCGCATGTTAAGCCGAGAAGCGCCGCTGCCGGTCAAGGTTGATGAGATCATTAGCGGCAGCGCGTGGGGTTATCGTCGTCGGGCGCGTTTAGGCCTGCAGTGGCAGGCGAAACAGCAGCGCCTGCAAATGGGGTTTCGTCAGGCGGCGAGCAACGATCTGATTGAACTGAAGCAATGCCCGGTTTTGGTGCCCGAACTTGAGGCGTTACTCCAGCCATTGCACCACTGTCTCAGCGATTTGCAGGCGGTCAGACGTTTGGGCCACGTCGAATTGGTGCTGGCCGATAATGGCCCGCTGATGGTGTTGCGTCATCTTGATGCATTATCTGCAGGCGACCGCGCAAAACTGGAACGCTTTTCGCATGAGCAGCAACTGTCGCTCTATCTGGCTGATGGCAGTGAAAGTTTGCAGGCGCTCAATGCGCGCGAACCTTTTTATCACTCGTTGAATTTACCGCTATCCTTTAGCCCGCAGAATTTTATTCAGGTCAACGATGGCGTGAATCAGCAGATGGTCGCCACCGCCATCGAATGGCTGGATTTGCAGCCAGAGGATCGTGTGCTGGATTTGTTCTGTGGCATGGGAAACTTCACTTTGCCGCTAGGAAAATTCGTACAAAATGCTGTAGGTGTGGAGGGTGTTGCAGCATTAGTGCAGCAGGCAGCGTATAATGCTGAGCAGAATAATCTTGGGAATGTTCGCTTCTTCCAGCACAACCTGGAGGAAGATGTAACGCGTCAGCCGTGGGCGACGCAGGGATTTAATAAGGTGTTACTGGATCCAGCGCGTGCTGGGGCCGCGGGCGTAATGGCGCATGTGGTTAAACTTGCGCCGGAACGTGTGGTCTATGTTTCCTGTAACCCGACAACGCTGGCGCGTGACAGTCAAACATTGCTGTCAGCGGGCTACCATTTGGAAAGGGTCGCGATGCTGGATATGTTCCCCCATACCAGTCATCTCGAATCCATGGTGCTATTTAGCAAAGCATAAGCGGTGTCCACATCGCTGTGGCAGGAGAGGATATGGTTGCGGTTAGAAGTGCGCATTTAAATACGGCGGGCGAATTTGCCCTCGACCAGTGGATCGCCAGTTTAAGTATCAACAATCCGCAATCCTGTCAGCGACTGGCGGATGCATGGCGCTACTGTGAAGCCGAAACGCACAACCATCCTGATCAAGCTCTGCTGCTGTGGCGTGGCATTGAGATGGTGGAAATTCTTACCATGCTCAGCATGGATATCGACAGTCTGCGCGCCGCACTGCTGTTCCCCCTTGCCAATGCCGATGTGGTGAGCGAAGAGGATCTTGAGAAAGCGTTTGGCAAAGAGATTGTGATGTTGGTGCACGGCGTGCGCGACATGGATGCCATTCGCCAGCTGAAAGCCATTCACAACGATTCGATGGCCTCCGAGCAGGTGGATAACGTACGCCGCATGCTGCTGGCAATGGTGGAAGATTTCCGCTGCGTGGTTATCAAGCTGGCGGAACGCATCGCCCATCTGCGTGAAATGAAAGACGCGCCAGAAGATGAGCGCGTACTCGCGGCGAAAGAGAGCACCAATATCTACGCGCCGCTGGCCAACCGCCTGGGTATCGGTCAACTCAAATGGGAGCTGGAAGATTACTGCTTCCGCTATCTGCATCCCGATGAATACAAACGTATCGCTAAGCTGCTGCACGAGCGCCGTATCGATCGTGAAGGCTATATCGAAAGCTTCGTCGCCAACCTGCGCGCTGAGATGCAAAAAGAGGGCGTGCGTGCCGAAGTCTATGGTCGGCCGAAACACATCTACAGCATCTGGCGCAAGATGCAGAAGAAATCGTTAGCGTTCGACGAGCTGTTTGACGTGCGCGCGGTGCGTATCGTGGCTGAGCGTCTGCAGGATTGCTACGGCGCGCTCGGTACGGTGCATACGCTGTTTCGCCATCTGCCGAGCGAGTTTGACGACTACGTCGCTAATCCGAAGCCCAACGGTTATCAATCGATTCATACCGTGGTGCTGGGGCCGCAGGGCAAAACGGTGGAGATTCAGATTCGTACGCGTCAGATGCACGAAGATGCTGAATTGGGCGTGGCGGCACACTGGAAGTACAAAGAAGGCCCAACGTCCAGCAATGCGCGCGGCGCAGCAGGACATGAAGGGCGCATCGCCTGGCTGCGTAAGCTGATCACCTGGCAGGAAGAGATGGCTGATTCTGGCGAGATGCTGGAGGAGGTGCGCAGTCAGGTATTTGACGACCGCGTCTATGTATTTACCCCGAAAGGTGATGTGGTCGATCTGCCGGCGGGCTCAACGCCGCTCGACTTCGCCTACCACATTCACAGCGATATCGGTCACCGCTGCATTGGCGCCAAAATCAGCGGGCGCATCGTGCCGTTTACCTATCAGCTGCAGATGGGCGATCAGATTGAAGTGATCACCCAGAAACAGCCGAACCCCAGCCGCGACTGGCTGAATCCGAACCTAGGCTACATCACCACCAGCCGCGGTCGCTCGAAGATTCACGCCTGGTTCCGCAAGCAGGATCGTGACAAAAATATTATTGCTGGTCGCCAGATTCTGGAAAGCGAACTGAACCAGATGGATATCAGCATGCGCGAGGCGGAAAAACTGTTGCTGCCGCGCTATAACGTCAGTTCACAGGATGAGCTGCTGGCGATGATTGGCGGCGGCGATATTCGCCTCAATCAGATGGTGAATTTCCTGCAGGCCAGGCTCAACAAGCCGAGCGCCGAAGAGGAAGATCGCGAGGCGTTGCGCCAACTGACGCAGAAGTCGCATGCGCCGTCTTCACGCAAAGAGAGCGGTCGCGTGGTGGTGGAAGGGGTGGGCAATCTGCTGCACCACATCGCACGCTGCTGCCAGCCGATTCCCGGCGACGATATTGTTGGCTTTATTACCCAGGGACGCGGCATCTCTATTCACCGCGCCGACTGTGACCAGTTAACTGAGCTGATTTCGCATGCGCCGGAACGTATCGTGGATGCCGTATGGGGCGAGGATTACTCCAGCGGTTACTCGCTGGTGGTGCGCGTCACTGCCAACGATCGTAGCGGCCTGCTGCGCGATATCACCACTATTCTGGCTAACGAGAAGGTCAATGTACTTGGCGTCTCCAGCCGCAGCGATACCAAAAAACAGCTGGCGACGATTGATATGGATATTGAGATCTATAACCAGCAAGTACTCGGACGCGTTCTGGCGCGTCTCAATCAGGTGCCGGATATTATCGACGCGCGCCGTTTGCACTGATTTCCAGGTCGCCATGAATGGCGACCTTTTTACATACCAGCCCCAAAGGATCCTCTCATGACGCCCTTAAACCGCCTGCTCACCATCATGCAAACCTTGCGCGACCCGGAGCGCGGCTGCCCGTGGGATCGTCAGCAAACCTTTGCCTCGATCGCGCCCTACACGCTGGAAGAAACCTACGAAGTGATCGATGCCATTCAGCGTGAAGATTTTGCCGATCTGCGTGGTGAACTCGGTGATCTGCTGTTTCAGGTGGTGTTCTATGCGCAGATGGCGGATGAGCAGCAGCGCTTTAACTTCGACGACATCTGTAACGCCATCAGCGACAAACTTGAGCGCCGTCATCCGCACATTTTTGGCGATGTTCAGGTCGAAACCAGCGAAGACGTGCTGAAAAACTGGGAAGCGATTAAGCACAGCGAGCGCGCGGAAAAATCGCAGCATTCCGCGCTGGATGACATCCCCAAAGCGCTGCCGGCATTAATGCGTGCGCACAAAATTCAGAAGCGTTGCAGCACGGTGGGATTTGACTGGAATAATCTCGGCCCGGTGCTGGATAAAGTGCATGAAGAGATCGATGAAGTGATGCACGAAGCGCAACAAGCGGTGGTAGATAATGACAAGCTGGAAGAGGAAATCGGTGATTTGCTGTTTGCCACCGTCAATTTGTCGCGTCATTTAGGCAGCAAAGCTGAAGTCGCTTTGCAGAAAGCTAACGATAAATTTGAGCGCCGCTTCCGCGAGGTTGAAGCCATCATTGCCTCACAGGGGTTGGCGATGAGCGATGCCACGTTGGATCAAATGGAAACAGCCTGGCAGCAGGTGAAAGTGAATGAGAACAAGCAGTAAGCGAATCTGGCGATTATTCCAGCGCTGCGCATAAATTCGCCGCTCGAGCTTACTCGATTCAGCCTTGCAGCGACTTTGTGACGTACATCAACATTTCACACCATGCTATCCGCTATGTTACCGGCTTACCTGTGGAGGACGATGGTGTGATTCATCAATTGTGGCTTAAGACGACTTCAAGTATACTATTTTCCCGTCTTGGTTATTCCACCGTCTTTAAACCTAAACTCTCAGGTTCAGCATGACAACGAATTATATTTTTGTGACCGGCGGGGTCGTTTCCTCTCTGGGCAAAGGCATTGCCGCAGCCTCCCTCGCAGCCATCCTTGAAGCACGTGGTCTTAATGTGACCATCATGAAACTCGATCCGTACATCAACGTCGATCCGGGTACCATGAGCCCAACGCAACATGGTGAAGTGTATGTCACCGATGATGGGGCCGAAACCGATCTGGATTTAGGTCACTACGAGCGCTTCATCCGCACTAAAATGTCGCGCCGCAACAACTTTACGACCGGTCGTATTTACTCAGAAGTGCTGCGCAAAGAGCGTCGCGGTGACTATCTGGGCGCCACGATTCAGGTTATCCCGCACATCACCAATGCCATCAAAGAACGCATCATTGAAGGCGGCGAAGGCCATGACGTCGTTCTGGTTGAGATTGGCGGAACCGTGGGTGATATCGAATCGCTGCCGTTCCTCGAAGCGATTCGCCAGATGGCGGTCGATGTCGGTCGTGAACACACCATGTATATGCACCTGACGCTGGTGCCGTATATGGCGGCCGCAGGCGAAGTGAAAACCAAGCCAACCCAGCATTCAGTGAAAGAGCTGTTGTCGATCGGGATTCAGCCAGACGTGCTGATTTGCCGTTCTGACCGCGCTGTGCCGGCTAACGAACGCGCCAAAATTGCGCTGTTCTGTAACGTGCCGGAAAAAGCGGTTATTTCCCTGAAAGATGTGGATTCCATCTACAAAATTCCAGGCATGCTGAAATCGCAGGGTCTGGATGATTACATCTGCAAGCGTTTCAATCTGAACGCACCGGAAGCGAACCTGGCCGAATGGGAACAGGTTATTTACGAAGAAGCCAATCCGGGCGGCGAAGTTACCATCGGTATGGTCGGCAAATATGTCGAGCTGCCGGATGCGTACAAGTCAGTGATTGAAGCGTTGAAACACGGTGGACTGAAAAATCGCGTCACCGTGAATATCAAGCTGATCGACTCACAGGATGTTGAAACGCGTGGTGTCGAATTACTGAAAGATCTCGATGCTATCCTGATCCCTGGCGGCTTCGGCTACCGCGGTGTGGAAGGCAAGATGATGACGGCGCAATACGCCCGTGAGAACAACGTGCCTTACCTGGGTATTTGCCTGGGCATGCAGGTTGCGCTGATGGAATTTGCCCGCAACGTTGCCGGTATGGAAGGCGCGAACTCTACTGAATTTGTGCCAGACTGTAAGTATCCGGTGGTTGCGCTTATCACCGAATGGCGTGACGAAGAGGGCAACGTTGAACAACGTACTGAGCAGAGCGATTTGGGCGGCACCATGCGTCTGGGCAGCCAGCAGTGCCAGTTGACGCCGGAAAGCAAAGTGCGTCAGTTGTACGGTTCTGAAATCATTACCGAACGCCACCGTCATCGTTACGAAGTAAACAATATGTTGCTGAAGCCGATTGAAGCGGCGGGTCTGCATATTGCAGGTCGTTCTGGCGACGATCAGCTGGTTGAGATCATTGAGATCCCGAATCATCCGTGGTTTGTTGCCTGTCAGTTCCACCCGGAATTCACGTCGACCCCACGCGATGGTCATCCGCTGTTCGCTGGCTTTGTGAAAGCCGCGCAGGAGCACCAGAAGCGTTTAGCGAAGTAAGTTTCACGAGCAACGCGCGAACTTTTCGCGCGTTGCTTGTCTTAGGATTGACTAACTTGTACTGAGGAAAATCGAATGTCCAAAATCGTAAAAGTCATCGGTCGCGAAATCATCGACTCCCGTGGCAACCCAACTGTAGAAGCAGAAGTGCATCTGGAAGGCGGTTTCGTTGGTCTGGCTGCTGCGCCATCAGGTGCATCTACCGGTTCTCGCGAAGCACTGGAGCTGCGTGACGGTGACAAATCTCGTTTCCTGGGCAAAGGCGTAACCAAAGCGGTTGCGGCTGTTAACGGTCCTATCGCTAACGCGGTAACCGGTAAAGATGCCAAAGACCAGGCGAACATCGATAAGATCATGATCGAGCTGGACGGTACTGAGAACAAATCTAACTTCGGTGCTAACGCCATTCTGGCGGTTTCACTGGCTGCTGCTAAAGCCGCTGCTGCCTCTAAAGGCCTGCCGCTGTACGCACACATCGCTGAACTGAACGGCACCCCGGGCAAATACTCTATGCCGCTGCCAATGATGAACATCATCAACGGTGGTGAGCACGCCGACAACAACGTCGACATCCAGGAATTCATGATTCAGCCCGTTGGCGCGCCAACCCTGAAAGAAGCGATTCGCATGGGTTCTGAAGTCTTCCATCACCTGGCGAAAGTGCTGAAGTCTAAAGGCATGAGCACCGCAGTGGGTGACGAAGGTGGCTACGCGCCAAACCTGGGTTCTAACGCCGAAGCGCTGGCTGTTATCGCTGAAGCGGTAAAAGCTGCAGGCTACGAGCTGGGCAAAGACATCACCCTGGCGATGGACTGCGCAGCATCTGAATTCTACAAAGACGGCAAATATGTGCTGGCTGGCGAAGGCAACAAAGCCTTCACTTCAGAAGAGTTCACTCACTTCCTGGAAGACCTGACCAAACAGTACCCAATCGTTTCTATCGAAGATGGTCTGGACGAATCTGACTGGACTGGTTTCGCATACCAGACCAAAGTGCTGGGCGATAAAATCCAGCTGGTGGGTGACGATCTGTTCGTAACCAACACCAAAATCCTGAAAGAAGGTATCGATAAAGGCATCGCTAACTCCATCCTGATCAAATTCAACCAGATCGGTTCACTGACCGAAACTCTGGCTGCAATCAAGATGGCGAAAGATGCTGGTTACACCGCGGTGATTTCACACCGTTCAGGTGAAACCGAAGACGCAACCATCGCTGACCTGGCGGTAGGTACTGCGGCTGGCCAGATCAAAACCGGTTCTATGAGCCGTTCTGACCGTGTTGCTAAGTACAACCAGCTGATTCGTATCGAAGAAGCGCTGGGCAGCAAAGCACCGTTCAACGGTCTGAAAGAAGTTAAAGGCCAGGCGTAATCGCCTGAGTATGCTGCCTGCGGGCAGCATCGTCTGAATTAAGCCCCGCCTTGTGCGGGGCTTTTGCTTTTATTTGGCACGAAGCAGCTGTTACTCGGCGCAAAAGATCTGCCATAATCTGCGCCTCAAATTTTTAGACGTGAGTAAAAAATGTTCTACCCGATTAACGAAATGTTCCAGACGCTGCAGGGCGAAGGTTTTTATACCGGTGTTCCGGCGCTGTTCATCCGCTTACAAGGATGTCCGGTGGGCTGTAGCTGGTGTGATACCAAACATACCTGGGAAACGCGTGCAGATCGGGAGACCTCGCTGGGCGATATTCTGGTGAAAACCGTCGAAAGCGATGCCTGGGGCAACGCCGATGCCGCGATGCTGATCGACACTGTTCAGCGCCAGGGCTGGACCGCACGTCACGTAGTGATTACTGGCGGTGAACCGGCGATTTTTGATCTGCGTCCACTGACGGAAGCCTTGGAAGCGGCAGGCTTTGCGTGCCAGATCGAAACCAGCGGCACGCACGACGTGCAGTGTTCTGATGCAACCTGGGTGACAGTTTCACCAAAGGTAAATATGCGCGGCGGTTACGACGTATTGCCGCAGGCATTGCAACGTGCAGATGAAATCAAACATCCGGTGGCGCGTGAGCGCGATGTTGAAGCGTTAGATGCGTTGCTGGCAGGATTGCACGACGATAAAAAGCGCATTGTCGCGCTGCAACCGATCAGCCGTGGCGATGCGGCCACTAAACTCTGTATCGAGACCTGCATCGCCCGCAACTGGCGGCTTTCCATGCAGACGCACAAATATCTGAATATCGCCTGAGTTGTAGGGTCGCCATTCAGGCGACCTCACTCAACGGTTACTGCTTCACTGACCTCAACCGCGATACACGCAGCCAGCGGTACAGGTCTCTTTTATCATCACCGCGCTCAACTCTGGCAGAATCGGCTTCATCTGATCCCAAATCCACTTTGCCAGCACTTCACTGGTGGGATTTTCCAGACCTGGAATGTCATTCAGATAGTGATGATCGAGGCGTTCGTAGAGGGGGTTAAACGCCGCCTTCAGTTCGGCAAAATCCATCACCCAACCGGTATGCGCATCCACTTCACCGGTGATTTCTAATCGCACCAGGAATGAATGGCCGTGCAAACGGCCACACTTGTGGCCTTCTGGCACATGCGGTAAGCGATGAGCAGATTCAAACTGGAACTCTTTAAATAACGTGGTAGACATAATGGCTCTCAGACTTAAAAACCGCTGAAGTCTACCTGAATTGCAGATTTTTCGCACCCGCTGGCAGTGAAAAGGGCATTTTGCGGCTTTTCAACATCTAAACGACTAATTAACTCATTGAATCATATCGGCTTCATTTACCACTTTTGCTGGTTAACTTTACCCGAAAAACCACTTAGTCATTTTGGTTATTTAATATGTCGAAGGCGTATTTAATCGTTAATATACAGCCCGGTAACCTACGCATTCTTTCGCAGCATATTGATCCGGACTTCTGACACTGGAATTTTTAACGCAATGACGACTCAGGCACCAGGTTCACTGCTTCCGTTATCACCGGAGCAACTCGCGCGCTTACAGGCGGCGACCACGGATTTCAACACCACTCAGATGGCCTGGCTCTCCGGCTATTTCTGGGGCATGGTCAATCAGACGCCGGGTGCGGTTGCCGCGCCAGCGCCTGTTCAGGCAGAAACCCCGACCATCACACTGATCTCCGCCTCGCAAACCGGTAACGCGCGCCGCCTGGCCGAGCAGCTGCGTGATGACCTGCTGGCGGCGAAGCTGAACGTCAATCTGGTTAACGCTGGCGATTACAAATTCAAGCAGATCGGCCAGGAAAAGCTGCTGGTGGTGGTGACCTCCACGCAAGGCGAAGGCGAGCCACCGGAAGAAGCGGTGGCGCTGCACAAGTTCTTGCTGTCAAAGAAAGCGCCGAAGTTTGAGGGCACGGCGTTTGCAGTGTTCGGCCTTGGCGACACCTCTTATGAGTTTTTCAGCAAAGCCGGTAAAGACTTCGATGAGCGTCTGGCGGAGCTGGGTGCAGAACGTCTGCTGGATCGCGTCGATGCCGATGTGGAATACAAAGATCAGGCGAACGCGTGGCGTCAGCAGATCACTGAAATTTTGAAAGCGCGTGTGCCGAGCGAATCGCCCGCACAGGCCGCCGTCACTGCGGCGGGCAGCGTCAATCTGATCGACAGCAGCCCATACACCAAAGAAGAGCCGCTGGTCGCCAGCTTTGCGGCTAATCAGAAGATCACCGGACGCGATTCGGATAAAGATGTTCGTCACATTGAGATCGATCTTGGCGATTCTGGCCTGCGCTATCAGCCGGGCGATGCGCTGGGCGTGTGGTTTGAAAACGATGCCGAACTGGTGCAGGAACTGCTGCAGCTGGTGTGGCTGAAAGGTGACGAGCAAGTTGTGGTGCAGGGCAAAACGCTGCCGCTGGCTGAAGCGCTGAAAACGCATTTCGAACTGACGGTCAACACACCACAAATCGTCGAGCAGTATGCGGCGCTGTCCCGCAATGACGCGCTGTTGGCGCTGGCCGGTGACAAGCCGAAGCTGCAGAGCTATGCGCAGAGCTTCCCGATTGTCGATATGGTTCGTCAGGCACCGACTGAACTGAATGCTGAACAATTAGCCGGCCTGCTGCGTCCGCTGACGCCGCGCCTTTACTCCATCGCCTCATCGCAGGCGGAGAACGAAACCGAAGTGCACATCACTGTGGGTGCGGTGCGCTTTGAAATCGACGGTCGCCAGCGTGGCGGCGGAGCCTCAACGTGGTTAGCGGATCGCATCGAGGAAGAGGGCGAAATCCGCGTGTTCATCGAGCACAACGACAACTTCCGCTTACCGGCTAATCCGGAAACGCCAGTGATCATGATTGGTCCGGGCACCGGCATCGCACCGTTCCGCGCCTTTATGCAGCAGCGCGATAACGATGGCGCAGGCGGCAAAAACTGGCTGTTCTTTGGCAACCCGCACTTCACCGATGATTTCCTCTATCAGGTGGAGTGGCAGAAGTACGTCAAAGATGGCCTGCTGACTAATATTGATCTGGCATGGTCGCGCGATCAGGCTGAGAAAATTTACGTACAAGATAAAATCCGCGCCAAAGGGGCGGAGGTGTGGAGCTGGTTACAGGAAGGCGCGCACCTTTACGTCTGCGGCGACGCTAATCGCATGGCGAAAGACGTTGAGCAGGCATTACTGGATGTGGTGGTCGAACACGGCGCTATGGATCGTGAAACGGCTGACGAATTTTTAAGTGAGCTGCGCATTGAGCGCCGTTATCAGCGAGACGTTTACTAATGAGCGAAAAACATCCTGGACCGCTGGTCGTTGAAGGCAAGCTGGTCGACGCTGAGCGTCTGAAAAAACAGAGTAACTACCTGCGCGGCACCATCCTCGACGATCTCGACGATGGCCTGACCGGTGGCTTCACCGGCGATAACTTCCTGCTGATCCGTTTTCACGGTATGTATCAGCAGGATGACCGTGATATCCGTGCCGAGCGCGCGGCGCAGAAACTGGAACCGCGTCACGCCATGATGCTGCGTTGCCGTCTGCCGGGCGGTATCATCACGCCAACGCAGTGGCTGGCGATTGATAAATTCGCCACCGATAAAACCATTTACGGCAGCATCCGTTTGACCAACCGTCAGACCTTCCAGTTTCACGGCATTTTGAAGAAGAACGTCAAGCCGACGCACCAGATGCTGCACGAAGTTGGACTGGACGCACTGGCAACCGCCAACGACGTGAACCGTAACGTGCTATGCACCTCGAACCCGGTAGAATCAGAGCTGCATCAGGAAGCGTACGAGTGGGCGAAAAAGCTCTCAGAGCATCTGCTGCCGCAAACCCGTGCTTACGCTGAAATCTGGTGGGACAAAGAGAAGGTCGCGACCACCGATAAAGAGCCGATTCTCGGTGAAACCTATCTGCCGCGTAAATTCAAAACCACGGTTGTAGTGCCGCCGCATAACGATGTCGATCTGCACGCTAATGATTTGAACTTTATCGCTATTGCTGAGAACGGCAAGCTGATTGGCTTTAACCTGCTGGTCGGCGGCGGATTGTCGATCGATCACGGTAACAAAGCCACCTATGCGCGCACCGCGAGTGAGTTCGGCTTCCTGCCGGTCGAGAAGATTCTCGACGTGGCGGCTGCGGTTGTCACCACGCAGCGCGATTGGGGCAACCGTACCGATCGTAAAAATGCCAAGACTAAGTACACGCTGGAACGCGTCGGCGTTGACACCTTCAAAGCGGAAGTGGAAAAACGTGCTGGCCTGACTTTCGAACCGATTCGTCCGTATGCGTTCACCACACGCGGCGACCGCATTGGCTGGGTGAAGGGCATCGATAAAAAATGGCACCTGACGCTGTTTATTGAGAACGGTCGCTTGCTCGATTATCCAGGTCGTCCGCTGAAGCGCGGTATTGCCGAAATCGCCAAAATCCATCAGGGCGATTTTCGTCTCACCGCTAACCAGAACCTGATTGTGGCGGGCGTATCTGAGGAGCAAAAGGCGCAGATTGAAGCCATCGCCCGTGAACACGGTTTGATGGAAGCGGTGACGGCGCAGCGTGAGAACTCAATGGCATGCGTGGCGTTCCCGACCTGCCCGCTGGCGATGGCCGAAGCCGAGCGCTTCCTGCCGTCGTTCGTCACCAAAGTGGAAGCGATCATGCATCAGCATGGCGTTGGCCAAGAGCACATTGTGCTACGCGTTACCGGTTGCCCGAACGGTTGCGGACGTGCTTTGCTGGCGGAGTTGGGTCTGGTGGGGAAAGCGCCGGGCCGTTACAACTTACATATTGGCGGCAACCGTGAAGGCACACGCATTCCGCGCATGTATCGCGAAAACATCAACGAAGGCGAAATCCTCGCCAGCATCGATGAGCTGGTAGGGCGCTGGGCAACCGAGCGTCAGGCCGATGAGGGCTTCGGTGACTTCGTGATTCGCGCAGGCATTATCAAAGCCGTGGTTGATCCCGCCCGTGATTTTTGGGACTCGGAGGCAGTATGACGGTACTCGATCTCGCAGCACTGAATGGTTCATCAAAAGTTGACCGCATCATGGCGTTGGCCGAAAGCAACGTGCAGCTGGAGAAGCGCTCGGCTGAAGAGCGCGTAAGCTGGGCGTTGGAACATTTGCCAGGCGCGTTTGTGCTGTCATCCAGTTTTGGTATTCAGGCGGCGGTTCTGCTGCATATGGTGACGCAGCAGAAGCCGGACATTCCGGTGATCCTCACCGATACCGGTTATCTGTTCCCGGAAACCTATCGCTTTATTGATGAGCTGACCGACAAGCTCAATCTTAACCTGCAGATCTTCCGTGCTGAGACGTCAGCGGCATGGCAGGAAGCGCGTTACGGCAAACTGTGGGAGCAGGGCGTCGAAGGGATTGAGCAGTATAACCAGATCAACAAAGTGGAACCGATGAATCGCGCGCTGGAAACGTTGGAGGCGCAAACCTGGTTTGCTGGCTTGCGCCGCGATCAATCTGGCAGTCGTGCCAGTTTGCCGGTGCTGGCGGTACAGCGCGGCGTGTTCAAGATTCTGCCGATTATTGATTGGGATAACCGTCAGGTGCATCAGTATCTGAAGCAGCACGGATTGAAATACCATCCGCTGTGGGATGAAGGTTATCTGTCAGTGGGCGATACGCACACCACCAAAAAGTGGGAGCCGGGCATGGCAGAAGAAGAGACGCGTTTCTTCGGCCTGAAGCGTGAGTGCGGATTGCATGAAGGTTGATTAGCAGGTCGGCATAAATGCCGACCCTACAACGTAGGGAGCGCATTCATGCGCTCCTTTTTATTCACCCCTCTTGCAACCCCGCAAACTCCTCCGCCGCACGCGTCACATTCACCTTCGTCACCTCATAATGCGCTACCGCGACAAACGGATCTTCCGCCAGGAGGGTATCCAGCCGCGCGCGATCGATATCTTTCACCATGATCATGCCGCCGGTACGCGGATCTTTACGTCCCGCCGCAATAAACACGCCATTGGCGAAATAGCGATCCAGCCACTCGATATGCGGCGCCAGCAACGCTTCCACTTCTTCTACCGGACGAAAATAGTTCAGATATACCACGTACATAGTGAATCCTCAGGTTGTCGGATTAGCGAGCTCGGTTAACAGCGGCAGTAAGATCTTCACGCTGTCATGCGTGCGTTGGGTTATACGGCCAGGCAGCCAGCGGTCAAGATAATTCAGGTTATCGCGTTCGGTTTGGTGGCGTACATTGCCGTCCGGGAAATGGCGGGAATGCGCGCGTTGCTGCTGTCCATCTTTGTTGCCCAGCGCCCAATTGGCAGCGGTGACATCCATTAAGGGCATGCCGGCTTTATCAAACGGATTTACGCCCGGATAATCGCGGGCGGTCATCGCGTGACTCGCCGCTGAGATGCCGTAACGGTGCGCCAGTTGTACGGCGCGTGCACTGGTCTGCTTGCGCACCGCCGAGGGTGTATTGATGCCGCTATTAAAGTAGAGATGATCACCGACGATCAGGCTGTTGAGATCGATCACCAGCAGCGTATTCTTCTTCTCCTGCGCGCTCATGCGCGCCAGGTAGTCATCCATGCCGTGCAAACCCGCTTCACCGGCGCTTAGCGCCACAAAGCGCACGCCATAGTGCAGCGGCGTTTTGCTCAGCGCCTGCGCCAGTTCCAGCATTACACCAAGCCCGGAGGCGTTGTCATCCACGCCCTGCAAGCGCAGGCCGCCGAGATTGTTATCAGCTTCGTGGCGGCTGAGCGGTGTCCAGGTATCCAGATGCGTGACAATCAGGATCTCCTGCGGTACCGCACCCGCACGCGCAGCAATCACCGAGGTAGCGGTGACTTTATGTGTTCGGATCTCACCTTTTTTCTCTAGCCAGTCATAGCGAGTTTTGAACTGGCGGGTATTACTTTGATATCCCAGTTGGCTGAACTGCTGCTGCAGATAATCGGCAGTCAGCAACTCGGCGGGACTGCCGCTCATGCGGCCGGGGAAATAGGTGGCAATGTGGCGAAGTTGCTGTTCAGCAAAGTGTCCTGGCGCGCTGTTGCTCGCAGCCTGAACAAAGAAAGGCAAACCGCCCGCGAGCAGTGCAGCCAGCACCGTGCGGCGGAAAGTGGCAAACATAATTTTTGTCCTTTTCTGACATCCGGTCATGCTAAAAAAATTCCGAGTTAGTATGAAACTGTGACGGCGCTGGCACAATTTGATTTGCTCCGAAACACTAGCAATATCATTTGTTAAGCACAAAATGTTATCAACAATCCTGGGTCGTTATTCCATTCGGTAACTACTCATTCCAATTCGTAATTTCATCTGTCGGAAGGGCGGGACGTATAGTCGCGTTAACTTATTGTAAAACTAGCAAGGTTAACGTGGATTATCTGCCTCTCTTTGCCGATCTCAAAAGCCGCCCGGTGTTAGTTGTCGGCGGTGGCGAGATTGCTGCGCGCAAAATAGAACTGCTGCGACGTGCCGGTGCGCGCATATTGGTCGCCGCGCGCGAACTCGGCCATGAGCTGCAGGCGCTGCTGGACATTGCGGCAATTGAATGGATTGCCCACCGCTTCGATCCGGCGCAGTTGGATGGCGTTTTCCTGGTGATTGCCGCCACCGATGACAACGTACTCAACGCACAGGTATTCGATGCGGCGAATGCGCGCCACAAGCTGGTGAACGTGGTGGACGATCAGCCGAAATGCAGCTTTATCTTCCCGTCGATTGTTGACCGCTCGCCGCTGGTGGTGGCGATCTCCTCCAGCGGCACTGCGCCGGTGTTAGCGCGTCTGCTGCGTGAAAAAATCGAAGCGTTACTGCCCGCTAATCTCGGACAGATGGCCGAAGTGGCCGGACAGTGGCGCGACAAGGTGAAACAACGCTATCACCGCATGTCTGAGCGTCGTCGTTTCTGGGAACGCGCCTTTAATGGACTGTTCGCCAGCCAGATGGCGGCGGGCAACATTAATGAGGCGCGCCGCACGCTCGATCGTGAGCTGGATAACGACAGTGACAATCAGGGTGAAATCACGCTGGTGGGCGCCGGGCCGGGCGACAGCGGTTTGCTGACGCTGCGTGGCCTGCAGGTGATGCAGCTGGCCGATGTGGTGCTGTATGACCATCTGGTTAGCGACGAAGTATTAGAGCTGGTGCGCCGCGATGCCGATCGGATCTGCGTGGGTAAACGCGCCGGAGCCCATTCGGTGCCGCAGGAAGAGACCAATCAGATGCTGGTGACGCTGGCGCAGCAGGGTAAACGCGTGGTGCGTCTGAAAGGCGGCGATCCGTTTATTTTTGGTCGCGGTGGCGAAGAGTTGCAGGCGGCGCAGGCGGCAGGCATTCCATTCCAGGTGGTGCCGGGGATTACCGCAGCGGCAGGCGCGACGGCGTATGCGGGCATTCCGCTCACCCATCGCGATCACGCCCAGAGCGTGCTGTTTATTACCGGTCACTGCCGCGCGGATGGCGACGACATCGATTGGCCGTCGCTGGCGCGCGCGCGTCAAACCTTAGCGATTTATATGGGCACGGTGAAAGCGGCGGAAATTGCTGCCGGGCTTATCGAGCATGGCCGTGCGGCTTCCACGCCGGTGGCGGTGATTGGCCGCGGCACGCGTCAGGATCAGCAGGTGCTGACCGGTACATTAGATCAACTGGAGGCGCTGGCTGCGGCCGCGCCCACGCCAGCACTGTTAGTGATTGGCGAAGTAGTGAATTTGCACGGGCAATTGGCCTGGTTCCAACATTCGGCACAGCAGGGGGCTCGCGAGTCCGCCGTTGTCAATTTGGCTTGAGGAAAAATTATGGACCAAAATCGTCTTACTCATCTGCGCCAGCTGGAGGCAGAGAGTATCCATATCATCCGCGAGGTGGCGGCCGAGTTCAGCAATCCGGTGATGATGTACTCCATCGGTAAAGACTCCTCGGTAATGCTGCATCTGGCGCGCAAAGCCTTCTATCCGGGCACGCTGCCGTTTCCGCTGCTGCACGTTGATACCGGCTGGAAATTCCGTGAGATGTACGAGTTCCGCGATCGCACCGTAAAAGCGATGGGCGCGGAGCTGCTGGTGCATCGTAACCCGGAAGGTGTGGCGATGGGCATCAACCCGTTCGTCCACGGCAGCGCCAAACATACCGACATCATGAAAACCGAAGGCCTGAAGCAAGCGCTGAACAAATACGGCTTTGATGCGGCCTTCGGCGGCGCACGGCGTGACGAAGAGAAATCGCGTGCGAAAGAGCGTATCTACTCATTCCGCGATCGCTTCCACCGCTGGGACCCGAAAAACCAGCGTCCTGAGCTGTGGCACAACTACAACGGCCAGATTAACAAAGGTGAAAGCATCCGCGTGTTCCCGCTCTCGAACTGGACCGAGCTGGATATCTGGCAGTACATCTTCCTGGAAAATATCGAAATTGTGCCGCTATACCTCGCCGCACCGCGTCCGGTGCTGGAGCGTGACGGCATGCTGATGATGATCGATGACGACCGTATCGATCTGCAGCCAGGTGAAGTGATCAAACAGCGTATGGTGCGTTTCCGTACGCTCGGCTGCTGGCCGCTAACCGGCGCGGTGGAATCTGAAGCGCAGACGCTGCCAGAAATTATTGAAGAGATGCTGGTCTCCACCACCAGTGAACGCCAGGGACGCGTGATTGACCGCGACCAGGCCGGTTCGATGGAAATGAAGAAACGTCAGGGTTATTTCTAAGGAGACGCAGATGAATACCGTTATTGCACAACAGATTGCCGATCAGGGCGGCGTAGAAGCCTGGCTGACCGCGCAACAACATAAAAGCCTGCTGCGTTTCCTCACCTGCGGTAGCGTCGACGACGGCAAAAGTACGCTGATTGGTCGCTTGCTGCACGACACGCGTCAAATTTATGAAGACCAGCTTTCATCGCTGCACAATGACAGCAAACGTCACGGCACGCAGGGCGAGAAGCTCGATCTGGCATTACTGGTGGATGGCTTGCAGGCCGAGCGCGAGCAGGGCATCACCATCGATGTAGCGTATCGCTACTTCTCCACCGAGAAGCGCAAATTCATCATCGCCGATACGCCGGGACACGAGCAGTACACGCGCAACATGGCGACAGGTGCGTCCACTTGCGATTTAGCCATCCTGCTGATTGATGCGCGTAAAGGCGTGCTGGATCAAACGCGTCGGCACAGCTTTATCTCCACGCTGCTGGGCATCAAACATCTGGTGGTCGCCATCAACAAGATGGATCTGGTGGAGTACAAGCAAGAGACCTTCGAACAGATCAAACAGGATTACCTCGATTTCGCCGCGCAGCTGCCGGACGATCTCGATATTCGCTTTGTGCCGATGTCAGCGCTGGAAGGCGATAACGTGGCGACGCCAGGCGTGACCATGCCGTGGTACAGCGGTCCAACGCTGCTCGACGTGCTGGAAACCGTTGAACTGAACCGCGTGGTGGATCACCAGCCAATGCGTTTCCCGGTGCAGTATGTGAACCGTCCTAACCTCGATTTCCGCGGTTATGCCGGTACGCTGGCCTCGGGCGTGGTGAAAGTCGGCCAGCGTGTGAAAGTGCTGCCATCAGGCGTGGAATCGACCATCTCGCGCATCGTCACTTTTGATGGTGACTTACCAGAAGCGGGCGCCGGTGAAGCGATAACGCTGGTGCTAAATGATGAGATCGACATTAGCCGTGGCGATCTGCTGGTGGATGTTGAAGCCGATCTGCAGGCGGTGCAATCCGCCACCGTTGATGTGGTGTGGATGGCCGAACAGCCGCTGCAGCCGGGTCAAAGTTACGAAGTGAAGATTGCCGGGAAGAAAACCCGCGCGCGCGTTGAAAAAGTGATCCATCAGGTGGAGATCAACTCGCTGGAGAAGCGCACGGTGGACAGCCTGCCGCTTAACGGCATCGGCCTGGTCGAGCTGACCTTTGATGAGCCGATGGTACTGGACGCTTATCGCCAGAATCCGGTCACCGGCGGCATGATCTTTATCGATCGCCTGAGCAACGTGACGGTGGGGGCTGGCATGATCAATCAGCCACTTACTGATGTGCGTGCGCAAGCAGGCCAGTTCAGCGATTTCGAGCTGGAACTGAACGCGCTGGTGCGTCGCCACTTCCCACACTGGAACGCGCGCGATCTGCTGGGTGGCAAGTAATGGCGCAACACGATGAAAACGTGGTGTGGCACGATCATCCGGTAACACGTGAGGAGCGTGAACAGCGTCACGGCCATCAAGGCGTGGTGCTGTGGTTCACCGGGCTTTCCGGCTCGGGGAAATCCACCGTGGCCGGCGCGCTGGAGCAGGCGCTGCATCGTGCGGGTGTGAATACCTATCTGCTGGATGGCGACAACGTGCGTCACGGCCTGTGCCGTGACCTCGGCTTCAGTGATGACGATCGTAAAGAGAACATCCGTCGTGTCGGCGAAGTGGCGAAATTGATGGTCGATGCCGGTTTAGTGGTATTGACTGCCTTTATCTCGCCGCATCGCGTTGAACGCCAAATGGTGCGCGATCTGCTTAAATCGGGGCAGTTTATCGAAGTGTTTGTCGATACGCCGTTGGCGGTGTGCGAAGCGCGCGATCCCAAAGGTTTGTATAAAAAAGCCCGCGCCGGTGAGCTGCGTAATTTCACCGGCATCGACAGCGTGTATGAAGCGCCAGAAGCCCCTGAAATCCATCTTAATGGCGAACAATTGGTTACAAAACTGACCGGCCAATTGTTAGACCTACTGCGCCACCGCGATATCATCAAATCCTGAACCGACAGCGGCAAATCCCCCTGGATTTGCCGCGCTTAGCGTCAACAGGATCTCTATGCAGAACGTAACGCCAATGCTAGCCCGCAAAGATGAACGCACCCCGGATGAGCCTCGCTCATCATTGCCGGGCGGCGTGTTTGGCTTTCTCTCGTACTGGTGCGCGCTGGCGATTCCCTTCATGCTTTACGGCTCCAATACGCTGTTCTTCTTCCTCTACACCTGGCCGTTTTTTCTCGCGCTGTTGCCGGTTTCAGTGCTGATTGGCATTGTCCTGAGTCTGATGATCCGTACCCATTTGTTCTGGAGCGGCATCGCGACGGCGATGGTGGTGATATGTTTGTTCTGGCTACTGTTCTCCTTTCTCTCGGGTTGGTAACGCCCACCTGATGTGCAAACGCATCGGCTGGTTACAAAACTTTACCTGCCGTCTCGCGCCGCTCTCTGTCATTATTTGTACTGACAAACGCCCGTGCGCGGCATTTTCGCCGCCGCAGTGGAGTCCAGCGTCAAGTTATGGGATGATTGGGCCGTTTTTCAGGGGGCGGGGATGGGAAAACTGACGTTACTGCTACTCGTGCTGCTGGGATGGCTTCAATATTCTCTGTGGCTGGGTAAGAACGGTATACATGATTATACGCGCGTCAACGAAGACGTCGCGTCACAACAGGCGAATAACGCCAAGCTTAAAGCGCGTAACGATCAGCTTTTCGCCGAAATTGACGATCTCAATGGCGGCTCGGAAGCGATCGAGGAACGCGCACGCAATGAACTGGGCATGATTAAGCCCGGTGAGACCTTCTATCGTCTGGTGCCAGACCAGAATAAACGCAACGCGCAACAAGCTGCGCAAAATCAACAACGATAAGCCATGAACAAGCGCCCGATCCTTGCGGATGTGATTGCCGTGGTGCCCGCCGCAGGTGTGGGCAGCCGTATGCAGGCTGCCTGCCCAAAACAGTATCTGACCATTGGTCAATTCACCCTTCTTGAACACAGCGTTGCACGCCTGCTGGCACATCCTGCAGTAAAACAGGTGATCGTGCCGGTAAGCAATGACGATGGCTGGTTCGATTCCCTGCCGCTGGCGCAAGACTCCCGCATTCTCAGAGTGACGGGTGGCGACACGCGCGCCGAATCGGTGCTGGCCGGCTTGAACGCCATTCATCACAGCGAATGGGTGCTGGTGCATGACGCCGCACGTCCTTGCCTGCATCCCGATGATTTAGCGCGATTGCTGGCTGTACGTGAATACAGCAAGGTTGGCGGGATTTTAGCCGCGCCGGTGCGCGATACCATGAAGCGCGCCGAACCGGGCAAAACCGCTATTGCGCATACCGTGGATCGCGAAGATTTATGGCATGCGTTAACGCCGCAATTTTTCCCTCATCAACTGCTCACCGCTTGCCTGACCCGCGCACTTCATGAAGGCGCTACCATTACTGATGAAGCGTCAGCGCTGGAATATTGCGGTTATCATCCAGAGTTGGTGAGCGGGCGCAGCGACAATATAAAGGTGACGCGGCCAGAAGATCTGGCGCTGGCGGCCTTCTATCTTACCCAGATTCAGTTACAGGAGAGCGCATGATGCGTATCGGTCACGGTTTTGACGTTCACGCTTTTGGCGGCGAAGGTCCGTTAGTGATTGGTGGGGTGCGTATTCCCTTCGAACACGGTTTCGTCGCCCATTCAGATGGCGATGTGGCGCTGCATGCATTGACCGATGCCTTGCTTGGTGCAGTGGCGATGGGTGATATCGGCAAGTTATTCCCGGATACCGACCCGGCCTTTAAAGGTGCCGACAGTCGCGGGTTGCTGCGCGAAGCCTGGCGACGTATTCAGTTGAAAGGCTATCGCATCGGGAATGTTGATGTGACCATCATTGCGCAGGCGCCGAAAATGTTGCCGCATGTGCCGCAGATGCGCGTCAATATTGCCGAAGATCTCGGCTGTCATATGGACGACGTCAACGTTAAAGCCACAACGACCGAAAAGCTTGGCTTTACCGGTCGTGGCGAAGGCATTGCCTGTGAAGCGGTAGCGCTGCTGCTGAAGGTCGATGCGGCATGAGTGAGCTGCATTACCTGCATGGCGTGCCCACAGCCACTGGCGTGATCAAAGCCAATCCCGAAGATTTCGTGGTGATTGAAGATCTCGGCTATCCCTATGATGGTGAGGGCGAGCAGTTGTTGGTGCGCATCCGCAAAATTGGCTGCAACACGCGCTTTGTTGCCGAAGCCATCGCCAAATTTCTCAAAGTGCCGGTGCGCGATCTCAGCTATGCTGGCATGAAAGATCGTCATGCGGTCACCGAGCAAACGCTCTGTTTCCGCGTGCCGGGCAATGGCATGCCGAATCTGGCCGGATTTCAGCTAGAAGGCGTTGAAATCCTGCAGGTGATTCGTCATAAGCGCAAACTGCGTACCGGGGCGCTGGCGGGCAATGCGTTCCGCTTAGTCGTGCGTCAGATTTCCGATCGCAGCGAAGTCGACGCGCGTTTGCAGCAGATTCAACAGCGCGGCGTGCCGAACTACTTTGGTGAGCAGCGCTTTGGGCGCGGCGGCAACAACCTGACGCAGGCGAAACAGTGGGCGAAAGAGACATTCCGTCCGCGCGATCGCAATATGAAAGGTTTGCTGTTGTCGGCTACCCGCAGTTATCTGTTTAATCAGGTTACCAGCGCCCGTTTGCAGCGCGATGGTGCACTGGATGTGGTGCAGGTGGGCGATGCGGTGCAGCTGGCGGGACGCGGCAGTTGGTTCGTAGCACAAGCTGAAGAGTTGCCTGATGTGCAGCAGCGCGTCGATAGTCATCAACTGCGCATCACTGCGCCGCTGCCCGGTCGCGGTGAACCCGGACCGCAAGGCGACGCGCTGCTTTTTGAGCAGCAGAGCCTGGCAGGCGCAGAAGAATTGATTACACTGCTTGAGCGCGAGCGCGTTGATGCCGCTCGGCGCGCGATGCTGGTTGTGCCAAAGGATCTGCGCTGGGAGTGGTGGGATGAGGTAACGCTGGAGATGCAGTTCTGGCTGCCCGCCGGCAGTTTTGCCACCAGCGTGGTGCGTGAGCTTCTCCAACAAGAAGGTAACGATGCGGATATTGCTGAGTAACGATGACGGAATCCATGCGCCGGGTATTCAGACGCTGGCGCGTGCTTTACGTGAGTTTGCCGAGGTGCAGGTGGTCGCGCCCGATCGTAATCGTAGCGGCGCATCTAACTCGCTAACCCTGGAGACGCCGCTGCGTACCTTTACGCATGAAAATGGCGACATCGCGGTGCAAATGGGCACGCCAACCGACTGCGTGTTCCTTGGCGTCAATAATTTGATGCAACCACGTCCTGACATCGTGGTGTCCGGTATCAACGCCGGGCCAAACCTTGGCGATGATGTGATCTACTCGGGTACGGTCGCTGCGGCGATGGAAGGACGTCATCTCGGATTGCCCGCGCTCGCCGTTTCACTCAATGGACATCAGCATTACGATACCGCTGCCGCTGTTACCTGCACGCTGCTGCGTGCCTTATCACGTGCCCCGCTGCGCACTGGCCGCATTCTCAATATCAACGTCCCTGACTTGCCGTTAGCGGAAATTAAAGGTTTTCGCGTTACGCGTTGCGGCAGCCGTCATCCCGCTGATCAGGTCATATGCACCGAGGATCCACGCGGGCAGCCGCTCTACTGGATTGGCCCGCCGGGACTCAAACTGGATGCAGGCCCAGATACCGATTTCGCCGCCGTTGATGCGGGTTATGTCTCTCTCACCGCGCTGCATGTCGATTTGACAGCACATGCGGCACAAGAGGTGTTAAGTGACTGGCTGGTCCAGGCTGAGGTGAAGCTGGCATGGTGAATCGCCGCATCGAAACGCTATTGGATCAGTTGCGCGCGCAGGGCATTCATGATGAACACCTGCTGAAAGCCATTGCCGATGTGCCGCGTGAGCGTTTTATCGATGAGGCTTTCGAGCACAAAGCATGGGAAAACGTCGCGTTGCCGATTGGCATGGGCCAGACCATTTCACAGCCCTACATGGTGGCGCGCATGACCGCCTTGTTGGAGCTCACGCCCGAATCACGCGTGCTGGAAATCGGCACGGGTTCTGGTTATCAGACCGCCATTCTGGCGCATCTGGTCAATCATGTTTACTCCGTAGAACGTATCAAAGGTTTGCAGTGGCAAGCCAAACGCCGCCTTAAGCAACTCGATCTGCACAATATATCAACCCGTCATGGCGATGGCTGGCAGGGCTGGGCGACGCGCGGCCCGTTTGATGCCATCATCGTGACCGCCGCACCACCTGAAATTCCGACTTTGCTGATAGCGCAATTAGGCGAGGGCGGCAAAATGGTGCTGCCGGTTGGCGAGGATCAACAGGTGTTGAAGCGTTTGCGTCGTCAGGGGGGTGAATTGATTGAAGAAATCATTGAGCCCGTACGCTTTGTGCCGTTGGTTCAGGGTGATCTGGCCTGAACCGTCCTTACGCAATTCTTCACAACTGTTACATGGCACGGCACAGTTGATATTGTTACTATCCTTGTTTATCAATGCTAAAAACCGTTTTTAACGTTACGCGCAGTGGATAATGCGGTTAACGCCGTTACACATTTATATTCAGGGTTGCCATCACGGGGGATCAGTGAGCATGGGAAGCACAGCATTTCAATTACGCCGTTTGGCGGCACTTTCTTTGGTAGGTTTTTGGCTGGCGGGCTGTAGTTCTGGCGACAATACCCAGGCACCCATTAGCCAGATTGGTAGTAATAACGGCGATAGCGGTATGGCTTCAGCCCCGAGCGGCGGCATGATCTCTGCGCAAAACAGCGCTGTGCCTGCGATGCCGCGTGGCGGAATGTTAAGCAGCAGCACTCCATCTACACAGCCCTCATCTGGAATGGTTAGTGATAATAATAATGTGGCCACCGAAAATGGCCGTATTGTGTACAATCGCAACTATGGGAATATTCCGAAAGGTAGCTACGGTGGCGAAACTTATACCGTAAAACGTGGCGATACCTTGTTCTATATTGCCTGGATTACCGGCAACGATTTCCGTGATTTGGCGCAGCGCAATAATATCGCCGCCCCGTACGGCTTGAATGCCGGGCAAACGCTGCAGGTTGGCAATGGTAACGGCCAAACGATTACCGGTGGAAACGCGATAACCGTAGCGGATGCCACGCAGGGCGGCGTACCTGTTACACCGAGTCAGACGCAAATTAAATCGACCCCTGTTGCACAGCAACCTGTTATTACGTATTCTGATGATTCGGGTAATTCGTCGGGAAGCAAATTGCTGCCGTCGAAAGGAGCAAATAATGTGGCAACGACCACAGCTCCGGTTGTCGCACCACCTACAGTCAGCAGCACGACAAATAGCACAACCCCAGTGGGAAGCTGGCGTTGGCCGACTGATGGGAAGATCATCGATAACTTCTCCGCTGCGGAAGGCGGAAACAAAGGTGTCGATATCGCCGGTTCGCGTGGACAACCTGTTGTCGCCACAGCTTCGGGAAGAGTGGTGTACGCAGGCAACGCGCTCCGTGGGTACGGTAATTTAATCATCATCAAACACAATGATGACTACCTGAGCGCCTACGCCCACAACGACTCTATGCTGGTCCGGGAACAACAGGAAGTTAAGGCGGGGCAAAAAATCGCTACCATGGGTAGCACCGGTACCAGTTCAGTACGATTGCACTTTGAAATTCGTTACAAGGGGAAATCCGTAAACCCGTTGCGTTATTTACCGCAGCGATAATCCGGCAGAACCTTGGTTCTGCCCTTGGATCACGGGTAGGAGCCGCTAATGAACCAGAATACGCTGAAAGTTAACGATTTACATGAAGATGCGGAATTCGAGGAAAACAACGGAGCTGAGGTTTTTGATGAGAAGGCTCTCGTTGAGAACGAACCTGGTGATAACAACGACGTAGCGGAAGAAGAGCTGTTGTCACAGGGTGCGACGCAACGCGTTTTGGATGCGACGCAGCTTTACCTCGGAGAGATTGGTTATTCACCACTGCTGACGGCAGAAGAAGAAGTCTTCTTTGCGCGCCGTGCACTGCGGGGTGACATTCCTTCTCGCCGCCGCATGATTGAAAGTAACTTACGTTTGGTAGTAAAGATTGCCCGTCGTTACAGCAATCGTGGTCTGGCACTGCTGGATCTGATTGAAGAGGGTAATCTCGGCTTGATTCGCGCCGTAGAGAAGTTTGACCCAGAACGTGGGTTCCGTTTCTCAACTTACGCCACGTGGTGGATTCGTCAGACAATTGAACGGGCGATTATGAATCAAACCCGTACTATCCGTCTGCCGATTCACATCGTTAAAGAGTTGAATGTTTACCTGCGTACCGCGCGTGAACTTTCGCACAAGCTTGACCATGAGCCTAGTGCTGAAGAGATTGCCGAGCAGCTAGACAAGCCTGTTGATGACGTGAGCCGTATGCTGCGTCTCAATGAGCGCATTACCTCGGTCGATACACCTTTGGGTGGTGATTCCGAAAAAGCGCTGCTGGATATCCTGGCCGATGAGAAAGACAACGGTCCGGAAGACACCACGCAAGACGATGATATGAAACAAAGCATCGTTAAGTGGTTGTTTGAATTGAATGCCAAGCAGCGTGAAGTGTTAGCACGTCGTTTCGGCCTGTTAGGCTATGAAGCGGCAACGCTGGAAGATGTAGGCCGTGAAATCGGGTTGACCCGTGAACGCGTACGTCAGATCCAGGTGGAAGGACTGCGTCGTCTGCGTGAGATTCTGCAGACTCAAGGTTTGAACATCGAAGCACTGTTTCGCGAGTAACAGAATACGTTGGTAAGAAATAAAAGCGGTGGTGAAAACCACCGCTTTTTTATTGGGTAAAAATAAAGTCTAAGAATCTTTGATGTCAACGATAATGCGTTCGTAAAGCGAAGTCTTAGATTCTATTCTATAGCGATAAACCTAAAATAACGCCAATGGATATTAGTGAATCAGCTAATAAATGGTTTATTTATTTTCGTTCTCATTTAATAAAATGTAATGCTGCGCATGACTTTCTTTGTAATATTGCCTTAGTTCCATCCCCTATGTCATTCGGATAGAAGTTTTACGCCTGATGCTATGCCATTTTCTTGTTCGCCGTATCACAGGTTATTCGGATAATGAAAAATTAAAAGGGAGTGGCTAAAACAATGAGTGTGCAAAGCAGTAGTGCAAATTCGCAATACTCCAGAGTGGTTTTCGGTATGCCAATATCCCTGCTGTGGGGATATATTGCAATGGCCATATTTATGACCGGCGATGGTATTGAACTCGCTCATCTCTCCCGATATCTTTATGATCTCGGTTATGGAGAAAAACAAGTTTCCTTAGTTTTTACTGTTTATGCATTAACTGCTGCTGTCTCAAGTTGGCTTTCTGGAGCAGTCAGTGAAATTTATGGCCCTAAGAAGATCATGCTTACCGGCGCTATTTGGTGGATTATTTTACATGCCATCTTCGTTTATTTTGGCGTGAGTGAAAATAACTTTGTCTGGATGCTGGTCAGTTATACGCTGCGTGGCTTCGCTTATCCGCTATTCTTTTATGGGTTCTATGTATTAGTGGTGCAGCGCACGCCTGAACATCGACTCGCCTCCGCGACAGGTTGGATTTGGTCGATGTTTACCATTGGTTATGGCATCACTGCTTCCTTCCTTTCTGGTCTTCTGGTACCTGAGATAGGCTTCATCAATACCTTATGGCTTTCACTGCTGTTCGCTGCGGTAGGTGGCGTGATTATATTCATTACGGTTAAAAATCAGAGTGAACATAATCTAAATAGTGAGGGCGTGAACCGCAAAGAGAAACTGCGCGAAATATCACGCGGAATAACGCTGATCTTTGAAGACCGAAGTATGTTCTTTGCATTGATAACACGCATATTGTGTAATGTGGCACTGTTTGGTTTGCCCGTATTCATGCCGATTTATTTCACTCGAGAATTGGGTTTTTCAACGAAAGAATGGGCCACTATCTGGGGCGTGTTTTTTCTGGTGCAACCGATAACCAATGTGCTTTGGGGAATAATCGGTGATCATATTGGCTGGATTTTTCAAATGCGCTGGTTCGGTTTCTTTGGATGTACTATTACCACTGCGGCATTCTATTATTTACCTTCATTTTTCCCCGGTAATCTAGTATTAGCAATCGTCTGCGCGCTGTTATTAGCCTTAACACTTACTTCATTTGTGCCGATGGGTGCTATTTTTCCGATGCTGGCGCCGCAGCATAAAGGTGCTGCCGTTTCGGTGCAGAATTTGGGTGGCGGCTTCGGCAATCTTATTGGGCCGGCTGTTGCCGCATTAATGTTCGGTCTGTCATTTGAAATAGAGCATGTCATTATTACTTTCTCACTGCTCTATTTTGCCGGCGGTGTGATGACGTTCTTTATCCGTAATCCCCAACCAAAAATTGCGCGTAAAGCGCCATTACATTCAGCAGCTAACAAATCCGAATAAATACCCTTCATCAAAAGGAGAGAAACATGACAACACCATTTTCACTGCAAAACAAGGTTGCGATAGTCACTGGTGCCGCATCGGGAATTGGTCACGCTATTGCCCGCTGTTTAAGTGCTGCGGGCGCGCAGGTGGCGATGATTGATCGTGCAGAAGAAGTTAAATCGGTTGCCAGCAAGATGGATAGCCCTTCGCAAGGTTACGTTTTCGATCTGGCTAACGTCGAGGCGCTTGGCGAGTTGGTAGAGCAAATTCACGATGATTTTGGCCAAATCGACATTCTGGTTAATAACGCTGGTATTGGCATGCTGGAACCTGTGGGCGAAGTGCAACTCTCAAGCTGGAATACCACGATGTTGATTAATATGACGGCACCATTCTTCCTTGCTCAACATTGTGCCCGCTTTATGAAGGCGCAAGGATTTGGCCGCCTTATCAACATATCCTCACAGGCTAGTGTCATTGCACTCAATGAGCACGCAGCATACTGCACCAGCAAATCAGGCATGGTTTCTTTCACGCGCGTGTTAGCAGCAGAGTTGGGGCCGTTTGGCATTACCGCTAATGCTGTTTCACCCACGGTGGTTGAAACAGAGTTGGGTAAGCGTTACTGGCATGGTGAGCGTGCCGAACAGATGAAGTTAAAAATACCTTCGCGGCGCTTTGCCACGCCTGACGAAGTTGCGAGCACGGTGCTTTATCTCAGCAGCAACGAAGCGGCAATGGTCAATGGTGAGAACTTAGTGCTTGATGGAGGTTATAGCGTAATTTAAGTCAGGGCCCTTTCATTGCGATCAGGCCACTGATTTTGCTCAATACCAGAGAAATGTAAGTTAGCAAAAAAATGACCCGCACAGAACTTGGCTTCTGTGCGGGCGATTAACTAAACCAAGGTTTTCAAGCGATAAATCCATTCCAGCGCTTGCTTAGGCGTTAGGCTATCGGGATCCAATGCCTCAAGAGCATCTAACGCCGGTGAGGTTTCTGTCACCAGCAACTGCATTTGAGAACCTTCCACCGTGGAAGCGGCAGAACTGCCAGACAACGCTTCCAGCTCCTTTAGTTTATTACGCGCGCGTTTAATCACTTCCTTCGGCACGCCTGCCAATGCCGCTACGGCGAGACCATAGCTTTTGCTTGCGGCACCGTCCTGCACGCTGTGCATAAAGGCGATGGTGTCACCGTGTTCGACAGCATCCAGATGCACATTCACTACGCCTTCCATTTTTTCCGGTAGCGTGGTCAGTTCGAAATAGTGGGTGGCGAACAGCGTCATGGCCTTAATGCGATTCGCCAGACTTTCGGCGCAGGCCCATGCCAGCGACAAACCATCGTAAGTTGAGGTGCCACGCCCGATTTCATCCATCAGTACCAGACTATTTTCGGTAGCGTTATGCAGAATGTTGGCGGTTTCCGTCATCTCAACCATAAAGGTTGAGCGTCCGGAAGCCAGGTCATCGGCAGCACCGACGCGCGTGAAGATACGATCGATGGGACCGATGACTGTCTCTTCTGCTGGCACATAGCTACCAATCCACGCCATCAGTGCAATCAATGCAGTCTGGCGCATGTAGGTACTTTTACCGCCCATATTGGGGCCGGTAATGATCAGCATCCGGCGCTGCGGTGAGAGTGAAAGCGGGTTAGCGATAAAAGGCTCTTTCAGAACCTGTTCAACCACTGGATGGCGGCCAGCGGTGATGCGGATGCCTGCTTTTTCTTGCAGCACCGGGCGGCAATAGTTAAGTGTCCAGGCGCGTTCGGCCAGGTTCGCTAACACGTCCAGTTCAGACAGGGCAGCTGCACTGATTTGCAACGCTTCGAGATGCGGCAATAAGCGATCGAACAACTCATCGTAGAGACCCTTCTCCAGCGCCAGCGCTTTGCCTTTAGACGTCAGAACCTTGTCTTCATACTCTTTCAGTTCAGGAATGATATAGCGTTCAGCATTCTTCAGCGTCTGGCGGCGAACATAATGAATCGGCACCTGATGGCTTTGACCACGACTCACCTGAATGTAATAGCCGTGAATCGCATTGAAACCGACTTTTAGCGTGTCTAGTCCAAGTTTTTCACGCTCACGAATCTCCAGACGATCAAGATAATCGGTAGCGCCATCGGCCAGCGCACGCCATTCATCAAGTTCGGCGTTGTATCCCGGAGCAATCACACCACCGTCGCGTACCAGCACCGGCGGTGATTCAATGATCGCTTGTTCCAGCAACTCACGCAGTTCGGTGAATTCGCCCATCTGAGAGCGCAGATGGATTAATTGGGTCGCTTCTACACCTTCCAGCAGCTGGTTTAACTCTGGCAGTTGCTGGAATGCATGACGCATACGAGCCAAATCGCGTGGACGCGCGGTGCGTAAGGCCAGGCGCGCCAGAATGCGTTCCAGATCGCCTACCTGCCGCAGCACTGGCTGCAACTCCTGGCTGAGCGATTGCAGCTCAGCGATAGATTCCTGGCGACGTGCAATGGCAGTGACATCGCGCAGCGGCATATGCAGCCAGCGTTTCAGCATACGGCTACCCATCGGCGTGACGGTTTTATCCAGTATCGCCGCCAGCGTGTTCTCCATGCCGCCGGCCAGGTTTTGCGTAATTTCCAGGTTGCGGCGCGTAGCCGCATCCATGATCACGCTATCCTGCTGACGTTCCATACTCAGCGAGCGAATATGGGGCAGCGAGGTGCGTTGTGTGTCTTTGACATATTGCAGCAGGCACCCTGCAGCGCGTAGCGCCAGATGCGCCTGCTCGACGCCAAAACCACTTAAGTCGCGGGTGCCAAATTGCAGATTAAGCTGCTGACGCGCTGTATCAATTTCATATTCCCACAGCGGACGGCGGCGCAGGCCACGGCGTTGATCGATCAACGACATCGTCTGGAAATCTTCGGGATAGAGCAGTTCAGCAGGATTGGTGCGTTGCAGTTCTGCTGCCATCGTTTCCAGATCGGCGGGCTCACTCAGGCGGAAGCGACCAGAACTAATATCCAGCGTCGCATAACCAAAACCGCGCTGGCTTTGGAAAATGGCGGCGAGCAGATTATCCTGACGCTCTTGCAGCAACGCTTCGTCGCTGATGGTGCCGGGCGTAACAATACGCACCACTTTTCGCTCAACCGGGCCTTTGCTTAAGGCTGGGTCGCCAATCTGCTCACAGATCGCCACCGATTCGCCGAGTTGCACCAGTTTCGCCAGATAGCCTTCAACCGCATGGTAAGGTACGCCCGCCATCGGGATTGGTTCACCGGCAGAGGCGCCACGTTTAGTCAGCGAGATTTCCAGCAACTGCGAAGCGCGTTTTGCGTCATCGTAAAACAGCTCGTAGAAATCGCCCATGCGATAAAACAGCAGGATGTCAGGATGATCGGCCTTCAGGCGCAGGTACTGCTGCATCATGGGCGTATGGCCACTAAAGTCCATTTGCTCTGCTCCTTTCATCTCATTCTCACTCAACATTCATTCTTTTAATTACCTGAGGCTGGGTCAATACAGCCTGGAAGTGTCGTTATCGTGTGAACGGATAACGAAAGCCGGATGTTACCATTTTTGCCATGTGGCCTTCATCCGCCAACTGGGCTTTATGGCTGCCGACCATAACAAATTGCCGCAAACGGTAAAAAGCAAAATTTAATGATAATGGTTAAGTGTGGAGCTGCTTCGCAAATTGGCGTTGTAAGCGACTGAAGCCAGCTGGAAAGGGCTAAATTTTAAGATATTGCTCTGTATGTCGCTGCAATGAACGATTACCATAAGTGCTTATGTTTTCACCTGGCTTATGGATATCCAATGCGTTTTAAGGTTGCTCTTCTTCCGCTTATTACTCTGCTTGCTGCCTGCAGCAGTAAGCCCGCATCCCATCAGCAGCCCGCCGTTGTGCCTGCACCTAAAGGTGGTTTTTTACTGGAGCCCTCGCACGCGGTTCAGCCGATGTTTGGCGATTTTGCCGGTAATCCTGCGGCTGAGCAGTTCATCGATCAAATGGTGGAAAAACACGGTTTTAACCGTGAACAGCTGCATGCGGTGATTGGCCAGGCAAAGCGTCTGGATTACGTGCTGCGCCTGATGGACCAGCAAGCGCCGAGCTATACGCCGCCAACCGGCCCGAACGGTGCGTGGATCCGCTATCGCAATAAGTTCATCACGCCGGATAACGTGCAGAATGGCGTGGCATTCTGGAATCAGTATCAGGATGCGCTGCAGCGTGCGCAGCAGGTTTATGGCGTGCCGCCGGAAATCATAGTGGGTATTATCGGCGTCGAAACGCGTTGGGGCCGGGTAATGGGCAAAACGCGCTTGCTGGATGCGCTGGCAACGTTGTCATTTAGCTATCCGCGTCGTGCAACCTATTTCAGTGGTGAACTAGAGACTTTCTTACTGATGGCGCGCACAGAACAAGACGATCCGCTGGACCTGCGCGGCTCCTTTGCCGGTGCGATGGGTTATGGGCAGTTCATGCCATCCTCCTATAAGCAATATGCGGTCGATTTTAACGGTGATGGTCATATCAACCTTTGGGATCCGGTTGATGCGATTGGCAGCGTAGCCAATTATTTCAAGGAACACGGCTGGCGCGCGGGTGAAAACGTTGCGGTGCCCGCCAGCGGTCAGGCTCCAGCGCTGGAAAATGGCTTCAAAACCAAGTATCCGGTTAGCACGTTAGCCGCGAGCGGTTTAACGCCACAGGGATCGCTGGACGGTAATACTCAGGTCAGTTTGCTGCGACTGGATCTTGGCACTAGCTATCAATATTGGTACGGTCTGCCGAACTTCTACGCGATCACCCGCTATAACCACAGCACGCACTATGCAATGGCAGTGTGGCAATTAGGTGAAGCCGTTGCTAAAGCACGTCAGGGTAGCCTCTTTTAATGCTGTCCATATAAAGTGTGAGGGTATAAGATGGCGCCCCTTTTGCGGTGCCATCTTCACCGCATCCTACTTCTGAGGAGCGCTAATGAGTACCTTACCTGCCTGTCCTGTGTGCCAGGCCGATTACACCTGGCAAGATGGCGACAATCTGAATTGCCCCTCTTGCGGTCATATCTGGACAGCAAGCGCCGATGATGCAGCGGACGGTTTAGTGGTACGTGATGCTAACGGCAATCTGTTAGTTGATGGCGATAGCGTTACCGTGGTCAAAGATCTTAAGGTTAAAGGCAGTTCCTCTCCGCTGAAAATGGGTACCAAAGTCAAAAGCATTCGCTTAGTCGAAGGCGATCACAACATTGATTGCAAGATTGATGGCTTTGGTCCGATGAAACTCAAATCTGAGTTCGTAAAAAAGAATTAATCACCGGACGGCTTAGCGCCGTCCTGTTTGTTTCAACTCAGCAAACGATCCACTTCCTCGCACTGTTCTGCTGTTAGCTCGCCACCATAATTGCGCGAGTAGCTGCTCATTGAGTCAAATCGGCGCGCAACAGCCGTTTTTATGGTGGTAACAAAATCATCGCCGATGGTGTAAATCGCCATTAATTGACCAATGCGTTGTTGAATCTCACTGAGTTGCGCTACATCGCCAGCCCGCCAGGCCTGCATCGCGCGCGCAAATAACTCAGGCACAATATTGTTCAAGCCTGAAATCACACCTGAACCGCCAGCCAGTAGATTGGGCAGTAGGTATTCGTCATAGCCAGAAAGCACAGTGAAATCGCTGCGCACTTTTCTGGTTTCATCAATCATCGCGCGGTTGTGCGACAAACAATCCATGGTGTCTTTGATACCCATAAAATTGGGCAACTCCTCGGCCAGTTCTGCCACCAAGGCAGGCGTTAAATCACAGCCGGTACGCGCGGGAAAATTGTAGGCAAACCACTGACCACCCAGCTGTTTATCCAGCGTTTTGAAATAGCTCAGCAGCTGCTTCTGTGTCTGCCCGTAATAGTAGGGAGGCAGTACCATTACCGCATCAAATCCATTCTGCCAGGCCGCGTCGGCCAGTTGCAGCATATCCGCAATGCAGGTGCTGGAGACGTTGGCCACCATGCTCAGTGGCGAGAGTTGGCGCGCCTCGCGAATCAACAACAGCCGCTCCTGTTGAGTGAGCGATGCAAATTCGCCAATGCTGCCCATCAAAAGCAAGGTATCAATACCCGATTGGTTTAAACGCGAAAAATGGCGTCCAAGTGCATCAATATCCAGATTATTTGTGCTGTCGAAGGGCGTCACTGACGGACACCATACGCCGGGCAATGCGGGTTGTGCAGACATAACAGATTCCTTAGGTTGAAAAATGAAACATCGTTTTAACTTAATGGCATCTGCGCATCCTAACCAGCTAGCGAGGGCAAAAAGGTGAGATATCGCACTTTTCTCTTTCTATCAAGATGAGAAAAGCAGGTAGTGTTTAGCCCTTCAGCCCAGACAGGAGCTTTGCTATGCAAGACTGGAATCCACAGCTATATCGCCAATTCGAATCAGAGCGCACCCGCCCGGCGCGTGAGCTATTGGAGCGTATTCCGCACCATGATGTGCGCTTTGCCACTGATCTTGGCTGCGGGCCCGGCAACAGCACTGAGCTACTGGCACAGGCGTGGCCGGAGGCGCAGATAACCGGCATTGATAGCTCCGCTGCAATGTTAGAGCAGGCGCGCGAACGTCTTCCCAGCGGCCATTTTCAACAGGCCGATATTCGTCGCTGGCAGGCCGAACAGCCGCAGCAAGTCATCTATGCTAACGCCTCGCTGCAGTGGTTGACTGAACATCACACATTGCTACCGCATCTGGTTGATCAATTGGCCATCGGGGGCGCATTAGCGATTCAGATGCCCGATAATCTTGAAGAACCGTCGCACCGCTTAATGCGTGAAGTGGCAGCGACTGAAAAATGGCAGGCGCTAATTTCGTCACAGGCGGCGGATCGCAAACGTCTGCTGACCACCGATCACTATTACGATCTGTTGACCGATGCGGGTTGCCAGGTTGATATCTGGCGCACCACTTATTATCACCCAATGGCTGATGCGCAGGGCATCATTACCTGGTTGCGCGCCACCGGACTGCGTCCTTTCCTCGCCGGACTTGATGAAACGCAGCAAGCGGCATTTCTCCATGATTACCATCAGAAACTCATTCCGGCTTATCCCGCACGCAGCAATGGCCAGGTTTTGTTAGCGTTCCCGCGGCTGTTTATGGTTGCAGTGAAAACAGGTTGAGCTAACTGGAAGCCAGTACGCAGAAATGATGGCCAAAGGTTGAAAAGGGCTTTTCAGTGCACCATTTACTGCTAACGTGAAGCGCCACAACGGGAGAAGGCGATGAACGATGAACAGTTACAGCAGCTAAGTCGCCGCATTGGCGAACAGCTGAAGAAACAGCAGGCAACGGTGACCGCGGCAGAATCCTGCACCGGTGGCTGGATTGCGAAAGTATTTACCGATATCAGCGGAAGCTCTGCCTGGTTTGAGCGCGGTTTCGTGACCTACAGCAATGAAGCTAAGCAGCAGATGGTGGGCGTACAGGACACAACGCTGCAGCAGCATGGCGCCGTAAGTGAACAAACGGTGCGTGAGATGGCTACCGGTGCGGCTAAAGCTGCGGCGGCAGAATACGCTATCGCCGTAAGCGGTATTGCCGGTCCGGATGGTGGCACGCCCGATAAACCGGTGGGCACCGTGTGGTTTGCGATTGTAGGTCCGGAGGGGCGCGTATTAGCGCAGCGCCAGATTTTTTCTGGCGACCGGGACGCGGTGCGCCGTCAATCAGTGGCTTGGGCGCTGCAAACGCTGCTTGATGAATTTCTGATAAATTAAACTTGATACTGTATGACTATACAGTATAATTAGCGGCAACAGAACGAGCGACATAGTTGATGTCGACTCACCCAGCATGATTAGGAGTGGAAATGGCGATCGACGAGAACAAACAGAAGGCTTTAGCTGCCGCACTGGGCCAGATTGAGAAGCAATTTGGTAAAGGCTCCATCATGCGCTTGGGTGAAGACCGCTCAATGGATGTCGAAACCATCTCTACCGGCTCACTGTCACTGGATATTGCGCTCGGCGCGGGTGGCTTGCCGATGGGCCGTATTGTTGAGATTTACGGACCGGAATCTTCGGGTAAAACCACGCTGACCCTGCAGGTTATTGCTTCTGCACAGCGTAAAGGCAAGACCTGTGCCTTTATCGATGCTGAGCATGCACTGGATCCGGTGTACGCGAAAAAACTGGGCGTAGATATCGATAACCTGCTGTGTTCACAGCCGGATACCGGTGAGCAAGCGCTGGAAATTTGTGATGCGCTGGCGCGCTCAGGTGCTGTTGACGTCATCATCGTCGACTCCGTGGCGGCGCTGACGCCGAAAGCAGAAATCGAAGGCGAGATCGGCGATTCACACATGGGTCTGGCCGCTCGTATGATGAGCCAGGCAATGCGTAAGCTGGCAGGTAACCTGAAGCAGTCCAACACGCTGCTGATTTTCATCAACCAGATTCGTATGAAGATTGGTGTGATGTTCGGTAACCCGGAAACCACAAC
The DNA here is from genome assembly GCF_059730785.1 of Pantoea sp. X-Soil-ISGK-421. Taxonomy (NCBI): domain Bacteria; kingdom Pseudomonadati; phylum Pseudomonadota; class Gammaproteobacteria; order Enterobacterales; family Erwiniaceae; genus Pantoea; species Pantoea sp. X-Soil-ISGK-421. Next base: position 3,126,175 of record NZ_AP035979.1, on the reverse strand, counting down.
CGGCGGTAACGCACTGAAATTTTACGCTTCTGTTCGTCTGGACATCCGCCGTATCGGTGCGATTAAAGAAGGCGACGAGGTGGTGGGTAGCGAAACCCGCGTTAAAGTCGTGAAGAACAAAATTGCCGCGCCGTTTAAGCAGGCTGAATTCCAGATCATGTACGGCGAAGGTATCAACACCTTTGGCGAGCTGGTGGACCTTGGCGTGAAGCACAAGCTGGTTGAGAAAGCCGGTGCGTGGTACAGCTACAACGGTGAGAAGATTGGTCAGGGGAAAGCGAACTCAACCAACTTCCTTAAAGAGAACCCAGCGATTGCGAATGAAATCGACAAGAAGCTGCGTGACTTGCTGCTAAGTGGTGATGCCGCTGCCGCAGACACCGCGAAAATCCCAGCTGATGATCGCGAAGAAGCCAGCGAAACCAACGAAGATTTCTAAAATATTAACGGGAGCAGAGATGCTCCCGTTTTGCTTTTCCCCGCCAGCGCTTTTCCTCTCTGCCTTCTTGCTTTACCCTGCGACCCTGCACGACTGTTAGAACAAGGTTGATCATATGTCATCGTCACCATCTGCGGCACCTGTGCCAACATATTCCCGTTTGCTAGACCGCGCGATGCGCATCCTTTCGCAGCGCGATCATAGCCGTGAAGAGCTGAAGCGTAAGTTGCAGCTCTCTTCCCAACGTGCGGCCTATCTGCAGCAGCAGGAAAACACGCCCATTCCAGATGAGTTATTGGAAAAAGTGCTCGACTGGTGTCAGGAGAGTGGTTGGCTTAACGATGAACGCTTTACCGAACGCTTTATTCAGAGCCGAGCCCGAAAGGGATATGGTCCACAGCGCGTACGCATGGAGTTGCAGCAAAAAGGCATTGGCCGCGATGAGATCAATCAGGCGCTATTCGATACCGAAGTGGACTGGAGCCAGTGCGCAGCCGATCTTGCCAAACGCAAATTTGGCGAGCCCTTACCGCAAACCTGGGCCGAGAAAAGTAAGGTACAGCGTTTTTTAATGTCGAAAGGCTTTATGATGGAAGATATTCAGGCCGTTTTCAGAAATAGTGACGACTGAAAGGCGATGTGATTTTACTTCCCACTGAAGAAAATTTATCTTATTCCCACTTTTTGTTCCTTAGTCAGCGGCAGGCCGGATGGATAGGGTTTGCCAGCGAAAGGGAACGTTCGTTAGCGTGATTCCAGGAATTTTATGAGCAAGAGCACTGCTGAGATCCGTCAAGCGTTTCTCGACTTTTTTCATAGCAAGGGACATCAGGTTGTAGCCAGCAGCTCCCTCGTACCGAACAACGACCCGACGTTACTGTTTACTAATGCCGGGATGGTCCAGTTTAAAGACGTTTTCCTCGGTCAGGATAAGCGTGACTATGCTCGCGCAACAACGTCTCAGCGTTGTGTGCGTGCTGGCGGCAAGCATAACGACCTCGAAAACGTGGGCTACACGGCACGTCACCACACCTTCTTTGAAATGTTGGGCAACTTCAGCTTTGGTGATTACTTCAAAAAAGAAGCAATCGCTTATGCATGGGAACTGCTGACGGGTGAGCAGTGGTTTAAGCTGCCTAAAGAGCGCCTGTGGGTGACCGTCTATGAAACAGACGACGAGGCCTTCGAAATTTGGGCCAACGATATTGGGGTGCCGCGTGAGCGCATTATCCGTATCGGTGACAACAAAGGCAGCGCCTACGCATCAGACAACTTCTGGCAGATGGGCGACACCGGTCCTTGCGGTCCATGCACCGAAATTTTCTTCGATCATGGTGACCATATCTGGGGTGGCCCGCCGGGCAGCCCGGAAGAAGATGGCGATCGTTACATCGAGATCTGGAACATCGTTTTCATGCAGTTCAACCGTCAGGCCGACGGCACGATGGATCCGCTGCCGAAACCGTCAGTGGATACCGGCATGGGTCTGGAGCGTATTGCTGCCGTGTTGCAACACGTTAACTCCAACTATGAAATCGATCTCTTTGCCAAATTGATCAAGTCTGTTGCGCAGGTAACCGGTGCAACCGATTTGGATAACAAGTCACTGCGCGTTATTGCTGACCATATTCGCTCTTGTGCCTTCCTGATCGCCGATGGCGTAATCCCATCAAATGAAAACCGCGGTTATGTATTGCGCCGCATCATTCGTCGCGCGGTGCGTCACGGCAATATGCTGGGTGCGAAAGAAGCATTCTTCTACAAGCTGGTTGCGCCATTGATTGATGTGATGGGTGCTGCAGGCGAAGATCTGAAGCGTCAGCAGAAGCATGTAGAAAATGCGCTGAAGAACGAAGAAGAGCAGTTTGCTAAAACTCTGGAGCGTGGACTTGCGCTATTGGATGAAGAACTGGCGAAACTGCAAGGCGATACACTTGATGGCGAAACAGTATTCCGTCTGTACGACACCTTCGGTTTCCCGGCGGATTTGACCGCCGATGTGTGCCGTGAGCGTAATCTGAAGATTGATGAAAGCGGTTTTGAAGCCGCGATGGAGCAGCAGCGCCAGCGCGCGCGTGAAGCCAGTGGGTTTGGTGCCGACTATAACAATGTTATTCGCATTGATGCCGCCACCGACTTTAAAGGCTATGACCATCTGGAACTGAACGCTGTTGTGAAGGCGCTGTTTGTGGACGGTCAGCAAGTTGAGCAGATCAGTGCGGGACAGGACGCGGTTGTCGTGCTTGACGAAACGCCATTCTACGGCGAATCAGGTGGACAGGTTGGCGACACCGGCGTGCTGGCTGGGCAGAATGCTGAATTTAGCGTTCAGGATACACAGAAGTATGGTAAAGCGATTGGTCATATCGGTAAGCTAAGCAGCGGCCAGTTACACGTTGGCGATCGTTTGCATGCCCAGGTCGATGAAACTCGTCGTGCGCGCATCCGTCTGAATCACTCTGCCACGCACTTACTGCATGCAGCACTGCGTCAGGTTCTGGGTGATCATGTAGGACAGAAAGGCTCGCTGGTTAATGATAAATATCTGCGCTTCGATTTCTCACATTTTGAAGCCATGAAGCCACAAGAAATCCGTCAAGTTGAGGATATTGTTAACGCGCAGATTCGTCGTAACCTTGCCGTTGAGACCGAAATCATGGATCTCGATGATGCAAAACAGAAGGGCGCAATGGCCCTGTTTGGCGAGAAATACGATCAGCGCGTACGCGTGCTGACTATGGGTGATTTCTCTACCGAGCTGTGTGGGGGTATTCACGCGCAGCGTACCGGTGATATTGGCCTATTCCGTATTCAGTCTGAATCGGGCACTGCAGCAGGTGTACGCCGTATTGAAGCCGTAACGGGCGAAGGTGCGTTGGCACAAGTTAATGCGCAGAGTCAGCAGCTGCTTGATGTGGCGCAATTGGTGAAAGCCAATAGCAGCAACCTAAATGAGAAAGTGCGTGGCTTGGTTGATCACGTCCGCGCGCTAGAGAAAGAGTTGCAACAACTGCGCGATCAGCAAGCTGCGCAGGAAAGCGCTTCACTGAGCAGCAAGGCGGTTGACGTTAAAGGCACGAAGTTGCTGGTCAGTGAACTGAGCAACGTTGAGCCAAAAATGTTGCGTACCATGGTTGACGATCTGAAGAACCAGTTAACGTCTGCCATCATCGTGCTGGCAACGGTTGATGACGGCAAAGTTTCACTGATTGCTGGTGTGACCAAAGATCTCACGGACCGCGTTAAAGCCGGCGAACTGATTGGCGAACTTGCCTCTCAGGTTGGCGGTAAAGGCGGTGGTCGCCCAGATATGGCCCAGGCCGGCGGGACAGACCCGCAGGCGCTGGCTGGCGCGCTGGCTGGCGTGCAGGAATGGGTCAGTAACCGACTGTAACGTATAATACTTCGCATTGTGATAAGCGCCAGAAGCCCGTTTTCTGGCGCTTTTTTAGCGCAGTGCACACCAGGTAATGACAAAGTCCGGTTGATGTAGTGTATTTCGGCTAAACTAACTATCAGCAGAATGTATTGGCATGGCGAAGCACAATGGTGTATTTGTCATAGGCATTGTTCAGCGTTATATGATGGATACGGCCGGGAGACCGAACAAGCCCGACTCTTTTAATCTTTCAAGGAGCAAAGAATGCTTATTCTAACTCGTCGAGTTGGTGAAACCCTCATGATTGGCGATGAGGTGACTGTAACGGTGCTGGGTGTTAAAGGTAACCAGGTCCGCATTGGTGTTAACGCGCCTAAAGAAGTTTCGGTACATCGCGAAGAGATCTATCAGCGTATTCAAGCCGAAAAAACTCAGCAAACGAGTTACTAACGGATTCAGCGCCTCGCTCATGAGCGAGGCGCTACCGGTTTTTCTCCTCAAGTCTTGCACCTCTCCCGCTTTTCTTTCTCATTCGCTCAATCCTTTTAACGCCCATTTGTGTTCTCCTGCAGGCTTTCTTTGTTGATAAATCACTCTTTTTGTCGCTAAAGCATCCGAATTGAGCGTCATTTGTGCAATCAAACAAATGGCTGAAAATAAATGTTTGACTTATAAGTCCGGGAAAGTAATATGTGCGCCACGCAGTGCCGATGAGCAGAAACAAGTTCAGAAGCACGGTTCGGAAGAACGCGTAAGGTGAGGTGGCCGAGAGGCTGAAGGCGCTCCCCTGCTAAGGGAGTATGCGGTCAAAAGCTGCATCCGGGGTTCGAATCCCCGCCTCACCGCCATTTCCGATGCATCCATAGCTCAGCTGGATAGAGTACTCGGCTACGAACCGAGCGGTCGGAGGTTCGAATCCTCCTGGATGCACCATTCGGAAAGATGAAGTAAGAGTGAACGAGCAGTTCCTTTCATGGTGAGTTGTTTGCACCCTGCGCTGTACAAGAATTAACTCGATGCATCCATAGCTCAGCTGGATAGAGTACTCGGCTACGAACCGAGCGGTCGGAGGTTCGAATCCTCCTGGATGCACCATTCTTCGTATCATCCTCAGGTTGTTTCAGTTAGTTCCTCGAAAGAAAATCTCAATGCATCCATAGCTCAGCTGGATAGAGTACTCGGCTACGAACCGAGCGGTCGGAGGTTCGAATCCTCCTGGATGCACCATTCATCTTTAAGCTTCTCAAAATTTACTTCAGCAGTAACTCGATGCATCCATAGCTCAGCTGGATAGAGTACTCGGCTACGAACCGAGCGGTCGGAGGTTCGAATCCTCCTGGATGCACCATCTCTTCTTCGTAATCCCTCTTTTTTTTGACACTCGCTTTCTAAATCTTTACGTCGTAATCGTCGCTTGCAAAAAAATCGCTGAATTAACCGTCGTTTATCCCCGGCATTGCACTCTGACCTTTTTCCTAAAACGAAAAATGCTAATGCTTTCAAAGCATTTGCGGTTAAGCGCGCCTGGCGACAACCTGAGCGCATTACGCTAAAGTAATGGCTCATTTTGTGGTACTCGATGGAGTGACAATGTACGACCAATATGATGCCCTGATTTTCGATATGGACGGCACAATTCTCGATACTGAGCCGACACATCGAAAAGCCTGGCAGCAGGTGCTTAGCCGCTACGGTTTCACCATGGATGAAGAAAAAATGGTGGGCTTCAATGGTGCCCCAACCTGGCAACTGGCGCAGTTCATTCTTGATCAGAACAATGCTAAGCACGATCCGCACCTCTTAGCGGCGGAAAAAACCGTTGCGCTGAAGGCGATGTTGCTGGATGACGTGCGCCCGCTTCCGTTGATGGAGGTGGTCAAAGCCTATCATGGTCGCCGTCCAATGGCGGTGGGCACCGGCAGTGAACACAGCCTGGCGAAAGCCTTGCTCGAAGAATTAGGTGTGTACCATCTCTTTGATGCGGTTGTCGGGGCTGATGACGTACAACGCCACAAACCGCAACCGGATACCTTTTTACGCTGCGCTGAATTAATGGGTATCGCCCCCGAGCGCTGTGTGGTGTTTGAGGATGCTGACTTTGGCGTACAAGCTGCCAAAGCAGCAGGCATGGACGTGGTTGATGTCCGTTTACTGTGAATGAATTTCTGACCTATGGATCGTTATTCGGCAGCAGCTTTCTGAGTGCAACCCTGTTACCGGGGAGCTCGGAAGCGGTGCTTGTTGCACTGCTGATCGCTCAAAAGGGTTCGGTTTATGGATTGTTATTGGCTGCATCAGTGGGAAACACGCTGGGTGGCCTGACCAACATTCTTCTTGGTCGCCTGATGCCGCTTAAAGGGCAAGGGCGATGGCACGACACAGCAATGACGTGGTTACACCGATTGGGACCTGCAGCACTGATTTTTAGCTGGCTGCCGGTAGTGGGCGACTTACTCTGCGTACTTGCAGGTTGGTTGCGCTTTGCCTGGCTGCCTTCGGTACTGTTCCTCGCCATCGGTAAAACGCTGCGTTATATCGTTATCGCGACCGCCACATTACAAACAATGCAATGGTGGCATTGATTCGCACAGATTCGAGGCTACGGTTAACATTATGCTGAACAAAAATAAATTATTCACACAGCGGGAGGTTAATGTGATCCCGGACGTATCTAAGGCACTTTCCTGGCTGGAAGCGCATCCTGACGCGTTAAAGGGTATCGGCCGTGGTATTGAGCGCGAATCATTACGCGTAAAACCCGATGGTCACCTGGCAACCACAGGACATCCTGAGTCACTCGGTTCGGCGCTTAAGCACGATTGGATCACCACCGATTTTGCCGAAACGCTGATGGAGTTCATCACGCCGGTTGATCAGAGCATCGATCGTTCACTGGCGTTCCTGCGCGATATTCACCGCCATGTGGCGCGTGAGTTGGGCGAAGAGCGCTTGTGGCCTTTCAGCATGCCTGGCTTGATTGATGACGTTGATAGCATTGAGTTGGCGCAATATGGCAACTCCAACATCGGCAAAATGAAAACGTTGTATCGTCAGGGGCTGAAGAATCGCTATAGCGCGCTGATGCAGATTATCTCTGGCGTACACTATAACTTCTCGCTGCCGCTGTCGTTTTGGCAGGAGTGGGCGGATGTAAAAGATGCAGAGAGCGGCAAAGAGACCATCTCTGCCGGCTATTTGCGTTTGATTCGCAACTATTATCGTTTTGGCTGGGTCATTCCGTATCTGTTCGGTGCATCGCCGGCGATCTGCTCCTCTTTCCTGCAAGGGCGCGAGAGCAATCTACCGTTTGAGACTGACGGCAAGGGCACGCTGTGGCTGCCACATGCGACCTCACTGCGCCTGAGCGACCTCGGTTACACCAACAAATCGCAGAGCGGGTTGGGTATCACTTTTAACTCGCTGGAAGGTTACGTTGCAGCACTGAAAGCCGCGATCAAGACGCCGTCGGAAGAGTATGCCGAAATGGGCACCAAAGATGCCGATGGCAACTGGCTACAGCTGAACACCAACGTGCTGCAGATTGAAAACGAGCTGTATGCGCCCATTCGGCCGAAACGCGTTACGCGTTCAGGCGAAGCGCCATCTGATGCGCTGCTACGCGGCGGTATTGAATACATTGAAGTGCGTTCGCTGGATATCAACCCATTCTCCGCCATCGGCGTAGATGCCGACCAGGCACGCTTCCTCGACCTGTTCCTGATTTGGTGTACGCTGGCAGATGCGCCGGAAATGAGCGCCGATGAATTGCTGTGTACACGTAAGAACTGGAACCGCGTGGTAATGGAAGGGCGTAAGCCCGGCCAGGTCATCGCTGTCGGCTGTAGCGAAACTGAACATACGTTGGTAGAAGTGGGTAAAGCGCTGTTTGCCGATCTCCGTCGCGTGGCGGAAGTGCTCGACAGCAATCACGGCAACACGCAATATCAGCAGGTTTGCGATCAACTGGTGGCATCTTTCGACGATCCTGAGCTAACCTATTCGGCGCGCATTCTTCATGCGATCAAAGAAAACGGGTTAACTGGCGCTGGCGTGGCCCTGGCAGAGCAATATCGTCATCTGTTGTGCGAAGAGTCGTTAGAGATTCTGACTGAGGATGATTTTAGTCGTCAGGCGCGGGAGTCGGTTCAGGCGCAAGAGAAGCTGGAACAGAGCGATACGCTGGATTTCGAAAGCTACCTTGCGGGTCGCGAAGGCTAGAAAAGAAAATGGCCACATCAATGTGGCCAAAATAAACATCTCTGTTGTCAGGGATGATGATAACAAATGCGCGTCTTTCATATATTCAGACGTTGGACGAACAGAAAAGTTTCATCGTTTTAAAAAAAATTCCAAAACAGGAGGTGACGTATGCCACTACTGGATAGTTTTACTGTTGATCACACCATCATGGGCGCACCTGCAGTACGCGTAGCAAAAACCATGAAAACTCCGCATGGCGATACCATCACCGTTTTCGACCTGCGTTTTTGCCGTCCGAATATTGAGATTCTGACTGAGCGTGGCATTCATACGCTGGAGCACCTGTTTGCCGGCTTCATGCGTAATCACCTGAATGGCGATGGCGTAGAAATCGTCGACATCTCACCGATGGGTTGCCGCACCGGCTTCTACATGAGTTTGATCGGTACGCCTGACGAGCAACGTGTGGCGAAAGCGTGGAAAGGCGCGATGGAAGATGTCCTGAAAGTAAAAGAACAGGGCCAGATTCCAGAGCTGAACGAATATCAGTGCGGTAGCTACAAGCTGCACTCACTGGATGAAGCGCAGCAGATCGCGCGCAACGTGCTGGCTCACGACATCGGCGTGAACCGCAACGAAGATTTGAAGCTGCCAGCTGAAAAGCTGAAAGAGCTGCATATCTAGTTGAGACACAATGAAAAACGCCGCGATTATCGCGGCGTTTTTGTTTGCAAGCGTCAGGAGCCGATGGAGGATTTCAGTGCATGATGCGGCGTGATGCGCACCTGCTTCACCATATTGTCCTGTACATCGAGAATATCGATATCGTAGGCACCAATCGTGACGCGGGTATCGACCAGCGGAATCTCTTCCAGCGCTTCCAGCAGCATGCCGTTAACGGTGCGCGCATCATCTTCCGGCAGCGTCCAGTTAAAGGCTTTATTGATTTCACGCACATTGGCGCTGCCTTCGATCAAGACTGAACCGTCATTCTGCGGCATCACTTCTTCGGCCAGCGACGGGGACATTGAGGTGGTAAAATCGCCAACGATCTCTTCCAGAATGTCCTCGATTGTCACTAATCCTTTGATATCGCCATATTCATCAACCACCATGCCGACTTTCTTTTTATTACGCTGAAATTTAACCAGTTGCACGTTGAGCGGCGTGCCTTCAGGAACATAGTAAATTTCATCAGCGGCACGCAACAAACGATCTTTATTGAACTCCTTCTTCTCGGTCATCATGCGCCACGCTTCACGCACGCGCAGCATACCGACACAGTCATCCAGCGAATCGCGGAACAGCACGATGCGCCCGTGCGGCGAATGGCTGAGCTGGCGTTCAATCGATTTCCAGTCGTCGTTAACGTTAATGCCGACGATTTCATTGCGCGGCACCATAATGTCGTCCACGCTGACTTTTTCCAGATCGAGCACCGAGAGAAGCATGTCCTGATTGCGCCGCGACATCAGTGAACGTGATTCATGCACAATGGTGCGCAGCTCTTCTTTACTCAATGCCGAGCTGATTGAACCATCGGTTTTAATGCCGACCATGCGCATCAACATGCGCGTAATGGTGTTCAGTAGCCACACCAGCGGCAACATCACATATTGCAGCGGAGCCAGTAACACGCTGCTGGGATAAGCCACCTTCTCGGGATAGAGCGCTGCGACCGTTTTCGGTAGTACTTCAGCAAATACCAGCACCACAAACGTCAGAATACCGGTGGCAATGGCGACGCCAGCATCGCCATACAGGCGCATACCAACAATAGTGCCGAGCGCGGAAGCGAGAATATTAACGAGGTTGTTGCCGATTAACACCAGGCTGATTAAGCGATCGGGGCGACGCAACAGTTTTTCTACGCGCCGCGCGCCGCGATTACCGCTTTTGGCTTTATGGCGCAGTTTGTAACGATTGAGCGTCATCATGCCGGTCTCTGAACCGGAGAAATACGCAGAGACCAGCACCATGATGACCAGCGTAATGATCAACGTGGTGGTTGAAACGTGTTCCAACACAAAATCCTTAGTGAGAGGTGAGCAGGTGCTGAAGCACGCGACTGCCGAAGTAAGCCATCGTTAGCAGCAAGGCGCCGCCACAGTTAAACCACACGACGCGGCGTCCGCGCCAGCCTTCACGATAGTGTCCCCACAGCAAAACGATATAAACAAACCAGGCAATGATGGAGAGAACCGCTTTGTCTAAATTCTCAGCACTAAACAGGTTGTGCATGAAGAGCAATCCAGTGCACAGCACCAGCGTCAGCAGCACCACACCGATTTGCGTGATGTGAAACATTTTGCGCTCGATGCTGAGCAGCGGCGGCATATCCTGAGTAAAAGCCAGTTTCTTGTTTTTTAACTGGTAATCAATCCACGCCAGCTGCAGCGCATACAGTGCCGCGATAATCAGTGTGGCATAGGCAAACAGCGACAGGCCGATGTGCACCATCATGCCCGGCGTGGTTTCCAGATGCGTAATAAAGGCATTTGGCACAAAGGTGGCAAAGGCCAAATTTATCAACGCAAAACTGTAAACAATCGGTAGCAGTAGCCAGCCACGATTGCGCGAAGCGACAATCGTCATAATGGCGCAGATCAGCAGGCTAACCAGCGAGCCGATATTCAGCAGGCTGAGATTTTGCCCGTTATCAACAGCGAAAATACGCTGCTGCAGAGCGATGGCGTGCGCAATCAGCGCCACGCAGGCGGAAAGCACAGCAAAACGACGCCAGCCACCGTTGCGTTTAAGCAGGCTGGGAATGATCAATGCAAGACTGAGGGAGTAGGCGAACAGCGCCACGATCGCGAAAACGAACATAGATCCTTTCAGGTATCGGTCAGATAAGGAAAAAAGCAGTATAGCGCCAGCAGCAGCAGGCTCCAAACGATCTGACGGTCAATTGCAGAGATCGCTTCTTCTTCGTGTTATAATCCGCCGCATTGTGTCGCCTATGGCGGCCTCGCTACGGTTCTAAGTGAGAGAGCATGTTTGATAATTTAACCGATCGTTTGTCGCAAACTCTGCGCAATATCAGCGGCCGCGGAAGGCTGACCGAAGACAACATCAAAGATACGCTGCGTGAAGTGCGTATGGCGCTGCTGGAAGCCGACGTGGCGCTACCGGTGGTGCGTGAATTTATTAATCGCGTGAAAGAAGCCGCCGTTGGTCACGATGTGAACAAAAGCCTGACGCCAGGCCAGGAGTTCATCAAAATCGTGCGCAACGAACTGGTTGCAGCGATGGGCGCCGAAAATAATGCGCTCAATCTGAATGCTCAGCCGCCAGCCGTGGTGCTGATGGCGGGTTTGCAAGGTGCCGGTAAAACCACCAGCGTGGCGAAACTGGGTAAATTCTTGCGCGAGAAGCATAAGAAGAAAGTTCTGGTTGTTTCTGCTGACGTTTATCGCCCTGCGGCGATCAAACAGCTGGAAACCCTGGCTGAGCAAGTCGGCGTTGATTTCTGTCCGTCCGATCTGAGCCAAAAGCCGGTCGATATTGTTCAAAACGCGCTGAAACAAGCCAAAGTGCAATTCTACGATGTGCTGTTGGTGGATACCGCCGGCCGTTTACACGTCGATGAAGCGATGATGGACGAAATCAAACAGGTACACGCCGCGATTAATCCGGTGGAAACGCTGTTTGTGGTCGATGCCATGACGGGTCAGGATGCCGCTAATACCGCGAAGGCCTTCAACGAAGCGCTGCCGCTGACCGGCGTGATCCTGACCAAAGTCGACGGTGATGCGCGTGGTGGTGCGGCACTGTCGATTCGTCATATTACCGGCAAGCCCATCAAATTTATGGGGATGGGCGAGAAGACCGAAGCGCTGGAAGCTTTCTATCCAGAGCGTATCGCATCGCGCATTCTTGGCATGGGCGATGTTCTGTCGCTGATCGAAGATATCGAGAGCAAAGTTGACCGCGATCAGGCGGAGAAACTGGCGAAGAAACTGAAAACCGGCGACGGTTTCGACCTCAACGACTTCCTTGAGCAGTTGAAGCAGATGCGCAACATGGGCGGCATGGCGAGCCTGATGGGCAAACTGCCGGGCATGGGGCAACTGCCCGACAACGTGAAATCGCAGATGGATGACAAAGTGCTGGTTCGTATGGAAGCCATCATCAACTCGATGACGCGTAAAGAGCGTGAGAAGCCAGAGATTATCAAGGGTTCGCGCAAACGTCGTATTGCGCTGGGCTCAGGCATGCAGGTGCAAGACGTTAATCGACTGTTGAAACAGTTCGATGATATGCAGCGCATGATGAAGAAAATGAAGAAAGGTGGCATGGCCAAAATGATGCGTGGCATGAAAGGCATGATGCCACCTGGATTCCCTGGTCGCTAAGGCGGCCGTCAAAAAGCCGGAAATTTGGCACGCTTAGGTTGCTTTTTGCGCCAAAATGAGTAAAATTTTCGGGCTTTTTATATCGCGCTCGGGCCCCGTTCCTCGATGGGGCCCGAGCGCTTTATTAACTAATGAGGATGTTATGGTAACAATTCGTTTGGCACGTCACGGCGCTAAAAAGCGTCCGTTCTATCAGGTCGTCGTAACTGACAGCCGCAATGCTCGTAACGGTCGTTTCATCGAGCGCGTAGGTTTCTTCAACCCGATCGCTTCTGGTCAGGCTGAAGGTCTGCGTCTGGATCTGGACCGTATTGAGCACTGGGTTGGCCAGGGCGCAACGCTTTCTGATCGCGTTAACGCGCTGATCAAAGAAGCAAAGAAAGCAGCTTAATCTGTCACGGTGGTGAGCATGAGCATTAAACCTGCCGGGCAGCCTCCCGTTAACCCGATTGTATTGGGAAAAATGGGCGCGGCTTACGGAATTCGGGGTTGGCTCAAAGTGTTTTCCTCCACTGAAGACGCTGAAAGCATCTTCGACTACCAACCTTGGTTCATCCAGCGCGCCGGTAAATGGCAGCAGGTCGAACTCGAGGGCTGGAAGCACCACAATCAGGACCTGATCATCAAAGTCAAAGGCATTGACGATCGGGACGCTGCGGCACAGTTAACCAATTGCGAAATTACGGTTGACTCCACGCAGCTGCCAGCGCTGGAAGCAGGCGATTACTACTGGAAAGACCTTATGGGGATGAAAGTAGTGAACCTCGAAGGCTACGAAATGGGCAAAGTCATTGATTTGATGGAAACCGGCTCGAACGACGTGCTCGTCGTTAAGGCAAACCTGAAGGATGCATTCGGTGCGCAAGAGCGGTTAATTCCGTTTCTTGATGAACAGGTTATCAAGAAAGTCGATCTCTCTACTGGCCTTATTGAAGTAGATTGGGATCCTGGTTTTTGATCTCCGGACAATCCGGTAACGTAACGGCGAACGCGATGTGGATTGGTGTTATTAGCCTGTTTCCAGAGATGTTTCGCGCTATTACCGAGTACGGGGTAACTGGCCGGGCAGTAAAAAATGGCCTGCTCGACATTCAAAGCTGGAGTCCTCGTGACTTCACGCATGACCGGCACCGTACCGTGGACGATCGTCCTTACGGCGGCGGACCGGGAATGTTGATGATGGTGCAACCCTTACGGGACGCCATCTCCGCAGCGAAAGCGGCGGCGGGAGAAGGCGCTAAGGTGATTTATCTTTCACCTCAGGGACGCAAACTAGACCAACAGGGCGTTTGCGAACTAGCAACCAATCAGAAGTTGATTCTGGTTTGTGGTCGCTATGAAGGGATAGATGAGCGCGTAATTCACACTGAGATTGATGAAGAATGGTCAATCGGTGATTACGTTCTCAGTGGCGGTGAGCTGCCAGCCATGACGTTGATTGACTCGGTCGCCCGGTTTATTCCAGGCGTATTGGGTAAACAGGCGTCAGCCGATGAGGATTCGTTCTCGGATGGTTTGCTGGATTGCCCGCACTACACCCGACCTGAAGTGTTAGAAGGGATGGAAGTTCCGCCAGTTCTGCTGTCGGGCAACCATGCCGAGATTCGCCGCTGGCGCCTGAAACAGTCGTTAGGCCGTACCTGGCTAAGAAGACCTGAACTTCTGGAAAACCTGGCTCTGACTGAAGAGCAAGCACGGTTGCTAAATGAGTTCCAACGGGAACATCAGCAGCAACAAAACGATGAGGCGGGAGAGTAATCTTCCCTCACTATCAGTTTACCCAGGATAAGAGATTTAATTATGAGCAACATTATCAAGCAACTTGAACAAGAGCAGATGAAGCAGGACGTACCTTCATTCCGTCCGGGTGATTCCGTGGAAGTGAAAGTATGGGTCGTAGAAGGTTCTAAGAAGCGTCTGCAGGCATTCGAGGGCGTGGTTATCGCTATTCGTAACCGCGGTCTGCATTCTGCATTCACTGTTCGTAAGATTTCTAACGGCGAAGGTGTTGAGCGTGTCTTCCAGACTCACTCTCCAGTAATTGACAGCATTGCTGTTAAACGTCGTGGTGCTGTGCGTAAAGCCAAACTGTATTACCTGCGTGAGCGTACCGGTAAGTCAGCTCGTATCAAAGAGCGTCTTGGCGCGTAAGCGACTTCTCAAAGTTAATAGCAAAAAGGGGTTGGCCATTTGGCCAGCCCCTTTTTTTATGGATGCTGCAAATGATAGATCGCGGTGTTTACCGCTCCGCTCTCCAATACGATGAGTCCATAACGATAATCAACCAATGTGAAGCCGCTGCGTAAGGCAACCGCACGGCTGGCGTAATTCTCTTCTGCTGCCAGAATTTCCAGCTGGTTAATGTGTGGATAATTGAAGCCAAATTCGACCAACTGCGCGACTGCGCGCGTCGCCACGCCCTGGCGCTGCGTATCGCTGCGTACCCAATACCCTAACGCACTCCATTCGTCGGCTTGCTTTGCAAAGCGAATACCCGCACCGCCCAATAGTCGATCGTTACCATCAACAATGGCGAACTCTTCCGCCTCACCGTTACTGCGTTGTATACGTGTGAAATCGATCCAGCGGGCTGCTTCATCAGGATGATAGTTCTCATGTGCCCAAGGCAACCAGGGTTGTAGGCTGCTCACTGATTCATTTACGGCTTGGGTAAAAGCATCTACATCCTGCAATGTAAAAGGACGCAGTGTTATAAGTGGAATAGGCATCGCACGATCCCTGAAAAATAATGAATAACAGAATGTTAGCTGGACTGAGGGCAAAAATCATTAGCGAGATGCGATGGGGTGTAATCATTAGTTTACATTTTGCTGTGGTGGTGTATTTTGTTAACATCATGATATTAATCAATATTATATTATATTAAGTGCCTTTTTATTCTTATGGTAACAAAAGTGTACATATGTGGATTGCAAGCTGTACAGGGTGTGATAAAGTAAGCGTCATCCTCAGTGAGGATCCCAAACCGCATATACGAGTAAAAAGGATCGCAATCATGCAAAAAGACGCGCTGAACAATGTGCATATCGCCGACGAACAGATTTTAATTACCCCGCAAGAGCTGAAGGCCAAATTCCCGCTCACTGCGGCGCAAGAAGCGCAAATTGCGTCTTCTCGCCAAACCATTGCCGACATTATTGCGGGCCGCGATCCGCGCCTGTTGGTGGTTTGTGGCCCTTGTTCGATTCACGATACCGAAGCCGCACTTGCCTATGCCCGTCAGTTGCAATCACTCTCTGCACAGTTGAAGGATCAGCTGTACATCGTTATGCGCGTTTATTTTGAAAAACCTCGAACCACCGTCGGCTGGAAGGGGTTAATCAATGATCCTTACATGAATAATTCATTTGATATGGAAGCTGGGCTACATATCGCGCGTCAGCTGCTGGTTAATCTTGTTGAGATGGGTTTACCGCTGGCGACCGAAGCGTTGGATCCTAACAGTCCACAATACCTGGGCGATCTGTTTAGCTGGTCTGCGATCGGTGCACGTACTACTGAATCACAAACTCACCGTGAAATGGCATCGGGTCTTTCAATGCCGGTTGGCTTTAAAAATGGCACCGATGGCAGCCTCGGCACCGCCATCAATGCTATGCGCGCCGCCGCAATGCCACATCGCTTTGTTGGCATCAATCAGGCCGGTCAGGTTTGTCTGTTGCAAACGCAGGGCAACCCAGATGGACATGTGATTTTACGCGGTGGAAAAGCACCCAACTATGGTCCTGAAGATGTCGCGCAGTGTGAAAAAGAGATGCTGAAAGCGGGACTGCGCCCGGCCTTAATGATAGATTGCAGCCATGGTAATTCTAACAAAGACTATCGCCGCCAGCCTGGCGTAGCCGAATCGGCTATCGCGCAGATTAAAGATGGAAACCGTTCCATCATTGGCCTGATGTTGGAAAGCAACATTCATGAAGGCAACCAGTCTTCTGAACAGCCACGCAGCGAAATGAAATATGGTGTATCCGTTACTGATGCCTGTATTGACTGGGAAACTACAGAAACTTTGCTGCGTGAAATCCATCAGGATCTGCAGGGAGTGCTGTCGGCGCGTCTGTCACACGAGGTGTAATGAGTCATGGTGGCTGAACTGACCGCGCTACGCGATCAAATAGATGAAGTAGATAAAGCCCTGCTTGGGTTACTGGCAAAACGACTTGAGCTAGTGGCCGAAGTGGGTGAAGTTAAAAGCCGCTACGGTTTACCCATTTACGTACCTGAGCGTGAGGCCAGCATGTTGGCTTCACGTCGCCAGGAAGCTGAAGCCATTGGCGTGTCGCCAGACTTGATTGAAGATGTATTGCGTCGCTTGATGCGTGAATCTTATGCGCATGAAAATGACAAAGGCTTCAAAACGCTTTGTCCGACGCTGCGTCCGGTGGTGATTGTAGGTGGTCGTGGCCAGATGGGGCGTCTGTTTGAAAAGATGCTTACGCTTTCTGGTTATCAGGTGCGGATTCTGGATAAAGGCGATTGGGATCGCTCAGACGAACTGTTGAAAGATGCGGGCATGGTGATCATCAGTGTGCCAATCCATCTGACAGAGCAAATTATCGGTGAGTTACCTAAGTTGCCAGAGGATTGCATTCTGGTCGATTTGGCCTCGGTGAAGAATCGCCCCCTGCAGGCGATGTTAGCCGCGCACACCGGACCGGTTCTGGGCTTGCACCCGATGTTTGGTCCGGATAGCGGCAGCCTGGCTAAGCAGGTTGTAGTTTGGTGTGATGGCCGTCAGCCGGAAGCTTATCAATGGTTTCTCGAGCAGATTCAGGTCTGGGGCGCGCGTCTGCATCGTATCAGTGCCGTTGAGCACGACCAGAATATGGCATTTATTCAGGCACTGCGTCACTTTGCGACTTTCGCTTACGGACTGCACTTGGCGGAAGAGAACGTCAATCTGGATCAGCTGCTGGCGTTATCTTCACCAATTTACCGCCTTGAACTGGCAATGGTTGGGCGCCTGTTCGCGCAGGATCCACAACTTTACGCGGACATCATCATGTCCTCAGAGAGTAATCTGGCGCTGATCAAACGTTACTACCAGCGATTTGGCGATGCGATCAAACTGCTCGAGCAGGGCGATAAGCAAGCCTTCATCGATAGCTTCGAACGCGTCGAACATTGGTTTGGTGATTACGCTAAGCGCTTCCTGGTAGAAAGCAGAAGCATGCTGCGATCGGCGAACGACAGCCGGCAATAGAACAAAAGGCATCCCTGAGGATGCCTTTTTGCTTAGAGGCGTGGCTCTACCGGCACCACATTCTCGCCGGGATAGCAGCCAAGAACTTTTAATGAACGGGTTAAGCCGCTCAACTCCGTTAATGCCAGTTGCATGCTCTCTGATTGCAGATTGCCTTGCACATCAATATAAAACATCTCTTCCCATGGATTGCCGTTGATTGGACGGTTTTCCAATTTACTCATGATGAGACCGTGGTTACGTAATACCATCAGCGCCTCAACCAATGCGCCAGCTTGTTGGCCAGTCGCCATAATCAGAGTCGTTTTCGCCGGAACCTGGCTGGAAACCTCAATCGCTTTACGGGCCAGCACAATGAAGCGCGTATGGTTCTGTTGTTGATTGGCCAGATTACGTTCTAGCACTTGCAATCCATACAGCTCACCGCCTGCTTCGCTACCCAATGCGGCAACCTTTGGTGAATTCATCGCTGCTACCTTTTCCATCGCCGCGGCGGTACTTTCTGTGTACTCAATTTTCCACTGCGGGAAGCGATTAATGAACTGGCTGCACTGCTGGAAGGGTTGTGGATGGCTATAGACCGTGTCGATTTGCTGTAGGTCGGTGCTGCCGTTTACCAGTACACAGTGCTCAATCGGAATGGTCAGTTCACCCACAATCGATAGCGTGGTTTGCTGAAGCAGATCGTAAACGTCATTGATCGAACCCGAGCTGGTATTTTCAATGGGCATTACTGCGTAATCCGCTTGGCCGCTCTCAACCTGATGAATGATGTCATGGAATTTCAAACAGCCTAACTCAACCATCGAATCAAAATGTCGGGTAGCATATTTACGCGCCGCGAGGTGTGAATAAGAACCTTTCGGTCCAAGGAATGCAATGCGTGGTGCATGTGCATGCGGATGGTTGAGGTTTTTTTGCAATAGTGCTTGCTGGGTAAGAACCGAATCTTCAATCACCAACTGGAATAAACGCGTGATGTAGTGCGCATCTAGCTGATGCCTTTTACCCAGAGAAATGAGATTTTCCAGCAGAGCACGTTCGCGCTCAACGTCGCGGATCGGACGATGCGTTGCCAGTTTTGCCTGAGCAACTTCAACGGCCAGTGTGCGACGCTCTGATAAAAGCGCTAAGAGTTTTTCATCAACGGCGCTGATCCTATCGCGTAAGGCCAGCAGCGGATTTTCGGGATTCATAGGGCTCACCTGTAAAATGTCCAATAAAAAAGCCTCCCATTTGGGAGGCTTTGTTGTTCGTCTTCGCATTCATTTTCACATGACGAATCGCCTCCCAATCAGGGGAAGGTAAAAAAGAATGCGAAGAAGAACGGTAGATGTTTCATGGTTGGTTCCATAAATGAAGTGGCTTGAGAGTAACCGCAGTGATTTAAAGCTGTCAATAAAAAACGCGCCCGGAGGCGCGTTACTAAAGATGTATGTTTATTCCGTAGGCATGAAATCTTTAACACTACTGTTGGCGCGACGGGCTTCGGGTTTATGTTGCGCTTTATTGAGTTGTCGCTCCAACTTGGCAATCAAGTCATTGATGGCCGTATACATATCATCATGTTTCGCGCTGGCAACCAGCGTTCCGTTAGGCGTATTAATGGTGGCGTCTGCCACAAATTCCTTCGGCTCTTTCGATAACACAATGTGAGGGTTTATCAGATGTGTTTGCCATTTTTCCAGCTTGGCGAGGCGCTCTTCAACGTGGTTACGGATGGCCTCGGTGATTTCCATTTGTTTGCTGGTAATGTTCAGAATCATAGTTAAACCTCTCTGTCATTTCCGTCTGGGTAGGACCAGCATACCGCGGATATCAAGAAAATGTGTGATCTAGATCACATTGAAATGTCACTTTTTGTCAATGCCGCTTAATTGTGAGAAAGGCTGGGAAAGTGGTGCGAAACTCTTGAAGACGAGAGAGGAAGGGCGCATGATTGATGGGATAATAATGATGATAAATCAGTAAAATTACTGAGTTACCCACAAAGTGACATAAAAAAAGCAGCCATATAGGCTGCTTTTTTGTGGATGTAATAATCAGGACTGATTATTCGCCGCAATGATTTTTGCCACTTTGTCGGCTTCAGCCGTCAATTGCAGCTGGCGGTAAGCATTTTCCATCAACGGCAACGCTTCATGAGTCGCCTCAGTATCCGGATAATCCTTCATCATCGTTTCCACGCGGTTAACAACAGCGACATAAGCACCGCGCTTGGTATAGAATTGCGCCACCGAGAGTTCATACTTCGCCAGGCGCTCTTTCAAGAATGCTAAACGTTTCTGTGCATCCGCAGCATATTGGCTGTTTGGATAACTGCGCAGTAACTGCGAGAAGTCACGGAAAGCATCACGAGCGTGCGTCGGATCACGATCGGAACGATCGATACCGAAGAAGCCCTGCAATGCAGAGTCATCCAGCGCCATATCCGTCAGACCTTTCATATAGATGACATAGTCGATATTCGGATGGGTTGGATTCAGACGCATAAAGCGAGATATAGCGGCTTGCGCTAGTGGCAGATCGGCATTTTTGTAATACGCGTAGATCAAATCCAGCTGTACTTGCTGTGAGTAAGGACCAAATGGATAGCGGTTATCCAGTGCTTCCAGTTGCTTAATCGCCGCTTTAAAGTTACCGTCCTGCAGCTTTTGCTGGGCCGTGGCGTAAATTTCAGACGGCGGGCTGTCCGGGACTGGATCCGATGAGCCGGAACAACCCACAAGCGCCAGGCTCAGGCTCAGTGTGGCAGCAGCCACCAGATGTTTCATACGCGTCATGACGAAATGATTATCCTCAAAGTGTTGTAGCAGAAGCTGTCCGTATAGCTCCCAGTTATGACCAGGTACGATAGCACATTATATTAAACGGCATCGCCGTGAAAACCCAACGTTAACGAAGAAGCTGTATATGGCACAACAAGTTCAACTCACCGCAACGGTGTCCGAAGCACAGCTTGGACAACGCTTAGATCAGACTTTGGCAGAATTGTTCCCTGATTATTCACGTTCTCGCATAAAAGAATGGATTCTTGAGCGCCGAGTCAGCGTCAACGGCACTATCATCGATAAACCAAAAGAAAAAGTTTTTGGCGGTGAGCATGTTTCGATTGATGCTGAGATCGAAGAAGAGCAACGCTGGGAAGCGCAAAACATCCCACTCAACATTGTTTATGAAGATGACGACATTCTGGTAATCAACAAACCCCGTGGTTTAGTGGTACATCCAGGCGCAGGGAATCCGGATGGCACAGTGCTTAACGCACTGCTCTATCACTATCCACCGATTTCTGACGTACCTCGCGCAGGCATTGTTCATCGTCTGGATAAAGACACCACCGGCTTGATGGTGGTAGCGAAAACCGTTCCTGCACAAACGCACTTGGTTGAATCGCTGCAGCTGCGTGAAATTACGCGTGAATATGAAGCGGTCGCCATCGGCACCATGACTGCGGGTGGTACTGTGGATCAGCCAATGGCGCGCCACTCAACCAAACGCACGCATATGGCGGTACATCCGATGGGTAAACCGGCGACTACGCATTACCGCATCATGGAGCACTTCCGTGCACATACGCGTTTGCGTTTACGTCTTGAAACGGGTCGTACGCATCAGATTCGTGTGCATATGGCCCATATCAATCATCCGCTGGTGGGCGATCCGCTGTACGGTGGCCGTCCACGTCCGCCAAAAGGGGCATCTGAAGCTTTCATCACAACACTCCGTGGTTTTGATCGCCAGGCGCTGCATGCCACGATGTTACGTCTCTATCATCCGATTACCGGTATCGAGATGGAATGGCATGCGCCATTGCCGCAGGATATGGTCGATTTAATTGATGCACTGAAAGCCGATACTCATGAATTCCGCGATCAGATGGACTGGCTATGAGTGAATGGATCATCCCGGATTGGCCTGCGCCGCAGCATGTTCGGGCATGTTCCACCACGCGTCACGGCGGCGTTAGCGCTGCCCCTTGGGATTCGCTGAATCTTGGTGGGCATGTTGGCGACGCTGAGTCGCATGTTGCTCAAAATCGTCAACGCTTAATTGAGCAGCTGGCATTACCTAAGATGCCGCAATGGCTCGATCAGGTTCATGGTCAAATCGTTGCGCGCTTACCTGCCACTGAACCGCTGCCATGCGCTGATGCCGCAATCACGCGTGAAAGCGGGGTGGTTTGCGCAGTGATGACGGCGGATTGTTTGCCGGTGCTGTTTTGTAGCAAAGATGGCAGTGAAGTCGCAGCTGCGCATGCTGGATGGCGTGGACTCTGCAATGGCGTACTGGAACAGACGTTGTCACAGTTTCACTGTCCGGCGAACGACATCCATGCATGGCTTGGCCCGGCAATCGGTCCGCAAGCATTTGAAGTTGGACCGGAAGTCAGATCGGCATTCATGGCACATGATTTACAAGCGGAACAGGCTTTTCGCCCGGTTGGTAGCAAATACTTTGCCGATATTTGGCTGCTGGCTCGCCAGCGCCTGCAGGCTGCCGGAGTGCATTCCATCAGCGGTACAATGCGTTGTACCTTCCATGAACGCGATGATTTTTTCTCCTTCCGGCGCGATGGTGTTACCGGGCGTATGGCAACTTTGATTTGGCTGAGATAGTCTTACGCCACAAGACGGTCCAGTTAGCGTATTTTTTGCTCACAACTCAGGTCATTAACCTTGAAAAATTTGAGGGATGACCTCATTTAATCTCCAGTAGCATTTTGACCTGTAATGGGAGGAATTATGCGTCTGGATCGTCTTACTAATAAATTTCAACTGGCACTTGCCGATGCACAGTCCCTTGCTCTGGGACATGACAATCAATTCATTGAACCCCTTCATTTGATGAGCGCGCTGCTTAATCAGGAAGGCGGATCGGTGCGTCCGTTGCTAAGCGCAGCGGGTGCCGATGTGGCTGGTCTGCTCACCACTATTGAACAAGCAATTAATCGACTGCCGCAGGTAGAAGGTACCGATGGCGACGTACAGCCATCCGCCGATCTCATTCGGGTGCTTAACCTGTGCGACAAGCTGGCGCAAAAGCGCGGCGATAACTTTATATCATCTGAATTATTTGTATTGGCGGCCCTCGATTCACGTGGCTCGCTGGCTGACCTTTTGAAATCAGTTGGCGCGACTTCGGACAAACTCTCTAAGGCCATCGACCAATTACGGGGAGGAGACAACGTGAACGATCAAGGGGCTGAAGATCAGCGTCAGGCTTTAAAAAAATACACCATTGACCTTACCGAGCGTGCCGAACTTGGCAAACTGGATCCGGTCATTGGGCGTGATGAAGAGATCCGTCGCACCATTCAGGTGTTGCAGCGTCGTACCAAAAATAACCCGGTACTGATTGGTGAACCTGGCGTCGGTAAAACGGCTATCGCCGAAGGTTTAGCGCAGCGCATCATCAATGGTGAAGTGCCGGAAGGTCTCAAAGGTCGTCGCGTGCTGGCATTGGATATGGGTTCGCTGGTGGCTGGCGCCAAATATCGCGGAGAATTTGAAGAGCGTCTCAAAGGCGTGCTAAGCGATCTGGCGAAACAGGAAGGCAACGTCATTCTGTTTATCGACGAACTGCATACCATGGTTGGCGCCGGTAAAGCCGATGGTGCAATGGATGCGGGCAACATGCTGAAACCCGCACTGGCGCGCGGTGAGTTGCACTGTGTCGGCGCAACTACGCTGAATGAGTATCGTCAGTTTATTGAGAAAGATGCGGCACTGGAACGTCGTTTCCAGAAAGTTTTTGTCGCTGAGCCGAGTGTGGAAGATACCATTGCCATTCTGCGCGGATTGAAAGAACGCTATGAACTGCATCACCATGTGCAGATCACCGATCCCGCGATTGTGGCTGCGGCGACGCTGTCGCATCGTTACATTTCCGATCGTCAGCTGCCAGATAAGGCCATTGACCTGATTGATGAAGCGGCATCCAGTATTCGTTTACAGATGGATTCGAAGCCCGAATCACTCGATCGACTGGAGCGTCGCATTATCCAGTTAAAACTGGAGCAGCAGGCATTAAAGAAAGAGTCTGATGACGCCAGCGTGAAACGTCTGGAAATGCTTGAAAGCGAACTTGATCAGAAAGAGCGTGAATACGCTGAGCTTGAAGAGGAGTGGAAAGCAGAAAAAGCCTCTTTGACCGGCACGCAGAACATCAAAGCAGAACTTGAGCAAGCGCGTCTGACGATGGAGCAAGCGCGTCGCGTTGGCGACCTTGGTCAGATGTCTGAACTGCAGTACGGTAAAATTCCGGAGCTGGAGAAACAGTTAGCCATTGCTACGCAGTCTGAGGGGAAAACCATGAAGCTGTTACGCAATCGCGTAACGGATGTGGAGATCGCCGACGTGCTGGCACGTTGGACTGGAATTCCAGTCGCACGCATGATGGAAGGTGAACGCGATAAATTGCTGCGTATGGAGCAAGAGTTGCACTCACGCGTTATCGGACAGAACGAAGCGGTTGAAGCGGTTTCGAATGCGATTCGACGTAGCCGGGCTGGCCTATCGGATCCGAATCGTCCAATTGGTTCCTTCTTGTTCCTTGGACCCACGGGCGTCGGTAAAACCGAATTGTGTAAAGCGCTGGCTAACTTCTTATTCGACAGCGATGACGCAATGGTGCGCATTGATA
This sequence comes from Pantoea sp. X-Soil-ISGK-421, assembly GCF_059730785.1. NCBI lineage: Bacteria > Pseudomonadati > Pseudomonadota > Gammaproteobacteria > Enterobacterales > Erwiniaceae > Pantoea > Pantoea sp. X-Soil-ISGK-421. Next base: position 3,101,930 of record NZ_AP035979.1, on the reverse strand, counting down.
TGTCCGAGTTTATGGAAAAACACTCCGTGTCGCGTCTGGTGGGTGCACCTCCAGGATACGTCGGCTATGAAGAGGGCGGATATTTGACCGAAGCGGTACGCCGTCGGCCTTATTCGGTGATTTTGCTGGATGAAGTCGAGAAGGCGCATCCTGATGTGTTCAACATCCTACTGCAGGTGTTGGATGATGGTCGCTTAACTGATGGGCAAGGCCGCACGGTGGATTTCCGTAATACCGTGGTGATCATGACCTCGAACCTTGGTTCCGACCTTATTCAGGAACGTTTTGGTTCTCTGGATTATCCGGAAATGAAAGAGGTGGTAATGACGGTTGTTGGACAGCACTTCCGTCCGGAATTTATCAACCGTATAGATGACATGGTGGTGTTCCATCCGCTGGGCGAAAAACACATTGCTTCGATTGCGCAGATTCAGTTGCAACGTTTGTATAAACGTCTTGAGGAGCGTGGCTACCAGCTACATATCTCCGATGATGCGCTCAAACTGCTCGGCGAAAATGGTTATGACCCGGTTTATGGTGCGCGTCCATTGAAGCGTGCTATTCAGCAGCAGATTGAAAACCCGCTGGCGCAGCAGATTCTTTCTGGTGCCTTGGTTCCGGGTAAAACGATTGAAATGGATGTAAAAGACGATGTGATTGTTGCTCATCAGTAATGACATTCACTTGAAACGGGCCTGCGGGCCCGTTTTTTTTGGCCTTTTCGCAAGAATCAGCTGCTTTTTGCAACGTATCGCCTGGAAAGTGAGCGGTCGCGCAAAAACTTGAAATTTGCACTTGTCAGCTCCGAATAACTCCCTATAATGCGCCACCACTGAGACGGCAAAGCGGCAACGCAGACGGCTCAGCAGGGAGTGAGGAAATTCACCCCGCCGGATGAAAACGCTGAAAAAAGTGTTTGACTCCGAAGGAGGAAAGCGTAATATACGCCACCTCGCGACAGACGGTTAACCCGCTGCTCGCAACGCTCTTTAACAATTTATCAGACAATCTGTGTGGGCACTCGCAGGATTGATATCAGCGTCTCCGGACGCAAAAAATATCAAGTCTCACGAGTGAACACATAATGAAATTCATTATGACGTTTTACAGATGAGCATCGCTGCACTCGTTGCAGCAAATCAAACTTAAATTGAAGAGTTTGATCATGGCTCAGATTGAACGCTGGCGGCAGGCCTAACACATGCAAGTCGAACGGTAGCACAGAGGAGCTTGCTCCTTGGGTGACGAGTGGCGGACGGGTGAGTAATGTCTGGGAAACTGCCCGATGGAGGGGGATAACTACTGGAAACGGTAGCTAATACCGCATAACGTCGCAAGACCAAAGTGGGGGACCTTCGGGCCTCACACCATCGGATGTGCCCAGATGGGATTAGCTAGTAGGTGGGGTAATGGCTCACCTAGGCGACGATCCCTAGCTGGTCTGAGAGGATGACCAGCCACACTGGAACTGAGACACGGTCCAGACTCCTACGGGAGGCAGCAGTGGGGAATATTGCACAATGGGCGCAAGCCTGATGCAGCCATGCCGCGTGTATGAAGAAGGCCTTCGGGTTGTAAAGTACTTTCAGCGGGGAGGAAGGCGGTAAGGTTAATAACCTTGCCGATTGACGTTACCCGCAGAAGAAGCACCGGCTAACTCCGTGCCAGCAGCCGCGGTAATACGGAGGGTGCAAGCGTTAATCGGAATTACTGGGCGTAAAGCGCACGCAGGCGGTCTGTCAAGTCGGATGTGAAATCCCCGGGCTTAACCTGGGAACTGCATTCGAAACTGGCAGGCTAGAGTCTTGTAGAGGGGGGTAGAATTCCAGGTGTAGCGGTGAAATGCGTAGAGATCTGGAGGAATACCGGTGGCGAAGGCGGCCCCCTGGACAAAGACTGACGCTCAGGTGCGAAAGCGTGGGGAGCAAACAGGATTAGATACCCTGGTAGTCCACGCCGTAAACGATGTCGACTTGGAGGTTGTTCCCTTGAGGAGTGGCTTCCGGAGCTAACGCGTTAAGTCGACCGCCTGGGGAGTACGGCCGCAAGGTTAAAACTCAAATGAATTGACGGGGGCCCGCACAAGCGGTGGAGCATGTGGTTTAATTCGATGCAACGCGAAGAACCTTACCTACTCTTGACATCCAGAGAACTTAGCAGAGATGCTTTGGTGCCTTCGGGAACTCTGAGACAGGTGCTGCATGGCTGTCGTCAGCTCGTGTTGTGAAATGTTGGGTTAAGTCCCGCAACGAGCGCAACCCTTATCCTTTGTTGCCAGCGGTTCGGCCGGGAACTCAAAGGAGACTGCCAGTGATAAACTGGAGGAAGGTGGGGATGACGTCAAGTCATCATGGCCCTTACGAGTAGGGCTACACACGTGCTACAATGGCGCATACAAAGAGAAGCGACCTCGCGAGAGCAAGCGGACCTCATAAAGTGCGTCGTAGTCCGGATCGGAGTCTGCAACTCGACTCCGTGAAGTCGGAATCGCTAGTAATCGTAGATCAGAATGCTACGGTGAATACGTTCCCGGGCCTTGTACACACCGCCCGTCACACCATGGGAGTGGGTTGCAAAAGAAGTAGGTAGCTTAACCTTCGGGAGGGCGCTTACCACTTTGTGATTCATGACTGGGGTGAAGTCGTAACAAGGTAACCGTAGGGGAACCTGCGGTTGGATCACCTCCTTACCTGAAGATACCTTCCCGCGTAGTGCTCACACAGATTGTCTGATAGAAAGTAACGAGCAGAAAAAACCTCTACAGGCTTGTAGCTCAGGTGGTTAGAGCGCACCCCTGATAAGGGTGAGGTCGGTGGTTCAAGTCCACTCAGGCCTACCAAATTTCTTCTCATGCTGCGTTAAAGCGCCGCTCGTATAGTGAACTATACGTCGCGACACTTTGCCTTGCCTGAAAAGAAATGACCGTTTGTAAAAACGGGACTCCTGGTGAGTGGTAGTAGTGGTCTCTGCAGTAACTGTATGGGGCTATAGCTCAGCTGGGAGAGCGCCTGCCTTGCACGCAGGAGGTCAGCGGTTCGATCCCGCTTAGCTCCACCATTACAGTGACTCAAAACAATACTTCAGAGCGTGCCGGCAACGGCGTGCTGCGAAGTATTATGCTCTTTAACAATCCGGAACAAGCTGAAAATTGAAACGACGTGTTGGTTCATTTCTCCGTAATAAGAAATGAATAACGACATGTTCGAGTCTCTCAAATGCTTGCAGTCTGCAGCGTTGCAAAACGCCTGTGGGTTGTGAGGTTAAGCGACTAAGCGTACACGGTGGATGCCCTGGCAGTCAGAGGCGATGAAGGACGTGCTAATCTGCGTAAAGCGTCGGTAAGGTGATATGAACCGCTACAGCCGACGATGTCCGAATGGGGAAACCCGGTGCACTCAGTGCATCATCGCAACATGAATACATAGTGTTGCGAGGCGAACCTGGGGAACTGAAACATCTAAGTACCCAGAGGAAAAGAAATCAACCGAGATTCCCCCAGTAGCGGCGAGCGAACGGGGAACAGCCCAGAACCTGAATCAGTTTGTGCGTTAGTGGAAGCGTCTGGAAAGTCGCGCGATACCGGGTGATAGCCCCGTACACGAAAGTGCACATTCTGTGAGTTCGAAGAGTAGGGCGGGACACGTGGTATCCTGTCTGAATATGGGGGGACCATCCTCCAAGGCTAAATACTCCTGACTGACCGATAGTGAACCAGTACCGTGAGGGAAAGGCGAAAAGAACCCCGGCGAGGGGAGTGAAACAGAACCTGAAACCGTGTACGTACAAGCAGTGGGAGCCTTCATTTATGGGGGTGACTGCGTACCTTTTGTATAATGGGTCAGCGACTTATATTCTGTAGCAAGGTTAACCGTATAGGGGAGCCGCAGGGAAACCGAGTCTTAACTGGGCGTTAAGTTGCAGGGTATAGACCCGAAACCCGGTGATCTAGCCATGGGCAGGTTGAAGGTTGGGTAACACTAACTGGAGGACCGAACCGACTAATGTTGAAAAATTAGCGGATGACTTGTGGCTGGGGGTGAAAGGCCAATCAAACCGGGAGATAGCTGGTTCTCCCCGAAAGCTATTTAGGTAGCGCCTCGTGAACTCATCTTCGGGGGTAGAGCACTGTTTCGGCTAGGGGGCCATCCCGGCTTACCAACCCGATGCAAACTGCGAATACCGAAGAATGTTATCACGGGAGACACACGGCGGGTGCTAACGTCCGTCGTGAAGAGGGAAACAACCCAGACCGCCAGCTAAGGTCCCAAAGTCATGGTTAAGTGGGAAACGATGTGGGAAGGCACAGACAGCCAGGATGTTGGCTTAGAAGCAGCCATCATTTAAAGAAAGCGTAATAGCTCACTGGTCGAGTCGGCCTGCGCGGAAGATGTAACGGGGCTAAACCATGCACCGAAGCTGCGGCAGCGACGCGTATGCGTTGTTGGGTAGGGGAGCGTTCTGTAAGCCGTTGAAGGTGTGCTGTGAGGCATGCTGGAGGTATCAGAAGTGCGAATGCTGACATAAGTAACGATAAAGCGGGTGAAAAGCCCGCTCGCCGGAAGACCAAGGGTTCCTGTTCAACGTTAATCGGAGCAGGGTGAGTCGACCCCTAAGGCGAGGCTGAAAAGCGTAGTCGATGGGAAGCAGGTTAATATTCCTGCACTTGGTGTTACTGCGAAGGGGGGACGGAGAAGGCTAGGTTATCCGGGCGACGGTTGTCCCGGTTTAAGCGTGTAGGCTGACACCTTTGGTAAATCCGGGGTGTCTTAAGGCTGAGGCGTGACGACGAGCCACCACGGTGGTGAAGTAACTGATGCCCTGCTTCCAGGAAAAGCCTCTAAGCTCCAGGTAACACGAAATCGTACCCCAAACCGACACAGGTGGTCAGGTAGAGAATACCAAGGCGCTTGAGAGAACTCGGGTGAAGGAACTAGGCAAAATGGTGCCGTAACTTCGGGAGAAGGCACGCTGGCGCGTAGGTAGAGGGACTTGCTCCCCGAGCCGAAGCCAGTCGAAGATACCAGCTGGCTGCAACTGTTTATTAAAAACACAGCACTGTGCAAACACGAAAGTGGACGTATACGGTGTGACGCCTGCCCGGTGCCGGAAGGTTAATTGATGGGGTTATCCGCAAGGAGAAGCTCTTGATCGAAGCCCCGGTAAACGGCGGCCGTAACTATAACGGTCCTAAGGTAGCGAAATTCCTTGTCGGGTAAGTTCCGACCTGCACGAATGGCGTAATGATGGCCAGGCTGTCTCCACCCGAGACTCAGTGAAATTGAAATCGCTGTGAAGATGCAGTGTACCCGCGGCAAGACGGAAAGACCCCGTGAACCTTTACTATAGCTTGACACTGAACATTGAGCCTTGATGTGTAGGATAGGTGGGAGGCTTTGAAGCGTGGACGCCAGTCTGCGTGGAGCCAACCTTGAAATACCACCCTTTAATGTTTGATGTTCTAACGTAGGCCCGTAATCCGGGCTGCGGACAGTGTCTGGTGGGTAGTTTGACTGGGGCGGTCTCCTCCCAAAGAGTAACGGAGGAGCACGAAGGTTGGCTAATCCTGGTCGGACATCAGGAGGTTAGTGCAATGGCATAAGCCAGCTTGACTGCGAGAGTGACGGCTCGAGCAGGTGCGAAAGCAGGTCATAGTGATCCGGTGGTTCTGAATGGAAGGGCCATCGCTCAACGGATAAAAGGTACTCCGGGGATAACAGGCTGATACCGCCCAAGAGTTCATATCGACGGCGGTGTTTGGCACCTCGATGTCGGCTCATCACATCCTGGGGCTGAAGTAGGTCCCAAGGGTACGGCTGTTCGCCGTTTAAAGTGGTACGCGAGCTGGGTTTAGAACGTCGTGAGACAGTTCGGTCCCTATCTGCCGTGGGCGCTGGAGAATTGAGGGGGGTTGCTCCTAGTACGAGAGGACCGGAGTGAACGCACCACTGGTGTTCGGGTTGTCATGCCAATGGCATTGCCCGGTAGCTAAGTGCGGAAAAGATAAGTGCTGAAAGCATCTAAGCACGAAACTTGCCCCGAGATGAGTTCTCCCTGACCCCTTGAGGGTCCTGAAGGGACGTTGAAGACTACGACGTTGATAGGCCGGATGTGTAAGCGCAGCGATGCGTTGAGCTAACCGGTACTAATGACCCGTGAGGCTTAACCTTACAACGCCAGAGGCGTTTTGGTCTGAGAGACCTGATTTTCAGCTTGTTTTACCGGATAGATTTGCGCGGCCCGCGAGGGCGGCGTGAGCAAAAGAATTTGCCTGGCGGCTTTAGCGCGGTGGTCCCACCTGACCCCATGCCGAACTCAGAAGTGAAACGCCGTAGCGCCGATGGTAGTGTGGGGTCTCCCCATGCGAGAGTAGGGAACTGCCAGGCATCAATCAGGTGAAGAAGCCCCGAACGGAAGTTCGGGGCTTTTTTACGTCTGTATATTGCTAATTAAAGCTACAATATGGCTGAATTTACATGAAAATCAGCTAAAAACCGCAATAAAAGTTCTCAGTCAGTCACATTTCGTGATCAAGGATTAGAGACGATTCCCGCAATCAGTTAATAGATGCTTTACTCAATCCTTTGGCGTTAATTCTTCGCAAGGAAAAGAGGTAAGCATGACAGACTCACAACAACAAAAAGTGGCACTACCTGAAGCGGCAGCTGACAGTAAACAACGCATCTGGGCGATTGTTGGCGCTTCATCCGGCAATTTAGTTGAATGGTTCGATTTTTATGTTTACTCCTTCTTCTCACTCTATTTTGCCCACGTCTTCTTCCCAAGCGGGGATACCACCACTCAATTGCTGCAAACTGCTGGCGTTTTCGCAGCAGGCTTTTTAATGCGTCCGATCGGCGGATGGTTGTTTGGTTATATTGCCGATCGCCACGGCCGTAAAGCCTCGATGCTGATCTCCGTGTGCATGATGTGTCTGGGATCGTTAGTCATCGCCTGTTTACCTGGCTTTAGCGAAATTGGCATAGCTGCCCCAGTAATTCTTCTGCTGGCACGTATGTTCCAGGGCTTATCGGTCGGTGGGGAGTATGGCACGAGCGCCACCTATATGAGCGAAGTGGCACTGGAAGGAAGAAAAGGATTTTATGCTTCTTTTCAGTATGTGACGTTAATCGGAGGTCAATTACTGGCCGTGCTGACCGTCGTCGTTCTGCAACAACTCCTTAGCGATGAACAGCTTCGAAGTTGGGGGTGGCGTATACCGTTCTTCCTCGGCGCGATATTGGCTGTTGTTGCATTGTGGTTACGTCGTTCTCTCAACGAAACCTCCGAGAAAAAACACCGCGAACATCGTGATGCCGGCAGTATTACGGGATTACTACGCAATCACACGCGTGCGTTTCTGATGGTGCTAGGTTTTACCGCAGGTGGTTCGCTGAGCTTCTATACGTTTACCACCTATATGCAGAAATATCTGGTGAATACCGCCGGGATGGATGCGCGCAGTGCCAGTGGATTGATGACCGGAGCTTTGCTGGTATTTATGTTGATTCAGCCGATCGTTGGCGCACTGTCAGATAAAATCGGTCGTCGAGCCTCAATGATGATTTTCGGTGCTGGAGCAGCAATCTGCACGGTTCCGATTCTGATGCTGCTACAAAATGTGCAAAGCAGCTGGCTGGCATTTTGCTTGATTATGCTGTCACTGATCATCACCAGTTTCTATACCGCGATTAGCGGCATTTTGAAGGCCGAGATGTTCCCACCTGAAGTGCGTGCGCTGGGCGTTGGCCTTTCCTATGCGGTGGCGAATGCCATATTTGGTGGTTCGGCTGAATATGTCGCGTTGCTGCTTAAAAGGGAAGGCATTGAAACCAGCTTCTTTTGGTATGTCTCAGCCATGGGCGCTTTAGCATTCCTGGTATCGTTAATGCTGCATCGTAAAGGGAAGGGGATCGCACTGTAGTTACTGGCTGAGATTCCACAGTGCGATGCCGCTGGCGGCACCGGCGACATCCCAGCTAAGATCTTTCCAACTCCAGCCGCTCCCTGCTGAGCGGCTGTCATACAACTCTTTCCCGACCCCAAAACTGAGCGAAAACAGAAAGCCGAAACGCAAATTTTGCCCACGGCTTTGTTGTTGATGCTGAGAGATCTCACTACCTGCAGCGGCCAACACAGCGGAAGAGAAGTAGTGTTGTGCTTTATCTTTACCCGTCCAGTTATCTTCGGCGACATGCGCACATCCACTACACAGCAAAACCACGCAGAGGATGAGCGCACGCATCGACTAAAGCAGACGGCTAATCAAGCGATCAATACGAATACGGCGCAGGCGGCGAATCAGTTTGCGTACCTTAGCCGGATAATCGGAAATACTCTCCAATTCGCGGAAATGCTGCACCACGGACGTATGCTCACGAATCAAAGCCAGTTCTTTTTCACGCTGCTCAGCCAATTGATTCAGCGGATCGTGAATCAGCACCGCATTTTCCAGGTCAAGTCGCCACGCGCGCGGGTTGAGGTTATTACCTGTGATCATCATCCATTCGTCATCCACCCAAATGCCTTTTAAGTGATAACTGTTCTCGCCATCTTTCCATAAACGCACCGTCAACTGACCGTTATTGACGTAATACTGTAAACGGCTGAGGAAGCGACGCAGATTGATCTCATATAGATAGGGCAACGCCCCGATAATCTTAAACGGCTGCTCCGGCGGGATATAGAAATCATTGGCCGTTTTGTCGCCAATGATGATTTCCACTTCTTTGCCCTGACGCAGTAAATGAATCAGGTTACGTACCAAAATGGCGGGCAGGTTGAAATAAGGTGTACAAAGCGTCAACTTACGCTCGGCGCACGGCATCAAATGGAAGATGGTTTTATTAAGCAGACTGCGTTTACCCAGGCCAACCAGCGGCGTGACGGCAAGTGATTCATTATCTGCATTACCGGTGAACTGATAATTAAAGCTGCGTAGCTCCTGACGGAATTGACGCGTTTCGTTCTTTATTTCCGGGCTGGAAGGACGCTCAGTTTTATCAAGGCGGTTAACCGCATCGGATTCCTTGAGATTTTCGCATATCCACGCATACATGGTATCGGTCAGCTGCGAATTGCGGATCAGCTGATAGCGATCATAACGATACTTATCATGCTGATGAAGATAAACGTCATTCAGGCTCGCGCCGCTATAAAGCAGCGTATCATCAATGATAAAACCTTTCAGATGCAGCACGCCGAGCGCTTCACGCGTGTTAACCGGAATGCCATAAACTGGGATGGCGATATCCGGATGCTGAGCAGCCATTTCGCAATACCAGTCAGCATTGGTCACGCCGCGGGCAGCGCCAATACGACCACGCTGCGCACGATGCCAGTCAACCAAAATACAGACATCCAGTTCCGGACGTGCCTGACGGGCCGCGTACAGCGCCTGCATAATGCCCCGGCCGCCGTCATCATTTTCCAGATACAGCGCGGTGATGCAGATACGCTTTTCTGCCTCGGCAATTTTCGTCAGCAGGGTTTCGCGAAACTCGGCAGGCGAGTAAAGCGTCGTCAGATCCGACACGGATTGTGACAGTTTAGGCAGCTGTGCGAGGTGTTGTTGGTGTTTATTACGTTTAAATTTAGACAACATCACGGTGCACTTCTTCTCTGTTCATTGCATGGCCTTTTGCCATCAAATCATGATCCTAACGGTAAATAATACCATCAACCGGCCTGTAGAGGAGGATTTTTACCTTTCTGTACAGGTTAGCTGATGACGTTACCGAGCGGCAAATTCAGGCTGACAATGCCATCATCCAGTTGAATATTCACACGAAAGTTGAGTTTTCGCGCCAGCGTAATCATGCCGCTATTGTTTGGCATGGTGATACCGTTCAATTGTTGCAGGCCATGATCGCGCGTATAGCGAATCATCTTCTCCAGCAAGCGCCTGCCCATGCCCAACCCCTTAAGATCGGATCGTACCAGCACCGAGAATTCAGCATCGATATTGTCTGCATCCGAAATCGCGCGCGTCACGCCAATAATTTCGTCAGTGCCGTTATGCTGGCGCACCGCCACAATCGCCATTTCACGGTCATAATCGATTTGCGTCATATTCGCCAAATCTTCATGGGTGAACTCATTGATTTCACTGAAATAGCGATAGTAGAGATCTTCTTTGGTGACCTGAGCGATAAACGCGCGCAGTTGCGGTTCATCTTCCGGCAGAATGGGGCGGAACAAGCAATGTTGCCCATCTTTCAGCTCTACTTGCTCTTCCAGATGATGCGGATAAGGGCGGATTGCCAGGCGTGTTTCGTTATCACCGCTAAAGGGCGCCAGATGCAACGTAACGTCCAGCAGCGTAAATTCATCGGCCGATGCCAGCAGCGGATGAATGTCCAGGCGTTGAATCTCCGGACAATCGACCACCAGGTTGGAAACCTGCACTAACAGCTGACTAAGCCCGGTAATATCCAGCGGTCGTAAGGCGCTACGGCTGCGTACTTTGCCGCTTTTCATCGCCTGAATCACCAGATAGCGCGCCAGCGTCATATTCAGTGGCGGCAAAGCGACGGCGGCTTGCTTATCAGGCTGCCACTCGACGCCACCTTCGCCCAGCAGGATGATGGGACCAAACAGCGGATCCTGTTCGACCACCACGCGTAACTCCTGTGCCCCGGCGCGGTTCGCCATACTTTGTACCAGCAGGCCATCAATATGCGCCTGTGGATGGGTTACGCGCACGCGATCGAAAATGGCTTCAGCCGCTTGTTCTACTTCTGCGGCACTGCGCAGATACAGCATTACGCCTTGTACCTCGGACTTGTGCGGAATATCCGGCGAACGCAGTTTAAGTGCCACGGGATAACCAATCTGATCGGCGATTTTGCCCGCGGCAGCGCTATCGCTGGCAATCCAGGTGGGCAGCGTTGCCAATCCGTAAGCCTGCAACACCGGCTGTACTTCATGGGTATCCAGTGTAGCGATGCCTTTATCCAGTGCTTGTTGAATCAGCTGATGCGCCTGTGCGCTGTTCTGGGTCAGCCCGATCGGTAGCGCGGGCGTCTCACGTAACTGCTTTTGGTTACGGCGATATTCCACCTGATGCATAAAGGCGGTTATCGTTCCTTCGGGTGTGCGCCAGGTGGGAATGCCAGCCTGGGTAAAAGCGCGCCGTGCGACCTGCGAGGAGTATTCACCGCACCAGTTAGTCAGCAGCGTGATCTGCTTGCCACGCGGATGTTTGGCAACTGCAGCAATAATCTGCTCGGCCGTTTCACTGGAGGGCGATACGGCGCTTGGCGCATGAATGATCATCAGTGCATCAAGTTCATGGCTATCCAGCAGCCGCTCGATGCAGGCGACATAGCGCGCCGGCGTCGCATCATCTTTCAAATCGAGCGGATTACCGCGGCCAACGCCTTCCGGCAGCAGTGCGGCCAGCGCCTGCAACGTCTCTTCGCCCAACGTCGCCAGCTTACCGTTGCGCGCATACAATTCGTCTAATGCCAGCGCAGCCGGTGCTGCGCCGTTACTGATGATCATCAGGCGATCGCCGCGCAGTGGTCGCATATGGCTTAGCGACTCCACCGCCGTAAACAGCTCGTGCGTATCCTGCACGCGCAGCAAACCGGCGCGCTGAATTGCCGCATCCCAGGCCGCATCCAGCCCGCTGTGGGTGCCGATCATCGCCTGCGCCTGATGGCTGCGACCACTTTTAATCACCAGAATCGGTTTATTACGCGAGGCGCTGCGTGAAGCGGAAACGAAACGACGCGCATCGCTGAGGTGTTCGAGATAAAGCAGAATCGCGCTGGTTTTGCCATCGCGCGCGAGGAAATCCAGCAGATCATCAACGTCGATATCCAGGCTATCTCCCAATGCGATAAACCAGGAGAAGCCGAGATTGCGCTGCTGTGCCCAATCGAGAATAGTGTTAGAGACCGCTGCGGATTGGGAAATAAAAGCAATGCGTCCTTTGGCAATGGGTACCGGCGAGAAGCTGGCATTCAACCCTTGCCACGGCGCCAGCAACCCTAAGCTGTTGGGCCCGAGCAGGCGAATTTGCCATTGACTGGCGCAGGCTTTTAGCTCTTCCAACTGGCTGGACGGTGCCGAGAGAATAATGCAGGCCTTACAGCCTTTTTCACCCAGCTGTTGCAGCAGTTCGAGATTCCGTTTGGCGTGAGTACAGATAACGGCGAGATCGGGTGCGAAGGGCAGGCTGGCAATATCGGGCCAGGCCAGCACGCCGCTCACCGCTTTGTACTTCGGCGTCACCGGCAACACTGGACCGCTAAATCCGCCGGCCAGTAGATTACGCATCATAAAGTAGCCGGCGCGCCCCGGTGTAATCGAGGCACCGATTACCGCGATTGATTTAGGTCGTAACAGCGCTTCCAGTCCGCGTTGGCTCATCATCCGCTCCTGCCATTAAGATTGGCATGATTGTAAACGCTTTTTACCGCGCTTGCCGATTCGCCGATCGCAGGCTGAGGATCTCTTTTAGGTTCCAGCGTTTTAAATGGCCGACATACTGCATATTCTGCTGCACCTGCCATGCAGAGACATCGCCGTCCCGTAAATGCAGTAAATCCGCCGGGCTGACCCAATTAGCCTGTCCCTGCAACAGTTCAATACCCGCGTGATGATAGCCCGCCAATACAAATTCGGAGCAGAAGAAGCGATTGGCTTGAGGATCGTCAACATCAGCTAACTGCACGCGGGCCATTGCGGTAAGGCAGGCACTGCGAACTTCTTCATTGACGAGCGGCAGTTCACACAAACGGCGTGACACCATAAACGGCATAAACATCACGATGCCTTTGAAGTTGTATTTTTTGCCTTGCTGTAAATCGGCAAACTCCCGTAAGCGCAGCATTTGCTCGCTGGTCATGCCAGGCACGCGCAGCACCAGCAGACTATTGCTTTCATCTATAGCAAGATTTAGTGGAATGATTTTAACGCCACTGCCAACCGCTTCCGCAACCTGTTCATCACCAAGATAAATCGCGGCATGGCTTACGCCAGTCAGAGTAAACAGGCGAATTCCCCAGGATTGTGGTGACGTGGCCGATGAGAGCAACAAATCGCCGGGCATCAAAGCGCTGCTTGAAATCAGTGCGGTAGGGCGTGTGCTGGCAGATTGCAGCTGCGGCGGAAAAGCGCGGTCGGGTTGCGGGGCGGTGCTGCAGCCGGTGAGCGGCAGCATCAGCAGCCAGAAGATTTTCATCGTGCATCCTTTGCATATAAAGCCAACTCCGTGGCGATGCGCGACTATAAATCAAACGTGCCGGTTACAAAAGAGGCAAATCCTTAAAGGACATTTTCGAGGCTATGCACCGGATGATGCGGTTTCCCCGCCAGATAAGCATGACGGAAACGTGCGAAATAGTGCTGCAATTCCGTGGCGGCAGCGAGATCGCCCGCCTGTTCCAGCAGCGCGGCAGCGACCTCGGCAGTACAGTGCTGGCCTGCGCCGTGGGCTTCGCGCAGCGTGTAGCGCGATGGCGTCGAAACGTTAAGCGACATCACCGGCAACGCATCAAGCCACGGGCTTTTGCGGAACATCTTGCGCGCTTCAGTCCAGGTGCCGTCGAGCATGATGAACAGCGGCGGTTTACCGGTAAGTGGCGGGCGGGTGAGGACTTGGCGATCGGCATCGGCATACGACGCGGGAAAAACCACCAGCGGCTGATAATGTTCATTTTTAACCGCCGCCAGCAGCGCGGCATCCTGCTCGGTACGCGACCAGCCAAAGGCCTCGGTGTCCGGTAGAACATCGGCGATTAATCTGCCGGTGTTACTCGGCTTCATCGGCTCGGTATCGAACATCACCAGACAAAAGCGGCTACGCGCTTGCTGTGGCTGGATCGTGGCGCACAGACAATTTTTTTGCGGCAACAAGCAGCGTTGGCAACGTACGACACGATTCCCACGCGCAAGAAACGGGCGCGTGGCGCGCGCTAAACGTTGCGCACGTAAGCGCAGGACGGCATTTTCAAACATAGATTCGCTGGCAGGAGAAAAAACGCCAGTGTAATGGAATTAGTGGGGAAAGGTAATAAGGAAGGCCAGCTTGCGGCTGGCCATCAGCGGTTTACAGCGATTCGTCGAGCCATTCGTTGAACGGCGCTTTCGGCATCGCGCCATTTAGCATGTCGACCATCTCACCATTCTTGAACAGCATAATGGTGGGAATGCTGCGAATACGGAAACGCGCGCTAAGCGCCGGTTCAGCTTCGGTATTCACCTTAACAAAGCGCACCTTACCGCGACGCTCGTCAGCAACATCTTTAAACACCGGCGCGAAGTTTACGCACGGGCCGCACCACGGCGCCCAGAAGTCGATCACCACGGGCAGATCGTCTTGCAGATACTTATCCAGCGTGGCTGCCGTGGCGTTGGCGACTTCGCCATTAAACAGCTCGCTACCACAACGACCACATTTCGCTCCATCGGCAATACGCGACTCTGGCACGCGATTGGTTGCCTGACAGGCGGCACAAACTGTATTCATATTTACCTCAACCCGAACCTGTAAATCTGATGATTGCGGGACATTATGAAAAGGTTGAGTGCTATGCTCAATCTGGATTACCCAATAGGTTCAATAGTTGATAGCTAAGCACCGACACATCAGGTAATCTTCGCGCTCTCAATGCTGGAGGAACAGATGAACGACGAATTTAAAGGCAAAAGCGGCAAGGTAAAAGTGATGTACGTACGTGATGAGGATGGCGGTCAAAAGCCGAATCCCCGTACCGGCAAAGGCGGCCGTCCTGCTGCGCGCCAGGAAGATAATCGTCGTTCTGGTCCTCGCAGTGCACGTACTAATGAAGAGGGTGGCCGTAGCGGTGCACCGCGTGGCGCACGCAGCGAAGCGGGCGGTCGTGGTTCTGCGCCACGTGATGCGCGCAACAGTGAGCGTGGCCGCAGCTTTGGTCAGCGCGACGATCGTGGTAGTGACAGCCGCAGCTTCGGTGATTCACCGTGGCGCACCGTTTCACGTCCGCCCGTCGCCGATGACAGCCAACTGGATGATGCCGACAACAAGCCGGTCATCGATCCCGAGCAGATTCGCCGTCAGCGTCAGGAAGAGACGCGCGTATACGGTGAAAATGCCTGCCAGGCGCTGTTCCTGAGTCGTCCGGAAAGTATCGTGCGCGCCTGGTTCATTCAGAGCGTGACACCGCGTTTCCGTGAAACCCTGCGCTGGCTGGCGGCCAACCGTAAAGCCTATCACGTGGTGGAAGATGCCGAGCTGACTAAAGCTTCAGGTACAGAACACCACGGTGGCGTGTGCTTCATTATCAAGAAACGCATGGGCATGCCGGTTACCGAGTGGCTGACAAAGGCACCGACTAAAGATTGCGTACTGGCGCTGGAAGATGTCAGCAACCCGCACAACCTCGGCGGCATTATGCGTAGCTGCGCGCACTTCGGTGTGAAAGGTTTGCTGGTGAATGACGCTTCACTGCTGGAGTCAGGTGCGGCAGTGCGTACCGCCGAAGGTGGCGCTGAGCACGTTCAGGCGATCAGCGGCGAAAGCTTTGCCGCTGGCCTGGAAGCTTTCCGTAAAGCGGGTTACACCATCGTTACCACTTCCAGCCACGAAGGCACACCGCTGGCAAAAGCTGAGCTGCCGGCCAAAATGGTACTGGTATTAGGTCAGGAGAGCGAAGGTCTGTCAGACAGCGCTTTCCAGCAAGGCGATCTCAGCCTGTCGATTGGCGGGACTGGCAACGTTGAAAGCCTCAACGTGTCAGTGGCGACCGGAATTTTGCTCGCCGAATGGTGGCGTCAGAACGCATAAAAAAACGGGCCGCAAGGCCCGTTTTTGTTTTATCGCTTAGTGAGCACCGCCACCGCCGCTGCCCGCACCAAATGGCGGACGCGCAAACCACACCAGCACCAGCAAAATCAAGAACACGCCCGCTGACGCCCAGAAGATCTCATTCGCCGAGATAATCAGACCCTGATTCGTGATCTGCTGCGCAATATACGCCGATGCCTGCTGCTGGGTCATACCCAGGCTTTCCAGTTGGTCGTACATCTGTTGTGAATTGACGTTGTACGGATTCACAGACTCCGACAGATAGCTATGATGCATCGACTCACGATTGCTCCACATGGTGGTGGTAATCGAGGTACCGATGGAACCGGCCAGCGTACGAACGAAGTTCGACAGGCTCGATGCCGCCGCCATACGTTCTGGCGGTAAGCCTGACAGCGTAATGGTAGTAAGTGGCATAAAGAAGCACGCCACGGCAAAGCCCTGAATAAACTGCGGCCACGCTGACGCACCAAAATCCATGCCCGGCTCAAACGTGTAGGCGCGCCAGTAGAAACAGACGGCATACATGATGAAGCTGAAGGTCACCAGCTTACGCATATCCAGCTTGTGCGCGAAGCGACCAATAATCGGCGACAGGATCACCGGCAGAATCCCGACCGGTGCTGACGCCAATCCGGCCCAGGTGGCGGTGTAGCCATATACCTCCTGCAACAGCTGCGGCAGTAACACAATTGAGCCGAAGTAGAGCATATAGGCCAGGCTTATCGACAAACAGCCGATGGTGAAGTTGCGCATTTTGAACAACGACAAATCGACGATGGGGTGATCGTCGGTGAGCTCCCACACCAGCAACACCAATAGCGCCACCACGGCGACCACCATCAGAACGATGATTTCGGTGGAGCTAAACCAGTCGAGCTCTTTACCGCGATCGAGCATTACCTGCAGTGAGCCAATACCGACCACCAGCAGCACCAGGCCAACCATATCGATCGGGCGGATTTCAGTTTTGGTTTCACGTCCACGCAGCGTTTGCAGCGTCAGTAACACCACCACCAATCCAATCGGCACGTTGATGAAGAAGATCCAGCCCCAGTGATAGTTATCGCTGATCCAGCCGCCCAAAATCGGGCCGCAGATCGGCGCCACAATGACCGTCATCGCCCACAGCGAGAGTGCCACGCTGCGTTTCGCCGGCGGATAGTTGTTTAACAACAAACTCTGCGATAACGGAATCAGCGGACCGGCGACCACACCCTGAATGACACGGAAGAAGATCAGCATCTCAAGGCTTTCGGACATGCCGCAAGCCCAGGACGCGATCACAAACAGGATGGTCGACCACGTAAACAGCTTCACTTCACCGATGCGCTTCGCCAGCCAACCGGTAATGGGAATCGAAATGGCGTTCGCCACCCCGAAAGAGGTAATCACCCACGTGCCCTGCGAGTTCGAAGCACCGAGGTTACCGGCGATGGTTGGAATCGCCACGTTAGCGATGGTGGAGTCGAGTACCTGCATAAACGTCGCCAGCGACAAGGCGATAGTCATCAGGACTAACGGCGCACCTTCAAGCGGTTTTTGTGCCATAACAGCCTCCCGCGGCGTTAGTCAGCGTTGGCACGAACGATGTCAGTAATCAGCTGGTTAACCGGCGCGAGGTCGATTGCCAATGCATTACTTTCATAAGCGGCTTGCGAACGCATAGCACTGGCCAGCGTGGCGCCCTCTTTGTTCTGCGTGTCCACTTTCACCAGCGTGGAGAGGCCGATACGCAGCGGATGCTCCGCCACTTGTTTTGGATCCAGCTCAATACGCACTGGCAGGCGCTGCACCACTTTGATCCAGTTACCGGTGGCGTTCTGCGCGGGTAGCAGTGAGAAAGCGCTGCCGGTACCCATATCCAGACCCACCACTTTGCCGTGATACTCCACGTCATCGCCGTAGATATCGCTGATCACCGTGGCCGATTGGCCAATACGTACGCCCGCAAGCTGCGTCTCTTTAAAGTTCGCGTCGATCCACAGATTGGTGGACGGCACGACTGCCAGCAGCGGCGTAGTGGTAGAGATTTGCGAACCAACCTGCACGCTACGACGTGAAATGAAGCCATCAATTGGGCTACGGATGTCGGTACGCTGCAGTGCCAGCCATGCATCGCGCAGCTCGGCAGCACTCTGCTGCACCGCGGGCTGTTTTTCCAGCGAGGTATTCAGAATCATCGCCTGATTAGCGTTGTATTGCTGCTCCGCCACATCCAGCTGCGCTTTGGCCGTCGCAACGGCATCACGTGAGTGTTGCAGCTCTTCGCGGCCAATCAGATTAGACGCGCCCAGCGGTTCGCGGCGTTTCAAGTCAGCTTCGGCTTGATCCAGCGCGGTTTGCTGCAGCTTAATAGTGGCTTGATACTGCTTGCCATTGATCATCAACTGATGAGTTTGACGCACGCTGGTGGCCAAGGCGGTCTGCGCTTTTTCAAACGCCTGCTGCGCATCGGTTTTATCCAGCGAAACGAGCACGTCGCCTTTTTTCACCATGTCGGTGTTATCAAACCACACTTTGTTTACGCTGCCGGAAACCTGCGCCATCACCTGCACCTGGTTACCTGCGACGTAAGCATCATCAGTTTCCTGGAAGTGACGCAGCACCAGATACCAGTAAGCCAGATACGAAACACCAATAATTACAAACACGATAGCCAGCAGGATCAGCACACCTTTGCGCTTCTTCTTTTTATTCGCTGGCTGTTGCGGGCTTTGGGCTTCCGCTGTCGCACTCATGTCGTTCTCCACGTTTTCCATTTAGTCGGGATGTGCCGATCCTTCAACACGGTTGCCCGAGTCAAAAAAGCCAGCACTTAAGCGCTGGCCGGACAAAAGGGGATTAAAATAGCGATTTCGGAAGGTGATTGTGTCGCACTTCTTGCTATTAGCGCGACAGGGAAGCGATAACCTGATCTTCGTCCATTTTATCGAGACGGTTAAGTAACTTACGGGTAATCGATTCCAGCTGATCCTGCTCGTTGGTCGAAAGCGAAGACCACAAGTATTGCAGGCTCTGATGCTGCGGTGGCAGCAACTGACGTAAGAATTCATTGCCTTTTTCGGTCAAATGCAGATGCAGGCAGCGACGGTCGTTCTCGCTTTCACGGCGTTCAATCCAACCACGCTTCTCCAGCTCATCGGCGATACGCGTGGCGTTGGTGCGTGAAGATCCGAGCGCAGAACTCAGTTCTGAAGGCTGGATGCTCTGATTTTCCTGCGCATCGAGGGTAATCAGCGCCATGAATAAGGTCTCGTTAATTCCCTGCGCCTTCAACATTTTGTTGCGATTATCCAGCAGTTTTCCCTGCATGTGCATGCACAGACGGGTAAGAATGATCTCCTGCAGCGGAAAATCTTTATGGCGGTTAGCACGGATGTTTAGCATCTGTTCAATGGGAGTAAACGAACTTTCCATTTTAAAAAAACCTCTTAGTTGCAACTGGTATAGTAATGATGGTGACAGATTAAGCGTAGTCACAATTTCCGCAGGTGATTGTTAGCACGATCACATTGTCAACATCTGACATTCCAGGTTGTTCCTTAACCCTGGGCATTTCGCCCTGACATCCCGCCTGACAACACAGGCAGTCAATGCCATCAATTCATCTCAGGAAACCATTTTACTGATAAATAATTTCGTGAGAAAAAATAACTGTGGTGAATAACTGCGCTGCTAACCATAACAAAGCCAATCATCAATGAACAGTATTGCTCACCATTTTGGACCCGTCTTTACGATTTCTAAACACTTTTACAGCACAGGTTGTTCATTAAAATCAAAGTGTTGATTAACATTCGCTTAACAACACGCGTACGGATGCCAGACCAGCCAAAAGGATGGAATTCGATTGCCAAACGGGAAGCATTCATTGCGCGAGGATAAGAGAGATAATCATTGTTGGGTAATAGTAACCCAAAAAATTATTTCAATGGTGTGTTAATTAACAGGACGTACCAGTGCGCTATAGCGCACGCTTCGCTTACTAGCGGCAGGAAAAGGTTGAGGCAGCCACATACCGTAGCCGCACAATGTATTGCGCAGGGCTGTTTTACTGCATTGATGGTAAGAAAAACGGCGCGATAAATCGCGCCGCCACAATACAAACGCTAATGTAAATCCAGCGCGTTAATGCGTTATTTCGCTGCCGCCAGGGCGTCCTGAATCCACTTATCGAATTCAGCCTGATGACCTTTGATCCAGCCATCAACGTGGCCGTTGATGTCGGCTTCAGAAGCATGACCCGCATGCATCGCCGCATTCTCAGCATTGATGTCGCCAATTGGCAGCTTCATTTCAGCAAACAGTTTAGCCGCTGCCGGGTTCTTCTCGGTCCAGGCTTTGTTAGCGACGATGTGCATGGTATTCACCGGGAAACCGTAGTTAGCACCGTTTGCCAGCTTCGTATCGACTTTGCTCTGCTCGCCCGGCAGGGATGAGAACGGCACCTGCAGCCACACCACATCTTTACCCGGCTTCAGCACGTCGCTGACCCAATACGGTGTCCAGGTATAATAGAAGACCGGTTTGCCCTGCTTAAAGCGCGTGATGGTATCGGCAATCATCGCCGAGTAGTTGCCCTGATTATGCTCAACGGTATTGCTCAGCTTGTAAGCATCAATCTGGTGATTAATTACTGCTTCACAACCCCAGCCTGGCGTACAGCCGGTTAAATCCGCCTTACCATCGCCATTGGTATCAAACAGTTTGGCGATCTTTGGATCTTTCAGCTGCTCAATATTAGTGATGTGGTACTGCTCAGCGGTTTTCTTATCGATGAGGTAACCCTGTGCTGCGCCACCGACGTAGGTGCCCTGGCGATAAAACTTCGCATCGCCGCCCGCGGCTTTATACATATCGTCGTGCAGCGGTTTCCAGTTGGTGGCAATAAAGGTGGCATCACCGGCAGCGATGGTGGTGTACGCCACGTTGTAATCAATCTCGCTTGGCTTTTCAACGGTATAGCCAAGTTTCTCCAACGCGCGGCTCACCAGCAGCGTCTGGAAAGTCTCTTCAGAAATGGTGCTCTGAGTCGGTTTAACGGTGATGCCTTTACCGGGCAGGTCGGCGGCGGACACGTGCGTCGCGGCGAACGTCGTCAGGACGGCAGCGAATAGAGCTGTCTTGCGCATAGTCATTCCTTTTTTTACGTGTTACGTCGAAGACGGGCGGTCGCAGCGGACCGCCCATTGAAATCAGGCTTTTTTACTGAAAGGGCGTAGCAGCAAACCCAGCGGGCCGGTGCTGTACCAGTGGCGGCTGCCACGGCTGCGGCTGTCGCGGCCCATTGACTGCGTCAAACGATCGAGGATGATGGCAAGAATCACGATGCCCACGCCACCCACGGTAGCGAGGCCCATATCCAGTCGACCAATACCGCGCAGCACCATCTGGCCGAGACCGCCAACGGCGATCATCGAGGCGATCACCACCATCGACAGTGCCAGCATCAGCGTCTGGTTTACGCCGGCCATGATGGTCGGCATTGCCAGCGGCAGCTGCACTTTAAACAGCATCTGACGCGGGCTGGCACCGAAGGATTCGCTCGCTTCAATCAGATCGGCTGGCACCTGCTTAATGCCGAGAATGGTGAGGCGCACAATCGGCGGCAGCGCAAAGATGATGGTCACTACCACGCCCGGTACGTTGCCGATACCAAACAGCATCACGATTGGCACCAGATAAACGAAGGCCGGAGTGGTCTGCATTGCATCCAGCAGCGGACGGATAATGCGTGCGGCACGTTCGCTGCGCGCCAGCCAGATGCCGAGTGGCAAGCCGATGACGATGCAGAAAAACAGGGCGGTAAGCACCAGCGCTAACGTTACCATCGCCTGCGACCAGGCACCGATTGCGCCAATGGCAATCAGCGAGATCAGTGTGGCGATGCCCATCGCCGGGCTGGCAATCTGCCAGGCGATCAGGGCAAACACCACAATCGCCACCGGCGCAGGCATGCCGAGCAGCAACTGTTGGAACGCGCTGAGGATGTAATCCACCGGCACGCGAATGCCCTGAAACACCGGACGGAAATGGCTAACCACCCAATCAATGCCTTCGGTGACCCAGCTATCGAGTGGAATCCAGGTTTTATGGAACGGGTCCATAATGTTGAAATGCTCAGGCGCGGGAGCCGGTGCGCTGCTGAGCCAGTCGCTGCTGCTGCTGGCTGCACCGCTGGCGGCATCGTGGCCACCGCTGCTGGCTGCAGACGGATCGCCCCATGCATCGGCGCTGCCGGAGCTGCTATCCGCCGGCGCGGCACTGCCGCTCGCCCAGGGATCGCTGCTGCTGGCGGCGGCGTTGGCATCGGTTGTGGCGGGTTGCTGCGTGATTTGGCTGGCGCTTTCCCACGGATTCGACGTTTGTGCACTCATATTTAGGCTCCTTCACGGTCTAAAGCGCGCAATAGCATGCTTTTCGAAATGATACCGACGTACTGATTCTCCTCGCTGACCACCGGCACGGCGCAGGGCGCTTGTGCAACATGGGACAGCAGATCGTTCAGGGAGGTATCAGCAGGAACCGCTAAAGGCGTGTCGAGTAGCGCGCTATCCAGCCCTTCACCGGCGGCCAGTGCGGCTTTCAGTGAATCGGTAGAAACCACGCCGACAAACTTCTGTTTCTCCAGCACATAGCCATATTCGCGATCTTCATCCTGCAACAGTTTGATAGCGGATCGCGGACCAAAACCCGCCGCTTTACGGATCAGTGATCCCGCGCTGCGACGCGCAATATCTTTGGCGCTAAATACGTGGCTGATATCGACGCCGCGGAAGAAGGTACGCACATAATTGTTGGCGGGATTATTAAGGATTTCATCCGGAGTGCCGACCTGTACCACTTCGCCGCCCTGCATAATGGCAATGCGATCGCCAATACGCATCGCTTCATCAAGGTCGTGAGAAATAAATACGATGGTGCGCTGATGTTTCGCCTGCAGTTTTACCAGTTCATCCTGCATTTCGGTACGAATCAGCGGATCAAGTGCTGAGAAGGCTTCATCCATTAATAAAATATCAGGATTAATGGCCAAAGCGCGGGCTAATCCAACGCGTTGACGCATGCCGCCAGAAAGTTCGTCGGGATAAGAATGGGCGTAATTATCCAGGCCAACCTGACGCAATGCGTCTAGCGCTTTTTCCTGCCGTTCCGCCAAAGGGACGCCAGCTAATTCCATGCCAAAGGCGGCATTATTTAGCACCGTCAGATGTGGCATGAGCGCGAAGGATTGGAATACCATGCTGATCTTATTTCTGCGTACTTCACGCAGTTCCGAATCCGATATTTTGGCAATATCGACACCGTCTATGATTACCTGGCCGCGGGTGGGCTCTATCAGACGATTGAGAAGGCGAACCATGGTGGACTTACCTGAACCTGAAAGCCCCATGATGACGAAGATCTCGCCTTCTTCAATGGCCAGACTGGCATTTTTGACGCCGACCGAGAGACCGGTTTTTGCCAGAACACTCTCTTTGCTTTCGCCTTTATCAATCAGCTTAAATGCCTTTTCGGGATTATCCCCAAATACTTTATATAAATTCTTTACTTCGAGTTTAATTGCCATGCAGTAATTAATTTCCCGGTTAAATGTTTAACTATTTCTTGTTGTGGTCCTGATTAAAATTAAGCGCCCTATACCCTAACATAGTGAAATTATCTGACAACCCTGAATGGCGATATTCGGCGGCGTGCGACTGCACGAATAGCTAAAATCGCCAGTGCTCACAAGGGATGCGCGTGGATTAATTTTTTGCGGTTGATAAGTGAAATTATGCGTGTTTCGGTCTGTTTCAGGTGCAGAGTGGCCGAAAAGTTATCCAAATTGAAGAAATATAAGTGAAATAAATGGATGAGATAAGCGGAAATAAAATGGAGTTAAAATATAATTATCACTGAATTAATACGCTAAATAATTCGCGTCACAGCAAGGCGACAAGCCCGCTCGCCCCAGGAGCATAGTGAACTATGTGACTGGGAAGAGTGGGCGCAGTCAACGCAGCAGTGGCGCGAAGTATGACGCGTATTAGAAGTTCCAGTCTTCGTCTTCGGTTTCTACGGCCTTCCCCATAACATAAGACGATCCTGAGCCGGAGAAAAAGTCATGGTTTTCATCGGCATTAGGCGACAGTGCGGACAAAATCGCGGGATTCACCGCAGTCAACTCCGCCGGGAACAGCGCTTCGTAGCCGAGGTTCATCAGCGCTTTATTGGCGTTGTAGTGCAGGAACGTTTTCACCTCTTCCGCCCAGCCCACTTCGCCGTAAAGCGCTTCGGTATACACCACTTCGTTTTCATACAGCGCCAGCAGCAAATCAATCGCAAACTGTTGCAACTCTTCACGGCGACCTTCATCGACGTTTTCCAGTGCTTTTTGGTACTTATAACCGATGTAATAGCCGTGAACCGCTTCGTCACGAATGATAAGACGAATCAGGTCGGCGGTGTTGGTCAGCTTGCCACGGCTCGACCAATACATCGGCAGCCAGAACCCGGAATAGAACAGGAACGATTCAAGGAACACGCTGGCAATTTTCTTCTTCAGCGGATCCTCGGCGCGATAGTGCTCCAGCACAATCTTTGCCTTGTTCTGTAGCGCGTCGTTCTCTTCACTCCAGCGATAGGCTGCATCGACATCCGCGGTATTACACAGTGTGGAGAAAATTGAGCTGTACGAACGCGCATGCACCGCTTCCATAAAGGAGATGTTCGACAGCACCGCTTCTTCGTGCGGCGTGATGGCATCGTCCATCAGGCCTGGCGCACCGATCACATTCTGGATGGTGTCGAGCAGCGTCAAACCGGTAAACACCCGAATGGTCAGCTGCTGTTGCTGGTGGTCCAGCGATTGCCACGCTGGCAGATCGTTGGAGAGCGGTACCTTTTCCGGCAGCCAGAAGTTGCTGGTCAGACGGTTCCACACTTCGAGGTCTTTCTCGTCCTGGATACGGTTCCAGTTAATCGCTTGAATTTGTTTTAGTTGCATAGTTTTCATCACAGTGAGCAGGAGACGCAGCCCTGTACCTCGGTGCCTTGCAGCGCCATCTGGCGCAGACGAATGTAATAGAGCGTTTTGATGCCTTTCTTCCACGCGTAAATCTGCGCTTTGTTGATATCGCGCGTGGTGACGTCGTCGCGGAAGAACAGCGTCAGCGACAAGCCTTGATCGACGTGCTGCGTGGCTTCGGCGTAAGTATCAATAATCGCTTCCGGCCCAATCGAGTAGGCATCCTGATAAAGGTCGAGATTGTCGTTGGTCATAAACGGTGCCGGATAATAGACGCGGCCGGTTTTGCCCTCTTTACGGATCTCAATGCGCGACACAATCGGGTGAATGCTGGAGGTCGCATGGTTGATGTACGAGATGGAACCGGTTGGCGGAATCGCCTGCAGGTTCTGGTTGTACAGTCCATGCTGCATGACCGCTGCACGCAGCGCTTGCCAGTCGGCCTGCGTGGGGAGGGCAATCCCGGCATCGGCAAACAGTTTTTCCACCCGCGCGGTGCGCGGCAGCCAGGCTTGTTCGATGTACTTATCGAAGTAAGTGCCGCTGGCGTATTGCGACGCGGCAAAACCATCGAAACGCTGCTGATGCTCCTGCGCCAGCAGGTTTGAGGTGCGCACGGCGTGGTAGGTGACGCAATAGAAGTAGAGATTGGTGAAGTCCAGCGCCTCTTCTGAACCGTACGCCATGCCTTCACGCGCCAGATACCCGTGCAGGTTCATCTGACCAAGGCCGATAGCGTGCGAACGGCGATTGCCTTCCGCCACCGACGGCACCGAATTGATCTCACTCATTTCGGACACGGCGGTCAACGCACGCACGGCGGTTTCCACGGTTTGCGCCAGATTGCGTGAATCCATGGCATGCGCAATGTTGAGCGAACCAAGGTTGCAGGAGATATCTTTGCCGATGCGACGATAGCTGAGATCGTCATAGAACTCGCTGGCGCTGTTGACCTGCAAAATCTCGGAACAGAGGTTGCTCATGTTGATGCGGCCGGCAATCGGGTTGCTGCGGTTAACGCTATCTTCAAACATGATGTACGGATAGCCCGATTCAAACTGAATCTCCGCCAGCGTCTGGAAGAAATCGCGCGGCTTGATGTAGGTTTTGGTGATGCGATCGTCCGCCAGCATCTCGTCGTAAAGCTCGCTGATGCTGATATCACCGAAGGCTTTGCCGTAGATGCGTTCGACATCATACGGCGAGAACAGCGCCATATCGCGATTCTCTTTCGCCAGCTGGAAGGTGATATCCGGGATCACCACGCCGAGCGACAGCGTTTTAATACGGATTTTCTCGTCGGCGTTTTCGCGTTTGGTATCAAGGAAGCGGAAGATATCCGGGTGATGCGCGTTCAGCCACACCGCGCCTGCGCCTTGACGCGCGCCAAGCTGATTGGCGTAGGAAAACGCATCTTCCAGCATTTTCATCACCGGAATCACGCCGGACGACTGGTTTTCAATGCGCTTAATCGGCGCACCCGATTCACGCAGGTTGGAGAGCAGAAACGCCACACCGCCGCCGCGTTTGGATAGCTGCAACGCCGAGTTCACCGCGCGACCAATCGATTCCATATTGTCTTCGATGCGCAGCAGGAAGCAGGAGACCAGCTCGCCGCGCTGCTGCTTACCGCAGTTGAGGAAAGTGGGCGTAGCAGGCTGGAAGCGACCGCTGAGCATTTCCGCCAGCAGCTCGCGCGCTAAGGTTTCGTTGCCGCGTGCCAGCGTCAGCGCCACCATGCAGGCGCGCTGTTCGAAGGTTTCCAGATAGCGTTTGCCGTCGAAGGTTTTCAGCGTGTAGCTGGTGTAAAACTTCCACGCACCGAGGAAGGTGTGAAACTGAAAACCCGCCGCATCGGCTTCGTCATGCAGCTGGCACAGGAAATCGAATTCGTACTGATTCAGCACCTCGGCTTCGTAGTAGCCTTCGGCCACCAGATAGCGCAGGCGCTCGCCCGCAGAAGCAAACTGCACGGTATTGGGTTGCACATGCTGCAGGAAAAACTGGCGCGTGGCGTCGTGATCTTTGCTGAACTGGATGCGGCCATCGGCGTCATACAGGTTCAGCATCGCGTTGAGCGCGTGGTAATCGGTTAGCGAGCTGTTCAGGGTGTCTGTCGTTGCCAAAATTGGGTCACTCCCGCTTTTACATTAGCGATATCGTCGGGGGTTCCCATCAGCTCAAAGCGGTAGAGATAAGGAACCTGACATTTCTGCGCAATGATGTCGCCCGCCAGGCAATAGCCTGCACCGAAGTTGCGGTTACCGGCAGCTATCACCCCGCGAATCCCGCGTCGGTTGGCATCATCATTGAGGAATTGAATAACTTGTCTGGGCACGGCACCGCGCGAACTGCCGCCGCCGTAGCTCGGCACCACTAAAATGTAGGGCTGTTCGATATGCAGGCGCTGCTTGCCATCAACCGGAATGCGGCGGGCAGGCAGCCCCAGACGAGTGATAAATCGGTGCGTGTTTTCCGACTGGCTAGAGAAATAGACCAGTGGACACATGGCTTATCCCCCGACCGCCGCCAGCTGGTGCAGGCCGGCGATTTTGTCGGGACGGAAGCCGCTCCAGTGATCGTCTTGCGTCATCACCACTGGCACCTGGCGATAGCCGAGTGATTTGAGGTTGTCGATGGCTTCAGGTTGGCTATCAAGATTGATCAGCTGATAGTCGATACCTTTGCGGTCCATGGCATTTTTTGTCGCGTTGCACTGGACACAGTTATCTTTGGTGTAAATAATAATGCGCATGATTCGTATTTCCCTTTGATTGCGGTCAGATTGCGAGATACGAAGCAAAATCCGGTTTGCATCGAACTTCGTCCTTGACGACATTTGGTGACTGATTGATGAGTTGAATACTAGATGTAGTGTTGTTTAGGGTCAAGCCCACCAGATATAGGGATTTCTGGTTTAGAACATCGGAAAATCGCTAAGCCCAGAGATCATGCACCTTCCAGGCCGGAAAAATATTTTGTAAAGAGAATGAGGTGGGAGGGCTGGTCGATCTTGTGCGATCGGCCATCATCCCAACCTTCTCCCGCAGGCGGGAGAAGGGGCCGATCGCGCAAACTATTCCCTCTCCCGCTTACGGGAGAGGGCTAGGGTGAGGGAAAGCGCGCACGAACTGCGCCCACAAAAAAGCCCCGCATCAGCGAGGCTTTTTAGGTCTATTTACAGGACAGGCCTATCGGCGTGAAGATACCAACAGCGCGCCCAGTACCAGACCGATAGCAGCACCGACGCCAACGCCGTGCCACGGTTTGTCGTGTACATAGGCATCAACCTGCGTACCCGCATCACGTGCCGCCTGCGATACGCGACTCTGTCCACCGCTCAGTTTGGCACGCGTCTGCTTCAGCAGCGCCTGCGCCTGACTGCGCGCGCTATCAACCTCGTCTTTGGCTTCACTGCCATAAGATTTAAGTAACGCCTCTAGCGAATCGGCCAGTTCGTTTACATCCTGATTGATATCAATGTCATCGTTTTTTGCGCTTCGATTAAACATTTTTTAGCTCCCTTTGATTTAAAACGTAATACTCAGTGTAGACGAAGCGTGATTAAACGCAGGGATGTGCCAGGCTTTAGGGAAAATTCCGAATGCCCATGCCATCCTGCTGCTGTAAGGTTGCGGGGCTGTGAGAAGAGAGGAGCAAGCATGTATTTACGACCCGATGAGGTAGCACGCGTACTTGAGAAAGCGGGCTTCGAAATGGATACCCAGACGCCAAAGATTTACGGTTATCGCCGCGGCGAAAACTATGTTTACGTTAATCGCGAAGCGCGTATGGGACGTACCGCATTGATTATTCACCCGACGCTGAAAGAGAAAAGCCACAACTTCGCTGAACCGGCGTCAGAAATGAAAACCTGCGATCATTACACGCAATTCCCGCTCTACCTGATGGGCGATTCGCAGGAACATTATGGCATTCCGCACGGCTTCAGCTCGCGCGTTGCGCTTGAGCGTTATCTTCAGGGCGTATTCGGCGCCTAATGCTGCGCCCCGTTTTCGCGGGGCCGCAAACCTTTCCCATCCCATTCATTACTCTTTGCCGCATTGCAAATCCGCACGCTGACGCGTATAAACTTGTGTCCATATAGATGTTCAGACGTCCATACGGATAAATATCATGCAAACTCAGGATACGCCTCCTCAAGAAAATTTTAAGCGCACCATGAAAGTACGGCATCTGGTGATGCTGTCGCTCGGCGGCGTGATCGGTACCGGATTGTTCTTCAATACGGGCTACATCATCTCAACCACCGGTGCAGCCGGTACGTTACTGGCCTATTTGATTGGCGCGCTGGTGGTGTGGCTGGTGATGGTATGCCTGGGAGAATTGGCCGTCGCGATGCCGGAAACTGGCGCGTTCCATGTTTATGCTGCGCGCTATCTCAGCCCGGCAACCGGTTATACCGTCGCCTGGCTTTATTGGCTGACCTGGACAGTCGCGCTGGGTTCGAGCCTGACCGCCGCCGGATTCTGTATGCAGTACTGGTTCCCGAGCGTGCCGGTGTGGCTGTGGTGTCTGGTGTTTTGCATTGCCATTTATCTGCTGAATATTGTCTCAACGCGCTTCTTTGCTGAAGGTGAATTCTGGTTCTCTATCATCAAAGTGATCACCATCATCGCCTTTATCATTCTCGGCGCGGGGGCGATCTTTGGTTTTATTCCGATGAAAGACGGCAGCGCTGCGCCAGGATTGCATAATCTCACCGCCTCCGG
Organism: Pantoea sp. X-Soil-ISGK-421; assembly: GCF_059730785.1. Lineage (NCBI taxonomy): Bacteria > Pseudomonadati > Pseudomonadota > Gammaproteobacteria > Enterobacterales > Erwiniaceae > Pantoea > Pantoea sp. X-Soil-ISGK-421. The sequence continues at coordinate 3,072,391 of NZ_AP035979.1, read as the reverse complement.
CTGGCTGCCGCACGGCACGCTGCCGATTCTGATGACCATGGTGGCGGTCAACTTCGCTTTCTCGGGCACGGAATTGATCGGTATTGCCGCCGGTGAAACCGAGCAGCCGCAAAAAGCGCTGCCGCTGGCGATCCGCACCACCGTCGCCCGTTTAATCATCTTCTTTATCGGCACGGTATTCGTGCTGGCAGCGTTGATCCCAATGGATCAGGCGGGCATCGTCAAAAGTCCGTTTGTGCTGGTGTTCGAAAAGATCGGTATTCCGTATGCCGCCGATATCTTCAACTTCGTGATCCTTACTGCGATTCTTTCCGCCGCCAACTCAGGCCTGTATGCTTCCGGCCGCATGTTGTGGTCGCTGGCCAATGAGAACACGCTGCCGCGCTGTTTTGCCCGGGTTAACCGCCGCGGTATTCCGGTGCTGGCGCTGACGGTTAGCATGGTTGGCGGCCTGTTGGCGCTGTTCTCCAGCGTCATTGCGCCGGATACGGTATTTGTGGCGCTGTCGGCGATTTCTGGTTTTGCCGTGGTGGCGGTGTGGCTGAGTATTTGTGCCTCACATTATGTGTTCCGCCGTCGTCATCTGCAGGCGGGGGGCACCTTAAAGGAACTCGCGTATCGCGCGCCGCTCTATCCGTTGACGCCAATTCTCGGCTTCCTGCTGTGTCTGCTGGCGTGTATCGGTTTGGCCTTCGATCCATCGCAGCGCATTGCGCTGTGGTGCGGCATTCCATTTGTGCTGTTCTGCTATGCCGCATACCATGTGACACAACGACGTAAGTCATCTCTTAAGGCTGAGGAGGCCAACGATGTCGCGTAATCCCATCGCGCAGGCACTAACCCAAACTGACACGCTGATTCTGGATGGTGCGCTGGCGACCGAACTGGAGGCGCGCGGCTGTAATCTGGCCGATGCGCTGTGGTCCGCCAAAGTGCTGATGGAAAATCCTGAACTGATTTATCAGGTGCATCACGACTATTTTGCCGCTGGCGCACATGTGGCGATCACCGCCAGTTATCAGGCTACACCGCAGGGATTTGCCGCGCGCGGATTAGATGAAGCGCAGGCGCTAGAACTGATCGCTCAGAGCGTGCAACTGGCGCAGCGGGCGCGTGACGACTATCGTGCATCTTCCGCCAGCACAGCGCCGCTGTTGGTGGCCGGTTCGGTCGGGCCGTATGGCGCGTTTCTGGCTAATGGTGCGGAGTATCGCGGTGATTACGCGCTGCCGGAAGAGGAAATGAAAGCGTTCCACCGTCCGCGCGTTCAGGCGTTGCTGGAAGCCGGTGTGGATCTGCTGGCATGCGAAACATTGCCGTCCTTTGCCGAAGCGCAGGCGCTGGTCAGTTTGCTGGCCGAATTTCCTGACAGCAGCGCATGGTTCTCCTTTACCCTGCGCGATGCCGAACACATCAGCGACGGTACGCCGTTAAGCAAAGTGGCCGAGCTGGTGAATGCGACGCCGCAGGTGGCGGCAATTGGCCTCAACTGCGTGGCGCTGGAGAGCGTGACGCCCGCGCTGCGTAACTTGCAGGCGCAGAGTGACAAACCGCTGCTGGTCTATCCGAATTCCGGCGAGCAATACGATGCCAGCAGCAAAACCTGGCACTCGGCGCCGTCGGGCTGCACGCTGCATGACAAGTTCGCCGAATGGCAGCAGGCTGGTGCACGTCTGATTGGCGGCTGCTGCCGTACCACCCCGCAAGATATCGCGGCGATTGCGGCTTGTTGTCAACCGCAATAAAGCGCAGAAAATCATCAGTACTAGCGCGATTAAGCTCAGCCAGGGCAGTTTACACTGTCCTATCTGATGCTGAAGCGGACCTGCTATGAACCTGCGACTTCTTTTTCCTGCTTGTGCGCTGTTGCTGAGCGGCTGCGCCACTATTGTCGGCACTGAAACGCAACCGGTAAAAATCGACTCCTTGCCGCAAGGCGCGCGTTTCACCGTGCAGGATGAGACCGGCCGCGCGGTGGCGCAGGGCTATACGCCGCAAACCGTCGAGCTGGCGAAATCTACCGGTAATTATTTTGGTAAGAAGCACTATCAGGTAATGCTGGAGAGCCCGGGCTACGTGCCGATAACCTTGCCGATCGAGGCGAATGCCAATCTGTGGTATTTGCTGGGCAATATTCCGCTGTTGGGTTTTCCCGGCTGGCTGCTGGTCGATCCTTTCTATGGCGGCATGTACGATCTCAAACCTGAACATCCGCAACCGAAGCTGAATGTGGTGGGCGCACGCGGCTGATATTCAGGTGCGCATGAATGCGCACCCTACGAAAACCCGGCTGCATTAACGTAGGGTCGCCATTCATGGCGACCAAACAATCACTGCGCGGTTGGCTTCACCATCGCATTGGCAGGCTTATGCTGCGCCAGATATTGCTGCTGGAAAATGCACATGCGGATGGTGTTGCGATATTCGCCGTTGATGAAAAACTCGTGCTTGAGCACGCCTTCCACCTCAAAACCCAGCTTGGTGTAGATGTGAATCGCCTTCTTATTTTCCTGATCAACAATCAGATAGAGTTTGTAGAGATTCAGCACCGAAAAGCCGTAATCCATCGCTAACTTCGCCGCTTTGGTGGCTAAGCCTTTGCCCTGATGTGAAGGATCGATAATGATCTGAAACTCAGCACGGCGATGCACGTGGTTAATCTCGACCAACTCCACCAGACCGGCTTTGTGCCCATCATGCTCGACCACGAAACGACGCTCGGTTTGGTCATGGATATGTTTGTCATACAGGTCTGAAAGCTCGACAAACGCTTCGTACGGCTCTTCAAACCAATAACGCATCACGCTCGCGTTATTATCTAATTGATGCACAAAGCGTAAATCTTCCCGCTCCAGCGGACGTAACTTAACCGTCATACGGTGTTCCTTGTTGTTGAATGTTGCTCCACGATGCGGCCTTGCGCCATGCGTGCCGCGCGATCGCACATGTGATCGATCACATCGGGATCGTGGCTGACCAACACCATGGTTAAACCATCTTTCTGTTTCAGATCGTTCAGCAGGTTGAGGATCTCGGCCTGCACCGACATATCTAGCGCTGAGGTCGGCTCATCCAGCAGCAAAATCTTCGGTTCCAGCAGCAGGGCGCGCACAATCGCCACGCGCTGGCGCTGACCGCCTGAAAGCTGATGCGGATAGCGATCCGCCAGCGCCGGATCCAGTCCGACATGGCGGAACCCGGCATTAATACGGTCGTCGATATTATCACGCTTGAGCATTTTTAGCGGCTCCGCCAGCGTGCGGCGCAGGCGATGGCGTGGATGCAGCGAGGCGTACGGATCCTGAAATACCATTTGCACATCGCGGCGCAGCTGTCCGGTAAACGCGTGGCCAGGCTGTACCGCGGTGCCCGCCAGCGACATGCTGCCGCTCCAGTGCGGATTCAATCCCGCCAGCACCCACAGCAGCGATGACTTGCCGCAGCCGGATGGCCCAACCAGACCAAAACACTCTCCGGCCGCGACCTGCAACGACACATCGTGTACCACGGTGCGCAGCTCGTAACCTTGCTTGTGCGATACGCTGAGGTTGGATAACTCAATCATAATTTTTCTCCAGCGCCGCGCGATCCAGTACCGGCAAACGCTCACCGTGCGTGGCCTTACTCGGACGACAGGCCCACAACGTGCTGGTGTAAGGATGGCTGGCGTTGGCCAACTCGGCGGCCGGCAAGGTATCCAGCACCCGGCCCTGATACATCACCATCACGCGTTCGCAGTGTTCGGAAACCTGTTGCAGATCGTGACTGATCAGCAACAAACCCATGTTGCGCTGCTCCACCAGACGACGAATCAGCGCCAGCACCTGATCGCGCATCGCGTGATCGAGCGCTGACGTCGGCTCATCAGCGATCAGCAATTCAGGATCGGTAATCAGGGCGATCGCCAGCATCACGCGTTGACCCATGCCGCCAGAGAGTTGATGCGGATAGCGCTTCATTAACTGACGCGGATCGGGCAACCCGACGGCATCCAGCATCTCGCACACTTTTTCTTTGCGCTCGGCGCGGCTCAATTTGTGGTGCAGCACCAGCGGTTCTTCTACCTGCCAGCCGATAGTGCGCGTGGGATTGAGGGCGTATTTAGGATCCTGCATCACCATCGCCACTTTGCTGCCGCGCAGCTGGATCCAATCACGCTCGCGCAGGCTCAACGCATCGGTGCCGACAATCTGCAAGCGATCGGCCTGCAAATGCAGCGCAGGCGACAGCAAGCCCATCAGCGTGCGCGCGGTGAGGGATTTACCCGAACCGGATTCACCTACCAGCGCAACACGTTCGCGGCCAATTTGAAAGCCGATGTTATCGACCAACAGCGCATCATCGCTGCGAATCGTCAGGCCTTGTACATCAATTAACAGATCATTTGGCATGGCGAGTATCCAGTCGGTCACGCAGGCCATCGCCTGTCAGGTTAAACGCCAGGCTGGCGAACAGAATGGCACCGCCGGGTGCGGCAGCAACCCACCATTGGTCAAAGATCACTTTACTGCCTTCAGCCACCATCGAACCCCATTCGGCAGTGGGCGGTTGCACGCCCATACCGAGGAAGCCCAACCCGGCCGCTGAAAGAATAATGCCACCAAGACTCAGCGCGGCGCGCACTACCGCCGTTGGCATACACAGCGGCAGAATATGGCCAAACATCAGGCGCAAGCCGGTGATGCCCTGCATACGCGCGGCAGCAAGATAATCACTGCGGCGCAGCGCCAGCGTTTCTGCACGCGCCTGACGCGCAAACGGCGGCCAACTGGTGAGTGCCAGCGCCAGCGCGCCATTCATCAAACCGGGGCCGAGCATGGCGACCAGCGCCAGCGCGATCACCAGATTGGGTAGCGAGAGGAAGATATCGGTTATGCGCATCAACACGCGCTCGGTCCAGCCGCCAACGTAACCGGCAGTGATGCCGACCAGCAGGCCAACCGGAATGGTCAGTACCAGAATCAGTGACACCAGCAGCAGCGTCGGGCGCGCACCGTAAATTACGCGTGACAGTAAATCGCGACCAAAGCCATCGGTGCCAAACCAGTGCAGCGCCGACGGCGCTTGTAAGCGCTGTGAAATGATCTGCGCATTGGGATCAAACGGTGCCAGCAACGGCGCGAACAGCGCCATCGCCACCACAATCAGCACCAGCGTCAGACCGAGGGTGAGCGAGGTCACCCGCGCACGACGGCGGCGCGGGCGCAGCGTTTCGAGTTCAGAGAGTTGTTGAGTCATCGGGTTCTCGGATCGGTTAACCAGGTCAGGGCATCGGCCAGCGCATTAAGCAGAATAAAGCAGCTGCCAATTAGCAAGGTCGAGCCGAGAATCGCCGGTACATCAGAGGAAAACAGTGCGTTAGTCATGTAGCGACCCACGCCAGGCCAGGCAAACACCGTTTCGGTCAGCACCGAACCTTCCAGCAGCGTGGCGTAGGAGAGGGCGATGACGGTAATCAGCGTGCCGAGCACGTTGGGGAAAATATGACGCAGCAGGATGCGACCACGGCTTGCGCCCTTGGCGCGCGCCAGAACCACATACTCTTTGTTGCTCTCTTCCAGCAGCGCCGCGCGCAGCAGGCGCGTAATGCCCGCCATCGCCAGCAGGCCGAGTATCACCACCGGCAGCCACAAATGGGCAATTGCATTGCGGAACATCTCGGGATCGCCGGACATCCAGCTATCGATCAGCACAAAGCCGGTTTTCGGCTCCAGTGTGTAAATCCAGATGTCATCGAGCTGGCCCGGCCCGGCGGACCAGTGCAGCACGGCGTAAAACAGCAGCAAACCCAGCAAACCGAGCCAGAACACCGGCACAGAGTAGCCGAGGAGCGAAACAAAGCGCGCCACGTTATCGATGAGGCTACCCGGTTTCCACGCTGCCAGCAGCGCTAAGGCAATGCCGAATACCGCGGCAAAAATCATCGCACAGGTTGCCAGCTCAATGGTGGCCGGAAAGGTGCGCATCAGGTCGGCGCTGACCGGCTGATTAGTGAGATGCGATAAACCGAGATCGCCGCGTGCCAGATGGCTGATATAGCGCCAGAACTGCACCAGCACCGGTTGATCGAGGCCGAGATCGTGGCGCACCTGCGTATAGGTGGCTTCGCTAGCGTGATCGCCAGCGATCTGTTGCACCGGATCAACAGGCGACAGGTGCGACAGCATAAAAGTGAACGCTAACAAACCGACCAGCGTCACCAGCAGCGACAGCAAGCTGGTGACGATGTGGCTAACACGTTGCCAGAGTGGCCGGGCGAACCCGGCCTGTGAAGCTGACACTGCCATTACTTAGAAACCTGCGAGTAATACACCATGTCCGGATTGATGCCTTGCACATAGCCTTGCAGATTGTCGCGCAGCGCAATCAAGTTTTTTGCCTGTAAGCCAATCACGTACGGTGAGTTCTTCAGCACTTCACGCTGCATCGCCTGATACAGCTCGACACGCTTGTTCGTGTCGCTCTCGGCGGTGGCCGCCAGCGTTTGCTTGTTCAACTCGGGTGTATGCCAGTCAGAACGGTAGGCGATGGTTTTGCTGCCATCTTCCGGGTTGTAGGCGAAGGACGCGGCGTTGGTATTGGGATCGAAATAGTCTGCGCCCCAGGCGTTCAGGGTGGCTTCGTATTTGTGCGCTTTCACGCGGGTAGAGACTTCTGAGCTAAGGCCAGGCTGCACTTCAACTTTCACGCCGCCTTTGGCGAAGCTGCCCTGCAATGCCTGGGCGATGTCGAGGTACGGCGGTTGGTTGCTGGTGGACAGCGTAAAGCTAACATTGGTCAGGCCGGCTTTCTTCAGAATGGCTTTGGCTTTCTCAGGATCGTAGCTGTATGGCGTGTCGTTGATTGCGCCAAGGAAGCCTTTCGGCAGGAAGGTCTGATGCACGTCGAACTGGCCTTTCAGCAGATCGTTGGCGATACCTTTATAGTCGAACAGGTAACGAGCCGCTTCCCACAGCGCCGGATTCTTCAGCACTGGATTTTCACCCACGTTGAACTGGATGTAATAAAGCGACGCCATGGGAATCGCTTCGGTCTTCACGCCCGCTTTGCCTTTCAGCGAGGCGATCTGATCAGCACCGAGGTTACGCGCAATATCCACATCGCCCTGTTCCAGCAGCAGACGACGCGCAGCTGGTTCCGGTACGTTCTTGATCAGGATGTTTTTCAGCTTCGGAGCGCCCGCGGGAGAAGTCGGGTTAGCCGACAGCAGAATCGCTTCATGTAGCACGACTTTACGAATCTGATACGGGCCGCTACCGGCAGAGTGAGTCCCGAGCCATGCGTGACCAAAGTCGCCATTCTTCGCGTTGGCTTGCGCGGTTTTCTCATCAACAATTGAAGAGACCGGTGCGGAGAGCAGGCTGAGAACATAGGCCGGACTGACGTTAGCGCTCCAGCTGATCTGCACGTGGTTGTCATCTACCTTCTTCAGGAAGGTATCGACGTTGTCTTTATTCCAGCCGAGTTGGGTAAGAATAAAGGAGGGATCGAGATTCAGTTTCACCACGCGACCCAGCGAGAAGATCACATCTTCCGGACGCAGCGGATTGCCGCTGGCGAACTGTGCGCCTTTGCGCAGCTCGAACGTCAGGCTGCGGTTATCGCTGCCCGCTTGCCATGACGTGGCCAGCGTCGGCTTTAAGTCGATGGGATTAGTGGGATCGGACTGAACCAGACGCTGATAAATGTTAGTGAAAGCTTGCACTGTGGTCAGTTCAAAGCCCTGAGCGGGATCGAAGCTATCAGCATCATCCGTTGACTGGGCAATCACCAGGGTATCTTTTGGCGTCGCTGCCTGAACAGAGAAGGCAGCTACCAGCGATAACGCCAGCAGTGAGGGAATAATTTTTTTCATGTGTTGTTTCCTTGCCTAAAAAAAGTAACGCGAGTTTACGAGAGCGCAGCAATGAAGAATAGTCATTTTCAGGCTATGCATATGCATTAATGATCTAAGCCGAAGGGTTCAGTTATAAGGGGTGTTGTCGATCTAAAGCTGTTTGCCCGGTGCGCATAAATGCGCACCCTACAAATGCTCAGCGATATTGTCGAGGCGCCATTAACGGCGACCGGAATAGTTAATATCAACCCAACTACAACGAAATTTAAATGGTTAGTGAGTTACAGATAATTAACTTTACTTCGTTACTTCCCGGAATATAATAGCCGCAATTTCAAAGCAGGAGAGTTCAGTTGGACAGTCACCCTTTTAGATGGCAACACAAGGCAAGCTGACGCGCGAACTTTTTTGTCGCTGCTTGCCAACATGGCGGGCAGCAATCCTCCCTTTCTGATGATTGTTCCCTGAAAAACGACACTGTCGCGTGCTTTAGCGCGTGGGAATATCATCATGCACATGATTTTTAATACACTTTTCCCTCCACCTCGATACGCGCGCTGAACCTCAGCGTGCTGATTTTCTCTGCGTGCCAGGCAGCGTTCCGCTGTTCGGTTGCGTAGTATTTATTATCGTCATTATTTATTACTCGTTATTTAACGAGCGACTCTTTTCGTCTTTGATTTCCGGGAGGTGATATGGAAATTCCCGACAGGTTATTTTTAATTTAATTAAGTATTGCCGTTAATTTAATTTGTGTGCCATGCACACAGGGATTTTTATTGCCGTAAATAAGAGGAATGTCATCATGACTGACATGAAACTCAACCAGAACAAAAAAGCCTGGAATACCACGCGCCAGACACGTCAAAAAACACCACGTTACCTGATTGAAGATGAGGCCGGTTTCACTGCCGACGAAACGCTGGTGCGTTTGCGCAGCGACGCGCTTGGCCTGAGTGAGCGTGAAGCCGAGGCGCGCTCAGGTGTGTATGGTCGCAATCAGGTTGAACACGACAAAGCGCCACCGGCTTTAATGCAGTTGCTGCAAGCATTCAACAATCCGTTTATTTATGTGTTGATGGCGCTGGCATTAGTGAGCTTTTTTACCGATTTCTGGCTGCCGCTGCGCCGCGGCGAGGAGACCGATCTGACCGGTGTCATCATCATTGTGACGATGGTAACGCTCAGCGGTTTGCTGCGCTTCTGGCAGGAGTTCCGTACTAATAAAGCGGCGCAGGCACTGAAATCGATGGTGCGCACCACCGCCACCGTGCTACGTCGTGAATCAGCACAGCACGCACCGCTGAAACAGGAAGTGGATATCGCCACGCTGGTGCCTGGCGACATCATCTACCTTTCAGCGGGGGATTTGGTGCCTGCTGATGTGCGCCTGCTCGATTCGCGCGATCTGTTTATCAGCCAGGCGATTTTAACCGGCGAATCGCTACCGGTTGAGAAATATGACGTTACCGGCCACGTCACCAGCAAAAGCAGCGGTGCCAGCGAGCAGGGCTCATCGCTGCTGGAACTGGGCAGCGTCTGCCTGATGGGCACCAACGTTTCCAGCGGCAGCGCGAAAGCGGTGGTGGTGGCGACCGGTAGCGAAACCTACTTCGGTAGCCTGGCAAAATCGATAGTGGGTAATCGCTCACAAACCGCCTTTGACCGCGGCGTAAACAGCGTGAGCTGGCTGCTGATCCGCTTCATGTTGGTGATGGTGCCGGTTGTGCTGTTGATAAATGGCTTAACCAAAGGCGACTGGCTGGATGCTTCGCTGTTTGCGCTGGCGGTGGCGGTAGGCTTAACGCCTGAAATGTTACCGATGATTGTCAGCTCGAATCTGGCGAAAGGCGCCATCGCCATGTCGCGGCGTAAAGTGATCGTCAAACGCCTGAATGCGATTCAAAACCTTGGCGCGATGGACATCCTGTGCACCGACAAAACCGGCACATTGACCCAGGACAATATCATTCTTGAACATCATCTGGATTGTGCTGGCGTGGAAAACTCACGCGTGCTGATGCTCAGTTGGCTCAACAGTCATTATCAAAGCGGCACGCTGAACCTGATGGATCGCGCCATTTTGCAGTACGGCAAAAACCGCGTTAGCGAGGCGGTGGGCGACAGCTACATCAAAGTGGATGAACTGCCGTTTGATTTCATCCGTCGTCGCGTTTCGGTGGTAGTACGTGATCGTCGTCTGAATCAACAGATGCTGATCTGCAAAGGCGCGGTGGAAGAGATGCTGAGCATCGCGACCGCCGAGCGCGAAGGCAAGTTGGTGCAGCCGCTGAACGAGACGCGCCGTGCAGAGTTGTTGGCGCTGGCGCATCAATATAATGAGCAAGGTTTCCGTGTATTGCTGGTGGCCAGCCGCGTGCTGGATGAGCCGGGCTTACAGCAGCCGTTGAGCGTGGCGGATGAGCAAGGATTAATGGTAGAAGGACTGCTCACCTTCCTCGATCCGCCGAAAGAGAGCGCTGCCAAAGCCATTAGTGCACTGCATGATAATGGCGTCAGCGTCAAAGTGCTGACCGGCGATAATCCGGTTGTCACTGCGCGCATTTGCCAGCAGGTGGGCATTGATAGCAGCGCGATCCTTACCGGTGACCAGATTGCTTTGATGAGCGACGAGCAGTTGGCGGTAGCTGCTGCACAAAGTTCGGTGTTCGCTAAACTCACCCCGCTGCAAAAATCGCGTCTTGTGAGTACGTTGCAGCAACTCGGTCACACCGTTGGCTTCCTGGGAGACGGCATTAATGATGCACCGGCGCTGCGTGATGCTGATGTGGGGATTTCTGTCGATAGCGCGGCGGATATCGCGAAAGAGTCTTCCGATATTATCCTGCTGGAAAAAGACTTGATGGTGCTGGAAGAGGGCGTGATGAAGGGACGCGAAACCTTCGGCAACATCATTAAGTACCTGAATATGACCGCCAGTTCTAACTTCGGTAATGTCTTCTCGGTGTTGGTGGCGAGCGCCTTTATTCCGTTCCTGCCGATGCTGGCGATTCATCTACTGATTCAAAACCTGATGTACGATCTGTCTCAGCTGGCGTTGCCATGGGACAAAATGGACCGCGAGTTTCTGCGCAAACCGCGTAAATGGGATGCACGTAATATCAAACGCTTCATGCTATGGATTGGACCGACGTCGTCGATTTTCGATATCACTACCTTTGCAGTGATGTGGTATGTGTTTGCGGCGAATACGCCAGAAATGCAGTCGCTGTTCCAGTCCGGCTGGTTTATTGAGGGCTTGTTGTCCCAGACGCTGGTGGTTCACATGCTGCGCACGCAAAAGATCCCATTTATCCAGAGCCGTGCGGCGCTGCCGGTACTGCTCACCACCGCTTGTGTGATGATCGCCGGTATTTTGCTGCCGTTCTCACCGCTGGGCGCGATGGTCGGTTTAGTGCCGCTGCCGTGGACCTACTTCCCTTGGCTGGTGGCAACACTGCTGGGTTATTGCGTGGTCGCGCAGGGCATGAAAATGCTCTACATCAAGCGCTTTGGTCAGTGGTTTTAAGTACAGGGAGGTGAAATGCGCAACCGCAATCTCAATAAGGTGGTGTTCCATCTGCTGCTGATGATGGTGATCATCGTAGTGTTATCGCTGGTATTTCGGTAATCGTTTTAAGGGCAGGTTCTTCTGCCCTTTTCTTTACGCTTCGTCCGGCTGGTAATAGGCAGCGACTGGCGTTTAAAGGTAACAGACATAAGAGAAACGTGTTGATTGAGTAATGCGTGGAAGTCTAAGTGGATTACTCTAAAAGATGCAAAAAATCGCCTCTCTATATATGTATGCATAAATACACAACGTACGAAAACGCAACAAAATAAACGCAGGGTCGTCATTTATGGCGACCTATTAGCGCTTAGGTCACAAGGATTTAACGATTATTTAAGAGGTTAACGTTGAGGGTTTATTCATATGAATAAAATAATTAAAACTTTTAGTTGAATAGCTAAATACTTTTGTGAGCCTTGCCGCACTAATCAGACGCCGATATCTGGCTTTCGATAGTTATTGATAAACATCAAACAAATAACGGCTGGCTCCTCGCTATGATGCGTGCTGTTTCAGATGAGGTGCGCGTAATAAGGTGAAGCCAACAACACGCATCGGGATAGGGAAATTCAGCCTGGACAGATGGTACAGAATGATGCGTTATACTCTTAATTCCTGCCTGATTTTTGACACCATAGACGGCTCGTTAACGCCGTGTGACGGCTCCTCATCTGATAGCCATCTTTCTATTACTGCCAGTTCGTTATTGCATTTTTTTCTACAAAATACCGGGGTGGTTAATCGAGAAGAAGTGCTTAAGCGCGTGTGGGACGATCAAGGACACACCTCGTCAAACAGCAATCTAAATCAATATCTGAGTATGCTGCGTAAAACATTCCGCCTTTACGGCATTGATAACGTGATTGTGAGCATTTCACGCGGCAATCTTCAATTGAACCCGTCTGTCATCATCGAAATACTGCCCTCTTCACCCGTTGCTTTACCCGATATGATGCTGAGGAAAAAAGAGTCACCTTTCCAGCAATTCGGCGAATTATCCTCTCCAGCCGGTTGGAATATCGCCAGTGCAACACTGTTGAGCCTGGCTTGTATACTCATGATGTTCACCTATTATGGGAAACTCAGCCCACCCGCAATAACGTTGACACCTTTATCATCTAAGCAATGCGATTTATCTGTCGTCGAGGAGATGTTGGCAACATTTAATCAAACTCCCTATGTCAAAAATTTTAATGCGGTGCGGCAAACGCTTAATATTGAGTGTCAGCCTGGTCGGAAGTTTATTTTTTTCTATGATGATAAGCTGCAAAAGGAGGGGCTTGGCCGCGTGTTTTTAGCCCACTGCGCTAAACAGAAGAGCAATGTTTTTAGTTATTGCGATAACTATTTCTATTACGCATGGAAACCCACGTGAAATTTGCACCTCGCCCACTCTTTATCGCCTCTACATGCGTGGCCGTTGCGGCCTTGCTCATTTCAGGTTGGGATTATTTATCTGCTCAACGAGCAAACGAGTTAAATTGTTCGACCAAAGCGATTATGCATTTTGAAGGCATGCAGTATCAAAACGTCAATGCAAATGTACATTTTAATTTTCGTGAGCAGGGTAAAGGATCACTGATTGTTGAGGGCTACACCCACTCCAATTCAGGATCGCTATATTTACAACGCTATGTCTCTTTTCGTTATTCAAGCCAACGCATTTCACCCGCTGAAAGGCATTATCGCATCGTTCAGTGGCAAGCTAGTGCCTCATCAATAGATGAATCTCCCGATGTGATTTTTGACTACTTTATGCGCGAGATGTCCGACAGCCACGACGGTCTTTTTCTCAATGTACAAAAGCTCAACGAAAAAGCGGTGCTTATCGGATCAATCAATTCTCCTCTGTTTATCTGCGCGCTGAAATCGGGTAGCTAATTTAGCGCAAACACCTCCTTTTGCTGCGGCTCAACTCCTCGCAAATAAAACGTTTCTACTCACTCATAGTCACTCTTCGTCGATCCCGGCGAAACAATGATTTTGTCCACACTTTTGCCCGCAGCGGCGAACCATTGTTTATCACTTAATCAGCATTCAAATAACAACGCAGATAAGCCGTGCAATCCGCGTTTTTTACACGTAGCAAACCTACCTAAAGTCCCCGCTAAAACAGCATTAATAAATAAAAATACGGTTTAGAAAATAAAATATCAGCACGTTAATCTAAATATCAACCTGGGGTGGATTTAAATTCCGTTAATCGCTGTGTTGCCTATATTGGGTTCCGAACCGCTAACGACGGTGTGACTGCGGCCAGTGGGGCGCTCAATGACCAAGAGGAAGGTGTTATGGGTGATGCATTAGGGCTGATTGAAACCAAAGGATTAGTCGCTTGCATTGAAGCAGCAGATGCAATGTGTAAATCCGCCAATGTGCAGCTGATTGGTTATGAAAATGTCGGTTCGGGGTTGGTTACCGCCATGGTGAAAGGCGACGTCGGTGCAGTGAAAGCCGCTGTGGAATCCGGTGTCGAATCTGCTGAGCGGTTGGGTGCGGTGGTGACCTCGCTGGTGATTGCCCGGCCCCATAACGACATCAATAAAATTGTTATCAAACATAAAGCTTAAGCGGGAGAACGCAAATGGGAGATGCATTAGGTCTGATTGAAACCAAAGGCTTGGTGGCCTGTATCGAAGCGGCGGATGCCATGTGCAAAGCCGCCAATGTAGAACTGATCGGTTATGAAAACGTCGGTTCAGGTCTGGTGACTGCCATGGTGAAAGGGGATGTCGGCGCGGTAAAGGCGGCGGTGGATTCTGGCGTGGAGTCTGCACAGCGCATCGGTGAAGTCGTCACCTCATTAGTGATCGCGCGTCCACACAACGACATCAACAAAATCGTTATGCAGTACAAAGTGGCTGAATAAAGGGAATAACCATTATGAAAGAAGCTCTCGGGTTGATTGAAACCAAAGGTTTAGTGGCCTGTATTGAGGCCGCTGATGCGATGTGCAAAGCCGCCAATGTTGAATTGATTGGCTATGAAAACGTTGGATCTGGCCTGGTGACGGCGATGGTGAAAGGCGATGTGGGCGCGGTTAATGCCGCAGTAGATTCCGGTGTCGAAGCGGCGAAACGCATTGGTGAAGTAGTCACTGCTCGTGTTATTGCGCGCCCACATAACGACATCGAAAAAATCGCGGCGCAGCACAAAGCCTGACGCATTCCACTCTTTGTGCGCTGATGAAGGATTGACTCATGATGGAACTGGACCGCGACTTAAGCTCCCGCCAGCAGGCGCGGGAGTTAGTGCGCAAGGCGAAAATTGCTCAGGCGCAATTCGCCACGTTTACTCAGCAGCAGATTGATAATGTCGTAGAACACATTGCCCGCCATGCAGCTCAGCATGCAGAAGCCCTGGGGCGCATGGCCTGCGAAGAGACCGGCTTCGGCAACTGGCAAGATAAAACGCTGAAAAATCAGTTTGCTTCATTGCAGGTTTTCGAGGCCATCAAATCGATGAAAACCGTGGGTATCATCCATGAAGATACCGCGAAGCAGGTGATGGATATTGGCGTGCCGTTGGGCGTAATTTGCGCGCTGGTGCCTTCAACTAATCCAACCTCCACTATTTTTTATAAAACGCTGATCGCGCTCAAAGCCGGCAATGCCATTGTGTTTTCACCGCATCCCGGCGCACGGCAATGCAGTTTACGTGCGATTGAAATTGTCACACAGGCAGCAACCGAAGCCGGCGCGCCTGCGGGAATCGTCAGTGGACTAAGCCAACTCACACAGGAAGCCACTTCTGAGCTGATGCACAGCAAGGAGATTTCACTGATTCTCGCCACTGGCGGGGAGGGCATGGTGCGAGCTGCTTATGCTTCGGGGACGCCAACCATCAGCGGTGGCCCGGGCAATGGGCCCGCATTTATTGAACGCAGTGCCAATATCCAGCAGGCCGTTGCGGACATCATTACCAGTAAAACCTTCGACAACGGGGTTATCTGCGCCTCTGAACAGTCAATCATCGTTGAGCGGTGTATCTATGACGAAACGCGACGTGAATTAGAAACGCAGGGCGCCTGGTTCATGAATGCCGATCAAGCGGCAAAAATGGCGGCATTACTCCTGCGCGCTAACGGCACTATCAATCCTCAAGTGGTAGGCAAAACCGCACTGGTGCTGAGCGACATGGCGGGATTCAGTGTGCCGGCAACTACGCGCGTATTAATTGCTGAACAAAACGAAGTATCACGTACCAATCCTTATGCGCGCGAGAAATTGTGTCCGGTGCTGGGAATGTATGTCGAAGAAGATGGACAACATGCCTGCCAGCGCGTGGTTGAGCTACTCACTAACGAAGGCGTTGGCCATACCTTAGTCATTCATACCCGCGACCCGAAGATCGTGCGGCAATTCAGCCTCGAAAAGCCGGTGCACCGCATTCTTATCAACACGCCTGCGGCCCTGGGTGGCATTGGCGCAACCACCAATATCATGCCCGCTTTGACACTCGGTTGTGGCGCAGTTGGCGGTGGTTCCAGCTCTGATAATGTCAGTCCGCTTAATCTGATCAACATCCGCAAAGTGGGTTACGGCGTACGTTCGATCAACGCTTTGCGTCCGCCTGAATCCCACATTTCTGTGGCGATACCTGAAACGGCAACCGTGAAAGCTTCACCAGCGAGCATTTTTGATGATGCGCGTTTTACGCAGAGTGGGGATGACCAACGCTTTGTTTCAGCGATACCACCGCCTGCGCCCTCGGGAGAGGTCAGCGCGCAACAGGTTGAACGCATCATCCGCCAGGTATTGGCAAAACAATCGACGGCAACTTTCTGAATTGAGGCGATAAAACGATGATTCTCGCAAAGGTTACGGGCCATGTTGTTGCTACGCAAAAGTGCGATGCGCTGCGCGGTAGCAACTTATTGCTGATTAGCGCATTGGGCGATGATCAACAGGTGATATCGGACCGAAGCTGGGTTGCCGTCGACATTGTGGGCGCAGGGATGGGTGATGTGGTATTGGCTGAAAATTACGTTGCCCTGAGCAAAGAGCAGTACAAAGCGATGTCGGTGGTCGCCATTGTCGAGAAAGTGTTTCGTGAGGCAAGGGAGTGAATCAACCATGAGGGAATTTCAGCTAAAGCCGCGGATTCAGTTCGGCAAGGATGCGCTGGCGCAACTGAGTGGGTTACCGGCTCTGAATGCGTTGTTAGTGACCGATCAAGCCATGGTACAGCTCGGTTATGCGCAAAAAGTCACTCAGCTATGGCAGCAACAAGGCACCCGCTTTCAGGTGTGGGATGACGTAAAGGCGGATCCCGATGTCGCCACCGTGGCGCGCGGTGTTGCGCTGATGGAAAACCACTATCCACAACTCATCGTCGCCTTGGGTGGTGGGTCGGTGATTGATGCGGCGAAAGCAGTGCTGTTCACGCTGGCCAATGATGTCTCGGCACCGAAGCGTGAGCGCCCGTGTTTTGTCGCCATTCCAACGACCAGTGGCACGGGATCGGAAGTTACTGCGTTTTCTGTAGTCAAAGCGCAAGGGGAAAAACTGGTATTGGTTGATAGCGAAATGCTGCCCGATATCGCCATTCTTGACCCCGCATTTGTTGCCTCAGTGCCGCCCGCTATCACCGCCGATACCGGCATGGATGTGTTATGCCATGCGCTTGAAGCTTACGTCTCGATTCACGCCAGTGATTTCTCCGATGCGCTGGCAGAGAAAGCGGTTCAGCAGGTGTTCAGCTATTTACCGTCCTGCTGGCGCAACGGTGAAGATACATTCGCCCGCGAGAAAATGCATAACGCCTCATGCATGGCAGGTATGGCTTTTACCAATGCATCACTCGGCATCACCCATAGCCTGGCACATGCGCTTGGCGGAGTATTTGGCATCCCACACGGACGTGCTAACGCCCTATTAATGGGGCATATCGTGGCGTGGAACGCGGATTATGCAGGCAGTTGCGACAACGTTGCGGCACAGAAATATGCGCATCTTGCACGCCTGCTTGGATTACCGGCAGATAACGCACGGCAGGGCGTACGCAGCTTGCTACTGGCTATTCGCGCCATGCAAGAGGAGATGACATTGCCGCTCGGCATCGAGGAGTTAGCGGTAGACGCTGAGCAATTTGAGCAGCAATTGTCGGCGCTGGCCCATCAGGCATTGCGCGACAGTTGTACCCCGACAAACCCACGCAAGCCGGATCTGGCCGCGCTTATCGCTCTGTTACGTCAAGCATGGAGCATTGATGCCAACGTTCTGCGTGCTCAGGAACATTAAAAAGAACATCAGGAGATCCTCATGTCACATTACAGCCCTACGCCACGCATAAAAGTACTGGCGGAACGTTTACTTAGCCAAAAAAGCACCCTGTGTTCTGAGCATGCGGCTTTGCTGCATGCCATTGATAGTCAGGTAAGTGGTGTGCCTGCGGCTGTTAAACCCGCACGCCGTTTCTATGAGCTGGTGCGTCAGATGCCCGCGACGATCGAAGCCGATCAGTTGATTATTGGCAATGCGACGTGTAAGCCGCACGGTTCACTATTTCATGATGAAGCTACCCGCAACCGTCCTTCGGTGTTCCAGTTCTTAAGCCTTGATGGGCTCCCTGTTTCACCGGATTACAAGGTGGTTATTGAGCAGGGCGTGCTGACCATGCGTAATAAGCTGGAAAAACAGTGCGAAGCGCTAAGCAGTAGCATTAGCCGCAGCAGTATCGATGAAGCCAATGCCTGCCGTGCCGCGATATATGCCTGCGATGCATTAATCACATTGGCAAAGAATCTCGCCGATCAAGCCGATAAGCGAGTTATCACCGAACAGAACAGCTATCGCCGGGCTGAGCTGCGTGAAAGTGCCGAGATATTACGGCATGTGCCTGCGCAGCCTGCGCGAAGTTTTAAAGAAGCATGTCAGGCTTTCTATCTGTTTCAATTGGCAGTGCTGATGGATAACGGCGAGTATGCCGTCAATCCATGTGGTGCTGACAAAGCTCTCTTCCCTTGGTATCAACATGATGTGGAAAGCGGAAAAATCAGTGTGCAGCAGGCATATGAGATTGTTGAAAGCCTGTGGTTCAAGCTGGCTGAGCTGAGTGAGGTGCGCGTTGAGCGTGCCATTCAGGGCTATCCGATGTTTGATGCAATGCTGTGTGGCCACGCGATCGATGATAACGCTATCGCTATCAATGAACTCTCCTCACTATTCCTAAGCGCCCAGCAGAATCTCAGCGCACTGAATCTGCCCGTACGTCTGTTCCGCGGCACGGCTTCAATAGAAAGGCCTATCGCCGCTACTGACGAAATGCCCGTAATGGAAGGCTTATCGCCACGCATGCAGCGTTTACGTAACCATTATTTGCAGGCGCGTCCGAGTGTCTCCATCTATAGGGCGTTGGCTTTCACCGAGGTCGTCAAAAATAATCCGGGGCTGCCGGTGGTGTTACAGCGTGCAAAAGCCTTCCGTCGTGCCTGTGAGACTGCGCCAATCCTGATACAAAATGATGAGCTGATTGTCGGCCATCCGTGCGGTAAACCTCGAGCAGGCGCCTTTTCACCCGATATCGCCTGGCGCTGGGTGCGCGATGAGCTCGACACCATGGGCACACGTCCGCAAGATCCTTTCGTCATCAGCGAAGCGGACAAGAAAACCATCCGTGAAGAGATTGTCCCGTTCTGGGAGGGCCGCTCGCTGGATGAAATCTGCGAGGCACAATATCGTGAAGCGGGCGTTTGGTCTTTCAGCGGTGAAACTTTTGTCAGCGATCTTTCCTATCACCAGATCAACGGCGGTGGCGACACTTGCCCAGGTTACGACGTACTGCTGTTTACCAAGGGGATTAACGGGATTAAAGCTGATGCGCAAGCGCATTTGGCTACCCTGAGCATGGAAAACCCTGAGGATATCGATCGCATCTATTACTACAAAGCGGCGATAGAAACCTGCGAAGGGGTAATGAGTTACGCTCAACGTATTGCATCTCATGCACGCGAACTGGCATCGACAGAATCAAACCCTCTACGACGCACTGAGTTGTTGACGATTGCCGAGGTTAATGAAAATGTCCCCGCCAATCCGCCTAAGACCTTGCAGGAAGCGTTGCAAAGCATCTGGACGGTGGAGTCTCTGTTTGAAATCGAAGAGAACCAAACTGGGTTATCTCTGGGGCGCGTCGACCAATATTGCTACCCGATGTTTGCGGAAGATATCCGCACCGGTCGACTAACGGCAGAATCCGCAGTCGAAATGCTGCAGGCGTTCATTATCAAATGTGCTGAGCTGATGTGGATGTCCAGCGAAGCCGGCGCCAAGTATTTTGCCGGTTATCAGCCGTTTATCAATCTGACAGTAGGGGGGCAGAAGCGCACCGGCGGCGATGCCTGTAATGATTTGACCTATCTGATTATGGACGCCGTGCGTTTTGTGAAGGTTTATCAGCCTTCATTGGCCTGTCGTATTCATAATCAGTCGCCGCAAAAGTACATGGAAAAAATCGTTGATGTCGTAAAAGCCGGTATGGGTTTCCCAGCCTGCCACTTCGATGATTCTCATATCAAAATGATGCTGCGCAAAGGTTTTGATTTTGAAGATGCGCGTGATTACTGCCTGATGGGCTGCGTAGAGCCGCAAAAATCAGGACGTATTTATCAGTGGACTTCAACCGGCTATACACAGTGGCCGATTGCCATTGAGTTTGTGCTAAATCGCGGTCGTATGGTGCTGTTTGACAGTTATCAGGGACTTGATACCGGAGAGCTCAGCGAGCTGAAAACCTTCGAACAATTTGATGCTGCGGTAAAAAAACAGGTAGCGCATATTGTGCGTTTGTCTGCAGTAGGCACGGTTATTAGCCAGCGCGTCCATCGTGAAGTCGCGCCCAAGCCGCTCATGTCATTGCTGGTGGAAGGTTGTATGGAGAGCGGTAGGGATGTGGCCGCGGGCGGGGCGATGATCAACCACGGCCCGGGGCTCATTTTCTCTGGTTTGGCGACGTATATTGATTCCATGGCTGCAATTCGCAAACTGGTTTACGAAGATCGTCAATACACGTTGGAACAGATGCGCGATGCGATGTTGGCTAATTTTGTCGGCTACGATGCGTTGCGCCGTGACTGCCTGAATGCGCCAAAATATGGCAACGATGACAAAAATGTCGACTTACTGGCCCTGGATATTACCGAATGGACGGAAAAAGAGTGCCGGCAATATCAGATGCTGTATTCAACATTGAGTCACGGAACGCTATCTATTTCCAATAATACGCCTATCGGCGAACTCACTAACGCAACGCCGAATGGTCGACTGGCCTGGATGCCGCTATCAGATGGCATTAGTCCAACGCAGGGTGCGGACAAGCAAGGTCCTACTGCGGTGATCAAGTCTGTCAGTACCATGAATGTTGAGACCATGAATATTGGCATGGTGCATAACTTTAAATTCCTCAAAGGATTATTAGACACCCCGGAAGGACGCCAGGGATTGATCACCCTGCTACGCACGGCTTCTATCCTCGGTAACGGGCAGATGCAATTCAGCTATGTCGATAATGAAGTGTTGAAAAAAGCACAGCGTGAACCGGAGAAGTATCGCGATTTGATTGTTCGCGTAGCGGGATATAGCGCTTACTTCGTTGAACTGTGTAAAGAAGTTCAGGATGAAATTATCAGCCGCACGGTAATAGAGAAATTCTAGTTCTAAAAGGAATGAATGACAGGGATGTCTAACAAGGAGTGTATTATGGAAGCAGCGGCAGAATTAAAAGGAAGAATATTTAATATTCAGAAATACTCTATTTATGATGGCGAGGGTATTCGTACTCTGATTTTTTTTAAAGGCTGTAATATACGCTGCCCCTGGTGCGCAAATCCTGAAGGATTGGTGAAAGCTTTTCAAGTGATGTTTTCACGTGAGAAATGCATTGATTGTGGTGATTGCGTGAGTGTTTGTCCCGCAGGTGTTCATCAAAATGTTGAGGGTAGACATGTTATCGACCGCTCAGCTGAGTGCATTGGTTGCCGGAAATGTGAAAACATCTGTACGCAACGTGCATTAGATATTCTGGGTAAAGATGTCACCGTAGCAGAGTTGATGGACATTATTATGCAGGATTATGATTTTTATCTTTCATCCGGTGGTGGCGTCACTATTGGTGGTGGTGAAATGAGCCTGCAAACCGATTTTGCTGTTGCGCTCTTCACTGAATGTAAAAAGTTGATGATTAATACAGCGGTGGAAACGCAAGGGACAACGTCACTGGTTAATTATGAAAAGTTAAAGCCAGTAACAGATACCTTTCTGTTCGACCTTAAACACATAATCAGTGCGCAACATAAGGTTTTATTCGGCATTGGCAATGAATCCGTGCTGCGTAATCTTGAATGGTTAGTGGACTCAGGTGCAAAAGTTATCGTCAGAATGCCTTTGGTTCGTGGTTACAACGATTCCTACGATGCCATAACAGGAGCAATTAATTATATTTCTGGACTGGCAAAACGCGGCAATATCTTACGAATTGATATTTTACCTTATCACCAATTAGGTAAGGCGAAGTATGAACGGCTGGGGATGGATTATCCCATTCATCACGATCCCTCTTATAGCCAGCAAGAGCTGCAACGCCTGGAAGTGTTCCTGAAGAAATTTGAATTTGATATTCGCTTAGTTCGGCATTAATCGGAGGCGCAATGAACAGTTTGGGCATTATTGAAACGATAGGTTTGGCTGCGGCAATACAGGCAGCTGATGCCGCCTGTAAAGCGGCGAATGTGAACTGCATTGGTTATCGCACGGTAGGATCTGGTCGAGTGAATATCTGCTTTGTTGGTGAAATCAGTGCCATCCGTACTGCCATTGAATATGGCATTAGCGTTGTTAAAAGCGAACAGCGGCTTGCATCGCTAATCATTGCTCGTCCGGAAGAAAGCGTGGTTGCGGCTTTACAAACCTTAAAGGGCAGGGGGTTTTATTTGACACATAAGCCTGCTGTTTTTAAAGCAGCGGTTATGCCAGAAATCACGCGTTCTCATGAGAATAAAGAGCAAAAAGTGTCCATTAAGAAAGGACAGAAATCATGATGGATGCCCAGGTTTTACAGCGTATTGATGTTCATCTTTCAAGATCTAACGCCTTGATACCGGTCGGCATTTCTAATCGTCATGTTCACTTATCGCGTGAAGATGTGGACATTTTATTTGGTAAGGGATACCCGTTAACTCCGTGTAAACCTTTGCGGCAACCGGGGCAATTTGCTGCGCAAGAAACCATTACGGTCGTAGGGCCAAAAGGTTCGCTGCAGCACGTACGTGTACTTGGGCCTACTCGCTCTGCATCACAGTTGGAACTCTCCCGTGCTGATTGCTTTGCGCTTGGTATCAAAGCGCCGATAAGGGAATCAGGGGCATTGGACAACGCGGGCAATGCATTGCTCATCGGTCCGGCAGGCCATGTTGAATTACGGTCTCAGGTGATTTGTGCCTGGCGGCATATCCATATGTCACCGCTGGATGCGAGCAGAATGAATGTTATCCATGGGCAGCAGGTCAGCGTGCGATCTCAGGGCAAGCGCGGCTTGATCTTCGAAGCCGTGATTGTACGCGTCGATGAAAACTTTGTTCTTGAGTGTCATCTTGATATTGAAGAAGCCAATGCTGCAGGGTTGAGCAACGGCGAGATGGTGACGTTGGTGCAATGAAGAGGATGTGACATGACGGAAAGGGATATTGAGCGGCTTGTCGCGTTAACTTTGCAGCGTTTATGCCGACCAACGCTATTACTGATCTCAGAAGCACAAGAATACCGGGAGATTATATATTCGCGGCTGGCAAGTTGTGACTGTGCTTATCGACTCGCATTTGAAGGGGACGAAGAAGAGGCATCATGGCGTTCATTAGGCGCTGGATTTCATAACGAAGCCTGGGTGGACAATCTGTCACCAATATCTTATAGCGCGATGGTCATTCCATTTCTTAGCTATTCACTGGCGGCGGATGTGGTAAATGGCGTGATTCGTCGACCATTTGCAAAAGCTATCCATCAGGCACTCAGTAGTGGGTTACCTGTGCTGGCATTGCATTATTACTGCGATCCAGAAAGTGAAATTAATCGTATAAAAGGGAAAAATCCACACCCAGGCTACATCGAACACGTTCAGGCAACGTTGATGACCTTGAGACGCATGGGGGTCACTTTGTGTTCCCTAGATGCGTTAATCGCTAAATTGAACGGAAGTGAAACGTCTGACGCTGCGGCAGTAACACGACGTTATATTACGCTCAATGACATTATTAATAAAAAAGTAAAGATGGATGGTTCAGGATTATTGTTGACTGATGCTGCATCCGACTATTTAAAGAAGCAAAAAATTACGCTTAATAGATGATTAAAATCAGGAGTTAATTATGTCTGCAAAAAACAAATGCTGGCTATGGCTAATTTTGGTCATTATTTCAGAAACATCTGCAACTTCAACCCTCAAGTTTTTTGATTCAAGTGAAGGGGGAATCAAAGCGTTGTTATTAGTATTTCTTATCGTGTTTTACGCCATTTGTTACTATTCATTATCACGAGCGGTAAAAGATATACCTGTTGGACTCGCTTACGCCACATGGTCCGGGACAGGTATTTTATTAGTATCAACATTAGGGATGCTCTTTTACGATCAGCATCCAGATACTGCGTCGATTGTTGGGATGATGATTATTGCTAGTGGCATTGTGATCATGAATGTTTTTTCAAAAATGGGTGAGCAAGCTGAGAGTTAACGGTTTTTAACTACGTTAAGAATATTTTAATCGATTAGCATAAAAGGAAAGTTATATGTTTAATCTCGGATTTTTATGGCTAGCCCTTTCTATTGGTTCGGAAATTACTGGGACATCGATGATTAAAAAAACCCAAGGCTTTAGCAAGCTTGGGCCATCATTGTTAGTTATCTGTGCTTACGGACTCTGTTATTTCGCACTCACTCGAGCGATGAGTACCATTCCCGTTGGGGTCGCTTATTCACTCTGGTGTGGGTTTGGTATTGTCGGCGTAACACTATGCTCAATGCTTATTTATAAACAAAAGCCGGATATCATTGCGGTCGTTGCAATGGTACTTATTATTGCAGGTGGGGTGATAATGAACGTGTTTTCTGCGGGCTGAATGGTCCAAAATCAGGATAATAAAAAAGGCCGCAGTAGCGGCCTTATTAGTAAATTGAGAAAGTTATTCGCTCACTTTCTTTTTCAGATCGCTGGCACCTTCTTTGGTTTTATTCCAGCCTTTCTGGGTGCCTTCTTTAGTGGCATCCCAACCTTTCTCAGAACCTTCTTTGGTTTTGTTCCAGGCCTTTTGCGTACCTTCGCTGGCTTTGCTGCTCAGGTTATCGCTTTTGCCTTCCGCAGCATGCTTAGCTTTAAGCTGCTGCTCTTTACCTTCATTCTGCGCCTGATGCAGTTTCTCTTTGGCGGTGTTAGCGCCAGCTTGTGCGTTAGCGACGGTTTCATCAGTTGCATGTGTAGTGGCGGCAAAAGCCGAAGAAGCCAGCAGAAGAGCCGATACTGCAATAATTGTCTTTTTCATAATTCCCTCTTTCATGAAATATGTCGTCTTAGGTGTTCATCCTGGCATATGCCGGGATGGAAAGATTTAAGAATAAACCAGGAATGAAAAAGGTCTAGTTTCGTTGGAAAAATCACCAGTAGATAGCATTTTAGGTTGTTGCGGGAAGAGAGGGGAGCCAACTTAGCGACGGCTCTGCAGCATTTACACGATCAATCTCAGCCAGCGACGCTGCTTAATTTGTCGCTGATGCCGCAGTTGTCGATGCATCCAGTTAACGATGAACAAATTAGCCGACGCCTGCCAATTTCTGGAAAATCCTTGTTCGTTAACAAGCGCGCCATCCTGCAACGTTTGTGGAAAGAGGCGCGAGCTAAGAATTTCTATCGACGCCTTTTCAGGCTCAACAGTGGCGCAATGTGCAGCAATTGCGCACCAAAGTCGGCAATCAGGGATTGAACGTTACGCTGGTAACGTTATGGAATCCGGCTGGCAATAAAAACGCGACTGCAGAAGCGTTCATGACGAGTTTGCCTGAGTATGGAGCTGCGTCTATTCTTCATCGCGTTCTTTAGCGGCTCGCTGACGATCGTAGAACTCATCTTCGGCGGAGATGATCTCATCCATTAGTGAATTCATATCCACTTCATGCAACTCTTCAACGAAGAGACCGGTGAGCGGCGTTTCTGGTGTCAGCTTTCCGTCTTCATATAACTGCCAGATCTCTTTCGCATAGCGTGTCTGCAAAATTTGTGGAGCAAATTGCCCGTAATAGGCGGTGATGTTATTCACATCACGTTCAAACATCGACTCAGCATGGTTGTTTGCTGCAGCATCAACAGCCTGTGGCAAGTCGATGATCACTGGCCCGTTGGCGTCTTGCAGCACGTTAAACTCTGACAGATCGCCATGAACAATGCCGGCGCATAGCATGCGCACGATATTGCGGATCATAGTATCGAAATCCTTCATGGCGTTCTCTTCGGACAAGAACACATCGCTTAGGCGTGGAGCGACCAGGCCTTCAGCATCTGTGACCAGTTCCATCAACAATACGCCGTCGATACAAATGTAGGGCTGCGGAACGCGCACGCCAGCATTAGCCAGGCGGAACAATGCATCAACTTCAGCGCTTTGCCAGGTCTCTTCTTGCTGCTTGCGTCCGAATTTGGAACCTTTCTGCATAGCACGTGAATTGCGGCTATTACGGACCTTACGTCCTTCCTGATACTGAACGGCCTGTTTAAAACTTCGCTGCGCGGCGTCCTTGTACACTTTGGCACATTGGATCTTGCCGCCAGTTAAAACTGTATAAACGTCAGCTTCTTTGCCGCTTCTTAGTCTTTGTAGTACTTCATCTACCAAGCCATCATCGACGAGAGGCTGGAGTCTATTTGGGATTTTCATGCGAGTCGCCTTGAAAGAGTCCAGATACAAAAAAGCCCGCAAGGCTTGCGCCATACGGGCTCTTAGGACTACATCGGATGACTCTGGTAATCACCGATGGAGAATTTTGGTGGAGCTGGCGGGAGTTGAACCCGCGTCCGAAATTACTACACCGTCGGCACTACATGCTTAGTCAGTCTTTACATTCGCCGGCCAGCTGCGGACAGACACGCCACTGACAAACTAGCCTGATTAGATTTAGTGCTTCAACCCCAGGCAAGGCATCCACACGATCTCTTTTGGGTTTGACCTCTCTTGATCCCCGTCTTAAGAGCGGAAGCTAGGGAGAGAGGGCTTCAAAGCAGGTTATTAAGCTGCTAAAGCGTAGTTTTCGTCGTTTGCGACTATTTTTTTGCGGCTTTTTACGAGGCAAACCGCCCCTCGGCATGCTCCTAAGGCTTCACAATCCCGTCGAGTCCAGAATCAGCCCCAAGAAATTTCAATACTACAGAAAAGAAACGTTGAAATCCAGTACTTAACGTTTTGAATTCTTCATAATACGTGCTTTATCCATCTTCCATTCACGTTCTTTGACGTCGTCACGCTTGTCATGTTCTTTCTTGCCGCGCGCCACACCGATTTTCAGTTTGGCCCAGGCATTTTTCCAATACATCGACAGTGCTACCACGGTAAAGCCTTCGCGGTTAACACGTCCGTAAAGCGAATCGAGTTCGCGTTGTTTCAGCAGCAACTTGCGGCTGCGCGTGGGATCACACACCACATGCGTTGAAGCCACCGCCAGCGGCTGGAAAGTAGAACCGAACAGGTAAGCTTCACCATCGCGCAGCAGAATGTAGCTATCGCTGATGTTAGCCTTACCGGCACGGAGTGATTTAACTTCCCATCCTTGTAACGACATACCCGCCTCGAACTCTTCTTCAATGAAGTATTCATGACGTGCGCGTTTATTGAGGGCAATAGTGGCTGAACCGGGTTTGTTAACTTTTTTCTTTGTCATAGTGCGGCGTAGTCTACATCACTCAGTTTATGGGCGCATCCCCTGTCCTGCAGGGCGGTAAAAAACACTCCATTTTAGCACAGCAAGCAAAGCCGTGAATTTTTGTTTGGTAACCGAAAATGGTATTATTCAATGGTTTTGTGATGAACAGGAACCATTATGGCCCAGATTAGCCGTTCAGCGCTGGTCCCTTATAGCGCTGAGCAGATGTACCGTCTTGTGAATGACGTGGATGCGTATCCTCAGTTTCTGCCGGGTTGCACCGGCAGTCGTGTGCTGGATAACAGCGGAGATCAAATGACCGCGGCCGTTGATGTCTCGAAAGCAGGCATCAGTAAAACCTTCACCACACGAAATACACTGATCAGCAATCAAAGTATCTTGATGCAGTTAGTGGATGGCCCATTCCGTAAATTGACCGGCGGCTGGCATTTCACCTCATTAGGGGATGATGCCTGCAAAGTTGAGTTGAACCTTGATTTTGAGTTCACCAACATGTTGGTAGAAATGGCATTTGGCCGCATCTTTAAAGAGCTGGCAAACAGCATGGTGCAGGCGTTTAGTCAGCGCGCGAAAGAGGTTTACCGTGCCTGATATCAGCGTGGAAGTGGTTTACGCATTGCCGGATAAGCAGTATTTGCGTGCCGTAACGCTAGATGAAGGCGCAACGGTTGAACAAGCGATAAAGGCGTCTGGCTTGTTGTTGCTGCGTAAGGATATCGATTTAAGCACGAACAAAGTCGGTATTTATAGCCGCCCGGTAAAATTGAGTGATGCAGTGCAGGATGGTGATCGCATTGAGATCTATCGTCCGCTGATTGCCGATCCGAAAGAGTTACGGCGTCAACGCGCAGAGCGCTCAGCTGAAAAGAAATAGTCAGAAAGCAAAAACTAAAAAAGGCGCTCAAGCGCCTTTTTTATTGCCATTCACTTAGCCTTCTTTGCCGGTGAGTTTCGGCTTGTTATCGATGTTGGTCAGCGTTCCGTTGCTGTCGAAAGTCAGCGTCAGCGTCTGCTGTTTCACACCTTCATGGCCGGGTTCCTGACGAAACACGTAATACCAAACGTTGCTGCCAAACGGATCGCGCATCATCGGTGTACCGAGTGTGTAGGCGACCTGCTGCTGCGTCATGCCGTTATGAATCTTCGACACATCGTTGGCGACCAGGTAATTCCCCTGATTGATATCCGGACGATACACAACGCGCTCAAGGGTGGAACATCCAGCGGTCATCATCAACATTACTACTGCCGCGGCAGTCAGCGTTTTACAGCGCATCTATACATTCCTTTTCTGGGGCCAAACGCCTTTCAGCAGGCTATTTTTTTGCCATCAAATTCTGAACTCTGCCTGCGGCAGGCTTTATTACTCAGACGACATAACTGCCGATGATAATAAACCTTTTCGCTATTTGAAACCTCTACAGAGCAAGCATATGACCACCAGCCGGGAAAAAAGTGCTGAATCAGGCAGCTAAAAGTTCTTTGGCGTTAGCCAATGTATTACGAGTGACTTCGCTACCACCTAGCAAACGGGCCAACTCTTGCAAACGTGCGCGTTTATCCAGCGGCTGCATATGCGTTTCGGTCATCGCGCCATCGGTCTCTTTGCTGACGAAGAAGTGCTGATGACCGCAGCCGGCAACTTGCGGCAGATGCGTAACGCACATCACCTGCGTGGACTCGCCCAGTTGTCGCAGCATTTGGCCAACCACTGCGGCGGTTGGGCCGCTGATCCCGACATCCACCTCATCGAAGATCATCGCTGGCGTTTCCATTTTCTGTGCGGTAATCACCTGAATCGCCAGTGCGATACGTGACAGCTCACCGCCTGACGCCACTTTGCCCAATGGCTGAAGTGGTTGACCTGGGTTGGTGGTGACACGGAAATCAATGCGTGTTGCGCCATCAGCGGTGAGTTGGTCTGCATTAAACTCCAGCACAATGGCAAATTGGCCGTGCGGCATCGCCAGAGTACGCATGCTTTGGGTAATTAACTGGCTCAGCTCCTGTGCCGAATGCTCACGCAGTTGGTGCAGATTTTCAGCACTGGCTAACGCGGCTTTATGGTGAGCGACAACGTCAGCCTGCAGAGTTTCCTGGTCGCTCTCTTGCTGTGAAAGCAGCTCTGCCTCGTCCAGCAGTTGCTGATAAAGCACCGGCAATGTTTCAGGTGAGACATGATGCTTACGTGCCAGCGCGATCTGCCGTGACAGGCGCTGCTCCAGCTCATGCAGGCGATTGGGATCGAGGTCCAGACGTTCGCAGTAATGGCGCAGTTCATCACTGGCTTCACTGAGCTGAATCGCGGCTTCTTCCAGCAGATTGAACACGCCACTGACTTTATTATCCAGCGTCACGAGTTCACCCAGCATGTGGCGGGCGCTATACAGCAGGCTCTGCAGGTTGGTGTCATCCCCATCAGCGAGAATGTGCAGCGCTTGCTGGCTGGTAGACAGCAATTGGCCGCTGTTGGCTAAACGTTTGTACTCTTCATCAATCTGTTCGAATTCGCCCAGCTGCGGGGCAAACTCATTGAGTTCTTTCAACTGATACTGCAGCAGCTCGCGACGTGATTCGCGCTCTTGTGATAGCTGCTGATGTTGTGCCAGCGCGCGGCAGCTCTGATGCCAGCGCTGATAGTGCTGACGCATGTCAGACAGCAAATCATCGTGGGCTGCATAAGCATCCAGCAGATGTTTTTGGTGATCGGATTTGAGCAGCAACTGGTGGGCATGCTGGCCGTGGATCTGAATCAGCAACTGACCTAATTCACGTAACTGCGATAACGGTACCGACGTGCCGTTGATAAAGCCGCGCGAACGACCATCTGCGCTAATCACACGACGCAGCAGACATTCATTGCCTTCATCCAGCTGATTCTCCACCAGCCAGCGCTGCGCGGAAGGGGACGTTTTGAGTTGGAAGCGTGCGCAGATATCAGCGCGACTCGCCCCCTGACGCACCATATCTGCTTCAGCGCGGCCACCCAGACACAGGCCCAGCGCATCAATAGCGATAGATTTACCTGCGCCGGTTTCACCCGTGATCGCCGTCATACCCCGATGAAAGTCGATCTCCAGTTCACGAACGATAGCAAAGTTACTGATGGTCAGTTGTGCCAGCATAGAATCACCTGTATGTAAAAACAGATATGGTTTTACATACAGTATATCCTGGTTTTTTATACAGTAAAGTGGTCGGCGCTGATTTTCAGAACAATTTTTTTGACCAACCCAGTTTTGAACTTAACGTATTAAAATAATTGTAATTTTTAGGATGGATAAGATTGAGATGATTGGCGCTGCGGCGAATCAGTACATCTTCACCTTCCTGAATCGGCAAGGCAATCTGACTGTCGCAACTGATCTCCAGATCGCTGCGCAGGGAAGAAAAACGTAGCCGAATGGTACTGCTACTGTTGATCACCAGCGGACGCGCAGAAAGCGTATGTGGGAACATCGGCACCAGCGTAATGGCGTCCAGTGACGGCGTTAGAATGGGGCCGCCAGCCGAAAGCGAATAGGCGGTAGAGCCGGTCGGCGTGGAGATAATTAAGCCATCGGATCGCTGTGAAAAGGCAAACACCTCATCAATATAAACTTCGAATTCAATCATGTGCGCGACTTTACCTGGGTGCAGCACCACTTCGTTGATGGCGCTACCAATGCGCGGTGAGCAATCTTGTTTGCACACCTGCGCCTCCAGTAAGAAGCGACTCTCAACAAAGTAATCACCCTGCAGCACATCATCAAGCTGTTGCTGAGCATTGTCAGGATCGAGATCGGTAAGAAAACCAAGGTTGCCACGGTTAATGCCAATCACTTTGATGTCATAGCGCGCCAACACGCGCGCGGCGCCAAGCATATTGCCATCGCCGCCAACGACAACGGCCAAGTCGGCACGTTGGCCAATGTCGGCCAGGCTGCCGGTTTGGGCATTTTTCAAATCCAGTTCGCGCGCAATCTGCTGCTCAACAATCACCTCATAACCCTTTGCCGTTAGCCAGCACCAGAGCATTTCATGGGTGGTTAACGCGGTAGGATGGCGCGGATGGCCGACAATCCCGATGCAGTTAAAGTGTTTGTTCATTTAGCGCGAGTTCCTTATAAGCCAAAACGGCCAGGCAATGTGATGGGTTTACTTGAAACCGTCAAACTGATCCCCATAATAAGCCAACCAGCGAGATGAATGTGCAAAACGCGGAGAAATTCATGAGTAGTAAAGAACAGAACACCCCAAACGAGCAAGTCTCAGACGAAATTCAACAGGATCAGCAGCACGTGGACGCAGAGACAACCGCTGAGGTGGATCCACGTGATGAGCGTATCGCGCAACTGGAAGCCGAGTTAGCCGTTTCGCAGACCGGCGTGCGTGATGCACAGTTGCGTGCGCAGGCGGAGATCGAAAATATCCGTCGCCGTGCTGAAATGGATGTGGAAAAGGCGCACAAGTTTGCGCTGGAAAAATTTGCCAACGAGTTGCTGCCCGTGATCGATAGCCTGGAGCGCGCGCTGGAAGTAACAGATAAAGGTAATGCTGAACTGGCTTCGATGATTGAAGGTATCGAGCTGACGCTTAAATCGCTGCTGGGCGCAGTACGTAAGTTTGGCGTGGAAGTTGTGGGTGAAACCAACGTGCCGTTCAATCCAGAAATTCATCAGGCAATGTCAATGATGGAATCAGAGGATATGGCGCCAAATCACGTACTGATGGTAATGCAGCGCGGTTATACCCTCAACGGTCGCCTGTTGCGTCCGGCGATGGTTGCAGTGACTAAAGCGAAAAGCTAATTGGTTGCTGTAATGACAACGGCCGCGTAATGCGGCCGTTTGTATTTTTAAGGCAGCACGGGCATCCAGTCGATCGGCCTTTGACCCGACTGGCTCAGCAGCGCATTAGCCTGCGAGAAGTGTTTACTGCCAAAGAAGCCTCGATGTGCAGAGAGCGGAGAAGGGTGCGGCGCTTTCAGCACATGATGACGTTGCGTATCAATGATGCTGCCTTTCTTCTGCGCGTGCGAACCCCATAGCAAGAAAATCACGCCTTCGCGATGCTGATTAATCACGCTGATGACGTTATCGGTAAAGGTTTCCCAGCCAAAGCGCGCATGGGAATGTGCCTTACTGGCTTCCACCGTTAACACGGTGTTCAACAGCATCACGCCTTGCGTCGCCCAGCTTTCAAGAAAACCATGCCTTGGACGCACAAAGCCCGGAATATCCTGTTCTAACTCTTTGTACATATTCAGCAGTGACGGTGGGATCGCCACGCCCGGCTGGACGGAAAATGCCAGTCCGTGCGCTTGGTTTGGGCCGTGATAGGGATCCTGACCCAAAATCACCACTTTGATATCGCCCAGTTCGGTTAGCCGAAAGGCATTAAACACATCCTTCTGTGGCGGATAAACCATTACGCCTGCAGCGCGTTCATTGGCGACCGCTTTTAGGGTTTCCACAAAGTAAGGTTTCTCTTTCTCTTCAGCCAGCACGTCGTGCCAGGTCAGCTTCTCAGCCATCATTGACTCCCTGCAAAATAGTGCGCCTAGCTTAACGTGTCGGACTCGACAGCAGAAGGGTAAAAATAATTTGAAAATTTACGCAAAAAGTTAATTTTGAAATTGTTATAAATCAGATTGTTAGATTTTAAGGAATGAACTGCGCTGGGGGGAAATTGATACAGGTCAAAACGGCGGGTTTCATGCAGTGATATACCACAGCATTCCATATCGTAATGAACCTCGTTGTCCTGTTGCGACAACGTAAAGCCTTGGAGAACTACTATGATTACCGGCATTCAAATTACTCAGGCAAATAATCCACAGCTGTTGAACTCTTTCTGGCTGCTGGACGATGATAAAGCTGAAGCGCGCTGCCTGTGCGCGAAAGGGGATTTCGCAGAAGACCAGGTTGTTGCTATCAGCGACCTTGGTGAAATCGCTTACCGTGAAATTCCACTTGAGCAGAAACCACAGGTGCGTATTGAAGGTGGTCAGCATCTGAACGTTAACGTGCTGCGCCGGGAAACGCTGGAAGATGCTGTCAAGCATCCGGAAAAATACCCACAATTAACCATTCGCGTTTCCGGCTATGCCGTACGCTTTAACGCGCTGACGCCAGAGCAGCAGCGTGACGTGATTACACGTACATTCACCGAAAGCCTGTAATTGCAGCGCTGACGAAAAGACACACAGCAATACAAGCCGCGCCAGTGCAGATTGGTGCGGCTTTTTTTATGGCATTGGTTTAGGGAGAAAGGGGGGCTGAAGTGAAATTCATAGCCAAAGCGTTATTTCGCTACGCTTAAATAAAAAAATCGCCCCAAAGGAGGCGATTAGATAGGACATGTGCTGTTTTATTCCGCACCGGACTCTGGTGTATTGCTGCCGCTTGGCTTGCGGCGTTTACCGACATTTTTGGTATCGCGATGGCGTTTTTTAACGCGCGGTTTCTCTTCTTCTTTCTCTTTCAGCTCTTTACGCTTCGCAAGCGCCTTTTTCGACGGTTTTCCGGTCACTTTGGCACTGGGTGCGCGGCTTTCTGGACGCAACTCATCAATCACTCGCGCCTTTAAGGGCTCATTTACGTAACGGGTGATTTTGCCCAGCAGCACGTGGTCGTGTGCTTCAACCAGAGAAATTGCCGTGCCTTTGCGACCCGCACGTGCGGTACGGCCGATGCGGTGTAAATAGGTATCGGCGGTGCGCGGCAAATCGTAGTTAATGACGTGCGAGATATCGTCAATATCGATACCGCGTGCGGCAACGTCGGTGGCGATCATCACCTTAACGCGGCCATCATTCATACGTTTGATCGCTTCGTTACGGTTTACCTGCACCATTTCGCCTTCAAGATAGCTGGTGCGAATGCCCGCTTCATGCAGCCAGGTGACCAGTTCGTGCAGACGCTCGCGTTTACGCACAAATACGATAACGCGCGTGGCATCGGGCTGTTTCAACAGGTGAATCAGCAGCTTGTTTTTATGCTCAAGATCATCGGCGCGGTAATACCACTGCTGAATCTTTTTGCGTTCGCTTTTGCTTGGGTCGGCCTCAATAAACACCGGCTCGTTCAGCAAACGCTCGGCAAAATCTTTAATATGCTCGCCTTCAAGCGTCGCCGAGAACAACAGCGTCTGTTTGCGCCAGCGAGTTTCAGCGGCGATGGTTTCGATGTCTTGCGCGA
Organism: Pantoea sp. X-Soil-ISGK-421; assembly: GCF_059730785.1. Classification (NCBI taxonomy): domain Bacteria; kingdom Pseudomonadati; phylum Pseudomonadota; class Gammaproteobacteria; order Enterobacterales; family Erwiniaceae; genus Pantoea; species Pantoea sp. X-Soil-ISGK-421. The sequence goes on along the minus strand of NZ_AP035979.1, from coordinate 3,037,890 downwards.
AGCCCATATCGAGCATGCGGTCAGCTTCATCGAGAATCAGCGTTTCAACTGCACGGCAGTCAAAGTTCTCTTCTTTGATGTACTGCAGTAAACGGCCGGTGGTGGCGACCACGATATCCTGGTTTTCGCTAAACACTTCGGCATGGTTCATATATGCCACGCCACCGGTGATGGTCGCGATATCCAGATGCGTGTGTTTAGCCAGTTCGCGCGCGTGATCGGCAACCTGCATTGCCAGTTCGCGGGTGGGAGTCACAATCAGAATACGCGGCGGGCCTGATTTTTTGCGCGGGAAATCGAGCAAATGCTGTAAAGCGGGCAGCAAAAATGCTGCAGTTTTCCCCGTCCCGGTTGGAGCCGAACCCAGAACGTCACGGCCTTCCAGCGCGGCAGGAATGGTCTCGGCCTGAATAACAGTAGGGCGAGTAAAGCCTTTTTCCTGCAAAGCTTGTAGCAGGCTTTCGTCGAGTTCGAGTTCGGAGAATGTGGTTACGGTCATGGTCTACCTCAGTTTGGGGCGCTGATTATAGACAGAACGAATATAATCTTCATCTGTTTGTGTAGGTATTACAGGCGCAGGTGAATTCCTATCGCCACCACGTTACACTTTCGGCAGTAAAAAATTCAATGGTAGTGAAGTATGTCTCAGGACCAACCGCCGGCGCGGCCGACGTTAAGAAAAGATGGTTTTACCTTCAAGCAATTTTTCGTGGCGCACGATCGCTGTGCAATGAAAGTGGGCACAGATGGCGTTTTACTCGGTGCATGGGCACCGATTGCAGGTGCACGGAGCATCCTCGACATTGGCTGTGGTAGCGGACTGATCGCGCTGATGCTGGCCCAACGCACGTCAGATCAGGTTGAGATTGATGCGGTTGAACTGGAAGCCAGCGCTGCGCAGCAGGCGCAGGAAAATATGCAGGCTTCGCCGTGGGCGGATCGCATCCATGTGCACCATCAGGATATTGTCAGCTGGAGCGAGCAGTGTGAAAAACGCTTTTCGCTGATTGTCAGTAACCCGCCCTTTTTTGCGCCCGGCATGGCAACGGGCAGCGTGGCGCGTGATACCGCGCGCAGCACTGCAACACTTGATCATCACACGCTACTGCGCTGTGCTGCGCAGTTGATTGAAGAAGAAGGGCTCTTTTGCGTGGTGCTGCCTGCAGAAGCCGGCGAAGCGCTGACTTCACTGGCGCTGGCGGACGGCTGGTACCTGCGTTATCGCTACGATGTCGCCGCCTATGCCCAGCGTCCACCAAATCGTGTGGTGTTAGGTTTTTCACCGACCTCAGGCGAAACGTTACAGGAACGTCTCGCTATTCGTGATGAAGATAAAAGCTATTCAGCGGATTGGCTAAGCCTGGTTAAAGATTTCTACCTGTTTCGCTAGCGCTCAGGCTGCAGGATGGTGGGTAACGCCTCATCCAGCAGCTCGGGATTGTCGAGGGTAAAGTGCAGCCCGCGACTTTCCTTGCGCGCCAGCGCACAGCGCACCATCAGTTCGGCAACCTGCACCAGATTGCGCAGTTCCAGCAAATTGTTAGACAGGCGGAAATGTGCGTAATACTCATCGATCTCCTGCTGCAGCAAATTAATGCGCCGCAGTGCGCGCTCCAGACGTTTGGTGGTGCGCACAATGCCCACGTAGTCCCACATAAATAGCCGCAGTTCATGCCAGTTGTGTTGAATCACCACGCGCTCATCGGCATCATCAACGCGACTTTCATCCCACGCGGGCAGATGTTCCACCGCAGCGACATCCGGCAGGCGAGCGATCATGTCCTCTGCCGCTGACCAACCGTAAACCAGGCACTCCAGCAGGGAGTTAGAAGCCATGCGATTTGCGCCATGTAAGCCGGTGTAGCTCACTTCACCAATGGCATAAAGGCCGTCAACGTCTGTGCGTCCTTGCTGGTCAACCATCACGCCGCCGCAGGTGTAATGCGCTGCAGGCACTATCGGAATCGGCTGTTTAGTGAGATCCAGGCCAAAGGTCAGCAATTTTTCATAAATCATCGGGAAGTGCGCGCGCACAAAACTTTCCGGCTGGTGGCTAATGTCGATATACATGCAATCGACGCCCAGGCGTTTCATCTCATGGTCGATTGCGCGCGCAACAATATCGCGCGGCGCCAGTTCAGCCCGCTCATCAAAGTCAGGCATGAAACGCGTACTATCTGGACGCAACAGCCATGCTCCTTCACCACGTAGCGCTTCGGTTAGCAGGAAGTTCTGCGCTTGCGGATGGAATAAGCAGGTGGGATGGAATTGGTTGAATTCGAGGTTCGCCACGCGGCAACCCGCACGCCACGCCATTGCAATCCCATCGCCGGAGGCCACATCCGGGTTCGTGGTGTATTGATACACTTTCGCTGCGCCGCCAGTGGCTAATACCACGGCGCGCGCGCGACAGGTTTCCACCTTTTCGCGCTTGCGGTTCCAGATCCACGCGCCGACTACACGACGTTTCCCGGGCAAACCAAGCTTATCGGAGAGAATCAAATCCACCGCATTGGTGCGTTCGATAATACGAATATTGGGATGGCTCAGCGCCTGACTCACCAGCGTGGTTTCCACCGCGCGTCCAGTGGCGTCCGCGCTATGCAGGATACGGCGGTGACTGTGCCCGCCTTCGCGTGTGAGATGGTAACGTGCTTCGCCGTCAACCTGCGGTTCTTTATCGAATGCCACACCATTATCAATCAGCCATTGCACGCAGTGACGCGCGTTGCTGGCGATAAAGCTCACCGTATCGCGGTCGCATAAGCCTGCTCCGGCAACGAGCGTGTCTTCAACGTGTGATTCGATGCTGTCTGTTTCATCAAACACCGCCGCAATCCCGCCCTGCGCATACAGCGTTGAGCCCTCATTGACCTGCGCTTTACTCAGCACGGTAACCTGATAATGCGGCGCTAAGCGCAGCGCTAACGATAAACCTGCCGCACCGCTGCCTACGATGAGTACATCACACTGATATTCTGGGAGAGAAGTCATGCTGTTTAATTTACTAAACAAAAGGTCGTTTGAGCATAAGCCGGGATGGGGAAGTTGTGAAGTATTTTGAACAATCTGCGGCGGGGAATTCTTTATCTGGTGTAGATATTAACGTGAATTCAGTAAGTTAACTCTGAAATTGAACTGAATGTGTTTTTTATATCAAACACTCTGAAAATTCAGGTAATAAAGGTGAAAATGACGGCGTCATAAGGTACTCTGCCAGCGATTATCGGTGCCGCAAAAGACACCACCAGCGTGGCAAGTCGCTACACTGAAAGACAATCAACAACAATGATGTCGTGGTTCCGATACGGAAAAATTCAGGTCGTAGTGAACTTCAGGCCATCAGGTCACTCTAAGCGCATGCTTGCTCAGAATAATGAGATGTGCTGGCAGTTCACTTACGCATAAAAAAGTTTTGGGGAGATATTACCTCGGATGAGCGAGCAGTTAACGGATCAGGTTCTCGTTGAGCGGGTTCAGAAGGGAGATCAAAAGTCCTTTAATTTACTGGTGATTCGATACCAGCATAAAGTGGCGAGCCTGGTTTCACGCTATGTTCCTTCAGGCGATGTGCCTGATGTGGTTCAGGAATCTTTTATTAAAGCGTATCGTGCACTGGAATCGTTCCGTGGCGACAGCGCCTTTTATACATGGCTGTACCGCATCGCGGTGAACACAGCGAAAAATTATCTGGTTGCTCAGGGGCGTCGTCCGCCATCCAGTGATGTGGATGCTATCGACGCAGAAAATTTCGAAAGTGCAGGTGCGCTGAAAGAAATATCGAACCCTGAGAACTTAATGTTGTCTGAGGAACTGAAACAAATCGTCTTTCGCACCATTGAGGCGCTTCCCGAAGATCTTCGTATGGCCATTACCCTTAGGGAATTGGATGGTTTAAGTTACGAAGAGATTGCCGTCATCATGGATTGTCCGGTCGGTACCGTACGTTCGCGTATCTTCCGTGCACGAGAGGCTATTGATAATAAAGTTCAACCGCTTATCCAACGTCAGTGATAACGGCTACTGGAAGGGTACCAAAGCATGCAGAAAGAAAAACTTTCCGCTTTAATGGATGGTGAAACTTTAGATAACGAGCTGATGGCATCGTTGTCGAAGGATGCGGATCTTCAGCAAAGCTGGGAAAGCTACCATCTCATCCGCGACACCTTGCGAGGTGATATCGGAGAAGTGCTGCATTTTGATATCTCCGCACGTGTGGCTGCGGCCATCGAAAACGAGCCGGCACGCAAAATCACTCCGCTGATTCCTGAAGCGCAGCCTGAGCCGTCACGTTACGAGAAGATGCCGTTCTGGCGTCGTGGTGGTAGCTGGGCGGCACAGCTGACGCAGGTCGGTGTCGCTGCTTGTGTATCACTGGCGGTGATTGTCGGGGTTCAGCACTACAACAGCTCACCAACTGGCAGCGCCACCGAAGCGTCCGATTCACCGGCATTTAACACTTTGCCGATGATGGGTAAAGCGTCACCCGTTAGCTTAGGCGTGCCTTCTGAAGCGTTCGACACCAACAGCTCTAATCAGCAGGTGCAAGAACAGCGTCGTCGCGTCAATGCTATGCTGCAGGATTATGAACTGCAACGTCGTCTGCATGCCGATCAGGTTCAGTTTGAGAAAAACGATCCGCAACAGGCTCAGGCTAATGTTCCCGGAAATCAGTCGTTAGGAACTCAGCAGCAGTAATGAAGCAGCTTTGGTGTGCCGTTAGCCTGCTGGCAGGCAGCCTGTTTTGCTCATCTATCGCCTCGGCGCAGACTTCTGCGTCCGGGGCGTTGTTGCAACAGATGGAGCAGGCAAGCCAGAACCTCAACTACGAATTTGCCTACATCAATGTCTCGCGTCTTGGCATTGAATCTCTGCGTTATCGTCACGCGGTAATCGACAATCGTATCTTTGCCCAACTGTTGCAGATGGATGGGCCGCGCCGTGAAGTCATCCAGCGTGGAAATGACATCAGCTATTTTGAGCCGGGATTAGATCCTTTCTCGCTGCCGGGCAATCACATAATTGATGCGCTACCAGGTTTGATGTTCGCTGACTTCTCTCGCTTGGGTGAGGCCTACGATTTCATTCCGGTTGGCCGCTCGCGTATGGCCGATCAAATGTGCGAAGTGGTGCGCATTGTGTCACGCGATGGCACGCGCTACAGCTATGTAGTGTGGCTGGATGTGGATACCAAATTGCCGCTGCGTATCGATCTGCTTGATCGTGACGGCGAAACGCTAGAGCAGTTCCGCGTGATCAGTTTTGCCGTTGATGAAGGTGTGCGCAATCTGATGCAAGGGCTGGAAAAGGCCAACTTGCCGCCGACGCTGTCACTGCCGGCCGGTGACAAAGTTGAACTCAGCTGGCAGCCAAACTGGCTTCCGGCGGGCATGAAACTGATATCACAAAGCCGCCGCGATATACCGTCGATGAACAAAACCGTTGAGTCGCGTCTGTACAGCGATGGCTTATTTAGCTTTGCCATCAACATTACGCCAGCAGATAAAAGCAGCAGTGTGCAGGCATTGCGCACTGGGCGTCGTACGGTGCAGACAGAAGTGCGCAATAATAATGAAATCACGGTGGTGGGCGAGTTACCGCCAGCCACTGCCAAACGTATTGCGGACAGCATAGATTCGGGTTCACCAAAATGATGAGAGAATGGGCCACCGTTGTGGCGTGGAAAGAAGGCATAGCCACACTGCACACGGAAGCAAAAACGTCGTGTAACAGCTGCTCGGCGCGCAAAGGCTGCGGCAGCCACGCACTTAATCATCTGGGACCCAAAAATGCCCACGTGATGACTATCGCCAGCGTGGAGCCGTTGCAACCCGGCCAGCGCATTGAGCTTGGCATTCGTGAAAGCAGCTTGTTAGGTTCCGCCTTGCTGGTTTACATGACGCCGCTGTTTGGCCTGTTTGTGCTTGCTGGCATTTTCCAGATGCTGTTCGCGAGCGATCTTGCTGCGGCCTGTGGCGCGCTATTAGGCGGTATTGGCGGCTTTATCGTGGCGAAAGGTGTCTCGAATGTATTCGGCGATCGCGAAGCATTTCAGCCGGTGATTCTCAGCGTTGCGTTACCGCCCGATGCGTTGCGCGTGGAAAGCGAAGTTTGATCCCCAGCAGGCCGCATCTGATGCGGCCTTTCTCATTCGGCTTAACCGCTGAAATCTGTTGCGATTCCCCACAGTTCCATTCTTTAACGCGCGGCGTTAACAGTGTAATATGCGTCGTCATTAATGAGGCCGACAGGGTTCCGGGTAAAGCTCACTTTCCTGAATGTGTCCGTGCTCAAGTTTCCCACTGATTTTCTACGTGAAGATATTCATATAAATGAAGCACATACGAAATTTCTCCATCATCGCTCACATTGACCACGGCAAATCAACGCTCTCTGACCGTTTGATTCAAATTTGTGGTGGCCTGAGCGATCGTGAGATGGCGGCGCAGGTTTTGGATTCCATGGATCTGGAACGTGAGCGCGGCATTACCATCAAAGCGCAGAGCGTAACGCTCGATTACAAAGCGCTGGACGGTGAAACTTACCAGCTCAATTTTATCGATACTCCCGGTCACGTTGACTTCTCCTATGAAGTTTCCCGCTCGCTGGCGGCATGTGAAGGAGCATTGCTGGTGGTCGATGCAGGGCAGGGCGTTGAAGCACAGACGCTGGCAAACTGCTACACCGCAATGGAAATGGATCTGGAAGTGGTACCGGTACTGAACAAAATCGACCTGCCTGCCGCCGATCCTGAGCGCGTAGCGGAAGAGATTGAAGATATTGTCGGCATTGACGCTACCGATGCGGTGCGTTGCTCGGCGAAAACCGGCGTCGGCGTGCCCGATGTGCTGGAGCGACTGGTGCGTGACATTCCACCGCCAGAAGGCGATCCAGAAGGTCCGCTGCAGGCGTTGATCATCGATTCCTGGTTCGATAACTACCTTGGCGTGGTGTCGCTGATCCGTATTAAGAACGGTACGCTGCGTAAAGGCGACAAAGTTAAAGTGATGAGTTCTGGTCAAAGCTATAACGCGGATCGTCTTGGCATCTTCACGCCGAAGCGCGTTGATCGCAACGAGCTGAACTGCGGTGAAGTTGGCTGGTTAGTGTGTGCGATTAAAGACATCCTCGGCGCACCCGTGGGCGATACGCTGACCCTGCAGCGCAATCCGGCAGATAAAGTGTTGCCTGGCTTCAAAAAAGTGAAGCCACAGGTTTACGCCGGTCTGTTCCCGATCAGCTCTGATGACTATGAAGCATTCCGTGATGCGCTGGGCAAATTGAGCCTTAACGATGCGTCACTGTTCTACGAGCCAGAGAGCTCAACGGCGCTGGGCTTCGGTTTCCGTATCGGCTTCCTCGGTCTGTTGCACATGGAGATCATTCAGGAGCGTCTGGAACGTGAATACGATCTGGATCTGATCACCACCGCGCCAACCGTGGTGTACGAAGTAGAAACCACCGACGGTGAAACGATCTATGTCGATAGCCCGTCGAAGCTGCCACCGCTGAATAATATTGCAGAACTGCGCGAGCCGATCGCTGAGTGTCATATGCTGCTGCCGCAGGAGTTCCTCGGTAACGTCATTACGTTGTGTATCGAAAAACGTGGCGTGCAAACCAACATGGTTTACCACGGCAAGCAGGTTGCGCTGACTTATGAGATCCCGATGGCGGAAGTGGTGCTCGACTTCTTCGACCGTCTGAAATCAACCTCGCGCGGTTATGCCTCGCTGGATTATAACTTCAAACGTTTCCAAACCTCTGACATGGTGCGTGTCGACGTGATGATTAACTCAGAACGTGTTGATGCGCTGGCGCTGATTACTCACCGTGATAACTCACAATATCGTGGCCGCGATTTGGTAGAGAAGATGAAAGATCTGATCCCACGTCAGCAGTTTGATATTGCGATTCAGGCGGCAATCGGCAACCACATTATCGCTCGCTCAACGGTAAAACAGCTGCGTAAAAACGTCCTGGCGAAATGCTATGGCGGTGACGTTAGCCGTAAGAAGAAACTGTTGCAGAAGCAGAAAGACGGTAAGAAGCGAATGAAGCAGGTCGGCAACGTTGAGCTGCCGCAGGAAGCATTCCTTGCCATTCTGCATGTCGGTAAAGACAGCAAATAAGGATTTTTAATGGCTAACATGTTCGCCCTGGTTTTAGTGATCGCCACGCTGATCACTGGCGTTATCTGGTGTATCGATCGCTTTAAATGGGCACCGGCGCGTCGTGCGAAGCAAGCTGCCGCGCAAGCGCAGGCTGGCAATGCACTTGATAGCAAAACGCTGGCGAAAGTTGCCGCGCAGCCGGGTTGGGTAGAAACCACGGCATCGGTGTTTCCGGTGCTGGCGGTGGTATTAATCGTACGTTCGTTTATTTTTGAGCCGTTCCAGATTCCATCAGGCTCAATGATGCCAACGTTGCTGATTGGCGACTTTATCCTCGTGGAGAAGTTTGCTTACGGCATTAAAGATCCGATTACCCAAACCACGCTGATTCCAACTGGCCATCCACAGCGCGGCGATGTAGCGGTATTTAAATACCCGAAAGATCCAAGCGTCGATTACATTAAGCGTGTGATTGGCTTGCCAGGCGACAAAGTGGTGTTTGATCCCTACAGCAAAACCCTGACCATCAATCCGGGTTGTAGCAGCGGCAACTGCAATACCGCGCTGCCGGTGACTTATACGAATGTTGAGCCAAGCAACTTCATTCAAACCTTCAGCGGCTTTGATGGCAATGAAACCGGCAACGGCTTCTTCCAGGCGCCGCAGGGTGAAACCATGAAGGGCGGTCTGCGTCTCGGTACCCGTAAAGAGACATTGGGCAGCGTAACGCACGATATTCTGCTGGTAAACGAGGCGCAAAGTCAGGCAAGCATGTATTATCAGCAGCCGGGCCAGCCGCAATCCACCTGGATTGTGCCGCAAGGGCAGTATTTCATGATGGGCGATAACCGCGATAACAGCGCCGACAGTCGCTACTGGGGCTTCGTGCCCGAGAAGAATCTGGTCGGCAAAGCGGTGGCTATCTGGATGAGCTTCGAGAAACAAGAAGGACAGTGGCCTACCGGCGTGCGCTTTAGCCGCATTGGTGGGATCCACTAATTAGCTTCAAAAAAGGTTGGCCTTCCGTAAGGGAGGCCAGTGCACACGAAACAGAACAGGTTGGAACCGCAGCCCTGTTTCGTATGCAGTGACAGACGCACAGAACAACTGGAATAGCATGAACCCCATCGTCATTAATAAGCTGCAGCGCAAACTGGGCTACACTTTTACTCATCCGGATTTATTGCAGCAGGCATTGACGCACCGTAGTGCCAGCAGCAAACACAATGAACGTCTTGAATTCCTTGGCGATTCTATTCTTAGCTACGTGATCGCCAATGCGCTTTATCACCGCTTCCCGCGCGTGGACGAAGGCGATATGAGTCGCATGCGTGCCACGTTGGTTCGTGGGAATACGCTGGCGGAAATGGCGCGAGAATTCGACCTCGGCGAATGTTTACGCCTTGGTCCGGGCGAGTTGAAAAGCGGCGGTTTCCGTCGTGAATCTATTCTCGCGGATACCGTTGAAGCCTTGATTGGCGGCATTTTCCTTGATAGCAGCATTCAAACCGTCGAAAAGTTAATTCTCGACTGGTATCACTCGCGACTGGAAGCCATCAGCCCTGGCGATAAGCAAAAAGATCCGAAAACGCGCCTGCAAGAGTATTTGCAGGGACGTCATCTGCCGCTGCCTTCGTATTTGGTGGTGCAGGTGCGTGGCGAAGCCCACGATCAGGAATTCACCATTCACTGTCAGGTGAGTGGCATGGCAGAACCGGTGGTGGGCATTGGCTCCAGCCGCCGTAAAGCCGAGCAAGCAGCTGCCGAACAGGCGTTAATTAAGCTTGGCCTCGAATAAATAGTCACATCGCAGCGTCGAAAGCGGCGCTGCCCAAGTCAGGACTCGAATGAGCGAACTCGAAACATATAGCGGCTTTGTCGCGATCGTAGGCCGACCAAACGTCGGTAAATCCACTTTGCTGAACCAGTTGCTGGGGCAGAAAGTGTCGATCACGTCACGCAAGCCGCAAACCACGCGTCACCGTATTATGGGCATCCACACGGAAGGCGCTTATCAGGCGATCTATGTGGATACGCCAGGGCTGCACATGGAAGAGAAGCGAGCGATCAACCGCTTGATGAACCGTGCGGCCAGCAGCTCCATCGGTGATGTTGAGCTGGTGATCTTTGTGGTTGAAGGCACGCGCTGGACGCCAGACGACGAAATGGTGCTCAACAAGCTGCGTGATAATCAGGTTCCTGTGGTATTGGCGATCAACAAAGTCGACAACATTCAGGATAAGAGTATTCTTTTGCCTCATCTGCAGTTCCTCAGCCAGCAGATGAACTTCCTCGAAATCGTACCGATCTCTGCGGAAAGCGGCAAAAATGTTGACGCTATTGCGGCGATTGCACGCAAATGCCTGCCAAAATCTGAGCATCATTTCCCAGAAGATTATGTCACCGACCGCTCGCAGCGTTTTATGGCATCTGAGATCATCCGTGAAAAACTGATGCGCTTCCTTGGCGCTGAGCTGCCTTATTCCGTTACCGTAGAAATTGAGCAGTTTGTCTCTAACGATCGCGGCGGCTACGACATCAATGGTCTGATTCTCGTTGAGCGCGAAGGCCAGAAAAAGATGGTCATCGGCAATAAAGGCGCCAAGATCAAAACCATCGGCATTGAGTCACGTAAAGACATGGAAGAGATGTTTGAGGCGAAAGTGCATCTCGAACTGTGGGTTAAAGTGAAATCTGGCTGGGCGGACGATGAACGTGCGCTGCGCAGCTTAGGTTACTCTGACGAAGGGTAATCGATGGAAGGCTGGCAACGCGCCTTTGTGCTGCATAGTCGCCCTTACAGCGAAACCAGCCTGCTTCTCGATCTATTCAGCGAAAGCGAAGGGCGCGTCCGCGTCCTTGCCAAAGGTGCCCGCTCGCGCCGTTCGCAACTGAAAGGTGCACTGCAACCCTTCACGCCACTGCTGGTGCGCTGGGGCGGACGCGGTGACGTCAAAACGCTACGCAATGCCGAAGCCGTTTCGCTGGCATTGCCGCTCAGCGGCATCACGCTCTACTGCGGACTCTACGTCAACGAACTGCTGTCGCGCGTGCTGGAGCAGCAAATCCCTTTCTCTGACATGTTCTTCGATTACCTGAATTGCATCCAAACTCTGGCGGCAGGCAACGGCTCGCCTGAACCGGCGCTGCGTCGGTTTGAGCTGGCGCTGCTTGGGCATCTCGGCTACGGCGTCGATTTCCTGCATTGTGCCGGCAGCGGCGAAGAAGTTGCCGATGGCATGACCTACAGCTACCGTGAAGAGAAGGGCTTTATCGCCAGTTTAGTGGTCAATCAGCGTAGCTTTACCGGCCGCCAGCTGCGTGCATTATGGGAACGTGAATTCCCCGATGCTGATACCTTGCGCGCCGCCAAACGCTTTACGCGTATGGCGCTGAAGCCCTATCTTGGCGGCAAACCGCTAAAGAGCCAGGAACTGTTTCGCCAGTTTGTGCCAAAAAAGAAACCCGATGTGGCAAACGACTAGCGCTGGTCGTACCGCCTGATATAGTCAGCGCGGTACACTGCAAACACACTGAACACATTTAAGGATTGTCATGGCTGAGTTGCTGTTAGGCGTCAACATTGACCACATTGCCACCGTACGTAACGCACGTGGCACAAACTATCCCGATCCGGTGCAGGCCGCGTTTGTTGCTGAGCAGGCCGGTGCCGACGGCATTACCGTGCATCTGCGTGAAGATCGTCGCCACATTACCGATCGCGATGTGCGCATCCTGCGTGACACCATTCAGACGCGCATGAATCTGGAGATGGCGGTGACTGACGAGATGATCGACATTGCCTGCGAAATCCAGCCGCACTTCGTTTGTCTGGTGCCGGAAAAGCGTCAGGAAGTGACGACCGAAGGCGGATTGGATGTGGCGGGTCAGCAGGACAAAATTAATGCCGCGGTGCGCTTGTTGAGCGACGCAGGTATTCTGGTGTCACTGTTTATTGATGCCGATCACCGCCAGATTGAAGCCGCCGTAGCCAGTGGCGCACCTTATATCGAAATTCACACCGGCGCCTATGCCGAAGCGCCAGAAGGTCTGGCGCGCCAGGCTGAACTGTCACGCATCCGTAAAGCCGCAACCTTCGCCGCCAGCCTTGGTCTGAAAGTGAATGCCGGCCACGGTTTGACCTATCACAACGTACAACCGATTGCTGCACTGCCAGAAATGCATGAACTGAATATCGGCCATGCAATCATTGGTCGCGCACTGTTCAGCGGTCTGGCTGATGCGGTCAGCGAAATGAAGCAGCTGATGCGGGAAGCACGTCGCTAATGGCGATTCTCGGACTCGGTAGCGACATCGTCGAGATCGAACGTATCGCGGGAGTGATCGAACGCTCCGGCGATCGTTTGGCCCGCCGCGTATTAAGCGAAGCCGAGTGGCAGCAATATCAGGCGCACCAGCAACCGGTGCGCTTCCTTGCCAAGCGTTTTGCGGTGAAAGAGGCGGCAGCGAAAGCGTTCGGCACCGGCATTCGCGGTGGCCTGGCCTTCAATCAGTTCGAAGTATATAACGATGCGCTGGGCAAACCGGGGTTACGTTTCTTTGAGCAAGCCAAAGTGATTGCCAGTCAGCTCGGTGTGAGGCACGTACATGTGACCTTAGCAGATGAACGCCATTACGCCTGTGCGACGGTAATTATCGAAGATTAATGGTGCAACACCACAAACTTCTCCCACAGCGCCTCGCGACTCTCCGGGTGCTGTGGATCAGCAATAATGGTGTTATCAATCGGGCAGACGCTTTGGCAGGTCGGCACATCATAATGGCCCACGCACTCGGTGCAGCGGTCAACATCAATCTCATAGATCGCATCGCCTAAGCTGATTGCCTGGTTTGGGCATTCAGGTTCGCACATATCGCAATTGATGCATTTGGTGGTAATGAGCAGAGCCATAGCGGAAATCCAATAACAGCATAAACGGCGCGGGTATTATACGCGCCTCATCTCATCAGACCAGCTTTTTCACCAACTCTTCGCTGTGACGGATATGGCTTGATGCGCGTTCCGGATCGTTTTGTACCAGCGCCATAAACAGCAGATCCGTGAGCGCCAGCTGCGCGCTGGTCGACGATATCGCCGCGCTGCGCGTGCTCTGTTCCTCAGCCACGGTATAGAGGCAAACCGTGGCACTCTGCTGCAGCGCATTTGGCGTAAAGCCGGTAAAGGCCAGCACATCGGCGCCGACCTGCACCGCTTCCTGCGCCGCCAGGTTAATTTCGCGTCGTTCGCCGGTATAGGAAATGGCCAGCAACACATCGCCCGGCGCCATTGCTTGCACGCTGGCCAGCAAAGCGTGCATATCCTGCTCCGCCACCGCATTGATGCCGATTTTCATTAGCTTCCATGAAAAATCTTTCGCCACTAAACCGGACGCGCCGATGCCGACCAGTAAAATACGATTGGCATTTTTCAGTAGCTGTAAGGTTTGCAGCAGTTTCTCTTCGCTATTGATATCCAGCGTGGCGCGGATCGCCGAGATTTTTTCGGTCAGCAGCTTTTCGCCCACCACTTTGAGTGGGTCATCGCTAAGAATATGGTTATGCACAGTAATCGCATCGCGATCGGCCATCGATTCGCTCAGCGCCAGCTTCAGCGCCGGAAATCCTTTATAACCCAGTTTCTGGGCAAACTTCACCACGCTGGACTGGCTAACCCCCGATTCCTCGGCAAGTTTTTGTGAACTGAGATGCCGTGCACGATCCGGCTGCGACAGCAAAAAATCCGCCAGCCGGCGCTCATTTAGCGCCAGTCGAGGGTAAAGCTGACGAATGCGCAGCAATGAACTCATGGTTCGATCCTTAATTCTTTTATCCGCAAACAGCGCGTAAAGGCGAAGAATAAACTATTCAAATGGCATTGTAGTCACTGGAATTAAAAATAGCAGCTTTCGCCTCGAACGCCGAAGCTGGCTACACTGTAGTGCAGAAACCGCGAAGGATAGAGAAGGAGTGCTGTTTGACTAAGGGTACACAACGACGCGTGGTGTTTTTCGATCTCGATGGCACGCTACATCAGCAAGACATGTTTGGCACCTTTATGCGCTATCTGCTGCGACGTCAGCCGATCAATCTGCTATTGGTGGTGCCGCTGTTACCGGTAATTGGTCTTGGCATGCTAATCAAAGGCCGCGCCGCACGCTGGCCGATGAGTTTACTGCTGTGGGCGATTACCTTCGGCCATAGCGAATCACGTCTGCGCCAGCGTGAAGCGGAATTCGCTGAGTGGTTCCGCCAGCGCGTTACTGCGTTTCCGGTAGTGCAGCAGCGCCTTACCGACTATCTCAGCAGCAACGATGCCGATGTCTGGTTAATTACCGGTTCGCCGCAGTCGCTGGTGGAGCAAGTCTATTTTGACTCGGCCTTCTTACCGCGGGTACAGCTGATCGCCAGCCAGATGAAACCGGGCCGTGGCGGACGCTTGCTGTCGATGCGCTGTCTCGGCCATGAAAAGGTGGCGCAGCTCGAAGAGAAAATCGGCACACCTCTACAGCTGTATAGCGGCTACAGCGACAGCAAGCAGGACAACCCGCTGTTGTTCTTCTGTCAGCATCGCTGGCGAGTTACGCCGCGCGGCGAGTTGCAGCAGCTGGAATAACGCTTCGATTCCGGCTGCTGCATCGCTATAATGCGCCGCCTTTATTGCCCGCAGGAGTTGCCCGGTGAACCCACAAACTGATGAATATTGGATGCGTTATGCGCTGGAACTGGCTAAGCGCGCGTGGGAGCAGGGCGAAGTGCCGGTTGGTGCGGTGTTGGTGCAGGGCGATAACGTGATTGGCGAAGGCTGGAATCGGCCGATTGGTCAGCACGACCCCACCGCGCATGCCGAGATCATGGCGCTACGTCAGGGTGGCAAGGTGCTGGAAAACTATCGTCTGCTGGATACCACGCTCTATGTCACGCTGGAACCTTGTGTGATGTGTGCCGGTGCGATGGTGCACAGTCGCATCACGCGGCTGGTGTATGGCGCTAAGGATGAGAAAACCGGCGCGGCCGGTTCACTGCTGGATGTGATTGGTCATCCCGGTATGAATCATCACATTCAGATTGATTGCGGTGTGCTGGCGGATGAATGCGCTGGGATGCTGAGTGACTTCTTCCGCATGCGTCGTGAGCAGAAGAAGGCGCTGCGTCAGGCGCAGCGCACCGGTTAATTCATCGCAATTTTCGGTTCGACCGCCGGGTAACCGGCGCCTAACTCGGCCTCGAGCGCCGACTGCTGCGCTAAACGCTTCTCCTGCTCCTGCAAATATCCCACCAGGCTTATCTGATACTTACGGATATTCTCCACGTAGTTATACGCTTCATGCCCGCGCGCGTAGCCGTAGGTGGTTTGCGTGTAATAGCGCTTCTGGCTCAGCATCGGCAAACGTAGCTTCACGTCGGCCCAGCTGTCCGGATTGCCGCCCTGTTTCGCCGTCAGCTTACGCACATCCAGCATGTGCGCGTAGCCCATGTTATAAGCCGCCAGCGCAAACCAGATACGTTCATCTTCAGGAATGCTCTCGGGCACTTTTTCCATCATGCGTTTGAGATATTCGCTGCCGCCACGAATGCTCTGTTCGGGATCGAGACGATCGTTGACGTCAAGGCTGTCGGCGGTATTACGCGTCAACATCATCATGCCGCGCACGCCAGTTGGCGAAGTGGCCTGCGGATTCCAGTGCGATTCCTGATATGAGATCGCCGCCAGCAAACGCCAATCCATGCTGGCCGAATATTTCTCAAACAGCGGTTTGATATCCGGCAGCGTGTTGTCAATGGCGCGCAGGAACGTGCGAGTATCAACGTAATCAAAGGTGCCAACGTGACCGAGATATTTCTCTTCCAGCCGCGCCATGGTGCCTTCTTCGCCCATCTGGCTATAGAAGTCGAGCATCGCCGCGTTTAGGCTGTCATCATCGTTACGTGGCAAGTACCAGGTAACCGGTTCTTCATCTGTCACATCAAACGCCACCGCCAGCTGCGGATGAATACGCTGCAGCAAGCCAATGGTGACCGAATCACCTACGGTGTAATCGAGTTTGCCGTCGGCAACCGCTTCGAGCAGCGCTTTCTGGCCCTGATCGGTGGAGATCGCCCAGTCGAGATCGGGATAGCTGTCAGCTTTGGCGGAACGTAAAGTTGACAGATATGCCGAACCGGACTGCACAATCAGGCGGCCTTTAAGATCGCCGAGATTTTTTGGTCGGGGCTTATCAATGCGGTACACCAGCTGCTGCGACACCGAATAGTAGCTCGGGCCACTTTGGTAGTGCGCGAGGCGCTCGCTGTTGTAGATCAGACCGGCAGCCAGCAAATCCGCTTTACCGTCATCCAGGTCGTCAAACAGATCGCCGAGGTTAGGACGCACCTCAACCTCAAGTTTCACGCCAAGATAATCGGCGAAGCGCTTCGCCAGCTCGTAATCCATGCCGGCTGGTGCATTGTTAATGGTGTAGTAAGTCAGCGGAGAGTTAACGGTACTGATGCGCAGCACTCCGCGTGATTTGATCTGTGATAGCGCGTCTGTTCCGCTCCCGTACCACGGGATTGAAGGCCACAATGCTAGCGCAAGTAGCACGGTGATCAGACCGATAAACAGATAGTTTATTTTTAGGCGTTTCAAATAGTTGTCTCGTAATGGCTCACAGGCCTCTGTCTTTTAAAGGCAGTATTTATGTTGTTTTAACTCCCAGAGCGATGGGCATTTTGCGCAACAAAAAGGGGCAGGGCAACTTTTATAGCAAGAATTGTGCAAAATTCAGCCAAACGCCAGGTGCCAGAATTTATGCGCAAACGGTTTCGTAACCGGTGCTGTTTCTCTATAATACCGCCCGTTTTCCCCTGTTGCGCCCAATGAAGCGTCGCCCGGCACTTCAAAGACGAGAGATCTTTAATGATGGAAATTCTGCGTGGTTCGCCCGCTCTGTCGGCATTTCGTGTAAACAAACTGCTGACCCGCTTTCAGGACGCTCACCTTTCAGTGAGTGATATTTACGCCGAGTACGTCCATTTTGCCGATGTGAGCGCACCGCTCAGTGCGGATGAGCAAGCCCGCCTGCAACGTCTGCTTAAATACGGTCCTTCTCTCGCCGAACATGCGCCACAAGGGCGTCTGTTGCTGGTAACGCCGCGTCCCGGCACCATTTCACCCTGGTCATCGAAAGCCACCGACATCGCCCACAACTGCGATCTGCCACAGGTTTTGCGCCTTGAGCGCGGCATGGCCTTTTATGTGCAAGCGCCCACGCTGACGGAAGCACAGTGGCAGCAACTGGCCAGCCTGCTGCATGATCGCATGATGGAAACTGTATTCACTGACCTCAACGATGCGCAGCAGCTGTTTGCTCACCATCAGCCACAGCCGCTTTCAACTATCGACGTGCTGGGCGCAGGTCGCAGCGCGCTGGATCAGGCCAACACCACGCTGGGCCTGGCGCTGGCCGACGATGAGATCGATTATCTGCTCGACGCCTTTACCAAGCTGGGCCGCAATCCGAACGACATCGAGCTCTACATGTTTGCGCAAGCAAACTCCGAGCACTGCCGTCACAAGATCTTCAATGCCGACTGGATTATCGACGGCGAAAAGCAGCCGAAGTCGCTGTTTAAAATGATTAAAAACACCTTTGAACACAATCCTGAGCATGTGCTGTCTGCTTATAAAGACAACGCTGCGGTCATGGAAGGTTCCGAGGTTGGCCGCTTCTATGCCGATGCACAGAAGGGCGAATACGCATTCCATCAGGAAGAAGCGCACATCCTGATGAAAGTCGAAACCCATAACCACCCAACCGCCATTTCACCGTGGCCGGGTGCGGCGACCGGTTCCGGTGGCGAAATCCGTGATGAAGGTGCCACCGGACGTGGCGCGAAGCCCAAAGCCGGTCTGGTCGGATTCTCGGTATCGAACCTGCGTATTCCAGGCTTCGAACAGCCGTGGGAAGAGGATTTCGGCAAGCCGGATCGCATTGTTACTGCACTGGATATCATGACCGAAGGCCCGCTAGGCGGCGCGGCGTTCAACAATGAATTTGGTCGTCCGGCCCTGAACGGCTATTTCCGTACCTATGAAGAGCGCGTCAACAGTCACAATGGCGTGGAACTGCGCGGCTATCACAAGCCAATCATGCTGGCGGGCGGCATCGGTAACATCCGTGCCGATCACGTGCAGAAAGGCGAGATTGTCGTGGGCGCCAAGCTGATCGTGCTGGGCGGTCCGGCCATGAACATCGGTTTGGGCGGTGGCGCGGCATCGTCAATGGCTTCTGGCCAGTCAGATGCCGATCTCGACTTTGCATCTGTCCAGCGCGACAACCCAGAAATGGAGCGTCGTTGCCAGGAAGTGATCGACCGCTGCTGGCAGCTGGGCGAAGCTAACCCGATTCTGTTCATCCACGATGTGGGCGCAGGCGGTCTTTCGAACGCCATGCCAGAACTGGTGAGCGACGGTAATCGTGGTGGTAATTTCAATCTGCGCGACATCCTCAGCGATGAACCAGGCATGAGCCCGCTGGAAGTCTGGTGTAACGAATCGCAGGAACGTTATGTGCTGGCAGTAGCGCCGGAGAAACTGGCGCTGTTTGATGAGCTGTGCCTGCGTGAACGCGCGCCGTATGCGGTGATTGGTGAAGCCACTGAAGAGCTGCACCTGAACCTCGCCGACAGCCACTTCGACAATAAGCCCATCGACATGCCGCTCGACGTGCTGCTGGGCAAAACGCCGAAGATGACGCGTGATGTTGCCAGTCAGCAAGCCAAAGGCGATGCGCTACAGCGCGATGGGATTACCGTTGCGGATGCAGTGAATCGTGTGCTGCACTTGCCGACCGTAGCGGAAAAAACCTTCCTGATTACTATTGGCGATCGCAGCGTAACCGGCATGGTCGCGCGCGATCAGATGGTGGGGCCGTGGCAGATTCCGGTGGCGAACTGCGCCGTCACCACCGCCAGCCTCGATAGCTATCACGGTGAAGCCTTCTCCCTCGGCGAACGTGCGCCAGTCGCCTTGCTCGACTTCGCGGCTTCAGGTCGTCTGGCAGTCGGTGAGGCGCTGACCAACATCGCAGCAACCTCAATTGGTTCGCTGCAACGCGTGAAGCTCTCCGCGAACTGGATGGCCGCTGCCGGTCACCCGGGCGAAGACGCCGGTTTGTACGCTGCCGTTAAAGCGGTCGGCGAAGAGTTGTGTCCCGCGTTGGGCATCACCATTCCAGTGGGCAAAGACTCCATGTCGATGAAAACCCGCTGGCAGCAAGGTACCGAGCAGCGCGAAATGACCTCGCCGCTGTCGCTGGTCATCACTGCATTTGCGCGTATTGAAGATGTGCGTCGCACGGTGACACCGCAGCTGCAAGCCGATCAAGATAACCTGCTGCTGCTGGTGGATCTGGGCAACGGTGCTAACACCTTGGGTGCAACCGCGCTGTCGCAGGTGTATCGTCAACTGGGCGACAAACCTGCCGACGTGCGTGACGCCACCCAACTGGCGGGCTTCTTTAACGCCATTCAGGCGCTGGTAGCTGAGCAGAAACTGCTGGCCTATCACGACCGTTCTGACGGCGGCCTGCTGGTCACGCTGGCGGAGATGGCCTTTACCGGTCACTGCGGAATCGAAGCCGATATCGCCGCACTGGGCAGCGATGCGTTAGCTGCATTGTTCACCGAAGAACTGGGCGCGGTGCTGCAGATTAACGCAGCGGATCGTGCAGCTGTTGAGAAGGTGTTTGCTGACCACGGCCTGAGCGCGAGCCTGCATGTGATAGGTAAAGCGTTGCCGGGCGATCGCTTCGTGATCCGTTCTGGCGATAGTGTGGTGTACAGCGAAAGCCGCACCACGTTGCGTACCTGGTGGGCAGAAACCACTTGGCAGATGCAGCGTCTGCGTGATAACCCAGCCTGCGCCGATCAGGAGCATGAAGCGAAGAAAGACGATAACGACCCAGGTCTGAACGTCCATTTGACCTTTAAGCCAGAAGAGGATGTTGCAGCCCCGATGATTGCAACCGGCGCACGTCCGCGTGTGGCGGTATTGCGTGAGCAGGGCGTCAACTCACACGTAGAAATGGCCGCCGCCTTCCACCGTGCTGGCTTTACTGCAGTTGACGTGCACATGAGCGATCTGTTGGCTGGTCGTCGCGGTCTGGAAGAGTTCCAGGCACTGGTCGCCTGCGGTGGCTTCTCTTACGGTGATGTGCTGGGCGCGGGTGAAGGCTGGGCGAAATCCATCCTGTTCAATGGCCGCGTGCGTGATGAGTTTGAGAACTTCTTCCATCGTCCACAGACGCTGGCACTCGGCGTATGTAACGGTTGCCAGATGATGTCGAACCTGCGTGAACTGATTCCAGGCAGCGAACTATGGCCACGCTTTGTGCGTAACCAGTCCGAGCGTTTCGAAGCACGTTTCAGCCTGGTCGAGGTAGCGGCGAGTCCGTCGCTGTTGCTAGATGGCATGGTTGGATCGCATATGCCAATCGCGGTATCGCACGGTGAAGGTTTTGTTGAAGTACGCGACGGTGCGCATTTGGCACAGCTGGAGAGCAAAGGATTGGTGGCGCTGCGCTTCGTCGACAACTTCGGCAAAGTGACGGAAAGCTACCCGGCGAACCCGAACGGCTCACCAAACGGCATCACTGCGGTAACCAACGAAAGCGGCCGCGTCACCATTATGATGCCGCACCCAGAGCGTGTGTTCCGTACCGTGAGCAACTCCTGGCATCCGGCAGAGTGGGGCGAAGATAGCCCGTGGATGCGTATCTTCCGCAACGCGCGTAAGCAGTTGGGTTAAGCGTTCATCCTGCATGTTATCGGTGCCCATTAATGGGCACCCTACAAAGGCCGCGCAAAAGCGGCCTTTATTTTTTCGTAGGGTCGCCATTCATAGCGACCTGTCTGAAATCGGCATTGATTACGAACTGTCGGAAATTGGCGACATTACGCCTGTGGTGGTGTCGTCAAAAGGTGACATTTAACCCATTGATTTATATGATCTGGAAATACATGCTCTAAACCTGTTGCTAATCAGCGACATTTTTCCCAGACCGTCCGGTCCGCTTTTCAGGCGAGGATCGCTTCCCATCTGGCATTCCTCTGATAATAAACACTATTTATTTATTGGCACGATACTTGCTATACTCCCTGTGTGGCTCATTCATCTGTTTATGATTGCCCCGCTTTAGCGGCTGAGCTCATAAAAACCGAATGACGCACCAAACGGAGCCTGTCGTCCACCTCACCGATAATCGTTTGCTTTGCAACGTTATCAAGCATCGGACGCAACGTTGAGTTAGGCTCCACCTTTTTTGCAAGCGATGCTGCGGCGTCGCTCTCACGGCAGGCCAAAAGGCCTGCCGTTTTCATATCTGGCCTTTCTTCCATTTTGATACTTCGCTAGCATGCCTGCAGCTCACATTTAAGGAAGCGCGGTTGTGAATAAATGGCGTCTGTTTCCCCGATCCCTGCGGCAGTTGGTGTTAATGGCCTTCCTGCTGGTATTGTTGCCGCTGCTGGTATTGGCGTGGCAAGCGTGGGAAAGCCTCTCGGCGTTAAGCAACCAGGCGGCGGATACCAACCGCAACACTTTTACCGATGTGCGTCGCAGCGAAGCGATGGCGCGGACCGCGCTGGAGCTGGAGCGCAGCTATCGTCAATATTGTGTACTTGGCGATGCGTCGCTGGCGAAGCTGTATCAAACGCAATGGACGCGTTACGGCCAAATGCTCAGCAGTCACGCCGCCAGTTTGCCCGATCTGCCTTCATTCAAAGTACTGCAAACGACCCTACCGCAGCTGCAGCAGATGCAGTGCGATAACGGCAATCCTGAAGCGCAAGCCGCCAATGCGCTGGAGCGTTTCTCCGATACCAATACAAAAATGGTGCAGGCCACGCGTGAAGTGGTGTTTTCGCGCGGCTTACAGCTGCAGCGTGAAATTGCCGATCGCGGCCAGTTTTTTGGCTGGCAGGCGCTAATCCTGTTCCTGATCAGCCTGGTGCTGGTCTTACTGTTCACTGGGATGATCATCGGTCCGGTGAAGCGGGTTGAGCGCATGATCAATCGGCTGGGTGAAGGCAAAACTTTAGGCGATAGCGGCAGCTTTCGCGGTCCACGTGAGATCCGATCTCTGGGCCAGCGCATCGTCTGGCTGAGTGAGCGTTTAAGCTGGCTGGAGGAGCAGCGCCACGAATTTCTGCGGCATCTGTCGCATGAGCTGAAAACGCCGCTCGCCAGCCTGCGTGAAGGTACTGAACTGCTGGCGGATCAAGTCGCCGGTCCACTGAATGCCGAGCAGCAGGAAGTGGTGGCGATTCTCGATACCAGCAGCCGCCATTTACAGCGTCTCATCGAGCAGTTACTCGATTACAACCGCAAGCTGGCCGATAGCCCAATGGCTCTGGAGCCCGTTGCGCTAAATGAAATCATAGATGCGGTAGTAAAAGTGCACTCGTTGCCAGCCAATGCACGTGAAATGACGACGCACATTGATCTGCAAGTGCATCACTGTCTTGCGGAAGCGACGCTGCTGCAACGTGTGATTGATAACCTCTACTCGAACGCCGTGAACTACGGCAGCGAATCCGGTAACATCTGGCTGCAGAGCCAGCAGAAGGGCAACCAGGTGTGGATTGAGGTGGCGAACACCGGCACACCGATTCCGGCTGAAGAGCAGGCGATGATTTTTGAGCCCTTTTATCAGGGCAGCCAACAGCGTAAAGGGCCGGTTAAAGGCAGTGGGCTGGGCTTAAGCATCGCCAAAGATTGTCTGCGCAGGATGCACGGCGATCTGCAGTTGGTAACACGCAAGGATGCGGATGTCTGTTTTCGTATCATTTTGACGACCAGCGCCGGGAATGCCTGATTAATGAAATTCACCCTATCTAAATTTGTGACCTGTGCAGTGCTGGCGTTAAGCCTCAGTGCCTGTCAGACACCGTCACAAGATCGTGCGCAGCATAATGGCGTCAGCGTGCCTGAACCGGACGTGCGTCTGCCGGATTACCTCGCGACCGATTGCCAAAATGTGTGGCAAATCGAAACGCCAGCCGCCTCAGGCAATCCGCTGTATTGGCAGCGCGCCATTGATTGCGCCGAGCATTTATCGCCGGCTGAAGCGCGTGCTGAAGCACGTCGTTGGCCGGTGCAAGGTTGGGCGCGTGCCTTTAAACAAGGCATCTTACTCGCGAACGGTAACGTCACGCCGGTCGAACGCCGTGATTACGTCACCACATTGGACGGTTATAGCGCCTCTTATCCGGCGGCAGTGCGTCCGCTGCTGCAGCTGTGGCGCAGCAACCAGGCGGCGCAACTTGAGTTGAGTGAAGCGCGAGGACGTTACGCGGCGCTGCAGCAAAGTAATGATGCTGAAATGGATAACCTGCGCCAGCAGCAAACCAAAATGCGCCAGTCACTGACCGATACCCAACGCAAGTTAGAGCGTTTAACTGATATTGAACGCCAGTTGTCATCGCGCAAGGTGCCGGACAGCAGCGACGCAGCGCACGGCGGCAGCGATGTGCAGAGTGAGGATCAGTAATCATGAAACAGGCCGCACGTTTATTGCTGGTGGATGACGATCCGGGCTTACTAAAACTGCTCGGGATGCGTCTGAGTAGCGAAGGCTATCAGGTAGCGACGGCCGCCAGCGGGCCGGAAGCGCTGCGTCATCTGCAGAAAGAGAAGGTCGATTTGGTGATCAGCGACCTGCGCATGGATGAAATGGATGGTCTGGCGCTGTTCGGCGAAGTGCAGAAACGCCATGCGGGTTTACCGGTAATTATTCTCACTGCGCACGGTTCGATCCCCGAAGCCGTTTCCGCCACCCAACAAGGCGTGTTCAGCTTTCTGACCAAACCCGTCGATCGTGATGCCTTGTACAAAGCGATAGATGAAGCGCTGGCCCAACGCGCGCCGATCAGCGATGACCGCTGGCGCGAAGCGATTGTGACACGGAATCCGCAGATGCTGCGCTTGCTGGAACAATCGCACATGGTGGCACAATCTGACGTAAGCGTTCTGATCAATGGCCAAAGCGGCACCGGCAAAGAAGTATTGGCGCAGGCGATCCATGCCGCCAGCCCGCGCGGTACTAAGCCATTCATCGCTATCAACTGCGGTGCGCTGCCGGAACAACTCTTAGAGTCCGAACTGTTTGGTCACGCTAAAGGGGCTTTCACCGGCGCAGTCAGCGCGCGTGAGGGGCTGTTCCAGGCGGCAGAAGGCGGCACGCTGTTCCTGGATGAAATTGGTGATATGCCGCAAGCGTTGCAAGTGAAACTGCTGCGCGTGCTGCAGGAGCGTAAAGTTCGGCCGTTAGGCAGCAACCGCGATCTGGATATTAACGTGCGCATTATTTCAGCCACTCACCGCGATTTGCCGAAAGCGATGGAGAAGAAGAGCTTCCGCGAGGATCTCTACTATCGTCTTAACGTGGTGAACCTGAAAATTCCAGCGCTGCACGAGCGTGCCGAAGATATTCCGCTGCTGGCGAATCATCTGCTGCGGCAGTCCGCCGATCGTCATAAACCCTTTGTGCGTAGCTTCTCGGTGGATGCGATGAAGCGATTGGTCAGCGCCGCATGGCCGGGCAATGTGCGTCAACTGGTCAACGTGATTGAGCAGTGTGTCGCCTTAAGTACCGCGCCGGTCATCGGAGATGCTTTAGTAGAGCAGGCGCTGGCAGGCGAAAATACCGCGTTGCCCACTTTCGTTGAAGCGCGTAATCAGTTTGAGCTGAACTATCTGCGTAAATTGCTGCAGATGACTAAAGGAAATGTCACTAACGCTGCGCGTCTGGCTGGACGTAACCGCACTGAATTCTATAAGCTGCTGTCGCGCCATGAACTGGACGCCAGCGAATTTAAAGAGTAGCTTGCTGCGGCGGTGTCAGGAACACTTATACTAACGGTATCCGTCCATCATGGAGGGAGTAAAAAAGGATCTGTCATGAAAAAGATCGATGCAATTATTAAACCATTCAAACTCGATGATGTACGTGAAGCGTTAGCGGAAGTGGGCATCACCGGGATGACGGTCAGTGAAGTGAAAGGTTTTGGTCGTCAGAAAGGCCACACTGAGCTGTATCGCGGCGCAGAGTACATGGTTGATTTTCTGCCAAAAGTGAAAATCGAAATGGTGGTAGGTGACGATATCGTCGATACCTGCGTAGAAACCATTATGAAAACTGCGCAGACCGGCAAAATCGGCGATGGCAAAATCTTTGTCTTTGACGTGGCGCGCGTTGTGCGTATCCGTACCGGTGAAGAGGATGAAGAGGCGATTTAAGCCCCTTCGCGCATTGCCTGAAAAAGCCTGCCTTATGCAGGCTTTTTTGTTTTACAGCACTTTGTGAGGACCAAATACTTCGTAGTGAATGCGGTCGGCGCTTACGCCTGCATCGACGAGCTGACGCGCGACAAACTGCATAAACGGCAGCGGTCCGCAGATCCAAAACTGTCGATCGGCTTGGTTTAATGCGGAGGATACACTCGCCAAATCCATCAAGCCCTGCGCGTCGTAACGTCCGGCATCGGCACTTTCTGGCTGGCGATACCAAACGTGACTGGTGAAGTTTGGCAGGCGTGCGCCCAGAGATTTCACTTCTTCAGCGAAGGCATGTTGAGATCCTGCTTCAACGGCATGTAACCAGTTGACCGCCGCCGCATGTTGCTGCTCTACCAGATTGGCTAGCATCGCCAACATTGGGGTTTGCCCCACGCCAGCAGAAATCAGCGTAATTGGCGTGGCTGCTTCGGTCTGCAGGAAGAAATCACCCGCTGGTGCAGCGCACTGCACGATATCACCCACCTGCGCATTATTGTGCAGCCAGCCCGACACGCTACCCAGTTCTTCGCGTTTAACCGCGATGCGATAAAACGTCCCGTTTGGCTGGTGGGTCAGCGAATACTGACGATGCTGAATATGTTCGTTGCCTGTCGGCTGCAAACTGATGGCCAGATACTGACCTGGTAGGAAGGTTGCCACCGGCTGACCGTCGTTGGGCACCAGCTCAAAACTCTTGATAACCGAACTTTCCTGATTGATGGCGCGAATACGGAAATCACGCGCGCCGCGCCAGCCACCCGTCTTCGCTTCGGAGGCAGAATAGATGGCTTCTTCCCGCTGAATAAACACATCGGCCAGCACGCCATACGCTTTGCCCCACGCGGTTAGCACTTCATCACCCGGATGCAGCAGCTCATCAATCGTCGCCAGCAGGTTTTCGCCCACAATCGCGTACTGCTCGGGCTGAATGTTCAGGCTGGTATGCTTCTGCGCAATTTTCTCCACCGCCGGCAACAGCACGGCCAAATTTTCCAGGTTGCTGCCATAAGCCACAATGGCGTTGAACAACGCTTCCCGCTGATTGCCGCTGCGCTGGTTGTTCATGTTGAACACGTTTTTCAGTTCAGGATGTTGCGTCAGTAAACGCTGGTAGAAATGACCGGTAAGCTGCGGACCGATCTGGGCAATGGCGGGCAAGGTGGATTTGATGGTAGCGATAGTTTGCGCGTCGAGCATGGTGACATCCTCAGAGTGAATTTAAACATGTATTTTAAATGCATCTTATGGGTAATCGAAGCGCCTGTAAATCCCCTGTTGTGATTAAGGATTAGGCAAAAAAGGTGCGTGCTGGCCCGCAAAGCTGAAATTTTCTCCGGTTGAATGTGAGGAAATATCGTCATTTTCAGGCTTGCAAAAAAGCGTAAAAAACCCGTTCCAGCGCCATGCCAATCGTTTGCGCAAAAAGAGGGGATTGACGCTACCGTCACCTGTCAAAACCGTTTACACTGTTCGCCTTCGCCCCCTTGCCGGGGCCTATACTGCCGTTAAAAAGTTAGCTGAGTCAGGAGAGTCCGGATGTTAAAGCGTGATATGAACATTGCCGATTATGATGCCGCGTTGTGGCAGGCTATGGAGCAAGAGAAAGTGCGTCAGGAAGAGCACATTGAACTGATTGCTTCTGAAAACTACACCAGCCCACGCGTAATGCAGGCCCAAGGTTCACAGCTCACCAACAAATATGCCGAAGGCTATCCGGGCAAACGTTATTACGGCGGATGTGAATACGTTGATATCGTTGAGCAACTGGCGATCGATCGTGCGAAAGAACTGTTCGGCGCCGATTTCGCGAACGTGCAGCCGCACTCCGGTTCTCAGGCTAACTTCGCGGTTTACACTGCGCTGCTGCAGCCGGGCGACACCATTCTGGGCATGAACCTGGCGCACGGTGGTCACCTGACACACGGTTCTCCGGTGAACTTGTCTGGTAAGCTGTACAACGTTATCCCTTACGGCATCGATGAAACCGGCAAAATCAACTACGAAGAACTGGCTGAGCTGGCGCAAACCCACAAGCCAAAAATGATTGTTGGCGGCTTCTCTGCTTACTCAGGCGTGTGCGATTGGGCCAAAATGCGTGAAATCGCCGACAGCGTTGGCGCATACCTGTTCGTTGATATGGCACACGTAGCGGGCCTGATTGCTGCAGACGTGTACCCAAACCCGGTTCCTCACGCACACATCGTGACTTCTACCACCCATAAAACCCTGGCGGGTCCGCGCGGCGGCCTGATTCTGGCGAAAAACGGTGACGAAGATCTGTATAAAAAACTGAACTCCGCGGTGTTCCCGGGTGGTCAGGGCGGTCCTTTGATGCACGTGATCGCCGGTAAAGCGGTGGCGTTCAAAGAAGCAATGGAACCAGAGTTCAAGACTTATCAACAGCAGGTTGCTAAGAACGCTAAAGCGATGGTGGAAGTTCTGCTGGAGCGCGGTTACAACATCGTTTCCGGTGGCACTCACAACCACTTGTTCCTGATTGATCTGGTCAGCAAAAACCTGACCGGTAAAGAAGCCGATGCCGCTCTGGGCCGCGCCAACATCACCGTGAACAAAAACAGCGTACCAAACGATCCGAAGAGCCCGTTCGTGACCTCTGGCGTGCGTATTGGTACACCTGCAGTGACGCGTCGTGGCTTCAAAGAAGCTGAAGTCCGTGAGCTGGCGGGCTGGATCGCTGACGTGCTGGACAACATTAACGACGAAGCGACCATCGAACGCACCAAACAGAAAGTGCTGGAAATCTGCAGCCGTCTGCCGGTGTACGCGTAACCTTTACGCGGGTCGATGCAGGACAAAAAAGGATGGCGCAAGCCATCCTTTTTTTATTGCCGTCGCCGCAGTGCTCTGACAAAGTAGCGCGCACTCGTGCTGCTCAGCAGCATTTTTGCTGGAGGGAATATGGCAATCGGCTCCGCCAAATGGCTCGGTTTGGGCTACTTCACTTACTTCTTTTGTTACGGCATTTACCTGCCTTTCTGGAGCGTCTGGCTAAAAGGCACCGGACTCGATGCGGAAAAAATCGGTCTGCTGCTGGGGTGTGGCATGGTGGCGCGCTTTGTCGGCAGTTTGCTGATTGCCTCGCAGGTAAAAAATCCCTCACAGCTGATCACCGCGCTGCGTCTGCTGGCGCTGATGACGTGCCTGTTCGCCGTCGGTTATTGGCTGGGACAACAGTGGCTGTGGCTGCTGTTCGTGATGATCGGCTTCAACCTGTTTTTCTCACCGCTGGTGCCGCTGAGTGATGCGCTGGCCGCCACCTGGACGCAGCAAATCGGCCTGGCTTACGGGCCGGTTCGTCTTTGGGGGTCGCTGGCATTTGTCATCAGTTCCGCTTTAACCGGCATGTTAGTCACGGCGTTCTCGTCTCAGGCGATTTTGGTGCTGCTCTCATTAGGCGCCATCAGCATGTTGGGCGGAATGATGTTAACGCCAGCGACCAGACCGCAGGGCAGTGAACGCCAGACGTCAACCGACGGTGGCTGGCAAGTGTGGCGTGACCTGCTGCGCGAAAATGCGGTGTGGCGCTTTATGTTATGCGTGACATTGTTGCAGGGTGCGCATGCGGCTTACTACAGCTTCAGCGCGATCTGGTGGCAGGAGAGCGGTTATTCCGCGTCAATTATTGGCTATTTGTGGTCGTTAGGCGTGGTTGCTGAGATTGTTATTTTTGCGCTCAGCAGCCGACTGTTCCACCGTTGGACCGCGCGCGATCTGCTGCTGTTATCCGGCGTGAGCGCCATTATCCGCTGGACGTTGCTGGGTTCCAGCACGGCGTTGCCGTTGCTGATTGTGGCGCAGATCCTGCACTGCGGCAGCTTCACCGTCTGCCATTTAGCGGCGATGCGTTTTATTGCCGCGCGTAAGGGTGCAGAAGTGATTCGTTTGCAATCACTTTACTCGGCATTGGCGATGGGCGGCGGTATCGCAGTGATGACAATGATTTGCGGTGTACTCTTTACCCATCTGCAAGGACATCTGTTCTGGGTAATGGCCTTAGTGGCGTTGCCGGCATTGTTCCTGCGTCCGCGTGCTGCTTAGCTCTCCAGCAACTGACGAATGCGCTGCTGCTGATGACTACTCAGCGGCAGCTCAGCCTGGATTAGCGGCGGTGAAAACAGCGGCAACGAAATGGCGTACGGCGTGATCACCAGCGCGATATCGCGCGGCGCGCCCTCACGCTGAAAGTGGACGACATCCTGATAGCTGATGTTAATGGGTAGCAGCATCATTTCCCGCAGCTGCTGCTCCAGTAACTGCTCCAGCGCCGCATCTGCGCCCGTCAGCAGTAATACCTGCTTTTCCTGCAATGCACTTTCTTGCATCAGCCAGGCACCAAATAACACCGCAACCAAACTGACCTCTTCAGCGCTAAAGCGTGTGGCAAAATTCCGGCTGAAATGCTCGAGTGCGCGCTCTGTGGTGCGCAGCAGACGCGGATAGAGCCGTGCAACATCCAGCGCCACGCTGTTATCTATGCCGATGGAGAAGTGGCTGCGATCAAGTGCCTGTGCCAGATGAGTAAAAAGTTGCTGCCTGAGTTCGGACTGATTTTTGAAACGGGTCTGCGCCAGCTGCTCAAAGCGCGCAATCAACGCTTCCACTGAATGCATCAACTTGACAGCTTGTGGATGGTCGAGCTGCGCACCGTTCGGTGCATGAAGCAGGCTGAACAGCAGCGTCCAGAAGTCGGTTTCACTGACGTCGGGCGCTAAGTGGCAGCGTTTCTGCCAATGGTGAATTACGTCGTCCGCGGCAGCGCGTTCAATTTTTTCCGCCAGCCATGCGCGTTGTCCCTCATTGAAAAGGGCGTTCTGTCGCTGGCACAGCGAATACTTCATGAAGATTTGCAGAAACAGGCGGTCACGTGCGCTGAAGTCGCGCGCCAGACGCAGGCTGCAGTGCTGGATCAGCGCCTGCAAGTTCGTTTCATCCCACAGCGCTTTCTCGATTTGCAGTATTTTCAGGCGCTGACGCAGCACCGGGGCAAAATGCTCGCAGACAAACGCCTGCGACAAACGCAGCGCGCGTCGCAGCCAGTGGATCAGGCACAGCCGCCTGTCCAGTTCCGTCCCATGAATGCGGAAGCTGCCATCGACCATCTGGTGTAGCTCCAGTTGGTGGTAACGCTGTATCTCATCTCCCACATCCGCGATATCCTGTCGGGCGACAACAGGCGCAACACCATTTAACTGGCAGAGCTTTTCAAGCGTCAAAGCGGGAGCGGGCAGAAATAGCAGCAGTAACAGATGACAACGACGCTGGGAGCGGCTGAAGAGTGGTGCAGAGGAAGGTGCAGAACTCATCAATGGTTTATCCGCAGGTCACTTTTGAGCTAAGAATAGCTAACTCCACGCGGTAACCTTGCACTTTGTCGTGACTTTTGTTCAGAGCTTTAGGGCGGGTCACAATTTTTCTGGACCACTCTACACTTCACTTTAAAATTGTTACTTTATAACACATGAAAATTGCACTCATTACGTTTACGCTGTTGTTCAGCACCGCAGCCTGGTCACATCCGCACAGCTTTATTGACATGAAAACCGAGTTCATCAGTGAAAACCAACATCTTAGCGGCATGAAAATGGTGTGGACCATGGATGAGATTACCTCCGCGGACTTGCTCTACGACGCAGGTAAGGCTAAGCCCGGCGATGTGGTGTGGAAAAAGCTGGCCGCGCAGGTGATGGCGAATGTGCTCGGTCAGCACTATTTCACCGAGGTGTGGCAAGATAAAAATCGGGTCAAATTCCTGAATTTGCCGAAAGAGTACAACCTGTCGCGCAACGGCAACAAAGCGGTGCTGGAGTTTATCGTGCCGTTTGGCGAGCCGCAGGTAATGCGCGCGACGCAGTATCGCATTCAGACCTTCGATCCCAGTTATTTCGTTGATATGTATTATGATAATCCGCAGGCATTAACCATGGACGACGTCGTTAAATCCCATTGCCAAATCGATCTGTACACGCCGAAACCGGATGACTCGCTGAAACAATATGCGCTGTCGCTGGATAAAGCTGATGCGCCGCCAGAGGATATGGATCTGGGCCAGCAATTCGCTCAAACGGTAACGCTGACATGTCATTGATTTCGCTTCCTTCCCATGCACGACGCTTATGGCCGCTGTGGCTGATGGCGGGGTTAATGCTGTTGGCGGGCGTGCTGTTTTGGCAGCACTGGTCGCAAATTTTGCTGCAAAGCGTGCTGTGGCAAAAAGTCCTGAATCGCGAGATGACGCAGCTGTTGCAGCAGGTCGCTGAGCAACCGCAGCAGGCGGGCGTGACGCTGATGTTGTTTAGCCTCGCCTATGGCGTGCTGCATGCGTTGGGGCCGGGACACGGCAAAGTGGTGATCAGCACTTTTCTCGCTACGCACCCCGCAAAGCTGAAAACCAGTCTGAAACTGACGTTGCTGGCAGCATTGCTGCAAGGCAGCGTGGCGATAGTTTTGGTGACGCTGATGTTGGTGGTTCTGCAAACCTCATCGCGCCAGATGCATCTCGGCAGTTATTGGCTGGAGAAGGGCAGTTATCTGTTAGTTGTTGCACTCGGGATTTGGGTTGGTTGGCGTGCGCTGCGAACGCTGCACCAGCAATTACGAACTAAACCAAAAATGCAGATTCACGCCATTCGTCCGCAGCATCAGCACGACGAACACTGCGGCTGCGGTCATGCTCATCTGCCAAGCGCCGCGCAGATGGATCAGGCGGTGAGCGGCAAAACCCAAGCGTTAGTGGTGTTCTCAATGGGACTGCGTCCCTGTTCCGGTGCCATCATGATGCTGCTGTTCGCTAAAGTAATCGGTGTTTATGCATGGGGCGTAGCTTCGGCCGTGGCGATGGCGATGGGCACCGCATTGACGGTGTCAGCGCTCGGCTTGTTAGTACAGCGTTCTCGTGCGTTGGCACTGCGTTTAGGGCGCGCCAGCGACACTAATCCCTTGGCTAAGCTGCTCATGCCAGTGTTTGCGCTATTGGGCAGTGTGTTGTTAATCGTCGCGGGCGTTGCCTTATGGCAGAGCGCCTCGCCAGGCATTGGCGGCGGAATTCGTCCATTATGAAATTAAGGATAAACAGGTAGTGTAAATAACTCGCTGCTGCAAGTATTTCTCCCCTCAATAAGCAATTAAATATCTCCGCTTAGTACGCTGGTGAAAATAGATTTCTCTGTCTAAGCTCAATCACACCAGTCAATATTCTGGTGGCTTGAGCAATAATAAAATTTCAGCAAAACATTCTGCGAGGAGAAAACGATGCCTGAAACTCGGATTAATAATGGCAGCGTGGATACGGTGCACGAAGTGCATGGCGGCCTACCATTGAAACGTATTTCCTGGAGCGCAGTATTTGCCGGCGTTATCGCTGCGCTAATAATTCATATTTTATTAGGGATATTAGGTACGGCGATTGGTGCGACAACCATCGATCCACAACAGGAACAAAATCCACTGCAGCATTTGGGCACTGGCGCATTAATCTGGACTGGCGTCAGCATGCTGATCGCCATGGGTGTCGGCAGCTACGTTGCCGGGCGTCTGGCGCAGCGTGAAGGGGCTTTGCACGGATTATTAATGTTTGGTGTCAGCACTATCCTGACATTATGGTTGGCGATTACCCTGGCGACTGGGGTTATTGGCGGTGCCTTTAATATTTTAGGTGCTGGCGTGAATGCGGTGGGCAATGGAATTTCCGCTGCGGCGCCTTCACTGACCAATATGGCAAAAGAAAAGCTGCAGGAAAGTAATATCAATCTGGATGATTTAAAAAATGAACTGCAAACCACATTGCGCCAAACCGGTAAATCGGAATTACAGCCTGAGAATCTACAAAAGGATGTAAATAACGAAGCCAATAATGCGCAAAATCAGGCAGAGCAAACGGCGCAGAATCCACAGAATGCTGATAATGATCTGGCTAATTGGTTGAAAGGCGTTATGAATCGTCATTCAGATACCTTGCAGGCTGCCGACCGCGATGCGCTGAAAAATATTATCAAAGCACGCACCGGTAAAAGCGATCAGGAAGTCGAGCAGATTGTGACTCAGACCGAGGAGAGCTATAAAAAAGCCGTGCAACAGTATCAGGAGTTGAAACAGCAGGCGGAGCAGAAAGCCCGCGAAGTGGCTGAGCAAGCGGCAGCCGCAACGGCGAAAGCGAGCTGGTTTACCTTCTTTATGCTGGTGATTGAAGCGGTACTGGCGGCGTTGCTGGGACGCGTGGGTCGCAAGACACAGCCGCGTCAGGTATTAAGTCACGAACGTCGGTAATAAAAAAGGCGGCTGATTCAGCCGCCTTCTCTTATTTAGCGCTTCAGCGCTTCACTCAATTCTTCACGCATCGATGCCAGCATAGCTTTCACTACGCGTGGGTTACCGGCAACGATGTTACCTGACATCACATAACCGTGGTTGCCAGTAAAGTCAGTCACCAAACCGCCCGCTTCACGCACCAGCAGTTCGCCCGCCGCAAAATCCCATGGCTTCAGGCCAATCTCAAAGAAACCATCAACGCGACCCGCAGCGGTGTAAGCCAG
Source organism: Pantoea sp. X-Soil-ISGK-421 (assembly GCF_059730785.1). Classification (NCBI taxonomy): domain Bacteria; kingdom Pseudomonadati; phylum Pseudomonadota; class Gammaproteobacteria; order Enterobacterales; family Erwiniaceae; genus Pantoea; species Pantoea sp. X-Soil-ISGK-421. The sequence continues at coordinate 3,003,910 of NZ_AP035979.1, read as the reverse complement.
ATCCAGCGCAGCCGAACCGGTACGACGGAAATCAGCACACTGCGTGAACAGTTTGCCAACGATGTTGATGTAAGGCGTTGCGTGCTGCTTCAACTTGAACGGGAAGCCGGTAGCCAGAATGGTGCCATCCAGATCGCGAGCCGTGCTGCCGCGCAGGCGGTAACCGTTCAGCTGTGCGCCCTGACCGCGTACTGCGGTAAACAGTTCGTTGCGCATTGGATCGTAAACCACAGCAACTTCGGTGCGGCCTTTAATGCGCACAGCGATAGAAACTGAGAAGTGTGGTAAACGCTTGATGAAGTTGGTGGTGCCATCCAGCGGATCGATTACCCATTGAATGTCTTGATCTTCGCCCGCCAATTCACCGCTTTCTTCGGTGATGATGGTGTGTTTCGGGTACGATTTACGAATTACTTCGATAATCAGACGTTCTGCGTCACGGTCAACATTGGTAACGAAGTCGTTGCTGCCTTTTTGGCTGGCTTCGACAGCGTCCGGGGTTTCATAATTCTTGGCAATTAAATTTCCGGCCTTGCGCGCGGCGCGCACGGCTATGTTGAGCATCGGATGCATCGGTATCTCTCGCTGGATGTTAAAGAACGGGGAAAACGGCGCGGAGTATATCAGCGTGTTCAGCAAATGTCCTCTTTTTATGTTAGAATGCGCGCCATCATTTCCCTGACCGCCTCTAATTATGCTGCAAAATATCCGAATCGTACTGGTAGAAACGTCGCACACTGGCAACATGGGTTCCGTCGCACGCGCGATGAAAACCATGGGCTTAACCAACCTTTATCTGGTCAATCCGTTGGTGAAACCCGATTCACAGGCCATTTCCCTCGCCGCTGGCGCCAGCGATGTCATTGGTAATGCGCGCATTGTCGATACTCTGGATGAAGCCATCGCTGGCTGTAGTTTGGTGGTTGGCACCAGCGCACGTTCACGCTCACTGCCGTGGCCGATGCTCGACTCGCGCGAGTGCGGTATCAAAAGCGTGGAAGAAGGCCAGCAGGCGCCGGTCGCCTTGGTATTTGGTCGTGAGCGCGTCGGCCTGACCAACGAAGAGTTGCAGAAGTGTCACTATCACGTCGCGATTCAGGCCAATCCGGAATACAGCTCGCTGAATCTGGCGATGGCGGTGCAGATCATCGCTTACGAAGTGCGCATGGCATGGCTGGACGCGCAGGAAAAAGCCGCGCCCGCAGCAGAGCCCGACGTGTCGCCGTATCCATTGGTCGACGATCTGGAGCGCTTCTATCAGCACATCGAACAGATGATGTTGAACAGCGGCTTTATCCGCGAAGGTACACCAAGCCAGGTAATGAGCAAGCTGCGTCGTTTATATACGCGTGCTCGCCCGGAACGCGACGAACTCAACATCCTGCGCGGCATGATGGCATCGTTTGAAAAGCGCAAAGGTAATGGGGATAATAGTTGAGTAAAACAGTCGGTTAAATAGTTGAGTAAATTACTCGGTTAAATAGTTGACCGTTTTACTCAGGAATGTCAGACTGGCGTCAATTCTTCAGATAACCCGCCGATAATCGGACGGACGCTTACGAGGTTGTATGCTATGAGACTGACATCCAAAGGACGTTATGCCGTAACCGCTATGCTGGACGTTGCACTGCACTCACACGAGGGCCCGGTGCCGCTAGCTGACATTTCTGAGCGTCAGGGCATTTCGCTGTCCTATCTGGAGCAGTTATTCTCGCGTCTGCGTAAGCACGGCTTAGTGGCCAGCGTTCGTGGTCCAGGCGGCGGTTATCTGTTAGGTAAAGACTCTGGCGCTATCGCCGTGGGTGCCGTGATCACTGCCGTTGACGAATCTGTCGATGCCACCAAATGCCAGGGTAAAGAAGGCTGCCAGGGCGGCGAGCGTTGCCTGACACACGTGCTGTGGCGCGATCTGAGTGAGCGCATCAGCGACTTCCTCAATAACATCACGCTGGCGGAATTGGTGAATAACCAGGAAATTCTTGATGTCGCCGATCGTCAGAACACCGTCGATAATCGTCGCTTCCAGCAGCATCGTGTGCAAGAAACCATCAACGTTAATCTTCGCGCGTAATCTGACTTAGCCTGGTTTTCCCAACCCTGAATGATTTGAGTTTGAGGAAGGCGGCACGCGAGCGTATCCCCAGGAGCATACACAAGTATGTGACTGGGGTGAGTGAGTGCAGCCAACGCACCTATAACTTGAAGCATGACGGGTTCATACTGGAAAGGCCGAATGTGCTATAAAGACGTATAATTTTTTATACGGAGTTTTAGCGCAATGAAATTACCGATTTACCTGGATTACGCAGCCACTACGCCTGCTGATCCGCGTGTCGCCACCAAAATGATGCAGTTCCTCACGATGGATGGCACTTTCGGTAACCCCGCGTCCCGTTCCCACCGTTTTGGCTGGCAGGCTGAAGAAGCTGTTGATGTCGCTCGCAACCAAATTGCTGAGCTGGTCAATGCCGACCCCCGTGAAATCGTCTTTACCTCCGGCGCGACCGAAGCTGATAACCTTGCCATTAAAGGTGCAGCGCAATTTCATCAGGCGCGCGGCAAACACATTATTACCAGCCAAACCGAACACAAAGCGGTGCTCGACAGTTGCCTGCAACTGGCGCACGAAGGCTTTGATGTCACCTTCTTACAGCCTGGCGGCGACGGTATTGTCACGCCGCAGATGCTCGAATCTGCACTGCGCGACGACACGGTGCTGGTGTCGCTGATGCACGTCAATAATGAAACCGGTGTGATTCAGGATATCGCCGCACTCGGCGCGCTGTGCCGTGCGCGTGACATCCTGTTCCACGTTGATGCCACGCAAAGCGTCGGCAAACTGCCGATTGACGTCACTGAACTGCCGGTGGATTTGATGTCGTTCTCAGCGCACAAGCTGTATGGCCCGAAAGGCATCGGTGCGCTGTGGGTGCGTCGTAAACCACGTCTGCAACTTGATGCACAGATGCACGGCGGCGGTCACGAGCGCGGCATGCGTTCTGGCACTTTGCCGGTGCATCAGATTGTCGGCATGGGCGAAGCCTACCGCATTGCGCGCGAAGAGATGAGCAGCGAAATGGCGCGTCTGGTCGAGCTGCGCCAGCGTCTGTGGAGCGGCATTAATCAATTGGGTCACGTGAACCTCAACGGTTCGCTGGAGCAGGGCGCTCCGAACATCCTCAATATTAGTTTTGCCCACGTCGATGGCGAATCGTTGATTATGGCGCTGAAAGATTTGGCGCTGTCATCCGGTTCCGCCTGTACCTCGGCCAGTCTCGAACCTTCCTATGTACTGCGCGCGATGGGCGTTGAGCAGGAGCTGGCACACAGCTCGCTGCGTTTTTCGCTTGGGCGCTTCACCAGCGCAGAGGAAATTGAGTACGCTATCGAGCTGGTTAACAAAGCGGTAACACGTTTGCGGGCGCTCTCGCCTGCGGCAAACTCCCGCTAATTCATGCACCCCTTGCGCCGGTTCTGGCGCAAGGTGACACCTAACGCAAACGGAGCCACGCGATGACAACACAACCGATGATAATTACGCTCAGCTCCCAGGCCGCCGATGCGCGCTGGGGTGACAAAGCGCTGCTGAGCAGCAACGAAAGTGGCATGACCGTTCACCTGACTGGCGCAGATGCGCTGATGAGCATCCAGCGCGCGGGTCGCAAGCTGGACGGTCAGGGCATTCGTCATGTCGCATTGCAGGGCGAAGGCTGGGATTTGGAAAAGTGCTGGGCATTCTGGCAAGGCTATCGCAGCCCGAAAGGCAAACGTCAGGTCGAGTGGCCGGAATTCAATGAGGCCGATCAGGCAGAGTTTGCGCGTCGTCTGAAGATCGTTGATTGGGTGCGCGATACCATCAACCTGCCGGCGGAAGATCTCAGCCCGGAACAGCTGGCGCACAACGCGGTTGATTTGATCAACGAAGTGGGCGGCAAAGCGGTCAGCTATCGCATCACCAAAGGTGATGACCTGCGCGTACAAGGTTACACCGGCATCCACACCGTGGGTCGTGGTTCAACGCGCGCGCCGGTGCTGCTGGCGCTGGATTTCAATCCAACCGGAGATGAAAATGCACCGGTTTACGCGTGTCTGGTCGGTAAAGGCATCACCTTTGATACCGGCGGTTACAGCCTGAAGCAGAGCGCCTTTATGGACTCAATGAAGTCCGATATGGGCGGTGCGGCAACGCTCACTGGCGCACTGGCGCTGGCGATTTCACGTGGTTTGAATAAGCGCGTGAAACTGTTCCTGTGCTGCGCAGACAACATGGTCAGCGGCAACGCGTTCCGTCTGGGCGACATCATCCGCTATCGTAACGGCAAAACCGTAGAAGTGATGAACACCGATGCGGAAGGGCGTCTGGTGCTGGCTGATGGCCTGATCGATGCCAGTGAACAGAATCCTGAACTGCTGATCGATGCGGCAACGCTGACCGGTGCGGCGAAAACTGCGCTGGGCAATGATTATCATGCGCTGTTTACCTTTGACGATGTGCTGGCGGAATCGCTGCTTGGCAGCGCGACCGGCGAAAATGAAGCCTTCTGGCGTCTGCCGTTGGCTGAGTTCCATCGCAGCCATCTGCCTTCGAACTTTGCCGATCTGAATAACATCGCCAGCCCGTCACACGCGGCGGGTGCCAGCAGCGCGGCTGCGTTCCTGTCGCATTTCGTCAGCAAATATCAGCAAGGCTGGCTGCACATTGACTGCTCCGCGACGTACCGCAAAGGCGCGGTGGATCAGTGGTCCGCCGGTGCGACCGGTTTGGGCGTGCGCACCGTCGCTAACCTGTTACTGAAATAATCCTCATCATGGCAGACGTAAGTCTGCCTATTTTTTTGGAAATCATTACATGAGTAACCGTCTTGAAGAGGTGCTGAAGCTGGCCGCCACTGAGCCTGCGCACCGTCCCGAATTTTTTCAACTGTTGCTGGACGCCGATGTTTGGGTGCCAGGCGAAAGCCCGGCCGAACAGTTTGATGCGACTTCACCGGTCGAATTGCAGCATTGGGAAAAAGAGGGCGGCGGCAGCGTAATTCCGTTCTTTACGTCAGAAGAAGCGATGGGCGAGGCTATCACAGATGAACAGCCTTATCTGCGCATGCCGGTACGTACGCTATTTGAGATCACTCAAGGCGAAACGCTGTTCCTCAATCCGAAACTGCCTGCGGGCAAAGAGTTTTCGCCGGGTGAAATCGCGCATTTGATTGGCGAAGAGGGCAGTGCGCTAAACCAGCAAACCGTGCTTGAAGGTGGCCAGGCGCTGCTATTGTCCGAAGTGGCCGAACCGCCAGCGCAAATGATTGATTCGCTGACGCAGCTGTTTGCCAAGTACAAGCAGGTGCGCCGTGCTTACATCGCCAGCATTCGTGAAAGCGCCACCGAAGAACCGAACCTGCTGATTGGTATCGAAGCGGATAGCGATATTGATGAAATTATTCAGGCGGCTGGCGGCGTCGCGACAGATACGCTTGCTGATGACGCGCCGATTGATATCTGTGAAGTGGTCAATGAAGATCGCGGTGTGAGCCATTTTTTCACTGCCCACATCACGCCGTTCTATGAACGTCGCTGGGGCAGTTTCCTGCGCGATTTCAAAGGCAGTCAGCGGATTATTTGATGCTGTAAGGTCGCCATTCATCGCGTAATGCCGCTCACTTAAGCAAATAATTGCCTGATTATGCAGGTGCGCATGAATGCGCACCCTACGAAAGCCCAGCTCTGTAACGTAGGGTCGCCATTCATGGTGACCGATTCACGCTTAAATGACGAGCATTACGCTGTTCATGGCGACCTGATCATCACTTCTCAATCGGTAAATCGTCGCGGCTGCCCCATTCGCCCCACGAGCCGTCGTACAGCGTTACATCGCGCACACCGAGCGAGGTGAGCGCCAAAATCACCACCACCGCCGTCACACCCGAACCGCAGCTGGCAATTACCGGCTGATCCAATTTTAAGCCCGCCCTAGCAAACAGATCGCGCAGTTCCGCTGCCGGTTTCAGTTCGCCATTCACCACCAAACTGTTCCACGGCACGTTTAAACTGTGAGGAATATGTCCACGCAGCAGGCCCGGACGCGGTTCATCCACTTCGGCGTTGAAACGGTTTGCCGCGCGCGCATCAACAATCTGCGCGCCGCCTTCGTGGCTGATCAGCAGCACATCGGTCAGACGCTTCACCTGTGCGCCATCATAAACGGCTTCGAATTCGGCTTCTGGCAGGTTAACCGGTCCGGTAGCAACATCGAAACCGGCGGCTTTCCAGCCCTGTAATCCGCCGGCCAGAATTGACACATTTTCACAACCGAAGGCGCGCAGCATCCACCACGCGCGTGGTGCAGAGAATAGGTTGCCTTCGTCATACACCACCAAATGTTTATCCTGGCTGATGCCCAACTCACGCATTGCCACGGCAAAGGACTCGGCGCGCGGCATCATATGGGGATAAGGACTCGTATGATCGGACAATGCTTCGATGTTGAAGAACGGGGCATTCGGTAGATGACCGGCCAGATACTCAGCCTGAATATCACGCACGGCTTCCTGACCTGGCGGTAACATGCGGGCATCAAGCACCTGCAACGTTTCCTCGTTGTAATGTTCTTTCAACCAATCAGCGGACACAAATATGGCTGTCATAGCAACCTCTTCTCAGCAAACGGGAAAAGACCAGTCTCCGGGAATGTGAACGCTATCTCAAGGGCATGATTGCTAAAGTTGTCGAAAATGCGCAGCATTACTCTTTCTTAACTTCTGGGACTGGTGAGGGATTTACCATGGCAAAACGTTTTAACCGGCTGCTGCTCAACGCGCTGATCGGAGGAGTATTACTGGGTGGCGGAACGTCGGCGATTCATGCGGCGGAAACGACAGCCGCAACAGCAACGCAGCAATCACTCTCCGTTATCGATCTCTCCGAACTGCAACTTGAGGGCGCCGCCGCGCTGGTATTGACCTTTAACACGCCGCTCGATAGCCAGCAGGATTTCGCGGCACATCTGCAGATTATTGATGAGAAAAGCGGCAAGGTGGATGGTGGCTGGGAGCTAGCGCAAAACGGTAAAGCGCTGCGTTTTCGACATCCGGAACCGTCGCGCAAGTTGACGATTAATGTTGATGCCGGGCTTAAAGCGGCTGATGGCAGTCCCTTATCCAAATCGTTTAGCCAAACGATCACCACGCGTGATATTCAGCCAATGGTTGGCTTTGCTAGCCGCGGTTCGCTGCTGCCGCTGCGCCTGACGCAAGGTTTACCGGTGCTGGCGCTGAATGTAGATACGGTTGATGTCGATTTTTTCCGGGTAAAAAGCGCTTCGCTGGCCGATTTCCTGGCCCAATGGAATTACGGCAACAACATGTCGTATTGGGAATCGCGCGATCTGCTGAAAAATGCCGATCTGGTTTATGGCGGACGTTTTGATCTCAACCCGGCGCGCAATACGCGTGAGAAAATGCAGTTGCCGCTTGGTGATGTGGATGCGCTGAAACAGCCAGGCGTTTACCTGGCGGTGATGAAACAGGCCGGTACTTACAACTACACGCAACCGGCGACACTGTTCACATTAAGCGACATCGGTCTGTCGCTGCACCAATTCCCCGATCAACTGGAACTGTTTGCCCAAAGCCTGGCCAGCGGCGCACCGCTCGATGACGTCAGCGTGCAGCTATTAGATGAAAAGGGTAAACAACTTGCTCGCGGTAGCAGTGACAGTAACGGCCATTTGCGCTTACCGGCGAATGCCAAAGGCAAGCTGTTGCTGGCAACACAAAAAGGGCAAACCTCGCTGATCGATCTTAACCGTCCGGCATTGGATTTGGCTGAGTTTCCGATTGATGGCCCACAAGGCTACGACAAACAGTTCTTCGTATTTGGTCCACGCGATCTCTATCGTCCAGGTGAAACGGTGATCGTCAACGCGCTGCTGCGTGATGCCGATGGCAAACCCTTGCCGTCGCAGCCAGTGAAAGCTGAAGTTGTGCAGCCGAATGGCGAAGTGTCGCAAACCTTTGTCTGGCAGCCAGAAAGCGGCGTCTATCAACATCGCTTCGCGTTGCCCGCTTCTGCCATGACCGGCGAATGGACGCTGCGCATTAACAGCGGTGACAACCAGCCGCGCAACTGGTCGTTCCATGTGGAAGATTTCCTGCCGGAACGTATGGCGCTGGCACTAAATAATAGTGCGCAACCGGTGGCGCCGGATGACGACGTGACTTTTGCGGTGGAAGGCCGCTATTTGTACGGCGCACCTGCCGCGGGCAACGAACTGCAAGGGCAACTGTTCCTGCGCCCGGCGCGTGAAGCGGTGGCTGCGCTGCCAGGCTATCAATTCGGCGACATTACTGAAGAACTCAAACGCACGCTGGATGATGTGGATGAGAAGCTGGATCAGAGTGGTAAAGTGCAGCTCAAGGTTGAGAGCAGCTGGAAAGAGAGCCATTCACCGCTCAATCTGATTCTGCAAGCCAGCCTGCTGGAAACCGGCGGCCGGCCGGTGACGCGCCGCGCAACTCAGGCGATTTGGCCGGCGCCGGCGTTGCCTGGCATCCGTCCGCTGTTTAACAGTGAATCAGTGTATGACTATCGCACCGATCGTTATCACGATGAGCCGACCGTAGCGGAAAACAGCCTTGCTGAATTCGACGTGGTATACGCCAACCCACAGGGTGAGAAGCTGGCGGCGCAAGATCTTGATGTACGCCTGATTCACGAACGCCGCGACTATTACTGGAGCTTCTCCGACAGCGAAGGCTGGCAGTCGCGCTACGATCAAAAGGATCTGCAGGAAGAGGAGCAACGTATCAACATTGCTGCCGGCGGCAGCCAGAGAGTGAGCTTCCCGGTGGAGTGGGGCACGTATCGACTGGAAGTGCATGCTGGCGACAACATCATTAGCAGCGTGCGATTCCAGGCGGGATATTGGTGGCAGGACAACACCAACGGCACCGGCGCACTGCGTCCGGATCAGGTCAAACTGAAAATAGATAAAACCGCCTATCAAGTGGGTGACACCGCGCATGTACAGGTTGAATCACCTGCCGCAGGTAAAGGCTATCTGCTGGTGGAATCCAGCAGCGGCACATTGTGGTGGCAACCGCTGGATGTTCCGGCGGGCGGCGCAACCATTGATGTGCCGATTAGTGACAGCTGGAAGCGACACGATCTCTATCTCAGCGCCATCGTGGTGCGCGACGGTGACAAAGCCAGCGGCATCACGCCCAAACGCGCGGTGGGCCTGCTACATCTGCCGATGGCAACCGAAGCGCGCCGCCTCAGCTTAGCGCTCGACGCGCCGGATAAAATTCGCCCTGAGCAGACGTTAAAAGTGAAGGTGAAAGCCAGCCGTGAAGGGAACGCATTGCCGCAGCAGGTTCAGGTACTGCTGTCGGCGGTGGACAGCGGCGTGCTTAACATCACTGACTATAAAACCCCTAATCCGTGGGAAGCGTTTTTTGGCCGCAAGCGCTACAACGCCGATCAATACGATGTATTTGGTCAACTGATTGACGGCGGTGGCAAGCTGGCCGCGCTGCGCTTTGGTGGTGACGGCGACGATGCGGATGCCTTGTCGCGCGGCGGTAAAAAGCCGGTCACCGACGTGCAGATCGTGGCGCAACAGTTGCAGCCCGTGACGCTGGATGCCAATGGTGAAGGCACGCTGGAGCTGCCAATTCCGGCCTTTAATGGCGAGTTGCGTTTGATGGCACAGGTATGGAGTGACGACAGTTTCGGATCGGCCGATCGTAAGCTGGTGGTTGCCGCACCTTTGATCAGCGAACTGGCAACGCCGCGCTTCCTTGCCAGTGGCGATCAATCCACACTGGCGCTGGATCTCACCAACCTCACCGATCAACCGCAAACGCTAAAAATCAATGTCACCGCCAGCGGGCAGATTGCCCTTAACGGCCAAATCCCCGCCAGTGTGCAGCTGGCGAAAGGCGCGCGTACCACGTTGCAGATTCCGGTTAAAGCGCAGGGCGGCTTTGGCGAAGGCGATGTGCAGGTGACTGTTTCCGGCATGAGTTTGCCGGGCGAAACACTGGCACCGAGCGAGCGCAAATGGAAAATTGGCGTGCGTCCGGCTTATCCGGCACAAACGCTGAGCTTCGATAACGTGATGCAAACCGGGCAGAACTGGCAGGTGATGGCGAGTGCCTTTAATGGTTTGCAGCCGGATACTTTGAGCGGTCAACTGTCGCTCAGCAATCGTCCACCGCTGAATATCGCAAGCTTCATCAGCTCACTGTATGCCTATCCTTACGGCTGCCTTGAGCAGACCACCAGCGGCATTTGGCCATCGGTGTTCACCAACCATGCGCAGCTGACGGCGATGGGCATCAAAACCAGCAATGATGAAGCACGTCGTGCTTCGATTGATACCGGCATCGCACGTCTTGCCGGCATGCAACGCGGCAACGGCAGCTTTGGTTTGTGGAGCAAAGAGAGTCAGGAAGAGTTCTGGCTCACCGCTTACGTCACTGATTTCCTGCTGCGCGCCAGCGAAGCCGGGTACAGCGTGCCGGATGGCGTGATTACCCGCGCCGACGAACGTCTGCTGCGTTACCTGCAGGATCCGACGCAGATCGAAACCAGCTGGAGCAGCGATGCCGATGCTTTGCGTTTCAGCGTGCAGGCCTACGCCGGAATGGTGCTGGCGCGTCAGCAGCAGGCCCCGCTGGGTGCGTTGCGTGCGCTGTATGAAAAACGCGAACAGGCAAAATCGGGCCTTGCGCTGGTACAGCTTGGTGTTGCACTGAAGTTGATGGGCGATCAGCAGCGTGCGCAACTGGCGCTGGCGCAAGGCATTGGTCTGGAACGTAAACCTAACAGCTGGCTCGGTGATTACGGCAGCCCGGTGCGCGATCGTGCGCTGATTCTGTCGCTGTTAACTGAAAACCAGTTGCTGCCAGAGATGCAAGGTTCGCTGTTGATTGATTTGGCGAAAGCGGTACAGGGTCAGCGCTGGTTCTCCACCCAGGAAAACAACGCGTTGTTCCTTGCTGCCCGCACTTTGCAGCAGCACAAAGGCGAAATCTGGCAGGCCACACTACAAGGCAAAGCGGAGCCACTCAGCAGCGACCAACCTTTGAATCTCAGCATCAGTGAAGATCAGCTGCGACAAGGCGTGTCGGTGAAAAGCAACAACGCGTCGCCGCTTTACGGCACGCTGAATGTGGTGGGCTATCCGCGCACCGCACCGTCGCCGATGAGCAACGTTCTGCAGATCACTCGTGAATACTTCACGCTGGATGGTAAGCCAGCGGATCTCACCCACCTGAAAAGTGGCGAACTGCTGATGGTGCGGCTCAAAGTCGCAGCCAGCGAGCGCGTCAGTGATGCGTTGGTCGTGGATCTGCTGCCAGCCGGACTGGAGCTGGAAAACCAGAACCTGAGCGACAGCAGCGCCAGCTTGGGTGACAGTGCCGATGCGCTGAAAGAGAGCATGATGGATATGCAGCAAGCCAACATTAAGCATATCGAATTCCGTGACGATCGTTTTGTCGCCGCGCTGGCGCTCGATGGCTACACGCCGGGCACGCTGTTGTATCTGGCGCGCGCGGTTACGCCGGGCAGCTATCGCCTGCCGCCGCCGCAGGTGGAATCAATGTATGTGCCGGAATGGCGCGCGATTGGCAGCACGCCGGAAAAACTCAATGTGCGTTAAGTATTGATGTCTGGAAGTAACCGACTAAAGCGGTGGCGCTGGCTACCGCTTTTTTTACTGGCGCTGCTGGTCGCGTTGTGGCTGCTGGATCGACTCACGCCATTGCCGCTGCACGACGTGCAACCGGCGCGCGTCGTGGTGGCCGAAGACGGCACGCCGCTGTGGCGTTTTGCTGACAAACAGGGCGTGTGGCGTTATCCGGTAGCACTGGACGATGTGTCGCCCGCCTACATTGAGGCGCTACTGACCTACGAAGATCGCTGGTTCTGGCATCATCCCGGCATCAATCCCATGGCGATTGTGCGCGCAGTGGGGCAAAACGTGCTGCATCACGGCGTGGTGTCCGGCGGCAGCACGCTCACTATGCAGGTGGCGCGTCTTATTGATCCGCAACCGCGCACCCTGCGCGGCAAAGTGGTGCAGGCGTGGCGCGCGCTACAGCTGGAATATCATCTCTCTAAACGCGACATCCTTACGCTGTATCTCAATCGCGCCCCTTTTGGCGGCACGGTTGAGGGTGTTGGCGCAGCGAGCTGGATGTGGCTGGGGAAACCGCCTTCACAGCTCACCAAAGGTGAGGCGGCACTACTGGCGGTGCTGCCTCAGGCGCCGAGCCGCTTGCGTCCTGACCGCTGGCCGCAACGCGCCGAAATCGCACGCAATAAAGTGCTGGATCGCCTCGCGGAATATCACGTCTGGTCAGCGCAGGATGTCGCCGATATCAAACAAGAAGCGGTGTGGCTGCCGCCGCGTCAGATGCCGCAACGTGCGCCGCTGCTGGCCCGCCGCTTATTGTCGCTGTCGCCCGACAACAAAATCACCTCAACGATAGATGTGTCGCTACAGCGCGAACTCGAGAATCTGGCTGCCTCGCTGAAAAGCAACCTGCCGCCGCGAACCTCGCTGGCGCTGCTGGTGGTGGATCATCAAAACATGAAAGTGCGCGGCTATGTCGGATCGGTGGATTTCAATGACGACAGCCGTTTTGGTCACGTCGATATGATATCCAGCGTGCGATCGCCGGGATCGGTGTTGAAGCCCTTTGTCTATGGTATGGCGCTGGATGATGGGCTCATTCATGGCGAATCGCTGCTGCAGGATGTGCCGCGTCGATTCGGCGACTATCGTCCCGGTAACTTTGATTCGGGCTTTCACGGGCCAGTGAGCGCCAGTGATGCGCTGGAGCGATCGCTCAATTTACCTGCTGTACAATTGCTGGATGCGCTGGGGCCAAAAAACATCGCCGCGCGATTACGTAATGTGGGTTTGAGTCTGCGCTTTCCTGCAGGGGCGGAGCCAAATCTTTCGTTGGTGCTGGGTGGCACCGGCGCGCGTATGGATGAGATTATGGCTGCCTACAGCGCCTTTGCCCGGCACGGTAACGCGGCGCAGTTACGCTGGCTGACGACACAACCCTTGCAAGAAAGGCCGCTATTGTCGCCGGGCGCGGCATGGATTGTACGGCGCATTCTGGCAGGCGCGGCACAACCCTCGGCCAGCGGTGCGGTGGCAGACGTAGTGCCGTTGGCGTGGAAAACCGGTACCAGCTATGGCTATCGCGATGCATGGACGATAGGTATCACCCCGCGCTATCTGATTGGCGTATGGGTAGGACGGCCTGATGCAACGCCCGTCGCCGGTCAGTTTGGTTTTGCCTCGGCGGTGCCGGTGATGAATCAGGTCAATAATCTGCTGGCGGGGCATATGCCGGTGAACGGTGCGCCGCGCGATCCGCGCCCGTCATCGGTCAGCGCCATGAGCATCTGCTGGCCTGGCGGACAGCCGTTACCCTTCGGCGACGAGAACTGTCGCCAGCGTCGTCAGAGTTGGGTATTGAATCAAACGGTGCCCCCCACGCTGCTGGCGTCGGGGCAGGAGAGCGTCAATGGCTTACGCCAGCGCTACTGGCAAAACAGCCGGGGATTGCGCGTGGCGGCAGATTGCCCGGATGCACAAAGCCGTGAGCGCCTGATGTGGCCGCTGCCACTTGAACCCTGGCTGCCGGATGCGGAACGGCGTGCCCAGCGCTTGCCGCCGATCGATCCTACTTGTCCGCCACTCAATCAGGGCAATGCGCCGCCCATGGTGATTACCGGTGTGATCAATGGTCAACGCGTACAGCCGTTGCCGGGCAAAGTGGTGCTGGTGATGTCGGTAGCCGTGCAGGGCGGGCAAGGTGAGCAGCGCTGGTGGTTTTTAAACGGGCAACCGCTTGAGCGTAACGCGAGCAACAAGAGTGCGGCGCTGGTACTGGATGAGCCGGGAAGTTATCAGTTGGTGGTGATGGATGAAGCGGGGCAGCTGTCATCGGTGGCCTTTACCCGCGGTTGAGTACATGGATATGGCATACTTTTTGCCTGCGCGCCCCGACAAAAATCAATTATTTTCAATAATTCCACCAATCGCCAATAGGCAACGCGCCATGATGTCCCTATAATCGGCGCGTTTTCTTACCGGGAGGAGCTCCCGGATTCTTCAGGATGCTAACTAGAGGTCAACATGGCAATCGAACGTACTTTCTCAATCGTGAAACCAAACGCCGTCGCTAAGAACGTGATTGGTGCAATCTATAACCGTTTTGAAAGCGCGGGCTTCAAAATCGTTGGCGCAAAAATGCTGCACCTGACCAAAGAGCAGGCTGAAGGCTTCTACGCTGAGCACAAAGGCCGTCCATTCTTTGATGGTCTGGTTGAATTCATGACTTCTGGTCCAGTTGTGGTTTCTGTACTGGAAGGCGAAAACGCTGTTCAGCGTCACCGCGATCTGATGGGTGCAACTAACCCAGATAACGCGCTGGCAGGTACTCTGCGTGCTGATTATGCGGACAGCTTCACCGAGAACGCGACCCACGGTTCTGACTCTGCTGAATCTGCAGCACGCGAAATCGCGTACTTCTTCGCAGAAAACGAAGTCTGCCCACGCACTCGCTAAGTGCATTGAGGGTCAGGCGGACACGCGTCTTTACAGCTGTTCAACATCGGTGAAACGGTTCCCCTGGCATCATGCAGCAGATGTAGTACAATTACGCGCCCTTGTTGAGCTAGCCTCAGCGAGGGCGCTGTTTTTTTCCTACTATTAACCAGAGCCGTAACGTGTAACAACGAGGCCAGAGAACATTATGTCCGAACAGATTGTGACGCCGTCGTCCGCTTCCCCCGTGATTGTTTCCCCCAAAAACGAAAAAATTAACCTGCTGGATCTCAACCGTCAGCAGATGCGTGAATTCTTTCTTGAGATGGGCGAAAAGCCGTTCCGTGCCGATCAGGTCATGAAGTGGATGTACCACTACTGCTGCGATGATTTCGAGCAGATGACTGACATCAACAAAGTGCTGCGCGGTAAGCTGATGCAGCGCGCTGAAATCCGTGCACCGGAAGTGGCGGAAGAGATGCGTTCCACCGATGGCACCATTAAATGGGCAATTCGCGTGGGCGACCAGCTGGTTGAAACCGTCTATATCCCGGAAGCGGATCGCGCAACCCTGTGCGTCTCTTCACAGGTAGGCTGTGCGCTGGAGTGCAAATTCTGTTCTACGGCGCAGCAGGGCTTTAACCGCAACCTGCGCGTGTCAGAGATTATTGGCCAGGTATGGCGCGCCGCGAAAATCATCGGTGCCGCGAAAATTACCGGTCAACGTCCGATCACCAACGTGGTGATGATGGGCATGGGCGAGCCGCTGCTTAACCTGAACAACGTGGTGCCGGCAATGGATATCATGCTGGACGACTTCGGTTTCGGTCTGTCAAAACGTCGCGTTACGCTGTCAACGTCAGGTGTGGTGCCGGCGCTGGACAAGCTGGGTGATATGATCGACGTAGCGCTGGCGATTTCGCTGCATGCGCCGAATGATGCCATTCGTGACGAGATCGTGCCGATCAACAAAAAGTACAACATTGAGACTTTCCTTGCGGCGGTAAAACGCTATATCGGTAAGTCCAACGCCAATCAGGGCCGCGTGACCATTGAGTACGTGATGTTGGATCACGTCAATGACAGCACCGACAATGCGCATGAGCTGGCGGCACTGCTAAAAGAGACGCCGTGCAAAATCAACCTGATTCCGTGGAACCCGTTCCCCGGCGCGCCGTATGGCCGTAGCTCTAACAGCCGTATCGATCGCTTCTCCAAAGTCCTGATGGATTACGGTTTCACCACCATTGTGCGTAAAACCCGTGGTGATGATATCGACGCCGCTTGTGGTCAGTTAGCAGGCGATGTGATTGACCGGACTAAGCGTACGCTGCGTAAGAAAATGGCGGGCGAAGCCATCTCTGTGAAGGCGCTCTGAAAGCCAGCGCCTGCTGATATTCAGCGGGCGTAACTCATGTCAGTCTCTCCGCATATTTTTTAGGGAGAGACTGAAATGCATAAAGGATTATTCGCCGCGATTCTGGCGGGCTTTGTTGTAACCGGTTGTGTCAATCATCCTGCAAGGCAAAGCGCAGCGGATATCCGCTTGCAGCTCGGATTGCACTATCTGGCAGTGAAGGATTATGCCGCCGCGCAGCGCAATTTGTTACGTGCTCAGCAGGCAGCGCCAAAGGATTATCGCGTTCCGTTAGCCCTTGCTCGTGTGGCGCAGGCGCAACAGAATAGCGCACAAACGCGCTGGCACTACCAACGCGCACAGCAGTTAGCGCCGCGGAATGGTTACGTCGCTAACAATTACGGTGCGTTTCTCTGCGGTTTAAGGCAGTATGACGAAGCGCATCAACAGTTTAAGCTGGCAATTGAGGCGCAGGAAATCGATGCTCGTCAGGATGCATTCCTGTTTTCGGGCTATTGTTACCTGCAGGCTGATGAGAGTGCCGCAGCGCGCGAGCAATTAGGTTACGCGCTGGATGCCGCACCGGAGCAGGGCAGTCAACTGCTAAGGGAAGTGGAAAGGCGGCTTGAACAGCGGGAACAGAAGTCGGTTCCGCTGCTTTTAGAAGTGTACCATCAGCATTTGCCTGCAACGGCTGAGAGCTTATGGTTACAGATACGTTTCGCCGCGCAACAGGGAAACGCTGCTGACGTTACACGTTATGGCGACCGGTTGGCGCGAAGTTTTCCACAATCGATACAGTACCAGCGTTATTTAGCTAATGAATACTGAAGCCACTCAAGAGAATTCTGCAGTACATTCCACAGGTGAACGCCTGCGTCTGGCCCGTGAGCAAATGGGACTGACCCAGCAAAACGTCGCTGAACGCCTGTGCCTAAAACTTACTACCGTACGCGATATTGAAGAGGACAAATCACCTGCTGATTTAGCGTCTACCTTCCTGCGCGGTTACATTCGCTCTTATGCTCGTCTGGTGCATGTGCCAGAAGATGACCTGCTGCCGATGATGGCAAAACAGGCCCCCATGCGCGCCGCCAAAATCGAGCCGATGCAGAGCTTCTCATTGGGTAAGCGTCGTAAAAAGCGCGATGGCTGGCTGATGATCTTCACCTGGTTGGTGATTTTCGTCGTTGTCGGTTTGACTGGTGCGTGGTGGTGGCAGAATCATAAAGCGTCACAGGCTGATTTGGTGTCGATGGCCGATCAAAACGGCAGCGGCGACAATAGCCAATCCATTCCGTTGGGTGACAACAGTACCGATAGCAATGCCGATGCAGATACCAACGCTGCCGGTACGCCAGTCGATAACGGTGCTGGCGCTGTGGCCACGCCTGAAAGCAACAACGCGAGCAGCACACCGGCTGCGAGCAATAACACTACAGCGCAAACCAACGGCAGCGACAACGCCGTGGTTTCGCCAAGCCAGGCGCCAATTGATACGGCACCGCCAGCGGCGACGTCTCCAGCACCGGCGAATAGCGTTCCTGCAGGCCAAATGCCTACCGCGAATGCGGCAGTCAGCCAACCGGCAGGCGATCCGAATGCTGTGGTGATGAACTTCAAAGCGGATTGCTGGCTGGAAGTGAGCGATGCGACCGGTAAGAAGTTGTTCAGCGGTCTGCAACGTAGTGGCGGTAAGCTAAGTTTGTCCGGAACGGCTCCGTATCGTCTGAAAATTGGCGCACCAAGTGCGGTTGACGTGCAATATCAGAATCAGCCCGTTGATTTAAGTCGTTTTATCCGTAATAACCAGGTTGCCCGTCTGACGCTGGGTGCGCAATAACGCGCAGCGCGCTTTCCGGGTAATTGTGGAGAGAGAATATGCATAACGAAGCACCCATTATCCGTCGCAAATCAACACGGATTTACGTCGGCAAGGTGCCAGTTGGTGATGGCGCGCCCATCGCCGTTCAGTCAATGACCAACACCCGCACCACTGATGTGGACGCCACCGTTAACCAGATTCGCCAGCTTGAGCGCGTCGGGGTTGATATCGTTCGCGTCTCCGTTCCCACGATGGATGCGGCTGAAGCCTTCAAACTGATTAAGCAACAGGTCAACGTGCCGCTGGTAGCGGACATTCACTTTGACTATCGCATCGCATTGAAAGTCGCGGAATATGGCGTCGATTGTCTGCGTATCAACCCAGGCAATATCGGCAACAACGAGCGTATCCGCCAGGTGGTGGATTGTGCGCGTCATTACAATATTCCGATCCGTATCGGCGTGAATGCCGGTTCGCTGGAAAAAGATCTGCAGGAAAAATACGGTGAGCCAACACCGCAGGCGCTGCTCGAATCTGCGATGCGCCATGTGGATCATCTCGATCGCCTTAACTTTGATCAGTTCAAAGTAAGCGTCAAAGCGTCTGACGTCTTCCTTGCCGTTGAATCCTATCGTCTGTTGGCGAAAGCCATCGATCAGCCGCTGCACCTCGGTATCACCGAAGCGGGTGGCGCGCGCGCGGGCTCAGTTAAATCGGCGATTGGTTTAGGCCTGCTGCTGGCCGAAGGCATCGGCGATACGCTGCGTATTTCACTGGCGGCCGATCCGGTTGAAGAAGTGAAAGTCGGCTATGACATCCTCAAGTCTCTGCGCATCCGCGCGCGTGGCATCAACTTTATTGCCTGCCCGACCTGTTCGCGTCAGGAGTTTGATGTCATCGGTACGGTCAATGCGTTGGAAGAGCGTCTGGAAGACATCATCACGCCGATGGATATTTCCATTATCGGTTGCGTGGTGAACGGTCCGGGGGAAGCCACGGTTTCTACCCTCGGCGTAACCGGCGGGGCCAAGAAAAGCGGCTTCTACGAAGATGGCGTACGCCAGCGCGATCGTCTCGATAACAACGACATGATCGATCAGCTGGAAGCGCGTATCCGCGCCAAAGCCAGCATGCTGGATGAAAGCCGCCGCATCAACGTGCAGCAGCTGGAAAAATAAGCCTGGTGCGCGCCAGTCGCGTGCCAGTTTGTGATTGAACCTGTGCGGTTTCATCCTCATAAGGTATGATGCCGCTCAGGTTTTTTTGTCTTAAAGAGATTCTAACGTGGCGAAGAATATTCAAGCGATTCGCGGGATGAACGATTACCTGCCGGCGGATACCGCAATTTGGCAGCGTATTGAAGGCACTCTCAAGCAGGTGCTGGCCAGCTATGGTTACAGTGAAATCCGTCTGCCAATCGTTGAGCACACCCCGTTGTTCAGCCGCGCGATCGGTGAAGTCACCGACGTGGTTGAGAAAGAGATGTACACCTTTGAAGACCGCAACGGCGAAAGCCTGACGCTGCGTCCGGAAGGCACCGCAGGCTGCGTGCGCGCCGGTATCGAGCACGGTCTGCTGTACAACCAGGAACAGCGTCTGTGGTACACCGGTCCGATGTTCCGCTACGAGCGTCCGCAGAAAGGTCGTTACCGTCAGTTCCACCAAATGGGTGTGGAAGTCTTCGGCCTGCAAGGCCCGGACGTTGATGCTGAGCTAATTATGATGACCGCGCGCTGGTGGAAAGCGTTAGGTATCGCTGAGCACGTCGAGCTGGAGCTGAACTCTATCGGTTCGCTGGACGCGCGCGCCAACTATCGCAGCGCGCTGGTGGCGTTTCTTGAGCAACATCAGGACGTACTGGACGAAGATTGCAAGCGCCGCATGTACACCAACCCACTGCGCGTGCTCGACAGCAAAAATCCTGACATCCAGAAACTGTTAAACGATGCTCCAACGCTGGGCGAATTCCTCGATGAGGAATCACGTGCGCATTTCAGTGGCTTGTGCGGGTTGCTCGACGACGCTGGCATTAAATATCGCATCAACCAGCGCCTGGTGCGCGGTCTCGATTACTACAACCGTACCGTGTTTGAATGGGTGACCAGCAGCCTCGGTTCGCAGGGCACGGTGTGCGGTGGCGGACGTTACGATGGTCTGGTCGAACAGTTGGGTGGTCGTGCCACGCCAGCCGTGGGTTTTGCCATGGGCATGGAGCGTTTGGTGTTGCTGGTGCAAGCGGTTAATCCAGAATTTGAACCGACGCGCATTGTTGATGTCTATGTTATCGCTTCGGGGCAGGGCGTTCAGTCCGCCGCGATGCAACTGGCGGAAAAACTGCGTGATGCTGATCCCGCGTTGAAGCTGATGACCAACTTCGGTGGCGGTAACTTCAAGAAGCAGTTTGCCCGTGCAGATAAGTGGGGCGCACGCATTGCGCTGGTGCTGGGCGAAGATGAAGTGAACGCGGGCCAGGTTGTGGTGAAAGACTTGCGTACCGGCGATCAACAGACGCTGGCTCAGAGCGACGCCGCTGCAACGTTGCGCACGCTGCTGCAGTAAGCGCAGCACTGCAACAGCCATTTTAAAGAGAGGGATTGCGTGGAAGTTTACAGCAACGAAAACGAACAAGTTGACGCGCTGCGTCAGTTCTTTGCCAATAACGGCAAATTCCTGGCCGTAGGCGTAATCATCGGTATCGCTGCGCTGGGTGGCTGGCGTTTCTGGTCCAGCCATCAGGAAGGAACCGATAAAGCGGCATCAGCAGAATATCAACAGCTGACTAGTGCGATGCAGGCGGACAAGCCTGATTCGCTGCAAGCGGTGGCCACTTTCGCCAGCGAAAACAACAATACCTATGGTGCGTTGGCTTCGCTGGATCTGGCTAAGCAGTATGTTGAAACTAATCAGTTAGATAAAGCTATCGCTCTGTTACAGAGTGGGCTGAAAGATACCAAAGATGCCAACCTGCAGGCGGTGATTAACCTGCGTCTGGCACGCATTCAATTGCAGCAAAGTCAGGCCGATGCCGCACTTTCTACCCTTAACAATGTTAAAGGTGATGGCTGGACAGCCATTGTAGCGGACATTCGTGGCGAAGCACTGCTGAGCAAAGGCGATAAGCAGGGCGCGCGTGATGCCTGGAGCAAAGGTGCTGAATCGCAGGCCTCTCCTGCGCTGAAGCAAATGCTGCAGATGAAGATGAATAACTTAAGTTAAGCCAGTCAAGAGAGCGCACATGGAATTACGTAAATACCTGCTGCCAGGGCTGATTTCAGTCACTCTGCTCAGCGGTTGCTCGCTGTTCAGCGGCGAAGAAGATGTAGTGAAAATGGCCCCGCTGCCTAAAGTGGAAAACCAGTTTACGCCGCAGACTGCGTGGAGCACCTCGGTCGGGGACGGCGTTGGTGATTTCTATTCCAATCTGCATCCAGCCTGGCTGGACGGTACCGTGTATGCTGCGGATCGTTTTGGTGTGGTTAAAGCGCTTGATGCCAGCAATGGTAAAGAGAAATGGAAAGTCGATCTCTCTGAGAAAACCGGCTTCTTCTCGAAAAACATCTCTGCGCTGCTTTCTGGCGGCGTCACCGCCAGCGGCGATCGCATCTACATCGGTAGCGAACGTGGTCAGGTATTTGCGTTGAATACCAGCGATGGTGGTATTGCCTGGCAGACCAAAGTCGCCGGTGAAGCGCTGTCGCGTCCGGTGGTGAGCGACGGTTTAGTGCTGGTGCACACCAGCAACGGTATGTTGCAAGGTCTTGATCAAAGCACTGGCGTTGTCAAATGGACCGTCAACCTCGATATGCCAGCGCTGTCACTGCGCGGTGAATCGGCACCGACCGTGGCCTTTGGCGGCGCAATCGTCGGTGGCGACAATGGCCGCGTCAGCGCAGTCATTGTTAATCAAGGTCAGCTGATTTGGCAGCAGCGTATTTCGCAGCCAAGCGGCGCCACTGAAATCGATCGCCTGAGCGATGTCGATACCACGCCAGTCGTGGTTAACGGTGTCGTTTATGCGCTTGCGTACAACGGTAATCTTACCGCGCTGGATCTGCGCTCCGGTCAGGTGCTGTGGAAACGTGAGATTGGCGGCGTTAAAGACATGGTGGTTGATGCCGGTCGTATCTATCTGGTCGATCAGGATGACCGCGTGATCGCCCTGAATGCTGACGGTGGCGTAGCCATCTGGCGTCAAAGCGATCTGCTGCATCGTAATTTGACTTCGCCAGTGCTGTTCAACGGCTATCTGGTGGTGGGTGATAGCGAAGGTTATCTGCACTGGATCAACACCCTTGACGGTCGCTTCGTCGCGCAGCAGAAACTGGACAGCGATGGCTTCCAGACTGAACCGGTTGTGGCCGGTGACAAACTGCTGATCCAGGCGAAAGGCGGAGAAGTTTACGCCATCACCCGTTAAGGAATTGGCTTTGCGGGAACGCGTTTCCCGCTCGCTTATACGGCTCCTGATTCGTCAGGGGCCGTTTCGTTTTTAGTCAGGCATGGTATTCTTTGCGCCTTCAGCCTGACGCCTGGCGTCAAATGTCGTTATAATCACGCCATTCGGGCGAATTATTTTAAAAACTGAGGCAAGTGTTATGGTACCTGTGGTCGCGCTGGTTGGGCGTCCCAATGTGGGAAAATCTACGCTATTTAACCGTTTAACACGCACACGTGATGCGCTGGTAGCGGATTTTCCTGGACTGACTCGCGATCGCAAATATGGTCGCGCCGAAGTGGAAGGGCGCGAATTTATTGTTATTGATACCGGCGGTATTGATGGCACCGAGGAAGGCGTTGAAAACCGCATGGCGGAGCAGTCGCTATTGGCGATTGAAGAAGCGGATGTGGTGCTGTTTATGGTGGATGCGCGCGCGGGCGTGATGCCGGCGGATCAGCAAATCGCTAATCATCTGCGTGCACGTGAAAAAGCCACCTTTGTCGTCGCCAACAAAACTGACGGTATTGACCCGGAAGCGGCAGTGCTGGATTTCTATGCGCTGGGCTTAGGTGAGATTCACGCCATTGCAGCTTCGCATGGCCGTGGAGTTAACAGTCTACTGGAAACGGCATTGCTGCCGTGGATGGAAGAAATCGTTCCGGAAGTGGAACTCACCGAAGAAGAAGAGAATGCCGCCTATTGGGCAGAATTAGAAGAAGAGGGTGAGAAGGCGCTGGAGGAAGAGGAAGAAGAAGATTTCGACCCCACCACACTGCCGATCAAACTGGCTATCGTTGGCCGCCCTAACGTGGGTAAGTCAACGCTAACTAACCGCATTCTTGGCGAAGATCGTGTTGTGGTCTTTGACATGCCAGGCACCACGCGCGATAGCATCTACATTCCGATGGAACGTGACGATCGTGAGTATGTTCTGATTGATACCGCGGGCGTACGTAAGCGCGGTAAAATCACCGAAACTGTAGAAAAATTCTCCGTTATCAAAACGTTGCAGGCAATTGAAGACGCTAACGTAGTGATGCTGGTCATTGATGCGCGTGCCGGAATTTCCGATCAGGATCTGTCACTGCTTGGCTTCATCCTCAACAGTGGGCGCTCACTGGTGATTGTGGTCAACAAGTGGGATGGCATGACGCAGGAAGCGCGAGATGAAGTCAAAGAGCAGTTGGACTTCCGTCTGGGCTTTATCGATTTTGCGCGCATCCACTTTATTTCTGCCCTGCACGGCAGCGGCGTGGGTAACCTGTTCGAATCCGTGACCGAAGCATACGACTGCTCTACCAAACGTGTGGGCACCGCAATGCTGACGCGCATCATGACCATGGCAGCCGACGATCACCAGCCGCCGTTGGTACGTGGTCGCCGCGTGAAGCTGAAATATGCGCATGCCGGGGGGTATAACCCGCCAATCGTGGTGATTCACGGCAACCAGGTCAAGGATCTGGCGGATTCCTATAAGCGTTACCTGATGAACTACTTCCGTCGTTCACTCAACGTGATGGGCACGCCCATCCGTATTCAGTTCAAAGAGGGCGATAACCCGTACGCGGGCAAACGCAACCTGCTGACGCCAACGCAGCAGCGTAAACGTCAGCGTCTGATGTCGCACCTGAAGAAGAACAAGCGTTAAAATGAGAAGGGCCCAGCAGGGCCCTTTTTTTATGCAGGTGCGCATGAATGCGCACCCTACGAAAACCGAGCGCTTTAAACGTAGGGTCGCCATTTATGGCGACCAACCGCCAAATGCAGAGGAAGTTCTATGAATTCTCCATGCCCAATCTGCCAGCAGCTGCTGACTCACGATGAAACCGGTTTTGACTGCTCCCACTGCGAACGTCATTTCACGCACATCGCCTTGTGCCCTGATTGCCATCAACCTTTGCAGGTGCTGAAAGCCTGCGGTGCGGTGGACTACTTTTGCCCGCACGGTGATGGACTCATTTCGAAGAAGCGTGTCGAATTTATCCCCGACTTAGCGTTGCAGTAAGAAAATTCGCCGCCCGGCGTCATAGTTATTAATAGCTTACGACTGGATTTGTAGCAAAAATGCTATTAACCAGTGACTACCGCGTTATGGATATTCACTTTTTATTGTACCAGGTGGTACAATCCTGCCGCCTTGTAGCGAGAATCACTCTCACCTGCGTTGTGTCCTCGCTCACAAGCGCCGAATCACGGGCATTGCACCCGTACCAATAGATATAAAATAAAGCGTAACGAAATTGTTCCTGTCCCCCGCTTCGGCTGGGGCCTTGTCATCGGCTGCCACAGATTTATCGGCACCAGCGCTTTATTTTTTCAGGAGAGTTTTTGTTATGGCAGAAAATTCCGCTCGTCCCGGCAAAGGGCTGAGCATCTGGTCCGTACTGTTTGGCTTGGTCCTGCTGGCAATCGGCTTGTTCTTCGCTATCGGCGGCGGCAAGCTGGTCGCGCTGGGCGGCAGCTGGTACTTCCTTATCGCCGGTATCGTCATGCTGCTGTCGGCCATTCAGTTCTTCCGTCGCAAATCATCCGCCGTCACCCTGTTTATTCTGGTGTTTGCTGGCACGCTGATTTGGTCACTGTTTGATGCGGGCTTGCATTTCTGGCCGTTGGTATCGCGCTTGATGGTGCCAGCGGGCTTGATGCTGTTTGCGTTCCTCACCTGGCCAGCCCTGCGTAAAAGCGAAGGCAAAAGCTCTCTGGCGAAAGTCTCTTATGCGCTGTCTGCGGTTATCGTGGTTGGCATGGTGGCCACCTTCGTGCAGATGTTCCAGCCGCATCCTTCCGTTGCGTTTGACGGTAAACAGCTGCCGCTGATTCCGGTCGATAAATCAAAACCTCAGCAAGACTGGAGCAGCTACGGCCGTACGCCGGGTGGCGACCGCTTCGCTGCCATCGATCAGATTACCCGCGATAACGTGAAAGACTTGCAGGTCGCCTGGACTTTCCACACTGGCGATACGCCGATCAGCCCAACCGGTAACGGCGCGGAAGATCAGCAAACCCCATTGCAGGTGGGTAACACGCTATTCCTGTGCACCCCGCACAACAATGTGATTGCGGTTGCAGCAGACAGCGGTAAGGAAATCTGGAAACGCGAAATCAACGCGCAGGCCGAAGTGTGGAACCGCTGCCGTGGCTTAGCCTATTTCGATGCGACTAAACCGCTGCAGCAGCCAACGCAGCCGGGTTCAACGCCGGTCACTGCCGCTGTGCTGCCTGCGGGTGATACTTGTCAGCGTCGTATTCTGATGAACACAATTGATGCGCGTCTGATTGCTATTAACGCCGACAACGGTGAGCTGTGCGACACCTTCGGTACGCACGGTGTGGTTGACCTGAAAGCCGGCCTGGGCAATGCGCCCGATCCGCAATATCAGCTGACTTCACCTCCCGCGATGGCCGGTACCACCGTGGTGGTGGGCGGTCGCGTTGCGGATAACGTCCAAACCGATATGCCTGGCGGCGTGCTGCGTGGTTTTGACGTGATCACCGGTCAGATGCGTTGGGCGTTTGACCCAGGCAATGACGATCCCAATGCGATTTTGATGCCGGGCAAAGATTACACCCGCAGCACACCGAACTCGTGGGCACCAATGTCTTACGATCCGGCGATGAACACCGTGTTCCTGCCAATGGGTAGCTCGTCAGTGGATCTGTGGGGTGCGAACCGTACCAAACTGGATCACACTTACGGCGCCTCAATCCTGGCCCTGGATGCGACTACCGGTAAACAGAAATGGGTTTATCAGACCGTGCATAACGATCTGTGGGACTTTGATCTGCCAATGCAGCCAAGCCTGGTAGACTTCCCGATGAAGGATGGCACCAACAAGCCAGCCGTTGTTATCGGGGCAAAAACCGGCATGATTTGGGTGCTGGACCGCCTGACCGGCAAGCCTTTGACCAAAGTTGAAGAGCTGCCGATGCCGCAGGGTCACATCCCGAACGAGCAGTACACCAAAACGCAGCCGCATTCGGTAGAAATGCCAAACATCGGCAATCAGAAAATGTCTGAGTCTGATATGTGGGGTGCAACGCCGTTCGACCAACTGGCGTGCCGTATTGCCTTTAAAGGCATGCGTTACGATGGTCTGTTTACTGTACCGGACACCGATAAATCCCTCAGCTTCCCGGGTTCACTGGGCGGTATGAACTGGGGCGGTATCTCGTTTGACCCGAACAATCAATATATGTTCGTCAACGATATGCGTCTGGGCCTGTGGGTACAGATGATTCCACAAGACACCAGCAAGACCGCAGCCAGCAACGGTGGCGAAGCGATCAACACCGGTATGGGCGCGGTTCCGCTGAAAGGCACACCGTATGCGGTAAATAAAAACCGCTTCATGTCACCGCTGGGCATTCCATGCCAGGCTCCACCGTTCGGTACGCTGTCGGCAATTGATATGAAAACCCGTCAGATCGTGTGGCAGGTGCCGGTGGGTACCGTCGAAGATACCGGTCCATTTGGTATCAAGATGCGCGCGAAGATGCCAATTGGTATGCCGACCTTAGGTGGCACACTGGCTACGCAGGGTGGTCTGGTGTTCATCGCGGGTACGCAGGATTACTATCTGCGCGCTTTCGATAGCTCAACCGGTAAAGAAGTGTGGAAAGCACGTCTGCCAGTCGGCAGCCAGGGCGGTCCAATCAGCTACGTTTCGCCGAAAACCGGCAAACAGTACATCCTGATCTCCGCAGGTGGCGCCCGTCAGTCACCAGACCGTGGTGATTACGTGATTGCTTACGCGCTGCCAGACAGCAAGTAAGTTCAACTATGAGAAAGGCCGACATCATGATGTCGGCCTTTTTTTTAAAACCTTCCGTGGCACATCTCTTCCTTTAAGGCACCTTAATTACTGCTGCTTGGAAGGGCGGCGGCTTTTTTGACCTCCTTTTCTTCCAGCTTCCCTGGCTCTTTCAGGATCGTTTCTGAAATTACCCCCGCTGACTTTGCCGCCAGCGCTACCTGCTTCCCTGGCGCGCTCCGGGTCCTCTGCAAAGTTCCCGGCACCACCTCGTTGCTTTTTTTGTGTCATAGCAGAGACCTCATCTAAGGGTGTTTTCTTCGACGTGGACTAGCTAGCCACATAATGAGTATAGTCAGTCAGTTACGCTATGCCTTGAGAGATCTCTGATAACCTATTCGCCGTCGCGCCATAGTGATTGCAGCTCGGGTGGTGCCAGTTGTTCTGGAATTAATATCACCAGTGTCCCAGCCTCACGATGTGTGGCGTAGGTGATTTGAATGCGGTAATAGCGTTGATCGCCACGTCCCATGTTTGCCGCTTGATCTTCCGGTTCGCCGAGCGGCATGGCCTGTTCCAGCACCTGGCAGACGCGCTGTTTTTGCGGCTCGGGCAAGTCCGCCAGGGTAAAACGCCGCTCACCGCGCAGCTTGGGTATAAAGGCGATACCGCCTTCACGTGCCAGCTCAATGATGGCATCGTCGGTCAGTTGAATGTCCACGTTACGCCCACCTGCTGCCAGGCGGATTGAATTTTTTCCGCCACTGATTGATTAAACCGTTGATTGGCGTGCTGCACGGTAAAGCGCGCAAAGGTGCTGAAATCGGCATCCTGCGGCAGCGTTTTGTCGCACAGCGTGTCATACCAGGCTTGACCCGCCAGTTCCCACGCGAAGCCGCCCAACGCTTTAGCAGCGAGATAGAAGGCGCGATTAGGAATGCCGGAGTTGAGATGCACGCCGCCGTTATCCTCACGCGTTTCGATATAGTGATCCATATCGGCGGGTTGTGGATCTTTGCCCAGCACCGGATCGTCATAAGCGGTACCGGGTGACGACATTGAGCGCAACCCGCGGCCATTGATCCCGCCCGCCAGCAAACCTTCACCGATGATCCAGTCAGCCTGATCGGCGCTCTGCTTAAGATGAAACTGCTTCACCAGTGAGCCAAAAACATCAGACATCGATTCGTTCAGCGCGCCTGCCTGCTGGAAGTAGATCAGTCCGGCTTCGGTTTCCGTTATGCCGTGCGTCAGTTCGTGCGCGACAACATCCAGCGCGATGGTGAAGCGATTGAAAATCTGGCCGTCACCGTCGCCAAATACCATCTGCTGGCCGTTCCAGAAGGCATTCTGGTATTCCTTACCGTAATGCACGGTGCCATCGAGCTTGAGGCCTTTGTTATCGAGGGAATTGCGCTGATAGGTTTGCCAGAAGAAATCGTAGGTAATGCCGAGATAGTTCCATGCTTCTTCGGCCGCGACGTCGCCGTTTCCGGGCTGGCCTTCCTCGCGGATTAACGTGCCGGGCAGATTTTGCGTGCCCTCGGCGTCGTAGATAGCGCGCTGTACGATGCCTGGCTTGGCGGTGTCGGCGTTGGTGGTTTGATGATTATGTTCAGCCATCAGTTGCTGAACGTGGGTGAGGGTGCGGCGCGCATAGTCTTGCTGCGCACCGGAGCAGTTATCGATGATGTTACGCAGCATGTATGGAGGAATTACGCTAAAAGGCATACCAAACTCCCTGGCTTCTTAGTGAATGTGCCAGAAAGTATAGTTTTCATACTATCAACGCGCTTTACGGCTCCGGGATTTCTGCGGTTCAAGCGCGGTAACCTGGCTTTCCACCCAGCCATCATCCAACCGGGTACGCAACAGATCGCCTTTGCTCAGCTGCTGAGTTTTTTTCACCACCTGGCCCTGCGTATCCGTTGTTACGCTGAATCCACGCGCCAGCGTCGCCAAAGGACTCACGCCTTCCAGCTGCGCGGCCAGGTTGCCAAAGCGCTGACGGTTGTGATTGAGCTGCTTTTCCATGCCCTGCTGCAGACGATAATGCCACTGCTGGAGCTGCTGCTGAGCGCGCAGAATCCGTCCCTGCGGTTGCTGCGCATTAAGGCGTTGTAGCAGGCGATCCTGCTGACGATTGGCGGTACGCATGCGCTGGTCCATCGCTTCGCCAAGGCGACGCTGCAGCTGGAACAGCGCAGTTTGCTGACACGCCAGACGGAGTTGCGGATGCTGCTGCTGTAAACGGTGCTGAATGCGGGTGAAGCGACGCTGTTGCTGTGCCAGATAGAAATCCATCGCCATCTCCATGCGCTGCTGCTGTGACTGCAAACGGCGCAACAATTCCAGCTGATTACGACTCACCAGTTCTGCCGCGGCAGAAGGCGTTGGCGCGCGTAAGTCCGCAACAAAATCGGCGATGGTGACATCGGTTTCGTGCCCAACGGCGCTGACGATCGGCAGGCGGCTGGCAAAAATCGCCCGCGCCACGCGCTCGTCATTGAAGCTCCACAAATCTTCCAGCGAACCGCCGCCACGGCCGACAATCAGCACGTCACACTCATCACGCTGGTTGGCCAGCTCAATGGCACGCACAATGCCAGCAGGCGCATCCACGCCTTGCACCGCCGTAGGATAGATAATTACCGGCAATGACGGATCGCGTCGATGCAGCACCCGCAACACGTCATGCAGCGCGGCACCGGTGGCAGAGGTAATCACCCCCACCTGACGCGCCGGATCGGGTAGCGGCTGTTTGAACTGCTGATCGAACAAGCCTTCCGCTGCTAAACGCGCTTTCAGCTGTTCGAATTGCTGTTGCAGCAAGCCTTCACCGGCTGGATGCATGCTTTCGATAATCAGCTGATAATCACCGCGCGGTTCATACAGCGTGATGCTGGCGCGCACTAAAACCTGCTGGCCGTGCTGAGGACGGAAGGTGACGCGACGATTGCTATTGCGGAACATCGCGCAGCGTACTTGTGCACCGTCATCCTTCAACGTGAAGTACCAATGGCCGGAAGAAGGCTGAGTGAAATTTGAAATTTCAGCGCTGAGCCACACCAGGCCCATCTCATTTTCCAGCAGTTGGCGCACCGTGGTGTTCAGGCGGCTGACAGTAAAAATATTGGCGGTTGGCGGTAGCGACATGTGATGTAGATCAAATTTTAAATCAGAGGGTTAATCAACTGATACTACATTGCTTGCCCTGAGGATCAAGACTTTTTCTGAAAAAACACTGGAGGCAATCGGTTTCGGCCTGTATAATGCCGCGGCAATATTTTATCTGTTTTAATCGCCCCCAGGTGGAGATATTGCAATGCTAAGAATCGCTAAAGAAGCCCTCACATTTGACGACGTTCTGCTCGTTCCCGCTCACTCCACTGTCTTACCCAACACCGCTGATCTCAGCACTCAACTGACGAAAAACATCCGTCTGAACATCCCGATGCTCTCCGCTGCTATGGACACCGTGACCGAAGCCGGTCTGGCGATTGCGCTGGCGCAGGAAGGGGGTTTGGGCTTTATTCACAAAAACATGTCAATTGAGCGCCAGGCGGACGAAGTTCGTAAGGTGAAAAAACACGAAAGCGGTGTCGTTACCGATCCGCAGACCGTGCTGCCAACCACCGCGCTGGCCGCCGTAAAAGAGCTGACCGAGCGTAACGGCTTTGCCGGTTACCCAGTGGTCAACACCGAAAACGAACTGGTAGGCATCATCACGGGCCGCGACGTGCGTTTTGTGACCGACCTGACGTTGCCTGTTTCTGCGGTGATGACACCGAAAGAGCGCCTGGTAACAGTCAAAGAGGGTGAAGCTCGTGAAGTTGTGCTGCACAAAATGCACGAAAAGCGTGTTGAAAAAGCGCTGGTTGTTGATGACAGCTTCCACCTGCTGGGCATGATCACCGTTAAAGATTTCCAGAAAGCCGAACGTAAACCTAATGCCTGTAAAGATGCCGAAGGCCGTCTGCGCGTAGGCGCTGCGGTTGGTGCGGGCGCAGGCAACGAAGAGCGCGTAGATGCGCTGGTGGCTGCCGGTGTTGATGTGCTGCTGATTGACTCGTCACACGGTCATTCTGAAGGCGTGCTGCAGCGTATTCGTGAAACCCGTGCAAAATACCCGAACCTGGAAATCATCGGCGGCAACGTCGCCACCGGTGCAGGCGCACTGGCGCTGGCGCAGGCCGGCGTGAGCGCGGTGAAAGTGGGTATCGGTCCTGGCTCAATCTGTACCACGCGTATCGTTACCGGCGTCGGTGTTCCACAGATCACTGCGGTCTCTGACGCGGTTGCCGCGCTGGAAGGCACCGGTATCCCGGTTATCGCTGATGGCGGTATCCGCTTCTCAGGGGACATCGCTAAAGCGATTGCTGCAGGTGCAGCAGCCGTAATGGTGGGCTCAATGCTGGCCGGTACCGAAGAATCGCCGGGCGAAATCGAGCTGTATCAAGGCCGTTCGTTCAAATCTTACCGCGGCATGGGTTCTCTGGGCGCGATGTCCAAAGGCTCTTCAGACCGTTACTTCCAGAGCGATAACGCCGCTGACAAACTGGTACCGGAAGGTATCGAAGGCCGCGTTGCCTATAAAGGCCGTCTGAAAGAGATCGTGCACCAGCAGATGGGCGGCCTGCGTTCTTGCATGGGCCTGACCGGTTGTCCGACCATCGACGATCTGCGTACTAAAGCAGAGTTCGTGCGTATCAGCGGCGCGGGCATCAATGAAAGCCACGTGCATGACGTGACCATCACCAAAGAGTCACCAAACTACCGCATGGGTTCGTAATCCCGTAAAATTTAGCGCCCGGCACTCGCCGGGCGCTTTTATTATTAAGTCCATCCCAATGGAAACGCCTCAATGACGACTGAAAATATTCATAAACATCGTATTTTGATCCTCGATTTTGGTTCTCAGTATACGCAGCTGGTTGCGCGCCGCGTGCGTGAGCTGGGCGTCTACTGCGAACTTTGGGCGTGGGATGTCACCGAAGAGCAAATCCGCCAGTTCAATCCGAACGGCATCATTCTCTCTGGCGGTCCGGAAAGCACCACCGAGCTGAACAGCCCGCGTGCGCCGGAATACGTGTTCAACGCGGGCGTGCCCGTGTTGGGCGTTTGCTACGGTATGCAGACCATGGCGATGCAGCTGGGCGGCAAGGTTGAAGGCTCTAACGAGCGTGAATTTGGCTATGCGCAGGTAGAAGTGCTGACCCAAAGCGCGCTGGTGCGTGACATTGAAGATGCGATTAGCGCAGCAGGTAAACCGCTGCTGGACGTATGGATGAGCCACGGCGACAAAGTCACCGCCATCCCAGCCGGTTTTGAAACCGTTGCCAGCACCGAAACCTGTCCGTTCGCCATCATGGCTAACGAAGAGAAAAAATTCTACGGCGTGCAGTTCCACCCAGAAGTGACGCATACCCGTCAGGGCCTGCGTATGCTGGAGCGTTTTATCCGTGACATCTGCGGCTGTGAAGCGCTGTGGACGCCAGCCAAAATCATTGAAGATGCGGTTGAGCGTATTCGTCAGCAGGTTGGCGACGACAAAGTGATCCTCGGCCTCTCAGGCGGCGTAGACTCCTCTGTGACTGCGATGCTGCTGCACCGCGCCATTGGTGAGCGTTTGACCTGCGTGTTTGTCGACAACGGTCTGCTGCGTCTGAATGAAGCGGAGCAGGTGCTCGACATGTTCGGCGACCACTTTGGTCTGAACATCGTGCACGTTGCGGCTGAAGCGCGTTTCCTTGATGCGCTGGCGGGCGAAAACGATCCTGAAGCGAAGCGTAAAATCATCGGCCGCGTATTTGTTGAAGTGTTCGACGAGCAGGCACTGCGTCTGGAAGACGTGAAGTGGCTGGCCCAGGGCACCATCTATCCTGACGTGATCGAATCAGCTGCTTCTGCCACCGGCAAAGCGCACGTGATCAAATCGCACCACAACGTGGGCGGTTTGCCAAAAGAGATGAAGATGGGCCTGGTTGAGCCGCTGAAAGAGCTGTTCAAAGACGAAGTGCGTAAAATCGGTCTGGAACTCGGCCTGCCGTACGACATGCTGTATCGCCACCCGTTCCCGGGTCCAGGTTTGGGCGTACGCGTGTTGGGCGAAGTGAAGAAAGAGTATTGCGACCTGCTGCGCCGTGCTGATGCCATCTTCATCGAAGAGCTGCATAAAGCTGACCTCTACAATAAAGTCAGCCAGGCGTTCACCGTGTTCCTGCCAGTCCGTTCTGTCGGCGTGATGGGCGACGGTCGTAAATACGATTGGGTGGTTTCACTGCGAGCAGTGGAAACCATCGATTTCATGACCGCGCACTGGGCGCACCTGCCGTATGATTTCCTTGGCCGCGTCTCAAACCGCATCATCAACGAAGTGAACGGCATTTCCCGCGTGGTTTATGATATTTCGGGTAAACCACCTGCGACGATCGAGTGGGAATAATCGAGCTGTTCGCTTAGAGTAAAATCCTTTAGCAACCGTCGCTTTAAGCCCGCACATTCGCGGGCTTTTTTGTGGTGAGCTCACAGTAAAAGATAGGCGTTAGAGCGGATGTAAGCCTCCATGCATGCTTATTGGCTTGGGCGGAAGTAACTGCGGCTTCTCTGAGATGCAATTTTGCCAAAAAAGCCTTTCCGTCATCGGTTTTCCAAGGAAATAACCTTGCGCCTGATCGCATTTCACGCTGAGCAATTCATCAAATTGATAAGCGGTTTCTACACCTTCTGCGGTTACTGTCATCGAAAGCGCACGTCCTAAACCGACAATAGACTCAATGATCGCCTGACTGGCATCGCATCCTAATAAGTCAGCAATAAAGCTTCTGTCTATTTTAATGCCATCGAAAGGAAATTTTCTCAAATAGCTAAGTGATGAATATCCCGTGCCAAAATCATCCATGCTTAACCGCACGCCGATTTTTTTAAGACTCGACATAATAGTCAATACTTTCGCCGCATCGTCCAACAGAACTGATTCAGTAATTTCCAATTCCAATCGCTGAGGGGCGAGCCCGGTGTTGTGTAATACCGTGTTAATTCTGGCAATAATATCCCCTCGCTCGAATTCAACCGGTGATAAATTAACGGAAACAAATAATGTCTCAGGCCATGTAAGCGCCGTTCTACAGGCTTTATCAAGAACCCAGTCGCTTAACTGGACTATCAGGCCCGTTTGTTCGGCAATCGGTATAAAATGCTCAGGGCTGAACTGACCTTTTACAGGATGATTCCACCGGACCAGCGCCTCTGCTCCACACAGCGTATTTTCATTAATTTTAAAGCGAGGTTGAAATTCAAGGAAAAACTCTTCCTGGCGAATAGCGGTACGTAAGTCGGTTTCCATCTGCCTTTTTTGTTGAACGCGCTCGTTCATCTCTTCCACATAAAACTGCCAATTATTTCGTCCAGCAGATTTTGCTTCATAGAGTGCGATATCAGCGAATCGGATCAACTCTTCAACGGTTTGCTGATTATGGGTTGCACTAACGATACCAATGCTTACGCCCAGCGATATTTCGTGCTCGCCAATGACAAAAGGATGATTGACAGCGGCGCAAATTCTACTGCACAGCGTTGTAACATCCTGGTCTTTAAGTTGATTCTGAGTGACGATTAAAAATTCATCGCCGCCGAGTCTAACAACGAGATCGTTATCACGAACACAATTTTTTAAGCGTAATGCAACTTCGCAAAGCACGGTATCACCCGCAGAGTGCCCTAAGGTATCGTTGACAGGTTTGAAACGGTCTAAGTCCAAACTTAAAACATAAATAGGTGGCGAGTTGGATGCTTTTCCCTCTAGCTTCTCAATCATATAATTATGCAGATAATGTCTGTTCGCCAGTCCGGTCAATGAGTCATGCTGCGACATGTGCTCTATGTGAGCTTTCGCTTCTATTTCTGCGGTTTCATCCGAAACCGTTCCACGATATCCGATAATGCGGTTATGCGAGAAAATAGGTCGTACAGAGATATTGCAATAGCGCTTACGGCTTAATCCGTCTATATATTCACCAGAAAGAATTTTTCTTTCTGAGGCTTTATGTGAATTTTCATTAACTTTTTCTTTGAAATCGACAATGCTATAACTAATCAAGTGGGTAAATTTTTTCCCAATCCAATACTCTGTTGGAAAGTGAACCACACCTGTGAATCGTTCGGACAGGTATAAAATGATACCGTCACTGTCGGTTTCCCATATCCAATCTGATGCTGCTTCAGCGACAGATTTAAAACGCTCTTCGCTAATAGCCAGCGCGGCCTGACTTTCGTCGATTAACTTAGCCACTAATACAGCCCGGCGAAGTAAAAGAAAAACAAACAGACTAAATATGGCTGCAGTTATTAAGAACAAGGGAAGAACGACTTTAAGAAGATCATTGCCTGGTGTTGATGTTGTCCACAGGAGACGAAATTTTGTGCCCAGATCGGATTGCAATATAATTGAAGGTGGTGAAGCGTTTTTATTGATAAGGATATCTGTATGTAAGTTGCTTAATTCAAAGTCGCTTCCTATTTTTGCCAGTTTTACAGGATCTAAAATATCTGCAAACAGAAGGATAGGAAGGTTATCAATTGTTTCACCTTTAGGTAGTTTGCCTGGTTTAATGAGTGCAGCATAAACAATTGCAGGCTGTCCATGAATCAAATAGAAACCATGTACTGCCTGTTCATTTTCACCTTTATCACGTGCTTCCTTATACAGCTTTTTAATATCACCAGTAATAAATTTATCGGCCTGTATATTACTGATAACACCATTCACGATAGAGTAGCGTGTTTTCAGATCGGAACTCAGAATGAAGACACCTTCCAGTGAGTAATTGATATACATTGATGGGCCAATGTTATCTCTGTTGAATGCCCAGTCCACATCAACGTCTTTATGCCCAGCATAACGATAGGCATCATCCCAAAAGGCGTAATCTTTGAGCGCAGTAGTGAGTTTTTCAATATCTGAGTTTATCGCATGCTGCGCATCAGTTTGGCTGTGTTTGATTTGATGGGTGTTCTGCTCATTGGCAAGCCACATTATCGCGCTGATGGCCAAGCTAAACATTACTATCAGGAGGATAATAAAATTAACTACAAATTTTTTTGCGGCATCACCACTGTTAATTTTTATCCCGTTGGTTTTGAACATGATGTTAGCTATCCGATTATTTTGGTTATTGTGGCAGCGCATCTAAGGATTAAATGTATTTTTTTACAGTTAATGGACTGCTGGCTTTCTATTTTTCGGCAGTAATTGTAAATTCTTTAGCTTTATTTTAATGATAATGATAATGAGAACGATATTAATATTATGCCGCTGAAATCTGATTGCTTCGACGTAACGTTATTGCACTACTGTCTAATTGAGGGGGAGGGAAATAGGGTGATCTTTATTTCTAAATGATCGCCTTCAGGAGGCTGTCGGCTGCAAGGTTAGATATTTTCTGCATCACAGCATACCAGGTGAATACAAACCCACCCATTTCGTTGCAAGATAGTGCGTGATTTTTACTCATCAGGATGCCGTCGATGTTGCCTTTCAAAGTTGTACTGATCTCCCTTCTTTGCATCATCTTGCTCTCGTTAGGCGCCAGTCTGGCGCAGGCAACGCGCAGCGGCGAATTAACCTCAGAACGCGGTGGCTGGGCATCTGCACGGCGCGATTCTGCCGGCATCGCACCTGATCCACAGCGTTATGCGTCAGAAGCGATTGTGCAGGTGTATGCCGCACCAACGTATGGCTGGAAGGGCGCAGTGGCGGTGCATCCGTGGATCATCTTCAAACGTGCCGGTGAAACCCGATACAACCGCTATGAAGTGATCAGCTGGGGCAGCGGCGATAAAGTGCGTCGTAACAGCAACCTACCAGATGGTTATTGGTACGGTGCTAAGCCGCGCCTGCTGGTCGATCATCGTGGAAGTGAAGCACAAGCGTTGATTCCGCAGATCGAAGCGGCAATCAAATCGTACCCCTGGCCAACCACGTATCACGCCTGGCCAGGCCCCAACAGCAATACCTTCATGGCGCATATTGGTCGTGAAGTGCCAGCATTAAAATTGGATTTACCGGCCAATGCGCTCGGCAAAGACTATCGATCGCTGCTTAATCCGGTGGGGTTACCGCCGTCAGGTCGTGGCGTACAGCTTTCTCTGCTGGGTGTGCTGGGCGTAACGGTGGGAGCGGAAGAGGGAGTGGAAGTGAATGTGCTGGGTCTGAATATGGGACTGGATTTCACCCCCTTCAGGCTGCGTCTGCCATTTATCGGCGGCATTGGGCAGAACAATGTACAGCGAGACAATCCATAAAAATGGCCCCGATTTGGGGCCTTTTTTTTAGCAGACGCCAAAATCGCCGTCTTCGTGATACAGATTCACGGTATCGGCTCTGACTTCAATTTCTCGCTTGATGTGATCGTCAACGCGAGCGCACCACAACATATCGCCTTCCACGCGCAGCACCTGCATCTTTGGGCCACCGGTCTTCGACTGTACAAAATCATCCACGTTAAACATGCTTCTTCTCCGTCAGGTCAGTGATATTTACAGAGTTTATATGTTCGTCACGGCGTGTGCGCTGGAATTTGTGCGCTGGTTTCCAGCACGCGATTAAAGCGTGCCGCGTTGAGACCGTTCTGGTTATTTTCTAAACCTACCGCCGGTGAAATAGTAGCGAAATACACAGGGGTTGTCAGTTGACAACTCATTGCGGTAAGCATAAGGTAGCCAGCGATGTCAGACAGGAAGCGGCATCCGCATAAAGCGGTAGAAGAAGCTTTGCGATATGCAGAAGCTAAAGGGTGGCGAGTTGCTGTTGGCGGCCATCATGCGTGGGGAAAGATGTATTGTCCGGACAACTCAGCCGAGTGTCGATGTGGAGATTACTGCATTACCTGCATCTGGAGTACGCCGAAAAACCCCGAAATGCATGCCATGCTTTTGCGGCGTGTGGTGGATAACTGCAGTAGAAGCCCTAAGCGGGTTAAGTGACGAGGAACAGAACATGGAATTTGAGTTTACGCTGCGATTTCAACTCAATGATGAGATTTGCGCCAATGAAGCACTTGAGCGACTTGGTGGAAATGGCTGCACTGATGCGCTTATTGGCGCGGGCGTGGCGGGAAAAATAAGCATGACATTCAGTCGCGAAGCCATTACTGCACCGGAAGCGGTGCGCAGCGCGTTAGACGATGTTTTTCAGGCCTTGCCCGATGCTGAACTGATTGAAGCCGCGCCGGACTTAGTTGGGCTGACGGATATCGCAGAGTTAATAGGGGTTTCGCGGCAGAATATGCGCAAGCTGATGCTCAGCCACAGCCCGCAGTTTCCGCGTCCGATACATGATGGAAAAACAGCGTTATGGCATTTGATCGATGTGCTGGAGTGGTTAAATCAGCGTGGTTCAACGCGGGTCAATCCAGCATTGAGTGAACTGGCGCGCGCAACGTTGCAACTCAATTTACAGCAGATGCTGCAACGTTACGCACACTGTTTAAAGCCTTAGTGGTGTAGTAAAAATATCGTCGCCAGACCGAGGAAGATAAAGAATCCACCGGTATCGGTAATCGCGGTAATCAATACACTAGAGCCAACGGCAGGATCGCGTTTCATCCTGGTCATGATTAAAGGGATCAGTACGCCCATCAGCGCGGCCAGCAGCAGATTTAACACCATCGCCAACATCATCACGCCGCCCAGTTGCAAATTGTCGTACATCAGCCATGTGACGCCGCCCATAATGCCGCCCCAGAACAAGCCGTTAATCAATGCCACGCCGAGTTCGCGCATAATCAGGAACGAAAAGTTACCCGGCTCAACCTGATGCAGCGCCAGCGCGCGCACAATCATGGTGATGGTTTGATTACCGGTATTGCCACCGATGCCCGCGACGATTGGCATCAGTGCCGCAAGCGCAACCAGCTGCGATATGGTGGCTTCGAATAAGCCAATCACGCGCGAAGCGACAAAAGCGGTACACAAGTTAACCGCCAGCCAGGCCCAGCGTTTGCCAACCGCTTTGCGCACTGGCGCAAACACGTCTTCGCCCTGGCTGATACCCCCCATTTTACGAATGTTGCTCTCATTCTCTTCGTTCACCAAATCGACCACGTCTTCAATGGTGATACGGCCAATCAGCTTGCCTTGTGCATCGGTAACCGCAGCGGAGATCAGGTTATAACGTTCGAATGCGCTGGCAGCGTCTTCCGCTTTATCGTTGAGCTGAAAGGTGGTGGGATGCGAATTCATCACTTCGGCAACCATCATCTTGGGTTTGTTCAAGAGAATATCGGTGAGCGTTAACTCGCCTAGCAGCTGATTCTGCTCGTCAGTGATAAAAATCTTATCGGTGCCATTCGGCATTTTTTTGCCTTTGCGCAGATAGCGTTGCACCGTGGCTAAGGTAACGTCAGATCGCACTGTCAGGATGTTGAAATCCATGATCTGCCCGACACGATCGCGATCCAGCTCGATCACGCTCAGCAGGCGGGCGCGAAGACTCGGTTCAAGGGTGGTGAGCAGACGTCCGGTGAGATCGCGCGGCAAATAGCGCGCCAGATATACCTGATCGTCGATATCCAGCGGCTCAATGGCATGCAGAATATCGCGATCAGACATTTCTTCCGTCAGGCTGGCCCAAACGGTTTCTGAAGCCTCAACCAACACGTGACCGCGCTGTGCCGTTGGCACTAAACGCCACAGCGCCTGACGCTCTTCTTCTGGCAGGGCTTCAAGAATATCGGCTAAATCCGCGGCGTGTAATTGCAGCAGTTCACTCTCTAATTCTTGACGCCAGTCGGTAATGTCGCGCAGTTCGGCCGCATTGAGGTCGACGGATTTTTCCAGCAGGACATCAACCAGATCATGCTCATTTAGCAGCAGATTAAGAATGTGATGGCGGGTTTCAGCTAATTTTTGTGAATGCGAAGCAGACATAACGCGTTCCTTGTGTCTGTAAAGTCAGCTCACAGTGTAGCGCGTTGCGGGTAACAGGACGTAAAAAGCAGCATTGTCTCAAAGGATAATGTTTTTAGCAGCGACAGGAGACGCGAAAGGTCGTTAGCGCGAATCACTGGTGCTTAGCGTGACCGGTGCAGGTATGGCACTCTTTTGCTGATGATGCTCAATGGCGCCGGGAATGATGAAAAGCAGGCGGCCAAACAAAATTAAAAAACTGACCAGTAAAACAACGCGGGTCATGGTGCTGGTTTTGGGACGTCTTCGTGCAGAAATGGCGCTGTTCACGCGGCGTGGTTCCTGTAATTACCCGGTTGGGCGGAAGCAATATTTAGTCATACTTAGATCGCTAAAGCAATCGCTGTGTGAAAAATGAGCAAAAAAGAGGCGACATATTGATGGCTATCAAACAAAGTAACGGCCGCCAATAGCGGCCATTCGCTTAATAGCTGGCTTTCTGCGCCAGCAGCGTAGCGAAACGGTATTTGATGCGGTTACCGTTTTCATCACGACGATGCAGTTCACCGACATCTTCGTTGTACTTCACGATATGCCAGTTGCGGTAATAGTGGCTGAGCTCACCGGATTTAAACGCAAACGGGAAGTTTTGCGTATTGGGATAATCGTCGGTGTCCATCGCCGCCACAATCAGGTTATAGCCGTATTTGCGCGTGCTGGCCTGCATATCGGCAATCAGCTGCGGGATGGTTGCCGGCTGCAGAAACATCATCACCACCGTCGACAGCACAAACTGATAGCCGCCGTTAAACCGTACGTTGTTGAGATCGCACAGCTCGGTGTGAATGTTCTGCAGAGCCTCTTCCGCGATGATGCTGTTCAGGCGCTCAAGACTGACTGGATTGCTGTCCCATGCCGTAACGTCAAAACCATGCTGATTGAGAAACAGGCTGTTGCGGCCCTGGCCACAGCCCAAATCCAGCGCTTTCCCCGCCTCAAGATGAGGAAGGGCGGCTAGCACTTCAGAATGTGTCGGCGTGAGACCGTACTTTTCAGCGTAATAATTATCGGGGCGTGTAGTCATAACCAGATTGCGGGCCGCTGCCCGCTTTACTCCTCTTCTTCCAGCATCAGTTTCCAGCCGGTGACATCATTCCAGTAGGCTTGCTCGCGCTCGAGATCCAACTGCACCAGCGTATTCTGGCTCAGGAAGCCGGCCGGAAAGGTCAGCGTCCAATGGCCGTCGTCGGTGCTGAGCTTGAGCGAATCCGGTTTGGTGGTCGCCTGGCGCTGATTATTCAGCAGCGTGCCAAGACGCAGCAGGAACACCATCGGCAGAAACTGTTTCTTTTTAAACAAGGTGAAACGGGGCATCTCATCCTGTTTCACCGCTTTGCGGTGATAACGTACCAGCGTGGCCAACAGCATCTGTTGATCCTGATTAAAGCCCGGCATGTTGGAGTTTTGCAGGATGTAGGCCGAATGGCGCTGCATGCCGCTGTGATTGATGGTCAATCCCACTTCGTGCAGCAGCGCCGCCCACTTCAGCAGCGCCGACAGCTGCGGATTGGCTTGTTTCGGATTTTGCTCCTGCCACTGCAGATAGAGCTTCTCCGTGGTTTCCAGCACGCGACGTGCCTGATCGCTGTCAATCGCGTAGTGATTTGCCAGGCTTTGCGCGGTGCGGCTGCGGATGTCCTGATGGCGGAAGCGGCCTTCCATCTCATACAGCACGCCCTCACGCAGTGCGCCGTCAGAGAGGCGCAGCTCGCGAATCGCTAACGCATCAAACACGCCACACAAAATCGCTAAGCCGGGTACAAACACCGCTTTACGCTCTTCCGACAAGCCCGGCAGGCTCAGCGCGTTGAAGGATTTGTGCTTCAGTACTTCGGTGGTAAGCAGTTCCAGCGTTTCTGGCGTAATCAGCTTCTCTTTTTCACCCATCGCCAGCAGCACTTCACAGGCCGCTTTGATAGAGCCCGATGCGCCCAGCGCATATTGCCAACCGTGCAGACGATATTGCCACGCCATGGTTTCGAGCTTCTGCGCTGCGGAGAGGCGCGCACGGCGGAAGTTTTCTGGCGTGATATCGCCTTTCGGGAAGAAGAGATTGGCGAAGCTGACGCAGCCCATACGGCGGCTTTCCACTAGCTGCGGCTCAAAATCTTCACCAATCACCAGCTCGGTTGAGCCGCCGCCAATATCAATCACCAGTTTGCGACCTTTTTCCGGCTGAGTATGCTCCACGCCCATGAAAATCAGACGCGCTTCTTCGTTGCCGGAAATCACTTCGATCGGATAGGGAATCACCTCGGCGGCGCGCTGCAGGAACTCTTCTGCGTTGCTGGCGATGCGCAGGGTGTGCGTGCCGACGATGGTGACGTTGGCGGGACTAAAGCCCTGCAAACGTTCGGCGAACAACGCCAGACAGCTCAGCCCGCGCTCAAACGCGTCTTCGCTCAGACGATTCTGTGCATCCAGCCCATCGGCCAGATGCACACGCTGTTTCAGGCGTCCCAGCACTTGCAAAGCGCCATCCACCACGCGGGCAATGACCATATGGAAGCTGTTCGAGCCGAGGTCGATTGCCGCGAACTCTTGAGGTTTCGGCGTACTTTTATGTGAGATTGGCATAGGCGTTATTCGGGTTGTTCCAGTTTCTTGATGTAGTCGTAAATGGCCAGCTGCGAACGCACCTTTTTACGGTTGCCGCGCGGCACATAACGATTACTCAGCTCTTTGTCGACGATGCGGGCTTTCACCGTATCACTAAACAGAATGGCGATGATGTCCAGTATGCGTTGCTTCACGCGGGGATCAAGAATCGCTACGGCAACTTCAATGCGGTGATCAATGTTTCGCGTCATCCAGTCCGCGGAGGAGAGGAACACCTTTTTCTCGCCGCCGTTCTCAAAAATATAGACGCGGTCGTGCTCGAGATAGCGGTCAACGATGCTGGTAATGCGAATATTTTCACTGATGCCCGGCAAATCAGGAATGAGCGAACACATGCCGCGCACCAGCAGATTCACTTTTACGCCTGCCGATGAGGCGGCATACAAACGATCAACTAATCCGTTATCCACCAGATTATTGATCTTCAGAGTGATTCCTGCAGGATTGCCTTGCTGCGCGTTGGCAATCTCCGCATCAATAAACCGATACAACACGTCGCGCGAGTTCTGCGGTGAAACCAGCAGATGTTCGAAGGTCACTGGGCGATAGGGATTCTCAATAAAGTTGAACACGCGCCGCACTTCATTGGTGATACGCGCATCAGCGGTCAGC
Organism: Pantoea sp. X-Soil-ISGK-421; assembly: GCF_059730785.1. NCBI lineage: Bacteria > Pseudomonadati > Pseudomonadota > Gammaproteobacteria > Enterobacterales > Erwiniaceae > Pantoea > Pantoea sp. X-Soil-ISGK-421. The sequence continues at coordinate 2,960,770 of NZ_AP035979.1, read as the reverse complement.
AATGAATAGTCAGTATAAATGCGCGCGGTTTTTTCGTTGAAGTTCCCGGTGCCGATATGCGCATAACGCACCACTTCTTCGCCTTCACGGCGCGAAATCAGGAACAGCTTGGCGTGAATTTTCAGACCCGGCGCGGAGAAGATTACATGTACGCCCGCTTCGGTCAGGCGTTTCGCCCAGCGGATGTTGGCCTCTTCATCGAAGCGCGCCTGCAGTTCAACCACCACCGTGACTTTCTTACCGTTATAGGCGGCGTGAATCATCGCATCCATGATGCGCGAGTTTTTCGCCACGCGGTAAATGTTGATCTTAATCGCCAGCACGTTCGGGTCGAACGAGGCCTGACGCAGCAGCTCCAGCACATGCTCAAAGGTGTGATACGGGTAATAGAGCAACACATCGCGATTACGGATGGCGTCAAAACCGTTGCGGAAGCCGTCAAAACCGATGTGGCGAATCTGCGGCAGCGGACGGTTTTCCAGATTGCTTTTACCCACGTTCGGGAAACCGATGAAATCTTTGAAGTTATGATAGCGGCCGCCTGGCACAATCGAATCGTAGTTCGAGATCGACAGCTTATGGCGCAGCATTTCCACCATCGCATCAGGCATATCGCGCTGATAAACGAAACGAACGGGCTCAGCATTGAGACGCTGCTTCAGGCTCGACGACATCAGCTCCAGCAGGCTCGATTCCATCTCCGTCACCAAATCGTATTCGGCGTCGCGCGTCATCTTCATTGAATAGGCATTCAGCGTATCGTAATCGAAGAAGCCTTTGAAAATTTCATCAAGGCAATAGCGCAGAATGTTGTCCAACAGAATCATTGGTTTGCGGCGGCGCGGTGATTCAGCGGGCAAGTTAATAAAGCGCGGTACCTTATCCGACGGGATCTCCAGCAGCGCATAACGAATATCGTCGCCGCGAATGATCTCCACCGCCAGATAGGTGTAATCGTCTTTAAGGAATTCAATCAGGTCAGTATCATGGTTGATCAGAATTGGCGTAACGTGCTGGCGTAATTGATGTTTGAAGTAATAACGCAGCCACTCTTGCTGATTCGGTGACAACTGGCGTTCGTTAATCAGGAAGATCTGATTACGCGCCATTTCCAGCAGCAGATCGTTGTAGAGTGCATCAAACTCTTGATCCGATTTCTGTACGCGCAGCTGAATTTTCTTTAACAGATGACGCAGAGAAGTCGGTTTTCCTTGCTCTTCGATGATCAGAATTCGCCGTTTAAGATCGGCAAAGCGGACTTTATAGAACTCTTCGAGGTTATTGGAATAAATTCCCAGGAAGCGCATACGCTCAATCAGCGGATTACTTTTATCCGAGGCTTCCTGTAACACACGTTCATTGAAGCTTAACCAGCTTAATTCTTTTTCTATATACAGCTTATCCTGACCCATTCTGACTCCGTGATGCTGTTGCTGGACGGAATGTCCGGCGGAAAAGGCGCAAAAATGCGTTACCGCTCAGTGTCCACCACCATTATGGCGAGAGTATGGCAGGCTTGTCCAACGTCAAAGGTTGTCTTATCAATCAGCTACGGGCAACATAGCGACTTGTTTCCATCGGTAACCTGGCCTGCATGAGCATAAATCGAATTCCCGTCCACTTTAGCGACCGTCGTCGACGCGCCACTGATAATTTAGTGCGCCGTATCGTCACGGCTTGCGGCGTGGGAATTTTGTTGCTGATGTTACTGCTTTTCTTCTGGCTGATTTGGGTGGTATTACCGCTGTTTAGCGCGCCGGGTATGCAGGCCACCACCCCTATTCAGCTGTGGGACAAAGCCCCAATGCTGGCGATGGGCAGCGACGGTCATCTGGGCTGGCGCATTAGCCGCAACGAAGCACGCTTTATTCCGCTGGATGGCCAACCTGCCGCACCCGCACTGGCGCTGAATGGTAAGCCCGATGCAGCCAGCGTCAGCAGCGATAACCGCAGCGTGCTGCTCAATATGCAGGGCGAACTGCTATTAATGCAACCGGATATCCGCAACGGCAGCGGCGAATGGCGTTTCCCGCTGGGCGATCGTCCGCTGCGCTTACCGCAAGGTCCGGTCAGTAACATGGCGTTGACCTCACTCAGCGACCATCAATGGCTGATTGCCGCGCAAACCGCAGCGGGTATCAGCCTGCTGACGCTGCAAAATCAACAAAAAGTGAATCAGATCCTGTTAACACAGCAGCAGGCCGATCATCTGCTGTTGTCGCCGGACGGCACCTTACTCTACGCCAGCAGTGGGCGCTTGCTGCGCGTGTGGCACATCACGCCGGATGGCGCGCAGTTACGCGAAACGCAAACCCTCAACCTGGTGCCGCAAAGCCTGCATATGCTGGCCGGCGGACGAACGTTGTTAGTTCAGGATGCGCAGGGCGTACATCAATGGTTTGCTATCGCCAGTGATAAAGGGCCGCGTCTGCAACAGATTCATACCTTCAACGGCAGCCAGCATGCGCGCGGCATTACGCCAGAATCGCAGCGCCGCGTGTTTGCGACTTACGATGAGCAGGGCACTGTTCAGCTGTTTGCCAGCAAGCAGCAGGGCGCGATCTTAACGCGTCAGCTGGCGCCGGGCATTCAGGCGCTGGCGTTCGCGCCGCGCGGTGATGCTTTGATCGTCGAACGCGCGGGACAATGGCAACAGTTCGCGCTGGATAATCCGTGGCCGGATTTTACCTGGCGCAACCTGTGGCAGAAAATCTGGTACGAAAATTATCCGCAGGCTGATTGGGTCTGGCAATCCACGGCGGCGGGCGACAGCTATCAAGCCAAGTTCAGTTTAATGCCGCTGGTGCTCGGCACGCTGAAAGCCGCCAGTCTGGCGTTATTGTTTGCCACGCCGCTGGCGCTGGCCGCTGCGATGTACACCGCGTGGTTTATGTCGCCAGGTTTACGTCGCTGGGTTAAACCCGCCATCGAAATGATGGGCGCGCTGCCAAGCGTGGTCATTGGTTTAATCGCGGGCGTTTGGCTGGCGCCACATATCAGCACCTCGCTGGTCGGCGTTTTGCTCCTGCCGCCTGTCCTCGCCGCCACATTATTACTGTGTGGCGTGCTGAGCCCGCGTTTGCCTGCCAGCTGGCGACGTCCCGGTTTTGAAGTGATTCTGCTGCTGCCTGTGCTGTTAGTCGTGACGTTACTGACGCTGTGGCTGCCGACGCTGTTTTGGCCGGAGATGGGCGAGCGTTTAGCGCATTACGAACAGCGCAACCTGCTGGTGGCCGCGCTGGCGATGGGGTTCGCGCTGATTCCGCTGATTTTCACCTTATCGGAAGATGCGTTGTTCAGCGTACCCGGCGCGCTCGGGCAGGGCTCGCTGGCGCTGGGTGCCACGCCGTGGCAAACCCTAACGCGCGTAGTGCTGCCGGGTGCATCGGCGGGCATCTTTGCTGCATTGATGATTGGCTTTGGTCGCGCAGTCGGCGAGACAATGATTGTACTGATGGCGACCGGCAACACGCCCGTCAGCGAAGGCGGCTTATTTGCTGGACTGCGTGCGCTCTCCGCCAACATCGCCATTGAGATGCCCGAAGCCGCAGCAGGCAGCGCACATTACCGCATTCTGTTCCTCAGTGCGTTGTTACTGTTGATATTTACGTTAGTGATCAACACCATCGCCGAGTTGATTCGTCAGCGCCTGCGTCAACGCTATACCCAGCATGAGGGGCACGGATGACGGCGATGAAACAAAATGATCGCTGGCGCTGGCTCACCGCCGGGGCTGTCGCGGTGTGCCTGCTGGCGTTTACCTTGCTGATTGGCCTGCTGGGCTGGCAGGGCGTGCGCGCCTTTTGGCCGCAGCCGGTCGATCAATATCAGTTCCAGCCGCCGGAAGGCAATGCGCTGATGGTATTGGGCGAAACGCTGGACAAACAGCAGCAGGGCGAGCAGTGGCGCTATGTGGTGAAAACCGGCAACCGCGATTTTGCCGCGCCCGATTTTCGCGTGCTTTACAGCCAGGGCGAAGCGAAAACCCGTCGTCCTATTGATGTGTTGGTGCTGCAGCGTCGCAACGGCGGCAATGCCTATGGCTGGCTGGTGGAGCTGCGCCAGGATAATGAAGTGATGACAGCGCACAGCCGCGATGCCTTGCTACATCAGCGTTTGCAGCAGGTACATGAGCAACTGCGGCAGGCGAGTAAAATCCGCCGCATTGAGATGGCGCGCCTTAATGCACAACTGGAAAGTCTGAAGCAGCAGGCCGATGAGCAGCAGCGTGACGGTACCTTTAGCCTGGAAATGCAGTCTGAGTTTGAGGCCAATCGCACGGCACTACAGCGGCGCTTCAATGCGCTGGCGCAGCAGTTAACGCATCTGCAACACGAAAGTCAGCGCGATACGCTGGTGTTGCGCGATGTGAACGGCGTGGATCACATCATCCCGTTGGCGCAAGTCGTTGCAGCGTGGTATCCGAATACCATGACGTTGACCAATAAAACGCTGCACTTCTTCAGCCAGATTTGGCAATTCATCAGCGACTCCCCGACGTCTGGTGGCGGTGAAAGCGGTGCGTTTCCGGCAATTTTTGGCACCGTGCTGATGGTGCTGTTGATGTCGATTATCGTCATGCCGCTCGGCGTCATCGCTGCGGTGTGGCTGCACGAATATGCTGGGCGCAATGCGCTGACGCGGCTGGTGCGCATTGCGGTGGTGAATCTCGCGGGGGTGCCATCGATTGTCTACGGCGTGTTTGGCCTCGGTTTCTTTGTCTGGCTGATTGGCGGCACCCTCGATCAGCTATTCTTCTCCCGCACCTTACCCAATCCCACCTTTGGCACGCCGGGCTTGCTGTGGGCGGCGTTAACGCTGGCGCTGCTCACGCTGCCGGTGGTGATCGTTGCCACCGAAGAGGGATTATCACGGATTCCGGATAATCTGCGTCAGGGATCGCTGGCGCTGGGCGCAACCCAGGCGGAAACGCTGTGGCGCGTGGTGCTGCCGCTGGCGGTACCGGCAATGCTGACCGGCTTGATTCTGGCGGTGGCGCGTGCTGCTGGTGAAACTGCGCCGCTAATGTTGGTGGGTGTGGTGAAAATGGTACCGGAACTGCCGGTTGACGCGGTCTTCCCTTATCTGCACCTTGATCGCAAATTTATGCACCTCGGTTTTCAGATCTACGATTTGGCTTTCCAGAGCCCCAACATTGATGCTGATCGACCGCTGGTTTACGCCACCGCCTTGTTGCTGGTGGTGATCATCCTGTCGCTCAATCTGCTGGCGATGGCACTGCGCCATCGACTGCGTGAGCGTTACCGGCTTATGACGCACTAAAAAGGTTTTTGATGACGCCCGATTACGACATTGCCCTGAGCGTTAATCAGCTGTCGCTGTGGTATGGCGAACGCCAGGCGCTAAATAACATCGATCTGCAGATCCCGAAAAACCGCATCACGGCGTTGATTGGTCCCTCCGGCTGCGGAAAATCGACGCTGTTGCGCTGCTTTAATCGCATGAATGATGTGATTGATCGCTGCCGTATTGAGGGCGAGATTCTGCTTGATAATTACGCGGTGATGCAGGCCAATCAGGATCTTCCCGCACTGCGCCGCCGTATTGGCATGGTATTTCAGCGACCGAATCCGTTCCCCAAATCGATTTACGAAAACGTGGTGTATGGCCTGCGCTTGCAGGGCGTGCGCGATCGTCGTGTGCTGAATGAAGCCTGTGAGCGCGCGCTGCGTGCCGCGGCATTGTGGGGGGAAGTGAAAGACCAGCTGGGACAAAACGCGTTAACGCTCTCCAACGGCCAGCAGCAGCGTTTGGTGATTGCGCGCGCCATTGCGATTGAGCCGGAAGTGTTGCTGCTGGACGAACCCACCTCGGCACTGGATCCGATTTCAACGCTGGTGATTGAGGAGTTGATGACCACGCTGAAGCAGCATTTCACGCTGGTGCTGGTGACGCACAATATGCAGCAGGCAGCCCGCGTGTCGGATTACACCGCGTTTATGCATAACGGGCAACTGGTGGAGTTTGACGAAACCGACCGCATCTTCACCTCGCCAAAAGCGCGACGCACCGAAGATTACATTACGGGAAGGTTTGGTTAAAAAAGTCTGCGATTCGTAGCGGCGCAATTTATTGCGCAATGTCTGGATCGGCACGATGGTGCCATCGAAATGCGCGATAAATCGCGCCGCTACGGAATATGCATATCATTCAGTCGTGGGCGTAACCCTGCGGCGGCAACGGCTGACCATCCAACCACGCTTTACCCTCACGCATCTGCAAACGCCCATCAACAAACCAGCTGATCACCAGCGGATAGATCGCGTGTTCCTGATGCTGCACGCGCGCGCTGATCTCGTCTTCGCTGTCGCCCGCAAACACTGGCACGCGCGCCTGCAAAATAATCGGACCGCCATCCAGCTCGTCAGTGACAAAATGCACCGAGGTGCCATGCTCCTCGTCGCCGTTTTCCAGCGCCTGACGATGCGTATGCAGGCCCGGGTATTTTGGCAGAAGCGAAGGATGGATGTTCACCAAACGATCGTGATAGTGCGCGACAAAAGCGCTGCTGAGGATGCGCATATAACCGGCGAGCACCACCATATCCGGTGCATAAGCATCAATCTCCTGCATCAGCTGGCGATCAAAGGCTTCACGGTCGGCAAAATCACTGGCGGCTAACGCATGCTGCGGGACATTGGCTTCCTGCGCACGCGTTAAACCAAAGGCACTGGCTTTATTACTGAAAACGGCAGCGACGCTGCCGTTAATACGCCCGCTTGCGCAGGCGTCGAGGATGGACTGAAGATTGCTTCCGTTGCCGGAGATCAGTACAACCAGTTTCTTCATGGATTGATAACCACACGCTCTTCAGAATCAGAAGCTTTAATCACACCGATTTTCCACGCTTTTTCGCCAGCGTCAGTCATCAGCTGCACCGCTTTATCCGCCTCTGCCGGGCTCAGCGCAATCACCATGCCCACGCCACAGTTAAAGGTGCGGTACATTTCGTGACGGCTGACGTTGCCAGCCTGCTGCAACCAGCTGAACACAGAAGGCCACTGCCAGCTGCTCTCTTCCAACACTGCCTGGGTGTTGTCTGGCAACACGCGCGGGATGTTTTCCCAGAAGCCGCCACCGGTCAGATGCGAAATCGCATGCACATCAACCTGCTCGATCAGGCTGAGAATGTTTTTCACATAGATACGGGTTGGCGCCAGCAGGTGATCGGCCAGTGATTTGCCATCCAGCTGTTTGGTCTCTGGATCGGTCTGGCTGACTTCCAGAATCTTGCGCACCAGCGAGTAACCGTTCGAGTGTGGACCACTGGAACCCAGCGCGATCAGCACGTCGCCGTCCTGCACTTTCGAACCGTCAATGATTTCTGATTTTTCCACCACGCCGACGCAGAAACCGGCGACGTCGTAATCTTCGCCGTGGTACATGCCTGGCATTTCAGCGGTCTCGCCGCCTACCAGCGCACAACCCGACTGCAAGCAACCTTCGGCGATGCCGGTGATGACCGATGAAGCGGTATCCACGTCCAGCTTGCCGGTCGCGTAATAATCGAGGAAGAACAGTGGCTCTGCACCTTGCACGATCAGGTCGTTGACACACATCGCGACCAGGTCAATACCGATGCTGTCGTGGCGTTTGAGATCCATTGCCAGACGCAGCTTGGTGCCGACGCCATCGGTTCCGGAGACCAGCACCGGCTCGCGGTACTTCTGCGGCAGCGCACAAAGCGCGCCGAATCCGCCCAATCCACCCATCACTTCCGGGCGGCGAGTTTTTTTCACTACGCCTTTAATACGGTCAACCAGATCGTTACCAGCATCAATATCAACACCGGCGTCTTTGTAGCTGAGAGAGGTTTTGTCGGTCACTGCGGAATCCCCACGCGAATTGCGGTTGGTGGCAAAAATTAAGCGCGGCAATTCTAACAGCGCAGGCAAACGTTTGCGAGTCCCATCTCATGCTGCCTTTGCACAGCGCTGAATTTTCGCCAATCCTTATTCCAGCGCGTAATGAATCGGCCCATTGACCAATGACATATGGCGCGGTGGTGAAAAGGCGGTATAATCCGGCGATTTTTTTTTAGCTCAACTCAATTCCGGGAGAACAATCATGAAGATCGTGGAAGTCAAACACCCGCTGGTCAAACATAAACTGGGCCTGATGCGTGAGCATGATATCAGCACCAAGCGTTTCCGCGAGCTGGCCTCGGAAGTGGGCAGCTTGCTGACCTATGAAGCCACCGCCGATCTGGAAACCGAGCGCGTGACGATCGAAGGCTGGAACGGCCCCGTTGAAATCGATCAGATCAAAGGTAAAAAAATCACCGTCGTGCCGATTCTGCGTGCGGGCCTCGGCATGATGGAAGGCGTGCTTGAGCATGTGCCGAGCGCACGTATCAGCGTGGTTGGCGTCTATCGTGATGAAGAGACGCTGGAGCCGGTACCGTATTTCCAGAAGCTGGTCTCGAACATTGAAGAGCGTCTGGCTTTGGTGGTCGATCCGATGCTGGCCACCGGTGGTTCAATGATTGCCACTATCGATCTGCTGAAGAAAGCCGGTTGCACCAGTATTAAAGTGTTAGTGCTGGTGGCGGCACCCGAAGGCATTGCGGCGCTGGAGAAAGCGCATCCGGATGTGGAGCTGTATACCGCGTCTATCGATCAGGGATTGAACGAAAAGGGATACATCATTCCCGGACTCGGCGATGCCGGGGACAAAATTTTCGGAACCAAATAAAGCAACCAGCCGGCCAGAGAGTCGGCTTTTTTTTGTCTAAAAACACAACAATGTCATCCTCGAGTTATTCGCGCTAGGGCAATGCGGCAATCGCGTTCATCCCGATGAGCTTACTTCAGTAAGTGATTCGGGTGGACGGGAGCAGCCAACGCAGCCATAGCGCGAAGAACGAAGAGGATAGGGGATAATAATGACTCGTCGCGCTATTGGCGTTAACGAACGCCCGCCACTGCTGCAAACCATTCCACTCAGCCTGCAGCACCTGTTCGCCATGTTCGGCGCTACCGTGCTGGTGCCGATTCTGTTCCACATCAACCCGGCCACGGTGTTGCTGTTCAATGGCGTCGGCACGCTGCTTTATCTGTTCATCTGTAAAGGCAAAATCCCGGCTTACCTCGGATCGAGCTTTGCCTTTATTTCGCCGGTGCTGCTGCTGTTGCCGCTGGGTTACGAAGTGGCGCTGGGCGGCTTTATCCTCTGCGGTTTTCTGTTCTGCGTGGTGGCGTTGATCGTGAAGAAAGCCGGTACCGGCTGGCTTGACGTGATGTTCCCTCCGGCGGCGATGGGCGCGATTGTCGCGGTTATCGGCCTTGAACTGGCGGGCGTGGCGGCGAACATGGCCGGTTTGCTGCCCGCTGAAGGCACATCGCCAGACAGCAAAACCGTGATCATCTCGATGGTGACGCTGGCGGTGACGGTATTTGGATCGGTGCTGTTTCGGGGCTTCCTCGCCATCATCCCGATTTTAGTCGGCGTGTTAGTCGGCTATGCGCTCTCTTATGCGATGGGTATTGTGGACTGGACAGCGGTAGAGAATGCGCCGTGGTTCGCACTGCCAACTTTCTATACGCCGCGTTTTGAGTGGGTGGCGATGCTGACCATTCTGCCAGCTGCGCTGGTGGTCATTGCCGAGCACGTCGGACATTTAGTGGTGACCGCCAACATCGTGAAGAAAGATCTGATCCGCGATCCGGGCCTGCACCGCTCAATGTTCGCCAACGGTTTATCCACCATGATCTCCGGCTTCTTCGGCTCCACGCCAAATACCACCTATGGCGAGAACATCGGCGTGATGGCGATAACTCGCGTGTATAGCACCTGGGTGATTGGCGGCGCGGCGATCTTTGCCATCCTGCTTTCATGCGTCGGCAAGCTGGCGGCGGCGATTCAGGCCGTTCCTGTACCGGTGATGGGCGGCGTATCGCTGCTGCTATATGGCGTGATTGGCGCGTCGGGTATTCGCGTATTGATCGAATCTAAAGTGGATTACAACAAAGCGCAGAACCTGATCCTGACCTCGGTGATCCTGATCATCGGCGTGAGCGGTGCCAAAGTGCACATTGGCGCAGCAGAGTTGAAAGGCATGGCGCTGGCGACCATTGTTGGCGTTGGCTTGGCTCTGATCTTCCGTTTAATCAGCGTATTACGTCCAGAAGAAGTGGTGCTGGACGCGGAAGAGAAGCGCGAAAGTTAAAGCGGCAAGCCGGGCAGGGAAGCCCGGTTCATCTCCGGCAAAGATCGTGATAAACTTGCGCGGTTTTCTGCCCGCTCATCCGTTGAGGTACTTCTGAACACGCCGGCACAGCTCTCATTGCCACTCTATTTACCCGATGATGAAACCTTCGCCAGTTTCTGGCCGGGGGAAAACACGTCTCTGCTGGCGGCGCTGCAAGGCGCACTCTCTCAGCAACACGGTAGCTATCTCTATTTCTGGTCGCGCGAAGGCGGTGGCCGCAGTCATCTGCTGCACGCAGCCTGTGCGGAACTCTCGGCGCGCGGCGAAGCGGTGGGCTATGTGCCGCTGGATAAACGCACCTGGTTTGTGCCGGAGGTGCTGGAAGGAATGGAGAATCTGGCGCTGGTGTGCATCGACAATATCGAATGCATCGCGGGTGATCCAGAGTGGGAAATGGCGATATTTGATCTCTACAATCGCATTCTGGAAATCGGTAAAACGCGGTTGCTGATTACCGGCGATCGACCGCCGCGCCAACTGAATCTCGGCTTACCGGATCTGGCTTCACGCCTCGATTGGGGGCAAATCTACCGTTTACAGCCGCTGTCTGATGACGACAAATTACAGGCAATGCAGCTGCGTGCCGGATTACGGGGCTTTGAGCTGCCGGAAGATGTCGGGCGCTTCCTGCTGAAACGCCTCGACCGTGAGATGCGCACGCTGTTTGATACGCTGGATCGCCTCGATCGTGCCTCCATTAGCGCCCAGCGCAAACTCACCATTCCGTTTGTTAAGGAAGCGCTTGATCTTTAACTCATTGTAACGAATGGATTTAAGCTGAATTAACCGCGCCACATGCCGTAGCGACGCAATTCATTGCGCGATAAATCGCGCCGCTACGGAACGTGCGATGATTTATTCACTGCTTAAGCGATCGGCATCAAGCCATGAATGGCGACCCTACGTGCGCGGTTTTCGTAGGGTGCGCATTTATGCGCACCTGGACATTATCCCTTCTGATACACCTTGAAGCGTTTCTGTAGTTCACGGAACTGATCGATGCGTGCGTCATAGCGCGCCTGTTTTAGGCTGCCGAGCGGTACTTGTGCGCTGGCGCTGCTCAAGGTGGAAATCGCCTGATCGAGCTGCCCGTTGAGTGCCAAACCTTCAGCGCGCGCCGACAGTTCTTCATCGCGTAAACCCTGCGCCGCAGAGGCTTGCGCCAGCAGATCAAAGGCGTTGACATCGTCCGGATGGGCAAAGGTATAGCGATTGAGGATGCGGCTGGCGTTGGCTGGCTGCTTCGCTTCGACATAGGCGTTAGCCAGGTTCAACTGCAGAACTGGATTGGTGCTGCTGCCTTTAGCGCTGCTTAGCATGGCGATCGCCTGCTGCGGCTGATTCAGCCCGATGTCGATGTCGGTCATGATATCAAGGAACCAGACGTTATCCGGCTGCTTCGCCAGCAGCGGGGCGATCACACGTTTGGCGCTATCAAAGCTTTTCGCCTGCAGGAACTGCACCGCTTTGCCGTATTGTGCCGCCTGCTGTTCACGCACGTTGCCTTTGGCATATTCATTCAACAGATCATCGGTCAGCTGATTGCGGCCAGTGGAATACATGCCGAGCGAACGCACCTTGGCCATGTAAAAATCCTGCGACGACTGCACCACCACCGGACGCATCTGGTTAGCGCGGTTGCGCGCATCGGCGAGGCGGCTATCGGGTAACGGGTGCGTCAGCAAAATCTCCGGAGGCTTGGAGGAGAAGCGGCTCTGGTCCGCCAGCTTCTGCAGGAAAGTCGGCATGGCTTGTGGATCGAATCCGGCGCGTTGCAGCACCTGAATGCCAATGCGATCGGCTTCCTGTTCGTTGCCTTGGGTAAAGCTGATAATGCCTTGCTGCGCGCCCGCCAGCGTACCGGTCAGCGCTGCCATCCCCGCTTGCGGACTGGCCATCGCGAGCAGAATCGAACCCAACGCGCCCACCCACGTCAGTGGCGCATTGCGTCTCTGCTCTTCCATGGCGCGCGCCAGATGACGCTGGGTCACATGCGAAATTTCGTGTGCCATTACCGATGCCAGCTGGCTTTCATTATCGGTATAGCGGAACAGCGACGAATGCAGCACCACGTTGCCGCCGAAGAAGGCGAAGGCATTGAGTTCATCGTTCTGAATCAGAAAGAAGTGAAAGGGCGTGCGGACGGAATTAGCGTGAGCCACCAAACGCTGGCCAAGTTCGTTAATATATTGATTTAACAGCGGATCGTTAATCAGAGGCGCACTGGCGCGCAGTTGGCGTACGTAGAAGTCGCCCATCTGCAGTTCCTGATTAATCGACAGCGTGGAACCTGCTGTGGTGCCCATATCGGGCAGCGTATCACTGACGTCGGCACGCGCACTGGGCGCTGACGTCAGCAGCAGCGTAGGAATAAGGGCCGCCAGTACTGATTTTTTCAACCGGTTAAACATGCCTTGATCCTGTAAAAGTCACCCGAATTTGGACAGGTACGTTGTTCAAATGTTCTGCGTCTATTTTCTGTGTGCAGCGCGTTCTATCTTAACCACACCGCGGCGACAAGCAAATGATGAAGCTTAAGGGTTTTTAAATGAAAAAAGGTTACAGCATGGCGAAATTGCCGCAAAAAATTGAATATGAGAGAGCGAGTTAACCAGAGTTGTCCGCGCACAAAAGTTAAAGTTACGTAAAGTTGCTCAAAATTATTGAATTTGGCATGAAATTTTCCAGGTTTACTCTGAAAAGTAGTGGTAAATCAGTGGGTTTGGCCCGCTTTATCCATCAAGAATTTTAATCGTGAAGCCAACATGAAAAGCAGTTTATACAGTTATTATTGGCTATGTTTTAAACGCACGTAAACTTACTCCTGATGGATTGTGATAACCCTTTCACGGCCAGCCATTTCTTAACTCTCCCCAATGCGACAATCGAAAAGCTTTTTCAATTAGCCGAGCTAATTATTTTTCCCGCAACCATTGAGCCGGACAGCCCATCACTACAGGACTTTTGCCCTGCTCACGCTGTGGTATAGATAAAGCACTTTTTTCAAACGGACTGTGAATTGACGCGCAGTGTAAGCCGGAGAGTTTTTATGCGTTCTGTAGTTTCATACGCCCTGATCGCGATTGTCGGTGGCTTTGTTGGCGCCACCGTGAGCAAAGGTGATGATTTGTATCAGCGTGTTGTCAGCCATTTCTCGTCTGAACCCAGCGATCCCGACGGCTTCTGGAGCACACCTGCCGTCGAAGGCTACGGCAAAATCCATTATGAAGCTGATGCGGCATTCAAGCCGGTGGTCGGTTTAAGTAACAAAATCGTGTTTCAAATCACCCGCAGCGAAGGAGATATGAAGCGTCCAAACCTCGGACTGGAACGCGTAGCGCGCGTGGTGAATCTCTACATCGCCTCGGGCGTACCGGCCGATGATCTGCATTTTGTGGTGTCGGTCACCGGTGATGCCACACCTGCGATGCTGGATAACGCGCATTTCCAACAATTCTATAAGGCCGACAACCCTAATCTGGCGCTGATTGGCGCGCTGAATAAGTTGGGCGTGAAAGTTTCGGTGTGCGATCAGTCGGTCGCGTTCCATCACTTCCCGAAAGCGTGGATCGACCAATCAGTGATTCATGCACTCTCCAGCCCGACCACCGTGTCGACGTTGGAAAATCAGGGTTATGCACTCTTACAGATGTAAATTTCAGGCACAGGAGAAGTGAAATGCGTCCAGCATCCTATATCGTTATTGCGGCCCTGGCAGGATTTGTCGGCGGCAATGTATTACAGCTCCCCGATTTGGTCGACAAGGTCAGCGACAAGTTTGCCGATAAGAAAAGCGAGCCTGCCGACTTCTGGAGCACGCCAGCTATCGCCGGTTACGGCAAGATCCACTTTGTAAATGTGCCGGACTACAATCCGGCCACCACGCCCGGACTGAGCAATAAAATCGTCTTCCAGATTAACCGCAATGAAGGGGATGTCCGCCAGCCGAACCTCGGGCTGGAACGCGTGGCGCGCGTGACTAACCTCTATTACGCGGCAGGCGTACCGCTCGATCAGCTAAAGTTTGTGGTCTCGATCAACAGCGATGCGGTCCCGGCAGCGCTGAATAACGATCAGTTCCGCAAAACGTATGGCACCGATAACCCAAATCTCAAGCTGATTGATGAGCTGAGAAAAGCCGGCGTGAAGGTGACCATCTGCGATCAGTCGGTGGCTTTCCATCAGCTGGAGCGTGACTGGATTGATACGCGCGTTACCCACACGCTGTCGAGCGGCACCACCGTGGCGTCGCTGCAAAACGAAGGATATGCCTTCCTGATGTTGTAATGTCTGCCTGACAGCAGTTCGCGCTGCTGTCATCTGTTCGTCATGTTTTCGCGATGTTGCTGTCACAGTTCGCCACTACTTTAAGCGCCGATGAGATCGATCTCATTGGCACTTTAAGAGGCGAACATGTCCGATTTAATCAGCGTAGCCAAACTGGCTGGCGTTTCTCGCGCCACCGCCGCACGCGCATTCTCCGATCCGCATCTGCTGCGTGCTGACACCCTGCAAAAAGTGTTGAACGCCTCTGAGCAACTCGGCTTTCGCCCTAATCACATTGCCCGCCAGCTGCGCACCCAGAGATCTACCACCTTCGGTGTGCTGCTGCCGTCGCTGCTTAATCCGATTTTCGCCCGCCAATTACACGCGATGGAGCGCCAGGCGCGCGCGGCAGATTACGGCCTGTTGGTGGCGACCAGCGATTATCAGCCAGAGCGTGAAGCGGCGATTGTGGAACATATGTTGAATCAGCGCGTTGCCGGTTTGGTTCTCACCGTCGCCGACGCCGATAACAGCGCCATCCTGCGTACGCTGCATCAGGCCAGTATGCCGTTTGTGTTGACGCACAACGTGCCGCAGGCGACCGATTGGCCAGCGATTTGCGTCGACAACCGCCTGGCGATGCAGCAAGCCACTGAACATCTGCTGCAACTCGGCCATCGCCACATCGGCATGGTGGCCGGTCCGATGCTGCAATCCGACCGCGCGCGTCTGCGCTATCAGGGCTATTGCGATGCCATGCATCAGGCCGGGTTGCGCGCGCTGCCGGTACTCGAAATGCCCAGCCATACACAATCTAATTTTGCGCTGTTGCAGCCACAGCTGCGTGGTGAAACGCCGCTGAGCGCGGTGGTTTGCACCAACGATCTGCTCGCCATCAGCCTGATCGGTGCCGCGGCACGCGCGGGGGTGCGCATCCCGCAGCAGCTGTCGGTGATGGGTTTTGATGGCATCGATATCGGCGAGCAAATTGCGCCGTCGCTGGCGAGCGTGACCCAACCAGCCGACCTGCTCGGCGCCGGGGCGATCGACATGCTGTTACAACAAGCCAGCCGCGGTACCCGCGTGCTGCCACATCGATTAAGGCTTGGTGCAAGTATCGCTGCGCCATCAACCGCTTTTTCTTCCATTGCCAACATCAGGGAACCATCATGAAAAAAGTAACAATGATTGCCGGGGTGCTCGCACTGACCGCCGGTTCGCTGCTCAGCCCGCTGGTGCAGGCTACCGATACGGCGATTTGCTACAACTGTCCGCCCGAGTGGGCGGACTGGGGAACCCAGCTTAGCGCCATTGCCAAAGACACCGGGATTCAGGTGCCGCAGGACAACAAAAACTCCGGCCAGGCGCTGGCGCAGCTGGTGGCGGAAAAGGGCAATCCGGTGGCAGATGTGGTTTATTACGGCGTCAGTTTTGGCATCCAGGCGGACAGCGCCGGCGTCATCAACAGTTATAAACCGGCACATTGGGACGACATCCCCGCTGGAATGAAAGATCCTGATGGCAAATGGGTGGCGCTGCACTCCGGCACCATGGGATTTATGGTTAACGTGGACGCACTTGGTGGGGCGCCGGTACCGCAATCCTGGGATGATCTGCTGAAACCCGAATACAAGGGCATGATCGGCTATCTCGATCCCGCCAGCGCTTTTGTCGGTTACGTTGCGGCCGTAGCGGTAAACCAGGCAAAGGGCGGCAACATGAAAGACTTCACGCCCGCACTGACCTGGTTCAAAAAATTGCAGGCTAACCAGCCGATCGTACCGAAGCAGACCGCCTACGCGCGTTTGATTTCCGGTGAGATTCCGATCCTGCTCGACTACGACTTCAACGCCTATCGCGCCAAATATAAAGATCACGCCAACGTCGCCTTTGTGATCCCGAAAGAGGGCACGGTTACGGTGCCGTACGTTATCAGCCTGGTGAAGAACGCGCCGCACGCTGCCAACGGTAAGAAAGTGATCGACTACGTGTTGTCGGATAAAGGTCAGGCGATTTGGGCTAATGCCTTCCTACGTCCGGTACGCACCTCAGCGATGTCAGCGCAGGCCAGGACATTTTTCCTGCCAGATAGCGATTATGCGCGCGCGCAAACGGTGAACTATCAGCAGATGGCCGATGCGCAGAAAGCCTTCTCGGCGCAATACCTGAGTGAGATGCGTTAATGTCGATGGCTGACACCCTGGCGGCTTCGCGCCGCCAGATACGGACGCAACCGGGCAGCCGCTGGCTGTGGTTGGTGCTGCCCACGCTGCTGTTCTTCTGCGCTTTCTGGCTACTGCCGTTTGCCCGCCTGTTGCAAATCGGTATGCAGGACGATCGTAGCACCCAGCACAGTGGTTACTGGACGGTGATCACTCAGCCGCACTATCTGCTGAGCCTGCTAAACACCGTGCTACTGTCGCTGGCGGTGACGCTGGTAACGTTACTGATTGCCGCTATCGTTGGCTGCTTTCTGGCGCGTCAGCGTTTTGCCGGGCGCGGCACCTTGCTGGCGTTGCTGACTTTCCCGCTGGCGTTTCCCGGCGTGGTGGTGGGCTTTCTGGTGGTAATGCTGGCCGGACGTCAGGGATTGCTGGCGCAAATCAGCATGAGCCTGTTGCATGAGCGCTGGACGCTGGCCTATTCGCTGGTGGGCCTGTTTATCGGCTACCTCTATTTTTCGCTGCCGCGCGCCATCATCACGCTGGTGGCGGCCAGTGAAAAACTCGATCGCTCGCTGGAAGAAGCGGCGCGTTCGCTGGGTGCCAGCCAGTGGCGCATCACCTGGGATGTGATTGTGCCGGGCCTGCAACCGGCGCTGCTCTCCACTGGCGCGCTCTGCTTCGCCACCAGCATGGGCGCTTTTGGCACCGCCTTTACGCTCGGCACTGATTTGGCGGTGCTGCCGCTGACCATCTATGGCGAATTCACTAACTACGCCAACTTTGCCACCGCCGCCGCGCTGTCAGTGGTGATGGGCGGATTCGCCTGGCTGGGACTGATGCTGGCGCGCCGTCTGGCGCAGTCAAAGGAGGCGCAATGAATCGTCGCGGACTGTTTAGCCTGCAGCTGCTGATTACCACCATCACCGCGCTGTTTATGATCGTGCCGGTGGTGTTGTCGATGCTGGCGGGCGTCACCAATAACTACTTTATCGGCCTGCGCAGCGGTTTCACGCTGAAGTGGGTGGCGCAAGTGTGGCAGATGTACGCCGATACCTTCTGGCTGTCGCTAGTGATTGCGCTGTATTGCCTATTGATTACCTTAATCATTGGCGTGCCCGCCGCGTGGGGGTTGCTGAAAGCGCCGGGACGTTGGGCGGCTCGCATTGAAGAGTGTCTGATGCTGCCGGTGGCGCTGCCCGGTTTGGCAACGGCGCTCGGCATCATTCTGCTCTACGGCCAGTTTTCCGGCCTGCGTGATAGCTGGGTGTTCATCCTGATTGGTCACGTGCTGTTTACCTTGCCGTTTATGATGCGGCCGGTACTGGCGGTGATGCAGGCGGTGGATATGCCGCGTCTGGAAGAAGCGTCTGCCAGCCTCGGTGCCAGCCAGTGGCAGCGCTTCTTTACCGTGGTGGTACCCAACTGCCGCAATGGCATTCTCGCCGGCGCTTTTATGGTGATCACGCTGTCGGTCGGTGAATTTAACATCACCTGGATGCTGCACACGCCGCTAACCAAAACCCTGCCGGTTGGCCTGGCCGACAGCTACGCCTCAATGCGGCTGGAAGTGGGTTCCGCCTACACACTGATTTTTATTCTAATGATTCTGCCGCTGTTGCTGATGCTCAATGCCGTAAATCACTGGCTTAACCGCGCGGTCTCGCGCCAACACAAGGAGGCAGCATGAATTCTGCGGCCGTTACCGTGACGCTGCGTGGTTGCGCACGTCACTTTCATCATCATCAGGCGCTGCAACCGCTCGATCTTACGGTCCATCCCGGCGAAACGCTGGTGCTGCTAGGACCATCCGGCTGCGGCAAAACCACCACGCTGCGCATTATAAGTGGGCTAGAGAGCTGTGATGTCGGTGGCGAAGTGTGGTTTGACGATCGCAACGTTACCGCGTTGCCGATTGAAAAACGCAACGTTGGCATGGTGTTCCAGAATTATGCGCTGTTCCCCAATCTGAATGTGGCTGAGAACGTGGCATATGGTCTGAAAGTGCAAGGTGTGGCGCGGGCCGAACGGGAAGCACGCGTGCAGGAGATGCTGGCGTTGGTGGACCTCACCGCGCTAGCACAGCGCAGCATCGACAAACTTTCCGGCGGGCAGAAGCAGCGCGTGGCGTTAGCGCGGGCGTTAGCCGCACGACCCAAAGTGCTGCTGTTTGATGAGCCGCTGGCAGCATTGGATGCGCGCCTGCGCGATCGTCTGCGACTGGAAATCGGCACATTACTGAAGAAGCTGGCGATCACGGCGGTCTACGTGACGCACGATCAGCAGGAAGCGATGGCGCTCGGCGATCGCATTGCGGTGATGGAGCAGGGCCGTTTGGTGCAAATCGATACACCGCAAAATATCTACCAGTATCCGGCCTCAAAATTTGTTGCCGATTTTGTTGGCGCGATCAACTGCGTGGATGTGGATGTGCACGGCAATCCGCAGCGTTTCTGCCGCCCGGAAGATGTGCTGCTGGCCAGCGACGATCGTTACACGCGACGGGGCTTTATTGTCGCCAGCACCTTCCTGGGCGCGTCGCAGCGGTTGATGATCGATATCGGGCTGGCGATGCCGATTCAGGTGGATCGCCACGCGCGTGAAACCTGGCATGCCGGACAAGCGGTGAGCTGGACGCTGGCGCAGGATGCCCGTTTAATGGGTTTGGTCGCCATAAATGGCGCCCCTACAAATGCATGCAGCCTCGTCGTAGGGTCGCCATAAATGGTGCCCCTACAAATG
Source organism: Pantoea sp. X-Soil-ISGK-421 (assembly GCF_059730785.1). NCBI lineage: Bacteria > Pseudomonadati > Pseudomonadota > Gammaproteobacteria > Enterobacterales > Erwiniaceae > Pantoea > Pantoea sp. X-Soil-ISGK-421. The sequence goes on along the minus strand of NZ_AP035979.1, from coordinate 2,941,369 downwards.
CATGCAGTCTCGTCGTAGGGTCGCCATTAATGGCGACCGAAGCGCATAACTTTCCAGAGGAAAAGATTCGTGTCTGAAGCCATGACGCTGATCGCGCAAATCAGCGATCTACACATTAAGGCGAATGGTCGCCTGTCATACAAAAAAGTCGACACGCAAGCCGCGCTGCTGCGGGTGATTGAGACGCTGAACCGGCTGGTACCGCGACCCGACATTGTGGTGATTACCGGCGACCTGGTCGATTTCGGTACGGCTGAAGAGTATCAAACGTTAAAGCAGGTGCTGCGTCAGCTGCAATTGCCGTTTCTGCTGATGCCGGGCAACCACGATGATCGCCAGGCGCTGCGTGCGGCGTTCCTGGATCATCACTATCTGCAATACGGTGAAACCCTGAACTGGCAGATGCAACTGAAAGGTGTGCAACTGCTGGCGCTCGATTCCAGCGTGCCGCAGCAGCCTTGGGGTTATGTGGATGACGCGCAGTTGCAATGGCTTGATGAGCAGTTGCAGCGCCATCCGCAGTTGCCAACGCTGGTGATGTTGCATCATCCGCCGTTTCTCTGTGGCATCGAACATATGGATAACCAGCCGCTGCGCAATCCGGCGGCGCTGGCGGCGATTATCCAGCGCCATCCGCAGGTGGAACGTGTGCTGAGCGGCCATCTACATCGCTCAGTGCAGGCGCGGTTTGCCGGTACGCTGGCGTGCGTGGCACCGGGCGTATCGCATCAGGTGGCGTTTAATCTTGCGGATAAAGCGCCCGCTAATTTTGTGCTGGAGCCGCCCGGTTTCCTGCTGCATCGCTGGCATGCGCAGCAGGGCATGAGCACGCATTTGTGTGCCATTGGCGATTATCCCGGTCCGTGGCCGTTTTATGATGCCAACGGTTTGATCGATTAGCGCCAGCGTAGAGAAAGAATTATGGGTGGCTGGCAGGATGCGTCGTGCTCAATTTGAGTTGTAGGTGTACAATCGCCCGTTCCCTCACCAGGGCAAGTGCATCCAACAATAACAAGACTGTCAGGCACACAAATTTATGAATCTACTCACCAGAGCAGGTGCTCCATGCTGATGCGCCTGCGGCCAAAAACTGACCTGCGTACGCTGATCGCACTACTGGCGATCACCAGCATCGTCATCACACTCGCCAATACGCTGTACGCCACCTGGCGCGTGCAACGCATGGTCCTGATTGAAAGCACGCTTGAAGCGAATCGCGCTTACGCGACCAAACTGGCGGCCACCACTGAGGTCTTCTTTCAGTTGGCTCAGTCGCAGCTGCACTACAGTGCGACCCAGTTAGGCAATGATTTTGAGAACGAAGATTTGGCGCAGCAAGAAGTGAACAGGCTGCGCGAACAAACCAACAGTTTTAACTCGGTCGCGGTGGTAGACAGTAACGGTATCGTGAAAGCGATTTCGCCAGAGTCACTCATGCTGAAAGGCATGCAGCTGACCAGCCAGTCATCGCGTGAAGCGCTGGCAAAGCGTCAGCCGATGGTCAGCAAGCCCAGCATCTCCGCCGCCAACAACCTGATTGTGTTTGTCTCCTGGCCAATCTGGAGTAAAGAAGGGCGCTACCTCGGCTATGTCGGCGGCACCATTTATCTGAAGAAGAAAAGCATCCTGAACGCGCTGCTCGGCGAGCAGTTCTACCGTGATGGCACCCAGGTTTACGTGATGGATAGTAATAATCAGGTGCTGTATCACCAGAACAACCAACTGATTGGCAAGAGCGTGCCAGGCATCGTTAGCGATCGTCAGCGCGAGGAGCACACCAACGGTGAAGTGCAGTTGAGCGAAGAGGGGAAAACCAAGCTGGCCGGTTATGCCATCGTGCCGACCACCGGCTGGATGGTGGTGGCGTTGAAATCAACGGATGTCACGCTGGCACCGCTCTCGGGATTGTTATTGAAAGTGCTGAAAAACTCGGTGCCGTTTGCGCTGCTGACCTTGCTGGTGGCAGTGATTCTGGCACGTCTGATTGCGCTGCCGCTTTGGCAGCTGGCGCGTAAAGCCAGCCAGATGGATTCGCAAGGCGTGTCGAGTGAGATTGGCGGCATTCGTGCGTGGTATTTCGAAGCGGCGCAGGTCAAACGCGCGTTGCTTACCGGTATTGGTTTAGTGCAGGACAAAATTGGCCGCCTGAAATCGGAAGTGCAGAGCGATCCCATGACCAATCTGCTCAACCGCCGTGGCCTAAGTGCCGTGCTCGACTACTTCGCCACCATGCGCCAGCCGTTTTCAGTTCTGGCGCTGGATATCGATCACTTCAAACGGGTCAACGATACCTTCGGCCATGACGTTGGTGATGAGGTGATTAAACATGTGGCGCGAACCTTACGCAGCAGCGCACGTCAAACCGATGTGGTGTGTCGTAACGGCGGGGAAGAGTTCCTGATGCTGTTGCCTGCGACGTCGGTGGAAGATGCGCGCATTCTGGCCGAGCGCGTGCGCATCAGCATTGCGGAAAACTGGATTGATCAGGTCGGCACTGTCACGCTGTCGGTGGGTATTGCCGACTGGCAGCCGGAAAGTGGTTCGCAGGAGCAAAGCCTTAAGCAAGCCGATGCCGCGCTGTATCAGGCGAAAAATGCCGGACGCAACTGTGTGATGATCTCCGGTCAGGATGCGTTGGTGAGTAGTATCACGCATTAACCCTTCAAATCATGCACGTTGCGTCGCCACACATTGCGCCGCGACGCAACGTGCGCTTTTCTGTTTTAGTTTCAAGGATGTTTTCATGCTCGTTCTGCTTTATCAATGGTACAAACGCCGCTTCAGCGATCCGCAGGCCATCGGGCTGCTGGTAATTCTGCTGGCGGCGTTTTGCATTCTGTTCTTCCTCAGCGGTTTGCTGGCACCGCTGCTGGTGGCGCTGGTGCTGGCCTATCTCCTTGAGTGGCCAACGGTGCGTCTGCAGCGCGTGGGCTGTAGCCGAACCTGGGCAACCAGTGCGGTGTTGGTGGTGTTTGCGGGTATCTTGCTGGTGATGGTGCTGATTGTCGCTCCAGTAGCATGGCAGCAGGGCATCAACCTGACGCGCGACTTACCCAACATGCTGAATAAGCTCTATGTGTTTGCCGCTGGCTTGCCGAAGCGTTATCCGGCGCTGGTCGATGCCGGCATCATCGATATTATTGTCGAGAACCTGCGCAGCCGTCTGACGGGCTTGGGCGAATCGTTGGTGAAGTATTCACTGGCGTCGCTGGTGGGGCTTATGACGCTGATGATCTATCTGGTGCTGGTACCGCTGATGGTGTTCTTCCTGCTGAAAGATAAAGAGCAGATGCTGAATGCGGTGCGCCGCGTGCTACCGCGCAATCGCGGTTTAGCGGGCGTGGTGTGGCAAGAGATGAATCAACAGATCACCAACTACATTCGCGGCAAAGTGCTGGAGATGGTAGCGGTGGGATTGGTTACCTGGCTGGCGTTCCTGCTGCTGGGCCTAAACTACTCGCTGCTGCTGGCGGTGCTGGTCGGTATTTCCGTCTTAATTCCCTATATCGGCGCAATGGTGGTAACCCTCCCAGTGATCGGCGTTGGCCTGTTCCAGTGGGGATTGGGCAGTGATTTCTGGACGATGATCGCCATTTATCTGGTGATTCAGGCGCTGGATGGCAACGTGCTGGTGCCGATTCTGTTCTCAGAAGCGGTCAACCTGCATCCGCTGGTGATCATTCTGTCGGTGGTGATTTTCGGCGGGATGTGGGGATTCTGGGGCGTATTCTTTGCGATTCCGCTGGCAACGCTGGTGAAAGCCGTGGTGCATGCGTGGCCGGAAACTCCGGCGCTCGATGAGCCGGGGATAGAGTAAAAGAAAACGGGTGCGACTTGCGCACCCGTTCACATTAGGCTGATTCCAGATAATTCAGCACGATATCGTGGTGGTTGGCGGTTTTGAAATCGTCGAACACTTTCTCCACCTTACCGTTGCCATCGATCAGGAAGCTGATGCGGTGAATGCCGTCGTAGGTTTTACCCATAAAGGTTTTCTCACCCCACACGCCAAACTGCTCACACACCTGATGATCTTCATCGGAAAGTAGCGTGAAGTTCAGCATCTCTTTATCGGCAAAGCGCGACAGTTTCTCCGCTTTGTCGGTACTGATGCCCAATACAGTGACACCCTGTTTTTTCAACTCTTCCATGTTGTCGCGTAGACCGCAGGCCTGCACGGTGCAACCCGGCGTCATGGCTTTTGGATAGAAATAGACCAGAACGCGCTGTCCCTGGAAGTCGGCCAAATTTACTTGTTCGCCGTCCTGATCGGGCAAGCTAAATTTCGGTGCGGCATCACCGGCTTTCAGTGGATTCATCACAACTCTCCATTTTTTTTACATGCTGTGGGTAATACACCATCAGGAGCAAAAGTGCCAGGGGGTGTTTACCGTCAGGGTTATTTCACCACACGGTTTGCCGCAGCGGCAGAGTGTGTGGCGAAATAACCCGGAGCCTGATTAAACGGTGCTGTCAGCATCGTCGGTGACACTATAAAGACGAATTGAACCTTGTGCATGCAGTTCTTCGCACAGCTGATTGAAAGCCTGCTCGATGGGCGCACTGAACTGATTGGCTGGGCTGTGCGCCGTCATTTGAATATAGAGCGTGGGTGCCACACCGTCCTGCGCTGGTTTAATCCGCGACACCAGTTCGGCGATATTCATCTGATGTTTGTCGAACAAATCGGTAAAGCGTTCAATGATGTGTGGTGAATCGGGGACTTCAATTTGCACCCAAACGGTAGCCGGCATCGGCGGTGTGGCGCGCGCATTGGTGCGCTTCATCACAATCAGCAATTCCAGTTCGGCCCCTTTCATCGGCAGCGTCGATTCAATCAGGGTTATCGCGTTCCAGCTGCCGGAAAGCAGCATGATAAAGGTGAACTCATCTCCCAGCATGGCCAAACGGCTGTCCTCGATATTACAGCCGCAGCTGCTGACATGGCGGGTGATGGTATTGACGATACCCGGACGATCAACGCCCAGTGCGGTGATCACCAGATGGTGAGGCTGTGACTGCGACAAAATGGCATTTCCTGTACGTTCGCTAATAACTATAAGGTAAACATAAAAAAAACTGCTGACAAGCGCGGGAATGGCGTGGCTCGCTTGCTTTTCTTTCAATGTAAAACGTAACATGAGGCACTTGTTTGTCGAGGGGATAGCCCATGTTCACCGGAAGTATTGTTGCGCTCATTACGCCAATGAATGAAAAAGGTAATGTCTGCCGCGAAAGTCTAAAAAAACTGATTGATTATCATGTTGCCAGCGGCACCGCGGCGATTGTTTCTGTTGGCACTACCGGCGAATCTGCCACGCTCAGCCATGACGAGCACGGTGATGTGGTTATGCAAACGCTGGAACTGGCGGATGGCCGCATTCCGGTTATTGCAGGCACTGGCGCAAATGCCACGGCGGAAGGCATCTCTCTGACCAAACGCTTTACCGGCAGCGGTGTGGTGGGGTGTTTGACGGTCACGCCTTACTACAACCGTCCGACTCAGGAAGGTTTGTTCCAGCACTTTAAAGCCATAGCAGAAAGTACCGATCTGCCGCAGATGCTGTATAACGTTCCTTCGCGTACCGGTTGTGACATGCTGCCGGAAACCGTGGCGCGTCTGGCCGAAATTAAAAATATTATCGGAATCAAAGAAGCTACCGGGAACTTATCGCGTATCTCACAGATCCAAGAGCTGGTTAATGATGAGTTCATCATCGTCAGCGGCGATGACGCTACGGCGCTGGACTCGATGCAACTGGGCGGCAAAGGCGTAATTTCGGTCACGGCCAACATTGCAGCGCGTGAAATGGTTGAACTCTGTGCCTTGGCGCAACAGGGCAAATTCGCCGAAGCGCGTCGCCTGAATCAGCGTCTGATGCACCTGCACCAGACGCTTTTCTGTGAACCCAATCCAATCCCGGTGAAATGGGCAGCAAAACAGCTAGGATTAATCGCGGATGACACGCTGCGCTTGCCAATGACGCCACTGACCGAAGCCGGTCAGGCGAAAACGGCGCAAGCGCTGATTAAAGCGGGTCTGCGATAATTTAGGGAGAATCAATGAGTTATTCAGTTAAGCGCTCGACGCTGGCAACGGTAGTGGGCCTTTCCACCCTGATGCTGCTAACAGCGTGTTCCAACGATCAGCGTTATAAGCGCCAGGTCAGCGGTGATGAATCTTACCTGCAGGCGCCTGATCTGCATGATTTAAAAGCCCCAGCGGGCATGATTCTGCCGTTGCAGAATGGTGATTACGATGTTCCGCATAGCGTGGCGAAAGGCGCGGTAGGCAAAGAGCTGGATATTCGTCCGCCAGCCCAGCCGCTGGCCCTGCTGAACGGCACGCGCGCGCAGTTCACCGGCAATACCGGCGTGCTGGCAGTAGAAAGCAGCCGTGGTTCTATCTGGTCGCAAGTGGTAGGTGTCATTCAGTCTTACAAGTTCCCGATTGCCCAGCGTGATGACGCTTCGCAACAGCTGACCACCGATTGGGTGCAGTGGAACCGTGCTGACGAAGATAACCAGTACCGCGGTCGCTATCAGATTAGCGTGCAGAATCAGAGCTACCAGCAAGTGCTGACGGTACGTTTGCTCGAATTGCAGCAATCAGGTCAAGCCGTTACCTCTCCGGCGCAGATTCAACGCTATACCGGTCAGATGTTGAACGATATCAGCACCGGTCTGGATAAAGTGGATTCTGCCAGCCAGGCTGCAGCGGCGAGCCGCGCTACTGGACAGATTGATGTGCAGAGCGGCGCGGATGACACCGGTTTACCGCTGTTGATTCTGCGTGCACCGTTTAACGTCACCTGGCAGCGTTTGCCAGCGGCGCTGAAACGCGTGGGCATGGAAGTGACAGACGACAACCGTTCGCAGGGCAGCCTGAAAGTCACTTATAAACAGCCGGGCAGCGGCGTATGGGATGAGATCGGTGCCAAAGATCCAGAACTACCAAACGGCGATTACAAATTGCAGGTTGGCGATCTGGATAACCGCAGCAGTCTGCAGTTCATCGATCCGAAAGGTCACGTGCTAACCCAGACGCAGAACGATGCGCTGGTGCAGGTGATTCAAGGCGCACTGAAATAAATTGCCAAAGGGCCGGAGATTTCCGGCCTTTTTGTTTTGATTTGGCATATACACAAACCCTCCAAGCTGCAGATGCGTTTGCCGCCTTCCTGTATCTCGAATGATTTTGTGTATAATAGCGCCCGGCGAAGTAAACGATTGCGTCATGCAGTCGGTGCGCGGTAAAACACCGCTGAACACGGGTTCTTTCATGTTTGGAGTTAACAAGATGCAAAAGCGAGCTGAGTTGTATCGCGGTAAAGCGAAAACCGTATACAGCACCGATAATCCGGATCTGCTGATACTTGAATTCCGCAACGATACGTCAGCAGGAGACGGTGCACGAATCGAGCAGTTTGATCGCAAAGGAATGGTAAACAACAAGTTTAACCATTTCATCATGACCAAATTGCAGGAAGCGGGCATTCCGACCCAGATGGAAGCGCTGCTGTCGGATAACGAAGCGCTGGTGAAAAAGCTGGAGATGGTGCCGGTGGAGTGCGTGGTACGCAACCGTGCGGCAGGATCGCTGGTAAAACGTCTGGGCGTGGAAGAGGGCATTGTGCTCAATCCACCGCTGTTTGATCTCTTCCTGAAAGATGACGCCAAACACGACCCAATGGTGAACGAATCCTATTGCGAAACTTTCGGCTGGGTAAGTAAAGCGAACCTGGCGCGCATGCAAGAGCTGACCTTTAAAGCCAATGATGTGCTGAGCAAGCTGTTTGATGACGCAGGTTTGATCCTGGTCGACTTCAAGCTGGAATTTGGTCTGTTCAACGGCGAAGTGGTGCTGGGCGATGAGTTCTCGCCAGATGGCGCGCGTCTGTGGGACAAAAACACCATGGACAAAATGGACAAAGACCGTTTCCGTCAGAGCCTCGGCGGCCTGGTTGAAGCGTACGAAGAAGTCGCACAGCGTTTGGGTGTGAAGCTGGATTAAATCTGTCCATCTATCTTGTAGGGTCGTCATTTATGACGACCTTTTTTTATGCCCGTAATAGAGGTCGTCATTAATGACGACCCTACGGTGTTATGTAACCACAATGCTGGTGCTTCCTGCTGCCGCCAACTAAAATCATGCCAAATCATGTTTAAAGGAGTAGGCCATGCGCTGGCAAGGGCGTCGTGAAAGCGACAATGTAGAAGATCGACGCAATGATTCACCGGGCCTTGGCGGCGGCGGTGGACGGCAAATCCGCATTCCACGCGGCAAAGGCGGCCTCATCTTGCTGGTGGTGGTCGCCGTTGCAGGCTACTACGGCTACGACCTCACCGCACTGCTGGAAGGCGGCGGGGGTGTCGCGCCAACTTCGCAGCAGCGTCAGGTGAACACCGCGCAGAGTAATGAAGATGCCAAATTCACCTCAGTGATTCTGGCGACCACGGAAGATACCTGGAGCAAGCTGTTCCAGCAGATGAACAAACAGTACGTGCCACCGAAACTGGTGATGTATCGCGGTGCAACGCGCACCAACTGCGGCACCGGACAATCGGCGATGGGACCGTTTTACTGTCCTGCCGATCAAACCGTGTATATCGATTTGTCGTTTTACGATGATATGAAAACCAAACTCGGCGCGGGCGGTGATTTTGCCCAAGGCTATGTGATCGCCCACGAAGTAGGGCATCACGTACAAAAACTGCTGGGCATCGAGCCAAAAGTACGCCAGATGCAACAGGGCGCGAGCCAGGCGCAGGTGAACCAGCTGTCGGTGAAAATGGAGCTGCAGGCGGACTGCTTCGCCGGCGTTTGGGGCCATTACATGGAACAGCAAAACATTCTGGAGGTGGGCGATCTGCAGGAAGCGCTCAATGCGGCGGAAGCGATTGGCGATGATCGTCTGCAGCAGAAAGGTCAGGGCCGCGTGGTGCCGGACAGCTTCACGCACGGCACCTCTCAGCAGCGTTATACCTGGCTGAAGCGCGGTTTCGATAGCGGCGATCCCGGCCAGTGCAATACTTTTGCTAGCAAGTGATCTCTTTGATTGAACAGACGGCGGCGATGCAGCGTGCAGGCATTCGCCGCCTTTGCGTTGTCGCGGGGGAGGCCAATTGGGCGCTGCAGCAAGCCACACGTTGGCACACTGCGCTGCCTGGCGACTGGCTGACGGTGAGTGACAGCGCAGATTTCCCACGTGCGGTCGCACCCTCGGCCTTACGTACCTTGCTGGGGCGTGAATTCCAGCATGCGATATTCGATGCCCGCAGCGGTTTTCACGCCGATGCCTTCGCGGCGCTGGCCGGCACCTTACGCGCGGGCAGTTGGTTATTCCTGTTAACGCCTGATTGGGAAAGCTGGCCCAGGCAAACCGATGCCGACAGCCTGCGCTGGGCGGATGTCGCCGAGCCGATCGCGACACCACATTTTATCCATCATCTGCAATCGCTAATGCTGCAAGACTCGCAGGTGATGTTGCTGCGTCAGCAGCAAGCTGTTCGCAATCCCGTGGAAACGCATCTGCCCGATTGGTGCTGCCGGGCGCCGCAGCAGCAAACGCAAATACTTGAACAGCTCGCAGCGATGCCGCAAGGCGTTGCGATAATTACCGCTGCGCGCGGCCGCGGCAAGTCCGCGTTGGCCGGCATGCTGGCGCGGCGTAATCAGCACTGTTTAGTCACGGCACCGGCCAAAGTCTCCACGGCAGTTTTGGCGGCGTTTGCCGGTGAGCATTTCAGTTTCATGGCACCCGATGCCATTCTCGCGCAGGAACAGGTACCACAGCCGCAGTGGCTGATCGTTGATGAAGCGGCTGCTATTCCCTCGCCCGTCCTGCAACAACTGGTGCAACGTTTCCCGCGCGTGCTGCTTACCACCACCGTGCAAGGGTACGAAGGTACCGGACGCGGCTTTATGCTGCGCTTTTGCGCCACCTTGCCCGATGTGCGCTACTTCCAGCTCGATGAGCCGTTGCGCTGGTCGCCGAACGATCCGCTCGAGCAGTGGCTCAGCCAGGCATTGCTGTTTGAAGATGCGCAGGAGAGCCGCGTAAGCAGTGAGATCGCGATTTATCCGGCAACGCCTGAGCATAATTTACCGGCGCTGGAAGCGGGTTATCGGCTGCTCGCCAGTGCGCACTATCGCACATCACCTCTGGATTTACGGCGTATGCTGGATGCGCCCGGCATGCGCTTCTGGTTGGCGGGTGAATCTGAACAGATAACCGGCGCGCTATGGCTGGTGGAAGAGGGCGGATTGGACCCGACATTGGCCCACGCGGTGTGGGCCGGTCATCGCCGTCCGCGTGGCAATCTGGTGGCGCAATCGCTGGCGGCACATGCCGGTTTCGTCGAGGCGGCGACGCTGCGCTCACTGCGTATGAGTCGGATTGCGGTGCAGGCTGCACAGCGCCTGCGTGGTATCGGCAAAGCGCTGGTGGCAACGGCGCATCAGCAGGCGCAGGGCTGGGATTATCTCTCCGTCAGTTTCGGCTATACCGAATCCTTGTGGCACTTCTGGCGCGCCTGCGGTTTTACGCTGGTGCGCATCGGCTCGCAACGTGAAGCCAGCAGTGGCTGTTATGCCGCGATGGCGATGCTGGCAATATCTGCGGAAGGTGAAGCGTTACAACAGCAGGCAGCACAGCGCCTGGCACGTGATTGGCGGTGGCTGCAAGATATCATTGAGCTGCCGTTAGCGCTGGCCAGCGATGCCAGCCAGCAGCTAAATGACGAGGATTTAACGCTGCTGGTCGGTTTTGCCTGGGCGCAACGTCCCTTCGAAGCCAGCTACGCGGTGTTACAGCGCCTGGTGCGCCAATCTCCTTCACCGTTGTTGAACGCCATCCTGCTACAAAAACAGACGCTGACGAGCGCAGCGCAAAATGCCGGTCTCAGCGGGCGTAAAGCCTTGATGCACCAGCTGCGATCGGAGGCTGCCGCAGCACTGGTTCATTTCGATCCCGATGCGGCACAGCGGCTCCGCTCATTGCAATAAATGCATTATCTCGTTCAAATTTTCCCGATATCTCTGTGCCAGCAGCGGCGTATAGTGATTTGAGGAGGATCTTATGGCACTACGATATGTAATTGTTCAGCAACCCAGCAGTGCGGCGCAGCTGTTCCTGCTGTATCACGGCGTAAACGATAATCCGGATTCGATGGCGCAGATTGGCAGCTGGTTCGCGAAAGCGTTTCCGCAAGCGCTGGTGATTTCGGTTGGCGCACCTTACGCCGGCAGCTTGCCGCAAGGTCGTCAATGGTTTGCCGATATTCCGGCGCACGATCGTTCTGAGCAGCAGGGCGTGGATGCGATAATGCCAGAATTCGTGGAATCGGTACGCCACTGGCAGCAGGAGAGCGGCGTGCGCGCAGAAGCCACTGCGCTGGTCGGCTTTTCGCAGGGCGGTACCATGGTGTTGGAAGGCATGAAAGCGCAGCCGGATCTGGCGGGACGCGCAATTGTGTTTAGCAGCCGCTATGCCACGCTGCCGCTGCGCGCCACCACGCGCAACACCATCCATCTGATTCACGGTGATGACGACGAACAGATTCCGCTGCAGCATGCGCAAGAGGCGAGGCAACGTCTGCTGTCATTGGGCGGCGATGTGACGCTGGATGTGGTCGAAGATTTACCGCACGCGATAGACGATCGCAGCATGGAGCTGGCGCTGAATCATCTGCGTTATACCGTGCCGCGTCGTTACTTCGATGAAGCGCTGAGCGGCGCCAGGCCCGGCGATGATGATGTAGTGATGATGATGTAGCGGCAAAACGTAAGGGACGCATTCATGCGTCCCTTGAATGGGTCGCCATAAATTACGACCCTACAGAATGGATTTTAACTCGCGTTATTTCTTCTTAGGCCAATCCTCTTCGTCATCCCATTTATCGTTAAAGTCACGATGTGGCGGCAACGTCGGTTTGTTGTCCATGAATTTTTTATGGTCGATACGTTTTAGGTCTTTATAAACGTTCATTAAAATACCAACCATCAGCAGGATCACCAGGATCCACCAGTACTCTTTAAAGAATTCCATCCCCTTTCTCCTTCTGCGCGCTTAGGCGATCAGCTGTTCCATGATGCGCTGATACATACGGCTCAGCATTTGCAAATCTGACGCTTTCACGCACTCATTGATCTTATGAATGGTGGCGTTCACCGGGCCGAGCTCCACCACTTGTGCACCCATACGCGCAATAAAGCGCCCATCGGAGGTGCCGCCGGTGGTGAGCAACTGCGGCTTAATCTCATTATAGTGCGCCACAGCGTTCACCACGGCATCAACCAGCTTGCCGCGTGAAGTCAGGAACGGTTGACCGGAAACATTCCACTCCAGCGTATAGCGCAGCTGATGACGATCGAGCAGTTCAGCGACGCGATCTTTGATCATCTGATCGGTCAACTGTGTGCTGAAACGGAAGTTGAACTGCACAAAGAATTCGCCAGGAATCACATTATTACTGCCGGTACCGGCCTGCACATTGGCGATCTGCATGCTGGTCGGCGGGAAGAATTCATTGCCTTCATCCCACACCGTTTCTACCAGCTCATTTAGCGCTGGCATGGCGCGATGCACAGGATTATCCGCCAGATGCGGATAGGCTACATGGCCTTGTACGCCGTGAAGAGTCAGATTGGCGGTCATCGAACCACGACGGCCATTCTTCACCACGTCGCCAACGATTTCGGTGCTTGACGGTTCGCCAACCAGGCAATAATCCATGCGTTCGTTGCGCGCCATCAGGCGCTCAACCACTTTCACCGTACCGTTAACCGCGCTGGCTTCTTCATCAGAGGTAATCAGGAATGCCAGACGACCTTTATGCTGCGGATTGGCGGCAACAAAGCGCTCGGCTGCCACCACCATCGCCGCCAGCGAGCCTTTCATGTCAGCGGCACCGCGGCCAAACAGCATGCCGTCGCGGATGCTTGGTTCAAATGGCGGGCTGATCCAGCGATTGGCGTCGCCAGGCGGTACCACATCGGTATGACCGGCAAACGCCAGCGTCTCGCCCTGGCCGCGCGTGGCCCAAAAGTTCAGCGTATCGCCAATATGCATCGGCTCGACAGTGAAGCCGATGGCTTCCAGGCGCGTAATCAGCAGCGCCTGACAACCGGCATCATCCGGGCTGAGAGACGGGCGACGGATAAGCTGCTGAGCCAGCTCAATAACCGGACAGAACATGTTATGACTTCTCCTGGATAAAGGCGGAATAAAGGGAATCGTTGAAGCCGACCAGCAGATCGCCATTCGGCGCGGCCAGTACAGGGCGTTTGATGATAGCCGGCTGCGCGAGCATGACCGCTTTAGCGCTGGCCGCATCGGTTACCGCCGCGCGTTCCTCATCCGGCAGCTTGCGCCAGGTGGTGCCGCGCGTGTTGAGCAGTGCCTCATAACCGAGCTGATCAATGAAAGATTGCAGCAGCACGTCCTCAATGCCATCCACGCGATAATCATGAAAACGATAGTCAATGCCGGAAGCTGCTAAAGCGTTGCGTGCTTTTTTAATCGTGTCGCAATTTTTAATTCCGTACATCACCCACTGCGCTGTCATCGCTTATTCCCGTTTTATAAAAAAATAAAGCGCGAGTTTACCACAGCGCTCTAAGGGCTGTGAGCGCTGGCGGCGAAAGCCTGGCTTATTCACGTTTTTTCATGACGAATTTGCCGTTATAAATTTTATTACTTAGGACCGGGAAACGCTTTCACTTAAGCATCGAATTATTGCCAGCGGCATCATCAGGCCACTAAGGATTATCCTAAGTGCCAATTTCTGCTACCCGATTTAAGGTTGGCTTTTTTCCTGACGCATTATAGGGTTGCTGAAATGTGCGTCAGTACGCAATTTCAGTAAATTACAGTTTTCGACTACTTTTGCCGATAGTGATAACAGGTGGAAACGTATTCACCTGTAGAAAAAAACGGCGTAGAATTGCCGCTACAATAAGAGAGGGTTTTATGGTCGACACCGAAATGGGAAACTGGAAAGAATTCATCGAAGCGATGTTACGTAAGTAACGCGTGAAGAGAAAAGCAGGGCATTTCCCAACTTGCTGTAATTCTTACCACACACAACAATAAAGCCGCCTGGCATGCTATGGCGGCTTTTTTATTACGTCGTCACCGCGGCTTTAAAACGGTCGCCATAAATGGCGACCCTACATTCTTTCATATTGCACGGTGCGGAATGGCAGGTTAATCGTGCGGCTTCTCCTTCAGCGGGAAGCGGCGACGCACCACCACAAAGAACAGCGGGACGAAGAAGATCGCCAGCACGGTGGCCGAGATCATCCCGCCCATCACGCCAGTGCCCACCGCGTGCTGGCTGCCGGAACCGGCGCCGCTGCTGATGGCCATTGGCAGCACGCCGAAGATAAATGCCAGTGAGGTCATCAATATCGGGCGCAGACGCTGACGAGAGGCTTCCAGCGTCGATTCCAGCAGTTCGCGACCTTTGCTGTTGATCTCATTGGCAAACTCCACAATCAAAATGGCATTCTTCGCCGACAACCCGATTACCGTTAGCAAGCCAACCTGGAAATAGACATCGTTTTCCAGCCCGCGCATCCAGGTTGCCACCAGCGCGCCGACTACACCGAGTGGCACCACCAGCATTACGGAGAACGGAATTGACCAGCTCTCGTACAATGCCGCGAGGCACAGGAACACCACCAGCAGCGAAATGGCGTACAGCGCCGGCGCCTGCGAACCGGACAAGCGCTCCTGATAAGATGCACCAGTCCACTGGAAGCCGACGCCAAGCGGCAGTTGCCCCACCAGTTTTTCCATCACATCCATCGCCGTACCGCTGCTGACACCGTTCGCCGCTTCACCCACAATCTCCAGTGCAGAGTAACCGTTATAACGCTCCAGACGCGGTGAACCGGTTTGCCAGTGACTGGTGGCGAACGCGGAGAACGGCACCATACCGCCGCTGTTGTTGCGCACGTACCATTTATTCACGTCTTCCGGCAGCATGCGGAATGCGGCGGCAGCCTGTACGTAGACTTTCTTGACGCGGCCGCGATCGAGGAAGTCATTGACGTAGGTTGAGCCCCACGCGGTGGTTAAGGTGTCATTGATGGTATCCAGCGACACCCCAAGTGCCTGTGCTTTGCGCTGATCGACATCAATCTGCAACTGCGGACTGTCGTCGAGGCCGTTGTGACGCACGCGCGACAGCGCCGGATTGCTGTCAGCCAGCTCCAGTAATTTATCGCGCATCGCCATTAATTGCGTATGGCCGATGCCGCCGTGATCCTGCAGCTCCATATCGAAGCCCGACGAGCTGCCCATGCCGGTAATCGCTGGTGGACTGCTGGCGATAACGCGCGCTTCGTTGATCTTATGGAAGGCTTTGGTCGCGCGCTCAATGATAGCGAAGGAGGTGCGATCACTGCCCGGACGCGCTTCCCAATCTTTCAGGCGCACGAACAGACGCGCCACGTTCTGCCCGTTGCCGCCGGGGCCAGCACCGATAGTAGAGAATACCGAGACCACATTGTCTTTCTCCTGGGTCATATAGTAATTCTCGACCTTCGCCACCACGTCCGAGGTTTGTTGCAGCGTTGAGCCGGCGGGTAGTTGCACCTGCGTCAGGAACACGCCGCGATCCTCCAGCGGCAGGAACGAAGTGGGCAGACGGATAAACAGGAACGCCATCAGGCCGATAATGGCGAGATAGAGCAGCAGCCAGCGGCCGCCTTTGCGTAAAATTTTGGCGACGCCACGTTCATAGCGTTCGGCGCTGGCGTTGAAGGTACGGTTAAACCAGCCGAAGAAACCACGACGGCCGTGATGATGTCCTTGCTCCAGCGGTTTCAGCAGCGTGGAACAGAGCGCGGGCGTCAGAATCATCGCGACTAATACTGAAAGCACCATTGCCGAAACGATAGTGATCGAGAACTGACGATAAATGGCACCGACGGTGCCGCCGAAGAAGGCCATCGGCACAAACACCGCCGACAGTACCAGCGCAATGCCGACCAGCGCGCCCTGAATCTGGCCCATCGATTTGCGCGTGGCAGCGCGCGGCGACAAACCTTCCTCACTCATAATGCGCTCGACGTTTTCTACCACCACGATGGCGTCATCCACGAGCAAGCCGATGGCGAGCACCATGGCGAACATCGTTAAGGTGTTGATGCTGTAGCCAAAGGCATACAGCACTGCAAAGGTGCCGAGCAGCACCACCGGCACCGCAATGGTCGGAATCAGCGTGGCACGGAAGTTTTGCAGGAACAGATACATCACCAGGAACACCAGCAGGATCGCTTCCAGCAGGGTTTTCACCACGTCTTTAATCGAGGCCTTAACGAACGGCGTGGTTTCATAGGCGACTTTGGCTTCCAGCCCGTGCGGGAAATAGTGCGACAGCTCAGCAATTCGCGCACGCACCAGTTTGTCGGTGTTCATCTCATTGGCGCCGGAAGCCAGCTTAATGCCGAGCCCGGAGGCCGCCTGGCCATTGTAGCGGCTGAGGAAGTCATATTTTTCCGCGCCCATCGCGACATCCGCCACATCGCCAAGCGTCACCACCGAGCCGTCGCTGTTGGTTTTCAGCGTCACTGCTTTGAACTGCTCGGGGGTTTGCAGCATTGACTGCGCATTCACCGTGGCGTTAAGCGCTTGCTTGTCCACCGACGGTAATCCACCCACTTGACCGACCGCCACTTGGGCGTTCTGCGATTCAATGGCGCTGACCACGTCTTCGGTGGTCAGCGCGTAGGCAATCAGCTTGTTGGGATCGAGCCAGATGCGCATAGCATATTGCGAGCCGTAAGCATCAACCTGGCCGACGCCATCAATACGGCTGAGCGGATCCTGAATGTTACTGGCGACATAATCTGAAATATCCTGTTTGTCCATACTGCCGTCGGTCGAGACAAAGGCAATCATCAGGATATTGCTATCACCGGTTTTATTAACCGTCACGCCTTGTGACTGTACCGCAGCGGGCAATTTACGCAGCGCACTCTGCAGCTGGTTTTGCACCTGCTGGCGCGCTTCATCGGGATTGGTGCCAGCGGTAAAGGTGAGGGTGATTTGTGCCTGGCCGGTATTACTGCTGTTGGAGGACATGTACATCAAATTATCGATGCCGGTCATGTTCTGTTCGATAACCTGCGTAACGGTATTCTCCAGCGTTTCCGCGGATGCGCCGGGATAATTGGCGGTGATACGTACGTTAGGCGGCGCGAGGTCAGGATACTGCTCAATCGGTAGCGAGATGATCGCCAGCGTGCCGCATAGGCAGAGCAGAATAGACAGCACCCAGGCAAAAATAGGGCGGTCGATAAAAAAATTCGACATGGAACCGACACTCCTCAACTGCGTATTTTTTACTTTTATTATGATGAGCGCGATGCGCGGACGGCGTCACGCTGGCGGAGTGCAAGGTGCTCTCTCGAAAACTCCTGCTGCCGTTACTCTACGCGGCACAAATTAGAGAATCGTGAGTAAATTATGGAGAAAGTGTAAATATGGTGTCGGTTTTTTGTGCGCCACTACACATGACGGCTCTCTAGCCACAACACCGTGGCGGCAACGCGCGAACGTACATCCAACTTGCGCAGCAGATTACGAATGTGCACTTTTACCGTCTCTTCAGAGATATGCAAGGTGGCGGCGATCTCTTTATTAGATAAGCCGCGCGCCACTTCCTGCAGCACATCCAGTTCACGTTCGGTCAGCTGTTTGAACGGATTCGACGTCGGCTGACGCGTAGCGAGATAATGGCTCACCGCTTCGCTAAACACGTTTTCACCCTTAGCGCCGCGCATCACTTGCGCGAGCAGCAGTTCGGGTTCGCTGTCTTTCAGCAGGTAGCCGTCGGCACCCGCATCCACCATCGCATAAATATCATTGCGCGCGTCGGAAACGGTTAACACCAGAATGCGCGCGGCGATGCCTTCGTTGCGCAGCGCTTTTAGCGTATCCAGCCCGGACATGCCTTTCATGTTGAGATCCAGCAGGATGACATCTGGCGACAAACGACGCGCTTCAGCCAGCGCTTCGGTGCCGTTATTGGCTTCGGCCACCACTTCCAGCCGAGGCTCCAGTGCCAGCAACTGGCGAATGCCACGGCGCATCAGCGGATGATCGTCAACAATCATAAGGGTTAGGGTTGGGTTAGCCATAACATCTCCAGTATCAAATTTCGTAAGGGCGCCATTTATGGCGTAATGCCGCTCACTTAGGCAATTAATTGCGTATCTATGCAGGTGCGCATGAATGCGCACCCTACGAAAATCCAGCGCAATAAATGTAGGGGCGCCATTTATGGCGACCTCATGTGCATTGTTAATTCAGCCGATGTACCGGGCGGGGCGGAAAACGCAGCGTGACGCGCGTCCCTTGCGCCTGCGGGGTAATCAAAATCGTCCCGGAGAGCCGCGCGGCACGTTCCGCCATAATAGTCAGACCGTAATGTCCCGGTGGCTCTTCGAGGCTGCTAATACCACAGCCATCGTCTTCGATTGTCAGCAAGTGGTCCTCATCAGCGACACGCTGATAGTGAATCTGAATATTCTGCGCCTGCGCATGGCGAATCGCGTTGAGTAACGCTTCGCGCGCAATCTGCAGCACATGTACTTGCTGCTGGGCATCCAGCATCTGCAGACCAGGCTGATAATTGAAGTCGATTGCCGCCTGCGACTGCTCCTGCAGCGGCGCAATCATCGCCTGCATCGCCTGCACCAAATCGGCCTGTTCAATAGTCAGGCGGAAGGTGGTCAACAGTTCACGCAGTTGCTGATACGCTTCGGCCAGCGCGCGATCAAAGTCAGCGATAATCGCCAGCGCCTGCGGTTGCGATTCATCGACATTCCGTCGTAACAGCGTCAGCTGAATGCGCAGGAAAGAGAGCGACTGCGCCAGCGAATCGTGCAGTTCACGCGCAATGGTGGCGCGCTCTTCTATTAATAGCATCTGCTGATACTGCTTTTGCGTCTGCCAAATCCACAGGGCGCGCGCCAGCATATTCGCCAGGCTCTGCATCAGTTCGTCGGCAGGCGGTGCGCGGCGAGTTTGCCAGCTTAGCTCGCCCAGTTGCTGCTCTTCCTGCATCAACGGCAAACGCTGCCAGTTCACATCATCCGCCGCCACACCGGCCTGAAACTCAATACCCTCGCTGGCAATGTGCAAAACCGTCAGCGCTTCGCGCTGCTGTACCAGACGCAGCAATCCCTGAAACAGTTCGGGATTGGGCGGGCTGCTGGTGAGAATTTGTGAGCTTTCATACAGCAGGGATAGCGTGCGATTGGCTTGAGTGAGATCTTCAGTTTTCTCGCGCACCGCGCACTCCAGCAGGCGATAATGCGAATGCAGCCGTTCTGCCATGGTAGTAAAGGCTTGCGCCAGCACACCGAGTTCGTTCGGCTGTTGCACCGGCAACGGTGGAAAAGCGAAATTTGCCTGCTCAACGTATTGGCTGGCGGTCACCAGCGCGTTGAGCGGTCGCACCACGTTGCGGCGGATAAAAAGAATGGTCCACAGCGCCAGCGCCACGATCGCCAGAAAACCAAACAGACTGCTGGCGGCCACCAGATGCATTTTCAGCTCGGCGTAATGTTGCAATGCCAGCACAAAGCGGTCGATCTCGCTGACGTAACCCGCGACGCGTTGCTGGTAGATTTGTGCCCGTTCGGGCTGCAGAGTCTCTTGCAGCATTGGCCAGCTGTCACGCAGATAGCGATAGCGGCTGCTCACTTCAACCGGCACCCACACCCGCTCCAGATGCTGCAGCGCCGGCGATTCCAGCGTTTGCCGGTAGAGCTGCATATGATGTTCCAACTGCTGTGGATCGCGCGTGCTGTCCCACGCCAGACGATAGATTTGCATGCGCAAAGAGCCAGCGACATTCACCGCTTCGGCATCGCGCAGGCTGCTGGAGAGCGTCATCAACGCCAGCCCGGTGGTCAACAGCGACAGCAGCACGATCGCACTGAGTGCGCGAGCAATGGTGCGCGTAACGGGACGTTTCACAATCACAGTAATAACCCTTTTAAGAGCGGGGATTATAAGGCAGCCGTGTGCTTACGGCGAGTTAGATCTCGTCACATCAAGTTACTTTTAACAGAGAAATCCATTTCCCTTTACCTTTCCCTAAATAACCCGTGATGAGCTGGCGAATTATTAAACGGCTTTACGGCTTGCTCAGCCTGGTTTTCATTCCCTGCGTGATAATAAGTTTCGTCACGCTTAACCCTTAACGGAAGACAACAGGAGCATCACATGAAGACACGTTATGCCGTTCTGACTGCTGCACTGCTGGCCACCGCAAGTTTCTCAACGTTGGCCGCTGAGCCTTTAAGCGCTGCACAAGCGCAAAACCTGCAAAGCGCGGGCACAGTTTCAATCAGCGGCGTACGCGGCTCGCTGGATGATGCAACCCGCCATCTGTCGCAAAAAGCGCAAGAGCAAGGTGCCAGCAGCTATCGCGTTATCGGCGTGCAAACCCCGGGTGATTCCAGCCTGTGGAGCGGCACCGCAGAGATTTACCGTTAATTCCCTCCAGTAGTTATCCCTGTAGCAATCCCTTTACCGGTCAGCCCTCTGGCCGGTTTTTTTGTGCACCGCGACGGATTATTACAATTCATGTTGTGCAGCCTGGCGGTATTTTTTGCTTCGTTCTTGCAGAACGGGTAGGATTCATCGCCGTAAATTCCCACCCCGCCACGCGACATCGTTCCGCTGCGTGACACCGGGTTTTTACCCCATTTCGCACCGCCATACGCAATCGTTTGGTTACGCGGTGATTGATGGTCAGGACAAACAGGATAGCTATGAAATCAACTAAAAAAACCGCAGCCGAACAACGCGCTGCGAAAAGACGCTGGCTCAACTCGCACGACAGCGGTTACCACAAAGCAATGGGTAATCGCCAGGTACAAATGATCGCCATCGGCGGTGCTATCGGTACCGGTCTGTTCCTCGGTGCTGGCGCGCGCCTGCAAATGGCCGGTCCTGCACTGGCGCTGGTTTATCTGGTGTGCGGTATCTTCTCCTTCTTTATCCTCCGTGCGTTGGGCGAACTGGTGTTACACCGTCCTTCCAGCGGCAGCTTTGTTTCTTATGCACGTGAATTCCTTGGGGAAAAAGCGTCTTATGTGGCGGGCTGGATGTACTTCGTTAACTGGGCGATGACCGGTATCGTCGATATCACCGCCGTAGCGCTTTACATGCACTATTGGGGCGCGTTTGGTGATGTGCCGCAGTGGGTGTTTGCCCTCGGCGCACTGGCGATTGTCGGTACCATGAACATGATCGGCGTGAAGTGGTTCGCCGAGATGGAGTTCTGGTTCGCGCTGGTAAAAGTGCTGGCGATTGTGGTGTTTCTGATTGTTGGCGTGGTGTTCCTCGGCAGCGGCAAGCCGCTGGACGGCAATACCACCGGCTTCCATCTGATCACCGATAACGGCGGTTTCTTCCCCCACGGCTTGCTGCCGGCGCTGGTATTAGTGCAGGGCGTGGTATTCGCCTTCGCCTCGATTGAGCTGGTAGGCACGGCGGCAGGGGAGTGTAAAGATCCTAAAACCATGCTGCCAAAAGCCATCAACAGCGTGATCTGGCGTATCGGCCTGTTCTATGTCGGTTCCGTGGTGCTGCTGGTGCTGCTGCTACCGTGGAATGCTTATCAGGCGGGGCAAAGTCCGTTCGTGACCTTCTTCTCCAAACTGGGCGTGCCTTATATTGGTAGCGTGATGAATATCGTGGTGCTGAGCGCCGCGTTGTCGAGCCTCAACTCGGGCCTTTACTCGACTGGCCGAATTCTGCGTTCGATGTCGATGGGCGGCTCTGCGCCACAGTTCATGTCGAAGATGAGCAAGCAGCAGGTGCCGTTTGCCGGCATTCTGGTGACCATCGCCGTGTACGTTATTGGTGTGGTGCTGAACTACTACGTGCCGTCGCAGGTGTTCGAAATCGTACTTAACGTGGCGTCGCTCGGCATCATCTCGTCGTGGGGCTTTATCGTGGTGTGCCAGATGCGTCTGCGTAAAGCGATCAAAGAAGGCAAAGCGGAAGATGTCAGCTTCAAGCTGCCGTGGGCACCGTTCACCTCATGGTTGACGCTGCTGTTCCTCGTGAGCGTATTGGTGTTGATGGCGTTTGACTATCCGAACGGCACTTATACCATCGCGTCGATTCCACTGATTGCCGTGGTGTTGGTTCTGGGCTGGTTTGGCGTGCGTAAACGCGTCAATGCCGAAGCGATGAAAGAGCATGAGCATCATGCTGACGATGAGGATGATGCACCGCACACGCTGGCGGACGATAACGCGCGTTAATCTTAGCGATTCTCATCTGCGGGGGCCTTTTGGCCCCCGTTTTTATTTCAATTCCCCTTCACTTGATCCCACGTCGGGATTTACCCCTTTGGGGTGATATAGCCCTCATTAGCGTCAGGTTATTTTACGCACCATCTCTCTTTCCCCCGTATAAGGTGAACCGATGGCGCTGTCGCGACGTGAACTCTTTACCGGGCAGCGCGTAGCGTCTGCTGACGGCATCGCTTTGCCCTGGTGGCGAGGGGAACACGGCTGTGATGGTTGTGGTGAATGCGTAGCGGCCTGCGAAACGCAGATCATCCGTCTGCGAACGGGGGAAGTGCCGCAGCTCGATTTTCTGCAGGGCGAATGTACTTTTTGCGGCGCCTGCGCGGAGAGCTGCCCGCAGTCGCTGTTTCACGCGCGCGATACCCAGCCTTTTCCACAACGCATTCGCATCGACAACCGCTGCATCACTTTTCTCGGCGTCAATTGCCGCAGCTGTCAGGAGAGTTGTGAGCAGCAAGCTATCCGTTTCCATCTGATGCCCAACGGCATCGCTCAGCCTGAAACCCTTCCGCAGCATTGCACCGGTTGCGGCGCATGCATCGCGCCTTGTCCGGTCTCAGCCACAGGATTACACCATGAACCATGAAAGCAGTTGGCACGTCTGCGGCCTGGTGATTCAGGCGCGACCGGCCTCGATTCCCGCCGTGAAAAGTGCGTTGCTGACCTTTGCCGATTGCGACATCGCAGCCGAAGACGCCGCACGCGGCACGCTGGCCGTGACGCTCGGTGCGGCAGATAGCGCTGCACTGCTGCGCAATATTGAAGAGACCCGCAACATCGCTGGTGTGTTGGCGGTATCGCTGGTTTATCACCAGCAAGATGAAATTGAAGAACCTTGTAAGGAAGCATCATGAGTATAAGTCGTCGTGATTTTATGAAGGCCAATGCGGCGGCTGCTGCTGCAACGGCTGCAGGACTCACCATTCCCACCGTCACCCAAGCCGCGACCTCGCTGGCTGCGCCGATTCGCTGGGAAAAAGCGCCGTGCCGCTTCTGCGGCACCGGCTGTGGCGTGCTGGTTGGCACCCAGGATGGCCGCGTAGTGGCGTCGCAGGGCGATCCGCAGGCAGAAGTGAACCGTGGTCTGAACTGTATCAAAGGCTATTTCCTGCCGAAGATCATGTACGGAAAAGATCGCCTGACGCAGCCGCTGCTGCGCATGACCGACGGTAAATATGCTAAAGAGGGCGAGTTCACGCCAGTCAGCTGGGATCAAGCCTTCGACATCATGGAAGAGAAGTTCAAAGCGGCGCTGAAAGCCAACGGTCCGGATTCGGTCGGTATGTTCGGTTCCGGGCAGTGGACGGTATGGGAAGGCTATGCGGCTTCCAAGCTGATGAAAGCCGGTTTCCGCACCAACAACCTCGATCCGAATGCGCGTCACTGCATGGCGTCAGCGGTGGTGGGTTTTATGCGCACCTTCGGCATGGACGAACCGATGGGCTGCTATGACGATATCGAGCAGGCTGATGCGTTCGTGTTGTGGGGCTCGAACATGGCCGAGATGCACCCGATTCTCTGGTCGCGCATTACCGCGCGGCGTCTCAGCAATGAAAACGTTAAAGTCGCGGTGCTTTCAACCTATCGCCATCGCAGCTTTGAGCTGGCGGATAACGGCATGGTGTTCACGCCGCAGAGCGATCTGGCAATCCTCAACTTCATCGCCAACTACATTATTCAGAACAACAAGGTCGATAAAACCTTCCTGCAGAACCACGTAACGTTGCGCAAAGGTGTGACTGACATCGGTTACGGCTTGCGTCCCACCGATCCACGTCAGGCTTCGGCGAAGAACCCGGACAGCGGCGAATCCACGCCGATGAGCTTCGACGAGTTTGCGAAGTTTGTCTCTGAGTACAGCGTGGAAAAAGCCAGCGACATGAGCGGCGTGGAAAAAGATCAACTGATCGCGCTGGCGGAGCTGTATGCCGACCCAAAAATTAACGTGGTGTCGTACTGGACCATGGGCTTCAACCAGCATACGCGCGGCGTGTGGGCCAACAACCTGTGTTACAACCTGCATTTGTTGACCGGCAAAATTTCGCGTCCGGGCACCGGTCCGTTCTCGCTCACGGGGCAGCCGTCAGCGTGCGGTACGGCGCGAGAAGTCGGCACGTTCTCACACCGTTTGCCGGCGGACATGGTGGTCAACAATGACAAACACCGCGCCACCGCGGAGAAACTGTGGAAGCTGCCGCAGGGCACGGTGCCGGCCAAAATTGGTTTGCATGCGGTCGCGCAGGATCGCGCGTTGAAAGATGGCAAGCTCAACGCCTATTGGGTGATGTGTAACAACAACATGCAGGCCGGTCCAAACCTGACGCAGGAGCGGATGCCGGGCTGGCGCGATGAGCGCAACTTTATCGTGGTGTCCGATCCTTATCCAACCGTTAGTGCTTTATCGGCTGACCTGATTCTGCCAACCGCGATGTGGGTAGAGAAAGAGGGCGCCTACGGCAACGCTGAGCGTCGCACCCAGTTCTGGCATCAGCAGGTGAAAGCGCCGGGCGATGCGAAATCCGATTTGTGGCAGCTGGTGAATTTCTCCAAACGTTTCAAGGTGGCGGAAGTGTGGCCGGAAGCGCTACTCGCGCAGCATCCTGAACTGCGCGACAAAACGCTGTTTGATGTGCTGTACGCCAACGGCCAGGTCAACCAGTTCCCGCTGAGCGAAGTGGCGGATGACCAGTTGAATGATGAAGCGCGTGAGTTCGGCTTCTATATTCAGAAAGGCTTGTTCGAGGAGTACGCCAGCTTTGGTCGCGGCCACGGTCACGATCTCGCGCCGTTCGATGTCTACCACCAGGCGCGCGGTTTACGCTGGCCAGTCGTTGATGGCAAAGAGACGCGCTGGCGCTATCGCGAAGGTTACGACAGCTACGTTAAAGCCGGTGAAGGCGTGCGTTTTTACGGCAAGCCGGATGGCAAAGCGACCATCTTCGCGCTGCCCTACGAAGCGCCAGCCGAATCGCCGGATGAAGAGTATGACCTGTGGTTCTGTACCGGTCGCGTGCTGGAGCATTGGCACACCGGTACCATGACGCGTCGCGTGCCGGAGCTGCACCGCGCGGTGCCGCAGGCGCTACTCTATATCCATCCGCTTGATGCCAAAGATCGCGATTTCCGCCGCGGTGAAAAGGTCCGCGTGGTGTCACGCCGCGGTGAAACCATTGCCACCGTAGAAACGCGCGGTCGCAATCAGCCGCCAAAAGGTCTGGTGTTCATGCCGTTCTTTGACGCGGGCGTGCTGGCCAACAACGTTACGCTGGACGCGACCGATCCGCTGTCGAAGCAGACCGATTACAAAAAATGCGCCGTCAAGCTGGTTAAAATTTAAGGCAGGATGCAATGAAACCCTTAATCACACTCATTACCTTGGCCGCCCTGATGCTGGGCGGCGCGGTTTACGCTAATAACGGCGTCGATCTTAATCAGTCACCGGAAGTGACGGCTACGCAGCAGGGCACCATTCATCAGCCCAAAGAGCAGAGCCGCAAGCCGTTGAACTACGTAAACCAGCCGCCGGTGATCCCGCACAGTGTGGATGGCTATCAGGTAACGAAAAACGTGAATCGCTGCTTGCAGTGTCACGGCACGCAGAGCTATCTCACCACCGGCGCGCCGCGCGTCAGCCCAACGCACTTCACCGATCGCGATGGTCTGGTGAGCAGCACCGTGTCGCCGCGTCGCTACTTCTGCCTGCAGTGTCATGTGCCGCAAACCGATGCCAAACCGGTGGTGGAAAACACCTTCAAACCGGCTGACGGCTTCGGTAAGTGAGGAAAAGATGAAAGAGAAACTTCTGCGCATCTGGCGCTGGTGGCGACGTCCAAGTCGCCTGGCGCTCGGCACCTTGCTGATTGCCGGTTTTGCCGCGGGTATTATTTTCTGGGGCGGCTTTAACACCGCGATGGAGATGACTAACCGCGAGCAGTTCTGCATCGGCTGCCATGAGATGCGCAATAACGTCTATCAGGAGTATATGCAGACGGTGCATTACAACAACCGCAGCGGCGTACGCGCCACCTGCCCGGATTGTCATGTGCCGCATGAATGGGGCCCGAAAATGCTGCGTAAGATCCAGGCGAGCAAAGAGGTGTATGCCAAAATTTTCGGCATCATTGATACGCCGCAAAAGTTCGAGGATCACCGTATTGAGCTGGCGCAAAACGAGTGGCGCAGGATGAAAAACAACAATTCGCAGGAGTGTCGTAACTGCCACAACTTCGATTATATGGATTTCACCGCGCAGAAAACCGTGGCGGCCAGGATGCACAGCAAAGCGATTGAGGAAGGGAAAACCTGTATCGATTGCCACAAAGGCATCGCGCACCATTTGCCGGATATGAAAGATCAGCCAAACGGTTTTTGATAGGTAAACCGGTCGCCATGCATGGCGACCTACATCGGGGCACGTCTCAACGTAGGGTCGCCATTTATGGTGACCTGGTTTTTATCAAACGTCCCAATGTAGGGTCGCCATTTATGGTGACCTGGTTTTTATCAAACGTCCCAACCTCACAATTCAGATAGTTTTCCCTGCCGCTTCGGCCTATTATCTCAGGCTCCCTCAAATAAGCAGCGGAGCGGCTATGTCGTTAAAGATCAACATCATCAAAGATAAGTTGCTGTCAGAGAACTGGTTTGTACTGCGCAACTTCACCTACGAACTCACCCGCAATAACGGCGAAGTGATACGCCACAAGCGCGAAGTCTATGATCGCGGCAACGGTGCCACCATCCTGCTGTATAACACTGAAAAAAATAGCGTTTTGCTGGTGCGTCAGTTCCGCATTGCCACTTATGTGAATGGCAACGAAACTGGCGAGCTGATTGAGACCTGCGCAGGACTGCTGGATGATGATTCGCCGGAAGATTGCATCCGCAAAGAAGCGATTGAAGAGACCGGCTATCAGGTAGGCAAAGTGGAGAAGATTTTCGAAGCTTATATGTCACCGGGCGGCGTGACGGAGCTGATTCACTTCTTCGCGGCGGAATACAGCGATGCGCAGCGCGCAAATAACGGCGGCGGCGTTGAGGATGAAGAGATTACCGTGCTGGAGCTGAGTTTCCCTGAAGCATTGGCGATGGTGAAAGATGGTCGTATCCGCGACGGTAAAGCCATTATGCTGCTGCAGCACGCGCAGATCGCCGGTTGGTTGCAGGCGTAATTCTGGCTTGGTCGCCATGAATGGCGACCCTACAGCGTGGGCGTTTTAATCGTAGGGTCGCCATTCATGGCGACCTGGTCAATCCCCGCACGACATCAAACACACTCCCCCAACGCTTCCGGCACGCACTCCGGATACGCCTGCAATCTTGCCAATGCTTCGGCATAAGAAGGCATCGAGTGTGCCGCGCCGGATCGTTCCACACACAGCGAAGCGTAAGCTGAAGCAAACAGCGCCGCCTGCGGCAGTTCATCGCCAGAAGCCAGCCGTGCCGCCAATGCGCCGTTAAATGCATCGCCCGCGCCGGTGGTATCCAGCGGCTGAGCCGGGAACAACGGGATGCGCAGCGGTGTCTGGTCTGCTACCGAAAGCAACGCCCCGGAAACGCCCAACGTAATAATGACCTGCCGCGCGCCTTTGCGGTGCAGCTTTTCAGCGGCGTGCTGCGCGCTGGCGAAGTCGGTAACCTTCACGCCGGTCAACTGCATCGCTTCAGTGCTGTTCGGCGTTAGCAGATCCACTTTTGCCAGCAGCGCATCGGTGACTTTCTGCCACGGCGCGGGATTCATAATCACAAACGTGCCGCCGGCGCGCGCATTATCAATCATGCGCTGAATGGCGCTGAGATTGTTCTCCAACTGCACCAGCAGAATATCAGCAGCGGCGACGGTAGGTTGGCAGCGCGTCACCTCGGCAGCGGTCACGGTGGTGTTAGCGCCGGGATAGACCGAAATCATGTTTTCGGCATCGTCACCGGCAACATAAATCAGCGCATTGCCGGTCGGTTTCTCCTTGCAAGTAAACAAGGTAATCGCGTCGAAACCGGTCTTTTCCAGATGGCGACGTGCAAACATGCCGAAGTCGTCATTACCAATCTTACCAATGTAGTGCACGCGCGCCCCGGCACGCAGCGCGGCCGTGGCCTGGTTGGCGCCTTTGCCGCCCGGTCCCATCATGCTGGTATGGGCGGTGAGCGATTCACCCGGCATCGGAAAGCGGTTCATCACCGCAACCACGTCGAGGTTAAACGAGCCAAACACACACACTTTTCCTTTCATCATGCACTCCTGAACAGACGTTCGGCGGCTAAACAGGCTCCGCGACAACCGGTGTGATCGGTGGATTGGCTAAACACGATCTTCAAACCGTCACGCGTGGCGGGTGGACGTAAATGCTGTTGGATCTGGCTGCGTAACTGTGCCAGCGGAAAGTCTGCCATCGCCAGCACGCCACCGCCCAGAATCAGGTATTGCGGATCGAGGATATTCATCTCGGTGGCAATCAGCTGCGCCAGTCGCTGCACAAAAGCCTGCAGCTCCGGATGTTCGCGATGCTGGGTAAACAGCGCCGACATGCCGGTTTCCGGCACGTTCGCGCTCGCCCAGCGGCTTAGCCAATGGCCGGACGTCACGGTTTCCGCACAACCACGATTGCCGCACGGGCAGGGCAGATCGTTGCCGGCAATCGGCACATGGCCGAGTTCACCAGCGCCGCCATGCTGACCATGATAAAACTGGCCGTTAAGCCACAAGCTGTTGCCCATGCCAGTGCCGGGATACAAACCGACAGCGCTGTCCGGCAGCTGTTCCAGTTGCAGTAAATCCCACAGCATCAGATGGTTAACATCTTTGTCCATCGCCACCGGCACGCCAAGACGTTCGGTGAGCAGTGCGGCAACCGGTTGCTGATCCAGCGCCTGAATAAACGGCAGCGAAATCACCTGCTGGCGGTCGCGGCTGAGAATGCCCGGTAATCCCAGCATCACGCCGCTAACCGGCTGCTGCTCCAGCGTTTCGCTGATTAACTGGCCTAAAGCGCTTAACGCATCAGGCTGCTGCGCCCAGCTGGCCGTCGGCACTTTACGGAAGCTCGACCATTCGCGGCCATCTTCCATCAGCTGCAGACGTGTGCCGGTGCCGCCAATGTCGATACCGAGCCAGCATTTTTTCATGCGGATACCTGCGCCAATCCCTGAGCTTCGTCGATGCTTTCACGCATCATGTTCCACGCGGTTTCCAAATCATCATGAATATTGAATAGGCCGGAGGTGCCGACAATCAGCACTTCTGCGCCCGCGCCAACCAGTGTGTTGTAAGTGCGGGTGTTGCAGGAGCCGTCAATCTCAATCAGGTAGTGATAACCGTTGGCCTGCTTCAGCGCTTTCAACTCCTGCACCTTTTGCACCATTTCCGGAATAAACGGTTGTCCGGCATAGCCCGGATCCACCGTCATCACGGTGATCTTATCCACCAGATGAATGTAATGATGAATAAAGGAGACCGGCGTCGCGGGGTTGAGTACCACGCCCACTTTCTTGCCGAAGCTGCGGATCATATTGATCACGCGGAACGCATCGCGATTGATGGTTTCGGCGTGCGGACAGATGTAGTCGGCACCGGCTTTAGCAATCACCTCGATGAAATCAGTTGGCTGCTCGACCATCAAATGCACATCCAGCGCCACCTGGGTAAACGGGCGGATCTGCTCAATAAAGAACGGCGACAGCGTGATATTTTTCACGTAGTGACCATCCATAATATCGATGTGCAGGAAGTCGGCGCGGGAGTCCAGCACGGCGAGCTGGTGCTTGATCTCCATCAGATTCATACACATCAACGACGGGGAGACTTGAATACGCATCATACTTCCTTTTTTTCGGTCAAGGGGTTAAGCGCCGCAGCCAGCTTGCTGAGCTTGACGGCGCGATGTTCGTTAAAGCGGGTTTTAAATTGTTTGAAGGCCAGCACCACAATCAGTACCGCGCCCCACATCGCCAGGCTGACGTGCTGGCTGATGTTCATCAGGTTGAAACCGGTGGAGAGCACCTGCAGCGCGATCAGCGCCAGCACCACGCCGGTGACGCGACCAAATCCGCCGTTGGGATCGGTGCCGCCCAGAATGATCGCCAGCACCGTCAGCAGCAGATACGCATCGCCGTAGCCCATGCGCGCCGAGTTGAAGCGCGCCATCATGATCAATCCGGCTAACACGCACAGCAGGCTGGAGATGACGTACACCAGAATCACCATGCGATGGGTGTTGATGCCGCTGAACCAGGTGGCGTTGATGTTGCTGCCGCCCATGTAGATGCATTTACCGGCGCGGGTTTTGCCAAGGAACAGCGCCAGCAGCGCGGCGGCAAACAGGAACACCCAGAGCGGCAGCGGCACGCCAAGCAGCGTATCGGAGCCGAGCGCCTGCACTACCGAAGGCATGCCGCTGACCGCCGCACCTTTGGTCAGCCAGATACCGATACCGTTGAGCGTCATCATGGTGGCCAGCGTCACCAGAATCGGGTGCGCACCGATGCGCGTCACCATCACGCCGGTAATCACGCCAATCACTGCGGCGATCAACATCGCGCCGATAATTGCTATCAGCAGCCACAGCAGTTGCATGCCGGTGCCGGCATCCGCGGGCAGGGCGCTCATCAGTGTCCAGGCGATAAACAGCGCCGTCAGGTTGGCGGTGGCGATGATCGCCAGATTAAGGCCGCCGCTGAGAATGGCGATAAACATCGCTAACGTCAGCAAGCCCAGTTCGGGTAGCTGGAACGCCATGCTCATAAAGGTTGAATCAGTGAGAAAGCGGCCCGGCAACATCACGGTGAACAGCGCCAGCGCCAGTGCAATCAGCAGCATCAAACCGATATTGGTGCCGTCAGGACGCAGAGCAGAGAGTGATTTCATATTTTTTGCCCCTTCGGTCATACGAAACTGACGTCAGTTTCTTTACGTTTTTTGTAGTGAGTCACGGCGATAGCCACCATGATCACGCCGCCCACCACGATGTTCATGAAGTAGTTGGAGACGCCAATCAGGTTGAGGCCGTTCTTCAGGATGGCGATAAGGAACACGCCCATCAGCGTACCGCTCACTGTGCCTTTGCCGCCCATCAGGCTGGCGCCGCCCAGCACGGTGGCAGCCAGCACATCCAGCTCGCCGCCGACCAGCGCATTCGGTACCACTTCACCCATGCGATACACCTGCACCAGTCCGCCAATCGCGGCCATCGCGCCCAGCCAGCCGTAGGCAAAGAGATTAATCAGACCCACGCGAATACCAATACGGCGCGCCGATTCCGCATCGCCGCCCACCGCATACAGCTGACGGCCGAGATTGGTTTTGTTCAGTAGCAACGCGGTGAGTCCGGCAATCACCAGCATGGTCACCAGCGGCAAACCCAACTGGAAGCTGTTGCCTTGCCAGGTAAATGGCAGCACGCTGCGCAAGGTGATCCACCAATCCGGCAGCGAATAGAGGCTTTTGCCGCCGGTTACCCACATCAGCAGACCAAACAGCAGCGACTGCATGCTAATGGTGATGATGATCGACACCACCCGCAGCGTGGTGATCAGTAGGGCGTTAATCACGCCAAACAGCGTGCCGCACACCACTGCCAGCAGAATGCTGAGCAGGGCATTATCAAACTGGAATTGCACAAACAGCGACGCGATCAGGTATTGCACCACCGACGCCACCGCGGCAAAGGAGATATCAATGCCGCCGGTGACCAGCACCACAAACAATCCGAGCGCAAAGATGCCGGTCACGGCGTAGCTTTCCGCCAGATCCAGCAGGTTTTGTACCGTCAGGAACTGGTCGCTGGCGGTAGAGAAGAACAGGATAAAAGCCAACAAAACCCAGGCGAGCCAGCCCTGGCTGGAGTGCGGCCGTAAACGAGAGAAGTCAGGCATTGATCACCTCCGCCAGCTGGTGTTGCTCAACGGTATCGGGTTGGTATTCGGCATGAACGGTGCCATCACGGAAGTGCAGGATGCGGTCGCAGTTGTACCAAACCTCGGGCACTTCATCGGAAATCAGGATGATCGACAGACCTTCTTTCGCCAGCGCATGAATAAGCTGATAGATGCTGGCTTTAGCGCCGACATCCACGCCGACGGTGGGCGAATCAAGGATCAATATGCGCGGCTGGGTCAGCACCCACTTCGCCAGCACGATTTTCTGCTGGTTGCCGCCGGAGAGCGTGGAGATCGCCAGATTGGGATCGGCGACGCGCACGCCAAGCTGCTGAATCCATTGCAGGATAAGCTTGTTCTTGCGGTATTCATCGATGATGTGAAAACGGTTTTGCAGCTTGTCGAGGATCGGCAGCACCATGTTGTCGGCCACCGATTGCTGCTGCACCAAACCCAGGGTTAAGCGATCTTCAGAGACATAGCCAATGCCCGCTTTGATGGCATCTTCGTGTCCACGAAAGCGCACCGGCTTGCTGTCGAGCCAGATCTTGCCGCTATCCGGTTTGGTCATGCCAAACAGCGACAGCGCCAGTTCGGTACGGCCAGAGCCAAGCAGGCCGCACAAACCCAGTACTTCGCCCTGATAGAGTTTGAAATTAACGTCGTGATATTGGCCGGCACGCGTCAGTTTCTCGACTTCGAGAATCAAGCGATCGTCATTGCGCGTCGGCGTTTTCAGCTGATAGTCGAGCTTCAGCCCGGTCATCAGTTCGGTGAGATGGTGCGGCGTCATCTCTTTAGCGGGCCAGCAGCCCATTTTGCGCCCATCGCGGATTACCGTAACGCGGTCGGAGATCTCCAGCACTTCATCCAGACGGTGACTGACAAACACCACGCAGATGTTTTTGTCTTTCAGATAACGCACGGTACGCAGCAGCTGATTCACTTCGGTACGCGTCAATGAAGCCGTTGGCTCATCCATAATCACCAGTCGCGCATCGGCCACCAGGGCGCGGCAAATCGCTACCTGCTGACGCTGCGCAATCGACAGCGACGCCACTTTCGCGTCGAGATCGAGTTCAAACATCAGTTCGTCAATAATGCGCTGTGCGGTTTCACGCAGTTTGGCTTTGCGGTGCCAGCCGAGCAGACTACTCAGGTTGTGCTCGAAGGCGATGTTTTCCGCCACGCTGAGATTGGGGAACAGCGACAGATCCTGGTAAATCACCTGAATGCCGAAGTCACGCGCCTGACGAGTGGTCAGACGCGGGAAGCTCGGGCCTTCACCTAGCGTGATACGGCTGCCGCTGTCCGGGGCATGCACCCCAGAAATGACTTTGATTAAGGTGCTTTTGCCACAGCCGTTGGTGCCAGCCAGACAGTGCACTTCGCCAGCCAGTAAGGTTAGCGAGATATCGCTCAGTGCGCGGTTACCACCAAATGTTTTCGACAGATTGTCGAGCGCTATCAGCGTCTGTGGGATCACCTCATTCATCATCACAGCCCCATTTTCACCAGTTTTGGCAGGTTCGCTTTGTCCAGGCTTTCGGTGTTGTTACCGAGGATGGTGTGGGTCGCCTCGTCAACTTTCACTTTGCCCAAACCTTCGATGGTCATTCCGTCGGTGATGGGCTCTTTCTTCTGCATCATGTCGGCGATACGCACGAACACTTCACCGGCGGTCTGTGGATTCCAGATATAGCCGCCTTTTATCGCGCCGCGCTGCACCAGCGATGCGCCCTGGCCAGGACTGAAGGCACCAATTACGCACACCTGGTCAATCTTGTTGCGGTTCATCACCGCGCGACCGGCACCAATCGGACCTTGCGAACCGAAGGCCATAATCCCCTTCAAATCCGGATACTTAGACATCAGCTCGTTGGTGGTGCGAATCGAGTCATCCAGCGATTCGCCGACGCCAAATTTGTCGGTGACCATTTGCATCTTCGGATAGTGTTCTTTCTGATAGTTCAGTGCGGCGTCGGTCCACTGCTGATGCAGCGGCACGGTCAGGCTGCCGACGTACATGGCGTATTTGCCCTCTTCATGCATGCACTTCGCCAGCGCCTTCATATGGTTGATGCCGTGCGTGGGCGCATCCACCAGTTCGAAATCCCAGTTGGCACCTTTCTGATCTGGCGATTCGTGGGTGATCACTTCAATGCCAGCATCACGCGCGCGTTTCAGCACCGGTTCCAACACTTTCGGGTCATTGGGCACCACGCCAATGATGTCGACCTTCTGGGCAATCAAATCTTCGATAGCACGCACCTGCAAAGCCGGATCGGCCGCCGTTGGGCCAACCATCCACGCATCAATGCCGCGTTTTGCTGCTTCACTCTTGATGCCCGCTTCCATGGCGTTGAACCACGGAATACCGCCAATTTTTACCACGATGCCCATGCGTAATTTATCAGCAGCGTGCGCGCCGGTGGCGGCAAACAGCGCGAGTAGAGAACAGGCGATAAGATGTTTTTTCATAAAGACTCCGATTTAATTTTTTATTAGCTGCATAGAATGGCTGCGCTGGGAGCAATCAATGATATTGACGCCGTTCCACGCTAATTCTTGTTCCAGCTCTTTGTCTTTTAATTGGTCAGTAATGAGAAAGTCCACATCGCGATAATGACAAATACGTGCGAATGAGGGCTGCAGAAATTTACTTCCGTCCAGCAGTAGATGTTTTCTTTCTGCTGCTAATAACATTTGTTGTTTTAGATGTGCGTTGTTTTCATTACCTTCACGTAAATAGCCGTCATTACCTAAACTGCTACAGGAAAAAAATATCTTATTAATCTGAAATTCCCTGAGCGGTTGCTCGGCGACGACACCATGGAAATCTTCATAACGGTCTGAATATTCTCCCCCCAGACAGATGGTGCGGATACTGCCGCGTGCCGCAAGGGTTTGCACTATCCTGATAGAATTAGTTAATACCGTTAATTCAATATCCGGGAGTTGTCGCGCTAAATACCAGCATGTAGTGCTGCTGTCGAGTAATATACAATCTCCGGGACTAATGAAATCGAGTGCGCGTTTGGCGATAGCCATCTTTGCATCAACATTTTCATTTATTCTCTGGCGAAATGATAATTCATACTCGTTAATGCCTCGTGTATTTCCCTGAATGTTGGCGGCCTGTCGCTTTGCTGGAACCGCACCACCATGACTGCGTTGTAACAGACCACGTTTCTCCAGTTGCGTTAAATCACGCCGTATAGTTTCTTGTGAAACCTGACATAACGTGACTAATTCAGCGACAATGACCCGACCATTTAAATTTAATTCGTCAATAATTCGCTGCTGTCTTTCAATCGGCAACATAACTCACCTCCGATGGATATAAATTACTGGATAGCGCAATGAGAAAGTGTGGGCTGCGCACGAGTCCACAGTCGCCAAAACGCCGTAACTGATTAGAGTGATTTGGATCTGTCTTTGATGTAAATGAGATGTCTGGTTATCAAAATTAAGTGATCTGTATCACGTAAAAGGGCGTGTGGCAGCGACTTCCCCGTTCTACGCGCGTTGAATAAGCGCAACATGGATTTAACCTAGCATGACCGAGTGTGACCGTTTGTGTGTATTTGACCGTTTTGTGATTAGGCATCAAGAGTCCGACGAATCCGATTGAGCCGCTATCGGCCAAAACGGATGATGGAGCTAATGCGCCATCCAGTACCCGATCGCCACAAGGTGACTGCTTTTTAAGCAGTTAACCCCGCTTTTAGGGCCGGCTCACAGTTTAGGCCTGCTTACAGCGTTCCCGTTGCGCTATCATTTTCTTTCCAGGAATTTGGGGACCGATTTTTTTAATGTCGTATTGGATGAAGTTACTGCTTTTATTGCCCTTTCTTTTTGTCGCGTGCGTACAGGCTCAGCCACTGCAAAAGTCATTTTCTGACTGGCAACTGACCTGTAACAATGCGGCTTTTTGTGTGGCACGCAGTTTTCCCGGAGATAACGGCTTAGTGATGACGCTCTCACGTCATGCTGGCGTCAACGATCGACCCTTGCTGCGTATTGATTACGGCAGCGGCTATAGCGGGGAGCTGCCGGGCGCACCGCTCAAGGATAATCTGCTGCTCGACCAACGCCGTCTGACGCCTGACCTCAAACACTGGACGGTGGAACCCCATCATCTTGCGACCAGCAATGCTATCGCCATCGACGAGTTTCTGGCGCAGACGCTGGATGCGCAAAATCTGCAGCTAACCTATAAAGCCGACGCCACCATCCCGCTCAGCGGCATGAAAGCGGCGTTATTGTTAATGGACGATGTGCAGGGCAGGGTGAACGGTGCCAGCGCTTGGGTAAAACGCGGGGATCGCGTGTTATGGGATGTACCGCCGCAGCCAGCGTTGCCGACGTTACCTGCGCCGTTACCCTCGCCGCCACCGCTAACTCAGGAAGAAACCAGCGGCTTAATCGATTTCGGCACCTGGCGCGTGAACACCGATAACTGCTCGCTCGATCCGCTGCGGCGTGAAGTGAGCGTATCGCCGCTGACCGACAGCAAGGCGCTGCTGCTGATCAGCTGTGAAACCGGTGCCTATAACGTTATCGATCTGGCATTTGAAGTGACGCGCAGTGCGCCTTATGTGTCGCGAGGTTTGAGTTTGACGTTGCCGTTTACCCCCGCATCACGCAGCGATAATCAGCTGGAGTTGGTGAACGCGGAATTCGATGCCAGCAATGGATTGCTCTACACCTTCAGTAAAGGACGTGGGTTGGGCGATTGCGGCGTGGCGACGCGCTGGCAGTATGACGGCAGTGAGTTTGTGCTGGCAGAATATGCGGAAGAGAAAACCTGCGATGCCTGGCACAGCAGTGACGACTGGCCAACCCTTTGGGTTAGCCAGTCACAGAATGCAGTGCAATCGCGTTAAGGTCATGCACAGAATCCAATCATCGCACATTCCGTAGCGGCGCGATTTATCGCGCAATGAATTGCGCCGCTACGATCTGTGGCACTGATTACCGAATCGCTTGCACCGTCATTGGTGAACCGGACTGATTGCCCACCAATTCTGTCAGCATATTATTCACGCCATCACTCATCGGGGTGAAACGCGTTAACGGCGATCGCGTGACCACCACAAACACGCCGACGTTATGCTGCGGCACCATTGCCATATAGGTAATGAAGCCGCCGCCGCCGCCGGTTTTCTGAATAATCCCCGGACGACCTTCCTTCGGCCCCATATACACCCAACCCATGCCCAACGCATCAGCGCGGCCCGGCACATCCATGCCTTCCACTTTGGTCAGCTGATCGCGACGGTAAATCAGGGTTTGCAGGCGATCAATTTGCGGCGTGCGATGACTCACCGCCGAGTTAAGGAACTGCTGCATCCAGCGGCCCATATCGTCTGGCGTTGAGTAAACGCCGCCGCTGCCGATGGCGGCCAGCGTGTTGTTACATGGACTGGCGCCTTTCTCCGCAATCATCAAACGCTGACACTGATCGGGTGATGGCGTGAAGGTGGTGTCTTTCATGCCCAGCGGACGTGTTACCAGTTGCTGCAGCAGCGCGGGATAAGGCGTACCCGCCGCTTTGGCTAACGCATCGCTCAGCAAATCAAAACCGAGATTAGAATAGGCGGCGCGCGAGCCGGGCGTCGCTTTTAACTGCGCGCCGCTCAGCCACTGCCAACGATCGGATTTGGTCGGCCAGACAAACACCGGACGATGCGGTTTCCCGCCCGGCTGCTCGCGCGGCAGGCCGCTGGTGTGCGTTGACAGGTTAATCAGGCGAATCGGTTGACCGTTATAACTCGGCACGCGTGCGCCAGGCGGCGCGTATTTGCTGAGTGGATCGTCAAGACGCAGTTGACCGCGTTCAGCCATCTTCACCATCACTTCGCTGGTCATCAGCTTGCTGAGCGAGGCAATACGGATCACCGAGTCGGGCTGCGGACGCACGTTGTTGCCAGGGCGCGTATCACCAAAGCTGGCGAAGACCCGCTGATTGCCATCAATCGCTACCAGCGCCATGCCGGTTGCGCCGCTGCCATAGAAAATATGCTCGGCATAGCGATCGACGATTTGCGATGCCAGCAGCGGATCGGGCGACGACTGCGCCATGCTTTTTAATGGAAGCACTGTAACCATTAAGGCCAGTAAAAAAGGAGTACGTTTTTTCAACGGGAAAGCGTCCGCTATAAGAATCGGAGGAAAGCTTATAGTAATCAGTTTGAGCGAGGCGTGAAGGGGGCAGGGCGGATTTTTTTCTGTATCAGGCTGTGATCAAAAAATGGCCCTTACGCCAAAAAGACGCAGGGCCAGATCGATTAGTGCGGCTTGAGTAAGGCTTCAGTGTGGCTGACGATGTTCTCGACGGTGAAACCGAATTCCGGGAACAGTTTGCCGGCCGGTGCAGACTCACCAAAGGTGGTCATACC
Organism: Pantoea sp. X-Soil-ISGK-421; assembly: GCF_059730785.1. Lineage (NCBI taxonomy): Bacteria > Pseudomonadati > Pseudomonadota > Gammaproteobacteria > Enterobacterales > Erwiniaceae > Pantoea > Pantoea sp. X-Soil-ISGK-421. The sequence continues at coordinate 2,902,744 of NZ_AP035979.1, read as the reverse complement.
GACGATCGCGCCATCCAGCCCGACATATTTGTACCAGTAATCAGCAATACCGGCTTCAACCGCCACGCGCGCTTTCACGCCGGATGGCAGCACAGATTCGCGATAGGCGGCATCCTGCTTATCAAACACGTCAGTGCTCGGCAGCGAAACCACGCGAATTTTATGGCCGCCGGCGGTGAGTTTATCCGCCGCGCCCAGCGCGATTTCAATCTCTGACCCGGTGGCGATGATGATCGCATCCGGCGTGCCATTGCTGTCCTGCAGCACATAGCCACCGCGCGCGATATTCGCGACCTGCTCTTTGCTGCGTTCCGGCTGCAGCAGATTCTGACGCGACAGGATCAGCGCCGTTGGCCCATGATGGCGCTCAACGGCAGCTTGCCACGCCACGGCCGTTTCGACCTGATCGCACGGACGCCACAGGCTCATGTTCGGCGTGAGGCGCAGGCTGGCAATCTGCTCAACCGGCTGGTGGGTCGGACCATCTTCGCCGAGGCCGATGGAGTCATGCGTATACACCAGCACCTGACGTGCTTTCATCAGCGCCGCCATACGTACCGCATTACGCGCGTACTCGACGAACATCAGGAAGGTGGCGGTGTACGGTACGAAGCCGCCGTGATGCGCGATGCCGTTACCGATCGCCGTCATGCCGAACTCACGCACGCCGTAGTGAATGTAGTTACCGGCGGTATCCTCTTTGATCGATTTGGAGCCCGACCAGATAGTGAGGTTACTTGGTGCCAGATCGGCAGACCCGCCAAGGAATTCCGGCAGCAATTTACCGAACACTTCCAGCGTATTTTGCGACGCTTTACGGCTGGCGATTTTCTGTGGATTAGTCTGCAGCTCTTCAACAAATTTCTGCACTTCGCTGTTCCAGTTCGCCGGCATTTCGCCATTCAGACGACGCTTAAACTCTTGTGCCAGTTCGGGATGCGCCTCGTTGTATGCGGCAAATTTCTCATCCCAGGATTTCTCACGCTGCGCGCCCGCTTCTTTGGCATCCCACTGCTGATAAATCTCTTTCGGGATCTCAAACGGCGGATAGTGCCAGCCCAGTTTCTGCCGCGTCAGTGCCACTTCTTCTTCGCCCAGCGCCGCGCCATGCGACTCCTCTTTACCGGCTTTATTCGGCGAGCCGAAGCCAATAGTGGTGCGACAGATAATCAGTGACGGTTTGTCGGTGACGCTTTGCGCCTCTTTAATCGCGGCAGCGATCGCTTCAGAATCATGTCCGTCGATACCTTCCGCGCTGCCCACGACGTGCCAGTTATAGGCTTCGAAGCGTTTATGCGTGTCGTCGGTGAACCAGCCTTCGGTTTCACCATCGATAGAGATGCCGTTGTGATCGTAGAAACCAATCAGTTTGCCGAGACCGAGCGTACCGGCCAGCGAGCTCACTTCGTGCGAGATGCCTTCCATCAAACAGCCATCGCCCATAAACACGTAAGTGTGGTGATCGACGATGTCATGTCCGGGACGGTTAAACTGCGCCGCCAGCGTGCGTTCGGCAATCGCTAAACCCACTGCGTTGGCTAAACCCTGACCGAGCGGACCGGTAGTGGTTTCCACGCCTGGCGTATAACCCAGTTCGGGATGTCCTGGCGTTTTTGAATGCAACTGTCGGAAGTTTTTCAGCTCTTCCATCGGCAGGTCATAGCCGGTGAGATGCAGCAGGCTGTAAAGCAGCATTGAGCCGTGACCGTTGGAAAGAATAAAGCGGTCACGATCGGCCCATGCCGGGTTGTTCGGGTTGTGTTTCAGGACATCGCGCCACAATACTTCGGCGATATCTGCCATGCCCATCGGCATGCCGGGGTGGCCGGAATTTGCTTTTTGTACCGCATCCATGCTGAGTGCACGAATTGCGTTAGCCAACTCTCTGCGTGAAGACATAAGGTTCTCCCTTGTGATTTGGCGATAGCGGATGAGGCAATGCCCATCCGCCATAAGAGTGATTGCGGATTACAGACGTGACGAGAGGACGTCTTCCAGCTTCTGCTGGTCAATGGCGAACTGGCGGATGCCGTCTGACAGTTTTTCTACTGCCATCGGATCCTGATTATGTTCCCAGCGGAATTCGGCTTCTGACAGTGACGCCGGCTGATGGAAACCTTCGGTTGATGGCTCCAGTTTGCGTTCCAGCGGCGCATCGCTGTTCGCCAGCTCTTCCAGCAGGTTTGGCGAAATGGTCAGGCGGTCGCAGCCGGCCAGCGCCTGGATTTGTTCCACTTTACGGAAGCTGGCGCCCATGATGACGGTGCTATAACGGTGCTTCTTGTAGTAATCGTAGATGCGACGCACAGATTTTACGCCCGGATCTTCATCCACCACATACGGGTCAATCGGCTTACGTGAGTTGTACCAGTCATAAATACGGCCAACAAACGGTGAAATCAGGAACACACCGGCTTCGGCACAGGCTCGCGCCTGGGCGAAGGAGAACAGCAGCGTCAGGTTGCACTGAATGCCATTTTTCTCCAGCTCCTCGGCGGCTTTGATGCCTTCCCAGGTGGACGCCAGTTTGATCAGAATACGTGAGCGATCGATGCCGTTCTCTTCGTACATACGTACCAGTTTCTCGGCTTTGGTGACACACATGCCACGATCGAAGGAGAGGCGCGCATCCACTTCGGTCGAAACACGGCCCGGCACGCTTTTCAGAATTTCCATACCGAGGTTGATCGCCACTTTATCGCTGGCGTTAATGATTTGCGTCTCTTTGCTGCCGCCCTGTTTTTTCGCGTAGTCGATGGCGTCATCAATCAGGTGCTTATAAGCGTCGAGACCGGCGGCTTTGAGAATCAATGATGGGTTAGTGGTCGCATCTTCGGGATGGTAATGGCGAATAGATTCGATATCGCCGCTGTCGGCCACCACGGTGGTGTACTGTTTTAATGCATCTAGCTGGTTCATCGCTTAACTCCTTGATGAGCAATAATGTGGGCAAGGGTGTTGCACCCATTCCTGTTAAGTTGTGGTCCAACACAGTGCTACAGACGTTGCACGAAGAAAATGCGTTTTCTCTGATTGTGCCGTCGTGGCGCTTAAGAGGTGCGATAGTGAAAGGAGGACTTGCCTAAACGGTTCAGCTACGCTTTTTGCCATCAATAAGGATAGCAGGCTGTGGCAAAGCCGCAGGCGAAACGGTAGCAATCCGTGCCTTTCAGACTGTGCGTTCTTTGAGCGCCTTCACCCTCTTTTATGCTGCACATTCCTATACTGAACGCTCATTTAGCGGCGCCAAAGGATGCCTAATGGACGATCAACTCAAGCAAAGCGCTCTCGATTTTCACCAATTCCCCACTCCCGGAAAAATTCAGGTTTCCCCCACCAAGCCGTTAGCCACACAGCGTGATTTGGCGCTGGCTTACTCGCCTGGCGTGGCCGCGCCTTGTCTGGAAATTGCCGCCGATCCGCTGGCGGCACGCAAATACACCGCGCGTGGCAATCTGGTGGCGGTGATCTCCAACGGCACCGCGGTGCTTGGTCTCGGCAACATTGGCGCGCTGGCGAGTAAGCCGGTGATGGAAGGCAAAGGCGTGCTGTTCAAAAAATTTGCGGGTATTGATGTATTTGATATCGAAATCGATGAACGCGATCCCGACAAGCTGATTGAAGTGATTGCCGCGCTGGAACCCACTTTTGGCGGCATCAATCTGGAAGATATCAAAGCGCCCGAGTGTTTCTATATTGAGAAAAAGCTGCGCGAGCGCATGCAGATTCCGGTGTTTCACGACGATCAGCACGGCACCGCTATCATCTGCACTGCTGCGGTACTCAACGGTTTAACCATCGTCAAAAAAGCCATCGGCGATGTGCGGCTGGTGGTATCCGGCGCGGGCGCCTCGGCGATTGCCTGCCTGAACCTGCTGGTGGCGCTCGGTATGCAGAAGCACAACATTGTGGTGTGCGATTCCAAAGGTGTGATTTATCGCGATCGCGAGCCGAATATGACGCCGACCAAAGCCGAGTACGCGGTGGCCGACAGCGGCGCACGCACGCTGGACGAGGTGATTGGCGACGCGGATATCTTCCTCGGCTGTTCCGGTCCCAAAGCCTTAACACCGGAGATGGTGCAGAAGATGGCGCAAGACCCGCTGATTCTGGCGCTCGCCAATCCCGAACCGGAAATCATGCCACCGCTGGCCAAACAGGTGCGGCCTGACGCAATTATCTGTACCGGGCGTTCCGATTTCCCCAATCAGGTAAACAACGTGCTGTGCTTCCCGTTTATTTTCCGCGGTGCGCTGGACGTGGGTGCGACAGCGATCAACGAAGCGATGAAGCTGGCGGCGGTGCACGCGATTGCGGCGCTGGCGCAGGCGGAACAAAGCGATGTGGTGGCCTCGGCGTATGACGATCAGGACCTGAGTTTCGGCCCGGAATACCTGATCCCTAAACCCTTCGATCCACGTTTGATTGTGCAAATCGCGCCGGCGGTGGCCAAAGCGGCGATGGCATCGGGCGTTGCCACGCGACCGATTGAAGACTTTGATGCCTATCGTGAGCAGCTCACCGAGTTCGTCTATAAAACCAACCTGTTCATGAAGCCGATCTTCTCGCAGGCGCGCAAAGATCCGAAACGCGTGGTGCTGGCCGAAGGTGAGGAAGTGCGCGTACTGCACGCCACGCAGGAGCTGGTGACGTTGGGGCTGGCGAAGCCGATTCTGATTGGTCGCCCGAATGTGATCGCCATGCGCCTGCAAAAACAGGGTTTGAAGATCGAGGCGGGCAAGGATTTTGAGATCGTCAATAACGAGTCCGATCCGCGTTTCAAGGCGTACTGGAACGAGTATTACCAGATCATGAAACGGCGCGGCGTGACGCCGGAAACTGCCCAGCGCGCGGTGATTGGTAATCCCACGCTGATTGGCGCGATCATGGTGCATCGTGGTGAAGCCGACGCGCTGATCTGCGGCACCATCGGCGATTATCAGGAACATTACGACGTGGTGGAGAAAGTGTTTGGCCTGCGCGATGACGTGAAGGTGGCGGGCGCGATGAATGCGCTGTTGCTGCCGAGCGGCAATACCTTTATTGCCGACACGTATGTCAATGAAGATCCCAGCGCGGAACAGCTCGCGGATATCACGCTGCTGGCGGCGGAAACGGTGCGGCGCTTCGGCATTGAACCGCGCGTGGCGCTGCTATCGCACTCCAGCTTTGGCACCTCGAACGCGCCGGGCGCCCGTAAAATGCGCGAAGTCCTGGCGCTGATTCAGCAACGCGCACCCGATCTGGAGATCGATGGTGAGATGCACGGCGATGCGGCGCTGGTCGAGAGCATTCGCCGTGAATTGATGCCGGACAGTCCGCTAAAAGGCACCGCGAATTTGCTGATTATGCCCAACGTCGAAGCGGCGCGTATCAGCTATAACCTGCTGCGCGTTTCTTGTTCCGAAGGTGTGACGGTGGGGCCGGTGTTGATGGGGATCAGCAAGCCAGTGCATGTGTTGACGCGCATCGCCTCGGTGCGGCGCATTGTGAATATGGTGGCGTTAGCGGTGGTAGAGGCGCAGACCGAGCCGTTGTAATACCAGGTCGCCATGAATTGCGCCGCTACAATGTGTGCGCTCGGTAATTAGGGTTTTCATCTCTTAAATGACGAGGATTAGCCATTTATGGCGACAAGGACATCACTATTGTGCGGCCCTCGAAACGGTCGTCATTAATGACGACCCTACAATTCAGGCAGCGATTACACGGTTTAATATGCACTGCCGTAGCAGCGTGGGTGTTGAGGCGACATCCTAACCCGCTGAGCGAGAGAGGGATTCCAGGGCGAACCGCAGGGATGCGGTGAGAGGCGGCGCTGAGCAGGAGCGAATCGCCGCCGGTCCGTCAGGAATCGCGATCGAGTGAAGGCACCGCGCAGCGGCGGGTTGGGCTGGCGCAGGGCCCGGGAGTGAAGAGGGCGTGGCCAGACGCCCTCTTCTCGGTCGCCGCACGGCTGAACTGCAACTGCCACAGCCAATGGCGAACGAAAGTCGCTTTGCGCTCAACTGATCGGCATTACGCCATAAATGGCGCCCCTACGTGTTATTTCAACCAATCCTTCACCGGCAGGAAATCGCGGTACAACGCGGCTTCGGGCGAGTCGGGTTCTGGCTGATAATCGTATTCCCAACGCACCAACGGTGGCATCGACATCAAAATGGACTCGGTGCGACCGCCGGTTTGCAGGCCAAACAGCGTGCCGCGATCCCACACCAGATTGAACTCGACATAGCGACCACGACGGTAAAGCTGGAACTGACGCTCGCGATCGCCCCACGGCAGCGCTTTGCGCTTTGCCACAATCGGCAGATAGGCTTGGGAAAAACCATTGCCGATGGCTTGCATGAAATCGAAGCAGTAATCGAAATCGGGCGTGTTCAGGTCGTCGTAGAACAGACCGCCGATGCCGCGCTGCTCGTCGCGATGCTTCAGATAGAAGTAATCGTCGCACCACTTTTTGTAGCGCGGATAAACGTCTTCACCAAACGGCTGGCACAGATCGTGAGCGGTTTGATGCCAGTGCAGCGCATCCTCTTCGAAACCGTAATAAGGCGTGAGATCGAAACCGCCGCCAAACCACCATACCGGGTCGGCACCCGGTTTTTCCGCAATAAAGAAGCGCACGTTGGCATGGCTGGTTGGTACGTAAGGATTGGATGGATGTACTACCAGCGACACGCCCATTGCTTCAAAACTGCGGCCGGCCAGTTCGGGACGATGCGCGGTAGCGGAAGCAGGCATTTGATCGCCGTGGACGTGCGAGAAGTTTACGCCAGCCTGTTCAAACACCGCGCCATCACGCAATACGCGACTGCGTCCGCCGCCGCCGCCGGGACGCTGCCACTCATCTTCGGCAAAGCTCGCCTTGCCATCTTCCGCCGCTAATTGGGCGCAAATATCATCTTGCAGCGCCAGCAAAAAGGCTTTGACGCGGGAAATATCGGGATTGCTCATCTGTCACTCGTTCCGGAAATTTGCCGCGATTCTACCACAGGATAAAGCCTATGCTTCGCGGCGATCGACCTCATCAAAGTAGCGGGCGATACCGTCGGCAATGGCGCTGGCAATTTTCTGGCGGAACGCCTGTGTGCCGAGCAACTGTTCCTCACGCGGATTGGTAATAAAGGAGGTTTCCACCAGTACCGAAGGAATCGACGGCGATTTCAGCACCGCAAACGCCGCCTGTTCGGTGTGCTGGCTGTGCAGATGATGCACCGGACGAATCTGGTCCAGCACGTGTTTACCGAGCGTCAGACTGTTGCGGATGGTATCGGTTTGCACCAAATCGAACAGAATCTGGTTGAGATAATGATCTTTATCCTGCACCTCGGCGCCGCCCACTTTGTCGGCGTCGTTTTCGCGTTGTGATAAATAGCGCGCCATCGCGCTGCTGGCACCGCGATTGGAGAGGGCAAACACCGATGCGCCGTTAGCATCCGGGCTGGTATAGCCGTCGGCGTGGATCGACATAAACAGGTTAGCGCCGTGCTGGTGGGCAATTTCGACGCGCTGATAGAGCGGAATAAAGTGGTCGCTGTCGCGCGTCAGGCGCACTTCAATGCGCGGATGCGACTGCAGCAACGTCTTCACGGTGTTGGCGATAGCCAGCACGATATGTTTCTCTTCCGAACCCTCTTCGCCCACTGCGCCGGAATCGATGCCGCCGTGGCCAGGATCGATCATTACGATGCGTTTGCCGTTGGTAGACGGTTTCGGTGGCGTGTGGCGTGGGCTGACACGCACATCGTTATTTTGCTCTTTAGCCTGCACGGCGCGCGGTGACAACACCGCCAGCGCTAAACCGGAAAGAATCAGTTGGCGACGATTGGTAAGGCGCTTTAGCAGTGAAATCTTCTTCATTAACGGGTCCATGGCAGGTAAATCCTGCCCAGTGTTATAGCGTAACAATCGCAAGGCGGCGACCTCGTAACTATTTCAAGTGTTTACTTTCTATTGCAACTGACTAACAACCCTGTCGCGCTTTTTTTGCACCGTTGTCGCGCGTGAGGGTTGCGCCTGGCAAAGAATGCGTGATAATCAGCGAATTGTGCCAAACAGCAGGGTAACGTCGATGGAAATCCGTTCTTTCCGCCAGGAAGATTTTGAAGAAGTGATCACGCTCTGGGAGCGTTGTGATTTGTTACGTCCATGGAACGATCCCGAGCTGGACATCGAACGCAAAATGAATCACGACCCGGAACTGTTTCTGGTGGCGGAAGTTGGCGGTGAAGTGGTCGGTACGGTAATGGGCGGCTACGACGGCCACCGTGGTTCAGTCTACTATCTGGCGGTGCATCCTGATTATCAGGGACGTGGCTTTGCCAATGCACTGATGAATCGACTGGAGAAAAAGTTGATTGCGCGTGGCTGTCCCAAAATTAATTTGATGGTGCGCGAAGAGAACGATCAGGTCGTCGCGTTTTATGAAAAGCTTGAATACGAGCCGGTGGATTCACTGCTGCTGGGTAAGCGTCTGATTGAAGATCGCGAATATTAATGGTCGGTTTGAAATACCTTCCCGAAGAGTACGATGCGAAAGGGCAGCTGCGGCTGCCGTTTCTTTTCTGGCTGATCCTGTTGTTGCAGGCGCGCACCTGGCTGCTGCTGGTGATGGCGGGAGCATCGCGTCAGCAGGGCAATGATTTGCTGGCGCTGTTCTATCCCGATCGCCAAAGCTTCTGGCTGGGACTGGCGTTAGGCATCCCTGCGGCGATGGGGATGTTGCTGACCGGCTATCGTCAACGCTGGCCGCGTCTGTGGCAAAACTGGCGCCATGTGTTAAGTGCATCGCTGCTAGTCAGCCTACTGTGGCAAGGTTCCAGCCTGCTGCAAGGTGCTTTTCCTGACTCGCCGCTGCCGCTGTTATTGACGCTGTTTGACCTGCTGGCCTTACTCTGGCTGCTAACCCAACATCGGTTACGCGACTGCTTTCTGCCGGAACATCAGCACTTCGAATAAACTTTTTGCCGGTTTGCGACTCCAACAGGCACGCCAATCGGCTTAGCAGATCAAGGAGTTTTCATGAAAGTTGTTCGTCACGCACTGCTGGTTAGCAGCATGGTCCTGGCCGGCTGCGCCAGTTCGGGTTCCTCTACCAGCGCGAGCGATAGCGAAAGCCATTGGTACAATCCGCTTAGCTATCACTGGTCAGCGCTCAATCCGCTCGGTTGGTTTGGTGGATCGCTGGAGGTAACCGAGCAAGGCGTTGCGGGCCTGACGAGCACGACCTCGATGTCGGAAGAGGCCATCAATAAAGCGCTTAACGGCGATTACAAACTGCGTCAGGGGATGCGCACGCAGGAGGGTAAGGTGGTGGATTTCTGGCAGGCGCTGGACGGCGACAAGGTCAAATTGGTGATTAATGGCAGCACGAGCGTTGAACGCATTGAAGTGCAGGACGCTGAGGCCAAAGCGGCAGACGGCAGCAAAATCGGCGATCTGTTCAGTGATAAGTTCAGCAAAGCCTTTAATAACTGCAAAATGGTCACCGGTCTCGATGCCCGTGATGTGGAGTGCCGTGCGCCGGGCAGCCAGCATATCGCCTACATATACAGCGGTGAATGGCACGGACCAGAAGGCTTAATGCCGTCAGACGATACCTTAAAAAGCTGGAAAATCAGCAAGATTGTTTGGCAGCGCTAAGCAGCACGCGGACGGCTACGCGGCCGTCCGTATTATTCCCATTCATCACATAAACTCTCCCACCGTCTTATGCTTTTTTAGACTTTGAAATCCCTAAACGATATATAAAACCGTTACAGCTTTCCCCTGAGTTATAAATACACTGACTGCATCTAATGGCATTGGCTTAATCGCCGTCTTTCTGGGTGCAGCATGACACTTCCGATTTCGAAAAAATGGCTTGGCGGTATCGCGCTTTCGTGTGCTTTAGCAAGTGCGGCGCAAGCGACCGAGTTGCTGAATAGCTCTTACGACGTTTCACGCGAACTGTTCGTTGCCCTGAATGCGCCATTTGAAAAGCAATGGGACGCTGCACACCCCAATGACAAGCTGACCATCAAGCAGTCGCACGCGGGTTCTTCCAAACAGGCGCTGGCGATTCTGCAAGGTCTGCGCGCCGATGTGGTGACCTACAATCAGGTGACTGATGTGCAGGTGCTGCATGACAAAGGCCAACTGATTCCCGCTGACTGGCAACAACGTTTGCCCAACAGCAGCTCACCGTTTTACTCCACCATGGCGTTTCTGGTGCGTAAAGGTAACCCGAAGCAGATTCACAGCTGGGCCGATTTGGCGCACGACAACGTGAAGCTGATTTTCCCTAATCCTAAAACCTCGGGTAATGGGCGTTATACCTATCTGGCCGCGTGGGGCGCTGCCGATCAGGCTGATGGCAAAGATAAAGCCAAAACCGAAGCCTTTATGGCGAAGTTCCTGAAGAACGTCGAGGTGTTTGATACCGGCGGTCGCGGTGCCACCACCACCTTTGCTGAGCGCGGCTTGGGCGATGTGCTGATTAGCTTTGAATCGGAAGTGAATAATATTCGCAATCAGTACGGCAAAGATGAGTACGAAGTCATCGTGCCGAAAACCAATATTCTGGCGGAGTTTCCGGTGGCGTGGGTCGATAAAAATGTCGAGCACAATGGCACCGTCGATGCCGCGAAAGCGTATCTGAATTATCTCTATACGCCTGAAGCGCAGAAAATTATCACTCATTACTACTATCGCGTGAACAACCCACAGCTGATGGCGGAGCAGAAGGATCGCTTCCCGCAAACCGAACTGTTTAACGTTAACGACGCATTTGGCGGCTGGGAGAAGGTGATGAAAACCCATTTTGCCAGCGACGGTGAGCTGGACAAATTGCTGGCTGCGGGGCGCGGGTAATGTTCGCGCTTGCTCAAAAACGTGTATTGCCGGGCTTTGGCTTAAGCCTTGGCACCAGTTTGCTGTTCACCTGCCTGATTCTGTTGCTGCCGATCAGCGCGTTGCTGATGCAACTGTCGCAGATGACGCTGGCACAATACTGGGCTGTGATCAGTCATCCGCAGCTGATCGCCGCGTATAAAGTCACGATTCTGGCGGCGGGCGTTGCCTCACTGTTCAATGCAGTGTTCGGCATGCTGATGGCGTGGATTTTAACGCGCTATCGCTTCCCGGGACGTACGCTGCTGGACGGTTTGATGGATTTACCGTTTGCGCTGCCTACCGCGGTAGCCGGTTTAACGCTGGCAGGCCTGTTTTCGGTTAACGGCTGGTACGGTCAGTGGCTGGCGCATTTTGATATCAAAGTCTCTTACACCTGGCTCGGCATCGCGGTTGCCATGGCGTTTACCAGCATTCCGTTTGTGGTGCGTACCGTGCAGCCGGTACTGGAAGAGTTAGGGCCGGAATATGAAGAAGCAGCCGAAACCCTTGGCGCCACCCGCTGGCAGAGTTTCCGTCGCGTGGTATTACCTGAAGTGGCGCCGGCATTGCTGGCCGGTACCGCGTTGTCGTTTACCCGCAGCATCGGTGAGTTCGGTGCGGTGATTTTCATTGCCGGTAACATCGCGTGGAAAACGGAAGTGACCTCATTAATGATTTTCGTGCGACTGCAGGAGTTCGATTATCCGGCAGCAAGTGCTATCGCGTCGGTGATCATGGCGGCTTCCTTGCTGCTGCTTTTCGCCATTAATACCTTGCAGAGCCGCTTTGGCCGTCGTTTAGGAGGCCACTGATGGCGGAGATTTCACACATCAATCACGCCGATCGCCAACCCATCAACTGGGGCAAGTGGCTGCTGATTGGCATTGGCGCGCTGGTTTCTATCCTGCTGTTGGTGGTGCCGATGGTCTCCATCTTCTGGGAAGCACTTAACCAGGGTCTGGTCGCCTCGCTGAGTAACCTGAAAGATGGCGACATGATGCATGCTATCTGGCTGACCCTGTTAGTGGCGCTGATTACCGTGCCGGTAAATATGGTGTTCGGTACGCTGCTGGCGTGGCTGGTGACGCGCTTTACCTTCCCGGGTCGCCAACTGCTGTTGACGCTTTTTGATATTCCCTTTGCCGTGTCGCCGGTGGTTGCCGGTTTAATGTATCTGCTGTTCTGGGGCGTTAATGGCCCGGCGGGTGGCTGGCTGGATGCACACAATATTCAGGTGATGTTCTCCTGGCCTGGCATGGTGCTGGCCACTATCTTCGTGACCTGTCCGTTTGTGGTGCGTGAATTGGTGCCGGTGATGCTGAGCCAGGGCAGTCATGAAGATGAAGCCGCGGTGCTGCTAGGCGCATCTGGCTGGCAGATGTTCCGCCGCGTGACGTTGCCGAATATTCGTTGGGCACTGATGTATGGCGTGGTGCTGACCAACGCACGTGCGATTGGTGAATTTGGTGCGGTCTCGGTCGTGTCGGGATCGATTCGCGGCGAAACCTATACCTTGCCGCTTCAGGTTGAATTACTGCATCAGGATTACAACACCGTGGGCGCCTTTACCGCCGCCGCGCTGCTGACCCTGATGGCAATTGTAACGCTGTTTCTGAAAAGCGTGGTGCAGTGGCGATTAGAGCATCAGCAGAAGCGCCTACAGGAGGAAAATCATGAGCATTGAGATTAAACACATTAACAAAGCGTTTGACCGCACATCGGTACTGAACGACATCTCTCTGGATATTCCTTCCGGCAAGATGGTGGCACTGCTGGGCCCCTCCGGTTCCGGGAAAACCACGCTGCTGCGCATTATCGCCGGGTTGGAGCATCAGAATAGCGGGCAAATCCATTTTAATGGCAAAGACGTGAGCCGCATCCATGCACGCGATCGTCAGGTTGGCTTTGTGTTCCAGCACTATGCGCTGTTTCGCCATATGACGGTGTTCGACAACATCGCCTTTGGTTTAACGGTGTTGCCGCGCCGTGAGCGACCAGGTGCCGCAGAGATCAAAAAACGCGTAACGCGTCTGCTGGAGATGGTGCAGCTGGCACATCTGGCAAACCGTTTCCCGGCGCAGCTTTCGGGTGGACAGAAACAGCGTGTGGCGTTGGCGCGTGCGTTGGCCGTTGAACCGCAAATTCTGCTGCTGGACGAACCGTTTGGTGCGCTTGATGCGCAAGTGCGTAAAGAACTGCGTCGCTGGCTGCGTCAGCTGCATGAAGAGTTGAAATTCACCAGCGTGTTCGTCACTCACGATCAGGAAGAAGCGATGGAAGTGGCGGACACCGTAGTGGTGATGAGCCAGGGCAATATTGAACAGGTGGGTACGCCAGATGACGTATGGCGCGATCCATCGACGCGCTTTGTGCTCGAATTCCTGGGTGAAGTAAATCGCTTTGACGGTGAAGTGCATGGATCGCAGTTCCATGTTGCTGCGCATCGCTGGCCGCTGGGTTATACGCCCGCGCATCAGGGCGAGGTTGAGCTGTTCCTGCGTCCGTGGGAAATCGATATATCGCGCCAGAGCAGCCTCGAAACCCCGCTGCCGGTGCAGGTGCTGGAGATCAGCCCGCGCGGCCACTTCTGGCAGCTGGTAGTGGAGCCGAGCGGCTGGCAAGGTGATGTGTTCTCCGTAGTGTTCGATGGCGATCATAACGCGCCGATTCGCGGTGAACGCCTGTTCATTGGCCTGCAACAGGCGCGAATTTACCATGGCACTACGCCGCTGCGCCCGGTTGCCTTTGCCGAGAGCGCCTGATATTTTTGACACTCCTTCGGGCGGGACTTTCCCGCCCGTTTTATTTGCCCCTCTTTCGTCTGGAATCAAACCGTGACCACACTGGAAAACACCATCGGCAACACGCCGTTGATTAAGTTGCAGCGCCTGACGCCTGATAACGGCAGCGAGATCTGGCTAAAGCTGGAAGGCAACAATCCAGCCGGTTCAGTGAAAGATCGCGCGGCCTGGTCGATGATTAATCAGGCGGAGTTGCGCGGTGACATCAAACCGGGTGATACCTTAATTGAAGCCACCAGCGGCAACACCGGTATTGCGCTGGCGATGATTGCGGCGATGAAAGGCTACAAGCTGCGCTTGCTAATGCCCGAGAACATGAGCCAGGAGCGCCAGGATGCGATGCGCGCATACGGCGCTGAATTGTTGCTGGTGACGCGCGAGCAGGGCATGGAAGGGGCGCGTGACATGGCGCAGGCGATGGCCGATCGCGGTGAAGGGCGGGTGCTGGACCAATTTAACAATCCCGATAATCCGCTGGGCCACTATCTCACCACGGGCCCGGAAATCTGGCGGCAAACGCATGGACGCATGACGCATTTTGTCTCCAGCATGGGCACCACCGGCACCATTAGCGGCGTGGGGCGTTATTTAAAAGAGTTCGCGCCAGCGGTGCAGGTGATTGGTCTGCAGCCGCAAGAGGGCAGCAGTATTCCCGGTATACGGCGCTGGCCTGAGGCGTATTTGCCCGGCATTTTTCGTCCAGACTTAGTGGATGAAGTGATCGATATGGCGCAGCACGAAGCCGAAGAAACCATGCGTGCGCTGGCGCAGCGCGAAGGGGTTTTCTGTGGCGTCAGCTCTGGCGGCGCGGTTGCTGGCGCCTTGCGCATCGCGACAGCACAGCCTGGCAGCGTGGTGGTGGCGATTGTTTGCGATCGCGGCGACCGCTATCTCTCCACCGGCGTTTTCCACTGATTCCTCTTTCCTGCAGATTCTCTGGCCTGTGCGTATTGTGATAGTACGCCCAGGCCATTTTTGTCTATAGTCTTCGTAATAATCGTCTGGCGGTAGCAACGTAAGGATCGCGTAAAACCGGCTGCGTTCGTTGCGGAGTCAGGACAAAATAGCGGCAATTTACGCGAGAGATAAAGATGAAAATTCTGCTGGTAGATGATGATGTAGAACTTGGCACCATGTTGAGCCAATACCTGATTGGTGAAGGTTTTGAGACACAACTGGTTTTAACCGGGAGCGCCGGTGTGGAAGGCGCGTTATCGGGCAACTATACCGCAATGATTCTCGACATCATGCTGCCTGATATGAGCGGTATCGATGTGCTGCGGCAGGTACGGCAGAACAGCCGTTTACCGGTGATTATGCTGACCGCTAAAGGCGATAACATTGATCGTGTGATCGGCCTCGAAATGGGGGCGGACGATTATATGCCGAAACCGTGCTATCCGCGTGAGCTGGTGGCCCGTCTGCGTGCCGTGCTGCGTCGTTTTGAAGATCAAATCCCGCTGCCCGATAAGAAAGAGCTGCTGCGTTGGGGCGATCTGAGCCTCAATCCCGCCACGCGCATTACCGAGTGGCAGGGCAAAGCGTTCGATCTGACGGCTTCGGAGTTTAATTTGTTGGATCTGCTGCTGCGCGCGCCGGATCGCGTGGTGTCGAAAGATGAGCTATCGGAAAAAGGGTTGGGCCGCCCGCGCGAAGCCTACGATCGTAGTGTCGATGTGCATATCAGTAACATCCGTCAAAAACTGGCTGCGTTAACCGCTGACAGCGTCAACATTGAAACTGTGCGCAGTATTGGTTATCGCATTCGATGAAACACAGCTATCGCGGCCGCATGTTCTGGAAGATTTTGCTGGGCTTCTGGATTGTGTTCGTCATCATTAGCCAGCTTTTGTGGCTGGGCTTTACGCTCTCCGGTAATCGTCATGAGCCGCCTGAACTGGTAGCAACTCGTCGCATCGTTAATCTGCAAATGGCGTCTGCGGTTTCAGTGCTGGAGCGCGGTGGGCCCAGCTCACTTGATGACATGATGGCCGACTGGGAACCGAACGATCGGCAATTCTTCTCGGTGATCCAGCACGATAAACCCGCTGCAACGCCCAATAACGCGCCGCCAGAAAGCATCATTGAACCGTTCCAGGGGCCTTTTCCCGATGTGATTGTGCGTTGGGTAAAAGGGCAAGATGGTAAACAGTACGAACTGCGTTACGACGTCAAAGGCCTACGTGAAGACAGCTCAATGGGCGGTGGCCGACCGCGCCGCATCCTCAATATTCCTGAACCCATGTTCACTTTCGCTGGCGCGCTGGGGCTGCTGTTTAGCCTGCTGCTGGCGTGGAATCTGACACGGCCTATGAGGCAGCTACGCGAAGGCTTTGCGCGTGTCTCCAGCGGCGACCTGTCGGTGCGGCTCTATCCGGTGATGCGTAAACGTCATGATGAGCTTTCGAACGTTGCGCAGGATTTTGATGCGATGGTGGAGCGCCTTGATACATTGGTGAAAGCGCGTGAGGAGCTGCTGCATGATATTTCGCACGAGCTGCGCTCGCCGCTGGCGCGATTGCAACTGGCGACCGGCCTGGCGCGCCAGACGCCGGAATCAGTGGAATCCTCACTTAATCGCATTGATGAAGAAGCACGACGCCTTGATAAGATGATTGGCGAGCTGCTGACGCTTTCGCGTGCCGAGCACGAGAGTATGCCAGGCGAACAGTATTTTGACTTAACCGGCCTGCTGCATGCAGTGGTGACCGATGTACGCTATGAGGCACAAATTCCGGGCGTGAAAGTCGATTTTCAGGTCGATGAGAATGCGGATTATACCGTTCACGGCAATGCGGAGCTGATTCGCCGTGGCGTGGAGAATGTGTTGCGTAATGCGCTGCGTTTCTCGCATAAAGGGCAGCATATCAATGTGCGCTTGCAGGCAGAAAATCAATGGCTAGCGATTAGCGTGCGCGATCAGGGACCGGGCGTTGACGATGAGAAGCTCTCCAGCATCTTCGATCCTTTTGTCCGCGTGAACTCTCCGCTAATGGGTAAAGGGTACGGCTTGGGGCTGTCTATTGTGCGGAAAGTGATTCTGGCGCATCACGGTGAGGTTCAGGCGGTCAATCGCCCGGAAGGTGGGTTGGAGTTGACGTTGAGGCTGCCGCGCTGGAAGCAGGAGTGATCGCCGTGAGTCTTAAAGCGCAATATTGCGCCGCTACCATTTTGCTCCGCTTGTGAGACCGAAACAAAAACGGCACCCATTGTGGGTGCCGTTTTACCATTCTCACGAATGGGCTAAAGCTTACTTCCTGATGCGGATAACCGGCGTCTCGCCCACAGTTACCTGACCGGAGAGTTTGATCAGGTCTTTAATCTCGTCCATGTTCGAGATCACAACCGGCGTTAGCGTAGATTTAGCTTTCTCTTCCAACAGTGCCAGATCAAACTCGATCACCACGTCGCCTTTCTTAACCTTCTGGCCTTCTTCAGCGATGCGTTTGAAACCTTCACCTTTGAGCTCAACCGTGTCGATACCGAAGTGAACAAACAGTTCGATGCCGTTATCAGACTCGATTGAAAATGCGTGGTTAGTTTCGAAAATTTTGCCGATCGTCCCATCAACCGGTGCAACCATTTTGTTGCCGGTTGGTTTGATTGCGATACCGTCGCCAACAATTTTCTCAGCGAATACCACATCAGGTACGTCTTCGATATTTACGATTTCGCCTGACAGAGGCGCAACGATATCAATAGTACCTGACGCGCTCTCTGATTTTTCGCCAAAAAGTTTAGAAAACAAACCCATGATCTTCTCCTAAGCAGTAATTTGAGGCTAGCGTCCGTGGATCAGCAGAGCGTTTTTTCTTTAATGAACTTGTTAACCAAATTCATCAAATCATCCGCTGTCGGTTGATCCAGAGCCTGCTCCGCCAATGCCTTCGCATCTTCGAAATTAGTATTACGAATGATTTTCTTGATGCTAGGGATTGAAATGGCGCTCATGCTGAATTCGTCCAGCCCCATTCCCAGTAACAATAGTGTA
The DNA here is from genome assembly GCF_059730785.1 of Pantoea sp. X-Soil-ISGK-421. Classification (NCBI taxonomy): domain Bacteria; kingdom Pseudomonadati; phylum Pseudomonadota; class Gammaproteobacteria; order Enterobacterales; family Erwiniaceae; genus Pantoea; species Pantoea sp. X-Soil-ISGK-421. Next base: position 2,885,077 of record NZ_AP035979.1, on the reverse strand, counting down.
GCACGTTCATCACCAGCCAGCTCACCACACATGCCGGTCCATTTCCCTTCGGCATGTGATGCGTCGATCACTTGCTTAATGAGGCCAAGCACAGACGGCGTCATTGGGTTATAGAGGTGTGAAATCAAATCATTACCACGATCGACCGCCAGAGTATACTGCGTCAGGTCATTTGTCCCAATACTAAAGAAGTCGACTTCTTTCGCCAGATGGCGAGCAATCACTGCCGATGCTGGCGTTTCCACCATGATGCCCACTTCAATGGTCTCATCAAAGGATTTACCTTCTTCACGCAGTTGCGCTTTCAGCAGTTCCAGCTCGCCTTTCAGAATGCGAACTTCTTCAACTGAAATAATCATTGGGAACATGATGCGCAGTTTACCGAAAGAGGAGGCGCGCAGAATCGCGCGCAGCTGCGCATGCAGAATCTCTTTACGGTCCATTGCGATACGAATCGCGCGCCAGCCGAGGAACGGGTTATCTTCTTTCGGCAAGTTCATGTAAGGCAGATCTTTATCGCCACCGATGTCCATGGTACGCACGATAACGGCCTGCGCACCCACAGCTTCAGCAACCGCTTTGTAAGCCTGGAACTGCTCTTCCTCGGTTGGCAGGGAGTCGCGGTCCATAAACAGGAATTCAGTACGATACAGACCAACGCCTTCAGCGCCATTGCGCTCTGCACCAGCGACATCGCGCACGGTACCGATGTTAGCGCAGACTTCAACCTGATGGCCGTCCAGCGTAATCGCCGGCAGGTCTTTGAGTTTCGCCAGTTCATGTTTTTCAGACAAATATTGGGTCTGAATTGCTTTCAGTTCTTCAAGGACGTCATCGGTTGGATTGACGTAAATTTTATTGTTCACGCCATCAATGATCAGGAAATCACCGTTTTTCACGGTTGCGGTCACGTTACCGGTGCCGACAATCGCAGGCAGCTCAAGTGAACGCGCCATGATTGAGGTGTGAGAAGTACGTCCACCCAAATCGGTAATAAAGCCCAGCACCTTTTTCAGGTTCAGCTGTGCGGTTTCTGACGGCGTTAAGTCTTTCGCCACCAGAATAGATTCTTCAGCAATCGCGCTCAGATCGACAATGTGCAGACCGAGAATGTTCTGCAGCAAACGCTTACCGATGTCACGCACGTCAGCCGCACGCTCTTTCAGGTATTCATCGTCCAGTTCTTCCAGTGCAACGGCCTGGCCTTCAATCACAGTGTGAGCAGCGGCGTCAGCGGTGGCGTGGTCTTTCTTGATGAGGTCGATGATTTCCTGCTCAAGCTCTTCGTCTTCGAGCAGCATGATGTGACCTTCAAAGATCGCAGCTTTCTCTTCACCGAAGGTTTCACCGGCCTTAATGCGAATGGCTTCGAGCTGTGTAGCAGCTTTGCTGCGTCCATCGAGGAAGCGCTGAACTTCCTGCTCAACCTGATCGTCAGTAATTTTTTTACGGCTGATGACGATCTCATCTTCCTTCAGCAAAAGTGCGTTGCCGAAAGCGATACCCGGTGATGCTAAAATGCCTGAAATCATAACCCTACCTTTTTATCACGATGGCTCATTGACCCGATGCGTCGCCACTGTCGCGGAGCAGTACTCTAAAGATGCAATAACGCGGACAGGTTGTCCGCGATCAAGATATTTGCACTCAATGGGGCAAAGGGATTGGTTTAGTTGCGAACTGAGCCGGTTACTCCAGCTCAGCCATCAGCTTGACCAGATGCTCAACCGCTTGCTGCTCGTCTTCACCTTCAGCAGACAGCGTAACAACCGTACCTTGAGTCAGACCCAAAGTCTGCAGTTTGAACAGGCTTTTCGCGCTGGCAGATTTGCCATTGGAGGTCACAGTGATTTCTGACTGGAAAGCCTTTGCTTCTTTAACGAACTGGGCTGCAGGACGAGTATGAAGACCGTTAGGTGCGGTAATGGTAACTTCTTGCTGGAACATTCTATTTCCCCAACTTTATCAGGTTTGGTGTTATGGATCTAAAGTCTAGCCTGGAGCCGTAACTTTAGCCTGTGTAGGTGCGCTGGTATGGCATGAAGCTCACCACAAAATGCGCTTGAATGAGTACGTCATTAACAGTGACAGATCAAAAACTGCACGAATGCGCCACTCTTCTCATTATGCCGTGATTCGCCGTTTCGCCAAATCAGTAAATCGATTCAGCTTGATCCACTTCAAAGGCAGATTAATTTCAGGCACTGAAATAATTGGAAGCTTAAATACCAGAGCCCCATCACTGAAAGCAATCTGTCTGGTGACAAAAGTGAGATCTACACCACAAAAAAGCACCCATTCGGGTGCTTTTTTCGTCAGTTTCAGACTTAAGGCATCACTGTTGCAGCTCTTTCTCAGTGAAAAGATCGGCAAACAGCGCGGTACTTAAATAGCGTTCGCCGGAGGAGGGCAGAATCACCACAATGTTCTTATTGGCGAAGGCTTCGTCTTCCTGCAGCTTCAGCGCGGCTGCCACGGCAGCACCTGAAGAGATACCGGCAAGAATGCCTTCTTCTTCCATTAGTTGGCGTGCGGTGCTGATAGCTTCTTCATTGGTGATCGCCACGACGCGGTCAATCAATTGCAGATCAAGGTTACCGGGAATAAAGCCGGCGCCGATACCCTGAATTTTATGCGGGCCTGGCTTGATCTCTTCGCCCGCTAAAGCCTGAGCGATGACCGGTGAATCAGTCGGCTCCACGGCCACGGTAATCAGGTCTTTCTTGCCTTTGGTATTCTTGATGTAGCGGCTCACGCCAGTCAGTGTACCGCCGGTGCCCACACCTGCGATAAACACGTCTACTTCGCCATCGGTATCTTCCCAGATTTCCGGGCCGGTGGTTTTCTCGTGGATTTCTGGATTAGCCGGGTTGCTAAATTGCTGTAACAGCACATATTTGTCGGGATCGCTGGCAACAATCTCTTCCGCTTTCGCGATGGCACCTTTCATGCCTTTAGGCCCTTCGGTCAGCACCAGATTGGCACCCAACGCTTTAAGCAGTTTGCGGCGCTCAATCGACATCGTTTCTGGCATCGTCAGTGTCAACTTGTAACCGCGCGCAGCGGCCACATAAGCCAGCGCAATCCCGGTGTTACCACTGGTGGGTTCAACCAGCTCAACACCCGGCTTCAAAATACCGCGTTTTTCCGCGTCCCAAATCATATTGGCACCGATACGGCATTTGATGCTAAAGCTCGGGTTACGTGACTCGACCTTAGCCAGAATGCGGCCGTTACCGATGCGGTTCAGTCGAACCAGCGGCGTATGACCAATTGTCAGAGAGTTGTCTTCATAGATCTTACTCATAGCTCGTCCTTAACTGTATGAAATATTGGGAACCCTCAGAGCATACCTTTTCTGCTGATGTGCGGAAGGAAAGAAATCGTATATCTATATAGCGCACAACCATAAGCCTTACGCAAAAATGCATAAGGCATTTTAAAGCATTAACGGCGTGCATGTTGTGCGTAGTAACGATCCACCCACATCGCCGTAGCACCGCATACCGCAACCGGCAGGATTGCCAGATTGATAATCGGAATCATGGTGAACAGGCTAACCAGCGCGCCAAATTGCATATTTGCGCTCTTGTGCTGACGTAATGCCTGCCGCATCTGCTGAAAACTCACCTTGTGATTATCAAACGGATAGTCGCAATACTGCACTGAAAGCATCCACGCGCTGAATAAAAACCAGAGAATGGGCGCCACGATTTGTCCAAATCCGGGAATGAAGTGCAGCAACAACAAGCCTAGCGCCCGCGGCAAATAGTAGCCGAGCTTTTGTAACTCTCGCTTCATGATGCGCGGCACATCTTTAATCAAGCCCATCCAGCCGCTATCGGGCAGCGGTGTTCCAGTCAATCGGCCTTCAAGTTGCTCAGCGAGCAAGCCACAAAAGGGCGCGGCAATGAGGTTCGCAAGAGTCGAAAAGAAGTAACTGAACACCAAAACAATCGAAATCACCGACAGCGGCCACAACAAATAGCTTAGCCACTGCAGCCAGTCGGGGATATATGACATTAATGCCGGGATCCACTGCCCCAAACGCTGAAACAGCCAGATAAAAGCACCGCCAAGCAGCAAGATGTTGATCAGTAGCGGCATGATGACATAGCGACGAATTCCGGGCAGGCGCACCAGTTTCCATCCTTCAGCGAAGTAGTGAACACCATTAAAAGTTGAGACCGAATTTCCAGCGGGCATAGCGAGCCTTTCTCCTAAATATAGCGGCGCGACCATCATAACCTGGCTTTTTATCGGCTACAGGTATGGTTTGCGCGAAAAAACAGCAAAAAAGCGTGGGGCAGCTATCTAATTTGTCAGAAAATACTGCACGGACTTGCACTTGTTTAGCTGGGCAAATACAGTTAGAGGATAAAGTTTGCCGTGGTGGCAAGGTATTGGAACAACAGAGAATACAATGATGCAGGATTTGCGTCTGATATTAATCGTTGTTGGCGCGATCGCCATAATAGCGCTGCTACTTCATGGACTGTGGACCAGCCGTAAAGAGCGCTCCTCCGTGTTTCGTGATCGCCCGCACAAACGTCTGAAACAGCGCGAAGAAGCCGATGAAGATCTGCTGAGCGAAGAAGATGATGGCGTCGGCGAAGTCCGTGTACGTCGTCATCACGATGCTGATGAAGAACCTGAATTCACCCCACGTCCAGCGAGTGCGCCACGTGCGCCTGAACCTGTGCGTCAACCGGCATCACGCCAGGCCGATCCACTCTTAGGCGATCCTCTGCTGGATGATGAGCCGGAAGTGCGCAAGCCGGTTGCCCCGCAAGCGCCCATGCGGAAGCCAGCGCCTGCACCACAACCGATTCAAGCCGACCCGCTGCTGGATAATGAGCCGCTGTCCGCGACGCAGCCTGCGCCAGAATTCCTGGCAGCTGAAGAGCCAGAGTTTGAACCTGAAGCGCCGGTCGCGCATCAACCTGAAGCGCCACAGCCAGCGGCTGCTGCGCCGGGCAGCAAAAAAGAGACCGTGTTAGTGCTGCATGTTGCTGCACATGCGGGCGGCGAACTGAACGGTGAAGCGCTGTTGCAGGGTATTCTGCAAGCGGGTTTCCAGTTTGGTGAAATGAACATTTTCCATCGCCATCTCAGCCCTGCGGGTAGTGGCCCGGTGCTGTTTAGCCTGGCGAACATGGTGAAGCCGGGTTCATTCGATCCGGATCAGATGGGGAATTTCTCTACGCCAGGCATCTCCATCTTTATGATGGTGCCGTCGTATGGCGATGCGAACCAGAATTTCAAATTGATGCTGCAATCCGCGCAACGCATTGCTGATGATGTTGGCGGCGTGGTGCTGGATGATGAGCGTCGCATGATGACGCCGCAGAAGCTGGAAACCTACAAAACGCGTATTCGCGAAGTTATCGGTTAATCGCCGCTAACTGCGTCAAAACATATACAACCCCCGCATGTCGGGGGTTTTTTATCGGATAAGAGACTATGAAATCGGTTCAGGAGCAGATCACCGCGCTGCGCACCACGTTACGTCACCACGAATATCTCTACCACGTGATGGATGCGCCGGAGATTCCGGATGCAGAGTATGACCGATTGATGGTTCAGCTGCGCGAGCTGGAAAGTGTTCATCCTGATTTGATTACGCCTGACTCACCGACACAGCGCGTGGGCGCGAAACCGCTGGCCGCTTTTGAACAAGTGCGCCATGAAGTGCCGATGTTGTCGCTGGATAACACTTTTGACGAAGCAGGCTTCCTTGCCTTTAACAAACGCGTGCAGGATCGCCTTAAAAGCACTGACGAACTGACTTATTGCTGTGAGCTGAAGCTGGATGGCTTAGCGGTGAGCTTGCTGTATGAAGATGGCTTGCTGGTGCGGGCGGCGACGCGCGGAGATGGCACCACCGGCGAGAATATCACGGCGAACGTGCGCACCATTCACGCCATTCCGCTGCGTCTGCATGGCGATAACATTCCCGCCCGCGTTGAAGTGCGTGGCGAAGTGTTTATCACCGAAAGCGGTTTTGAAAAGCTAAATGAAGAAGCGCGTCGTACCGGCGCGAAAGTTTTTGCTAACCCACGTAATGCGGCGGCGGGCTCACTGCGTCAGCTTGATCCGCGCATCACGGCCAAACGTCCGCTAACCTTCTTCTGCTACGGTTTTGGCCTATTGGAAGGCGGTGAAATGCCCACCAGTCATTGGCAACGTCTGCAGCAGTTTAAGGCGTGGGGACTGCCGGTCACCGATCGTATTCGTCTGGCACATAGCGCTGAGGAAGTGCTGGCGTTTTATCGTCAGGTTGAACAGGAGCGTCCATCGCTCGGTTTTGATATCGATGGCGTAGTTATCAAGGTCGACTCACAGGCGCTGCAGGAGCAGCTCGGCTTCGTCGCTCGCGCGCCGCGCTGGGCAGTCGCATTTAAATTCCCGGCACAGGAACAGATGACCTTCGTGCGCGATGTCGAATTCCAGGTGGGCCGCACCGGAGCAATTACGCCAGTGGCACGCCTCGAGCCGGTACAGGTTGCAGGCGTCATGGTGAGTAACGCCACGTTGCATAACGCCGATGAAATCGCCCGACTGGGTTTGCGCATTGGTGACAAAGTGGTGATTCGCCGCGCCGGTGACGTGATTCCTCAAGTGGTAAATGTGGTGGAATCGGAACGTCCAGCAGAGACGCGTGAAATCGTCTTCCCCAGCCAATGTCCGGTCTGCGGTTCAGACGTTGAGCGTGTAGAGGGCGAAGTGGTCACGCGTTGCACCGGCGGCCTGATTTGTGGCGCACAACGCAAGGAAGCGCTCAAACATTTCGTTTCGCGTCGTGCGATGGATGTCGATGGCATGGGCGACAAAATTATCGATCAGCTGGTAGAGAAAGAGTATGTCTTAACGCCTGCCGATCTGTTCCGCCTTACTGCCGGTAAGCTGACCGGGCTGGATCGCATGGGGCCGAAATCGGCACAGAACGTGGTTGATGCGCTGGAAAAGGCCAAATCCACAACCCTGGCGCGTTTCCTCTATGCGCTGGGTATTCGTGAAGTAGGGGAAGCCACTGCCGCCAACCTTGCTAATCACTTTGGTGAGCTGGAAAAAGTGATGAATGCCGATCTTGATGCGCTGATTGCAGTGCAGGATGTGGGCAAAGTGGTGGCGACTCACGTGCGTAACTTTATGGATGAAGAGAGCAATCGCGCCGTTATCCGCGAACTGGTTGAAGAGATCGGTGTGCACTGGCCGCAGGTTGCAGTGGTTAATGTTGATGAGATTGATAGTCCATTTGCGGGCAAAACCGTGGTACTGACTGGCTCTCTGTCGCAGATGAACCGCGATGATGCCAAAGAGCGTCTGGTGGCGCTGGGTGCGAAAGTGAGCGGTAGCGTGTCGAAGAAAACCGATTTGCTGATTGCGGGTGAAGCGGCCGGTTCCAAGTTGGCGAAAGCGCAGGAGCTGGGCATTCCGGTGATCGACGAAGCGGAAATGATTCGCCTGCTCGGAGCTTAATGTGGATAAACAGCAGCTGGTTGAAATCGCCAATACTGTGATGCCCTTCGGTAAATACAAGGGCAGAGTGCTCGTTGACGTGCCGGAAGAGTATTTGCTCTGGTTCGCGCGCAAAGATGAATTTCCGGCCGGTAAGTTAGGCGAACTGATGCAGTTGACGCTGACGATTAAGATTGAAGGGTTGGAAGGTTTAATCAAACCGCTTAAGCGTAATGAATAACAAAACGGCCCGCATTTGCGGGCCGTTTTACTTAGGATTTCTGCACTTCAACTTGCTGCTGTGCTAGCCGTTTTTCATTTCCGGCTTTATAGCGCTGGGCAATGAATGAACACACCATCAATTGTACCTGATGGAAGATCATCAGCGGCAGCACGATAATCCCCACGGAACTGGCCGGGAACAGAATGTTGGCCATCGGCACACCGTTCGCCAGGCTCTTTTTCGAACCACAGAACAGCACCACAATTTCGTCTGCACGGCTAAAGCCAAACAGGCGCGATGCCGCCAGGTTAATCGCCAATGCGATAAACAGTACCAGCACGCTACCGACCAGAATCCACAACAACGTGTCCACGCCCACGCGATGCCAGATGCCATTCACTACCGCTTCACTGAAGGCGGAGTAAACCACCAGCAGAATCGAAGTTTGGTCGGTTTTACCAATCAGGCTGCGATGCTTCTCGACCCACGCGCCAATCCAGCGACGCGACAAATGACCCAAAACAAACGGCACCAGCAGCTGCAGCATAATTTTGCCAATTTGCTCCAGGCCGTTGCCCGGCATTTGGCTGTGAACATTCATCACCAGATTCACCAGCAAGGGCGATACAAATACGCCGAGCAGGCTGGATGCCGAAGCCGCACATACCGCGGCGGCGACGTTACCGCCCGCCATTGAGGTGAAGGCGATAGAGGACTGCACGGTCGCTGGCAGAATACACAGATAGATAAAGCCTGTGTAAATCTCCGGGCTGACGTTAACCGGATGCCACCAGACGATCAGCAAACCAATGATCGGGAAGATGACAAAGGTGCTGCACATAATCCACAAGTGCAAACGCCAGTGGCTGCTCCCGGCGATGATCTTCTCGCGCGACAGTTTAGCGCCGTGCATAAAGAACAGCAGGGCGATGGCGGCGGTGGTCAGATATTCAAAGATGTCGACAAACACGCCTTTGGCAGGAATGAAGCTGGCCAGCAGCACGGTGATGATGAGTTTAATCATCATCGGATCAAGACGTAAAAATCCCATTGTTAAAATCCGGTTAAATTTAAAAAAATGATGGTGCTGATTGTGCGCTCGCGGGGTTTAGAAATAAAATTGATTTATTGCATCAATCTATGAGCGATATCGATGAATTACACCTTACGTCAATTGCGAACCTTTGTGGCAGTGGCGCATCACGGCAGCTTCAGCTTGGCTGGGCAAGCGATTGGTTTGAGTCAGTCGGCGGTCAGCCACAGCATCAAAGAGCTGGAAGCGGAAATGGGCGTGCGCTTGCTGGATCGCACCACGCGTGAAGTGATGTTAACGGAAGCAGGACAGCAGCTGGCCACACGGCTTAATCGTCTGCTGGACGATCTCAACACCACGGTATTGGATGTGCGCAGTTATGGTGAACAGCGCAGCGGCACAGTACGCGTCGCTGCCAGCCAAACGCCTTCCGCGCATCTGATGCCGCAGTGTCTGGCCAGCAGCCAGCAGCGCTATCCGGATATCCGTGTCATCCTGCATGACAGAGTGCAGCAGTGGGTGCTGCAAAGCGTACGCAATGCGGAAGTGGATTTTGGCATTGTGATTGGCCCACTCAATGATACTGATTTCGATAGCGAAGAGATTCTGCAGGAGCCTTTTTTACTGCTATGTCATGAAGATGACGCGCTGGCGCAAATTGAACAAGCGCAATGGTCGATGCTGGCCGGACGCAATATGGTGCTGCAGGATTATGCTTCCGGCAGTCGCGTATTAGTCGATGCCGCGCTGCAACAACTGGCGTTGAGTGTGAATGTGGTGCAGGAAATCGGGCATCCCGCCACACTTTATCCGATGGTGGAAGCGGGGATTGGTATCAGTATCTTGCCAGCGCTGGCGTTGCCGTTGCCATCAGGGCGTAAACTCACGGTGCGACGTCTTTACCCGGAAATTAATCGCAGCCTGATGCTGATAAAACGTAAGAACCGCTCGCTGACACCGGCCGCAGAAGCGATCTGGCAGGAAGTGCGTCAGCAGGCTGCCCTGCTAACGCAACAACGCATGCTGAAGCCGGCGTTTTAAACGTACACGTTGATCTGATTGGAATCGGTGGGGCGGTTAATTCCGTCGGCTTTGGCCGCCGCAGGTTGCTGTGCTTCCTGTTTCTGCTGCGCTTTCTCGGCTTGCTGTTGCTCAATCTGCGCGATTTGCGCTTCAATCATTTGAATTTGTGATTGCAGCATCTGCTCCTGTTCAGATTTTTGTTCATCGGTGAGCGTATCGTCGCTGGAAAGATCTTTCAGCTGTTTGGTGATGGTTTGAATCTGTTTATTAAGACTGGCGATTTCTGAGGTAGAACCGCCACCGCTACTTGCGGTGCTGATACTACTTACGCTTGAGATAGTCGACATGGTTTTCTCCTTGCAATAGACCATTATCGTTATCGGCCAAAGGGTAAGGAGGCTTGAGGGTAGGGAGTGTTAAGCTTGCGAAAAGGTTTGGTTGGGATTTGGTGAGCGACGAAGAGTAATTTTTGCATTGGTGGGTCGTGCAGGATATGCCTCGGCCCATCCCGGGCCTCGCCCTTCGGGTGATGCGTAAGCAGGTTCTCACCCTGCACGTGAACCTTCTGAGCACAGAAACGAAAAAAGCGCCAATAGGCGCTTTTCTCTGAATTGGTGGGTCGTGCAGGATTCGAACCTGCGACCAATTGATTAAAAGTCAACTGCTCTACCAACTGAGCTAACGACCCGAAGTGGTGGGTGATGACGGGCTCGAACCGCCGACCCCCTCCTTGTAAGGGAGATGCTCTACCAACTGAGCTAATCACCCACTTCGGTACTGCTTAACAAGAGCGTCATCTGACTAAGATATGGTGGGTGATGACGGGCTCGAACCGCCGACCCCCTCCTTGTAAGGGAGATGCTCTACCAACTGAGCTAATCACCCATATCTTATCTCTTGTTCACTGCGGGCCAACTCTACAATCTTCATTAAGAGTGGTGGGTGATGACGGGCTCGAACCGCCGACCCCCTCCTTGTAAGGGAGATGCTCTACCAACTGAGCTAATCACCCCCGCTGTGTGGAGTCGCATTATAGGGATCCTTCAAAGTGAGTCAACGGTTTTTAAAACTTAAATGTGCGTTCGCTTTAAAAATAATCATCGTGAAGCGCTTTTAGCCAATGTGCTGGTTTTATTAGCAGAAAAGCGCACAGCAAACCGGGATGCCGCCGCGACAATCATTGAGGAATCAGCCTCACCTGCTAGAATGTGCGCACTGTTTTTTCGCGTTAACCCGTTTTTTTGTCATCCAGACAATGAAACCTGCGCATTTAAGGCAATGCTGAATGAAAATCAAAACTCGCTTCGCACCCAGCCCAACCGGCTATCTGCACGTAGGCGGTGCTCGTACTGCTCTTTACTCCTGGCTTTATGCTCGTCATAACAAGGGCGAATTTGTTCTGCGTATCGAAGATACCGATCTGGAGCGTTCCACACCGGAAGCCATCGAAGCCATTATGGATGGTATGAACTGGCTGAGCCTTAACTGGGATGAAGGTCCGTATTATCAGACTAAGCGTTTTGATCGCTACAACGCGGTGATTGACGACATGCTGGTCGCGGGCACGGCCTATAAATGCTATTGCAGTAAAGAACGGCTTGATGCACTGCGTGAAGAGCAGATGGAGAAAGGCGAAAAGCCGCGTTACGACGGCCGCTGCCGTGACAGCCATGAGCATCACGCCGCTGATGAGCCTTGCGTGGTGCGTTTCCGCAATCCGCAGGACGGCTCTGTCATCTTTGATGATCAGATTCGTGGTCCGATTGAATTCAGTAACCAGGAACTGGATGACCTGATCATTCGTCGTACCGATGGTTCGCCAACCTACAACTTCTGCGTTGTAGTAGATGACTGGGATATGGGCATTACCCACGTGATTCGTGGTGAAGACCATATCAATAACACACCACGCCAGATCAACATCCTTAAAGCGATCGGTGCGGAAGTACCAACCTACGCACACGTATCCATGATCCTGGGTGATGACAGTAAGAAGTTATCTAAGCGTCATGGCGCTGTGGGTGTCATGCAGTATCGCGATGACGGTTACCTGCCGGAAGCGCTGCTCAACTATTTGGTGCGCCTCGGCTGGTCACACGGCGATCAGGAAATCTTCAGCGTGGCGGAAATGGCAGAGCTGTTTACGCTTGATGCAGTGAGCAAATCAGCCAGTGCTTTCAATACTGAAAAACTGCAGTGGCTGAATCATCACTACATTAATACGCTGCCGCCGGAATACGTAGCGACGCAGTTGCAATGGCACATTGAGCAGCAGAAGATTGATACCCGCACCGGCCCGGAATTGGCTAAGCTGGTCACGTTGCTGGGCGAGCGCTGCAAAACCTTGGTAGAGATTGCGGCATCTTGCCGTTACTTCTATGAAGAGTTTGCAGCCTTTGATGCGGATGCGGCGAAGAAGCATCTGCGTCCGGTAGCGCGTCAGCCGCTGGAGCTGGTGCGCGATAAGCTGACTGCGATTAGCGACAGTGAGTGGAATGCAGAAAATGTGCATCATGCCATTCAGTCTGCCGCAGATGAGCTGGAGCTGGGCATGGGCAAAGTCGGGATGCCGCTGCGTGTGGCCGTGACCGGTTCAGGTCAGTCTCCCGCATTGGACGTGACGGTGGAAGCGATTGGCCGCAGCCGTAGCGTAGCGCGTATTGAGAAAGCGCTGGCATTCATCGCTGAACGTGAAGCAAACGCATAATATTAAAAAGCCGGAAGCATCTGCTTCCGGCTCTCTTATTCTTCCTGAATTCCCAGTCTCTCCAGTACGCCTCGAATTCCCTCCCGCAATAATAACGCCGCCAATTGCTCTTGCTCCGCCGTTGTCATTTGCTGGACAGAATTTATTAATAACGCAGGTAACGTATTTTGCTGTGCACCGTAATTAGCTGTCGGTTCGTTCGCATGTCGAGTGGATTGAACAAAGCTCTTAACGCGCTCATCAATATGTATCAATCGTGCTTTACCGCCCTGAACACCGGGCTTCGGCGTGGTTGTCCAGTTTTCCCGCTTGATCCATTTATTCACCGTTTGCCGACTGTAGCCCGTCTCCAGCGCGAGCTCCTCCGGGGTAAGCCATTCCTTTTTCACGATGCTGTCCCTGTTAAATACATTAGTTCTACATATTACAACAAAACGTAACGGGGAAAAGTAACCTGGGTAGAAAATGCCATCTGCTTTCCAGCAAATGGCATAATTTAGTTATTTAGCTTCGCTTATTTCGGATTGTTCTGAACCAAAAGCAATAAAATAAGTGAGACCAACAAAAATTGCACCGCCAACACCATTACCGAGGAATACCGCAATCACGTTTGGCGCAAATTCCGCCCAGCTCATCTGGCCGGCAAAAATTGCTGCAGGGACAATAAACATGTTGGCGACAACGTGCTGGAAGCCAATCGCGACAAACGCCATCACCGGGAACCACATACCGAAGATTTTACCCACCACATCTTTACTGGCGAAGGCCAGCCACACCGCCAGGCACACCAGCCAGTTGCAACCCACACCGGAAATAAAGGAGTGCAGGAAGTCGGCATTGACTTTAGCGTGCGCAATCGCCACTGTTTTCTTTAAGAAATCGCCTTCGGTCATGCCTAGCATATGACCAAAAAACCATGCTACCGCAACGCTGCCCATAAAATTGGCGACGGTAACCCAAAACCAGTTACGCAGCACGCTAAAGCCACTGATGCGGCGTGCAAACCAGGCAATTGGCATTGTCATCATATTGCCGGTCAGCAGTTCACCGCCCGCTAACACCGTCAAAATTAAACCAACCGGGAAGACGGCAGCACCCAGTAGCACGCCGAATGAACCCCATTCAGCAGGTAGTTGGTTAATAACATGCAGATCGAGCAGGAAGCCTGTGGCGATAAATGCACCCGCCATAAAGCCGAGGATTAACAGGGTGGAGATAGGAAGGCGGCTTTTAGCCACGCCAGCTTGAATCGCCAGTTGAGCGATCTCTTTAGGTGTATGCAGCGACATAGTTCACTTTTCTTTTATTGATTAATGGGGACGTTGCTGGCCGGTCATTGAGAGAACACCCTGGTAGGATGACCGGTTAATTAGCGCGCTAAGTTTTACACGCACCATTAACGAAAACAAGGCTGTTAATAACATCTTTAACCTTGAGTTAACGCTCGGTTGAGGTGGAGTTAGAGCAGTCAACGCGGGATGGCGCATATCAAGAGTCGTCATTCGCAATGTGGTGTGGATAAAAAAGCCATACTGATGCGGGGTTGACGCCTTTTTCAGCGATCAAACACAGAACGATAATTTGACGTTGACACTCAAGAGGCGGTTTCATATTATCCCGTCCGTCGAGTTTACTCGGCAGTTTTTCGGTTCGGGGGTATAGCTCAGCTGGGAGAGCGCTTGCATGGCATGCAAGAGGTCAGCGGTTCGATCCCGCTTATCTCCACCAAACAAACCCTTCCCAAGGTTTGACCGAAAAATGATTTCCAGATGTGGGGGTATAGCTCAGCTGGGAGAGCGCTTGCATGGCATGCAAGAGGTCAGCGGTTCGATCCCGCTTATCTCCACCAAATCTCTGTTCGTTCTGAACGCATTTTAAAATCACCACAAAGAACCTGTAGCGGTGCAATTCATTGCGCAGTTTTGCTATTTCAAATTCCAAATGTGCAATAAATTGCGCCGCTACCAATAATGTAAACAGCGCATTTTTATTTATCAGACGGTTGCTAGCTGCGGCTGTAACTGCAGCACTCGAAAACTGTGCGTGCCATCGCGATCCAGCTGCGCCACCAAACCGTACTCCCAGTCCAGATAAGCTTGCATCACGCCGGGTTCGATATCGGTGCCTTCATACGGGCGGCGATAACGATCGATGGCCGGTGACAGCAGTTGCTGCTCTCCTTGCTCCGTAGGTAAACCCGCGCCGCGCCATGCCGCGTTCCCCCCTTCCAGCACAAACACCGGCTTGCCCGTCAGCTCAGCCACGTGTTCCACCGCATAACCGGCCAGCAGGCTGCTGCCGCAGGTTAATACATAGCGCCGTGCCTCCGGCAACAGCGCTTTGCCTTGCTGCAGAAGGGTAGATCGCAGCAACCAGGCCGCGCCCGGAATATGGCTGTTGAGGTGATTCGCGTGGGTGGTGAAATCCAGCACCTGCGTATGGCCATCCTGCAGCCATTCCGCCAGCTGTTGCGGCGATACAAACGCCGGGGCTGTAATCAGCGGCACTTTCGCCTTCCAGTTTCCCGTTGAACTGAAATCGCTGGCCTGCAACTCTTCCAGCACTGAAACCTGCCAGCCAAGCTGTGCCAGCCAGGAGGCGGTCATATTGGCGCGCACGCCATCATCATCAATCAGCACGATGCGCGCACCACGCACGCTGGCGTAATGATCGGTTTCCTGCACCAACTGACCTCCGGGGACGTGACGACTGCCCGGCAGATGTCCGGCGGCGTACTCTTCTGCATCACGCACATCAAACAGATAAGTGGTGCGCGACTCCTGCTGCCAGCGTTTAAGCGTGGCGAGTGGGATGCGTTCTACGCCTGCACGATCGGCGATGTTGCGCGCATGATTTGCCGCCTGACGCTGAGCCGTTTCGCTGGTCTCGCCGTAACGGCGCGACTGGCCTTTATCCAGTGCATATCCGGCTAGCGTCCAGCCGATGGTGCCATTACGCAGCGCGAATACCGGATTGCGAATTCCAGCATTCACCAGTGATTGGGTGCCAATGATGCTGCGCGTGCGTCCGGCACAGTTCACAATCACCGTGGTCTCCGGTGAGGGGGCGATATCACGCACGCGCAGCACCAGTTCACCGCCCGGTACGCTGGTCGCGCCTGGAATGCTCATGGTTTGATACTCGTCGAAACGGCGTGCATCAAGCACTACCACGTTAGCATCGCTATGAATCAGCTGATGGACTTCGTCCGCTGACAACGACGGTGTGTGAGTGTGATGCTCAACCAACTCGCCAAACGCTTTGCTGGGTGAGTTGACGTCAATAAACAGTTCGCCGCCCGCCGCTTGCCAGCCCGCTAAATCATCTGCCAGCAGCGCGACATTGGTGTAACCCAGGGCGGCAATACGCTCGGCAGCGGTTTGTACCAGACCTTCACCGTTGTCATACAGCGTAATGGCGGTGGTGCGCTGCGGAATGCGATCCAACAGCTCAAGTTCCAGTTTCGATAGCGGAATATTCACCGCAAACAGCGGATGTGCAGTAGCAAACAGCGCTTCATCGCGCACATCTACAATTGCCACTTCCTGCCGCTGACGCAGGGCATGAATAATGTCCGCCGCCTGGCGTAAAGGGAAAACCGGTTTAGTCATGTGAAAGGTCCCAAATGTTCGGTAAGTAACGGTTGCTGTAACCCGAAATAAACACGTTTTCGCTGCCATCTTCGCGGTAGACCGCGCGTTTTACCGCGCCAATGTTGGCGCCATAAACGTGAATGCTGATGGAGACGCGGTCGTCATAGGCATTGCTAACGCGATGAATGTCGCCCACCGTCGGCGAAACCGCTTCGACGCTGCCAGGATCGAGCCGTACAGGTGCGCCTTCAGGCTGCAGTCCATTTGGGCCCGCCTGCCACGATTGCGAAATTTCCGCACCGCGCAGCATGCCGATCAATCCCCATACGCGATGGTCATGGATCGGCGTATGTTGGCCAGGTCCCCACACAAAGCTCACCACGGAGAAACGCTGCTGTGCATCGGCGTGCAGCAGATATTGTTGATAATGTTCCGGATGGGGCTGGGTGAAGGCGTCGTCCAGCCAGTCGTCGTGACGAATTAACTCGCCAAGCCATTCGCTGCCTTGCCGTAGAACCGTGGCTTCCTGCGGCTGCGTATCCAGCAGGTTGGCAAGATTGGCGACAAAATCGCGCAGGCGATGGTGCTGGTAATGGCTCATGAGATTCAGGCGCTCCTTTTATCGGCGGCTGAGATCGCATCCACTTTCTCGCGCGTCAATGGAATCAGCTCGCGGCCATATTCCACCGCATCATTAAGTGGGTCGAAGCCGCGAATCAGCACGCTGTGAATGCCCAGGCGATAATATTCCAGCAGTGCATCGGACACTTGCTCCGGTGTTCCCACCAGCGCGGTAGAGTTGTAGCCGCCCTGAACCAGTTTTGCTACGCCGGTCCACAACACTTTATCCAGACGATCGCCTTCATTGGCGGCGGCAAGTAAACGCTGTGCACCGACGCTTTGCGGCTTAGCCTTACCAAAAGCAAAGCCGCTTTCGTTAAGCTGTTTCTCGGCTGTGGCGCGAATGTGTTCTGCGCGTTCCCATGCTTCTTTTTCCGTTTTGCCCAGAATCGGCCGGAACGAGATGTTGAAGTTGATTTCGCGACCCTGCTGAGCGGCGGCAGCACGCACATTGCGTACCGTCTCTTCCGCGCCTTTCAGCGGCTCGCCCCATAAAGCAAACACATCGGCATGACGGGCCGCGACATCAATCGCTTCCTGCGACGATCCACCAAAGTAGATCGGCAGTTTTTTCTGTAACGGTTTGATGGCTGAGAATGCCTGTTCGGCCTGATAAAACCGGCCTTGATGATCGTACGGTTGTGAAGATTCCAAGCTCTGCTTCAAAACGGTGAGGAACTCATCGCTACGTGCATAGCGCTCGGCTTTATTGAGGAAATCACCGTCGCGGCGCTGCTCGACATCGCTGCCGCCGCTGATGATATGCACCGCTAAACGGCCGTCGGTTAAGTGATCAAGCGAAGCCAGTTTGCGCGCCGCCAGGGTCGGTGAGACAAAGCCTGGGCGATGTGCCAGCAAGAACTTCAGCGTTGAGGTGTGCGCCGCAGCGTGGGCCGTAACCAGAAAGCCATCCGGTTGATCCGACCAATAGCCCACCAGAATGCGATCAAAACCGGCTTCTTCGTGCGCGCGTGCGAACCGGGCAATGTAATCTTTATCGAACAGCGGGCCGCTGGCCGGAATGATTTCTGAGGCGAGGCGGTGGCCGATCATGCCAAGGAATTGAATGCTCATGCGGTTCTCCTGAAGTGATGTCATGGAGAAAAACTACGGGCGCAGGTGGTGTGAACGGAAATTCAATATTGTGCATAGGTTTTGCGTTTAACGGTGAAGCGGGTGATAGCGGGGGAGAAGCAGAATCGATGCGGGATAGAACCGATGGGAATAATTAAGAAGAGAAGGGCGAGCCGCAGCTCGCCCTCTTTATCAGAAGGCCAACACCAGACCAGCGATAGCGGCTGACAGCACGCTCACCAGCGTTGAACCGTACAGCAATTTCAGGCCGAAGCGCGAAACCACGTTACCTTGCTCTTCATGCAGACCTTTAATCGCACCCGCCACAATCCCGATAGAGGAGAAGTTAGCAAAGGAGACGAGGAACACAGAGAGAATACCTTCTGAGTGTGGCGACAGCTGACCGGCGATTTTCTGCAGATCCATCATCGCCACGAATTCGTTGGAAACCAGTTTGGTTGCCATAATGCTGCCCACTTGCAGCGCTTCGTGCGCCGGCACGCCCATCACCCAGGCAAATGGATAGAACACATAACCCAGCACGCCCTGGAAGCTGATGCCGAAAATCAGATCGAACAGTGCGTTCAGACCTGAAATCAGCGCGATGAAACCAATCAGCATCGCGGCAACGATAATGGCAACTTTGAAACCGGCGAGAATGTATTCGCCCAGCATTTCGAAGAAGCTTTGGCCTTTATGCAGATCCTGCAGTTGCAGATCTTCTTCGCTATCGACGCGATAGGGGTTGATCAGCGACAGCACAATAAAGGTGCTGAACATATTCAGTACCAGCGCGGCAACCACATATTTTGGCTGCAGCATGGTCATGTAGGCGCCGACAATCGACATAGAAACAGTCGACATAGCGGTCGCAGCCATGGTGTACATGCGGCGCTGTGACATCTTGCCGAGGATATCCTTATAGGCGATAAAGTTTTCTGACTGTCCCAAAATCAGAGAACTCACGGCGTTAAAGGATTCCAGTTTGCCCATACCGTTCACTTTTGACAGCACGGTACCAATGCCGCGAATCACCCATGGCAAGATGCGGAAGTGCTGCAAAATACCGATCAGTGCGGAGATGAAGACAATCGGGCAAAGAACATTGAGGAAGAAGAAGGCGAGGCCTTTTTCACTCATATTGCCGAACACGAAGTTGGTCCCTTCGGCAGCATATTTGAGCAGATGATCAAACAAACCGGCAAAGCCCTGTACGAAGCCGAGGCCAGCGGTTGAGTTCAGGAAGAACCAGGCCAGCAGAACTTCGATCACCAGAAGTTGAACGATATAGCGAAGACGGATGCTTTTACGATCGTTGCTAACCAGCAAGGCCAGCACCGCTACCACCACTAGTGCTAAAAGAAAATGCAAAACATGGGACATGTCGGCTCCAAATTTGAGGAGGGTTGTATTTTGTTGCGTATTCTATGTAACGCGTTACTTAAAAACGAGATCAAAACCACATTATAAGTATTCGCTATCGTGATTTTTCTCAGATAACTCTGACCGATCACAACCTTATTACAAAGCATTCACAAGAAAAAACCACAAAAACATTGTCTATAAAATGACCCAAGAGTAGAGTCATTTGCGTTGCACTTATTTTTGGCAGGAACTGGCTTTACCGGAATGTATAGCAATGGCTATACTTCATAGCACCATCTATTAATACGATAACTATAACCAAATTTCATCTGCCTTGAATGCCCCTTAAGCTGAGCGGGTCAACAAGCGTTAAGACAGGGTAAAACTATGCTAGAAAGTCGCACCGCCGAGCGCGCCGCTCGCGGAGCCAGAAAGATCAAACTCGCGCTGCTCGGGCCCGCCTTTATTGCGGCGATTGGCTATATCGATCCCGGCAACTTCGCGACCAACATTCAGGCCGGCGCCGCCTACGGCTACAAGCTGTTGTGGGTAGTGGTGTGGGCCAACATCATGGCGATGCTGATTCAGCTGATGTCCGCCAAGCTGGGTATTGCGACCGGCAAAAATCTTGCGGAACACATCCGCGATCGCTTCCCGCGGCCGGCGGTGTGGTTCTATTGGGTGCAGGCGGAAATCATCGCCATGGCCACCGATCTCGCTGAATTTATTGGCGCAGCGCTTGGCTTTAAACTGCTGCTCGGCATCTCGCTGTTGCAGGGCGCGGTGCTAACCGGCATCGCGACCTACCTGATTTTGATGCTGCAAAGTCGCGGACAGAAGCCGCTGGAGCTGGTGATTGGCGGACTGCTGCTGTTCGTGGCGGCGGCTTATATTGTTGAGCTGTTTTTCTCCCAGCCGAAAGTGAGTGAGCTGGTGGTCGGCATGGCGCTGCCATCGCTGCCGACGTCGGATGCGGTATTCCTTGCCGCTGGCGTGTTAGGCGCCACTATCATGCCGCACGTCATTTATCTGCACTCCGCACTGACACAGCACGGTAATAAAGGTAGCAAGGCGCAACGTTACTCTTCAACCAAGCTGGATGTGGCGATCGCCATGACCATCGCCGGGTTTGTTAATCTGGCGATGATGGCCACGGCAGCTGCGGCGTTTCACTTCAGCGGCCATTCCAAAATTGTCGATCTCGATCAGGCGTATTTAACGCTGCAACCGCTGCTGGGCCAGGCCGCTGCGATTGTGTTTGGTTTGAGTTTGGTGGCTGCCGGTCTCTCTTCTACTGTGGTCGGTACGCTGGCGGGACAAGTGGTGATGCAGGGCTTTATCCGCTTCCATATTCCGCTGTGGTTCCGTCGCACCATCACCATGTTGCCGTCCTTTATTGTGATCTGGGCCGGCTGGGATCCGACGCGGATTCTGGTGATGAGTCAGGTGTTGCTGAGTTTTGGTATCGCACTGGCGCTGATTCCGCTGTTGTCATTTACCGGCAACCGGGAATTGATGGGGGATGAGATGGTGAACTCGCGCCTGATGCAAAACGCGGGTCGGCTGATTGTGGTGCTGGTGATCGGCCTTAATCTCTACTTGCTGGTGGGTGAAGCGCTGGGCTGGTAACGCCGTTATCAAACAAAAAGCCCGCCAGTGAGCGGGCTTTTTTGTTTAGTGATGATGGTGATCGCGATGACCACGACGATCATCATGACGATGGTCGTGCCGATGATGTTCACGACGTTCGCGTTCATGCCAGCGACGTTCACGCTCACGTTCATAGGCACGATGACGTTTCCACTCTTCATGGCGCCACCAACGGTTGTCGTTGTACTGATAACGATCGTTCCACCAGCGTGGCTCGCGCCAGCGTCCGCCGTCCCAGTAATTACCGCGACGATCGCGATCGCCGAGATGCAGCGTAACGCCCGGACCCAAATTGATGGTGGCACTGTCGGCTTGTGCTGTGCTGATAGCCAACGGGGATAAAGTCGCCAGCAAGGCGGCGAACAAAATTGCACGTTTCATAACTTCTCCTTTTCAGTAGCTTATAGCTGCCACCGTGGCGCTAGTGTGCCACATCGGACCAGGTAAGCCTTGAGAATCAGTCTTAAAACGCTGAGGGAAATCTGAATTGAGAATTTTCTGCTGCGGAAAACGCCCGACAAATGCCGGGCGGGTAAACGCTTACACCAAGATAGCGTGGATAGCGTCGATCTCGTCCTGGCTCAGCACCGGCTGGCTCAACATCTCAACCGCATCATCAATCTGCGCAGTTTTACTGGCACCAATCAGCACCGAGGTGACACGCGCATCGCGCAGCACCCAGCTCAGCGCCATCTGCGCCAGCTTCTGGCCGCGCTGTTGAGCGATCGCCTGCAACTGACGTACTTTTTTCATCTTCTCTTGCGTCAACTGGGCTTCATTCAGGAACTTACTGCCGCTGGCGATGCGGGAATCCTCTGGAATGCCCTGCAAGTAACGATCGGTTAACACGCCACCCGCCAGCGGCGAGAAGGCGATGCAACCGACGCCGTTGTCGCCCAGCACATCCAGTAAACCCTGCTCTGGCGTACGTTCAAACATCGAATAACGCGGCTGATGGATCAGGCATGGCGTGCCGAGGTCGCGCAGAATCGCAATCGCTTCGGCGGCTTTATCTGCCGGATAGTTTGAGATGGCGGCATACAGCGCCTTACCCTGACGCACCACCTGATCCAGCGCGCGCATGGTCTCTTCCAGCGGCGTTTCGGGATCGGGACGATGATGATAGAAGATATCGACGTATTCCAGGCCCATCCGCTTTAGACTTTGATCGAGACTGGAAATCAGGTACTTACGTGAACCCCAATCGCCGTACGGGCCGTCCCACATGGTGTAGCCGGCTTTAGTCGAAATCACTAACTCATCGCGCAATCCATGGAAATCTTCACGCAGAATGCGACCAAAATTAGATTCTGCCGATCCCGGTGGCGGACCGTAATTATTCGCGAGATCGAAGTGAGTAATGCCGCGATCAAAGGCGTGGCGCAGCAGTTCACGGCTGTTATCGACGCGTGTACTGTCGCCAAAGTTATGCCACAAACCCAGCGAAATCGCCGGTAACTTTAGACCGCTACGGCCACTGCGACGATATTGCATCTGTTGATAACGTTCGGGATGGGGAAAAGCAGTCATGCAGCGTTCCTGTCTCAAGAGGGGAGAAAGTGACATCAGCTTAGCAGTGTATGCGTTTACACTAAGGCGAAACGGGCCGAAGATCGCAACTTACAGAATTATCTGTCGTCGTAACGTATGCTTGCCACGATTCACCACGCCACAATGGTGAAAATCTCGCCAATTCAGCCACATCGCTAATACTCCTGATCATCCCCTTAACAAGGAGCTACCGATGAAAACCCTTAACGTTGGCGATTATTTACTGCACCGATTAAATCAAGCCGGCATTCGTCATTTGTTTGGCGTGCCGGGTGATTACAACCTGCAATTCCTCGACAGCGTGATTGCGCATCCCGACATTGCATGGGTGGGGTGCGCCAATGAATTGAATGCGGCCTATGCAGCAGATGGTTATGGCCGCTGCAACGGCGCGGCGGCACTGCTGACCACGTTTGGCGTCGGCGAGCTCAGTGCTATCAACGGCATCGCTGGCAGTTATGCCGAATATGTGCCGGTGATTCACATTGTCGGCGCGCCCGCCAGTCAGGCGCAGCAGCAGGGTGATTGCGTACACCATTCGCTAGGCGACGGCGATTTTGGTCACTTTCTGCGTATGGCGCAGGAAGTGAGTGTGGCATCGGCAGTATTGACGGCGGAAAACGCGGTGACCGAGATCGACCGCGTTATCAGCGAGGCGCTGAAACAACATCGCCCAGGCTATTTGCTGCTGGCGGTCGATGTGGCGGCGGCTGAGGTTGTCATGCCTGCCGAAGCTGACTCAGTGCCAGATCACCATCATCAGGTCGCTGCGGCTTTTGCCGATGCGGCTGAACGTCTGCTTGCACCGGCGCAGCGCGTGGCGCTATTGGCGGATTTCCTTGCCTCACGCTGGCAATTGCAGCCACAGCTTGCGGCGCTGCGTCAGCTGCGCGCGATTCCTGCCGCCACCTTATTAATGGGGAAAGGCGTTCTGAACGAGCAGCAGCCGGGTTACGTCGGCACTTACGCGGCGGAGGGCAGTAGCGACGCGGTGCGCCAGGCGATTGAAGATACTGACGTTACCTTGTGCGTTGGCGTGCGATTTACCGATACCTTAACCGCAGGCTTCACACAGCATCTGCCTGCCGAACGCGTCATCGACCTGCAGCCGTTTCAGGCCACGGTGGCGGGCGAGGTGTTTGCTCCGCTGAACCTGCAACAGGCGCTGGAGGTGCTGATGCCGATTTATCAGCGTCACTGCGCACACTGGCGGCTAGCAGAGGAAGCTGAGTGCGAAAAAAGTGAGCAAACTGCTGCGGCGGTAATCAGTCAGCAGGCATTTTGGCAGGCGATGCAGCGCTTCCTGCGGCCGGGTGATATTATCCTTGCCGATCAAGGCACTGCGGCCTTTGGTGCGGCCGCGCTGCGTTTACCGCAGGACGCACAATTGCTGGTGCAACCGTTGTGGGGATCAATTGGCTATACTTTACCCGCCACCTTTGGTGCGCAGACCGCGCAGCCCGATCGTCGGGTCATCCTGATCATTGGCGATGGCTCTGCGCAGCTGACGATTCAGGAGTTGGGTTCAATGCTACGCGACGGCCAGCAGCCGATCATCTTTCTGATTAATAATGATGGCTACACGGTTGAGCGCGCGATTCACGGTGCTGAGCAACGTTACAACGATATTGCGCAGTGGAACTGGACCGCGTTGCCGCAGGCGATGAGCCAGCAGTGCGCGGCGCAGAGCTGGCGCATCAGCGAAACCGTACAACTGGCGGCGGTAATGGAGCAATTAATGCTGAATCGGCGTTTGTCGCTGGTGGAAGTGGTAATGGACAAACAGGACTTGCCGCCGTTGCTGCGTAAGGTCACCGCCGCACTGCATCAGCGTAATCGTGGCTAAATTTCGGAAAGTTGCCGCTGTGCAGTGATGCAGTCGATCGGTAGGCTGTGCAGCATCTTTGAATGGATTACGCCCATCAAGCAGGTGGGCGTTGTTGTTTTATTGGCAGGCTTTTATAGTGTCCTGCAATTGTTTATGGCCCAAGCGGAGCAGCAGAAGAATGACAATATACGCCCTGGTCGGCGATGTGGGCGGTACCAATGCCCGTCTCGCATTGTGTGAGGTAGAAAACGGTGCTATCTCGCAAGCCCAAACCTTCTCAACATCAGACTACGACAATCTCGAAGCGGTGATTCGTCATTATCTCGACGAGCAAAAGCAGGACATCAAACACGCCTGTATCGCCATCGCCTGTCCCATCACTGGTGACTGGGTGGAAATGACCAACCACGATTGGGCCTTTTCGACTAAAGCGATGAAAGAGCATTTGGCTTTTGAAAGCCTTGAAATCATCAATGATTTCACCGCGGTTTCAATGGCCATTCCGATGCTGAGCGAAAATGAAGTGATTCAGTTTGGCGGTAAAACAGCGGTTGAAGGTAAACCTATTGCAATTTATGGTGCCGGCACTGGCCTTGGCGTGAGCCACTTAGTTCATGTCGATAAGCGCTGGATTAGCTTGCCGGGCGAGGGCGGTCACGTTGACTTCGCGCCAAACAGCGAAGAAGAGGGTGAGATTCTCGAGGTGCTGCGTGCTGAGATCGGCCACGTTTCGGCTGAACGCGTGTTATCCGGTGCGGGGTTGGTGAATCTTTATCGTGCCATCGTCAAGTCTGATGAGCGTGAGCCAGAAAACCTGAAGCCAAAGGATGTCTCTGAGCGTGCGCTGAAAGACACGTGTATTGATTGCCGTCGCGCACTGTCACTCTTCTGCGTCATCATGGGCCGTTTCGGTGGCAACCTGGCGCTGAATCTTGGCACCTTTGGCGGCGTTTATATCGCTGGCGGCATCGTGCCACGCTTCCTCGACTTCTTCAAAGCGTCCGGTTTCCGCGCAGCGTTTGAAGATAAAGGCCGCTTCCGCGATTATCTGGTCGATATTCCGGTCTATATGATCACCCACGATCAGCCGGGCTTGCTGGGCGCTGGTGCGCATCTGCGTCAGGTGCTGGGCCGCGAAATTTAAGTCTGTTGGCGAGCGGCGTCCGCCGTTCGCCTTATAACCTCATCAACAGCCGAAAGGCTTTCACCTTGCTGCGACTCACCGGCACCTGCGCATCCAAATCGCGCAATTTCACCAGATAGGTATTGTTGAACCAAGGTTCTATTTCACGAATCTTGCTCAGGTTAACGCAATATGAACGATGGCAGCGGAAGAACAGCTGCTCTGGCAAACGACTGCAAAACTCACTGATCACCATCGACATGACATAGGCTTCACGCCGCGTATAGACAAACGTCAATTTCTCATGCGCTTCAACATAATAGATCTCGTTGATATCGGTGACGATAATGCGCTCATCTTTCACTAAATTGACGGTCAGCGGTGAACCCGCGGAAGCATTATGCGGTTGCGACTGCTGCTGGGCGCTGGCTTCCAGTTTCTGCAGCATCGTCATAATGCGCGATTCATGATACGGCTTAAGAATGTAGTCAAACGCATCCAGCTCAAACGCCTCAACCGCATGCTCTTTCCACGCGGTGATAAACACAATTAACGGCTTATGGGCAAACTGATTGATATTCTGTGCCAGCAGCATGCCATCCAGGGACGGAATGTTAATGTCGAGGAAAATGACATCAACACGATGGTTTTGCAGATATTTCAGCACCTCCAGCCCATCATCAAAGCAGGCCTCAACGCTGATTTGGCTATGTTGCTGGATCATCCAGCTTAACTCTTGCTGGGCGAGAAACTCGTCTTCAACGATGATGGCTTTCACGTAGCGGTTTCCGTGGTGTGGCGCAGCGGCACAGACAGTTGCTGACCATTTTTGCTTAGAGTAAAGGCGATTTCGGTGCCGGGATGATGACGGGTGATAATCAGGCCCTGGCCGGAGAGCAATTTCACCCGATGATGCACATTCAACAGACCAATTTTGTTGCCGGGCATCTCATTACGTGCCACGCGGCTTATCACATCGTCGCTGATGCCGTCGCCGGTATCACGCACCGCCACGCGCACGCGATCGCCTAAATCTTTTACGCTCAGCGTCACCACGCCTTTGCCGCGACAGGGCTGAATACCGTGCACAATGGCATTCTCCACCAGCGGCTGAATGAGCAGGCTGGGCAGCGTGAAGTGCAGATCTTCATCCACGTCGTAAATCATCGAGAGCTTGTCGCCGAAACGCGCCTGCTCAATCGCGATGTAATCTTTCACCTGCCATAACTCTTTCTTGATGTCGATAAGCTCATCATCGTTGAGTTCGAGGTTATAGCGCAGGTAACGCGACAGATTGATCACCAACTGGCGCGCGGTGTCTGGATTAAGGCGAATCGAGGAGGAGATAGCATTGAGGGCGTTAAACAGGAAATGCGGGTTAATTTTGCTTTGCAGCGCGCGCAACTCAGCCTTGTTCGCCATCTCACGTAACTGCTCAGCTCGCGAGACTTCCAGCTGCGTTGAGATAATTTGCGACAGACCAATTGCCATCTCTTTTAACGAACCGGTGATGCGATGTGCGCGACGATAATAGATTTTTAGCGTGCCGGTCACTTCCCCTTTTTCCCAAAGGGGAATAACCAACATGGAGTGAATATCTTTGGTGCGATGCGCCTCATCATTGTTCTTAATGATGATCTTGCCGCTGGCGATTGACTGCGCGGTCGTCGGGCTGATGGCATCATCGCCGTTGTGATAGTTTTGCTCGCCGTAACCGACGTAGGCGAGGATTTGCTTGTTGTTAGTAATGGCGACCGCGTCGGCGTGAATGTCGGTGCGGATGATGTCACACACTTTATGCAGCGACTGGCTATCAACCTGGCGAAACAGCGGCAACGTTTTATTCGCGATTTCCAGCGCCAGCTTGGCCTGACGCGCCGCAATCGCCTCTTTTTCGCCCTCGACGCTTTGCACCAGCAGCACGATCAAACCGATACTTGAGGCGCCCAAAATCATGGGAAGCGCAATCTCGGAAACAATCGCCAACCCAAGCCCCATCGGCTTGGCCCACAGCACAATCAGCAGCATGGTCAGGCTTTCGCACAACATACCGCCGAGAATACCGGCGCGCCAACGTTGCTCTTTGCTCACCCTGCGATTAATCATGCCCGAAGCGATGCCGGCGATGATACTGGTGATTAAACAGGGCACGGCCGTGACGCCATCCATATCAATCAGATAGCGGTGCAAACCGGCAATCACACCGGTGGCGATGCCGACCCACGGACCAAAAAGAATACCGCCGGACATCACTGCAATCACACGCACATTGAGCAGCGAACCGTCGACGTTAATGCCTGACCAGGTACTGAACAGAGCAAATAGCGAGAAAATCGCCGTCACCACCACCTTTTCGCGTACCGAATGCTCATCTTTTTGCAGCAGTTGACGAAAAACCCGCGTGCGAGTGAGGAAGAACAGGCAAATCAGCATCAGCGCCGCGCGGTCAAATACCGCCAGCAGCATGTCGAAGTGGGAAGGCAAGGGCATCTCTCAGGCAAGGAAAGGGAGGACATGATAAAAAATGTGATCGCGATCCGCCAGCGCTACTGCGATCTACAGGCCTTTCTCGTAGTCAGGATCAATTAAATCGATTTGATCGCCATAAATGGCGCCCCTACATGCCCCAGTCCGTAGGGTCGCCATTCATGGCGACCAGGCAAGCTCGGCAAAAAGAGGAAAGCTTGAGTGCTAAAAAGAGGATTAGCCAAACCGTGCGCCAATCGCTGGTTGTCGCTAACCCGGTTTGCTATGTTGCCGTTTAAAAAATCGGAGCTCAGCCATGCAATTACTCACCCCGCGTTTGTCCCTCAGTCGGCTTCAACCTGAAGACTGGCAGATTTTCAAAGCGGTGCATCAGGACGCCGCAACCATGACGTGGGTCAGTGAAATCCCGGATGAAAACGATATCCGCCAACGCTTTACCGAGCGTCTGGCGCCGTGGCAGGCGAGCAGCTTCCATATGCTGTGTCTGGTGGCGCGCATTCGGGAAACCAACGAACCGATTGGCCTGTTTGGCTGCAGCGCCGAATGGCATCCGTATCGGCAGGCCGAAGTGGGTTACATGCTGCGCGCGGCGTTTACCGGCTTGGGTTATGGCAGTGAAGCGCTCGAGGCGCTCTGCACGTTTTTGCTGCAGGCAGAATTTCACAAGCTGAAAGCGATGGTGATCGAGGGAAATTGGCCATCGCGCCGCATTCTGGAGAAAAATGGTTTCGCCCTTGAGGGCACACTACGGGATAATTATCTGCTAAAGGGCCAATGGGTAAGCGATTGGGTGTTTGGCCGCCTGAATCCAAATAATTAAAATTATTTTATTCCGCTCTCGACAATCTTGTTATCAGCGCGTTATGTTCTTGATGCGGTCACCACAGTGACCCACGTCGCTCGGACGGTCCGGGCGCTTACGTAAACCAGAGGACATCATGGCTGATAACAGCACACCCCGTCGTTTCTCGCGTATTGAACGCCTTCCCCCGTATGTTTTTAACATTACCGCTGAATTGAAGATGGCTGCGCGTCGACGCGGCGAAGACATCATCGATTTTTCGATGGGAAATCCGGATGGCCCCACACCGCCGCATATCGTTGAAAAACTCTGCCAGGTGGCGCAGCGCGAAGACACACACGGTTATTCAACTTCGAAAGGCATTCCCCGTTTGCGTCGCGCGATTTCGCGCTGGTACGCAGACCGTTATCAGGTAGAAATCGATCCCGAATCGGAAGCGATTGTCACCATCGGCTCCAAAGAGGGGTTGGCCCACTTAATGCTGGCCACGCTCGATCACGGCGACACCGTGCTGGTGCCCAATCCCAGCTATCCGATTCACATCTACGGCGCGGTGATTGCTGGTGCGCAGGTGCGTTCTGTACCGCTGGTGGCGGGCGTTGATTTTTTCAACGAGTTAGAGCGAGCGATTCGCGAAAGCTATCCAAAACCGAAAATGATGATTCTCGGCTTCCCGTCGAACCCGACGGCGCAATGCGTTGAGCTCGATTTCTTCGAACGCGTCATCGCGCTGGCCAAGCAGTACAATGTGCTGGTGATCCACGATCTCGCCTACGCCGACATCACGTACGATGGCTGGAAAGCACCGTCGATTATGCAGGTGCCGGGCGCGCGCGATGTGGCGGTGGAATTCTTTACCCTGTCGAAAAGCTACAACATGGCGGGCTGGCGCATCGGCTTTATGGTCGGCAACAAAGAGCTGGTGTCCGCGCTGGCGCGTATCAAGAGTTATCACGATTACGGCACGTTTACACCGTTGCAGGTGGCGGCGATTGCCGCGCTGGAAGGTGATCAACAGTGCGTGCGCGATATCGCTGAGCAGTACAAACGTCGCCGTGATGTGCTGGTGAAAGGCTTGCATGAGGCGGGTTGGATGGTTGATTTGCCGAAGGCGTCAATGTACGTCTGGGCGAAAATCCCCGATCACTATGCGCATCTTGGCTCGCTGGAGTTCGCCAAATTACTGATGCAGGAAGCCAAAGTGTGTGTATCGCCGGGCATTGGTTTTGGTGATTACGGGGATACCCATGTGCGTTTCGCGCTGATTGAAAACAGCGATCGTATTCGTCAGGCGGTACGCGGGATCAAAGCGATGTTCCGTGCCGATGGCATTTTGCCGGGAACAGTGAAAGCGCTGGAAGAAGAAGAGGAATAACCATTAAGTGGGGCGACTGACTGTCGCCCCGCCTGGCGGATCTACAGCATCAGTACAAAGGTACCGACCCAAAGCAACAGGAAGAAAGAAATTCCCATCAACGCGTATCTCACAAAACAACTCCTCTGAGCGGTTACCCGGCGGGCGATCCCAAACCCGCGTAACCCGAACAGAATAAGAGAAAGGTGGAGTTCATCACCGCTACACGCTTTCTTCTCAGGTCGCTCCAGGCAAGCCCAGAACAGGATCGAGCGCTAATTTACGCGGATTTGTCCCAAAAATAAATAGGTCGCTTCTGGGATATTGCTCACATTTTCAGCGGGTCTCAATTTCCGGTATTGCTGACATGCCCACGCGCAGTTTAGCCAGATCTGGCTGGTTGGTATCCAGCACAATTTTCACCGGTAAACGCTGCACCACTTTGGTGTAATTGCCGGTGGCGTTGTCAGGTGAAATGGCGGAAAAGGTTGCCCCAGTCGCTGGGGCAATGCTGTCTACGTGACCGCTAAACACCTTGCCCGGCAAAGCATCAACTCTCACGCTCACTTTCTGCCCTTGTTGCACATCCGCCAACTGCGTTTCCAGATAATTAGCGGTGATATAAGTTTGCTGCAGCGGCACCACCGCCAGCAAACGCGTCCCCGCGCTGACGTAGGCGCCGAGGCGCACGGAACGCTGACCGACCATGCCATCCACCGGTGCCACGATGCGCGTATAGGAAAGATTAAGCTGCGCCTGATCGACGCTGGCCTGCGCGGCAGCGACATCGGCGGCGGCCTGACGCACCGCAGCTTGCAGCACGCCCACTTGCTTGACGGCGGAAGCCAGTGCCGCTTCGCTCTGACGTACGGTGGCAGAAGCCGAACGCTGCGTCGAGTTGGCTTTTTGCTGATCGTCCGCCGCGATGGTGCCACTTTTATACAGCTGGTTGTAACGCGCGGCGCTCTGTCCGGCGTACTGCGCAGAAGCCTGGCTCGCTGCTAACGTGGCTTTCGCCTGATCGATAGTGGATTGCTGCTGTTCCAGCTGCGCCTGGCTGCTCAGGCGTTTCGCCTCGCTAACCTGCAGATTGGCCTGTGCGGTTTCAAGCGCCACACGGTAATCACGATCGTCGAGCGTGGCCAGCAATTCACCGGCCTTTACGCGTTGGTTATCCTGCACGTTGACGCTGGCGATGTAGCCGGAAACTTTCGGCGCGACCAAGGTGTAATCAGCATTCACATACGCATCGGTGGTGCGATGATCGTTGCTGGTCATTGATGACCAGACAAAAAAGGCCATCGCTAATAACACCAGTAATAAGGCGCTCAACAGCACCGTTCTTTTCAGAGCAAAAGCTTGCATATCAATTATCTCGACGTCGTCGTAACAGGTTGAATCAGAGTTTGTGGTGGCCAGACACGCTTCGGCAGCCAGGCGGTTAACAATAAAAGCAGGGCGGCGAAGGCAATCAGCATTTGGTAGCAATCACTCAGGCTCAGCACCATCGCCTGATGTTTTAGCAAGGTGGCGAAGCCGCTGAGGTTTTCCGCACTGCTGGCGCTGCCATCGGGCAGCAACGGCAAGCTGCTGCTGGATTGCGCGCTGTTCGGTGCGGTCATCAACCACGCACGACTGGCGGCGCTATCGACTAACACGTTGGAATGGAATTTCTCCCGGTGGCTGATAAACCATTCAACCAGCGTGCTGGCAGCGATGCTGGAAAAACCGCGTACGGTGTTGAACATCGCCGAGGCAAACGGGCCTTCCGGCGGCGCGACCACGCTGGTGGCGCTCATCAGCACCGGCAAAATCACCATCGGCTGACCGAACGCCTGCAGAATCTGAATTATCCAGAAATTCTGCCGCGCCCAATCGGTGGTGATATGCATACCCATCAAGCAGGACGTGACCAGCAGCGCCACACCCGCCGTTAACATCCAACGGCAATCTACCCAGCGAATATTTAGCAGCGCGGCGACAAAAGGCGCGATCAGCAACTGCGGCAAGCCAATAGTCAACGCCAGCGGGGCGAACTGCAGCGTGCGAAAACCTTGCACCTGTGCCAGATAGGCCGACGGCAGCGCCGAACCTGAGAGCGACAGAATCAGCACGCCCGCCAGCACCAGCAAACCATGCGCGAGATTGCGTCGTCCCAGCATCTGCAACTTGAACAGCGGCAGCGGGTGAAACCATTCATTAATAAAGAACACAGTCAGCAACGCCAGCGCGCTGAATAATAGGCCGCAGAATAACGATGATTCGAGCCAGTCAAGACGCTCGCCCTGCGTCAGCGCCAGAATCAGCAGCGCCATACCGGAACAGCCGGTTAGCATGCCGAACAGATCGATCTGCTTAAACCGTTCAAGGCGCAGCGGATCCTGCGGCAAACCCCAGCCGATCAGTAGCATGGCAATCAGCATGGTGGGCACCACTTGCCAGAAGACAAACAGCCAGCTGACCTCATCGGTCCAGAACGCCGCCAGCGAGGCGGCCATATTTGGACCAAAGGTCGCGGTCAGCGCATAACCGGCTAAACCGTATAATTTCATCGGTGGCGGTAGAAAGCGCAGCGCAACGGTCATCAGCATCGGTGGCAGCGCACCGCCAAACAATCCCTGCACCACGCGCAGAGCGATAAATAGCGTGGCATTGGGCATCAGCGGCAGCAGCAAGCCGCTCAGCATAAAACCGGCGGAGACGATGAGTGCAAAGCGGCGCAGGGAAAAGGTCACGGCGAACCATGGCGCGATCATCATTGCTGCTACTTCAGCGGCCTGATAAGCAGAGATGATCCAGCTACCTTGATCGTAACTGATACCGATGGCGGCGCGGATATCCGCTAACGCGATATCAGTGACGCGATCGTTTAATCCCGACGTAAGCGCGGCGATTAACACGCCAACCAGTCCTAGCGCGAGGCGCAGAGTAAACGGATGGGGTGCCGGGGCCGCAATGGGCTGGGCATTCATAGCAGGCTTCTCGTTATATTGTTGATGCAGTGTATTGCGATGTGATACAGATGGCATCTTACATATCGATATACTGTATTGCAATGTGATACAGGGTGTAAAAGTGCGATCATTCGCGCTAAAGTAGGGCAGGCCAAAAAGGAACGCATCATGGTTGAACTTCCCTCAAGCCGTGAGGATGAAAAAGCGGGTGGCATTCAAGTCATCGCGCGTGCGGCAAAAATTCTGAATGCGCTGGGTGAACATCCTGGCGGCATGAGTTTGGGTGAAATTGCCCAGGTGGTGGATCTGCCGCGTTCAACGGTCCAGCGCATCATTGCGGCGCTGGACAGTGCACAGCTGGTGCGCAGCAGCGGCGCGGGCGGTTTACGCCTTGGTCCGGCGCTGCTCAAACTGATCTCCAGCGTGCACAGCGACGTGGTGGAAATCGTGCGTCCTTATCTCGAACAGCTCTCCGGCGAAATCAATGAAACCGTATCGCTGGCGCGTGCCAGCGGGACGCAGTTGGCGATCGTGCATTATGTGGTGGCGTCGCGCGAACTGCGCGTGGTGCCGCGCATCGGATTGAATCTGCCGCTTTACAGCACGTCCGGTGGACGTGCTTTGCTGGCGCTGGAAAGCGATGACGATGTGCGCGTGATGGTGGGCGAAGCCTATAAAGAGTTGACCGAAATGACGGTGAAAACGCTGCCACAATTGCTGGAGCTGATAGCCGAAGTGCGCGCCAGCGGATTGGCGATTGATCGCGGTGAGACGCTGGAGGGCATTTCAACCATGGCGGTGGCCATCGATACGCTGTTTGGTCGCTTCTCCATCTCATTACTGGTGCCGACGGCGCGTTTTCATAAGCAGGAAGCGCACTATCGGGAGCAAATCATCAAGTGCAAAGATGCCTTGATTCGTGAAATTGGCAAAATGACCGCTGTGGAAGGATAACCAACTGATGAAAACCTTGCTGATGGCCATCGATAACTCACCGGTGGCGGAAAAAGTGATTGCGTTAACCATTGAACAGGCGCTGGCGCATAAGGCGGAGGTCACGGTGCTGTGCTGCGTTGATCCGGCATACTCTTCCTGCAATCAACCGATTGAGATTGATGCCGGGGAAGATCCAGATGATTTTGTCTTGGCGAAAGATGAGCAGAACACCGCTGAAATGGTGGTGCGTCATGCGCTGGCACCATTGCTACGCGCAGGCATAACGGCGAAGGGATTGATTCTGGCGGGTGAAGCGGCGGAAACTATCGTCGCACAATCTGCCAGTCTGAAAGCCAGTATGATCATCATGGGACGCCGTCATCTGTCACCGTTTAACCGCCTGTTAAAAGGTTCGGTCAGCGCGACAGTGATTGAACGCGCCAATTGCCCCGTTTTAATAGATGTACGTAAGGATTAACCCCGCTCGATGCTCTCGCTTTTTCCGATTACGCTAGCGGCGTTCGCGCTGCTGGCGATCATTATTATTCTGCTGGTGCGCACCACTTCATTACGACTGTGGCAAGGCGTGTTGCTGTTTCTGTTGCCGCTGATGCTGGCGAATATTCTGTGGTTCAGTTGGCTGCATCCGCGTCAGGAGCGTCAGGCGCTGGTGGAAGAGGTGACAACCCAGCTCAGCCTCGCGCCCGGCTATCGGCTGTTAAAAATTCAGGAGCCTGTGCTGTGGCAGTTGCTCAATCGCGAACTGCTGCATAAACGGCTGGAAGGCGTTCCCGCCGATCAGGCGCTGGGTGATATGCGTGGCTGGCTGATGGATTTTGTGAATAAACGGCTCACGCGCGCTCCGGATGCGGCAATTCTCAACTATGTGCGCGTATCGGTAGAGGAAATGCGGGCGTTGCAGCAGCAGGAACCGCAGCGCTGCTTCCGTTTCCTCTACCCGCAGGTGAATGGTGGCGTCAACCTGCAACAGGTATTGTCACCGGAATTGAATCAGCGCGATGCCGAGGCACTCGAAACGCTGCTGCAGCAGAGTACCGGTAACGAACTGCCGTTGGATCAAACTGCGGCGCAGCGCGATCTGCAAAGTGTGGTGGAAAAGCTGTATAGCAAGTGGGGCGATCGGCTGCAACAGCTGAATATGCCGGCAGACACCGCCGTTGATCGCAGCGCAATGTGCGCGATGTCAATTGACCTCTACAGCGGCATTCTCGCATTGCCTGATAAACAAGCAGCCAATCTTTTACGTAAGATGGTCAGCCTTACCGGGTAGCGGGCGAAAAAAAAGCCCGCTCAGCGCGGGCATGAAGGTCACTTATCGATCTATTTTCTTATTAACTCACCTGGTGTGGTGCAGACTTCGTTTTGTCTGGAGGCATCATCGCACCGCAGATTTGATAAGGGAAACCGTTTGGTTTTATCGATTTAATTGGTAAAAGCTTTTCAATATGCAGACATTTCGCGCTTCATTCCTATAGATAAGCGCGGCATTGCATTTTAGACTGCAATGCTTGAGAGGAAACACTAATGAATAAAATGCTTATTAGCGCATTGGCGCTATTTATGCTGGCGGGTTGTAGCGTCAGTAAACCGGGGGGATTTGAGCGCGTTGATGAAGATACCCGCTCAAATACCGTGCAGTATCGTTACGATCCGCAAACGTTGAATAAAGACGCCATGGAGATCGACCTTGCGAATTATTGCAGTCAGCGTGGATTTGATAAGGTGGAATCGCTGCCGTCGCAAAACAGCAATTTGCCTGGATTAAAAAAAGCCTGGTACCAATGTAATTACGCAGTTAAAAGCTAAAAAAATAGGGCGGGATAAATTCCCGCCCTTGTTACTTTCTTATTATTTGCTGTGTGTGCTTTGCCCAACTATCTGCGGTGTCCATAACCGCCATGCCCATGATGCCAGCCTCCGCCACCATGATGGCCCCAACCCGGGCCGCCGCCTCCACGATGGTGATCGATAATACAGCCACTCAACATCGTCATAATGGCTACAACCGATGCAACCTTAATAAGCTTCTTCATGGAGAGTCCTCCTCTGTTCCAATGACGCCAGATTACAGGGGAATAGTGGAGTGAAGATGCAGGAAATGTAGAGTTATTGCAGAATGTATTACGGAGTATGTCAATTAAATGCTAAAAAAGGCGGGGAGTAAAATATGCCAATCAGAATAAGCTGAATGCCTGACTATATTAACGCGATTACTCTGAAAGGCAAGGCTTAATAATAGCGGTTCTC
The DNA here is from genome assembly GCF_059730785.1 of Pantoea sp. X-Soil-ISGK-421. NCBI lineage: Bacteria > Pseudomonadati > Pseudomonadota > Gammaproteobacteria > Enterobacterales > Erwiniaceae > Pantoea > Pantoea sp. X-Soil-ISGK-421. Next base: position 2,849,024 of record NZ_AP035979.1, on the reverse strand, counting down.
AATTAAAAGCGTAATGTGAATAAAGTATGGAGAAAAGGGATGCCGCGCATTAATGCGGCATCCACGTTGCTTTAATTATGCAATAAAGGTTCAGCCACGTTTTGGCGATGTGGCAGACGGATGCTCAGTGATAGCACCAGTGAAATCACCAGCAAGGTCATAATCAGGCTGAACGTCACAGTGAAGCCGCCAAAAGTAGACGCGACCAGCGAACCCAGCACGCTGCCGATGCCGAAACCGAGGTAAATCAGGCCATAGTTTTTGGTCAGATTGTTCAGGCCGAAGAAATCGCTGACCAGCGACGGGAACACGGTGATGGTGCCACCAAAGCTGAATGCGACGCAGGCTAAGGAGAGGAAGAAGCTTGCTTCGTTCATGTGAGTAAACAGCAAAATGCTCATCCCCACTAGCGATACAATTTGCGCCAGCGTGATGACGCGGATACGCGCCATTTTATCAGACAGCACGCCAAGAATAAGGCGGCCGCTGAGGTTGGCAATCGCAATCACCGTCACCGCATTGGCTGCTGTCTGCGCGCTAAGATGAACCATGCCTTCGCCAATATCCTTCGCCACGCCAATCACGTACAGGCCGCTCATGCAGGCAGTAAGGAACATCAGCGCCAGCATCCAGTACTGCGGTAAACGCACCGATTGTGCCAGCGTGTAATCTTTCGCCTCACGTTGCGCATTGCCGCCGCTCTTTTGTATCGGGGCATCACGCATCAGCAAAGCGCCCACGATGATCATGCTCATCGCCAATACGCCCCAGATCATGAAGGTGTTCTCCAGACCTTGTGCGCTGAGCAGGGCGCCGCAAATAAATTTGAAGCCGAGGCTACCTAAACCGTAAGCGCCGATGGAGCAGGCCGAAATTAGTCCTTTACGCTCCGGGAACCACTTCATGCAGTTAGAGAGCGTCATCAGATAACCGGCACCATCGGCCAGACCCACCAGAATCCCCGCGCTGAGGTACAGCATCATCAGATTGTCGGCATGGGCGGTCAGCCAGAAACCTACCGCCATCAGAATGCCCGCGCCGATGGTGACGTTGCGCACACCAAAGCGCTCCTGCAATTTCCCGGCAAGCGATGATGCGATTGCCAGTCCAAGACTAAGTAAACCGAACGAGAAAGCCACTTCACTGATGGGCGCATCCAGCTTGTTCGCCAGCGGGCCGTTAAACAGGCTCCAGGTATAAACCGAGCCTAGAGCAAACTGCGTGATGATGGTGCCAATAAGGGTAAGTATGCGGGTACGTTGGTCATTCGCCGTGGCTACTGTTTTCATTTTTATCTCTCACTCGAGAAAGCGGAATCTGTGGAGATAATAAGTGGCTCTCGCGCGTGCGGGGGAAGCGAGGGCGTGAATCGACGGGACAACGGAATGAAATGCAGCGAACTGGGCATGAATGACATTGTGATGACAGCGAGTGATGTCATTTTAACCCTGGCGGTTGCTATGGGTAACCATGTGTAACCACTTGTATCGATCGCGCCTTATTGCCTGCAAAGTTGGGGATGTTTGCCAGGCTTATAATTCATTCAAGAGGAGGAAATATGAAAGACCGAGCATATGAATCCGCGTCAAGCGAGGATGAGGTTTGCTGCATTATCGGTCAGGCGGTGATCGAGTTAAGCGATGAGCATCAACCAGTGAACAAATCCACGTTGTCGCTGAAATTACTGGCAATGGCCGACCGCGACAAAGATGATGAACGCGTCCTGCTTTACTGGATTGCCAGAAAAGCCATAACTAAACCTCACCAGCTCAATATCGGCGTTCAGGGCTGGCGCTAGAGGAGCAAAAGAGCGGGCGCAATGCCCGCTCTGGTTATTTAGGCCGTACGCAAATGGCCCATTGTCGGCCAGCGGACAAACATCACCATATTTCCCGTCAGAATCATCACCAAACCCACAATCGCATTACTGTGCCACTGATAACCTTCGTAAAGCGTGGAGAGCGTAAGTGCCACCAACGGAAACAGCAAAGTACTGTAAGCGGCCTGACTGGCACCAATACGTCCCACCAGCGTGAAATAGGCACCAAATCCCACTACCGAACCCAATATCGCCAGGTAGCTCATGGCGCCTAACCACTGAATATTCAGGGCTGGCGCGAGTGCATCGCCATTAAGCAAGGCCAGTGCGGCCATCACCAATGCGCCATACAGCATGGCGTAGCTGTTCGTGGTCAATACATCACGCTGACGACGCTGGTGGCGCAGTGAAATCATATTGCCAAAGGAGAAGCCTAAGGTGCCGAGCGCGCTCAGGCCAACGCCCCACAACAATTGCGGCGCAGGATGCGCAGCCTGAATATCGTTCCAGAACAGCGCGACAATGCCGCCAAGGCCAAGTATGGCGGCCGGTAACAGGCGAAACGATGGACGCTGACGGAAGAAAATCCAGCTGTTAAGCGCGTTATAAAGCACGGCCATCGAGAAAATCACCGACTCCAGCCCGCTGCTAATCCACGCGGCAGCATGATAGAAGCAGACAAAGTTGAAACCAAACACGCAGCAGCCCTGCAGCAGGCAAAACAGATGATCGCGCTTATCCAGCGCTCGCAGCCTGCGCAGCAGTCTAAGGATGACAAGCATCACCAGTGATGCCAGTAAGAAACGCCAGAAAACCGCCACCAAAACTGGCGTATCAGCCGCTTCCTGCTGCAGGAAAATGGCGATCCAGGTGGTGCCCCAAATCATTACTACGGCAAGGTATAACATCACATTCATAACGCGCTCTCCGACACAATCTGGCTCGCAGTGTGGCGTGAATAGCCATGCGCCGCTTGCACGCTTTTGCGCGGCAATTGCAAAATCTTGCGCTTTTTCCTTTTGCGTCCCGCTGTGACCTGTTTTCTGTCCGCTGAGATCCGTACACTGAGCACTAATGAATTTCGAGTGATATGAATCATGGCCGATTACCAGACTTTCAACATGCTACAGCGCCACAAAGCGCAACTGCGCGACAGCGTGCAGTTGTCGAGCGGCATTAAACTGGCGGCCTGGTTTAACAGCGGCGATCGCGTCACCAACCTCAGCAATCACCACACGTTGAGCCTATATACCGCCGACGGCTATGAAACCTGGCATAAAACCCCGCATGGCTGGCGCAACGGCGGCGGCCCGGATCGTTTTTGCCTGATGCCCAGCGGCGTAGAGTCGGTGTGGGATATTCGTGCTGATTTATGGTTTGTGCATCTTTATTGCACCGATGAACATCTGCGCCATCTGGGCGAACAGATCTGGGATCGCAGTCCATCGCGGCTCAATCTGCATGAAAAGATCTTTTCTGCGGATGACCGCATTACGCAACTCTATCGCCACTTCTTGCTAAGTAGCGACTGGCAACAGCCGGCGAACCAATTGATGCTTAGCAGTGCGTCAACATTACTGGTGACGCATCTGTTGCAACGCTACAGTGATGTGCAATGGCACGCGCCGCAGGTGCGTGGCGGTCTGGCACCCGCCGTGTTGCGGCGCGTAATGGCGTATATTGATGCGCAGCTCGATCAACCGTTAACGCTGGCGCAACTGGCAGCCGAAGCGGCGCTGAGCGAATACCATTTTGCACGCATGTTCCGTAGCAGTGTGGGCGAGGCACCGCATCAATATGTGATGCGCCGCCGCATGGATGCTGCGCTGCAGTTGCTGAAATTCAGCCGTTTGCCGCTCACCGAAATCGCACTGCGCTGCGGTTTTCACTCTTCCAGCCACTTCAGTAACCGCTTCCGTCAACTGCATGGTGTAACGCCCTCAGCATGGCGACAAGATCAGGGCTAATGACGATCTCACTCGTAAGCGTTGTAATTGTCCGCAACAACCCGTCTTTTTTTCTGAACCCATCTCCCAATTATGCATTTTCAAACGTTGTGACGCCTGTTTTTTATTCGTTTTAGCGTAGGATGCTTTGCAGGAAATTGAAGGTATCACATTGATTAAAATGATAAGTTACACGAGGGCGTAATAATGGAAAAGCGCGTTTCTAAGCTGGAAGCGGATATCCTCAAAATCAAAACAGACATGGCTTTAATGAAGACGGACATTGCGTTTATCAAATCCAATTACGTCACCAAAAGCGATCTTTACCAGGAGATCGGCAAAGTGCATCAGGATATAGGCAAAATTCATCAGGAATTGAGCAAACAGACGAAATGGATAGTTGCTGGCATGATGAGTACTGCAGGCGTGACGCTGGGTCTGGCGAGGTGGCTGTTTTAAGCGGCAAAAGAGTAAAATCTGGTGTCCCCTGCAGGAATCGAACCTGCAACTAGCCCTTAGGAGGGGCTCGTTATATCCATTTAACTAAGGAGACGCCGGGCGCGCAGTATAGCGCACTGCGCGCCTGATTTTAACTATGCAGCGGTTGTTTGCTCAATCTATCAGCAATTTAAGACCAACCTCAGCGCTGTTTTTGATTCAGCTTCTCTTTCCGCTTCTGCTCGGCCCGCGCTTTGGCTTTCGCCGCTTCACTCATATCATTACGGATCTGAGCATGGCTAATCAGGGCGAAAATCAGCGTACCGCCTGTGATGTTGCCCAGCAGCGTAGGCAGAGCAAATGGCCAGAAGAATTCGTACCACGGCAGCGTACCCGCAAACACCAGATACAGCACTTCGACCGAACCGACCACGATATGTGCCAAATCGCCCAACGCCACCAGCCAGGTCATCATCACAATCACCACGATTTTCGCCGCGCCCGCATACGGGAACATCCATACCATGGTGGCGATAATCCAGCCGGAGATCACGGCATTAGCGAACATTTCACTCGGTGGGTTCACCATCACTTTTTCACTGATGGCGGTAAACGCCTGACGCGTAGCATCGTCGAAAATCGGCATATGATTGAAGGCTAATGCGCCTAGCGCAGTCCCAATCAAATTGCCGAGCAGCACCACACACCATAAACGTAACAGCAGCGCAAAGTTGCTGGCGGTGGGTTTGTGCATCACTGGTAAAACGGCGGTGACGGTGTTTTCAGTAAACAATTGCTGGCGCGCCATAATCACAATGACAAAGCCAAACGTATAACCCAAATTCTCCAGTAAAAACGCCCCCGGCACGCCTTTCAGATGGACCTGAAAAATGCCTTTCGCCATGAGCGATGCGCTCATCGACAGTCCGGCGGCAACCGCTGACCAAAGCAGCGCCATACCGTCGCGCTCTAACTCCTTTTCTCCGTCGTGACGAATCTCCTCGTGAATCGCCGCAGCCTGCGAGGGCAGGGCGTCTTCATCAACTTCGATCTCCTTGCCCTGATCCTTCTCATCACTCTCTACATCGTTGTCACTCTTTGAAATCGATGGTGATTGTTTCATGTTTTCCTCTGGTGATAATGCCAATGCGTAATAAGCGTAGCTGGTTTTAGCAAGGTCAATTTGTTACGAGGATTCAAATTAAGAGTAACGAAATTTTAACTGAGATGGTTTTTTGAGCGATTCCTTGATCTGATGCGCACGAATACCCCATTTGGGGTAAGTGCAGGCTGGCTCACAGACTTCGGCCCACAGATTCATTGTGGTATTATCGCCGCCTCATTCATTGCTGTGATTCTCCCTTCTATGCTCGAAGTCATTAATCTCTCATGCGTTCGTGATGATCGAACTCTGTTTCATGGGTTGAGCTTCTGTGTGCAACCGGGTGACATTGTGCAGATTGAAGGGCCTAACGGTGCCGGGAAAACCTCGCTGTTGCGCCTGTTGGCGGGATTAAGCCGGGCGGAAGAGGGCGACGTGCTGTGGCAAACACAACCTATTCGCCAACAGCGCGAAATATGGCAACAAAACCTGCTCTATCTCGGCCATCACCCGGGCGTTAAATCCGTACTCTCGCCGTTAGAGAATCTGCATTTCTGGCACGGCAGCAGCAATGAAGACGCGATTTTTGCTGCACTTGAGCAGGTAGACCTGCTGGGTTTTGAAGAGGTGCCAGTGGCGCAACTCTCTGCGGGACAACAACGCCGCGTGGCATTAGCCCGACTGTGGCTCAGCCCGGCGTCCGTATGGATCCTCGATGAACCCCTGACCGCTATCGATAAAGGCGGTGTGGAAAAATTAATGGCGCGATTTACCGCGCATGCCGATAACGGCGGAGCGGTGATTTTGACCACGCATCAGGATCTGCCCGACCACCGTTCTCGCGTGCGTAAAATTCGTCTTACTTCGGAGTGGGCTTGATGTTAGGCCGGGTCATTCAGCGTGAATTAAAAATTGCCTTTCGCAGCGGCGCGGAAGTGATCAATCCGCTGTGGTTTTTCCTGATTGTTATCACGCTGTTTCCGTTAGGTATCGGACCGGAGCCGCAACAGCTGGCGCGCATTGCGCCGGGTGTGGCGTGGGTTGCCGCGTTGCTGGCCTCATTGCTGGCATTGGAACGGCTGTTTCGTGACGATTTTCTTGATGGTTCGCTTGAGCAACTACTTCTGTTGCCAACGCCGCTGCCGGTCACCGTGCTGGGTAAAGTGATTGCGCACTGGCTGATTACCGGGCTGCCGCTGATTTTATTGTCGCCGCTGGCGGCCTTGTTGTTGTCGCTGGATTTTGCCGGCTGGCGCGCGATGGCATTGACGCTTCTGCTGGGCACACCAACGCTGAGTTTTCTCGGCGCGATTGGGACTGGATTGACCGTTGGGCTGCGGCGCGGCGGCGTATTACTGAGTTTGCTGGTATTGCCGTTGTCGATACCGGTGTTGATATTCGCCAGCGCGGCGATTGATGCCGCCGGGATGGGATTGCCGATCGGTGGTTATCTGGCGATTCTTGGCGCGATGCTGGCCGTAAGCGCAACGCTGTCGCCGTTTGCGACGGCTGCAGCCTTGCGTATCAGTCTGCATTAATTCGTGTCGCCCCAGAGCGGCCGAAACCTGAATTCTGTTTATTGTGAGCGATGCAAAAATGTGGAAATGGTTACACCAGTGGGCAAAGCCTGAACGGCTTTACCAGCTATGCGGGCGCGTGATTCCCTGGTTCGCGGTGCTGGGCGTTGGCACGCTGTTACTTGGTTGGGGGTGGGGCTTCGGCTTTGCACCGGCGGATTATCAGCAGGGCAACAGCTTCCGAATTATGTACATTCACGTGCCTGCGGCGATGTGGTCAATGGGTGTATATGCATCAATGGCGATTGCCGCGTTTATCGGTCTGGTGTGGCAGATGAAGATGGCCGATCTGGTTTCAGCCGCGATGGCGCCCATTGGCGCGGTGTTCACTTTTATCGCGCTGATCACCGGTTCGGCCTGGGGCAAACCAATGTGGGGGACCTGGTGGATCTGGGATGCGCGCCTGACATCGGAGTTGGTGTTGCTGTTCCTTTATATGGGCGTCATCGCCCTCTATCACTCCTTTGACGATCGCCGCACTGCCGGTCGCGCTGCCGGGATTTTGATTCTGGTGGGCGTAGTCAATCTGCCGATCATTCACTTCTCGGTGCAGTGGTGGAACACGCTGCATCAAGGTTCATCAGGTATTCTGCAACAGGCCATTGATCCGAGCATGCGCACACCGCTGCGCTGGTCGATTCTCGGCTACTTGCTGGTGTTCGGCGCGCTGACCTTAATGCGTTTGCGTAACCTGATTCTGTTTACCGAGCGCCATCGTCCGTGGGCGATTGATGTTGCACAGGGAGGACGCAAATCATGACGCCAGCCTTTGCATCGTGGAGCGATTTCTTTGCCATGGGCGGCTATGCCTTTTACGTCTGGCTCGCCGTCATCCTCACGTTGATCCCCTTATTGGGTCTGGTGCTGCACACTGTGCTGTTCCGCCGCCGTCTGCTGGCGGAAATTCGTCAGCGTCAGTCGAGAGAGAGCCGTATTCGCGCGGCTAAATCGAAAAAAGCTGCCAGTGAAGCAGCGGGAGAATCCGTGTGAATATCCGTCGTCGTAACCGTCTGTATGTGGCGGTCGCGGTGTTGATCGGGCTTGGCCTGGCGACCGCGCTGGTGATGTACGCGCTGCGTTCCAACATCGACCTGTTTTATACCCCAAGTGAAATTTTGAACGGCAAGGGCGAAGATCATCAGAAGCCTGAGCCGGGCCAGCGCTTGCGCATTGGCGGCATGGTGATGCCGGGCAGCGTCAAGCGCGATCCGAAAACCCTCGCCGTTTCTTTCAAACTGTATGACGCCAACGGCGTGGTCAGTGTCACCTACGAAGGTATTCTGCCAGACCTGTTCCGTGAAGGGCAGGGCGTCGTCGCGCAAGGCGTGCTGGAGGAAGGCAATCTGGTGAACGCCAAAGAAGTGCTGGCGAAGCACGATGAAAAATATACGCCACCTGAAATTGAAGATGCGATGAAGAAGAATCACACAGGACCAACGTCCGCTTATCAGCAGTCGGGTGCGCAATCATGATGCCGGAAATTGGTAGCTTCTTGCTGTGTCTGGCGCTGGGATTGGCGCTACTGTTGAGTGTTTATCCGTTGTGGGGCGCGGCACGTCAGGATGCGCGTTTGATGGCGATGGCGCGTCCACTGACGTGGGGCATGTTTGTCTGTGTCGCCGCCTCTTTCCTGGTGTTGGTACACGCCTTTGTAGTGAATGATTTCACCGTCGGCTATGTCGCAACCAACTCCAACACCTTGCTGCCGGTTTACTATCGTGTCGCGGCCACCTGGGGCGCACACGAAGGTTCACTGCTGTTGTGGGTGCTGCTGCTCAGCACCTGGACGTTAGCGGTGGCGATCTTCAGTCGCGGAATGCCGCAGGATGCGCTGGCGCGCGTGCTGGCGGTGATGGGCATGATTAACCTCGGCTTCCTGCTGTTTATCATCCTCACCTCGAACCCGTTTACCCGCACCTTGCCAAACTTCCCGATTGACGGGCGTGACCTGAACCCAATGCTGCAGGATATCGGTCTGATCTTCCATCCGCCGCTGTTATACATGGGTTACGTTGGCTTCTCGGTGGCGTTTGCGTTTGCCATTGCCTCGCTGATGGCCGGACGTCTGGATACCGCATGGGCGCGCTGGTCACGCCCGTGGACCACCGCCGCGTGGGTGTTCCTGACTATCGGGATTGTGCTCGGTTCGGCGTGGGCGTATTACGAGCTCGGCTGGGGCGGCTGGTGGTTCTGGGATCCGGTCGAAAACGCCTCCTTTATGCCGTGGCTGGCTGGCACAGCGCTGATGCACTCGCTGGCGGTGACGGAAAAGCGCGGCAGCTTTAAGTCGTGGACGGTATTGCTGGCGATTACCGCGTTCTCGTTAAGTCTGCTTGGCACCTTCCTCGTGCGCTCCGGCGTGCTGGTTTCAGTACACTCGTTCGCGTCCGATCCGGCGCGCGGTATGTTTATTCTCGCCTTCCTGGTGATTGTGATTGGCAGTTCACTGCTGCTGTATGCGCTGAAAGGCGGCCAAGTGCGCAGTCGCGTGCAGAGCGAAGCCTGGTCACGCGAATCCTTCCTGCTGGGTAACAACGTGCTGCTGATTGCCGCGATGCTGGTGGTATTGCTCGGTACGCTGCTGCCGCTGGTGCATAAACAGCTGGGTCTCGGCAGCATCTCGGTGGGTGAACCCTTCTTTAATACTATGTTTACCTGGCTGATGGCACCGTTCGCGCTGATGCTCGGCATTGGCCCGCTGGTGCGCTGGCGTCGCGATCAGCCGCAAAAGCTGTGGAAACGCCTTGGTGTTGGCCTGCTGGTGACGCTGATTCTGTCAATCGCGCTACCGTGGGTGCTGCAGGATCGTATTGAGGCCATGACGGTAATCGGCCTGCTGATGTCGATTTGGGTAATCATGCTGACGCTGATGGAACTGCATGAGCGCGCCACCCATCGTCACTCCTTCTTCAAAGGTTTACGTCATCTTTCGCGCAGCCATTGGGGCATGGTGCTGGGCCATCTTGGCGTGGCGGTGACCGTTGTCGGGATCGCCTTTAGTACCCAATATAGCGTTGAGCGTGATGTCCGTATGAAGGCGGGCGATAGCGTCGATATCCACAGTTATCATTTCACTTTCCATGGCGTACGTAACCTGCAAGGGCCGAACTACAGCGGCGGCGTGGCGGTAATCGAAGTGACGCGTGACGGCAAACTGGAAGCGGTGATGCAGGCGGAGAAACGCTTCTATGCAGCAGCGCGCACCATGATGACGGAAGCAGCGATCAGCGGCGGTTTCACCCGCGATCTTTATGCGGCACTCGGTGAAGAGCTGGATGATGGTTCCTGGGCGGTGCGTATTTACTACAAACCGTTTGTGCGCTGGATCTGGTACGGCGGCGTGTTTATGGCGGTGGGCGGTTTATTCTGCCTGTTCGATCCGCGCTATCGCTCACGTAAAAAAGAAGAGCGCGAGGAGCTGGCATGAACAAAAAAATCCTGTTTATCCCGTTAGTTCTTTTTCTGTTATTAGCGGTGGCGCTGCTGTGGCAGCTGTCGCGCAACGCCAACGGCGATGATCCGACGCGTCTTGAGTCGGCGCTGATCGGCAAGCCGGTGCCGGTGTTTAAACTTGAAGCGCTCGATCAGCCGGGCAAAATTTACGATCAACATGTTCTGACCGACGGCAAGCCGATTCTGCTGAATGTCTGGGCAACATGGTGCCCGACCTGCCGCGCTGAGCATCAATATCTCAACACGCTGGCGGAAAAAGGCATTCGTGTGGTTGGCCTGAATTATAAAGACGATCGCAACAAAGCCGTGACCTGGCTGAACACGCTGGGCAATCCATATGCGCTCAGCCTGTATGACGGTAACGGCATGCTCGGTCTGGATCTCGGCGTTTACGGCGCCCCGGAAACCTTCCTGATCGATGGCAAAGGCATTATTCGCTATCGCCACGCTGGCGACATGAACGATCGCGTCTGGCGCGAAGAAGTGAAACCGCTGTGGGATAAATACAACAAGGAGGCGGGCGTATGAAACGGCTGCTTCTCCTCTTTGCGGGCATTCTGCTCAGCACCAGCCTGTGGGCGGCGATTGATACCTATCAGTTCGATTCGGTGCAGCAGGAAGAGCAATACCGCGATCTCACAGCATCGCTGCGTTGCCCAAAATGCCAGAACAACAGCATTGCCGATTCCAATGCGATGATCGCCGCAGACATGCGTCTCAAAGTCTACGAGTTGATGAAGCAGGGTGAAAATCGTCAGCAAATCATCGATTACATGGTGGCGCGTTATGGCAACTTTGTGACCTATGAGCCGCCGGTAACCCCTTCCACGCTGATTTTGTGGGTAGGGCCAGCGCTATTTGTGGTGCTGGGGGCGCTGATCATTATTCTGCGCAATCGTCGCGGTAGAGCGCGTAGCGAACTGGACGATAGTGAACAACAGCGCCTTGCGGCGTTACTCAAGCGTGACGGGAAGCCGTAATGACTGGATTCTGGATTACCCTGATTATTTTACTGCTGGCGGCCATCGCGCTGTTTCTGCGTGCCGGCTGGCGTCAGCGCGAGGCCAGCAGTGGCGATCGCGATCGTCTCAACACCCATTTCTACCAGCAACGCCTGCGCGAGCTGGAACGTGATGAAGAAGAGGGCGTAGTGGCTGAACGCCCGGAAATGGTGCGCGAGCTGCAACAAACGCTGTTAACCGATGTGCCGCAGCAGGATGCCGCTACCCTTCATCGCAGCAGCCGCTGGGTATTACTGCCAGGCGTAATTGTGTTGGTGGTGGTGTCGGTTGGCATGTATCTGAAAACCGGCGGACTCGCGCAGCAGACCGCATTTGTCAGCGTAAAGCAGGAATATCCTGCGTTACGTGCGCGCGTGATGGATCCCAAAGCTCAACCGCTGACCATGGAAGAGCTGGCGCGTCTGCAGCTTGGTCTGCGTAACTCGCTGCAGAACGACGCTACTAACCTCAACGATTGGGCGATGCTGGGCCGCTTAGGCATGGTGCTGAATAACGCCACCGATGCCAGCCAGGCGTTTGAACATGCGCTGCAGCTGGCGCCAGACAATATCGAACTGCAGCAGGATTACGCCGAGGTGCTAACGCGCTCCAGCGATCCGCAGGATAATCGTCAGGCCAACGTATTGCTGAAAGAGCTGCTCAAACGCGATCACAGCGATGTGCGCACGCTGAGTCTGCTGGCGTTTAATGCTTTCGAACAGCAGCAGTACAATGAAGCAATGGGTGCCTGGCAGGTGATGTTGAAACTGTTACCGGCAGGCGATCGCCGCATCACCATGATCGAACGCAGTATTGAACAAGCGAAAACCGCCGCGGGACAGCAAAATAGCAACCTGGCATTGACGGTGAGTTTGACGCCACAGGCAGAAAAAATGTTACCGCAAGGCGGACTGTTGTATATTTCTGTGTCTGACGGTGTTTCACCGGTGCCTGTGGCTGTGAAGCGTTTACCGCTGAGCCACTTCCCGTTATCGCTTACGCTGGATGACAGCAATGCCATGATGCCCGATCGCCTGCTTTCGGCGCAGCATCAGGTGCAGGTCAGGGTGCGCATTTCGCGCGACGGCAGTGCCAATCCTCAGTCTGGCGACTGGTTTGGTTTAAGCGCGGTCACACCCTGGAATGGTCATCAGCAGCTGGCTGTGGAAATTAATCAACAGCAGCCCTGAAGCGATACCTTACTGTTCCGCACAGGGAGAGAAGAATGAATAACCGCCTGACCGGTTTGGCGTTAGCCAGTTTACTGTTGGTGGGTTGCGCCAGCTCAAAACCGGCCGACAATACGGAACCTGCGCAGCGCAGCGATCCGCTGGAAGGCTTTAACCGCACGATGTTTAACTTCAACTATAACGTGTTGGATCCGTATGTTCTGCGCCCGGTGGCGGTAGCCTGGCGTGATTATGTGCCGGTGCCGGCACGCAGCGGTATCAGCAATGTGCTCGGTAACCTTGAAGAGCCTGCCAGCATGGTCAACGCCATCCTGGTGGGTGAACCTCGCCAGGCCGGCGTCCACTTCACCCGCTTCTTCCTGAACACCGTGCTAGGGCTGGGTGGTTTTATCGACGTGGCGGGCAAAGCCAATCCGGAGCTGGCGCGTGAAGTGCCGCATCGTTTTGGTAGCACGCTGGGACGTTACGGCGTCGGTTACGGCCCGTATGTTGAATTACCGGCTTACGGTAGTTTCACTGTTCGTGAAGATGGCGGTGATTTCGTCGATACCCTCTATCCGGTTCTCAGCTGGTTGAGCTGGCCGATCTCGGTGGGTAAATGGACGCTGGAAGGTATTGAAACGCGTGCGCAATTGCTGGATTCCGATGCCATCCTGCGCCAGCAGCAAGATCCTTACGCCTTTATTCGTAATGCCTACTTCCAGCGGCATGACTTTATCGCCAACGGCGGTAAGCTGAAGCCGGAAGATAATCCGAATGCCAGTGCGATTCAGGATGATCTCAAGGATATCGATTCCCAATAAAAGAAAACGGCGACATAACAGTCGCCGTTTTTTTCACGTCTGGCAAGACATCAGAACTTATAGTTGAAGTTCGCGCCGTACAGCCAGGCTTTACCTTCTGAGTTAAAGGTATAGGGGCCTTCTTTGACGGTAACTTTTTGGCCATGCATGTAAGAAACACCCACGTCTACAGATGCATCTTCATTAAACGCGTATGACGCACCGGCGCTCAACCACAGGCGATCCTGATCCGGGATGGAGATAGAGCGCTTATCGGCCGGAACCGGGCTGTCATCAAAGGCGATACCGCTGCGGAAGGTCCAGTTATCGTCATAGAAGTACGTAGTACCCAACGCAATTCGATAGGCATCGTGGAAGCCTTCATCCTTGTAGAACAGCGTCTGGCCATTGCTGCCGGTGGCTTTAAGTTCCTGGAACTGACTCCAGCTGGTGTACGCCAGGCTATAGTGCACGGCCCATTGCGGCGCTACTTTATGCCAACCGGAAACTTCCCACATCTCAGGCAGATTTAAGGTCAGAGAACCCGGGATAGTGGTGCCGCTTGTGCCGTAAGGCAGACCTAAAGCAAGTGCCTGCGGCGTACCATTGAAGGCGGTGGGGATGTTGCTCTTATAGTCACCGTCAAAGTCCACTTTGACTTCTGAACGGTAGGTAAAGCCAAAGCGGTTGTCTTTATCCACTTCGTACAGGATGCCGGCGTTCCAGCCGTAGCTCCACTCATCACCTTTTAAATGCGCAATCTGGGTATCGGCGGGTAATCCAGCTACTGCACCTGCTTCACCGGCATAACGCTCAATTTTCGCTTTGGCGTAGACCGCATCAAATCCGATACCGAAACTGAAGTGTTCATTCAGTCGATAAGCCGTGCTGACATTAAAATTACCGGTCATCAGGTCGGTTTTGCCGCCGTAACCGCCCGCGGTATAACCATCATTAAATTCGGTTGCCAGACCATAATTCGAGGTGGCTGAAGCGCCAATCCACCATTGATCGTTAATCGGCTGTACATAGTGGATATTGGGAATCCACTGGTTTGGGGCAATATTTTTTGAATCAAGGCTGCGACCAGATGGGCTCTGACCGCTGATATCCACTTCAGGATCAATATACACCGCGCCGATGGAGAAAGAGGGGCGATCCATTAACGCCATGGTTGCCGGGTTGCGGCTGGCAGAGGCGGCGGTATCACCCATCGCACCCTCACCGGAATAAGCACGACCTAAACCAATTGCTGAGAATTCATTAAGTTGAAAGCCCGCGGCGTAAACATGAGAACAGACGAGCGTTACTGCAGCTGCCACAGCTGACTTTGCAAACAGGTTTTTATGGTTCATGACCACAACCTCATCTAGATTTATTATTTAACGTTGTTACGTCGCGTAACAAAGAGCGGCGAATTGTAGGGACTGATGGCAAAACCACATATCAGACCAGTGCGACGAGTATAGGTCCGACCTGTGTATTTGTTGCAATAATGTTTTTGAGATATTTCCAATTTGATTGATAAAATCAGATCTGCTTAACAAAATCTTAGCGGTTCACTGACGACAGCGCTTTCAATTTTGTTCTGGATCAATTTTTAGTGTGATATTCGTCACTTAGCGGCGTGATCGTGGATGTGAAAACGCAGCAGGCGTACACTTTGCGGCAGAAAATGATCCGATCATGTTGAATTTATCGTCAGGAGAAAACCATGACTGATGCCATTAAAAAGTGTAGTGCTAACGAAACGGCGGCCTGTTGCTGTGTAGATGTGGGTACCGTTATGGATAACACCGATTGCACCGCAAGCTGGTCTGGTGTATTTGCCGATCGTCATGCGGCGGATGCGATGCTGGCGCATTTGACTGAACGCGCGCGTCAGGTGGAATCCGATCCTTGCGAAATTCGCGCGGATTTTGCCAATGAAGGCGACGCTGTGCGCCTGACTATCGACTTCACCTTTGCCTGCCAGGCTGAAACCCTGATTTTCCAGCTCGGCTTACGTTAATCCCGCCGCTGCCGAACTCCCTTCGGCAGCGTTAACTCTTTTTCGTGTATTCCCTCGCACTTTTTTCCTCTGGTTATTGGCTACTTAGCAACACTTAGTTAACACTGATGATCAGGTCAGACCTGTTTGGCAATGATGCCCCGGTCGAAAATTACAGGTGATTGCAATGAGCAAAGCGCAGCCGCTGCTGACGCGTCAGGGCGAACGTATCGCCATAACCCACGGATTACGAACCCCTTTTGCCCGTCAAGCGACCGATTTTCACGGCATTCCCGCACTGGAGTTGGGCCGCATGGTGATCAGCGAACTGATGGCGCGCAGCGAATTACCGGTCGACGTCATCGACCAACTGGTGTTTGGTCAGGTGGTACAGATGCCGGAAGCGCCCAACATTGCGCGTGAAATTGTCCTGAGCAGCGGACTAAGCGTGCATACCGATGCGTACAGCGTGAGTCGCGCCTGCGCCACCAGCTTTCAGGCGGTGGCAAACGTGGCGGAAAGCCTGATGGCAGGCACCATTGATGCCGGTATTGCGGGCGGCGCGGACTCATCGTCAGTGCTGCCGATTGGCGTCAGTAAAACCCTGGCGCGTGCGCTGGTGGATCTGAATAAAGCCCGCAGCTTCAGCCAAAAACTCAGCATCCTGCGTCGTTTACGCCCCCGCGATCTGATGCCGGTGCCACCGGCAGTCGCGGAGTATTCCACCGGGTTGCGCATGGGCGATACCGCCGAGCAGATGGCGAAAAGTCACGGCATCACACGTGAGCAGCAAGACGGGTTAGCGCTGCGTTCGCACCAGCATGCTGCGCGCGCCTGGCAGTCGGGCGTACTAACGCAGGAAGTCATGCCAGCGTTTGTCCCGCCGTGGAAAGCACCTATCGAGCAGGACAACAATATCCGCTTCAACGCCAGCGCTGCCGATTACGCTAAACTGCGTCCGGCATTTGATCGCCGCCACGGTTCAGTGACCGCCGCCAACAGCACGCCGCTGACCGATGGCGCCGCGGCAGTGATCCTGATGCGCGAAGGGCGCGCGCGTGAGCTTGGCATTCAACCTTTGGGCTATCTGCGTAGCTACGCTTTTACCGCGATTGATGTCTGGCAGGACATGCTGTTGGGTCCCGCTTACGCCTCGCCGCTGGCACTGGATCGCGCCGGCATCACGCTTAACGATCTGACGCTGATTGATATGCATGAAGCCTTTGCCGCACAGACCTTAGCGAACTTAAAAATGTTCCGCGATGAACGTTTTGCGCGCGAGGTGTTAAATCGTCCTCATGCGCTGGGCGAAGTCAATGAAGAACGCTTTAACGTGCTCGGCGGATCGATTGCTTATGGACATCCGTTTGCCGCCACCGGCGCACGCATGATCACGCAAACGTTGCAGGAACTGCGGCGGCGCGGCGGCGGTTTAGGATTGGTCACCGCCTGCGCGGCGGGAGGCCTGGGCACGGCAATGGTTCTGGAGGCCGAATAATGAGCGAATCTGCCTTTCATTTACATATGCGTCTCGACCATGTTGGTGTGATCACCCTCGACGTACCGGGCGAGAAGATGAACACGTTGAAGGCCGAGTTTGTGCCGCAGATTAAAGCGGTGCTGGATCAAGCGCGCAGCCATAAGGATTTGGTCGGATTAGTGTTGATCTCCGGTAAACCGGACAACTTTGTTGCCGGAGCAGATATCAGCATGATCGCCAACTGCAAAACGGCGCAAGAAGCGGAGGCGCTGGCAAAACAGGGACAAGAGGTGATGGCGATGATTGCTGCGCTGCCGTTTCCTGTCGTGGCAGCGATTCACGGTGCCTGTCTTGGCGGCGGTCTGGAACTGGCGCTGGCCTGTGATGCTCGCATCTGTTCGTTGGATGACAAAACGCGTCTCGGTTTGCCGGAGGTACAACTCGGTCTGCTGCCGGGGTCCGGCGGTACGCAACGGTTGCCGCGCCTGATTGGCGTGCAGCAGGCGCTGCCGCTGATCCTCACCGGTAAACAGCTGCGTGCTAAGCAGGCGCTCAAGCTCGGGATTGTGGATGACGCGGTGCCGCAATCGATTCTGCTGGAAACGGCGATAGCACGTGTACATAAAGGAAAAGGCGCACGCCGGGAGCTATCGCGCCGCGATCGTTTACTGCAGGGGCCGATTGCGCGTCAGGTGCTGTTTTCGCTGGCGCGGCGTCAAACCCACAGCAAAACCCAGGGTAACTATCCTGCGGCCGAGCGTATTCTTGACGTGGTGCGCATGGGTCTGGAGCAGGGCAGCAGCGCCGGGCACGAAGCGGAAGCGCGCGCCTTTGGCCAATTGGCGATGACACCAGAATCGGCGGCGTTGCGCAGCCTGTTCTTCGCCTCAACCGCTTTAAAGAAAGAGGCGATGGCCAGTGTTGAGCCGCAAGCGCTGAAGCAGATTGGCGTGCTCGGCGGCGGGTTGATGGGTGGCGGCATCGCCAGCGTCACCGCGCTGAAAGCCGGTTTGCCGGTGCGCATTAAAGACATCAATCTCAACGGCGTGAATCATGCGCTGCAATACAGCTGGGATCTCCTGAGCAACAAGGTGAAGCGGCGCCAGCTAAAGGCGGCCGAACGTCAGCAACAGATGGCGCGCATCAGCGGCGGCATCGATTATCAAGGGTTTAGTCAGCGCGATCTGGTGATTGAAGCGGTATTTGAGGATCTGGCGCTCAAGCAGCAGATGGTCAACGAAATCGAAAGCCATTGCCAGCCGCATACCATTTTCGCCTCCAATACCTCGTCACTGCCGATTGCGGAGATTGCCGCTAACGCGCAGCGACCGGAAAATATTATCGGGCTGCACTACTTCAGCCCGGTGGACAAAATGCCGTTGGTGGAGGTCATTCCTCATGCCAATACCTCGGCGCAAACGCTGGCGAATACGGTGCAGTTGGCACGTCAGCAGGGCAAAACTGCAGTTGTCGTGGCGGATCGTCCCGGCTTTTACGTTAACCGCATTCTCGCGCCTTATATAAATGAAGCGATGCACTGCTTGCAGGAAGGTGAGCCGATTGAGCATATCGATCGCGCTTTAGTGAAATTCGGTTTCCCGGTTGGACCGCTGCAGCTGCTTGACGAAGTGGGAATTGATGTCGGTAGCAAAATCAGCCCGATTCTCGAACAGGCTTACGGTTCACGTTTCAGTGCACCCCCAGCCGCGAACGCAATTCTGGCCGACGGTAGAAAAGGGCGCAAAAACCACCAAGGTTTCTATCTTTATCATCGCTCGCGCTGGCCGGGCAGGCGTAAAGCTGATGCGTCCCTCTACACGTTGTTGAACATCAAACCGCAGGCGAAGCAGAGTGAAGCGCAGATCGCCGAGCGCTGCGTGTTGATGATGCTGAACGAAGCGGCACGCTGCCTGGATGAAGCGGTAATCCGCAGCGCGCGTGATGGTGATATCGCGGCGGTATTTGGCATCGGTTTCCCACCGTTCCTTGGCGGTCCGTTTCGCTATATGGATCAGCGAGGCATTGGCGATATCGTCAACGCATTAAGGTCATTAATGCAGCAGCACGGCGATCGTTTTACGCCGAGTGAGGCGCTGATCGCAATGTCAGAAGAGCAAACGAATTTTTACACTTAAGCACAATCGTGAATAGGCACAGAGATTCAGCGGGTTAGTCAGAGAGCCGCGCAGCGGTAAGCGCGGCACCATTCTGAGATTTGCTTATTTAATAAACAACCGGTTGACTATACTCAAGCCATTGGGGTAAAACACACCGTTCATTCGCAGAATGAAGCGTCTGGTGCTGTGGTACCGGGCGATATCGACAAACAACAGCGGTGCTTTATGCAAGTTTTTATCATGCGTCATGGCGACGCAGCTCTGGAAGCAGCGAGTGATTCTGTTCGACCTCTCACACTCTGTGGCTGTGATGAATCGAGAGCGATGGCGAGTTGGCTCAACGGCAAAACGCCAGATATCGATCGGGTATTAGTCAGTCCCTATCTGCGTGCCGAGCAAACGCTCGCAACGGTGCGCGAAACCTTGAAGCTGCCGGAAGGGCAGGATGTGTTACCGGAACTCACGCCGGGCGGCGATCCGGGCATGGTGGCTTGTTATCTGCAGGCGCTGGCACAAAAAGGGATCAAGTCGGCGCTGGTGATTTCGCATCTGCCGCTGGTGGGATATCTGGTGTCTGAACTCTGCCCGCAGGAAGCGCCGCCGATGTTCGCGACTTCAGCAATAGCCTGCGTGAACTTTGATGCAGATGCCTGCGAAGGCAAGCTGGAGTGGCAGGTCAGCCCATCAAAACTGGCCAAAGCAATCTAATTTCTCTGAGATTTATACTCTCTCAGTGGGCCGCAAACGCGGCCCTTTCCTTTTCTAGCCGCCATACTTCAAGCTGCAGGTGCGTTGGCTGCACTTGCTCACCCAGTCACTGACTAAAGTCAGCATCCTGGGGATGTATGTTGGCTGGATGCCTTATTAAGGCAGTTCTGGCGGTTGCCACTCTTCCACTTCTATCAACACCAGCAGCGCGGCGTCGCCGCCAAACATTTTCGGTGCCTGATGAAACGCCATCACATGCGGATGCTGTGCCAGCCACAGCGGCGTCTGCTGCTTGAGGATATGTTTACCGTGTCCTGTCATTACGCTGGCGCAGAACAGATGCTCACGGCGACAGGCGGCGATAAGCGCGCCGAGCTCCTGCTTGGCCTGCATCTGCGTTAAGCCGTGCAGATCGAGAAAAATTTCTGGCGTGTAATCGCCGCGACGCAATTTTTTCTGCTCGTAATGGCTGACGTCAGCACGCACGTAACGCATCGGTCCTTCGCTGGACAACAGTGGCTGAAACTCGTCAGAGAAGTAATGGCTGTTATCGGCTTGTTCTGAAATCAGGCGTTTTAACGGCAGTTCACGCGTTTTTACCACCGGTTTGTGCACAATGGTGTCCTGTTTCAACTTGCGCGTCCCACTCATCAACTGGCGGAACATCTGCTGATCGTCCTGGCTTAGCGGCGTTTTCTTACTCATGGCTCTGTAATAGGTCAGAAAAGGCTGGTTAACAGCCGGTGGCATACCTTAACCGTTAGCGTTAACAAATGTCAGCTTTTTCGCCTCGCTGCGCTGAATTCTGCCCGGCTTCGTGGCACACTATCGGCCGATTGATTTTATGGCCTGCGGAGGGCTACGTGGACAAGATTTTCGTCGATGAGGCAGTGAATGAACTGCACACCATTCAGGACATGCTGCGCTGGGCTGTCAGCCGCTTTTCGGCGGCAGGCATTTGGTACGGCCACGGCACGGATAATCCCTGGGACGAAGCAGTCCAACTGGTTCTGCCAACGCTGTGGCTGCCGCTGGATATTCCAGAAGATATGCGCAATGCGCGCCTCACTGCCAGCGAGCGTCATCGCATTGTTGAGCGCGTGATTCGCCGCGTCAACGAGCGCATTCCAGTGGCTTATCTCACCAATAAAGCCTGGTTCTGCGGCCACGAATTTTACGTTGATGAACGCGTGTTAGTACCGCGTTCACCGATTGGTGAACTGATTGAGAACCGATTTGCCGGTTTGATCAGCGATGCGCCTAATCACATTCTCGATATGTGTACCGGCAGCGGCTGCATCGCCATTGCCTGCGCATATGCCTTCCCGGAAGCGGAAGTGGATGCGGTGGATATCTCCACCGATGCGCTGGCTGTTGCCGAGCAAAACATCGAAGAGCATGGGCTGCTGAACCACGTTACGCCTATCCGCGCCGATCTGTTCCGCAACTTGCCGCCGGTGAAATACGATTTGATCGTCACCAATCCCCCTTACGTGGATGCGGAAGATATGGACGATCTGCCGAATGAATACCGCCACGAGCCGGAACTCGGTCTGGCAGCGGGCAGCGACGGCCTGAAACTGGTACGCCGCATTCTGGCCTGTGCCCCCGATTACCTCACCGAGCAAGGCGTGCTGATTTGCGAAGTCGGTAACAGCATGGTGCATATGATCGATCAGTATCCAGACGTGCCGTTTACCTGGCTGGAGTTTGATAACGGCGGTGACGGCGTATTTATGCTGACGCGCGAGCAAATCGTCGCGGCACAGCATCACTTCTCATTTTACAAAGACTAAATAAGAGGGCGAGCGCTCGCCCGCAACATCGCAACAAGGAACCAGCATGGCCGGAAACAGCATCGGACAAGTTTTTCGCGTAACCACTTTTGGCGAGTCGCATGGTATTGCGTTGGGCTGCATCGTTGATGGTGTGCCGCCCGGCATTCCACTAACGGAAGCCGACATTCAACACGATCTCGATCGTCGTCGTCCTGGCACTTCGCGCTACACCACGCAGCGCCGTGAGCCGGATCAGGTGAAAATTTTGTCCGGCGTGTTTGAGGGCGTCACAACGGGGACGTCAATCGGTCTGTTAATTGAGAACACCGACCAGCGTTCACAGGATTACGGCGCGATCAAAGATCTGTTCCGCCCTGGCCATGCCGACTACACCTACGAGCAGAAGTACGGTCTGCGTGACTATCGCGGCGGCGGACGCTCGTCTGCGCGTGAAACCGCCATGCGCGTGGCGGCAGGTGCGATTGCCAAGAAGTATTTGCAGATGAAGCACGGCATCGTGGTGCGCGGCTATCTGGCACAGATTGGCGACGTGGCCTGCGAATTGAAAGACTGGAGCATTGTGGAAGAGAACCCGTTCTTCTGCCCGGATGCCTCTAAGCTGGAAGCGCTGGATGAACTGATGCGCGGCCTGAAAAAAGAGGGCGATTCCATCGGCGCCAAAGTCACCGTGCTGGCAGAGAACGTGCCGCCGGGCTTGGGTGAGCCGGTGTTTGATCGTCTGGATGCCGATTTGGCACATGCGCTAATGAGCATCAACGCAGTGAAAGGCGTGGAGATCGGCGACGGTTTCGCCGTGGTCAGCCAGCGCGGCAGCCAGCATCGCGATGAAATTCGCGCCAACGGTTTCCAGAGCAACCACGCGGGCGGTATTTTGGGTGGCATCAGCAGTGGCCAAACCATCAGCGCCAACCTGGCGATGAAACCGACCTCCAGCATCACCGTGCCGGGTAACACCATTACGCGCGACGGCGCTGAAGTGGAGATGATCACCAAAGGTCGTCACGATCCTTGCGTGGGCATCCGCGCCGTGCCGATTGCCGAAGCGATGATGGCCATTGTGTTGATGGATCACCTGCTGCGCCAGCGCGCGCAAAATGGTGACGTCAACAGCAGCGTTCCGCGCTGGTAAGCCGGATGATGCGCCGTCTGCTTATCACCTGTGCCGCGCTGTTATGCAGTGCGGCGGCCGTTGCCGCTACGCCGTGGCAGCAAATCCATCAGCCCATTGCCGGAAGCCCGCAGTCGATTGGCGGCTTCGCCAACGGCTGTATTGTGGGCGCGCAGCAGCTGCCGCTTAACTCACCGAATTATCAGGTGATGCGTCAGGATCAGCGCCGCTACTTCGGTCATCCTGATTTGATCGCTTTTATTCAGCGTCTCAGCACCCAGGTTCATCAGCTTCAGCTGGGACAAGTGTTGATTGGCGATATGGGCATGGCGGCGGGTGGCCGTTTTAGCAGTGGCCACGCCAGCCATCAAACCGGTTTGGATGTTGATATCTGGCTCCAATTGCCAAAAACCCGCTGGACGGCGCAACAATTGCTCAAGCCGCAGCCGCTCGATCTGGTTGCTGCCGATGATAAGCAGGTGATTGCGCGTCACTGGCAGCCGCAAATTGATAGCCTGATTAAGCTGGCGGCGAAAGATGATGAAGTGACACGTATTTTTGTTAATCCGGCGATTAAAAGACAGCTGTGTGCTGATGCTGGTAGCGATCGCGCATGGCTGAATAAAGTGCGTCCGTGGTTTGCCCATCGCGCGCACATGCATGTGCGTTTGCGTTGCCCAGCAGGCAGTCTGGAGTGTGAAGACCAGGCACCTCAACCTGCGGGCGATGGCTGTGGCGCCGAGCTGGACAGCTGGTTCCTGCCAAAAAAACCAGGCAGTACGCCGCCGGTGAAAAAAACGCCGCCGCCGCTACCGTCTTCCTGCCAGGCATTATTAGACCGCCATTTGTTATAACCGTGAGAATTTGAGTTGCGGCAAGGCGGCAAGTTCGTTCATCTCCAGGAGCTTACTTAAGTAAGTGACTGGAGTGGGCGAGCGCAGTCAACGCAGCTGCAGCTCAAAAGATCGCGGTTATTTGAGGAATAAAATGGATCTTTTTGTTGTCAGCCCGCTGGTCATTGGCGTGCTGTTTTTTGTGGCGATGCTGGCGGCATTTATCGACTCCATTGCCGGAGGCGGTGGCTTGCTCACCGTGCCTTCATTGCTGGCTGCCGGGCTGTCGCCTGCACAGGCGTTAGCCACCAATAAGCTGCAGTCGGTCGGCGGATCCTTCTCCGCCAGCCTCTATTTTATCCGTCGCGGTGCGGTGAATCTGAGCGAGCAGTGGCTGAATATCGCCATGACCTTCCTCGGCGCGATAGCCGGCACCCTTCTAATCCAGCACTTACAAGCGGATGTGCTGCGCCAAATCTTACCGCTGCTGCTGATCTGTATCGGCTTGTGGTTCCTGCTGATGCCGCGTTTGGGTGAAGCGGATCGCGAACGTCGTCTGCACGGTTTACCCTATGCGCTGGTGGGCGGTGGCTGCGTCGGTTTCTACGACGGCTTCTTTGGTCCCGGCGCCGGCTCATTCTATGCGTTGGCGTTCGTGACGCTGTGCGGTTTCAACCTGGCGAAAGCCACCGCCCACGCCAAAATCCTAAATTTCACCTCGAATTTTGGCAGTTTGCTGTTTTTTATGTTCGGCGGAAAAGTGGTGTGGGGCACCGGAGCGATTATGCTGCTCGGCGCCGTTATCGGCGCACGCCTTGGTGCCAAGCTGGTGCTGAGCCGCGGTCAGAAACTGATTCGCCCCATGGTGGTGACCGTTTCTGCGGTGATGAGCGCCAAATTGTTATGGGACAGTCACGGCGGGGAATTGATGGCCTGGCTGGCAACGCTGTAATCCAACACTCGTCAAGACCGGCTGCCAATGCGACAATAGCGCCGGTTTTTTTTAAAGATTAAAAATTATGAGTACAACACACCATTACGATCAATTGATTGCCATCTTTGATGGCTGCTTCGTTGACGATTTTCAGACCCGTCTAATTAAAGGCGACGACGAACCTATTTATCTTCCAGCGGATGAAACCTCACCGTGGAATCGCGTGGTGTTCGCGCACGGCTACTACGCCAGCGGACTGCATGAAATTTCCCACTGGTGCATTGCCGGGGAAGCGCGCCGCAAGCTGGTGGATTTTGGTTATTGGTATTGCCCGGACGGACGCGATGCGCAAACGCAGAGCCAGTTCGAATCGGTTGAGGTAAAACCGCAGGCGCTGGAGTGGTTGTTCTGCGTTGCGGCGGGCTTTCCCTTCAACGTAAGTTGTGACAATCTCGAAGGCGATTGTGAGCCAGATCGCATCGCGTTTCAGCGTAAAGTTCATGCACAGGTGATGACGTATCTGGATCAGGGGATTCCGGCACGACCAGCCCGTTTCATTGATGCACTGACGACTTATTACGGCACGCCGCCACTGACGGCGGCACAATTCCCTTGGCCGGAAGATCTATAATCCGCGAAGGTTATAAGAAGAGAGGAAGAGATGATCGTAGAATTTGAAACCCGCATTCTGGCCCTGATTGATGACATGGTCGATCACGCCAGCGATGACGAGCTGTTTGCAGGCGGCTATCTGCGTGGTCATCTGACCCTGGCAGTGGCGGAGATTGAGCTAAGCGGTGAACACACGCCGGAAGCGCTGCAAACTCATGTCACCAACAGCTTGCAAAAAGCCATTGCAGCCGGTGAACTGTCGCCACGCGATCAGGCGCTGGTAACAGGCATGTGGGACAATCTGTTCCTGCAGGCTCGTCAAACCGCTTAACCGCTCGGGGCGATCGCTCGCCCCGCAGATTATCGACCCGCTTTTTTTCCCTTCAGCAGTTTTCGTACCCAATAGCGATTCGGATTCATCGCCGCCAGCGTGGCTGCATCCAGCGGCTGTGGTTCGCCGCTCATCTGCGCCGCCAATACTTCAGCCGCCAACGGTGCGCTGCACAAACCCCGCGATCCTAACGCGCCCAACACAAATAAAGCTTGATGTACTGGCGCATCGGCAACGTCAGCGCCGCGCATGCGTTGCTCCGGCAAATCGGCATAGTGCGTAAGCGTTGCTTCATAATCTGGCGCGCTGCCGCTCATCGGTAGGTGATCGCGCGTGGCACAGCGCACCCCGTTGCGCGCCTGGTTATCTGACACATCAACCTGCTGCGGCCATTGGCTCTCCGGCAGACAGTGAATCAGCCGCTGACGATTCTCCTGCTGATCGTCGGCACGGAAATCCGTCGCAGTATCGCCGCGATGATAACTGGCGCCGATGCAA
Organism: Pantoea sp. X-Soil-ISGK-421; assembly: GCF_059730785.1. Lineage (NCBI taxonomy): Bacteria > Pseudomonadati > Pseudomonadota > Gammaproteobacteria > Enterobacterales > Erwiniaceae > Pantoea > Pantoea sp. X-Soil-ISGK-421. The sequence goes on along the minus strand of NZ_AP035979.1, from coordinate 2,823,306 downwards.
TGGGTGGCGAAATTCGGGCTGACCGGAGTGAGATAGCCGTCGTAGCACAGCACGGTGCGCAGCGCACCTAACGCCGGATTGGTCGGCACGTGGCTCACTTGTCCTGCCACCGCATACACCGGCAGCGTTTTGCTCTGCTCGATTTCCAGCAACGCATGGCCATTCGCCAACACCACGTGTTGATGCTGCACCGGCGGTTGCTCGCTAAAGTGCAGGGTCCAATGCTCTTCATTACGCGTTAGCTGTGTGACGCGATGCAGCCAGTGAAGGCGTAATCCCAGCGATTGCGCGTATTCCAACAGATTGCTGGTCAGCTGTGAAGGCGACAGCCATCCGCCTTGCGGATAGAAAATGCCGCCGACGTCGAGGTCGACACCCGCCAGCTGCTGTGCTTCTTCTTTATTAACGCCGTACGCGATGTCGTGCGGCAGTTCCATGTTGAGCATCTGCGCGATTTTGTCCGCGCTTTTGCCATCCCAACCCAGTTGCAACACGCCGCTCCAACTGTGCTCAAACTCCACTGGCAGCCGATCGTACAGACGTCGGGCAAAGCCAAAAGCCGCTGGGAAGAAGGTCGCCAGCGCCGGATCATGCTGATTTAGCAGCGGATAAAGCGCGCCCTGACGGTTACCGGAAGCACCCAGCGCGGGTGCATCATCGGCACAATAGAGTGTCACGCGCCAGCCGCGTCGCAGCAGCGCCAGTGCTAATACTGCGCTGGCAACGCCGCCGCCAATCAGTGCCACATCCTGGCTGCTCGCCGGCGGGCGCGCATACCACGGCTGGCTGTGCGGCAATGCAACCGCGTGCTCAAGCGAACCAACCAGCATTTCACGCTTATGACCAAATCCCTTGCGCTTCTGCATGCTGAAACCGGCGTCCTGCAAGCCTCGGCGTACAAAACCGGATGCAGTAAAGGTTGCCAGCGTGCCACCAGGACGGGCGAGGCGTGCCATTGCGGCGAACAGCGCTGGCGTCCACATCTCCGGATTTTTGGCGGGTGCGAAACCATCAAGGAACCACGCATCTACCTGACGATTGAGACTGTCATCAAAGGTGTGAATTAACGCGTTAATATCACCAAGCCAGAGGTCCAGCGTCACTTCACCGCCGTTAAATAGCAGGCGCTGACAGCCCGGTAACGCTTGCGGCCACTGCTGTTGCAGCTGTTCAGCCCAAGGCTGTAGCTCCGGCCAATGGGCATGCGCGGCGATCAGATCGGCGTGCGTCAGCGGGAATTTTTCGCAGCTGATAAAGTGCAGGCGCTGCAAAGCGGCGTTGGGTTGCTCATTTCGGAAGCGATCGAAGGCTTGCCACAGGGTAAGAAAGTTCAGACCAGTCCCAAAACCGCTCTCAGCGACAATAAATAAATCGCGCGAATGATCGGCAAAACGGTGCGGAATATGGTTGCCATCGAGGAACACATAGCGCGTTTCCTCCAGTCCATTGTCGTTGGAGAAATAGACGTCGTCGAACGCTCGGGACACAGGTGTACCCTGTTCATTCCAGTTTATTTGGGCATGTTCAACCGGGGTTAATTTCACGGGGAAAGGCTCATATTTCAGGCAGTGGCGCGAGTTTAGCGACAGACGTCACATGACGCAAATTTACAAAACGAAATGGCTGATCGGACTTGTTCGGCTTACAACTGTACGCTAGAGTGCACGTCATCCAAATATGTGGAACGAGGATTATTGAATGAAACGTGCAGTGATTACGGGCCTGGGTATTGTTTCCAGCATTGGTAATAACCAGCAAGAAGTGCTGGCTTCTCTGCGTGAAGGCCGTTCCGGTATTACTTTCTCAGAAGAGATGAGAGATGCCGGTATGCGCAGCCATGTATGGGGCAACGTCAAACTGGATACCAACGGGCTCATCGATCGCAAAATCGTGCGTTTTATGAGTGATGCCTCTATTTATGCCTACCTTTCAATGGCCGAAGCGATCAAAGATTCGGGCCTGACTGACGAGCAGTATCAGCAAAACCCACGTGTTGGCCTGATTGCCGGTTCTGGCGGCGGTTCTCCGCGTTATCAGGTGTTTGGTGCTGACGCCATGCGTAGCCCACGCGGTCTGAAAGCGGTGGGTCCTTATGTGGTGACCAAAGCGATGGGTTCAGGCGTTTCGGCTTGCCTGGCAACCCCGTTCAAAATCCACGGCGTGAACTACTCCATCAGTTCAGCGTGTGCCACCTCTGCACACTGTATCGGAAACGCGGTCGAGCAGATTCAGCTGGGCAAACAGGACATCGTATTTGCTGGCGGCGGTGAAGAGCTGAGCTGGGAAATGGCCTGTGAGTTCGATGCCATGGGCGCACTGTCGACCAAATACAACGAAACGCCAGAAAAAGCCTCACGTACTTACGATACCAACCGTGACGGTTTCGTCATTGCAGGCGGCGGCGGTATGGTGGTGGTTGAAGAGCTGGAGCACGCTCTGGCACGTGGCGCACATATCTACGCCGAAATCGTCGGTTACGGCGCAACGTCAGATGGCGCAGATATGGTTGCGCCTTCAGGCGAAGGCGCAGTGCGCTGCATGAAGATGGCGATGCAAGATCTGGATACCCCCATCGATTACCTCAACACGCACGGTACCTCTACCCCAGTTGGTGATGCGAAAGAGTTGGGCGCGATTCGTGAAGTGTTCGGCGACCATTCACCGGCCATTTCTGCTACCAAAGCCATGACCGGTCACTCACTGGGTGCGGCAGGCGTGCAGGAAGCGATCTACACCTTGCTAATGCTGGAGCACGGTTTCATCGCGCCAAGCATCAACGTGGAAGAGCTGGATGAAGCGGGTAAAGGTCTGAACATCGTGACCAAGCCGACTGAAAAAGCGCTGACCACCGTGATGTCGAACAGCTTCGGTTTCGGTGGCACCAACGCCACGTTAACCATGCGTAAGCTGCCTGCATAATTGCATATGTTACAAGGTGCGCATGAATGCGCCCCCTACGAAAACCACGTTATGCTTTCGTAGGGGCGCCATTTATGGCGACCACCTGATGCAAAGGGCCGGTTATCCGGCCCTTGTTGTTTTTGACAATCAGCCTGCGGCTTGCCTACACTCTCTCCATCCGAAACAAAATTATCATTTCTTGATAATATGAACCAAATGTCCCGTTTCTGTTACCGCAGCAAGCGTGAGTCTGGTTATGACAAGGAGTTCGCATCACCATGGCCACGACTGCCGAAACGCAGACGCAATCCGTTTTGCCGTTAGCCTGCACCTCATTTGCCGTCTTCCTCACCTACCTCACAGCAGGTTTGGCGCTGCCGGTCATCCCGCTGTATGTCCATCAGGAACTTGGCATGAGCAACCTGATGGTTGGTGTAGCGGTAGGAATCCAGTTTTTTGCCACGCTGCTGACGCGCAGCTTTGCCGGGCGACGTGCCGATCAGCACGGTGCGAAACTCACCACACAATACGGCATGCTTGCCATCGCGTTGGTGGGCATCGCTTATCTGGCGGCGGCGTTACTGCCGGTTTCACCCTGGACGAAATTTGCTTTACTGGCGGTAGGGCGCCTGTTGTTAGGGTTTGGTGAAAGCTTGCTGCTCACCGGTAATCTGACCTGGGGCATGGGTCTGGTGGGCAGTAAACGATCCGGTTTAGTGATGTCATGGAACGGTATGGCGATTTATGGATCGCTGGCGGCGGGCGCACCACTTGGCTTGCTGATTAACCAGCACGGCGGTTTTGCGGCCCTCGGCGCGGTTGCGCTGCTGTTGCCGCTGCTGTCGCTGGCGATTAATGGCTGGATCCGTAAAGTGCCGGTGGTTGGTGGCGAGCGCCCATCGCTGCTTAGCGTGGTGAAAACCATCTTCCAGCCGGGACTGGCGTTGGCACTGCAGGGTACCGGTTTTGCCGTTATTGGCACCTTTACCTCGCTCTACTTTGCCGCAGAAAACTGGGGCAATGCGGGGTTCGCGCTGACCGCGTTCGGCTGTGCGTTTGTGCTGGTGCGCGTATTCTTTGGTGGCTTGCCGGATCATCACGGGGGCATAAAAGTGGCGATGGTGTCCCTGCTGGTCGAAGCCGTCGGTCTGCTGCTGCTGGCGTTTGCCAGTTCCAGCGGCATGGCACTAATTGGCGCGGCTTTGACCGGCTGCGGTTGCTCGCTGATCTTCCCGGCGCTGGGCGTCGAGGTGATCAAGCGTGTATCGCCGCAGATTCGCGGCACCGCGCTCGGCGGCTTCTCTGCGTTTCAGGATATTGCGTACGGTGCCAGCGGCCCGTTGACCGGTTTACTGGCGACAGCGCTGGGTTACGGCTCGGTGTATGTCGCGGGTGCCTGCTGCGCTGCGCTGGGCATTCTGGTCACCTGGACGTTTGCGCGGGCGGCGACAACAGCGTAACCAACTTATCGCAGGCGCTGACAATCTCACCCGGGGTTAGCGCCGCAAAGCCCAGCAGCCAGCCCGGTTGCTGGACCGCACCGGCATAAAGCGGCGACAGCCGCGGCAGTAACAATCCCATGGATTTAGCCTGTTCGGTTAAGCGCGCTTCATCGCCGTGCATTAGCTGCACCGTTAACTGTAAGCCTCCCGCCGCCGGCAGCGCTTGCAGCCAGGGTTGCAGTCGCGTGTTGAGTTGTTCAAGCAAGCAATCACGACGACTGCGATACAGTTGGCGCATCAAGCGCAAATGGCTGGCGAAATGGCCTTGTTGCAGAAACTCTGCCGTAATCGCCTGCGGCAGCAATGCGCTGTGACCATCCATTACGCTACGCGCGCGTCCCAATGGCTCAACCAGCTGCGGCGGTACCACCATCCACGCCAGCCGCAGCGACGGGAATAATGTTTTGGAAAAGGTGCCGAGATAAATTACCCGACCATCAGCTTCTAATCCTTGTAGCGCCGGAGCGGGGCGATCGTCGTAATGAAATTCGCTGTCGTAATCATCTTCAATCAGCCAGCTATCATGTTGCCGCGCCCACGCCAGCCACTGTAGACGGCGCGCCAGGCTCATTGGCGTGCCGGTCGGATAGTGATGTGCGGGTGTCAGATACACCAGTTTCGCGCTGCCGCTGAGTGGCGCGGCGCCTTCCGCATCCAGCGGCATGGCGTGACAGCGTGCGCCGGCCGCCAGAAACGCGTTGCGCGCACCGGGATAACCGGGTTCTTCCAGCCAGACGTCGTCACATGCATCAAGGAACATCAGCGCCAGTAATTGCAGCGCTTGCTGCGAGCTGGTGAGCATCACCACCTGATCCGCCGAACAGCGGACGCCGCGCGATAGCGCCAGATAATCCGCTACCGCTTGCCGCAGCGACGGCAGCCCAAGCGGATCGCCATAGCCCATCACTTTACTGCCCAGCGTGCGTTGCATCTGATTGCTGATGCGGCGCCACTGCGTATGCGGGAACGCGCGCAGTTCTGGCGAACCGGCGGCAAAGGCATGTGGAAACGGCGGATCCTGACAGCCGCCGGTTGCCAGCACCTGTTGACCACGCAGGGAAAAGAGTGGCGAGCGGTCGATGCGGCTTTTCTGCGTGGGTAACGCCATGCGAATCGAGACAAAAGTACCGCGCCCACCGTGACGCTGCAGATAACCTTCGCTCTCTAATTGCGCATAAGCCGCCTCAACCGTGACGCGCGACAGCGATAAGTCCGTTGCTAACTGGCGACTGGACGGCAATTTTTGCTCATGCCGCAAATGCCCATCAGCGATCGCCTGACGCAAAGTATTGCACAGCCGCTCACGCAAACCGCCCTGGGTTTGATGGCTAAACAGCGCGAGAAACGAGGTGCTCATATTGGTCTTATCACTCGATGGAAAGTGGTATCAGCATGCAGACCACTTTGCCGTAAACTTGGGGGAAATCACAACAGGAGAATACGATGTCAGCGGTGTTAAAATTTGCCCCAGCCTGTGCCAGCGAAAGCCTGGCTTATCTGCAACATAAACTGACCTACTACACCGATGCGTGGGATCTCGCGGCAGATCTGGCGCAGGGAGTTTCGGCGATTACGGTGATCGATGCACGTTCTGAAGAGGTTTATCAGGCCGGACATATCTGCGGTGCCCTCTCATTTCCCCATCGCAGCATGAATGTGGAATCCACTGCACATCTCGATCGCAGCAACGTTTACATCACCTATTGCGACGGCATCGGCTGTAACAGTTCAACCAAAGCCGCGCTCAAACTGGCGTCGCTGGGGTTTCAGGTGAAGGAGTTAATTGGCGGACTGGATTTCTGGAAGCGCGATGGTCATCCAATGGCGTGGGGCGCGGCAGCGGGTGAATGGCCACTCGCCACGCCCGCTGCACACTGCGGCTGTTAGATAAACAGCCACAGCAGGAAGATGAACACGAAAAGCGCGCCTATCAGCGTCAGTGCCGGGCGCTGAGCCAGCGGCTGCGGCAGCATCTGAATAAACGGCGACCAAATCGGCTGCGGGCGAATTGCACTCTCCGCCAGCGGTTGTTCGTGCAATTTCTCGGCACGGCGGCTAAACAGCAGATTCAGCAGATCCTGCGTCTGCGCGGGCGTCAGCACCGTATTCGGCAGCGCCTGGAAGCGCTGTTGGCTGTAATCTTCCAGCAGTCGCTGCTCATCATGCGTAAGTGGCTGCTTCAGCGAGTTTTCCAGCATTTGCAAAGTTGGCGCGCTGTGTTGGCCCAACGTCTGACGAACCTGCAAATATTGCGTCAGCAGCGGGAAGTGGCGTGAGGGAATTGGATCGCCACTTTTCAGGTTCACCAGCTTCAGCGTATCAGTCAGCAATTTCACTGGGGATTCACCGGTGGTGGCAGCAAGCCGCGTGACCTGCTGGTTGAGCGATTGCTGCTCTGCCGGCAACAAACTGCGATCGGAAACGCGCGTTTGCTGCGGCTGCGGGATCGCTATCTGGCCGTTCTGCAGCATCGTCAACACCTGACGCAGTTGATCCTGTGACAACGCGCTCAACACCGTTTGGTTAAACTGCTGACGAATAAAATCACTCACCGCCTGGCGATTATTGCCCTGCGGCAGTTTCTCCAGCAGCTGTTGTAGCAACTGGCGCGTGGCGAGACTGTTTTGCACCTGGGTTAAGCGACCATTGAGATGCTGTTCCGCCGCCGGGAAGTGGCGCGATTGCAGCTCAGCTTCACTTTTCACACCGACTTCATGACGCACGCCAGCCCACAGTTCGGGCGCTTTCAGGGTACTTAACGACATGATGCGTACAATCAGACGTTCCAGCGTGGTGCGCTGGGCAGGCGATAGCGGCTGCTCACCAACTGGACCACCAGGACGCGTCGGGCCAGTAGCCTGAGATAAAGGGGAACGATCGCCCGCGGGCACACCGGGACCGCTGAGAGGTTGCATGGCGGAATCCTTGAAAACGGGTCAGATCCGGGTGCGCCGGAAAAAAGAGGCCACATGATAGCAAAAGCCCCCAGGAAATCCACGGGGGCTGCGGCCTTTCCGGAGAATAAACTCAGGCAGCGGGATCGGGAAGGGTGACATTGCGCGGCTTGCGTAACGGGGTTTTCAGACGTTGCGCCAGAATAACGCCGACTAACGTCATGCCGCCACCAATCCAGTGATAGGCATGCAACTGCTCATGCAGGAACATCACGGCAATAATGGCAGTAAATGCCGGTACGAAATTCATAAAGATGCTGGTGGTGCTGGCACCCAAACGCTGCACGCCAAGGATCCACAGAAACGGCGCGATAATCGACGCAAATAGTCCGGCATACAGCACCAGCGGCAGATTGTGCAGGTTCAGCGTGACATCCGGTGCGCGCAGGAAGCCGGGCAGCAACAGCAGCACGCCAAAGAAAATCTGCACATACAGGCTTTGCCAGGTCGGCAGCGGAATTGCCCAGCGCTTGGTCAGCACGCCGTACAAGGCGTAAGAGGTTGATGCCGCCAGCATCATCAATTCGCCATTGCCAAGGCGTTGGTTCAGCAACTGCGCCGGGTTGCCTTCGCTCACCAGCCATACCAAACCGGCGAACGACAGCGCGCCGCCAATCAGGATGCCGCGTGTTGGCGCGAGGCGCAGCACAATAAGGCTGAGCAGAATGGTCAGCAGCGGAATGGTCGCGCCGAGGATACCCATCATCACTGCGGAAACGCTGTGCGCCGCGTAATAGGCAAGGCTTTGATACAGCACCATGCCGAGCAAGCCGAGAATCAGCAGCCGCCAGCCGTTCGTTTTAATGGTGTGACGATGACGCCACACGCCTGGCAGGCAGAACGGTGCCAGCACCACCAGCGCCAGTAGCCAGCGATAAAAAGAGATCGCCGCAGGATCGATACTTCCCGCCGAGAGTTTGCTGACGATAGTGTTGATCGACCAAATCAGCACCGCGATCAGCGGAAACAGTAAATTCATGATACAGCTCCTCAAATAATCGCGAATAGTTTACGTTTGACCGGTTTAAAGTAGATAGTTAAAATCGGACAATATTCGTTAGTGACCGGACAGAATGAATCTTCAAGTCGAATACCAGCCGCCAATTGATGCGCCCTTATTGCGCTACTTCATGCGTTACGACGAGGTCAACGCCAAAACCGAATATCTCGCGCACGCGCATGATTGGGGGCAGGTGATCTTCGTCACCCGTCACGTGCTGGAGATGGAAGTGGAAGGCGAACGTCTGCTGACGCCCGCCGATATTCCGATCTGGATTCCTGCCGGGCATCGTCACAGCAGCTATAACCATAACGATGCGCGCTTCCGTACTTTCAATCTTGCCGCCGATCGCTGTGCGGGCCTGCCCGATAAAGCCTGCTTATTACATGTCGATGCCATCGTGCACGCCATCATGAATGACTTTGCCCGCCGCGAGCTGGCGCAGCCGCAGACGCAAGCCGACTGGCGGCTTTGCGAAGTCTTAATTGATCGCCTGCGTATGGCCCCAGTGCACAACAGCTATTTGCCGATGTCGGACGACAAATTTCTCGCGCCGATTCTGCGCGCCCTCGAAGCGCATCCCGGCGATAACACCACGCTGGCACAATGGGCGAAGCGCGTGTTCACCACTGAGCGTACGCTGGCGCGACGCTGTCAGCAGCAGTTGAATATGTCGTTCAGCGAGTGGCGGCAACGTTTACGCTTTCTGCGCGCTATCGCATTATTGGAGCAGGGTTGCAGCGTGCAGGGCATCGCCCATGAGTTGGGTTACAGTTCGGCATCAGCGCTGATTGTGATGTTCCAGCAGCAGGCCGGTACCACGCCCGATCGCTATCGCAGTCGGTTAGGTTAATCCCCGGCTTTATGCCAAAATATGCCCCCGTTGATTTCAACCAGACAGGACCGCCGCAGTGAAAATTCTCGTCGATGAAAATATGCCCTATGCCCATGAACTGTTCAGCCGCACCGGTGATGTGTTGGCGGTACCAGGACGCCCGTTGCCGGAAGCAGAGCTGCAGGATGCCAGCGGCTTGATGGTGCGTTCCGTTACCAAGGTGAATGCGGCGCTGCTGGCCGGTACGCCGGTGAAGTTTGTCGGCACTGCGACAGCGGGTACTGATCATATCGATGATGCGTCGCTGGCGGAGGCGGGCATCAGCTTCTCGGCAGCGCCGGGCTGTAACGCTATTGCGGTAGTGGAATATGTGTTCTCCTCGCTGCTGCTGCTGGCAGAGCGCGATGGTTTTGAACTGCGCGATCGCACGGTGGGCATTGTTGGCGTAGGCAATGTGGGCGGCCGCCTGCAGAAGCGTTTAGAAGCGTGGGGCGTGAAAACGCTGCTGTGCGATCCGCCGCGCGCCGATCGTGGCGATCAGGAAACCTTCCATTCACTGGATGATCTGGTGGCGCAGGCCGACATCCTGACCTTCCACACGCCGCTGTTTAAAGAGGGCCAGTATAAAAGCTGGCATCTGGCCGATGCGGCGCTGCTGATGGCGCTTAAACCCAACACCATTTTGATCAACGCCTGCCGCGGTGCGGTGGTGGATAACGCTGCGCTGCTGGAAGTGTTGAAGATGCGCCACGATCTCAGCGTGGTGCTGGATGTGTGGGAGCCGGAACCGGACCTGTCGCTCGATCTGCTGGATAAGGTGGATATCGCCACTGCGCACATCGCGGGTTACACGCTGGAAGGCAAAGCGCGCGGTACCACCCAAGTGTTTGAAGCCTGGTGCGATTTTATCGGTCAGCCACAGCAGGTCGCACTAGAAAGCCTGTTACCTGCGCCCGAATTTGGTTCTATCACCCTGCGCGGCAAACTCGATCAGCCAACGCTAAAACGCTTAGTGCATCTGGTGTATGATGTGCGCCGCGACGATGCGCCACTGCGCAAGGTGGCGGCAAAACCGGGCGAGTTTGATCGTCTGCGCAAACAATATGAAGAGCGTCGCGAATGGTCATCGCTGCAAGTGAACTGCGATGATGCTGAGACGGTGGCGATGCTCAATCAACTCGGCTTCCGTGCCAGTTTGTAAAGTTAATTCAATCACCTGCAATAGTGCGGGGATAAATCCTAAATCTCGGGCGGTGAAAACACCGCCTTCTGTTTTTGTGTCATTGTCTGGAGTAAACCAACATGTCTGACGGCTGGAATATCGCGCTACTGGGCGCAACAGGCGCAGTAGGGAACGCTGTACTGGAACTGCTGGCTGAACGCCAGTTCCCGGTTGGTGAGTTGTATCTGCTGGCGAGTGAAAACGGTGCCGGTGAGAACAAACGTTTTGAGGGACGTACCGTGCTGGTGCAGGATGCGGCCGAGTTTGACTGGACGCAGGTGCAGTTAGCGTTTTTCACCGCCGGACGTGAAGCCTCGGCGCGCTATGCCGAAGAAGCCGCGAGCCAGGGTTGTCTGGTGATTGATAGCAGCGATCTGTTCGCGCTTGAACCGGACGTGCCGCTGGTGGTGCCAGATGTGAATCCGCAAGTGCTGGCGGATTACCGTAATCGCAACATTATCACCGTGGCCGACAGCCTGGTGAGTCAACTGTTGTGCGCGATCAAACCGCTGGTGGATCTGGCTGGCCTGAGCCGTTTGCAGGTGACCAACCTGATTGCGGCCTCCAGCCACGGTAAAGCCGCGGTGGACGGTTTAGCCGGTGAAAGCGCGCGTTTGTTGAACGGCGTGCCTGCTGAACAGCACTATTTTGGCCGCCAGCTGGCGTTCAACATTCTGCCGCTGCTGGCTGACAGCAATGGCAGCGTTGAGAGTGAGCGCCGCGTGGTTGAGCAGGTGCGTAAGGTGCTACAGGATGAAGGTTTGCCGATTGCGGTGAGCAGCGTTCAAGCGCCGGTGTTCTATGGTAATGCGCAGATCGTGCATGTGGAAAATCTGCGTCCGTTGTCAGCTGAAGAAGCGCGCGATGAACTGGGTCGCTCTGGTGATATCAATCTGAGCGAGGAGAGTGATTATCCTACTCAAGTAGGCGATGCCTCCGGCAGTGAAGTACTGAGCATTGGCTGCGTGCGCAATGATTACGGCATTCCTGAGCTGCTGCAGTTCTGGTCAGTGGCAGACAACATCCGTTTCGGCGGCGCACTGATGGCAGTCAAAACCGCCGAGAAGCTGGTGCAGGAGTATTTCTATTAATGTTGCCTGAAGGTAAAACGCTTAAGCTGGCGTTGGGTATTGAATACGATGGCAGCCGTTATTACGGCTGGCAGCGGCAAAATGAAGTGCGCAGCGTGCAGGAAAAGCTGGAGAAGGCGCTGTCGAAGGTCGCCGATCACCCGGTGGTGGTGTTCTGCGCTGGCCGCACCGATGCTGGCGTGCACGGCACCGGGCAAGTGGTGCATTTTGAAACCACCTCGCCGCGTGCCGACGCGGCCTGGACGTTAGGCGTTAACGCCAATCTGCCCGATGACATCGCGGTGCGTTGGGTGAAAGCAGTGCCGGACGAGTTCCATGCACGTTTTAGCGCCACGGCGCGCCGTTATCGCTACGTGATCTACAACCACCGGCTGCGTCCGGCAATTCTGGGGAATGGCATTACCCATTATTATCATCCGCTGGATGTGGAGAAGATGCAGCGCGCCGGGCAGGCGCTGATTGGCGAGAATGACTTTACCTCGTTCCGCGCGGTGCAGTGTCAGTCACGTACGCCGTGGCGCAACGTGATGCATCTCAACGTCACGCGTCATGGACCGTATGTGGTGGTGGATATCAAAGCCAACGCGTTTGTGCATCATATGGTACGTAATATTGTCGGTAGCCTGATGGAAATCGGCACGGGCAATCAGCCGGAAGAGTGGATGGCGACGCTGCTCGCGGCCAAAGATCGTAAGCTGGCGGCGGCGACCGCCAAAGCCGAGGGGCTTTATCTGGTGGCGGTGGATTATCCATCCCACTTTGCTTTACCTCAGCCTGCGTTGGGACCGTTGTTCCTCGCGGATTAACCGTTAATTAGGATGTCGGGAGTCGTATGGAGTTCATCCATTTTTTGATCGATTTTATTCTGCATATTGATGTGCATTTAGCCGAGCTGGTGGCGCAGTACGGCATCTGGATTTACGCCATTCTGTTCCTGATTCTGTTCTGTGAAACGGGTTTAGTGGTGACGCCGTTCCTGCCAGGTGATTCGCTGCTGTTTGTCGCCGGTGCATTGGCGGCATTGCCGGGTAACGATCTCAACGTGCATCTGATGGTGACGCTGTTAGTGATTGCCGCCATCCTTGGGGATGCGGTGAACTACACCATTGGGCGTTTGTTCGGGGAGAAGCTGTTCAGTAACCCGAACTCGAAAATTTTCCGTCGCAGTTACCTCGATAAAACCCACGCGTTCTACGACCGCCATGGCGGCAAAACCATTATACTTGCGCGCTTTGTACCAATCGTGCGAACCTTTGCCCCCTTCGTGGCAGGGATGGGACATATGTCTTATCGCCACTTCGCGCTCTTTAACGTGACGGGCGCACTGCTGTGGGTGCTGCTGTTCTCTTACGCCGGTTATCTGTTTGGCGACTTGCCGATTGTGCAGGAGAACCTGAAGCTGCTGATCGTCGGCATCATCATTGTTTCTATACTGCCAGGCGTAATTGAAGTGTGGCGTCATCGCCGCCAGCAGAAGTCACAGTAAGCTCGTAACCAGATTTTTATCCACAGCGTGAACGGGTTGTGGTTTAATGAGCGACATTTACGGCCTGCTGAAGGTGATTTCAGCAGCAATGAAAAGACTGGACCAGGTCAGCATTAAATAGAAAGGTCATCAATGAGCTGGATTGAACGCATACTGAATAAAAGCACTGCCACGCCAACGCGCAAAGCCAGCATCCCGGAAGGGGTGTGGACCAAGTGCGATAGCTGTGGACAGGTGCTGTACCGCGCCGAGCTGGAGCGTAACCTCGAAGTCTGCCCGAAGTGCGACCATCACATGCGCATGCACGCCCGTGAGCGTTTGCATAGCATGCTGGATGAAGGTTCGCTGGTTGAGCTGGGTAGCGAGCTGGAACCAAAGGATCTGCTGAAGTTCCGCGACTCGAAGAAGTATAAAGACCGTTTGGTCGCCGCACAGAAAGACACCGGCGAGAAAGACGCGCTGGTGGCGATGAAAGGCACGCTGCACGGTATGCCGATTGTCGCTGTGGCTTTTGAGTTCTCCTTTATGGGCGGCTCAATGGGTTCAGTGGTTGGCGCGCGCTTTGTGCGTGGCGTTGAGCAGGCGTTGGAAGACAACTGCCCACTGATCTGCTTCTCCGCGTCAGGCGGTGCACGTATGCAGGAAGCGCTGCAGTCGCTGATGCAAATGGCGAAAACCAGTGCGGCCCTGGCGAAAATGCAGGAGCGCGGCTTGCCGTACATCTCCGTGCTGACCGACCCAACCATGGGCGGCGTGTCAGCCAGCTTCGCGATGTTGGGCGATCTCAACGTGGCGGAACCGAAAGCGCTGATCGGCTTTGCCGGTCCACGCGTTATCGAGCAGACCGTGCGCGAAAAACTGCCGCCGGGCTTCCAGCGTAGTGAGTTCCTGATTGAGAAAGGCGCGATCGACATGATTATCCGTCGCCCGGAAATGCGCTTTAAGCTGGCAAGTCTGCTGGCGAAAATGATGAACCTGCCAGCACCGCTGCAGGATGGTAATCAGCCTGATGTGGCTGAGCCGGAGAGCAACGAAGCCTGACAGGCAACGGAAAGGAACCTTCCTTTCCTCCAATGCACCGTCTACACGACATCATTCGAGCTGCAGCAAGGCGGCAAGTGAATGCATCCCCGGGAGCTGACTTTGGTAAGTGACCGGGGTGAATGAACGCAGCCAACGCCGCTGCAGCTTGAAGGATGATGTGTATTTATTAAGAACGGGACACATGGATAATTCTCTTCCTCAAGCCACGTCGCCTTTGGCCACGTGGCTTCATTATCTTGAGCACCTGCATTCTCAGGCCATTGAATTAGGCCTGGATCGTATTCAACGCGTCGCTGCTCGCCTCGACCTGCTCAAACCTGCTCCCTTTGTCTTCACCGTCGCCGGCACTAACGGCAAAGGCACGACCTGCCGCACGCTGGAAACGTTATTGATTGCTGCGGGCTATCGCGTGGGCGTCTACAGCTCGCCGCATCTGGTACGTTACACCGAGCGCGTACGCGTGCAGGGCGCTGAACTGGATGAGGCGCAGCACAGCGCCAGTTTTGCCGCGATTGAAGCCGGACGCGATGACATTTCACTGACCTACTTTGAGTTCGGCACCTTGTCGGCTTTCAATCTGTTCCGCGCGGCCAATCTTGATGTGGTGATACTGGAAGTCGGCCTAGGCGGACGTCTTGATGCCACCAATATTGTCGATGCCGATGTGGCGGTGATCACCAGCATTGCGCTGGATCACACCGATTGGCTCGGTCCGGATCGTGAAAGCATCGGCCGGGAAAAAGCCGGCGTGTTCCGCGCAGGTAAACCGGCGGTAGTCGGTGAAGCCGACATGCCGGGTACCATCGCGCAGGTCGCGGCTGAGAAGGGCGCCGTGCTGCTGCAACGTAATCGCGACTGGCAATGGCAGCAAACCGGCGCCAGCTGGACGTTGCAGGATGCGCACGGTGAACTGCGTGATTTACCGCTGCCGCAGGTGCCGTTACCCAATGCTGCGACCGCACTTACCGCGCTGCGTGCGTCAGGTTTGACGGTAAGCGAAGCGATTATTCGTCAGCATCTTCCGCTGGCTATTCTGCCGGGACGTTTCCAGACCGTCAGCGAAGCGCCGCGCGTGATTCTCGATGTGGCGCACAATCCGCATGCCGCTTACTATCTGGCTTCGCGTCTGGCTGAAGAGGCGCACAGCGGGGAAGTGCATGCGGTGGTTGGCATGCTGCACGACAAAGATATCGCGGGCACGTTGGCGGCGCTGGCGCCGCAGGTTGATCGCTGGTATTGCGCGCCGCTTGATGGCCCACGCGGTGCCTCAGCCGATGAGCTGCTGGCGCATGTGGATGGCGGCGTGCCTTACAGCAACGTTGATGCAGCCTGGCAAGCGGCGCGTCAGCAGGCGCGTCCCGAAGATGTGATTCTGGTGTGTGGCTCTTTTCACACCGTAGCGCAGGTTATGGAATCGATGGCAGCGGAGAACGGCAGTGGCAAGTAAGTTCCAAAATCGCTTAGTCGGTACGGTCATTCTGGTGGCGATCGGTGTCATCGTGTTGCCCGGCCTGCTGGACGGAAAGAAAAAGCATTATAAAGAAGAGTTCGCGGCGATTCCGCTGGTGCCAAAACCGGACGATCAGCAGGATAGCGAAATGGTGCCGCCGGTAACCCAACCTCTACCCGCACAGCCGCCAGAAGGGGCAGGTGCGGCGCAGAGTCAAAACGGGGGTAAAACTGCCACTAATGGCAGCGCCCAGCCGACGCAGAATAGCGAGCCAAGCGTGGTAACGCCGCCGCCGGTGCATCAGCAAATCCAACCGAAACCGGTTGAACAGCCGAAGCCAAAACCGGTCGAGCAGCCGAAACCGAAGCCGGTTGAGCAGCCGAAGCCAAAACCGGTTGAGCAACCGAAGCCGAAACCGGTTGAGCAGCCGAAGCCGGTGGAACAGCCTAAACCGGTGGAAACGCCGAAGCAGAGCGAACCCGCAGCGCCAGCCGGTCAGGCATTTGTTGTGCAGCTGGGTGCGTTGAAGAACGCGGCAAAAGTGAGCGAGATTGTGGCGCAGCTGCGTCTCTCTGGTTATCGCGCCTTCACCGTGCCGTCCACGCCGGTGCAGGGACAAATCACCCGTATTTATGTCGGTCCGGATGCCAATAAAGCGAAGCTGCAAGGTTCGCTGAGCGAACTGCAAAGTATCTCCGGCCTCGGTGGCGTGGTGAAACCGTATAGCGCGCGATAAAGCGCTGATAAGCCGCGCCGATGGCAGAAAAAGGCGCGGCTTTACAAAAATTTTGTAGCGAAGCGCGGCAATAAAATTATTAAATATCAGTGGATTAAATCGCTGATAACACACAGGGCGAGGAAAGTTTTTTTCATCGCCCTTTTTGCGGAAACAGAACCGGAAAACCCTACGCAAACGTTTTCTTTTTCTGTTAGAATGCGCCCCGAACTGGATGCAGGGGTGCGATAGCACTGGGCTGGAAGAGTTCATGATCTGGATTGATTACGTCATTATTGCGGTAGTTGGTTTTTCGGCTCTGGTCAGCCTGATTCGTGGGTTTGTCCGGGAAGCCTTATCTCTCGTTACCTGGGGATGTGCGTTTTTTGTCGCCAGTCATTATTACGCCTACCTTGCAGTCTGGTTTACGGGTTTTGACGACGAACTGGTTCGCAACGGCATCGCTATCGCGGTGTTATTCGTTGCCACCCTGATTGTGGGTGCCATCGTGAACTATGTGATCGGCTCGCTGGTTGAAAAAACTGGCTTGTCGGGAACCGACAGGGTGTTGGGGGTCTGTTTCGGGGCGTTGCGTGGCGTGCTGATCGTGTCTGCTATGCTGTTCTTTCTCGATACATTCACCGGCTTTTCCAAAAGTCCTGACTGGCAACAGTCGCAACTCATTCCCCAGTTCAGTTACATCATCAGGTGGTTTTTCGATTACCTGAAAAGCACGTCGAGTTTTTTACCCCGGTGACACCATCGGGAGTGCGGCTAATGAGGAAATGACAATATGTGCGGTATTGTTGGTATCACCGGTTTCATGCCAGTAAACCAGTCAATCTATGACGCGTTAACGGTGCTTCAGCACCGCGGGCAGGATGCCGCCGGCATTTGTACCATCGATGCTATTAACTGCTTCCGTTTGCGTAAAGCTAACGGTCTGGTCAGCGATGTGTTCGAAGCGCGCCATATGCAGCGCCTGCAGGGCAACATCGGGATTGGTCACGTGCGCTATCCAACGGCAGGCAGCTCCAGCGCCTCTGAAGCGCAGCCTTTCTACGTGAACTCCCCTTATGGCATCACGTTGGCGCATAACGGCAACCTGACCAACGCCCATGAGCTGCGTAAACAGCTGTTCGAAACGGGTCGCCGTCACGTTAATACCACCTCTGATTCCGAAATCCTGCTGAACATCTTCGCGCAGGAGCTGGACCGTTTTCAGCACTATCCGCTGGAAGCTGACAACATTTTTGCTGCGGTGGCGGCGGTGCATCAGCAGGTGCGCGGCGCTTACGCAGTGGTATCAATGATTATCGGACACGGTATGGTCGCCTTCCGCGATCCAAACGGTATTCGTCCGCTGGTGCTGGGCAAGCGCGTGATCGCCGATGGCCGCACTGAATACATGGTGGCGTCGGAAAGCGTCGCACTGGATACGCTGGGCTTCGAATTCATCCGTGACGTAGCACCTGGTGAAGCGGTGTACATCACCGAGCAAGGCCAGCTCTCTACGCGTCAATGCGCGGAGAACCCGAAAACCAACCCGTGCCTGTTCGAGTACGTTTATTTTGCCCGTCCGGATTCGTTCCTCGACAAAATTTCGGTGTACAGCGCGCGCGTGCGCATGGGCACCAAGCTGGGCGATAAAATCGCCCGCGAGTGGGAAGATCTGGATATCGATGTGGTGATTCCGATTCCGGAAACTTCAACCGATATCGCGCTGGAAATCGCGCGTATCCTCGATAAGCCGTATCGTCAGGGATTTGTGAAAAACCGCTACGTTGGCCGTACCTTCATTATGCCGGGCCAGCAGCTGCGTCGCAGCGCGGTACGCCGTAAGCTGAACGCTAACCGCGCCGAGTTCCGTGACAAAAACGTGTTGCTGGTGGATGACTCCATCGTGCGCGGCACCACTTCGGAACAGATTATCGAAATGGCGCGTGAAGCCGGTGCGAAACGGGTTTACCTGGCTTCAGCAGCACCGGAAATTCGTTTCCCGAACGTTTACGGCATCGACATGCCAAGCGCGACTGAACTGATTGCACACGGGCGTGAAGTGGAAGAGATTCGCCAGCTGATTAAAGCCGATGCGTTGATTTTCCAGGATCTGGACGATCTGATCGAAGCCGTGCGCGAAGAGAATCCGGATATTGCCCAGTTCGAGTGCTCGGTATTCAACGGCATTTACGTCACTAAAGATGTCGATCAACAGTACCTTGAGTATCTGCAGTCGCTGCGTAATGACGATTCCAAAGCCATCGCGCGTCAGACAGAAGTAGAAGGCCTGGAGCTGCACAACGAAGGCTAAGCCGAACGTGGTGGCAGAGTAAAAGCAGGGCGGGCGCAATCCCGCCCTGTTTGTTTTTGTATTTTTGCTCAGCGAGCCGCTATCATTGCCGCAATCTGAACGAGCAAGGCTAAATGATGAAACGACTGATCATTGGAATTTCCGGCGCCAGCGGCGCGATCTATGGTGTGCGCATGTTGCAAGTGCTGCAACCGCTGGCGGAAGTGGAAACCCATTTGGTGGTCAGTCCCGCGGCGCGGCAAACGCTGGCGCTGGAGACCGATTTCAGCCTGCGTGAGGTGCAAGCGATGGCCGATGTGGTGCATGACGTACGCGATATCGCCGCCAGCATCTCATCCGGTTCTTACAAAACCCTCGGTATGGCGATTGCTCCTTGCTCCATGAAAACGCTCTCAGGCATTGTCCACAGTTACAGCGACAGTTTGCTGACCCGTGCCGCTGATGTGGTGTTAAAAGAGCAGCGTAAGCTGGTGCTGTGCGTGCGCGAAACGCCGCTGCATTTAGGACATCTGCGCATGATGACCACGGCAGCTGAGCTAGGTGCACTGATTATGCCGCCGGTGCCGGCGTTCTATCACCGTCCCCAATCGATTGGCGATTTAGTCGATCAAACGGTTAATCGCGTGCTTGATCAGTTCGATATTGAACTGCCAGAAGATCTTTTCACGCGCTGGAGTGGCGCATAATGGTGCATTAATGCACTGCTGGTGTGCAAATTCGCGTGCGCGATCACTCTTCGTGCATCTTGTGCACCAAAAGTTAACAATGTCGCTTTTTCTTCCTCACACCGCTGTTATATTTCCCTCACAAACTAAGTGCTTGCGCCGCTCACGGGCGCAGTATTTAGTGCGCTTGCGCAGCGTTTAGCCGATTCACATAACTGGCATGAAATGTGCACATCTTACAGCGCAAACCAACACATCACGCACCACATAACAATAAGCACTTCACTTGAGGGTTACCTATGAAAAAGCGAGTTTTGGCTCTTTCTCTGATGCTGGCAATGGCAAGCAGCGCGAGTGTCTTCGCCGCTGTGCCGCAGTCGTTGCGCATCGGAACTGACCCGACTTATCCGCCATTCGAATCTAAGAACGCGCAAGGCCAGCTGGTGGGCTTTGATATCGATCTGGCGAACGAAATTTGTAAGCGTATCAAGACTAAATGTACTTATGTGGAAAGTGATTTCGATGCGCTGATCCCGTCGCTGAAAGCGAAGAAAATCGACGCCATCATCTCTTCTCTCTCTATCACCGAAAAGCGTCAGGAAGAGATCAACTTCTCTGAAAAACTCTACGCGGCAAATGCTCGCTTAGTGGCGCCAAAAGGCTCCACGCTGAAGCCAACCATTGAATCGCTCAAAGGCAAAAATATTGGTCTGCTGCAAGGCACTACGCAGGAAACCTATGCAAAAGAGTACTGGCAGCCAAAAGGGGTCACCGTTACGCCTTACGCTAACCAGGATCTGGTGTATCAGGATTTGAACGCCGGCCGTATTGATGCCGCGTTCCAGGATGAAGTGCAGGCGAGCGAAGGCTTCCTGAAGCAGCCAGTTGGCGCAAAATATGCGTTTGCGGGCCCAGCAGTGAAGGACGACAAAATCTTTGGCGTCGGTACCGGTATGGGCTTGCGTAAAGATGACGCAGACTTGAAGGCGGCGATTGATAAAGCCTTTGGCGAAATGCGTAAAGACGGCACTTACGACAAGATTGCTAAGAAGTATTTTGATTTCAACGTGTACGGCGACTAACAGTTCTGTCTCCTGACTTTAGCCCTTCAAGCCGCAGGATCGTTGGCTTCGTGTATTCATCCCGGTCACTTACTTGTGTAAGCTCCCGGGAATTCATACACTTGCCGCCTTCCTGCGACTCGAATGTCTTGGTCAGTGCCGTTTTTTGCACTAGACGGTAATTTTACATTTTCCTCACGACAGGATTGAATCATGTTGTATGGCTATTCCGAAGTAATCCTCAAGGGTACCCTTGTGACGCTGGAGCTGGCGCTCAGTTCGGTGTTGCTGGCAGTGGTGCTCGGCTTAATTGGCGCTGGCGCCAAACTCTCCCGCAGTCGCCCGCTGGCGATGCTGTTTGAAGGCTACACCACCTTAATTCGCGGTGTACCCGACTTAGTATTGATGCTGCTGATCTTCTACGGTCTGCAGATCGTCCTGAATATGATCACCGACGCGCTGGGACTGGCACAGTTTGATATCGACCCGATGGTCGCCGGTATCATTACGCTCGGCTTTATCTACGGCGCTTACTTTACTGAAACCTTCCGTGGCGCATTTCTCGCCGTGCCAAAAGGGCAAATCGAAGCGGCAACGGCTTTCGGTTTTACCGGCTCACAAACCTTCCGTCGCATTCTGTTCCCGGCCATGATGCGCTTTGCGCTGCCGGGTATCGGCAACAACTGGCAGGTTATTCTTAAAGCCACGGCGCTGGTCTCGCTGCTGGGTCTGGAAGATGTGGTGAAAGCCACGCAGCTGGCCGGAAAAAGCACCTGGCAGCCGTTCTACTTCGCCATTGTGGCGGGTGTGATTTATCTGGTGTTTACCACGCTGTCGAACGGCGTGCTGTGGTGGCTTGAACGTCGCTACACGGTGGGTGTGAAAAGGGCAGAGCTATGATTGAGATTATTCAGGAATATTGGAAACAGCTGCTCTGGACCGATGGTTACCGTTTTACTGGCATCGCGATTACGCTGTGGTTGTTGATCATCTCGGTAGTGATCGGCGGTTCGCTTGCCGTGCTGCTGGCGATTGCCCGCGTCTCCTCCAACCGCTTTATCTCTACGCCGGTATGGCTGTTTACCTACGTGTTCCGCGGCACGCCGCTGTATGTGCAGCTGCTGGTGTTCTACTCTGGCATGTACACGCTGGAAGTGGTGAAAGGTACTGAACTGCTCAACGCCTTCTTCCGCAGCGGGCTTAACTGTACGCTGCTGGCGTTCACGCTGAATACCTGCGCCTATACCACCGAAATCTTTGCCGGTGCAATTCGCTCGGTGCCGCACGGTGAAATCGAAGCGGCTCGTGCCTATGGCTTCTCGCCGTTTAAATTGTATCGCTGCATCATTCTGCCTTCGGCACTGCGCACCGCACTGCCGGCGTACAGCAATGAAGTGATTTTGATGCTGCACTCCACCGCGCTGGCGTTTACCGCCACCGTGCCGGACCTGTTAAAAATCGCGCGCGATATCAACTCGGCCACCTATCAGCCGTTTACCGCGTTTGGCATCGCTGCGGTGCTGTATCTGATTATCTCTTACGGGCTGATAAGCTTGTTCCGCAAGGCTGAACAACGCTTCCTGGCGCACGTAAAACCTTCTTCATCGCATTGAGTATCACTATGGCTGACAATAAATTAAGCGTTACCGAACTGCACAAACGTTACGGTGAACATGAAGTATTAAAAGGCGTATCGCTGCAGGCTAATGCTGGCGATGTGATCAGCATTATTGGCTCGTCTGGTTCCGGGAAAAGTACTTTCTTGCGCTGCATTAACTTCCTCGAGAAACCGAGTGAAGGCACGATTGTGGTCAGCAATCAGCAAATCAATTTGGTGCGCGACACTGATGGTCAACTCAAAGTCGCTAACAAAGAGCAACTGCGTATGCTGCGCACGCGCCTCACCATGGTATTTCAGCACTTCAATCTGTGGAGCCACATGACGGTGCTGGATAACGTCACCGAAGCACCGATTCAGGTGCTGGGGCTGAGCAAGGCAGAAGCGCGTGAGCGTGCGATTAAGTATCTGGATAAAGTCGGCATTGATGCGCGGGCGCGCGCCAAGTATCCGGTGCATCTCTCTGGTGGCCAGCAGCAGCGCGTGTCGATTGCGCGTGCGTTGGCGATGGAGCCAGAAGTATTGCTGTTTGACGAACCTACTTCTGCGCTCGATCCAGAATTGGTCGGCGAAGTGCTGCGCATCATGCAGAAGCTGGCGGAAGAGGGCAAAACCATGGTGGTGGTAACGCACGAGATGGAGTTTGCTCGTCACGTCTCTAATCACGTGATCTTCCTGCATCAGGGCAAAATTGAAGAACAGGGCACGCCGGATGAGCTGTTCGGAAACCCGAAAAGCCCGCGCTTGCAGCAGTTTTTAAAGGGATCGTTGAAGTAGTTTCTGTGCACGCTGTCCCCCACCTCGGTCCTCCCCCATAAATGGGGGAGGAAGATGCTGCAATATGTGCGTACTGATGCTGCATGTGGCAGCGTCTCCTTCCCCCGCTGGCGGGGGAAGGCCGGGATGGGGGACAGCCAGCACATTTTACTCCCGCAGCAACTTCAGCGCCGTATCCTCATCCGTCACCAAACCTGACACCCAGCCGCCCTGCAGCGCCGCGCGGATCGCCGGATATTTACGTTCGCTGCCGGCGAAGCCAATAATCTGGCGTTGCGTCTGGCTCTCGAGCAACACGCTCGTCAGCAGTTCATCGGTTTCCCCCAACACGCGTTCGCCTTGCTGATTGAAAAAGTGTCCGAGCATTTCGCCGACCACGCCGCGTGCGTTGAGCGCAGCAACTTGCGCATCGGTGATAAAACCTTCAGCATGCAGCGGGCAGCCCGGCTGCACTTCACCGATGCCAACGAAAGCGACATGGGCCTGCAACGCGCGTAACGTCACGCGCTGATAAACCTGATGCTGAATCCACATCGCTTTATCTTGCGGCGTGTCGGCATACAGTGGCGCAGGAATAAAGAAATACTTGCCCTGCATCTTCTCCGCCATCTTCAGTGGCACATCGTAGCGCGTGCCCGAATCATCCCGCGCAATCGCGCCAATCATCGAAACGCACTGATGCTGCGGTCGTTCAACCCAGGGAAGCGCATCAATCATCGAACGCAGCGTCTTACCGGAACCAATGCCAAATACCTGCGGTTGCTCCTCGCTGATGTATTGCGCCATTACCGCCGCGCCTTCTACCGCCAGCATCTGCTGGATGGCGTCATCATCAAGGTTGGCGGAAGGCACCACGCGGCATAGTTGCAGGCCAAACTTCTCCTGAACGTCGCTCGCCAGATGCAAACAATGGGTAACCGGATGATCAATCTTTACGCTCACCATGCCCATTTCACGCGCGCTGGAGACTAAACGCTGTGCCACCTGACGTGACAATCCTAATGCGCGTGCAATCTCCTGCTGCGTCACGCCCGCCACGTAATACATCCAGGCCGCACGTGCTGCCAGTTCTTGTTTTTTCTCTTCTCTGCTCATCGCGCTGTTCCGTCAAAACCGGTGCGCCATGTTAACGCGATATGCGGAACATGTGCTAATTGAGCAAAAGCCCTAAAATTGAGCAAAAGTATTAATTGTGATTTGGCTCGCAGAACGATCGACGTCGCACGCACTATGCTAAATGAAATCGGGCAAATGCCCTTAACTTTGGCAAATGTTTATTTTGAGGCGAAGATGACCAATCAATCAGTGTGGATGCATATCGGCGCAGGTTCTTTCCACCGAGCGCATCAGGCGTGGTATCTGCATAAATTGCGCGAGCAGGGCGATGAGAGCTGGAGCATTGCGCTGGGTAATATCCGTAACGATGCGGCACCGCTGCTGAAACAACTTGCTGCGCAAAATGGCGAATATGTGCTGGAGACGGTGACACCAGAAGGCGAACGTGATTACGAAACCATCACTTCACTGCGCAAAATTCTGCCGTGGGACAGCGACATCAGCGCGCTGGTTGAGCAGGGGGCGAAAAGTGAAACCCGCGTGATAGGTTTTACCGTCACCGAAGCCGGTTACTATTTAACGCCTAATTTCGAACTCGACCTCACGCAGCCTGATGTGCAGGCCGATATAAACGGCGACATCCGCACGATTTATGGCGCACTGGCGCGCATTCTCATGCACCGCCTGGCCAACGGTGGTGCGCCTGTCACGCTGCTCAACTGTGACAACCTGCGCCATAACGGCGAACGCTTCCGTCAAGGCTTCCTCACGTTTCTTACGGCCAAAGGCGACAACGCATTAGCGAGTTGGGTGCGAGAAAATACTACGTCGCCAAACACCATGGTGGATCGCATTACGCCGCGGCCAACCGCCGATGTGGCTGAGCGCGTCAAAGCCGCCACGGGTAAAGATGATGGTGCGGCGGTAATGGCCGAATCCTTTATTCAATGGGTGATTGAAGATGACTTCATTGCCGGTCGCCCGCAGTTGGAGAAGGTTGGCGTTGAGCTGGTGGAATCGGTATTGCCGTGGGAAGAGGCGAAAATTCGCATTCTCAACGCCACGCATGCGGCAATTGCCTGGGCAGGCACGCTGATTGGTCTCAATCACATTGATGACAGCATGCGTCAGCCGGCGATTTATCAATTAGCTTATGACTACGTGACACAGGATGTGATGCCATCGCTGTCGCCAAGCCCGCTGGATTTGGCCGACTATCGCGATGTGGTTCTGGCGCGTTTCAGCAATCCCTTTATCAAAGACACCAATCAGCGTGTTGGCGCGGACGGTTTGTCGAAAATCCCCGGCATGGTGACGCCAACGCTGTGCGAATGCTATCAGCGCGGGGCAGAACCGGCGGCGACTGCCGTGCTGCCTGCGCTGTTCTTCCTGTTCCTGCAACGTTGGGCTAATGATGACCTGCCTTACACCTATCAGGATGGCGTGTTGCAGACGGATGCGTTGCGTCAGCAGTTTAGCCGTCCCGATGCACTTACCGCTTTCCTGAGCGATAGTGCGCTGTTTGGCGAACTGGCACAGGACAAGGCGTTTCATGCGCTGATGACGCGCACCGTAGCAGACCTGCAGCAGTGGCTGAAACAGCCGGAACGCACGCTGGCCGCGGTGTAAGGAGCGCATCATGTATCTTGGAATTGATATTGGCACCTCGGAACTCAAAGCGCTGATCATCAACGCACAGGGCGATATTGTTGCCTCCCATCACGCCACGCTTAATGTACAGCGTCCGCATGCGCACTGGGCTGAACAGGATCCCGAGCGCTGGTGGCAAGCGTGCGGTGACGTCCTCGCCGAATTGCGCCAGCAGGACGCACAGGCCTGGCGTGAGATCCGTGCCATCGCTTTGTCAGGGCAAATGCACGGTGCGGTATTGCTGGATGCGCAAGGCGAAGTGCTGCGTCCATGCATCCTGTGGAATGACACGCGCAGCGCACCACAATGTGCAGCGCTCAGTGCGCAACATCCGGAAATGATGCAGCTAAGTGGCAACATGATCATGCCAGGCTTTACCGCGCCAAAACTGCGTTGGGTGGCGGAACATGAGCCGGAGATTTTCCAGCGCATCGACAAAGTGCTGTTGCCAAAAGATTACCTGCGCTGGCGCCTGACCGGACAGTTTGTCAGTGAACCTTCTGATGCGGCAGGCACGCTGTGGCTTGACGTGGCACAGCGCGACTGGTCCGACGAACTGTTAGCCATCACCGGACTGACGCGCGCCCACATGCCGGATTTGGTCGAGGGCAGCGCAGTGAGCGCCACGCTCAAGAGCGAGCTGGCAACTCTCTGGGGTTTATCGGCGTCGGTTAGCGTGGCGGGCGGCGGCGGCGATAATGCGGCCTCGGCGGTGGGCGTCGGCGCGGTCAATCCGGGCGATGCCTTTATCTCACTCGGTACTTCTGGCGTGATATTCGTGGTTAACGATCGTTTACGGGCCGATCCGCAATCGGGCGTTCACGCCTTCTGCCACGCTTTGCCCGGACGCTGGCATCAGATGAGTGTGATGCTCAGTGCCGCCAGCTGCCTGCGCTGGCTGTGCAATTTACTGTCTGTTACGGAAAGCCAGCTAATGGATGAGATGGCGCAACTCAGCGAGGAACAGCGACGCTATGCGCCAGTTTTCCTGCCGTATCTCTCCGGCGAACGCACGCCACACAACGATCCTGATGCTTCGGGCTCTTTCTTTAATCTGCGCCACGAAACGCCGCGTGCGCTACTTGGCTATGCGGTAATTGAGGGCGTGGCTTTTGGTCTGGCTGATGGTTTCGCGGTGCTCGGTGATGCACAGCGGCAGATTCGGCAGTGCAGTCTGACCGGCGGCGGGGCGCGCAGCACGCTGTGGGCGCAGCTGATTGCTGATGTGCTTCAGCTGCCGATCGTCACGCATCCTGCCAGCGCCTCGGGCGCCTTGGGTGCCGCGCGTCTGGCGTGGCTGGCCGTTGGCGGCGCAGAAAATGAAGTGTGTCTTAAACCGCCGCTACAGGCGCGTTATCAGCCGGATGCCGCACGCGGCGCCGTGCTGCAACAGCGATTGCAGCTGTTCCGCGCGCTCTATGCGCAACAGCAACAGGCACGCGCGCTGCTGCCCCAATAATTCCAAACAGAGGATGATTGAGATGCAATCAAATGATTACTGGTTTGGCTTGCCGAAAAAGATGTTTTGGGGCTTCCTCGCTATCGCTATTTTTATGGCAGGCGACGGCTTCGAAATGGCATTCCTGTCGCGCCATATTACCGATATGGGCTTCACCCCGGCGCAGTCTGCGGTGGTGTTTACTTTCTACGGATTGGCGGCGGCGCTGGCAGCGTGGGCATCGGGCGTGGTGGCGGAACTGATAACACCGCAGCGCGCGATGATGATTGGCTTCGTACTGTGGATCGTCATGCACACGCTGTTTATGTCGCTTGGCCTGGGAATGCGTAACTATCCGCTGATGGTGCTGTTTTACGGTATTCGCGGCCTGGCGTATCCGCTATTTATCTATTCATTCATGATGATGCTGGTGCAGGTACTACCGCGCGAAAAACTGGCGGCCGCTACCGGTTGGTTTTGGGCGATGTATTCGGTTGGAATCGGCGTGGTCGGCAGTTATTTGCCGAGTCTCACTATCCCGATGCTCGGTGAAACCGGTACGCTGTGGCTGGCGATCATTTGGGTGGCGTGCGGTGGTGTGCTGGCCTATTTCAGTTTGCGCCATGTGCCGGTTGACCGGTCGCGCGTCAATTTGCCGCTGCGTGACAAAATGACGGAGATGTCGCGGGCAGTGACCATTCTGTTTACCAATCAGCACGTGTTTTATGCCTGTTTGATTCGCATCATTAATACGCTGTCGTTGTTTGGTTTTGCCATCATCATGCCACTGCTGTTCGTTGATCGTCTTGGTTTCACCCTTTCCGAGTGGCTGCAAATCTGGGCGGTGTTTTTCTTCGTCACCATTTTTACCAACATCTTCTGGGGCATAACGGGCGAGAAGCTGGGTTGGATTCGTCAGGTGCGCTGGTTTGGCTGCCTCGGCATGGCGATCTCCAGCCTGGCATTTTATTACCTGCCGCTGTATGCCGGACATAACTTCTGGGTGGCGCTGATTCCTGCAGTGATGTTGGGGATTTTTGTCGCGGCCTTTGTGCCAATGACCGCCGTATTCCCGACGCTGGAGCCACATCACAAAGGGGCGGCCGTGTCGATTTACAACCTGTCGGCCGGGTTGAGTAACTTTGTTGCGCCCGCTATCGCTTCGGTGATGCTGCCGTTTTTCGATATTGTAGGCGTGGTGTGGGCGTATACCGGATTGTATCTCTTTGCGGGGGTGCTGACCTTTATCATTCGCGTGCCGCAGCCGGGAAAGACTCGCGAACCGGTTGAGTTGAAATCACGTGTCGCGCAACAGCGGAGTTAATGGAGCCAGGTCGCCATAAATGGCGACCCTACAACGACCTGGCTAACCGGCGACATCCCGCAACGCTTCTTCTAAATCGTACCAGCGAAAACCAAACCCTGACTCTTCTAACCGCTTTGGCAACACATGTTGGCCGCCGAGCACCAACACCGCTGATTCGCCCATCATCAGCTTGATGGCGCTGGCGGGCGTGCGCATAAAGGCGGGACGATGCATCACATGCCCGAGCGTGGCGGCAAACTGTTCATTGCGGACCGCGTAGGGCGCAACCATGTTGAACGGGCCGCGCAGTTCAGAATGATCGATTAACCACAGTATCGCGTTAACCAAATCGTCGAGGTGAATCCACGGTAAATACTGTTTACCGCTGCCAATCGGGCCGCCTACGCCAAGCTTAAACGGCAGCTTCATCTTCGATAACGCGCCGCCTTCCTTTGCCAGCACCACGCCGGTGCGCAGCAGGCAAACGCGTGTACGATCGCTTTGCGCTGTTAATGCCAGTTGCTCCCAGCGTGCACACAACGCATGGGTAAATTCATCGTGCCCAGGATCGTCTTCGGTCAGCACCAGATCGCCGGTATCGCCGTAAAAACCGGTAGCCGAGCCGGAAATCAAAAACTGTGGTGGTTGGCTGCTGGCGTGAATCAGCGATACCAGCTGCTCGGTAATTTGCCAGCGACTTTCGCAGAGTCGCTGTTTCTGTTGTTCGGTCCAGCGTTTATCCGCGATCGGTTCGCCCGCGAGATTGATCACCCCATCAATGCCATTTAAATCGGTTTGCTGATTGATGCCGGACCACAGCGCCACATTGGCGTCGAGCTTCTCGCGTGCCGCAGCGACATCGCGCGTGACGACGCTCACCTGATGCCCGAGTTGCAATAAGCGCGGGATCAGATGGCGGCCAATCAGGCCGGTACCGCCGGTGATAAGTAAATGCATGTTGAGCCTCCTTGTCATTTTTTATCTGCTCAGATTGAGCATAGAAGAGAAGCGTGCTTGCAGCGTGACAGGGCTTACGCTTATGAATAAAAAGGCGTAGTCAGCGCTGGCCTTAGCGGGTAAAGATCCGACCAGCGCACCATTGCCTTAGCAAATAAAAATCGGTAAACATGATGCACACCTGACGCTTTCCTGAGGCAGCCAATGAATTATCCATCCATTACGTTGTGGTCAGATTCTTGCTTTTTCAGCCCTTACGCCATGTCGGTTTATGTTGCGCTAACCGAGAAGGGCATTCCCTTCACGCTTAAACGCGTCGATTTATCACAAAACGCGCAGTGGCATGATGATTACCGCGCGCTGTCTCTAACCTGCCGCGTGCCTACACTGCAAATTGATGATGTGGTGCTGACGGAATCTTCAGCGATTGCCGAGTATCTGGAAGAGCGTTTCCCGGCGCCAGAGTTCGAGCGACTGTATCCCCGCGACCGCGAGAAACGTGCGCATGCGCGCGAAGTACAGGCGTGGCTGCGCAGCGATTTAATGGCGCTGCGTTCTGAGCGTCCTACCGAAGTGCTGTTTGCCGGAGAACGCTTTGCAGCGCTCACGCCAGCGGGTGAGCAGGCCGCCAGCAAACTGGTTTCGGCGGTGCAGCGACTGTTACCCGATGGACAGCAAAACCTGTTTGGCGAATGGTCGATTGCGGATACCGATTTAGCCGTGATGATCAATCGTCTCGCGCTGCACGGTGATGCGCTTCCGGTGAAACTGCAACATTATGCTGAGTTCCAGTGGCAGCGTGCTTCGGTGCAACTCTGGTTAGCGGAATCCGGTAAAACACGCTGAGCACGATGCGCCTTGCGATGGCGAAAAGAACGCTTTACCTTACGGCAGATTCTAATAAAGCATGACAACAGGCGCGTGCTGGGCACGCCGAAAACAGAAAAGGGTTACGGATGGTGGATCAAACGGCAGGTGACGGTATCGAGTGGGTTGATATCGTTAACGAAGAGAACGAAGTCATTGCGCAGGCCAGCCGTGCGCAGATGCGTGCGCAGTGTCTGCGTCATCGCGCCACCTATATTGTGGTGCATGATGGCATGGGCAAAATTCTGGTGCAGCGTCGTACTGAAATTAAAGACTTCATGCCGGGTATGCTTGATGCCACTGCCGGTGGCGTAGTGCAGAGCGGGGAAGACCTGCTGGAATCTGCTCGTCGTGAAGCGGAAGAGGAATTAGGTATCGCTGCCGTTCCGTTCGCCGAACACGGACAGTTCTACTTCGAAGATCAGCATTGCCGCGTATGGGGCGGGTTGTTCAGCTGCGTCTCACATGGCCCGTTCGCGATGCAGGAAGAGGAAGTAGATGAGATCTTTTGGATGACGCCGGAAGAGATTACTGCGCGCTGCGATGAGTTTACCGATGATTCGCTTAAAGCGCTGTCGTTGTGGCTGAGCCGTAACAGCGATGCCGCACGTCGTAAGCAGAGCAGCGAAGCGTAAATCCCGCTGCAGCTGTAATAAAGGCGCCAATTGGCGCCTTTTTGCTTTTAGCGAGAGGGATTAACCTTCTGCTTGCTGCGACTGAATCGCCGTCAGGGCAATGGTGTAGACAATGTCATCAACCAGTGCGCCGCGCGACAAGTCATTCACCGGCTTACGCATGCCTTGCAGCATCGGTCCGATGGAGATCAGGTCGGCAGAACGCTGTACCGCTTTGTAGGTGGTGTTGCCGGTGTTCAGATCCGGGAAGATGAACACGGTAGCGCGACCGGCAACCGCCGAGTTT
This sequence comes from Pantoea sp. X-Soil-ISGK-421, assembly GCF_059730785.1. NCBI lineage: Bacteria > Pseudomonadati > Pseudomonadota > Gammaproteobacteria > Enterobacterales > Erwiniaceae > Pantoea > Pantoea sp. X-Soil-ISGK-421. The sequence continues at coordinate 2,792,479 of NZ_AP035979.1, read as the reverse complement.
GGCGCTTTGGATTTCGCAACGTCTTCCATGATCGCGGCGTCGTACTGCAACGGACCATCGATTACCAGATCAGGACGTTTTTCCTGAGCGATGCGCGTTGCTTCACGCACTTTCTCAACGTCGCTACCGGCACCCGAATTACCGGTTGAGTAGGAGATCATCGCCACACGTGGATCGATACCGAAGGCTTTGGCTGAATCGGCCGACTGAATCGCGATTTCTGCCAGCTGTTCCGGGTTCGGATCCGGGTTGATGGCGCAGTCGCCATACACCAGAACCTGCTCAGGCAGCAGCATGAAGAACACGGAAGAGACCAGTGAGCTGTTTGGCGCGGTTTTGATCAACTGCAGCGGCGGGCGAATGGTGTTCGCAGTAGTGTGAACCGCGCCGGATACCAGGCCGTCAACTTCGCCACTCTCCAGCATCATGGTGCCGAGCACCACGTTATCTTCCAGCTGCTCCTGCGCGACCACTTCGGTCATGCCTTTGCTCTTACGCAGCTCAACCAGACGTGGCACATAATTTTCACGTACCACTTCTGGGTCAACGATCACGATGCCTTTACCCAGTTCAACACCCTGGGCCGCAGCAACACGCTGAATCTCGTCCGGGTTGCCCAGCAGTACGCAGGTGGCGATGCCGCGTTCGGCGCAAATCGCCGCCGCTTTGACGGTACGCGGTTCGTCGCCTTCTGGCAGCACGATACGTTTGCCGGCTTTGCGCGCCAGCTCGGTAAGCTGGTAGCGGAATGCAGGTGGAGAGAGACGACGGCTGCGCTCAGACGTTGCGGTCAGTGATTCAACCCAATCTTCATTGATGAAGCTGGCAACGTACTCCTGCACTTTCTCAATGCGCTGCGTATCGTCAGTAGGGACTTCAAGGTTGAAACTCTGCAGGCTCAGCGACGTCTGCCAGGTGTTAGTTTTCACCATGAATACCGGTAAACCGGTCTGGAACGCACGTTCGCACAGGCGCGCAATCGGCGCTTCAATTTGATAACCACCGGTCAATAACACCGCACCGATTTCCACGCCGTTCATTGCGGCCAGACAAGCGGCGACCAGTACATCAGGACGATCGGCGGAAGTGACCAGCAGTGAACCCGGACGGAAGTGCTCCAGCATATGTGGAATGCTACGTGCACAGAAGGTCACCGATTTCACACGACGCGTCTGGATCTCACCTTCGTTAATGATGTCGGCATTCAGGTGGCGACACATGTCGATGGCGCGGGTGGCGATCAGGTCAAAGCTCCATGGCACACAACCCAGCACCGGCAGCGGGCTGTTGGCAAACAGCTGCTTAGGATCAATGTTGGCGATGCTGGCTTTAGAGGAGTCATCAAAAATCTCTGACAGATCCGGGCGCGTACGGCCTTGCTCATCCACCGGCGCATTCAGTTTGTTGATGATCACGCCAGTGATGTTTTTGTTCTTGCTGCCGCCGAAGCTGCTCTGCGACAGTTCGATACGCTCTTTCAGCTGCGCCGGAGAATCGTTGCCTAGCGCCATCACGAAGACGATTTCGGCGTTCAGGGTTTTAGCGATTTCATAGTTCAGCGCGGAAGCAAACTGATGTTTGCGCGTGGGTACCAGTCCTTCAACCAGTACCACTTCGGCGTCTTTTGCGTTCGCGTGGTAGTTGGCAATGATCTCTTCCATCAGCACGTCTTGCTGGTTAGAGCCCAGCAGCGACTCAACGCGTGACATCTGCAGTGGTTCTGCAGCAGGAATCGCGGAGCTTTTACGGATAATGCTGGTGGTTTGGTCTGGCGCATCGCCGCCCGCACGTGGCTGGGCAATAGGCTTGAATACGCTCAGGCGCACGCCTTTGCGCTCCATGGCACGGATCACGCCAAGGCTGACGCTGGTCAAGCCGACGCTAGTGCCGGTAGGAATGAGCATAATTGTACGTGACACGATAGAAACCTCTCAGGTGTTGCAGACTGTCTAAAACAACTCCGTCAGCCTAAGCTGACGGAGAGAAGTGTTTTTAAGCGGTGAGACGCGCGGCGTCTTGAGCAATCACCAACTCTTCGTTGGTTGGGATCACCACGGCCGGGCGAGTGCCTTCCTTATTGATGAAGCCGGATTTGCCGAAGCGTGCTGCCAGGTTGCGCTCGTGATCAACGTCAAAGCCAAGCAGGCCCAGTTTCTGCAGTGCCAGTTCGCGCACCATCGCGGCGTTCTCACCGATACCACCGGTGAATACCACGGCATCCAGACGACCTTCCATCAGCGCAGTGTAGCTGCCGATATACTTCGCCAGGCGGTGGCAGAAGACGTCCATTGCACGCTTGGCATCGTCTTTGGTGGCGTAGTTGTCTTCAACATAACGGCAGTCGCTGGTGACTTCAGTCAGACCCAACAGACCAGACTCTTTGGTCAGCAGTTTGTTAATGGCGTCAACGCTCATGCCCAACGCGTCATGCAGGAAGAAGATGATGGCAGGATCAATGTCACCGCTGCGGGTGCCCATGACCAGACCTTCTAATGGCGTTAAGCCCATTGACGTATCAACACATTGACCGTTGCGGATAGCGGAGACTGAACCGCCATTGCCGAGGTGACAAGTGATGATGTTCAATTCGCTAACGGGCTTGTTCAGCATTTTGGCGGCTTCCTGCGTCACATAGAAGTGGCTGGTGCCGTGTGCGCCGTAGCGACGAACGCCGTGTTCTTTATACAGTTTGTACGGCAGAGCATAGAGATATGACTCTTCCGGCATTGTCTGATGGAACGCCGTGTCAAAAACCGCCACATTTTTATCAGAAAGATGCGGGAAGTTTTTCAGCGCTTCATCTATACCGATCAGATGTGCAGGATTGTGCAGTGGCGCAAAGGAAGACGCATCTTTGATGCCCTGAATAACCGACTCGTCGATAATGACCGATTTAGTCAGCTGTTCGCCGCCGTGAACGATACGATGACCAATTGCAGCGATTTGTGCCGAAAGCTCTGGTTTTTGTGCCAGAATAGTTTTAACCATGAAGTTCAGTGCTTCGCTGTGTGCCGCACCCGCACCAAGCTGTGCTTCTTGTTTACTGCCATCCAGTTTCCACTTAATGCGTGCTTCCGGTAAATGGAAACACTCAGCCAAACCGGACAGGTATTCGTCACCGGTAACAGGGTTGATGATGGCAAACTTAAGTGAAGAACTGCCGCAGTTCAGAACCAGAACTAACTTCGTCGACATGGAAGTACCTATTTGGTTAAATAGTGGCTAAAAAAAACGCAATCAGACTAACAGCGTAGCCCATGAAAGCTGGTAGGTTAATGATAAACATCATGTGCTAGTCAAAAACTCACTGACTTGCAAAAAATTTTGGTGATTTTACGCTTATTTTTGATAAGCACTTAGTAAAACATGGCTCTGGCCGCTCTTTTATTGAACTAAAGCTTCCGGTAGTGTCATTGAAACGGCGTCAGAATACTCACTGTCACCCGCAAAGACAAAAACTTTTGAAGGATGTCACGTAAAGTTGTGTAGTTATCGGTTTATTTTAAATATTGCAGATTTAGTTGAGGTCTATCATGGCGAATGAGACAGACAATCCCGGTTGGTTCAGATTGTTCCAGCGCGGACAGCGATACATGAAGACCTGGCCTGCAGACAAGCGCCTGGCGCCGGTGTTTCCCGAAAATCGTGTGGTAAATGCAACCCGCTTTGCCATTCGTTTTATGCCGCCGCTGGCGATTTTCACCCTTACATGGCAAATCGCATTGGGTGGACAACTTGGCCCAGCAATAGCCACCGCGTTGTTTGCTTGCAGCCTGCCAATGCAAGGTTTGTGGTGGTTGGGTAAACGTTCCGTGACGCCGTTGCCGCCGACGCTGCTGCAGTGGTTCCATGAAGTGCGTACCAAACTGGAAGAGGCGGGGCAGGCGATTGCTCCTGTCGATGGTAAGCCGACGTATCAGTCGCTCGCCGATGTATTAAAGCGCGCTTTTAAACAGCTTGATCGTACTTTCCTCGACGATCTTTGATCCGCTAACGCTTTTACCTGCCAGAGAATTTGAGCCAAATCCCGGTTCAAATCAAAGAAAAGTGATGCGGGCAGATACGCATCACTTAACTTGTGTAATCATTTCTACATTGTTTAAATCTTAAGCGGCCGCTCAGGTCCGGGAGCAAACCATGGAAATGACCCACGCACAACGACTCATCCTCTCCAATCAATACAAAATGATGGCAATGCTCGAACCCGATAACGCTGAGCGCTATCGTCGTTATCAAACCATCATTGAACGCGGCTATGGCTTACAGTTACGTGAACTGGATAAGGAATTTGGCGAGCTTACCGAAGCGACTTGTCGCCTGCTCATCGATATTATGGAAATGCATCACGCACTACATGTTTCCTGGTCGAACCTCAAAGATGCCAGCTCCCTTGACGAACGTCGCCTGGCTTTTCTTGGCTTTGATGCCGCGACTGAAGCACGTTATCTCGGTTATGTGCGCTTTATGGTGAATGTTGAAGGGCGCTATACCCACTTTGATTCCGGCACGCACGGCTTTAATGCCCAAACGCCGATGTGGGAAAAATACCAACGCATGCTAACGGTGTGGCACACTTGTCCGCGTCAATATCATCTTAGCGCGAATGAAATCGCGCAGATTATCAATGCCTGAATAAGGAGCGACGCGTGAAGTACAAGGGTTTTCTGTTTGATTTAGACGGCACATTGGTAGATTCACTGCCGGCAGTGGTTCGCGCATGGTCACTGTGGGGCGAGCGTCACGGCTTTTCGGCTGAAGAGGTGCTGAGCTATATACATGGGAAGCCTGCTATAAATTCGCTGCGCCATTTTATGGCAGGACAATCGGAAGAAGCGATCCAGGCGGAATTTCTCTGGCTTGAACGCTTAGAAGCGGAAGACACGCAAGGCGTCCAGGCTATTCCCGGTGCGTTAGCGTTATTGAACACGTTGAACGAGTTGCAGATCCCGTGGGCTATTGTGACTTCAGGTTCGATTCCGGTCGCTCACGCACGCCACAAAGCAGCCAATCTACCGATGCCAGACGTATTTATTACTGCTGAGAACATTAAGCACGGTAAGCCGAATCCAGAGCCTTATCTGTTGGGTGCCGAACGGTTAGGGCTTTCAGCAACGCAGTGCGTCGTGGTGGAGGATGCACCTGCGGGCATACTTTCAGGTCTGGACGCTGGCAGTGCAGTGATTGCGATGAACGCGCCTGCCGATGCGCCGCGCCTCAATGAAGTGACCTTCCGCGTGGCTACGCTCGAACCTGTAATGGTGAGGAAAGAGAGTGATGGCGAATTTACGCTCTCTATTACTGAATGAAGTAACGGGCCAATACGGCCCGTTTTTTTATAGCGGTGTATCTTGTGAAATCTCATCGAGCGACAGGCTAAAGCTGGGAATAAATACCTCGACAAAATAATCCATCTCCGGCGATCGCCGCTGCGACAGGGTTTTTTCCAGACGCGCTTTGGCCAGCAAAAACTCGTTATTGCCCGCCGATAGCTCTTCCAGACACTTCACATAGGCGCAGAGTGCATCTGCTTGTTTCACCACGGATTGCTCACTCTCAGTGTGCAAATGTTCATCAATCAATGGGCGATAAGCATCCTGCAATTCGGGGGGCAGCATATCGATGAGTTTCTGCTGCGCAATCTTCTCAATTTTTTTGTATTCATGCGCGATCTGCGCATTATAGTACTTCACTGGCGTGGGCAAATCTCCAGTCAGCACTTCGCTGGCATCGTGATACAGCGCCAGCATGGCGATGCGCTCGGCGTTCAGGTTGCCATTAAATTTTTTGTTTTTAATGATGGCTAAGGCGTGGGCAACCATCGCAACCTGCAAGCTGTGTTCGGAGACATTTTCGGTGCGCACATTGCGCATCAATGGCCAGCGATTGATCAGTTTGAGACGGGAAAGGTGGGCAAAAAAATGGCTACGAGTCATGGACGGTTCCTGTGCGCATGGCAGAGAGAGTGAACTCTCCCCGAAATACGGTAACTATACCCTAAATAATTCAAGTCCCCATGAGGGGACTTGAATGACGACGGATATACAGGTGTCACATATTACTGGCGATACCCTTGCAAGAAACGACCAAACTTGCTGACGGCCATTTCCAAATCGTCCACGCGTGGCAGCGTCACGATGCGCACGTGATCCGGCCACGGCCAGTTGAAAGCGGTACCTTGAACCAGCAGTACTTTCTCTTGCAACAGGAAATCCAGCACCATCTTCTGATCGTCAAAGATGTTGAATTTCTTGGCATCAATGCGCGGGAACATGTACAACGCACCTTGTGGCTTCACACAGCTGACGCCAGGAATATCGTTAATCAATTCCCACGCACGCTGACGTTGTTCATACAACCGCCCGCCGGGCGCAATGAATTCGCTGATGCTTTGATAGCCCCCGAGCGCTGTCTGAATAGCATGTTGCGCCGGAACGTTGGCGCAGAGGCGCATTGACGCCAGCATCTCAAGCCCTTCAATATAACCTTTCGCGTGTTTCTTTGGACCGTTCAGCACCATCCAGCCCTGACGGAAGCCCGCCACACGGTAGGTCTTAGACAAGCCGTTAAAGGTTACGGTTAACAGATCGGGTGCCAGTGCTGCAATTGAATGGTGCTGCGCTTCGTCGTAGAGAATCTTGTCGTAGATTTCATCGGCGAAAATGATCAGATTGTGCTGGCGCGCAATTTCAACAATCTCTAGCAACAACGCTTTGCTGTAAACCGCGCCTGTCGGGTTATTTGGGTTAATGATGACAATGCCACGCGTTCGCGGCGTGATCTTGCTACGAATATCATCCAGATCAGGGAACCAACCTGCTGACTCATCACAAAGATAGTGCACCGCTTTGCCGCTCGACAATGAAACTGCGGCCGTCCATAACGGATAATCAGGTGCGGGCACCAGCATTTCATCGCCGCTGTTGAGCAGGGCCTGCATCGCTTGCACAATCAGTTCCGATACACCGTTGCCAATATAGATATCTTCAACGGTCACATCGCGCATGTCACGCGCCTGATAATGCTGCATGATCGCTTTACGCGCTGAATACAGCCCTTTTGAGTCGCAATAACCCTGCGAGCTCGGCAGGTTACGAATGACATCTACCAGAATTTCATCAGGCGCTTCAAAACCAAACGGGGCAGGGTTGCCGATATTCAGCTTGAGAACTTTATTACCTTCTTCTTCGAGACGTTTAGCTTCTTTCAGTACCGGCCCGCGGATGTCATAACACACATTTTCCAGCTTGCCGGATTTATCAATTTGAAAATTCATCGTTACCGCCTTTATGGGCAGAGTCCTTTAACCTGCCACCGAAAATCAAACTTGCCCAATTTACTCTTCTCATCTTAACAAAAGAAGGGCGGCGCTTGGTTTTGGCGCGTTTGCCATTTTTTCCAGCGTCACATGGCGTAAAAACCATTGAAATCCCACTAATCTGGTTCATTCACCCACTAATGTGAAAAATAATGAGATTAAACACTGGTAAGATGGATTTGGGGTGTAAAAGCCCTCTTCCATGGAGAGCGATGACTATTCAGAAATTTTTCAGGGACTATTGGCCTAAAAATAGATTAGCGACCTAATGAAATAGTTAAATGAAACTTGTTATATGGCGAATAAATGTTCATTGGTGTTTAAGCTCTGGCTGGCGTTACTAAATACAGTTCATTCTCATTCACTTTTTGACGGCAGGATTAAGCACCATCATCAGAGCTAACCCGGTGTTAAACACGCGTAAAATAGCATTTGTGCTGTAACTTTAACGCAGAGGTTTAAGATTCAGAACCTGGGGGGCTTAAAAAAAGAGCAGTGTTATGGCAGGATGTGTACGAAAAGGCTTTTGGTCAAAAATTGCGATGTTTTGAACAAAAACATTTCCATTTATAGCGTAAAAATGATTAAGTATAATTTATTATTTGATGCACTTTATCGCTTCGCATCTACATAACATGATGTTATTTCTTTTTAACCCGCAGGGACTTTACGCGGGATATATAGACAACTACGCAGCTTCCAGCACCTGTACGACTTACGTTTTCTGCCCAGAAGTTCTGCTGTCTATAATGACGACGCTGCTCTGATATCAGAGTGGTGCGATCGTCGGCATCCGCCTGACAAAATTTTTTATGGCAGCTCCACACAGGGCTGTCATTAAGCACCATTGCCTCTTATCTCTTTGATAAGTCGGGTAATACACCAGGGTAGTAGTTTTAAAAAATCTTATAAGTGAAGAAAAAACATGACTAATGCAAATCGTCCGATACTGAATCTCGACCTCGATCTGCTGCGTACATTTGTTGCCGTTGCCGATCTGAATACTTTTGCAGCAGCCGCTGCCGCCGTATGCAGAACGCAGTCAGCAGTGAGCCAGCAGATGCAACGTCTGGAACAATTGGTAGGTAAAGAGCTGTTTGCCAGACATGGACGTAATAAATTGCTGACGGAGCATGGCATTCAACTGCTGGGTTACGCCAGGAAAATCCTTCGTTTTAATGACGAAGCTTGCACCTCTTTAATGTACAGCAACATCCAGGGCGTTCTGACCATTGGCGCCTCAGATGATACCTCAGATACTATTCTGCCGTTCCTGCTTAATCGCGTAACGTCGGTTTATCCGAAGCTGGCCATTGATGTTCGTGTCAAGCGCAACCCGTTCATGATGGAAATGCTGAATCAAGGTGAAGTTGATCTGGTAGTGACTACGTCCAGTCCTGGAAACTTTACCCATCAGGTACTGCGTACTTCTCCAACATTGTGGTACTGCGCGGCGGATTATATTTTCCAGCGCGGAGAAGCCATTCCGTTGGTTCTGCTGGATGAGCCAAGTCCGTATCGCGATATGGCAATCGATCACCTCAACGAGGCTGGGATTCCATGGCGCATCTCGTATGTTGCCTCCACGCTGGCAGCAGTCCGTGCGGCGGTTAAGGCTGGTTTGGGTGTGACCGCGCGTCCAGTGGAAATGATGAGTCCAGAACTGCGTGTTATGGGAGCGGCAGAAGGTTTGCCTGTCCTGCCTGACACTCAGTATCTGCTGTGCCGCAATCCGGATAGCGATAACGAACTGGCGTTGGCCATTTTCAACGCCATGCAGTCCACCAATGATCCTTACAACCTGAGTGCAAATCCAGACGGTACACTGTTGCTGGATGATGAAGAGTAGGGATTACAGTTGCTGGTAATTCCTCGCGAATGGAATATCAGTTAATTGTTAAAATAGACAAAAATGAGCCTTAGTGTGGTGATAGCCTGCTAAGGCTTTTTTTTTGGTACTTAACTGGCCTTTTCTGACGTAATTTTCTAAAAAAGATTTCACTCGCATTCTTAAAAATGAAATTTGTTCCATTTTTATCCGGCATGGAATGTTTTTATCAATTCGTGCCAACTTTCCCAGGGCATTTGCCTGTCCATTCCGCTGTTTTTTGCAGCATAAAACCCAGTTCTGTGCTTTAGATCAAAAAAATACCCCTGATAAGGGGGGGGAATCTCGGACGAGACCTGTCAAAATATGATTGTTAAATGCACGATCCATGCATGTGAATACCCGCTACACTAAAATTAACCTCACAAACTGAAGCGATTTAGCTGGCGCTTATGGGGTTGAATGTTAATAATATGATGCAGCTGTAAAATAATGTTTGGATACTTTTGTCAAAGTTGACAAAAGGTTATAGAAAGGAGTAAAAACCCCTATAAAATTGCTGCTTTATTGCTAATGACAGCAAAATTTATAAGGTTTTTTATCCTTCCCTTGAATCGATGTGGTGTGTTTGCTGCAACAGTGCAGGATGCCATCACCACTTTTGATGAGTAAGCAAAGAGTATGTCGACAACTACAGAAGTGATCGCTCATCACTGGGCATTTATTGTTTTTATCGTGATCGCATTCGGCCTATGTGCCTTTATGTTGACCGGTGGCTGGCTTTTAGGTGGTCGTGCACGTGCGCGGCACAAAGACACACCGTTCGAATCAGGTATTGAGTCGGTCGGTGACACGCATATTCGCCTCTCTGCAAAATTCTATCTGGTTGCGATGTTCTTCGTCATATTTGACGTTGAAGCCCTCTATTTATACGCATGGTCGACTTCCATTCGCGAAAGCGGTTGGGTCGGTTTTGTCGAAGCCGCAATTTTCATTTTGGTGCTCTTGGCAGGCCTGGTTTATCTGGTGCGCATTGGTGCGCTGGATTGGGCTCCTGCGCGTCGTCGCGTAGTGGTCAAATCTATCCCGGTCAGTCACAGCCACACCAACCCTCATAAGCAGTAAAAGCGAGGCAATAAGATGGACTACACGCTGACACGCGTAGACCCGAACGGGGGCGGCGATAATGATCGTTATCCTCTGCAGAAACAGGAAATTGTTACTGATCCGCTGGAGCAACATGTTCACCGTAGCGTTTACATGGGCAAGCTCGAACACGCCCTGCATGACATGGTGAACTGGGGTCGTAAAAACTCTCTTTGGCCGTATAACTTCGGCCTTTCCTGTTGCTACGTGGAAATGACCACATCCTTCACCGCTGTGCATGACGTGGCACGTTTTGGTGCTGAAGTTATGCGCGCCTCGCCACGTCAGGCTGACTTCATGGTGATTGCCGGAACGCCGTTTACCAAAATGGCGCCGGTTATTCAGCGTTTATATGATCAGATGCTGGAGCCGAAATGGGTGATTTCCATGGGCGCTTGCGCTAACTCGGGTGGCATGTACGACATCTACTCTGTGGTGCAGGGCGTGGATAAATTCCTGCCGGTTGACGTTTACATTCCGGGCTGTCCGCCGCGTCCAGAAGCGTATATGCAGGCACTGCTGCTGTTACGTGAATCGATTGGCAAAGAGCGTCGTCCGCTGTCGTGGGTTGTTGGTGACCAGGGTGTTTATCGCGCCAATATGCAGCCAGAGCGCGAAAGAAAACGTGGCGAGCGTATTGCCGTCACCAATCTGAGAACGCCAGACGAAGTATAAGCTTCCCGTACACGGATGGAGCCACGGCCGCAGCAGAACACCACAATTTAATGTGCGCCGCCATCCTGACGCCTTCTTTTGAGCGCCTGATTACAGGCCGGAATGGTGAGTAACGTATGACTGATTTAACCACGCAAGATCTCGCACAGCCTTCATGGCAAACCCGCGATCATCTGGATGACCCAGTGGTCGGCGAGCTGCGTAACCGTTTTGGGCCAGATGCCTTTACCGTTCAGGCCACCCGCACCGGCATTCCGGTCGTCTGGGTGAAGCGTGAACAACTTTTAGAAATCGTTGAATTCCTGCGCAAGCTGCCAAAACCGTATGTCATGCTCTATGACTTACATGGTTTTGATGAGCGCTTACGTACTAACCGCGCCGGTTTGCCCGCTGCGGATTTTTCCGTTTTCTATCACCTGCTTTCGATTGAACGCAACCGCGACATCATGCTCAAGGTCGCATTGTCTGAAAACGATCTGAATGTGCCAACCATCACCAAAATTTTCGCCAACGCCAACTGGTATGAGCGCGAGACTTGGGAGATGTTTGGTATCACGTTTAATGGTCACCCACATCTGACGCGCATCATGATGCCACAGACGTGGGAAGGTCATCCGCTGCGTAAAGATTACCCAGCACGCGCCACCGAGTTCGATCCCTTTGAGTTGACCAAGCAGAAAGAAGATCTGGAGATGGAGGCGCTGACCTTCAAACCTGAAGACTGGGGCATGAAGCGCAGCACCACCAACGAAGACTTCATGTTCCTTAACCTGGGTCCAAATCACCCGTCTGCGCACGGTGCCTTCCGCATCATTCTGCAGCTAGATGGCGAAGAGATCGTCGATTGCGTGCCGGATGTCGGCTATCACCATCGTGGTGCTGAGAAGATGGGCGAGCGCCAATCCTGGCACAGTTACATTCCGTATACCGACCGCATCGAATATCTCGGCGGCTGCGTGAACGAAATGCCGTACGTGCTGGCGGTAGAAAAGCTGGCTGGCATTACCGTACCGGATCGCGTGAATGTCATCCGCGTGATGCTGTCCGAGCTGTTCCGCATCAATAGTCACCTGCTTTACATCTCCACCTTTATTCAGGACGTCGGTGCGATGACGCCGGTGTTCTTCGCCTTTACCGATCGTCAGAAAATCTATGACGTGGTTGAAGCGATTACCGGTTTTCGTATGCATCCGGCATGGTTCCGCATCGGCGGCGTAGCGCATGATCTGCCGAAAGGCTGGGAACGTCTGTTGCGCGATTTCCTCGACTGGATGCCGAAGCGTCTTAAAGAGTATGACAAAGCCGCACTGCGCAATACCGTGTTGATGGGCCGTTCGCAAGGCGTTGCTGCGTACAATATGGATGAAGCGCTGGCGTGGGGCACCACCGGCGCAGGTCTGCGTGCCACCGGTTTAGATTTTGACGTGCGTAAATGGCGCCCGTATTCAGGTTACGAGAACTTTGATTTCGAAATCCCGGTTGGCGCTGGCATCAGCGATGCGTACACCCGCGTTCAGTTGAAAATGGAAGAGATGTGGCAGTCACTGCGCATTCTGGAACAGTGTCTGAACAACATGCCTGAAGGCCCGTTCAAAGCCGATCACCCGCTGACCACGCCGCCGCCGAAAGAGCGCACGCTGCAGCACATCGAAACGCTGATCACTCACTTCCTGCAGGTTTCGTGGGGTCCGGTCATGCCGGCTAACGAATCCTTCCAGATGATTGAGGCGACCAAAGGGATTAACAGTTACTACCTGACCAGCGATGGCAGCACCATGAGCTACCGCACCCGCGTGCGTACGCCGAGCTTCCCGCACCTGCAGCAGATCCCATCGGTGATCCGCGGCAGCCTGGTATCCGACTTGATCGTTTACCTCGGTAGTATCGATTTTGTTATGTCAGACGTGGACCGCTAATTATGCACGATCAAAAGATTGCTATTCACACTATCGACCCAACTGAGGTCTTCGTGCTGAGCGAGGTTGAACATCACGCTATCGAGCACGAAAAACACCATTATGAAGATGCACGCGCCGCTTCGATCGAAGCGTTGAAGATCGTGCAAAAACAGCGTGGCTGGGTGCCCGATGGTGCAATTCACGCTATCGCTGACGTTCTGGGTATTCCAGCCAGTGATGTTGAGGGCGTGGCTACTTTCTATAGCCAAATCTATCGCACGCCGGTGGGCCGTCACGTCATTCGCTACTGTGACAGCGTGGTGTGTCACATCACCGGTTATCAGGGCATTCAGGCTGCGCTGGAGCAGAAGCTGAACATCAAGCCAGGCCAAACCACGGCGGATGGACGCTTTACGTTGCTGCCAACCTGCTGCCTCGGTAACTGCGATAAAGGGCCAACCATGATGGTGGATGAAGATACTCACGTTCATCTGACGCCAGAAGGCATCGGCAACTTGCTGGAGCAGTATCAATGACCATTAAACAGATCATTCGCTCTGCCGAAACGCATCCCTTGACCTGGCGTCTCCGTGACGACAAGCAGCCAATCTGGATCGATGAATATCGCAGTAAAAACGGTTATGTCGGTGCAGAAAAAGCGCTGAAAGACTTCAGTCAGGACGAAATCGTCGCGGCGGTAAAAGATTCTGGTCTGAAAGGTCGCGGTGGTGCGGGCTTTAACACCGGCCTGAAGTGGAGTCTGATGCCGAAAGACGAATCCATGAACATCCGTTACCTGCTGTGTAACGCCGATGAGATGGAACCGGGCACCTACAAAGACCGCTTGCTGATGGAACAACTGCCGCACCAACTGGTGGAAGGCATGTTGATCAGTGCGTTCGCATTGAAAGCTTATCGTGGCTACATCTTCTTACGTGGTGAGTACATCGAAGCGGCAGTGAATCTGCGACGCGCGATTGCTGAAGCCACCGAAGCGGGCTACCTCGGCAAAAATATTCTCGGCACCGGTTTTGATTTTGAACTGATCGTTCACACCGGTGCAGGTCGTTATATCTGCGGCGAAGAGACAGCACTGATCAACTCGCTGGAAGGTCGCCGCGCTAACCCGCGCTCTAAGCCGCCATTCCCGGCCAGTGCCGGCGTGTGGGGCAAGCCAACTTGCGTCAACAACGTGGAAACGCTGTCGAACGTGCCAGCTATTTTCCTTAACGGCGTTGATTGGTACAAAAACATCTCTACCAGCGAAGACACCGGCACCAAGATGATGGGTTTTTCCGGCCGCGTGAAAAATCCCGGCGTCTGGGAACTGCCTTTCGGTACCACGGCTCGTGAAATCCTCGAGGATTATGCCGGTGGCATGCGCGATGGTTTGAAGTTCAAAGCCTGGCAGCCAGGCGGCGCAGGAACCGACTTCCTCACCGATCAGCATCTCGATCTGCCAATGGAATTTGCCAGCATCGGCAAAGCCGGCAGCCGTTTAGGTACCGCGCTGGCGATGGCGGTCGATCACGAAATCAATATGGTTTCGCTGGTGCGTAACCTGGAAGAGTTCTTTGCGCGCGAATCCTGCGGCTGGTGTACGCCGTGCCGTGATGGATTGCCATGGAGCGTGAAGATCCTGCGTGCGCTGGAGCAGAAGAAAGGTCAGCCGGGTGATATCGAAACCCTGCAGCAACTCTGCCGCCAGCTTGGACCAGGCAAAACCTTCTGTGCCCACGCACCGGGTGCCGTCGAGCCATTGCAGAGCGCGATTAAATATTTCCGTGAAGAGTTTGAAGCCGGCATTGCGCCGCAGGTGTTTGGTAATACCCGAGCCATCGGTGGTATTCAGCCGAACCTGCTGAAAGCGCGCTGGTAATCAGCCGCCGTACACGGAACTCGCCTCGCGCGTATTAGCGTGAAGAAAGAATTAGATGTTTAACGCTCGTCTTAGGGCGAGCCTTACGGAAGCATGTTCACTATGGCTACAATCCATGTAGACGGTAAAGAATATGATGTGAACGGAGCGGACAACCTGTTACAGGCGTGTCTCTCTCTGGGCCTTGATATTCCTTATTTTTGCTGGCATCCGGCGCTGGGAAGCGTAGGGGCCTGCCGCCAGTGCGCGGTGAAGCAATTCCAGAATGCCGAAGATACCCGCGGTCGCCTTGTCATGTCCTGCATGACACCAGCGTCAGACGGCACCTTTATTTCCATCGACGATGGCGAAGCGAAAGAGTTTCGTGAAAGCGTGGTGGAATGGCTGATGACCAACCACCCGCACGATTGCCCAGTGTGTGAAGAGGGCGGCAACTGCCACCTGCAAGACATGACGGTAATGACCGGACACAGTTTCCGTCGTTATCGCTTCACTAAGCGTACCCACCAGAACCAGGATCTCGGCCCGTTCATTTCTCATGAAATGAACCGTTGTATCGCCTGTTATCGCTGCGTGCGTTACTACAAAGATTATGCCGATGGCAAAGATCTCGGCGTCTATGGCGCTCACGACAACGTCTACTTTGGTCGTCCGGAAGATGGCACGCTGGAAAGCGAATTCTCCGGTAACCTGGTGGAAATCTGTCCGACCGGCGTATTTACCGATAAAACGCACTCCGAACGTTATAACCGTAAATGGGATATGCAGTTTGCGCCAAGCATCTGTCAGCAGTGCAGCGTGGGTTGCAACACCAGCCCAGGCGAGCGCTACGGCGAATTGCGTCGTATCGAAAACCGTTATAACGGCAGCGTGAACCACTATTTCCTGTGCGATCGCGGTCGTTTTGGTTACGGCTACGTTAACCGCAAAGATCGTCCACGCCATCCAGTCCAGCAACGCGGCAATGATTGGGTCAGCCTGAATGCTGAACAAGCGGTGAATGCGGCGGCGGATGTGCTGCGTCGGGCGAAAAAAGTGATCGGTATCGGTTCTCCGCGTGCCAGTATTGAAAGCAACTTCGCGTTGCGTGAACTGGTCGGCGCTGCAAACTTCTCCACCGGTATGCCAGCAAGTGAACAGGCCCGCGTGGAGTTGATGCTGAAAGTCTTGCAGGACGGCGGCATTTACACGCCATCACTGCGCGAAATTGAAAGCTATGATGCGGTGCTGGTACTGGGTGAAGATTTGACTCAGGTTGGCGCGCGCGTGGCGCTGTCTGTGCGTCAGGCAGTCAAAGGCAAAGCACGCGAGATGGCCGCAGCGCAGAAAGTGGCTGACTGGCAGATCGCGGCCATCCTCAACATCGGTCAGCATGCCAAGCACCCGCTGTTCGTGACGAACGTGGATGAAACCCGACTCGATGATATTGCTGCGTGGAGCTATCGCGCACCGGTGGAAGATCAGGCGCGTCTCGGCTTCGCCATTGCTAATGCACTGGATGAAAGCGCGCCGGCAGTAAGCGGCTTCGACAGCAAACTGAACGGCAAGGTTGATGTGGTCGTTCAGGCGTTGGCGGGGGCGAAAAAACCGCTGATTATCTCCGGTACCCATTCCGGTAGCATCGCGATGATTGAAGCGGCAGCCAACGTGGCGAAAGCCCTGAAAGCGCGCGGTGCCGATGTGGGTATTACCTTCCTCGCGGGTGCGGCGAACAGCTTTGGCCTCGGCCTGATGGGCGGTCAATCGCTGGATAGCGCGTTGGAACAGCTGAGCAAAGGCGAAGCCGATGCGCTGGTGGTGCTGGAAAACGATCTCTATCGTCATGCGCCAAAAGCCAACGTGGATGCGGCATTGGATACTACCGCCAACGTGATTGTGGTCGATCATCAACGTACCGCAACGCTGGAAAAAGCCGGTTTGGTTCTCTCCACCGCCAGTTTCGCGGAGAGTGATGGCACCTCGATTAACCACGAAGGCCGCGCGCAGCGCTTCTTCCAGGTTTACGATCCGTCTTACTACGACGACAGCGTGGTGATGCTGGAGAGCTGGCGCTGGCTGCGTTCGCTGCACAGCGCGGTTGAAAGCCGTCACATCGACTGGACGCAGCTCGATCATGTGATTGATGCCACCGTTGCGGCGCTGCCACAGTTGAAAGGCATTAAAGATGCCGCGCCAGACGCGAGCTTCCGTATTCGTGGACAAAAACTGGCGCGTTCACCGCACCGAAACAGTGGCCGTACCGCGATGCGTGCCAACATCAGCGTGCATGAACCGCGTCAGCCGCAAGATAAAGACACCATGTTTGCCTTCTCCATGGAAGGTAACAACCAACCAAGCGCACCGCGTTCACAGATCCCATTTGCCTGGGCGCCAGGCTGGAACTCACCGCAGGCATGGAACAAGTTCCAGGCTGAAGTGGGCGGCAAACTGCGTCATGGTGATCCAGGCGTGCGTCTGTTTGAAGCCAGCGATCGCTCACTGCCATGGTTTACCGCCATCCCGGAAAGCTTTGTTGAGGGCAGCCAGTGGCGCGTCGCACCTTACTATCAACTGTTTGGTAGCGAGGAGATGACTCAGCGTTCAACCACCTTCCAGAAACGCATGTCACCGGCCACGCTGGTGATTAACCCGGCAGATGCTGAGAAACTGGGCGTCAATAACGGTTCTTCTGTTGAGCTGGTCTGTGCGGGCGAAACACTGCGCCTGCCGGTACGTTTCTCTGCGTCGCTGCAAGCAGGGCAGGTGGGTTTACCGCTCGGCATGCCGGGCGTGCCGCCGTTCCTCTCAGGTGCGCAAATTGACAAACTGCAGGAGGCCGCGCAATGAGTTGGCTGACACCGGACGTTATTGAAATCCTGATCAACATCGGCAAAGCACTGGTCATCTTATTGGTGGTTGTGGGTTGCGGTGCTTTCATGAGCTTCGCCGAGCGTCGTCTGCTCGGCTTATGGCAGAACCGTTATGGACCGAACCGTGTTGGTTGGGGCGGCTCGCTGCAGCTGGCTGCCGACATGATCAAAATGTTCTTTAAAGAGGACTGGGTTCCGCCGTTTACCGACCGCTTCATCTTTACGCTGGCACCGGTTATTGCCTTTGTATCGCTGTTGCTGGCCTTCGCCATTGTACCGGTTTCGCCAACGTGGATGGTTACTGACCTGAACATTGGTCTGCTGTTCTTCCTGATGATGGCGGGTCTTGCGGTGTATGCGGTGCTGTTCGCTGGCTGGTCGAGTAACAACAAATACTCACTGTTGGGTGCGATGCGTGCGTCGGCTCAGACGCTGAGCTACGAAGTGTTCCTTGGTTTGTCACTGATGGGCGTGGTGGCGCAGGCCGGCTCGTTCAACATGAATGCCATCGTCGAAAGCCAGGCGCATCTGTGGAACATCATTCCTCAGTTCTTCGGCTTCCTCACCTTCTGCATCGCAGGTGTTGCGGTATGTCACCGTCACCCGTTTGACCAACCAGAAGCAGAACAGGAACTGGCGGACGGTTATCACATCGAATATGCCGGTATGAAATTCGGCCTGTTCTTCGTCGGTGAATACGTGGCGATCACCACCGTGTCAGCGCTGATCGTTACGCTGTTCTTCGGTGGCTGGCACGGTCCATTCCTGCCGCCATTCATCTGGTTCGCTCTGAAAACAGCGTTCTTTATGGTGATGTTTATCCTGATTCGTGCTGCGCTGCCGCGTCCACGCTATGACCAGGTGCTGTCGTTCGGCTGGAAAGTGTGTCTGCCGTTGACGCTGTTGAACCTGCTGGCGACCGCCGCAGTGATTCTGTACACCGCGCAGTAAGGGACATTGAGATGACTTTAAAAGATATTGTCGTTGGCTTCGGCACGACAGTGCGCAGTATCTGGATGATAGGCATGCATGCCTTCGCCAAGCGCGAAACCCAAATGTATCCGGAAGAGCCGGTTTATCTGCCGCCGCGTTACCGTGGCCGTATCGTGCTGACGCGCGATCCGGACGGCGCGGAACGTTGTGTGGCCTGTAACTTGTGTGCAGTCGCATGTCCGGTTGGCTGTATCTCACTGCAGAAAGCCGAGACGCAAGATGGACGCTGGTATCCGGAGTTTTTCCGCATCAACTTCTCACGCTGCATCTTCTGCGGCCTGTGTGAAGAGGCTTGCCCAACGACCGCGATTCAGCTTACTCCCGATTTCGAACTGGGTGAGTTTAAGCGTCAGGATCTGGTGTATGAGAAAGAAGACCTGCTGATTTCCGGTCCGGGTAAATATCCGGAGTACAACTTCTATCGTATGGCTGGTATGGCGATCGACGGAAAAGAGAAGGGCGAAGCGGAAAACGAAGCCAAGCCGATCGACGTCAAAGGGTTGTTACCTTAAGGAGCCAGGTATGGAATTTGCGTTTTATCTTTGCGGACTGGTGGCAGTGTTGACGACTCTGCGCGTCATCACGCACACCAATCCGGTACATGCGCTGCTGTACCTGATTGTTTCGCTACTGTCGATTGCAGGCGTGTTCTTCTCAATGGGCGCCTATTTTGCTGGCGCACTGGAAATCATCGTCTACGCTGGCGCCATCATGGTGCTGTTCGTTTTCGTGGTGATGATGCTGAACCTGGGTAAAACCCAGCAGGATCAAGAACGCGAGTGGCTGAAGCCATCGCTGTGGATTGGTCCGGGCATCGTTTCTTTACTGCTGCTGGCAATCATGATTTACGCCATCAGCACCGCGCAAGATCAGGGCATTGATGGCACCGTCATTGATGCCAAGGCGGTCGGTATCAGCTTATTTGGTCCTTATGTTCTGGCGGTTGAGCTGGCATCGATGCTGCTGCTCGCTGGTCTGGTAGTGGCCTTCCATATTGGACGTGAAGATCGTCACGGCGAAGTGCTGAGCAATCGTCAAGCTGATGCGCAAGCGAATAAGGAGGATCACGCATGATCCCGTTACAACACGGCCTGATGCTGGCCGCTGTGCTGTTTGTTCTCGGCCTGACCTCCGTGGTGCTGCGTCGTAACATTCTGTTTATGCTGATTGGTCTGGAAATCATGATCAATGCCTCTGCTTTAGCGCTGGTGGTAGCGGGCAGCTATTGGGGACAAGCTGACGGCCAGGTGATGTACATTCTGGCGATCAGCCTTGCGGCGGCGGAAGCGAGTATCGGTCTGGCGCTGTTGCTCCAGCTCTATCGTCGTCGTCAGACGCTGAACATTGACACAGTGAGCGAGATGCGCGGATGAATCTTCTCTATTTAACCGTATTATTTCCGCTGATTGGCTTCCTGCTATTAGCGTTTTCACGCGGCCGCTGGTCGGAGAACCTGTCGGCAGCGGTCGGCATGGGCTCGGTAGGTCTGGCTGCATTAACAACGATCTACGCCGGTTTCGACTTCTTCAACCAAGGCCAGCAGCCGTTCACGCAAGCGCTGTGGACCTGGATTCACGTCGGCAATTTTGATATCAAAGTGAATCTGGTGCTGGACGGTCTTTCACTGACCATGCTGTCAGTGGTGACCGGTGTCGGTTTCTTCATCCACATGTTCGCTTCATGGTACATGCGTGGTGAAGAAGGGTATTCACGCTTCTTCGCTTATACCAACCTGTTCATCGCGAGCATGGTGGTGTTGGTGCTGGCCGATAACCTGATGCTGATGTATCTCGGCTGGGAAGGCGTGGGCCTGTGCTCTTATCTGCTGATCGGCTTCTACTACAGCAATCCAGATAACGGCAAAGCGGCGATGAAAGCTTTCATCATCACCCGCGTTGGTGACGTGTTCCTCGCGTTCGCCTTGTTCATCCTTTACAACGAACTGGGCACGCTGAACTTCCGCGAACTGGTTGAACTGGCGCCTGCGCACTTTGCCGCTGACAACCATATGCTGCAGTGGGCAACCCTGATGCTGTTGGGTGGTGCGGTCGGTAAATCTGCTCAGCTGCCGTTACAAACCTGGCTGGCGGATGCGATGGCGGGTCCAACACCGGTTTCGGCACTGATTCACGCCGCGACCATGGTGACCGCCGGTGTTTACCTGATTGCACGCACGCACGGTCTGTTCCTGTTAACGCCGGAAGTGCTGCATCTGGTCGGTATCATTGGTGCGGTTACCTTGGTGCTGGCAGGCTTTGCTGCGCTGGTGCAAACCGACATCAAGCGCGTGCTGGCTTACTCAACCATGAGCCAGATCGGCTACATGTTCCTCGCACTCGGCGTGCAGGCATGGGACGCGGCGATTTTCCACCTGATGACGCATGCATTCTTCAAAGCCTTGCTGTTCCTCTCTTCAGGCTCGGTAATTCTGGCCTGCCATCATGAGCAGAACATCTTCAAAATGGGCGGACTACGTAAGAGTATCCCGCTGGTTTATGTCTGTTTCCTGGTGGGTGGCGCCGCGCTGGCAGCATTACCGCTGATCACCGCAGGTTTCTACAGTAAAGATGAAATCCTGTTTGGTGCGCTGGCGAATGGTCACATCAATCTGATGGTGGCGGGTCTGGTAGGTGCATTCCTTACCTCGATCTACACCTTCCGCATGATCTTTATCGTGTTCCACGGTGAAGAGAAAATTCATGCTCATGCCGGTAAAGGCATTACGCATCACCTGCCGCTGATTGTTCTGATGGTGCTTTCCACCTTTATTGGTGCGCTGATTACGCCTCCTCTGGCGGGCGTATTGCCACAGAACGAGTTTGGTGAAGGCGGCAAAGTGATGCTGGAAATCACCTCAGGCGTGGTTGCTATTGTCGGTATCCTGATTGCTGCAGCGCTGTGGCTGGGTAAGCGTCAGCTGGTGACCAGCATTGCCAACAGCGCGCCGGGTCGTTTCTTCGGTACATGGTGGTTCGCGGCTTGGGGCTTCGACTGGCTGTATGACAAGGTGTTTGTAAAACCTTATCTCGGCATTGCCTGGTTACTGAAGCGCGATCCGCTTAACTCACTGATGAACTTGCCTGCGCTGCTGTCGCGCATTGGTAACAAAGGTTTGGTGGTGAGCGAAAACGGCTATCTGCGCTGGTACGTGGCTTCGATGAGTGTTGGCGCGGTTGTGGTGCTGGCGCTGCTGCTGGTGATTTAAAGATTGATGAGCGGGGCGGGTTCGCTCGCCCAATTAGAATGTCAAAAATTGCCTGAAGTAAGGCAATAAAAAGGGAAGTTTGCCGTGTTATTACCTTGGCTAATAATTATCCCCTTCGTTGGGGGCTTACTCTGCTGGCTGGCAGAGCGCCTCGGCGCAAAGGTACCGCGCTGGATTGCCATGATCACCATGGGCCTGACGCTGGCGCTTGGCCTGCAACTGTGGTTGCAGGGAGGCTATTCACTGACGCAGGCTGCGGGCATTCCGCAATGGCAATCGACGTTCTCAGTACCGTGGATTCCGCGTTTTGGTATCAACTTCCATCTGGCAATTGATGGTCTGTCGCTGCTGATGGTGGTGTTGACCGGTCTGCTCGGCCTGATGGCGGTTCTGTGTTCCTGGAACGAAATTGAGAAGTATCAGGGCTTCTTCCACCTCAACCTGATGTGGATTCTCGGTGGTGTGATTGGCGTGTTCCTCTCCATCGATATGTTCCTGTTCTTCTTCTTCTGGGAAATGATGTTGGTGCCGATGTACTTCCTCATCGCACTGTGGGGCCACAAAGCCTCCGACGGTAAAACACGTATCAGTGCGGCGACCAAGTTCTTTATCTACACCCAGGCATCTGGTCTGATCATGTTGGTGTCGATTCTGGCGCTGGTGTTTGTCCATTACAACGCCACCGGCGTTTGGACGTTCAGCTACGAAGAACTGCTGAAAACGCCGATGTCGCACACCGTTGAATATTTGCTGATGCTCGGCTTCTTTATCGCCTTTGCGGTTAAAATGCCGGTGGTGCCATTACATGGTTGGTTGCCCGACGCACACAGTCAGGCACCTACTGCGGGTTCGGTTGACCTCGCCGGTATCTTGTTGAAAACGGCGGCCTATGGTCTGCTGCGCTTTAGCCTGCCGCTGTTCCCGAATGCATCGGCAGAGTTCGCACCGATTGCCATGTGGTTGGGTATCCTCGGCATCTTCTACGGTGCGTGGATGGCATTCTCGCAAACCGATATCAAGCGTCTGATTGCTTACACCTCAGTGTCGCACATGGGCTTTGTGCTGATCGCCATCTACACCGGTAGCCAACTTGCATTCCAGGGCGCGGTGATTCAGATGATTGCACACGGCCTTTCTGCGGCGGCTCTGTTCATCTTATGTGGCCAGTTGTATGAGCGTCTGCATACGCGTGACCTTCGCCAGATGGGCGGTTTGTGGTCACGGATCAAATGGATTCCGGGTCTGTCGCTGTTCTTTGCGGTTGCGAACCTCGGTATGCCAGGCACCGGTAACTTTGTTGGCGAATTCATGATTCTGACCGGCAGCTTCCAGGTGGTGCCGGTGATTATCGTTATTGCGACCTTTGGTCTGGTGTTTGCTTCGGTTTACTCCCTGATCATGATGCAGCGCGCTTACTTCGGCGAAGCAAAGTCGAAAGATCCGCTGCCAGGCATGTCACCGCGTGAGTTCCTGACTATCGGCGTATTGGTGGTGTTGCTGGTGCTGTTGGGGATTTATCCTCAACCGATCCTCGACACATCCCATGCTGCGATGAGCAATATTCAGCAGTGGTTTACCGCTTCAATTTCAACTACAAGGCCGTAATTCGCCATGACAATAACTCCTCAACATCTGATCGCGTTACTGCCGCTGTTGATCGTCGGATTGACGGTGGTGGTGGTGATGCTGTCCATTGCGTGGCGACGCAATCACTTTGTTAATGCCACGCTGACCGTGATCGGACTTAACATTGCGCTGTTCTCTCTGTGGTTTGTCGGCCAGGCGGGGGCGATGGATGTCACGCCGCTGCTGCGCGTTGATGGCTATTCGATGTTCTACACCGCGCTGGTGGTGTTGGCGAGTTTAGCCACCTGCACCTTCGCTTATCCGTGGCTGGCCGGTTTCCCGGACAACAAAGATGAGTTTTATCTGCTGGTGCTGATTGCGGCACTCGGTGGGATCGTGCTGGCGAGCGCCAACCATCTGGCGGCGCTGTTCATCGGTATCGAACTGCTGTCACTGCCGCTGTTTGGTTTGATTGGTTATGCCTTCCGCCAGAAACGTTCGCTGGAAGCATCACTGAAATACACCATTCTGTCGGCTGCAGCGTCATCATTCCTGCTGTTCGGTATCGCGCTGATTTATGCAGACTCGGGTAGCCTGAGCTTTGTGCAGTTAGGCAAAAGCCTGAGTGACAGCATGATTCAGGAGCCGCTGTTGCTGCTGGGTCTGGGCATGATGATTATCGGTCTGGGCTTTAAACTGTCGCTGGTACCTTTTCACCTGTGGACGCCAGACGTTTACCAGGGTGCACCTGCGCCGGTTTCAACCTTCCTGGCCACCGCCAGCAAGATCGCCATCTTTGGCGTGATTATGCGCCTCTTCATGTACGCGCCTGTCACTGACAGCGAAGCCGTTCGTACCGTGCTGGGTGTCATTGCCTTCGCGTCGATTCTGTTCGGTAACCTGATGGCGATTTCCCAGAGCAACATCAAGCGTCTGCTCGGTTACTCGTCTATCGCGCACCTTGGTTATTTGCTCGTGGCGTTGATTGCGGTGAAAACCCATCAGCTGTCATTGGAAACCGCAGGCGTTTATCTGGCCGGTTACCTGTTCAGCAGCCTTGGCGCGTTCGGCGTGGTGAGTCTGATGTCGAGCCCATATCGCGGTCCGGATGCCGATACCCTGTATTCCTATCGCGGTTTGTTCTGGCATCGTCCGATTCTGTCTGCGGTAATGACGGTGATGATGTTGTCACTGGCGGGTATCCCCATGACGCTCGGTTTCATCGGTAAGTTCTACGTTATTGCCTCGAGTGTGAACGCACATCTGTGGTGGTTGAGTGGCGCGGTGGTAGCGGGTAGTGCGATTGGTCTTTACTACTATCTGCGCGTGACGGTGAGTCTGTATCTTAGCCCGCCGGAACTGCACAACCGCGATACGCAAGCCAATTGGGCGTTTACGGCGGGCGGTGTTGTGGTGCTGATCTCTGCAATTCTGGTGCTGCTGCTCGGTGTTTATCCGCAGCCGCTGATTACACTGGTGCAGATGGCTCAGCCGCTGATGTAAGTTAAAATCATGTCCTCACTGAATCAGGCCTTCGGGCCTGATTTTTTTTGCCTGAAATCTGACAATCTCTGCGGACGTTGCTAATTTTTAAGCAGTGTTTATTCCCCCGCAGAGGCGACATGATCAAACTGATCTTCCTGCTTACCGGCGCTCAGGTGCTGCGCCGCCGCTGGTATTGGCTCGCGCTCGGCGGTTTGGCGCTGATCCTTCTCTCGGCATCAATACTTTATGATATTGGCAGCGACGGCGTGTTGTCGGTACCGCTGGATATGCTCGCCATCCTGTTTGTGGTGGAAGGCGTGGTGCAACTGTTCTTCGCCATCAGTAAAGAGCTGCGTATTGACTGGTTAACTCTGATGAAAGCGCTGGGTTTTCTCTTCATCGCCTTCCTGATATTTAACATCCCCGCTGACAATAACGATGTCTCGGCGGTGTTATTTGGTTTGATGTTCCTGTTTGATGGCCTGTTTCGCATCTCGGCGGCTTGGGTGTTACGCGGCGTACGCTGGCGCAAGCACTGCTTCACCGGCATTGTGGAGCTCGCTCTGAGTATGTTGATCATCAGCAACTGGCCATTTCATCATCATATTGCGGTACCGCTCTGTTTCGCCTTATTGCTGCTGAGCATCGGCAGTAATCTGCTTCTCATGGCACGTCAGGCACGTCTGTTAACTGATGACAGTTCGGTAACTGCGCTGCCACTGTTCAAGGCGGCAGGATTACGTCGCTGGCACAGCAGTCACTATGCGCATCCACCGTTTCCGCAGGATTTGGCCGCAATTCCGATGACGGTATATATCTGGACGCCGGTCGGCGCCTGCGTGGTGCGCGAACGCTATCCCTTGATCAATCGCTACATCGCTGCGGTTGATAACAATGGTGTGGTATCGACCGGACACGCGGCGCTGGAGGTCGGGAGTGATATTTACATCAGCCATTATCCGCTGGATAACATTGACCGTGATTCCGGTAATTTCCGCGCCATTCTGCGTTCGGGTGAGAATAACGATGTTGCCGGGCGTTTTTTGCCGTCGCTGGCCGAGGAAGTGGCAGATTGGTGCGCGCCTGATAAGCAGATCACATTTGCTCGCTACAATCGGGTAGCGCTGGAAAATTACTGGCACAGCTATCGCACTGACAGCACCTACAACCTCACGGCACGCAACTGCTCATCTACCATGATCCAGGCGCTGGATGTGGCGATAGAGGGGATTTTGGCACAGCAGCCTTTTGCCGGCCTGCGCTTGTTCATCGATCCCAACTTTTGGTTGCTTGGCGTGATTCGCGGCAGGGCGGAAGAGATGACGTGGACGCCAGGGTTAGCGCTGGATTATGTCTGGCTGTTAAAGCGGGTGATTGAACCCCAATCGAGTCAGCTTTGGCCGCTGCGCTTGTGGCAAAGTCTGCGATTGCGCCATGAGCTGTGGCAGCAAAAGCGCGCCCCATCGCGCAGTATTGTGAAATAAGAGTGTAAAGCGCGTCACGTTCAGGGGGTGCAGACTTGCATGGCACTGCGTTTAGTAAAGTCGCTGTGATACGCTGGCGGAATTCACTTTTTTCGCTCAGACAAGGAAGCACCATGGAAATGCTTTGGCTTGATTGCCACCACAGCGAACTGACGGCACAGCAGCTGTATACTCTGCTGGCGTTGCGTAATCATGTTTTCATCGTGGAACAAAACTGTCCGTATCAGGACATCGATGGTCAGGATTTAGCCGCCGATAACCGCCACATTCTCGGATTTCTCGATGGTAAGCTGCTGGCCTATGCGCGCGTGCTAACCCCTGCGTTAGATTCCGCGCCGGTATTGATTGGTCGTGTCATCGTCTCTGAAGAAGCGCGGGGTTTGAAACTGGGATACCGTTTGATGGAGAAGGCGCTGGAGAGCTGTGAGAATTATTGGCCGCAGCGCGCGATCTATCTCTCTGCGCAGGCGCATCTGGAAGGTTTCTATGGACGACTAGGCTTTAAAGCGGTGACCGACGTGTATATGGAAGATGATATTCCCCACATCGGCATGCAGAAAGCATAACGGCGAGGATCGCTCCTCGCCGTTATCATTAGCCCGGCGTCATCTGCCGGTCATCAACGTATTTACGCTGATCCGGCGGCGGCGGGAAGTACTGATAGAGCCAGGTTTCACTCAGCGTCTCATCTTTGGTCCGCAAGAACAGGCGCATATCAACCGGCTTGGTCGAGTCACTGTTCGGGTACCAGTCAAACAGGATACGGTAACCGTTCAGCGGCTCGACGTAGAGAATCTCAACCTGCTTGAAGGTACCTTCAGAAACGGTAATGACCGGTTCAATACCTTTCGGTGCTGCCGCTTTCAGATCGCCACCAACAAAATCAATGGCAAAGCGACGGCACCATGTATCCGGGAAATGCTCGCCTGGCGCCCAACCTTCAGGGAAGCCACCAATACCGGTGCGCGTGGCATCAACACGCGCCAAACCACTGCGCACTGGCGGTAACTGGCTCCAGTAGAGTTTGTATTGGAAGTTGAACTCGCTGCCGGCTTTCACCGGTTCAGACGGCTGCCAGAAGCACACCACGTTATCCAGCGTTTCACCGGTGGTTGGAATCTCCATGACGTTAATGGCGCCTTTGCCCCATTTCCCAATCGGTTCCACCCACAGGCTAGGACGTTTGTCGTACCAGCCAATCACATCCTGGTAATTCTTAAAATCATGGTCCAACTGCAACAGGCCAAAACCACGCGGGTTTTCGTCCTGATAGGCGTTGAACTGCAAGCGCTGCGGGTTGTTCAGCGGACGCGCAATCCATTCACCTTCACCGGTCCACATCGCCAGACGATCGGAGTCGTGAATTTGCGGATGATAGGTGTTGCACATGCGACGCTCATTGGTGCCACAGCTGAACATACTGGTCATAGGCGCGATGCCAAGCTGGCGGATTTCGTTTCGTGCAAACAGGTGGTTTTCTACTTCCATCACTACGCGTTTTTCTTCGCAGTGGATGGTGAACTTGTAAGCTCCGGTGATGCTCGCACCATCTAACAGGGCATACACCACAAAAGTGGTGTCATCGGCTTTTGGCGTTTCGAACCAGAACGCGGTGAAGTCCGGAAACTCTTCTTTGCCGTTACTGAAAGTATTTACCGCCACGCCACGTGCGGAGAGGCCGTACTGGAAGGTCTCATCGACCGCACGGAAATAGCTGGCACCGAGGAAGGAGACGATATCGCGACGCGCCAGTTCCGGCTTCTTGAACGCACGGAACCCGGCAAAGCCGAGATCGGTTTTACCGACCAGCTGCTTGGTATCAACGTTGGCGTTGTGGTAGTTGAACAGTTCAGGACGGAAGTGGATTTCGCGCGCTTCACGGCTAGCGGCATCGACCGAGAACATGCGGATGCGGCGCTTAAAGCCCATACCGACGTGGAAGAACTGCACATCCAGCTCGCGATCGGCGATGTTGTTCCACAGCGAGTGATTGGCGTCGTACTGAATTTCGTTATAGGCCTGAGGCGTGAGATTGGCCAGGGTGTCGGGCAAGGGGCCGGGTGCGCCGCCCCAGGGCTGTTTTGCCAGGGCGGACGCTTTCTTTTTCAATGAATCGAAATCGAAGCGTACCGCGGTACCGTCGGCGATGCCATCATCGGCCCAGGCGGATTGTGCAAACAGCGTGGAGAGACCCGTCATGCCGCTAACCGCGGAGAGGGCCATGGACGCTTTCATAAATTTTCTACGATTCATGCCGGAAATCTAATCCTTAGCTGCTCGGGTGTATTGTGACTGTCGTGCGTACTTCACACATGTGACGCTGAGCGTCAGGCTACAGGGGGTTACGACAGTCGCGAAATTGAAAAATTCAGTCTGTGGAAAATTTATCAGATTAATCAAATAAGCGAAGCAGATTTCGCGCCGCCACGCCGCTGATGACATAACTTTGCAATGAGATGATCCAAACTCGGTTAAATCCTGGCGCTCGCCGCCCAGCAAAATTGGAATTTATGACTATAGTTAAATCACAACGAGTTAGGAACATGGAGGAACTACATAGTGTCATCTTCAGACCAATTTGAAACACGCCTTGATGACGACCTGGCGCTGCTGACCGAAACGCTGGAAGAAGTATTACGCGCGTCAGGCGATCCGGCCGATCAGAAATACATCGAACTGAAACTCAAAGCTGAACAAGCGCTGGAAGACGTGAAATCTCGCGTTAGCCAGGCGTCAGACAGTTATTACTATCGTGCCAAAAATGCGGCCTATCGCGCCGATGATTATGTGCATGAAAAACCGTGGCAGGGGATTGGCATCGGTGCCGCCGCTGGCCTGTTTGTAGGTTTACTGCTGGCACGACGTTAAGTTCCAACGGGCGCGACTTGCTTCGCGCCCGATTCTTGTTTTCCTACCGTTAATTCCCCGCTAATTCCTGTTTCGCATCATCCGCGATTGTGTTTCGCCTGCGCGCTTCCTACAGTAAAGCGACAGGGAAAAGGAGAACGCAACGTGATACGTGTAGAAATGCTCTCAACGGGCGATGAAGTGTTACATGGGCAGATTGTTGATACTAATGCCGCCTGGCTTGCCGATGTGCTGTTCCAGCACGGTTTACCGATGACCAGCCGTAGCACCGTGGGCGACGCAATGACCTCGCTGGTGGAGGCGCTGCAGAGCCGCAGCCAGATTGCTGACGTGCTAATTGTAAATGGTGGTTTAGGACCAACCAGCGACGATCTCAGCGCGCAGGCCGCTGCGAATGCCAGCGGCTGCGAACTGGTTATCCAGCACGCCTGGCTGGAAAAAATGGAAGCCTGGTTCGCCAGTCGTGGACGCGTCATGGCACCGAGCAATCGCAAGCAGGCAGAAATCCCCGCCATTGCTGAGATGCTGGATAATCCTGTCGGCACCGCGTGCGGCTTCGCTATGCAGCTCAATCGCTGTTGGATTTTCTTCACGCCGGGCGTACCGTCGGAATTCAAAGTAATGGTGGAGCAGGAGATCATTCCGCGCCTCAAAGCTCGCTTTGAACTGCCGGAACCGCCATTGTGTTTGCGTCTCACCACTTTTGGTCGCGGAGAAAGTGATATTGCCGCCGAGCTGGAGCCGTTACCGCTGCCCGAAGGGGTGGTGATGGGCTATCGCTCATCGATGCCGATCATTGAAATCAAGCTCACTGGACCCGCGCGCCAGCGCGTGGCGATGGAGCAAGTGTGGCAGCAGGTAAAACTGTTACTGGCTGAATGCACCATCTTTGAAGGCACTGAAGGTTTACCTGCGCTGCTGGCGCGCGAGTTGCAGGATCGTGGTTTACGTTTGGCACTGAGCGAGCAGTTTACCGCCGGATTGCTTAACTGGCAGCTGGCAGCAGCGGATGTGGCGCTCAGCAAGGCGGAGATTCTGCCGCCGCAGTCTGAAGAACTGGAAGCACAGGTTGCCCGCACGCGTGACTGGGCGAAACAGCAGGGCGCAGCGCTGGCATTGTCGGTGGGAAATTTAGTGGAAGGAGAAGTGTCGATTGCGCTACATACGCCGGAAGCCAGTTGGGGCCAGCGCGTGAAGTTCACGCATGGTCGACATAATGTGGAAACGCGGCAGAAAGTCGTGGCGATGATGGCAATGAACATGCTGCGTCGCTGGCTGCACGGCAGCGAAGTCAGCACCGGACACGGCTGGATAGATATTATCGAAACAGTCAAAAACTAACGCGCTGTAAGGTCGCCAGTCATGGCGACCTGCTCAATCACAGCTCGATCTCAATCTCCCCTTTGGCGCGACAGCAGCACGGCAAAATTTCACCTTGCTGCACAAACGCCAACGGTGTTTCCGCATAAGCCACTTCGCCTTTCAGCAAACGCATGCGGCAAGAGCCGCAGTAGCCTTCGCGACACTGAAACTCCACGCACAGATTATTGGCTTCCAGCGTCGCCAGCAGATTGGGGTGATCTTCTGCGCATTCCAGTCGGGAGCCGGAGCTGCGCAGAATAATAACAGAGCGACTCATGCTTACAGCTGGAAGCCGTCGAAATCGTCTTCGCCCACTTCAGAATCAATCTGACCGACCAGATACGAGCTCACTTCAACTTCCTGTGGTGCAACCTGCACGTTGTCCGACACCAGCCACGAGTTGATCCATGGAATTGGGTTCGAACGCGTCTGGAACGGCAGGTCAAGACCCACCGCCTGCATACGGATATTGGTGATGTACTCGATGTACTGGCACAGAATGTCTTTGTTCAGACCAATCATTGAGCCGCCGCTGAACAGATATTCTGCCCACTCTTTTTCCTGCTCGGCAGCTTTCTTGAACAGATCGTAGCATTCATCGCGGCACTCTGCGGCAATGGCTTTCATCTCCGGATCGTCTTCACCGGTGCGCAGCAGGTTCAGCATGTGCTGAGTGCCGGTAAGATGCAGCGCTTCATCACGGGCAATCAGCTTGATGATTTTGGCGTTACCTTCCATCAGTTCGCGTTCGGCGAAGGCAAATGAACAGGCGAAGCTGACGTAGAAACGAATCGCTTCCAGCGCATTGACGCTCATCAGGCAGATATAGAGCTGCTTTTTCAGATCGCGCAGGCTAACGGTGACCGTTTTACCGTTCACCTGATGCGTGCCTTCGCCCAGCAGATGCCAGTAGCTGGTCATCTCGATCAGGTCATCGTAGTACTTCGAGATATCTTCCGCACGCGCCAGAATCTGCTCGTTGGTGACGATATCGTCAAACACCACCGCCGGATCGTTCACGATGTTACGGATGATGTGCGTGTAAGAGCGCGAGTGAATGGTCTCAGAGAACGCCCAGGTTTCAATCCAGGTTTCCAGCTCAGGGATGGAAATCAGCGGCAGCAGCGCCACGTTCGGGCTACGGCCCTGAATCGAGTCCAGCAACGTTTGATACTTCAGGTTGCTGATGAAGATGTGCTTTTCATGCTCCGGCAGCGCCTGGTAATCAATACGATCGCGCGAGACGTCGACTTCTTCCGGACGCCAGAAGAAGGAGAGCTGCTTCTCAATCAGCTTTTCAAAGATGTCATATTTCTGCTGATCGAAACGGGCAACGTTGACGGACTGGCCAAAGAACATCGGCTCTTTCAGCTGGTCATTTTTGTTCTGCGAGAATGTGGTGTAAGCCATTTTGAGTCCAAATGTGAAGAGGGCCGACCACTGCCGGCCCTGACAAGATGAGATTAGATCTTACATGCGCCGCTTTCGCAGCCATCATCCTGAATGGAAGGCGCCAGATCGTCCTGTACATCTTCCGCACCGTCGCGGGTGTTTTGATAGTACAGGGTTTTTACGCCGAACTTGTAAGCGGTCAGCAGGTCTTTCAGCAACTGTTTCATCGGCACTTTGCCATTGGCAAAGCGGCTCGGATCGTAGTTGGTGTTCGACGAAATCGCCTGATCGATGAACTTTTGCATCACGCCAACCAGCTGCAGATAACCGTCGTTAGATGGCATTTCCCACAGCAGTTCGTACTGATCTTTCAGACGCTCATACTCTGGCACCACTTGACGCAGAATGCCGTCTTTTGATGCTTTGATGCTGATATGTCCGCGCGGCGGCTCAATACCGTTGGTGGCGTTCGAAATCTGCGAAGAGGTTTCAGACGGCATCAGCGCAGAGAGCGTGGAGTTGCGCAGACCGTGCGTAGTGATGGACTCACGCAGACCTTCCCAATCCAGATGCAGCGGCTCGTTGCACACCGCGTCGAGATCTTTTTTGTAGGTATCGATCGGCAGAATGCCCTGCGAGTAAGTGGTCTCTTTGAACCACGGGCACGCACCTTGCTCTTTCGCCAATTCATTCGAGGCTTTCAGCAGATAGAACTGAATGGCTTCGAAGGTTTTGTGCGTCAGGTTGTTTGCGCTGCCATCGGAGTAGCGCACACCATTTTTCGCCAGGTAGTAGGCGTAGTTGATTACGCCAATACCCAGCGTACGGCGGCCCATGGCGCCACGTTGTGCTGCCGGGATTGGATAATCCTGGTAATCCAGCAGCGCATCAAGTGCACGCACTGCGAGGGTCGCCAGTTCGTCCAAATCGTCGAGGCTGTTAATCGCGCCCAGGTTGAAGGCCGACAGCGTACACAGGGCGATTTCGCCGCTTTCGTCATTGACGTCATTCAGCGGTTTGGTCGGCAGTGCAATCTCAAGGCACAGGTTCGACTGGCGAACCGGTGCGATGCTTGGATCGAACGGGCTATGGGTGTTGCAGTGATCGACGTTCTGGATGTAAATACGGCCAGTTGATGCACGTTCCTGCATCATCAGTGAGAACAGCTCAACCGCTTTCACGCGCTGCTTGCGAATGCTGTCGTCTTTCTCGTATTTGGTGTACAGACGCTCGAACTCGTCCTGATCGGCGAAGAACGCATCGTACAGGCCAGGCACGTCAGACGGGCTGAACAGGGTGATGTCTTCACCTTTTAACAAGCGCGTGTACATCAGCTTGTTGATCTGTACGCCGTAATCCATGTGACGCACGCGGTTGCCTTCAACACCACGGTTATTTTTCAGCACCAGCAGGCTTTCTACTTCCAGATGCCACATTGGGTAAAACAGCGTCGCTGCACCGCCACGCACGCCGCCCTGCGAGCAGGACTTCACCGCGGTCTGGAAATGTTTGTAGAACGGAATACAGCCGGTGTGGAACGCTTCGCCACCGCGGATTGGGCTACCCAGCGCACGAATGCGGCCAGCGTTGATGCCGATACCGGCGCGCTGAGAAACGTATTTCACAATGGCGCTGGAGGTAGCATTGATGGAGTCGAGGCTGTCGCCACACTCGATCAATACGCAAGAGCTGAACTGACGCGTTGGGGTACGCACGCCGGACATGATTGGCGTTGGCAGTGAGATCTTGAAGGTTGAGATCGCATCGTAGAAGCGCTTCACGTAGTCCATACGGGTTTCGCGCGGGTAGCCAGAGAACAGGCAAGCCGCCACCAGAATATAGAGGAACTGGGCGCTTTCGTAGATCTCACCGCTCACGCGGTTCTGCACCAGATATTTCCCTTCCAGCTGCTTCACGGCGGCGTAAGAGAAATTCATGTCGCGCCAATGGTCGATGAACTCGTCCATCTGCTCGAACTCTTCAGTGCTGTAATCTTCCAGCAGGTGACGGTCGTATTTGCCCATCTCAACCATTTTCACAACCTGATCGTACAGCTTCGGCGGCTCAAACTGGCCATACGCTTTTTTACGCAGGTGGAAAATAGCCAGACGCGCGGCCAGGTATTGATAATCCGGCGCATCACGAGAGA
The DNA here is from genome assembly GCF_059730785.1 of Pantoea sp. X-Soil-ISGK-421. Classification (NCBI taxonomy): domain Bacteria; kingdom Pseudomonadati; phylum Pseudomonadota; class Gammaproteobacteria; order Enterobacterales; family Erwiniaceae; genus Pantoea; species Pantoea sp. X-Soil-ISGK-421. The sequence continues at coordinate 2,758,385 of NZ_AP035979.1, read as the reverse complement.
TCAGGTCTGCGGCAGCCTTGATGATGGTCTCATGAATATCAGAGGTTCTGATGCCATCGTAAAACTGAATGTGTGAGCGCAGTTCAACCTGTGAAACTGAAACGTTGTTCAGCCCTTCGGCTGCCCAATCCAGTACACGGTGAATTTTGTCGAGATCAATGCGCTCCTGGCGGCCATCGCGTTTAGTAACGAGCAGACTTTGGTTCATGTCGCGTTTTTACCTGTCCATGCATGAATGACGTATTTATCCCCCATCTATGCACAAGGTCTATGCACAAGCCGCTCGTTGTGAGTAAGCCTGTGGATAAACACTATATATAGGGGGTGCGGGAAGTTTGAACAACAATATGGTGAGTATTCTAGTCAGCAATCTCTTCTTAACAAGAGTTGATTTTCACTGAAAAATCGTCCTTACCGGCTGGCTAAAATCCTGGATCCGCATGCCGCAAGGCCTGCACTTGGTGTCAACCGCTAAGCACTTTTTTTTCACTTTATGATCGGGCGCGTGTTTCTTGCTCAACCAACGCGCTTCAGGAATTTTCTTAGGTGAAAAAAGCCCCGACAAGGCCGCCAGCAGCGAACTTATCTAAAATTGCTTATGAATTTTTTGTGACTTGTCCAGCCTATAAAAAAGGCTGGCACGCGTCTAAAAGGAAATTGATCTGGATAGGTGGTCGCCATGAATGGCGACCCTACGGGCAGGATATTGTAGGGTGCGCATTTATGCGCACCGGGTTGGTTAATCCTGACGGTGCGTATGAATCATATAGTTCACATCGACACCGCGACCCAGGCGGAACTGGTTGGTCAGCGGATTGTAGTGCAGGCCAATCATGTTTCTTTCACGCAGCGGAGTTTCATCGACCCAGTTGAGCAACTCAGCGGGGCGGATAAACTTTTTCACATCGTGGGTACCGCGCGGCACCATACGCAGCACATATTCCGCACCAAACACCGCCAGCAGCCAGGCTTTTGGATTGCGGTTGATGGTGGAGAAGAACACCTCGCCGCCGGGTTTCACCAGCTGCGCGCAGGCTAACACCACGGAGCGCGGGTCCGGCACATGCTCCAGCATCTCCATGCAGGTCACCACGTCATATTGCCCGGCGTGACTGGCCGCGTGATCTTCCACGGTTTGCTGCACGTAGTTGAGGCTCACGCCGCTCTCCAGCGCGTGCAGACGCGCCACTTCCAGCGGCTCAGCGCCCATATCCAGGCCAGTAACCTCTGCGCCTTCGCGCGCCATGCTCTCCGCCAGAATGCCGCCGCCGCAGCCGACATCAAGCACTTTCTTGCCGAACAGGCCATGGCAGTGCTGCGCTATCCAACCAAGCCGCAGGGGATTGATACGGTGCAACGGCTTAAATTCACCCTCTAAATCCCACCAGCGGGATGCCACGGCCTCAAATTTGGCAATCTCGGCGTGGTCAACGTTCTGGCGGCTTTCCTGCGGTTGTTCACTCATTGAATCATCACTCCAGACAAAATATTCCCTCAGTATAAACGCTTAAGCCAGGTGAGCGCATCTCTCACGCTAAAGGAAAAGCGGGATTAAGGCCTGGTTAGCGTTCACCGAAGGGAAGCGATGTGATATACTTTCGCACCTTTAAATCCGGGATTATGTAGAGGGATAGCGGCTCCATGAGCGACCTTGCGAGAGAAATTACACCGGTCAATATCGAAGAAGAGTTAAAAAACTCCTACCTCGATTACGCCATGTCGGTCATTGTTGGCCGAGCCTTACCCGATGTGCGTGATGGTCTGAAGCCGGTACACCGCCGCGTGCTTTTTGCCATGAGCGAACTGGGCAACGACTGGAATAAAGCCTATAAAAAATCCGCCCGTGTGGTCGGTGACGTCATCGGTAAATATCACCCGCACGGCGATTCCGCGGTATACGAAAGTATTGTACGTATGGCCCAGCCGTTCTCCCTGCGCTACATGCTGGTTGACGGTCAGGGTAACTTTGGTTCGGTCGACGGCGACTCCGCTGCAGCGATGCGTTATACCGAAGTGCGTATGGCAAAGATCTCCTCGGAGCTGCTGGCTGACCTGGAAAAGGAAACCGTCGATTTCGTGCCGAACTATGACGGCACCGAGCAGATTCCTGAAGTCCTGCCAACCAAAATTCCTAACCTGCTGGTAAACGGTTCGTCCGGTATCGCAGTCGGTATGGCGACCAACATTCCACCGCACAACCTCACGGAAGTGATTAACGGCTGTCTGGCTTTCATCGAAGATGAAGACATCACCGTTGAAGGCTTGATGGAGCACATCACCGGGCCCGATTTCCCGACGGCTGCGTTTATTAATGGTCGTCGTGGTATCGAGGAAGCGTATCGCACCGGGCGCGGCAAAATTTACATCCGCGCACGTGGCGAAGTGGAAACTGACGCCAAGACCGGCCGTGAAACCATCATCGTTCACGAACTGCCGTATCAGGTGAACAAAGCGCGCCTGATCGAGAAGATTGCTGAGTTGGTGAAAGAGAAGCGCGTTGAAGGCATCAGCGCGCTGCGTGATGAGTCCGACAAAGACGGCATGCGCGTTGTGATTGAGATCAAACGCGATGCGGTGGGTGAAGTGGTTCTCAACAACCTCTACTCGCTGACACAGCTGCAGGTCTCTTTCGGCATCAATATGGTGGCGCTGCATCAGGGCCAGCCGAAGATCATGACGCTGAAAGGCATCATCGAAGCCTTTGTGCGTCACCGTCGTGAAGTTGTTACGCGTCGTACCATTTTCGAACTGCGTAAAGCACGCGATCGCGCCCACATCCTTGAAGGGCTGGCGATTGCACTGGCGAACATCGATCCGATCATTGAGCTGATTCGTCGTGCGCCAACGCCAGCGGAAGCGAAACTGGGCCTTTTGGCGCAGTCGTGGGATCTGGGTAACGTTGCTGCCATGCTGGAACGTGCCGGTAACGATGCTGCACGTCCGGAGTGGCTGGAAGCTGAGTTCGGTATTCGCGAGGGTCAATATTATCTGACCGAACAGCAAGCACAGGCGATTCTGGATCTGCGTCTGCAGAAACTGACCGGCCTTGAGCACGAAAAACTGCTCGACGAGTATAAAGAGCTGCTGGATCAGATCGCTGAGCTGCTGCACATCCTGCAGAGCGCTGAGCGCCTGATGGAAGTGATTCGTGAAGAGCTAGAGCTGATGCGCGACCAGTTTGGCGACGCACGTCGTACTGAAATCACGGCCAATAGCGCTGACATCAACATCGAAGACCTGATCAATCAGGAAGACGTTGTGGTGACGCTGTCGCATCAGGGTTATGTCAAATACCAACCGCTGAGAGACTATGAAGCCCAGCGCCGCGGTGGTAAAGGCAAATCCGCAGCACGTATTAAAGAAGAAGACTTTATCGATCGTCTGCTGGTGGCCAACACCCACGACACCATTCTGTGCTTCTCCAGCCGTGGCCGTCTCTACTGGATGAAGGTCTATCAACTGCCGGAAGCCAGCCGTGGTGCGCGCGGTCGTCCAATCGTCAACCTGTTGCCGCTGGAAGCCAACGAACGTATCACCGCCATTCTGCCGGTGCGCGAATACACTGAAGGCTTCAACATCTTCATGGCAACCGCCAGCGGTACCGTGAAGAAAACGGCGCTGCAGGAGTTCAGCCGCCCGCGTAGCGCGGGCATCATCGCCATCAATCTGCGTGAGGATGATGAGCTGATTGGTGTGGCGCTGACCAACGGTAGTGACGAAGCAATGCTGTTCTCTGCCGCCGGTAAAGTGGTGCGCTTTGCGGAAACTGCAGTCCGTGCGATGGGTCGTTCGGCCTCAGGCGTACGCGGTATCAAGCTGACCGCTAACGACAAAGTGGTGTCGCTGATTGTGCCACGTGAAGAGGGCGCGATCCTCACCGTGACGCAGAACGGTTACGGTAAACGTACCGCCAACAGCGAGTATCCAACCAAGTCGCGTGCGACGCAGGGTGTGATCTCAATTAAAGTCACCGAACGTAACGGGCCGGTAATTGGTGCGGTACAAGTGGTTGATGGCGATCAGATCATGATGATCACCGATGCGGGTACGCTGGTTCGTACTCGCGTATCGGAAGTCAGCGTGGTTGGCCGTAATACTCAAGGCGTGATTCTGATCCGTACCGCGGAAGATGAAAACGTTGTGGGTCTGCAACGTGTTGCTGAGCCGGTGGAAGAGGAAGAACTCGACGCCATCGACGGTAGCGTAGCGGAAGGCGAGGAGGATATCGCGCCGGAAGTGGAGAGCGACGACGAAGCGCCAGAAGCGGACGACGAAGAGTAATCCATAACGCTGTTTATGGATGGCAGGTCAGGCAACTGACCTGCCATTTTTTTTATCTGAGTTTTCCCCTAAAGGCGCAGGCTAGCTGGCTTTTTAGGGCCGATAAAGCTAGTGTATGAAAGCTTTTCAACATCCTGATAACCCCTTACCGCCAGTGAGCCTCTTTTGAAATATCTCGTCTCCTTTCGCACTACGCTCCGAATTTCGCGCTATCTGTTTCGTGCGCTGGCGTTGCTGCTCTGGGCGCTAGGTGCGCTGCTGACCACTTTCTACATCATCAACGTGCTGCATGAGAAAGAGAACGCGGTGCGTCAGGAGTTTGCCACCAATTACGGTCAGGCGGAATGGTACGTACGCCATTCGGCGGATGTGATGCGCGAGCTGAAATACATCACCGAAAATCGCTTGAGCAGCAGCGCTAACGGCCTGGATGTGCTAAATGGTTTACCGCCGGGTAAAGGCGCGCTGCCACAATTCACCCCGCTGTTTTCCGATGGCGACTGCACCTCAATGAGCAACACCTGGCGCAACTCGCTGGATTCGCTTAGCTATTACATCAATTACTGGAAAAGTAATTTTGCCTCGGCATATGAATTGAACCGCGTGTTCTTCATCGGTGGCGAAAATCAGTGTCTGGCCGATTTCACTATCGGCAATAACAATTCGGTCGATCGTGAACGTAGCCTGAAAGCGCTGCGCGAGCGCGTGCTGCATTATCGTAACGGTAATGAAGAAGAGCGCCGTCAGCCGATGTACTGGATTACCAGCAGCGCGCAACCGGGCGTCGGCAACTTCTATATGGTGATGCCAGTCTATGTGGCGAACAAGCTGCAGGCGCTGCTGGGCGTGGAACAGAATATCCGCCTTGATGAGTTCATTCAGCCGGGCGGTTTGCCGCTGGTGGCCACCATCACCGATGAAAACTACCGTCCGCTGATCAGCTCGCGTCGCGGCGGGCCGGGTTACTCGCTTGACGATCTGCCGGACAACAGTACCTGGTTCGGCTATCTCGACAGCTATCGCCAGCTGGTGCTGAAAAAGCCGCTGCCGCCGTCGAATCTTAATGTGGTGTGGTCGCTTTCCACCGACGTGTTAATGGATCAGCTCAAGCTGATGCTGATTAACGCGCTGCTGCTCAACATCTTCACTGCGGTGATTTTGTTCACGCTGGCGTGGATTTTTGAGCGCCGCATGTTTCTGCCGGCTGAAGAGAACGCGCATCGGCTTGAGGAACACGAACAGTTCAACCGTAAAATTGTTGCTTCTGCGCCGGTTGGCATCTGTATTCTGCGCACCAGCGATGGCACCAACATTCTGAGCAATGAGCTGGCGCATAACTATCTGACGCTGCTGACGCAGGAAGATCGCCAGCGGCTGAATGAAATTATCGGCGGTCAGCAGGTCAATTTTGTTGATGTGCTCACCGGCAGCAACACTAACCTGCAAATCAGTTTTGTGCATTCGCGCTATCGCAATGAAAACGTGGCGATCTGCGTGCTGGTTGATGTTTCGGCGCGCGTGCGCATGGAGCAGTCGCTGCAGGAGATGGCCCATTCGGCCGAGCAGGCCAGCCAATCGAAATCGATGTTCCTCGCCACCGTCAGCCATGAATTGCGCACGCCGCTGTATGGCATTATCGGCAACCTCGATCTGCTGCAAACCAAAGTGCTGCCGAAAGGCGTGGACTCACTGGTGACGGCGATGAACAACTCGTCGAGCCTGCTGCTGAAGATCATCAGCGATATCCTCGACTTCTCGAAGATTGAATCTGAACAGCTGAAGATTGAACCGCATCCGTTCTCGCCACGTGAAGTGGTCAATCACATAGCCAGTAACTATCTCTCGTTGGTGGTGCGCAAGCGTCTGACGCTGTATGTGTTTATCGAAAACGATGTGCCACTCAGCATGGATGGTGATGCTATGCGGCTGCAGCAGGTGATCTCCAACCTGCTGAACAACGCCATCAAGTTCACCCATACCGGCTGCATTATTCTGCATGCCTACGTCAAAGAGGGCTACCTGGCGTTCCGCGTGCGTGATACCGGCGTTGGTATTCCAGCCAAAGAGGTGACGCGCCTGTTCGACCCGTTCTTCCAGGTGGGGTCGGGCGTGCAGCGTAACTTCCAGGGCACCGGCTTAGGGCTGGCGATTTGTGAAAAGCTCATCAACATGATGGACGGCGATATCGAAGTCGATTCTGAGCCGGGTATGGGCAGCCAGTTTATCGTGCGTATTCCGATCTATTCCGGTCAGCTGGCTGCGCCACCACTGCTGGACGGATTGCAGGAAAAAGCCATTTGGCTGGATATGCGCAATGAGTACCTCGCCAGCTTCCTGCTGCGTCTGCTGCAACAACAGGGTATTCAGGCGGCGTATTACCACGGACAGGCGGCGGCTGATGATGTGATCATTAGCGATCACGATGAGCCTGCTGCACAAAGCGGACGCGCGTACATTCGCATTTGTGGCGAGCACATTGATATGCCGCACGAAACCGCGCCAGGTCAATGGGTTCAGAGCAGCGCGATGCTGCATGATTTACCGCAACTGTTAGGCCGCATCTACCGCATCAACATCAATAGCGAAACCGCCACGCCGCTGCCATTGGCGGTACCTAAAGAAGCCGCAACCTTCGAAGATATTATCGTGCTGATCGTTGATGACCATCCGATCAACCGTATGCTGCTGTCGGAACAGCTGGGCACTGTCGGTTATCAGACCAAAACCGCGCAGGATGGTGTCGATGCGCTGAATGTGCTGAGTCGTAACCATATCGATATCGTGCTGAGCGACGTGAACATGCCAAATATGGATGGTTATCGCCTGACACAACGTCTGCGTCAGCTAGGACATACCTTCCCGGTGATCGGCGTGACGGCAAATGCGTTAGCGGAAGAGAAGCAGCGCTGTATGGATGCGGGCATGGATAACTGTTTGTCGAAGCCGGTGACACTGGATGTGCTGAAAAGTACGCTGGCGGTCTATGCGGAACGCGTCAGGAAGGGCAGGGAAGGGGCGCAATAGAGTGCAAAAAAAGGCGGTGCCAGAAGACACCGCCCGTTCAGTATTACTCTTTGTCGACCTGAGTGGCGCTAACAGAAGAGAGGTAGTTCAGCAGCGCAATATCGTTTTCCACGCCCAGTTTCATCATGGCTGATTTCTTCTGGCTACTGATGGTTTTGATACTGCGGTTCAGTTTCTTAGCGATCTCAGTCACCAGGAAACCTTCTGCGAACAGACGCAGCACTTCACTCTCTTTCGGCGACAGACGCTTGTCACCGTAACCACCGGCGCTAATACGCTCCAGCAGTTTTGCCACGCTTTCCGGCGTATATTTTTTGCCTTTCTGCAAAGCTGCCAACGCTTTTGGCAAATCGGTTGGTGCGCCTTGCTTCAGTACGATCCCTTCGATATCAAGATCCAACACCGCACTCAGGATCGCTGGGTTATTGTTCATAGTAAGAACGATAATCGAGAGATCCGGATAGTGACGTTTGATGTATTTGATCAGGGTAATACCATCACCATACTTCTCGCCTGGCATGGAGAGGTCGGTAATCAGGACATTAGCGTCCAGTTTGGGCAAGCTGTTAACCAGTGCTGTTGAGTCTTCAAACTCACCTACAACGTTAACCCATTCAATCTGTTCCAGTGACTTACGGATACCGAACAGAACGATCGGATGGTCATCGGCAATAATTACATTCAAGTTATTCATCTTATTGGTTACCTTGCTGCAGCAGTTGGCTGACGTAAGCGTCAATTTCGCTGGTGGTATTTTTAATGGTTAAATCGTCACATACTTTTATGTGTTGTTCTAACGCTTCACAAAGCTGTTTACCTGACCCCAGATTGAGCATGGCAAACACGCCTTTCAGGCGATGAGCTGTCTGAGCAAGCGAGGGATAATCCTTTTCCGCCGCTTCAGTATACAGTCTCTTCACATCTGGCGGTACTGTCTCGGTAAACAGCTGGAAATAGCCTCCGCTCATCAGCGGCGTGGCTGCTTCATCTTCGCTACTCTCCTCTAACAAATCATGAGAAAGTTGCTTTTCAATCAGGGCCAGCAGCGCATCAAGCAGTGCATTACTGAGATTGAAATTGACCCGGAATTGCTGATCGTTCAATGCGTGATGACCCATTTCGTCACCGGCCAGCAGCAGAGCCCAGCCGTTCAGGCGGGCAGGATCATCCGTCACCAGCACATCATGGTCATGACCGGTTAACCGTTCATCTGACGTCAGGCATTTCGCTCCCCAGTTTTCGAGGTGGCGGCAAACAATCTTGTGTACGTCTTCTACCGCGATATCCACCAGCGCGGTCACGCCTTCCAGCAGTTTCTCTTCCTGCTCGCCTTGTTGTTCTAATGCCAGTGGCAGTTGAATATTGTAGCGTGTGCCGATATCCGGTTTGGCAATGATCTCCAGCTGGCCGCCCATCTGTTTGCACAGTTGCTTACAGAGGAAAAATGCCATCCCAGACGCCTGGCCAAAGCGGTCTTGAGTGGTTTCGCCAAGATAGGGGAAATCGACATTTGCCAGTTCATCGACGCTCAATCCAGAGCCGGTATCCACCAGCTGTAGCAGCACCTGATTGGGCTTGTCTTCGCTGGTTTTAATCTCCAGCGAAATTTTACCCCAGCGCGTGGTCGTCAGCGCATAGTGCATCAACGTGGTCAGCACTTTACGCAGTGCGCGACGATCGCCAAAGCGCATTTCGTCATTGGCTAAATGGTTATTCACGACCAGCGTCAGACCTTTACGACGCAGCAGCGGCAGGCTTTCCAGCGCGATTTCGTCCAGCATATCCTGCAGGTTGAACACGCTAGCATCCGGCGACCAATCATGCGCTTCAAGGCGATTAAGCAATACGATGTCATCCACCAGTCGCGCCAAACCCTGGCTCTCATCAAGCAGGTCGAGCACGCTTTCATCATCGTCACGCTGGCTGAGTTGGACCAACTGCTTAACCATACTTTGCAGCGGACGGTTCAGCGCATGGCCAAGATTATGCATCAACTGCTGGCGCATCTGATGATTGCGATCCAGCACCTGTTGCGCCTTCTGTAGCTTCTTATTCACCAATAATTCGCGGTCCTGATCGCGCATCATAAACAGCTGCGTATGCGGTGACAGCACGCTGCGTGCGTGGCGGATCTCATACACTTCGTTGTTGATGGTCGCCTGCAGTACCCCCTGATGCTGATCCGACATATTGATGATTTTCTGCAGATTCAGGTGAGGCAACAGATGTTCAGCGATTTTATTGCTGAGCAGCGTACGGTTCGTAGCGAAGTCGTACACCAGCAAGCCAACCGGCAAACTGGCAACAATCTCTTCGTTCAGCATGCGCAGCGAATCCAGTTCGGCGCTCTGATTCTCGTTCGGACGCAGCGACTGTTGACGCAACAGCGTAATGCCCGCGATGGAGAGTAAAAACAGCACAAGGTTAATCAGCAGCGGCCACATCAGGTTATGCAGCGTATCCATTGCCAGGCTGATGAGCGGCACGCGATACACCAACTGCAGTGAGGTGCTGGGCAGCGATGCGGCGATTTCCAGATTCGGATTCACCAGCGCCACATGCGTGCTTTCGCTGCTGGTGTCGTCGCTGGTGGTAGTGGTCGAGGTTTGCGTAGCGTCCTGACGCAGTTGGAAGTTCTCCAGCGGCATATTGCGCGGAATCAAATCGTTAACCGGCAAATCGAACGCCACCACCGTGGCTAAATGGCCCGGCTGGTTGAACGTGGTGCGCAGCGTAAAGTAGTGATCGTTTTGCCAGGCGAAATGACGCAGCGGCGAGAAGCTTTCGCGCTCATCCAGCGCATTGGCTTGTTGCAACATTTCGGCGCGGCGACTATCGACCAGCGTGTTAATCGCACTCTCTTTATAACGCGTCGCCATGTCTTTCAGCGGCAGTGTCGAGATCATGATCAGGCTGTTATCCTGGCCATTGAGGAAGTACATCGACCAGGTTGGATTTTCCGCGCCCCACAGCGTATCGAGATAGTTGGACATGCGCATGGTCATATCCAGTGTGCTGCTATCGTGCGAACCAAAAATCAGCGCTTCGGTTTTACGGCGGGTTTTTTCCAGATAATAGACATCCGGGCGCAGGCGAGTTTCCTGAAGATTACTGTTCGGCGAGGTTCCGGCGGCGCTGGTGGCAAGGTTTTCATAGATTTGCCACGTAGCAAAGCGCGACGCATCGATGCGTTTCTGCATGGCGCGCGCCAAATCGGTCATCGCATAGCGTTTCTCTGTCATCCAGGCATTGACGCTGTTATGCACCATCGCGCCCAGCGCCAGAAAAAGCACCAGGTTAAACACCACGAAAAAGCGCGTTACATTGCCGGATGTCAGAGGAAATTTATAAGGCAGCATAGTGTCTCAGGTACATAGAATTAGCGCGCAACCCGTCGGGCACTGGCAGCGACGGCCAGCAGCAGCAGAGCGATAAGCAAAAACGCACCACTCAGGCTGATCCACTGGGAAATTAATCCGATTAAAGCCGGACCTGAAAGAATACCCGCATAGCCTAACGTTGTCATGGCAGAAATCGCCAGATTCGACGGCATATCGTGTTGATTCCCGGCAGCATTAAACAACATCGGCACCGTATTGGCGAGGCCAAAACCCACCAGCAGGAAAGCCAGCAGCGCAATCTGTGGCCACGGCAATAAAACGGCTAGCGTCATGCCGGCTGCCGCGGCTAACGCACCGGTCAACATCACCGGATAACGGCCAAAACGTTGAATCACTTTGTCACCGGTCAGACGACCAATGGTCATCGCCACTGAGAACACCGCATAGCCTAAACCGGCGTGCGCAGGGCTCATATCAGGGCTTTGCAGCAGCAGCAGCGCGCCCCAATCTAATACCGCACCTTCGGCAAGAAACAGGATAAAGCAGAGTAAGCCAAGGAAAGCTACCCAGCCACGTGGGATCACCAGCCACGGCTGATCGGGCTGATGCAGACGCTCGGTCATCAGTGTCGGCAAGCTCCATACCAGCAGCAACACAATCAACACCATTACCACGCCAACTGCTTGTAACGGCGTCAGGCCGCTGCCGAGCAACAAGCTAACGGAGCCTGCGCCGATAATGCCGCCAAGACTAAAGAAACCGTGGAAGCCGGACATCATCGGTTTGCGTGCGGCTTTTTCCACTTCGACTGCCTGCACGTTCATGGCGACATCCAGCATGCCGAGCCCGGCACCAAATACCATTAACGTCGCAGCCATCAGCCACATCACGTCGAGCGTCGCCAGCAACGGCAAGACCGCCAGCACCACTAGCGTGGAACACAACATCACCCGACGACCACCGAAGCGCGCGATTAAACCGCCGGTAATCGGCATCGCCGCCAGCGAGCCAATACCCAGACACAGCAGCAAACCACCCAGCGACGCGCCGCTCAGCGCCAGACGCTGGCTGGCAAACGGCACCAGCGGTGCCCAGGCGGACATGCCTAATCCGGCGATGAGGAAAACGATGCGTGTCCCAAGATTGACACGATGATGCAATTTATTGTGCGGCGCGGCGTCCAGTGCTGTCATAAAGATTATTTTTCAGTAGCGGGTGAAGCGACGAAGTTTAGCATTAAAGCGGGCGTCACACCGCGCATCAGACAATATCGCCTGGTAACGATTAAACGCTAGAAACAGGCATATTACCGTTTTTTTACCCAACGCTACGCTTTTCCGGAACTTTCCTGGTATGTGCCAACCATAACTGGAGTGACTTAAGTAAAATTTTTTCTCACCAATGATGCAGTATACTGATGAAAGATTCCGCGCCACACGCGGCTTACACGCGATTCTTTTGGCGCTGTCGCAAAGCATACATTTCCGGATTTTCGCCAATAGGCAATTACCACGTAAAACCGATATGTTAGTCATCCCATCGGCTCCCGGTGCGGAATAAAGCGAGATCGATATTATTTCTCCCCTTTGGGAGAACTTTGCTGTGTCTTAATTTACTTCTTGTTACCTGCAGGTAACCCGTTTTCATCAGGCGAAGCGGGCCGTTTATTAACGGCCTGTATGGCGCACCGGTCCGCTTAAATCATTAATAAGCTTAATGACCGTTGCAATACATTCCCTGTAACGAGGTTATCCATGTCTTCACGTCAATCAGAACAACAATTAGCCGCGATTTTGCAGTCGGCGGTCAGCCTTTATCCAGTGGCAGACCACTCTTACAGCCTGCAAATGCGCAGCGTGGATACCACACCGCCCGCGGCGCTCCGACCGTATGAGCCCATTGCGCAGGATGGGGTGATCACCGCGTGGGAATCGGGCAAAAACATTCACCTGCGCGGCCGCGCCGAGTCCGAGCCGGGTGCCACCGTGACGCTGACTTTCAACGGAGAAAGCTGGCACAGCACGGTGAATAAATGGGGTTACTGGAATGCCACGATGCCGCCTTCCGTGCTCAACGGATTGGCCGACGGCGCATACTCGCTGATGCTGACCATCACCGATAAAGCCGGCAATAGCACTGATACTCAGGTGGGCTTCGGGGTTTACGTGGATAAAACCATTAAGCCAACACTGACAGTGGAACCCATCAGCGGCGATAACGCGGTCAGCGTGGCAGAAGGGATTTATGGCGTGGAGGTCCATGGCAGTGCCACGCATATGCCGGCGAACAGCCATATCACAGTGATCTTAGCCGGTAAAAAATATATCGGTGGGGTTAACGACAAAGGCGGATGGACCGCTCACATTGATGCGCAGGATTTGCAGGCGTTACAGGATGGCGTCTATAGCCTGAAGGTCAGCGCTACCGATCCCAATGGCAAAACGACGTCGTTTCAGCAAGATGTCACGCTGATTACCCACGTTAGTAGCTTGCCGCACATCAGTTTCGACAGCGTTACCGCAGATAATGTTATTAACAAAGAAGAGAGCCAAAACGATCTCACGTTTAGCGGCGATCTCTCCGTCGTGGTGCCGGGACAGCAGCTGCTGTTGTGCAGCGGCGATGCGGTGTATCACGCGCAGATTGGCAGCGATGGTCATTGGCAGGTCACGATTCCAGCCAGTGAAGTGGCGAGCTTCGTTTCACTGGGTGAAGTGCGCGTTTACGCGCTGGATGGCGCAGGAAACAGCACCGACGCGATGCTGGAACTGAATGTGGTGACCAAGCTGCCAGACATCTATTACGAAATTAACATTGGTGGCGATACCACGCTGAATCAGCAGGAAGCGCAGCAGGATCTTAGTTTCTATCTGGAAGGCGTGAAAGAGCTGACGCTCAATGGCAAAAACTATACGCCGGTCAATGGCATGGTGACCATCAGCGCCGAAGATCTGCAGGCGTTGCCGGATGGCGAAGTATCGCCGCTTGCCACGCGCTGGGATGAGTATGGCAATCATGACACGCAAATCATCGAGAACTTGTTCAATGTCGCCACTCATCAAGTACCGACCATTACGCTGAATCAACCGTTTGGCGACGGCGTGCTGGATGCGGTGGAGGTGAATAACTGGCATCTGATTCAGGGCAGCAGCAGCCATCTCGATCAGGGCAGCCTGGTAACCTTGACGCTGGGCGATCAGAGTTACAGCGCGACGGTAAAAGCCGACGGCAACTGGGCGCTGACCATTTTGGCCGGCCAGCTTGCACCGCTTGATGATGGCAGTTATCAAATGAAGGTCAGCGCGCAGGATAAAGCGGGCAATGTGGCGACGGCAACGCAGCCCGTAACTATCGACAGTCATGAGCCCGCCGTGAACGTTAGCAGCGAGCCGTTGGAGACGTTGCGGGTAAACGTGAGCGACAGCGCGGCCAATCAGCACAACGCTGCCGCCGACAGTCGCGCAGTGGAAAGCCATTACAGCGTCAGTGATAGCAGTTACACCCTCGGCGATCATCTGCAGCAGCACACGGTTCAGACCCTGGCATAATCCGCACATCAACCACTAGCCACTTTGGCTAGCGGTTGCCAGCTCACTTTCATTTCTTATGGGACTCCAGGGATGACTGCACAACCCTTCAACAGCGACAACGGCATCGCGGCGATGCTGCGCGTGGCGGCACGCTTCGGTAAACCGGCTGACGGCAGCACGCTGCGCCAACAGATGCGCTGGTTTCAACATCTGGCACCTACGCAACAATTAGAACGTTTAGCCGGGCTGCTGGGCCTGCATTTCATACTGGTTCCACATAACAAATTGCGCTGGCGTCAGGAAATGGTGCCGGTATTACTGCTGCTGGAAAATGGCAGCGTGGCGTTGATTGAAGAGGTCGATAGCGACGGTGGCGTGCGTTACTGGCTGAGTGAAAGTGGTGAGGTGATCCGCGCTGGTCAACTGCATGATTTGTTAAGGCAGGCAGACATGCAGGTTGGGGTGATTGGTGTGGCGGCGCGCGCGCGTGATGCGCGAATCGACGAGTTTGTGCAGCCGTATCAACCGCACTGGTTTTGGCATAATTTTCGTGGCATGAAGCGGCGCATCGCGGAGATCAGCCTGGCTTCGCTGGTGGGCAATGTGCTGGCGCTGGCGGGCATTCTGTTTTCAATGCAAGTGTACGATCGGGTGATTCCGGCGCAGTCGCAGCCGACGTTGTGGGTGCTGTTTGCTGGCGTGGTGCTGGCGGCCGTAATAGAGTATTTGATTCGCCTGATGCGCACCCAGGTCTCCGATCTGATGGGTAAACGCATCGACCTAAAAATATCCGCCATGCTGTTTGCGCGGGCGATGAATATCCGCAACGAAGCGCGTCCACGATCCACGGGGTCTTTTATTGCCCAACTGCGTGAAATTGATCAGGTACGCGAACTGCTGACCTCAACCACGGTGAATGCCGCAGCCGACTTACCTTTTGTGCTGCTGTTCCTGCTGATCATGGCATCGATTGGCGGCTGGCTGGTGCTGATTCCGTTATTGGCGATTCCATTAATCGTCATTCCAGGCTTACTGGTGCAGATCCCCATGGCGCGGCTGGCACAGGAAGGTCTGCGCGAAAGCGCGCTGCGCCAGGCGGTGCTGGTAGAAACGCTTGAAGGCGTAGAAGACATCAAAGCGATGCAAGCGGAACCCTATTTTCAGCGCCAATGGGAGCAAACTCATGAAGTCAGCGCCGCCATCAGCAATCAGCAACGATTGTGGGGCGCGCGCCTTACCGGCTGGTGCGCCAGCGTGCAGCAACTCACCTATGCCGGCATGTTGGTGTTCGGCGTCTATCTGGTGCTCGACAATCAGATCACCACCGGCACACTGGTGGCGTGCAGCTTGCTTTCGTCACGCACTCTCGCACCGCTCATGCAGCTCACCATGGTGTTCTCGCGCTGGCAGCATGCTAAATCAGCGATGAAAGGGCTGGATGAGCTACTAAAAAAGCCGCTCGATCAACCCGATCATGCCACGCTGGCGCACTGTCCGGTGCTCACCGGCAGTTATCAACTGCAAAATGTGCATTACCGCTATGAAGAGGAGAGCGGGAATAGCGTGCTCAACATTCCACAGTTGCAAATCACGCCCGGCGAGCGCGTGGCGATCCTCGGTAAAGTCGGTGCGGGCAAATCGACGCTGCTGAAGATGCTGGCCGGTCAGGCGCGTGCCAGCCAGGGCAAGGTGCTGGTGGATGGCGTGGATCTCACCTGCATCGATCCGATCGATCTGCGACGTCAGCTTGGCTGGCTGTCACAGGATGCGCGGCTGTTCTTCGGCACGCTGCGCCAAAACCTGCTGCTCGGTAACCCGCACGCCAGCGAGCAGGAGATGCTGCAGGCGCTGCGCATCAGCGGCGCGTTAGCGCTGGTGCAGCAGGATGCCGCCAGCCTGGATCGCATTATCCATGAAGGTGGACGCGGCTTGTCGGGCGGCCAGCGGCAAATGGTGCTGCTGAGCCGTTTGATTCTGCGCCAGCCGCAGGTGGTGCTGCTGGATGAACCGACGGCGGCGATGGACGAACAGCTGGAAGCGCAGGTGATTCGTCAATTGGCGCAGTGGGTAACGGGCCGCACGCTGGTGCTGGTCACGCATCGACCAGCGTTACTGCGTATGGTCGATCGCATCGTGGTGATGGATAACGGTCGTATTGTGGCGGACGGGGCGCGCGACGAGATTCTGCGGCATGCCGCATCGCACAAAGGAGATGCGGCATGAGCGTGGTGCTACTGGATAAAGATCTGGCACGGCGCGAACGTCGCACCTCGGCCATCATCTGGTTGTGCGTGCTGGCGCTGCTGGTTTTTCTGCTGTGGGCGCACTTTGCCGTGCTGGATGAAGTGACGGTCGGCATCGGCAAAGTCACACCATCCAGCCGCGCACAAATGATTGATAGCCTCGATGGGGGCATCGTCAAACAGCTCAATGTGCACGAAGGCAACATCGTGCAGCGCGGTGAGGTGCTGGCGACGCTCGATCCCACGCGCTTTCAAACCAATTTTGGCGAGGCGATAGCGCGGGTACGCACGTTGCGTGCCTCCTCTGAGCGTTTGCAGGCCGAGCTCAGCGACACGCCCCTGACGTTCAGTGCTGATATCCTGCAGCATCCCGAGCTGGTGGCGCGTGAAACTCAGCTCTATCAGGCGCGGCGGCAGAACTTTGTTGAGACCATCGGTAATTTGCAGCAATCACTGACGCTGGTGCAGGCCGAACTCAACGTAACAGAACCGCTGATGCTACGCGGTGCAGCGGGAAAGGTTGATGTCATTCGCCTGCGCCGTCAGGTTAGCGATCTGCGTGGCAAAATCGACGAAGCGCGCAACGATTACTACGTGCGCGCCCATGAAGAGCAGGTGAAAAACAACGGTGAACTGGACGCGCAGCTGCAGGTCGCGGCCGGAAAACAAGACCTCCTTACCCGCACCACGCTGAGTTCGCCGGTGCGCGGCATTGTGAAGGATGTGCGTGTGACGACCGTAGGCGGTGTGCTGGAGCCGGGCGGCAAGCTGATGGAGATCGTTCCGCTGGAGGATCAGTTGCTAATTGAAACCCGCATCAATCCGCGTGATATCGGCTATATCCGCCCGGGTTTGCCTGCCGTGGTGAAAATCACCGCTTACGACGCGTCGATTTATGGCGATCTGCACGGGGAAGTCGAAACCGTCTCGCCTGATACGCTGCAGGACGAGGTGCGGCACGACGAGTTTTACTATCGCGTCTATGTGCGCACGCAAAAAGCTGAACTGACCAATAAAAGCGGCCGCAAGTTCGCCATCATGCCAGGCATGGTGGCAAATGTTGAGATTAAAACCGGTCAGAAAACCGTGATGGATTATTTGCTTAAGCCACTGAATAAAGCCAAAGAATCACTGCGCGAGCGTTGAAAATAAGCACCGACTACTTTTCCAATAATCTTAGTTGTGCGCGGAAATTAACATTACTAATTTAAGGCTAACGATTGTACAAAATGTGCTGAAAACGGCAAATAATGCGCGTCAGAAATTGAGGTTAATTTAACCCATTCAATTAACTTTACGCGATATAGATGTTGAAGAGGAATTACGGACAAAAAAATGCCGGACCATCTAGTCCGGCGGGAAATTAGGGTAAATCAAATCATTCGGGGTGAATGAAGGTAATAATGAAATAAATGATGATAGCAGGGATAATTGTATGCTCTGGATGCCAAACAGTTTTGTCATTCAGTGCGGAAATGTAAATCATGTAATTTTATGTTTTTAAACGATTAAAATATATATTGGCAAAAAGTGCGATATTTTTTACCTATCCGTGCTGGTTATTAGTTCCCCGATATTTACACTTAGAAATAACTTTTAAATAAACTGAAACAGTTTTGGAAATTTAGTAGCATTTTCGTGATAGATTATTGCCCAACATAAAATAACAATGGCGTGCCGGCTGAATTTTTAATCGTTCAGTTAGCAGTGGCAAAAAATAAAGGCACATTAAAGAGGGTAATAAAATGAAACGTCGCGTTCTCTCCCTGATGATTCCTGCATTGCTGGTTGCAGGATCAGCAAGCGCAGCTGAAATTTACAACAAAGATGGCAACAAATTAGACCTTTACGGCAAAGTTGACGGACTGCACTATTTCTCCGATGACGCTGGCTCGGACGGTGACCAGTCTTACCTTCGTTTTGGCTTTAAAGGTGAAACTCAGGTGACCGATCAGCTGACCGGTTATGGCCAGTGGGAATATCAGGCGGCACTGAACACCGCTGAAAGCGAAGGCACCGCTAACAGCTACACGCGTGTTGGCTTTGCCGGTCTGAAATTTGGTGATGCAGGTTCATTCGATTACGGCCGTAACTACGGCGTGATGTACGATCTCGGCGCATGGACAGACGTGCTGCCAGAATTCGGTGGCGACACCTACGGCGCGGACAACTTCCTGTTCCAGCGTAGCAACGGCCTCGCAACCTATCGTAATACCAACTTCTTCGGCTTAGTCGATGGCTGGAACTTTGCGGTTCAGTATCAAGGCAAAAACGATAACCCAACCGAATCCTCTTCTGGCCGTGATGTACTGGGCGAGAACGGCGACGGCTACGGTCTGAGCACCACCTACGATCTGGGTTCAGGTTTTGGTATTGGTGCGGCAATGTTCCAGTCTGACCGTACCAACAACCAGAACAGCAACACATCCGGCATTCTCGGCCGTGGCGATAAAGCCGAAGCTTACAGCGGCGCGCTGAAGTATGACGCTAACAACGTCTATCTGGCGGCAATGTACAGCCGTTCGTACAACGCCACACGCTTCGGTTCAAGCGACGCAAGCGCTTACGGTTACGCTAATAAAGCGGATAACTGGGAATTGGTGGCACAGTACCAGTTCGACTTCGGCCTGCGCCCATCTCTGGCGTTTGTCTCTTCACGCGGCTCTGACATCGAAGGTTACGGTAGCCAGAACTTGAAGAAATACATTGATGTAGGCGCAACATACTACTTCAACAAAAACATGTCGACCTACGTTGATTACCAGATCAACCTGCTGGACGACAACAACTTCACCGACGCAGCCGGTATCAATACCGATGACGTCGTAGCACTGGGCTTGGTTTACCAGTTCTAAGGGTGATGGAGCGTGACTCGACGGTCACGCTCCCGTTTTCAGCAGCGCATCCAACGCAGCACGCAGCACCTCGACCACGTGTTCCGCATCCTCACCAATCTGTACCTGCACAATTGCGCCCTCAACCAGCAATACAACCTGCGCCGTTTTCAACTGTTGTTCGGGTATCAGCTTGTCGCCGATCGCCTGTGCCATTTCACGCTTATGCTGACGAATCAGTTCGCTGGCTTCCGGTAACGTATTGCCCAACTCCGCTGCAGTATTAATAAACGCGCAGCCACGATAATCGTCATCGCTGAACCAGCTGAGTAACGCAGCGGGTAGGGCATCGATCACTGCTGCGTGCTGATGCAGCGCAGCGCGAAAGGCGAGCATCCAACGCTGATGACGCTGCTGTAAAAATGCCAGCACCAACGCATTCTTCGCTGGAAAGTGGCGATAGAAAGTCACTTTGGTGACGCCCGCTTCTGCAATTACCTTATCCACGCCGGTAGCGCGAATCCCTTGCTGGTAAAACAGCTGCTGGGCGCAAAGCAAGATACGATCGCGCGCGGATGCGGAGGCATCAAAGATGAGTGGCTCAAGCATAAAAATTCCTGTGTTTGCATGTAGACAGAATTGTCTACATACGGCAGGATGAATCAAGTAGACAGACCTGTCTACATAATCAGGAGGAATAACATGCTGGTGCCACCGTTCAATCAACAAACCGCGTTACAGAAAGTCCGCATGGCGGAAGATGCCTGGAACAGTTGCGATGCGCAGCGTGTTTCGCTGGTGTACAGCGAAGATACGCGCTGGCGCAACCGCAGTGAATTCGTTAATGGACGCGCAGAAGTTGTGACCTTCCTGCAGCGCAAGTGGGTAAAAGAGCTGGATTATCGACTGATCAAAGAGTTATGGGCGTGGCACGAGGATAAGCTAGCGGTGCGCTTTGCTTATGAATGGCATGATGACAGCGGTAACTGGTTCCGCAGCTATGGCAATGAGAACTGGCATTTTGCTGCCGATGGTTTGATGATTCAGCGTTTCGCCTGCATCAATGATCTGCCGATCAAGGCAGAGGATCGCCTGTTCCATTGGCCCGCCGGAACACGCCCGGACGATCATCCGGGCCTGAGTGAGTTGGGGCTGTAGCGGCTATCGCTCGCCGCGCCACTTTTTGGCTTTTGGCGCCAGTTGCGGCGGCGGGTTGGTAATGGCGTTCAGGCTGCCTTCCATCGCCACGCCCGCGAGCGTAAAGGCGGAGAAGCTCAGCCAATGCTGCCATTTACTGATTTGTGTTTTAGTCTTTTCCATTCTGCACCTCGCTGAAGTTCAACTCACCTTCAACAATGCAGAATTCATGCCAGCGCACCGCTCTCAGCGCCACGCGCCTTGCAGCGACTTTGCTACACTGCGCCAGCGCTGAAGCGGTGCAGGGTGGTGATTTTCTGGTGCAATAATTTAACGTCGGCGTGCAGGATAGTGCTGAATCAGGCGATGGCGGTAAGTCTGCCAGCATTTGAAACTGCCATAAATAAACAGCCCGGCGGTTACGGCAATAATCATATAAATCATCTGATGCTCCTGTAGGCATAACGTTGCAGGAACCGGTTATCTTGTGTCAGCGTTAAACCGACTTCAAGCAGCTTTAGACTGCTTTACAAGTGATTTATGCTTTGTAATTGACTGTAGTAATGCGTTACAGATGAGGAATTGATGCGTTTTCAGAATATTCTGCTAACTTGCCTGCTGGCATTTGGCCTCAGCGCTTGCGAAAAAAATGACACGCAGCCCGCGTTGGTGCTGGAAGGTAAAACCATGGGCACCGTGTGGCGCGTCAGCGTCGCCGGGATTGATCCGCAGCGCAAAGCGGCGTTGCAGCAGCTGATTCAGCAACAGCTGGATCGTGATGACGGCGAATTATCGACGTGGAAAAGCGATTCTATACTGTCCCACTTTAATCGATATCAAGGCAGCGCCCCCCAGCCGGTAAGCGCTGACATGGCCGATATCGTGACTGAGGCGCTGCGTATCGGTCATAAAACCTCAGGTGCGATGGATATCACCGTCGGCCCGCTGGTGAATCTGTGGGGCTTTGGCCCGACAAAGCAACCGACGCATACGCCCAGCGAAGCGGAAATCGTCGCCGCTAAAGCTGTGACGGGTTTGCAACATCTGCGCGTGATTCAGGGCGTTAATGGTCAGTGGCTGCAGAAAGATCTGCCCGGCTTGTATGTCGATCTCTCAACCATGGGCGAAGGTTATGCCACCGATCATCTGGCGCGCCTGATGGAGCAGCAAGGCATCACCGATTATCTGGTTTCAGTTGGCGGTGCGGTATTGAGCCGTGGCGTCAATGCCAATCAGCAGCCGTGGCGCGTGGCGATCCAGAAACCCACCGATCGCGAAAACGCGGTAGAAGCACGCGTCGATCTGCAAGGGCACGGTATCAGCACCTCGGGCAGCTATCGCAACTATTATGAACTGGATGGCAAACGCATTTCGCACGTCATCGACCCCACCACTGGAAGACCGATTGAGCACCAGCTGGTGTCGGCGACAGTGATTGCCACTACCGCGCTGGAAGCGGATGGCTGGGATACCGGTTTAATGGTGCTCGGCAGCGAACGCGCCAAAGCCTTGGCGTTAAGAGAGCATCTGGCGGTCTATTTGATCAGCAAACAGGGCGACGGCTTCACTCACTGGATGTCGCCGCAGTTTACATCCTTCCTCATCGATCAGGCATCTCAATAAAGGAGGCGTCATGCTGGATTTATTTAGTGACGAAGCGCCGTGGCAGGAACCGCTGGCGGAGGGTGCGGTGATTTTGCGGCGTCGCGCCCGCGATCAGGCCGATGCGCTACTGGTGGCGATTCACGACATCGCCGCTAAAAATCCTTTTGCCCATCGCATCACACCCGGCGGCCATCGCATGTCGGTGGCGATGACCAACTGCGGCGATTTTGGCTGGTCTACCGATTCGCGCGGTTACCAATATACCGAACAGGATGTCAGTAACGGACACCATTGGCCGCCGATGCCTACGCTGTTCCGCGAACTGGCGCAGCAGACGTCGCGTGAAGCGGGATTTACCGGTTTCAATCCTGATGCGTGCCTGATTAACCGCTATGAACCTGGTGCGAAACTAACATTGCATCAGGATAAGGATGAGAAGGATCTGCGCCAGCCCATTGTGTCCGTTTCGCTAGGGTTGCCCGCCGTGTTCCAGTTCGGCGGATTTGAACGCGGTGATGCCACGCAGCGCGTGTTGCTGGAACATGGCGATATTGTGGTGTGGGGCGGCCCCTCACGCCTGCGCTATCACGGCATTCTGCCGCTTAAGCCGGGCATTCATCCGCAGGCGGGCGCTTTCCGCTATAACCTGACTTTCCGCCGTGCGTTTTAAACTTTTATTTTTGTCAAAGCGTACATTTTTGTAGTGGCGCAATTTATTGCGCGATAAATCGCGCCGCTACAAAAGGTGCGATGAAAAGCGTTTTGCTGAGGTAAATATTGGATGAGAATTATTCTTGCTATCAGCCAAGGCGACATTAAACTGCAGGCTGCTTTATTGACCGCTGGAACCCTTTGATGGCATTGCTGCAAGTCGTTTTTCGCCAGTACCGCTGGCCTTTTATTGGCGTCATTCTTCTCACGCTGTTGAGCGCCGTGCTCGGTATTGGCCTGATTGCTTATATCAATAATGAGCTGATCGTCGCGGTGAATACCTCGATTTCAGTGCTGCCGAGTTTCCTGGGGCAACTGTTCCTGCTGATGGCCGTGACGCTCGGCTCCCAGCTGGCGCTGACCATGCTCGGCCACCATTTTGTCTGGCGTCTGCGCGGCGAATTCATCAAACGCATTCTCGATACGCGTGTGGAGCGCATCGAACAGATCGGCAATGCGCAACTGTTAGCGGGTCTCACCAGCGATGTGCGCGCCATCACTATCGCTTTTGTACGCTTACCTGAGCTGATTCAGGGCATCATTATCACCCTCGGTTCGGCACTTTATCTCGCCTGGCTTTCTCCGAAGATGCTGTTGATCACTTGTCTTTGGCTGGTGGTGACGCTGGTGGGAGGCTGGCTGCTGGTTTCGCGGGTTTATCAGCATATGGCTAAGCTGCGTGAGATCGAAGATGACCTGTATCGCGATTTCCAGACCATTATTGAAGGGCGTAAAGAGCTGCAGCTTAACCGCGAACGCGCCCAGCTGATTTACGACAGCGTGTATCAGGAGAATGCTAAAAGCTATCGCCACCACATCGTGCGCGCCGACACCTTCCATCTCAGCGCGGTGAACTGGTCGAATATTATGATGCTGGGTGCGATTGGCATCGTGTTCTTTATGGCTAACGGGCTGGGCTGGGCCAACACGGCGGTGGCGGCGACCTATTCGCTGACGCTGTTGTTCCTGCGTACGCCGCTGCTGGCGGCCGTAGGCGCGTTGCCGACGCTGCTCAGCGCCCAGGTGGCGTTCCGCAAACTCAACACCTTTGCGCTGGCGCCGTATGAAGAAACGTTTAAATCTCTGCCGAACGTCAGCAACTGGCAAACGCTGGAACTGCGCGACGTCAGCTTCCATTACGGCGAGCACGGTTTCCAGGTTGGGCCGATCAATTTGACGCTGCGTCGTGGCGAACTGGTGTTCCTGATTGGCGGCAACGGCAGTGGAAAGTCGACGCTAGCGATGCTGCTCACCGGCCTGTATCAACCGCAATCGGGCAGCATACTGCTGGATGGCAAGGTAATTGACTGGCAAAACCTTGATGCCTATCGCCAACATTTCTCGGCAGTGTTTACCGACGTGCATCTGTTTGACCGCTTAATTGGACATCAAGGCCAACCGGCCAATCCAGCGCTGGTACAGCAGTGGCTCGAGCGTTTGAAAATGCAGGATAAGCTCAAGCTGGCAGGCAACAAAGTGCTCAATTTGCAACTTTCAAAAGGGCAGAGCAAACGCCTGGCGCTGCTGTTGGCGGCGGCTGAAGAGCGCGACATCCTGCTGCTCGACGAATGGGCGGCGGATCAAGACCCTCATTTTCGTCGCATTTTCTATCGTGAGCTGCTGCCGTGGTTACAGCAATCGGGCAAAACGGTATTCGCGATCAGTCACGACGATCACTACTTTATCCATGCCGACCGATTACTGGAGATGCGCGAAGGTCAACTGAGTGAGTTGACCGGCAACGAACGCGAGATGGCAACACTGGATGCGGTGCAACGTACTGATACTGGCCATTAGCGCCAATCGGGAAAGCTTAGCGAAAACCCTTATTGGGCAAGACGTTGCGGAGTGAGTAAAGTCACCTCCAGCAGAAATCCTCGTTTCTGCGTCCCTGGAACACTTTTCTGTCGTCTTGTGTTGTCACCGGCTCAGCGTTATTTCTGAGCCGGTTTTTTATTTTGTCGGCAGCGGATGGGTCAGCAGCGTGATGACGCGCGTGCCAGTCAGCCAGAAACGCGCCTGTAGCAACACTTTCGTGGTGTAACGCCCATCAAAATCCTGACACAACCGCAGCGCTGCGCGGCCTTGCTTTATATCCAGTTCCACCACTTCCGCCTGATGAAAATCCATTGGCTGATGCAACTGCGGCCACAGGGCTTTATACAGGCTCTCTTTCAGCGAAAACAACAGCGTAGCAGCCTGCGCAAAAGGCAAGGGTTGCGCCAGCAGGCGCTGCTTTTCCGCCGCGCTCATCAACATCTCGGCGGTTTCATCGGCAGTTCCCTCCGCCATTATCTGCTCAATATCCACACCAACACATAATGGCTCCCGCGTGGCGGCCACTACCGCAACATTGTGCGTGTGCGACAGTGAGGCTTGAATCCCAGCCGGCCACAACGGTGAACGATCCGGTGCATTGCGCAAGATAAAGTGCGGTATACCGAGTTGTGCGATTCTTTGCTGCACCAACCAACGGCTCGCCAGATGCTCGGCTTTGCGTTTGTTAACCGCGCTCTGAAGCGGTGCGGACAGCGGCAGTTGCCATGCCTGATGCAAATCAGCGTGCCAATGTTGTAGATCGAATTCACACCAGGCGATCGGCAATGCATCTGGCGAGATGCCAGCAGCACGGATAAAAGCGGAAGAGGGCAGGGCAAGCGGTGTTTGAGAGGTGAACATAAAAAATCACGGCTGACGGAAAACGTAGTTTTACCAGTCAGCCGGAGTGAGAGCAAGCCAAAGGGGCTCGCCCACTTTTAGTTGTTTGGCGGAATAGCCATACCTTTAATCTGCACCACGAAGTGCTGATGGCCTTTGGTGATGCGCGCACCGCGATCGCACCAGCGGCTGGCCAAACGGAAGAAATCGTCGCTGCCGATATCATAAGCCAGTTCAACCTTATTGATACCCGAGTGCAGGAGCTCTTCCGCATCCTGCAGGTTTTTTGCTTTGATGACCATAGTGGTTTCCATCGAAAAAACAGGAGTGCTAAGAGTAAGAGAGTTCTGTGACAGTTTTGTTTCATTTTGATGAAGCGCGGTCATCTTTATCCCAAAATGTGATCTGGCTCGGATAAGGTTGCTTTCGGTAACTTACTGATTAAGCGCTAATAATCATTCATTCCCTGGCGATAATCTGATAGTGCCTTCGCGGAAATGAATTCAGGTGAACATCGCCAGACTTAACGTAGTCCTTTACTTTGAACATATATGAAATAACATATGTGTTGTATTTTCATTGGAACCTAAGCTGATGCTTCCTGTTCAACTTTTCAAATTGCTTGCCGACGAAACGCGCACGACGATTATTTTGTTATTACGAGAAGCAGGAGAGCTTTGCGTCTGCGACCTCTGCTCAGTCACCCTGCAATCGCAGCCGAAGATTTCACGCCATATCGCCTTGCTGCGTGATGCTGAGCTGATTGTGGATCGACGTGAAGGTAAGTGGATTCACTATCGTCTCTCTCCGCATATGCCGGCCTGGGCTGCATCGATTATCGATACCGCCTGGAATAGCCAACGTGATGAAGTGCGCAAGTCGCTGAAAAACGCCGCCACCACGGGTTGTGAATAATCACCTGATAAATACGAATTTGCGAATATTAAAGGCGTGAGGGGAGCGAAATGTTTCTGGCAACTGCAATTTTTGTTTTAACCATCGTATTTGTCATCTGGCAACCGCGTGGCCTGAGTATTGGCTGGACGGCAACGATCGGGGCTTTACTGGCGTGGGTGGCCGGTGTCATCCAGATAAACGATATTCCCGCTGTCTGGCACATTGTCTGGAATGCCACGGCGGCCTTTATTGCCATCATTATCATCAGCCTGTTGCTGGATGAATCCGGTTTTTTTGAATGGTGTGCTTTACATGTAGCGCGCTGGGGCAATGGGCGAGGTCGGCTGCTGTTCACGTACATCGTGTTACTCGGCGCATGTGTGGCTGCGCTTTTTGCCAATGATGGTGCTGCTCTGATACTGACACCAATAGTTATCGCGATGCTGCTGGCGTTAGGCTTCGGTAAAGGCGCAACATTGGCTTTTGTCATGGCAGCAGGTTTTATCGCCGATACGGCGAGCTTGCCATTGATCGTGTCTAATCTGGTCAATATCGTTTCTGCTGATTTCTTCAAATTGGGATTCAACGATTACGCAGCGGTAATGGTGCCGGTTGATATTGCCGCTATCATCGCGACGCTGGCGGTGCTGCACCTTTTCTTCCGAAAAGATATTCCTGCCCGCTATGAACTTTCACGACTTAAACGACCCACTGAAGCCATAAAAGATCCCGCCACCTTTAAAGCCGGTTGGCTGGTGTTGTTGCTGCTCTTGTTGGGTTTTTTCCTGCTAGAGCCGATGGGTATTCCGGTCAGCGCAATCGCGTCGCTTGGTGCGTTGATTCTCTTTATCGTTGCCAAAAGAGGTCATGCTATTAACACCGGGAAGGTGTTACGCGGCGCTCCCTGGCAGATTGTTATTTTCTCGCTTGGCATGTATCTAGTGGTGTATGGCCTCAAAAATGCCGGGCTGACATCCTATCTCACCGATTTATTGAATGACTTTGCTCATCGCGGCTTATGGTTTGCCACCTTTGGTACCGGTCTGGTTACCGCGCTGCTTTCATCCGTGATGAATAATATGCCGACGGTGCTGGTGGGCGCGCTGTCGATTGACGCTAGCGCGGCGCAAGGCGTAGTAAAAGAAGCGATGATTTATGCCAATGTTATCGGTTGCGATCTTGGGCCGAAAATTACACCCATTGGCAGTCTTGCCACATTGCTTTGGCTACATGTTCTTGATCAAAAGAACATCAAAATTAGCTGGGGTTACTATTTTCGCGTTGGCGTGGCGATGACACTACCCGTACTGCTTGTTACGCTCGCTGCACTGGCACTTCGCCTCACGTTGTCTCACTAAGCCGAGAAACACCATGACGGACATCACTATTTACCACAACCCAGCGTGTGGAACCTCACGCAATACGCTTGCGTTAATCCGTAACAGCGGAGTTGAACCCTCCGTGATTTTGTATCTTGAGACGCCGCCCGACAGCAAAACGCTCAAGGCCTTGATTAGCGCAATGGGTATCAGTACCCGTGCGTTATTGCGTAAGAATGTTGAACCCTACGAACAGTTGGGTTTGGCGGAGGAGCGTTTCAGCGATGAGCAATTAATTGAGGCGATGGTGAATACGCCCATTTTAATAAATCGTCCCATTGTCGTATCGCCGCTAGGCACTCGCTTGTGCCGACCTTCAGAGCTCGTCCTCGATATTCTGCCAGATGCGCAGCAGGGCGCGTTCACAAAAGAAGACGGCGAAAGGGTGATAGATGATAAAGGAAAGAGAGTGCATCCAACCAGCTAGCTGACAATAAAAAAGCAGCCCTAAAGGCTGCTTTTTTGGGGATTTTGGTCGGCACGAGAGGATTTGAACCTCCGACCCCGGACACCCCATGACCGTGCGCTACCAGGCTGCGCTACGTGCCGAACGAGGAAGAATATTACTGTTTCCGCGCAAGATTGCAATATCAGCAGAATTTAACTGCCTCATAATTAATCAGTTTGCGACAAAGCGTTTCTCTTCCGTCAGTACCTGCAGCAACAGCGCCAGCTGCGGTTTATGATCTTTTAGCTTGTTACCCTGCGCATCATAGGCGCTGTAGCTGCCATTGTTATTCAGCACCAGCGTCACGGTTGGCGTAGTGACCACCAACTTGCCATCCTCGCTACTCGCCACCCAATCATGGCTGCGTTGCGCGGCAAACAGATCCTCACCCTGCGAGTAATTTGCGGGGTTAGTGCGTACATGCAGCAGACGCTGCATCAGCGTGGTCATCACGTCCTGCTGATCGGTGAGGCGATCGATAGTTTGTGCCGGCGTATTCGGCCAGTGCACCACCAGCGGTACCTGCAACGTCGCACGATTACCGGGATTATCATCGTTGCTATCCAGATTGACCGCACGCTGAGCGGTAATCACCACCACAGTATTTTTTAATAAGTCGCGTTGTTGCAGCGTTTGCAGCACAGAACTGATTTGCTCATCAACACCGCTTGCCTGACGTGCGTAACTACGTTGGCGCGCCTTCAGATTGTCGCCATTCACCGCAACACCATTCAGGGCAATCCAGGAGAACCACGGTGCGCTATTCGCTTTCTGACCATTAATCCAGTTTTGCCACTGAGTCACGGTGGTGCTATTCGGCTGGGTATCGGCCTGCGGTAACGAGTAATCGGCTAACAATGCCTGACGATACAACGGTTGGCTAAAGCCATCTGATGAGAACAAGCCAAATTGATAGCCTTGCGCGTTTAACGCATTGAGCAGGGCGGAAGGTGTGCGTGAGGCTAAGACGCCATCTATATAGCTGGAAGAGATGCCGTAGAATAAGCCAAATAAGCCTTTTTCTGGCTGCAGACCAGCACTGTAATGCTGGGTGAAGCGTACATTTTCGCTGGCGAACTGATTGAGTGACGGCAGCGCCTTTTCCACCGTGGCGTTGTTCAGGCCATCAACCGTCAGCACCAGCAGATTGTGGCGTGTACCGCCATCACGGAACGTTATATCACTCAGCGGATACTGCAATGACAACGCTTCCGGATCGCCCTGTTGCACCAAACGGCGCTGATACTCTTGCGCATCCAGCAAGCCATGACGCTCAAGGAAGCGACGTGCGGTCATTGGATAGGAGAGCGGAAGATTGGCGCGCTGCATGGTAATTGGGCGATAGAAATTGGCATCGGCCCAGATATAGAGCAGATGACTGGCGAAGAAGGCACTGATAAACAGGGCGGCCAGCGGTTTACCGAACGAGCGCCGATTAAGACTGCGCAGCTTTTGCCAGCTCCAGGTCGCGAACAGCATCTCGACGAGGAAAATCAGCGGCACGCTGATAAACATCAGTTGCCAGTCGCGCGCCATCTCGCTTTGATCGGGGTTGATGACCAACTCCCACACCACCGGATTGAGGTGCAAATGGAAACGGCTGAATACTGCGCTATCAACCATGATCAGCGTCAGCCCGGCGGTGGCAATGATCGCCGACAACACCCTAAGCAATCGCTGCGACATTACCACAAAGGTGAGCGGGAAAATGATCAGCAGATAACCGGCAAAGACGATGAAACTGAAATGACCGATCCAGCTGGTATATGCATAGATACGTCCCGCGAGTGACGCGGGCCAGTCGGCGACCAACAGGTAGCGGCTGCCTAAAATTAACGCGAAGATAATATTAAACAGGGCAAACCAATGCCCCCAGCCGATCATCTGGGAGACTTTTTCGCGGTAGCGCTGCCGGTTGGTTACCATATTATGAGGTCAAATCTGCATATTAATGAGCGTTATCGTCGCGTACGGATGACTGCAGCGCATCCGCGAAAGATCGTGCCAAAGTACGGCGTTGAGCCGGTGAAACGCTGGTATTGATCAAGTTAGTTACCATGTTACCCAATACCATCAGGGAAAGGTCGGTTGGCGCTTTGTCTTTTTCAAGAATCTGCGCCATCTCTGCGAGGAGCTTTTCCACGCGTTCGTCACTGTAACGGGATGATTGTGGCATATCGTCGTCTAATCAAGGGTGAAAAGGCGGTATATTACCGTAACAACGTACTTTTTTCCGCAATTTTATCGCAAGCAGAGCGATCAGTTTGTGCTGGCAGTTGAAAGCGGCTGCGGGCGGTGTTTGAATACGCGCCTGAGCTAAAAGGAGAGTCTACCATGAGTCTGGATATCAACCAGATTGCCCTGCATCAGTTAGTTAAACGTGATGAAAACCAGCTGGAACTGGTACTGCGCGACACCTTGCTGCCGGCAACCCGCGCGGTTGAAGAGATGGCAGAAGAGTTGCATCGGGTTTACAGCGCCAAAAGCAAAGCTTACGGCCTGTTTAACGAAGAGAGCGAACTGGCCGATGCGTTGCGTAATTGCCGCAAAGGGGAAGATGACTTTCTGGCGTTTAGCCGTGCTGCTACCGGTCGTCTGCGCGATGAGTTGAGCAAGTATCCATTTGCGGAAGGGGGCGTGGTGCTGTTCCTGCACTATCGCTATCTGGCCGTCGAGTATTTGCTCATTGCGGTATTGAACAGCCAGTCGAGCATGCGTGTCAACGAGCAGCTTGATATCAGCAGCACGCATTATCTCGATATCAATCATGCGGATATCGTGGCGCGTATCGATCTTACCGAGTGGGAAACCAATCCGGAATCCACCCGTTACTTAACCTTCTTGCGCGGTCGCGTGGGGCGCAAAGTGGCGGATTTCTTCATGGATTTCCTGGGTGCCAGCGTTGGTCTGGATACCAAAGCGCAAAACCGCGGGCTGCTGCAAGCGGTAGACGATTACTGCGCCGAATCTGACCTCGATAAAAACGAGCGTCAGAACTACCGCCAGCAGGTTTACAGTTACTGCAACGATCAGCTGCAGGCGGGTGAAGAGATTGCGCTGCACGATCTTTCCAGCGAATTACCGCCGCTGGGGGAGAAAACCTTCCAGGCTTTTACTCAGGAACAAGGTTACGAGCTGGAAGAGACGTTCCCAGCCGATCGCAGCACGCTGCGTCAGTTAACCAAATTTGCCGGCAGCGGCGGCGGACTGACCCTGAATTTTGACGCCATGTTGCTCGGCGAACGTATTTTCTGGGATCCAACTACCGATACGCTGACCATCAAAGGCACGCCACCGAATCTGCGCGATCAGCTACAACGTCGCACCAGCAGCAAATAAAAAATGCCGGGTGAATCACCACCCGGCATCTCTCCTCTTGCGTACGATTTTAGAATGTATAACTCAGTGTGCTGTCCAGCGCGCTATTGGTGCTGAAGTTGCCGCCGCTGCTGTGTTTAGCGTTCACGCTCAGCGACCAGTTTTCACTGAGTTCACCCTCAATCCCGACACGGAACCGGTAGCGGTTATCCCCCCAGCTTTGATAATCACGGCTGGCGTGGCTGTCTGCTAGCGTCAGCGTTGAAGCGCTGCTGCCCGGCGAGAACTGCTTGCTGACACTGGCGTACAGTGAAATACCCGGTAACGCCGCACCTAACCCGCGCTGCTTAATTTCAATGCCGGGCGTCACGCTCCACGGCGTAGCCGCCGCGAGCTTGACGTCAACGTCGTAACCTTGCAGCTGATAACCTGGCATGTATCCCACGCTGGTTTCCAGATTCGGTGCTAGCGTTAAAGCATCGCTAAGCGCAAAGCGATGTCCCAGCTTCGCACCGGTGAGCAGCATGTGGCTGCTACGCTGTGAACCTTGAATTGCCAGCGCCGGATCGAGATGCAAATCCTGACGCAGATGGAGATAGCGTGCGGCGATATCGGCAAACCAGCCGTTGTCTGCCAGCCAGGTTGCGTAGCTGCCCAGCGTGCTCAGCTGATGGCTGACCGATCCTTCACCTTTGGCGCTGCCTTGTCCGCGGCTGGCCATCACGCCTAAGCGCCAGAGGCCTTGTTGTGTATCGGCACCCAGTTCAGCGTTCTGCTGGTTAATTTTCACGCCGCCGATACCGCCACGATTGTGACTGACGTTACCCCAGACGCCGGACATCTGCGGATCGTTACGCAGCATCCCGGCGCGGTCGTGCAATGTGTTAGCCGTCTCGTTAATTATGTAGTGACGTGAGGCGAGCAGGGCACGGGTATGGTTAATTAATGCCTGATTCGCGCTGACGTTGAACCAATCTTCGGGATTACCCGGTTCCGGCACCGGATCGATCACCGGCTCAGGTTTCGGTTCAGGAACGGGATCGATCACCGGCTCAGGTTTCGGTTCAGGAACGGGATCGATCACCGGCTCAGGTTTCGGCTCAGGAACGGGATCGATCACCGGTTCAGGTTTCGGCTCAGGAACCGGATCGATAGTCGCTTCCGGGGTTTTCACAATCACCCATTTCACCCGGCCCTGCTCCTCAATAACCTGATGATGGGGTGAATAGATGGAAAAGCCACGCATCACCGGAGACAAAGTGAAGTAATCATGAGCAGTGCCTGCGGGGGCATTCAGCAGGACGATATCGTTACGCACGACCTTCGGGAACGTCTCGCCCAGCATAAAGCCGAGGTCGATGGTGTTACCTGAACCCTGTGCGGATTTAACAATGTACAGACTGTCACTGATCCCGGTTTGCGGAGCAATGCCGAGGCCGATTTGCAGATTGCTGGCATCCAGATGTTCGACCATCAGCTGCTTTGCCGTCCATGTCAGCGCCTGCGTCGCCAGGGTAGAGATAATGCCACCGTGAGCAGCGCTTAACCGCGGGAAAGCGCTGCTGGCGGTCATGTGCCAGAACGCGGTGCTATCCATATTGACGCTGGCGAAAGGCTTGCCGTTGATGCTGCCGGTATAATTGACTTTACCCAGATGGAGCTGCGCATTATCTCCAAGTTGAATATCGCCTTCAACGATACTGGCGGGCAGTCTACTTAACTGCGTAGCATCACGCTGAGCGACAGCACAATCACCGATATTGCTGCCATAGGGGGTGAAGCAACGTAAAATTTTTTGCCTATCATCATGGCTCTGGTTATAGCCCAAAGATATCAGGCTGTTCGCGCCTGCCTGGATGTCCGCTTTGACCTCGGCATATTCGCCAACCTGCACACGGGTATTATCCGCCGCAATGATCGTTTTGGCGTTAAATGAAGAGGTGTACCAGTCATCCTCAATTATCGCTCCACCAGCGTGGGGAACAGGCTGGCCGGACAGCGACAGCGTGCCGCCATTCACATTAATATTGCCGTTCAGATTAGCCCCGCCGACCAGGGCGAGCGTTGAACTAGCGATCGAGGGCGCAAACGTCACATCCATCTTGCCGTTAATGCTATCGGCATCGCTTGCCCCGAGATAGCCGCGATAAATAAGCTGGTTGTAAAATGAGGCGCGGTAGGCTTTAGCTTCTTCCGCATCAAAACCGATGTATTTCCAGTAATTATTATCTTGTTGATTGGTGGGGAACCAGCTGTAATTATTGCGCAGCAACTGAAAATATTCGTAGCGCTTAGAAACGCTATTCCAATCAATATAAATATCGCCAACCTTTCCGAGACGGTCACCCGACCACTCCCGTATTGGAATGTCATCCGGGACATATCCGGTGACAGTCAGGTTAACGGATTTGTCGGCATCTTCATTAACTATGTGAGCACCACCATCGGTATGGTTGATGAGCTTCATTTGTATATCATTGCCGTGCAGGTCGAGCTTCCCACCACGATATCCAAAGAAAACTTGATCGCCATCGATCTGATTTTTGCCCTGAAGCACCACGGTTGGACGTCCGCTAGTAATGTACAGTTTTGAAAAAGCACGCTGATTACCGCTATCGTCAGGTTGCTGATCAAGAATTACCGTACCGTCACCCACATTGAGGCCACCGGCATTGTTGCCCTTAGCATTAACGTGCAGCGTTCCAGCACCAATTTTATGCAGGTCATCATCTGCTAAGCCATTAACTTGCCAAAGCACTCGCTTGCCGTTATCTACCTCGATGCCGCCGCCAACCCAGGTGGCGTCGATACCTTCAGCCGACTTCAGCGTGTAGTTATTGGAGAACTGCAGTTTGCCTGCACCAAGATTAACCGCATCGTTCAGGACAATATCGCCGCCGGCACCGTTAAAGCGGAGATCTTTGCTGGCATCCAGTTCATCAAACGTGGCAGCAGAAGGAGCCAGATGACGATATTTTTCCTCAAGTCCCTGCCAGCCCCAGGATTTGCTACCTTGTTTAATGCTTCCAGTGAACCAGTCAATTTGCCCTTGATTTATCTCATCAATCACATCTGGGGAGGTATTAGCCGCTACAATACTGTCGTAGAAACCATCGGGAATTAATGCTCCTCTTGCTTGTTTGTCGTAAGGAATTTGAGAAGGGGAGCCAGCCGAATGCACGCCTGCTAATTTCCATTTTTTATCTACTTGGTCATAGACGTAATAAGGGCTACCACTATCACCTGACATAGTCGACATTGATAACGGGGAAGAGAGACGATGACCGGGTGCATATTGAATAAAATAGAAATAGTTTTTGGTAAACTCGATGGCATCGATATTTATAGTTCCACCAGTCAAGAAATCATAAGCACTTCCGACCGGTATCAATGAGGTAAGATCATCACTAATTTGCCGTTGATAACCTGCTCCAGCACGAACGTAGGCAACATAACGTTCTTTATGGCCTGTCTTAAGTTCACTCGTTTCAACGCGATCGACTGGGGCTGCCTCCGTCACGACTTTTATCAGACGAGACGCTTTAAAATCCTGGTCGATAGATTTATCAACCGGATTATGGTTGATAATTGCATACTTCTTTGAAAACTCAGACGGTCCACCATAAGCAGGATTCAAGCTTTGCTCATGCCGAGCGCCTAAAATATAAGATGATCCAGTAAGGGCAGAAAAACCGCGGCGAGCAATACTGCTCATATCCGGCATTGGGAAATTAAGAAATGCCTCAAAATCACCATTTTTTTTATAAATTGGGATATTCGCTTCACCAATGCGGTATTTACCCAGATTCTCGGCAAAATCACGATAATCCTGCACATCAATATCGTGCCGCATAATTCCGGCGTGGGAGGCGAGACAATAAAAAAATGTCCCGTAGAAGAGGGTAGGGGCTATTTTCACACACGTTCCTTTTAGCTGAGATCCTGGGCAAAGCAGGAAATAAGCCGCGATGATTTCAGGAACGACGGCAGAAGCCGGTGCAGAACGGTCTTAAATTATTTAATCAGTCTGGACTGGCGATAAAGAGCGGAAAAGAGAGCAGAAGTGTGAGGGGAGTAAACAACAGGCAAAATAAAAGGGCCGGTTTCGCAACCGGCCCTTCTACTTTCAACTCATTCAGCGATTAGGCGCGAACGAAGTCAATGTGGTGCAGTTTTGGCTTGAACGGATGACGCTGTACCGCCTGAGCTTTAACTTTGATCTCTTTACCATCAACAGCGATGGTCAGCACTTCAGTGTAGAACTCAGGTTTCACCTGCACGTTCATTACTGCGTCGTGATCGAGTTCGATAGCAACGGGTGCTTCATTTCCGCCATAGATGATGGCTGGGAATTTGTTTGCTACACGCAGGCGGCGGCTCGCACCCTTACCCTGGTCTTTACGTACTTCAGCGTTAATAGTGAACATTTGGTATCTCTTCAATAGTTCCTGCTACAGGCGACCCAGCAACAGGACGGTTATTCAAACTGCTTTTACGGATGCAAAAGCGGGCGGCATTATAGCCCCAATGGGGTCGCAGGGGCAAATGATTCCGCCACTCAACGCAGCTCATTGGCGCGACGATAACGACCTTGATAATCAAACATTTTTTCGCGGATCTGCCAAAAATGGCCTTTAGCGCGCGCCACCACGAAGTCCGGATGGCGCAATAACGGCTGCAGGGCGATCACATCCGCAGCGGTTTGCCAACCCAGTTCCACGCCCGGCGCGCGCTGGTGCGGACGCATAAACACCTGTTCGAAAGCTTTACGTTGCGCCGGCGTTTGCAGGCGAAAACGCTCGCTAACGCTGGTGCCATCTTCATCAAAATAAGTGGCTTTCAGCCATTCGCCTTTATCATCGCGTCCTTGTTCCAGCGTCATGCCTGCACAACGTAACACGCGCGCATCTTTCAGTTTCAGCGCGGCTTTCAGCATGTCATCCGCATCGACCAGAATTTTGTCGCATTCATTGCAGCGCCGCGCGGCAATATCATTCTCGGCACCGCAATCCGGGCAGCTTTTAAAGCGGAAGCGGTAATCACACTGTTCACGCTCGCCTTCATCATCTTCCTGCACGCCCTGACAGCGGCGACCAAAATGCTCGATGATGTGACCATCTTCGGTTGCTTTGCCCCAGAACGTGTTGGCAAATCCGCAGGCAGGACAGAAAACCTGCACCGGCTGATTATCGCTGGCTCCTTTTGGCGCACCCACTTCGGGCGTGAAAAGATCGTGCGGGTTCCCTGCGTAATCAAGCACCAGACAATCGGTTTTGCCCGGCGCAAGACGTAAGCCGCGACCCACAATCTGCTGATACAGGCTGACGGATTCGGTAGGGCGCAGAATGGCGATTAAATCAACATGGGGCGCGTCAAAGCCTGTGGTAAGCACCGCGACGTTGACTAAAAACTTCAGCTGCTGGGCTTTAAATTCACCAATCAAGCGGTCACGATCTTTCACCGCCGTTTCCGCCGAGACCAGCGCGCTATTTTCAGGCAGCAGCGTGAGGATCTCACGCGCATGTTCCACGGTGGAGGCGAACACCATTACGCCACGTCGATCTTCAGCAAACTCAACGATCTGTCGGATGATATGCGGCGTCACGCGATGCTGTTGTTTCAGTTCGCGGTTGAGGTCGGCTTCGCTAAACAAACCATTATTTTGCGGGATCAGGCGGCTAAAATCGTACTGCACCACCGGCATATCTAGCCGCTCCGGCGGTACCAGAAAGCCGTGTTTGATCATATAGCGCAGCGGCAGCTCATAAATACAGTCGCGGAACAGCGCTTTCTCATCCCCGCGCACCATACCGTGATAGTGGAACTGATAAATCCAGCCTTTGCCGAGACGGAACGGCGTGGCGGTCAAACCCAATAAGCGCAACTGTGGATTGTGTTGCCGCAGGTGGGCGAACAGGAGCTGATACTGGCTCTCCTCGTTATCGCTGATGCGATGACACTCATCGACAATCACCAGTGAAAACGCGCTGTCGAAGCGATCGAGATTGCGCGCGACCGACTGCACGCTGCCAAACACCACTTTGCTTTCGCTCTGTTTGCGCTGCAGACCCGCGGCGAAGATATCTGCCTCAAGGCCGTAGGCCTGATATTTGCTGTGATTCTGCTCCACCAACTCTTTAACGTGGGCCAGCACTAATACCCGTCCGCGTGCTAACCGTGCCAGTTCAGCAATCACCAAACTCTTACCTGCACCGGTCGGCAGCACAATGACCGCAGGCGTAGCATGGCGGCGAAAGTGGTTGAGGGTGGCGTCAACCGCCTCTTGTTGATATGGGCGCAGGGTGAATGACATCGGGGCAAACTTTTTTCTGGAACGGAGGCGCATTATGGCATGAAAGCGCCTGAAACGCAGGATCGGCTCTGTTAGCGTTCATTGGTTCCCGCTATACTGCCCACACTTTCTTAACGGACAAAAACACCGTTTCAGTTTCCCCCGCAGTAACAGGCAAAGCGAATTCATGCGACTCGAAAAATTCATATCTCAGCAACTGGAAGTTAGCCGTGCTATCGCCGGACGCGAAATCCGCGCCAAAAAAGTCACCATCAACGGCGAAGTCGTGCGCGATGCGGCTTACAAAGTATTGCCAGACGATGAAGTCGAATACGACGGTAATCCGCTGGTGGTGCAGCAAGGCCCGCGCTATTTCATGCTGAACAAGCCGCAGGGCTACGTCTGCTCCACCGACGATCCCGATCATCCTACCGTGCTGTTCTTTATTGAAGAACCTGCGGCGTTCAAGCTGCATGCGGCAGGTCGTCTGGATATCGACACTACCGGCTTAGTGCTACTCACTGACGATGGTCAATGGTCGCACCGCATTACTTCACCCAAACACCATCTGGAAAAAACCTATCTGGTGGAAGTGGAGGAGCCGATTGATCCTGCGCTGGTTGAGAAGTTCGCTGCGGGTGTACAGCTGCACAACGAAAAAGAGCTCACCAAACCGGCGGTGCTGGAAATTCTTGATGAGAAGGCGGCACGTCTGACGATCAGCGAAGGGCGCTATCATCAGGTTAAGCGCATGTTTGCCGCCATGGGAAACCATGTTTCAGCGCTGCATCGTGAACGTATTGGTGACATCGAGCTGGATGACGATCTCGGTGAAGGTGAATATCGTGAATTGACTCAGCAAGAGGTCGACAGCATCGGCCTGCCAGAAGAACTTAAACAACGCAAATAGCGGGAGAACGCGGTGCGCAAGGAAAAGAATTCACCGGTCGGTTTAGTGGTCATCCTCGGATTGCTGGCGATGCTGATGCCGCTTTCTATTGATATGTATCTGCCGGCAATGCCGCAAATCGCTCACGAGTTTGCGGTTTCGGCGGGCAGCGTGCAGATGACGCTAAACCTTTACATCCTCGGTTTTGCCATTGGCCAGTTAGTCTATGGTCCTTTGGCAGACAGTTACGGACGTAAACCGGTGATTGTGCTGGGAACGCTGATCTTTGCCTGCGCCGCTGCGGCTTGTGCACTGTCACAAACCATCGATCAACTGATCTTTATGCGCTTCCTGCACGGCTTATCTGCCGCCGCTGCCAGCGTAGTGATCAACGCCTTAATGCGCGATACCTACTCCAAAGAGGACTTCTCGCGCATGATGTCCTTCGTGATGCTGGTGACGACCATTGCGCCGCTGCTGGCACCGATTATCGGTGGCTGGTTGCTGCTACTGTGGAACTGGCACGCCATCTTTTGGACGCTGGCGGGTGCCGCGCTGATCACCACGGTGCTGGTGATGACACAAATCCGTGAAACGCTCAAGCCCGAGCAGCGTCAGCGCTTTCATCTGCGTACCACACTGGGCAACTTCGTGGCCTTGGTACGCCACAAGCGCGCGTTTAGTTACATGCTGGCGAGCGGCTTCTCCTTCGCTGGCTTGTTTACATTCCTCAACGCCGGTCCGTTCGTTTACATTGAAGTGAACCACGTTTCACCGCAAAACTTCGGTTACTATTTTGGCCTGAATGTGGTGTTCCTGTTTGTGATGACGCTGATCAACAGCCGCGCAGTGCGTCGCTTTGGCCCGGTGAAGATGTTCCGCATGGGATTGGTGATTCAGTTTGCGATGGGTGTTTGGATGCTGATCTCCAGCGCGCTGGATTTTGGTTTCCTGTCGCTGGTGTTTGGCGTGGCGATGTTTATTAGCTGCGTTTCAACGGTGTCGTCGAATGCGATGGCGGTGATTCTTGATGAGTTCCCGCATATGGCTGGCACGGCTTCCTCGCTGGCCGGAACGCTGCGCTTTGGGGTGGGCGCGTTGGTGGGCGCGCTGCTCTCATTAGTCAGCATTAACAGCGCCTGGCCCATGGTTGCCACGATTGCGCTGTGCGCCACGATATCTATCGTACTCTTCACCTACGCGTCAAGACCCCATCATTCGGTTTAAGCGGGCCAGGTCGCCATGAATGGCGACCCTACATGCATGAAATCCCACGTTTTTCCGCAGGGTCGCCATTCCTGGCGACCTCACCCATGACAAATTCCACCCCGCCGCTCGCGAATCTCCATTCATTCGTTATGCTTAATGTTTCCATTATGTGAAAATTTAGAGATAAAAAAGTAACAATAATGCGTCTAAAATGATTGTTAACAGCCGCCGAACACGGTAAACATAGGCATAAATGTGAGAAGCCTCGCAATTTATAAAGAGGCTACCTATTTTTTGCTTAAAACGAGAAGGCAAACCACGTCCATATTCTGAGCTAACCAGGTTGGGATTCACCGCGTTATGCCGTCGTTGTGAATAAAGTTAACGTCTCTGGGGGCCGTATAACTATGCTGCAACTTTCTGTTGTGCATCGCTTGCCACAACATTACCGCTGGTCGCTTGAACATGCGGGTGAAATTGAGCGTCAGGAAACTGCGAATGGCGTTCATGCCGAAGATTTAGTCGTGCTGCGCCTGTTGAGTCACGATGGTCATCCGGCGCTGGAAATTTTGCATCAGCTAAAAGAAATGCTGGCGCACATTCAGGTCGAATGCAAAATCGCCCAGTGTGAAGGGCAACCCTGTCTGCTGATTCAACGCGATGACGAAAGCGCAGCTAACTGCTGTCTGAAAAATCAGGGTGTTGCCATCGCCGAAACCTTTGATGGTCACTGACTAAGATCTTTCCCCTGCGCGGACGCCAATAGCTGACGCGTGTAGTCGGCTGTCGGTGCGTTGAACAACACCTCACAATCACCTTGCTCAACAACCTCGCCCTGGCGCAGCACAATCAGCTGATGACAGAGCGCGCGCACCACCTGCAAATCATGACTGATAAATAGATAGGCAAGCTGATGCTGATGCTGTAAACGACGCAGTAAGGTCAGAATTTGCTTCTGCACTGAGCGGTCCAGCGATGAGGTGGGTTCATCCAGTACAATCAGCTGCGGCTCAAGTATCAACGCACGGGCGATAGCGATGCGCTGGCGCTGGCCACCTGAAAACTCCGCCGGATAGCGCGAACGGCTGTCGGCATCGAGCCCTACTTCCTGCATCACCGCAATCACCTTCGCTTCCTGCTCGGCATCGCTTAATTCTGGACGATGCACGGCTAAACCTTCCGCGATCACCTGTTGCACCGTCATCCGTGGATTGAGTGAAGAATTAGGATCCTGAAACACCACCTGAATGCGTTGGCGCAGCGGCAGTAATTGTTTTGGCGAAAGCTGATGCAACGGCTGGTCCTCAAACCAGATCTCACCGCGCGCAGCGATTAAGCGCAGCAGCGCCAGGCCAGTGGTGCTTTTGCCCGATCCTGATTCACCGACTAACCCGAGACTTTCACCGCGACGCAGGGTAAAGCTGAGATCCTTAAGCGCTATCTTCTCTGCCACGGTACGTCGCAGTAATCCACGCCTGATTGGGAAACCAACCTGCAGGTTTTTCACTTGCAACAGCGGCTTCGCATCCAGCAGCGGCACCGGTTGGCCATCCGGCTCGGCGGCAATCAGTTCGCGCGTATAAGGTTGTTGCGGCTGGCTAAACAGCAAATCGCAACGATTGTGTTCCACACCGCGACCATTACGCATCACCGTAACGCTATGCGCCAGCTGACGCACAATATTCAGGTTATGGGTGATGAACAGCATGCCCATGTTTAGCTCACGCTGCAGCTCGCGCAGCAGTTGTAGAATCTGCGCCTGCACCGTCACATCCAGCGCGGTGGTCGGTTCATCGGCGATAAGCAGCGTCGGCTGTGTCAGTAGCGCCATGGCGATCATCACGCGTTGCCGCTCGCCGCCAGAAAGCTGGTGCGGGAAATCCTGCAGACGCGACGCTGCATTGCGAATGCCGACGCGATCAAGGCAGCTCAACATTTCGCCACGCGCGGCTTCACGCCGCATACCGCGATGCACCGACAGCACTTCATACAGCTGCTTTTCCACGTTATGCAGCGGATTAAGCGACACCATCGGCTCCTGAAAAATCATCGCCATTTGATTGCCACGCAGCCCGCGCATCGTGCGTTCGCTGGCCTGCAAAATATTCTCGCCGTTGAACAGGATTTCGCCGTGCGGATAATTAACCGGCGGCTGCGGCAATAAGCGCATGATCGACAGCGCAGTCACGCTCTTACCGGAGCCAGATTCGCCCACCAGCGCCAGCGTTTCGCCGGCATCGATCTGCAGCGAAATGTCTTCCACCACGCGGCGATCCTGAAAGGCCACCGCCAGATGATTCACCGTTAGCAGGCTCATTTAACGTCCTCGGCTCGGGTCAAAGGCATCGCGTACCGCTTCGCCGATAAAGATCAGCAGCGACAGTAGCAAGGCGAGGGCAAAGAAGCCCGCCAGTCCCAGCCACGGCGCCTGTAAATTGTTTTTGC
Source organism: Pantoea sp. X-Soil-ISGK-421 (assembly GCF_059730785.1). Classification (NCBI taxonomy): domain Bacteria; kingdom Pseudomonadati; phylum Pseudomonadota; class Gammaproteobacteria; order Enterobacterales; family Erwiniaceae; genus Pantoea; species Pantoea sp. X-Soil-ISGK-421. Next base: position 2,716,144 of record NZ_AP035979.1, on the reverse strand, counting down.
CTTGTAACAGCAGCTCACCCAGTGAAGGTGATCCGACCGGCAAACCAAAACCGAGGAAGTCCAGCGAGGTCAGCGTAGTGATGGAACCGCAAAGAATAAAGGGCAGAAACGTCAAGGTGGCGACCATGGCGTTTGGCAGCATATGGCGCAACATAATGCGGCTGTCGCTAACGCCAAGCGCACGGGCCGCGCGGATATAATCATAATTGCGTGCGCGCAGGAATTCAGCGCGCACCACGCTCACCAGACTCATCCAGCCAAACACCACCGTAACCAGCAGCAACCACCAGAAACCGGGCTGAATCACGCTGGAGAGCAGAATCAGCAGGAACAGTGAAGGCATGCCGGACCACACCTCAATCAGACGTTGACCGATGAGATCAATGAGTCCACCAAAATAGCCTTGTAGCGCACCCACCACGATGCCAATCACGCTGGAGAACAGTGTCAACATGATGCCGAACAGCAATGAGATACGCGTGCCATACAATAAACGCGCCAGTACATCGCCACCGTTAGCATCGGTGCCGAGCCAGTTTTGTGCCGAAGGCGGAGAAGGGAAGGGCACATCAGTAGCGAAGTTGATGGTGCTGTCGCTAAAACGAATGGGTGCCCAGATCGCCCAACCTTGCTGATCGATGCGCTGTTTTAGCCACGGATCCTGATAATCAGCGGGCGTAGAGAAATCGCCGCCATAATCACTTTCGCTGTAATTGAACAGCAGCGGCATGTACCAGCGCTGCTGATAATGCACCAGCAGCGGTTTGTCATTGGCCAGCAACTCGGCACCCAGTGACAGGACAAAAATGATCAGGAAAATCCACAGCGACCAGTAACCGCGACGGTTATGGCGAAAACGCTGCCAGCGCTGCTGATTAACAGGAGATAAGCGCATCAGCGTCCCTCAAAATCGATACGCGGATCGACCAGCGTGTAGGTCAGATCGCTGAGAATGTTCATCAGCAGGCCAATCAGGGTGAAGATGTAGAGCGAGCCGAACATCACCGGATAGTCGCGTTGAATGGTGGCATCGTAGCCGAGCAGGCCCATACCATTGAGTGAGAACATCACCTCTATCAACACCGAACTGGTGAAAAACATGCTGATAAAGGTGGCGGGGAAACCGGCGATCACCAGCAGCATGGCATTACGGAACACGTGGCCGTACAGTACGCGCTTCTCATCCAGCCCTTTGGCACGCGCGGTGACCACATATTGTTTACGGATCTCATCAAGAAACGAGTTTTTAGTCAGCATGGTTAGGGTAGCGAAACCGCCAATCACCGTGGCCAGTACCGGCAGCGTAATGTGCCACAGGTAATCGGTAATTTTGCTGAACCACGGCAGCGAATCAAACTGCGGTGATGTCAGGCCGCGCAGCGGGAACCAGTCGAAGTAGCTGCCGCCTGCGAACAGTACGATCAGCATGATGCCGAATAAAAAAGCCGGGATTGAATAGCCAATGATGATAAAGGTGCTGCTCCAGATATCAAAAGCGCTGCCGTTACGCACCGCTTTTTTGATGCCAAGCGGAATCGACACCAGATAAATGATCAAGGTACTCCACAATCCAAGGCTGATAGAGACCGGTAAGCTCTCTTTGATTAACTGCAACACCGATGCGCTACGGAACAGGCTGTCGCCGAAATCAAACCGAATGTAATTCCACAGCATTTCGCCGTAACGCTGCAGTAGCGGTTTATCGAAGCCGTAACGATGCTTAATCTCGGCGATCACTTCTGGATCAAGGCCGCGTGCGCCACGATATTGGCTGTCGCCGGGATTATCACGCATCAGCGTACCTCGCGCGCCGCTGTCGCTGCCGCCCGAGCCGGGGATGCCGGTGCTGTGGCCAAACTGCACGTTCGCTAACGCCTGATCCACCGGGCCGCCCGGCGCGATTTGCACAATAAAGAAGTTCAGAGTGATGATCGCCCACAGCGTGGGAATGATCAGCAGTAACCTGCGTAGAAAATAGGCTGCCAAACCGTGCTCCTCAGCGTCGATCGGCCGGTAATTGTCCGGCTTTATTTACATCGTACCACCAGTTTTCCAACCCGGTAGCAAACGCAGGTTTAATCTCGGGATGGGAAAACTTGTCCCAGTAAGCCATGCGATCTTCAGCGCTGTACCACATGGGAATCATGTAGGCATTCCACAGCAGGATGCGATCCAGCGCCTGGCCGAGCGGCAGCAGCGCTTTCTCATCGCCCTGATGCTCAACGATTTGCTGTACAAAGTGGTCGACGATCGGATCTTTCACGCGCGGCGTATTCCACGATGAATCAATAAATTCAGACTGCCAGATCGTCCGCAAGCTGGTAGAAGGCCAAGGCATCGCGTAGTAGAGCGACGGGATCATATCGTAGTCACCTTCGCGTAAACGGCGTAAATATTGCGAGCTGTCAATCTGGCGCAGCGAGACCTGAATACCCAGCCGTTCGAGGCTGTGCTGAAACGGCAGCGCCCAGTCATTTTGCGTGCCGCTGCGCATCAGCAATTCGAAACGAAACGGCTGGCCGGTTTTGACGTTCACCAGTTGCTGATTTTTAATCTCCCAGCCTGCTTCTTTCAGCAGATTTCGGGCTTTTAACAAGTTGCCACGATCGAAACCGCTGCCGTCAGAACGTGGCGGCGCATACTCGTTGTTAAATACTTCAGGCGGCAACTGCGCTTTGTAAGGCGCCAGTAGAATCAACTGCTCGGCTTTGGGATAACCTTGCGCTGCATATTCGGTGTTCTGGAAATAGCTGTTGGTGCGTTTGTAAGCGCCATAAAAAAGCGCTTTATTCATCCACTCGAAATCGAACGCCAGCGTAATGGCTTCGCGCACGCGACGATCGGCGAATAACGGTTTTTCATTATTGAACGCCAGCCAACGCGCGTCGGTGGAAACCGTATTGGGAATGGTCGATTTGACGATGGCGTGGCTATCAAAGTTGCGGCCGCGATATTGCGTGGCCCATTTCTTCGCCGAGCTCTCTTCACGTAAATCGTAAGCGCCTGCTTTGAAGGCTTCGAACGCCACGTTGTCATCGAGGTAATAATCATAACGAATCGTGTCGAAGTTAAAGCGTCCGCGATTCACCGGCAGATTGGCAGCCCAATAATCTTTCACCCGACTGTATTGGATAAACTGACCCGATTTATACGCGGTCACGCGATAAGGCCCGCTGGCGAGCGGCGGATAACCAATCGGCTCATTAAATTTTTTGTTTTGCCAGAATTTTTCAGGGATGACCGGCAGCGTTAGCCAGCTAAGGACGCGGTCTTTATCCGGCTTCGGCATGTCGATGCGCACGGTTAGGCGGTTAAGCGCTTTGACTTGCACATCGCGAAATGCCACGCGGAACTGCGGCACACCTTCGGTCATAAATTTCTGGAAGGTGAAAGCCACATCCTGCGCGGTGATGGCTGTACCGTCCTGAAACTGCGCATGGGGATTGATCGAGACCTCCATCCAGCGATAGTCATCTGGATAGCGCGCGGATTCAGCGATCAGTGGATAGTAACTGCCGGGCTCATCATCGGAGGTGGTAAACAAGCCGTCGTACAGTGTGTCGGAGCCAATGCCAGGATTGCCACGCGAGGCGAAGCGATTAAAGTTGTCGTAGGTACCGACCACCGCCAGAGTTATTTTGCCGCCTTTGGGCGCGGCGGGATTGGCATAATCGTAATGCGTAAAATTCACCGCATACTTCGGCTCGCCCAACTTAGCGAAGGCATAGCTTTCGTTGATGGTTGCGGCATGTAGCGGCGCAAGGGCGCTACATACGAACAACGCTGTGACAAGGCGCAGCAGCATAAGTGGGGCGATCTCCTGTGGTATTCCGCACGTTATGGTAGCAGTTTCATGGGGTTCGCGTGATGTTAACTCAACGCGCGCTGGCGTTGGTAATAGCTAACGAGATTTTCTGGTCGCAGCGGCCGACTGAACAGATAGCCCTGTAAATGCGTCACGCCGCGATTGACCAGCCACGCCGCCTGATCGCCGGTCTCTACGCCTTCGGCCACGGTTTTTAGGTTGAGCTTCTTTGCCAGCAGCAGTACCGCATCCAAAACCGGCGAAGTCACGGTTTCCGTGCCAATACTTTGCACAAAACCACGATCAATCTTCAGGTAGTCGAACGGATATTTTTCCAGGTAGATCAGCGCACTGTGGCCGGTGCCAAAATCATCAATCGCAATCTTAAAATTGTGCGCGTGTAGCCAGGCAAACACTTCTCCCGCATTTTTTTCACCCACCATAGTGCGTTCAGTAATTTCAAACACATAGTTAAAATGGTTGGCGGGCATGGCGTTAATCCATTCTTGCACGTCATGGCGGAAACTGTCCGAGGCAAGGTGCAATGGCGAAAGATTGAGGCTCAGGCGTGTGCCGTGCGGCAGTTGTTTACAGAGAAATTGTGCATCGCGCGCCACCAGCGTAAACAGATGGCGGGTAAGCGGAATAATCAGATTCTGCGCCTCGGCATAGCCGATAAACACATCGGGCGGGATCATGCCTTCTGTGGGATGTGTCCAGCGCAGCAGCGCTTCTACGCCGTACGGTTGACCATCATGCGCGGTAACCAAGGGTTGATACTCAACATGGAAATGGCCGCGCTTGATGGCTTGCATAATCTCTTTGCCAGGGCGCTGCTGTCGGGTGAGCAATAGCCAGCTTACAGCGGAAACCAGCAGGGAGAAGAGTAAGCCGGTCAGCAGCGTCAGCGAATAATCCCGCGACGCTAAGGTGCGACCAAACAACATAAAGTGCAGGGCGCCATCTTCGAACGCCATTTCGTGCAGCGGCGCAGGTAAATCACTGACGTTAACGACCTGATTGCTGCCGCTCAGTAGCGCCTTATTGCCAATTACCAGCGCCATCCCGGTGATTTCTGGATGATAAGAGGCCAGCAATTGATAGGGAGTCAGGCTGATGTTCATGGTGGCGAGAATACCCGTTTCTGCGGATCCTGGATTTTTTACCCACAACGCCAGTGCCGGTTTAGTTGGCAGCAAGGGTGTGCCTTCCAGCAAGCGTATATCACGATCGCGTTCCAGTTCAGATTCGGGAGAGATATCGTTAGCCGCCATCAGGAAAGCGCCGGTGGCAGAAGAGCAGTATGCATCACCGTTACGTACCAGGAGAATGGCACGAAGGTTGCCGGCGAAGGCGGCGCGAGATGTGAGTTCACGGCTGACGCTACTGCACGCTAATTGGGTGTATTGCTGTAATGGATAAAGTGTATCGACCAGGTTGGTGAGCACCTGTTGTAAATCGTCGCGGCTATGCGTCAATAGCTGTTCATGTTGGTGTAAGCGTTTTTGCCAGGTCAGTGTTAACAGAACGGTGACAAAAAGCAGAAAGAATACCGCGCCGATGATCGCGCTACTCCAGGCAATGCGGCGCGCATAGCTCGCATGACCTTTTAATGTTCCCGACAGTGGCATGGAGTGCATTCCCCTTGTCTTGCCATTTTTTATTATGTTTATCGTTTGGTCTCTACCCACTTTCAGGCCGCAGCCACGCTGGCTGCATTGCGATATAGGGGTATCAGGAAGTCAACGAGAATATAACGAGAGCGCGAAGATTGTCTCCTTATATTTTTGATTCTCAATTAGTTTTTATTGGCTGGATTTGAGTTAAAAAAACAGGGGCGAAAAAAAACGCTGCCGGGGCAGCGTTTTCTGATTCTCTGGCTGAGAGGATCTTCAAAGCAAATACGTTAGCTGGGGTTTTTAGCTAGAACCCGACGTCCTTCGCGGTAACGTGTTTTCCAATAACTGTCGTTTAAATTGGAAATCATTACGCCGCTACTGGTAGACGCATGAACAAAATTATCGTTGCCAAGATAAATACCCACGTGGCGGCCAGTCGAACCGGCGCGGAACAACACTAAGTCACCTGCGCGCAATTTATTGCGTGAAATCTCTTTGCCGGTGTCTTGCTGTTCAGACGTTGAGCGTGGCAAATCTAAACCGAACTGCTCGCGAAAGGTGCGCTGAACAAAAGCAGAACAATCAATGCCGCGTTTGGTGTCGCCGCCTAAGCGGTAACGCACACCTTTCCAGTCACTGTACTGTTCCATGATGCGGGACTTAACGTCCACATTCTGCACCATTTGTTCAAATTCGTCCTGAGACGCTTGAAGTAAAAAACCATTCTGGTTGTTAACTTCATGATTCTCGTTATTCGCGTTCTGACCGTTATGGCTACTGCTACATGCTGATAAAAGTGTTGCTAATGCTACTGCGGGAATGATCCGCCTGAGGTATCTCAGAATTGGTTGAGACTTGACCATTGTACGAGTTTTCCTTCGAGTTCCTTTACGACAGAATGTCGTCAGCCAGATGACAAAGCGGGTTGAGATTAATAAGTACGACCGTCTAAGACAATTCCTTAATTACAAAATTGTGTTAATGAACACATTTTTGTCGCTTTAGGCACCGCATTTTATGCTGTTGCTTACTAATCGGATTTGAGGTTAACCGATTACAGACCGCGTGGCGAGTGCTTTTATATAAATATTCAAAGGTTTTTTCGATGTGAAATCAATCTGTAACACAATGGCTAGTTTATCAACAATTGGCAGCGATTTAGTAGCCAAATAGCGGTGCAATAAGGGGGGTGTTCTGACGATAAGGCCGATTTTGAGAGGGTTCTGGGTGGACAACTTAGGAATAAGGCTATTGTTGCGGGTTCTGCACCATAATGTTTTCTTTTATCAAAACATTGTTAGTTTGCTAATAATTTATTGGCGTTTTCAATAAGCGCGAGCGATCGACTTTTTGTTCTAAGATCACTCGCGCTTAACTATTACGTTCGCGGCTTATATTTGCCGGGCAATGAACGGTTTAGCCAATTCACCAGTATGTCGCTTAATGGGGTTAATAAACACCAGCTCAGGCCAACCAGCACGACCGATAATGAACCAACAGCAATATCCGTGAACCAGTGCGCACCGGCCATCACGCGCGGCATAGCGAACACAATGGTAATCACCAGGCCCACCAGAAACGCACGGAAGCCGAAATAACGCCACATAAAGCAGGTAAAGATAATCAGCATCATGCCGTGGTCGCCGGGGAAGCTATCTTTAGAAGCATCTTTGGCTGGAATGCCAGTCAGTTCACTTACGCGATGCACATTCTCAAAGAACAGCGTTGGGCTAGAGTGCTTTACGGGTAATAAATGGGCCAGTTGATTCAGTACTACCGCAGTCAGCAGCATCGTAATACCAATGGCAAGCATGCGACGGCGATGTTGTGGTGTTTCGCGACGCCAGAACCACAGATAGAGCAAACCCATTGCCAGCAGCGAAACCAGATCGAAACCGCGAAAGTTAGTGATTGCCACTAACACCGCGAAACCATGATGGTCAACCATCTGGTCATTGAAGCCATAAAAGATGGCTTTATCGATACCAAACCAAAACCCGTGATCGGGCGGCAGGTACCATGAAAGAAATAGCATCACGCCCAGCGCATTCAGCAGCAGGATGGTGACTAATCGAGAAGCGCGCATAGAAAATAGACTCAAAGTGAAAATAACGGTGGCAACCTAACGCATCTAATTTAAACGAATCTTCAACAACTCCGTCTGCAAAAGGTTCCATTCAGCAGGCTGATGATGAATCAATTCGATGCGGCTATCCGGTGGTGTGGTGGGGCGGGTTTCAATAAAGAGATCGTCGCCCTGACGATTGATATTCACTAAACCATCGGCAGTGCGCAACACACCTTTAACGCGATCCACGGGCGCATGCCTTGCCCACTCTAGCGCTTTGATCGTATCAAACACGGTTTCCTCATCGAAAATCCAGCCGCATGAAGCATAGCCCTGACCTTCATTTAGCGCCCGACGCCAGCGCGCCTGGCCATCCAGTTTCAGTGCAGCTAAGCCTTGTGGACGTGAAGTAGGGTGGTGATGTGCAGCATCGGGAACCGCACGATCCGCCAAGGCGGCTTGGGTCAGCAGAGCGGGATCGATCTCTCCCCATGCCGCTTCCACCAGTTGGCGATCGCCCAAAAATTGCTGCTGCCAATCCTGTAAACGCTGACGATCGTCTTCATTCCAGCGATCGCTTTTGTTCGCCACAATGATATCGGCCGCCACCAGTTGATCGCGGAAGTTCTCATTCTCTACTACGCGCGCATCGGCGAGCTGACGTGGATCGAGCAGTGTTAAGGTTGCATCCACCTGAATCCAGGGCTGATAGACGGCAGCGCGCAGCATGTTCAGCAGTTGTTTAGGATGGCCAAGGCCGGTGGGTTCGATAATCAGGCGATCGGGTTTGGCTTGCTTCAGCAGCATATTCAGCCCAACCTGCAGCGGCAAACCGTTAACGCAGCACATGCAGCCGCCGGGAATCTCTTTCAGCGTTGCACCACGATCGGCAAGCAATGCGCCGTCGATGCCAATCTCGCCAAACTCGTTGACCAGAATCGCCCAGTTTTCGTCGGCGGGTTTATTGGCTAACAGATGCAGCAAAGTGGTGGTTTTACCGCTGCCAAGAAATCCGGTGATGAGGTTTACGCGCGTCACAAAAGGGCTCCCAGGAAAAGAGAATAAATTGCGCGCGGATGGGGCATATCCGGCGCGCACGGCCTTGTTATACTATAACAATCACCGGCCGCCGGACGGAAGCATGTAATTAGTCAGCGCGGCCCATATAGCGACGTTCCGCAATATGAATGCGGATGCGATCGCCATTGCTGAGATATTCTGGCACCTGAATGGATAATCCGGTACTCATGCCGGCAGGTTTAGAACGGGCGCTGGCGGATGCGCCTTTAATGCCTGGCGAGGTATCAACGATTTCCATATCGACAGTTTGGGGCAGTTCCAGCGCCAATACCTGGCCATCCATCGTCAGGACCTGAATACCGGGAATGCCACCTTCAGGAATAAACAGCAGCTCTTCTTCAATTTGGTCTTTCTTGAAGTTGTAAGGCGTGTAGTCTTCATCATCCATAAACACATACTCATCACCATCAATATAAGAGAAGGTGACGGCACGGCGGCTGAGTGAAATGGCATCAATGATATCGTCGCCTTTGAAGCGCTCTTCCACTTTTAAGCCGGTGCGGACATCGGTAAAACGCATCTTATAGAGCGTCGCGGCACCGCGCGCACTTGGACTCTGCACATCAATGTCTTTCACCAGCAACAGTTTGCCGTTCCAGGTGACTGCCATCCCTTTTTTGATCTCGTTTGCCTTAGGCATATTGGTTTTCTCACTGACAGAAGGTTAATGCGCGTCACGTTACTCGCGCGGCGAAAAACTGGCAAGTGAGGTCGCGTAAAATTGTTGCCGATGCATGGCATTCGCGGCGTCAGGCTGCTATTGTCGCCGCGAATTCTCTACAGGAGCGCATGATGTTTTGTCGTGACCAGTGCGGTGCCTGTTGCACAGCCCCCTCAATCTCTTCTCCCATTCCTGGCATGCCGCACGGCAAGCCCGCTAATACGCGCTGCGTGCAGTTAGACGATCAACAACGCTGTAAAATCTTTGGTTCACCGCTGCGTCCTTCGGTGTGTGCTGGCTTACAGCCCAGTGCGGAAATGTGCGGTAACAGCCGTGAAAGCGCCATGACTTTTTTGCTGAAACTGGAAGCCGATACCGCGCCTTAACCGTTAGCTGACGCGAGGCTGAAGAATTTGGCGTAATGTCTTTTTTCTTTACAGCAAAAGCATCAGCCTGCCAGCCAGTAAAAATCTTAAATCCAGCATGAAGTGTGCGGAACATCAAAAATCTGCCATTCAGATCGCGCATTTTCTTGCCTGCTACACAGGTCTGTACCATATTCCCTGAAACGTTTCAGCGTTGTTATTCCGGCCCAGTCCACGCTGCATAGCGTCATTTTTTGTTTTATAGCTGAAACGATTCAACACAGCAAGCGAGGAGAGATATGTTCCAGCTCGAAGTTCAGGCCATTCATACTGGTGCTAACGCACAGAATAAAGAAGAGGCCATTCGCCAGGTTGCCGCTGCATTAACCGCTGCGGGCAATGTGGCTGAAGGTTACGTTAACGGCATGCTCGCGCGCGAACAGCAAACCACCACCTTCCTGGGTAACGGTATTGCCATTCCGCACGGGACCACTGACACCCGCGACCTGGTGCTGAAAACCGGCGTACAGGTTTATCAGTTCCCGCAGGGCGTAGATTGGGGCGATGGGCAAACGGCGTATGTTGCTATCGGTATTGCCGCCAAATCGGATGAACACCTCGCATTGCTGCGTCAACTTACTCACGTATTAAGCGATGACAGCATTGCTGAACAGCTGAAAACCGCCTCGGCGGAGGATCTGCGCGCGCTGCTGATGGGCGAAAATCAGGCGGCAGAATTCAAATTCGATACCTCGCTGATTGCGGTAGATGTGGCAGCCAGCGACTTAATCACCTTACAAGCATTGAACGCCGGTCGCCTGCAAGCCGCAGGTGCAGTGGATGCCTCTTTTATTGCTGACGTAATTTCCCGCGCACCGCTGAGCCTGGGTCAGGGAATCTGGCTGAGCGATAGCGTCAACGGCAATCTCGGCAGCGCTGTGGCAGTAAGCCGCGCGGCTGCGCCATTCCAGCATCAGGGCGAAAACGTCGCGCTGCTGTTGACTGTCGCGGCTAACGATCAGCGTCCGCTGGAAGTGCTGGGCTATCTCAGCAACCTGCTGCTGACCAATAAAGCTGAACGCCTGCTGAAGGCCGATGCGGCCGGTATTCTGGCGCTGCTGACCAGCGAAGTCGATGAGGCCGCCGAACTGCTGACCGCAGAATTCACCATCCGCAACGAACACGGTTTGCATGCACGTCCGGGCACGGCGCTGGTTACCGTGATCAAACAGTTCAATAGCGATATCACCGTGACCAATCTCGACGGCAGCGGTAAACCCGCTAACGGCCGCAGCCTGATGAAAGTCGTCGCGCTGGGCGTGAAAAAAGGCCATCGCCTGCGCTTTACCGCCAGCGGCGAAGATGCACAGCAAGCGCTGAACGCGATTGAAGAAGCGATCAACTCTGGTTTAGGCGAGGGGGTTGCATGAGCCGTCGTGTCGCAACAATTACATTAAATCCGGCTTACGATCTGGTGGGATATACGCCAGAGATCGAGCGTGGCGAAGTGAACCTGGTGAAAACCACTGGCCTGCATGCGGCGGGTAAAGGCATTAACGTTGCCAAAGTGCTGAAGGATTTGGGTATCGATGTCACCGTTGGTGGTTTCCTCGGTAAAGAGAATCAGGACGGCTTTCAACAGTTGTTCAGCGAACTCGGCATTGCTAACCGCTTTCAGGTGGTGCAGGGCCGCACGCGCATCAACGTTAAGCTGACCGAAAAAGACGGCGATGTGACCGATCTCAACTTCTCAGGCTTTGACGTCACCGCGCAGGATTGGGATCGCTTCACTGCAGACTCGCTCACCTGGCTTGGCCAGTTCGACATGGTATGCGTCAGCGGCAGCCTGCCAGCCGGAGTTGCACCGGAAGCGTTCACCAAATGGATGAGCGATCTGCGCACGTTATGCCCGTGCATCATCTTCGACAGCAGCCGTGAAGCGCTGGTCGCCGGTTTGAAAGCCGCGCCGTGGTTGGTTAAACCGAATCGCCGCGAGCTGGAAATTTGGGCCGGTCGCAAACTGCCTGCGCTGCAGGACGTGATTGGTGCCGCGCATGAACTGCGCGAGCAAGGTATTGCGCATGTGGTGATTTCTCTCGGCGCGGAAGGTGCGCTGTGGGTGAATGCTTCCGGCGAATGGATCGCCAAACCGCCCGCCTGTGAAGTCGTTAGCACCGTGGGTGCTGGAGATTCCATGGTCGGCGGCCTGATTTACGGTTTGCTGATGCGTGAATCCAGCGAGCACACGCTGCGTCTGGCGACGGCAGTGGCGGCGATGGCCGTCAGCCAAAGCAACGTTGGCGTTAAAGATCGTACCCAGTTGGCCGCGATGATGGCGCGCGTCGACTTACAACCCGTTAACTAACAGCAGGAGAGCGATAATGAAAACGCTGCTGATAAAAGATTCTTCACTGGGACTGGCATCAGGACATCTGGCGCTGGAACGTCTACGCGCAACGGCGGCGCAAGCCGGCCTGACGTTGACCGACAATGCCGCCGAGGCTGAACTGGTGCTGGTTGCCGGCCATAACGTGCCTAACGACGCGCAGCTGGCCGGTAAATCTGTCGCGCTGGTCGATGTGCAGCAGGCGCTGCGTGATCCGCTGGCGGCCATTAATCAAGCCAAGGCGAATGCTAAAACCTGGCAGCCGGCTGCAGCAACCGTCGCTGCACCTGCGGCAGCGCAGAGCGGCGGGCAGAAACGCATTGTGGCGGTTACGGCCTGTCCAACGGGCGTTGCCCACACCTTTATGGCGGCAGAAGCTATTCAGGCCGAAGCCACCAAACGTGGCTGGTGGGTGAAAGTGGAAACCCGCGGTTCTGTAGGCGCAGGCAACGCGATTACGCCTGAAGAAGTGGCGGCAGCCGATCTGGTGATCGTTGCGGCGGACATTGATGTGGATCTGGCGAAATTTGCCGGCAAGCCGATGTATCGCACCTCAACCAGTCTGGCACTAAAGAAAACCGCCCAGGAACTGGATAAAGCACAAGCAGAAGCGAAAACCTATCAGCCAGGCGGCAATCAGGCCGCCAGCGCGCAGGGCGACAGCAAAGAGAAAGCCGGTGCGTATCGTCACCTGCTGACCGGCGTGTCATACATGCTGCCGATGGTGGTCGCTGGCGGTCTGAGCATTGCGCTGTCATTCGCCTTTGGTATCACCGCCTTTAAAGAGCCAGGCACCTTAGCCGCTGCGTTAATGCAGATTGGGGGTGGCAGCGCCTTCGCCCTGATGGTTCCGGTGCTGGCGGGCTTCATTGCCTTCTCGATTGCTGACCGTCCGGGCCTGACGCCTGGCCTGATTGGCGGCATGATCGCAACCAGTATCAACGCCGGTTTTCTGGGAGGCATCATCGCCGGTTTCATCGCCGGTTACGCCGCGAAGATGCTCAGCAGCAAAGTGAAGCTGCCGCAGAGTATGGAAGCGTTGAAGCCGATACTGATCATTCCGTTGGTGGCGAGCTTGATTACCGGTTTGCTGATGATTTACGTGGTGGGTAAGCCCGTTGCCGGCATCATGACTGGCCTGACAACCTGGCTGGCCAACATGGGTACAGCTAACGCCGTTCTGCTGGGAGCGATCCTCGGTGGCATGATGTGTACCGATATGGGGGGGCCGGTGAATAAAGTGGCCTATGCGTTTGGTGTTGGCCTGCTGAGTTCACAAACCTACGCGCCGATGGCGGCGATTATGGCGGCCGGTATGGTGCCACCGCTGGCGATGGGCCTGGCGACGCTGGTTGCGCGTCGTAAGTTCAACAAAGGTCAGCAGGAAGGGGGTAAAGCCGCGTTGGTGCTTGGTTTGTGCTTTATTTCGGAAGGTGCGATTCCGTTTGCAGCGCGAGACCCAATGCGTGTACTGCCGTGCTGTATCGTTGGCGGCGCGGTAACGGGCGCAATTTCCATGGCGATTGGCGCCAAACTGATGGCACCACACGGTGGTCTGTTCGTACTGCTGATTCCAGGCGCAATAACGCCGGTACTGGGTTACCTGATGGCGATTGTGATTGGTACGGCGATTGCGGGTCTCGGCTACGCGATTCTGAAACGTCCGGAAGAAGAGTTGGCGAAAGCAGCGGCTTAAGACCGGTAAACGTAAAAAAAGGGAGCCTCGGCTCCCTTTTCGTTATGTGATGTTTAGCCCTGCTGCTCCGACTTCAGCCACGCAATTTCATCCTTCCAGATATCCGGATTAATGGTTTCCAGAATCATTGGAATGCCGTCGAAACGCTTATCCTTCATCAGCCAGCTAAACGCCGTTTTACCGATATTGCCTTCACCCAAACTGTGATGGCGATCGACGCGGCTGCCCAACGTACTCTTGGCATCATTGAGGTGCATGCCGCGCAGATACTGGAAGCCAACAATGCGCTCGAACTCGCTGAACGTCTCCACGCAGGCTTCTTCGCTACGCAGATCGTAACCGCCAGCAAACGCGTGGCAGGTATCAATGCACACGCCAACGCGTGACTTATCTTCCACGTGTTCAATAATGGTGGCGAGATGCTCGAAGCGGAAACCGAGGTTGCTACCCTGGCCAGCGGTGTTTTCAATCACCGCCACCACGCTGCTGGTTTTATCCAGCGCAATGTTGATCGATTCGGCGATGCGCTTGAGACAGGCTTCTTCTTCAATCTGCTTAAGATGACTCCCCGGATGGAAATTCAGCAACGTCAAACCCAGCTGTTCGGCACGCTGCATTTCATCGAGAAACGCATCACGCGATTTTTCCAGCGCTTCCATCACCGGATGGCCGAGATTTATCAGATAACTATCGTGCGGCAGAATCTGTGCGGAAGAGAAGTTGTACTGGTCGCAGGCGGTCTTGAAAGCATCAATGACTTCTGCTGAAAGCGGCGCCGCGCGCCATTGGCGCTGGTTTTTGGTGAACAGCGCAAAGGCTGTGGCTTCGAGTTCGTGGGCACGGATGACTGCCTGGTCTACGCCGCCTGATGCACTGACGTGTGCGCCGATATATTTCATGCCGCTCTCCTGGTTGGGCGATTGCTGCTGCAAAGCTGTCCATCATAGCGGATGCCGTTACGCCATGAAATGTTGCACCAGCACATTGAGTGCTCCGCCGCCCAGAATCAACCAGCCAAACATCATTAATCCGAGCAGCAACGGTTTTAAGCCGGCTTGTCTCAGGGCGCTGAAGCGGGTGGTCAAACCCAGCGCGGCCATCGCCATCGCCAGCAGCAAATTCGCCAGCTGATTCAGTGTGGCGACCACATTGTCAGGCAGTAGATGCAGCGAGTTAAACAGTGCCACCCCAATAAACAGCAGGGCGAACCATGGGAAACTGACAGATTGTTGTGGTGCCGCGCGGTGACTACGCTGACGTTTCAGCCAGCTGCCGAGAATCAGTAAAAACGGTGCCAGCATCATCACACGCAGCATCTTGGCAATCACTGCGGTGTTTTCAGCCTCAGCGCCCATCGCATGCCCGGCAGCAACAACCTGCGCCACTTCATGCAGCGTAGAACCGGTGAAGATACCGAAATGTTCCGCGCTGACCGTTGGCAGCTGAGACCACAGCAGCGGATAAAGTACGATGCCCACGGTACCAAACAGCACCACCGTCGCCACGGCCACCGCCACTTTTGACGGCGCAGCTTTAACGATAGGTTCACTCGCCAGCACCGCCGCCGCGCCACAGATGCTGCTGCCTGCACCAATCAGCCACACGGTTTCGCGATCCATCTTCAGCAGACGAATGCCAATGAAACAGGTCAGCAGAAACGTCGAGCTGAGTACCAGCACATCAATCAACACGCCGCTGAGACCGACATCGGCAATCTGCTGCACGGTAATGCGAAAGCCATACAAAATGATGCCAAGGCGCAGCAAACGCTGCTTCGCCAGCAGCACGCCGCTGTCACAGGTGTCCGCAAGCGGCGGATACAGCGTGTTGCCCAGCACGATCCCTAAAATGATCGCTAAGGTCAGCGCCCCGAATCCGGCACCGGCCAGCCATGGTTGATTGGCTAACCAGCCAGCGCCACCGGCAATCGCGGCGGTCAGCAGTAAACCAGGCAGCCAATGATGCAGATGAAACGGGGTTTTATTGACGCTTAACTCAGCCATATTTCTCTCCTGTAGGGGCGGTATTCATGCCGTAATGCTCGTCAGTTAAGCGTTAATCGGTCACCATGAATGGCGACCCTACGTTTACAGAGCTGGGTTTTCGTAGGGTGCGCATTCATGCGCACCTGCATAACCAGGCAATGATTTACTTAATTGAGTGGCATTACGGCATTCATGCCGACCTTCTTACGTTATCTCTCTGTCGTAAGCCTGCGCCGCACTGGTTTAAAAGTAAAATTGATAATATATTTATAATTAACCGGAATAAGTGATAGATGAGGGTGGCATATGCACATCACGCTGCGTCAGATTGAAGTGTTCACCGAAGTGTTGAAAAGCGGCTCAACCACGCAGGCGTCGCAGGTGTTGGCGCTGTCGCAGTCGGCGGTAAGCGCTGCGCTAGCGGATTTGGAAAACCAGCTCGGCGTGCAGCTGTTTGATCGTGTCGGCAAACGGCTGGTGGTGAATGAGCATGGTCGTTTACTCTATCCGCGCGCCGTGGGCTTGATGGAGCAGGCGGGCGAAATCGAGCAACTGTTTAAAGAAGATAACGGGGCGATTCGCCTGTTTGCCAGCAGCACCATCGGCAATTATATGCTGCCAGGCATGATCGCCGCCTATCGCCGTGATTTCCCCGCGTTGCCGCTGGAACTGAGCGTGGGCAACAGTCAGGATGCCATCACTGCGGTGGCCGATTTCCGTGTCGATATCGGCCTGATTGAAGGGCCGTGCCACGAGCTGGACATTATCAGCGAGCCATGGCTGGAAGATGAGCTGGTGGTGTTTGCTGCGCCTGATGCGGCGATCCTGCAGCAGCCGATCACCCTTGAAGCACTCGCCGCCGCACCGTGGATTCTGCGTGAGCGCGGTTCAGGTACGCGTGAAATCGTCGATTATTTGCTGCTATCGCATCTGCCAAAGTTTCAACTCGGCATGGAGTTGGGCAATTCTGAAGCCATCAAGCACGCCGTGCGTCACGGCATGGGCATTAGCTGTTTATCGCGTCGGGTGATTGAAGACTTATTGGACGCTGGCACGCTGGTGGAAGTGGCGATCCCCTTGCCGCGCCTGACGCGCACGCTGTATCGCATCCATCATCGACAGAAGCATGTCTCGAAAGCATTAAGCCGTTTCTTATCGTATTGCCGCGAATAATCGCGGCTTTCAGTATGCTGCGGCTAATAATTTCTCGCCGATCATGAAGGTAACTAATAACCCGACGTGAATGCTATACAGCTTGGGGCTAACTGCTACAATCTCGCCTCATTTTTATCCAGCATAGCGTTTACACATGCATAATGACTCAAAAACAACACAACAACCTGGATTGCGCCGTGAATTAAAAGCGCGTCATCTCACCATGATCGCCATTGGTGGATCCATCGGTACCGGCCTGTTTGTCGCCTCGGGTGCCACCATTTCTCAGGCCGGACCTGGCGGCGCGCTGCTCTCCTATGCGCTGATTGGCCTGATGGTTTACTTCCTGATGACCAGCCTTGGCGAACTCGCGGCATTTATGCCGGTTTCCGGCTCCTTCTCTACTTACGGCTCTAAATATGTAGAAGAAGGCTTCGGCTTCGCGCTGGGCTGGAACTATTGGTACAACTGGGCGGTGACCATCGCTGTTGACCTCGTCGCCTCGCAGCTCGTCATGAATTACTGGTTCCCGGACACGCCCGGCTGGATCTGGAGCGCGCTGTTCCTCGGCCTGATGTTCCTGCTCAACTACATCTCAGTCAAAGGCTTCGGCGAAGCGGAATACTGGTTCTCGCTGATCAAAGTGACCACCGTAATCATCTTTATCGTGGTTGGCGTATTGATGATCACCGGCATTATGCGCGGTGCTGAAAACGCCGGCTGGCACAACTGGACCGTGGGTGAAGCGCCGTTTGCTGGTGGTTTTGCCGCGATGATTGGCGTGGCGATGATCGTCGGCTTCTCCTTCCAGGGCACCGAACTGATTGGTATTGCAGCAGGTGAATCACAAGATCCGGCCAAAAACATTCCGCGCGCGGTACGTCAGGTGTTCTGGCGCATTCTGCTGTTCTATATCTTCGCCATTCTGATCATTAGCCTGATTTTGCCGTACACCGATCCGAAGCTGCTGCATAACGATGTCACCGATATCGCCATCAGCCCGTTCACGCTGGTGTTCCAGAACGCCGGTCTGCTGTCTGCGGCGGCGGTGATGAACGCGGTTATTTTAACGGCGGTGTTGTCGGCGGGTAATTCAGGCATGTACGCCTCAACGCGTATGCTGTTCAACCTGGCTCGTGAAGGTAAAGCACCACGCATTTTCGGCAAATTGTCGAAAGGTGGCGTGCCGCGTAACGCACTGATTGCGACCACCGTGGTGGCGGGATTGTGCTTCCTGAGCTCAAAATTTGGTAACCAGGAAGTCTACTTGTGGTTGCTGAACACCTCAGGCATGACCGGCTTTATCGCCTGGTTAGGCATCGCGATCAGCCATTACCGCTTCCGTCGCGGTTATATCGCGCAGGGCAACAGCCTGGCCGATTTGCCTTACCGTTCCGGCTTCTTCCCGCTGGGACCGATTTTCGCCTTCGTTCTGTGTCTGATCATTACACTGGGCCAGAACTATCAGGCGTTCCTGGCCGACCGCATTGATTGGTATGGCGTAGCAGCGACTTATATTGGTCTGCCGCTGTTCCTGATTATTTGGTTGGGCTACAAGTTGACGCGCGGCTCACGCTTCGTGAAATACAGTGAAATGGAATTTCCAACGTTTAAAGAGTGAGTCGCCAGTGGTCGCCATGAATGGCGACCCTACGACACAGAGCGCGCATTATGCGCGCTTTTTTTTTAACATTTGTTACCTGGATATAATTGATAATTATTATCACCTGCACTATTGTGGCTGCCGTTATTATTTCGACACGTAATGGGTAGAACAATGCGTACCACGGATGCCACGTTGCTGGCGGAAAACGGCCCCGAAACCGATACCATGACACGTTATCGTCAGGTACTGCGCCAGCGACTGTTGTTGATTGGCGTGCTGGTGCTGGCGATACTGGCCTCAGTGATTCTTGATTTCACGCTCGGCCCGGCTGGGCTCTCCCTCGATACCTTATGGCAAACGCTCACGCATCCCGATGCGGTCGATGCGGGCACGCGCGTCATCGTCTGGGATATCCGTTTACCTTACGCATTAATGGCAGTGGTGGTGGGCTTCTCCCTCGGTCTTGCCGGGGCAGAGATGCAAACCATTCTGAATAATCCGCTCGCCAGCCCGTTTACGCTCGGCGTCTCGTCGGCGGCGGCCTTCGGCGCGGCGCTGGCAATCGTACTCGGTATCGGCATTCCTGGCGTGCCGGATCAGTGGTTTATCTCCGCCAACGCGTTTGTATTCGCGTTGTTCGCCGCCTTGATGCTGGATGGCGTGACGCGCTGGACCAAAGTTTCAACCTCTGGCGTGGTGCTGTTTGGTATCGCGCTGGTGTTCACCTTCAACGCGCTGGTATCGATGATGCAGTTCATCGCCAGCGAAGATACCCTGCAAGGTTTAGTATTCTGGACCATGGGCAGCCTCGCGCGCGCTTCGTGGGAAAAGCTCGGCGTATTAACCGCCGCCTTTGCCATCCTGATTCCCATCTCAATGCTCAGCAGTTGGAAACTGACCGCACTGCGCCTCGGCGAAGATCGCGCCGTGAGCTTTGGTATCGATGTGCGCCGTCTGCGCCTGGCGACGCTGCTGCGCATCAGCATTCTCTCTGCACTGGCGGTGGCGTTTGTCGGACCGATTGGCTTTATTGGTCTGGTCGCGCCGCACATTGCGCGCATGATGTTTGGTGAAGATCACCGCTATTACCTGCCAGCCAGTGCACTGGTCGGTGCGCTGGTGCTGTCGCTGGCGTCAGTGGCATCGAAAAACCTGATTCCCGGCGTGATCATTCCGGTGGGGATTGTAACTTCGCTGGTGGGCGTGCCGTTCTTCCTCAGCATTATTCTGCGTCATCGGGGGACGGTGTAATGGAGCAGGGATTACGTCTGAGTCATTTCAGCGCCGGTTATCCGAAACGTAAGGTCATCGACGATCTGAACGTGCCGCAACTGCCGCAGGGCAAAATCACCGTGTTGCTTGGACCTAACGGTTGCGGCAAATCGACGCTATTGCGCGCGCTGGCCGGACTGGGCAAAGGGCAGGGCGAGCTGTGGTTAAACGGTGAAGAACTGATGAGCCAGCCGTTTGGCCGCCGGGCGCAGCGCGTGGTTTATCTGCCACAAAGTTTGCCAGCGGGCGTGCATCTGCACGTGCTGGAATCGATTATCGTGGCGCAGCGCGCGTCAGGTGGCTTGCACAGCGCCGCAAGTGAAGCAGAAATCATGCATCTGCTCGAGCAGCTCGGCATCGCGCATTTAGCCATGCGCTATCTCGATCAGCTGTCGGGCGGGCAGAAGCAGTTAGTTGGCCTGGCGCAATCGCTGATTCGTCGTCCGGAACTGCTGCTGCTGGATGAACCGCTCAGCGCGTTAGACCTCAATTACCAGTTCCACGTGATGGATCTTGTGCGTCGCGAAACCCGGCTGCGCAATATCGTCACGGTGGTGGTGGTGCACGATATCAACATCGCGCTGCGGCATGCTGATCATGCGCTGATGCTGAAGGATGGCAATCTGCTGGCTGACGGCGAGCCGTCGCAGGTGATTACGCCAGAGACGCTGGCGCAAGTGTATGGCGTGCGGGGTCGTATTGAACACTGCTCACGCGGCATGCCGCAGGTGATGATCGATGGATTGGCGGAGACGCTGGTTTAGGTAAGGTGCACGTTGTCCTGCCTTATAAGGTGCACGCTGTCCCCCATCCCGGCCTCCCCCATTTATGGGGGAGGACCGAGGAGGGGGACAGCCAGCACAATCCAGCCCAGTTACACCAACAAATGCTTCGCGTGGAAGCGCAGATGGTCTTCCACGAAGCTGGCGATAAAGAAGTAGCTGTGGTCATAACCCGGCTGAATACGTAACTCCAGCGGGAAACCTTGTTCACGCGCCACCACTTCCAGACGTTCTGGACGCAGCTGATCGGCGAGGAACTGATCGCTATCTCCTTGATCAATCAGAATCGGCAGGCGCTGTTCTGCGTCACGCATTAACAGGCAGCTATCCCATTCCCGCCATGTCTGACGATCGTCTCCCAAATAGGCTGCAAACGCTTTCTGGCCCCATGGCACTTCGGTGGGATTGACGATGGGCGCGAAGGCGGAAGCAGATGCAAAACGCCCGCCGAGACGCAGTGCCAGCACCAGCGCGCCGTGTCCGCCCATCGAATGCCCCATTACCGACTGACGATCGCTCAGCTTAAAGTTATCCGCCACCAGCGCTGGCAGCTCTGCGCTGAGGTAGTCGAACATGCGGAAGTTCGCCGCCCACGGCTGCTGGGTGGCGTTGAGGTAGAAACCGGCGCCCTGACCGAGATCGTAACCGCTATCGTTGGCGACATCATCCCCGCGTGGACTGGTGTCGGGCATGATTAACACCAAGCCTAACTCAGCGGCGACGCGCTGCGCACCGGCTTTGGTGGTGAAGTTCTCATCGCTGCAGGTCAGCCCGGCGAGGAACCACACCACCGGCGGCGCTGCGTCATTCTGCGGCGGCGGCAGAAAAATGCTGAAAGTCATTGGGCAGTTCAACACCTCTGACTGATGACGCCAGCGCTGTTGCCAGCCACCAAAGATGCGATGCTCTTCTAACAGCTCCAAAGTGGAAGCCATAACGTCTCCTGATTACTTAGTAAAATGCACTACCGTACGGATTGATTTCCCTTCATGCATCAAATCAAAGGCGTCGTTAATCTCTTCCAGCGGCAGGTTGTGGGTGATGAAATCGTTCAGCGCAAACTTACCGTCGAGGTAATCCTGCACGATGCCCGGCAACTGTGAACGGCCTTTAACACCCCCAAAAGCAGAACCACGCCAGACGCGACCGGTGACCAGCTGGAATGGACGCGTAGAAATCTCCTGGCCCGCGCCAGCAACGCCAATAATTACCGATTCGCCCCAACCTTTGTGGCAGCACTCCAGCGCCGAACGCATCACGTTGACGTTACCGATGCACTCAAAGGAGAAATCGACGCCGCCGTCGGTCAGTTCAACAATCACATCCTGAATCGGCTTATCGTGATCTTTCGGGTTAATCAGATCGGTCGCTCCCAATTTGCGCGCCAGATCGAATTTGCTGGTGTTGAGATCGATACCGATGATGCGACCCGCTTTCGCCATTTTCGCGCCGATAATCGCGGACAAGCCAATGCCGCCCAGACCGAAGATCGCCACGGTATCGCCTTCTTTCACTTTCGCGGTGTTCATCACGGCGCCCATGCCGGTAGTGACGCCACAGCCCAGCAGGCACACTTCTTCCAGTGGCGCTTCCTTGCTGATTACCGCCAGTGAGATTTCCGGCACCACGGTGTATTCAGAGAAGGTTGAGGTGCCCATGTAGTGGAAAATCGGCTTGCCGTCTTTAAAGAAGCGAGTCGTGCCGTCAGGCATCAAACCTTTGCCCTGGGTGGCGCGAATCGCCTGACACAGGTTGGTTTTGCCGGAGAGACAGAACTTACACTTGCCACATTCTGGCGTGTAAAGCGGAATCACGTGGTCGCCCACGGCCACACTGGTCACGCCTTCACCGACCGCTTCCACCACGCCACCGCCTTCATGGCCGAGGATCGCCGGGAATACGCCTTCAGGATCCTGTCCAGACAAGGTGTAAGCATCGGTATGGCACACGCCGGTGGCCACGATGCGCACCAGTACTTCACCTTTTTGCGGTGGCATCAGATCCACTTCTTCGATTTTCAGCGGTTCGCCAGCTGCCCAGGCAACGGCGGCGCGGGTTTTAATCATGTTCATGCAATCCCTCTTCCTGTAGATGCGGGCCAGTGGCCCCGATGGTCGTGATATCGATAAAAAGAAACTCACTCGGTCACGTGCAGCGGATGCCGTAATTCATCGTTAACCGGGCGATCGTCAAACAATTCAATAATCAAATACTTCAGCGCTTCCACGTTGGGGGTGAACGCATCGCGGCGCCATATCAGCCAGGTGGCGGTATCGCGGTAAGCGGGCGGTAACGCATGTTCCTGCACGCGCGCGCGCGCGGGCATCTGCGCCAGCACCGAGGCAGGAATCATCGCCACCCCCGCGCCACCCGCTACGCACGCCACCATTGCGTGATAGGACTGAATCTCCATCACGCTGCTCGGCGCGGTTTGGCTTTCACGATACCAGG
Organism: Pantoea sp. X-Soil-ISGK-421; assembly: GCF_059730785.1. NCBI lineage: Bacteria > Pseudomonadati > Pseudomonadota > Gammaproteobacteria > Enterobacterales > Erwiniaceae > Pantoea > Pantoea sp. X-Soil-ISGK-421. The sequence continues at coordinate 2,693,213 of NZ_AP035979.1, read as the reverse complement.
CTTCCAGTTTGGTGCGGTAAGAACAACTGTTGCGGAAGGCAAACAGTGTGTCGCCTTGCACATCGCGTGCGCTGGCAATTGGCGCGTGTTCCGGACTGGTGATCAGCACCATCTGCTCGTTAAAAGCGATGCAACCATTAAGATCGTCGTGCGCCACCGGGCCATCCACCAGCGCGGCCGCCAGCGTGCCTTCGCGTACCTTGTCGATGATCTCGCCAGAAGTGTTAGTGATCAGCGACAGCTCAACTGCCGGGAAACGCTGATGATACGCCGCCAAAAGCGCTGGCAGACGCGTCGCCGCGGTGCTCTCCATCGAGCCGAGCGCGAAATTGCCGCCGGGTTCACCAGCGCGCGCCATATTTAACGCTTCATCGCTCAGTGCCAGAATCCGTTGCGCATAGTTAAGAAAATTATGGCCCATCGGCGACAAGCGAATGCGTTGCTTCTCACGAATAAACAGATCAACGCCAATTTCATCTTCCAGCTGACGCAGACGCGTGGTGAGATTGGACGGTACACGATGGAGTAGCTCGGCGGCACGGGCCAGCGAACCGGATTCGGCCACGGAGCAAAACATGCGGAGCTGTACTAAATCCATATTCTCTTCTCGTAAACAACTTGGTTAGTATTATTCACTTTCCGTGAGTCTAAACGTCATGCATGCTAGTGACAAGTGATAAAACATCCTGAGGTCGGTATGGCGTTTCGTGTCGCGCTTAGCGCGTTCTTAAGTTTAGTGGTTGCGATGGGGATTGGGCGATTTGCTTTCACGCCGCAGGTTCCGCTGATGATTCACGACCATCAATTGACGCTCACCAGCGCCAGTCTGGTGGCCGCATTCAATTATCTTGGTTATCTGTTTGGCTCTTTTGATGCGATGCGGGCGCGCAAACGCGTGGAATGGCGCTTACAGGCGGGCGTGTGGGGCGCGGTGGTATTAACGCTACTCTCGGCGTGCGTCAGCGGTCCGTGGCTACACGGCCTGATTCGTTTCCTGATCGGTTGGGCCAGCGGCTGGGCAATGGTATTGCTGGCGGCCTGGGCGAGCGAACAACTGCACCATCATGGGCGTCCGGGCCTGCTGGCCGCCGTGTTTGCCGGTCCGGGCACCGGAATTTTTATCAGCGGCATGCTGGCCGTGGCGCTGCATGCCAGCGGCGTCAGCGCAGCGTTTGCCTGGGCGGCTTATGGTTTGCTGGCGCTGTTATTGATTGCAGCCATTGCGCGTTTCCTGCCGCGTACCGGCCAACTGCACCGGCCCAATCAAGCCGCTGCGCCGCTGGTGCTGAATGGCGATCTTAAACGGTTGGTGCTGAGCTATAGCCTTGCCGGATTTGGTTACATTCTGCCCGCCACCTTTATGTCGCAAATGGCGGCGGCGCGTTTTCCAGACAGCGCATTTGCTCAGTTTGTCTGGCCAGTATTTGGTGGTGCGGCGGTGATTGGGATTGTGTTAGGCATCCTGACGCGCCATTGGGGCAGCAGCCATGCGCGTCTGGCAATGGTACTGTGGGCGCAAGCGCTGGGCGTTATCGCCGCGATTGTCCTGCCGGGTTTGAATGGTCTCATGCTTGGCGCAGTACTGATTGGCGGCGGCTTCCTGTGTGTGGTGCAGCTGGCGCTGCAATATGGTCGCGAGCTGGCACCACAGCACGCGCGTTATTTAGCCGGCTTGCTCACCACGGGTTATGCGGTCGGACAGCTCGGCGGGCCGCTGCTGTCGTGGATTTCCAGTATGCTGTGGCATCGACTGGAACCTGCGCTGTGGGTGGCGGGTGCCAGCTTAATCCTTGCGGGGATGCTGGTTCTACGCCGTCACCCGCGATGAACAGCTTTCACTTTCTATCGGAATGATTGCTGGATTAAGGGCGCGGAGTATTTCACAATACGCGCTCAGAATTTCCCCCGTGGGTTTAGACCTGCGGGCGCATCACCTGCCGGAGAAGAGTAAGATGAGCACCTTAAGTCAGGAAGCCGCCCTGGTTCACGAAGCGCTGTTGGCGCGTGGTCTGGAAACGCCATTACGCGCCCCGGTGCGTGAGATGGATGACGCAGCACGTAAGCGTGAAATCGCCGGTCATATGACCCAAATCATGCAGTTGCTGAACCTGGATCTGGAAGATGACAGCCTGATGGAAACGCCGCACCGCATCGCCAAGATGTATGTGGATGAAATTTTCTCAGGTCTCGATTACGCCAACTTTCCAAAGATCACCGTCATCGAAAACAAGATGAAAGTGGATGAGATGGTAACCGTGCGTGATATCACGCTGACCAGCACCTGCGAACACCACTTTGTCATTATCGATGGCAAAGCCACCGTCGCTTATATCCCGAAAGAGAAAGTGATTGGTCTGTCGAAAATCAACCGTATTGTGCAGTTCTTTGCCCAGCGTCCGCAGGTGCAAGAACGCCTGACGCAGCAAGTGCTGGTAGCATTGCAAACGCTGCTGGGTACCACTAACGTTGCCGTCTCAATTGATGCGGTGCACTACTGTGTGAAAGCGCGTGGCGTAAAAGATGCCACCAGCGCCACCACCACCACCTCGCTGGGTGGCTTGTTCAAATCCAGCCAGAACACGCGTCAGGAGTTCCTGCGCGCGGTTCGCCACAGCTAATATTTGGGCGACAGTTCGTCGCCCGATTTCCTCTCTCCTGCAGGGCACTCGATGCAACGCTATCTCGCGCTGGATTTTATTCGTGGTTGCGCCATTCTCGGCATCTTGCTGCTGAATATCGTTGGTTTTGCGTTGCCGTCGGCGGCCTATCTCAATCCGGCGTGGCGAGGGGAAGCTTCAACCTCCGATGCCTGGACATGGGCGATCATGGATGGTTTGGCACAGCTTAAATTCCTCACGCTGTTTGCCTTGCTGTTTGGTGCTGGCCTTTACATGCAGGCGCCACGCGGCAGCCGCTGGATGTCGGCACGGTTGACGCTGCTGGTGCTGCTCGGTTTCATTCACGGCATCTTTTTCTGGGAAGGCGACATCCTGCTGGATTACGGTCTGATAGGGCTGATTATCTGGCGCATGCTGCGTGATGTACCGTCTGACCGCGCGCTGTTACAAACCGGCGCATTACTCTATTTAGTCGGCTGCGCGGTGCTGCTGATATTCGGCGCGGTCTCCAGCCCGAACCCAACGCGTTCCTGGTTGCCGGGCGCGGCCGACCTGCAATATGAAAGCTACTGGAAATTGCTCGGCGGCTGGGAAGCGGTGCAGAATCGGCTCGATCACTTGTCATCGGGCTTGATGGCGCTGGCGTCACAATATGGCTGGCAGCTGGCGGGTTTGATGTTGATTGGTGCGGCATTAATGCGCAGCGGCTGGCTTAGCGGTAAATTCAGCGTGCAACACTATCGCCGTTCGGCGGCGCTGTTGCTGACCATTGGCTGGCTGATCGCCATTCCTGGCATCGCCGCACAGTGGATGATTGGCTGGGAATTCCGCTGGACCGGCTTCTTCCTGCAGGTGCCGCGCGATCTTGCCAGCCCGTTTATCAGCCTTGGCTATGCCGCACTTTGCCTGGGATTCTGGCCGCACATTGCGGCAACGCGTTTCAGTTATGCCATTCAATGCGTTGGCCGCATGGCATTGAGCAATTACCTGTTACAAACGCTGATTTGCACCACGCTGTTCTACCGCTTTGACCTTTTCCTCAAGTTTGATCGCCTACAGCTGCTGGCCTTTGTACCGGCTATCTGGCTGATCAATATCCTGTTTTCCGTGCTGTGGCTACGCGTCTTCCCGCAGGGGCCAATGGAGTGGCTATGGCGTAAACTGACGCGTCTTGCCGCCGGAAAATCGGTCCCATCCTCTTAACTCAGATAATGATGTTCATCACAAAGGTTGCAGAATTGTATGTAACCGTTTTCATTGCTGTGACGTGATTCACGTAGTCGTTCCCGATGCCCTGACAGAATAGCGCCGTTACGCGCTTGTCGCGCATTTTCAGCCTCTGTGGAACAGCTGCATGATAACGATTCGTGATGTCGCCCGTCAGGCCGGTGTGTCAGTAGCCACCGTGTCGCGTGTGCTCAATAACAGCAGTGCAGTCACCGCCGATACCCGTGATGCCGTGCTGGCAGCGGTTGACGCGCTAGGCTATCGCCCGAACGCCAACGCGCAGGCGCTGGCGACACAAATCAGCGACACCATCGGCGTGGTGGTGATGGATGTCTCCGATCCCTTCTTTGGCGCGTTGGTGAAAGCGGTCGATACCGTGGCGCAGCGCGTGCATAAACATGTGTTAATCAGCAACTCCTGGCATCAGGAAGAGAAAGAACGTCACGCAATTGAGGTGCTGATACGTCAACGGTGTAACGCATTGGTGGTACACGCGAAAACGCTTTCAGACGCAGAATTGACCCAGTTTATGGATCATGTTCCCGGTATGGTACTGATTAATCGTACAATTCCGGGTTACGAGCATCGCTGTGTCTGCCTTGATAACGTCACCGGTGCGCAAGTTGCTACGCGCATGTTGTTACAACAAGGTCATCAACGCATCGGCTTTCTTAGCTCCAGTCATCCGATTGAGGATGTGTCACAACGGCGCGAAGGCTGGCTGCAGGCCTTGTCAGAGCAGGGCATTCGCCCGCAGGAGTCATGGATTGCCCAGGCTGAACCTGATATGCAAGGCGGCGAAGCAGCGATGGTGGAACTGCTTGGCCGTAACTTACATTTAACAGCCGTATTTTCTTACAATGACGGCATGGCAGCGGGTGCGTTGACGGCGTTAAAAGATAACGGCATCCAGGTTCCGCAGCATTTCTCTGTCATTGGCTTTGATGATATTCCCATCTCACGTTACACCGATCCTCAGCTAACCACGGTGCGCTATCCTATTGTTTCTATGGCGAAACTCGCCACTGAGCTGGCGCTAAAAGGTGCGGCAGGCGAGCTGGATCAGCTGGCTACACACTGCTTTATGCCGACGCTGGTACGGCGCCATTCTGTTGCCCAACGGCAAATTGTGGAGTCGGTCACTAATTCAGGCGATAGCTCAGTGTAACCGTTTCCAATCTGTGATTGCATTCACAGTTAATTAACATGCCGCTCACTATGATGGCAGCGTCTTACCGGACTGAAACATCATGTAACGCCGTGAACCCCTTCTCCCGGCAGGTTTCAGTAGCCGATTGAAATAGTTCACAACACTCTTCAGGAAGCGTTTACCTACAGGGAAGTCAGGATTGCGATGGTGGCCCGGCTTTGCGTTACGCGTCCGCCCATTATCAGGTTACAACCGACGGCGCTGGTTGCCTCAGGCAACACGGCGCAATGAAATGCCCTACATAAAAACCGGAGATACCATGAATAAGAAGGTTTTCACGCTCACAGCACTGGTTGCCAGCATGATGTTTGGTGCAACTGCGCACGCCGCCGATACCCGCATTGGCGTGACCATTTATAAATACGATGACAACTTTATGTCGATGGTGCGTAAGGACATTGAGAAAGAAGCGAAATCATTGGGCGGCATTCAGTTGCTGATGAATGACTCGCAGAACGACCAGTCCAAGCAGAACGACCAGATCGACGTGCTGATGGCGAAAGGCGTAAAAGCGTTGGCCATCAACCTGGTGGATCCGGCTGCTGCGGCAGTGGTGATTGATAAAGCGCGTGGCAACGACGTGCCAGTGGTGTTCTTCAACAAAGAGCCAAATGCCAAAGTGCTGGCGAGCTATCCGAAAGCCTACTACGTCGGTACCGACTCTAAAGAGTCAGGCATTATCCAGGGTCAGCTGATTGAGAAACACTGGAAAGCGACGCCCGCATGGGATCTGAACAAAGATGGTCAGATTCAGTTCGTGCTGCTGAAAGGTGAGCCAGGCCATCCAGATGCCGAAGCGCGTACCAAATACGTGATTGATACCCTGAACAAAGACGGTCTGAAAACGCAGCAGCTGGCGATGGATACCGCGATGTGGGACACCGCTCAGGCAAAAGACAAAGTTGACGCCTGGCTCTCTGGCCCGAACGCCAACAAAATCGAAGTGATCATCGCCAACAACGATGCAATGGCGATGGGCGCGGTTGAAGCGCTGAAAGCGCATAACAAAACCAGCATTCCGGTGTTTGGTGTCGATGCACTGCCAGAAGCACTGGCGCTGGTGAAATCGGGCGCACTGGCCGGTACCGTGTTGAACGATGCGGAAAACCAGGCGAAAGCGACGCTGGATATCGCGAAAAACCTGGCGGATGGCAAAGAGCCAACTGCAGGAACCAACTTCAAGATGGAAAACAAAATCGTACGTGTTCCTTACGTACCAGTAGATAAAGAAAATCTGTCACAGTTCGTGAAGTAATTCATCCTGGGCGCGGCACTTCGCCGCGCCTTATTGCATCTGACCAACGCTTTATTTAGCCAGGTAAATTATGGCCAGTGAGAATCCGACCACACAGCGTGAATATCTGCTGGAGATGACGAATGTCTCGAAATCATTTCCAGGGGTTAAAGCCTTAGATAATGTGAATTTAAAAGTGCGGCCGCACTCCGTTCATGCATTAATGGGAGAAAACGGCGCCGGGAAATCTACATTATTAAAATGTCTGTTTGGGATTTATAAAAAGGATACGGGGAGCATCCTGTTTCAGGGTGAAGAGATTGATTATAAGAGCTCCAAAGAGGCGCTGGAAAATGGCGTTTCAATGGTGCATCAGGAATTAAACCTGGTTCTGCAGCGTAACGTCATGGATAACATGTGGCTGGGCCGTTATCCGCGTAAAGGCGTGTTTGTCGATCAGGATAAAATGTATCGCGATACTAAAGCGATCTTTGATGAATTAGATATTGATATCGATCCACGCGATAAAGTGGCGACCTTATCTGTTTCTCAAATGCAGATGATTGAAATAGCCAAAGCGTTCTCCTATGACGCCAAAATCGTCATCATGGATGAGCCGACCTCATCGCTGACTGAAAAAGAAGTGAATCATCTGTTCACGATTATTCGTAAGCTGAAAGATCGTGGCTGCGGGATTGTGTATATCTCGCATAAGATGGAAGAGATTTTCCAGCTGTGTGATGAGATTACCATCTTGCGCGACGGACAGTGGATCGCGACCCAGCCGCTGGAAGGGCTGGACATGGATAAAATCATCTCCATGATGGTTGGCCGTTCATTGAACCAGCGCTTCCCAGACAAAACCAACGTGCCGGGCGAAGTGATTCTTGAGGTGCGTCACTTAACCTCGCTGCGTCAGCCGTCGATTCGCGATATCTCATTTGATCTGCACAAAGGTGAGATTCTGGGTATTGCGGGATTGGTGGGCGCGAAGCGTACTGACATCGTCGAAACGCTGTTTGGCATTCGCGAAAAGTCGGGCGGCACCATTAAGCTGCACGGGAAAAATATTAATAACCACAGCGCCAATGAAGCCATTAACCACGGTTTCGCGCTGGTGACGGAAGAGCGTCGTTCCACCGGTATTTATGCTTATCTGGATATAGGTTTTAACTCGCTTATCTCCAATATTAAAAAGTATAAGTCCAGTATGGGCCTGCTCGATAATAAACGTATGAAGAGCGATACCCAGTGGGTCATTGATTCGATGCGCGTGAAAACGCCGGGTCATCATACTCAAATTGGTTCGCTTTCCGGTGGTAACCAACAGAAAGTGATTATTGGTCGCTGGTTATTAACGCAGCCGGAAATATTGATGCTTGATGAACCGACGCGTGGGATAGATGTAGGCGCGAAATTCGAAATCTACCAACTTATTGCTGAGTTGGCGAAGAAAGAGAAGGGCATCATTATTATCTCTTCTGAAATGCCAGAACTGTTGGGTATTACCGATCGTATTTTAGTGATGAGTAATGGCCAGGTAGCAGGCATTGTTGATACCAAAACGACCTCGCAGAATGAAATCCTGCGTTTAGCGTCATTACACCTTTAATGAAGCAAGGGCTTTAACATGAAAGCGACTACTAAAAAGAATGCGCTAACCTGGTTAAAAGAGGGCGGCATTTACGTTGTCCTGTTTGTACTGCTGGCAATTATTATTTTCCAGGATCCAACGTTCTTAAGTTTAATGAACCTCAGTAACATTCTGACCCAATCTTCGGTGCGTATTATTATCGCGCTGGGCGTGGCGGGTCTGATTGTCACCCAGGGTACAGACCTTTCGGCAGGTCGTCAGGTGGGCTTAGCGGCGGTGGTTGCAGCGACGCTGCTGCAGGCAATGGATAACGCTAACAAGGTGTTCCCGCATCTGGATACCGTGCCAATTCCGCTTGTTATCCTGACCGTGTGCATCATCGGCGGCGTGATTGGTCTGGTGAACGGCGTGATCATTGCTTACCTCAAGGTAACGCCATTTATCACCACACTGGGCACCATGATTATCGTTTACGGTATCAACTCACTCTATTACGATTTTGTGGGCGCATCGCCGATTGCCGGTTTCGATCCTGGTTTCTCCAAATTTGCCCAAGGCTTCCTGCGTTTCGGTGATTTCAAACTGTCGTTTATTACCTTCTACGCCGTCATTGCCATCGTATTTGTTTGGGTACTGTGGAATAAAACCCGTTTCGGTCGAAACATCTTTGCTATCGGTGGTAACCCGGAAGCGGCGAAAGTGTCCGGTGTAAACGTACCGTTCAACCTGATTCTGGTGTATGCACTGTCTGGTGTGTTCTATGCGTTCGGCGGCATGCTGGAAGCGGGCCGTATCGGCAGCGCCACCAACAACCTTGGCTTTATGTATGAGCTGGATGCGATTGCAGCGTGCGTGGTCGGCGGCGTGTCGTTTGCCGGTGGCGTGGGTTCTGTGGCGGGCGTGGTGACCGGTGTGATCATCTTTACGGTGATCAACTACGGTTTGACCTACATCGGCGTCAACCCTTACTGGCAGTACATCATCAAAGGCGGCATCATCATCTTCGCTGTGGCGCTGGATTCATTGAAATACGCGCGTAAGAAGTAATAAACAGCCGCAAAAAAAGGGTCGCATGCTTGCGACCCTTTTTATTTCTGCAGTTTCTCTTCCAGTTCCAAAAGCTGCTCTGGTGTCACCGCCGGATAACTCTGGGCATCTTCCGGCACTTCATGCACCGCAGGAATCGGCACTAACGGGCCGAGGAAACGCGGCTCGCGCTTCATCAAATACAAATCCGCCAGCGCGCCTAAACGCGCACCCACTTCGCGAAAACGCACCGACAACATGTTTTTCGGCGATGGCACCGCATAACACTGTGCCTGTATACCCAAATGCTGGGCGATATACAGCGCGCGTTCACAGTGGAAGCGCTGGGTAATGATGATGAAATCATTGGTATCGAATACTTTGCGCGTGCGTACAATCGAGTCCAGCGTGCGGAAACCGGCATAATCCAGCACGATGTCCGACGGCGCAACGCCCGCTTTAATCAAATCGCGGCGCATGGTCATCGGTTCGTTATAGCTTTGCTGCGCATTATCCCCGCTCAGCAGCAGGTAATTCACCTTGCCACTGTTGTACGCGTTCAACGCGCCTTGAATGCGATAGAGGTAATACTGATTGATTACACCTGTGCGGTAATACTTCGCCGTGCCCAAGACCACGCCGACCTGACGATGCGGCAGCGAGGTGACATCTTCGTAAATAAAGGGCGCGGTTTTCCAACTGATCCAGCGATCGAGGCCGAGCGCGGTCGCTACCATCAGTAAGATGATGAAAAACAGACCAAAGAAAACGCGTTTAATCATGCGCGCGGGCACTCGGTTGGCAGAATTCAGAATGGATAAAGGCTACTTGAGGCGAGCGAGGGAAGCAAGCTAAGGGCAATTATGCGCTGGATTTTTAAGCATGGCCGGATCTACCGGCATACTTCAAGCTACAGGTGCGTTGGCTGCGTGCATTCACCCCAGTCACTTACTTAAGTAAGCTCCCGGGGATGAACCCACTTGCCGCCTTCCTGCAGCTCGAATTATTTAGGGTAGGTGAATCAGATCGAAGTACGACGATAGTGACGATACTGCGGCAGCCAGAAGTTGTTGCTGACGGCTTTCGACAACACATCTTCAGAAGTGACCACCGCCACGCCAGCCAGTTGGGCCGCTTTGCCCACTTCGATGGCAATCAGTTTTGAAACACCCTGAATGTCTTTGATTTCCGGCAGAACCGGGCCTTCGCCATCGTTCACCAGCGGCGAGCAGTCGGCCAGGGCACGGCTGGCCGTCATCAGCATCGAATCTGTTACGCGACTCGCGCCTGCAGCGATGACACCCAAACCAATGCCAGGGAAGATATACGAGTTGTTGCACTGGGCGATCGGATAGGTTTTCCCCTTCCAGGTCACCGGCGAGAACGGGCTGCCGGTGGCAACCAGCGCGGCACCATCGGTCCAGGCGATGATATCAGCTGGCGTCGCTTCAACGCGTGAAGTCGGGTTCGACAGCGGCATAACGATTGGACGCTTGGTGTGCTTGTGCATCTCGCGAATAATCTCTTCGGTGAACAGGCCAGGTTGACCTGATACGCCAATCAGAATATCCGGCTTGGCGTTGCGCACCACGTCGAGCAGAGAAATTGAGTCGCTACTGGTGTCCCAATCTTTTAAGTTTTCGCTCTTCTGCACCAGCTTGCTCTGGAAATTGAGCAGGTTCGGCAGTTTGTCGGTCAGCAGACCAAATCGGTCCACCATCATCACGCGGCCACGCGCTTCATCATCGCTCAACCCTTCCGACTTCATCTGCGCGATGATCTGCTCGGCGATACCGCAACCGGCAGAACCGGCACCGAGGAACACCACTTTCTGTTCGCACAGGCGGCTGCCGGCGGCGCGGCTAGCGGCGATCAGGGTGCCGACGGTCACCGCGGCGGTGCCTTGAATATCATCATTGAAGCAGCAAATCTCATCGCGATAACGTTCCAGCAGCGGCATGGCGTTTTTCTGCGCGAAGTCCTCGAACTGCAACAGCACGTTCGGCCAGCGACGGTTCACTGCCTGGATGAACTCGTTAACGAACGCTTCGTACTCATCGCCGGTAATACGCGGATGACGCCAGCCCATGTAGAGCGGGTCGTTCAGCAGCTGCTGGTTGTTGGTGCCGACATCCAGCACCACTGGCAGGGTGTAAGCCGGGCTGATGCCACCACACGCGGTATACAACGACAGTTTACCGATTGGGATGCCCATGCCACCGATGCCTAAGTCGCCGAGGCCAAGAATACGCTCGCCATCGGTAACTACGATCACTTTCACATTCTGCTTGGTGGCATTCTGCAGCATGTCTTCAATACGGTCGCGGTTGTTGTAAGAGATGAACACGCCGCGCGCGCGACGGTAGATTTCTGAGAAGTGTTCACACGCCGCGCCAACTGTTGGGGTATAGATGATCGGCATCATCTCTTCCAGATGATTGTCGAGCAGGCGGTAGAACAGGGTTTCGTTGGTATCCTGGATGTTGCGCAGATAGACATGCTTGTCGTTATTGTTTTTGAAATCCAGGAACTGGCGCCAGGCACGTTCGGCCTGCTCTTCAATGGTCTCTACCGCTTCCGGTAACAGGCCGTTGAGGTTGAATTCGTTACGTTCTTCGAGGGTGAAGGCGCTGCCTTTATTCAACAGCGGAAATTCCAGCAGGATCGGACCCGCATAAGGAATATACAGCGGGCGTTTACTTTCGTAGTCGAGTTCCATGCAGTGCTTGCTCCGGTTGCAGTGTTTTCTGACGTATCGCCGGGAAAAGGTAACGCCAGTCCATCTTGAAGTGAAGAGGTTCTGGCGCCCGATCCTATGAAAATTCCTGCAGATGTACAGCTTTTGTTAACAGAAGGTCACAAAAGCGGTAAAAGGATCACTAAACTGATGTTTTCGAAACTAAAGTAAGTGAGAAATCCTCACATCCCAACGCGGCAAGCGTAGCGCGCGTGGCATCCAGCTGACTCAGCGTACTGCCATGACATTCCGCCAAAACCGCTTGCTGAATAGTGTCCAGCGCTTCGTTGCTCATGTTCATCAAAATCAGTGCGGCTTGTAACGGTGGCAAGCTTGGGTTGAAGGCGGCGTTCTCTGCATAGCGACCGGTAAAGATGCTGCCGCTTTGGCTGCGCAGCGCCACGCCGCTGTAACTTTGACTATAAGGTGCATGACTGTGATTGGCGGCGGCAATGGCGGCCTGTTGCAACGCATCGCCTTCAACAGCAAAACCATGATCGACCGGCGTCAGCAAGCGCTCGGTTATATTCAAATCGGCTGGACCAAACGCATCCGGCAGATAGTCGCCCAGCGTGCTAACGGCGCGTCCCGGCAGGCTGATGCGAATCGCCGTGCCGCTGTTCAGCTCGTTCATAAACTGACGGCAATGTCCGCACGGCGTGTAGTTGACGGTAATCGCCGCCAGTTTCTCTTCTCCGCGCAACCATGCATGGGTAATGGCACTTTGCTCAGCATGGACCGTCTGCTGCAGCGGCGTGTGCAGGAACTCCATGTTGGCGCCGAAGTACCAATGGCCGCTGACGCCGCGCGAAATCGCGCCGACATTAAAATGCGATACGGTTGCCACCGCGCAGCTTGCCGCCAGCGGCAGCAGTTCCAACGCCAGCGCATCATCATCCAGACCGGTAAGCTGTTTCAGTTGTGCGACATCCTGCGGACGCAACACGCCGTGGAAATCCGGCGCATCCATCAGCGGCTGAATCGCCGCTTGCAGCGCGGCGGGCAGGGCGGAAAAAGCAGTAAGGAATCGTGAATGCATGATGTGATGGCCTCAGTTACGCGTTAGCGGCGATGCGCCGCCTGACGTTTTATATGTGATCCAAGTCGCTCTGACAATGTAAGCTGATTGGGTTGTTTCAACTTTGCGAGATCTCTCGCAAGTTTCAGCCCCACCAATGCATTAACAGTGGAAAAAGGAACGGTGCCAGCAACGAGGTGATGATGCCGCAAATGACCAGAGCCAGTGAGCTGAATGCGCCTTCCTGATAATCGATCTCGGCTGCGCGCGCGGTGCCTAATGCGTGTGAGGCATTGCCAATCGCCAATCCGCGCGAAGATTTGTTATTCACCTTAAACAGATTGAGCAGCATATGGCCGAACACTGCGCCCAGCACGCCAGCGATTAACACGCAGATGGCGCTGATGGCGGGAATACCGTGCAGCGATGCGGAGACTGCCATCGCAATCGGCGTAGTGACGGATTTTGGCATAATGGTGGCGGCGATTTCCGGCGTTGCCCCCATCCACAGCGCTATCGCGGTGCCCGACACCATCGCCGTGATGCTGCCGATGAAACAGACGCTGATGATGGTTTTCCAGCGCGCGCGAATCTGATGCATCTGCTCGTACAGCGGCAATGCCAGCGCGACAACCGCCGGTTGCAGCAACTGATTGAGCAGGCTGCTGCCAGCAAAATAGCGCGTATAAGGCAGGTTGGTTAGCAGCAAAATGGGGATGACAATTGCCATCGCCACCAGCAATGGATTGACGATGGAGATATTGATTTTTGCCGCCAGTTTACGCGCCAGGAAATAGGCGAACACGGTCAACGGCAGCGACCACCAGGCATCAATCATGCGGTTTTTCCTCCCGCGGGCGCTGTAATCTTTCCGCACTGAGACCGACAATCAGCAGCACCATAAAGGTACTGACAATGCAGGACACCACAATCGGCCCGAACTGGGCGGTGAGAATATCGGTATAGCTCATCACGCCGACGCTGATCGGAACAAACAGCAGCGCCATATAGCGAATCAGCAAATGGCATCCAGGTTTCACCCATTCAACCGGCAGAATGTGCAGCGCCAGCAGCAGGAACAGCAGCAGCATGCCGATGATGCTGCCGGGAATCGTAATCGGAAGCAGGGAAGATATCCCTATACCGGCGTACAGTGCCGCATAAATAATGGCGAAGGCGCGTACATAGCGCCAACAAGCAGAGAGAACGGCAGGCATGTCAGGCTCCTGTTTTCGTAGCGCTTTATCATACGCATTAAGCCAATAGCGTGCTAGCGATCACAAGAATGTCTAACCTGGTCGCCATGAATGGCGACCCTACATGTATTTCGCTGGATTTTCGTAGGGTGCGCATTCATGCGCACCTTGCTTAAGTGAGCGGCATTACGCCCTAAATGGCGACCCTACAATGCGCCGGATCCATGGGCATAAAAAAGCCGCCCTCAGGCGGCTTGTTAGCTCACTTAACCGGCATACCCGGCACTGCGCCGCTATCAACGGACAGCACAAACAGGTCTTTACCGCCCGGCCCCGCTGACAGCACCATGCCTTCTGAAATACCGAAGCGCATTTTACGCGGCGCGAGGTTAGCAACGATGATGGTCATCTTGCCGACCAGCACGGATGGATCCGGATAGGCTGCGCGAATGCCTGAGAAAATCTGACGTTTCTCGCCGCCCACATCCAGCTCCAGACGCAGCAGCTTGTCGGAGCCTTCCACCAGCTCGGCTTTCTCAATCAGCGCCACACGCATATCGACTTTGGCAAAATCATCGATGGTGATGGTGTCGCCAATCGGTGCATCGGCCAGCGGACCGGTTGCAGCAGGCTTGTTGGCCGCCGCTGCGTCCTCTTTCGAGGCCTCAACCAGTGCCTCAACTTTGGCCATTTCGATACGGCCATACAGCGCTTTGAACGGTGCTACTTCATGGTCCAGCAGCGGTTGCGCAATCGCATCCCAGCTCAGCTCGCTTTGCAGGAAGGCTTCGGTACGTTCGGTCAGCGATGGCAATACCGGCTTCAGCCAGGTCATCAATACGCGGAACAGGTTGATGCCCATTGAGCAAATTGCTTGCAGATCGGCATCACGGCCTTCTTGCTTCGCCACCACCCAAGGTGCCTGCTCATCGACATAGCGGTTAGCCAGATCGGCCAGCGCCATAATTTCACGGATCGCACGGTTATATTCGCGGCTGGCCCAGGCTTCACCGATCTTCTCGGACGCATCAACAAAGGTTTGATACAGCGCTGGATCGGCCAGTTCGCTGGCCAATTTGCCACCAAAGCGTTTAGTCAGGAAGCCCGCGTTACGGGATGCCAGATTCACCACTTTGTTCACCACGTCCGCATTCACGCGCTGTACGAAATCTTCCAGATTCAGGTCGATGTCGTCGATGCGCGAAGAGAGTTTGGCCGCGTAGTAGTAACGCAGGCTGTCGGCATCCAAATGCTGCAACCAGGTGCTGGCTTTAATAAAGGTGCCGCGCGATTTGGACATCTTCGCGCCGTTCACCGTCACATAACCGTGCACGAACAGGTTAGTGGGTTTGCGGAAGTTGCTGCCTTCCAGCATCGCTGGCCAGAACAGGCTGTGGAAATAGACGATGTCTTTACCGATGAAGTGATACAGCTCGGTCGTGGAATCTTTTTTCCAGAACTCGTCAAAATCGATGTTGCCGCGCTTGTCGCACAGGTTTTTGAATGAACCCATGTAACCGATTGGCGCATCCAGCCAGACGTAGAAGTATTTGCCCGGTGCACCAGGAATTTCGAAGCCGAAGTAAGGCGCATCGCGTGAGATATCCCACTGCTGCAAGCCAGACTCGAACCACTCTTGCATCTTATTCGCCACCTGCTCTTGCAGCGCACCTGAGCGCGTCCACGCCTGCAGCATCGCGCTGAAGGACGGCAGATCAAAGAAGAAGTGCTCGGAATCGCGCAGCACCGGCGTCGCGCCAGAAACTACGGATTTCGGGTCAATCAGCTCGGTTGGGCTATAGGTCGCGCTGCACACTTCGCAGTTGTCGCCATACTGATCCGGTGACTTGCATTTCGGGCAGGTGCCTTTGACAAAACGGTCCGGCAGGAACATGCCTTTCTCAGGATCGTACAGCTGCGAAATGGTGCGGTTCTTAATGAAACCGTTCTCTTTCAGACGACCATAAATCAGCTCGGACAGCTGACGGTTTTCATCGCTGTGGGTCGAGTGATAGTTGTCATAGCCGATGTTGAAGCCAGCGAAATCGGTTTCGTGCTCCTGCTTCATCTCGGCGATCATCTGCTCCGGCGCAATCCCCAACTGCTGCGCTTTCAGCATGATTGGCGTACCGTGGGCGTCGTCCGCACAGATGAAGTGAACCTGGTTGCCACGCATTCGCTGGTAACGGACCCAAATGTCAGCCTGAATATGTTCAAGCATGTGACCGAGATGGATTGAACCGTTTGCGTACGGCAGTGCGCACGTTACCAGAATTTTTTTAGCGACTTGAGTCATGATTGCGTAGCGTTCCGTGAGTAAAAAATCGGGGATTGATGTTAACCGAAGCACCCTCTGACGTAAACACAGCAGGACATCCGCGTCACTTTTAGCGCCTATCTGATATTATTGAACAGACACCGCCGCATTCTGGCGTGATGAAAAAACAAGGAGTAGGGATGACTTCACAATCCCAGCAACATCATTCACCTGAAGCGCTGCGTGCATTGGTTATCGGCGTGCTGAGTGACTTTGAACATCCGACGCTGCAACACAACCTCACTACGCTGAAAGCCTTGCGCCACGTGGCGCTGCTGGATGACAAGCTACATATCGAGCTGATCATGCCGTTCGCGTGGGCCAGTGCCTTTGAAGAGTTGAAAGCGCAAACCAGCGCCGAATTGCTGCGTCTAACCGAAGCCAGCGCCATTGACTGGCGCTTGCGCCATGACATTGCCACGCTGAAGCGGGTGAAAAATCATCCGGGTGCCACCGGCGTGAAAAACATCATCGCGGTGAGTTCCGGCAAAGGCGGCGTGGGTAAATCCAGTACCGCCGTGAATATGGCGCTGGCGCTGATTGCCGAAGGGGCGCGCGTGGGGATTCTTGATGCGGATATTTACGGCCCGTCGATTCCCAACATGCTCGGCACCGAAAATCAGCGTCCGACCTCGCCCGATGGCACGCATATGGCACCGATCATGGCGCACGGGCTGGCAACCAATTCGATTGGTTATCTGGTCACCGATGACAACGCCATGGTGTGGCGCGGCCCGATGGCCAGCAAAGCCCTGATGCAACTGCTCAACGAAACCCTATGGCCGGATCTCGATTATCTGATCCTCGATATGCCGCCAGGCACCGGCGATATTCAGCTGACGCTGGCGCAGAATGTGCCGGTGACCGGCGCATTGGTGGTGACGACGCCGCAGGACATTGCGCTGATCGATGCACGTAAAGGGATGGTGATGTTCGAGAAAGTCAGCGTGCCGGTATTGGGCGTGGTGGAGAACATGAGCATGCACATCTGTAGCCAGTGCGGCCACCACGAGCCGATTTTCGGCACCGGCGGCGCGCAGAAGCTGGTGGAAGATTATAACACCCGCTTGTTGGCGCAGCTGCCGCTGCACATGACGCTGCGTGAAGATCTGGATGATGGCGAACCGACCGTGGTGCGCCGTCCTGACAGTGATTTTACCGCGCTCTATCGTCAGTTGGCTGGACGCGTCGCGGCGCAGCTCTATTGGCAGGGTGAAATCATTCCGGGCGACATCGCGTTCCGCGCGGTTTAACGCCGCCCATTTCCGCTGGTGCCAGACGCCAGCGGAAAATGCATCAGCACATATTTTCCCTGCTCGCCTTCTCCGACCGCTTCACGGCGCCAGCCGTGTTTGAGATAAAAATCCAAAGCTGCCTGATTCTGTTGCAGGCATTTCAGCGCGCCCGTTGAGCTAAATCGCGACTGCACTTTTTCTAACAGCGCGCTGCCCACGCCTTGCCCTTGCGCAGCCGGATCAACATACAAGCTATGCAGGAAGTTGTCGTTATCCAGTACCGCCGCAAAACCCACGCGATGCCCATCCTGTTCGGCCACCAGCACGGTTTCGCCCAAAATCACCGCATCGAAATCTTCTAACTGCCAATCATCGCCATCCAGCCACGTCCAGTTATGGCGACGGGCGGCAAGATACAGCGTGCGCAGAAAAGGGCGATCGGTTTCGTCAAAAGAACGTATTTGCAACTGAGAGCTCCATTTAGTGAGGTAGGCAGATGCTGTAGCGGCGCAATTTATTGCGCGCAGTTGATGTTTGGTTCGGACTAAAAGATGCGCGATAAATCGCGCCGCTACAAATCCGTGCAACAACGCTACTTAAAGTAGCAGTTTCATCCTGAAAAGATAAAGCCTGTCAGAACCGGGGCCTTTTTGTGTAGAATGCCCCCGCGAGCCGCATGAAATCTGGTGTCGGCGCTTTGATAGCTTTTAGTTATCTGATTGATAACGTCTGCATATTAGAAGTTGGCCCGAAAATTCTGTAACTTGCATCACATCTTTTAACGGAGGTCACCATGTCCATCATTAATACCAAGATCAAACCATTTAAAAACGCAGCGTTCAAAAACGGCGAATTCATCGAAGTCACCGAGAAAGACGTTGAAGGTAAATGGAGTGTTTTCTTCTTCTACCCGGCTGACTTCACCTTCGTATGCCCAACCGAACTGGGTGACGTTGCAGACCATCACGAAGAATTCCAGAAACTGGGTGTAGATATCTACTCTGTTTCTACCGACACGCACTTTACCCACAAAGCCTGGCACGGTTCTTCTGACACCATCGCAAAAATCAAATACGCGATGATCGGTGACCCAACTGGCGCGCTGACCCGTAACTTCGAAATCATGCGCGAAGACGAAGGTCTGGCAGACCGCGGTACCTTCATCGTTGACCCGGAAGGCATCATCCAGGCGATTGAAATCACCGCAGAAGGCATTGGCCGTGACGCATCTGACCTGATCCGTAAAGTGAAAGCAGCTCAGTACGTTGCTTCTCACCCAGGTGAAGTTTGCCCGGCAAAATGGAAAGAAGGCGAAGCAACACTGGCTCCATCACTGGACCTGGTTGGCAAAATCTAAGCCAACATCACGCCATTCGATCTTTCTCTATCGGGTGCTACGGCACCCGATTTTCATGACAGGAACTCACTATGCTCGACACCAATTTAAAAACCCAACTCAAGGCTTACCTTGAGAAACTAACGAAACCGGTTGAGTTGATTGCCACATTGGATGATGGCGCTAAATCCACAGAGATCCGTACTCTGCTGGCTGATATCGCGAGCTTGTCAGAAAAAGTCAGCTTCCGTGAAGAGAACGATCGTCCGGTTCGTAAACCCTCTTTCCTGATCACCAACCCAGGCCGTAACAGTGGGCCGCGCTTTGCCGGTTCGCCAATGGGTCACGAATTTACTTCACTGGTTTTAGCCTTGCTGCAAACCGGTGGACATCCTTCGAAAGAAGCGCAAAGCCTGCTGGATCAGGTTGTGGCGCTGGAAGGCGACTTCCACTTCGAAACGTATTATTCACTGTCGTGCCACAACTGTCCTGACGTGGTACAGGCGCTGAACCTGATGGCGGTGCTGAACCCGCGTATCAGCCATACTGCGATTGACGGCGGTATGTTCCAGAACGAAATCACCGAGCGCAACGTGATGGGCGTGCCGGCCGTGTTCCTGAACGGTAAAGAGTTCGGGCAGGGTCGTCTGAGCCTGGCGGAAATCGTCGGTAAAGTGGACACCAATGCCGATAAGCGCGCGGCGGAAGAGCTGAATAAGCGTGATGCCTACGAAGTGCTGATCGTCGGCAGCGGCCCAGCGGGCGCAGCAGCGGCCATCTACTCGGCACGTAAAGGTATTCGTACTGGCCTGATGGGCGAGCGTTTCGGTGGCCAGGTGTTGGATACCGTAGATATCGAAAACTATATCTCTGTGCCGAAAACTGAAGGCGCTAAGCTCGCCGGTTCTCTGCGTGCCCACGTTGATGATTACGACGTGGATGTGATTGATACCCAGAGCGCCATCAAGCTGATTCCAGCGGTGAAAGAGGGCGGTCTGCACGCGATTGAAACGGCATCTGGCGCGGTATTGAAATCTCGCAGCATCATCATTGCCACCGGCGCACGCTGGCGCAATATGGGCGTGCCGGGTGAAGAGCAGTATCGCACCAAGGGCGTGACTTACTGCCCACACTGCGACGGTCCGCTGTTTAAAGGCAAACGCACCGCGGTCATTGGCGGCGGTAACTCTGGCGTGGAAGCGGCTATCGATTTGGCAGGCATTGTTGAGCACGTTACGCTGCTGGAATTTGCCAGCGAAATGCGCGCCGACAAAGTGCTACAAGACAAACTGCGCAGCCTGAAAAACGTCGATGTGATTCTGAATGCACAGACCACCGAAGTGAAAGGCGACGGCAGCAAAGTCACCAGCCTGACGTACATCGACCGTAATAACCAGACCAGCCACGAAATCGCGCTGAGCGGTATCTTCGTGCAGATTGGTTTGTTGCCAAATACCACCTGGCTGGAAGGTGCGGTTGAGCGCACCAAAATGGGCGAAATCATCATTGATGCCAAGTGTGAAACCAGCCTGAAAGGCGTGTTCGCGGCCGGCGACTGCACCACGGTGCCGTACAAGCAGATCATCATCGCCAGCGGTGAAGGCGCGAAAGCCTCACTCAGCGCCTTTGATTATTTGATTCGTACCAAACCGGCTGAATAAGTTTTTGCGATAGCCACGCAACAGCCCTGCAATCTGTGTTGCAGGGCTTTTTTTATATATGGATGTTGCTAACCCAACCAGCGTTTTGCTTCGGCATCACTGATATCGCGGTAATACACCTTGTTCAGATATTCGCCGCATCGTTTACAACGCGCTTCAATGTGAGTGGAAAAATAAGTTCTGCCGGTGGGAGAAATCGCGCCCTTGCGGGATATTTGGATGTTGTGCCATTTATGCGCATGTGGAATAAAGCTGAAGAATTTTAATTTCATTATCGCTACCGGAATCGAGTGGGCGGGGTTTCTCTTCAAATCCGGAGGGCTATTAGGCCGTTTTTTGCGCAAAATGAGCTTGATATTTATCAAGTTGAAATGAGTCTTGTCTCAAATGATTGGTTTTTAATTGGCACTCAACAGCGCCACTTTCATCACATCGGCTGATTTACAAGCTTCAACGCTGCCATTATCCTGTCTGCGGCATGAAGCAACACCTGCATGCTATGACTCGGGGTGCCCCTGTAAACAGGGCTGAGATACACCCGCTGACCTGATCTGGATAATGCCAGCGTAGGGAAGTCAGATGCCTGACCGCATTCGCCTTCTTGATCGCCGGTTGGGAGCCTTATGAAAAAGCCTGACCTTCTTTCCCCTGCGCAACTCGCGCACTCACTGCAACTGCTGCGTCAGCAAGCGCCACTGGTGCACTGCATGACGAATGACGTGGTGCAAACCTTTACTGCCAATGTGCTGCTGGCGCTGCAAGCCTCGCCTGCGATGGTGATCGATCCTGAAGAGGCGGCACAATTTGCGGGTTTTGCCGATGCGTTATTGATTAACGTCGGCACGCTAACGCGCAATCGTCGTGATGCCATGTTAGCGGCGGTGCAAGCCGCGCAAAGCGCAGGCACGCCGTGGACGCTGGATCCGGTGGCGGTCGGCGCATTAACGCTGCGCACCGCCTTCTGCCAACAGTTGCTGAGCCTGCAACCGGCGGCGATTCGCGGTAATGCTTCAGAAATTCTCGCCCTGGCGAACCAGGCAAGCGGCGGACGCGGTGTGGACAGCCTGCATCATGCGGATGCTGCGCTAAGTGCGGCCCAGCAACTGGCAGGTGATTACCAAACCGTTGTAGCGGTTACCGGTGAAGTCGATTACGTCACTGACGGTGTGCAAACGCTGGCCATTCCCGGTGGCAGTCCGCTGATGACGCGCGTGGTGGGCACAGGTTGCGCGCTGTCGGCGGTGGTTGCCGCCTTTAGCAGCTTACCGGGCGATCGCCTGCAACATGTCGCTGCGGCCTGCCGCGTGATGTCGCTGGCCGGTGAGCTGGCCGCGCGTAAAGTCGAAGGGCCGGGCAGTTTTGTCGCCGCGTTCCTTGATACGTTGTGGACGCTGGAGGTGAATGCATGAAACGCATCAACGCGTTAACCATTGCTGGCACCGATCCGAGCGGCGGCGCGGGTATTCAGGCCGACCTCAAAGCCTTTTCCGCGCTGGGCGCTTATGGCACCAGCGTTATCACTGCGCTGGTGGCACAAAACACCTGCGGCGTGCGGTCGGTCTATCGCATCGAACCTGATTTCGTTGGCGCACAACTCGATTCGGTGCTGGATGATGTGCGCATCGATGCCGCTAAGATTGGCATGCTGTCAGAAACCGCGATTGTCGAAGTAGTGGCAGAGCGGCTAAAACGGGCCCGTTTGCCGTTTGTGGTGCTGGATACGGTGATGATCGCCAAAAGCGGCGATGCGCTGCTGTCGCCGGATGCGGTAGCCAGCGTGCGCGAATTGCTGCTGCCGCAGGTGTCGCTGATCACGCCAAATCTGCCGGAAGCCGCCGCGCTGTTGGGACGCGTGATGGCGCAGGATGAGAAAACCATGTTGCAGCAGGGCGATGCGCTGCTCGATCTTGGCTGTGAAGCGGTGCTGATGAAGGGCGGACATCTTAGCGATGCCGAAAGCCCGGATTGGCTGATTACCCGCGACGGACGTCAGCGCTTTACCGCGCCACGTGTTAACACGCGTCACACGCATGGTACGGGGTGTTCGCTGTCGGCGGCGCTGGCCGCATTGCGTCCGCGTCATGATGATTGGGTGACGACGGTGGCAGAAGCCAAAGCCTGGCTGCAGCAAGCGCTGCTGCACGCCGATTCGCTGGAAGTAGGAAAAGGCATTGGGCCGGTGCACCATTTCCATCAGTGGTGGTAGGGCGTAACGCCAGATTGCCGCTTTTTCATTGCGCATCCGTCTGAAAAATGGAGTCAGCAATTTGCCTGCCTGGTGCATTCCGGTCCAGGCTGTTGGGGGCGAATCGGCAACGGCCGGTTCCAATCCAGCCATTTATCAGGAGCGAACATGACGGACATCGAACAGTTATTGGGCAAAGAAGCGGACAGCCTTCTTCAACATCGCTGCATGACTCTTCCAGCGGATAGCCTCTATTTACCCGGCGCGGATTATGTCGATCGCGTCATGATCGACAACAATCGCTCTCCCACCGTATTACGCAATATGCAAACGCTGTACAACACCGGACGTCTGGCGGGCACCGGCTATTTATCGATTCTGCCGGTCGATCAGGGCGTTGAGCACTCAGCGGGCGCCTCCTTTGCCGCCAATCCGGCCTATTTCGATCCGAAGAATATTGTTGAGCTGGCGATTGAAGCCGGCTGTAACTGCG
This sequence comes from Pantoea sp. X-Soil-ISGK-421, assembly GCF_059730785.1. NCBI lineage: Bacteria > Pseudomonadati > Pseudomonadota > Gammaproteobacteria > Enterobacterales > Erwiniaceae > Pantoea > Pantoea sp. X-Soil-ISGK-421. The sequence continues at coordinate 2,670,126 of NZ_AP035979.1, read as the reverse complement.
TGGCATCCACCTATGGCGTGCTGGCCTCGGTGGCACGCCGCTATGCGCATCGCATTCCGTTTATGGTGAAGCTGAACCATAACGAAACCCTGAGTTATCCCACCCAATACGATCAGACGTTGTATGCCAGCGTTGAGCAGGCGTTCAATCTGGGCGCGGTGGCGGTTGGCGCAACGATCTACTTCGGTTCTGAACAATCGCGTCGGCAGATCGAAGAGATCTCGGCAGCCTTTGAACGTGCGCATGAGCTGGGCATGGTGACGGTATTGTGGGCTTATCTGCGTAATGATGCTTTCAAGAAAGAGGGCGTTGATTATCACGCCAGCGCCGATTTAACCGGCCAGGCCAACCATCTGGCGGCCACCATCGGAGCGGATATCGTTAAGCAGAAGATGGCGGAAAATAACGGTGGCTATAACGCGGTGAAATTTGGTCATACCGATGAACGCGTGTATAGCAAACTGACCACAGAAAACCCGATTGATTTGGTGCGTTACCAGTTGGCGAACTGCTATATGGGACGTGCGGGATTGATTAACTCTGGCGGTGCATCGGCCGGAGAAACCGATATCGCGGAGTCGGTGCGTACCGCCGTGATTAACAAACGTGCTGGCGGCATGGGGCTAATTCTCGGGCGTAAAGCGTTTAAAAAGTCGTTGAAAGAGGGCGTGCAGCTGATTAATGCGGTGCAGGATGTGTATTTGTCAAAAGACGTTACCATCGCTTAAATGTGAGAAAGGTCGCCATGAATGGCGACCCTACGTTCACAGAGCTGGGTTATCGTAGGGTGCGCATTCATGCGCACCTGCATAACCAGGCAATTAATTGCTTAAGTGAGCTGCATTACGCCATGAATGGCGAGCTCTCAAATTAAGGCGCTTCAAACCACTCGCTGTTACGCTCGGCAATCGGCGTGATGGTCATAATCATCTCCTGCAAATGGCGGCGCATCGCGGTTTCAGCCGCCTCGACATCATGTGCTTTCAACGCGCTATAGATATCTTCATGCTGCTGAATTAAACGCTCCGGCGGTGACACTTCGCTCAACGTCAGAAAACGCACGCGGTCCATGGTGGCTTTGATGTTCTCCACCGTTTCCCATGCCAGCAGGCAGTTAATCCCTTCAGCAATCAACCGGTGAAACTCATCATCCAGCGTTAAAAATGCCTGGCTGTCATGACGCTCAGCGGCGAGACGCTGCAGCTGTAAGTTATGCTCCAGCGCCATCAATCCCGTCGCACCGATTTCCTGCGCAGCGCGGCGTACCACGGCGATTTCTACCGCTTCACGGATAAAGCGACCATCGGCCACACGCTGGGCGGAGATCTTGCGAACGAAGGTTCCGCGCTGCGGTAAAACTTGCACCAACCCGGCCTCTGCCAGCTTGATAAAGGCTTCACGCACCGGCTGACGTGACACGTTAAAACGCGCCGACACTTCCTTCTCCGACAGCAGCGAGCCCGGATGAATAACGCAGGTCACAATATCTTTGCGCAGATAACGATAGATCTGCTGATTTACCGGTTCGCTGGTGGTTATGGTATAGGCAGTCGACATGCAGCAATATCCGTATTACGGCTGGCATCTGCCAGCCCGTTAAGAAAGGTTCAGTCTAATCAGCACGCTGCGTCTGCGCTACACATTTGTGCAGGCGCTTAGCCTTGTGTGACGAGGCTTTGAACCGTGGCGCGCGCGCCCTGTTGTACCAATTGCAGATACAGTTCGGTTACGCGAGAGACCAGTACGGTTTCCTTCAGCAGATCGTCGCCGAACACGGCGTTTAGGCCGAGCAACGCCTTAACGCGCGCCGCACCTTCCTCACTGTTAGCCACGATGTCTGCCAGCTGATCTTTCAGTGGATCGCGGATCTCAATGCTTTGACCTTGCTCATCCACGCCGCTGACGTAGCGCATCCAACCGGCAACGCCCAGCAACACGAAATCGCACGAGGTACCCTTGCGCAGATGCCAGCGTGCGCTATCCAGCAGACGCTGCGGCAGCTTTTGTGTACCATCGGTGGCGATTTGATAGGTGCGATGTTTGATGGCGCGGTTCTCATAACGCGCAATCAGTGAATCGGCGTACGCCTCGAGATCGACGCCCTGGGTGCGCAGCGTCGGCGCCTGATCCTGCAACATCAATGCGCGTGCCGCCTGACGATAGCTGGCATCGGCCATACAATCGCTGATGTGCTCATAACCGGCGAGAAAACCGAGATAGGCCAGGAATGAGTGGCTGCCATTGAGCATACGCAGCTTCATCTCTTCGAACGGCAGCACATCGCTGACCAGCTCAGCGCCCGCGTTTTCCCATGCCGGACGACCGTTGACAAAGTTGTCTTCAATCACCCACTGGAAGAAAGGCTCGGCTTCCACCGCCACCGGATCGCGGCTGCCTAAGCGCGCTGCCAACGTGTCGAACGCGGCATCGGTCATTGCAGGCACGATGCGATCCACCATAGTTGAAGGGAAGGTGATATGCGTCTGGATATAGTCCGCCAGCTCAGTGCTATGGCGCTCGGCTAACTGCGTGATCACGTTGCGCGTAACATGACCGTTTTCCGGCATGTTATCGCATGACATCACGCTAAACGGCGGCAAATTGCGTTGGCGGCGGCGGATAATCGCCGCCAGAATCAAGCCGGGCAGCGAGCGTGGCTCAGTAGGATTAGCGAGATCGTGCACAATGTCAGGATGATCAGGGTTGAGCTTGCCGCTTGAAGGCATGTAGCAGTAGCCTTTCTCGGTCACCGTCATCGAGACTATCGCCACCTCCGGCTGACTCATCGCTTCAATGACCGCTTCAATGCCGTCGCCTTTGCCGTGCAGGGCTTGCGTCACTACGCCAATCACGCGCGTGTGTAAGCTCTCATAGGCCATTTCGGTCAGCGTGTAAAGCAGATCCTGCTGACGCAGCGCCTGAATCAGCGTGCCGCTATTGAGATTCACTTCGCAATAACCCCAATCGCTGCCCTGTGCGGCCAGTTTATCGGTCGCCAGCGCCTGGTGCGCCCGATGAAACGCCCCGAAACCGATGTGTACCATGCGGGTTTTGAGTTGCGTGCGGTCATAAGCGGGGCGTTGGACATCAGCGGGGAGGCGTTCAAGCTCTAACATAGTCATTCCTTTTCGCAAATGGGGCGCTCAGCGCCCCATGAGATTTACACAGAAACCGGTTTATTGTTGGCTTTAGGTTCACGAATCACCAGCAGCACCAGCAGCGCGCCAACGCCAGCCACCGCACCCGCGAGGATAAAGGCACTGTCAAACTTACCCGAGTGCTGCACGATGAAACCGGTGACAACCGGACCGATAACACCTGACAGGCTGCCAATCAGATGGATAAAGCCACTGATGCTGCCGACACGGCTTTTGTGCACCACATCCTGCACAATCGCCCAGTAAATCGCACCGGTGATGTAGAGGAAGAAGATGGAGATCGACATCATGATCACCGCCGAGTTGACCTCTTTTATCGTACCCGCCAGCGCCACGCAAATCGCCGCAGCGGTAAGTGACACCACCAGCACAATTTTACGCGAAAGCAGCAATTTACCGGTGATGTTGAAAATTTTATCAGAGATCCAGCCACCCAACGCCAGGCCAACGAAGCCAACAATCCACGGGATCATGGTGGTGATGCTCATCGCTTTGATGTCGAGGCCGTGCGCCTGCACCAAATACGCCGGGAACCAGCTCAGGAAGAAGAACAGAATGTAGTTGTAGCAGAAGAAGGCAAACGCGGTGACCAGAATGATCGGCTGGCGCAGATAGAAGCCCAAACCGTGTGCGTTACCGCTCGGATCAATCACGTCGGCCGGCTCTTCGGCTTTCAGTTTTTCCACTAACGCACGCTCTTCGGCGGAGATACGTTTGCTTTTCGCTGGGTTATCTGACGCGAAGAAGAACCACAGCGCCAGCCAGACGAAACCAATCGCGGCGATCACCACGAACGCTGGACGCCAGCCGAACGACAGCGCCAGATAGCCGACAATCGGACCGGCAACCGCGCCACCCAGCGGCGAACCTGAGCTCAGTAAACCCATCGCTGTCGCAGCTTGTTTTTTCGGGAACCAGCCGTTGATGGCTTTGTTTGCTGAAGCAGAAATCGGGCCTTCCGCCATGCCAAACAGCACGCGCAGAATCATCATTGACCAGAAGCCGGTTGCCATCGCCGTCAAACCGCAGAACAGCGACCACATGCCAACGGCGGTGCCGAGCACGATGGTGGGACCGAATTTATCGGTCGCCAGGCCACCGATAAAGTTGAAGAGGGCATAACCGAAGAAGAAGCTGCCGAAAATCATGCCGAACTGTTCGGCGTTGATCATCAGGTCTTTTTCCACCATCGGTACAGTCAAAGAGAGGGCGATACGATCAAGGTAATTGATCATAAACACCAGGAACAACAGCAGTACGAGGGTCCAGCGCAGGTTCTTAAACATAGAAACTCCGTCATCGTCATTTTTTATAGTAATAATGCCGGCGGGTAAGTGACCGGCATGGGGACACCTGGTGTGCGGGTTAACTTAACCCATTTGTAGGATCACTTTGCAGCAGGTGCGGGGATCTTTTTCGAACAGCGTCATGGCTTGTTCAACTTCCGCCAGCGGGAAGTAGTGTGTGACCAGTTTCTCTGGCTGGATCTGGCCTTGCTCAATCCACTCAATCACCTGCGGGAAGCGATGGCTATTGAGGCGTGAGGTGAACAACGACAGCTCTTTACTGGTGAGACTTTGCTGTGTGATGCTGCACGGTTCACCTGAAAAGCCCAGCAGGCCGATACGCGCCGCCGGTGAGGCGAGGGCGGCGGCTTCAGACAGAATGGAAGGATGGCAGGCAGCATCGATAATCAGCGTTGGCTGCACGCCTTCCAGCTGCGCGGCTAACGGAATCTCGCTGTTGTTGAACACTTGATCGGCACCGTTTTCCTGCGCCAGCGCCAGACGCTCAGGCAGGCGATCGACCACCAATACGTGCTCAACGCCGTACACGCCTTTCAGCACCTGAATGGCGGTGAGGCCCATCGGGCCGGCACCGTAAATCAGCGCCACATCGTTTGGCTGTGGTTTGAGGAAAGCGGTGATATTAGCCGCGATGGTGAAAGGTTCGACCATGCTGGCGAGTTTGTCGGGAACGCTATCCGGCAAGCGGAAGGCATTTTTCGCGGGTGCCACGGCATATTCGCTAAAGCCGCCGTCGCGATGTACCCCGATCACCTGCAACGCTTTGCAGACATTCGGGCGACCAATGGAGCAGGGATAGCAGTGACCGCAGCTGACAACCGGATCGACTGCGACGCGCTCGCCAATACGGCTGCTGGCAACGCCATCACCGACGGCATCAATCCGGCCAAAAAATTCGTGACCAATCACGCGCGGATATTTCGCAAAAGGATTATGACCGTGCCAGATATGCACATCGGACCCGCAGATGCTGGCGAATTGCACCTTTACGCGGACTTCACCTGCAGCGGGTTGCGGCAGTGGACGCTCTGCCAGTACCAGTTCACCCGGTTGTTCAATCACCACACTTTTCATCATCTACTCCTTGCTGGCTGCCATCCTGAAAGGGCGAACCGGCTTTAACGGGAATGCAATGATGAAAAAATACGCGCACTAATACTACCATACAAGTCGGCGTTACAGAGTTGTGAACAGAATCACAGAGCGTGGATCAGAGGGAGGGTGCAGCAGGTGAATTATTATGATGTGCAAAACCGGTTTCGTAGGGTCGCCATTTATGGTGACCACTTATCACGGTCACCATAAATGGCGACCCTACAACGACAAAACCCGCTCAGGTTTCCCTGAGCGGGTTTTTAAATTTGGCTCCTCTGACTGGACTCGAACCAGTGACATACGGATTAACAGTCCGCCGTTCTACCGACTGAACTACAGAGGAATCGTTTGAACGGGGCGCATATTATCGAGCGGACCCCGCCTTGTCAAAGCTCTTTTTTCACAATTCGCTCTGACTGCTGAATAAAGCGTCAATTAGGCGATCAACACTGGTTTCGCACCGAGAAATCACGCTGTGTAAGGATACTTTTGTGATTTTGATCACTATCACTATGCAAAATTACATTCTGATTTGTCGATTTTGTCAGATACCTCGCATGCATGATCACAGATATTTCATTTTGCCGTTGTAGAGGTAAAAAGCGAAACATATATTCCAACTCACTTCTTAAGCGAATGCGGGATAAGTCATGAACAAAGTCAGAATCGGTATGATTGGCAGTGGTTACATCGGGCGTTGTCACGCGATTGCTTATGCGCAGGCGCCCACGGTTTTTGCCCTCAAAGGCGAGATCGTGCGTGAGATGCTGGCGGAAGTGAATCCAGAGCTGGCAGCAAAACAGGCGTCAACCTTTGGCTTTACACGTTCCACCGGTGACTGGCGTGAACTGGTGCGCGATCCGAACATCGATGTGGTTGATATCTGCGCCCCGAACTTCCTGCACAAAGAGATGGCGCTGGAAGCGATTCGCAACGGTAAACACGTCTACTCTGAAAAACCGCTGTCGTTGTCTGTGGCCGATGCGGAAGAGATGGTGCAAGCGGCGCAGCAGGCAGGCGTGAAAACGTTGGTCGGTTTTAACTACATGAAAAACCCGACCAGCCAGCTGGCGCGTGAGATCATCGCTCGTGGCGAAATTGGTGACGTGGTGCATTTCTACGGCACGCACAATGAAGATTATCTGGCGCGTCCGGAAACACCGCTTGACTGGCACTGCCAGAAAGCGCTGGCAGGATTGGGCGCGCTTGGCGACCTGGCCGCGCACATTGTGAATATGGCGCACTATCTGGTCGGCGATATTGAAGAAGTCAGTGGCGATATGATGACGGTGATCAAGGAGCGCCCGGACCCGAAAGAGACTTCGCGCCTGCTGCCGGTAGAAAACGAAGATCAGGCCAGCGCCTTACTGCGCTTTAAAAATGGGGCACACGGCGTGTTTGAAACCTCGCGTATCGCCTGCGGCAGCAAAATGGGCCTGACCTATGTGGTCACCGGCACCAAAGGCACGCTGCGCTATTCCCAGGAACGCATGGCCGAGTTGGAGCTGTATATCCATGATGAACCGGCAGGGCGCCAGGGATTCAAAACCATTTTGACCGGTCCCGCGCATCCGGATTACGCCAATTTCTGCGTTTCAGCCGGTCACGGTATCGGTTTCAACGATCAGAAAACCGTCGAAATTCGCGATTTGATTAATGGCATTGCTGCTGGCGATCGCATGTGGCCGGATTTTGCCGAAGGGTTGCAGGTGCAGAAGGTGCTGGAAGCGGTAGCGATTTCCGCGCTGGAACGCCGCTGGATGAAAGTGTAATTACAAGGACTTATGCAGAATCGTAGGGTCGCCATTCATGGCGACCTGGATACGGGATTAAGCCAGCAACGGGCACTGCGGCGGCAAACGACAGCTTAACGCGCCCGGCAATACCTCAATGTCAAACGCGCTGCCGCTTAGCGGTTCACCATCCAGATTAAACGTCATCTCATGGGGAGAACGGATGGTCAGCGACTGCAGCTGCGCCGTGACAATATTCGGATTTTCGTCATCACGCGTCAGTGAATGCAACAGCGTTGGCAGCAGCTCTTGCGCCGTGACGATACTGAGATTGAGCTGACCGTCATTGATCAGTGCATCCGGGCAGAGCTTTTGTCCGCCACCGGCCTGACGTCCATTGCCAATGCCAATAACCAGCGCATCGCCTTGCCAGTTAAAGCCAGGTCCGCTGATCTCACAACTGTCGGGCTTCAGCGCATCGACACGCATCAAGCCATGAATAAAGTACGACACGCCGCCTAGCGCAGATTTCAGTTTTTCAGGCGTTTCGGTGGTGATGCGCGTACCAAAACCGCCGGTCGCCATATTGATAAAATAGCGATCGCCGTTCACGCGCGCCAAATCAATCGCGCTGGCTTTCCCCACCAGTGCGAGGCGCAATGCCGGTTCCATGCCTTCGGGAATCCCCACACTGGTTGCAAAATCATTGGCGGTGCCGAGCGGCAAAATACCCAGTGCCGGACGCTGCTGTTCAGGCAATCCCGCCAGCGCGGTCGCGATCTCGTTGATGGTGCCATCGCCGCCGCCGGCTACAACGGTTTCTGCCTGCAAAGCGACCGCCTCTTGCACATAGCGATCGCAGTCACCTTTTTCCCAGGTGACGCGCACCGCCAGATTAAAGCCTTCATCACGCAGCGTGTTCACCGCAGCGCGCAAATCTTCATTACCTGCGCCTTTCCCATTCAGGATCAGCAGCGTCAGCGGTTTGTTTTGCATTATCAGTTCCTTGATGCGAGATACAGAGCACAGGTTATAGCATAGCTGCAGAGAGAACTTTATCGGTGGGGGATTAAAAAAAGAAAACCCGCACGGGGGAGCCGGGCGGGTGAATGAGGTGGTTCCTGGTACTACCTGCTTTTTATTGTTACTCGTTAGCAGCAGGCGGGATTCTAAAGCGAGGCGAAGAGAGGGTCTGTGATCCTAATCTAACTTCGCCATTTTCTTTTCTTTAAGTGCGATTTTTTCCATGTGGATCGTAAGTGCTATTGCCATCGGTAAAGTTACGCAGTAGCAGCGCAAAGGCAAGGTTGACCGATTCCGGCACCGGGATCCACACGCGATGCCCATCACCTGGCGCAACGTCCACCGCCGATCCTTTCTCATTCTGCATGGTTTCAAGCGTACAGTTGAGGTTGCCTTCCGGCGTCATGATTTCAACCGCATCACCCAGCATAAACTTGTTCTTTACCGCAATCTGCGCCCAGTCGCCGCGACGTTCGCCAGTGAATTCACCAACAAACTGCTGGCGCTCGGAGATCGAGAAACCTTGCTCATAGTTTTGATAGCTGTCGTGCGTATGACGGCGCAAAAAACCTTCGGTGTAACCGCGATGCGCCAAACCTTCCAGCGTCTCGAGCAGCACCGGATCAAACGGTTTACCCGCCGCGGCATCATCAATGGCGCGGCGATAAACCTGAGCCGTGCGCGCGCAGTAGTAAAAGGATTTGGTGCGGCCTTCAATTTTCAACGAATGCACGCCCATCTGGCTCAGGCGTTCGACGTGCGCCACCGCACGCAAATCTTTTGAGTTCATGATGTAGGTGCCGTGTTCATCCTCGAAGGCACTCATCACTTCACCCGGCTTCATCTTCTCTTCCAGCAGGAACACGCGATCGGTGGTATCGCCCACGCCCAGCGTAGGTTGCTGCACCTTAACCGGCTGATGGAAACCGACAATGTTGCCAATCTCATCCTGTTTGCCTTCTTCCACTTTGTATTCCCAGCGGCAAGCGTTGGTGCAGGTACCTTGGTTAGGATCGCGTTTATTGAGGTAGCCCGAGAGCAGGCAGCGACCGGAATAGGCCATGCACAGTGCGCCGTGCACGAAGATCTCAATCTCCATTGCTGGCACCTGCTGGCGAATTTCGGCGATCTCATCCAGCGACAGCTCGCGTGACAGAATTACGCGCGTCAGCCCCATTTGCTGCCAGAATTTCACCGTGGCCCAGTTGACCGCGTTAGCCTGCACCGACAAGTGAATCGGCATCTGCGGGAAGGCTTCGCGCACCAGCATGATCAAACCAGGATCGGACATAATCAGCGCGTCCGGCTGCATCGCCACTACCGGCGTCAGATCGCGAATGAAGGTTTTCAGTTTGGCGTTGTGTGGGGCGATATTGACCACCACGTAGAATTTTTTACCGAGCTCATGGGCTTCATTGATGCCCTTCGCCAGAATCTCGTGGGTGAATTCGTTGTTGCGCACGCGCAGGCTGTAGCGCGGCTGCCCGGCATACACCGCGTCAGCGCCGTAGGCAAAGGCATAGCGCATATTCTTCAGCGATCCCGCTGGAGAAAGCAGTTCAGGTTTTAACATGGATTTTCTCACTGATGTCAGGTCAGCATGCCATCACGGATGGCAGGTGCAGCGGCCGCATCAAGCGGCCCTGCAAAAGGTGGGGAATTGTAGGCAGGGCCGCACCCGATGTAAATTGACCTGGATCAATGTAAACCGTTGCTGGCTACAGCAAGCGGCAGACGTCAGCTTCCCAGCGATAACCCATGCCGTATACCGCGCGGATAAACGGCTGTTCTGCATCGAGGCTTTCCAGCTTACGACGCAGATTTTTGATGTGGCTATCAATGGTACGATCGGTTACCACGCGGTAATCATCGTAAAGATGATTCAGCAACTGCTCGCGTGAGAATACCTTGCCCGGCTCCAGCGCCAGGGTTTTCAGCAGACGAAACTCCGCAGGGGTTAATTCCAACTGCTGTTCACGCCAGCTGGCCTGGAAACGACTCTCATCGATATGCAGATGCGATTCCTGTTGTGCCTCTTCCGGCGATCGTTTGACGCGGCGTAAAATTGTTTTCACGCGCGCCACCACTTCACGCGGGCTGAATGGCTTGCAGACATAGTCATCCGCGCCGATTTCCAGTCCCAGCAGGCGATCGATCTCTTCAGTGCGTGCAGTGACCATAATAATCGGCAGCTCAGAGAAGCGGCGAATTTCGCGGCACAACGTTAAGCCGTCACGGCCGGGCAGCATCAAATCCAGCAGCACCAGATCCGGCGGTGTATGTTGCACGTAACTCAACACCTCGTTACCGTCGGCAATGTGGTGAGTGCGATAGTTGGACGCCTGCAGATAATCAATCATCAGCTGCGCCAGTTTGGGTTCATCTTCTACAACAAGGATCAGAGGATCGCTATTTTCCGGGCTCATAAGTGGCGTCTAGTGAGGAACATACGGCAAGTTTAGCGTGATTTGCAGTCCACCTAAATCAGAGTGATCCGCACTAATATTGCCTGCATGGGCCTCGGCGATGTTTTTACAGATCGCCAGGCCAAGCCCAGAGCCGCCGCTGGCGCGATTACGTGAACTTTCCGCGCGGAAAAAACGCTCAAATAATTGGGCCTGATGGAGCGGATCAACACCCGGCGCGCTATCGGCAAAGCTCAGCTGCCAGTATTCGCCAACACGCAGCATGGAAAGCTGCACCGCGCCGCCGGCATCGGTGTAGCGCAGGCTGTTTTCCAGCAAATTGGTAAATAGCTGCATCAGGCGGTCAGGATCGCCAAAGCTCTCCGCCTGCGCGGGTAACGCCAGATTGAGCGTTAAACCGCGGCTGCGGTAACGTTCGCCGAAGCTGCCCGCCACCACTTCCAGCAGATTAACCAGATCCACCGGCTGTTTGCGATAGGCGAGGGCGCCCGCGTCGGAAAGCGACAGCTGATGCAGATCGTCGACCAGTTTGGTCAGCAGCGAGACTTCGCTTTGTAACGAGCTGATGGCTTCTGGCGTCAGCTTGCGCACGCCATCCTGCATCGCTTCCAGCTCACCGCGCAGGATCGCCAGCGGCGTGCGCAGTTCATGGGAAATATCGGCCATAAAGGCGCGGCGGTTGCTTTCATTCTTTTCCAGCGAGCTGGCGAGCTGGTTGAAGTCGCGGCCCAGCTGACCCAGTTCATCGCTGCTGCCCACTTCCACGCGGGTCGCGAAATTGCCCGCCGCCAAATGGTGCGTACCATCCACCAGCCGTTTAACGGGGGCGAGCAGGCCGCGCGCCAGTAGCCAGGTGACCAGCGCCGCCAGTAAACCGGTCAACGCTACAATCAGCCAACTGGTGCGCCGCTGTTGCTGATCAAAGTTGATATCGGTGCTGCGCGTTAGCCGTTCGACCGGGGAAGCAATCACCCAGCCGACAATCTTGCCGCTGCTGGTAGTGATGTTGCGCCGGGTGCCTTCCGGTGGCACCGGCTGACGTGGGCCAGACAGCACTTTGTATTGCTGGTCGATAATCCAGAACTGCGTGCGCCAGCCATGCGGTGGTAGCTGGTTGACGCTGCCAGGATTCTGCTCCAGCGAACGCAGAATCGAGAAAATCAGCCGGTCATTATTGCGCAGAAAATCCCAGTTGCCATGCTGCTCATACTGATCGGCCAGCGCATCGCTCAGCAGGGTTAAACGCTGCTCGTTGCCTTTTTTAATGTAATCGACAAAACCATGCTCAAAGCTAAGCCGTACGCCCCAATGCATGGTGATGATCACCAACATGCAGGTGGAGAAAATCGCCGCAAACAGTTTGGCGCCAATGCCCCATTTTACCGGCCGCTTCATGCTTTACTCCTGCCTCTAAGATCAACGTTTTTACTGACATTCTTCGGTACGCGCCAGAACACCAGCGCGGGCAGCACAATGACCAGCGCCATGCACAGATAGGTATAAATGAAGGTTTGATGGGCGGCTGCGCTGTCGGTGACTACGCCTTGGCCAAAAGCGCCGAGCAGCAAACCGGCAACGGTTACGCCGATACTCATCGACAGCTGCATAATCATCGACAGCAAACTGTTACCGCTCGAGGCCAGATCGTCGGGCAGCTCTTTGAGCGTCAGCGTATTCATCGATGAGAAGCGGATGGCGTTCACCATGCCTTGCAGCAATAGCACCAACGGCAGCAGCCAGATCCAGCCGAGCAGCGCCACCAGCGGGAATAGCAGCACCACCAACGCCAGCGCGAGGGTGGCGCCGACCAGCGCATTGCGATAACCGAACAGGTTGACGATGCGCACCACCACGCGTTTGGTGCCCATGTTGCCGAGCACCATCGGAATCATCATTAAACCGGCGTGGAACGGGCTGTAGCCGAGGCCGACCTGCAGGAAGATCGGCGTTATAAACGGCAACATGCCGCTCCCGATGCGACCGGTAAAACTGCCGAGCAGGCCAATCGAATAGATGCGGTTATCAAATAGTTTCAGGCTGAACAGCGCGTTATCATTGTTGCGGCCATGCATCAGGTAGAACAGCAGCGAAAATACCCCAACCAGAATCAGCAAGCCGAGCAGCAACGGTGAACCGCCCGAACTGCGCTGGCCGTCGAGCGCCAGCGTCAGCGTGGCCATGCCCACCGCCAGCAGCACAAAGCCGAGGAAATCGAAACGCCGCGTCTGCATGGTGTAATTGGGCATCAGCGTCAGCGTAGCGATGGCGCCAATAATGCCGACCGGAATGTTGATCAGGAAGATCCAGTGCCAGCTGGCGTACTGCACCAAAATCCCGCCGAGCGCCGGGCCGAGCAGCGGGCCAATTTGTCCCGGCGTGGTGACGAAGGTCATCGCTGACATATATTGCTCGCGTGGCACGATTTTCATCACCGTCAATCGGCCAACCGGCACCATCATCGCACCACCAATGCCTTGCACCACGCGCGCCATGATCAGCTCATCCAGCGTGGTGGAGAAGGCGCACAGCAGCGAACCGATGCTGAACAGCACAATGGCGCAGAAGAAGATATTGCGCACGCCAAATCGATCCGCCAGCCAGCCGCTGATCGGCAGCGTCACCGCCACGGTCAGCACATAGGAGACGATCACCGAGTGCATATTCAGCGGGCTGACGTTGAGATCGCGCGCCATTGACGGAATCGCGGTATTCACGATGGTGGTGTCCAGCGCCTGCATAAAGAAGCCAAACGCGACGATCCACAACTGCCAGCGCACGGTAGCGTTTTTCGTGTCCACTGAATCTCCTCTGTTATACGGTCACCATAAATGGCGCCCCTACAAATGTGGGATGCGTTAGGTCACCATAAATGGCGACCCTACAAATGTGGGATGCGTTAGGTCACCTTAAATGGCGACCCTACAAATATGGGATGCGTTAGGTCACCATAAATGGCGACCCTACAAATATGGAGTGCGTAGGGGCGCCATTCATGGCGACCTCCCTTAACCCGTCACCAATACCTTTTTCTTGCGCCGCCGCAGCTTATCCATCATCAAATAGACCACCGGCGTGGTGTAGAGCGTCAGCAGCTGGCTCATTATCAGGCCACCGGCGATGGTGATACCCAGCGGTTGCCGCAGCTCGGCGCCGTCACCGCTGGTCAGCACCAATGGCAATGCACCAAACAGCGCGGCGAGGGTGGTCATCAGAATCGGGCGGAAACGCAGCTGGCACGCCTGGAAAATCGCATCGCGCGCTGACAAATTGCCGTTGCGTTCGGCATCAAGCGCAAAGTCGACCATCATGATGGCGTTTTTCTTCACGATGCCGATGAGCAGCAAAATGCCGATCAGCGCAATCAGGCTAAACGGCGTGTTGAACAGTTCCAGTGCCAGCAGCGCGCCAACGCCTGCGGAGGGTAGCGTGGAGAGGATGGTTAACGGATGCACGTAGCTCTCATACAGAATGCCCAACACGATATACACCGCCGCAATCGCCGCCAGCATCAGGTAAAGCTGGTTGGATTGTGACTGCTGGAACACCTGCGCGGTGCCGGCAAAACTGCCGCGCACGGTGGAAGGCACGCCCAGCGCCGTTACCGAACGATCAATCGCTTCTGATGCCTGCGACAGCGACACGCCTTCCGGCAGGTTGAACGAAATGGTCGACGCCGCCGACAGGCCTTCGTGGTTCACCGACAGCGGTGCATTGGCCGGTTGCCACTTCGCAAACCAGCTCAGCGGAATCGCTTTGCCGTCGCTGTTAATCACAAACATCTGATCGAGTGAACTGATGTCCTGGGTGTAGCGCGGATCGACTTCCATCACCACTTTGTACTGATTGAGCGGCTGATAAATGGTGGAGATTTGGCGTTGACCAAAGGCGTTATTCAGCAGGGCGTTAGCGGCAGAAACATCAATGCCGAGTCGCGCCATGCTTTCACGATCGTAGGTCAGATTCATTTCGCTGCCGTTATCCTGTTGATCGGAGTTAACGTCCGCCAGTTCGGGCAGGGCGGCGAACGCCTGACGAATCTTCGGCTCCCATTCACGTAAATCATTCAGGTTATCCGACAGCAAACTGTACTGGTAGCTGGCGTTGGATTCACGTCCGCCAATACGAATATCCTGCACCGCATTGAGGTAGAGATTGGCACCTGGCTCTTTCGCCAGTTTCACGCGCAGCCGTGCAATCACTTCCTGCGCGCTTTCGCTGCGCTCGGAAAGCGGCTTGAGCGAGACGAACATTGAGCCGCTGTTGGTGCGCGAACCGCCGGTAAAACCGGTGACGTTATCCACCGCCGGATCGGCCTTAATGATGTTCATGAAATCCTGTAGCTTGCCACGCATCGCCTGGAACGAAATGCTTTGGTCCGCCGAAATAAAGCCTTGTAAGCGGCCGGTATCTTGCTCTGGCATAAAGGTTTTCGGAATCGAGATGAACAACCACACGGTGAGCGCCACGGTACCGAGCAGCAGCATCAACACCCAAATGGCGTGATTCAGCACCCAGCCGAGCGAGCGCGCGTAGCCGTTTTGCACTTTCATCAGCAGTTTGCCGAAACCACGCGTGCGCGGCTGACTGCGTTTGATCTGCGGCTTCAGCAGGTAGGCACACATCATCGGTGTCAGCGTGACCGAGATAAACAGCGAGATGAGAATCGCCACCGACAGCGTGATGGCAAATTCAGAGAAGAAGCGACCAATGATGCCGCCAATCATCAGCAGCGGCAGGAACACGGCAATCAGCGACAGACTCATCGATAGCACGGTAAAACCGACTTCGCGCACGCCGGTCAGCGCCGCCTGTAGCGGCTTCATGCCCGCTTCGACGTGGCGCGCAATGTTCTCCAGCACCACAATCGCGTCGTCGACGACAAAACCGGTGGCGATGGTTAACGCCATCAGCGACAAATTGTTGAGGCTAAACCCGCACAGATACATGGCGGCGAAGGTGCCAATCAGTGAAACCGGCACCGCGGCGGCGGGGATCAGCGTGGCACGCCAGTCGCGCAGGAAGGCAAACACCACCAGAATCACCAGCGCCACGGCGATGATCAGCGACTGCTCAACTTCATGCAGCGAGGCGCGAATGGTGGGCGATCGATCCTGAGCAATTTGCAGGTCGATAGCGGCGGGGATCACCTCATGCAGTTCTGGCAATTCGCTACGGATACGATCGACGGTATCGATAATGTTGGCTTCCGGCGATTTGCGCACCACCAACAGCACCGCTGCTTTGCCGTTGGTCATACCGGCGTTACGTACGTCCTGCACCGAATCCTGCACGTTGGCGACATCGCTAAGGCGCACCGCCGCACCGTTGTTGTAATGCACCACCAGCGGTTGATATTCGCTAGCCGTTTGTAATTCACCGTTGGTACGCAGCTGCCAGCGCTGCTGCAGATCATCAATGGCGCCCTGCGGACGGCGCTGATTGGCGTTGCTGATAGCGGTGCGAACGGCATCAAGCGACACGCCCTGATTGAACAGCGCTTGCGGGTTGAGCTCGACGCGCACCGCAGGCAGCGAGCTGCCGCCGACCGTCACATCGCCCACGCCCTCAATTTGCGAGAGTTTCTGCGCCAGCTGCGTTGAGGCGTAATCATACAGCTGACCGGGATTATAAATGTCGGACGTCATGGTCAGAATCATGATCGGCGCATCGGACGGGTTGGCTTTACGATAGCTCGGACGGCTGGGCATGCCGGTCGGCAACAGGCTTTGTGCGGCATTGATTGCCGCCTGCACATCACGTGCCGCGCCGTTAATGTCGCGGTCAAAATCGAACACCAGAATGATGCGCGTGCTACCCAGCGAGCTGGTGGACGTCATCTCGCTGACGCCAGCAATGCGCCCAAGTGAGCGCTCCAGCGGCGTCGCCACCGATGCCGCCATGGTTTCCGGCGACGCGCCGGGCAATGAGGCGGAAATCAGAATCACCGGGAAATCGAGCTGTGGCAGCGGTGCCACTGGCAGCAGGCGGAAACCGAGAATACCGGCCAGTGCAATCGCCAGCGTCAGCAAGGTGGTGGCGACCGGGCGATGAATAAACAGCGCGAAAAACTTCACGACGGCGCCTCCGATCGCTTAAAGCGACGGCGCGTAGCGTGCGACAGGCGATCAAACAGCAGGTAGATCACCGGCGTGGTGAACAGGGTCAGCACTTGACTCACCACCAAACCGCCGACCATCGCAATACCCAATGGACGACGCAACTCTGCGCCGACGCCGGTACTCAGCATCAACGGCAGCGCACCAAGCAGCGCCGCCAATGTGGTCATCAGGATCGGACGGAAACGCAGTAAACACGCCTGATAAATCGCCTCGCGCGGCGGCATGCCTTGCTCACGCTCCGCCGCCAGCGCGAAGTCGATCATCATGATGGCGTTTTTCTTCACGATACCGATCAGCAAGATGATGCCAATGATGGCGATGATATCCAGCTCGTTGCCGCTCAGCATCAGCGCCAGTAACGCGCCGACGCCAGCGGTGGGCAGCGTGGAGAGAATGGTGATTGGATGAATAAAGCTTTCGTACAGCACGCCGAGCACGATATACATCGCCACCACGGCGGCCACGATCAGCCATACGGTGCTGGACAACGCGGCTTCGAAAGCCAGCGTGCTGCCCTGGAACTGCGTCATCATTTCCGCGGGCATGCCCACCTGATCTTCCGCAGCGCTTACCGCTTTCACCGCGTCGCCCAGCGAATAACCTTCTGCGACATCAAACGAGAAGGTCGCCGACGGGAACTGATCGAGGTGGTTGATGCTGAGCGCCGCGTGGCGCTCCTCAATTTGTGCGATGGCGCTCAGCGGCACGCTGCCGCCCTCGCTACTGGTCAGGCGAATGCCGTCGAGACTTGCCAATCCGGGCGTAGCCTCATTGTTCTGTTCCAGCACCACGCGATATTGGTTGGCCTGGGTGTAAATGGTGGAAATCAGTCGCTGGCCAAAGGCGTTATACAGCGCGTTATCGACGTCGGCCATGCTGATGCCTAACCGGCTGGCGCTGTCGCGATCGACGCGCACAAAGGCTTCCAGCCCTTGATCTTGCCAGTCACTGCTGACGTCGCGCAGCTGTGGCAGCGTGTTCAACTGCGCAAGCAATTTCGGCACCCATAGACTCAGCGACTCCAGCGAGCCCGATTGCAGCGTGAACTGGTACGGCGTGCGGCTCGCCTGAGTATCAATGGTTAAATCCTGTACCGGTTGCAGCCACAGTGAGATGCCCGGCACTTTGGCCAACGCCTGTTGCAAACGCTGTTGCACGGCCGGGATACGATCGTCGCGCTCATTTAACGGCTTGAGATTGATCTGCAGGCGGGCGCTGTTGAGCGCGGCGTTGGTGCCATCGACGCCCACAAACGAGGTCATGCTCTGCACCGCTGGATCTTTCATGATGATCGAAGCGACATCGCGCGTGCGCTCAGACATGTTGGCGTAAGAAACTGACTGCGGTGCCTGCAGGGTGCCCTGAATGATGCTGTTGTCCTGCTGCGGGAAGAAGCCTTTTGGAATCATGATCCACAGCAACACGGTGATCAGTAAGGTGCCCAGCGCCACCGATAGCGTAATCCACGGATGCAGCAGCACGCGGGTTAAACCGCGACCATAATGGGCAATGATGCGCTCAAACATCGCTTCACTGGCGCGCGAGAAACGGTTCTGCTTGCGCAGTGATTCGGCGCTCAACATGCGCGCGCACATCATAGGCGTCAGCGTCAGCGACACCACGGCAGAAATCAAAATCGCCACCGCCAGGGTCACCGCAAACTCGCGGAACAGGCGTCCAATGACATCGCCCATAAACAGCAGCGGGATCAGCACCGCAATCAGCGAGAAGGTGAGGGAGATAATGGTGAAGCCAATCTCGCCTGCGCCTTTTAGCGCCGCCGTTAGCGGCTTTTCGCCTTTTTCGATATAGCGCGAGATGTTCTCGATCACCACGATGGCGTCATCGACGACAAACCCGGTCGCGATGGTCAATGCCATCAACGTCAGATTGTTGATTGAGAAGCCGAGGAAATACATCGCGGCAAAGGTACCGACCAGCGATAGCGGCACGGCGACGGCGGGAATGATGGTTGCCGGGACGTTGCGCAGGAACAAGTAGATGATCATGACCACCAGGCCCATCGCCAGCATCAGTTCGTGCTGCGTATCACTGACCGAATTGCGGATGTTAGTGGTGCGGTCGGTCAGCAGTTTTACATCCACCGACTTCGGCAGCGTGGCGGTCAGCGCGGGCAACATGGCGCGGATATTATCCGCGGTAGCAATGATGTTGGCCCCAGGCTGGCGCTGCACGTTAAGCACAATCGCCTGCTGACGGTTTGCCCAGGCACCCAGCCAGCTGTTCTCGGCGCCTTGCTCGATGGTGGCGACATCGCCCAGGCGCACTGGCGCACCGTTGGTATAGCTGATGATCAGCTTGCGATAGTCTTCCGCCGAGGTCATCTGGTCGTTTGCCGACAAGGTAATCGAGCGCGTTGGGCCGTCGAGGCTGCCTTTCGCCGAGTTGACGTTGGCATTGGTGATGGCGCTGCGCACTGACTCACTGGTCAAGCCGAGCGCGGCCAGCGCCTGGGTGTTCATCTTCACGCGTACCGCCGGACGTTGTCCGCCGGACAGCGTCACTAAACCCACGCCCGAGACCTGAGAAATCTTCTGCGCCACGCGGGTTTCCACCATGTCCTGCACCTGCGTAAGCGGCATGCTGGTGGTGGTGACGGCGAGGGTCATAATGGGCGGATCGGCCGGATTCACTTTGCTGTAAACCGGCGGATTGGGAAGATCGCTCGGCAGCAGATTGGTGGCGGAGTTGATCGCCGCCTGCACTTCCTGCTCGGCAACATCCAGGGGCAGCGTGAGCTGAAACTGCAATGTCACTACCGAAGCACCGCCCGAACTCTGCGAAGACATCTGCTTCAAGCCCGACATCTGGCCAAACTGACGTTCCAGCGGCGCGGTGATCGACGAAGTGACCACATCAGGGCTGGCACCAGGATAGAGCGTCACCACCTGAATGGTGGGGTAATCGACTTCCGGCAAAGCGGAGACCGGCAGAAAACGGTAGCCGAGCACGCCCGCCAACAGAATCGCTATCATCAGCAGCGTGGTGGCGACCGGGCGCAGAATAAACAGGCGCGAAGGTCCGCCGCTGCGGTCAGGAGGCATTACCTGCATTATTGACGCTCTCCGCGTGCGGGCTGCGCGGCGCGCGTGCTGTGTGTTGCAGCGCTCTGCGGCGCCACCACTTCAACGGTGGCGCCTTCCGTCAGGCGGTCAAGCCCGTCGGTCACCACGCGATCGCCGGCTTCAAGACCGGCGCTAATCACCACTTTCTGGCTATCCTGCAAACCTGCGGTGACGCGTTTTTTGCTGACTTTATTTTCGCTGTTCACCACCCAGACAAAGTGGCCATCGTTGCTCATCTGCAGTGCGGCGGTCGGAATCACCACCGCATCCTGTAAGGTATCGACTTTCAGACGCGCATTCACAAACTGATTCGGGAACAGTGTGTCATCTTCGTTGCTGAAGCGCGCTTTGAGCTTGATGGTGCCGGTGGTGGCATCAATCTGATTATCAAGACTCAATAGCGTACCGCTGGTCAGGCGCGTTTTATTGCTGCGATCCCAGGCTTCAACGATCAGCGGCTGCCCGCTTTTCTGTGCCTTGAGGATTTGGCTAATGTTGTTCTCGGCGACGCTGAATACCACGTCAATTGGATGTGTTTCGGTGATCACCACCAAACCACTGGTATCGCCGGACGTAATGTAGTTACCCACATCGACCTGCTTCAATCCCACACGTCCCCCAATCGGCGCGGTAATGCGGCTGTAAGTGAGATTAAGCTGGGCGCTGGCGACACTGCCTTCATCGGCTTTGAGGGTGCCGAGCGTTTCGCTCACCAGCGAACGTTGCGTATCGAGTTCCTGCTGGGACACCAGCGAGGTTTTTGCCAGTTTTTCATAGCGACTGAGATCGCGACGCGCATTGGCGAGTGTTGCCTGGTCTTTTGCCAGTTGGCCCTGCGCTTGGGCTAATGCCACCTGGTAAGGACGCGGATCGATTTCGGCTAAT
Source organism: Pantoea sp. X-Soil-ISGK-421 (assembly GCF_059730785.1). Taxonomy (NCBI): domain Bacteria; kingdom Pseudomonadati; phylum Pseudomonadota; class Gammaproteobacteria; order Enterobacterales; family Erwiniaceae; genus Pantoea; species Pantoea sp. X-Soil-ISGK-421. The sequence goes on along the minus strand of NZ_AP035979.1, from coordinate 2,649,294 downwards.
AGTGCGCCAGCGGCCACTTGCTGTCCTTCCTGGAAGTGCAGCGCCATCAACTGCCCATCAACCCGGCTGCGCACCGTGACGGTATTGGCAGCGGTCACGGTGCCGAGGCCACTGAGATAATAGGGCACGCTTTGCGTGGTGGCACTTGCCGCCTGTACCGGCGCTAACGGACGACGCGCACCGCTGCCCGCGCCGCGCCCACGTTGCTGCTGGCCTTCGGCATGCGACTGTTTATTCGGTTCCGCTGGATGCTGCCACCAATAATATCCACCCGCCAGCACGGCAATCACGGCTACGGCCAGTAAGGTTGTTTTAAGTCGACGGTTGATCAAGGTGTGTGCTCTCCAGCGTGTCGTTTTCCCAAAATGCGAAATCAAATACCCTTGTGGCTCACGCCTATTTCGCAAACGAATGATTGTAGTCGCCCGGGCCGGGCAAAAATTGAAGGAAATAAGAATATCGCCCCAACCATGCTAAGTATTCATATTCTGTAAATATTCTGGCAGGAATACGCATAAGCGCGCCGTTTTTCCTTTGCTAAGCTCAATGCAGACCTGTCTCGTTTGAATAAGGAGAACAAAATGAGTCAACAGAAACTCCGCCAGCTTGGCGACAGCGGTATCGAAGTTCCCCGTCTCACCTTTGGCGGCAACGTATTTGGCTGGACGGTGGATGAGAAAACCTCGTTTTCACTGCTGGATGCGCTGGTTGAGAAGGGCTTGTTCTTCATCGATACTGCCGACGTCTATTCGCGCTGGGCGCCGGGTAACGAAGGTGGCGAATCGGAAACTATCATTGGTAAATGGCTGAAGAAAAGCGGCAAGCGCGACCGCATCGTGCTGGCCACTAAAGTCGGCATGGAGCTTTCGCCGGAAAAAACGGGCCTTAAACCGGCATACATTCGTCAGGCGGTGGAAGACTCACTGCGCCGTCTGCAAACTGACGTCATCGATCTTTATCAAGCGCACCGTGATGATGAAACCACGCCGCTGCTTGATACGTTGAAAGCCTTCGACTCGCTGATTAAAGAGGGTAAAGTTCGTGCCATTGGCGCCTCCAACTACAACGCTACACGCTTGCAGGAAGCGCTGGATGTCAGTAAGCAACATGGACTGGCACGCTACGAAACCTTGCAGCCGGAATATAATCTCTACGATCGTCAGGAATATGAAAGCGGTCTGGAGCAGGTTGCGGTGAAAAATGGCCTCGGCGTGATCAACTACTATTCGCTGGCCAGCGGTTTCCTCAGCGGTAAATACAAAAAGCCGGAAGATGCCAGCAAAAGTAAGCGCGGGCAGGGCATTGTGGATAAATACCTCAACGAACGCGGCAAGCGGATTGTTGAAGCGTTAGAAGATGTCGCCGCCTCGCACGATGTATCGGCGACGCAGGTGGCGCTGGCGTGGCAGATTGCGCGTCCCAGCATTACCGCGCCGATTGTCAGTGCGACATCGCTGGAACAGCTGGATGAGCTGGTGAAAGCCACCGAACTGGAGCTCAGCAAGCAGGAAATTGAAGAGCTGGTAAGCGCCAGTAAACTGTAATGTTTTCAGGGACGCTGCGGCGTCCCGCTATTTTTCTGCTCTGCCTCACAAAAAATGCCATTTGCAGCAAAATATTTTCAATCATCGACCACCGTCACAATTGCGTTGACGCACTATCAACCTGCGGTAAACTGCGCACATATTTGCAAAAATTGACAAATCCTCAGCACTATCCTCTGTTCGATCCATTCCAGTCACTTCATATAAGAATAACCATCATGAACAGAAAAGAAGCAGTGCAGCATTTACCCCGCCTGGCAGCGGGAACCCTGATGTTTGCGATGCTGAGTGCATCGGCGGTAGCCGCTGATGCGTTCAGTTATGACTCTCCCTATATGTTTGGCGATTGGGGCGGCAACCGCACGCAGTTGGAAAATGACGGCATTAAATTCGACGTTAACTACACCATGGAAAGCGCCTCCAATCTGGCGGGCGGCGCCGATACCAATACTTCAATGCGTTACAGCGATCAGTGGGCGTTTGGCGCCAACTTTGACCTGGAAAAACTGCTCAACTGGCAGGATGCGCAATTCCAGATGACGATTACCGATCGTAATGGTCAAAACATCTCCGACCAGGTCGCCGATCGTCGTACCGGTATGTTGTCCTCGACCCAGGAAGTTTACGGTCGTGGCCAAACCTGGCGTTTAACCCAATTCTGGTTGAGCAAAGGTCTGTTCGATAACACGGTTAACCTGAAAGCCGGTCGCGTTACCGTCGGTGAAGATTTCGATAACTTTGACAGTAAATTCCAGAACCTGGCATTCGGTAGCGGTCAGGCAGGTAACTGGCGTGGCGATCGCTGGTTCAACTGGCCGGTTTCCCAGTGGGGCGGCCGCGTAAAAGTGAACTTTACACCTGACGTGTTCTTCCAGGTGGGCTTCTATAACCAGAACCGCGCCAACTACGATCGCGGCGACGGCTTCCGTCTCGATACCAGCAACTCCGAAGGGAATCTGGTGCCGGTCGAGTTGGGCTGGAAACCGACTTTAGGTGCAGACAAGCTGCCGGGTAACTACCGCATTGGCTATTACTACTCCTCAGCTAACGGTGACAACTACGGCAGCTGGCGCGATGGCGCTTATCAAAGCCAGGATCATGCGTATGGCGGCTACGTGCTGTTACAACAACAGTTGACCGCGCAGGGCGGCGATGCCAGCCGTGGTTTAGGCGTCACCGTGCAGGCGGTGATGAACGATCATAAAACCTCAAAAACCGATAACTATCAGTCGGTGAGCTTTACCTGGAAAGGGCCGTTCGATGCGCGTCCACAGGATGAGATTGGTGTCGGTGCGGCACGTATTCACGTCAACAGTGCTTATACGCGCTCGCAGCGTGAGCAGAACAACGCCAACGGCGAAACGGACTTCAATAGCCCAACCTATCTGCCGATTCAGGATGGTTCTGAGTACAACTATGAGATTTACTACAACGCTCAGCTGACCAAATGGCTGCAGCTGCGTCCGAACCTGCAATATGTGGTAGCGCCGGGTGCGGTGAGCGAAGTGAAAGATGCGTTTGTCGGCGGGATCAGTGCGAACGTGAATTTCTGATGTTTAATGCGGGTCGCCATCAATGACGACCCAACATCCGATCGTAGGGGCGGCATTTATGCCGTAATGCCGATCAGTTAAGCAATAAGCCACTTTCGTTCGCCACTGGCTGTGGCAGTTGCAGTTCAGCCGTGCGGCGACCGAGAAGAGGGCGTCTGGCCACGCCCTCTTCACTCCCGGGCCCTGCGCCAGCCCAACCCGCCGCGACGCGGTGCCTTCACTCGATCACGATTCCTGACGGACCGGCGGCGATTCGCTCCTGCTCAGCGCCGCCTCTCACCGCATCCCTGCGGTTCGCCCTGGAATCCCTCTCTCGCTCAGCGGGTTAGGATGTCGCCTCAACACCCACGCTGCTACGGCAGTGCATATTTAACCGCGTAATCGCTGCCTGAATTGTAGGGTCGTCATTGATGACGACCGTTACGAGTGCCGCACAATGGTGATGTCCTTGTCGCCATAAATAGCTCATCCTCGCCATTTAAGAGATGAAAACCTTAATTGCCGAGTGCACACATTGTAGCGGCGCAATTCATTGCGCGATAAATCGCGTCGCTGCGGAAGGTGCGGCGATTTGATACGGCGCTTAACTGACGAGCATTGCGGCATTTATTCCGCCCTATTCGCTTAACCGAACATCACCTCTGCCCAGCGGGCAAGACCGGCGGTAACCGATGCGAAATCATCACCGCTGGCAATAGGTGTATCGGGCAGCGCCTGCTGCAATGCGGCACGCAGCACCGGAGAACGTGCGCTACCGCCGGTGAGATAAATCACTTCCGGCTTGGTTTCGCAGGTGGCAAGCGCCAGATGCACTTGCTCCAAAATACGCTCCAGCGGTTGATTAATCGCTTCTTCCAGCTGCGTCGCGCTGATCTGCGCCTGCAATTGCGCAGCGATAAACGCCAGTGACGCATCCGTTTCTTTCACATCAGACAGCGCAATTTTGCTCTCTTCCGCCGCACGCACCAGACGATAGCCCAGCTTCTGCTGCCACACTTTCAGCAGGTGCGCCACTTTGTCACTGTGCTCGGCATCCCGAATCAAATCGCGCAGCAGTTTGCCGCTGGCCGCAGAATAGAAATCGCTTTGCGCTGGAACATCATTGATCGCGACCGCATTCCACCATGGCAGCGCGGGCAGCGCGGTGCCTTTCTGCGTATTGCCACCAAGGCCCAGCAGCGGCATTAGGGTTTTAAACGCCAGCATAATGTCGAGATCGTTACCGCCCACGCGGCAACCGCTGTGGCCAAGCAAACTTTCACGGCGATCGGTTTTATGGCGCCATTCCGGGCCCATCAGCAGCATCGAGCAGTCGGTGGTGCCGCCGCCGATATCCACCACCAGCACGCGCGTCTCTTTCTGCAGCGTGGCTTCAAAATCCAGCCCTGCTGCCACGGGTTCAAACTGAAACTCGACATCACGGAAACCGGCGCGCTGTGCGGCACGCAGCAAAATACCTTGCGCCTGTTGGTTGGCGTCTTCGCCACCTAAGCCCTGGAAGTTAATCGGGCGACCAATCACCGCTTGCTCAATCGGGCGATCAAGCTGCGTTTCACCCTGCTGACGGATGTGCAGCATCATGGCACACACCAGATCTTCAAAGAAGGCGATCTGCTGCGGCTTCAGGCCGTTAGCACCAAGGAAGGATTTGGGTGATTTCACGAACCACACTTCTTCGGGATCGACCATATATTGCTGTAACGCCGTCAAACCGAACTGCACGCTGCCCGGCAGAACCTCAATGTCTTCTTCACGGTTATAGCGCAGCGCACGCTGCAATAAGGCGGTGCCTTCGCTGTCTGGCGTTGGGACCTGATGATGACGGTATAACCATTCGCTGATCGCTTCGCGCGTCGGGGCACAAATCATGGAGGGAAGCAGGCGCTGACCATTCTCCAGTGTCAGCAGGCGCGGCGTACCATTATCACTGACTGCAATTGAACAGTTTGCTGTGCCGTAATCGAATCCGATAAACATATTTATCCCCCATGCCGGAAAAAAGGGGGCGACTTTAGCGCAGCCAGCGCGGGCTGGCAATGGGCAGAAGCGGCAGATTACCGCTGCACTTCCTGATAAACGTGATACTGACCACGGCCCGCGTGTTTTGCGCTGTAACAGGCAACATCAGCCTGTGACATCACCACATTGCTGATGCAGTTATGTTGATCAATTTGCGTGATGCCGGCACTCGCGCCGACGTGATAAGGCTGCTCCTTCCACACAAAACAATATTCGTTCACCGCCGTGACAATGCGCTGCACCACATCGCGCACCTGATCCACCTCGCAATTCGGCAGCAACACGCCAAATTCATCACCGCCCAAACGCGCCAGCATATCGCTGCTGCGCAGATGATGTGGCATCAGCTCAGCCAGTTCGCGCAGCAGTGCATCACCTGCTGCGTGCCCAGCGGTATCGTTCACCGCTTTAAATTTGTCGAGATCGATAAACACCAGCACGTGCTGCGTCTTGTTGGTCGCCGCATCGTTAACCAAATGTTTTAAACGCTGCTCGAAGCTCTGGCGATTCGGCAGGCGCGTCAGCATATCGTGTGAGGCGCTGTAGCTGAGGCGTTTCATTACCTTGCGCGATTCACTAACGTCTTGAATAACCATCACCGCACCAATGCTGGCGCCGGTTAACGTTTTCAGCGGTGTGATGCTGTAGTGAATCTCAACGCGCGCACCCTCTGGCGTGTGCAGCACCAACTCTTCGTCGAGATCGGGTGAGATTTTTTCGCCCGGCAGCTGACACAGCAATACGTTATCGACGCGCGGGCCATTCGTGCCGCGCGTGATGTTAAGCAGCTCTGTAATCGGCACGCCCGCGGCTTTTTCCTGGGGCCAACCGCTCAGCGTTTCAGCCACGGGATTCATAAAGGTGACACGCATTTCATCATCGGTGCTGATCACCGCTTCCCCGATCGAATCGAGGGTGATCGCCATGCGCTCTTTTTCCTGGAACAGCGCTTCATTCAAGGCGCGCAGCGGCGTGATGTCCTGACAAATGCCGAGCATACGTTCGATGTGCCCATCCTGGCTCAGGATGCGGTTGGCCTCGGAGCGCACGTAGCGCGGCCCCTCCGGCAAATTGATCCGGTATTCCAGTTGGAAAGCGCTGCGGCGTTCGATGGCTTGCTGCACCGCCAGCGCGGCGCTTTCCCGTTCGTCCGGATCGAGCAGATGCACCCACAGATCGTAGGTGGGGGTTTGCTGTGGGCTGAGGCCAAACAGCTCATACATGCGCTTGTCCCACAGCATTTCGCCGGTCAGTAAATTCCATTCCCACACGCCGATGCCGCCGGCTTCGTTCGCCAGCGTGATGCGTTCCATTAAGCGGCGATTGACCTGCTCGCTCTGCTTCAATTCGGAGATATCGATAATCTGGGCGATGAAGTAGTGCGGTTGTTGCGCCGCGTCACGCACCATTGATACCGTCAGCCGCGCCCAGACGATCTCGCCATCCTTGCGGAAATAGCGCTTCTCCATGGTGTAGGTCATGATCTCACCCGCCACTAAGCGCTCAAGTTGCTGCAAATCGCTATTGAGATCGTCGGGATGCGTAATCTGCTGGAAGGTGAGTTTTTTCAGTTCTTCGGCCGGGAAGCCTAACGTCTGGCATAGCGACTGGTTCACCTGCTGCCAGCCGCCATTGGGCGAAACCAGCGCCATGCCGATGGCCGAATACTCCATGGCATTGCGGAAACGGGTTTCACTTTCGCTGATGTGATGCTTTTCACGCTGGAAGGCATCCATCACCAGCGCCATAACGTGACTCGGCAGCAGCACTAACAGGAACGGCAGCCAGGTGCTCACCTGGCCGAGCAGCATGCCGTTTTGCGCCAGATTAACCCAGTTGAAGGCCAGCAGGATTGAAATAAAGCTGGCGTTGAGGAAGAACAAAAGAAACGCTTCAAATTTCGGCAGTCGTACCGAGCACCAAAAAAGAATCACCACAATAAAGGTGAAGGGCCACGGCAGAAAACGCAGCGATAAATAGCTGGCGAGCAGCGTGCCGAGCAGCGTCAGGCACGTTTCCAGCTGACGGCCTGGCGTAAAGATGTGGCGCAGGGGTTTATTCGGCCATAGCAATAACACCGGACCAAACGCCAACACGCCAATCACTTCGGAAATTACCCACGTCGAGAAGAAGGGCAGCGCCGCATTGTTACCGACATGCAGCATCCATAACGCGACGACGCCACCCAATAATGGCGCAATCAGGCCGGCGCACAGCGCAAAACGTACCCAATCGAGCAATGAATTAAGCGGCGCGCGTCGATCAAGCAGGGCGCGCAGCATTACGCCGCCTAAAATGGCCTGCACCATATTTAAGACGGCGAATTTAATATTGCTGAGCGCGGGACCAATAATCAGGAGGTTGGCCAGCGCGGTACCCAGTACGCAGGCGAGCAGCAGCAGCGGCACGTGTTTTGACGGGGCACGAAACACGATCACCGTCATCAGCGCGGTGGAGTACCAAAGCGGAGAAATGCGTCCGCTGACGACAATCAGTTCCAGACAAAACAACGTCAGCAGAAAGGTCAGTCCGCCCATCAGCAAAGCATTGAGCCAGATTCGTTGTGGTTTTTGCTGTGAGGTCAATATTTCGAGGGTCATGCAAGAATCCAGCCGCGCCGCAGGGAAAATGCGCCAGTCAATCACTATTTTGCATGCTAGCACATCTGTTTGAGATGTCTGCGGGGAAATCAGTTTTGGTCGTTATTCACTGAATTGATTGGCCCTTTGCGCGCAAAGGGCCAATCGGTATTAGCGAAAAAGATCGGCGCGGGTGAACGGTTTTTCTAAGCCGGCCAGATTGGCCGAGAAGCGCTCAAGGAACTGTTGTGTGGTGGCGACGCGACCGTGGCCCAGCAGCAACAGCGGCACCAGCAGCGCAATACCGACCTGCGGCAGACTAAAGCCCTTCAGCGACGTGCGGCGCTGGGTTAACAGAAATGCGGTGCTAAGCGTGAAGCCGAGCATCAGGCCGGCCAGCACTTCACTCTTTGAGTGTGCGTGAATAACCAGCCGCGACAGGCCGACCATCAACGGGATCAGATAACCGATGCCAATAGTAAACAGGCGCCAGCGCGGCGACCAGCGGCCGGAGATCAGCCACATCATTACCGGCCAGAGCGTGGCTGACATCGCGCTGTGTCCGCTGAAACCGGTAAAGTTGAATCTGGCGCTACCAATACCAAAGCCGAGAAACAGTATTTTCGAGACGCTCACCACCAGGCCAGCAAGACCAAACGCCAGCACCCAATACCAGACGGTTTGGCGGTTGTCGCTTTTCCATGGCAATACCAGCGCGATAATCACCGCGGTAGGGATCAGCAACATGCTGTCACCAAAATAGGTCAGGGTTTTCCAGCTCATACTTTTCCTTGCGGCTCCATTCAGCGTACCAACGCCAGCAACAGTGTTGGCAGATGAACAGTGTAACGATTAAGCGTCTGGCTGCAAAAGGGGATATTCTGAAAAGCCGTCGGCCCATTTCTCTGGCATCAAACCGGTGAAATACCTATAATTGCCGCCAACTAACCCTCTCATTCGGCCCGTTGCAGCTTCGGCTTAGGCAGGCTCCAGTTATCAGGTCTTAAAAAAGTATGACTGACAAGTCTCATCAGTGCGTGATCGTTGGCATCGCAGGTGCATCCGCATCCGGAAAAAGTCTTATCGCCAGCACGCTCTATCGTGAAATCCGTGACCAGGTCGGTGACGAGCATATCGGCGTGATCCCCGAAGATGCCTACTATAAAGATCAGAGTCACCTCACCATGGAAGAGAGGGTGAAAACCAACTATGACCATCCGAGTGCGATGGATCATGATTTGCTGCTGCAGCATCTGCGCGCTATCAAAGCGGGTCAGGATATTGAGTTGCCGGTCTACAGCTACGTTGAGCACACGCGTACCAGCGATTGCATTCATCTCAAGCCTAAGAAAGTCATCATTCTGGAAGGCATTCTGCTGCTGACCGATGCGCGACTGCGCCAGGAGATGAATTTCTCCATCTTCGTCGATACGCCGCTGGATATCTGCCTGATGCGCCGCATGAAGCGCGACGTCAATGAGCGCGGTCGTTCAATGGATTCCGTAATGAGCCAATATCAGAAGACCGTGCGTCCGATGTTCCTGCAATTTATTGAACCTTCCAAGCAGTACGCTGACATCATTGTGCCGCGCGGCGGAAAAAACCGTATCGCGATTGATATCCTCAAGGCCAAGATTAATCAGTATCTTTGACGACACAGCGTCCGCGCAGGCGTGACGCACTGTCGTAGCCATTCGCTACACTTAATTCATGGAGTACCTGCGATGAGATTATGCGATCGCGATATTGAAGCCTGGCTGGACAACGGAAAGTTGGCGATTGAGCCGCGTCCGCCAGTGGAACGCATTAACGGCGCGACGGTTGATGTGCGCCTCGGCAATCAGTTCCGCACATTTAGTGGCCACACTGCCGCTTTTATTGATTTGAGTGGTCCAAAGCACGAGGTCAGTGCCGCACTGGATCGCGTGATGAGCGATGAGATTGTGTTGCCGGAAGGCGAGGCCTTTTTCCTGCATCCGGGCGAGTTGGCGCTGGCGGTGACGCTGGAATCCGTCACCATACCCGACGATTTGGTCGGCTGGCTGGATGGTCGTTCTTCGCTGGCACGCCTTGGCTTGATGGTGCACGTTACCGCGCACCGTATCGATCCCGGCTGGCAAGGCCGCATCGTGCTGGAGTTCTATAATTCGGGCAAACTGCCGCTGGCGCTGCGTCCGGGCATGTTAATTGGTGCCTTGAGCTTTGAGCCGTTATCAGGCCCGGCTGCGCGTCCGTATAACCGCCGCGAAGATGCCAAATATCGTGGTCAGCAGGGCGCGGATGCCAGCCGCATCGACAAAGACTGACTAAAAAAATGCTTGCCACAATACTTCGAGGTGCAGCAAGGCGGCAAGCGAGTAGATCTCCAGGCGCTTACAGCAGTAAGTGACGGGGGTGAGCGAGCGCAGCCAACGCTGCTGCAACTTGAAGTATGCAGGCAATGAGGAATTGATGAGAAGAGTGATAACAACACTGGCCATCCTGTTAGTGGTGGTCGTAGCGGGTATGACAGCATTGGTGTTGCTGGTCAATCCCAACGACTTTCGTACCTATATGGTAAAGCAGGTAGAACAGCGCAGTGGTTATCAGCTTCAGGTGAGCGGCGATCTGCGCTGGCATGTCTGGCCGCAACTCAGCATTTTGGCTGGGCGCATGAGTTTGACCGCGCCTGGCGCCACGCAGCCGATGGTCACCGCCGATAACATGCGGCTGGATGTCAATCTTTGGCCGCTGTTATCGCATCAGCTTAGCGTCAACCAGGTGATGCTGAAAAATGCCATTATTCGCGTCACGCCGCAGAGTGCAGCGCAAAAGCCGACGGGCGCGCCCGTGGGGCCGGGTGATGCCGAACCGGTGAGCAGCAGCAACACCGGCTGGTCATTTAACATAGGCAAACTGCGTCTCGCCGATAGCCTGCTGATTTGGCAGCAGTCCGGCGGCGACGAATATAACTTCCGCGACCTCAATCTCAATCTCGATCAGGATGCCAGCAAACAGGCCAGCATTAATCTGGCTACCCGGATTTCGCGTAATCAGCGCAATCTCAGCGTCAATCTCAAAGGGCAAATGAATGTGGCGCAGTATCCACATCGTTTAGTCGGACAACTGGATGAGATGAATTACGCCATCGACGGCGCCAATCTGCCGACGCAGGGGATTAAAGGCACGTTGCGCGGTCAGGGTGAATGGAACGGCGACAATCAGCATTTCTCGTTACAGAAGATGCAGCTCACCGCCAATGACAGCGCGCTGGATGGCAGCGCCGATGGACGTTTGGCGCTTCCGCAGCAGCTGAATCTGGCGCTGCATGCCACCCACTTAAATATCGACGCGCTGATGGCGAATGCACCGGTGACGGATAGCAGCGCAGCGCAGCGTGCCAACGTGGTTAGCACGCCAGTGATTGCTGAGCCGCGCATGCGTGACAACAGCGACTCGCCGCTGAATCAAGTGGATCTGATGCTCAACCTCACGGCGGATAGCAGCGTGTGGCGTGGCCTGACGCTGACCAATTTGCAGCTCGACGCCAGCAATCAGCAGGGCTTGATGACCCTGAGTAAGTTGCAAGGCAAATTCGGTGACGGGCATTTCTCCGTTCCCGGTTCGGTGGACATCCGTAAACCGGTAACGCAAGTCGCGTTCCAGCCTGAGCTGGATAACATCGCCATTGCGCCGTTGCTCAAAGCGTTGGAACTGCCAGAAACATTGCAGGGCACCGTCTCGCTGAAAGGCGATCTCAGCGGAGCCGGATTAAGTATTGAAGAAGCAAAACGTAACTGGCAGGGCAGTGCGGATCTGGAAGCCACTAATCTGCAGCTTTCGCAGCTGAATCTGCAGCAAATGGTACGTCGGGCGGTGGCGCGCGTGAGCAATCGTGTCACTAACGATCAGCCAGACGATCAGGGCATCCAGCAGTTAAGCGGGCGCGTCAGCCTCAAGCAAGGCATCTTCAGTTTGCCGGATTTGCAGGGCGGCAACAGTCGTCTGGCGGTGCAAACTCAAGGCCGTGTCGATATGAATAAGCAGCAGCTCGACGTTACCATTAATATGGTGCTGCGCGGATGGCAGGGCGATGACAAATTAGCCAACCTGTTAAATCAGCAAACTATTCCGCTGCGCATGTATGGCGGCTGGAATAATCTGCAGTATTCGTTACCGGTGGATGACGTGGTGCGTCAGCAGCTGCAAAGTGAAGCGAAGTCGCGGCTGAATCAGTGGCTGGATCGCCAGCAACCTGCGAAGCAGCCATAAACGCCCGTTTCGCACCTTAACGTAGCGGCCCAATGTATTGCGCACCGCGATGGCGGATAAAACGAGCGCGATAAATCGCGCCGTTACGTTAGGTGCGATTTATGCCTCGATATTTATCGGCACTATTTCCACTTTCTGCACGCGATGATTTTCCACCTGCAATGTACGCAGCAGATAATCGCCGATCTGCAACGCTTCCCCTTCCTGCGGCACATGTTGCAGGCTATCCATCAGCAATCCCGCCAGCGTATGGTAATTGCGCTTTTCGTCGAGCGGCAGCTGCACATAGACGGCTAAATCCTCTAATGGCATATGCCCGTTCGCCACCCAACCGCCGTCGGGCAATGCTTCAATATCATAACGCGGGTCGATTTTTTCCCCTTCGTTCGGCAGATTGCCGGCGATGGTTTCCATCAGGTCGCTAAGCGTTACCACCCCCTCCACCGAACCAAACTCATCCACCACAAAAGCGAAATGGGTGCGCGCGTTGCGGAATTGTTCCAGCGCCTGCAGCAACGTTACGCGCTCAGGAAAGATCAACGGCTGACGGATCAGCGAGCGTAAATCCAAGGATTTGCTGTGCAAGGATTGGTGCAGCAGATCAATAACGTGCACTACGCCGAGCGGATCGCGTCCTTGTTCGGTAACCAGAATACGCGTGTGCTGGTTGCGGTCGAGCTTCGCCATAATGTCAGCCGGATCTTCGGCAAGGTCGATGTGCTCAATATCGTGGCGCGAAGTCATGATGCTATTGATCTGGCGCTGCCCCAGCCCCAGCACGCGTGCAATCATGCGTCTTTCCTGACGGTTAAACAGCGCACCTTCTTCATTGTCGCTCACTAAAGAGGCGGTATCGGCGTCCAATTCGGCATGCTGCGCCTCACCGCGCAAAATACGCAAGACGGCTTCCGAAGTGCGCTGACGTAATGGGCGTCCGGCAGTGAGGAAACGGCGACGGTTAAACGTTGCCAGCTGATTCAGTATCTCAATGACGATAGAAAAACCGATCGCCGCGTAGAGATAGCCTTTCGGAATAACAAAGCCTAATCCTTCGGCGACCAGGCTAAAGCCGATCATCAGCAGGAAGCTCAGGCAGAGAATCACGATAGTCGGATGGCCGTTAACAAAACGCGTAAGCGGTTTACTTGCCAGCAGCATGAGCAGAATCGCCACCGTCACCGCTGCCATCATCACCGGCAGTTCATTGACCATACCGACGGCGGTAATCACCGAATCCAGCGAGAAGATAGCGTCCAGCACCACTATTTGCGCCACCACTGGCCAGAATTTAGCACCGTTCTTATTTTGACCAGTTTCCTCATCACCGCCTTCAAGGCGGCTGTTTAACTCGGTAGTGGCCTTATAAAGAAGAAAGAAGCCACCACATAACAGCAGCAGATCGCGGGCGCTAAAATCGTGATGCAGCAGGGTAAACAGCGGTTGTGTCAGGGTTACCAGCCACGAAAGTGAGCCCAGCAGCGCTAAACGCGACAGCAGCGCAAGCAGCAGCCCGATAATGCGCGCGCGGTCGCGCTCCTTTGGCGGCAACTTTTCGACGAGAATGGCAATGAAAACCAGGTTATCAATGCCCAACACCAGCTCCAGAACGATTAGCGTTACTAATCCTGCCCAGAGCGATGGATCAATGATCCACTCCAACATGCGTTAATCACCTTAATGTCTGTGTCATATGTTTAATCTGATGATAGTGAAACGGCCTAAAGCCTACAAATAGCCGCTAACACGGTCAATCCGCGGTGCGACTAAGAAAGAAGAATAACCGCGATTGCCGGTTTGCACCGAAAAGATGAAATTATGGATAAAGATTGCACGTGAATGAAGCACGCTATTATTTTTTTTTAGTCACTAAGCTCGCGCATTTTTAATGCAGCATATTGAGTCGTTGAGTATCGAATTAATCTGAATTTTGCTGAGGAATGGCCTGAAAGGGCTGGCATCAATACTTATGGCTGGTAGTCTTTTTCCTAAAATAGTGCAGGGAAGACGGGGCCTACTTGTAAACAAGCCAGTAATAACTAGTATAGCAACGTGTTAGTAAATGTCTGCGCCAATGTTGTTAATAGCGTGCTCCTTAGCCTCCTAATGTTGCGAATTGTGATCGCACGCGGACCACGGCCGGTAATTAGCGCGAAATGCCGCATAAAACAGGCTGTAAATAGGATGACGGAAGCGGTATTGGCAGCGACAGCCAAGGGCGGTAGCGTGCCTGAAACGCCTTATCTTGGTTAAATGGTCTGTCACTGTGGTAAGGGAAGTCGGACTAATCTGTTGGTATTAATCAAGATTCTCTTGCTTACTAATGCGAGAGTTGGTTTTGACCTCAGAGAATTTACCGCAGATTGCCTCAACAAATGCAGTGAATATATCGCTCGTTTATTAAACAGCGTTGAGGCGTTAGGGATTAAAGAAATAATATAAAAGAGTTAAATATGCGCGATAACGAAATTACATATAAAAGTCTCCTGACCAAATTTTTACTGGCATGCTCGGATTTAATTTGTTTCAACGCCGCATTATTTATTGCGATGGCGTTGGTTAATTCGTTCACCCATTCTCCTTTGGCAGATATATCTGAAAAATACCTGCATTTAAAAATTGCTACGCACATTGCTCTCTCCATTATTTGCGTAGGCTGGTTCTGGGTTCGCCTGCGTCATTATACTTATCGCAAGCCATTCTGGTTCGAGCTCAAAGAGATCTTTCGTACCATTCTCATTTTCTCTGTCATTGATTTGTCAATTTCAGCACTTTCACAATGGCAAATGTCGCGCTTTGTCTGGGTTGCTACCTGGATTCTGGCGCTGATTCTGATTCCACTGGCGCGCTCCATCTCTAAACGCGTACTGAATCATTACGGCATGTGGAAGAAGCAAACTATCATCATCGGCAGCAGCCGTAATGCGCAGGAAGCCTGGCAGGCGCTGCAGAGCGAAGAGGTTATGGGCTTTGATGTGATTGCCTTCTTCGATGTTGATAAGAGCAGCCCGCAGGCCAGCATCTCAGGCGTGCCCGTTCTGCACAACGAACAAGAGCTGTGGCAGCTGACTAACAGCGAAACCCAGTTCATCGTGGCGGTGGAGTTCGAACAGAGTCAGCACCGCGATCACTGGCTGAAAACCCTCGCGATGCATAATTGCCGCTCGGTTTCCGTGATCCCAACGCTGCGCGGTGTACCGCTTTACGGTACCGACATGGCTTACATCTTCAGCCATGAAGTGATGATTCTGCGCGTCAATAACAATCTGGCGAAGCGCACTTCACGTTTCCTTAAGCGTGCATTCGATATCGTCGGCGCGCTCAGCATTATCCTCGCGCTTTCCCCGGCGCTGCTGGTACTCGGCTTTATGGTTGGCCGCGATGGTGGACCACCGATTTACGGTCATGAACGTGTTGGTTTGGGCGGCCGTAAGTTCAAATGCCTGAAATTCCGCTCAATGGTGATCAACTCGAAAGAGGTGCTGGAAGAGGTACTGCGTACCGACCCCGTGGCCCGTGCCGAGTGGGATAAAGATTTCAAACTGAAGAACGATCCGCGCATTACCAAAGTCGGTCATTTCATCCGTAAAACCAGTCTGGATGAGCTGCCGCAGCTGTGGAACGTGGTACGTGGCGATATGAGCCTGGTGGGTCCGCGCCCGGTTATTGAAGATGAACTCTGCCGTTATGCCGGTGACGTCGATTATTACCTGATGGCAAAGCCAGGCATGACGGGATTGTGGCAGGTTAGCGGTCGTAACGACGTTGACTATGAAACACGCGTCTATTTCGACTCGTGGTATGTCAAGAACTGGTCGCTGTGGAATGACATTGCGATTCTGTTTAAGACGGTTGGCGTAGTGCTGAAACGCGATGGCGCCTATTGATAGACAGCGAGGCCGGGGAGGGCACTATTATCCCTGGTTGAAAACTGCCGGTGCTGGGTGTGTCGTTATTTGACAGCTGCACTTATTGAGTCTGTATAAACCATTTGAATTGATGTCGTCTTTAGACTCGGTGACAACATAAAACCAAGGGAGCGCATAATAATGACCCACAGTTTCAGTGTTTAACCCGTCACATTAACTTTTTGTAAGACGCTACACAGCGGGCGATTTCGCCTCTATCAATCAATAACTGATAGCGAAGAATCAGATGATAATGAAAATTAAATTGATACCTTTACTGGTATCCGCGACTTTTCTCTCCGGATGTACTATTGAGCCGGGTTCTCACCTTTCCACCAGTGGAAAAGATGTCATAGAGCAACAGGATAGCAACTATGACATCGACAAATATGTCAACGTCTTCCCGCTGACGCCGCGTCTGGTTGAACAGATGCGTCCTAAGCCGTTAGTCGCGCAGGCTAACCCGATGCTGCAAAACGAAATCCAGAGCTACGAATACCGCATCGGTGTTGGCGACGTACTCAACGTCACCGTCTGGGATCACCCAGAGCTGACCACACCAGCCGGTCAATACCGTAGCGCCAGCGACACCGGCAACTGGGTGCAGGCGGATGGCACCATCTTCTACCCGTACATCGGTAAAGTCCGCGTAGCGGGCCGAACCGTCACCGAGATCCGCAGCGAAGTGGCGCGTCGTCTGGCACAGTTCATTGAAAGTCCGCAGGTTGACGTAAACGTCGCCTCGTTCCGTTCGCAGAAAGCCTACGTTACCGGTTCGGTGACCACCTCCGGACAACAGGCGATCACTAACGTGCCGCTGACCGTGCTGGATGCCGTCAACGCCGCTGGCGGCTTAGCCGCTGACGCTGACTGGCGCAACGTGGTGCTGACGCACAACGGCAAAGAACAACGTCTTTCGTTGCAGGCGCTGATGCAAAACGGCGACCTGAGCCAAAACCATCTGCTTTATCCGGGCGATATCCTCTACGTTCCGCGTAACGATGACTTGAAAGTCTTCGTGATGGGCGAAGTGAAGCAGCAGTCAACGCTGAAGATGGACCGCAGCGGCATGACGCTGGCCGAAGCACTGGGCAACTCGCAGGGTATGGATCAGACCACGTCTGATGCCACTGGCGTGTTCGTGATTCGTCCGATCCGCGGCACCAACCGCACCAAAATTGCCAACATCTATCAGTTGAATACCAAAGATGCGGCATCGATGGTGATGGGCACCGAATTCCAACTGGAGCCGTACGACATCGTTTATGTCACCGCGACACCAATTACCCGTTGGAACCGTGTGATTTCAAGCCTGTTGCCGACCATCGTAGGTGTTGACGATGCCAGCTCCGCGGCGCTTCGTTTCCGCAACTGGTCGAACTAAGGGTTCGCCATGATTAAGTCCGTGTTAGTCGTCTGCGTCGGCAACATTTGCCGCTCTCCCACCGGAGAGCGTCTGTTCAAACGCGCGCTACCCAACATCCGGATCGCCTCCGCAGGGCTCAGTGCGCTGCAAGGCTATCCGGCGGACCAGAAAGCTCTCGATGTGGCCGCCGATCACGGCGTGTCGCTCGAGGGTCATCAGGCACAGCAGTTAACGGCCAGCATGTGTCGTGACTATGACCTGATTCTGGTAATGGAAAAGCGCCATATTGAGCAGGTGAATCGCATCGATCCAGCCGCACGCGGAAAAACCATGCTGCTTGGCCACTGGCTCAACCAGCATGAAATTGCGGATCCGTACAAAAAAAGTCGCGAGGCCTTTGAAGAGGTCTACGGGTTACTGGAAAACGCTACCCAGAAATGGGTCAACGTATTAAGCCGATAGTTGGGATTATCCATGAATATCAAAAACAAGGTTATGACCGCGCCAAAGGAAGATTCGAATGGATGGGATCTGGCGCATCTTGTGGGACAGCTGATTGATCATCGCTGGATCATTGTTGCCGTTACCGCTTTCTTTATGCTGGTGGCAACCCTCTACACACTGTTTGCAACACCGATTTACAGCGCTGATGCCATGGTGCAGGTTGAGCAAAAGAACGCCAGCTCGGTGCTGAATGAGCTCGACAGCATTCTGCCGCCAACGCCAGCATCCGATACTGAGATTCAGATTCTCGAATCGCGCATGGTTATCGGTAAAACCGTTGCCGATCTGGGACTGGATACCGTTGTCACCCAGAACTATTTCCCGGTTATTGGTAAAGGTCTGTCGCGCCTGATGGGCAACAAGCCATCAACCGTGGCGATCTCTCGCCTGGAAATTCCACGCACCATTGATAAGCGCACCGTCGAACTGGAAGTGACCGGTCCTGACTCGTACACCGTGTCAGCGGATGGCGATGAGCTGTTCAAAGGTAAAGTCGGTCAGCTGGAAACGCACGGTGATGTCACCATGCTGGTCAGCGGTATCAATGCCGATGAGGGCACCAGCTTCAGCGTAACCAAGTTGAACGAGCTGCAAGCCATTAACTCGGTACTGGCCAACCTGACCGTTGCCGACAAAGGCAAAGACACCGGTGTGCTGGGTCTGGAGTATCTGGGTGAAGATCCAGAGCAGATCAGCAAGGTACTGAACCAAATCGTTAATAACTACCTGCTGCAGAACGTTGAACGCAAATCTGAGCAAGCGGAAAAGAGCCTGGAATTCCTGCGCAATCAGCTGCCGCAAGTGCGTGGCAAACTGGATGATGCGGAAGATAAGCTGAACACCTTCCGTCGCCAGAACGAGTCGGTTGACCTGTCGCTGGAAGCGAAATCTGCGCTGGATTCTTCTGTCAGCGTGCAGAGCCAGTTGAACGAACTGACCTTCCGTGAAGCCGAAGTTTCTCAGCTGTTTACTAAAGATCACCCAACCTATCGCGCCTTGCTGGAAAAACGCAAAACGCTGGAAGGTGAGCAGGCAACGCTGAACAAAAAGATTTCTCAGATGCCACAAACGCAGCAAGAGATCTTGCGTCTGACGCGTGATGTGCAGTCGGGTCAGGAAATCTACATGCAGTTGCTGAACCGTCAGCAAGAGCTGGGTATCAGTAAAGCCAGCACCGTGGGTGATGTGCGCATCATCGATGGCGCGGCAACCGGTAACAGTCCTGTGGCACCGAAGAAGCTGCTGATTATCGCTGCTAGCGTGATTCTGGGTCTGATGGTTTCTGTGGGTCTGGTATTGCTGAAAGCGCTGTTGCATCACGGTATCGAGAATCCAGAGCAGCTGGAAGAGCTGGGCATGAACGTCTACGCCAGCGTACCGCTGTCAGAATGGCAACGTAAGAAAGATACCGAAGCACTGGCGCGTCGTGGCAACAAGGTGAAAACCGATCCGCACGAAACGCTGCTGGCCTTGGGTAATCCAACCGACCTGTCAATTGAAGCGATCCGTAGCCTGCGTACCAGCCTGCACTTCGCGATGATGGAAGCGAAAAACAACATCCTGATGATCACCGGCGCCAGCCCAGGTATTGGTAAAACCTTTATCTGTGCCAATCTGGCAACGCTGGTAGCAAAAGCGGGCCAACGCGTGCTGTTCATCGATGGTGATATGCGTCGCGGTTATACCCACGAATTGCTGTCAGCTGATAACAAATCAGGCTTGTCCAACGTATTGTCTGGCAAAACCGAATTCAGCCCAGCGCTGATTCAGAAAGGCCCGTACGGTTTTGACTTCCTGCCTCGCGGACAGGTGCCGCCGAACCCATCTGAACTGCTGATGCATCGTCGCATGGGTGAGCTGCTGGATTGGGCGAGCAAGAACTACGATCTGGTGTTGATTGATACGCCACCAATTCTGGCGGTAACCGATGCATCTATCATCGGCAAACTGGCCGGTACTTCGCTGATGGTGGCGCGTTTTGAAACCAACACGCCGAAAGAACTGGATGTCAGCTTCAAACGCTTTGCACAGAACGGTATTGAGATTAAAGGTGTGATCCTCAACGCCGTGGTGCGTAAAGCCGCCAACTCGTATGGTTACGGTTACGACTATTACGACTACGAGTATGGCAAACCGACCAAAAGTTAATTTGCCCGTCATTGACCGTTAATGATGAGGGTAATCCGGTGAAGAGAGGGGCGGGTTGACCGCCCCTTTTGATCGCACCGTTTGAATGACGACACGCAACGATTTACACAGGTGATTCTCTCTATAACGCCATAAAAGCCACTGTTGGCATGAGAACTTGTGGAATTAAGGAATCACACCATGGCTCCATATTGGTATTTATCAGGGTTTGTACTGTTGCTTGCGCTGGTCGAAATCCTGTTGAAGAAAGACGAACGCACCACCCATATTCTGACTTACCTGCTGTGTATCGCCACCGTAACGCTGATTGTCTTTGCGGGTATTCGCGGTCTCGGCACCGGGATGGATGACTATCAATATCGCAGTTTCTTTGCCGACTTCATCCGCCGTATTGAGGTTAACGGTTTTGCTAATACCGTTGCCTTCTTCCGTTACGAACCGCTGATTTTTGCGATTGCATGGATCACCAGCCTGTTTTCACACAATGCCAGCGTGTTCCTGTTTGTGTTCAGTATTCTGGCAGTATCGACTAACGCGATCTTCTTTAAAAAGATGTCGCCGTATCCGGTGCTGGCATTGGCGCTTTACTCGGCGCACATCTTCATCAACAAAGACGTTAACCAGATTCGTTTTGGCCTGAGTTCGGCGCTGTTTCTCGGCGTAATTTGGACCATTTATATCAAGCAATACTGGTGGGCGTTTGCCTTCTTTATTCTGTCCTTCCTCAGTCACAACACCGCCGTGATGGTCGTCACCATCATACCGTTCCTGTTTATTCGGGAATCACGCTGGTGGCCAGTGATCATCATCATGTTCAGTGTGCCACTCTCGGTGGTGGGCGGTACCGGCTTTATTGCCTTGATCGCCGGACATCTGGGATCGATGGGGGAGAGGGCCGCAGGCTACAGCAACGAAGCGTCGAATGCCGGTGATGGCAGCGTGGTGTCAGTGTCGAACCTGAAAAACATCATGCTGGTGTTCATCTTTGTCTACTTCATGCTGAGCAACAAACTCAAGCGCGATCAGTACGACGTGTGGAAACTGAATTACCTGCTGATTCTCACTTTCGCTATCGGCGGCGGTATCAGGATCTTCTTCTATAACTACTCATCGGGTGCGCGCCTGTCGAACTACCTGCTGCAGGTCGAACCGATTATTTTGACGTCGCTGATCTTCCAGTCAAAACGCGCGCTTAAACCCGCGATGTTCGCGATGTTTGCTTTCTTCCTTGTTTATTACCTCTATTACAACACGATCTCACTGAAGCAAGCCGTTGTTGGCTATGAAGTTGCTCGTGAATTCAAATTGTTTCATTAATCGATGAGAGGAAATATGCGGAAGACATTACTGGCAGTTCTGATCACCTCTGCGCCGTTACTGGCGCAGGCAGACGATCATCCCGGCACCTTTATCATCGCGGCATACGGTGACTCCACAACAGCGGGCGTCACCGCATCCGGCAATCGCAATATCATCAGTAAAAATAACGAAGTGAGTTTTTTACAGCAGATGTTGCGCGAGAAATACGGCAACAACATTGAGGTGAAGAATCACGGTATGCCCGGCGCACAGGTCTCGGTGCTGGTTTATAACAAAGACAACACACCGCAGGACTGGTCAGAACGCATGGCGAAATCCGACGCCAATATGATTTTGATTAACTATGCGATTAACGATGCGCGCATCAATTTCTTCAAAGACAAAGGCGAGCGCATTGAAACGCCGGAAGAGTACAAGCGCATCATCACCGATCTGGTGAAAGGCGCGAAGGCGAATAACAAGCTGGTGGTTTTACAGGAACCGAATCCAATCTGTGGCAAAGCCGAGCGCTGGAATGTCTGGCCTTATGTGTATCAGTTAAATGAAGTGGCTAAAGAGCAGCAGGTCCCGATTGTGAAACAATTCAGCGTCATCAAACAGAACCGTGACTGGCAATCTGAGATGTCGCCTGATTGCATTCACCCGAACGAGATGCTTTATAAACAGAAAGCAGAAAGAACCTTCAACGTTTTGAGCAGCAACTTCGATAGCGTTTTCTCGCGGCACAGCAGCTAACCCAACTCAGATTCAGGAGCTGACATGTATGTATTAATCATGGTGCTGTCATTTTGTCTGGCGCTAATCATTCTGCGAGTATTCTCCTTCCACAAAGGCGTTTACAACGAAAGCGGTATTAAAAGTATCTCTGGTATGCGCGCGCTGCTGGCCAGCATCGTGGCGTTCTCGCACTTCGCACACTACATCTATTCATTGGATGGTCAGTGGGTGTTCGATAAAGACTATTTTGCCTGGTTCTCCGAAGGCAACTTCTTCGTCAACTCGGGCAAATTCGGTGTATTGCTGTTCTTCATGATCTCCGCCTTCCTGTTCTATCGCTGGCTGGATAATGAAACCATGACGCCGGGACAGCTTACGCACAAGCTGCTCAAGTCGCGTATCCGCCGTATCGTACCGATGTTCTGGTTCTCGGGATTTGTCATTATCGCGGTGGGCGTGGTGCAGGGCGATCTCACCTATAGCCTCACGGCGGTGAAAGATGCGGTGCTGTGGTTGCTGTTCATTGGTAGCTATCACATTGGCGATTTTATGACGGCAGATGTTAACGCCGGTGTTGAGTGGACATTGCGCCTTGAATGGCTGCTGTATCTGTCGATCCCACTGATTTACGTGCTCAACCGTGCCACCAAAGGCAAATATAAAACGCTGCTGATTCTTGGCTCCATCGGGGTGATTTTCTGCGTGGCTGTCGGCCTGCGTCTGTGGGGTAAAACCTATACCGATCCGCGTCCGGTGCTGGGCTTTGCCATGGGCTATCTGGCGTATAAGTACCGCGACATGTTTGCGCACTATAAAACCTCCAGCCTTGCGGGCTGCGCGGTGATTGCGCTGTCGCTGTTCTCACTGTCGTTCACCAGCAACACCTTCTGGTATCTGATTTTCCTCTGCTGCCTGACGGTGATCTTCTTTATTGTCAGCAGTGGCAACACCGTGTTTGGCATTCTGGAAAACAAAACCCTGATGTCGATTGGTGAGGTGAGTTACAGCCTGTATCTGATTCACGGTGTGGTGCTCTACTTCATCAAGCAGATTCCGGACACGCTCTATCCGCATTCGTTCCTGTTTTACACCTTGCTCTCAACGCTGTTCTTTGTCGCCTCCTTCTATGTGGCGAAATTGACCTACCTGTTTGTCGAGAAACCGTTTATCGGCAGCAGCAGCAAGAAGAAAGTGGCGATGAAGACCTCGCCAACAAATTAGGACATCACCCATTATTCTTTTGAGCCCACAAGTTATATCATTGATTTTGTAACTTTTTTAATGAGGTGCTGGCAATGCAGGACATTCGCTTCTCAATTGTTATTCCCGCGTATAACGCGTCGAAATCGATTGTTACGACGCTAGATTGCGTCAAAGCGCAAACCTATCGCAATTTTGAAGTCATTATTGTTGATGATAAATCGGCCGATGCGGCCGAACTGGCGCAGGTCGTGCGCGGCGAGCGTTATCAGGATTTGGATATCAAACTGGAGCTGTCTGAGGTCAAACTCAACGGCGCTGGCGCCCGCAACAAAGGTATCGCGTTGGCAACGGGTGACTTCATTAGTTTCCTTGACGCCGACGATGAGTGGCATCCGGACAAGTTGCGGGTGGCCAGTGAAACCATCGCCAAGCTGGAAGCGCAGGGCAAATCGCGCTACGTCATCTTTAGTCAGGTGAACATCCATCAGGATGGCACCTTCCTCAAGGTGATGCCGATGCAACCGCCCGGCAAAAACGAAACCGTGGCTGAGTATCTGTTTGGCTGCTACGGCTTTATTCAAACCAGCACCATTGTGTTGAAGCGTGAAGATGCTGCGCAGATCCAGTTTGATGCGCGCTATATTCGCCATCAGGATTATGATTTCTGCATCCGCGCCGACCGCATGGGTTACGCCTTCGTAATGATCGACCAGCCTTTGGCAACCTACCATCTGGTGACCAAATTTGGTTCCAAGCACAAAGGTGAGTCGGTCAAATACTCCTACTTCTGGCTCGATACCATGAAGCCGCATCTGACGACGCGCGACATCCACACCTATAAAGCGTTCAAGCTGCCGCTGCGCTACAAGATGGATGGTAAATCGCTGCAAGCCAGTTTGAGTTTTGCGCGCTATTTCTTCCTCACTAACCGTGACAACCGTGCCTACTTCATGAATCGCCTGCTCGATAAGGTGAAGTCGCGCTTCTCGGGCGGAAGAGCCGTCTCCTGATTCGCTTTTCAACACTTTCACTTGCTCCCTACACGGGGGCAATTTTTTGGTTCCTGAAACTCCGGGTAGACAAATGACAAATCATGTTGGCACCGTCGGTATTGTGATGCCGATGTATAACGCGCGAAATACCGTTCTGCGCGCGGTTGAGTCGATCATCAACCAGACCTACAGCGACTGGCATCTGTACCTGATCAACGATAAATCCACCGATGATTCACTGGCCTTGGTGCGTGAGCATTGTCAGGACGCGCGTATCACTATTCTCGACAATGACGTGAATAAAGGCGCAGCTGAAACCCGCAATGTTGGGCTACGCGCGGCGAAAGAAGAGATTATCGCGTTCCTCGATAGCGACGACGAATGGCACAGTGAAAAACTGGCTGAACAAACCGCCGCAATCAAAGCCGGCGACGATTTTGTGATCACGCATTATCACTACAAAACCAAAACCGCTGAGCACGACATCAACTACAGCAAACCTTATCTGCAGCAGGAAAACTTCGTGAAGAAGCAATATCGTGTTTGCTTCTCTTCGGTGTGCTTCCGCCGTCCTCCACAGGGCATCTTCTTCCAGCGTAAAGGCCACGAAGACTTCCTGTTCCTCTACGAGTTGTTCCTCCGCTACAAACAAGCCCGCGTGATCCAGAAAACCCTGGTCAACTATTACGAGTTGGGCGATTCACTGTCGCGTAACAAAAATAAAGCGGCGAAGTGGCACCTCGAATTATTAAGAATTATCTATAAAAACAATCCGTTAAAAGTATATTACTATTACGTCTGGTATATGGTTAATGGCGTCCTTTTCGCCTTGAAACACC
The DNA here is from genome assembly GCF_059730785.1 of Pantoea sp. X-Soil-ISGK-421. Lineage (NCBI taxonomy): Bacteria > Pseudomonadati > Pseudomonadota > Gammaproteobacteria > Enterobacterales > Erwiniaceae > Pantoea > Pantoea sp. X-Soil-ISGK-421. The sequence goes on along the minus strand of NZ_AP035979.1, from coordinate 2,624,354 downwards.
GTTAAGCGCAACGGTGCTTAGCTGCTTTTATATTGTTTGAGGTGGAAAGGATTTTATGAAAAAGATCGTTTTGGTGATTAAAGATGCCTACTCCTATGCGGGCACTGAAAACATCTGCAACTTTATGTCTGAGTGCCTCGGCGAGCAGCACGAAGTCACCATTTACTCGCTGGAAGGCCATGGCAAAACCTTTTATCCGTTCGAACGGGTAAAGAAAATTGTCAGTTTTGAAGGCCACAGCAACCCAATTAAAAGCGCTGTAAGCCACATTCATCAGGAAGGCTTCGACAGCGTATTCCTGATCAGCATGGGCCGCCTGAGCGTGATGTTCGCCTTCTGGAACTTGATGGCACTGAAGAAGAAGCGCTTCAAAGCGTATGCCTGCGAACACATCGCGATTAACTCGTTCAGCAAACCGATTAAGCTGCTGAAATGGCTGATGCTGCGCTATTACGATCAGGTGATCGTACTGACCGACAAAGATCATCAGGTATTTAACCGCTGGAACATCGCCAGTCAGCAAATCCCCAATCCAGTGGTGTACAAGGCGTTTCAGCGTCAAACGCGCAGCCGTCAGGCGCTGGCGGTGGGGCGTCTGGATAATCAGAAAGGTTTCGACCTGCTGCTGGATATCTGGGCCGATTTCAGCAAAAAGCACCCTGAGTGGAAGCTGGTGATTGCCGGTGACGGCGAACTGCGCCAGCAGTTGCACGATCAGGCTGCCGCATTGGGTATCACCCACAGCGTTAACTTCGTCGGCAAAGTCAGCAACATCAACGATTACTACCGCGAAAGCGACATGGCGCTGATGACCTCACGCTATGAAGGCTTGCCGCTGGTGTTGCTGGAAGCCAAATCCTGGTCGCTGCCGGTGGTCGCCTACGATTGCCCAACCGGCCCGCAGGAGATTATCAACCACGGTGAAGATGGCTTCCTGGTGCCGATGAATGACAAAGCGACCTTCATCAAGCGCATGGAACAGCTCGCCAGTGATGATGACCTGTTCTACGCCATGAGTGAAAAAACCAAAGAAACCGCGCTCAAGTTTGACGGTAACCAGATCAAACAGAGCTGGCTCGCGCTTGTTTAGCGACAATTATCGTGCCTCGGGAATCCTTTTTGGCCGCATAACCACGGGAATTGAAGCATGAAAAGAAGAGAAGTCTTGCAGACCGCAGCCTCCTCCATTGTTGCCGCGCTCTCAGTGAGTGCGTTTTCCAGCTACGCCGCAAAAAGTGGTCAGCCAGCGTTAAAAGCCGTCGATCCGTCCAGCGTACCGCCGGGCGATGTACCGATTTTAACGCCAGAAAACGTCTACACCATGCCGCCGCAGTTCTGGCAGAACTTCGAAGGCAAACTCTGGATTGGCAAGGCGGGCAGCGATGCCAGCCAAACCGGCAATCAAATTCCGGTTTTCCTGCGCGATGCCAATGGCAAAGTGTCACAAATCAGCCAGCCGATTGCGTTGAACAAGGGTAACTTCGCCCAGTTCATTCACGATAATGCAGCGTTGATCGCCAATCCTGCGCATTCCATGGTGGTGGAAGACGATCAGGGTCACACGCTATTCTCCATTAGCGATGTCTCGCGTCCTAACCAGAGCAACTTCAGCCAGCGACTGGCGCAGCCGAATGGCTATCAATTGATTGGCGAGATCCCGTCGGTGGAAGAGTTGCGTAAAACCCGTCCACTTTTTGCCGGTGCCAAAATTAAGCTGAAAAGCTGGCATGAAGGGCTGGAAGTGGGCGGCGGCGAGTTCGTCGGCACCTTCGGCGATGCCAAAGACGATGGCGGCGTGAACTTCAGCGGCAACGGTTTCACCTGGCGTCGCGTGGTGGAAGATTTCAACCGCCTGACGCTGTTTGATTTCGGCGCGATTGCCGATGGCAAAACCGACACCGCGCCAGCGATCAAAGCCATGTATCAATGGTCGATTGATGCCAGCCAGCAGATCTGCGTGCAGTTCCCGGCCGGTACCTTCTTCGTGTCCGAATGTGATTTCGGCGATGAGGGACGTCGCTTCTTCCGCATCTCCGGCGCGATGGTCAACTTCGGTTACTTCCCTGCGACCACGTTGGTCTCGGATGGCCGCTCAGAGTTCCTGTTCCAGGTGAACGCGCGCTGGACCGAAATTTCTAACCTGAATTTCAACGGCAACACCGACAAGCGTCCGAATAAACAGGGCTTGTTCCGCAATACCTGTCCCGGCGGCCAGTTTTTCCGTGGTGCCTGCTTGCGCTTCAATCAGGTAGGCGGCGTCTCGCTGAGCCTGCTGGATACGCTGGATTGTAAAATCGATCAGTGGTACGCCAACGCCTGTACCGGGGATGTGATTAAAGCCAGCTGGTCGGGTCAAAAGGCCGGCGCGTGGGATCATAGCACCGCGATTGAGCTCTCCAACTTTAACGCCCAGCATTGTAAGGGCGGCATGGTATTGAATCTTCCGCGTTGCAGCCAATCCATCATTCACAACGGCTGGATTGAGCACAGTGACTTCCCGGGCGATATCTCGAATGGTCAGTGGATCGTGGATGCGCTGAGCATTGAGGATTGTAAGAACCCGCTCAATGCGCGTAACTCACGCCTTAATATGCGTCAGACCAATCTGCAGTCGGGCAGCTGGATCGATAACTCGCTGGAAGGCGAGCGCTGGCTGAACATCTGGGAAATGGGCTCGACGCGCGTTGAATCTTACGGCGTGGCCATTGATGGCAGTCTGAAATACAACTACATCACCTCGCGTTTCCGCCTGACCAACAACAGCGATCAGCAAACCTGGTTTGAACTCGGCAACTTCTACTCGCCAACGGTGGGTGATAGCTGGGAGATCGAGGTGTTTGGTCAGTCGCAGTTCAATAACGGCACCGCTAACCAACCGCTGATGGATGTCATTGACGGTAAAGGCACCGGCGGTCGCGCCGTGATTCATCTGCAGCGCAAGAAAAACAAAGCAGAAGCCAGCTGGTCAGCGGAAGGTAGCTCGCCGGTGGTTGACGTTCGTTTCGAGCCGCGCACCGATACCGACACCAAAGTGTTCGTTAAGTTAGCGGGCTGGACGCCGACGACTGCCGTGCTGATCAAAAGCACCGCCAAAGATCGTTTCCTGACCGGACGCTGCGCACGCGTGGATGCCGTCATGGAAAAAGGTGCGCCAGGCAGCGGAGCCCAACAGGCACCGCAACGTTTTAGCTTGCACAACGGTAAGGCCGGCATCGGCGGAAACGAGCAGGGCGATTTGCTCATGGCATCGCGCGCGCTTAAACCCGAACAGGTGGATACCCGCGAACCGAAAGGTTTCATCTCGGTAGTGATTAATGGCGAGCAGGTTGCAATGCCGTATTTCGCCGTGAAGTCGTAACGCGCAGGTAGTTAACGTAGCGGCGCAATTTATTGCGCGATAAATCGCGCCGCTACGGAATATGCATAATTTATAAGCAGTATTGAATAGAAATTCATTTAGCAGCACCTTTTTGGGGATTACTCCCATTGCAGTCATTTAACACAGAGTTCACTTTGCCAGTGCAGCTATTGGCGGCTTGTAAAAATTACAAAAATTTTTCCGGAGTTTTTTTATGAAGATTTTATTGGTAGGAAACCATACCTGTGGAAATCGCGGGGATGGCGCGATTTTACGAGGGCTGATTGATTCGCTGAAATCTGCGCGCGCAGATTTGGATATTGATGTGATCAGCCGTTATCCAACAAGTTCGGGCTATTTATTGCAGCAACACATCCAACAGGATTCCCTGTTCCTGCACAACAGCAAATCCGGCAAGGGTTTGGTGGGCAGCCTTAAACGCAAAGTGGCGAACCGATTGATGCCTGACATCATGATGGCGCACCTCGGTAAAGGCGGCCTGTACAAATCATTCTCGGTGCCACCGCATCTCGCGGCGTTCACCAAAAGTCTTGCACAGTATGACGCGATTATTCAGGTTGGCGGCTCGTTCTTCGTCGATCTGTACGGTGTAACCCAATTTGACCACGCGCTCTGTGCGTTGATGGCGAAAAAGCCGCTGCATATGGTCGGTCACTCAGTCGGTCCGTTCGAAAACCCGCGCGTTAATGCGCTGGCTAACTTTGTCTTTGATCGCGTTGACAGCCTGGTGCTGCGCGAAGAAGTGAGCCACGATCGTCTGAAGCAAGATGGCGTGACCACCAGTAAAGTGAAGAAGGGCGTCGACACCGCGTTCCTGGTACAGGCGCGCGAAGTGGCGAATCCAAGCCATAACCTGCTGCACTGGCAGGCAATTATCAGCGCACGCAAAACCATTGCGATTACCGTACGTGAACTGGCGCCATTCGATAAACGTCTCGGCGTCACGCAGAAAGAGTATGAAGCGGCCTTTGGTCGTGTGATCAACGCGATGATTGCCGAAGGTTATCAGGTCGTTGCATTTTCTACCTGCACCGGTATCGATAGCTACGCTAAAGACGACCGCATGGTGGCGCTGACGCTGCGCGATCATGTCGAGCATCCAGAGCATTACCATGTCATCATGGACGAGTTCAACGACCTCGAACTCGGCATCCTCCTCAGCCATTGTCATCTGACAATTGGTACCCGCCTGCACTCCGCCATCATCTCCATGAACTTTGGTACGCCAGCCGTCGCCATCAACTACGAGCACAAGTCGCTCGGCGTGATGAAGCAGCTTGGCCTGCCGCAGATGGCGACCGATGTACAAAGCCTGATGGATGGCTCGCTCATCGATAAAGTGCAGACGGTGCTGGCCGACTACGACAACGTGAAACACAAAGTTGATACCGCGGTGGCGCAGGAGCGTGAGATTGGTAACCGCATTACAGCAGAAATTCTCAACGTCCTGGGGTGAAGTGATGAAGCTGACCTTTTTCACCATGCGTTTCCCTGTTGCCTCTGAGACGTTTGTGCTCAATCAGGTGACGCATTTCATCGACGCAGGCTACGACGTGGAGATTATCTCCGTGTTTCCGGGCGATATGATTAATCGCCACGCCGCGTTCGATGACTACAATTTGGCAGCGAAAACTCACTATTTACTGCCGGAAGAGAAGGTATCTAACCTCGATAAGCTGACACAGCGTATCGGTTTGATATTGCCCAAAATCACCAAAGGCGCGTTGCTTAAGTCGCTGAATGTGCGTCGCTACGGCGCACAGGCCAGCAAATTGCTGCTGCCGGCGATTGTCGCTAACACTAAGCAGCCTTATACCGCCGATGTGTTTCTGGTCCACTTTGGCTATGCCGGTGCGCTGGCTAACAAGCTACGCGAGCTCGGCGTGCTGAAAGGCAAGCAGGCGACAGTGTTCCACGGCGCGGATATTTCGCGTAGGCACATTCTGGAAGAGCACAAACTCGACTACATCAACCTGTTTAAGCAGAGTGAACTGATGCTGCCTATCAGCCACTTGTGGGAGAACAAGCTGATTGAGATGGGCTGTCCGCGCGAGAAAGTGCGCGTGACGCGCATGGGCATCGAGCCGGAGAAGTTTAACTTCCGTCCGCGTGAAGCGTTCCATCAACCGCTGCGCATCGTTTCCGTGGCGCGTCTGACCGAGAAAAAAGGTCTGGATGTGGCGGTAAAAGCCAGCGAAATCCTGCGCAATAACGGCGGCCAGTTCCAGTTCACCATCATCGGTAACGGCGAGCAGGACGGCATGATGCGCGAACACATTGCGCGCGCTGGATTGCAGGATTGCGTCACCATGCCGGGCTTCAAGCCGCAGGATGAGATTCGCCAGGCGTTGAACGAGGCGGATATCTTCCTGCTGCCGTCCAAAACCGCCGCGGATGGCGATATGGAAGGTATTCCGGTGGCGCTAATGGAAGCGATGGCGGTCGGCTTGCCGGTGGTTTCCACTTATCACAGCGGCATTCCCGAACTGATTGAGAATGATGTGAGCGGATGGCTGGTGGCCGAAAACGATCCTGACGAGCTGGCGGCGACGCTGCTGCGTCTGTCGCGCGGTGATGTGGATGTGGCGCCGGTTGTCGCGGCTGCGCGCCAGAAAGTCGAAACTGAGTTCAATCAGCACATCGCTTATGGTGAGCTGGCGAAAATTCTGGAGCGCATGGTGTGAGCGGATTAAAAAAACAGGCCGTTTGGCTGTTTGGTAGTACCTGTTTTGCCGCATTACTTCAGGTGTTACAGCTCGCCGTTCTGGCGCGCAAACTGGAAACGCACGAGCTGGGTTTACTGGCGATCATCAACGCAATATTGGCGGTAGCAACCGTGCTGCAGGATATGGGCATGAGCAGCTACATCGTGCATCGGCAGGACATTAATCGTCGCGAGCAGAGCACCATTTACTGGGTGAACGTCTCGCTCAGTTTCTGCACCGGCTTGATTATGCTGGCGATTGCCTATCCGGTGGCATGGTTCTATCACCTGCCGGAACTGGTAGGCTTAATCATGCTCACCAGCCTCAACTTCCTGGTGCTGGGACATTTGTCGCAGTATCAGGCGCACTATGTGAAAACCAAACGCATGGTGACGCTGGCCAAGATTGAGATGGCAACCAAGCTGTTCGCGTTCCTGTGTACCGTAGCGATGTTGTATTACACCTCGCTAACCGTGGCGGCGGCGATTCTTGGCCTGTTCATCAACGCCTTCACGCGTATTCTCTGCATGATCTACTTCGGTGAGAAATCGTGGCGTCCGACCTGGGAATTCGACGGCAAAACCTTCGTTAGCGCAGTACGTTACGGCGTGTATCAACTCGGCTCGCAGACCATCAACCAGCTGCGTACCCAGGCGGATGCATTGATCGTCGGTAAGGTAATGGGCGCCGAGATGCTGGGGATTTACTCGCTGGCAAAAGAGCTGATTCTGCAACCGCTGAAACTGGTGTCGCCAGTGATTAACCGCCTGGCGTTGCCACGCTTTGCCGAGAAGCAGCACGATCCTGAGCAGCTGAAAAAACTGTTCCTGAAAGGCACCTTCGTCATCATGCTGTTCAGCAGCGCGATGTATCTGGCGATTGGCATCCTGTCACCGGTGATTGTGCGCGTGCTGTACGGCGCTTCACATGAGCAGGTTTACCATCTGATCCCGCTGATGCTGCTGTTTGGCATGCTGCGTCCGATGGGCGGCTTAACCGGCGCGATTTCGCAGGCCAACGGCCGCACTAATGTTGAGTTCTACTGGAACATTGTGGCGAGTCTGGTGGTGGTGGCGGTGCTGGCGACAACGTACATCTGGCCGAACGTGCTGTATGTGGCGCTGACGCTGTCGATTTCGCAGGTGCTGATCTCTGCCTTCGCGCATCCGTTCTTCATTAAACCGGTGATTGGCATTCGCTTTATGCCGTATGCACGCCAATGGGTTTCAGTCTCGGTGGTGTTTGTCGGCCTGATGCTGCTGGTAAACCATTTCAATCTGTTCGTCATGCCGGAATGGTTTGAAGGCATGCTGTAGTCATTAAAATCAAACCCGCGCGATGAATTGCGCCGCTACAGATTACTCAACGTTTACACGGTCCGTAGCGGCGCCATTTATGGCGCAATAGAGGCACACCTTTCAATCAATGTCTGGTCTCATCATCACAAATCCTTTCACGATTTTTCAGCGGTTTAGCGCAGGGGTTTCTTATTGGAACTTCGGCATTTTTACTGGCAAAAATGGCGATTTTTGATGGTGTGACAGAGAGTTAGTGTCGGTTTTTCAGATTAAGATTATACTTGCTCGACCGGCCGATCCTGCATAATCGACCTCACGCATTCACTTCATGAAATGGAATAAATATGACCAAGCTTAAAGCAGTAATCCCCGTTGCAGGTCTCGGTATGCATATGCTTCCTGCGACCAAAGCCATTCCGAAAGAGATGCTGCCAATCGTCGACAAACCAATGATTCAATACATTGTTGACGAATGCGTCGCGGCGGGCATCAAGGAGATTGTGCTGGTCACCCATGCTTCCAAAAATGCAGTGGAAAACCACTTCGATACCACTTACGAGCTGGAAGCGCTGCTTGAAGCACGCGTTAAACGTCAGTTGTTGAGCGAAGTGCAGTCAATCTGCCCGCCGGGCGTAACCATCATGAACGTGCGTCAGGCTAACCCGCTGGGTCTGGGCCACTCCGTTTTGTGCGCACGTCCAATGATTGGCGACAACCCGTTTGTGGTGGTATTACCAGACGTGCTGCTGGATGACTCTACCGCTGACCACCTGCGTTATAACCTCGCATCAATGGTTGCGCGCTTCGAAGACACCGGCCACAGCCAGGTGCTGGCAAAACACATGCCGGGTGAAGATCTGACCGAATACGGCGTGCTGACCACCGAAGAGCCCATTGATAACCCAGGCGATATCAGCACCATCACCAGCTTTGTCGAGAAGCCAGAAGCGGGTTCAACCGATTCTGACCTGACTGCGGTTGGCCGTTATGTGCTTTCTGCTGATATCTGGGAAGAGCTGGAGCGTACTGAGCCAGGCGCATGGGGCCGTATTCAGCTGACCGATGCCATCGCATCCCTGAGCAAGAAGCAGCCTGTTGATGTGCAACTGCTGACCGGTACCAGCTACGACTGCGGTCGTAAACTCGGCTACATGCAGGCATTCGTTTCTTACGGTCTGCGTAACAACGCACAGGGTCGCGATTTCCGCGAATCTATCCAGAAAATCCTGGCGAAATAAGCTTTCTCATTCTCTACCGCGCCCATCGCGCGGTTTAAAGGAGTACACATGGCTATTTTGGTAACGGGCGGAGCGGGGTACATTGGCTCCCATACGGTGCTGGCGCTGTTAGAGCGCGGCGACGACGTTGTGGTCCTGGATAACCTTTGCAATGCGTCCCGCGAAGCGATCAATCGCGTAGAAAAGCTCTCGGGCAAAAAAGCGGTCTTCGTCGAAGGCGATATCCGCGATCGCGCTTGCCTGCGTGACCTGTTTGCCTCCAACGATATCAGCGCCGTGATTCACTTCGCCGCACTGAAAGCCGTTGGTGAATCCACGCGCATGCCGCTGGAATACTACGAAAACAACGTCGCTGGCACCGTGGTGCTATTGGAAGAGATGCGCGCCGCTGGCGTGTGGAACTTCATCTTCAGCTCGTCCGCGACTGTTTATGGCGCAGATGCACCGGTTCCTTATGTAGAAACCACGCCAATCGGCGGCACAACCAGCCCGTACGGCACCTCTAAGCTGATGATCGAATTCGTGATGCGCGACTTCGCTAAAGCGGATCCGAACTTCAAAGCCATTGCGCTGCGCTACTTCAACCCGGTTGGCGCGCATGAATCTGGCGAAATCGGTGAAGACCCAACCGGTATCCCAAACAACCTGCTGCCGTATATTGCGCAGGTGGCCATTGGCCGTTTGGAAAAGCTGGGCGTGTTTGGTGACGATTACGACACGCCAGATGGCACCGCTCAGCGCGACTACATTCACGTTGTCGACCTGGCAGAAGGGCACCTGAAGGCGCTGGACCACTTAGCGAAAGTTGAAGGCTATAAAGCTTACAACCTTGGCGGCGGTGTTGGTTTCTCCGTGCTGGAGATGATCAAGGCGTTCGAGAAAGCTTCTGGCAAGCCGATTCCGTTTGAGTTTAAGCCGCGCCGTGACGGCGATTTGCCTGCGTTCTGGGCCGATGCCACACTGGCGAACAACGAACTGGACTGGCGCGTGACGCGCGGGATCGATGCCATGATGCGTGATACGTGGAACTGGCAGAGTAAGAATCCTAATGGATTTGAGTAATACATAATTAAAAATTTAAAACCCGGTTAAAACCGGGTTTTTTTTCGCCTGAATATTTTAAGCTGTGATTATTAGGGATGTTACTTATTTAAGTTAACTTAAAGATTGCAGGAATACTCCTAAACGCAAACGCCGCTATCAGCAATCCATCTTACTGTTTTAACGCAAAAAAAATGGCGACTTTAATTGTTTGAAAAATCAACTATATTCTTGTGAGTCAATAAGTTGTACATAAGCCGACTGATAAGTTGACGTGAAGATTTGCAACCCTATTATCAAACAATAACCATGTTAATTCTGCAGCACAAAATGTATTATTTGCGATGGTCTCGGAATAGGTCGATTCTTGCTGCAATTTTGACCATTTAACTTTCTGAGCTCGAAAAACAGAGGAATGACTTGTTACACAGCATAGTGGTTGCTGCAAGCCAAGGGCGGTAGCGTGGCTATTTTATATTTTTGATGAAAAAATAACCCGCTGATAAATGATATAGCAGTCTAAAAAGACACATTAGAGGTTGTGGAATGTTACTTCCCGTAATCATGGCCGGAGGAACCGGCAGTCGTTTGTGGCCCCTTTCACGCGAACTCTATCCTAAGCAGTTCATTAGCCTGCATGGACAGCATTCAATGCTGCAGGAAACAGTAAATCGCCTGACCGGCGTAGAAGCCCGTGCTCCGCTGGTCATCTGCAACGAAGAGCACCGTTTTTTAGTTGCGGAGCAGCTTCGTCAAATAAACAAACTTTCCCATAATATTATTCTCGAACCGGTTGGTCGTAATACCGCACCGGCGATTGCTCTCGCGGCCATAAACGCGATTGAGCAGGGCGACGATCCCGTCCTACTGGTTCTGGCTGCCGATCATGTGATTGAAAACCGTGCTGCGTTTCATCAGGCAATTGCAACAGCCACTCAATATGCCAAGCAGGGGCATTTAGTCACTTTTGGTATTGTGCCGACAGGCCCTGAAACAGGTTATGGCTATATCCATCGTGGCGCGCAGATTGCAGATGCTGAAGACGCCCCATTTAGCGTACAGCGCTTTGTAGAGAAGCCGAATCTCAAAACAGCGGAAGATTATTTAGCGTCTGGTGAATATTACTGGAACAGCGGTATGTTCATGTTCCGCGCTAAACGTTACCTGCAAGAGCTGGAAAAATTCCGTCCTGACATTCTTGACGCTTGTCGTCGTGCTATGGCTGGCGTGCAGGAAGGGCAAGATTTTATCAATATTGATAAAGAAGATTTTATTGCCTGCCCGGATGAATCTGTGGATTACGCCGTGATGGAACAAACCGATGCTGCAGTGGTTGTGCCACTTGATGCCGGTTGGAGCGATGTTGGCTCCTGGTCAGCGCTTTGGGAAGTGAATGAAAAAGACGCCGCGGGTAACTCACTCAAAGGCGATACCTTCCTGCATAACACCAAAAACTGCTACATCAACAGTGAAGACCAGCTGGTAGCAGCCATTGGCGTGGAAAATCTTGTCATCGTTAATACTAAAGATGCGGTGTTAGTCGCGCGTAAAGATCAGGTGCAAGACGTGAAGCGCGTGGTTGAATTCCTGAAAAGTGAATGCCGTAGCGAATACCGTCGCCACCGTGAAACCTATTGGCCTTGGGGTCGCTGCGATCTGGTGGTGAATACGGGGCGCTTTAACGTGAACCGAATTACCGTTAAACCGGGTGAAGCGTTCGAGTTGCAGATGCATTACCACCGCACTGAGCACTGGGTCATTCTCTCCGGCACTGCGAAAGTGACCATTCAGGATAAGACCTTGTTGTTGACTGAGAACCAATCGACCTTTATTCCAATTGGTCACCAGCACACACTGGAAAATCCTGGGAAAATTCCTCTGGAACTTCTTGAGATTCAGTCCGGTTCATATTTGGGTGATGACGACCTGATTTTGATTAAAGAACAATTTGCCCGCAAAGAAGGACAATAATAAAAATGGATGCACTGACTTGTTTCAAAGCTTATGACATTCGTGGTGAGCTGGGCAAAGAACTGAATGAAGACATTGCTTATCGCATAGGTCGCGCTTACGGCGAATTCCTCAAGCCAAAAACCATTGTTGTTGGTGGCGATGTCCGCCTGACGAGCGAAGCACTGAAAATGGCGCTGGCAAATGGTTTAATGGATGCTGGAACTGATGTCCTTGATATTGGCATGAGTGGCACCGAAGAGATTTATTTCGCCACATTCCATTTGGGCATTGATGGCGGTATAGAAGTCACGGCCAGCCATAATCCCATGAACTATAACGGAATGAAATTGGTGCGCGAAGGTGCGCGTCCAATCAGTGGCGACACAGGTTTGCGTGATGTTCAACGTCTGGCAGAAGCGAATGAGTTTGCTCAGATCGATAGCACCAAGCGTGGCAGCTATAAGCAAATCTCAATTCTAGATGCCTATGTCGACCATTTGATGGGCTATATCAATCTGGCTAATTTTAAACAGCCAATGAAGTTGGTGATTAACTCAGGGAACGGTGCCGCAGGCCACGTGATTAATGAGATCGAAAAGCGCTTTAAGCAGGCAAACGTACCAGTCAGCTTTATTAAAGTTCATCATCAGGCCGATGGTAACTTCCCGAATGGAATCCCTAATCCTCTGTTGCCAGAGTGCCGCAAAGATACATCTGATGCCGTGCGCGAACATAATGCAGATATGGGTATCGCATTTGACGGTGATTTTGACCGCTGCTTCCTGTTTGATGAAAATGCTGAATTTATCGAAGGTTATTACATCGTAGGATTGTTGGCTGAGGCTTTCCTTAAGAAAGAGCAGGGAGCAAAGATTATTCATGATCCTCGTTTGACCTGGAATACGATTGACGTCGTGACCAAAGCCGGTGGGATTCCAGTGATGTCTAAAACGGGTCATGCATTCATCAAAGAGCGTATGCGCGAAGAAGATGCGGTCTATGGTGGAGAAATGAGCGCACATCACTATTTCCGTGACTTTGCTTATTGTGATAGCGGAATGATTCCGTGGTTGTTGGTGGCTGAACTGCTGGCAGTGAAAGGGCAGACGCTATCTCAGCAAGTAGAAGAAAGGATGAAGGCATTTCCTTGTAGTGGTGAAATTAATTTCAAGGTCATCAACTCTTCCAAAATCATTGCAACAATTTCACAAAAATATGATTCATTTTACGAGGCTAAAGATATTGTCGATGGAATTAGCCTTAATTTCGCAGATTGGCGATTTAATTTAAGAACATCTAATACAGAGCCTTTACTTCGTTTGAACATTGAGACGAAAGGTAATGTTAATAAGTTAAATTCGTTACTTGAAGAATTCGCATCAATTATCAACTCACATTAATTTTAAGTACATATGGTAGGTTAGAAATGTCTAATAAAATTGCAATTGTTACAGGTATAACGGGCCAAGATGGTGCATATCTCGCAGAATTATTGCTGGATAAAGGATATATTGTTTATGGAACATATCGTCGTACCAGTTCAGTTAATTTCTGGCGTATTGAAGAGCTAGGTGTTAAAAATAATTCAAATCTTCATCTCGTAGAATATGATCTGACAGACTTGTCCGCCAGTATTCGTCTCCTGCAGCAAAGCGGAGCGACTGAAGTTTATAACTTAGCGGCTCAAAGCTTTGTTGGTGTCTCATTCGAGCAGCCTCTAACTACTGCTGAAATTACCGGTATTGGTCCAGTAAATCTGCTTGAAGCAATTCGCATTGTTAACCCTAAAATTCGTTTCTACCAAGCTTCAACATCTGAGATGTTTGGTAAAGTTCAGGCGATTCCGCAGAAAGAAGATACACCTTTTTATCCGCGCAGCCCATATGGTGTGGCCAAGCTGTATGCGCACTGGATGACAATCAACTATCGTGAGAGCTACAACATTTTTGCCTCTAGTGGCATTTTGTTTAACCATGAATCTCCGCTGCGTGGCCAAGAGTTTGTCACTCGTAAAATTACTGATTCTGTTGCCAAAATTAAGCTCGGTAAGCTTGATGTTCTTGAGCTGGGTAACATGGATGCTAAACGTGATTGGGGCTTTGCCAAAGAGTACGTAGAAGGTATGTGGTTAATGTTACAGGCTGATGAGCCAGACACATTTGTTTTAGCGACTAACCGCACTGAGACCGTGCGTGATTTCGTCTCCATGGCGTTTAAAGCGGCAGGTATCGAGTTACGCTTCGAAGGTAAAGAAGATCAAGAAGTAGCAATTGATGTTGCTACCAACAAAGTTGTGGTTAAGGTTAATCCTAAATTCTACCGTCCAGCTGAAGTGGAATTACTGATTGGTAATCCACAACGCGCTAAAGATATTCTCGGCTGGGAACCTAAAACCACATTGGAAGAGTTGTGCGCAATGATGGTTGAAGAAGATCTACGTCGTAATAAACAAGGATTCTCTTTCTAATATGACTAATGGCAAAAAAGCATTGATCACTGGTATCAAGGGCTTTACTGGCCATTATATGGCAGCGGAATTATCCGCTGCTGGATATGAAGTTTATGGCCTTGGCTCGACACCTAATCAGAACATGGAAAGGTATATTCAGGTTGACCTTACAGATGCGAAGCAAGTGAAACTCGCCATTGATACGGTTTCACCTCATGTCGTGGTTCACCTTGCTGCTATTACTTTTGTTGGTCACACTGAACCCACCGCTTTTTATGACGTGAATCTTTCAGGAACAAGAAATTTACTCCAGGCGTTGGCTGATACCGCTGTAAAGGCTGAGGCAGTATTAATTGCTAGCAGTGCCAATGTATATGGCAATAATACACCCGGTAAGTTAAACGAAACAATATTAGCGAACCCCGCCAATGACTACGCCGTAAGTAAGCTGGCTATGGAGTATATGGCCAAACTGTTTATGGACAAGTTGCCCATCATCATTACTCGGCCCTTTAATTATACCGGGGCGGGCCAAGCTGAAAATTTCCTTATTCCAAAAATCGTCAAGCATTTTAGGGAACGCAAAGCGGTCATTGAACTTGGAAATATAGATGTATGGCGTGATTTTTCTGATGTACGCTTTACGGTCAAAAATTATGCTATGCTTCTAAATCCGTCCGCTTTCGGTAAAACTGTTAATGTCGCATCTGGTGAAATGTACTCTTTACGTGAAGTGATAAAAATTTGTGAAGAATTAACTGATCATAAAATCCGCATCGAAGTTCATCCTCAGTTCGTTAGAGCCAATGAAATCAAAGAGCTATGTGGTGATGTAAGCTTGTTGAATATTTTGACGGAAGGACAGGCACAAAAAATACCACTAAGAGATACTCTGAAATGGATGCTGGAAATACAAAGCTAAACGTCATTTTCTCTACGGATTGTATTAAATATCCACTAACTGGAATTGGCCGTTATGCATTCGAGCTTGCGAAGCAACTCCAGCAGCGTGAAGATAAGCTAACGCTAACTTATCTTCATGGAACTAAAGTGCGGGACTCACTGGCAGTTGCCAGTGAGTCGGCTCAATCAGTTCAATCTTTTAAACGTAAACTACAAAAAAGTAAAACTGCTAGCGAAATATACCGGCTCACTTTTCCTGTAATGAAGTCTTTAACATTACGCAAATTCAAAGAACACATTTTCCATAGTCCTAATTATTACTTACCGCCAAGAGTACCGCACTGCGTTGCAACGTTTCATGATCTTTCCGTATTTCATTGGCCACAGTTCCATCCCGCTGGCCGTGTACATCTGATGCAAAAAGAGTTACGGAACACAGTTGCTCGCGCAAAAATGCTCATTACCGACTCGCATTATACCAAACGCGAGTTAGTCGAGTTTTTTGGACTTAAAGAACACAATGTTACGGTTGCTCCACTCGCTTACAACGAACAATTTCATCCGCGTAACGCTTCAGACGCGGAGCATGTGTTAAATCAATATCAGCTTGAGTGGCGTAGTTTCTTTCTCTACACCGGAACAATCGAGCCGAGAAAGAATATTATCACCTTACTTCGCGCTTATGATCGCTTACCAATGATTGCTAAAAATAATTTCCCTCTGGTTATTAGTGGTTATAAGGGCTGGGAGAATGCAGAACTTTTTAAACTTTTCTCTAAGGGTGAAAGAGAAGGGTGGCTGAAATACCTGGGATTTGTCCCTGGCAAACATTTGCCGATTCTTTATAGTGCTGCGACAAGCTTTGTTTTTCCTTCAATCTATGAAGGTTTCGGTTTGCCAGTCCTTGAAGCAATGGCATCAGGCACACCCGTGATTTGTTCTAACGCAACCTCGCTTCCCGAAGTTGTTGGGGAGACAGCGTTAATGCATGATCCCGAGGATGTTGATCGCTTAACTACCTACCTTCAGATGATGATAGATGATGGTTTTAAAAAGCAGTCAATGATAGATGCAGGACTCGTTCAAGCGAAATATTTCTCTTGGTCTGCGTGCGCAGACAAAACGATAGAAGCCTATGAGCAGGTTGCTAAATTTATATGATTAAAGTTCTACACTGCTATAAAACTTATTATCCAGACACTTTCGGTGGTATTGAACAGGTAATTTATCAACTCGCTGAAGGTGGAATTAAAGAAAATATTCAATCAACCGTTTTTACCCATAGTCCGGATTTTGTTCAAAAAAAAGCTAAGCACTGCAACCACTCAATTTATCGCGTTAAAACGTTATGTGAACTTGCATCAACTCCATTTTCGTTTTCTGCAGTTACAGAATTTAGAAAACTTGCTAAGCAAGCTGACATTATTCATTACCATTACCCTTATCCATTCATGGATTTTATGCATTTTGCAGCAGGGATTAATAAACCTTCTGTGGTGAGTTATCATTCGGACATTGTTAAACAAAAGACTTTGCTGAAACTCTATACACCATTAATGAATCGTTTTTTGAGCGATGTTGATCGCATTATTGCCGCGTCTCCAAATTACGTAGAAAGCAGCCCAATTCTACAGCAGTATAAAAGTAAGGTTGACGTGATTCCTTACGGCTTAGATAAACAATTCTATCGTAATAATGATCCTGAGGTTTTAGATAAATGGAAAGCTCATTTTCCTGATGGATTTTTTCTTTTCATTGGTACGTTTCGCTATTACAAAGGATTGCATATCCTGATTGAAGCGGCACAAAATAGTCATTATCCGATTGTCGTAGTAGGCGCTGGTCCAATTGAAGCTGAACTCAAGGCGCAAGCAAATCATTTGAAAGTGGATAATATCCATTTCCTCGGTGCATTAGAAGATAGTGACAAATCTGCACTGTTGCAGCTTTGCTCTTGCTTAGTATTCCCTTCCCACTTGCGTTCTGAAGCCTTTGGGATTTCCTTATTAGAAGGTGCCTTATACTCCAAGCCTCTCATCTCTAGTGAAATAGGCACTGGAACCACATATATCAATATTGATCGCCTTACTGGATTAGTCGTTCCTCCATCAAATCCACAAGCATTAAGAGAGGCTATGGATCAGATTTGGAACAATCCAGAACAAGCGAAAAGATATGGCGAAGCTGCGAATGCACGATTTGAAGCGTTATTTACAGCTGACAAAATGATTGAAAGTTACACAAAACTCTATAAATCCTTGTTAAATGTGTGATTTGTTTTCGGATTTTTTCATATCGCTATCGCACCAATCATTACCTTTTATCGGCTATCCTGAGTTAACATATCGGTCACTTACTGAATGGTGTTACTGGTAACACCGTGCGAGACCACAGACAGGAGTATGTAATGTCCAAGCAACAGATCGGCGTTGTAGGTATGGCAGTTATGGGGCGCAACCTGGCTCTGAACATTGAGAGCCGCGGTTACACTGTTTCTATCTTCAACCGTTCACGTGAAAAGACTGATGAAGTCATCGCTGAGAACCAGGGTAAGAAACTCGCACCTTTCTATACAGTTGAAGAATTTGTTGAATCACTGGAAAAACCTCGCCGTATCCTGCTGATGGTACAAGCTGGCGAAGCGACTGATAAAACTATCGCTTCTCTGACTCCGCATCTGGATAAAGGCGATATCCTTATCGATGGCGGTAACACCTTCTATAAAGATACCATTCGCCGTAACAAAGAATTGTCTGATCAAGGATTTAACTTCATCGGAACTGGTGTTTCTGGCGGTGAAGAGGGCGCACTGAAAGGTCCATCTATCATGCCCGGTGGTCAGAAAGAAGCGTATGAATTGGTTGCACCAATTCTGGATAAAATCGCTGCACGTGCGGAAGACGGCGAAGCTTGCGTTGCGTATATCGGCCCGAACGGTGCTGGTCATTATGTGAAGATGGTTCATAACGGTATCGAATACGGTGACATGCAGCTGATTGCAGAGGCTTACTCACTGCTAAAAGGAGCGCTGGGTCTGAACAATGAAGAACTAGCTGAAACCTTCACCGAATGGAACAATGGCGAGCTGAGTAGCTATTTAATCGACATCACTAAAGATATTTTCACTAAGAAAGATGAAGACGGAAAATATTTGGTTGATGTGATTCTGGATGAAGCGGCTAACAAAGGTACAGGTAAATGGACCAGCCAGAGTTCATTAGATCTTGGCGAACCACTGTCATTGATCACCGAATCAGTATTCGCCCGCTATTTGTCTTCTCTGAAAACTCAGCGCGTTGCAGCTTCTAAAGTACTCAGCGGCCCGCAAGCTAAAGCCTTCAACGGAGATAAAGCTGAGTTCGTAGAAAAAGTGCGTCGTGCATTGTACCTAGGTAAAATCGTATCTTACGCTCAAGGTTTCTCACAATTGCGCGCTGCCTCGGAAGAAAACAACTGGGATCTGAATTATGGTGAGATCGCTAAGATCTTCCGTGCAGGTTGCATCATCCGTGCTCAGTTCCTGCAAAAAATCACTGACGCGTATGCCACTGATGCAGACATCGCTAACCTTCTGCTAGATCCGTACTTCAAGAATATCGCTGATGAATATCAGCAAGCGCTCCGTGATGTTGTATCTTACGCTATTCAGAATGGTATCCCAACACCAACCTTCTCTGCGGCAATTGCTTACTACGATAGCTATCGTTCAGAGGTTCTGCCCGCTAATCTGATTCAGGCTCAGCGTGACTACTTCGGTGCGCATACCTATAAGCGTATTGATAAAGATGGAATATTCCACACTGAGTGGCTGGATTAATTTCTAGTAAGTTTCTTCATTTATTGTTTGATAATTAAGCACATCTTCGGGTGTGCTTTTACATTTATAGATAAAATCTAAACATTAAAAGCTTGCTGAAAAGTTAGCCTGTAACATGATCAGTTTTAGTTAATATAAAAAACAGCATTGATTAACAAATGTCATTGTATGTAAAGGAACATAAATGATTTATTACGATATTACTGATATTATCAACCATTCAAAGTTTTCGACTAAAGTGAGTGGTATTCAGCGAGTTGTGCTTGAAGGGCTTAAAGGACTTGATGGTGATTATACTATTTTTTTCATGAGTCCCATTACAGGAAGGACATATAAAATCGCAGGGCTTGAGAAAATAGATATTAATGACCTTAGCCCATTTATTAATCTATGGATTTATGCAGATATTTATATTTCAAAATCATCAGAGAATATAGATAAGTATTTTGAAAAAGTAAAATCATTTGGGAGGAAGAAAAAAATATTAAGTGATATGTATTTTTTAATTTCTAAAATTCCTGTAACAAAAATAATAAGTCATAAAATTGTATGTCGCTATCTAGACAATAGGGTGGCACTTCACCCAGGTCTGACAATTAGCGAGTTTGATAAATTTCAAGAACATGCTTCAGTTGCTTTATTTGGAGGAGTATGGAACTTTCAGGATAAATACAAGGAATTAATAGAAAGAAAATGGTATGGTTTACGGAAGATATTTATGGTATATGACATGATTCCGATTGTGTCACCATTTGTTCCTGATGAACTTAAAGCTATGTTCAAAAAATATATTCCGTTTGTTCTAGAGTATGCAGATAAAATAGTTGTCAACTCGCATAGCTGCAAAAACGATCTTACAGATTATTGCAATAAAAGGGGAACTACAGTTCCTGAAATTGAAGTGGTCCATCTTTCACACAAGTTGCCGGAAAATCTAAAAAGAGTCACCTATGATAATGATTTCGAATTCCCACTTCGCGTAAGAAAGCTCAAACATGAACAATACGTTTTTTGTGTAGGCTCAATTGAATCAAGAAAAAACCATGTCAATTTACTCCTCACTTGGATTAATTTTTTTAATAGTCCAGAATACGCTAATCAGAAACTAGTAATAGCTGGGAAATGGCTCTGGGATACGGAAGACTTTGCTCAGTTACTCCATCATTCCGGTAATGTTTATGGTAGCGTCATTATAATGCAAGATACTTCAGATGCGGAAATCGGTGAGCTTTATCGTAATTGCCGTTTTACTGTTTATCCGTCGCATTACGAAGGTTGGGGATTGCCCTTAGGAGAATCATTAGCATGCGGTAAACCTTGCTTGCATTTTGATACATCTTCCTTAAAAGAAGCAGGATATGGACTAACAATTGCAATAAAATATCCTGATTATAAAAAATTCAATCAAGCGTTTAACCAAATGATGTCTGATGACAATTACTATAATGAACAAGTCAACCTTATTGAAAGAAACAAAGATAAGCTTAGAAGTTGGAAGGATTTCTCTAAAGACATTAAAAAGATGTTTATTCATGAAGAGGAAATTCAATGAGTGAAAAAGGAAAATTTATTTGGTTTGGGAAGAATCCCCCAGAGGGATTTAAGTGTTTAAGTACGGATTTTGTGAGAACCACTGATACGAGACTTTCCCCGGAACATTATCAATCATATACTGATATATATTTTACAGAAACGCCCATTTCAAACTATAATAATTGGCCATTCATCCTTGATGAATTATTCAAAATATCCAAGGGGAAGTCAACTTTTTCTATTAAATTTATTTCTTCCTCACATGTTTTTTCCATTCCAAAGTTTTATAAACAAATTCATCAACTTTCCGCTGGAAGTGCAGAGTTCATTAGCGTTAATAATAGCGATGATCAAGATGGCTATACTATCAGCTTTACTGCAACGCGTCGGCCTTTTGATAATAGTAGAAATTGGTCATTTGGAATATTATGGGATGGAAAAAACGAAAGTTATCTTAAATCGTATGCCGAGAGTGTTTCAAGTCAAATCAAATCAGGTGCACAAATTGAACTGATAATATGTGGCCCTAAACCTACATTTGACATTAATATAGACCATACCTTTATTCATACTGACGAAAATACAGAAA
Source organism: Pantoea sp. X-Soil-ISGK-421 (assembly GCF_059730785.1). Classification (NCBI taxonomy): domain Bacteria; kingdom Pseudomonadati; phylum Pseudomonadota; class Gammaproteobacteria; order Enterobacterales; family Erwiniaceae; genus Pantoea; species Pantoea sp. X-Soil-ISGK-421. Next base: position 2,603,449 of record NZ_AP035979.1, on the reverse strand, counting down.
AATACGCAAACATTTCAAGGAAGAAAAACTTAATTATAAAAGCTGCAAGTTATGAAAATATTTGCGTGGCGCACAATCGTTATCAACTTGATGTGAATTTTATCAAGTCTTTTGATCGAATTGATCATGATTTTGATGTTTGTGTTATCAAGCAAGTTTTGAATGATACTGGCGAAAGGGTTCCTGATTGGGTTTCTCAGGCATCTGACCAGCGTTTAACAGCCAATTATTTACTTAATTATGGCGAATATTCACCATATTTGTATATACCCGGCGGCTTAGTTATTGGAAAACGACATATTTTAATGGCAAATCTCTTTAATGATTTAGGCACATGGAATATGGCAGAAGATGTCGAATTGTCACAAAGATTAATGGCATTAGACTATGTGCCTCGCTTGAATAGCAAAACGGTTGCAAAAGTACTGCAGTTGCGAAAAGAGATTATTGCTGACTTTAAAAAACCGGATTTGAATAACTTTTACCACCACATTGACCTTTTTCAAGGAGCGCATTCGCGATCAAAAGATTTGATAGAAGTTATTAAAAGGAATATCATTTTGTTAATAACTAATCCTAGACTAGTCCTAAATAAAGTAAAAAAAAAGATTAAAAAAATAACATAAGCAGACATCAATTTTCTCCATATATGTTGTGATTGTACTGATATGTTAATTATAGATTCATCGTGGATTTTTTAAAGTGAGGCTTTAAACTATGAATATAGTAATTCCTATGGCTGGTGCAGGAAGTAGATTCGCGAAAGCCGGCTACATTGAACCTAAGCCATTAATCAACGTACATGGTGTACCCATGGTAAAGTTAGTGGTAAATAATCTCAAACCAACACAGCCACATAAGTTTATTTTTATCATTCAGCGTGCACATGATGAAATTTATAATCTAACTCAATTACTCAAAAGTTGGGAGCCAACCTGCAACGTTGTTTACGCTGATGGTTTGACTGAAGGAGCAGCATGTACGGTGCTATTGGCAAAGGATTTTATCAATAATGATTCGCATTTGATGATTGCAAATAGCGACCAGTTCGTTGACTGTATTATTGATGATTATCTGGAGTCCATGGAGAAAAATAATTATGACGGGATTATCATGACTATGGCCGCTGATGATCCAAAATGGTCCTATGTTGGTTTTGATGACCAGGGATTTGTTAATACGGTTGTTGAAAAAGAAGTAATATCCAATGAAGCCACTGTTGGTATTTATAATTTCCGTAAAGGTTCTGATTTTGTTCGTGTTGCCGAGAAAATGATTAAAAATAACGATCGAGTAAACAACGAGTTCTATGTCGCACCTGCCTACAATTATCTCATTGCAGAAGGTGAAAAGATTGGCATATACAATATTGGGTCTGAGGCAAATGGTATGTATGGATTAGGGATTCCAGCGGATTTGGACCTATTTATAAAACTTGAGTTGTCACATAAAGCGACAGAAGGGATATAATATGGAAATAATCAGTCATCGTGGTTACTGGAAAAAAGTTGAGGAAAAAAATACGCGCGAAGCTTTTGTTCGTTCGTTCGATTTAGGATTCGGCACAGAGACAGATGTACGTGATTTAAATGGCGAGCTAGTTATTTCGCATGATATTCCGACAGGTTTGGAGATGCCGTTAGATGAATTTCTACAGTTGGCTAATGGTAAAGATTTTACGTTGGCCCTTAATGTCAAATCTGACGGTTTAGTGCAAAAGTTATTTGAACACATATCAAAATTTAAATTTAAAAATGTATTCGTTTTTGACATGTCGATACCAGACCAGCTTGCATATTATAAAGATGGCCGAATTGATTTTTTTTCACGTGCTAGCGAATATGAGCTGACCATTTCGCTCTTTGAAAAGTGCCATGGTGTCTGGTTAGATGCTTTTGATTCTATTTGGTATGATATTGAATATATTAGTGACTTACTTAAAGCCGGAAAAAAAGTATGCATTGTTTCTTCTGAGTTACATAAACGTCATGACTATAAAATACTTTGGAAAATGTTGGCTAATTCGCATGTTATAAGTTCAGATAATCTTATTCTTTGTACAGATTTTCCCGAAGAAGCACAATGTTATTTTGAGGTGTCAAAATGATTAAGGCTGTTATTTTTGATATGGATGGTGTACTCATTGAAGCCAAAGATTGGCATTATGAAGCACTAAACAAATCTTTAAATCTTTTTGGATATAATATTAGCCGCTTTGACCATCTCACAAAATTTGATGGTCTTCCTACGAAAGATAAACTTAATATTTTGTCTGCTGAATATAACTTGCCTTATGAACTACACACCTTCATCAATGAAATGAAGCAAAGCTACACAATGGAAATCGTGCACACTAAGTGTAAACCACTATTTATTCATGAGTACGCCTTATCTAAACTCAGAATGGAAGGATATAAACTTGCCGTTGCATCGAATTCTATTAAAAATACCGTTATCACCATGATGGAAAAAGCAGCACTAACAAAATATCTTGACTACATGATATCGAATGAAGATGTAATAAAAGGTAAGCCTGATCCTGAAATGTATACTAAGACCATAGGATTACTTGGCTTAATGCCAAACGAATGTGTAGTAGTTGAAGATAATGAAAACGGTATTAGAGCAGCTAAAGCAGCAGGTGCACATGTTTTGGCAGTCAGTGATGTTTCAGATGTAACTTATCGTAATATTAAGGAGTTTATGTTTTCTATTGAGGGAGATAAACCATGAATATTATAGTGCTTGCTGCAGGTGAACATTACGTTGATAGCGACGACAAAAACTATCCATTCTGCTTGTCGGAATTTTTGGGCAAACCACTAATTCAATTGATCGCAGAACAGATCGAGTTCAATAATGGAAGTTCTGTTTTTCTTTTTCAAGATAAACATATTAAGAAGTATCGTTTAGATAATGTGGTGCGTCTTTTGTCAAACGGTAATTTTAGTTCAATTTCAGTTCCTGAGGATACTGCAGGGGCAGCGTGCACGGCTCTACTCGGTGTGGTTAGTCTAAATCAAGACGCACCTTTATTAATTGTAAGCGCAAATCAATACGTAGATGTAAATTATGAAATATTCACCAAATCCATGGCTGATTTAAATAACGATGCGGGTACTATCATTTTTGATTCGGTTCATCCGCGCTATTCCTATGTTGTGCTTGAAAATGATTTAGTCGCTCAAGCATCAGAGAAAAATCCAATCAGCCGTAATGCAACTGCAGGAGTTTACTGGTTCAGGAGAACATCTCTTTTTACAGAAGCCGTAAAACAAATGATAAGAAAAGATGCCAGAGTTGATAATATGTTCTATATCTGTCCTTCATTCAATGAGTTAATCCTTAGTGGAATGAAAATTAGCACGCAAAAGATTGATTCTACGCAATACCATCCTCTAAAATCCATCTCTCAATATGAAACAGGAAAGGCTACTAATAATGAAAGATTATAAACTCTCCGACATGAAAGGTGGCTGGATTGTTGGGGGTTTCGAGCCAACAACCTTCTCTACAACTGATTGTGAGGTTGCAGTTAAATATTACAAGGCTGATGAGCAGGAAGGTGAACACTTTCATAAAATAGCAACTGAAATAACCTGTATTGTGTCAGGTGAAGTCTTAATGTGCGGAAAACGTTGGGTTGCAGGAGATGTCCTAGTAATATCACCAGGAGAAATTACTTCCTTTAAAGCATTAACGGATGCTATCACGACAGTCGTTAAATTGCCCGGAGCATTAAATGATAAATATATTGTTTAAATGTTCCACAAGTAAACAATTTGCTCATCTCACAATATTCTGAATTTTATCCATAGAGACTTCTTTATACAGCATTAAAGTTGACTGTAAGCTCGCGAGCGATAGAATATACAACTTTCATTGATGGAATAAAATAATGCAAGGTAGTACTGTACAAATTGCTATTAAAGATATTTTTTCAGCAATCAAACGCTATTCCTTAGTGGGGATGCTGGGATGGCAAGATGTTAAACAACGTTATCGTCGTTCAGCATTAGGACCTTTCTGGTTGACAATCAGTATGGGTGTAATGATTGGTACCATTGGCATAGTTTTTGGTTCCATTTTCAAAACTTCTTTAGAAGAATTTTTACCTTTTCTTGCGAGCGGTATGATTCTGTGGTCTTTTTTTACTACAGTGGTGAATGAGGGATGCGCAGGCTTTATCAATGCGGAGCGAATTATAAAACAATTGCCTATCCCGCTTTTTGTTCACATTCTTAGAATTATCTGGAGGAATACAATAATATTATGCCACAACATAATAATTCTTCCGTTAGTTTTTATTGCTGTTGGCAAGCCGATAACAATTTATATTCTTTTTGTTATCCCCGGTTTTCTATTAGCAACCTTAAATCTAACATGGATAGCCTTAATGCTTGGCATCTTATGCGCCAGATATAGAGATCTGCCACAAATAATCACAAGTTTATTAAATGTTATTTTCTATTTTACGCCGATCATGTGGATGCCTCATTTAGTACCGCAACGAGCAGGTGAGCTAATTTTGGGTTTGAACCCGGTTTATCATTTGATGGAAATTGTCCGAGCTCCTCTGCTGGGACAAATCCCCGGAATGTCCAGTTGGCTAACATGCCTTGCGATAGCAGTTTGTGGATGGATAGCTACTATTTTTGTTTATGGACGCTATAAGCGTCGTATCGCTTACTGGTTATAAGAAGAGTTATCATGGCTTCAGTAGAATTTAAAAACGTATGTGTCGATTTCCCCATCTATAACGCAAATGGACGCTCACTAAAAAAGCGACTTATGCAAGTGGCTACTGGTGGCCAGTTAGGATCCGATCCTCAGGGGCGAGTCATTGTTAGAGCTATTGATCATTTGTCATTTACTCTTAAAGACGGCGATCGCGTTGGCCTGCTTGGACACAATGGAGCGGGAAAAAGTACGCTTTTACGTCTTCTTAGTGGTGCCTATGAGCCTTCTTCCGGAACTGCTGTGAGCCATGGAGAAGTTGGATCACTTATTGATATCTCTCTAGGTATTGATGTTGAAGCTACAGGAAGAGATAACATCTTTCTGCGCGGTGGATTATTAGGCCGTACACGAGCTGAAATCAGTGAAAAACTTGATGAAATTATCGAGTTCTCAGAGTTAGGTGATTTCGTTGATATGCCTGTTCGTACGTATTCTTCTGGCATGCATCTACGTCTTGCCTTTGCCGTATCAACTATTGTTCGTCCAGAAATTCTTTTAATGGATGAATGGTTATCGGTAGGGGATGAAGCTTTCAAACATAAAGCTGAATCGAGACTTTCGGAGATGGTTCAAGCAACAAATATCCTTGTGATTGCTTCACACTCCAAAAGTATGATAATGAAATCTTGTAATCGTGCAATGTGGCTAGAGCATGGCAAAATACTAATGGATGGTGATGTAAAGGAAGTGTGTTCAAGCTATTTTGGTAAATAGAAATATCATGGGAGTTTATCATTATGGTCATTACATCCGAATTGTGTGAGTCAGCAGGTTTACAGTCCTCAGAGACAATGCTTAAGAAGAAACCCGCGTGGGTCGCGGGTAATATTTCAATCTTGGACCAGCCATTGTTGATTGGATTAACCAAACTATTAAAGCCCAAAAAAGTAGTTGAAATTGGAGTGGCGAGTGGGTGGAGTGGGTGTCTTTTTATTGATGCACTATCTCAAAATGGAACACCTGGTGAGTACATAGGAATCGATTTATCAGAAAATTATTATTTAGACAGTAATAAAGCTACTGGAGCAGCTATTTCAGAAGTTGTCTCAGATAATGATGTCAAAATGAGGTTGATCTTAGGTTTTCATGCTGTTGATTGTGTAAATGACATTGGAAAAAATGTCGATTTGGCGTTTATTGATGGGGACCATCGCCACCCGTGGGCTATTCTGGATTTTTTATCTCTCATTCCTACGTTAAGCCCCAATGCATATATATTAATTCATGATCTGAATCTTTCTACTTATCCTAGACATGATCAAACCAATAGAGGCCCTAAATATCTATTCGAATGTTGGCCTTACGAAAAAATTCATTCCTCACAGAATCTTCCAATGATCGGTGCGGTCAAAATGCCTACATCAGTTGATGAACAATTTCTCAGTCTTATATTGAATACTATCTATACCCCCTGGGAAACAACAATCGAAAAAACTCTTTTAGAGAAAGTATCAAATAATATTGGCCTGATTTTCGGGAATGAATGGAAAGATAAGTTCAGTGAAGCATTCAAGAAAATGAATACAGGTTTTGGCTCGCAGCAGGGAGACAGTGAAAAAAAAGAATTTATAGAGCAAGTTATTCACTTGGTCTCAAAAAATCCTCGTTCATCGGTACACCTGTCAATGCTATTATCAGTAATAGCAGTATACCCCGACTCAGCAAGGCTGCATCATCACCTTTCAGTGATGAAAATGCGGAATAATGATAGTGAGGGTGCTATTAATAGCTCATTACGTGCTGTGGAGTTAGCCAAATCTAATGCACACTTTATTTCTTTCCTTGGTGAGCTTTATTGCTCTGCGAGCGAGTTTACCAAGGCTGAGCCTTACCTGACTAATGCTATAGAGCTACAAGAAAATGTAGGTATTTTTCACTATCGCTTGGCTCATCTTTTTGAAAAGACTGATCGATTAAGTGAAGCAATTTCTGCTGCCCATCGTGCGAGAGAATTAGCATCTAATAATATTGATTTTAATAATTACTTCCGAAAACTAATCGGACAATAGATCATAGTATTACCCTCTGGGATAGCAGAATAAGCTAATTAATATATTGCACTTTGATAACATTTCTTAAAGTATTAATTCGAGTGCTAAAATTTTAAACTTATATTGTATTGTTTGGATTGATATGAAAAAGATAGTGCATATTAAAATTTCGGATAAAGGCTGGATTCTTGAAAAATTAGCTCTAGAGATAACTACCCGTCTACCATATGTAAGTTATGGACTTGAGCAAGATCCCTCTGCAGAAATTCAGTATTATATGACTTATGGTTGCCGTCAGGAGAGAGTTTCTCCGATTGAGATCGCACTTTTTACTCATAAAGAAGATGTTCCATCAGCAGCAAAGAAATTTGAAACGGTTGCTTCAAGTGTTGATTTCTGTATTGCACAATCACTAAAAACTGAATTAATCGTACGTGAAAGCGGTTTAACAAATGTTCAAACAATATCCCCTGGAGTAGACCTTGAGAGGTTTTCGCCCATTGTACGCATAGGAATAATAGGGAGAACCTATCACACTGGGCGTAAAGGTGAAAAATTGGTTGAACAAGTGATGGATATTCCAGGCATTGAATGGTATTTCACCGGAGAAGGTTGGCCAGGACCATCAACCTTTATTGAGGATTCGGCATTACCAGAATTTTACAGATCGCTTGATTATATTTTAGTGCCAGCCACTATTGAGGGTGGTCCTATGTGCGTTCTTGAGGCACTTGCTAGTGGGTGTAAGGTCATAGCTTCGCCCGTAGGTTGGGTGCCACAATTCCCACATATCGAATTCAAGCTTGGAGATGTGGCCGATTTACGTCGTGTACTTTTAAAACTTGTTGAAGAAAAACAGCTCCTAAGAAAAAGCGTTGAAAGCTATACATGGCAATCATGGGCTGATCAACATCATAGTCTTTTCTCTCGTCTATTAAATCGAGACATTCTTGTTGAAAGTAATCTCAATGAAGTAAAAAAGACTGATTCTAAATTTTCCCCGGTTAACGATGAAATTAAGCTCAGTGTATTGGTGGCTGTACATGGTGCTGAAATGACAAGCTCGTTGGGTGGACCTTCTGTCAGAGCGCCAAGAACGGTTGAGGCACTGAGAAAATTAGGTATCAACGCGGACTTTGTTGCTAATCGTAACTTTTCGACGCAAGGAATCGATATCATACATGCTCTGAATGTTTGGCATCCAGACGAGTGTGAGGTTCTACTTAGTCAAATTGAAAAAAACGGGATCGCATCTGTTCTTTCTCCGATATTCTTAGATTTATCAGAGCTAGATTTTTATAATGTTAGAGTTCGGCATATTCTTTCTGAGAATGATAATCTTAATGATGTTCTAAATGAACTTTCAATATTATGTAACGAAAATATTGAACATCGTCATTTGCCATTAATGAAGAGAGAACCTTTCCCTAATTATTTTTTAGCCATTCGTCGCTTAGTTTCCTATGCTAATCACCTAATTCTTCTTAGTGAACATGAAAAGTCTATATTAGAAGAAATAGGAGTCTCTCATCCTTCTACAAGTATTGTCAAAAATCCCGTTAATGCTACTGTGTTTGAAAGTGGTGATCCTGACTTATTTAGAAAGCATTTTGACGTTCAAGATTATGTTTTGTGCGTTGGTCGTATTGAGTCGAGAAAAAATCAGGCCCTCCTTGCATTGGCTCTTAAAGATACTAATATCCCTCTTGTTTTGGTTGGGCATGAAGCTGATGAAAAATATGCCGATCTTGTTAGAAAATGGGGGGGTGAAAATATTATATTTGCTGGCCGTATTGAAGCCAATAGCCCTATGCTCGCATCGGCATATTCCGGAGCTAAAGTATTTTGTTTGCCTTCCTGGAGTGAGGGAGCTCCACTAGTAGCACTTGAAGCAGCTGCTGCAGGTTGTAATATGGTCCTAAGTGATCGTTCAGCAGAATCGGAGTATTTTGGTAAATTTGCAAGATATATCAATCCAGCTGATGTTAGCGATATTCGACAAAAAATCCTTCATGCCTGGAATGATGCTGATGATATCACTTCATCTCGCTCTGATATACTTAAACAGATGATGAAAAATGAACATAGTTGGGATGGATATGCTCGTGATACTTTCAATGCTTATAAAGCAGCTTTAGATTTCGGTGACAAAAAAGCTTCCCTACGCGAACAGAAAAAAAATAGACGAGTGTTTGTTGATCTGACTACATTAGCTCATCATAATTCTACACCTACAGGCATTGCACGTGTTGAAAGTCGCTTAGCTCAAGAACTTCATGAATTTTATGGTTCGGAAGTTACATTCATCCTTTGGAATTCTCGTTATGGCAAATTCATCAAAGTCGGTTATGCTGATTTGGTTAATGACACAGTTAAACTTTTTGCTGGCGAAAATATACCTGGCTTCCCTCCAGGTTTTCCAAAGTCAAATGTTGATTTTCAAGCTGACGATTTGTTATTGATATTCGGCGGAGCTTGGATTAGAAATTCAAACTATCTGCAGGATCTTCAGTCTCTAAAGAAAATGCATGGTGTTGCAATTGTAAGCACTGTTTATGATGTTATTCAGCATAAAATGAAGTTCTTGTTTCCTGAGGGCGTTGGTGAGCAATTTGCTGTTAACTGTCAAAAAATTATTTCAATTTCTGATATGGTTATTACCTGTTCAGAACAGAGCAAGGCTGATATCGTAGATTTCTGTTTGGAAACTCAAACTCCACTTTGTCCTATTTCCGTGTTTAGATTAGGTGATGAAGCCGTTCATTCGGATGTCAATGTAGATATTCAACTCCAACGAGAGGGATTATCCGATTTAGCCCGAGATGATAAGTTTGTCATGTTTGTTAGTACGATCGATGTCAGGAAGAATCATTCGTTATTACTTATGCTGTGGAAGGGTTTAATTAATGAATATGGCAATGCTGTCCCTAAATTAGTTTTGGTTGGTAATATTGGGTGGCGGGGTGAAGAGGCCGTAAATATTATTAAGTACAATTCTGAATTAAAAGGGAAGGTTTTAATGCTACATGGCATACAAGACTCAACATTGGACTGGCTCTATAAAAACTGTTTATTCACTGTTTTTCCATCACGCTATGAAGGTTGGGGATTACCAGTTGCCGAAAGTTGCCGATATGGTAAATTCTGTCTCGCCTCTAATGCCGGTTCCTTGCCCGAAGTCGCGCCTGGATGTGCAGAATATATCGATCCGTTAGATTGTATTGCTTGGTATAAAGCATTGCAGACCTATTGCTTTGAACCTGATTTGTTGGCAGAAAAGACAAAACTCGCTAAAAATTATAACCCAACTAACTGGCATCAAACTGCGCAGCAGGTAATTAAATCCATCGCAAATATCCATGCTTCATCTCGTTTGGAATCTCTTAATATAGGAGGGGTGTTAAGTTTCTCTGCTATAAATCCGCCTGGAACGCATTCGAGCAATAAATTTGCACTTAATGGATGGTACCTTCCTGAATCAGCAGGAAGCTGGACTTCTGGTAATGAAGCCTATCTTGGTTTCCAATTGGATGAGCGATTAAGTAGTGAACTAGCATTCTCAGTGTTAGCTTTTGGCTATGTTCCTAATACCGAAGTTGTCACTGTAAACGTATCCGTTAACGATGTGATGGTTGCCACATGGCAAGTTGATGGAAATGCTTCAGAACTAATTGCGCCATTGAGTCATGTAGCATTGCAAGACTCATCAAACATAATCATAAAACTTCAGATCGTTAACCCACGCTCACCTTCAGAATTTGGTTCACAGGATGCTCGTATACTCGGATTGCATGTAATTTCCGCTAAGTTGGTAACTCATATTCCATCAGCTAAAGATATTCAAGAGATAATACCAATTGGAGGTGATACAGCGGCTAATATCATCGGACAAAAACCCAGTATTAATAAACGAATTGAGAATAAATTCAGACAAATCAAGCGTAGATTAACTAGCTAAATTAGCCTTTCAAATTAAGAAATTTTAGAGGTTAACAAAATAGTATTGCCTGTTTCTACAATATGTTTTCAAACAGAAACAGGCATTTAGGATGTTCGTTGTAGATTGTATGAGCGTTGCCCAAAGGTTTTTTTTCGAATTACCCCACCAGCAACTCCCCCCGTCTCCCCGCATTCTCCCCAGCCAGCCGCACCACCAACATCCCTGCCGTCACAAACTTAGTCAAATTCCTCGCATACAGCACGCCACCAAACTCTGCCACCAGCGGCATCACCTGGTCCGTAATCGGATCAACAATCTCCGCTACCACTTCCCCAGCCTTAATCCACTCTCCCAGGTTACGTCGATAAAACACCAACCCAGATTGCGCCGCATGGATATACTCACATCCCGCCAGTTTAGTCGCTGGATTGATCAGGGCAGGGGATTCTCCCACTTCGCCCGCAATATAGCCGCTCTCAATCAACGCATGGATAATTGCGTCAGCATCCTTCTCAGCCATCTCAGGCGATACATCTGCCACACCGCGCAGTTCCAACGTTACCGGCAGCAATCCGCGCGGCATAGGATATTCATCACCAAAACGTTCCGCCAGGGTCAACCAAGGCTCACAGCAGGCTTCATCAAAGGGTTCGCCGCCAGAAATTTGTGCCAGCAGCTGTACTTCGCTGCCCAGCCAGCGCGCCAGTGGTTCAATGTCTGGCCACGCGTGTGGCGTGGTATAGAGGTGCGGTAGCGCGTCCCAGTCGCAGTGCAGGTCAATCATCAAGTCAGCTTGACTTGCCATGCGCATCAGGGTAAAGCGCTGAGAATCTAGTTCAGTGCGCGCAATACGGTCACGGTAATGACGATCAATGGCTTCCCGAATCAGCCGTTTATTTTCGTATTCACTTTGCGTCAGCGAACCGTCCAGTTCTTCAACCAGCGCATTGCCTAATGCAGGGAAGCGCCGATTAAAATCCTGACCAGACAGGGTATGAAAGCGCCCCAAATGACTACCGTGCCAGTGTTGTCCCATCGCCAGTGGATTAGCGACCGGCACCAGTGTGATTTTGGCTTTAAGCTGACCAGCGGATTCCAGCTCCAGCAGCTTCTGTTTCAAGTACCACGCCACCGCCATGCCCGGCAACTCATCGCCGTGCAGTGCAGCCTGAATATAAACGCGTTGCTGCGAATCTGTGCCGAAGTGAAAGCTGACAATTTCACGTTGTGTACCCAGCGAGGCGCTGAGTAGAGGATGATGTTGTTGTTGCATAACGCTTCTAGTGTCCTTGACCACGGCACGTTTCAATTGCGCCTGTTTAATTGTATGACTGGAATTATAGTGCCGAGTGGAAAAGGGCGGCACAAAAGCCGCCCAAAAGATTACTGTTGAATGGAGATATCGGTGGCGAAGTACTGCTTCTGAATTTTATCGAAAGTGCCGTTGTTCTTAAGCTCGGCAAATGCATTATCCAGCGCGGTTTTCAGTTCGGTATCGCCTTTACGTAAACCAATTGCGGTACCCGGACCGATAATCGGATCCTGCACAATAGGTCCCGCCAGTTCGAAATCTTTGCCCTGCGGATGTTTCAGGAAGCCATTCGCAGCCTGAGCGGCATCGGTAAACACCACGTCAAGTCGACCAGAGATCAGGTCGCTCTCCACCTGCGCTTGATCGCCATAAGGCACAACCTGCACGCCATGCGGCTGCCATTTGGCGAGCGCATAGCGCTCCTGCACGGTGCCTTGTTCCACGCCGACGGTTTTGCCTTTCAGCGATTCAGCGGTAGGCAGCAGGCCAGAACCTTTACGCGCAATCAGCTGCGTATGGGTGTCGTACAGCGGCACGGTAAAATCAATCTGTTTCAAGCGTTCTTCGGTGATGCCCATATCAGACAAGATGGCATCGAACTTACGCGCTTTTAGCGCCGGGATCATGCCGTCGAACTGGCTTTCCACCCATACGCATTTTGCTTGCATCTGTGCGCACAGCGCGTTACCGAGATCGATATCAAAACCAACCAATTTGCCTTGTGGCGTTTTGGATTCGAATGGAGGATAGGTGGGATCAACCGCGAAACGGACCTGATCAATTTTTGCCTGCGCGCCAAATGCGCACCCTGCCAGCACAGCCAGCGCCAATGTTTGACGCAGGCGGGCAGATAAACGAGAACTTGCCATAATATCGGTCTTCTTTTGTTGTGATGTTGAGTCACGAAGAGTACCGCTCACCATCAGGCAAGGCAATTAGAGGATTATTTTCATCACGTTACCATTATGCAGCGCCTGGTAATCGGCAATATTCAGCACCACCGATTGCTCCAGCAAACCGGCGTTAAAGGCGATTTCGTCATAGCGCTCGAACAACAGCGGATCGACCACCAGCTGTAAATCCGGATGAAAACTGAAAGGCGGAATGGCACCGAATACGCAGCCGGTTAACGCATCGACTTCCGCTGGTGAAGCCAGCGAAGCACGTCGGCCACCCACAGCCGCTGCAACCTTGCTCAGATCGGCCTGCTGATCGGCGGGCAACACCGCCAGCACATGCTGTTTAATGCCGTTGCCTTTCACATGACACACCAGTGCCTTCGCGCCTTGCCCCACTTCCGTGCCCCGAATCGCCGCCACCGCTTCACACTTGCCAGTCGCTTCATGTTCCATCACGCGATAGCGCGCCTGATGCTGGTTTAGCAGCGCGAGCAGTTTTTCATGCGTGGTCATGGTTTTTTCCATGCTGATAAATAGCGTAGGGTGTGCATTTATGCGCACCTGGAACATGGGTCACCACGAATGGCGACCCTACGGAAAATTATTTATGACGCGCCCGCAGATTGTTGATGATGGTACTCAAATCCAGCTCCTGATCCTGCAGCAGCACCAGCAGGTGATAGAGCAAATCCGAGGCTTCATTGGTCAACTCATGACGATCGTTAACCGTTGCCGCTAATGCAGTTTCCACGCCTTCTTCGCCCACTTTCTGCGCGATGCGCTTGGTGCCGCTGGCGTACAGCTTGGCGGTGTACGAGCTCTCGGGATCGGCAGTTTTACGCGAAGCCAGCAGTTGCTCCAACTGATAGAGGAACGTCCAGTCAGGCGCGGCCGGGGAGAAGCAGCTTGAAGTACCGAGATGGCAGGTTGGGCCAATGGGGTTCGCCAGCACCAGCAGCGTGTCGTTGTCGCAGTCCGGCGTAATGCTCGCTACCTGCAGGAAGTGCCCTGAGGTTTCGCCTTTGGTCCATAAGCGGTTTTTAGTGCGCGAGAAGAAGGTAACATTGCCCTCGCTGAGGGTTTTTTGCAGCGCGTCCTCGTTCATATAACCGTGCATCAGCACTTCGCCGGAAACGTTATGCTGGACGATAACGGGCATCATGCCCGCGGTTTTGACCCAATCCAGCTTGCTCAGTTGTTCTGCAGTTAACACGCGCGAATCTCCACACCGTTGTCGATCAGGAAGTTTTTCAACTCACCGATATTGATAATTTGTTTGTGAAACACTGAAGCCGCCAGCGCGCCATCGACGTTCGCCTGCTCAAAGGCTTCAAGGAAGTGCGGCATGGTGCCCGCGCCGCCGGAAGCAATCAGCGGCACTTTGCAGACATCGCGCACCTTCTTCAGCTGCACCAGATCGTAGCCGTTACGCACGCCATCCTGGTTCATCATGTTGAGGACGATTTCGCCCGCGCCCAGCTTCTGCACTTCCTGCACCCAATCGAGGGTTTCCCACGTGGTCACTTTGGTGCGCGCTTCGTCGCCGGTGTACTGATTAACGTGATATTTACCGCTCGCTTCGTCAAACCAGGTATCGATACCTACCACGATGCACTGCACGCCAAAGCGGTCGGCCAGGCGCGTAATCAGCGTCGGATCGGCCAATGCTGGCGAGTTAATGGAAATCTTGTCGGCACCGAACTGCAGAATGCGCGCGGCGTCTTCTTCGCTCTTAATGCCGCCCGCCACGCAGAAAGGAATATCAATCACTTCCGCTACGCGCGATACCCAGCTTTTGTCGACCACGCGGCCATCCGATGAGGCGGTGATATCGTAGAACACCAACTCGTCCGCGCCTTCCTGCGCATAACGCTGCGCCAGCGGCACGATGTCACCGATGATTTCGTGGTTACGGAACTGAACACCTTTTACCACTTGCCCATCACGTACATCGAGACAAGGAATTATCCGTTTTGCCAGCATGCAATCGCCTCCGCAACCGTGAATTTATCTTCCAGTAAAGCGCGACCAACGATCACGCCCTGCGCGCCGCTGCCGCGTAATGCCGCTATATCATCCAGCGAACCGATGCCGCCGGAAGACTGGAAAGCGATGTCCGGGAAAGCCGCAGACACTTCTTTATACAGTGCAACGTTAGAGCCGCTCAGCGTGCCGTCGCGAGAAATATCGGTACACAGCACATGCTTGAGGCCAACCGGCTGATACCAGCCAATCACCTCTTCCAGCGTGACGCCCGCCGCTTCCTGCCAGCCGCTGATCGCCACGTCTTTGCGATTGTTGGCATCAATGCGCACATCCAGCGCCAGCACGATAGCGTCCGCACCAAACTCGCTGAACCAGCTTTTCACCTCTTCCGGTTGCTTCACCGCGGTGGAACCGACCACTACGCGCGTGGCCCCGGCAGCCAGCAGCGCCGCTACGTCATCGCGATTGCGGATGCCGCCGCCAACCTGCACCGGCACATTCACGCCGCGCAGTAAGCTGGTGAGCAGGGGAATTTGACGTTTGGCCGGATCTTTCGCGCCGGTCAAATCCACCAGATGCAGCACTTCGGCGCCCTGGCGCTCGTAATCCTGCAAGCGCGGCAGCGGATCGCTACCGTAATCGCGCTGCTGGCCGTAATCGCCCTGATGCAGGCGCACCACTTTGCCGTCGATTAAATCTAATGCGGGGATAATCATCACATCTCCAGGAAATTTTTCAGCAGCTGCGCGCCCGCTTTGCCCGAACGCTCCGGGTGGAACTGCACGCCGAAGAAGTTATCTTTCTGCAGGGCCGCGGTGAACGGATGGCCGTAATCGCACTGGGCGATGGTGGCGGCATTCACTGGCATGGCGTAGCTGTGCACGAAGTAGAAGTAGCTGCCATCCGGGATATCACGAAACAGATGATGGCCCGCTTTGGCGGTGATCTGGTTCCAGCCCATGTGCGGCAGCGGTAAATCCTGCGTGTCCATCAGCGTAACTGGCTCATCGACCAGGCCCAGCGTGGTGACGCCACCGTTCTCATCGCTGCCGCGACCCAGCAGCTGCATACCAAGGCAGATGCCGAGCACCGGTTGGGTACAGGCTTTGATCAGATCGATGAGATCGCGCTCCTGCAGCTGATTCATTGCCGCCTGCGCGGTGCCAACACCCGGCAACAGCAGCTTATCCGCATGCAGCACCACATCCGGGTCGCGGCTCACCTGCGGCGTGTAGCCGAGGCGCTCAATCGCCCACTTCACCGAGGACAGATTCGCGCAGCCGGTATCAAGGATCACCACGTTCATCACAGCACTCCTTTCGAGCTCGGCAAGGTGTTGCCTTCCACGCGAATCGCCTGGCGCAGTGTGCGGCCAAAGGCTTTGAACAGGCTTTCCACGCGATGATGATCATTACGGCCTTTGGTTTTCAGGTGCAGCGTGCTCATCATGGCGTAGGAGAGGGAGCTGAAGAAGTGCTCGACCATCTCGGTGCTGAGATCGCCGACGCGCTGATAGCTGAACTCGGCTTTGAATTCGATGTGCGGGCGGCCGGAGATATCCAGCGCGCAGCGTGCCAGGCACTCATCCATTGGCAGCACGAAGCCGAAACGACCAATGCCCCGTTTGTCGCCCAGCGCTTTCAACAGCGCTTCGCCAAGCGCCAGACCGGTATCTTCCACGGTGTGGTGATCGTCAATGTAGAGATCGCCTTTCACATCAATGTTCATGCGGAAACCGCCGTGTACCGCAATCTGATCCAGCATGTGGTCAAAGAAGCCGACGCCGGTGTTAATTTTGCTGCCGCCTTCGCGATCCAGCCACACTTCGACTTTAATCTGCGTCTCTTTGGTATTGCGTTGCACCAGCGCATAGCGATCGCGCTTGGTCAGGCGCGCCTGAATCGCATCCCAGTCTTCGCCTTCCGCGCCGTAACGCAGGCCCTGAATGCCCATGTTCTGCGCCAGTTGGATATCGGTAAGACGATCGCCGATCACATAGCTGTTGGCGGTATCAAGTGCACCGGCGGCCAGCCAGGCTTCCACCATTTTGGTCTTCGGCTTGCGGCAATCGCAGTTATCTTCCGGCAGGTGCGGGCAGATCAGGATGTCGCTGAAATTTACGCCTTGTGAGCTGAGGATCTGCATCATCAGGTTGTGCGGACCATCAAAATCAGCCTGCGGGAAGCTATCGGTACCCAGGCCATCCTGGTTGGTGATCATCACCAGCTGATAGCCTGCTGCCTGCAACGCCAGTAGCGCAGGGATGGCGTTCTTTTCAAACGCCAGCTTCTCCATGCGATCTACCTGATAATCCGTTGGTGGCTCAGAGATGATGGTGCCGTCGCGGTCGATAAAAAGGATCTTCTGACTCATGCTTGCTCCACTGATAAGGCTTGCAGCGCGGCGATCAGGCGCTCGCACTCTTTACGGGTGCCGATGGAGATGCGCAGGCATCCCGCAAGGCCGGGGTTTTTGTTTTGGTCGCGCAGAATAATGCCTTGATCCCACAGCGTTTTAAACACTTTTGGCGAATCAGTGAAACGCGCCAGAATGTAGTTGGTTTCGCTCGGGAACACCTGTTGCACCACGCTAATCTGCGGCAACTGCGCAAACAGCCAGGCGCGGTTGGCGTTCAGCTCGGCAACATGTTGGCGCATCAGCGCGATGCCTTGCTCGCTCAACGCTTGTCCAGCAACATCCGCGACCGGCGTGGCCAGTGGATAGGGCGCAATCACCTTCATCAGCAGGTCGATCACCGGTTTGTTCGCCAAAGTGAAACCGCAGCGTAAGCCGGCCAGCGCAAAGGCTTTGGACAACGTGCGCAGAATCACCAAATGCGGATAATCCTTCAGCCAGCTCGCCAACGTCGCTTGTGGGCAAAACTCAATATAGGCTTCATCGGCCACCACCAGTGCTTTACCAGCGGTCATCGCCAGCAGTTCGCGAATATCATCCTGATTGATCAGGTTGCCGGTGGGATTGTTCGGGCTGCACATGTAGACAACTTTTACGCCGTCGAGCTGCTCAGCAATCGCTGGCAGATTCAGCTGCCAGTCATCGAGTGCGGCCACGGTGCGGTATTCGATGCCGATGGTTTCCGCGCTGACGCTGTACATGCCGTAGGTTGGCGGGCAGAACAGAATCGCATCTTTGCCCGGTTCGCAGAAGGCGCGCATCAGCAGTTCGATGCCTTCATCCGCACCGCGGCTCACCAAAACCTGCTCTGGCGTCAAACCGGCGTAAGCAGCGTAGCGCTCAATGACAATCTTCGGCTGGCATTCCGGATAGCGGTTCAGCGTCTGCTGCGACAGCTCAAACGGCACCGGCAGCGGGAATTCGTTGGCATTCAGCCATACATCACCGTTACCGCCCAGACGACGCGCCGATTGATACGGCGTCAGCGCGCGCACGTTGGCGCGCGCTAACTCTTCAATATTCAGGCTCATGCTTGCTCCTTCAGTGCGGCAACACGCAGGGTAACGGCATTTTTGTGGGCTTCCAGCTGCTCGGCAGCGGCCAGGGTTTCAATGGTCGCGGCAAGATTAAGGAAGCCTTGCTGCGTCAACTCTTGCACCGTCATACGTTTCTGGAAATCGGCCAGGCCGAGGCTGGAACAGGTGGCGGTGTAACCGTAGGTCGGCAGCACGTGGTTGGTGCCAGACGCGTAATCTCCCGCCGATTCCGGTGACCAGTCGCCGAGAAACACCGAACCGGCGCTGGTGATGCTATCGACCAGGTCGCGCGGCTGGCGCGTCTGAATGATCAGGTGCTCTGGGCCATACAGGTTGGAGATCTCAATGCACTGTTCCAGGTCGCGCAGCACAATCAGACGGCTGCTCTCTAACGCCTGACGTGCGGTAGCTGCACGCGGCAGCTGCGCCAGTTGCGCTTCAACCGCTTGCGCCACGCCTTCAGCCAGTTGCAGCGAGGGCGTCAGCAGGATCACCTGCGAATCCGGGCCGTGCTCCGCCTGCGACAGCAAATCGGATGCCACGAACGCGGGTGTAGCGCCTTCATCGGCAATCACCAGTACTTCGGATGGACCCGCTGGCATATCAATCGCCGCGCCATCTAAACGCTGGCTGACTTGACGTTTAGCTTCGGTGACATAAGCGTTGCCCGGACCAAAAATCTTGTCCACTTTCGGCACGGTTTCGGTGCCGAAGGCGAGGGCGGCGATGGCTTGTGAACCGCCAACCTGAAACACCTCTTTCACGCCGCACAGCTGTGCAGCGTAAAGAATTTCATCGGCAATCGGTGGCGGCGAGCACAGCACCACGCGACCACAACCCGCGATGCGCGCGGGTGTCGCCAGCATCAACACGGTTGAGAACAGCGGGGCGGAACCGCCAGGAATATATAAACCCACCGATTTCACCGGCCGCGTAATCTGCTGACAGCGCACGCCGGGCTGGGTTTCCACATCCACTTCAGCAAGAATCTGCGCATTGTGGAAGGTTTCGATATTTCTTACTGCCACTGCCATCGCCTGCTTCAGCGTGTCGCTCAGACGATCGCTGGCCGCCTGCATCTCTTCTGCCGTGACGCGCAGGTTTTCCACCTGTGCCTTGTCGAAGCGTGCGCTGAATTCACGCAGCGCCGCATCGCCATCACTTTTCACTTTTACCAACACATCGCGCACGATCTGGCTGATGCTTTCTGAAGCCGAAATCGCCGGACGCATTAGCAGCGCTTGCTGCTGCTCTGTGCTGCACTGTTGCCAATCAATGGGTGTCATCAGCGTGCTCATCGTGTTACTCCAACATTTTTTCGATTGGCAATACGAGGATTGAGCTGGCACCCAACGCTTTCAGTTTTTCCATGGTTTCCCAGAACAGGGTTTCGGTGCTCACCATGTGCATCGCCACGCGGCTTACGTCTCCGGCCAGTGGCAGCACGGTTGGACGCTCAGCACCTGGCAGCAGTGCAATCACTTCTTCCAGGCGCTCGCTCGGCGCATGCAGCATGATGTACTTGGATTCACGCGCTTTAATCACGCCCTGAATACGCGTCATCATTTTGTCGATCAGCTCTTGCTTAGCCGCAGGTAATTCGCCATCGCGCTGAATTAACACCGCTTTCGAGCGGTAGATCACTTCTACTTCGCGCAGGCCATTAGCTTCTAGCGTCGCGCCGGTTGAAACCAGGTCACAAATGGCATCAGCCAGGCCGGCGCGTGGTGCCACTTCGACAGAACCGTTCAGCAGGCAGGATTTAAAAGCAACGCCTTGTTTATCGAGGTATTTCTTCAGCAGGTGCGGATACGAGGTGGCCACGCGGGCGTTATTCAGACACTGCGGGCCGGTGTACTCTGCATCAACCGGCATCGCCAGCGACAGTCGGCAGCCGCCGAAATCCAGCCGACGCAGTGTGAAGTAACGCGGATCTTCGCCCTGGGCACGACGGTTCAGCAGCTCTTCTTCCAGCACGTTTTCACCGACGATGCCGAGATCCACCACGCCATCCATCACCAGGCCAGGAATATCGTCATCACGCACGCGCAGGATGTCGATGGGCATGTTCTCCGCAAACGCAATCAGACGCTGCTGCTGAAGGTTGATTTTGATGCCGCAGCGCGCCAGCAGTTCGCGTGATTCATCGCTTAAACGGCCAGATTTCTGCATAGCTATGCGAATACGGGTGTTATCTAACATGGTTCCTGTCCTCTTTTTCAATCCTGTCTGAACGTATTGGTTTGCGTTCGCCCATAAAAAAACCCCCGGAAGACGATCTTCCGGGGGCTCTCTTTGCGTTCGCACCACTGGAAGATCCTAATCGTCTCCCAGCACACATCGCCTGAAAGACTAGTCAGGGTGATGGTGATGATGGTGGTTGAACTGAACGCGTGTCATAGTAAATTCCGTTGCTGAATGAGTATTCATTTGCGTGCTGATTAACCTAACGAAGATGGTGGCAATTGGCAACCCTTTTTTAACTGTCAATTTCCGGAATCTCCCGAAACAGTTTGCGCTGGTTTGGCACATCTACCCGCACTAAGATGAAGTGTGAGCCCATAGCAGGAGTCGATATGAAAAAGGTCGCGATTGTAGGTCTTGGATGGCTGGGTATGCCGTTGGCAATGGCGCTAACGGCACGCGGCTGGCAGGTAACCGGCAGTAAAACCTCGCCGGATGGTGTGGACGCCGCACGCCGCTGTGGCATTGAAGCCTTCCAACTGGTTTTGACGCCAGAGCTGGAGTGTGAAGCAGAAGAGCTAGATACGCTGATGGCGGTGGACGCGCTGGTGGTGACCTTGCCTGCCAGCCGCACCGTAAAAGGCGGAGAGGATTACATGCAGGCGGTGCAGAACGTGGTGGACACCGCACTGGCAAAAAAAGTGCCGCGCATCATTTTCACCAGTTCTACCTCGGTTTACGGCAGCGGCGCGGGTGTAATGAAAGAGAGCAGCCCGCTGCAACCGGAAACCGTCGCCGGCAAAACGCTGGTGGAATTGGAAAACTGGCTACACGATCTGCCCGGCACCAGCGTGGATATTGTGCGCCTTGCCGGATTAGTGGGACCAAATCGTCATCCGGGGCGTTTCCTGGCGGGTAAAGCCGGACTGGAAAATGGCGGTCACGCAGTGAATCTGGTGCATCTGGATGATGTGGTGGATGCGATTGTGCTGTTGTTGCAAACCCCGAAAGGCGGGCACGTTTACAATCTGTGTGCCTCGAAACATCCATCGCGCGATAGTTTTTATCCCAGCGTGTCGAAGCAACTGGGGCTTGAGCCACCCACGTTTGTTTCCGAACCGGAACGTTCTGCCGGGAAGGTGATTGATGGCTCGAAGATCGCGAATGAGTTGGGGTTTGAATACAACTATGATGACCCGATGAAAATGCCGCTGGAATAGGTTTACAGGTGCGCATTAATGCGCACCCTACGATGTAGGGTCGCCATTCATGGCGACCTGGTCACACCCCAAACCGATCCCGCAACGCATACCAAGCCGCGCCCATCGCCGTCAGCGGCACCTTAAACCGCCGCCCACCCGGAAACGGCAGGTGCGGCAATTTCGCAAACGCATCAAACCTCTCCGCGTGGCCACGCAGCACTTCAGCAATCAATTTCCCAGAAAGATGGGTGCAAGTGACGCCATGCCCACTATCGCCCTGCATAAAGAACGCATTTTTCTCAACCTGCCCAAACTGCGGCATACGCGACAATGTGAGCAGGAAATTGCCGCTCCAGCGGTGGCTGATTTTGATGTCACGCAGCTGCGGGAACGTGCGCAATAGCTTGGGACGAATCAGCGCTTCGATATCATCCGGCTCGCGCGCGCCATACACCACGCCGCCGCCGTAAAGCAGGCGGTTATCGGCGGTGAGGCGGAAGTAATCGAGCAGATAATTACAATCTTCTACGCAGTAATTATTCGGCAGTAAACCCAGCGCCTGGTCGCGCGTTAAGGGTTCGGTGGTCACGATCTGCGAGCCGCACGGCATGCTTTTGCGCGTCAGGCGCGGTTCAAGCTGCGACGGCAAATAAGCGTTGCCGGCAAAAATCACGAAGGTGGCGCTGACTTCACCTTTGGCGGTTTTTACCCGATGGGGTGCGCCATATTTCACTTCTATCGCCGCCGACTGCTCATAAATACGTCCGCCGTGCCGGCGAATCGCTTCCGCTTCACCCAGCGCCAGATTGAGTGGATGCAGATGCCCGCCGCGCTTATCGAGTAAACCACCGACGTAGCGATCGGTGGCTACTTCCCGGCGAATGCCGCGCTCGTCGAGCAGCTCCAAATCGTGATTTCCGTAGCGCGCCCAACTGGCCTGCTGGCTGCGCAGATGGCCCATTTGACGTTGATTCAGCGCGGCAAAAATGCCGCCGGGACGATAATCGCAGGCGATGGCGTAACGGTCGATGCGATCGCGAATGATCTCCGCGCCTTCAAACATCATGCTGCCGAGCATCTGCGCGGTCTGTTTACCGTAGCGCTGCTCAATCACGTCCACGTCACGGCTGTATGAGTTGACGACCTGGCCGCCATTACGCCCGCTGGCGCCAAAGCCGATTTTCGCCGCTTCAAGCAGCACCACGTCGTAACCGGCTTCGGTAAGAAACAGCGCCGACGAAAGTCCGGTAAAACCGCCGCCAATAATGCAGACATCGCACTGTACCGATTCTTGCAGCTCCGGCCAGGGCGCATGAGCGTTGGCGGTAGCAGCGTAATAACTTCCCACATGTTGCATTACATCCTCCTTAAGCGCGAAATCTTAGAAATTGGCGGGCGTATGCGCGCTAACAATGCGACACGGTTGATCTGAGGTATTGGTAAAACTGTGTGGCAACCCGGTGTCAATCACATAGCTCTCTCCGCGATATAAATGATAACTCTGGCCGTTCACCACCAGCGTGATTTCACCTTCCAGTATCGTGCCGGTTTCCTCGCCGGGATGGCGTAACTTCTCACCGGTGCTGGCGCCCGGTTCGTAACGCTCTAGCAGCATCGCCAGCGCACGACGCGCGGCACCGTTATCAATCAACATCAGCGATACGCCAAGACTGCCGATCTCCACACACTCTTCCGGGCGCACAATCACCCGCGGCGTGGTATTGATTTTGGGTTCGGAGAAAAACTCCGACAGCGATAGCCCGTAAACTTTTAGCAGCTTCTGTAAAGTGCTGACGGCCGGGCTCACTTTGTCCTGTTCGATGGTGCTAATGGCGCTGTGCGTTAATCCTGATAACTCAGCGACGCGACGCTGAGACAATCCCAACGCCTGCCGGATTTGCGATAAGCGCCGTCCGGGTGCCAGAGTGGCATCATTCATGGCTGTTTTTCCTTGTGATAACAGACAGCGGCGTGGATAAAGGCCTCAAACAAACGGCGCGAAACCGGATCGCGGTCGGACTGCCATTCTGGATGCCATTGCACCGCGAGGGCGAAAGGGTGCTTTGGCAGGCTAACGGCTTCAATCAATCCGTCAGGCGCGCGCGCTTCCACGCGCAGCTGCGGACCGGTTTCACGAATTCCTTGCCCATGTAACGAATTGACTGCAAAAGATTCGGCGCTGCCAAGCAGCTGGCTCAGCATGCCACCAGCTTCTGGCTGCACATCATGTACCGGCGCGTATTGCTCATCCAGGGGCAGCGCATCGTTTTCGCGATGCTCCTGAAAAAGATGCGTCATATGCAGTTGGCGATGCAGTGCGCCGCCGTTGGCGACCACCAGCTCCTGCAGGCCGCGACAAATGCCAAACATCGGCATCTTTTTACCCACCGCATGGGTGATAAGTCCGAAGGCGAGACGATCGCGCGCTGGATCGGCATGCGCCTCTTTGCCATCTTCGCCATAGTGCCAGGGTTCAATGTTGCTGGGGCTGCCGGTCAGCAAAATGCCATCCAGCACGGTCATACTGTTTTCTAATAGATGAGGGGAATGCATTAACTGATGCGGTAATGGCAGCGGCACGCCACCGGCGAGTACGATAGCGTCGAGATATTTATTGTGAACCGTTTGACCAGCATGGCTGCCGATCATGTTTTGGCACATCACTACGCCAATCAAAGGCTTGTCAAAAATAATGCCCATAACGTCTCCACGCTGCTGTTCAATATTTTCGCCGAAACGGCACGGCTGGCATTAAAAGTGTGCAATATTTTGTCAATCTAGCAATCAGCCGTTCATTCCTCCAGCAGAAT
The DNA here is from genome assembly GCF_059730785.1 of Pantoea sp. X-Soil-ISGK-421. NCBI lineage: Bacteria > Pseudomonadati > Pseudomonadota > Gammaproteobacteria > Enterobacterales > Erwiniaceae > Pantoea > Pantoea sp. X-Soil-ISGK-421. The sequence goes on along the minus strand of NZ_AP035979.1, from coordinate 2,578,933 downwards.
TGTTACATTTGCACACTTTTTGCGTTAGCGCTATGTTAGAAGAGTGGCTGTTATTTTGAGCATTTCGCGCACCAATTCTAAACGGTATAGGGCGGGTGGGATCATGACGAACCTCGTAGAAGTAGAAGACTTCACGCGACACAGTGAAGAGAAACGAACAAGCGCGTTCCAGCTGGAGGTCAAAACCTGGCTGGAACGCCATCCTGAAACGCAGTATGTCGATATTCTTCTTAATGATTTAAATGGGGTATTTCGCGGTAAACGCATTCCCATCTCCGCATTAGCAAAACTGGAAAAAGGGTGTTACTTCCCGGCTTCGGTTTTCGCTATGGATATTCTCGGTAACACCGTCGAAGACGCCGGACTGGGCCAGTCACTGGGCGAACCCGACCACCTCTGCATGCCGGTTCCCGGAACCTTAATACCTTCTGCAGCCGACCCCACGCACATCGCTCAGCTGTTGTTGACCATGTGTAACCAAGATGGCACTCCCTTTGACGTTGAACCCCGTAATGTCCTTAATCGACTGTGGCAACAGCTGCGTAATCGAGGATTGTTCCCGGTGGTAGCGGTAGAGCTGGAGTTCTATCTGGTGGATAAAAAGCGCGATGCGGAGGGCTTCATTCAGCCGCCATGCTCGCCGGGCAGTGACGATCGCAACATGCAGAGTCAGGTTTATTCGGTCGATAATCTCGACAATTTCGCCGACGTTCTGCGTGATATCGATCATCTTGCCAGGCTGCAAGGGATTCCCGCCGACGGTGCGCTGGCAGAAGCCTCGCCCGGCCAGTTTGAAATTAACCTGCATCACGCGCGCGACGTGCTGAAAGCCTGTGACCACGCCATTCAATTGAAGCGGCTGGTGCGGCAAGTGGCCGAGAATCACGGCATGACGGCGACGTTTATGGCTAAACCTTACGAAGAGTATGCAGGCAGTGGCATGCATGTTCACATCAGCATGCTGGATGCCGCCGATCATAACGCCTTCGCGCTGGACGATGGCAGCGATTCACCGCTGATGAAACGTGCGCTGGCGGGGATGATTGATCTGATGCCGGCTTCAATGGCCCTGCTGGCACCGAATGTGAACGCCTATCGCCGCTTCCTGCCGGAAGCTTATGTGCCGCTGCAGGCGTCGTGGGGGCACAATAATCGCACGGTCGCACTGCGTGTGCCCTGTGGCGATGCGGATAACCACCGCATCGAGTATCGCGTTGCCGGTGCAGATGCAAATCCCTATCTGGTGGTGTCAACTATTCTTGCCGGTATTTTGCACGGTCTGGATAATCAGCTACCTTTACCGCATGCGGTGCAGGGCAATGGGCATGAAGCAGAAGGGCTGGCATTACCGATTCGGCAAAGTGATGCGCTGTATGAATTCGAGAATAGCTATCCGCTGCAGAAGCTGTTGGGCGAGCGTTTCAGCGGGGTATGGCACAGCTGCAAACAATATGAGTTGATGCAGTTTGAGCGCTTAATCACCTCGACGGAAATCGACTGGATGCTAAAGAATGCCTGACCGCGTGAAGAATTGATCTAACGTCTTGTGCCGATGGCATAAGTTGGGGCAAAATACGCGCCCTGCAAAATGAGAACTAACCGACGTTAACCGCGTCGGTTATTTTTTTGCATGATGTAGTACTCACTGACATTCAAACGAGGCCGGACACGCATCCGGATAGATAGATACTGACAAACACGCTTGTGCGTGAGATTTGAGGAAAACAAAGATGGGACTGTTTAACATTGCACCAGCTCAGGCTGGTTCTCGCTTCCGTGATGACTACGGCGCCGCGACAATCGCAAACACGTATTTCACTTCTCACTGCAGCAAATTGCGCAGTATCCCTGTAGCTCAGCCGATCGCGGTTGTCGCTTGCGGGGGCCTGAACAATGTCGCTTAACACCTCTGCCGCACCTCAGCGTGCACATCTGAAAAAATCCCTGACCTTGATCCCGGTTGTCATGATGGGCCTGGCGTATATGCAGCCAATGACCCTGTTTGATACCTTCGGTATCGTGTCTGGATTGACCGACGGCCACGTCGCCACCGCGTATGCTTTCGCCCTGATCGCGATTCTGTTTACTGCCGTGAGCTACGGCAAGCTGGTACGCCGCTTCCCATCTGCGGGCTCCGCTTACACCTATGCTCAGAAGGCAATCAGTCCGCATGTCGGCTTTATGGTTGGCTGGTCATCACTGCTGGACTACCTGTTCATGCCGATGATCAACATCCTGCTGGCGAAAAGTTACTTTGAAACGTTGGTGCCTGGCATTCCGTCATGGATTTTCGTGGTGCTGCTGGTGGCCTTCATGACCATCTCTAACCTGCGTGGAATCAAAACCGTTGCCAACTTCAACAGCGTGATCGTGGTGCTGCAAGTGGTGGTGATGGTAGTGATCACCGGTATGGTGGTTTACGGTGTGGCACACGGTGTGGGCGAGGGGACATTGACCAGCAGCAAACCGTTCTGGTCTGAGAATGCGCACGTGGTGCCGATGATTACCGGTGCGACCATTCTGTGCTTCTCGTTCCTCGGCTTTGACGGCATCAGTTCGCTGTCGGAAGAGACCAAAGATGCAGAACGCACCATCCCACGCGCGATTTTCCTCACCGCGCTGATTGGTGGTGTGATCTTTATCGGTGTCTCTTACTTCCTGCAGCTGTACTTCCCTGACATTTCGCGTTTCACCAACCCGGACTCTTCACAGCCAGAAATCATGCTGTTCGTGGCGGGTAAAGCGTTGCAGATTGGCATCCTGATCTTCTCAGTGGTGACAGTGCTGGCGTCGGGTATGGCCGCGCACGCCGGTGTTTCACGTCTGATGTACGTGATGGGCCGTGATGGCGTGTTCCCGCAGCGTTTCTTTGGCTTCGTGCATCCGAAATATCGCACGCCGTCACTGAACGTGCTGCTGGTCGGTGCGGTGGCGCTGATGGCGATCAACTTCGACCTGGTGACCGCAACGGCGCTGATTAACTTCGGTGCACTGGTGGCGTTTACCTTTGTGAACCTGTCGGTGATTGCGCAGTTCTGGATCCGTGAGAAGCGTAACAAGACGCTGAAAGATCACATCAACTATCTGCTGCTGCCGGTCATGGGCGCACTGACAGTCGGTGCGTTGTGGATTAACCTGGAAGAGACCTCAATGGTGCTCGGCCTGGTGTGGGCGGCGATTGGTATCATCTACCTCGCGTTTGTTACCCGCACTTTCCGCAATCCGGTTCCGCAGTTCAGCGAAGAAGTGTGATTTGATTGAAGTCGCTGTCCCCCATCCTGGCCTTCCCCCGCAAGCGGGGGAAGGAGACGCTGCCACATGAAACTCCTAACTCGCATGTAGCAGCATCTTCCTCCCCCATCAATGGGGGAGGACCGAGGAGGGGAACAGCAAGCACAATTTAAAAAACTCAACCCGCTAACACCAATTCCCAACGCCCCGCACTCAACGCTTCACGTCCCGCTTTACTTAGCTCTGCATCCGTAATTAATGTATCAAACTGCTCCAGCGGCAACGCCAGATGCGTCGCAATCTTGTTGTACTTGGAACTGTCGCTCAGCAACACGCGCTTGCTACTGACATCGCTCGCCGCCTGCTTGACCGGCACTTTATCTTCATCTGGCGTATACAGTCCGCGCGTGCCCCAGCATGATGCGGAGATAAACGCGATATCGATCGCCAGCTGACGCAAACTGCGTGCTGCCGCTTCACCCACGCTGGAACGGTTCTCACGGCACACCGTGCCGCCGGTGTGAATCAGCTTGCAGTCGCTACTTTCCATGAGTAGACGCGCAATCACAAAATCATTGGTCACCACCAGCAAATCGTCACGCTCTATCAACTCGCGTGCCAGTGCTAACGTGGTAGTGCCGGCATCAAGATAAATACAGCTATTACGCGGAATGTGGCGCGCAGCATACTGGCCAATCGCCATCTTCTCACCGCTGTACATATTGGTTTTTGCCAGATGCGACGGCTCCGCCGCCAGGCGATCCGCCGAGCGCACACCACCAGAAACCGACAACACCGCGCCTTGCTCTTCCAGTTTCTGCACATCGCGACGAATCGTCATATGTGACACGCCCAATCTTTCGGTCAGCTCAGCAATGCTCACCACGCCGCGTTCAGCAACCAGCGTTAAAATTTGTTGATGACGTTCAATCGGAATCACCCTGCTCTCCCTGAATTATCATTTTTTCACATTGTAGATCATCGATTCACAGCTCGCAGCACAATTTATCTTCACGAATTTTCTGCAGAAATCCCACGCAGACCGGATCCTAATCAATCAGGTTGAGGTGTGAATTCATGTTAAGCAGTGCGCAGCGAAGTTAATTTTTGTGATATTACGCACGTTTATTGCGCAGTAACTGCGGCAGACTTAACACCAATGAACAAATTATCACTTAAATTAACAATGGAGGTGTGCTGTGTCAGCAACCGTGAATAACATCGGCGTGATTGGTTTAGGTTCCATGGGCATGGGTGCGGCGCAGTCTTGTATCCGTGCAGGATTGAACACCTGGGGCGTTGACCTAAATCCGCAAGCGCTGGAAACCCTGCGTCAGGCCGGTGCGCGCGATGCACAGACCTCCGCTGCCCGTTTTGCTGCTGAACTGGATGCGGTGCTGCTGCTGGTGGTCAACGCCGCGCAGGTCAAAGCGATTCTGTTTGGTGAAAACGGTGTGGCCGCGCAGCTCAAGCCCGGCACCGTGGTAATGGTCTCTTCCACCATCTCTTCACAGGATGCGCAGGCGATTGAACAACAGCTGGCGCAGCATCAGTTGCTGATGCTGGATGCGCCGGTTTCCGGCGGTGCAGCCAAAGCCGCAGTCGGTGAGATGACCGTAATGGCATCCGGCAGCGATGAAGCCTTTGCACTGCTAAAACCGGTGCTGGATGCGGTAGCGGCGAAGGTCTATCGCGTCGGCAGCGAGATCGGTTTGGGCTCTACCGTCAAAATCATTCACCAGCTGCTGGCGGGCGTGCACATTGCCGTGGGTGCCGAAGCGATGGCACTGGCCGCGCGGGCCGGGATTCCGCTCGACACCATGTACGACGTGGTGACCAATGCCGCCGGTAACTCGTGGATGTTTGAGAACCGCATGCGTCACGTGGTGGATGGCGATTACTCGCCGAAATCTGCAGTCGATATCTTCGTCAAAGATCTCAACCTGGTCGCGGATACCGCCAAATCGCTGCACTTCCCGCTGCCGCTGGCCTCTACCGCGCTCAACATGTTTACCGAAGCCAGTAATGCCGGTCACGGCCGTGAAGATGACAGCGCGGTGATCAAGATCTTCAGTGGCATCACGCTGCCGCAGGCAGAGGAGAAGTAATCATGCGTTTAGGCGTTATTGCAGACGATTTTACCGGAGCCACTGACATTGCCAGTTTCCTGGTGCAGAACGGTCTGCCGACTATTCAGTTCAACGGCGTGCCCGATGCGCACGACGCACTGCGCGCGCAGGCGATTGTGATCAGCCTGAAGTCGCGTTCTTGTCCGCCTCAGCAGGCGATTGAGCAAACATTGGCGGCGCTGGCGTGGCTACAACAGCAGGGCTGTGATCGTTTCTACTTCAAATATTGCTCGACCTTCGACAGCACCGAGCAAGGCAATATCGGTCCGGTGACCGATGCGCTGCTGGCGGCATTAGGCGAAACGCAAACGGTGATTTCGCCGTCGCTGCCCGTTAACGGGCGTACGGTGTATCAGGGCTATCTGTTTGTTGCCGATCAGCTGCTGTCTGAATCGGGCATGCGCCATCATCCGGTCACGCCAATGACCGACAGCAATCTGGTGCGTTTGATGACGCGTCAGGCCAAAGGTCAGGCGGCGGTGATCAACGCGGCGCAGCTGGATCAAGGTGCCGAGGTGGTGCGTGCGCAGCTGGATGCCTTGAAAACACAGGGCATTAACTATGTGGTATTGGATGCGCTGCACGAGCAGCATCTGCTGACGCAGGGCGAAGCGTTGAAAGAGACGCGTCTGGTCACCGGCGGTTCAGGATTGGCGATCGGGATTGCCCGCGCCTGGGCAACGCAGCAGCAGAACAGCGATGCCGAGCAGGCGGGTCGTCCGCAAGGCGACCGTGCGGTGGTGATCTCCGGTTCCTGTTCGCAAATGACCAATCGTCAGGTTGAGGCGTATCGCCAGCACGCGCCATCGCATGAAGTGCGGGTGGAACGTTGCCTGGACGATGCCGAAAGCTATGCACAGGAACTCTGCAATTGGGTCGAAGCGCATCATCAACCTGCGCTGGCTCCTTTATTGTTCGCTACTGCCGATGCGCAGCAGCTGCAGGCAATTCAGCAGCAGTTTGGTGCGGCGCGCAGCAGCGAAGCCGTTGAGCAGCTATTTGCCGCGGTTACGCGTGAACTGAAAGTTCGCGGCTGGCAGCGCTTTATCGTGGCGGGCGGCGAAACCTCGGGTGTGGTGGCACAAAGCCTCGGCGTCACCGCGTTCCACATCGGACCGATGATTTCGCCGGGCGTACCGTGGGTGCGCGATATCCATCAGCCGCTGTCGTTGGTATTGAAATCCGGCAACTTTGGCGATGAACAGTTCTTTGCTCGCGCACAAACGGAGTTTTCAGCATGACCGAACAACAAGCACGCGAAGAAATGGTGCAGCTTGGCGCCTCCTTCTTTCAGCGCGGTTACGCCACCGGTTCGGCAGGCAACCTGTCGCTGCTGCTGGAAGATGGCAACTTGCTGGCGACGCCAACCGGATCGTGCCTCGGCGAACTGCAGGCCGATCGCCTGGCAAAAGTGACGCTACAAGGCGAATGGATCTCCGGCGATAAGCCATCGAAAGAGGTCGCTTTTCACCGCGCGCTCTACCTGAATAATCCCGAGTGCAAAGCGGTGGTGCACCTGCACAGCCACTATCTGACGGCGCTCTCCTGCCTCAACGATCTCGATAGCGAAAACTGCATCCGGCCGTTCACGCCCTACGTGGTGATGCGCGTCGGTGATGTACCGGTAGTGCCGTATTACAAGCCGGGCGATCAGCGTTTAGCTGACGATCTGGCCAATCTGGCCTCGCGCTACAGCGCCTTCCTGTTGGCCAATCACGGCCCGGTAGTGGTGGGTAAATCTCTGCGCGAAGCCGCCAATAACACTGAAGAACTGGAAGAGACCGCGCGTCTGATGTTCACGCTCGGCGACCGCTCGATTCGTTATCTGACCGATAGCGAAGTGGCGGAATTGAGGAGTTTCTAATGCCTAAGTTTGCAGCCAATTTATCCACGCAGTTCGGTGAACTGCCGTTTATCGAACGCTTTGCCGCCGCGGCTAACGCCGGTTTTCGCGGCGTCGAGTTCTTGTTTCCATATGACTATCCAGCCGAGGCGATCAAAGCCGAGCTGGAGACACATCAGTTGGAGCTGGTGTTGTTCAACACCGCGGCTGGCAATGTGCAAGCGGGTGAATGGGGCGTTTCTGCCATTCCCGGCCGTGAAGAGCAAGCGCGCGCCGATATCGATCGCGCGCTGGAGTATGCGTTGGCGTTGAATTGTAAGCAGGTGCACATCATGGCGGCCACCGTGCCGAACGGTGCCAATCGTGCAGAATATGAAGCGACATTCGTGCAAAATATGCACTATGCCGCTGAGCGTTTTGCGCCGCATGGCATTCGCCTGCTGCTGGAAGCGCTAAATCCGGTCACCAAGCCGAATTATCTCTATTCAAGTCAGTACCAGACGCTGGCGATGATGGAACGCATCGATCGTCCGAACGTATTTACCCAGCTCGATCTTTTTCATGCGCAGTTGGTGGACGGCAATCTGACGCATCTGATCCGTGAATATGCGGGCCGTTATCGCCACGTCCAGATCGCGTCGGCACCACATCGCCACGAGCCGGACGAAGGCGAAGTTAACTATTCGTATCTATTTAATCTGCTGGATGAAGTGGGCTACGACGGTTGGGTGGGATGTGAATATTTCCCGCGCGGCCGCACCGAAGCCGGTCTCGGCTGGTTCGCGCCATACGCTAAGTAAATCAATACCCTTCCAGCACAGTGCGTAGAAGCACTGTGCTGGATAAGTCATGCCTGAATCTGTCAATGCCAAAGAAAACTGTACCCAAAAAATACTTATAAAATAGAGGATTATCATGTCAACCGCGTTGTTGTTAGCTATCGCTACCGCCAGCATCGTGATCTTGCTGTTGCTGGTGATTAAAACCAAAGTTCACCCCTTCGTGGCGCTGCTGATTGTTAGCCTGCTGGTGGCGATTGCTACCGGCATCCCGGCGGATAAAATTATGGAAACCATCTTTAGCGGGATGGGCAACTTGCTGGGGCACATCACTATTATCATCGTGTTGGGGGCGATGCTGGGCGCAGTCATTGAAGCTTCGGGCGGCGCAGAGTCGCTGGCGCAGCGCTTCAGCAAATCGCTGGGCATTAAGCGCACCGTAGCAGCGCTAACCATAGCCGCCTTTATCCTCGGTATTCCGGTCTTCTTCGAAGTCGGTTTCATTATCGTCATTCCGCTGATTTACGGCTTCACCAAAGTGGCGCGCGTGTCACCGCTGAAGTTTGGCCTGCCAATGGCGGGGGTGATGCTGACGGTACACGTGGCGTTGCCAACCCATCCGGGCGCAGCCGCAGCCGCCGGTATTCTGCATACCGATATGGGCTGGCTGATGATGCTCGGTATTTTGATTTCAATCCCGGTCGGAATCGTCGGTTACTTCGTCGCCAAAGCGATGAACCTGCGTCAGTATCATCTTTCGGTGGATGTGTTGGAGCAGTTGCAGCTGGCGAAACCGGAAGGCACGCCGAAAAACGACGCGTCACCGCCGGGTGCGCTCACCATCACCGGTCTGATTGTGGTACCGATTCTGCTGATCGTGATGGGGACCGTGGCGCACACCACGCTGGCTGAAGGCAGCACGCTGCGCTCGGTGATGACGGTGATTGGCACACCCGCGATTGCGTTGCTGATTGCGCTGGGTTTGGCGGCATGGCTGCTGGGCGTGCGCCGCGGCTGGAGCAAGGAGAAGCTGGAAGATCTGACCGGCCGTGCGATTCCCAGTTCCGCCAGCGTGATTCTGGTGGCGGGCGCGGGCGGTGCCTTCGGTAAAGTGTTGGTGGAATCGGGCGTGGGCAAAGCGCTGGCATTAACGCTGGAAACCTTGCACCTTCCGTTGCTACCCGCTGCGTTTATCCTGTCGCTGGCGCTGCGTGCCTCGCAGGGATCGGCAACGGTCGCGATTCTCACCACCAGCGGTTTGCTGAGCCAGGCGGTGGGTGACGTGACGGAAATGCAGCGCGTGCTGATCACGTTAGCGGCCTGTTTCGGCGGTTTGGGCTTGTCGCATGTCAATGATGCTGGATTTTGGGTGGTGACGCGTTATCTGGGCTTGTCGGTAGCCGACGGTTTGAAGACCTGGACGGTATTAACCACCGTGATGGGCCTGAGCGGATTTGTATTAACGTGGCTGGTGTGGGGAATGATTTAAGTTTCCGGGTCGCCATAAATGGCATAACGCTCGTTAGTTAAGAGATGAAACCCCAATCACCGGGCGCACACATTGTAGCGGCGCAATTCATTGCGCGATAAATCGCGCCGCTACGGAATGTGCGGTGATTTGATACGGTGCTTAACTGATCGGCATTACGCCATTTATGGCGACCGCTTTTAAAAAGCGCAGAGGACTAAGAAACCAACTCCTGCGCATACAAATACAGCGCTTTCAACTGCGCCATCTTATCCGTATTTCCCTCGTGTAAACTCGCCAGCGACTCCAGCTCCAGCAAAAATGCCTGCACGCGTTCGGCATTCAACGCTTCGCGGCGATGCTGCAGCCAGCGCTGCTGCTCGGCGTCATCCAGCGTGCCGGGGAAATTACGCGCACGATAGCGGAACAGCAGTTTAGCGATGCGCTTATCTTCAAAGGTCAAATCCAGCGCCGGAAGGTTCTGCGGCGGCGTCTGGCGGATAATGTTCATACCAGCACGATCGGCATCGCTAAAGAAACCGTCATACAGCTGGGCATCCACATCATCCGATGGCGTGAACGGCTCGGCGTCGGCAAATAGCGCCACCACTTTCTCTCGCACTTCAGCATGTTCACGCAGCAGCTTGAGGTTGGCGAGGCACTGCTGGCGATCGATGTTCAGGCGCTCGGCATCTTCCGGACGCAGCGTACTCGCGGGTGCCAGCACCGGACACTTATTGATATGCACCAGCTTGATCGGCACGGCAGGCAGATCGCCCAACTCGCTATGACGGGTATACAAACGTTCACGCAGTTCGTCAGATTCCAGCGCCAGCAGCGGCGACATATCACCGGCCAGGTCGGCGACAATCAATGCATTACGATTATCCGGATGCCAGGCCAGCGGCACAATCCAGCTGGTATTGCCACGTGCCGCGCCGAACATGCCGGAGACGTGCACCAGCGGTTTCATCTGCGGGATATCAATCAGCGTTATCAGTTTCTGTTTGTTGCGATGGGTAAACAGAAACTCAAACAGCTTCGGCTGCTTCTCTTGCACCAGTTTGGCCATGGCCAGCGTGGCATAAACGTCAGACATCGCATCGTGCGCCTGTTCGTGTGCCACGCCATTGGCTTTGGTGAGATGTTCCAGCTTAAAGCTCGGGAAGCCATCGTCATTTTCCGGCCACTCAATACCTTCCGGGCGTAACGCGTAACAAGCGCGCATCACGTCGAGCAAATCCCAGCGCGAATTGCCGTTCTGCCAGCTCCAGCCGTACGGATCGAAGAAGTTGCGATAGAAGATATTGCGCGTCACTTCATCATCAAAGCGCACATTGTTGTAACCAATCACACAGGTTTGCGGCTCGCTAAACAGGCCGTGGATGCGTTCGGCAAACGCCGCTTCTGTCACGCCGCGCGCTTTGGCGGTTTGCGGCGTAATGCCGGTGATCATTACCGCTTCCGGCTGCGGCAGATAATCGTCGGCCGGTTGGCAATAAAATACCTGCGGTTCACCTACCGCGTTGAATTCTTTATCGGTACGCAGGCCGGCAAACTGCGCCGGACGGTCTAGCGATGGGCTTTTGCCGAAGGTTTCATAATCGTGGAATAAGAAGGTGAACTCAGAGGCGGGCACGGCGTTATCCTGGCAATGGAGAATCAACGCACAGGATAGTCGTCCCTGGGTAGCAGTACAACCTCGATCATCCTCGCTGCGAGCGGGCACGCAGCATTTATGCGCAGTTCATACTTTTTTTCAATTTATTCAGATCTGTAAGCGCTATTTGCCGTACAACGTGCGGCGGTAAATTCATTTTTTTGATTTCGAGGAAGAAGTGTTGAAAAGGCGTCTGCTGGTAACTGTATCTGGAATGATTGTTTGGGCATCGTTGGCGCAGGCTGACGACAGCATGCCGTTTCCCCTGACGCCTCCGCCGATTGATGCGGCGTCGTGGGTGCTTATGGACGCCACTACCGGGCAAATTCTCACTGCGGGCAATCCGGATGAAGAGCGCAACCCGGCCAGCCTGACCAAACTGATGACCGGCTATGTCGTTGATCGCGCTATCGATCAGAATAAAATCAGCCGCGATGACAAAGTCACCATCGGCAAAGATGCGTGGGGCGCGGGCAATCCGGTGTTCAAAGGTTCTTCGCTGATGTTCCTCAAACCGGGCGATCAGGTCACGGTGCGCGACCTGATGCGCGGTGTGATCATCGATTCAGGTAACGATGCCTGCGTGGCGCTGGCGGATCACGTGGCCGGCAGCGAAGGTAGCTTCGTTAACATGATGAACAGCTATGTGCAGAAGCTGAATTTGACGCACACCCATTTTGAAACCGTGCATGGTCTTGACGCGCCGGGCCAGCACACCACCGCACGCGATCTGGCAACGCTATCGCGCGCGATTATCAGCGGCGAGCCCGATTTCTACGCCATGTACGGTGAGAAAACCCTGACCTGGAACGGCATCACGCAGAACAACCGCAACGGTTTGTTGTGGGATCAAAATCTGCACGTCGATGGCCTGAAAACCGGGCATACCGAAAGCGCGGGTTTTAACATCATCGCGTCTAACGTCGTCGGACGTCATCGCCTGATCGCCGTGATCATGGGCGGCAAAAGTTCGAAAGGCCGTGAAGATCAGGCGCGCAAGCTGCTGGTGTGGGGCCAAAACACCTTTGATACGGTGCAACTGTTCCACGCAGGGAAAAAAATCGGTACGGAAAACGTCTGGTACGGCAATCCGCATAAAGTGGATGTCGGTACCACGCAGGATATCTACCTGTCGCTGCCGCGCAGCGAAGTCGCCAACGTGATGGCCAAATACGTGATTGACCGTAAAGATCTGGAAGCGCCGCTGAAAGCGGGCGAGCAGATTGGGGAAATTCAGGTGATGGACAAAGATAAGCAGTTGGCAAGCTATCCGCTTTATGCGCTGCAAGCGGTTGATCAGGCAGGCATCATTACGCGCATCAGCGATTACGTGAAACAGAAACTGTAATCCGTCGCATAATTTTGCGTCATCGCCGTCGCCGTGCTGCGGCGGCGTGATTCTGGTCGCCATAACTCACGCGCCCGTAGGGTCGCCATTCATGGCGACCGTTTCAAACATCGCACCTAACATGAAGCGTTACATCAATGTTTCCATTGATAAGGTTAGATGTAACGCACATGTTGAATTTCACCAAAACTCGAAAAAAATTGCGTTCAACACTGATGGTGCACCAACCGCCAGGGTAACATAGCGCGCAAATTTGTATCGTTCCCGGACAACCATGTTACGCGCTGACAAGCCCATCTCGCAGATTGAGTTCTGGTTCTACCGCCACTATCGCACCGTACACGGCGTGCGCATTGCCATCGCCTTTGTACTGTGTTTCCTGTTTGTGCGGCTTACCGACATTCCAGAAGGCACCTGGCCGCTGATTACGCTGGTGGTGGTGATGGGGCCAATTTCAACCTGGGGCAACGTGTTGCCGCGCGTAGTACAGCGTATTAGCGGCACCTTCGCCGGTCTGATTTCCGGGTTGATTGCGCTCAAGCTTGAGCTGTTTTCATTGCCGGTAATGCTGGTATGGTGCGCCATTGTGATGGTGGTCTGCGGCTATTTGACGCTGGGAAAACATCCCTATATGGCGTTACTGATCGGTATCACGCTCGGTGTGGTGGTTGGCGCACCGGCCGGGGATTTCACTATCGCCATGTGGCGCGGCGGTGATGTGATTCTCGGTTCGTTGATGGCACTGCTGTTCAGCGCCATTTGGGCACAACGCGCGTACACCCATTGGCGCATCCAGCTGTCGGATGCGTTTATCGCCATGGCCAAGCTGCATCACACCGGCTTCTCTGCTAATTTGCTGGAAAAACCACGGCTAAACAAACCCTTCCAAAAGTTGCTAAGTGGCGTGATTAAGATGCGCGCGTTATTGGAACCGGCAAGCAAAGAGACACGCATTCCCAAATCGGTGTTTGAGGCAATCCAAACCATCAATCGCAATATGGTGAACACCATGCAGATGCAGATTGATGCGTGGTGGTCATCGCGTGAAAGCCATCTGATTATGCTTAATGCTCCCACGTTGCGCCGCACGCAGCAGATGACGGAAGACACGCTGAATGCGCTGGCCACGCTGATGGTCAAAGGCGAAACCGAGCAGATCACCGCTAACAGCCACGCGCTCGATGAGATTACTCAAGAGTTGGAGCAGCTGATTGCCAATCGCAGCAGACGCCCGGAAACCACGGCGATTTACGGCTACGTTTGGCTGAGTCTTGAACAGGCGCGTCAGCTGGAGCGTATGACTGATTTAGTGCGTCTGGCGCTACGTAAATAGTTTTCTCAGGCAATGACTTAATGTGAATCACCCATTCTTTGCGCTAAGATAAGCGCCAGTCCGAATTTAGCGGTGAGAATTGCAACCCTGGCGGCCAAGCCGCTAAGCTAAACGTTATGACTATTCCGCCTGCCAACGCAGGCCTAAAGAAAGGTGCCAACATGGAAAATGCCAAGCAATCATTTCAGGACGTACTGGAGTTTGTGCGTATGTTCCGTCGTAAAAACAAGCTGCAGCGCGAAATCGTGGATAACGAGAAGAAAGTCCGTGATAACCAGAAACGTGTGTTGCTGCTGGACAACCTGAGTGAATACATCAAACCCGGCATGAGCATCGAGGCGGTTCAGGAAATTATCGCCAGCATGCGTGTGGACTATGAAGATCGCGTTGATGAATACATCATCAAAAACGCTGACCTCTCCAAAGAGCGTCGTGAGCTGTCGAAGAAGTTGAAAGCGATGGGCGAGCCAAAAGCACAATAAATTTCCATCCACCATTAATCATGAGGTCGTCATTTATGACGACCTTTTTATTTGGGAAAAAGATAACCCCAATAACTCTTCTTGCGATTTGGGGTTATTGGGGGTATCTTTTGTGCTTTCAGGACGCTGTAAGGCAATGGCATGGATAGCAGATCATTAATGGCCGAGATCAAGGCCGATGGCTGGGAACTGATACGTGTGAACGGTAGCCATCACCATTTTGTCCATCCGGTTAAAAAAGGGCTGGTGACGATACCGCACCCCAAAAAGGATTTGCCGACCAAAACGGTGAAAAGTATCAGGAAACAAGCCGGACTGACTGTCCATTAATTCGAAAGAGGTGACATATGTTTTATCCCATCGCGATTGAGGCTGGCGACCAAAGCACGGCATTTGGCGTCACGGTGCCGGATTTGCCGGGCTGTTTTTCTGCTGGAGATACGCTGGAAGCGGCGGTAACAAATGCCAAAGAGGCGATTATCGGCCATCTGGAGCTGCTGGTAGAATTAGAGCAGGACATCCCGGCGGTTTCTGAATTGAAATCGTTGATGAAAGATCCGCAATATGCAGGTTATGTTTGGGTACTTATTGATGTGGATGTCACTCGCATTTTGGGCGGGTCCGAGAAAATAAATGTAACCTTGCCAAAACTGCTGATTGATCGCATTGACCGCTGCGTAGCAACGCATCCCGAATTCAAAACCCGTTCAGGTTTTTTGGCACAGGTCGCGCTCGAGCGCATTGCGAAGACCAGCTCATAAGCTTCGTCGGGAACCCATTTATGGCGAACTGGCCCGCAGTAATGGGCAATTCACATGAAACAGCGCGATGTATCGCGCTGTTTTTTTTGTATTATTCCGCCGCTAACTCCCACCACAGCTTATCCATTGCGTAATAGCGGTCGCGTTCCGATTCAGGCTGATTCAAATCGCGTTTCCACGGTTTTGCCAGAATGAAATGCAGGTTCTTCACCTCATCTTCACGCCACATTGCGCTGTGCTGGAACGGTAATGTTTTCAGCGCGTTGTAGATATAAGGCAGCGGCAACCAGCGGTTTTCGAACACTTCATTAAGCAAATCTTGCTCTGAGAACGGATAGCGGCGCAGATCGGTAATGCCCGCCACTTTTTCCTGCAGCCACTCAAACACCGCCAGATCTGGCTTCAGCACCAGGAAACCGCCGTTGAGATAACGATCGAGCGTGGACGGTGCGGTTTCGCCACGATCCTGCCAGGTATAATGACAATTCTCGGGCTGCCAGCTTGCGGGATAGCTGGCGATCTTATTGGGATTGCAGCGGCACGCGTGACACGCCGCCAGCGCATGTTCGCCCAGGTCGAGCGTAAACAGCTCATCCATATTGCGCAGCACCAGCATGTCGGCATCCAGAAACACCACGCGCTCACAATCAACCAGCTCCCACGCACGCAGCTTGCTCCACACTTCACCAAACTGCGCTGAAGCATAATGCTGCTCCAGTTCGGCATTCGGCATCAGCGGCGCGACAGGATGAATCACACAGCCCAACGCCTGCAACGCTTCACGCGTCTCCAGATCGATAGCGTCGGTGACCATCACAATCAGCGGCCAGCGTGTTTCACTGCGCTTAAGCGAGTGTTGCAGTGCCTTAACACCAATAAAATAGTCTGGCTGCGTTAACAGCGTTACCCATGCAAACATGGTTTCTCCCTTTCAAACTTAATCAAATAAAGCAGTGACATAATCATTGCTAAAACGGCGTTGTGGATCGAGCTGATTGCGCACGTCGCGGAAAGCGTCCCACTGCGGATAGAAATCGCGCCACTGGTAACGTTGCGGATCGTAATATTTGCCCCAGTGCGGACGTCCGCCTTCGGCTGCCAGCAGTTTCTCCACTTCGGTGAGAAAGTGCAGGCCATCTTCAGACAGCGATCCATCATCGGCGTAATAGACCACGAAGCCGAAGAAGCAGGTGGCATGCTGATACGCCGGGCTGAGCCAGGCTTCGGACGCGCCGGTGCAACGCAGGATAATCGGATAGTGCATATGCGGATGATTTTCGGCATACCACGCTTTGATCTTGCTGATAATCTGCGGCGTTTTCGCCAGCGGCACGCCGATCTCGACGTTAATTTGCGGCACGGCAATGCCGCGACAAAACAGCTGATAGATATCGCCGCTGACGTCGGTAAAATCACGGAAACGCGTCACGGTGCGGAATTGTTTGCCGCCTTTGCCGTGAATCTGTGTATCGCGATGCATCTGCGCCAGCGTCTGGTCGATGGTGTCGTTCAGGCTGCTGTCGGTGTTGTCGCCATGTTCAATCACCTCGCGCTGATTGGCGTGCCAGGCTTGCGACTCTTCATCGCTGGCCTCGTGCGCATTCCACACGTGCATCAGGTTGTCATCGACAAACCACCAGGCTTTGCTCATCTCATACTGATTATTCCACTCGACCAGATCCTGCTCCAGCGTATCGGCTGAGACGGCAAACTTGTGGCACGTAAACAGACGGAAAGGGCGCGTGCGCAGCGTAACGGCGGTGACGATACCGAGCGTGCCAAGTGAAACCTGCGCTGCAGCGAAATCGGGCTCGCCGCGCACAAATTCGCGCACGCTGCCATCGGCCAACACCATACGAATGCGCAGCGCTTCGTCAGCCAGTGAGCTTTGCCCCAAACCCTGACCGTGCGTGCCGGTGGCCATCGCACCGGCCAGCGTTTGTACAGCAATCACGCCCGGCGACGAGGCCAGCATGCGATCCCTCTCGGTTAACGCGCTGTAAACCTGCTCCAGCGGCGTGCCGGCGCCAAAGGTGACGCTATCTGCATCTTGCTCAATTACGCCGTTAAACGCGCTAAGGTCCAACAACAAATCCTGCTCATCCACGCCCAGCATGCGGCCTGGCGACAAGCGGCTACCCAGCACGCGCACTTTGCCCTTGGCAGCGCGCAGCAACTGTTGTAGCTCCGCTTCATTTTGCGGCTGTTGTAACTGCGTACGCAGACCAACCACCGTGTTCTGCGCCCAGTTCCACAGTGCGCTGTCCTGGTCAGTATTGTGCGTATGGCGTAAGGGATAAAGGTGGGGGTCTTTGTTCACTACGGCGTTCCTTAAATTGAGGTCTGTGACGGTCCCAGGATTTTAAGCGTAGACCATCACTGCGCAGCCGCAGCCTACGGGGCTTTGCGCACATAACGCAGCGTCGCCGTGACCGCGAGTTGGCGATTGCGACGAATGCTGTCTTCTTCACTGTCGTTGGGTGTGAAGAGTGTGTGAAAGGTGTAGCGATTGGAGACGTGATGCACGCAGATGCTGCTCAGTAAGCGGTGGACATCCACGGTGTCGAGGCCTTCAATAAACACCCCTTGCTGCTGACCGCGCGCCAGAATGTCATCGAGCACATCCAGCGCGCTTTTATTCAGCGTTTTAATGCGTTCAGATTGCATGATGTAGCGCCCGCGCAGCAGGTTTTCGGTACACACCAGCCGCATAAAATCCGGGTGCGATACGTGGTAGTCGAAGCTGGCTTCCACCAGTTTGGTCATCGCCCGTTCCGGCTCCATCTCTGCAAGGTTCAGACCGGTTTCATGCTGGCGAATCGCCTGATACACCTGCTCCAGCACCTCAATATACAGCTGCTCTTTATTGCCGAAGTGATACACCACCATACGTTTGGTGGTCTGCGCGTGCTCAGCAATCTGCTCCAGTCGCGCGCCTTGCATGCCGAACTCGGCAAACATTTTCAGCGCGCCGGCCAGGATGCGTTTCTTTAGCCCTTCAGGGTCATTTTTTCGTTTGGTTGTGGTGTCCGACATAGCGCTCAGTAACAAGTCCAGCAAAAGGGAAAGGATAACACAGCCATGTTCTCGCTTGTGGCGATGCGAGCGGCGCTGCGGCTTTATGCTTTTCAGGAATAGCATTTCTGAATAAATCATAATGTAGGAATAAGCAACTGCGTATACTGCGGTCATCTGTCGTTACGACAGCTTATTTTGACTCGCGCAATTATAACGATAGGGAAGCATTTTATGCACACACGTCTGTCAGCAGTAAAAAATAAATTCATGTTAACGGCCGGCGCCGTGTTGTTGGCCAGCGCCGCGTTGTCGTCGTTATCCATCGCGCACGCGGCGGATAAAACCTCGATCAAAGTCGGCATCATCAGCGGCGAAGATGAAGACGTCTGGCGTGAAGTGATCAAACAGGCGGCGGCAAAAGGCTTAACGGTGAAAACCGTGATCTTCAACGATTACAACCAGCCAAACGAAGCGCTGCAAAACGGCGAAGTGGATGCCAACGCCTTCCAGCATCAGCCGTTCCTCAATAACCAAATCAAGGTCAATCACTACGACATCGTGCGCGTCGGCGATACCGCAGTGTGGCCAATTGGTCTCTATTCGAAGAAAGTGAAAAGCGCCAAAGAACTGAAAGAGGGCGCAGTGATTGGCGTACCCAACGATCCCTCTAACGAAGCGCGCGGCTTGGTGCTGCTCGAACAACAAGGGCTAATCAAATTGAAGCCCGGCGTTGGCATCGCGGCGACCACCGCCGATATCACGTCTAACCCACATCATCTGCAAATCAAAGAGCTGGATTCCGGCATCATCGGCCGCTCCGTTCCTGACCTGGACGCCGCCGTGGTCAACACCGATTGGGCGCTAAAAAGTGGCCTGACCGCCGCAGACCGCATTGCACAAGAGCCGGTAAAAGATAACCCGTATAACAACTTTATTGCGGTGAAGAAAGAGAACGTCAGCGCACCGTGGGTGAAAACGCTGGTGGCTTCTTATCAGAACGATGCCGTGAAGACTGTGTTTGACAAGGTCTATAAAGGCACCGGTGAGACGGCCTGGTAAGGAACGAAAAAGATGACGTTATTCTCAGCAGCCGAAACGCCCTATACCGCCATCAAACGCGGCGTGGCGGAAAGTATCCATGACGAGGCGCAGGTGACGTTTCGTGACAGCAGCAGCGTGGTGCGTCTGCAAGGCGTGTCACGTCGCTTTGGACAAACCCAGGCGCTGCGCGATATCTCGTTGACGGTGCAGAAAGGCGAAATTCTTGGCCTGATTGGTCGCAGCGGTGCGGGGAAATCCACGCTGATCCGCTGTCTCAACGGGCTGGAACAACCTGATGAAGGCGTCATAGAAATCGAAGGCCGGAACATCACCGGCCTGTCGGAAAAGCAGCTGCAAACGGTGCGCAGCCGCGTGGGCATGGTGTTCCAGCACTTCAATCTGCTGTCGGCGAAAACGGTAGCGCAGAACGTCGCGCTACCGCTGAAAATCGCCGGCATGGATAAAGCGCAGCGCCAGCAGCGCGTGGCGGAACTGCTGGCGCTAGTGGGACTGGCGGACAAAGCGCAAAGCTATCCGGCGGCGTTATCCGGCGGACAAAAACAGCGTGTCGGCATTGCCCGCGCACTGGCAGCCAGTCCGGCGCTGTTGCTGTGTGATGAAGCGACATCCGCGCTTGATCCGGAAACCACGCGCTCGATTCTGGCCTTGCTCAAATCACTGAATCAAAAACTCGGCATTACCATTCTGCTGATCACGCATGAGATGGAAGTGATCAAATCGGTGGCGCACCGCGTGGCAGTGATTGATGCCGGGCACATTATCGAACAGGGGCCGGTGTGGCAGGTGTTTGCGCATCCGCAATCGGACCTGACGCGCACGCTGTTGCGCGGTTTGCTGCCACAGCTGCCGGAAAATATTGCCGCGCGCCTCAGCGATCAACCGCAGGGCGACGTCATTTATAGCGTGCATTTTGCCGGCGACGATGCGCAGGGTGATCTGCTCACCCGCTTTGCTGGCGCGCTGCCGGGCAAATTCCGCCTACTGCAAGGCGGCATCGATCACATCCAGCACTACGCGGTAGTGCGTTTCTTTATTGCGCTCCCGGCGGCGAACGCGGCCGACGAGCAACAGATTCTCAGCTGGCTGCACGCGCAGCAGGCTCAAGTGGAGTTGGTGGGTTATGTCGCCAGTGATGATTGATCTTTTACTGAATGCGTTAGGCGAAACGGTATTAATGACCGCGATTTCCGGCCTGTTTTCGCTGGTAGCCGGTTTGCCGCTCGGCCTGATTTTAGTGATGACCAGCCCCGGCGGTATTGCCGAGCATCGCGGCGTGAACCGCGTGCTGGGTCTGATTATCAACAGCTTCCGCTCGCTGCCGTTCATTATTTTGTTAGTGGCGTTGATTCCGTTTACCCGTTTTCTGGTCGGCACGTCGCTCGGCACCTGGGCGGCGATTGTGCCGCTGTCGATTACCGCCACGCCGTATTTTGCGCGCGTAGCTGAAGTGTCGCTGCGCGAGGTCGATCGCGGGCTGATTGATGCGGTACGCGCCATGGGCGCCAGCAAGTTGCGCATTGTCTGGGACGTGCTGATCCCGGAAGCCTTACCCGGCATTTTGTCTGGTTTTGTGGTGACGCTGGTGGCGCTGATTGGCGCTTCGGCGATGGCCGGCGCGATTGGCGCAGGCGGGCTGGGCGATCTGGCGATCCGTTACGGTTATCAGCGTTTTGAAACCTCGGTGATGATTGCGGTGATCGCGGTGCTGATTGTGCTGGTGTGCGGCATTCAGTGGGTCGGTGACCGGTTGGTGCAGCGTATTGATAAGCGGCATGCGTAATCGGTGGCCATGAATGGCCACCCTACAAAACCCACACGGTTCCATCGTAGGGCCGCCATTTATGGCGACCGCCACGCAAAAAGGAGAATGCCCATGACGCTGAACCCTCTTCAGCTCACGCTCGAAAGCAGCCTCGAACAACACAGCGCAACCTACATCACGGTCGCGCAAGCCATCTTCCAAAAGCCCGAAACCGGCAACAACGAATATTTCGCCAGCGAGCAGCTCACGCAGTTGCTGACCGCGCAGGGCTTTGAGGTCACGCGTAACGTTGCCGGGCATGAAACCGCGTTCTATGCGGTGAAAGCCAGCGACAAACCCGGGCCAACCATCGCCTTTCTCGCCGAATATGACGCGCTAATCGGCATTGGACACGCCTGCGGTCACAACCTGATTGGCACCACCAGCGTGGCGGCAGCCATCACACTTTCGCAGGTGCTGGATCAAACCGGCGGACGGGTGGTGGTGCTGGGTACGCCAGCGGAAGAGGGCGGATTAGCCGGGCCGGGCGGCCCTAAAGGCAACGTGAAAAAGCGCTTTGTCGAAGCCGGATTACTTAACGATGTCGACGTAGCGCTGATGGTGCATCCATCAGGTAAAACCCGACTAACCGAATCCACGCTGGCCAATAATCATCTCTATTTCCACTTCTACGGCAAGCCATCACATGCTGCCAGCGCGCCACATGAGGGCATCAATGCGCTGGATGCCTTGGTGCTGCTGTACAACGGCATCAGCGTGCTGCGTCAGCAACTGCCCGACGGCGTGCGCGTGCACGGCATTATTACCAACGGCGGTCAGGCCCCGAACGTGATCCCGGAATACGCGTCGGCGCATTACTACATCCGCGCGGACAGCCGTGAAGTGGTCGAATCACTTGAACCGCGTCTGCGCGCCATTGCCGAAGGCGTGGCGCTGGCGACCGGCGCGCGCGTCGAGATTGATCATCAAATTGGTCCCCGTGATTTCAAACTCAATCCGGCGCTGGATGCGCTGCTGCTGGAGGCGTTTAGCGCGGCAGGCGAACAGGTCGATTTATCCCCGCAGAAGAACAAAGTCTCGACCGATGCCGGCGATATCAGTCATGCAGTACCGACTGCGCATCCGTGGCTGAAAATCGGCCCCGACGATCTGATTTTCCATACCGTGCCATTCCGTGAAGCGGCCAACTCTGAGCGTGGCTATCAGGCGCTGCTGATTGGCGCCCGCGTGCTGGCGCGCACCGGCTTACGTCTGCTGACCGATGCGGACGCCTTAAACACCGTCAAAGCGGATTTCGCGCGACAACTATAAAGGAGCGTGTTGTGTCGCAAACTTATCGCAGAAAATTGAAAACGCTGGTCGGCGCCAGCAGTGTGATTTCCGCCGCCAATGATAACCAGCCGGGCGTCGGCATCGCGCGTGCCATTGAGCTGGCGAAGATTGCCGAGCGCGAAAAGATTACCGGACTGTTCACCGCCGATTTACTGCAAGCCGATCCGGCAGGATTAGCCGGCACCACCGGCACACAAGATCCGCTGATTGCGCTGGCGGCTTTGAGCCAGGTGACGTCGCACATCGGGTTGATTGCCACCGTCAGCACCAGCTGGCTACATCCCTACAATCTGGCGCGTCAGGTCGGCACGCTGGATCACATCAGCGGCGGTCGTGCGGGTTGGAACGCGGTGACCTCATCGGTTGGCGAAGAGAACTTTGGCGAAAGCCAGCTGCCGCCACCGCAGGAACGGTATGCGCGCGCCACCGAATTTATCGAAGTAATGAACGCGCTGTATGACGCTAACGAACGCGCGGCGGTGCAGCGCAATGCCAGCGGTGGCATTCGTCTCGATCACACCAAACTGCATCCGATTAACTATCGCGGCGACTATTTCCAGGTGGCGGGTCCGCTCAACGTGCCGCCGCCACCGCAGCGCCGTCCGGTGCAGTTCCAGGCGGGCCAGTCTGAAGCAGGCGTAACGCTCGGTGCACGTTACGCCGAAGTGATTTACACCTCGCAACCGACCTTCGAGGCCGCGCAGGCGTTTGTCGCTGATGTGCAGCAGCGTGCGCGACGTGTTGGCCGCGAACACAATCCGCCGCTGATCATGAATTCGTTCCACGCCATCATTGGCGACAGCGACGCCGACGTAGCGCGCCGTTTGCGCGATAAGCATGAGCGCATCAACTATGAACAGGGGAGGTTGCGTGTGGCCGATATGCTGGGCGGTCAGATCGATCTGCGTGAGTTGCCGCTCGATCAACCGCTGCCCGCCGCGTTTATTCCCGAGCTGGCGCAGGTGCATCGTCGTCAGGGGCGCGCGGCCATTTTCCGTGACTATGCGCTGGAAGGATTAACCTTGCGTGAGCTGATCATCAAAGCCGAAGAGACCGGCCACTGGTTTGTTGCCGGTACGCCAGAAATTTTGGCCGATGCCATCGAACAGCGTTACCGCGCCGGCGTACTGGATGTGATTTCGCTGCATGGACTCGGCCAGCCCGATCAGCAGGATTTGCTGCTTAACGGCCTGCTGCCGGAATTGCGTCGCCGCCAGCTGATCGATACTGATTATGTCGGCAACGATTTCCGCAGCAGTCTGGAGCTGGTGGCTTTGCCACGCGGCATCGATTAACGAATGATTAAATGAAAAAGCCCGCCCAGGTGATCCTGGGCGGGCTTTTTCATTTAGAGCGCACGCCTTGTAGCGGCGCAATTCATTGCGCATTGCCGCACTGCGCATGAGAACCGCGCGATAAATCGCGCCGCTACAAAAGCATGCGAGTAGAGAAGAGTGGCGTCAGACAATACAGAAAAACAAAAAGCCCGCTTAGTTTCCTAAGCGGGCTTCTCTAAATTTGGCTCCTCTGACTGGACTCGAACCAGTGACATACGGATTAACAGTCCGCCGTTCTACCGACTGAACTACAGAGGAATCGTGTGAACGAGGCGCATATTAGCGATGCCGATCCCCGTTGTCAAAGCCCTACTGCACACTTCTGGTTTAAGTGCGCGTAAAAGCAGCGGAATGCTGCTTTTCTGCCTTGAATGATCAGATTCTAAACTGCCAACAGGATCTCAATTTAAACGCAATTCCTTTGAGATGTTAGATGCATGTCAAAGTTTTGTTATTTGCCGATTTTAAAACAATCATTTCAGTGCTTTTATGATGAAAGTTTCAAATGTCAATTGGATGAAATAAATGAACTGCTTATCATCACCGGCGAAACGACTTCATTCATCTGAAACGACATTTCGAAAATAACTAGCTGATAAGTAGTGAGTTACACCGAAAATATGCAGTAAACCGATAGCGTTAGACCAGAAGCCTTACCTCTACAACCACAAAAAAAACGCCAGCGACGTTGGGTGAATGTAAAAGATATTTTTCATTCGCGGTCTCAGCCAACCTGAGCATGTTAACGAATAAGAAGGGTTACCTATGAAATTCAAAAAAGCGTTATTAACTTCCCTGTTAGTTTGCATGTTACCTGCCGCTGTCATGGCAAAAGATCTTCAGGTGGGCGTTTCTATGGCGCTGTTTGATGACAACTTCCTCACCATTCTGCGCACCGCAATGCAAAAAGAGATGCAAAAAGACAACATCAAGGGCCAGGTTGAAGACGCCAAAGGCGATGTTTCACAGCAGCTGCAGCAGGTACAGAATTTCATTGGTCAGGGCGTTGACGCCATCATCGTTAACCCGGTGGATACCAACGCGGTAAAACCCCTGGTAGATGCAGCGGCGAAAGCCGGTGTACCGCTGGTATTTGTTAACCGCAAACCGGCGGGCGAGTTGAAAGACAAAATGGCGTTTGTCGGTTCTGACTCTGAGCTGGCGGGCCGTCTGCAGATGGAAGCGCTGGCTAAAAAGATGAACGGCAAAGGCAATGTGGCCATTCTGTTGGGCGACCTTGCCAACGAATCGACTCGTGAGCGCACCAAAGGTGTTGAAGCGGTAGTGGCGAAATATCCGGGTATCAAAGTGATACAGAAACAGACCGCGAAATTTACCCGTAACGATGCGGTAGACGTGGTGAGTAACTGGCTGACAGCGGGCGATGACATTCAGGCGATTGCCTCCAACAACGATGAAATGGCCATCGGTGCACTTCAGGCTTTGGGCAAAAACCCCAACCACATCCTGGTGGCGGGTGTTGATGGCACCCCCGATGCACTGCAGATGATCAAGAATGACAAAATGGTCGCGACGGTGTTCCAGGATGCTAAAGGCCAGGGTGAAGGCGCTGTCCAAACGGCGGTCAAACTGATTAACGGCGAGAAAGTGCAGAAAGTGGTCGATATTCCTTTCCAGCTGATCACCAAAGAAAACTACGAAAAATTCGCCAGTCAGAATCAGAAATAAACCGTAACCGACTTAGCCGTACGGAGGTGATGTATGACCGCTTTTGCGCTTGAAGCCGAAGGCATCAGCAAGTTCTTCCCTGGAGTGAAGGCACTCGACAATGTCTCACTGCGTATTAAACCGGGGTCGGTACATGCCCTGATGGGTGAAAATGGCGCGGGCAAATCCACTTTAATGAAATGCCTTATCGGGATGTATCGTCCCGATAAGGGCACCATTCGCATTAAAGGGGAGCCAGTGCAGTTTCAGGACACCATGGATGCGCTGCGTTCCGGTATCTCCATGATTCACCAGGAGCTGAATCTGGTGCCTCACATGACCGTGGCTGAGAACATCTGGCTGGGTCGCGAACCGATGAAGTACGGCTTTGTTGATCACGGCAAGCTAAATAAACAGACCCAGGAACTGCTGAACAAACTGAATATCCGCCTGAAAGCGGAACGGATGGTCGGTGAACTGAGTATCGCGTCGCAGCAGATGGTGGAAATTGCCAAAGCGGTCTCCTGGAACTCGGACATCGTGATTATGGATGAACCGACGTCGGCACTGACGGAAACTGAAGTGGCGCATCTGTTCACCATCATCCGTGACCTGCGCGAGCAGGGTAAAGCCATTATCTATATCAGCCATAAAATGGACGAGATTTTCGCCATCACCGATGAGATCAGCATCTTCCGTGACGGCGCGTGGGTGGGCAGCAATAACACCAGCGAATACACCCGCCAGTCACTGATTACGCAGATGGTGGGCCGTGAACTGACTCAGCTGTTCCCGAAATTCAACGGTGAAATCGGCGAAGATGTGCTGACGGTGCGCAATCTCACCTGCAAAGACCGCTTCACCGACATCAATTTCACGGTGCGCAAAGGCGAAATCCTCGGCGTAGCGGGATTGGTGGGTGCCGGGCGCAGTGAAGTGATGGAAAGCCTGTTCGGCATGGAGCGTTTTGACAGCGGTGAGATTCTCATCGATGGCGTGCCGGTCAAAATCGATTCACCTTCAACGGCGATAGAGAAGGGCATGGCGTTCCTCACCGAAGACCGCAAAAAGTCGGGGCTGTTCCTGGTGTTGTCGGTGATGGAGAACATGAGCATCGTCAACATGCCCGACTACACCCATAAAAGCGGTTTTGTCAGCCACATCAAAATGGCTCAGGACTGCATGGATCAGATTCGCAAGCTGAACATTAAAACCCCAACCATGGATCAGATCATCAATAACCTCAGCGGGGGTAACCAGCAGAAGGTGTTGATTGCCCGCTGGCTGCTGGCGCAACCAAAGATCCTGATTCTCGACGAACCCACGCGCGGTATTGATGTGGGAGCAAAAGCGGAAATCTACCGTTTGATTAGCGAACTGGCGAACCGCGGTGTCGCCATCATCATGGTGTCGTCCGAGCTGCCAGAGATTATCGGCATGAGCGACCGCGTGATGGTGATGCACGGCGGACGTATAACCGGCATCCTCGATAAAGAAGAGGCCAATCAGGAATCCATTTTGTCGTTGGCATCCGAGTGAGGCGTGAGACATCTATGAGTAACGTAAAAATTACGGCCCCGCAGGCCGCAGAACAGGGTTCCTTCTTTAGCAGCTTGCGTCACAAGATGCCAAAAGACACCGGGATTTTTGTTGTGATGGTGGGCATTGCCCTGATCTTTGAAATTGCCGGTTGGTACGTGCGTGATCAATCTTTCCTGATGAACACCAATCGCTTAGTGCTGATTATTCTGCAGGTGGCGATCATCGGGATTATCGCGGTGGGCGTGACCCAGGTCATCATCACCACCGGTATCGACTTGTCCTCCGGTTCGGTTATTGCGTTAACTGCGGTGGTGGCGGCCAGTCTGGCGCAAACCTCGGACAGCCTGTCACCGATGTATCCCTCGCTGGTTAACCTGCCTGCGGTTATCCCGATTATCGCCGGGATTGGCGTGGGGTTGTTGTGTGGCGTGATGAACGGCGTGCTGATCACCAAAACCGGTATTCCTCCGTTCATCGCCACGCTCGGCATGATGGTATCGGCACGCGGTTTGGCGCAGTACTACACGCAGGGTAACCCCATCAGCTTCCTGTCAGATGGCTTCACCTCCATCGGTCAGGGCGCCATGCCCGTTATCATCTTCCTCGTGGTAGCGTTCCTGTTCCATATCGCGCTGAAACACACCCGCTACGGCAAATATGTCTACGCGATTGGCGGCAACATGACCTCCGCCAAAGTGTCCGGTATCAACGTTAATAAATACCTGATCATCGTCTATACCATCGCCGGTGCGCTTTCAGGGCTGGCGGGCGTCGTGCTGGCGGCGCGCGTGAGTAGCGGCCAGTCAAGCATGGGGATGGCGTACGAGTTGGATGCCATCGCGGCGGCCGTTATCGGCGGCAGTAGCCTGATGGGCGGCGTAGGGCGCATTACCGGTACGCTGATTGGTGCGGTGATTCTTGGCCTGATTAAGAGCGGCTTCACCTTTGTCGGTGTGGATGCTTACGTGCAGGACATCATTAAAGGCATCATTATCGTTGCCGCGGTTTCAATAGATATGCATAGAAACCGTAAAAAACGTTGAGAGTGTGGTCGCCATGAATGGCGACCCTAGGGGCTTTTGTAGGGTGCGCATTTATGCGCACCTTTTTAATGGCCGCAGAGATTTGAGAATAAGTTTTCCTGCTGGTTAATCCTCTTCTATTTCGCTCATTTTGTTTCGTTACCGCTATTTCTGCCCTTTTTCGGCTATTTCTGCACCATACCCGCTCATCGCGTCATCACTTTTTTGCACACCTGACTCGCATTTTCCGCACCATCATGGTGCGATTGGCTGAGTTCTTAATCCTTATGCGTCATCGCACACGCTTATTAACTCCTTTGAGGTAATCACAAACGCTTATTTTCCGTGCCTTTAGGAAAAATCCTGCTACGCAATTTTGTATTGCCAACAAACCTGGCCTGCATATTGCAACTTCATTTCCATAAGCCAGCAGGCTGAAACACCCAACCTGGGTATTCGGGGATTGACGGAGGCAACATGAATTTAAGACGACTCAAGTATTTTGTAAAAATCGTCGATATCGGCAGCCTGACTCAGGCAGCAGAAGTGCTGCACATCGCGCAGCCTGCGCTTAGCCAGCAGGTTGCGACGCTGGAAAATGAACTCGATCAGCAATTGCTGATCCGCACCAAGCGCGGTGTCACGCCAACTGAAGCCGGTAAAATTCTTTATGCTCATGCTCGTACCATCTTGCGTCAGTGTGAACAGGCGCAAACGGCGGTAATCAACGCCGGTCAGGCCTTGAACGGCCAGGTTTCCATCGGTTTAGCACCGGGCACTGCGGCGTCCACGCTCACCATGCCGCTGCTGCAAACGGTGCGTGAACAGTTCCCGGATGTGCTGGTGTATCTGCATGAAAACAGCGGCACGTCGCTGAATGAAAAAGTGATGAACGGTCAGTTGGATATGGCGGTGCTTTATGACCGTGCGCCAACCGCGGGCATTAACAGTATTCCTTTGATGAAAGAAGAGCTCTATCTGGTCGGCGCAACGGCGTGCCCGGGGGCGACGGTCGATCTGGCGGACGTGGCGCAGATGAGCTTGTTCCTGCCACGTGACTACAGCGCGGTGCGTAAACGCGTTGATGAAGCCTTCTCGCTGCGTCGCTTGAGCGCGCGCATCATCGGTGAAATCGAATCTATCTCCACGCTGACCGCCGCCGTTGCCAGCGGCATGGGTGTCACGGTGTTACCGGAATCAGCCGCGCGGGCGCTGGTGAGTTCAACCCATGCGTGGATGGCGCGTATCAATAGCCCATCGCTGAATTTGCCATTGTCGCTGAATATCTCGGCGCGTCTGCCGCTGTCGCCATCGGCGCAGGCAGTGAAGAATATTCTGCTGTCGCTGCTGAACAAGCCAGCGGTTGAGGATCGTGAATTGATGTTGGTGGGATGAGTTAAACGCATATTTTCCCTCACCTTAATCCTCTCCCGCGTGCGGGAGAGGGAACCGATCCCACCCCTATCCGTTAAATAAATGACCTATCCTTCCACTCGCTCCATCAACTCCCTCGCTCGCTGACGGCTAAGGGCGGGGATGAGGGCGTCCGTCAACTCTCTCCCTTATTACTATTCCGCATAACAAACCGTTTTTTATTATTTGTTGCCATGACGCCAACTTCATAACATGGACGAAACAGGGGCAGGAACCAGGAGAAAAGGGTGTGAATTTCCAGCAACTTAAGATTATACGTGAAGCGGCCCGTTGCGAGTTCAACCTGACCGAAGTGGCGAATACGCTGTTTACCTCCCAGTCCGGGGTAAGCCGCCATATTCGCGATCTGGAAGATGAACTGGGCGTGGAAATTTTTATTCGTCGTGGCAAGCGACTGTTAGGCATGACCGAACCGGGCAAGGCGCTGTTGACCATTGCTGAGCGCATCCTTGATGAAGCGGGCAAAGTACGCCGCTTAGCGGATGTGTTTACCAATGAAACCAGCGGCGTGCTGACCATCGCCACCACGCATACCCAGGCGCGTTACAGCCTGCCGCGCGTGATCAAAGCGTTTCGTCAGCTCTATCCGAACGTCCGTCTTGAACTGAATCAGGGTTCGCCGCAGGAGATCGTTGCCATGCTGCTGGCGGGTGAAGCCGATATCGGCATTGCCTCCGAACAGCTGGTGAATAACAGCAGTCTCGCGGCGTTCCCGTGGTTCAGCTGGCATCACTCACTGTTGGTGCCGCACGATCATGAACTGTTGCAGCATCAGCCGGTGACGCTTGCCAGTCTCAGTCGCTATCCGCTGATCACCTATCGTCAGGGGATTACCGGCCGTTCGCGCGTCGATCGTGCGTTTCAGGCGGCAGGACTCAGGCCAGATATCGTGCTTAGCGCGCAGGATTCTGACGTAGTAAAAACTTACGTCGAACTCGGTCTTGGCGTCGGTATCCTCGCCGATCAGGCGTGCGATATTTATGAAGGTGAAGATCTGGTAAAAATCGACACGCATCATCTGTTCGATGCCAACACCGTGTGGCTTGGGCTGAAGCGGGGTCAACTGCAGCGCAACTACGTGTGGCAGTTCCTCGAACTGTGTAACGCCAATCTGTCGCTGGAGGAGATCAAACGTCAGGCGCTCTCCTACGAAACCGAAAACGAACCGGCAATCGATTTCCAGATTTAAGCTGCTTTCCGGTCGCCATTTATGGCGACCCCACAAAACCTCACCAAACATTCGTAGGGTCGCCATTTATGGCGACCAAAACACACAGCATAAAATTTCTTTTCCCACCGCAAAACAGACGCCAATCAACATTCCCTCCAGCAGAAAAACATCCTGCGCTGTCGCGTCACGTTACAGTGAAATGACGAAGATACAGGGGATTGTCATGTCGCGAATTCAACTCAAAGATACGGAATTACTGCGCCAACAGGCGCTGTTTGGCGGTCGCTGGCAGGATGCGCATCAGGGCGCAACGCTGCAGGTGATCTATCCCGGCACGCAGCAGCCGATTGCCACCATTCCGGCACTGGGTGCGGCGGAAACGGAGCAGGCGATAGAATATGCCGAGTCGGTGCGCGTCAGCTGGGGCAAAACGCCCAACGCCACGCGCGCCGCGCTGCTGGAGAAATGGCACCAGCTGATTATTGAAAATGCCGATGACCTGGCGATCATCATGACCGCCGAGCAGGGCAAACCGCTGGCGGAGGCCAAAGGTGAAGTGCTGTACGGCGCCAGCTTTGTGAAGTGGTTCGCGGAAGAAGCGCGCCGTATCTATGGCGACACCATTCCCGCGCCGAGCGACGATCGCCGCATACTGGTGCTGAAACAGCCAGTTGGCGTGGCAGCGGCGATCACGCCGTGGAACTTCCCGATTGCAATGATCACCCGCAAAGTAGCACCGGCTTTAGCCGCGGGTTGCCCGATTATCGTTAAACCTTCTGAACTCACGCCGCTGTCGGCGCTGGCGCTGGCGGTGTTGGCGGAACGCGCGGGTTTCCCGAGCGGCGTATTGCAAGTGCTCACCGGTTTACCGACTGAAATTGGCCGCACGCTGACCGCCAGCGGCACGGTGCGCAAAATCTCCTTCACCGGCTCCACCCGCGTGGGTCAGCTGTTGATGCAGCAGAGCGCCGACAGCATTAAACGCCTGAGCCTGGAACTGGGCGGCAACGCGCCGCTGATTGTGTTCGATGATGCCGATCTGGATATCACCATTCCCGGCGTAATGGCGAGTAAATTCCGCAACGCCGGACAAACCTGCGTCTGCGCTAACCGCATTCTGGTGCAGCGCGGCATCTATGAGCGCTTCAGTACACGCTTGTTGGACGCGGTGTCGGCGCTCAAAGTCGGCGACGGTTTTGCGCCGGACAGCACCATTGGGCCACTGATCAACGATCGTGCGGTGGAGAAAGTTAACAGCCATATCGACGATGCGCTCAGCCAGGGCGCGACCTTGCTGCACGGTGGCATCAGCGCGCCGAATGGCACCTTTGTCGCACCAACGGTGTTGGGCAATGTCACCAGCAGCATGCGTATTGCACATGAAGAAACCTTTGGTCCGGTGGCACCGCTGTTTGTCTTCGACACTGAGGAAGAGGCGATCCGCATGGCGAATGACACGCCTTACGGACTTGGCGCCTATTTCTTCACCGAAAATATTCGCCGGGCATGGCGCGTGGCAGAAGCATTAGAATTTGGCATGGTCGGATTTAATACCGGTGCAATATCATTAGATGCCGCCCCCTTCGGTGGAATTAAATTATCCGGATTAGGTCGTGAAGGATCGCGTTACGGAATTGAAGAGTATCTGGAACAAAAAACCTTTCATATTGGCAGTCTTTAATTTTCGGTCGCCATAAATGGCGACCACGAAAACAGCGCCTCGGGTTCGCGGCGCTGTTTTATTTTGTGCTCCGCGTCATATTTCCCCGCTTATCCCCGTTTTAGTGCAAGTTTCATGCGAGATGCACCGCCGCGATGCACATAATTTGTGAAGTAAATCATCTGTTTATTCCTTCGGCAATTACGCAAAATTTCGCTCATCAATACGGCAGAAAATTTTTTTGCGCTGTTTTTTACGCATTTTTATTTTTCATTGGGCTGGCATACTTTCTGCATTAGCTTATTAGCGTGACAGAAAAACGCAGTGCAAATCGTTAATTAGCGCGTCTGTGATGGGTGTAACAAATAA
The DNA here is from genome assembly GCF_059730785.1 of Pantoea sp. X-Soil-ISGK-421. Lineage (NCBI taxonomy): Bacteria > Pseudomonadati > Pseudomonadota > Gammaproteobacteria > Enterobacterales > Erwiniaceae > Pantoea > Pantoea sp. X-Soil-ISGK-421. The sequence continues at coordinate 2,546,522 of NZ_AP035979.1, read as the reverse complement.
GGAATTTTCCATGTTAAGTTTCGACCCTGAAAAAGTTTCACTTCCTGCCGGTCATTATATTGGCGGACAACATCTTAAAACGGCGGGCGCGCGTTTTGCCGTTAAACGTCCGTCCGACGGCAAAGTCTATGCCGAACTCTCCGAAGCCCAGATTGAGGATGTTGATCGCGCCGTCACCACCGCCCATCAGGCGTTGAAAACCAGCGGCTGGGGCAGCTGTGCTCCACGTGCCAGAGGTAAAATTCTGCGGCGCTGGGCCGATCTGATTGAAAACGATGCGTTACTGGCCCAGCTCGAATCACTCGGTTCAACGCGCCCGATCAGCGATGTCATCCAGCACGAAATTCCTTTCACCGCCGAAGCCATCCGCTTCTACGCCGAGTGCGCCGACAAATACAGCGGAGATCTGTTCCCCACCCAGGAAAGCAGCCTCGGCATGCTGATTGCTGAGCCGTATGGTGTGATCGGCGCCATTACGCCGTGGAATTTCCCGCTGTCGATGGCGTCATGGAAATGCGGTCCGGCGCTGGCAGCAGGAAATGCGGTGGTCCTGAAACCGTCTGAACTGACGCCGTTCTCCACCGTGCGCATGGCCGAACTGGCGGTGCAGGCCGGTTTACCGGCGGGCGTACTGAATATCGTGCAGGGCAGCGGCGCGGTGACCGGCAGCGCGCTGGTTACGCATCCGCTGGTGCGCAAAGTCTCCTTTACCGGGTCAACCGCCACGGGCGCACGCATCATGGGCGATGTGGCGCAGCACGGCATGAAACCGGTCACGCTGGAGCTAGGCGGCAAAAGCCCGCAGCTGGTGTTCGATGATGCCGGTGATATTGACGTGCTGGCGCAGCGAATTCTGCGCGGCTTCACCGCCAACGGCGGTCAGGCGTGCGTAGCCGGAACCCGTTTAATTGTGCAGCGCGGTATTGCGCAGCCGCTGCTGGATAGATTGGTCGCGCTTTGTCAGCAGCCGCGTCCCGGCATGACCTGGCTGGAGAGCAGCCGCTATGCGCCGCTGATCGATGAGCGTCAGGGCAACAAAGTGGCTTCGGTGATTGCCGATGCCAAAGCGCAGGGCGCTGAAGTGCTGGTGGGTGGCGAACGCTTCGCCGACACCGCCGAAGGCTGGTTCTGGCAGCCGACGCTGCTGTGCGGTGTCGCCAACGATAATCCGGCGGTGCAGCAGGAAATTTTTGGTCCGGTACTCACCGTGCAACCGTTCGACGATGAAGAGGAAGGGTTGGCGCTGGCGGCCCATGAAACTTACGGCCTGTGCGCAGGCGTACATACGCTGAGTCTGCCGCGGGCGCTGCGTGCGGTGCGTGCACTGGAATCCGGCACCGTGTGGGTTAATCGCTACGGGCGATCCGGCGATTTCATTATCCCGACCGGCGGCTTCCTCGGCTCGGGCATTGGCAAGGATCTGGGACGTCAGGCTTTCCAGGCCTGTCAGCGCCAGAAGAGCGTGTTAATCGATTTCTAATTTTTGTGTTCTCAACCGCGAGGTCGCTTCATGGCACTGTTTAAACCGAAATTCATCACCTTTGATTGCTACGGCACCCTGATCAATTTTGACATGGCAGGCGCAGCTGAACGCTGCTTCAACGATCGTGTGTCCGCGCAGGAGATGCGGGCGTTCACCACCGATTTTGCCCGTTACCGTTTTGATGAGGTGCTGGGCGCGTGGAAGCCTTATTACGACGTGGTCAGTGATGCCATTCAGCGCACCTGCAAAAAGTGGGGCGTGAAGTGGAGCCAGGCAGATAGCGACTTTATCTACACCGACTGCGCCACGTGGGGCCCGCATCCCGATGTCCCCGCCGGCTTAGCCGAAGTGGCCAAAGCGTTCCCGCTGGTGCTGCTCACCAACTCGATGAACGATTTGATCCCGCATCACGTGCCGCGTCTGGGCGCGCCGATCCATATGACCATCACCGCCGAAGAAGTCGGCGCCTACAAGCCGCAGATGAAAGGCTTTGAGTACATGCTGGATAAGCTGAATTGCGGCCCGGACGAGATTCTGCATGTCTCATCCAGCCTGCGTTACGACCTGATGACCTGCTACGACATGGGCATCAAAAACAAGGTATGGGTCAATCGCGGTCATGATCCGGCCAATCCGGCGTATGAATACACCGAAATCAACAATATCGGCGGTCTGCCCGCTGTGGTTGGACTCTAAGCCCGGAGGCGGCGATGAAACTCGAATCATTCTGGCAAGCCACAGCACCCACCTTTAGCGGCGCAGCTACTGGCCCGTTGCCAGGCGTGGCCGACGTGGTGGTGATTGGCGGCGGTTTTACCGGCATCTCGACTGCGCTTAACCTGGCACGCAGCGGCATCAATGTGGTGGTGCTGGAAAGCGGCGAAGTGATGAGCCAGGCGTCGGCGCGGAACGGTGGACACTGCAACACCGGCGTGGCGCAGAACTTCGCCTCGCTGGTGGAGAGCCAGGGAATCGAGCAGGCCAGCCGCTTCTATCGCGCTTATGACGATGCGGTGAGCTATGTCGAACAGCTGGTGCGCGAAGAAAACATCGATTGTGATTTCCGCCTGTGCGGCAAGCTAAAACTGGCCAGCAAAGCGTCGCATTTTCCCGGTCTGCGCAGCGCGTGGCAGTTGATGCGCGACACCGTCGACCCGGAAATTGAATTGATTAGCAAAGATGAGATTCGCCGTGAAGTGGGCAGCGAGGCCTTTCACGGTGGCCTGCTGCAGAAGCGTGGCGGCCAGATGCACATGGGCAAGTTTGGCATTGGCCTGGCAGAAGCGGCGGCGCGCAGCGGGGCAAAAATCTACCCGCATCACGCCGTTACCGCTTTAACCCGTCTCGATGGCCATCGCCACCGCGTGACCACCGCGCAGGGCGAAATCGTTGCTGACAAAGTGATGATGGCCACCGGCGTCTCCAACGACGGGCCTTTCCCGTGGTTCCAGCGCCGCATCGTGCCGGTCGGCAGCTTTATTGTGGTGACGGAACCGCTCGGCGACGAATTGATCAATCAAGTGCTGCCCAACGATCGCACCTACGTAACCTCACTGAATATCGGCAACTACTTCCGTACCACGTCCGACCGTCGGCTGGTGTTTGGCGGACGCGCGCGCTTTGCGGTCAGCAACCCGACCTCAGATACGCGCAGTGGCGACGTGCTGCGGGCGGCGATGACCGCGCTGTTCCCGCAGCTCGGCAAGTCGCGCATCGATTACTGCTGGGGCGGCATGGTGGACATGACCGCCGATCGCCTGCCGCACGCCGGTGAACAGGACGGTGTGTTTTATTCCATGGGCTACAGCGGCCACGGTACGCAGATGTCGGTGTGGATGGGCCGCGTGATGGCCGATCTGCTGGCGGAAAAACGCAACGAAAACCCCTGGCAGCGCGATACCTGGCCTGCGCTGCCCGGTTACCACGGTAAACCGTGGTTTTTGCCCCTCGCGGGGCTGTATTACAAAGCCAAGGATCGGTTGTCGTGACACGCCGTGTGCCAAAACCGCGCGATAAATCGCGCCGCTACAACAAGGTGCACAAACCGTAGCGGCGCAATTTATTGCGCAATGTTGGCGAGGGACATTGCGTTCCTGGAATTCGAAAAACGAAATCAACAACAAATCATATTGAGGGTGTGCAGATGAGTAAATTCGATAAAGAGTCTGACGCTGTAAATCCGGCCCTGAACCGCATGTTGACCGAAGGGTCGATGTCGCGCCGTGGTCTGATGAAGTTGTTGTCTGCCGGTGCGGTGATGAGCAGCGGTCTGGTCGCTTTCCCGCAGATGAGCTTTGCGGCAACCACGCCGGTGAAAGGGGGCAAGCTGCGCGCCGCCATGTCCAACGCCTCCGCCACCGATACGCTCGACCCGGCTAAAGGCAACAACAGCGGCGATTACACCCGTCAATTTATGGTGTACAGCGGTTTAACCGAACTGGACAAAAGCCTCGCGGTGCAACCGGCGCTAGCGGAATCCATCGACTCCAGCGACGGCATCACCTGGCAAATCAAACTGCGCAAAGGCGTCACCTTCCACGATGGCAAACCGCTGACCGCCAAAGATGTCATCTATTCACTGAGCCGCCACAAAGATCCGGCCGTCGCGTCCAACGCCTTCAAACTGGCCGATCAGTTCAAAACCTTTACCGCGGTTAACGATAATGAAGTGAAACTGGAACTTAGCCAGGCCAACTTCGACGTGCCGTTTATGCTGGCCAGCGCGCCGTTCCTGATCGTGCAGGACGGCACCAAAGACTTCAGCAAAGGCATTGGCACTGGTCCGTTCAAGCTGAAAGAGTTCACGCCGGGTGTGCGTTCCGTCGGAGTGAAAAACCCGAACTACTACAAGCCGGGCTTGCCCCATCTCGACGAAGTCGAGCTGCTGGGCGTCACCGATCAGGCGGCACGCGTCAATGCGCTGATGTCGGGCGACCTGCATATCGTCTCCACCCTGAGCGCCGCCGACTGCAATCGCATCAAAGCGACTGCCGATTACGGCGTGCTGGAGAGTAAATCCGGCATGTACACCAACCTGATTGTGCGCACCGACGTCAAGCCGGGCAGCAACGAAGACTTCGTGCTGGCGATGAAATATCTGCAGCCGCGCGAGATTCTGGTGAAAACCGTGCTGCAGGGTTACGGCGACATCAGTAACGATACGCCGGTGCCGCCGTGGCATCCGCTGTATAACGCCGATCTCAAACCGCGCCCGCTGGATGCCGAGAAAGCCAAATTCCATATCGAGAAGGCCGGCATGAAAGGCGCAACGATTGAGATCATCACCACGCCGAACATTGAAGGCTCGGTGGAGGGCGGCCAGCTGATTCAGCAGGTTTCGCGTAGCACCGGACTGAATATCAAAGTGCGCCGCGTGCCGTATGACGGCTACTGGTCAACCCATTGGACCAAAGATCCGGTCGGCTACGGTTCAATCAATCCGCGCCCGACGCTGGATATGCTGTTCTCGCAGTTCTATCTCTCATCGGCGGCGAACAACGAATCGGGCTGGAAGAACGCGCAGTTTGACCAACTGGTGGTGGCAGCGCGCGGTGAGCGCGAGCAGACCAAACGCAAGCAGATGTACGGTGACATGCAGAAGCTGATTTACGATCACTGCGGCACCATCATCCCGACCTTTATCAGCTCCACCGATGGCTACAGCAAGAAAGTGGGGGGCGTGGAAGCCTGGCCGAGCGGCATGATGATGGGCTATCGCTTCCATGAGTTCGCCTGGCTGAATGCCTGACGTAGGGTCGCCATTCATGGCGCAATGGTTGTCAGTTAAGCAATAAATTGGCTGGTTATGCAGGAGCGCATGAATGCGCACCCTACAAAACCGCATCGTAGGGTCGCCATTCATGGCGACCGCATAATCAGCGCCTGATGATTCCGTACAAGGAGATCGCCGATGAACCGATACATGTTGTTCCTGATTGCCCGGCGTGCAGGCGCAGGCATCCTGACCTTGCTTATCGTCTCGGCGGTGGTGTTCTTTATCACCAGCCTGCTGCCCGGTGACGCTGCGCAGATGATTCTGGGACAAAACGCCACGCCGGAAACGGTAGCGGCGTTACGTCAGCAACTGGGGCTGGATCAGCCGCTGCTGGTGCGCTATTTCACCTGGCTTACCGGCATGTTGCAGGGGGATTTTGGCACCTCGTTCGCCAGCCATCTGCCGGTGTTGCAGCTGGTTGAGCAGCGCATTCCCGCCACGCTGGAGTTAGCCGGCATTACCACGGTGATTTGCGTGCCGCTGGCACTGATTATCGGCATCGTGGCCGCGATGAATCGTGGCTCGGCGCTGGATCGCTTTCTGGTGATCAGCACCATGGCCACCGTTGCGGTGCCGGAATTTCTGGTGGCGACAGTCGCGGTGCTGATCTTCGCGGTGAAACTGCATTGGGTGTCGGCGATGTCGTTCGGCAGCCCAGACATGGACGTGATCAGCTACCTCAAAGCCTACGCGCTGCCGGTGCTGACGCTGTGCTGCGTGCTGGTGGCGCAAATGGCGCGCATGACGCGCTCCGCCATCATCAACCAGCTCGACAGCCCGTATCTGGAGATGGCGCTGCTGAAAGGCGTGTCACCGTTGCGTGCGGTGTTGCGCCACGCGCTGCCGAATGCGGTTGGGCCGATTGCTAACGCCATCTCGCTCAGCCTGTCGTATCTGTTCGGTGGGGTGATCATCATCGAATCGATCTTTAGCTATCCCGGCCTGGCGAGTGCGCTGGTGGATGCGGTCAGCAACCGCGATCTGCCGGTGGTGCAGCTGTGCGTGATGCTGTTCGCCGCCTGTTATCTGGTGCTGCTGCTGGCGGCGGATATTCTCACTATCGCTTTTAACCCGAAATGGAGAAGCTGATGAATACGTTACTGCTGCCTGTCCGTCTGTTTCAGTCGCTATCGCTTTCGGGCCGTATTGGACTGCTGATCTCGCTGTTTTGGCTGCTGATGGCGCTATTTGGTACGCAACTGGCACCGCACAATGTCGAAGATATCGGCGGCGGGCCGATGCTCGGTGGCATGACGTCTGCCAACGTGCTCGGCACGGATTACCTTGGGCGCGATATCCTCAGTCGCATTCTGTATGGCGCGAAATTTTCCATCGGCCTGGCGCTGACCGCCGCGCTGTGCGCCAGCATCATCGGTACATTACTGGCACTGCTGGCGGCGGTCGCCGGGCGCTGGCTAGAAGAGTTGCTCGGACGCGTTAACGATGCGCTGCTGGTGCTGCCAGGCAAAGTGCTGTCGCTGATGATTGTCGCGGTGTTCGGTTCATCGCTACCGATGCTGATTCTTACCGCCATCTTTACCTACTGGCCCGGCGCGTTCCGTATCGCCTTCGCCATGGCCAGCAGCCTGCGCAATATGGATTACGTGCGCGCGTCGCGTTTACGCGGTGAAAGCCGCTGGTACGTGGCGATCCACGACATTCTGCCCAACATGGTGCATCCGATGCTCACCGACTTTGGCCTGCGCTTTGTCTACATTGTGTTGCTGCTAAGCGGATTGAGCTTCCTCGGCCTCGGCGTGCAACCGCCGTATGCCGATTGGGGCACCCTGGTGCGTGAGAACCTGCAAGGCTTGTTCAACGGCTCACCTGCGGTGCTGATGCCGGCCGTGGCCATCGCCAGCCTGACGATTGGCGCTAACCTGTTTATTGACAGCCTGCAGCAGATGCGTCCGTTGACGCTGGCGAAGGAGGGAGCATGAACGTGACGCCACATACCGCCATGCCGGTGATCGCGGTTGAGAACCTGCGCGTCACCGCGCAAACCGACAAAGGTGAAGAGATCGATCTGGTTTCTGATATTCGTTTCACAGTGCAGAAGGGTGAAGTGCTGGCGCTGATTGGTGAATCCGGCTCCGGCAAAACCACCATCGCCATGGCGCTGATGGGCTATGCGCGTCACGGCTGCCGCATCGCCGACGGTAATATTCACATGGCTGGCACCGATGTGCGCAGCCTGTCGCCGGGCCAGCTGCGCGCGTTTCGCGGCAACAAAGTGGCCTACATCGCACAGAGTGCGGCGGCGTCGTTTAATCCCGGTATGCGCATTCTCGATCAGGTGATTGAGCCGGTGGTGATCCACGGCACCATGAAGCGCAAAGACGCGAAACAGAAGGCGATTGCGCTGTTCCGCGAGCTGGCGCTGCCCAATCCTGACACCATCGGCGATCGCTTTCCGCACCAGGTCTCCGGCGGTCAGCTGCAACGCCTGATGACGGCGATGGCGCTGATTGGCGATCCGGATGTGGTGATCCTTGACGAACCGACCACCGCGCTTGACGTCACGACGCAGGTTGAAGTGCTAAAGGCGTTTCGCCGCGTGGTGGCGCAACGTGGCGTGACGGCGATTTACGTCAGCCACGATTTAGCGGTGGTGGCACAGATGGCCGACCGCATTCTGGTACTGCTGCGCGGCCAAATGGCCGAGTACGGCACCACTGAAAAATTAATTGGCGCACCGCAGGCGGAATACACGCAGCTGCTGATGGATGCGGCGCGGCAGAAAGAGCGCCCCAGCAGTTGGACCTGTGCTGAGGCGGATATGCAGCCGCTGATGGAAGTGCGCGATCTCAGCGCCGGTTATGGCCCGCGAGACAGTGATGGTCAACCGAAAATTCGCATTCTCGAAGATATCAATCTGAAGCTGTGGAAAGGCCAGGCAATAGGCATTATTGGCGAGTCCGGTTCGGGCAAGACTACGCTGGCACACGCCATTGCTGGACTTAACGCGCCGAGTCATGGCCACATTCTGTTCAATGGCCACTACATCAACGGTGATATGCATAAGCGTCCGGACAATGAACTGCGCCGCATTCAATATGTGTTCCAGATGGCCGATACCGCGCTCAATCCGGCGCACAGCGTCGAGCAGATTCTGACGCGTCCGCTGACGTTGTTTCACGGGCTGAAAGGCGCCGATCGCGATCGCCGTCTGCATCAGCTGCTGGATCTGGTCAAGCTACCGCGCACCGTGTTGTGGCGACGCCCGTGGGCGCTGTCGGGCGGACAGAAACAGCGTGTTAATCTGGCGCGCGCGCTGGCCGCCGAGCCGGATTTGATTCTGTGCGATGAAGTGACATCGGCGTTGGATACCGTGGTTGCAGCGGCAGTGCTGGATTTAATCAGCGAACTGCGTCGCGAGCTGGGCTTGTCGGTGCTGTTTATCAGCCACGACATGCACGCGGTACGCGCGGTGTGTGACGATATCGTGGTGATGCAGTCGGGCAAAATTGTCACGCAGATTTCGCGCGCGGATTACGACAAACCCACCACCGAATTGTATTTTGAACGTCTGAAGCGTGCGGTGCCAGAGCTGCGTCAGGGCTGGCTGGATGAGCACGAAGAAGTGTTGAAGGCAGAGTAAATGCCAGGTCGCCATGAAAAGCGAAATGCCGACCAGTTAAGCGCCGTATCAAATTACCGCACCTTCCGTAGCGGCGCGATTTATCGCGCAATGAATTGCGCCGCTACGATATGTGCACGCCATTTATGGCGACCTCATTTGCAAGGAACAACCATGATCACACTACGCGCCATGACGCAAAACGATATTGAACACGGCTTTGCCATCACTCAGCAGCTCAAGTGGCCGCATCGCCGCGAAGACTGGCAGCAGGCGCTGGCGCTGGGCGAAGGTGTGGTGGCTGAAGAGCAGGGCGAATTTGTCGGCAGCGCGTTGGGCTGGCGCTGGGGCGAGCAGGCGGCCACCATTGGATTGGTGGTGGTGAATCCGCAGTTTCAGGGACGCGGCATCGGCAAGCAGTTGATGCTGGCACTGTTGGAAAAATTCCCGGATTACAACATCCGCCTGCACGCCACCGAAATGGGCAAAGGGCTATACCAGAAACTCGGCTTTGAGGTCACCGGCCACATTCAGCAGCACCAAACGCGTGAACTGGCGGCGGTGCCAAACGTCACCATTCCGGCGGGTTTAACGCTGCGTAATGCACAAGCCGCAGACGCCGATGGGCTGATCGAACGCGATCATCAGGCGCACGGCATGTGGCGTCCCGCGTTGATTCACAGCCTGATTACCGATGCTCAAACTCTGTTGCTGCAGGATGCGGAACAGCGCGTACACGGCTTTGCCAGCCTGCGCCGCTTCGGTCATGGCTGGGCGATTGGCCCGGTGATCGCGCTGAATAGCGACAGCGCGCAAACGCTGATTTCCGCTTTGATGCAAGGCCTGCGCGGCGAGTTCGTGCGTATTGATACCGATGGCGCGCTGCCGTTAGCGGGCTGGCTGGAAACGCTGGGCCTGGCGCAGGTGGATGCGCCCACTACTATGATTCGGGGAACGCCGTGGTCACCGCAGGCCGGTGAGATGCAGGCGTTTGGGTTGATGACCCAGGCGATGGCCTGATGCATATCGTCTACAAGTCAGAAGCGACGCGCGGCGCGCACTGGCAGCGCTGGCTGGCCGAACACGCGCCGGATATCCAGCTGCACATCTGGCCGGATATCGGCGATGCCGAACAGGTTGAACTGCTGGTGGCCTGGCAGCCGCCGGAAAACCTGATGGGCACCTTTCCTAACCTCAAAGCGCTGCTGTCGGTGGGGGCGGGTGCGGATCAGTTCGATCTCCGTCAGCTGCCGGCGGATTTGCCGGTGGTGCGCATGATCGAACCCGGTCTGACGCAAGGCATGGTCGAATATGTCACGTTTGCGGTGCTTGGCTTACATCGTGATATGCCGCGCTACTTTCAACAGCAACGCGCCGAGCAGTGGCAAACCCATCCCGTTCGCACCGCTAGCCAGCGACGTGTTGGCGTGATGGGGCTGGGCGAACTCGGCCAGGCTTGCTTAAAACAGCTGGTGTCATTGGGTTTTGACTGTGCTGGCTGGAGCCGCACGCCACGTGAGATCAGCGGCGTGCGCTGCTGGCATGGCAGCGATCAACTGGGCGATTTTCTTGCCCACAGCGACATTCTGGTGTGCTTGCTGCCGCTCACCGACAGCACGCGCGGACTGCTCAACGCGCAGCTGTTTGCGCAGTTACCCGACGGCGCGGCGCTGGTGCAGGTGGGACGCGGTCCGCAGCTCCATGAAGCGGATTTACTGGCGGCACTGGCGAGCGGCAAACTCAGTGCGGCGGTGATTGATGTCACCGATCCCGAGCCGCTGTCCGCCGGACATCCCTTCTGGCAGCATCCGGCGATTTGGCTTACGCCGCATATCGCCAGTCAAACACAAACCGACAGCGCTGTCGCCGCGCTACTCGACAATCTGCGCCGCTATCAGCGCGGCGAACCGATGGTCGGCCTGATCGATCGTAACCGGGGATACTGAGATGCAACTGGAACAATTTGTCGCGCTGCGACGGGATCTGCACGCCCATCCCGAGCTGGGTTATCGCGAGCAGCGCACCAGCGACATCGTGGCGCAGCTGTTGCACGAGCACGGCATTGAGGTGCATCGCGGCGTCGGTAAAACCGGCGTGGTCGGTGTACTCAAACGCGGCAGCGGCCCGCGCATGATTGGCCTGCGCGCCGATATGGATGCATTGCCAATGCAGGATAACGGCAGCCAGCCGTGGAAAAGCGTGCAGGATAATGTCTGTCACGCCTGTGGACATGATGGCCACACCGTGATGCTGCTGGGCGCGGCAATTGAATTGGCAAAGCAGGGCGATTTCGACGGCACGCTGGTGTTTATCTTCCAGCCTGCCGAAGAGGGGCAAGCGGGCGCAAAGGCGATGATTGATGACGGCCTGTTTCAGCAGTTTCCCTGTGATGCGGTGTTTGCCCTGCATAACTGGCCGGAACTGCCGCTCGGCGAAGTACAGACGCGGCCCGGCGCGATCATGGCGGCGGCCGACCGTTTCGATATCACCGTCAAAGGCGGCGGCGGACATGCCGCGCAGCCGCACCTGACGCGCGACACCTTGCTGGCGACCAGCGAACTGGTGGTGCAGCTCAACACGCTGGTGGCGCGTGCACTCGATCCCTGCGAACCCGGCTTGCTCAGCGTAACCCGCATGCAGGGCGGCTTCTCGCACAACATGATCCCGGCGGAAGCCAGCATCACCGGCACGGTACGCACCTTTAGTCCGGCGGCGCAGGACATTATCGAACATCGTCTGCGTGAAATGGCGCAGCACGTTACCGCCGCACACGGCTTGCAGGCTGAGGTGACGTATCTGCGTTATTACCCGGCCACGGTGAATGATCCGGCGATGGCGCAACTGGCGTTGAACGCGCTGGCGCAGGCCGGTATTCAGGCGCAGCTGGCCAAACAGCCCGCGCTCACCTCAGAAGATTTTGCCTTTATGTTGCAGGCGTGTCCCGGCGCGTATCTGTGGATCGGCTCTGCGCCGAGCCAGCCTTTGCATCACTCAACTTACGATTTTAACGATGCGCTGATCCCGCGCGGCATCCAGACGTTAACGGCGCTAGCCCGGCATGCGCTGGGTGCAGAATTTCCCTGCTGAAACGCCTGGGATTTTGACAGGAAATGCCGCTGCCTGGCGGATTACGGCAGCGTGAGAAACCAACGGGTTGCGATACTTGAGCCAACCGAACGTTACGTGGAAAGGGGTTTTAAAATGCAGAATGTCATGGCGGAGCAGCAAACATATTCCGATAACAACCTGTTACTGGACGCGCGTGAGCAGCATGTGCCACGTGGCGTGGTCACCGCGCACCCGCTGGTGATTGAGCGGGCGAAAGGCAGCGAAGTGTGGGATGTGGAAGGCAATCGCTATCTCGATTTCGTCGGCGGTATCGGCGTGCTGAATGTCGGTCACAACCATCCGGCGGTGGTCAACGCGGTCACTAAACAACTTGGTCTGGTGTCGCACGCCTGTTTTCAGGTGGTAGCGTATCCGGGCTACATCGAGCTGGCCAGGCGCATGAATGCGCTGGTCGGCGGCGGTGAAGACTTCAAAAGTGTGTTCTTCACCAGCGGCGCGGAAGCGGTAGAAAATGCCGTGAAGATTGCGCGTGCGCACACTAAACGCAGCGGCATCATCGCGTTTGACGGCGCGTTCCACGGCCGTACGCTGCTCGGCACCACGCTGACCGGCATGTCCACGCCTTACAAACAGAATTTCGGTCCGTTCCCATCCGATATTTATCGTTTGCCGTTCCCGAATGCGTTTCACGGCGTAAGTGATGATGACTGCCTGCAAGCGCTGGATCAGCTGTTCGCGGTGCAAATTGCGCCAGAACGTGTGGCAGCGATCATTATCGAACCGGTGCAGGGCGATGGCGGCTTCCTGCAGGCCGGCGCTAACTTTATGCAGGCGCTGCGCCGCATTACCGAGCAGCACGGCATTGTGCTGATTCTCGACGAAGTGCAAACCGGCTTTGGCCGTACCGGCAAGATGTTCGCCTTCCAGCATCTTGGCATCACGCCGGATTTGGTCACCGTGGCGAAAAGCATCGGTGGCGGTTTACCGATTTCGGGCGTGGTGGGTAAAGCGGCGATCATGGATGCGCCACTGCCAGGCGGCCTGGGCGGCACTTACGGCGGTAATGCGTTAGCCTGTGCGGCGGCATTGGCGGTATTGGATTTGCTGGAAAACGAAAACCTGCTGGCGCGTTCGAATCAGCTCGGCGAACAGCTTAATGCGCGCCTGCAGCAGTTGGCCGAAAAGTACGCTTGCATCGGTGATGTGCGCGGCATTGGCTTTATGCAGGCGGTGGAGATTATTGATTTCGAGACGAAAAAGCCGGATGCGGCGATGACGCAGAAAATCCTCGATTGCGCCTGCCAGGAAGGTTTGCTGCTGATTAAGTGCGGTATTCATCGCAACACCGTGCGCTTCCTCGCGCCGCTGGTCACCACCGATTCGCAGCTGGAAGAGGCGTTGCATATCTTCGATATCGCGCTGGCGCGTGCCAGCGGTCGACTCGGCTAAAAAGCGCTTCCTCATTGAAATTATTGCAGTAATTTGAAAACCTCCTGCTGGTTTAACCAGTTAACGAGATAGCACATTTACCTTAAAGCGTGTTATATCTTCGGGAGGTTAAACCTAATCGGTTGGCAATGAGGGGTGCTATGAACGGCTTAATGAAACTCGACCGCATCGACATCAATATTCTGGTGCAACTCCAGAAAGATGGCCGTATCAGCAACGTCAATCTCGCCGATGCCGTAGGGCTTTCGCCCAGTCCGTGCCTGCAACGTGTGAAGCGTTTAGAACAGGCCGGGTTTATCAACGGTTATGAAGCCCACATCAATCTCACCAAAATCACTGATTCCGTGACGGTTTTTACTGAAGTCACGCTTTCTGGCCATCGCCGCGAAGATTTTATGAAATTCGAAAACGCGGTACGCGAGGTGGATGAGCTGATGGAGTGCCACCTGATTACCGGCGGTTACGACTATTTGCTGCGCTTTATTACCCGCAGCATTGAACATTACCAGGAAGTGATTGAGAAGATGCTGGATGCGCAGATCGGCATCGATAAATACTTCAGCTATATCGTGATTAAGTCACCGATCATGAAAAGCAGCGTACCGTTACGATCGCTGATTTCGAAACAGAATTCGGTGGAGTTTGGCGTTTAATGATTTAACCCGGTCGCCATAAATGGCGACCCTACAATTTACACCAGGTCAGAAAGCTAGCCTTTTTCCCCCGCAGCATAAAATTTCTTCCCCCGCTAAAATTCCCTTTATCTTGCCGGTTTTCGCTGCGGCTTCGGCGGCGTACGCCTGGCACTCGCCTTTACACTCAATCTAAGACCAGACAAGGAGTTGCCATGACCTGCTTAACCATCGCCGATCAGCAGTGGCAGCGTGATGCATTCACGATTTCCACTGAACGCCAACGGCTGGATATGGATTGGATTCACCAGCAGCTGACGGAAAAATCGTATTGGGCCAAAGATCAATCGCGTGCCAAAACCGCACGCGCTTTTGCCGGTTCGCTGGCGTTTGGCGTTTACCATGAAAATCAGCAAATTGGCTTTGCGCGCCTGGTCACGGATTACACCCGTTTCGGCTGGCTGTGCGATGTGATGATCGATGAAAACTGGCGCGGTCATGGGCTGGGAAGCTGGCTGGCGAGTTGTGTGCGGGCGCACCCGGAACTGGCCACCGTACACCGCTGGATGCTGTCGACCAATGATGCCCATCCGCTGTATCAGCGCCTTGGCTGGCGCGTGGTGCAGGAACCACAAAAACTGATGGAATTTCCCCCCTCCTGATACTGGAGCTTTCACACCATGGGTTACCGCGTTGGCGTCGATATTGGCGGATCGTTTACCGATTTTGCCGTGCTGGATGAACAAACCAATCAGATATACACCTTGAAAGTGCTGTCGCGACCGGATCAGCCCGGCAGCGAAATCCTCACCGGGTTAACCCAACTGCAGCAGCGCGACGCTATCGAACCGCAGCAGATTGACTACTTCACCCACGGCACCACCGTCGGCATCAATGCGGTGATCCAGCGGCGTGGCGTGCGATTGGCGCTGTTTGCCACTGACGGTTTTTGCGATGTACTGGAGCTGGCGCGTTTGAAGATCCCGCACATTCACGATCTGTTCTCGCGCCGTCCGGCACCGCTGATAACGCGTGATCGGGTATTTGCCATTCAAGAACGCACCGATCGCCACGGCAATGTGTTAACCGAGGTGGATCGACAAAGCGTGCTGGATGCGATTGCCGCCGCGCGCGCCGCCGGTTGCCAGGGCATTGTGGTGGCGCTGCTGCACAGCTATCGCAACCGCCACAATGAAGCAGCGGTGAAAGCCATTATTAATCAACACGCGCCCGAACTGCTGACGTCCTGTTCTGCCGATATCTGGCCGATTATCCGTGAATACGAGCGCACCATTACTGCGACCATCAACGCCTATGTGCAGCCGATGGTGATCAATTACCTCGAATCGTTTGAGCGCGCGCTGAAAACGATGGGCGTCAAACCGTCGCCGCGCATCACCAAATCCAATGGCGGCGTGATGGGCGTCGAGCAGGCAAAAAACGAATGCGTGCAGATGGTGCTCTCCGGCACCGCGTCTGGCGTCATCGGTGCCAGCTTCCTCGCCAGCGCCTGCGGCTTCGATAAAATCCTCAGCCTCGATATTGGCGGTACCAGCGCCGATGTGGCGGTGATCGTGGAGGGTCAGGTCGCGCAGGGCAACGGTGAAATCATCGGTGATTTCCCAATCTATATTCCGTCGGTGGCGGTGACGTCCGTTGGTCAGGGCGGCGGAACGCTGGCGTGGATCGATAACCAGGGCGTGCTGCAAATGGGGCCGGACAGCGCCGGTTCGCTGCCGGGACCGGTGTGCTTCCAGCGCGGCGGCACGCAGCCAACTGCCACTGATGCCTTTGCCGCCTGCGGCATGATCGGCCACGGCGATCTCGGTTATAACGCGGTGAAAGTGGATGTTGCAGCGGCGCGCGCAGCGTGGCAACCGCTAGCGGATGCGTTGGGTGTCACAATAGAAGAGACCGCCGAAACCGCTATCGAGCTGGCGGTCTCCAGCATGTACGGCGACACCAGCGGCTTGCTGTCGCGCTTCGGCCTTGATCCGCGTGAGTTTTGGTTCCTCGCCTTTGGCGGCGCTGGCCCGATGATGGGCTGCTTCCTCGCGCGCGAGTTGAATATGAAAGGCGTGATTGTGCCGCCGACGCCGGGCGTGTTGTCAGCGCTCGGTGGTTTGGTGGCGGATATCCGCAACGACTTTATCCGCACGCTGTATAGCGATCTTGATGCCTCGCTGGCGGATCGCCTGGCGACCGAAGCCAAAGCGCTGAGTCTGCGCGCGCGTGACTGGCTCAGCAGCCAGCATGGCGCCAGCATGCCGTTCACGCTGCATTACAGCGCCGACATGCGCTATCGCGGCCAGTCGTTTGAAATCGAAGTGGCGCTGGAGCCTCAATGGCTGGCACAGGCCGATGTGGCGGCGTTGCACGCTGCCTTTGATCGTCAGCATCAGCAGCTGTTTGGTCATTTTGATGCCAGCGCGCCGGTACAAATCATCAATCTGCGCGTAGTGATCGCCTCGCCGACGCCAAAACCCACGCTCAATCCGCTGGCCGTTGCTGATGCGCCGGTGGAGGTCGCGCAGCAGGTGCGCGCGTGGATCGACGGTGCGGCGCATCAGGTTGATGTGGTGCTACGCGCCACGCTGCGTGCCGGACATCAACTGCTCGGCCCGGTGATTGTGGCGCAGGATGACTGCACTACCTGCGTACCGCCCAATATGAAAGTGGATGTGGATAGCTTTGGCAACCTGCTGATCACGCCAGTGGAGGCGAACTAACATGGCGATTGACGGACGTAACCTGCAAATTCTGGCGAACTACTGCGCGGCCGCCGCTGATGCCATGGCGTTTACCCTGATGCGTACCGCGCACTCAACCTTTGTCAAAGAGACGGAAGATTTTTCCTGCCAGATCGTCAGCCGTGACGGCCTGGCGTTCGCTTCACCACGCAGCTTTGGCGCGCCCTGGTACAGCGGCATCGATTACGGCCCGGTATTGGCGCTGATCGACAGCTACGAGGAAGGCGATATCTGCATCACCAACGATTCCTACGCCGGTAACGTCGCCACGCACTCGCCGGATATCCATATCTGGAAACCGGTGTTTCATGGCGGCGAGATTGTTTGCTTTGTGGTGGGGCACATTCACAACACCGATGTCGGCGGCGCGGTGCCAGCGTCTCTTTCGCGCTCGCTCACCGAGATCGTGCAGGAAGGGATTCGTATTCCGCCGCTGAAAATCGTGCGTAACGGCGCCTTGAATGAAGAGGTGGCAGGCATCATGCGTCTCAACGTGCGCGTGCCGGAGCAAAACTGGGGTGACTTCAAAGCGCAAATTGCCTCAGTTAACGTGGGTGAGCGCAAGATCCACGACATCATTGCGCGCTTTGGCGTGGATGATTTCCTGCAGGGGATTGCAGGGATTCTCGATTACGCCGAAGCACAGGCGCGCAGCATTATTGCCACCATTCCGGATGGCGAATATTTCTACGCGGATTTCGCCGATGAGGATGGCGAAGGCGGTTTTCCGTGCCGTGTGGCGATTACCCTACGTGTGAACGGCGACACGCTAGAGCTGGATTATACCGGCAGCGATCCGCAATTAGCCTCTTCATTGAATATGCCGACCGGCGGGCGCGAGCGTCATCCGCTGGCATTGGTTGGCGTCACTTACGTGCTCGCGACGCTTGATCGTAATCTGTTACTCAACGCCGGAACGCTGCGCCCAACCCGCGCCATTTTACCGCCAGGCACGGTGATGAACTGCGAAGCACCGGCTGCGGTCGGCATGCGCTCGCTGACCTGCGCGCTGTCGCAAATCGCTACGCTCGGCGTGTTCTCGCAGGCAATTCCCGATCGCTTACCGGCTAACTCGCCGGGCGGCAACTCGATCATGAACATCCGCACCACCGACAGCGCCAACCGCAGCGTCGTGGCCTCGTTGGGACCGGTCGGCGGCGGCGCAGGCGGCACGCCGCGGCACGATGGTCCGGACGGTTCCGGCGGCTTATCCGCCTTCCTGAAAAACACCCCCATTGAGATCAACGAAGCCGAAGTGCCGATCCATTTTCATCGCTACGGCTTAGCCGCCGACAGCGCGGGGGCGGGCCGCTATCGCGGCGGTTTGGCCACCGAGATGGCATTTGAAATCTTTGCCCCCAATACCACGGTGACGGCGCGTAACCGTAATCGTTCGGTGTTTGCCTCGGCGGGCGTGCTGGGCGGCGAATCCGGCGGCCTGTCGCATTTCCGTACCCTGCGTAACGGCACCGCCATTGAACACGGCAACACCGATGTGATCCATTGCCAGCCGGGCGATATCGTCGAGGTGCGCGGACCCGGCGCGGGCGGCTATGGTTTGCCGGTGGAGCGCGATGTGCAGCAGGTATTGCAGGATGTGCGCTGCGGCTTTGTCTCTGAGCAGGTGGCACGCAACCACTACGGTGTGGCGCTACGCGACGGCGAAATTGATGAAGCCGCAACCGCGCGACTGCGGGCGGAGATGCCCGCAACCGCAGCGCAGCATTTCGATCACGGTGCGGCACGCACTGCGTTCGAAGCCGTCTGGACGCCGGAGCGCTATCGTTTACTGACGGTATTTCTGGCGGCTGCGCCGGTCAGCTGGCGGCATTTCCTTAAGCAGCAGGTATTTGCCGCGGTGGCGGCAGACCACGACGTGCCGATGGAAGTTATCTTCTATCGTCTTAAACAGCGCTATCCGGCGATGATGACGTAGTCGCACGCAACGCTAATTGGCACGCAACGGCTTTGCCATAGTTACTCTCTTGGCCCGATGCGGTTTTATCGGGCCCATTCGCATAGAAGGGGACGTCATTATGGCTTCAGCAAACACACCGGTTTGGTTCATTTCAGGTTGTTCAACCGGCTTTGGCCGCGAACTGGCGCAACAGGCCATCGCGCGCGGGTTTAAAACAGTAGTGACCGCACGCGATGCGGCGAAAATAGAGGATCTGGTTTCGGGTCACGATAATGCTTTGGCACTGGCGCTGGATGTTACCGATCAGACCAGCATCGAACAGGCGGTGAGCGCGGCTATTGAGAAGTTCGGTAGCGTAGATGTGCTGGTGAATAACGCCGGTTACGGTTACCAAAGCTCGGTGGAAGAGGGCGAAGAGAAAGAGATCCGCGCCCAGTTCGATGCCAATGTCTTCGGCCTGTTTGCGCTCACCCGCGCAGTGCTGCCGGCAATGCGTAAGGCGCGCAGTGGCCACATCATCAACATCACTTCCGTGGCCGGATTTATTGGCTTTGCCAGCTCGGGCTATTACTCCGCGAGTAAACACGCGGTGGAAGGTTGGTCTGATTCACTGGCGCTGGAAACCGCACCGCTCGGCATTCATGTTACCTGCGTCGAACCCGGCCCGTTCCGCACCGACTGGGCCGGTCGCTCGCTGCATCAAACGCCGAGCAAGCTGCCGGAGTATGCCGACACCGCCGCTGCCCGCATGAAATCTACCGCCGAATACAGCGGCACCCAGGCCGGCGATCCGGCACGCGCGGCGCAGGCGATGATCGCCATCACCGAGCATGCCAACCCACCGCGCCATCTGGTGATGGGCGCCTGGGGTTATGATGCGGTGACCAACAAGCTAAAAGAGCGTTTGGCGCAGATCGAGGCGTGGAAACAGACCTCGATTGAGACGGATTTTCCTTCTTAAGGTGCGCGATGAATCGCGCCGCTACACATACGTGCATACATACGTAGCGGCGCAATTTATTGGCATTCTTTTACTTATCTGTAATAACGGTCCGATTCCCACCGCAACGGATTCTGTTCAATATATTGTCGGGTAAAGAATAATTCTCGTTCATCACGAATAATCCGTTCGTGAAAATTATATTGCCAGATAGATTGCTGACATATTCGGCTTACACCCGCTTTATATAAAGCCATTATACGTGACAGCGTAAGAGCGTTTTCATCAGTTAACCATAATATCCCGTGCAGATGGTTGGGCATCAGAATGAACACATCTAATTTAATGCCTGATATTCGAGTAGAGAGCGTGCTCCATTCCTGTTCTGCTACAAGGCCTATGGATGAGGGAATCAATCGTGTACTTTCGATATGACCAAAGATTGATTCACGTAAGCGAGTGACTAACGTAATGAAATATGCGCCTTGTGAGCTGTAATCATAATTTTTTAAGCGCGTGTTCTTCCTCAGATTCATTGTTATCTCCTTTTTTAAGGAGAGTGAGTCATAAAATTTGCCATGTCATTCTTTGCTTTTATTTTATGGATGTGGATTCCAAATTATTGATTCAAAATAAAGCGCGCGATGTGTGAATGATGTATCCAACAGCAGCCCGCACCGCAGCGGCGCAATTCAGCACACACCGTAGCGGCGCAATTTATTGCGCCATGCCGGGATGAGCACGGAGCTGCGGCGGGTAATTCAAAACCGCGCGATGAATCGCGCCGCTACAGATGCGGATAATAAATGATGCATCCCATACCGTAATGGGCACGGAGCTCTGGTTGATAAATAATGCATCCAACATCAGCCCACACCGTAGCGGCGCAATTTATTGCGCCATGCCGGGATGTGCACGGAGCTGCGGCGGGTAATTCAAAACCGCGCGATGAATCGCGCCGCTACAGGTGCGGATAATAAATGATGCATCCCATACCGTAATGGGCACGGAGCTGCGGTTGATAAATATTGTATCCAACATCGCCACACCGTAGCGGCGCAATTTATTGCGCAATAGCGGGATGAGCACGGAGCTGCGGCGGGTAATTCAAAACCACGCGATGAATCGCGCCGCTACAGGTGCGGATAATAAATGATGCATCCAATACCGTAATGGGCACGGAGCTATGGTTGATAAATAATGCATCCAACATCAGCCCACACCGTAGCGGCGCAATTTATTGCGCCATAGTGGGAGGGGCGCGCCGCCGCCACGTATGTTCGCTCACACCATCTTCTCAATCTCTTCAAACGGCACCGCGTGGCTAAATAAATACCCCTGCAGTTGATTGCAGCCCGCGTCGGCCAGCGCGCTTTTTTGACTTTCAGTTTCAACCCCTTCGGCGGTGACGGTTAAGCCCATCGCATGACCTAACCGCACCACCGATTCGACAATCGCGGTAGAGTTTTGCGCCACACCCAGCGACTGGGTAAAGGAGCGGTCGATTTTGATTTTATCCACCGGGAAAGTGCTGAGGTAATTCAGGCTCGAATAGCCGGTGTCAAAATCATCCAGCGCAATGCGGAAACCGGCTTCGCGCAGCGCGATGATGCTATTGCGCGCTTCATGTTCATCTTCAATCAACACGCCTTCGGTGATCTCCAGTTCCAGGCGCTTTGGATCGGCACCTTCTTCTTGCACGATCTGGACGACGCGCTCGACGAAATTGCTGGCACGGAACTGTACCGGCGAGACATTGACTGCCACCACAATAGCGGGCAGCTTTAATGACGTTTTACAGGCTTCGCGCAGCACCCATTCGCCCAGCGGAATGATCATCCCGGTCTCTTCAGCGATGGCGATGAAATCCCCCGGCGAGACATCACCGCGCAACGCATGATGCCAGCGCAGCAGCGCTTCCAAACCCACCACCTGCTGGCCGCTGATGTCCATTAACGGCTGATACCACACCGCTAATCCCTCAAATTTCACCAGTGCCTGACGTAAATCTGCCGCCATTTGCTGGCGGGTACGCAGCGATTCATCCATCACCTTCTCGAACTGGCGATACTGACCACGCCCGTGATTTTTCGCATCATAGAGCGCAATATCCGCTTTGCGCATCAACTCCAGCCGATCAATACCGTCTTTCGGTGCCAATGCCAGCCCAATACTCACACCCACCCACAATTCGCTACCGACCAGCGGATAGGGCTCGCTTAAACGCGTGATGATGCGGTTGGCCAGCGACTGCACCTGGCCAATATTATCGACACCGGGCATGACGATAATGAACTCGTCGCCGCCGATACGTCCGACGGTGTCACTGGCGCGCACAATCTCATTAAGTCGTCGCGCCACTTCAATAATCAGCTCATCACCGGCGTGATGGCCGTAGGTATCGTTAATGTTCTTAAAGCGATCAAGATCCAGCAGCAGCAGGGCCACGCGCTGATCGTGGCGTCCGGCGGCCGCCAGCGCTTGAGTGAGACGATCCTCCACCAGCGAACGATTCGGTAAACCGGTCAGCACATCATGGAAAGCCAGATGCTGCGCCTGCGCTTCGCTGGCACCGAGTTTGAGCAACGACTGCGACAGCTTGAGCGACGAAGTCCAGATGCGGCGCACCATCACCAGACATAACAGCGTAATTAAGATCACCGATAACAGCGTTGAAGGGCCGATGGTGCGCAGCATTTGTGCGCCAGGTTTGTCAGGCTGCCAGCTGAGATAACCCACCGGTTCACCCTGTTGCGAATTCAACAGATATCGCGCTTTGGTCTTTTCCGCCGGTTCGCTGTCGCTGAAGTGCAGCTGGCGCAATTGGCTGCGATCCGCGAGGTTACGCAGATAGCCATCATCCAGAAACTTGATGCTCACCAGACGATAGCGTCCGGCTTGTTTAGTGCTGCTAATATCGCCTACCGCCAGCGCAGCGGCGCGTTGACCAATGCGCACGAAATCGGCGTGGTCGGTCGGGCCCGCCACCACATCACTGTGTTGTACCAATGGGCTTTTCAGCATGTCTTGCAAGTAAGGGCCGATGCGTTTATCCGGCACCGGTTGGCCGTTGCGCCACACGTTAATCAGCTGGTTGTCGCGGTCCAGCAGCACCACCAGCTGGTGATCAAACATGTCATACAGCCAGCCGCCAACATTTTGCGTCAGCCAGCGCTGATCGGGATGCGACGACGCCAGCTGATCGGCCAGCGGCGACCAGCGCGTCAGGCTACGCAGCTGACGCAAATGTTCCGTCAGGCTCTGCGTAAAGGAGGCCTCAATCATGCGTTGCTGCTGATCGCGCGCTTCGTTATTGGTTAATGAGGTACCCCAAAACAACCCTACGCCCGCGCCAACAAAGGTAAGCAGCAAAATTGCCACCAGCGGCAGAATAACTTCGCGAACAAAGTTGCGACGAAAACCATCCGATAGTTTTAGTGCGTTAATCATTTTAGGGTTGGCCTGACAAGAAGGATTCATCTTTTAACTTAGCAGAACATCCCCATGCTGTACTGCGTAAGGGCAGTGAAAGCGTGATGTAAATAAGCGGTAAATTTTTGAACACTGTCACAAAGCAAACAGTTAAACATAATTTATTAAATCTGCTGCCGTTGCGCTGACATTCTGCTGTCCTAAAGCAAATTCATCTTCACGTCATTGAGCCGTCACGCCGCTGTCATCTGGCGCACGCAATGTAATCGCCATCCCGCAGCAAGCCCGCTGCGTTCCTCAACCAATGCGAACGAGGTATAGAGCGTGATGGAGATATCCAGACATCCGACCACTGTCTATCAGGCCGTTGCTGCCCAACTGGAGCAGGCGCTGCAGGAGCGCTATCGCTGCGGCGACTATCTGCCTTCCGAACAGCAGCTGGCCGATCACTACGAAGTAAACCGTCACACCTTGCGGCGCGCGGTCGACGAGTTAGTGAATAAAGGGCTGCTGCAACGGCGTCACGGCGTGGGCATTTTGGTGCTGATGCGTCCTTACGATTACCCGCTGCATGCGCAAGCGCGCTTTAGCCAAAACCTGATGGAGCAGGGCAGCCATCCCACCAGTGAACGCCTGCTGGCGGTGCTGCGTCCGGCCAGCAGCGATGTGGCCAGCGCGCTGGGCATCAATGAAGGCGACAACGTCATTCATCTGCGCACGCTGCGCCGTGTCAACGGCGTGGCGGTGTGCGTCATCAATCACTTCCTTGCCGATCTCAACTGGTGGCCGGCGCTGCAGCAGTTTCACAGCGGTTCATTGCACGACTTTATGCAACAGCAACTTGGCCTGAGCCTAACGCGCAGCCAAACCCGCATCAGCACCCGCCGCGCGCAGGCCAAAGAGTGCAAGCAGCTGGAGATTGCGCTGCAGTCGCCGCTGTTATGCGTGCGCACCCTGAATAAACATCGCGATGGTCAGGTGGCGGAATACTCCATCAGCCTGACGCGTGGCGACATGATTGAACTGACTCTGGAGCATCAATGAAACAGCAAACAGCCCGCCAGCATTGGCTCTCGGTGCTGGCACACAGTGAAGCCAGCCAGCTTGAGGCGCACTGGCAGCCGTTAAAACTCAACGCCAGTTTTGAACGCGTGCGCCCAGCGGAAACCGGTTTGACCCGGCTGCAGGCACGCATGGGCGGCAGCGGTAAGCGCTTCGTGATGGGTGATGCCACGGTGACGCGTGCGGTAGTAAAACTGCACGACGGCACGCTCGGCTTTAGCTACGTGCTGGGACGCGATAAATCGCACGCCGAACGCTGCGCGCTGATTGATGCGCTGCTGCAACAGCCCGAAACCCAGGCGCTGTTACAGGAAAAATTGATTGCCCCGCTGGCGGCACTGCGTGAAGAGCAGCGTCAGCTGCGCGCACGTGAAATCGCCAGCTCCAAAGTGGATTTCTTTACGCTGGTTCGCGGAGATAACTGATGACTTTACTGGCGAGTTTTAACCATCCGGTGGCTGATGCCCAACGTGCCTTCCGCCGCATCCTCAAAGCGATGAGCGAGCCGGGCGTGATGGTATCGCTGCCGCTGCAGCAGGGCTGGGGCGATCTCTCACCGGCGGCGACGGCGGTACTGCTGACGCTGGTCGATCAAGAGAGCGCGCTGTGGCTGGATGGCCGCATGGATAACGACGTGGTGCGCAGTAATCTGCGATTCCACACCGGCGTGCCGATTGTTGATGAGCGCGATGCGCCGTTTGCGCTGACGCACGCCGCGGCCAATCCCGATCCGTCGCTGTTCGCTGCGGGTGACAACATGTCACCGGAGAAGAGCACCACGTTGATCGTCGAAGTGCCGTCATTAAGCGGTGGGTTAACGCTACGCCTCTCTGGCCCCGGTTTACGCGAGCCACGCGCCATTGCGCCGCAGCTGCCGGAAGCGATTCTGCACTATCTGCGTGAGCGTCCACATCCGTTTCCCCAAGGCGTTGATCTGATTTTTACCTGCGGTGAAGCGATGATGGCGCTGCCACGCACCACCGACGTGGAGGTGTGCTGATGTACGTTGCGGTAAAAGGGGGCGAGAAGGCTATTGCCAGCGCCCATGAGCTGCAGGCCGATCTGCGCCGTGGCGACCGTGCGCTGCCGGAAGTGCAGTGCGATCAGGTGGCACAACAGCTCGGATTAGCGGTCGATCGCGTGATGACCGAAGGCGGCATCTACGATCCGCAGCTGGCGGCCTTAGCGATCAAACAAGCGAGCGGCGATCTGGTGGAGGCGATCTTCCTGCTGCGTGCCTATCGCACCACGCTGCCGCGCCTCGCCGACAGTCTGGCGCTGGCAACGGATGAGATGCGCATCGAGCGCCGAATCTCCGCCGTCTATAAAGATTTACCCGGCGGTCAGGTGCTCGGCCCAACCTACGATTACAGCCATCGCCTGCTCGATTTCACCCTGCTGGCCAACGGCGAAACGCCTGCCGCGCCGCGTGACGATCAGGCGTTGCCGGAGTGCTGTCCGCATGTGTTCAGCATGATGACGGCAGAAGGATTGGCGGCGCGCGAAGAGGATGACGGCAGCGAGCCGTGCGACATCACCCGCGAACCGCCCGGTTATCCGGCCACGCGTGCGGCACGCCTGCAGCAGCTGGTGCGCGGCGATGAAGGCTTCTTGCTGGCGCTCGGCTACTCGACGCAGCGCGGCTATGGCCGCAACCATCCGTTCGCCGGCGAAATTCGCACCGGCTATCTCAGCGTCTCCATCTGCCCGGAAGAGTTGGGCTTTGAGATTGAGATTGGCGAAATCCTGCTGACCGAATGCGAAATGGTCAACGGCTTCACCACCGAAACTGACGGCGCGCCGCACTTTACGCGCGGTTACGGCCTGGTGTTTGGTCGTTCAGAGCGTAAAGCGATGGCGATGGCGCTGGTGGATCGCGCACTGCAGGCGCCGGAGTATAACGAACGCATTGCCGGTCCGGCGCAGGACGAAGAGTTTGTGCTGTCGCATGCCGACAACGTGGAAGCGGCGGGCTTTGTCTCGCACTTGAAACTGCCGCACTACGTCGATTTCCAGGCGGAGCTTGAGCTGCTGAAACGGCTGCGCCAACAGCATCAGGAGCAGAACCATGAGTGAGTTAACCGGCTACAACAACGGTTATCTGGATGAGCAGACCAAACGCACCCTCCGCCGCGCCATTCTGAAAGCGGTAGCGATTCCCGGTTATCAGGTGCCGTTTGCCGGACGCGAAATGCCGATGCCCTATGGCTGGGGCACCGGCGGCATTCAGATCACCGCCAGCATTATTGGTGATGCCGATGTGCTGAAAGTGATCGATCAGGGCGCCGATGACACCACCAACGCGGTATCGATTCGTCACTTCTTCCAGCGCGTCAGCGGCGCGGCCACCACCGAACGCACTATGGATGCCACGCTGATCCAGACGCGTCACCGCATTCCGGAAACGCCGCTGGAAGAAGATCAGATCCTGATTTTCCAGGTACCGATCCCTGAGCCGCTGCGTTTTATTGAGCCGCGCGAGACCGAAACCCGCACCATGCACGCGTTGGAGGAGTACGGCATCATGCAGGTGAAACTGTATGAAGATATCGCCCGCTACGGCCATATCGCGACGACGTATGCGTATCCGGTGAAGGTCAACGATCGCTACGTGATGGATCCGTCGCCGATCCCCAAATTCGACAACCCCAAAATGCACATGATGCCGGCGCTGCAGCTGTTTGGTGCCGGGCGTGAAAAACGCATCTATGCGCTGCCGCCGTTCACCAAAGTAGAAAGCCTCGACTTCGACGATCACCCGTTCAGCGTGCAGCAGTGGGATGAACCTTGCGCGCTGTGCGGTTCGCGCCACAGCTACCTCGACGAGGTCGTAATGGATGACGCCGGTACGCGCATGTATGTCTGCTCCGATACCGATTTTTGCCACCAGCAGCAGGAACAACAGCATGCACAGTGAACAGCCGCTGCTTGCGGTCAACAATCTGACGCACCTTTATGCACCCGGCAAAGGGTTTGAAGAGGTGAGCTTTGAGCTTTATCCCGGCGAAGTGTTAGGCATTGTCGGGGAGTCCGGTTCGGGCAAAACCACGCTGCTGAGCAGCCTGTCGGCACGCTTAGCGCCGCAGCAGGGCAACATTCTCTATCGCGCGCAGGATCTCTATCAGCTGAGCGAGAGCGATCGTCGCCGCCTGCTGCGTACCGAATGGGGCGTGGTGCATCAACATCCGCTCGACGGTTTACGTCCGCAGGTCACCGCGGGCGGCAATATCGGCGAGCGCCTGATGGCGGTGGGCCAGCGTCATTACGGCGATATCCGCA
Organism: Pantoea sp. X-Soil-ISGK-421; assembly: GCF_059730785.1. Lineage (NCBI taxonomy): Bacteria > Pseudomonadati > Pseudomonadota > Gammaproteobacteria > Enterobacterales > Erwiniaceae > Pantoea > Pantoea sp. X-Soil-ISGK-421. The sequence goes on along the minus strand of NZ_AP035979.1, from coordinate 2,519,153 downwards.
AAGAGGCGATGCGCTGGTTGCAGGATGTGGAAATCCCCGCTAACCGCATCGACGATCTGCCCACCACCTTTTCCGGCGGCATGCAGCAACGTTTACAGATTGCGCGCAACCTGGTGACGCAGCCGACGCTGGTGTTTATGGATGAGCCGACCGGCGGGCTGGATGTGTCAGTGCAGGCGCGTCTGCTGGATTTGCTGCGCACGTTGGTGCGCGAGCTGAATCTGGCGGTAGTGATTGTCACCCACGATCTCGGCGTGGCGCGTTTGCTGGCGCATCGCCTGCTGGTGATGAAGCAGGGCCGCGTGGTGGAGAGCGGGTTGACCGATCGGGTGCTGGACGATCCGCATCATCCGTATACCCAGTTATTGGTTTCGTCGGTGCTGAGTTAATCGTTGGTGCGGACATGAATAAGGTCGCCATTTATGGCGACCACTCAACATCAGGACATCAACATGCAACCTTTATTGCGCGTAGAGCATCTGAGCAAAACCTTTGTACTGCACAACCAGAACAGCGCCGCGCTGCCGGTGTTGCAGGATGCCAATCTCGAAGTGAGCGGCGGCGAATGTGTGGTGCTGCATGGCCGTTCCGGCAGTGGAAAATCCACGCTGCTGCGCGCGCTGTACGGCAATTATCAGGCCAACAGCGGTCACATCTGGCTGCAACATCAGGGTGAATGGATCGATATGGCCAACGCGACCGCCCGCCAGATTCTGGCAATTCGCTGCCATACCGTCGGTTGGGTCAGCCAATTTTTGCGCGTCATTCCCCGCGTGCCGACGCTGGAGATCGTCATGCAGCCGCTGCTCGAACGCGGCACCGAGCGTGCTTTCTGTGAGAAGCGCGCCAAAGAGCTGTTGACGCGCCTCAACGTGCCGGAGCGTTTATGGTCGCTGGCGCCGTCCACTTTTTCCGGCGGTGAGCAGCAGCGCGTCAACATCGCACGCGGCTTTATTGCCGACTATCCGGTGCTGCTACTGGATGAGCCGACCGCTTCGCTCGACAGCGCCAACAGCGCTGCGGTGGTGGAATTGATTGAACAGGCACGCGCCCGTGGGGCCGCCATTGTCGGTATTTTCCATGACGAAGCGGTGCGCGAACGCGTGGCCGATCGCCTGCACGTCATGCAGCCAATGAAAGCAGGAGCAGAAGCATGATCATTAATAATGTCCGGTTGGTGCTGGAGCAGGCCGTGGTGGCGGGTTCACTGGAAATCCGCGACGGGCGCATCGCCAGCTTCAGTGACAGCGTCAGCCACTTGCCGGGCGCGCTGGATGGCGAAAACGCCTTCCTGCTGCCGGGTTTGGTGGAGCTGCACACCGATAACCTCGACAAGTTCTTTACGCCACGCCCCAAAGTTGATTGGCCCGCACACTCGGCGATGAGCAGCCACGATGCGCTGATGGTCGCCAGCGGCATTACCACGGTGCTGGATGCGATTGGCGTCGGTGACGTGCGCGACGGCGGTCATCGCCTGGATAATCTCACCAAAATGATTGATGCGATTCAGGACAGCAATCGCAAAGGCACTAACCGCGCCGATCACCATTTGCATCTGCGCTGTGAGCTGCCGCACAACACCACGTTGCCGCTGTTTGAAGCGCTGATGAACACACCGGAGCTGTCGCTGGTGTCGCTGATGGATCACTCGCCGGGTCAGCGTCAGTACGCCTCGCTGGAGATGTATCGCACCTATTATCAGGGCAAATATCAGCTCAACGACGCGCAGATGGATCAGTTTGAGCGTGAGCAACTGGCGCTGGCTGCCGAGTTCTCCACGCCCAACCGCAACGCCATCGCCAGTTTGTGCCGGTCGCGCGGCATCCCGCTGGCCAGCCACGATGACGCTACGGCAGCGCACGTTGCCGAGTCACATGACGTCGGCAGCGCCATTGCCGAATTCCCGACCACGCTGGAAGCGGCACGCGCGTCTCGCGACTGCGGCATGCAGGTGCTGATGGGCGCGCCCAACATCGTGCGCGGCGGTTCGCACTCCGGCAACGTGGCGGCGGCGGATCTCGCCAGCCACGGCCTGCTGGATATTCTCTCCTCCGACTATTATCCCGCCAGCTTGCTCGACGCGGTGTTCCGCCTTGTTGCCGATGAACGCAATACGATGACGTTACCGCAGGCTGCCGCGCTGGTGACGCGCAACCCGGCGCAGGCGATTGGCCTGCACGATCGTGGCCGCATCGCCGAAGGGCTGCGCGCCGATTTAGTGCTGGCGCATACCGATCACGGTCATGCGCACATTCGTCACGTCTGGTCGCAAGGCAAGTTGGTGTTCTGATGGCGCGCCTCATCTGGCTAACCGGGCCTTCGGGCGCGGGTAAAGACAGCCTGCTGAACGCGCTGCGTGAAGCGCCGCCGGAGAATTTGCTGATCGCCCATCGTTACATCACGCGCGCCGCCGATGCCGGCGGCGAGAACCATGTGGCGTTGAGCGAAACCGAATTCCGCCGACGCCAGTCGCTCGGTTTGTTCGCCGTGAGCTGGCAGGCGCACGGACTGCATTATGCGCTGGGCGAGGAGATCGATTTGTGGCTGGCGCGCGGACTTAACGTGCTGGTTAACGGTTCGCGCCTGCATCTGCCGATTGTGCAGCAGCATTACGGCGCGCTGCTGCTGCCGCTGGTGTTGCAGGTGTCGCCAGCGGTGCTGGAGACGCGATTGCGGCAGCGCGGGCGGGAGTCTGATGCGGAGATCGAGAAACGGCTAGCGCGAGCGGCTGAACCGCTGCCGGTGCACTGCTATGCGCTGAACAACGATGGCGCGTTGCGCGATACGCTAGACCAGCTGCGACGTTTGCTGGGTGCGCGATAAATCGCGCCGCTACGGATACGTGCGTTTTTTATGTCCCATTCACACCATTCGCACCATCCGTAGCGGCGCAATTTATTGCGCAATGCCCGGATGGGTGCGGAGCCGATCGCCACGTTGTGACGGGAAAACGCGCTGTCACCGTTTAATCATTTTACTGTCATCAAGCTTTCATCCGCTTTCCCCGTAATAGCGTGCAATCAACAGCTCAGAAGAGATGGAGTGCATCATGGCACAGGCATTACTGAAAACCGTCGTCGACAATCCATTCCCGCCGATTATCGGGCAGGGCAATAAGGTGCTGTCGGTGCAGGGATTGTGCAAAGCGTATGGCGCCAACCAGGTGCTGGATAACGTCAGCTTCGATCTGCATGCGGGCGAGCTGGTCGCGGTGATTGGCCGCTCAGGCGCAGGCAAATCGACACTGTTACACATGCTCAACGGCACCATCAGCGCGTCGCAGGGTGCGATTCTCAGCAATCGCCACGGCGAAGTGGATCGCGATGTGGTCACGCTCAATAGCTGCCAGATGCGCGAATGGCGCAGCGAATGCGGCATGATCTTCCAGGACTTCTGTCTGGTACCGCGCCTCGATGTGCTGACCAACGTGCTGCTCGGGCGTTTAAGCCAGACCTCCACGCTGAAATCGTTCTTCAAAGTGTTTTCCGAAACCGATCGCGCTCGCGCCATCGAACTGCTGCAGTGGATGAACATGCTGCCTCAGGCGCTGCAGCGTGCGGAAAACCTCTCCGGCGGCCAGATGCAGCGCGTAGCGATCTGCCGGGCGCTGATGCAGAACCCGCGCATTCTGCTGGCGGATGAGCCGGTGGCGTCACTCGATCCGAAAAACACCAAGCGCATCATGGATGTGCTGCGCCAGGTGAGCGAGCAGGGCATCAGCGTGATGGTGAATCTGCACTCGATAGAATTGGTAAAAAGCTACTGCACCCGCGTTATCGGCATTCAGCGCGGCAAAGTGCTGTTTGATGGACATCCTTCCCAGTTGACCGACGGCCTGATGCATGAGCTGTACGGCGACGAAATTAACCAGCTCCACTAACTCCCACGGCAAGAGAACAACCACCAATGAAACTGACTTCTTTAGCTTTACTGACTATTGCGATGGCTTTTGGCGTTAACGCAGCGGAAGCACCCAAACAACTGAATCTCGGTATTCTCGGCGGCCAGAACGCCACGCAGCAAATTGGTGATAACCAGTGCGTGAAAGATTTCTTCGACAAAGAATTGCAGGTGGATACCAAACTGCGCAATTCGTCTGACTATTCCGGCGTGATTCAGGGCTTGCTGGGTAACAAAATCGATCTGGTGCTGAGCATGTCACCGGCATCGTATGCATCGGTTTACCTGCAGAACCCGAAAGCGGTGGATGTGGTGGGCATCGTGGTGGATGACAAAGACGGTTCACAGGGTTATCACTCGGTGGTGATCGTCAAAGCCGACAGCCCGTACAAAAAGCTGGAAGACCTGAAAGGCAAATCGTTTGGCATGGCCGATCCGGATTCAACCTCGGGCTTCCTGATGCCTAACCAGGCGTTCAAGAAAGAGTTTGGTGGCACGGTTGACGATAAGTACAACAACACCTTCTCCAGCGTGACCTTCTCCGGCGGCCACGAGCAGGACATCCTCGGCGTGCTGAACGGCCAATTCGACGGTGCAGTGACCTGGACGTCACTGATTGGCGACCGCGAAACCGGTTATACCTCGGGGGCCTTTGGTCGTTTGATTCGGATGGATCATCCCGACCTGATGAAGCAGATCCGCATCATCTGGCAGTCGCCGCTGATCCCGAATGGCCCGATTCTGGTGAGCAATAACTTGCCCGCCGATTTCAAAGCGAAAGTGGTAGCCACCATCAAGAAGCTGGATAAAGAAGATCACGGCTGCTTTGTTAAAGCGGTGGGCGGCGCCCAGCACATCGGCCCGGCAACCGTGGCGGATTACCAGAATATCATCGATATGAAGCGCGATTTGATGAAGGGTTCGCGCGGTTAAGCGATAAAACGGTGCGCATTAATGCGCACCCTACAAAGTAGGGTCGCCATTCATGGCGACCGGGTTACACAGGAATCTCCCTCTTGACCGATTTCGAACACTATTACCAACGCATCCGCCGCCAGCAAAAGCGCGACTCGCTGCTGTGGTCGCTGCTGTTGTTGGCGCTCTATCTGGCCGCGGGCAAGATGGCGGAATTTAATCTGCTCACCGTCTGGCAGTCGCTGCCACACTTTTTTGACTACATCGGCGAAACGATGCCGGTGTTGCATCTGTCACTGCTGTTTGCCGATGGCAAAACCGAAGGCTCGCTGGCTTATTGGGGCTATCGGCTGCACTTCCAGCTGCCGCTGATCTGGGAAACCTTGCAGCTGGCGCTGTCGTCCACCATCGTGGCGGTGGCCGTTGCCGGTGTGCTGGCCTTCTTCGCCGCGGACAACACCCAAACGCCGCGCAGCCTGCGCATGGCGATTCGCGCTTTCGTCGCCTTCCTGCGTACCATGCCGGAGCTGGCGTGGGCGGTGATGTTCGTGATGGCGTTTGGCATTGGTGCCATTCCCGGTTTCCTCGCGCTGGCGCTGCACACCGTCGGCAGCCTGACCAAACTGTTCTACGAAGCGATTGAAAGCGCCTCGGATAAACCGGTGCGCGGCCTTGCGGCGTGCGGTGCCAGCAAACTGCAGCGCATGCGTTTTGCGTTTTGGCCGCAGGTTAAACCGACGTTTCTTTCCTACAGCTTTATGCGTCTGGAAGTTAACTTCCGCTCCTCAACCATTCTCGGTTTGGTCGGCGCGGGCGGCATTGGCCAGGAGCTGATGACCAATATCAAACTTGACCGTTACGATCAGGTCAGCATCACGTTGCTGCTGATTATCGTGGTGGTGTCGCTGCTGGATACGCTGTCCGGCTGGCTGCGCCGCCGCGTAGTAGAAGGAGACGTGCCATGATTGCCTTAGCGCCGGATGTCGCCAAACTCAAGCAGGAACATGCCGCGCTGTTTGCCGCGCAGCACCGCTATCTGCGCCGCGTCGCGTTGGTGGCGCTGGCCATCGCGCTCTATTACCTGTTCTTTTTCGAATTCTTTGGCATTGAGTGGAGCCGTTTTCTCGTTGGCTGCCAGCAACTCAGCCGCTATTTCCTGCGAATGTTTGTCTGGCAGGATTTCCTCAACTGGCCGTTTGGCTACTACTTCACGCAAATCGGTATTACGTTGGCGATTGTGTTCTCCGGCACGCTGACCGCTTCGCTGATCGCGCTGCCGGTCTCATTCCTGGCGGCGCGCAACGTGATGCACGATGCGCTAACGCGTCCGATTTCGCTGGTGGTGCGTCGTGTGCTTGATGTCCTGCGCGGCATCGACATGGCGATTTGGGGTCTGATTTTCGTGCGTGCCGTTGGCATGGGGCCGCTGGCGGGGGTGCTGGCGATTGTGATGCAGGATGTCGGTTTGCTCGGCAAACTGTATGCCGAAGGGCATGAAGCGGTAGAGCGTTCGCCAGGTCGCGGCCTGAGTGCGGTGGGCGCCAACAGCTTGCAGAAACATCGCTACGGTATTTTTACCCAATCATTCCCAACTTTCCTCGCGCTCAGCCTGTATCAAATTGAATCCAATACCCGATCAGCAGCGGTGTTAGGCTTCGTCGGCGCGGGTGGCGTGGGCCTGGTCTATGCCGAGAACATGCGTCTATGGAACTGGGATGTGGTGATGTTTCTGACCATTATCCTGGTGGCCGTGGTGATGATCATGGATGTCATCTCCAGCAAGCTGCGTAAGCGTTACATCACGGGGAAAGGGGTGCCGTTGTGGCAGCCTGCCGCGCGCGATTAAGCCGTGCGCTGCGCTGCCAGGCGCGCTCTAGCGCCTGCACCAGCTGCGCCTGATGCCAGGGTTTCGCCAGCCGTTCACACAGCGGCAGCGTCACCTGCGTCTGGCGCAGATCCTGGCCGCTGATTAACACGGTCGCCAGATGCGGCCACTGCGCCTGCGCCTGACGAATCACATCCGCACCGTTAATGCCGCCCGGCAGCATCAAGTCACTGATTAACAGCTCGATATCCAGCGTCTGGCGCAGCAGCGTCAGCGCGCTTTCGCCATCGCCACACTCCAGCGTCAGATAACCGAGCTGGTGCAGATGTTCGCACAGCGTTTGCCGCACCGTCGGTTCATCATCCAGCACCAACACCAGTCGATCGTTGCTGGCCTGCGAGAGCAACGGCGGTGGTACGCTGAGCGGCTGCGCCGCTTCTGGCGCGCGCGGCAGCAGTAACCGCACGGTGGTGCCTTGTCCGGGCGCGGTTTCCAGCTCGATTTGGCCGCCGGACTGGCGCACAAAGCCATACACCATCGATAAGCCCAAACCGCTGCCGCTGCCAATGGCTTTAGTGGTGAAGAACGGCTCAAACACCTGTTCGCGCACCTCCGCCGACATGCCGCAGCCGTGATCAATGACTTCTATCGTGACGCGATCGCGCTTGCCGTCGGCTTCCTGTTTGCGTTGATTCCAGATGCGCAGGCGGATTTCACCGCGCTGTTGCGCCATCGCATCGCGTGCATTGACCACCAGATTGATCAACGCGTTCTCTAGCTGGCCGGCATCGATCCATGCTGGCCAGCCGGGGCGCTGTGCATCGATTATCAGTTGTTGGCCGGGCAGCAGCGCATGCTGCAACAGCGAATGCAGATTATCCACCAGTTCCACCACCGACACGGCGCGCGGGTAGAGCGCCTGTTTGCGCGAAAAGGCCAGCAAACGTTGCGTCAGCTGCGCCGCTCGGTCGGCGGCCTGACGCGCGCGCTCGATGCGGTTGGCGAGCATACCGGGCGGCAGTTGATCGACGGTTAACGCCAGGCTGCCAATGATCACCGCCAGCAGATTATTGAAGTCGTGCGCCAGCCCGCCGGTCAGCTGACCGACCGCTTTCATTTTCTGGCTGTGCAGCAGCGCCTCTTCCAGTGCTTTGCGTGTGGTGCGTTCCAGCACGGTATTCACCATGCCACGGCGCGGCACCGGGCTGAAACGCAGCTCCAGCGTGCGTCCATCTGCCAGCCGCACTTCCTGCGCATCGGCTAACCCGTGAAGTTGCACATCGACGCGTTTTAAGAGCTGTTGGTAATGCAAACCGCGATGCAACTCGCGCGGCGCGATACCCAGCAGCTCGGCATATTGCGCGTTCCACACCACCAGCTGACCACTGTTATCAAACAGGGCAAAGCCGTCGCGCATGGCGAGGAAAGTGGATTCCAGCTGGTTACTTTTCTCTTTCAGCAGGCGTGAAGTGTGCGCCAGCGAGGCAGTATTGCGGGCAAACACGTTGAAGGCGCGCGCCAGATCGCCCAGCTCATCGCGCCGCGCCAGACCCGGTACATTGACGCTCTTTTCACCCTGCGCCAGCCGCGTCATGGCGTGGGCGATGGCGGTCAGACTCGAACCCAGATTGCGGTAGATGTAGTAACCGGCGTAACCGGTGATCAGCAGCGCCAGCAGCATAAACAGGCCAATAAAGCCGATGATCGAATCCAGTTCTTCATGGGTCACCGCGCTGCGTGCATCACTCTGCTGCGCCACCCGCTGCACGTAATGGGTGATGTCGTCGTTGAGCATCGCCACCAGCGCTTTGATGCGGTAGGTGGCGTAGGCGATGGCGATATCGCTCTGCTCCAGCTGTTGCGCCACCGGCAGCAAACTGCTGCTGCTGGCAATCAGCCGCTGCACCTGGGTGTTCAGCACGCCGCTTAGCGTTAGCGCTTGCCATTGGCGCAGCACCGTTTGCAGTTGCTGCACCGCGGCCTGCGGCGCGCTGGATTGGATCGCCACGCTGAATAAGCTGTGGGTTTGTTGGCGCAGCGCTGCAGAAGGGGAATCGGCGCGTGTCAGCAGGTCAATGCGATTGAGCAACAGCTGTGATTGCCACAAACCGCTCAGCATCACGTTGCGCTGCAGGTGACGCTGATGACCGGCCCGTAACAATTGATTGATGGTCTGTTCCAGCATCTGGCTGCGCTCACGAATACGCGTCAATAGCTGGGGGTGCTGTGCGGCCAGCGGCGCGTTAGCCAGTAAGGTTAGCGACTGTTGCAGTTCCTGCTGCGTTTGCTGCAAGCGGGCCGATTCACTCTGATACTCCAGCGCGCCGACCACCTGTGATAAACGCACCGCCGCGATTGCCACATTGGCGGTATCACGTGACAGCGCCAGGCTGCCGTTCATGTCTGCCAGCGTTTGTGCCTGCGCCTGTTCCTGAATGTGACCTGCGTGGCGAAATCCAAAAATGGCCACCAGGCTCACCGCCAGCGTCACTGACATCACCAGCAGATTAAACAGCAGCAGGCGACTGCGCGCGCCCGCGTGCCAACGCAGACTGTGACTCATGGTTGCCACTCCTTACCGCTCAACTGCTGGCGAGTATAGAAGCGTGAGCCAGGCGAAATATGACAAATGTGAACGGCGGCTGACATTTTCCATTTATCTGAAGCGGCTTTACTCGCTGCAACCTTTGCCAGCAGGAGCCTCTCAATGGACGGCACACCGATACTCTCGATGCGGGGAATTACCCGACGCTTCGGCAACTTCTATGCGCTGAAGGGCGTTGACCTCACGGTCTGGCCCGGGGAAGTGCATGCGCTGATGGGCGAAAACGGCGCGGGCAAAAGTACACTGATGAAAATTCTGGCCGGTGCCTATACCGCCAGCAGCGGGGAAATTCTCATCGACGGCCAGCCGTATGCGATTAAAGGCCCAAAAGAGGCGTTGGCGGCAGGCATCACATTGATTTATCAGGAGATCAATCTGGCACCGAATCTCACGGTGGCGGAGAACATCTTTCTCGGCAGTGAAATCACCCGCGTGGGCCTGGTGAAACGTCGCCAGATGGCGGAAGAAGCGCAGCAGGTGATTGATCGGTTGGGCGCACAGTTTACTGCCACCGATCTCGTTAGCCGTCTCAGCATTGCCGAGCAGCAGCAGGTGGAAATTGCCCGTGCGCTGCACCGCAACAGCCGCATTCTGGTGATGGATGAGCCCACTGCCGCACTCTCAAACCGTGAAACCGAGCAGCTGTTTGCACTGATTAAACGTCTGCGCAGCGAAGGGATGGCGATTATCTATATCAGCCATCGCATGGCGGAAGTGTATGAACTGTCGGATCGCGTCAGCGTGCTGCGCGACGGGCAATACGTCGGCAGCCTGACGCGTGAACAGCTTAACGCCAGCGAGCTGGTGCGCATGATGGTGGGGCGCCCGCTTAGCGATCTGTTCAACAAAGATCGCACCATTCCGCTCGGCGACATCCGTCTCGCCGTCAATCACCTGTGCGACAAACACAAAGTGCGGCCCAGCAGCCTTTCAGTGCGTGCCGGCGAGATTGTCGGCCTGGCGGGCCTGGTCGGAGCCGGACGCAGCGAGCTGGCGCAGCTGATTTTTGGCGTGCATCAACCGAGCGGCGGTGAAATCTGGATTGACGGGGAAAAAGTACAGATTCACTCCCCGCGTGACGCCATTGCGCGCGGCATCGGGTTTCTCACCGAGAACCGCAAAGAGCAGGGCTTGTTTCTTGAGCTGGCGGCGCAGGACAACATTGTGATGGCGACGCTGGAGCGCGATGCCAGCTATGGCCTGCTCAATCGGCGCAAAGGGCAGAAGATCGCCAGTGAGGCAATTGATGCGCTGAATATCCGCGTGCCGCATGCGCAAGTACGTGCGGGCGGCTTGTCCGGCGGCAATCAGCAGAAGCTGCTGATTTCACGCTGGGTGGCGATTGCGCCACGCATCCTGATTCTTGATGAACCGACGCGCGGCGTCGATGTCGGCGCCAAGAGCGAAATCTACCGCATGATGCAGCAGATGGCGCAGCAGGGCGTGGCGATTTTAATGATCTCCAGCGAGTTACCGGAAGTGGTCGGCATGAGCGACCGCGTGTATGTGATGCGTGAAGGCGCCATCGCCGGTGAGTTGAGTGGGGCAGAGATTAGCCAGGAAAACATTATGACACTGGCCACCGGCGCGCAGCCGGTTCAGGCCTGAGGAGAGCGCAATGACCAGTGAATCCGCACGCGTTAAAAGTCCCACGCTCAAGCGCGCGTTAATGAGCGACCTGCTGCAAACCGTCGGCATCCTGCCGATTCTGATTCTGATCGTGGCGGTGTTTGGCTTTGTTACGCCGAACTTCTTCACTGAAGGCAATCTGCTGAACATAACGCGTCAGGCTTCGATCAATATCGTGCTGGCGGCGGGCATGACGTTTGTCATTCTCACCGGCGGCATCGATTTATCAGTGGGTTCGATGCTCGGCACCACCGCGGTGGTGGCGATGGTGGTATCGCTCGATCCGGCGTTTGCTTCCCTGACGATACCGGCGGCGCTGGGTGCCGGGCTGATTATGGGGCTGTTTAACGGCATTCTGGTGGCATGGGCTGGGCTGCCGCCCTTTATTGTCACGCTCGGAACTTATACCGCGATGCGCGGTGCGGCTTATCTGCTGGCGGACGGCACGACGGTGATCAATTCCGACATCAACTTTGAGTGGATAGGCAACGGCTACCTCGGGCCGGTGCCGTGGCTGATCATTATCGCGTTTGCGGTGATTGCGCTGTGCTGGTTCATTCTGCGTCGTACCACGTTGGGCGTGCATATCTACGCGGTGGGCGGCAACGTGCAGGCGGCGCGCCTGACCGGCATCAAAGTGAGCGTGGTGCTGTTGTTTGTCTACGCCATGAGCGGCTTGCTGTCCGGACTCGGTGGATTGATGAGCGCCTCGCGCCTGTACAGCGCCAACGGCAACCTCGGCGTTGGCTATGAGTTGGATGCCATTGCCGCTGTGATCCTCGGCGGCACCAGTTTTGTTGGCGGCATCGGCACCATCACCGGCACGCTGATTGGCGCACTGATTATCGCCACGCTAAACAACGGCATGACGCTGATGGGCGTGTCGTATTTCTGGCAGTTAGTGATTAAGGGCGCGGTGATCATTATCGCGGTGTTGATCGATAAGTACCGGACGCGGCATCACGTGGGTTGAGGTTGTGATTGTATCCAGGTCGGCATAAATGCCGACCCTACAAGTAAGTAGGGGCGCCATTTATGGCGACCATAAAACCAAAAAAAGCAGGAGAACATCGACTATGCGTTTTAATCCGATTGTAACCGGGCTGCTGGCGGCGACGCTGTTCAGTGCGGGCGTGGCTCAGGCCAAAGAACTGAAATCTATTGGCGTGACGGTGGGCGATCTTGCTAACCCGTTCTTCGTGCAGATCACCAAAGGGGCGGAGCTCAAGGCGCGCGAATTAGCGGGCGACAAGGTCAATGTCACGCTGGTGTCCAGCGGCTACGATCTCGGTCAGCAGGTGGGGCAGATTGATAACTTCATCGCCGCCAAAGTGGACATGATCATCCTCAACGCCGCCGATTCCAAAGGGATTGCGCCCGCCGTAAAACGTGCGCGTGATGCCGGGATTGTGGTGGTGGCGGTCGACGTGGCGGCAGACGGCGCCAACGCCACCATCACCTCCGATAACACCGCGGCGGGCGCGATGGCATGTAAATACATCTCTGATCGTCTGAAAGCCAAAGGCAACGTGGTGATCATCAACGGGCCGCCGGTTTCTGCGGTGCAAAACCGTGTGGAAGGGTGTATGACCGAGCTGAAAAGCCATCCGGATATCAAGCTGCTCTCCTATAACCAGAACGCCAAAGGCAGCCGCGAAGGTGGCCTCGAAGTGATGACCGGCCTGCTGTCGGCTAATCCGAAGATTGATGCGGTATTTGCGATTAACGATCCAACGGCGATCGGTGCCGATCTGGCGGCGAAACAGGCGCAGCGTAATGAGTTCTTTATTGTTGGCGTGGATGGATCGCCAGACGGCGAAGAGGCGTTAAAACGTAAAGGCTCGCTGTTTGTCGCGACGCCAGCGCAGGATCCGCAGGTGATGGCGGCCAAAGCGGTGGAGATCGGGTACGACATCCTGCAGGGCAAACCCGCGCCGGATAAGCCCGTGCTGATTCCGGTGACGATGATCGACCGCAATAGCGTCAGCGGCTACAAGGGCTGGACGGTGAAGTAAGCCCACACACATGTAGGGTCGCCATTTATGGCGTAATGCTTGTCAGTTAATAGATGAAAACCCCAACTACCTGGCGCACACGTTGTAGCGGCGCAATTTATTGCGCGATAAATCGCGCCGCTACGGTATGTACGGTAATTAATACGGGGCTTAACTGATCGGCATTACGCTATTTATGGCGACCTGTATGCACCTGGCCCCTTAACCTGAGGAGCTTTTATGCAACGCTCTGAAGTGAATGCGATCTTACAACGCACCCGCGAATTCTTTATGCGCCAGGATGTGCATTTGCCGCCGTGGGCCGATTATGGCCTCAGCCAATGGCGCGCCTTGGATAAACACGATGCCGCTGAACTGCTGGCGCTGCACCTTGGTTGGGATGTCACCAGCTTCGGCGCTGACGATTTCAATCAAACCGGTCTAACCCTGTTCACGCTGCGCAACGGCTCGCGTGGCGGTCAGCCGTGGGCCAAACCTTATGCCGAAAAAATCATGCATGTGCGTGAAGGGCAGGTCACGCCGATGCATTATCACCCGCAAAAAATGGAAGACATTATCAATCGCGGCGGCGGCAATTTGATTGTCACGCTGCATAACCGCGCGGGCAATCAATTGGCCGATACGGCGGTCAACGTCACGCTCGACGGCATCCGTCAAACGCACGCCGCCGGTTCGCAACTGCGTTTATCACCAGGCGAAAGCGTCACCTTAATGCCCGGAGTCTGGCACAGCTTTTGGGGCGAAGAGGGCTACGGCGATGTGCTGGTGGGTGAAGTCTCGATGCCCAACGACGACGAACATGACAACGTGTTTCTCACCCCGCTGGCACGCTTCAATCCGCTTAATGAAGATGAAGAACCGCGCTGGCTGCTGTGTAACGAATATCACCGCTGGCTGGCCTAAAGGAGCCCATCATGGCACTGATTTCACTGGCGCAGGGCCTGGCCCATGCGCAACAGAACGGCTACGCGCTTGGCGCGTTTAATGTCCTCGACACCCATTTCCTGCGCGCGCTTTATCAGGCGGCGGAGCAGCAGCAATCCCCGTTTATTATCAGTATTGCCGAAGTGCATTTTAAGTATGTCAGCCTTGAGCATTTGGTGGCCGCCGTACGCACCGAAGCGGCACTGCACGATATTCCGGTGGTGCTGCATCTCGATCACGGCCTGCATTTTGAGGCGGTAATGCAGGCGATTCGCCTCGGCTTTACTTCCGTGATGTTTGATGGTTCCACGCTGAGCTACGACGAAAACGTCCGCCAGACGCGGGAAGTGGTAAAAATGTGCCACGCGCTCGGCGTCTCGGTTGAAGCCGAACTCGGCGCGGTGGGCGGTGATGAAGGCGGTGCGCTGTTTGGTGAGGCCGATAGCGGTAAATTCACCGATCCGGCGCAGGCGGCCGAGTTTGTTCGCGCCACCGGCATTGATTGCCTGGCGGTGGCGATTGGCAATGCACATGGCAAGTACAAAGGCGAACCGAAGCTCGACTTCGACCGACTGGCGGCGATCCGTTCTACGGCCGGCATTCCGCTGGTGCTGCATGGCGGCTCTGGCATTAGTGATGCGGATTTCCGCCGTGCCGTCAGCCTTGGCATTAACAAAATTAACTTCTACACCGGCATGTCGCAGGCGGCGCTCGGCGCGATTGAAGCGCAGATCACCCAGCGTGATGCGCGCTACGACTCCTTTGCCGAGTTGTTGATGGCGGTGGAGCGCGATATCGCCAACGTCGTCGCGCAGCAGATGCAGGTATTTGGCAGCGCCGGGAGGGCCTGAGATGGGAGCGCGTAACGGCATCATCGGTGCCGGCAGCATGCTGGTGGACCACGTGCAGCGCATCAGCCACTGGCCGGAACAGGGCTGGCTGACGGAAATTCAGCACAGCGAGAAATGCAGCGGCGGCGCGGCGCTCAACGTGCTGTTTACGCTGGCGCGTATGCAGGTGCATCTGCCGCTGGCGGGGATTGGCATGATTGGTGAGGACAGCGACGGCGACTACATCCTGCAACTGCTCGACGATCACCACATCGATCGCCACTTTGTGCAACGCACCGCGAGTAGCAACACGGCGATGACGCAGGTGATGACCGCGCCGGACGGCCAGCGCACCTTTTTCCATGCACGCGGTGCCAATGGCAAGCTCGATCTGGCCCATTTTGCTGACGTCTCCACATCCCATCGCATCTTCCATCTGGGTTATTTGCTGCTGCTGGATAGTCTCGATGTGCCCGACGACGAATACGGTACGCGCAGCGCACGGTTGCTGGCGCAAATGCAGCAGCGTGGCTATCTCACTTCACTCGATTTGGTGACACGCGTGGGCGAATATCGACCGCTGGTCGTTCCTGCGCTGCGCTGGCTCGATTATCTGGTGATTAACGAACTGGAGGCGCAATCACTCACTGGCGTCAGTTTGCGCACACCGCAAGGACTGGCTGCGCCCGCCGCGTTTGCCGAGGCGGCGACGTGGTTGCTGCAGCAAGGCGTGCGCCAGCGTGTGGTGATTCATGCGCCGGAAGGCGCGTGGGGCCAGCAAGCGGACGGAGAAGGGCGCTGGCAACCGGCATGGTGCATGGCGCCAGAAGAGATTGTGGGCAGCGTCGGGGCGGGCGATGCGTTTTGCGCCGGTGTGCTCTATGCCAGCCATGAAGGCTGGTCACTAACGGAAACGCTGAAGCTGGCGCACACCTGCGCCTGTTTTAATCTGCATGCAGCAAACGCGCTGGACGGCACGCGGCCTTTAGCCGAGATGCAGCGCTGGATGGATCAGGCGATTTGCGTTTCGCGCGCCGAAGAGGCAGGGCGCATCACATCGGCGGAAAAGACGTAGCCGAGGCCGCGAATGGTGCGGATCAGGCTCGGTTGATGCGGGTTAACTTCGATCTTACGTCGTAGCCGCATAATCAGCACATCAATGGTGCGATCAAATACTTCGAGGCTCTCACTGTGCGTGAGCTCTAGCAGCTGATCGCGGGTTAATACTTTACGCGCATGTGCCACCAGCGCACGCAGCAGCGTGTATTCACCTTGGGTCAGCGGTACACTTTCACGCTGCGGGTTGAACAGCTGGCAGCGCGCATCGTCCAGTCGCCAGCCGTTAAATTGCCAACCCTCATTCTGCAATGTTTCGGGCTGTACCAGTCGACCGCAGCGCCGTAATGCGGCCCGCGCCCGCGCAACCACCACGCGCGGGTTAAAAGGCTTGGCGATGTAGTCATCTGCACCCATTTCGAGCCCCACCACCATATCCGCTTCCGAACCCATGCCGGTCAACATGATCACCAGCAGGTCGGGACGCTGTCGCTGTATCTGTTGCAGTACCAGCAGGCCGTTGGTGTCTGGCAGCATCATATCCAGCATCACCAGCGAAATGTCCGGATGTAACGCTATCAGCGCCAGCGCATCTTTGCCCTGGTGGCAGCTATAAACGGTGAACACATGCTCGTTCAACACATCGTGCAGCAGTTCGCATACTGCACGGTCATCATCAACCACCAGAATCGCGGGCTTCATGGACGCGCCTCTTTTGTTACGAAAGGGTTAAAAGCAGTGTAACCCGATGTTTTTTACCTGCTGATTCAGCCCGCAGAAACGTGAGCGCCATCGCCTGTCAGAGTGCGAAAGCGTGCAGTGCAGCAATATTTTGATGTGAGAATCGCCGATGGGAAAACGATTGCGCGGCGCTGGTGCAATGCACCATAATCGCGCCTCGTTCTGGTTCAGAATTATCCTAACCGCTACGGCAATTAGAAACGTAATCGATTGCGTAGGGGAGTGGCATAGCTATTGCTATATGGACAGGGGAAAGCGGAAGGTTTTACCACCTTTTGTCCCGTTTGCTTCGCTTTCAAAACAACAATAAGCATGTAAACCACATTGGCAAGGAGCGCGCGCATTCGTGCCGACTCCGCTCATGAGAGATGATGATGTTAGAAAAACTCTTCAAACTTAAAGCGCACAACACCACGGTGCGTACCGAAATCATTGCGGGTATTACCACCTTCCTGGCAATGGCCTACATCCTGTTTGTGAACCCGAGCATTCTCGGTGCAACCGGCATGGATAAAGGTGCGGTCTTCGTGGCGACCTGTCTGGCGGCGGCGATTGGCTGCGTGTTAATGGGCTTGATCGCTAACTATCCGATCGCGCTCGCACCAGGCATGGGCCTCAACGCCTTCTTTACGTATACCGTGGTTTTGCATATGGGATACACGTGGCAAGTCGCGCTGGGTGCGGTGTTCTTGTCGGCAGTGATCTTCTTTGCCATGTCGCTTTTCAAAATTCGTGAGTGGATTATTAACAGCATTCCGCTGCCGCTGCGTGCCGGTATTGGTGCCGGCATCGGCCTCTTCCTGGCGATTATCGCGCTGGAAGGCGCGGGTATCGTGGTGGATAACCCAGCCACACTGGTTGGCCTGGGCGATCTGACTAAACCGGGCCCGCTGCTGGCGCTGCTGGGCTTCTTCATCATTGTGGTGCTGGAAGCGCGTCGCGTTACTGGCGCGGTGCTGATTGGCATTCTGGTGGTGACGTTCATTTCTATGGGCATCGGCCTGACACCGTTCGGCGGCGTGTTCTCCGCTCCGCCTTCCATCGCACCAACCTTTATGCAGCTGGATATCTCAGGGGCCTTTAACGTCGGTTTGGTCAGCGTGATCTTCGCCTTCCTGTTCGTGGACGTGTTCGACAACACCGGCACCTTGCTGGGTGTGACCAAGCGCGCCGGTCTGGCGGATGAGCAGGGCAACGTGCCGAAAATGGGCCGTGCGCTGATCGCCGATAGCGCCGCTGCGCTGTTTGGTTCGCTGCTCGGTACCTCAACCACCACCAGCTATGTGGAGTCTGCTGCGGGCGTCAGTGCCGGTGGCCGCACCGGTTTGACGGCGATTGTGGTAGCGATTCTGTTCCTGCTCAGCCTGTTCTTCTCGCCGTTGGCGGGCAGCGTGCCGGTTTATGCTACGGCACCTGCGTTATTGTTTGTTGCGGTGCTAATGGCATCAGGTCTGGCGGATATCGACTGGAAAGACATCACCACGGCGGCACCGGTTACCGTCACTGCGTTGACCATGCCACTGACCTACTCCATTGCCAACGGCATTGCGTTCGGTTTCATCACCTGGACGGTGGTGAAACTGCTAAGCGGCCGTACCAAAGAGGTCAACCCGGCGCTAATCATTCTGTCGATTCTGTTTGTCATCAAGCTGGGCTGGCTGAGCGCCTAATCCGAGCTTAACGGAAGCCCGCTCGGGCTTCCGTGTCTGCTATTGCATCCCTTCGCTTATTTTCTGCGTGACTCCTCGCAATCCTTTTTGATGCTCACTTCTTTTCCGTCTCGTGCCGGCCTACGCTCTGCATGTTGTTTACACCTGCCTGCAAAAAATGGGCTGTGAATGGCGGGATCGTGGAATGTTAACGCTGCATAAATCTGTTTCACTGACTGGGTGGTGGACGGATTGAAAGAAAGCGATGGAAGAGGATTCGGTGATGGATTACCCCATTAGCAATACAACTCGTGTGTTCCCACCGCTAATTTTTGACGTTGGTAACAAAGGAGATCATCAAATGGAACAAGTAATCAAACGGGTTGAACAGCTGGAAAAAACCACCCAGCAGATTCAGATGGATGTTGCGGTGCTAACGGCGCGTTCAGAACATTTTGCCACCAAAGCGGATATCGAAAAGGTGCGAGCCGAGCAGGGGGCAATGCGTGTCGAGATTATGGGCGAGCTCGGGGCGCTTGAACAACGTATCGATAAAAAGTTTGAGCGGATGGGAGAGAAGTTCGACCAGAAATTCGAGAAAATTGATAATAAGTTCGACAAAATAGATGCGCGGTTCGCAAGGATTGATGAGAAGTTCGAAAGGATTGATGAGAAGTTCGAAAGGATTGATGAGAAGTTCGAAAGAGTTGATCAAAGATTTAATCAGCTGGAAGAAAAAATATCGGCCTTTAATAACAGCCTAACCTGGAAAATCATGTTACCGACAGGCCTTCTGGTGTTGGCGTGGTTTGTTCAGAATATTGTTTTGAAAATGTCATGACGCGCTTTGCTGCACGGTTCCGGCCCTCAGGGGCCGGAACCCATCATGATTACCTAAACGGCGGCTCGTTGAAGGTTCTGAGCTTCCTCGAGTGCAGCTTATCGCCTTCGGCACGCAGCAGTTCAACCGCGCAGATGCCGATTTGTAAGTGCTCGGAAATCGCGCCCTCATAGAAGCGGTTTGCCTGGCCCGGTAGCTTGATCTCGCCGTGCAGCGGTTTATCGGATACGCACAGCAAGGTGCCATACGGCACGCGGAAGCGATAGCCCTGTGCAGCGATGGTGGCGCTTTCCATATCGACCGCCACAGCGCGGCTGAGGTTAAAGCGCAGTGCAGAAGCGGAGTAGCGCAGTTCCCAGTTGCGATCATCGGTGGTGACGACCGTGCCGGTACGCAGGCGCTGTTTCACTTCTTCACCCGGCATGCCGCTGACCGCTTTGGTGGCGTCATACAGTGCGCGCTGCACTTCGGCGATGCTTGGGATCGGGATGTCCGGCGGCAGTACGCTGTCGAGTACGTGATCGTCACGCAGGTAGGCATGCGCGAGTACATAGTCGCCGATGGTCTGACTTTCGCGCAGGCCGCCACAGTGGCCAATCATTAGCCAGGCGTGCGGACGAATCACCGCCAGATGGTCGCAGATAGTTTTGGCATTAGAGGGACCTACACCGATGTTCACCAGCGTGATACCGCGACGATTGGGTGACGTCAGATGCCAGGCGGGCATTTGATGCTTTTTCCATGCAAGGTCAGACATCATCGCCGTCGGATCTTGCGTATCGGCGGTGATCACCACCTCACCAGCGCAGGCCAGGCTGTCATACGGTGTGTTGGGGTCCTGCACCTGCTCAATGGCCCAACGCACAAACTCATCAACGTAGCGCGTGTAGTTGGTGAACAGCACAAACGGCTGGAAGTGCTCAACGCCGGTACCGGTGTAGTGACGCAGGCGCGCCAGCGAGAAATCGGTGCGTAGCGCATCGAAATGCGACAGCGGGAAAATCGCATTGGCATGGAACAGACCATCGGCGGTTTCATCACCGATTTGCGACAGTTCGGTGGTGGGGAAATGGCGTGCAATACTGGCGCTCATTGAGCGGTCAAGTGACAAACCGTCAATCACATAAGGATAAGGAATTTCCTGCTGTGACGGGCTCACTTCTATCAACACGTCGTACTCTTTCTCCAGCATCTGTAACTGCTCGCTGAGATAGTGGCGCAGCAGCGCCGGACGCGTAATGGTGGTGCTGTAGCTGCCGGTATGGGTGAAACGTCCCCATGCGCGAGTGCGATTAGTCTGCGGGCCTTCACCCAGCCAGGTGATGCGCAGCTGCGGATAAACAAACAACCCTTGCTGGCGCGCGGCTTCATCCGGCAATTGTCCGCTGGCGGTGAAATCGCGAATAGCGTTGCGCAGCGCGTCAACAGCGGCCTCATACAGGCGTTCTAATTCATCCAGCGCTTGCTGGCTGCTCAATCCGTTCCGTTGTGTATTCATGGGTTCTCCTTCTGGAAACGTGGACCGTTTTTACCAGAGCATAGCGGATAAAGCCTGCGCTACGATGAAGAATCTGTGATCGACCGCATTCTGCACCATCACGGTGCTGGTGCATGGCGTAACCGCAGCTATGTTTATGATCAGCAGGGATGTTACATCGCGTGTCTCCAGTCCTGGCGCGATGCCAATGCAAAAAATCGTCGGCGTTAAGTTTTGTTGGCGAGCTTATTGCTTGTTTTTCAACCGTGGCCTTAATCAACCTACGACTTTCCTGAAAGAAGATCGCCACAAATGGCGTAATGCCGCTCACTTAAGCAAAAATTGCTGGGTTATGCAGGTGCGCATGAATGCGCACCCTACGAAACCGAGCACTATAAACGTAGGGTCGCCATTTAAGGTGACCGATTCTTGCATAACTGACGAGCATGACGCGATAAATGGCGATCCCACGGGTTTGTGGGCCACATGCTGTTCTGCCAAGTTTCAGAAATTGATTTCTCCCAGGCCGTGGTATGGCTCCGTTCCTGACCCGTTGAGGATTGAAAGCATGTCTTTGAAATTCATAAAACACCCAATGAAGGTGGCGATTGCAGGTTGTTTAAGCGTGGCCTTTTACGCTCAGGCAGATATTAAAATTGGTGTGGCCGGTCCGTTCTCTGGGCCTAATGCGACGTACGGCGCGCAATACTGGAAAGGCGCAAGCCAGGCTGCGGAGGATATCAATGCGGCGGGCGGCATCAATGGCGAGAAAATCGTGCTGGTGCAGGGCGATGACGCTTGTGAACCGAAACAGGCGGTATCAGTGGCTAACCGACTGGTCGATCAGGACAAGGTCATGGCGGTCGTCGGCCACTTCTGCTCCTCATCTACCATGCCCGCCTCGGAAGTCTACGATGAGGCCGGTGTTCTGGCGATCACGCCTGGATCAACCAACCCGAAAATTACTGAACGCGGCATGAAAACCATGTTCCGCATGTGTGGTCGTGATGACCAGCAGGGTGCTATCGCCGCTGACTACATCATCGACAAGCTCAAGGCGAAGAAAGTGGTCATCATTCATGACAAAGACACTTACGGCCAAGGGCTAGCGGATGCCACCAAAGCCTCACTTGAGAAGCGTGGCGTGAAAGAAGTGCTGTATGAAGGGCTGTCGCGCGGCGAGAAAGATTTCAATGCGCTGGTAACAAAAATCGGTGCGCTGAAACCTGACGTGGTCTATTTCGGTGGCTGTCATCCGGAAGCCGGTCCGCTGGTGCGTCAGATGCGTGAGCAAGGCGTTAATGCCGCCTTCTTCTCCGGCGACTGCATCGTAACTGAAGAGATGGTGACCGCAGCAGGTGGCCCGCAATACACCAAAGGTGTCTACATGACCTTCGGCAACGATCCGCGCACCCTCGCCGATGGCAAAGCCGTAATCGAAAAATTCCGCGCCAGTGGTTTTGAGCCAGAAGGTTACACCTTGTACGCTTATGCCTCCGTGCAAACGCTGGCGGCCGCTTACAAAGCGGCAGGTAAAGACAACACCAAGGCCAGCGACTGGCTGAAAGCCAATAGCGTCGATACCGTAATGGGCAAAAAAGCCTGGGACAGTAAAGGCGATCTCAAAGTGTCGGATTACGTCGTGTATCAATGGGACGACAAAGGCAAGTATCACCAGCTGTAATGTGCCACGCGGCCCCGCGCATTGCGGGGTCATTCGCGATTGAGCGCGAGGTGTGCGCTCCCATTGAGTACGAGACGACATTATGGACGCCTTCTTCTTACAGCAGCTGATCAACGGTTTAACGCTCGGTGCCGTGTATGGCTTGATCGCCATCGGCTACACCATGGTTTACGGCATCATCGGCATGATCAACTTCGCCCACGGCGAGGTGTATATGATCTCCGCCTATCTGTGCGCCATCGGCTTAGCGATTTTGAGCTACTTTGGCATTCACTCTTTCCCGCTGCTGATTTTTGGCACCTTAATCTTCACCATCATTGTCACCTCGGCTTACGGCTGGGCGATTGAGCGTATCGCCTATCGTCCGCTGCGTAACTCGACGCGCCTCGCGCCGTTGATTTCGGCGATCGGCATGTCACTGATTTTGCAAAACTACGTGCAGCTCAGTCAGGGGCCGAATCAGCAGGGCATTCCGACGCTGCTGACCGGCGTGTGGCGCATGGAATTTGATGGCGGTGTGGTGCAAATCACCTGGACCAAAATATTCATCCTGATCGCGGCGTTTTGCGGCATGGCGCTGCTGACCTGGATTATCCAATACACCAAGCTGGGGCGTATTTGCCGTGCGGTACAACAGGACCGGCGCATGGCGTCGATTCTCGGTATCAATACCGATCGGGTTATCTCTCTGGTGTTTGTGATTGGCGCGGCGATGGCGGGATTGGCCGGTGTGCTGGTGACGATGAATTACGGCACCTTTGATTTTTACGCCGGCTTCATCATTGGTATCAAAGCCTTCACCGCGGCGGTACTCGGCGGCATCGGTTCGCTCCCAGGCGCAATGCTCGGGGGATTATTGCTGGGCGTAGCGGAAGCGCAGTTCGCGGGCATGGTGAATTCTGACTACAAAGATGTGTTCTCGTTTTCGCTGCTGGTGGTGATTTTGATCTTCCGCCCGCAAGGACTGCTGGGACGGCCGCTGGTCGCCAAAGTGTGAGGAAGCCACAATGAATGCAATGACGCAAAATCCGCTGCGCCAGGCGCTGCTCGATACGCTGTTAGCAGGTTTGGTGGCGCTGGTGGTATTTGGCCCGATTGTGGGCGTAGTGCTTGACGGTTACAGCTTCAAACTCTCGCCACAGCGCGTGGCGCTGCTGGTGGCGGTGGTGATGGCGGGACGTTTGCTGGTCAGTGTGTTTCTGCATACGGCATATGGGCAGCGCATGATGCGTAAGTTCGCTGGTAAAGATGATGGGGTTTACGTGCGCGATCCCGGCTATCGCTCACGGTTGCGCTGGATATTGCCGCTGCTGCTGATTGTGGCGCTGGCGTTTCCGTTTCTCTCCAGCAAATACCTGCTAACGGTGGCGATTCTCGGCCTGATCTATGTACTGCTGGGGTTGGGTTTGAATATTGTGGTCGGCCTCGCCGGATTGCTCGATCTCGGCTATGTCGCCTTTTATGCCATCGGCGCGTATGGCCTGGCGCTCGGCTATCAATATCTTGAGTTGGGCTTCTGGAGCATGCTGCCGCTGGCGGCGCTGCTGGCGGCCTTTGCCGGTGCGCTGCTAGGGTTCCCGGTGCTGCGCATGCACGGGGATTATCTGGCAATTGTCACGCTCGGCTTCGGTGAAATTATTCGCCTGGTGCTGACGAATTGGGTCGCGTTTACCGGCGGTCCGAACGGCGTTTCCGTGCCATCACCGACCTTCTTTGGTCTCGAGTTTGCTCGCCGCGCACGCGATGGCGGCGTGCCGTATCACGAGTTTCTGCATGTCACTTACAACCCGAATATGAAGTTTATCTTCATCTATGTGGTGCTGGTTCTGGTGGTGCTGCTGGTGCTGTGGATCAAACATCGCCTGACACGCATGCCGATTGGCCGCGCCTGGGAAGCGCTGCGCGAAGATGAGATTGCCTGCCGCGCGATGGGGCTTAATCATGTGTTAGTTAAGCTCTCGGCGTTTATGTTGGGCGCGTCAACCGCAGGTATTGCTGGGGTGTTTTTCGCCAGCTATCAGGGTTTCGTCAATCCCACCTCGTTCACCTTTTTTGAGTCGGCGCTGATTCTTGCCATCGTGGTGCTCGGCGGCATGGGATCGACGCTGGGCGTGGTGCTGGCGGCATTCGTGCTGACGGTGGCACCGGAACTGCTGCGCAGCTTTGCCGAATACCGCGTGTTGCTATTCGGCATGTTAATGGTGCTGATGATGATTTGGCGGCCACGCGGGCTGGTGCGCACGGCGCGCGTCGGCGTTCCAGTGCGAAAAGGAGTGCGCCATGAGTGATGCCATTCTGCAAGTGAACAACTTGATGATGCGCTTTGGCGGCATCAAGGCGCTGAATGATGTCAGCCTGAGGGTGGAACGCGGTTCGGTGACCTCATTAATCGGTCCCAACGGCGCGGGTAAAACGACGGTATTTAACTGCCTGACCGGCTTTTATCGCGCTACCGGCGGACGTATTGTGCTCAACGCCAATCAGCGCAGCACCGATGTGATTCAGGTGCTGGGGCAGAACCTCCATGCAAGTGATTGGGTTAATCCCACCCGGCTTGGTTCGCGGCTCTGGTACAAGATGTTTGGCGGTGCGCATCTGGTGAACCGTGCCGGATTGGCGCGTACCTTCCAAAATATCCGGCTGTTTCGTGAGATGTCAGTGATTGAGAATCTGCTGGTGGCGCAGCATATGCAGGTCAATCGTCAGCTGCTGGCGGGCGTACTGAACACGCGCGGCTACCGTGAGGCAGAAAATCGCGCGCTGGATCGGGCTTTCTACTGGCTGGAAAACGTTGATTTGGTCTCGAGCGCTAACCGTCTGGCGGGCACGCTCTCTTACGGTCAGCAGCGGCGGCTGGAGATTGCGCGCGCGATGTGTACGCGGCCCGAATTGATTTGCCTGGATGAACCGGCGGCTGGATTAAATCCGGTGGAAACCGAGGCGTTGAGCGAGATTTTGCATCGCTTGCGTGCCGATCATCGCATTAGCGTGTTGCTGATCGAACACGACATGCCGATGGTGATGCGCATTTCCGATCACATTGTGGTGCTCGATCATGGCGATGTCATTGCCCAGGGGACGCCGCAGCAGATTCGTCACGATCCCAAAGTGATTGCCGCCTATCTCGGCGCAGAAGAGGAGAGCGATTATGGCTGAACCGATGCTGGCATTTGAGCAGGTCGATGTGTTTTACGGTCCCTTGCAGGCGCTGAAACAGGTGTCACTGACGGTGAATCAGGGTGAAACCGTGGCGCTAATTGGCGCTAATGGCGCGGGTAAATCCACGTTGCTGATGTCGATTTTTGGTCAGCCGCGTATTGCTAGCGGCGAGATTCGCTTACGCGGCGAAGCAATCAGCCAGCGGTCAACCCACTTCATTGCCGCCAGCGGCATTGCGCAGGCGCCAGAAGGGCGGCGCATCTTTGCCGATATGACCGTGGAAGAGAACCTGCTGATGGGCACCATCGCCATCGGCGAACGTTTTGTTAAAGAGGACAAAGAGCGTATGTATCAGCTGTTCCCGCGCTTGCTCGAGCGGCGCAAGCAGCGCGCCATGACGCTCTCAGGCGGCGAGCAGCAGATGCTGGCCATTGCGCGCGCGCTGATGAGTCGCCCGAAACTGTTGCTGCTCGATGAACCCAGCCTGGGTCTGGCCCCGATTGTGGTGAAGCAGATCTTTGGCATTCTGCGGGAATTAACGCAGCAAGGCATGACGCTGTTTCTGGTGGAGCAGAATGCTCGGCATGCGCTGCAGCTGGCGGATCGCGGCTATGTGATGGTGAACGGTGAGATTCGGCTGAGCGGCAGCGGTGCAGAATTGCTTAATAACGATGAAGTACGCAGCGCGTATTTGGGCGGTGCAGCCGATCCTGCGGTGGTGGCGACAAAAAGTTTGTAATAATGATTAAATGGTGAGGGGAAACACTTTGCATAATTCTCAGTGGCCTATCATCATTATTACTCTTCTTCCTCTCCAAAGTGATTTGGTATTCCCTTGCAAAATCCTGGCGTAGCAGTGATGCGGGCGGTCAGAAACACGGCGTGGTATCCCAAACGTCGCTCTTACCGTACGTTGTTCTGGCGTGAAATCACCCCATTAGCCGTGCCCATTTTTATCGAAAACCTCTGCGTGATGCTGATGGGCGTCCTCAGCACTTTTTTGGTGAGCTGGCTCGGTAAAGAAGCGATGGCGGGCGTCGGCCTGGCCGACAGCTTCAACATGGTGATCATCTCCTTCTTCGCAGCGATCGATCTCGGCACCACGGTGGTGGTGGCCTTCAGCTTAGCCAAGCGCAACGGTAAACGTGCGCGTGCTGCTACGCGACAGTCGCTGGGACTGATGACCGCGCTGGCGTTTGTGCTGGTGATCGCCATCGAGTTTTGGGGACATCTGATCATTGATGTCATTGCCGGCAGCGCCGATCCCAAGGTGAAAGAGCTGGCGCTGAGCTATTTGCAAACCTCGGCGTGGAGCTATCCCGCGGCGGCGATAGCGCTGATTGGCAGCGGCGCGCTGCGTGGCGCGGGCAATACCAAGATCCCAATGCTGATTAACGGCGGCATGAATATTCTTAACATCGTCATCAGTAGCGTGCTGATTTACGGCTGCCTCGGTTGGGAAGGGCTGGGCTTTATGGGGGCCGGATTGGGCTTAACCATCTCGCGCTATATCGGCGCGGCAGCGGCGATTTACGTGCTGTATCGCGGCATTACCCCGGCATTGAAAATCTCTATCGCCAGCTATTTCCGCCGCTGGGACCGCAACATCCTGATGGAAGTGCTGGGTATTGGCGTGCCTGCCAGTATTGAATCGGTGCTGTTTAATGGGGGTAAATTGCTGACGCAGATTTTTGTTGCCGGTATGGGCACCAATGAAATCGCCGGTAACTTTATTGCCTTCTCGATTGCTTCACTGATTAATCTGCCGGGTAACGCGCTGGGTTCGGCCTCGACCATCATTACCGGCCGCAGGCTGGGGCTTAATCAGGTGATGCAGGCCGAGCGGCAAATCAAACATGTGTTTTGGCTGGCGATGATCGGATTGTGTTCGCTGGCGTTAATTACCGTGCCGCTGGCCGGCACCTTAGCGCAGTTTTATAGCCGCGATCCGGAAGTGATTTCAGTCACTAAGCATTTGATTTGGCTCAACGCCGCATTTATGCCGATCTGGACCGCGTCCTGGGTACTGCCAGCCAGCCTGAAAGGGGCGCGTGATGCGCGATACACCATGTATGTGTCGATGTTCAGCATGTGGGGCGCGCGCGTGGTCGCCGGTTATTTCCTTGGCATCGTGCTGGGAATGGGCGTTGTTGGCGTGTGGCTGGGGATGTTCCTCGACTGGACAGTGCGCGGCGTGTTCTTCTGGTGGCGTCTGGTCAGCGGCAAGTGGCTGAACAATTATCGTAAGATGATGGCGAAGAGCAGGGGATAGGGCGTTGGTTGGGTCGCCATAAATGGTGACCCAACATATATGCATTATTCGGCAAAGTAGCGTAGAACTAATCGTTTTGGTTATATGCCCGGATGCGGTTTACTGTCAGCGTCAATCATTTGTGGAGAAGCTGACAATGAAGAATCTCTTTCAGCAGTGGTTTAACCAACTGATCAATGGCGAGACGAAAGCCGCAGAAGAGCGTGAATTCGATCTCGGTAATCATATCGACCTGCTGATTCCTATCAGCCAGCTTTACGGTGTTGAATTCCATCCATCGGTGTATCGCTACTATGAGAGATAAGCGCCTTCACCATGTGATCCGCTACAGCTACTGGAATGAACTGTGCACTGTTGAATAAAAAACCCGCTCCTCGGCCGAGCGGGTTTTTTTATGGCTTAAACATGACCCTTCATTCAAAAAATCTCACCAGGATTTTCGCACTCTATCAATTGTATTGATTCCGTCATTTTATCGTAAAGAAATGTATTCCCAAGGCGTGGTGTGCGTGTAAGATAGAAAAGTAAATGATAACCATTGGCGTTATCATTTAGGTGTCACGCCAGCTCACCGCTTTGCCGCCGGACTGCTTCTGCGCAAAGCTATCCTCTGATGTGATGTGCGCGTCAATCATTACAAGAAACCACTCCCTTAAAAAATGGATAAAAATCGCAACCTGCCGTTTGGCAGCTTCAGTTCGCTGACCCTGTTTACCGGGCTTTGCATGGGTATTTCTCCTGCCGCCGCACTAGCAGCAGATAATTCCAACAAAAAATCTGACGATACTTTAGTCGTTGAAGCGCATACGCCATCGCTGTATGCCCCCAACGCTTCTGCCGATCCGAAATTCAATCGTCCGCTGGTGGATACCACCCGCACCATGACGGTGATTCCGGATCAGGTGATCAAGGATCAAGGCGTGACTAACCTCACCGATGCGCTGAAAAACGTACCGGGCGTGGGCGCATTCTATGCAGGGGAAAACGGCAGTTCATCAACCGGTGACGCAGTGTATATGCGCGGCATCGACACCTCGAATAGCATTTATGTTGATGGCATTCGCGATATTGGTAGCGTGACGCGCGATACCTTCAACACACAGCAGGTTGAAGTGATTAAAGGGCCATCGGGCACCGATTACGGACGCAGCGCGCCATCGGGCTCGATCAATATGATCAGTAAGCAGCCGCGCCTCGATACGGGCCTTGATGCGTCCGTCAGCGTTGGCAGCGCGTGGATGCGCCGCGGCACGCTGGATTATAACCAGGCGATCAACGATAACGCCGCATTCCGCCTCAATCTGATGGGTGAGAAAACCCATGATGCGGCGCGTGATAACGTGCAGAACGAACGTTATGGCGTGGCGCCATCGCTGGCGTTGGGTTTGGATACGTCAACCCGCTTGTACCTGAACTATCTGCATGTGCATCAGAACAATACGCCCGATGGCGGCATTCCTACCATCGGTCTGCCGGGCTATTCGGCACCCAATGCGGCAACGGCGGCCCTGAATCATTCCGGCAAAGTCGCGACCGGTAATTACTACGGCACCGATTCCGACTTTGATAAATCGACCACCGACAGCGCGACCATGCGCTTCGAGCACGATATCAACGACAGCACCACCATCCGCAACACTACGCGTTGGTCGCGCGTGAAGCAGGAATATCTGCTGACGGCGGTAATGGGCGGCGCCACCAATATCACTACGCCGAACCCGAGCGATGTGACTAGCTGGAGCTGGTCGCGTCTGGCGAACACCAAAGACACCAGTAACCGAATTCTCACCAACCAGACGAACATCACCTCGAAATTTTACACCGGTTCGGTTGGGCATGATGTCAGCGCGGGCGTGGAGTTTACGCGTGAAAAGCAAACCAATTACGGTATCAATGCGCTTACGCCGCCCTCGGTGAATATTTACCATCCGATCAGCAGCATTTCGGTGGGTGGACTGGACAGGAACGGCGCCAATGCAAATGGTCAAACCGATACCGCAGGGATTTATGCGTTTGATACACTCGCCATTACTAAAAGCGTTGAGCTGAACGGTGGTATTCGTCTCGATAACTATCATACCGAGTATGACAGTGCGACCGCCTGTGGCGGCACCGGACGCGGTGCGCTGACGTGTCCAGCTGGCGTGCCACGTAATACGCCGGTGACCACCGTGGATACCGCAAAATCGGGTAATCTGGTGAACTGGAAAGCCGGTGCGCTGTATCGTCTGACCGAGCAGGGCAACGTTTACGTGAACTATGCAATTTCTCAGCAACCGCCAGGCGGCAGCAGCTTTGCGCTGGCCGCGGGCGGCACCGGCAACAGCGCCAACCGCACCGATTTCAAGCCGCAGAAAGCCAAGTCCAGTGAAGTAGGCACCAAATGGCAGGTGCTGGATAAGCGCCTGTTGCTTAACGCGGCGTTGTTCCGTACCGACATTGAAAATGAAGTGACCGCCAACGACGACGGCACTTATTCGCAAGCCGGTAAGAAACGCGTGGAAGGCTATGAGCTCTCTGCCACTGGCAACATCACGCCAGATTGGGAAGTGATTGCTGGCTATACGCTGCAACACGCATCAGTGACTGAAGGGGATAGCGTATCGCAGGATGGCTCTTCTGCGCTGGCTTACACGCCGAAGCACGCCTTTACGCTATGGACCAACTATCAGGCAACGGATGCCATTTCTGTCGGTGCCGGTGCGCGTTATGTGGGGAGTCTGCGTCGCGGCAGCGACGGTGCGATCGGTACGCCGGATCATACCGAAGGTTACTGGGTAGCCGATGCCAAATTGGGCTACAAAGTGAACAACAACCTCGATTTGCAGCTCAACGTATACAACCTGTTTGATACCCATTATGTGGCCTCAATCAACAAGAGCGGTTATCGCTACCATCCGGGCGAGCCACGGACTTTCCTGCTGACGGCAAACGTCCACTTCTAAGTTAACGCCGTGGGGCGTACGCGCCCCACAATTTTGAGAGAACAACGCGATGATGTATCACATTCCTGCTGTACTGACGCCGGATGAAGTAGCGAGTTTTAGCACGCTGCTGCAACAGGCCGAATGGATCGACGGAAGGGCGACGGTCGGCAGCCAGGGCGCGACGGTGAAAAACAATCAGCAGATCGATACCCGCACGCCACTGTACGATCAGTTGCAAACGGCGGTGATGCAGGCGCTGAACAACAACCCGCTGTTCTTTTCCGCTGCGTTGCCACGATCGATTTCCACGCCGCTGTTTAACCGTTACGAACAAGGCGAAACCTACGGTTTCCATGTCGATGGCGCGGTACGTCATAATGGCGCGGCAGGCTGGATGCGTACCGATCTCTCTGCCACGCTATTTCTCAGCGAACCGGAGAGCTACGAAGGCGGCGAGTTGGTGATTGAAGATACTTACGGGCAGCACAAGGTGAAGCTGCCGGCGGGCCATCTGGTGTTATATCCGTCGAGCAGCCTGCACTGCGTTACGCCGGTTACCCAGGGCGCGCGCGTCGCGTCATTCCTGTGGATTCAATCGATGGTGCGCGACGATAAACAGCGCGCCATGCTGTTCGAGCTGGATCGTAATATTCAAAGCCTGAAAGCACGACATGGCGACAGTCCAGAGCTTTTGTCGCTGCTGAACATGTATCACAACCTGCTGCGCGGCTGGACGGAAGTGTAAAAGCAAAAAGCCCGCCTAGTTTCCTAAGCGGGCTTCTCTAAATTTGGCTCCTCTGACTGGACTCGAACCAGTGACATACGGATTAACAGTCCGCCGTTCTACCGACTGAACTACAGAGGAATCGTGTGAACGAGGCGAATATTAATGGCACCCCTTACAGGTGTCAACAGCTTAAAACATATTTGTATTCAACTGGCTAGCATTAGTACAAAGCGATCGCGATTTAAGCAGGTTCTGCTGTCAGCATCACTAATCGTGCCAGCGGATCCTGCCGATAGAACTGCTGCAGATGGCGATACATTTCCGGGAAACGGTTAGCCAATAAGTCGGGTGCGCTAAAGAAATACTCGGACAGCACAGCGAAACACTCCGCTGCATCGCTAGCAGCGTAAGGATCGATGGTCGCCGCTTGTTCACCCACTAACTCAACTTCAGCTTCAATTTCTGCCATTGCCTGCAGTAAATCTTTCTCCCAATTGGCGACATCACGCAGCGCCATGACGGGGATTCCGCTGGTATAGCCGCTACCGCGCGCATCGAGTTTATGCGCCACTTCGTGAATAACCAGGTTAAAGCCGGAGAGATCGAAAGAGTCCTGAATATCCAGCGCATTCAAAACCACCGGACCTTGCGTCCAGCTTTGTCCGGCATGAACCGCCGGCGCGTGATGCACCAAGCCGTTATCATCTTCCCAGCGATCGTCAACGTTAAAAGGTTCGGGATAAACCAGCACTTCATGGAAGCCGTCGAGCCATTCGAGACCAAGCTTCAACACCGGCAAACAAAACAGCAGCGCCAGACGCGCCAGCAGCAGTTCATCAAGCTGCAGGCCTTGCAGCGGCGAGATTTTTTTCTGTTGCAGGAAGCGTTGAGCCAGCGCAACGAGGGCGGTTTTTTCTTCAGGATCGAGCAGTGTAAAGATCGGCTGCGCCAGCGCCTGTTGCCAGGGAAGCGCCAGTACTGAAGTCTCTATTTGCGCATGCCACGGCCATTTGAACATTGCGTCACTCACTCTTCAGAGGAAAACCGTATCCTGGCGCGGCAAAAGGGAAATTGCCAGCGCGTGATCAAAGCCGGATATTCAACCAGTTAGTAGAGGATTTGTCTGTGATTGGCGTGGCAAACCGGGAAAGTCATGGCGTAATGCCGATCAGTTTAGCCCCATATTAATTACCGCACATTCCGTAGCGGCGCGATTTATCGCGCAATAAATTGCGCCGCTACAAGGTGTGCGCCAGGTTGTTGGGGTTTTCATCTCTTGACTGACAAGCATTAGGAAAGTCATGGCAAGGAAATAAAAAGGCCGTCATGCATGACGACCTTACATTTATGCGCGTTGCAGCCTTTATCGTTAACGTTCAACACGCTGAAACGCGATAACCCATACCCACGGGTTCACTTCCCAGCTGGTGGCGCCGTACTGTTTCTGCCACGCTTTGCGATACGCTTCTTTCGGTGATTCAGAATTCATATTCATGGTGAAGAAGTTATTAAGGAAGTGCGAATCGGTCTGCACACCTTCCGCCATAATGTCATCTTCACTGATGTCCTGAATTTTTTCGGCACGCACCGAGGTGATTTGTAGATCGATGCGGCTGGCCCAGCGCGGCATATGAATTGCTGTTTGCCAGCCAAATTGCTCGGCATTCTGCACATTCTCATCCAGCTGTCCCAGCTCATTGCTGTCAGCGCGATATTGGCAATAAGCCGCATTACGGAACGGCAGGGGATCGCGTTCGTAATCCGCCAGCAATGCTTCTGGCACGATCGGGCCACGCCAGGTTTCACGTACCCACAAACCATCGCCCGCCTGACCAAATGGGCAGTGCGAGCTAACATCGGTCATCGACATTAATTTATAACCGTGCAGATGGTTGGCGCTGACGTCAAACGCGTGTACACCTTCATGATGATCCTGACCCGGACCAAAAGCTTGGGTTTTCATAATGCGCCGGGTCTGCGTTTGCTGGCCAACCAGCAGGGCGCGTACCCGCTGTTCGGAAAAAAGAATCGGCCGTTCTTTCATTGCATACCTCTTATTTTTGTCACAAACCCGGAAACTGCAAAGAATCGCCAACATCCTCAGATGTGAGAGCTAGCATAATGGGTTTGAATCAGTTTGCTTAATAATTTGTCGCCTTAGTATCAGGCAATTCTGGCAATTTTAGATTTAAAAAATGGTTCATAAGCAAAGTGTGTGCTGAAAAGGACTTCACAAGCATCGGAAGCCAGAAATTTTCCAGATACAGTACGTTATAAAGGCCAGAATGGGAACCTTTTCAGATTATGCCGCGTTGATATGCCTCAAATTACCGCTGTTCTTCAGCATATTTAACTGGAAAAAACCACCTAAGTGAAATTTGTTGATGACGGAAATACATTACCTCTATTTAACTGAGCTATTTAACCTAAACGCCACTAAGGAAAAGCCGAAATCGTTATGGGGGCTGTGCAAGCGCTGTTAACAGCGTTATAACAAGATCGGGATCTCATTTTTACGCTTTGCCCATCCTGGATGGATGTAAAAAAAGTGTCATCACCAGACCGCTATGATGTCCACAGGAGCAGCACCCTGCCAAGGCGGTGCTTTATAACAGCAATAACAGGAGAAGCACGATGTCACTTACTCACTGGGAACAACGCTACGAGAACTGGCTGCAGCTCAACTGGCTGCACGACGATAAAGCCCACGATATCGCGCACCTGCGCCGCGTATGGATGAGTGCGAAACGCATCATGCAGCACAGCGACGCTGATCCTATGGTGGTGATGACCGCCTGTTACTTTCATGATGTGGTCAACCTGCCGAAAAACCATCCTGAACGTCATTTAGCCTCTACTTATGCCGCTGAAGAGACGCGCCGCATTCTGCAGCAGGATTTCCCGGATTTCCCCTTTGAACGGTTGGATGCAGTGGCTCATGCGGTGCAGGCACACAGTTTTAGCGCGCGTATCGCACCGCAAACACTGGAAGCGAAAATCGTACAGGATGCCGATCGTCTCGAATCTTTAGGTGCTATCGGCCTGGCGCGCGTTTTCTACACGGCAGGTGCGTTAGGGCGTCCGCTGTTTGATAGCGATGATCCATTAGGAAAAGAGCGCGAACTGGATGACGTGAAGTGGACGCTGGATCACTTTCAGAAAAAATTGCTGGGCCTACCGCAAACCATGCAAACCGAAGCAGGACGTCTGCTGGCCGAGCACAATGCGGATTTTCTCGTGCATTACATGGGCAAACTGTGCGCCGAGTTGCAGGGCAATCTCACCTCAGTCGATGAATCGGTGTTAAGGGATTTCAGTCCTATACACTCGTAATATTAAATTTTTATGACAGTCTGTTAACTTTCATCTGCTTCCGCTACGTTGTTGTAAATCAAAAGGGAGTATGAAAATGACCGAGACCGTTAACTTAACCATTAAAATTGACCCGGCACTGAAAGAGCACATCAAACAGTTAGCCGCAGATAACCAAATCTCCATGAGTCAAGAGATCGTTAATCGCCTGCAGGCCAGTTTAGATGCGGTTACGCAACCGGCCATTGACAGCCTGGATACGCAAGAAGCGGTTGAAGACCAACTCTCTACTGCGGAACTGAAGCAGGTTCGTGCGCTGCTGAAGAAAAGTAAGAAGAAGAAATAAGCGAAAAACCCGTCAATGACGGGTTTTTTTAGGGTTGGAGATTAAACATTGCTGACGCGGAACTGCTGCGCACGTTGCGCCAGGCGGTCCGATAACTCACGCAGCTGGACTGCCGATTGGACCTGATGGGCGTTTAACGCTTCGTTTTGCTGCAACTGCTCACTCATCTCCAGTACTTCACGGGCAATCTTCTTCACGCGATGGCTCTGTGCTGCACTGTTTTGCTGCAGCTCGCTTAACTGCGTCACCACGCCGGACACCGCGCCGCTGATTTGGGCAAACAGCACCTCCAGGGCTTTCACCTTATCAAAGCCATCATGCACATGCTGCTGAGTGTGCTGAATCAAGCCGTCGATCTGGCGGGTAGAGGCACCACTTTGTTGCGATAACAAGCCCATCTCTTTGGCGACCACCGAGAAGCTACGGCCGTAGGCGCCGGCATGGGCGGATTCGATCGCCGCATTTAGCGATAACAAACGTGTCTGCATCGACAAATCATCCAGCATGCTAACAATTCCGGCGATATCATCCGACGCGGTAACGATCTGCTGCATCTGAGTTTCCATGTTATCGACTTCCACCGCGCAGTTACGCATCAACGCATCGGCAGATTGCGCTTCCTGTGTCGCCTGCTGCGAGAACTGCGCACCGATCTCCACCTCTTCCGACACGCGGTCTAAACGCTGCGACAGATGATGGAAGCTGGCATTTTGCTTCTGGTGCTGCTGCATCACTTTTTCATTGTGCTGCTGCATATCCTCGGCACCGGCGGCGACGCTGACTGCCACCGTGTGGATGTCGCGCACAATCTGTTGCAAACCGCGACGCATGGTATCAATCGACTGGAACAGCTGACGCGTTTCCAGCGACTGGCGAGGCGGATTATTTTGCGCATCGAGCAGATCCCCGGTGGCGATCTGCTCCAGCTGCGCGTTCGCGCGGCGCAGCGGCATGAGTACGCCACGCATCAGCAAGCTGGATGCCAGCACCAGCAGCACCATCAGCACCGCGCTGACAATCAGAGACATATTACGGCTCTGTTTCAACGTGCTAAGCGTATTTTGATTGACGCTGCTGAGCTGATGATTGGCCTGCTCGATCTCACTGAACCAGGCGTCATTAAACTGTTGCTGGAAAGCCTGCATTGGCACCCTAAAAAAGGCGTTGATGTCGTTGGCCGCTAATCCTTTCAGCTGCTCCTGCAATCCTTCCGTCAGCATAGCGAAACCCTGCGCGAGCGGGCTTTCCGCATTAGCGTGGTAAGCGGCGAACTGTTGCTGCGCCTGTGTCAGCGAATCATCAGCAGCGGTCGCAAGGCTTTTCCAGCTATCTACCGAGCCACTTTGTTGGTCCTGCATCAGATAGATACCGGCGCGATGGCTGTTATCGCTGGCGGTGAGCAGTTCGATGCGCGCTTTGTCCAGCAGGGTCAGACGTTCACGTAGCTGATTCGCCTGCTGTAACGAGGTTTGCGTCTGGTTGACGTGCGTATTCAGCAACAATACGCCGGCAAACTGCAGCAAGCAGAACAGCACGATGAACAGGAAGAACTGGCTACGCAAACTGGTGAGCCACAGCGGAATGCGCGGGGAGAAACGCGCGCGCAGCCGCAGCGGCAGAGAGATAACGGACAGGAGTGACATCACACGCCTCCAAAAAAATAAAACAGGAGTATTGGCAGCACGTGTGACAGTGGGGTGACAGCGGGCGCGATTAGACAAAAACAGCATAAAGCGCGGCCCTAAATAAAATTGTGGTCCTGAATCGCTACACCTTTTGCGCGGCGTACTGTTCAATCAGCGGCAATAAGAGTTGCGCCACCGCAGCAAATACCGGCACCACCACCGAGTTACCGAACTGCTTGTAGGCTTGGGTATCAGAAACGGGAATGCGCAGTTTTGTCTCCCCCGGCGCCTCAAAGCCCATCAAGCGTGCGCATTCTCGCGGGGTTAAACGACGCGGACGGCGCGCCATATTCTCGGCCTGTTGAAAGTCGGCTTCGCCTTGTGCGTGATCCCAGCCGCGATCGATCAGGATTTCCGAACCATCTTTGTAATAGCGCGCCGATAAGGTACGGACACAGACCGTGGGATTGCGCGGGTCATTGAGGCCAAAGCCGAAGCCATTACCTTTGGCTTTATGCTTTTTCGCGTATTGATACAGATAATTCCACAGCGTCGGTGACAGCGTATATTTCGCTGCCGGCTGGGTTTCCA
The DNA here is from genome assembly GCF_059730785.1 of Pantoea sp. X-Soil-ISGK-421. NCBI lineage: Bacteria > Pseudomonadati > Pseudomonadota > Gammaproteobacteria > Enterobacterales > Erwiniaceae > Pantoea > Pantoea sp. X-Soil-ISGK-421. Next base: position 2,482,103 of record NZ_AP035979.1, on the reverse strand, counting down.
GCAGGCTGTGTAGTGACGGCACGCTTTGCGGGTAAAGCGCGGGCAGGGCGCGCAGCGAAAAGCCGTGGCTGAGTCCGCTATCCCGACGAATGCCCACCAGCACGATGCGTTCACGATGCTGCGGCAGGAAATGGCGCGCATCAATGATCTTCGCATCCGGCAACCCGCTGTCGTTGGCATCAGCCACGTCATAACCGAGTTCATCCAGCGTCGCCATAATGATGGCGAAGGTGCGCCCTTTATCGTGACTCTTGAGGTTTTTTACGTTCTCCAGTACGAAGAACGGCGGCTTCTTGGCGGCGAGAATACGCGCCACGTCGAAGAACAGCGTGCCTTGCGCTTCGCACTCAAAGCCGTGCGCGCGACCCAGCGCATTCTTCTTGCTGACACCCGCCAGCGAGAAGGGCTGACAAGGAAAACCAGCCAGCAATACCTGATGATCGGGAACGGTGCGATCGATATGCTGATAAATCGCCTGCTCATCGCGGATGCCCGCGGGCTGCGTCACCAGACGAATATCACTGTTGAAATGGTGCAACTGCGGATCGCTGTACAAATTGGCTTTGTAGGTGCGCACCGCTTCTTTATTCCATTCGCTGGTAAACACGCATTGGCCGCCAATCTGCTCGAAGCCACGGCGAATGCCGCCAATGCCGGCAAACAGATCAACAAACTGGAATGTCGCATCGTCATAATGCGCCGGACGTTGCGGCAGCAGTGCCTGCAGGCTGGTGATTTCACGACTGGAGAGCGCTGGCGCGGCGCTTTTACCGGCGCGAATACGATTCAAACGCGGCACGCTCCAGTCGCGGCCACCGGCTTCGGTTAAGGTGATAACCACATCGCGTGCGGCGTAGATATCGAGCACCTGCAGTAACAGCGGCGTCGCGTCATCCTGATTGGCAGTTAACGGGGAGGGCGAGACGGGGTCGATAGCGAGCATGCGTTTTTCCTTAACAGTGAAGTGGCTATGCTAACACTCATCACGCAACGAGGAAATTGGCGTACCCTGTGCTTTCGCTTTTGGCCTAAACCGCTAAAGTTGAAGAAGCGCAATAACAAGGAGACGCTATGGCAGACGTTCACTCGCAAGCCATTCGCAGTAAAAACATGCGCGCCATTCGCAATCAGGATACCGCGATTGAACAGCGTATTGCCTTGATCCTTAAAGATCGTGGTTTTACCTATCGCGTGCAGGATAAAGCGCTGCCGGGCCGCCCGGATTTTGTCCTGCCCGCCGAGAAAGCGATTATTTTTGTCCATGGCTGCTTCTGGCATCGTCATCACTGCTACTTATTCAAAATGCCCGCCACGCGTACCGAATTCTGGAGTGGCAAAATTAACAGTAACGTTGAACGCGACCGGCGTTACATCGAGCAACTACGCGAAGGAGGTTGGAAAGTACTGATTGTTTGGGAGTGCGCGCTGCGCGGCAAACTGCAGCTGGAGGACAGCGCGTTGATCGAACGTTTAGAAGAGTGGCTGCTGGCCGCGACCGACAGCAGCGAAATCGACCATCAGGGATTGCATCACTATCGCGATGAATAACGCGAGATTGTTGCTTTTAGCCGCCATAACAGTTTAGATCTTCCCTTTCTCTGGGACGCGGAATGAAGCCATGAGCAGCATCAAACTTACCGTTAAGCGCCTGTATCAACTCCGCGATGAGCGGATGGTGAATACCCAAGCCACGGCGCGCATTTATCTTGGCGATCGGCTGGTAGCTACCGAGGAGATCAGCGGTATGACGGAAAGTCCGGTGAGCAAGTATTTGCATGCCGGGGATCTGACGGGGCCGTTACGCGTCGAATGGGACTGTGCGGGCATCGCCGATATGTCAGTGACGGCGATTGAGCGTTGCCCCTGTTGTCAGGATCACGAACCGGAATAATAAGGAATACCACTTTGGCAGGAACCAGTTTACTCACGCTTCTGGACGATATTGCAACACTGCTCGACGATATCTCAGTAATGGGCAAAGTTGCGGCAAAGAAGACCGCAGGCGTATTGGGCGACGATCTGTCGTTGAATGCGCAACAGGTTAGCGGCGTCAAAGCCAACCGTGAATTGCCCGTAGTATGGAGCGTTGCAAAAGGCTCCTTTCTCAATAAACTCATTCTGGTGCCGCTGGCGTTATTGATCTCGGCTTTTGCGCCCTGGTTAATTACGCCGCTGCTGATGATTGGCGGCGCGTATCTCTGCTACGAAGGTGTGGAGAAAGTGCTGCATAGCCTTAATCACGATCAGGCCGAGCAGAGCCCGGAGGCGCGTCAGCAGCGTCTCGACAAACTGGCGCAGCAGGACGCTGGCCAGTTTGAAAAGGACAAAGTGAAGGGCGCGGTGCGCACTGACTTTATCCTCTCGGCGGAGATCGTTGCCATTACGCTGGGCATCGTCTCGGAGGCGCCGCTGCTGAATCAGGTGCTGATTCTGGCGGGCGTGGCGATTGTGGTGACCATCGGCGTTTACGGCATCGTGGCGATGATTGTGAAAATTGACGATCTCGGCTTCTGGCTGAAGGAGAAATCGTCAACGGTGGCGCAGGCGATCGGTGGCGTATTGCTGGCGCTGGCACCGTGGCTGATGAAAGCCTTAACGCTAATTGGCACCATCGCGATGTTCCTGGTCGGTGGCGGCATTGTGGTGCACGGCATTACGCCGCTCCATCACGCCATCACGGAATACAGCAGCGGCTTCAACGGGTTTGTTTCCGCGCTGCTGAGCAACGGCGCCAATCTGGTGATCGGCTTTATCATTGGGTCGATCGTGCTGTTAGGCGTAAATCTGATTGCTAAGCTGCGCGGCTAGCAGTTATAAAGCGCTGTAAATTTCTAATCACGGTCAGGAGAACGATGATGAACGACGATATGTTTGAATTTGATATCGATGCACAGCTGGAACAGGCGGAAGCCAAAGCGGCAGAAAAAGCCAACGAAGTCCCCGCTGACATCAGTGACGAAGCGGATTGCGAAGGCTGCAAAATCTAATTTTCCTGTCCAGGACGTGTTATCAAAGCCGACAATAAATTTTGTCGGCTTTTTTATTTACAGAGTTTTTAACTGCTTATTCCGATTTAGTAGCACTAATAGATTTATCGTATAGGAAAAATTCGGTTGCAGCTGCTATACCTTAATTCGGTCATTTAACGATGAAAGAGGGAGGTGCGGTATGATCTTTGCAATCAGTGACGAAGTTCAGCACAAACAGGGCGGACCCACGATGGTGGTGACCGGCTATGCCAGCGGAATGGTCGAGTGTCGTTGGTATGATGGTTACAGCGTGCGACGTGAGGCGTTCCACAGTGATGAACTCAGTCACTTATCCACCGCGCAACAGCTGGCCAGTTAAACACATTCGGGACGATGCCCGTCGTCCCGAATGTGGTCCTCACTCACCGCATCATACTTTGCCGTCATTATCCTCTTCAACCGCCTGATAAATACGCTGCAAAATATCCGGGAAGGCCGATTGCACGCGGCTCCAGCTCGGAATAAACGGTTTTTCATTTGGTCGCTCAATAAACGCTTGTCCGGCATCGAGAATGGACTGAGTGAACATTTCCACCGCTGCTTCTTCAATATGCTGATCAAACTTGAGGCCGTTCATGGTGGCTTCATGGTTATAGACTTCCATCATGTCCAGCGCGTTACGGTAATAAGTGGCTTTTAACACGCGGAAGGAGTCGCTGGTGAGCGGCACGCCCATCGTCGCCAGCTTACGCAACAGCGACTGCACGATGTCATTACTCATGCGCTTCAATCCGCCGGTGCCATCATCCTCGGCCAGCGGTTGATGCTTGTGATCATAGTTATCGGCAATTTCAACCTGACACGTCTGGCGCGTGGTGTAATTACGATAAATCTCCGACAGCACGCCAATCTCTAAGCCCCAATCGCCAGGTATTTTGATGCCGTTGAGCACGTGTGTGCGCATGGCGAACTCGCCAGAAAGGGGATAGCGGAAGCTGGTGAGATAGTCGAGATACTCCGAGTGACCGTAGACTTTCTGCAACGAGCGCAGCAGCGGACCCACCAGCAAACGCCCAACGCGACCATTCAGCTTGCCGTCGGCCACGCGCGCATAAAAGCCTTTGCAAAACTCATACTGAAACGATGGATTGGCCAGCGGATAGAGCAACCGTGCCAGCATGCCGCGTTCATAAGTGACGATATCGCAGTCGTGCAGCGCCACGCACTGGGTGCGGTCGGAAGCCAGCGTGTAGCCGGTACAGAACCACACATTGCGGCCTTTACCGGGCTGGCTGGGTGATAAACCCTCTTTATCTAGCTCGGCATCCAGCGCTTTCAAGCGCGGCCCATCATTCCACAAAATGCGATGGCGCTGCGGCAGACGTGAGAAAAACTCGCGTGCAAAGAGAAACTGGTCGCGGTCGGCACGGTCAAGGCCAATCACAATCTCATCCAGATAAGGCACTTTTGCCAGCTCGTTAACAATATTATCCAGCGCCGGACCTTCCAGTTCGGAGAACAGCGACGGTAAAATCAGCCCCATTTTGCGTTTACGCGCGAAGCGCACCATCTCTTTTTCCAGCGATTCAACGCTGCGGTGGGTGAGATTATGAAAATTAGTAATGACACCATTCTGGTAAAAATCACTCATCGTCTCATCCTTCGGTTTTTTGGCCGTTAATCGTCAGGCGCAAGAAAATAGTCCAGACCTTCACGCCAGCCCTGTGGGCCGACATGCGCAGTGTGGTAAACGTTCTCGGTATCCGTGCGTTGCAGTTCTACCGGCGTTTTGCTGAAGCCTTTTATCACCACAGCATAATCAACACGCTCCAGCATCGGAATATCGTTGGGTCCATCGCCCAGGCCGATGGTGGTCCGTGATTGTCCTTCCTGAGTGGCAAGATGCTGCTGGATTGCAGCCAGCGCAATCCCTTTTCCGGTACCGACGGGCATCACATGCCAGAAACGCCCGCCTTGGGTTAAGGTGAGATTGTGCTCGGCAAGGGCCTCGCGGAATGCCTGTAAACGATGTTCATCATCGCGCCACAGCACCACTTCAGACGCTTCACGCAGGCGACTTTGGCTGGCTTCGGTAAGGGTTAAACCGGTGAAGCGCGCTACTTCAGCATCGCTAAATTCATGAAAACCGTTGAAGCGAAATCGCGCTTGTAACGCCTGCAGCGCCTGGCACAGCGCGTGATAGGCGGCACTGGTTTCAGTTGGAAGTGTTTGTTCGCCCCCAAATGCTACGCGTGCACCGTTTTCAGCGATAAAGGGCGCACCCACGATACCGAGCTTTTTTTGCAGCGGAATGATCTCTGCGGCCGTTTTGCTGGAACACATCACTAAGGGAATCTGATGTTGTTTCAGGCGCGCCAACCATTCATTGGCCGCGTCCCAGTTGTAGTCATGATGATCCAGTAACGAGCCATCAAGATCGGTAATGATCATCAGGGAAGAGTTAAGACTCAGCATCATCACACTCCTTACGCCAGTGGCATCCGTAAAGCGAAGAGTAATCAGTATAATAGCGGAATCGCGATCACACTTTTTCCGGCACCCCGGCCGGCGAAATCCAGGATAATTCTTAAATGCCAGACGTGGCGGGATCCGCGATGCACATTTCTTGCACAGCAGAAACCAGTCGTGACGCGGGCCGTAAGGCGACGCGCGCGAAAGGTTATGCATTATTGTTCGATTAACATGCAGGGATAAGACTTGTCTTAAGTGTGCTAAGGCGTAATCTGAGCGGGTGTTAAGAATTCCCTGGTGTAACGAATTGACTGATTGACTTTACCCGGCCATCCCGCCGGGTATTTTTTTGAAATCGATTTCAGCGATTAACTTCGCTGATAGAGAAATCGCGAATATCGAGTTCGAAGGCTTCCGCTAACTCGGTGTAAGAGTCATAAGTTTCACCGCTCACTTTGACGCGATGCGCGTGCTCGACGTCCATAAACTCTTTGACCTCGCCCGATGTTCGCTTCTGAATCGCCTCCAGCAACGCATCAACATTGATATTCACTTCGCGCTGTACATTCTCGCTGTACTCTTTTGCAGTCGTCATAGCGGCCTCCCAGAGGCAATCGGATCAGTAGAGTATAGACGGAGATGAAAAGAGGGCGCGGAGGCTGATCACAGGCAAAAAAAAGCCCGCGCTGCGCGGGCAAAAATCCTTGTTACTTTTAGGTTGACTGCGCCTTTGGGGTTGGTGCAGTACTGAGAAGTGTACGAGCTGCCCACGTCAAAAGTCTCTCAGCGAAACGTTAAGAAAGTGAAAAAGCGCATCTTGACAGAGTTTTACCTGCCTCAGTGTGCATTGTGCGTAGCAGCGTCTATGCTTATCGCTTATTGATAAACGTTATCAGGGAGTTAGTATGGATTTTCTACGCATTGTGATTGCAATTTTATTGCCACCGTTAGGCGTGTTTCTGCAGGTTGGATTCGGTGGTGCTTTCTGGCTTAACATTCTCTTGACGCTGTGCGGTTATATCCCGGGCATCATACATGCGGTGTGGGTTATCGCCCGACGCTGATCGCGATCAGGCAGTGTTGATTATCTTCCGTTAAACTGTGTCGCAGGACAATTTGTGGAGAGTAATCAATGAAGGTGAACGATCGCGTTACGGTAAAAACCGACGGCGGCCCACGGCGTGTGGGTACGGTGCTGGCAGTGGAAGCATTCAATGAAGGCATCATGTATCTGGTGGCGTTAGAAGATTACCCGCTAGGAATTTGGTTCTTTAACGAAAGCGATCACGATGAAGGGGTTTTTGTTGAGCCGTATCAAGAGGCTTAAAGCCAGGTGCGCAGTAATGCGCACCCCACATCGTAGGGTCGCCATTCATGGCGTGATGCTCGTCAGTTAAGCGCCGTATCAAATCGCCGCACCTTCCGTAGCGACGCGATTTATCGCGCAATGAATTGCGCCGCTACAATGTGTGCATTCGGCAATTAGGGTTTTCATCTCTTAAATGGCGAGGATGAGCTATTTATGGCGACAAGGACATCACCCTTGTGCGGCACTCGTAACGGTCGCCATCAATGATGCCCCTACAATTCAGGCAGCGATTACGCGGTTTAATATGCACTGCCGTAGCGGCGGGTTGGGCTGGCGCAGGGCCCGGGAGTGAAGAGGGCGTGGCCAGACGCCCTCTTCTCGGTCGCCGCACGGCTGATCTGCAACTGCCACAGCCAGTGGCGAACGAAAGTGGCTTATTGCTTATTTGATCGGCATTACGCCATTCATGGCGACCTCTTTATTTCCATCGATTAAAACGTTTCCCAGTTATCATTCCCGGCTGTCGCCAGCGTGGGACGCGGCGCCAGATTCGGCGTGCGTAATGCGGACGGCCCGGCTTTAGCCACCTGCGCCACCGGCGAATCATTCAAGCGAAACACTGCCACCGCCTGCGTCAATCTGCCCGCCTGATCTTCCAGCGAAGCGGCTGCAGAAGAAGCTTCCTCAACCAGCGAGGCGTTCTGCTGCGTGACGTTATCCATTTCGGTCACCGCCAGACTCACCTGTTGAATACCGCGGCTCTGCTCATCAGACGCGGCGGCGATCTCCGCCATAATATCCGTCACGCGACGCACGGCTTCAACAATCTCACCCATGGTATTACCGGCTTCACCGACCTGGCGTGAACCGTTAGTGATTAAGCCCACCGATTCGGCGATCAGCGTTTCAATCTCTTTAGCCGCCTGCGCACTGCGTTGCGCCAGATTACGCACTTCGCTGGCGACGACCGCGAAACCACGGCCCTGTTCGCCGGCGCGCGCGGCTTCAACGGCGGCATTCAGCGCCAGAATATTGGTTTGGAAGGCGATGCTGTTAATGACGTTGGTGATCTCGGCAATCTTCTTCGAGCTGCCCGAAATATTGTTCATGGTTTGCACCACGCCACTGACCAGATCGCCGCCGCTGCGCGCTTTGCCTGAGGCATCTGCGGCCAGCTGGCTGGCGTGATGGGCGTTCTCGGCGTTCTGTTTCACGGTTGCGGTCAGCTGCTCCATGCTGGCGGCCGTTTGCTCCAGTGCTGAAGCCTGCTCTTCAGTGCGCGAAGAGAGATCGGTGTTACCGGCAGAGATCTCGCTAGAACCTTGATAAATCGCGACGGCGCCTTCCCGTACCGTTCCCACGGTGCGCACCAGCGAGGCCTGCATCAGTTGCAGGTTATGCAGCAGGCTACCAATCTCGCTGCGGCCATAGCTTTGCTCCGGTGCAGTAAGATCGCCTTGCGCGATACGCTCAATACGATCGACAGATTGACGCAGCGGCGTGATCACCACGCGACGCAGGAACACGAAGGTCAGCAACACCAGCAGCAGTGCCGCAGCAAAGGCTACCGCCATGGCGATAAAGCCAACGCGCGATTGGTGAGCCGCTTCCGCATTGATTGTTTCGGCGCGATCGGTACGGATTTTAATCGCCTTCAGCAGTACAGCGTTATAGGCATCATCAAGTTTGCGCGTGACGTCCGTCTCCTGCGCCACGATGCCTTCAAAGCTGCCTTGCTTAGCCGATTCAATCATCGGCTTAAGACCTTTATCGATGTAGGCGTTAAAGCTGGCGGTCAGGGGTTCATCGAGCGCAATGTCCGCTGGCGTTTTCGCCTTGCGATCCATATAGAGTTTAAAACCTTCGCGCGCTTGTTTGATACGCGTCTCGGTGCGCGCAAGATCGGCACGATAACCGTCCATCTCGCCAATACGCGCGGCGGCGCCAGATTGCAGTACATTAAGACGCGCGGTGCGCAGATGGTTGGAGCTGTTGGAGATGCCCATACGGATTTGAATTTCTTCCGTGGCATCGTTCAATGAATTATTACTCTGAATCAAAAAATAGCTGGCGAGTGCAATGCACAGGGCAAAAAGTAGCAGAATGCCACCAAAGATCATACTGAACAAAGGCATCAGGCGCAGGTTCTGCCAGATGCTGAGCTTATTTTGCTCATCAATCAATGCTGTTTTCATATCCTTGCTCTCATGTAGGTAGGTGTTATGAGAGTAAGCATCGGCAGGGTAGGGAAAAGGATTAGGCAGGAAAATGCGATCAAAGTCGCATAATGTACAAATCGTAAAAAAGGCCAATCGCAGGATTGGCCTTTTTATTCACTAAAGGAAATTATCGCACGTTAACATAAATCCCGGAGGTGACATTATCAGTCAAACGTACGACATGATAAATAACCTGTTTATTGTGGGTTTTAATTTTGCGTTTAATATTACCTTTGTGTGACGAAACTGTTTTAGCTTTAATTTGCATCTGGTCTGAAATCTGAATGGTGTCATGACCTGACATCCACATTTTCAGCATATTTGATTCAGTCTGACTTAATGTCAGTGGATGCACGTCGAGCCCAGCAGAAATACGCGGCGAAGCATTGAGTTTCTTTTGCAAATAGGTTCCTAATAAGGAATCCAACGTCGAAGTTTTTATCGATTTTGATGTAATAATCAGGTTCTTACGAACGTAGAGGTATTCCTCAAAATGGATATTCGAGATCGCCATGAAAATAAAGAATAAGGTATCTGGATGCTGCATAATAATGGCACGAATACGATCGCTTGAATCAGATTCGTGAATAAAGCACTCTTCGTTGATAAACACAACGCCCGGCTTTATTTGCTCACATCTTTGTTGCAATTGGTCGATGTCAGATACAGGAGTAATATTTTTCTTTTTAACTCCTTTCGCAGACATATAGTCAGACAAACCCAGGCGTGTGTAATTACATGAATCCATAATAATCGTTGGCATTATAGCGACCCTCACCAATTTGTTATCCGTTTAAATCAACGATGAATACGCGTTTGCGGTACGAGAGAAATTTCCAAAGACACTTTTTTATTCTGCTCTGCAGATTGGCGATAGTTATCCATGCGCCATTATGACTCTTCCCTGAACCGTGCTGCGAAGTTATTTTTTTTTAGTACATCCACGTCACTCTCATCTCAGCCATAGTGGGAATGGCTAAGGATTTGCATTAAGTGTTTAATTCGCTCTGTTTTGAGAGCCCTGTCACTATCGCGCAGATCACAGACAAATCTGATAGGACAATTCTTAAAAACATTTGAATTGCGAAAGTGTGACGCTTTAGCGAGCGTTGACAATGCCGTAAAAAAGGGATTTAGACAAGAAAAATCGCTGTGAAATTTTTTTTGTTTAAAAACAGCCCTTTGAGCATTTCATCAACCGATCCACAAGGTTTAGCACCTTAGGAATCGTCTGACTAAAATACGCGAAGCGCGGTTTAATAAGAATAATTTTCACTAAAAATGTGCATTTATCAGAATTTCCTCAGTTGATTTCTGGGAAATATGGTTCAGTAAATGCACTAACTGATTTTGATTTCTTAACTATTACTTAAGGGTGCCTACAGAATAGTTAATCAACGAGCGCGGGAAAGTTCTGACACAAACTGGGCGAGTAAATCAAAGACTTCGCTAAACAGATGTTCGCAGAAGGGAGCAAGCAGCGGCATCATCATACCCACGCTGAGGATACCCACCGTTAAGGTAATTGGGAAGCCAACCGCGAAGATAGAGAGCTGAGGTGAAACACGGTTTAACAAACCTAGTGCCATGTTTAGCGTGAGTAGCAGAACTATTAAGGGCAGCGCTAACATCATGCCATTAAGGAAAATTAATCCGGCGGCTTTCACCAACGCCATAAAGGCATTGGCGTTCAAAGGCTGATCGCTGATCGGTAACGTATGAAAACTGTCCACCAACAGCGAGATCAGCCACAGGTGTCCGTTGAAGGTCAGGAACAGCAGCATTGCCAGCATATCGAGAAAACGTGCCAGCACCGGCATGTTTAAGCGGCTGCCGGGATCAAAGAAGGTAGCGAAGGACAAGCCCATCTGTAAACCAATGACTTCACCCGCCATTCGCACCGCCGCAAAGGCGAACTGCATGGTCAGGCCGATGCTGATGCCAATCAGCAATTGTTGCAACAGCAACCAAAATCCTGCGGGAGTGAATAAGGTGGCTTCTACCGGCGGCAGCACCGGAAGAATGATCCAGGTGGTCAACACGGCGAGTCCAATCTTGACGCGCTTGGGAATCGATTTTTCACTCAGCACCGGGGCGCTGGCAAAAAGCGCCAGCAAACGCACCATGGGCCAGAAGAATTGTGCGACCCAATGGATCAGCTGGCTGCTGTCGAGGTTAATCATTAGCCAATGATGTAAGGCAGATTGCTAAACAGCGTACGGATGTAATCCAGCATCAGATTAAGCATCCACGGACCCGCGATAACCGCAGTGGCGGCCACCGCCAGAATCTTTGGGATAAAGGAGAGCGTTTGTTCGTTAATCTGCGTCGCCGCTTGCAACACACTGATGATCAAACCGCTGATCAACGCCACCAGCAACATCGGCGCGGCCATTAACAGGGCGACGCGCATTGCTTCCTGGCCCATAACCATCACTGATTCAGGTGTCATGCTGCACTCCTTGAGAAAGAAAGGTGAGGGCGAATGCCACTCAAGAGTAGAAACTTTGCGCCAGTGAACCCACCAGCAGCTGCCAGCCATCCACCAACACGAATAGCATCAGCTTGAACGGCAGGGAAATGGTGGCCGGAGGCACCATCATCATACCCAGCGCCATGAGCACGCTCGCCACCACCAGATCGATGATCAGGAACGGGATAAACACGGTGAAACCAATCTGGAAGGCGGTTTTTAATTCGCTGGTGACATACGCCGGCAGCAGAATGCGCATCGGTACCGCTTCCGGACCCTGAATCGGCGCGGTATTGGCCAGACGGGCAAACAGCGCTAAATCCGCTTCGCGCGTTTGACGCAGCATAAATTCGCGCAGCGGCTGCGCGCCTTTATCAATCGCGTCGGCCATGCTGATTTTGTCCTGGCTGAACGGTAGATAGGCGTCGGAGTAAATCTTGTCGAAGGTGGGTGCCATGATGAAAAACGTCAGGAACAGCGCCAGGCCAAGCAGTACCTGGTTCGGCGGCGCAGACGGCGTGCCGAGGGCGTTACGCAGCAGACCAAACACAATGATGATGCGCGTGAAGCTGGTCATCATCAGCAATACTGCCGGAATAAAGGTCAGCGAGGTGATGAACACCAACGTCTGCACCGGCAGCGACCAGCTCTGGCCGCCGTTGGCCAGGGGCTGGCTGATTAAACCTGGCAGTTGCGCATGGGCAACCGGTGCCAGCAACAGCAGCGGCAGAAGAGGAAGTAATCGACGCATCATTGTGGTTTTCCGGGACGTTTAACCAGATTCTGGAACAGCTGACGAAAATCCTGCGGGGCAGCGCGACTGCCGGTTTGTTCTTCCGGCGGCAGCGGCGGCAACGAGTGCAGATGCGTGATTTGCTGGGCGGTCACGCCCAACACCAAGCGCGCATCGGCGGTATCCACAATCACCACACGCTCACGCTGACCGACCTGCACGGTGGCGCTGACTTTCAGCGCCTGGCCGGTGACCGTTTTCGGTGCAAAGCCGAGACGTTTTGCCAGCCAGCCGCAGCCGAGAATCAGCAGAACAATCACCGCCAGCACGCTGCTGACCTGGCCAATCACCGAACCGGTCGAGACGACAGGCTGGCTGTTAACCGGTTGTTCCGTTTGCGTGTGCTTTAACATGCTTAACGGCTCAGACGACGCATACGTTCAGACGGGGTGATGATGTCGGTGATGCGCACGCCATATTTGTCGTTGACCACCACAACTTCACCCTGAGCGATCAGATACCCGTTGATCAGAATATCCAGCGGCTCACCGGCCAGGCCATCCAGCGCCACCACTGAACCCTGCGTCAGACGCAGCAGCTCTTTGATGGTCATCTTGGTGCGGCCCAGTTCGACAGTCAGTTTGACGGGGATATCCATAATCAGATCGATATCCTGCAGCGAACCGCTGATACCAGGATTTTCGAGTGATTTGAATACATTCTCAGTTGGATCAGGCGCGCTTGTCGCGGTCTGTTCGTTCATAGCTGCAGCCCACAGATCGTCCGCGGAGATGTCGTCGTCGGACGGTTTCTTGCTGTCACTCATCGGGCTGTTCCTCGTTCAGCGAATTCAAAATCGGGTTAATCAAATGTTCTACACGCAGGGCATACTGGCCATTAATGGTGCCGTATTGGCTGGTCAGCACCGGCACGCTATCGACGTGAGCAATGATGCGGTCCGGCTTCTCAATGGGCAGGACGTCACCAGGTTTCAGCTGCAAAATACGCGACAGACGCAGCGATGTTTCAGCGAAGTGGGCAATCAGCTCCAGCTCCGAGTGCTGCACCTGTTTCACCAGATTGTCGCGCCAGTGATTATCTTCACGGCGTGAGTTTTCCAGTGGGGGATTGACCAGCAACTCGCGCAGCGGCTCAATCATCGAAAACGGAATACAGATATTAAATTCACCGACCAGGTTACCAATCTCCACCTGGAAAGGCGTGTTAACCACGATATCGTTCGGTGAAGTGGTGATGTTGGTGAACTTCACCTGCATCTCGGAACGCACATATTCCACTTCCAGCGGATAAATCGCTTTCCATGCGTCGCTGTAGCCATCCAGCGCCAGCTTCAACATGCGGCGAATCACGCGCTGTTCGGTATGGGTGAATTCACGTCCTTCAACTTTGGTCGGAAAACGACCGTCGCCGCCAAACAGGTTATCGACAGCAATAAAGACCAGGCTCGGTGAAAACACCACCAGCGCCGTGCCGCGCAGCGGCTTCAGGTGGATCAGGTTCAGGTTGGTTGGCACCGGCAGGTTGCGGGCAAACTCGTGATACGGCTGAATCTTGATCGCACCCACACTAATATCTGGGCTACGGCGCAGCAGGTTAAACAGCGCCATACGGAAATGACGGGCAAAGCGCTCGTTGATGATCTCCAGCGCCTGCAGACGCTCACGAACAACGCGGCGCTGAGTATTGGGATCATAGGGACGGATGTCGCCATCGGTCCCTTTGGAACTGTTCTCTACTTCCGCACTGTCACTGTCGCCATTAAGCAGCGCGTCAATCTCAGCCTGGGAGAGAATGCTATCGCCCATTAAATCACCTCAAAATGAAGGCGGTAAACAGCACGTCATTGACGACCTGAGCCGGTTGACCTTTTACCAGCGGCGGTGCCAGCACCTGTTTGATCTGCTCAACCAGGGCCTGTTTGCCTTGCTCTGTTGCCAGTGCCGTCGCGCTTTGACGTGACAGCAGTAACAGCAGACGGCTGCGCACTTCCGGCAGGTAATCGTTTAACCGACGACGGGTATCCTCATCGGGCAGACGCAGGGTAAAACCCACGTACAGCACACGGTCGGGATCGTTGTCAGCATTGACCAGGTTTACTGTAAACGTATCCATTGCAAAAAATACGGGAGCAGCCGGTGGCTCGACTTTCGCCGTTTCCGGTTGGCTGCCTTCGTGTTTATTCATCATTCGCCAGACTGCATAGCCTGCCACGCTGCAAGCGGCCAGAGTTACAATCAGTAACACCGGTAGTAGTAGTGAACGTTTGCGGCCTTTAGCTTTCGCGTTATCAGACATGTTTGCAGTTACTTCCTGTGAATTATGGGCAAGCCTCTCGGCTTACCTGGACAGATTATCCCGCGTCTTAAGTCAAACAATGGGAAGAAAAGACGCGGGTTTTACGCTTACCTTCAGCGTTTAGCGGCTGTCAGGCAAAGATATCGACAGCGCCGTTACCGGCCGCGCGCGCTTGAAGGGCTGCCGGGACGGCAATAGGCGTTATCTCGGTGTCACTGTCCTGGGAGAGGGTAAAGCTGCCGTGCTGTCCGTCACGACGTCCTTCTTGCTGGCCTTGATAACTCTGGCCCTGTGCGAAGGCGTCGCTGCTGACGTTACTCTGTCCCAGGTTAATACCGCTCTCCGCCAGCGCTGTACGCAGTTGAGGGAGAGCCGCTTCCAGCGCGGCCCTCACTTGGCTGTGGCTGGAAACCATACTTAACTGTGCCTGATCCTTATCGAGGGTCAGGCTGATCTGGATGGCGCCCAGATCCTGCGGATGTAAACGCAATTCGGCGTTCTGCTGCCCGTTGCGACTAAACATCACAATCTGCTGACTTAGCGCCTGCTGCCACTCGTTGCTGCCGAGCTGCGCATTCAGCATTGGCGTCGACGGCGTGGTGCTGGTCGAGGCGGTACTGGTCATCAGCGAACTGGTGCTGCTGAGCGGGGCGCTGGTCATCGGCGCAACCGTGTCATCGCTGACCGGTGCGGCACTGCGTTCTTCTGGCTTACTCAACGCGTTCAGCACCTGCTTAAAACTTTCATCCAGCGTCAAAGCGCCGTTATTGCTTGTCGCTGTGCTGACGCTGGTCTGCGAACTGGCTGCCGTTTGCGTTAAGCGCGTTCCTGCATCGCTGGATATAGTCTTTGCGCTATCCGGCTGCGTGGCTTCTTCTTTTATTGCACCGTCCAGCGAACCACTTAACAGTGCCGAATGAAGCGAAGCGCGCGTGTCAGCTTTGCCTTCGCCTAAGCTGCTACTGACGGTTGTTTGGCTGGTGCGGTTCTCTACCGCCACCGGCAACATGGCGAATAACGCCTGCATATTCTGTAAGTCGCTGGCACTTAACGGACTTGCCTCACGCTTATCTTTATCATCGGCTGATTTCAGCGCGGCTTTAGTGTTTTCCGGCTGTAAAAGTGCGTTTAACGCATCGGGTTTCTCCAGCGCCTGCAATAACGCGCTTAAAGAGGCCTTGCTGGCGTCTTTTTCATCAACTTCTGTTGTCAGATCAGTCGATTGCGTGTTAACAGCTTGTTGCTTTACCAGCGTCAGCAAGCGGTTGCCGAGTTCAGTAACAAACCCCTGCGGCAGCGTATCTGTGCCCGGCAAAAGAGTTGATGAAACTGATGTGTCAGCGTCTCCCAAAACCGAGGTTTGCGTAGCAACTGTTGGCAGCGTAATCATTCGCCTTTCCTCAATGCGGCCCGTTGGGCAAATTCATCCATCCGTTTCTGATCGAGACGGTTTTCTTGTCGTAATGCGTTTTCCTCAGCACGCGTAATCAGCGTTTGATAAGCATTGAGTCGCTTATGCTTTTCACGCCAGTTGCTTAGCGCGGTATCGAGGCGCTGATTCCACTGGGAAAGCTGTTGGCGATGCTGTTCAATGGCCTTTTCCAGCGTCTGAATAAACTGGTGATAATTGGTCCAGCGGGTGCTGGCGATGCCGCCGGACATATCCTGATTGAGCTTGTTGCGATACTCATCCTGATAATCCAGCAGCATGCTGAGTTGTTCGTCGGCCTGCTGCACGCCACGGCGCATATCGCCGAGGTGAATCACTGCACTCTCCAGCTCCTGCTCCGCCATATCGCGCAGCTTATTAATCGCACTGGCCGTTTTCATGGCTTAACCTCGTTTGGCGTTAACCGAACATCGCCTGCAGATGCAAACAGGCATCGTCGTAGTCGCTGCGTTCGAAAATGCCCTGATGCAGGAAGGCTTCCATCTCCGGATAGAGCTTGATGGCTCGATCCAGCATCGGATCGCTGCCCGCGGCATAGGCACCCACACTCACCAGATCGCGGTTACGCTGGAAACTGGAGAGTAACTGTTTGAACTGGCGCACGCGTGCATAGTGCGTCTCATCAATTAAAGAGGTCATGGCACGGCTGATCGATGCTTCAATATCAATCGCCGGATAGTGACCGGCTTCTGCCAGGCGGCGCGACAGCACAATGTGGCCGTCGAGAATGGCACGCGCCGAGTCAGCAATCGGGTCTTGCTGATCGTCGCCCTCGGTCAACACGGTATAAAACGCGGTGATGGATCCGCTACCGTGCGTGCCGTTACCGGCGCGTTCAACCAGCGCGGGCAATTTAGCAAACACCGAAGGCGGATAGCCTTTGGTCGCCGGAGGTTCACCGATGGCCAGCGCAATTTCACGTTGCGCCATGGCGTAGCGGGTGAGGGAATCCATGATCAGCAATACGTGCTGACCGCGATCGCGAAAATCTTCGGCAATACGCGTGGCGTAAGCGGCACCCTGCATACGCAACAGCGGCGACACGTCGGCCGGTGCGGCGATGACCACCGAACGTGCACGGCCTTCTGCGCCAAGGATGTTCTCAATAAACTCTTTTACTTCACGGCCACGTTCACCAATCAAACCCACCACAATGACATCGGCTTTGGTGTAACGCGCCATCATGCCAAGCAGTACGCTTTTACCGACGCCAGAACCGGCGAACAAGCCCATACGTTGGCCGCGGCCGACCGTCAGCAGGGCATTAATGGCGCGCACGCCGGTATCCAGTACATCCTCAATCGGCGTACGTTGCAGCGGGTTGAAAGGGGCGGTGATCAGCGGGGCGCGATAGCCGGTTTCTGGCGCGGGCAAACCATCCAGCGGTTTGCCGCTGCCATCGAGTACGCGACCGAGCAATTCCGGGCCCAGCAGCATCTGCTTGCCGCTGTGTCCGCTGTCGCCACTGACGCGTGCATACACGCGCGCGCCCGGCAAGATGCCGTCCACTTCTTCCAGCGGCATCATTAAGAGTTTCTGCCCGTTAAAGCCGACCACTTCACTTTCAACTTCGGTGATTTTGCTGCCATCGGTCCGTTCAATAATGCAGGTGGCACCGAGCGGCAGTTGCAGGCCGGTGGCTTCCAGCACTAAGCCGGTGGCACGCGTCAGGCGACCGTAACGACGCACGGTTTGCACCTGCGAAATGCGATCTTCGAAAGCGTCGAGCGCGCCGAGCCAGCGTGAAAGGCGTGAGGAGGTCATTACAGTGTCCCCGGCGCGGCGAGGCGGCAGAGTTCCTGCCAGCGCGTTGCCACGCTGGCATCAAGGTCGCCATCTTCAGCGCTGAGCTTACAGCCGCCGGGATGCAGCGTGCTGTCAGCCAGCAAACGCCAACCGTGCAGATCGAGTGTTGGACCGAGCGTCTGTTCGATGCGTTGCAAATCATCCGGGTGCACGCGTAATTGCGGTTTGCCGCTGAACATCGGCTCTTGCTGAATCAGCTGCTGAATCTGACGCAGCAGGGCGGTGCCATCCACCTGCGTGGCCTGACCAATCACCGTGCGTGCCGCTTCGAGTGCCAGCTGCATCAAACGTGAAGCAATCACGCTGTCGAGTGCTTCGAGCGTGTGATGGAACTCGGTCACCAACTGCTGCATACGTGCCTGCAGCGGTGCTTGCTGTTGCTGAGCATCGGCTAAGCCTTGCTGGAAACCGGCGTCATAGCCGTTCTGTTGCGCTTCGGCGAACCCTTTTTGATAACCTTCGCTGTAGCCCTGCGTCTGCGCATCTTTGCGCATCTGCTGCTGCATGCGCTCCAGCTGCTGCTGTTGCTCGGCTTCGGCGCTCAGTTCGACAGCGCTTTCCGGCTCCTCTAATTGAGGCTCCGGTTCGGCGCCAAACGGGCTGCCTAAATCATCAGGCTGCCAGCGCTGCCACGCGCGGGCGGAAAAGGCATCAGACATAGGTTTCCTCGCCACCACCAATCACCATCTCGCCGGATTCTGCTAAGCGGCGCACCACCAGAAGAATGGCTTTCTGTTCGTTCTCCACCGCGGACATACGCACCGGACCCCGGTTGGCCAGATCGTCGCGCAGGATATCGGCTGCACGCGCGGACATGTTCTTGAGGAACTTCTCGCGCAGCGGCTGTTCGGCACCTTTCAGTGCGACCAACAACTGCTCGGATTCCACTTCCTGCAACAGGCGCTGGATGCTGCGATCGTCCACTTCCACCAGGTTTTCGAACAGGAACATCTCGTCGATGATCTTTTGTGCCAGCTCGCCATCGAAGTCGCGTACCGCTTCGATAACCGCTTCTTCCTGCTGCGTTTTCATCAGGTTGATAATTTCTGCTGCGGTTCTCACGCCGCCCATCTTCGCGCGCTTGAGGTTGGTACCATCCAGCAGGCCGTTGAGCACTTCGGTGAGTTCTGCCAGTGCCGCCGGCTGGACACCACCAAAGGTGGCGATACGCAGCATGACATCGTGACGCAGACGTTCGTCGAACAGCGCCAGAATATCCGCCGCCTGACCACGTTTGAGGTGGACGAGGATGGTGGCGATGATCTGTGGATGCTCGTCGCGGATGAGGTCGGCCGCGGCTTGTGGCTCCATAAAGTTGAGCGTTTCCATACCGCTGGTGGTCTCGTTTTTCTCGAGAATATCTTCCAGCAGGCTTGACGCGCGCTCCTCGCCCAGCGCTTTGATCAGCACTGAACGCAGGTATTCGTTGGAGTTGAGGCTCAGCGCCGCAAACTGTTCTGCATCCGCTTCAAATTCGCGTAGCACTTCGGTCAGCTGCTTGTGTGAAACCTGGCGCATAGCCGCCATTGCCGCACTGAGATGCTGGACTTCACGCTGGTTGAGGTGTTTGAACACCTCCGCTGCGCGCTCTTCGCCGATGGTCATCATCAGAATGGCGCTTTTTTCAGTACCGGTCAGACTCATAGTTCTTTACTCATCCATTCGCGGATAACCAGCGCGACGACGCGCGGATCGTTTTCAGACATGTCGCGGATACGCTGGCTCATCACCTCGGCGCTCATGCGGTTAGTAGATTTACGCTCCTGATCCAGCTCGTCTTTGCTGAGCTGAACGTTAAAGGCTTCTTCTTCCTGCATCGCCGTTGAACGTGCCGCCAGCGCTTCAGCCGCCGCCTTCTCCTGCTCTTTCTTACGCATCAGCTGTGGACGTACCAGCTTGCGATAGAGGATGAAGCCAACCAACGCCACCAGCAGCCAGCGACCGGCAGTCATCAGCTGATCGAAGAACGATTGCTGCTGCCAGAATGGCAGGTCGCCACCGGTTGGCTCGGTCATGTTGAACTGTGAGTTCACTACGTTGACGCTGTCGCCGCGCGTTTGCGAATAGCCCATCGCTTCGCGGGTTAAATCTTCAATCTGCTTAATCTGCTGTTCGTTGAGTGCCACCGCTTTGCCTTTGCCGTCGTCGCGGAAGTTCACCACCACGGCAACGGAGAGGCGCTGCACATCGCCAACGTTCAGCTTGGTATGACGAATGGTGCGATCCAGCTCGTAGTTAACCGTATCGTTGCGCGTTGAGCTGCTTGGACCGGTAGATTGTGCGGTGCTGGTGGTGCTGCCGTTATTGGCGGCATTGTTTTGCGCATTGGCGGTTTGACCGTTCGCGTTCTGACCATTGGCATTATTGTTGTTATTGGCTGGCGGAGTGGTCACCGGCGCAGTGTTGGCTGGCGCAGGCTGATTCGACAAGGCACCCGGCACGCCGCCCGGATAGGGGCTGCCATTCTGTTCGGAATTGCTGGTTTGGCGTGAACGCACAGCGCTATTGTTTGGATTGGCGTTCGGTTGATATTTCTCGTCGGTCTGCTCGCTGCGGTCAAAGTTAATCTGCGCCGTCACCTGCGCATGCACATTGCCCTGACCAAGAATAGGATTAAGGATCGCTTCGATGCGCTGCTGGAAGCGGGCTTCCACTTCAGACGCATATTTCAGTTGTGCATCATTCAGGTCACGACCTTCGCTATCGGAGCGGGTCAACAGACGACCGGACTGATCGACAACGGTAACGTTGCCTGGCGGCAAACCGGCCACGCTGCTGGAAACCATATGCTGAATGGCCTGAATCTGGCCTTCATCTAATGCGCGGCCTGGCTGCAGGTTCAGTGTCACCGAGGCGGAAGGGGCCTTCTGCTCACGCACGAACAGCGTCGGCTTCGGCATCGCCAGATGCACGCGCACGCTCTTTACCGGACCGAGCGTTTCGATGGTGCGCGACAGTTCACCTTCCAGCGCACGCTGATAGTTAATCTGCTCGCTGAATTGGCTGATACCGAACTTCTCTTTGTCCATCAGCTCAAAACCAACATTGCCGCCTTTCGGCAGGCCTTGCTGTGCGAGACGCAGACGCAGCTCATGCACTTTATCGGCGGGCACCATCAGTGCGCCACCGTTATCGGCGAACTGGTAAGGAATGTTCATCTGCGTCAGCTGGGTAACAATCGCGCCGCCGTCCTCATCAGAGAGGTTGTTATAAAGGACGCGATAGTCCGGCGCTTTCGCCCACAGCACCAACGCAAACACCACTGCGATGACGGCAGCGGCGGCAATAATTAAGGGAATTCGCGGATTGGCGCGCAGGCGGGCGAGAAGGTCACTGAAGCCTTTCTTTGCTGTATCCTGTGTAGCGGCTGCACTCGCATTCATGACCGTTTCCTGCCTGACATAATTGACCGGGTGTGTGGTTGTGACAAAACTGACTCCCTGAATACGTCCAAAATGAAATTCCAAACTAATGCGGGCATTATTTGATGAATCGAGTCACTTCGATGGCTGGATAAGCCGGGTTTTTTGCGGTCATTTAGCGCCTTTGTCCTATTGACAGTGTGTTAACTTTCTCATCGTGAAAATTTAATCACTTCTTCATTGAGGATCAGGCAATGGCAATTCAGGCAATTGAAGGCGTACTGCAGCAGCTGCAGATGACCTCTCTGCAGGCCAGCGGTAAGCAGGCGGAGTCAAGCAATCAGGTGGATTTCAGCGCCACCATGAAAGCTGCGCTGGATAAGATTAGCGAAACCCAAACCACGGCGCGCAGCCAGGCACAGGATTTCGAAATGGGTAAACCCGGCATCCAGTTAAACGATGTGATGGTTGATCTGCAAAAATCCTCTATTTCTATGCAGATGGGTGTGCAGGTGCGTAATAAGTTGGTGTCGGCTTATACCGACATCATGAGCATGCAGGTTTAGTTTCTTTAGGGTATTTCTTTCGGGTATAGTCCAGCGCGGTGATAGCTTTGTATCAAGCGGGAAGGTTGCTGTATCAGCATTTAGGTGCAAACCGGCCTTACGCGCTGCCTTATTTTGAGAAGAGGATTCTCACGTGAAGAAAACCCTGCTGTTTTTAATCGCCATTGTCCTGCTGTCAGGCTGTAACAAGGATGAGGCGACGTATTACCCGCAAATGAAAAACTTTGCCTATCTCTATCAATTCGAAGCGCTGCCCGGAAAAGTCAAAAATACCCATCAAACGCTGTTTACCGCCGAAGGTCAGCAAATCTTTGACGTCAATGTTGATTTTGACCGCAACGGATGCCCTGTGCATGTGAGGTCTGTTGGCAAAGAGGGCGAAGTCATTGAAGTGACGCGCAACGGTGAGGAATTAAAAGGCAGCGAAAACGGTCAGGAAGTGGTGGTGACGTTAGATAAAAACTGCGCCATGGTGAAGAAGGTCACACCGACCATGACCGTGGATATCGCCTATAACAAACAGGGTTTGGTTGAGCGGATTTCCTCTCCCGCCTCCGATGCAGCGTTTCACCTGGCGTATAACAGTACCGGTGAAATGGCGGTATTAAGTATCACTCAGGCCGGAAAGGAAGTATCGCGCGCCACCGCGGTACGGGCAGAAGATAAGAAAAAGATTTCAGACGTAGTCACCACGGTTAAACGTAATGATCAAATTAAAACCGTCAGTAATGTCTGTAAGTATAAAAACGCCGTGCCTTATTATTGCGACATTATTACCCGGGATGCGGCAGGCGAGGTAGTGGACAAGCAGTATGGCAATATTGAGGTTACGTATTATTGATATGGTTTTGTAGGGTCGCCATTCATGGCGACCACCACATTACTTAATTTCTGGCCACGCCACCGCCGGGAATCCATTCAGCAGCGGATAGGCAAACAGGTAACCCTGGAACTGGCTTATGCCTGCGGCTTCCAGCCACATCCACTCTTCGGCTTGTTCCACACCTTCGGCAATCACCGCTATCTCCAGCGACGCACAGCACTTAATAATGGCGTGCATAATCGCCTGCTTAGGACCGCTTTTGTGCACATCGCGGATAATCTCACGATCAATTTTGATCTTGTCCGGCTGGAACTTTGATAACAGCGACAACCCGGCAAAACCGGCACCAAAATCATCCAGCGCCAGACTGATGCCGGCTGCTTTCAGTTTTCTCACTTCTGCAGCAAATTCATCCGCGCGTGAAATGATCTCGTTTTCGGTTACTTCGACAATGACTTGCTGTGGCACCAGTCCGCTCGCGGTGATCTCCTCAAGCAGGAAATCGACCGCATTGGGCACGGTAACCAGCGACATCGGTAACAGGTTAATTGATAGACGATGATCGCCAATGCCGAGTTTACTCGCCACGTTAAACGCCAGCCGTTTGGAACGAATATCGGCGTGATAAATCGCCTCGCCGCCAAACGCTGAAAAATACTCTTCGGGTGAGCCGCCGGTTGGTGTGCGGATCAGCGCTTCAAACGAGGTGACACGACGCGCGAAGGGATCGATGATCGGTTGAAAGGCAAAGCGGCAGTCCTGCAAGCTCAGATCGAGATCGTCTAACTCATTCAGCCATACTTCATCGGGAATAAATTCCCAGGTATTGGCCGGTGGGATCTCAAAGTAGTTTTCTTTATCACGTGCCACCACAAAGGTCCGCAAAAACTGCAGCGCGCGATCCTTATAAGTGAGCTGATAGCGTGAGGTGCCTTTATCCAGCACCGTTTGCAACAACGTGTCTTTGTCATGATCGCGCAGATCAAATAACTCCATGCCGATCTTGCCAAAACGGCGTTCTGGCGCAAAGTCATGCATCAATTCCACCAGATTATGGTGGCGCGCATCCTGGCAAATACGCTGATAAATACTCTGTACGGCGTCACGCGGCCCTTCCAGCAACTGGAAAAAATGCAGACCGTCAAACAGTAAGATGCCGGTAACGTCGAAGTTTTTATTTTTGCTGTTGGCCTTGGCGACCATATCTTCGAGGGTTTTAACCGGCACATGGTCGTGCAAATGGCTGCGGTAAATAATCGTAGTAAGCATGGCGATTGTCCGGCTAATTTATAATTTTGCGGCTACATTAACAGGCTTACCGCAGGGTCTGTCCATAGCTTCCCGCGCTTAGGCTAAACTTTTTTCAAAATAACAGCTTAAGCGAAGCGGCTAGCCGCTTCGGTAACGTCTTAACTCCATTAGCGTGCCGATGATGTGCAGTGCAGATTCCGCCGAATGCAGTTGGGGAAAATCATCGTTCAGCGCGCGCAGTGAGAAGATGTGCTCATGCTGCTGCGTTTGCAGGCGATAAATCCGCATGAGCGCCACGCCATCCACCAACGCCAGCACCACATCGCCTGGCTGCGGTGGAACGTCCGGATCAAAGATCACGCTGTCGCCGGGCCGGTAATCGGGCTGCATCGCGTGATCTTCCACGATTACTGCTAGCGCGCCATCGCTTAGTTTGCTTTCGCTGTAAAGAAAGCGGGTGGCCTGCTGCTGAAGCAACAGACGCTGCTCACTCAACCACGCTGACGCTTGCGCCAGGCTAATCAATGGTACCGCTGCAACCGGTGCGCCTTTAGCCTGTGCGGCAAACACCTCGCCATCTCCATCAATAATCCATGCCGCTGTGCATTGCAGCCACTCCGCCAACCGCAACAGATTTTCTCCACGCGGTACGGTTTCTTCTTTTTCCCATTGTGATACAGCCACATGAGAAACGCCGATGCTTTTTGCCAGCGCCTGCTGAGTGAGCTGCAGTGCTTTACGTCGTGTCCGGATACGCTCACCGGAAGATTCTTTTTTCATCATCTTGACATCTCCTGAAGGAACGACTTAAGTATACTTAAATTCATGAGTTAAAGTAAACTTAAATTCAGGCGTTGACCGCGAAGCTGGCAAGGGTGGTCAGCGTGCTTATGGGGCACAACCCTTGCCAGGGGTGAGAGGTGAAGCATGGAAAGTAGTTTAGTCACCAGCGTAGGTGCGTTGCTTCTCGGCGGCGGCGCAGCAGCTGTGTTCTGGAAACCGTTAATGGCGGGTATTGCCGCTATCGTCACCAGCAATCGGGCCGGCGGGGAGATCATCACCAGCTACAAGGAACAGGTGATGCTGCTCAAAGAGGGGCACGCCTTGATGCGCCAGGAAAACGACGAACTGCGCATCCGACATGACAAAAATCTGCGGCGTATCTCTTCGCTGGAAACCGATCTGCGGCTGATTAAAAACGCCCTGAGTATTTTACTGGCGACCACCGAAGCTGAACACAGCGATAAGTTTCGCAGTCAGGTTAACCAACTGATTACCACTCTGGAGGAGAGTCGTGATGATGCAGATAAACAGTGAGTACGTAGTGAAAAACCATCGGCGCCAACTTTTCTTCGGCGGCTTTCTGTTGATGCTTTCGCTGATGTGTGTGGCGATGACGGTGTTGTTCTTGTTCGTCAGTAACAGCGCTAATCAGCGCGTGGAGGAGATTCGCCAGCAGTATCGGACGATATCCGAACGGCGGGAGGCGCGCGTGGCAGAACTGACCAGCCAGCTGGTCGCACTGCAGAACACCCTCGATGGGATTTCTAAGCACCCGACTAGCAACCCGGCTGATAAAGGAAAACCGGTTGCAGGAGAAAACTCGCCACCTCAACCCAAGCGTTAAGGAGGGCATGATGCGAATTACCACGTGGATTGCAGCCAGTCTTGCCCGACTGCGGTCTTTATTCAGTAAGAAGGAGAGCATTATGAGCGATCAAACTGTTATCAATCCAACCAGTACCAAAACATCTTCACCTGCGGAAGATTTTGCCAACGAAGTTGCCACGCCAGTGACAGCGCCACCGGCTGTGACCGCTGCACCTGAAGCTGCGCCCGCTGCACCTGAAGCCGCACCCGCAGTAGTCGCTGAAGCGGCACCGACGGCTACGCCTGAAGCGGCAGCAGCGGCAACCCCTGAAGCGGCCCCGAACGTTACATCAGAGGCGATATCACCTGCGCCAGCGGAGGCGGCTCCCCCTGCTGCGCCTGAGGCGGTAACGCCTGCGCCAGCCGAGGTTGCGCCGCCCAGCGTACCGGAAGTCGCTGCTCCCGCTTCAGCCGATGCGCCGCCAGCCGCCGCAGCGGCGGAGAGCCATGACGCAAGTCAGGCGTTTTCTGAAGGTGTGAAGGATTTCGTCCAGGCGTTTAGCTTTGTCGAACAGGGCGTGATCAAACTGGGAGATGCAGCGAAGGATGAGCTGATTGAGTTGGCGAGGAAGTATCTGTAATGCCTGATGGCTCGCCAGCGGGGGCAGGGATGTCCCCTGATTAATAACAGGTTTCAGTCACTTCCGATTATTCCTAAGGCGGCTTCGATATTTTGCACTATCTTTAATCATTCAAGCGTTATTTAAATCGTCTTATTAAGCGAAAAGGAAGATAGCATGAGTGATACAGAAACTGTAAAAACCAAAACTGAATACTTGCGTGATGTCACCTCCCAGCTTAAAGAGATGCGCCACTATGCGCAGACCAATACTGAAACGCTGTCTGCTCACTGGCTCGCTTTTGATGCAGGTGAATATAAAGACACCGAATACGCGGGACGCTTCGACACCTTGCTGAACAAACAGGGCAAGCTGCTGGATGATATTGATGAGGCGATTCAAGACCTGGAAATCGCCATCAACCATGCTGAGCAGGAAAGCTAAGCGCCAATTGTACTGGTGGCCTAATCGGCCACCAGCCACATTTCCGCCTCATCGAACATCTCTTCAACAATCCGCGCAATCGTCGCTTTCTCGTTCTTACTCATGTCGGTATCAATCGCGTTACGCTCCATTGGTTTGACGCGCACCTCAATATCGGGAAAGACGCGCTGTACACGCTTTTCCAACTCCTGCAAAATCATCTCGCGTGCACCCGGTAATCCGGCCACGTTGCGCTTATCGTAAATCAACTCCACAAACATCAGGGTCGTTCCATTCATTGGATCGGGTGCGATATAGTACTGTAAATAAAAACAGGGGTAAATATGCGCCAACTGGTTATCGATATCTTATTGAAAATGGCAAAAATGGATGTGGAAGCAAAAGAGCTGGTGGCGCAGGTTGAGGCGCAATCCTTACTGATTGCCGCACTGCTGATTCAGGCTAAAGAGGATAACTCGCTGACCATTTCCGACACGGTGCAAGAGGCGATTGTCACGGCTTCGCGCGCGTCGCAGGAGTTTTTACAGTCGGATGTGGATCTGCTGCTCACCCACGTCAATCGTCTGCTGGCGGTGGCAAGTTATATTGAAGTTAAAGGGATTGAGCGGGAAGGGTAGAAAAAATATAACCTCTGGAAGTGGAAATCCAGCAACACTTCCAGAGGCGGTGCAACAGCACCATTCGTTCAAGGACAATCTACGACTGACGTCGTGATGAGTAAGTTATACAACTTCGATTAACTTGTACAACTTTTTCCTGATCATTTTGAGTGGTTGGAGCAGTATCCTTGATGCATTTACAGCGGCTAAGGGTTAAAGCTCATTCTTGATGCAGAACGCTTCCCACGTCATACCCAACGCTTCCGCGTGAGATTTCAGATATTTTTCAATGGCATCTGCTGCCACGGCTTTATCGGGTTCCGCCAGCTGAATGGAAAACAGCATGCCATCCAACTTCTTCTGACGCAGAAACGCGGCGTAGATGCGTTCTGCATGCCAGGCGCGTAACTGCGCTAACGACAGGTTCGCTTGCCGTGCATCGCTTTCGGTGAGTTCATCCAGTGCAGACTGAAAATCGGGGTGGGCGGCGAAAAACATCGTGCGCGCCTGAGCGTAATACTCTTCTGGGGTTTTCATTCGGAGTTCCTGCGTATCAACTTGCGCGCTAGTGTAACGCGCGCAGACAGCATTGTCAGGATTTGTAGGGTCGCCATTTATGGCGACCAGGTGCGCATAAATGCACACCCTACGAACCCCTTTTGGCTACAAACTAATGCAGCTGCTGATAAATCCGCATCACGTCCTGCTGATTTTTTGCCAGCGTTTCATCCAGCGTCAGTTTACCGCTCAGCATATCCGCCAGATTCTGTCCGACGGCGTTACCCATCTGATCAAACCCGGGAATACTCACATACTGCACGCCCTGATACGGCACCGGATTGAGCGTAGGTTGCTCGACGGTAGCGGAGTCAATCGCCGCCCGCACCTGCGCTGCATACGGTGCCAGACGCTGATAGCTCACCTGTTGATAGGTAGAGTTACGGCTACCCGGCGGCACCGCGCCCCAGCCGACAGTATCGGCCACCTGCTGGATATACTGTTTGGACGTCGCCCAGCTAATAAAGGCTATCGCCGCATCGCGATTCGGCGTGTTGGCCGGTACCGCCAGCGCCCAGGACCACAGCCAGTTGGAGCCATTGCGCGTGATGCCGCCCGGTGCAGGCGCGAAGGCGAGCTTATCCGCCACCAATGAAATCTGCGGATTGACCAGCAAACCGGCCGCTACCGTGCTGTCGATCCACATCGCGCACTTACCTTGCGCTGTCAGACGCAGAATCTGACCGAAACTGTTTTTCACCGTATCCGGCGGCCCATCCTGTTTGACTATCTGCAGATAATCACCCAGCGCCTCGCGCCACTCCGGCGAGTTGAGCGTCGGCTGCCAGTTTTCATCGAACCACTGCGCGCCATAGGCATTCGCCATGGTTGTTATTAACGCCACATTATCGCCCCAGCCAGGCTGGCCGCGCAGGCACAAACCGTAAATGCCTTTTTGCGGGTCGGTGAGTTTGGCGGCGAAGTTTTTGATGTCGGTCCAGTCGGGATTATCGGGCATGGTTAACCCTTTTTCCGCAAACAGATCTTTGCGGTAATAGGTCATGCTGCTTTCACCGTAGAACGGCAGGGCGTACAACGTTTGCTGAAACGACAGCGCTTTACGCACCGGCGCGATCAGGTCATCGCTGTCGTAATCCGCCGGCAATGTATTCAGTGGTGCCAGCCAGCCTTTTTCACCCCACAGCGGCGCTTCATAGGTGCCGACAGTGATGACATCGAACTGCGCCTGACCGCTGTTCATCGCCGACAGCACCGCCTGACGCAGCGCACCATCGTCCATCACATGCCATTGCAGTTTGACGTCAGGATGTTGTTGTTCGTAACGCGTGGCGAGCTGCTGCATGATGGTCATATCGCCGTTGGCGATGGTGGCGATATTCAGCGTGGTTGCCGCCTGACTCAACAGCGGCGTGGCCAGCAACAGGGCGAGAAGTTTACGCATCATATCGCTCCTTAGCGTTGTTGCAGGCGGAAGAAGGCCATCTTCTCCACCAGCAATCCGGCGTGTTCACTGACGGTTTGACTGGCGGCGCTGGCTTCCTGCACCAGCGAGGCGTTCTGCTGCGTTGCGCCATCCATCTGGATCACCGCAGTGTTCACCTGTTCGATGCCGCTGGATTGCTGGCGGCTGGCCACGGCAATTTCACCGACAATATCCACCACGCGCGCCACGCCGTGATTGATGTCATTGAGCATCGCGCCGGAACGCTGCACCAGCGCGCTGCCGGCTTCCACTTTGCCGACGCTGGCATCGATCAACGCTTTAATTTCATGTGCAGCCCCGGCAGATCGCTGCGCCAGCTGACGCACTTCGGATGCCACCACCGCAAAGCCGCGGCCTTGTTCACCGGCACGCGCTGCTTCAACCGCCGCGTTGAGCGCCAGCAGGTTGGTCTGGAAAGCGATCTCATCGATCACCCGGTTGATATCCGCGATACGCTTGCTGGAAGACTCGATCTCTTCCATCGCACTGACCGCATCACGCAATACGCTGCTGCCGCGTTCGGCCTGATGGCGCACGTCGGTGGCCAGTTCGTTGGCCTGCGCGGCGTTATCGGCATTGTGTTTTACCGTGGCGGTCATCTGCTCCATGCTGGCAGCGGTCTGTTCCAGCGAGCTGGCCTGCGAGTGGGTACGCTCGGAAAGATCGTCGTTGCCGTCGGCCATCTGACGTGCCGCATCACTCAATGCGCTGGCACTGTCGCCCACATCGCGCACGATCTCCGCCAGACGCACATCCATACGCAGCAACGACTGCATCAGTTCGCCCATCTCATCGCGCGAAACGGTGCCGATATCATGATTGAGTTCACCGGCCGCAATCGACTCGGCGAGTTCGCGTGCCTGACCAATCGAACGATTGATCGAGCGAATCAGCAGCCAGCCAAACACCAGCGCCACGCTTAAGCCCACCAGCAGAATGACAATCAGGCTGTTTCGCGCCAGTTGATAATCACTGTTGCTCTGCTGATAGGTGAGTTCCGCATGCTGGCGCATCTGCGCATCGAGCTGGTCGATATCCTGTTGCAACAGTTGGCTGCCGCTGCGCAGGCGGGTTTCAATCACCACCAGTGCCGCAGAAGGATTGCCGCTTTTCAGCAGTTCGCCGGCATCCTTTAGCGCAGTTTGCCAGCCGTCGAGGTGGGTGATGAATTGCTGACTGAGCGGCTTGGTTTGCGCATCAAACGACAGCTGCTGCCAGGTTTGGCGGTCTTTCGCAATCTGCTCGCCGTAGTGCGCAATGCGCGCCAGACGTTTCTCCACTTCGCTGCTGTCGGTCCAGTAGCGCAGCGCATCGAAAAGGGTAGAGGACTGTTCCTGCACCATGCGGTACAGGCGAGAAGAGTATTGCAACGGTAACAGCTCATTTTGGTAGGCGTTTTGCGCCCGCTGGTCGGCGGCACGCAGGCCCATGATTCCCCAGCTGGCGGCAACAATCAGTAATATGCACAGCAGGCCAACAATCGATGTCAGACGTGCGCGAAGGGTCAATCGCATAACGGTGTTCTCCGTAACGAAGGTGAGTGTGTAGTCGGTAATTATTGTTTTTGCAGATGCTTTTAACTCCACAAGAGTTATCGGCGCAGAAGTGAGCAGCTTGAGGAAAAACGCGTGCCGCACCGCAGATACCTTGCGCAACGGGCGGGAAAAATTATAACGTAGCCGCCATTGATGCGAGTCTAGGGACCGAGAATGAAAAAGTGGATGATGGTGGCCGCGCTGGCGCTAAGTGGCTGTGCGCAGATCAGTAATTATGACCAGGCCGTGAAAACCCCGGCACCGCTGGAACTGCAGGGCAGCTGGCAAACCGTCGGCCCGCAGAGCAAGTTGATCAGCAAGCAGGCGATGGGCAGCCTGATTATCAGTGCCGAAGGTGACACGCTGGATTGCCGTCAGTGGCAGCGTGTGATTGCCAAACCGGGCAAATTAACCCGTCTGGGCGATGATTGGGTCAATGTGACGCGTCAGGTGCGCGTAATGCCGCTGGTGCTGGAGAACGGTGAGCTGCGTTACGATGGGTTAAGACTGCGTAAAGTAGATCGCCCAACCGTTGAGTGCCAGCAGGCGCTGGACGAAGTGGCAAAGCGCCCGAATGAGGCGGTGATTCAGGATATCGAGCCGGAGATCATGCAGCCGGTTTCGGTGTCTTCTAAGCCGGCACAATAATCCCCGGGTCACCATAAATGGCGACCCTACATATTCTGCCCGTAGGGTCGCCATTTATGGTGACCCTATATATTCTGCCCGTAGGACGCCATTTATGGTGACCTGGAAATCGGAAAAAAAAGGGTGAGAAGATATCTTCTCACCCTTTTTCATTCAGGTCATCGCAAGCGATCAACCCTGCGGTAAATACACGCTACCTTGCTTGCCATACGCGCTCATCACCGATTTCTGCATCGATGACTGGCCTACCAGCTGCGTCAATTCGTCCATGCGCAATTGCAGCAGACGTTTCACTTCGCTCTCATTATCGAGAATATGGCGTAACACCGGGCGCAGCTGCTCTTGCAGTTGGCGCGACGGTGCGGCGGCTGTGGTGGTTTGCGCCAGTCTTTGCACCGCACTGACATAGTCCACTTCCTTGGTAATCAAATCATCCCATTCGCCGTCTGCTGCCAAACGCAGCATTCCGTGGCTGAGGTCGAGTAACTGTTGGTAAACGGTGACGAGTGACGGTGCAATATTCATTAAACGGCGTCCTGAAGGTGTTGAGGTTGTACGACTTCTTTCCAGGCATCAGCGATATTGCGCAGAAGACCTTCAACTTCTTCGAGGGCTTCGACATCATTATGCAGATTGGCCTGAACCAGACGGCGAACCATATAGGCGTAAAGCCCTAACAGGTTGTCGGTGAGGTCATCGCCTGATTGCTCATCGAGGCCCTGCTTGAGTCCGCCTTCGATGATATTAATGGCCTTGGAAATCGAGTTACCTTTTCCCTGGATATTGTTGTCCTGCATAAACAGGCGGGCGCGGACCAGTGCGCTGATCGCACCGTCAAACAGCAAGGTAATCAGCTGCTGTTGATTGGCGCTCATCACTGAGCTCTCCACCCCGATTTTTGCATAGGCTTGGGTGCCATTGGCGCTGTACATAGTCATTCCCTATTAGGATGAGCTGCTAGAGCTTGAGCTGCTTGACTCGAACTGCTGCGTCAGGTAGCTGCTGGTCTGATTCAACGAGCTCATCATTACATCAAGCTGAGTAAACTGGGCTTTATAACGCGCCACCATGTTATCGATGCGGGTGCTCATGGTGTTGTACTGGTCGGTCAGGTCGTTCAGCGTTTTACTCACGCCATCCGTTGCCGCCTGCACGATACCGGTGCTGGAGAGCCAGCCCGTAAGGCTGGTGGCGATGGTGGTAGTGATACCTGTGGTTTTACCGTCACCGACAATCATCTCTTTCACGCCATCCGCATCGCTGCTCAGCGCGGTTTTCAGCTTGTCGGAGTCCAGCTCCAGCGAACCGGTGGTCGGGTCAGTGGTGATACCGATCTGCGCCAGCGATTTATAGGTGGAAGAACTCTGCGCATTGGTCAGCATGCTTTTCAGCTGCGTCTGGATGGTGCGCAGGGTGCTGTCACCTAACAGCGCGCCGTTGCTGGAGTCTTGCGCAGAGGCGCCGGTATCAACCGCAGTGTATTTGGTCAGCGTGTTGAACTGATCAAGCAGGGTGTTGTAAGCGTTAACCCACGTGGTAATCGCGCTTTCTGCTTTCGAGGTGTCTTTGGTAATGGTCAGCGTCTGGTTGCCAGTGGTGGTGTCGTTAAGATTGAGGGTAATCCCTTCCAGCGCATCGCTGATGGTGTTGCTGCTGTTCTCAATTTCAACGTTGTTCACCGTCAGCTTGGCGTTTTGCGCAGTCACACTTTCGGTCATCGCATTGCTGCTGGCGCTGGCGTCATAGCCAACAATGCCTTGTAGCGTGTCATCACCGGTTACCGCAATTTTGCTGACCGCATTATCACTGCCGGTTTCGCTTGACGTCAGCGATAAGCGGTAGCTGCCATCGCCCACCTTAATAATGGTGGCGCTAACGCCGGCATCGGCGCCGTTGATCGCATCACGCATACCGGTCAGTGAGGTTTGGTCACTGGTCAGGGTAATGTCTTTGCTGGTGCCATCTTTCAACGTGATCGACATGGTGCGGCTGCTGGCGGACGAGTCGCCCAACGCCGTGGTGTTACTGGTCTGCACGGCGGACGTCAGGGTTTGCGCCTGCGCCAGCTGTGAAACGCTGACGGTGTATTTGCCGGCAACCACGGAACCTGACGTGGTGGCACTAAACGCACTTGAGCTGGAGCTTGCGGATGTCGCGCTAAACAGATCGGCACTGTTTAATGCAGTGTTGGCGGTCTGGAAGGTAGAAAGCGAGCTTTTCAGCGTTGCGTAAGCGCTCAGCTTGGCGGTGTAAGCCGTCTGTTGCGTAGAAATAGGCGTTAAAGACGCTTTCTCGGCAGTGGTCAGACTATCAAGAATGCTACTTAAGTCGAGGCCAGAACCGATACCCAGCGTAGAGATACTTGCCATGTTGTTTCCTTTAAGTGGTCGACACGGAGTTTGAATACCCGGGTTATCGGCTTTGAATAGTCAAAGTTTAAAATTAATTCTTAATCGGTGATGAAGTGAATAGCGTATATAGAGAAGGGTATTTCTGCGGCTAGAAAAAATGATCAAATCGCTAAAGAAGTGACGGGAGAGGGCGATAAAGATAAGCGTGACAGGTTGAAGGGAAAAATTTTCACCTGGTCCTAAAAAAAATCTAAAGGTTGTTTAAGGGCAGACGATAACAACATTGACGGCGCTGAAGCCGGCGGGTTGAAGCCCACACCTTAACCGAAAGACTTGATTAACAGGAAAATTATCATGGCCCAAGTCATTAATACCAACAGCCTCTCGCTGATCACTCAGAACAACATCAACAAGAACCAGTCTGCTCTGTCTACCTCTATCGAGCGTCTGTCTTCTGGTCTTCGTATTAACAGCGCTAAAGATGACGCAGCGGGCCAGGCAATTGCCAACCGCTTCACCTCTAACATCAACGGCCTGACTCAGGCAGCGCGTAACGCTAACGACGGTATCTCTGCAGCGCAGACTACTGAAGGCGCACTGTCAGAAATCAACAACAACTTGCAGCGTGTACGTGAACTGACCGTACAAGCACAGAACGGTACCAACTCTGATTCTGACCTGTCTTCAATCCAGGACGAAATCAAATCACGTCTGGACGAAATTGACCGTGTTTCTGGTCAGACTCAGTTCAACGGCGTGAATGTGCTGGCATCTAACAACTCTATGAAAATTCAGGTTGGCGCAAACGATGGTCAGACCATCTCAATCGATTTGCAAAAAATTGATTCTTCAACTCTGGGTCTGAGCGGTTTCGGTGTTGATAAAACTGCACTGAAAACCAGCGATGCTATCACTCAGGTTGGCGCGAGCGGTTCACTGAAAGATGTTAATTTGTCTTCAGTTGCAACGGCTCTGAAAGTTGATGCAAGCTCTCTGTCACTCAAAAACGTTCAGGACTCAACTGGTGCTGCTACTGCAAACTATGTTGTTTCTTCTGGTAGCGACAACTATTCAGTTTCTGTAGACGATGCAACGGGTACCGTTACTCTTAACACCACCGACGTAACTTATGATGACACCACTAACGGCGTAACTGATGGTTCTATGACCGGTAAGTTTGTCAAAGTAGGTGCAGATGCAACTGGTGGAGCAGTTGGTTATGTTACCGTTCAGGGTAAAGACTACAAAACGGACGCTGGCGCATTGGTCAACAGTGCTGACGCGACTGGTACTCAGAACGTTGCCAGCGACATTGGCGATATTGCTGATACCGCTAACGCCAGCCTCTACGATGGTGCCGCGACTTCAGATCCATTGGCTCTGCTGGACAAAGCTATCGCTAAAGTTGATACCTTCCGTTCAAGCCTGGGTGCGGTGCAGAACCGTCTGGACTCTGCAATCACCAACCTGAACAACACCACCACTAACCTGTCTGAAGCACAGTCTCGTATCCAGGATGCTGACTACGCTACTGAAGTTTCAAACATGTCTAAAGCACAGATCATCCAGCAGGCGGGTAACTCAGTGTTGGCTAAAGCTAACCAGGTTCCACAGCAGGTTCTGTCTCTGCTGCAGGGCTAATCGCTCTAAGCTCCTTGCTTATCAAACCCCGCTTCGGCGGGGTTTTTTTATGGAGAAAATACAATGACCAACCTTCTGATACCGCATATTGGTGAGCTGCTTACTTTTAGGCAAATTGATGATAAGTATCGTCAGGATATTAAGCACCAAACGGGTTTGCCTAATAGCGGATTTTTAAGGCCCAACGGCACTCACAAATTACCTCGTGCCATCTTCGCGGAAGCTTCGCTGAACGGGGACATTGATGAACTATTGTTTGTTGGCGATGGTAAAGGTAACTATCGAAGGAACTTTATAAATCTGCTCACCAACAAAAATAGCATTTGGGTTTTTCGCCGTACAAATTCACGCCAAAATAAATGGCGGGTTGCTGGCGAAGCCAGAGTGGACGCATTATTAAAGCCCAATGAGGGTGAGTTAAAGAAACTCTTAAAGAAATCAGGTCATAAGTTGATCGAGCAAGATCAACGCTGGCAGCTTATAAATACGCAGGGCGAGCCGCAGTTTAGTGCCGCCCGTGATTTCACCTATGCAGTGAAACTCATCTATACCCAACAGGCTGAAATACCTAAAGATGAGGATAGTGAGGATGTTGGCAGACGGATTGAGCGTGAAGTTTTGGTAAGAATGGATCAGCAAAAGCTTCGAAACACATTATTCAACTATTATCCTGGCTGTGTGGTCACGGGCTTACCCCACAATAAACAAGCAGCCTCGTGGCTTGAAGCTGCGCACATCGTAGATGACAAAAATAGCGACAAACATTTTTGCCATAATGGTCTGGGCAATGGTTTGCTGCTGCGTAGTGATTTGCACCGCTTATTTGATGCTAAAATTCTCACCATAAATCCTGACAATGGTACGGTTGAACTATTAACCCATGATGCCGCGTTACTGAAAGCATATGAAAAAATTAACGGTAGAATCTGTAAACACTGGGATGAAATTAAACATCACGCCAAAATACAGTTTTTGAAGCGACATTATTATGCTTGTCAGGAAAAATTTAAGAACATGCGCTAAGGTTCGTTCTTGTTTACGTGATACCTGCATATAAATAATATGTGGGTATAATAATCCTCACAGGACGTGATGTATGCGCATTCTTCTATTCGTTGTTCTGCTGTTAACCGGTTGTGCCGCACCAAAACATCCACGTACTCATCTTAACCTTCCGCCGCCGCCGTTGGTGACCGATATCAACAGCTATGTTGCTGGGATCAACTATTCCATCACAACGCAGTTATTTGATGCCGATACTTATGCAGGCAAAACCTGTGATGTGCGACTTGATTTGGACGAGAAAGGACAACTGACAGGTTTCCATGTCTTAACCGGCGATTTGGGTTTGTGCACGGCCGCCTCAGATGCGTTAAAAAATGCCACGTTCCCGGCGCCCCCGTCGCAAGAGATACACAAAATGTTCACGCAACCGGTGATACATTTCGCCCCAGAGAAGTAAATCGGTCGCCATGAATGGCGCCCCTACGAAAACCCAGGCAAACGACTGCAGCGTCGCCATGAACGGCATAATGCTTGTCAGTTAAGAGATGAAAACCCCAACTACCTGGCGCACACATTGTAGCGGCGCAATTTATTGCGCGATAAATCGCGCCGCTACGGTATGTACGGTAATTAATACGGGGCTTAACTGATCGGCATTACGCCATGAACAGCGCCCCTACGAAAACCCAGGCAAACGATTGTAGGGTCGCTATTCATGGCGACCTAACACGGTTGCTACGCCCGTCGACCAGCTTTCGCAACGTGGTGGTCCGCGCACTGTTCGCGCAGAAGGAGTTCAACAGTCCGATCGAGGATCTGCTGTGGGTTGCGGACGACAACAAGCGCAAAAACTATCTATGCCGCTTGAGCCTTACCTGAAAAACAGCGAGTGTTTCTCTATTTACGACGCAACGATTTACCTGCCCCAAACCTGCCATCCCCACGCAATCCGCTTGAAGCTTCTCCGGCTTATCGCTAAGGTAAGCGCGTTTTTTCGCCGCCAGGAAACCTCATGACCACCATCGCGCTCATTGACGACCATGTGATCGTCCGTTCGGGTTTTGCTCAATTGCTGGGGCTGGAGCCGGATTTTCAGGTTGTCGCCGAATGCAGTTCCGGGCGGGAAGCGCTCACCCAGTTGCCGGGGCGCGGCGTGCAGGTATGCATCTGCGATATCTCGATGCCGGACATCTCCGGGCTGGAACTGTTAAGCCAGCTGCCGAAAGGCATGGCGACCATCATGCTGTCGGTGCACGACAGCCCGGCGCTGGTGGAGCAGGCGCTCAATGCCGGCGCGCGCGGGTTTCTTTCTAAACGTTGCAGTCCCGATGAACTGATCGCCGCAGTGCATACCGTGGCCAAAGGCGGCTGCTACCTAACGCCGGATATCGCCATCAAGCTCGCCTCGGCACGGCAGGATCCGCTCACCAAACGCGAACGCCAGGTGGCGGAGAAACTGGCGCAAGGCTTAGCGGTGAAAGAGATCGCTGCTGAACTCGGCCTGTCGCCAAAAACCGTTCACGTTCATCGCGCCAATTTGCTGGAAAAGCTCAACGTCAGCAACGACGTTGAACTGGCGCGCCGCATGTTTGATGGCTGGTAATGCAGCCACTCTTTTCACGGCTGATTGCCGTCATCGCCAGTTTTTGTATCTTCTCCGCCGCGTGGTTTTGCCTGTGGAGCATCAGCCTGCATCTGGCGGATCGTCCTGAGCTGGCGGTGCTGCTGTTTCCCTTTGGCCTGCGCCTCGGCTTGATGTTGCAGTGTCCACGCGCTTACTGGCCGGTGCTGCTCGGTGCCGAGTGGTTGATGCTGTATGGGTTATCCCGCGAAGTGGCGCTGGCGCATCTGCCGCTGCTGATGCTCGGTAGCTTATTAACACTGCTGCCGGTGGCATTGATCTCCCGTTATCGTCATCAACGCGACTGGCACACCTTGCTGTGGCAGGGCGGAGCGATGATGTGCGCGGCGCTGTTGCAGGCATTGCCGTGGCTTGCTGAACCCGCCGCGTTAAACGCGGTGCTGCTGACGCTAACCGGCGCGCTGACCATTGCGCCCACCTGCCTGGTGATCTGGCACTACCTCACCAGCACCCGCTGGCAGCCGCTCGGCCCTTCGCTGGTTGGACAGCCGGTTAACTGGCGCGTGCGTCATCTGTTTGGTTATGTGCTGCTGTTTATTGTCAGCTTGTGGTTGCAGCTTGGATTGCCCACGGAGCTGTCACGCTTCACACCATTTTGTCTGGCGCTGCCGATTATCGCGCTGGCGTGGCATTACGGCTGGCAGGGCGCGCTGATCGCTACCTTAATGAACGCTATCGCCCTGATCGCCAGCCAGACCTGGCACGATCACGCGGTCGATCTGCTGCTCTCACTATTGGCGCAAAGTCTCACCGGGCTGCTGCTGGGCGCGGGTATTCAGCGTTTACGTGAACTCAATCAATCGCTGCAAACCGAGTTGCTGCGCAATCGCCGCCTGACGGAACGCTTGCTGGAGACCGAAGAGAGCGTACGCCGCGAAGTGGCGCGCGAACTGCACGATGATATCGGCCAAACTATCACCGCGATTCGCACCCAGGCCGGGATCATGCAGCGCATCAGTCCGGAAAGGGGTGTGAAGCAGAGCGGCCTGTTGATTGAGCAACTATCACTCGGCATCTACGACTCCGTGCGTCGACTGCTTGGGCGCTTGCGTCCGCGGCAGTTGGACGATCTATCGCTGGAGCAGGCTATTCGTTCGCTGATGCGGGAAATGGAGCTGGAAGGGCATGGCATCGTCAGCCATCTCGATTGGCACATCGACGAAGCGCGACTGAGTGAAGCACAGCGCGTCACGCTGTTCCGCGTTTGTCAGGAAGGGCTTAACAATGTGGTGAAACACGCCAGCGCTCGCGCCGTCACGCTGCAGGGTGTCTTGCAGGACGAACGGTTGTTGTTAGTGATTGAAGACGACGGCTGCGGCTTGCCCGTGGGATCCACGCCACACGGTTTTGGTCTCGCCGGCATGCGCGAACGCGTGACGGCATTAGGCGGCGCGCTGGGGATCTCCTGCACCCATGGCACGCGCGTCAGCGTCACGTTACCGTTGCGCAAGGAATAGGCAAAAGATGATGTTCAGATTTCTCCAGGCACCCGCCAGCGCGCGGCCACTCGAGGATAACGCGACCATTGATGCGCGCTATCGCTACTGGCGGCGGCACATCATGATCACCATCTGGCTCGGCTACGCGCTGTTTTATTTCACCCGTAAAAGCTTTAACGCTGCGTCACCGGAAATTCTGGCCGCAGGCGTGATGACGCGCACTGACATCGGCCTGTTAGCGACGCTGTTCTACATCACCTATGGCTTGTCGAAGTTTTTCTCGGGCATCGTCAGCGATCGTTCCGATGCGCGCTACTTCATGGGCATTGGGCTGATGGCGACGGGCGTGGTCAATATCCTGTTTGGCTTCTCGACCTCGCTGTGGGCGTTCGCGCTGCTGTGGGTGCTGAATGCGTTTTTCCAGGGATGGGGATCGCCGGTGTGCGCGCGCCTGCTGACCAGCTGGTTTTCGCGCACCGAACGCGGCGGCTGGTGGGCGCTGTGGAATACGGCGCAAAATGTTGGCGGTGCGCTCATCCCAATGATCGTCGGGGCCGCCGCGCTGCATTATGGCTGGCGCGCCGGCATGATGATTGCGGGCGGATTGGCGATCGTTGCCGGCATTTTTCTGTGCTGGCGGCTGCGCGATCGTCCGCAAACCGTGGGTTTACCGCCGGTGGGTGACTGGCGCCACGATGCGCTGGAGATCGCCCAGCAGCAAGAGGGCGCGGGGCTAAGTCATAAAGAGATCCTCGCTAAATATGTGCTGCTTAACCCTTACATCTGGCTGCTATCCCTGTGCTACGTGCTGGTGTACGTGGTGCGAGCCGCCATCAATGACTGGGGCAATCTCTACATGTCCGAGACGCTGGGGGTGAATCTGGTGACGGCTAACTCGGCGGTCACCATGTTTGAACTCGGCGGCTTCGGCGGCGCGTTGGTGGCGGGATGGGGATCGGATAAATTGTTCAATGGCAATCGCGGACCGATGAACCTGATCTTTGCCGCCGGCATTTTGCTCTCGGTGGGATCGCTGTGGCTGATGCCCTTTGCCAGTTACGTGCTGCAGGCTGCGTGTTTCTTTACCATCGGCTTTTTTGTTTTTGGCCCCCAAATGTTGATCGGCATGGCGGCGGCGGAGTGTTCGCACAAAGATGCGGCGGGCGCGGCGACCGGTTTCGTTGGTCTGTTTGCCTATCTGGGCGCGTCGCTGTCCGGCTGGCCATTGGCGCGGGTGATCGATGTCTGGCACTGGAGCGGCTTCTTCGCGGTCATCGCCTGCGCCGCGGGGATTTCGGCCTTGCTGCTGCTGCCGTTCCTGCATGCCCAAACGCCGCGTCAGCGCGAGGAAGTGTGATGCATCCCCGCTTTTTGCGCTTACATCGACAAAACTAAGAAATTTTCCCGGTTGCGCCGGGCAGTTGTCTCAGGCTGAAACCGCTGCTGATTTTTACAATGCCTGCCATCACGCAGGTCATTAATCAGGAGCACTCCATGCTGGCTTTCTTAAATCAGGTGCGCAAGCCGACCCTGAATCTGTCGCTCGAAGAGCGGCGCAAGATGTGGTTCAAACCCTTTATGCAGTCCTATCTGGTGGTCTTTATCGGCTATCTGACCATGTATCTGATCCGCAAAAACTTCAACATTGCGCAGAACGATATGATCACCACCTACGGACTCAGCATGACGCAGCTGGGGATGATTGGGCTCGGCTTCTCTATCACCTACGGCGTCGGTAAAACCCTGGTTTCCTATTACGCCGATGGCAAAAACACCAAGCAGTTCCTGCCGTTTATGCTGATCCTCTCGGCAATCTGCATGCTGGGCTTCAGCGCCAGCATGGGCGCGGGTTCGGTGAGTCTGTTCATGATGATCGCGTTTTATGCGCTCAGCGGATTCTTCCAAAGTACCGGCGGCTCGTGTAGCTACTCAACCATCACCAAATGGACGCCGCGCCGGAAACGTGGCAGTTATCTGGGCATGTGGAATATTTCGCATAACCTGGGCGGCGCGGGCGCAGCCGGTGTGGCGCTGTTTGGTGCTAATTACCTGTTCGATGGTCATGTGGTCGGCATGTTTGTTTTCCCTTCACTTATCGCGCTGGTGGTGGGCTTTATCGGTCTGCGCTACGGCAGTGATTCTCCAGAATCCTACGGTCTGGGCAAAGCCGAAGAGTTGTTTGGTGAAGAGATCAGCGAAGAGGACCAAGAAACCGAAGATCAGGCGATGACCAAGTGGCAGATCTTTGTCGAATACGTGCTGAAAAATAAAGTGATTTGGCTGCTGTGCTTCGCCAACATCTTCCTGTACGTGGTGCGAATTGGCATCGATCAGTGGTCGACGGTGTATGCCTATCAGGAGTTAAAACTGTCGAAAGAGGTGGCAATCCAGGGCTTCACGCTGTTTGAAGTCGGTGCGTTAGTCGGCACGCTGCTGTGGGGCTGGTTGTCGGATTTGGCAAATGGCCGTCGCGCGCTGGTGGCGTGCGTGGCGCTGGCGTTGATTATCGCCACGATCGGTATCTATCAACACGCCAGCAATCAATATGTTTATCTGGCCTCGCTGTTTGCGTTGGGTTTTCTGGTGTTTGGTCCACAACTACTGATTGGCGTGGCAGCCGTGGGCTTTGTGCCGAAAAAAGCCATTGGCGCTGCCGATGGCATCAAAGGCACCTTTGCTTACCTGATTGGTGACAGTTTCGCGAAGTTAGGCTTAGGGATGATTGCGGATGGCACGCCGATCTTTGGCTTAACTGGTTGGGCCGGTACCTTTGCGGCGCTGGATGCGGCCGCGATCGGCTGCATTGCGTTGATGGCGATGGTGGCGGTGTTTGAAGAGCGCAAAATTCGGCGCGAGAAACGCCTGCAACGGCTCAAAGCGGCATAATCGTGCGCCCCGGTTTTCCGCCGGGGCTTTTTTATACGTTAATCCTGCTGACCTAAAACAAATTTATGCGCGGGGGAAAGGACGATTTTAGCTGACACCCTACATCCACAGAAAAGTAACCAACCTGTTACAGTCCGCTCTCACCTTGCCGATAACTCCCTTCAGAACCATTCCCATTTTTTGAACCACATTTTTCCGTTTCTGGGGTGTCTATGCGCTTCAATTATGACTTGTTACCGGGTGAGCTACT
This sequence comes from Pantoea sp. X-Soil-ISGK-421, assembly GCF_059730785.1. Taxonomy (NCBI): domain Bacteria; kingdom Pseudomonadati; phylum Pseudomonadota; class Gammaproteobacteria; order Enterobacterales; family Erwiniaceae; genus Pantoea; species Pantoea sp. X-Soil-ISGK-421. Next base: position 2,439,702 of record NZ_AP035979.1, on the reverse strand, counting down.
GACCTTCGAAGAGATTGCCCTGCGCTACACGCAGCAACATCCCGACGAGAAAGAGCTCACTGCACGCGGGTTGCTGAGCCCGTCGACCAGCTTTCGCAATTTGGTGATTCGCGCGCTGTTCGCGCAAGAGGAGATCAACAGTCCGATTGAGGATCTGTTGTTTGTCTCGGACGACAACGAGCGCAAAAACTATCTGCGCCGCTTTGAGCACTACCTGAAGAATCAGCAGGCGTTTCTTTATTTTCGTCGCAACGAGGACGCGCGCAAAGAAGGGCGCTGGAAAGTGGTGGGCGAAACCCAGGTGTTTGCCATGCTCGATCCCAATTCGGCGGCGGCGCAGAACCTGCTAAACAGCCGCGGCTATAAGCTGGTGCTGATGCGTCAAACGGAAGAGGATGAGTATTGGCAACTGTTCGATGCGCAAGCGCATCCCTGTTTCCCACTGTCACGCAAGATCCAATTCCTCGTGGTGCTGAGCACGCCACAATACAAAGTACCGAGCGGTGTGATGCCCGGCACCGAAGTTGGGCGACGCGTAAAAGCCAAAGTATTGCAGCGCACCAGCCAGGCGGAATTCACCTCGGCGGTCAAAGCGCGCTACGGTGCCTGCATCATCACCGGCACGCAGTTGACCGAACGTCACAGCTGGCCGTGGGTGGAAGCCTGCTATATCGATACGCAAGAGAATGAAGAGGGTTTTCTGGCGGATAACAGTGCGGATAACGGCTTATTCCTGCGTAGCGACCTGCAGCGGTTGTTTATCAACAAAATGATAAGCATTAACGCGGAAACCGGTGAGGTGCTGTTTAATCCTGCGCTGGAAACTGAAGCGTTGATTACCCCTTTTTATCAGGCACTTGAGGGCAAAGTTTGCGCATTATGGGACGCGGTGCCGCCTGGCACGCGGAAAAGGCTGCGTAACTTGCGCTAGCGCTCGCGCAGATGGCGGTGCGATCCACCGCCATCCATAACAAATTTGAAATAACCTCGCTTTTGCCCGCCTATTCTGCCAATCAAAACCCCTACAGAATTGGATAATCATGCCGATAACTTTACTAACGCAGGGTAGTCACCGTGAACGATCTCTATACCGCCGATGGCGTGATGGATAAACATTCGCTCTGGCAGCGCTACGTTCCTCTGGTGCGGCATGAAGCGCTGCGCCTGCAGGTACGTTTGCCAGCCAGCGTTGAGCTTGACGATCTGCTGCAGGCTGGTGGCATTGGCTTATTAAATGCCGTGGAGCGCTACGATGCGCTGCAGGGCACCGCCTTTACCACCTACGCTGTGCAGCGTATCCGGGGAGCGATGCTGGATGAGCTGCGCAGTCGCGACTGGGCGCCACGCAGCGTGCGCAGAAATGCGCGCGAAGTCGCGGGTGCCATGCATCAGGTAGAACAAGCGTTGGGGCGCTCGGCTACTGAGCAGGAAGTGGCTGAACGACTGAATGTTTCGCTCGAGGAGTATCGGCAGATTCTGCTCGATACCAATAACAGCCAACTCTTCTCCTACGACGAGTATCGGGAAGAACACGGCGACAGTGCGGAGCTGGTGACGGAGGGGCACGAGGAAGCCAACCCGCTTCATCAGTTATTGGAAGGAAACCTACGTGACCGCGTAATTGAAGCGATTGAGGCGTTGCCTGAACGTGAAAAACTCGTGCTCACACTGTACTACCAGGAAGAACTGAACCTGAAGGAGATTGGCGCGGTGCTGGAAGTGGGGGAATCCCGCGTCAGTCAACTGCACAGTCAGGCGATCAAACGCCTGCGTGCCCGATTATCGGGGGCGCGCTAACAGACTCAGTTCCTGGCGATCGAAAAAAACAATAAAACCGGGGACTCAGCAATGGGAGCCAAAGTTAAAGCCAGACCTTTAAGTCGCTATCTTAAAGACTATAAGCACAGCCAAAGCAATTGTTCACACTGTGGCAAAGTTTTAGATCGTATGGCGTTAGTCTTTCGCGGCCAGATCATCAATAAAGAGGCCATCGCACGCATGGACCAAATGATTGACGATCAGGTGTGGATGAAACTCCAGCCAGAATTGACCGCCTTGTGTCGTTTCTGCAGCGATATTTTTTGTAACACCCATCCGAATTACTTCGACATTATGGCGTTTAAGCAATATCTGTTCGAGCAGACGGAGATGAGCCACAGTACCATTCGTGAGTATGTGGTACGTTTGCGTCGGCTTGATGACATGCTGAAAGCGAAAAATTTCCCCGCCGATCGGTTGAGTGGAAATAGCTGGCATGAATGCCTGGAGAACGATCTGCCTGATGCGGGTAATAACAATTACCGCATTGCACTGCGTAAATATGACCAGTTTTTAGGCTGGCAGCAGGGCTGATTGTGATCCCACCCTTGTTGTTGTCGAGCATGACAGCAACAAGGGCAGCCTGCATTGAATTCCGGGTGCGACTTTTCTCATCTTCTGCAACACTGTAGGGATAACTGCACATTGCCCGAATGGAGGCTGCATTGTCTTTACATCTTCTGCACCAGTTCCCCCGTCTTGAATTACTCGGTGCACCGACGCCGCTTGAGCATTTGCCACGGCTTTCTGACTACCTTGGTCGCGATATCTTTATTAAGCGCGATGACTTTACGCCGGTTGCCCTCGGCGGCAACAAGCTGCGCAAACTCGAATTCCTCGCCGCCGATGCGCTGCGCGAAGGCGCGGATGTGTTGTTAACGGCGGGCGCAATTCAGTCCAATCATGTGCGTCAAACAGCGGCGGTCGCGGCAAAGCTGGGTCTTAAATGCGTGGCGCTGCTGGAAAACCCAATTGGCACCACAGCAGAAAACTACCTCAGCAACGGTAACCGTCTGCTGCTCGATTTGATGGATGTGGAAATCGTCATGGTCGAGGCGCTGCACAATCCCACCGCACAGTTGGCCGCTCAGGCCGAACACCTCGAAGCGCAGGGATTCCGTCCGTATATTGTGCCGGTTGGCGGCTCCAATGCGCTCGGCGCGCTCGGCTACGTTGAGTGCGCGCAGGAGATTGCGCATCAGAGCGAAGGCGTGGTGGATTTCGCCGCCGTGGTGGTGGCCTCAGGCAGCGCGGGTACGCATGCCGGTTTAGCGATTGGTCTGGAGCAGCTGCTGCCAGATACCGAGCTGGTGGGCGTGACGGTTTCGCGTAAAATTGAGGCGCAGCTGCCGGTGGTCGAACGCATCCGCAGCGCGCTGGCTGAACAGCTGGAAGTGCAGACGCAAGCGCCGATCACCTTGTGGGATGATTACTTCGCCCCGCGTTACGGCGAGCCGAACGAAGAGGGGATGGCGGCGGTGAAGCTGCTAGCGCGGCTGGAAGGCATCATGCTCGATCCGGTTTACACCGGTAAAGCGATGGCCGGCTTAATCGATGGCATTGCGCAAAATCGCTTCCGTCGCGAAGGGCCGCTGCTGTTTGTGCATACCGGTGGATCGCCAGCGTTATTTGCTTATCACCCTTCGGTCTGAGAAAGATTTTAAAAACAGTTTATAATCCGCCGGTTATTGCAACGCGCACCCACCGTAGCGGCGCAATTTATTGCGCGATAAATCGCGCCGCTACGGAATGTGCGGTGAATGAATCACGGTAGTCGTAAGATGCGCATTTATGCGCAGCAAAATAAGCACACAACAACACATCACAATAAATGGGGTAAACATGACTTTCTCTCCTATTCGTCGCCAAGTGGTGATGGGCATGATGGCGGTCGCGCTGGTTGCGGGCGTTAACGTTAAATCCTTCGCAGCAGAAGATTTGCTGGCAAAAGTGAAGAGCAAAGGCGAGCTGCGTGTGGGTCTGGAAGGCACCTATCCGCCGTTCAGCTTCCAGGATGAAAAAGGCCAGCTGACCGGCTTTGAAGTCGAGTTCGCGCAGGCGCTGGCGCAGCACCTTGGCGTGAAAGCCGATCTGCGTCCGACCAAATGGGACGGCATGCTGGCATCGCTGGATTCCAAGCGTATTGATGTGGTGATCAATCAGGTGACCATCTCGCCAGAGCGTCAGAAGAAGTATGACTTCTCCACGCCGTACACCATTTCTGGCGTGCAGGCGCTGACGCTGAAGCAAAACGCGGCGAGCATCACCAAGCCGGACGATCTGTCAGGCAAGAAAGTCGGCGTGGGTCTCGGCTCTAACTATGAACAGTGGCTGCGTGACAACGTCAAAGGCGTGGATATCCGCACCTATGATGATGACCCAACCAAATATCAGGATCTGCGTTCCAAACGTATTGATGCCATTCTGGTGGATCGCTTAGCGGCGCTGGATCTGGTGAAGAAAACCGGCGACACCATGGCGGTAGCGGGCCCAGCCTTCTCACGTCTGGAATCGGGCGTGGCGCTGCGTAAAGGCAACGACGATCTGCTGAAAGCCATCGACTCCGCCATTGCGGATATGCAGAAAGATGGCTCGCTGAGCAAACTGTCTGAGAAATGGTTCGGCGCGGACGTCACTAAATAATGCAGGAAAGCTTACAGCTGGTGCTGGATTCAGCACCATTTTTACTGAAAGGCGCGCTGTTCACGCTGCAGCTGAGTATCGGCGGGATGTTCTTCGGCCTGATTCTCGGCTTCGTGCTGGCGCTGATGCGCCTGTCGCACTTCTGGCCGATCAACTGGCTGGCGCGCATCTACGTGTCGATTTTCCGTGGCACACCGCTCATCGCCCAACTGTTTATGATCTATTACGGTCTGCCGCAGTTTGGTATCGAGCTGGATCCGATTCCGTCGGCGATGATTGGCTTGTCGCTGAATACCGCCGCTTACGCGTCTGAATCACTGCGTGGCGCGATTGCCGCGATTGAACGCGGGCAGTGGGAAGCCGCTGCCAGCATCGGCATGACGCCGTGGCAAACGCTGCGTCGTGTGATCCTGCCGCAGGCCGCGCGCACCGCGCTGCCGCCGCTGGGTAACAGCTTTATCAGCCTGGTGAAAGATACCTCGCTGGCCGCCACCATTCAGGTGCCTGAGCTGTTCCGTCAGGCGCAGCTCATCACCTCACGAACGCTGGAAGTGTTCACCATGTATCTGGCGGCTTCGCTGATCTATTGGGTGATGGCAACCGTGCTGTCGGCGTTGCAAAACCGCCTGGAAGCGCATGTGAATCGACAGGATCGGGAGGGCAAATGAGCGCAATTGAAGTCCGTCAGCTGGTGAAACAATTTCACGGCCAGACGGTGCTGCACGGCATCGATCTCGATGTGGCGCCTGGCGAAGTGGTGGCGATTATTGGGCCGAGCGGTTCCGGTAAAACCACCCTGCTGCGCAGTATCAATCTGCTGGAAGTACCGGAAAGCGGACGTATCAAAGTGGGTGATATCGCCATTGATGCGGCGCTCGGCCTTAATAAGCAGAAGCAGTTGGTGCGCCAGTTGCGTCAGCAGGTGGGTTTTGTGTTCCAGAACTTCAATCTGTTCCCACACCGCTCGGTGCTGGAGAACATTATTGAAGGGCCGGTCATCGTCAAAGGCGAGCCGAAGGCGGAAGCCATCGCACGTGCGCGCAGTTTGCTGGAAAAAGTCGGTTTGCACGGTAAGGAAGAGAGCTTCCCACGCCGTCTCTCCGGTGGACAGCAGCAGCGAGTGGCGATTGCCCGCGCGCTGGCGATGCGTCCGGAAGTGATTTTGTTCGATGAGCCGACGTCGGCGCTCGATCCGGAGCTGGTGGGCGAGGTGCTAAACACCATTCGCGCGCTGGCGCAGGAGAAGCGCACCATGGTGATCGTCACTCACGAGATGAGCTTTGCGCGCGACGTCGCGGATCGCGCCATCTTTATGGATCAGGGGCGCATTGTGGAGCAGGGCGCGGCGAAAGCACTGTTCAGTAATCCACAGCAGGCGCGTACCCGGCAATTTCTCGACAAATTTCTTAACCAATAATCTCAAGCGTCGCTAGATAATGGCGACGCTTCATTTACCTTTCCCGCTCTTTCCTCTCTCAGCATTTTCCTAAAGTTACTTTGCGGTAATTTCGTAATTTATTGAATTTAAACCTTTATTCTATATTAAATCCCTGCCAGCGATAGGACGTTTCTTTATTAGGAAAGTCCCGATTGAGACATCTTTGTAAATATAAATAATTCTTTACAAATTCATGGCGCAATTAGGACATAGCAATGACGACAGCCAGGAAAGAAGTCCTCTGGATCAACACGCTCAAAGGGGGCTGCATTTTGATGGTGGTGTTACATCACTCCATCATCACCACGTTCGCGCCTTCGCTGCATCATCTCACCGCTGGACTGCTGCCCGCGCACTGGTGGGTGGCGTTCAACACCTATCTGTCGCCGCTGCGCATGCCGGCCTTCTTCTTTGTTTCCGGTTTGCTGGCCGCCAGCTCAATCACTAAAAAGAGCTGGCAAGAGGTGTTCACGAAGAAGTTCAGCAACATTGTCTATCTCTACCTGCTGTGGGGCGTGATTCAGTGGCTGAGTATTCACTACATCTCTACGCATTTGGGCGAGCGACTTTCCAGCACCAAAAACGCCGCCTACGCCGACACGCCGTTTGAGTTTGTAAAGCTGCTGATGACCTCAATGACCAGCCTGTGGTATCTCTACGCGCTGGCCGGATTCTTCCTGTTCACCAAGCTGTTCCACAAACAGAAGATGGCGTTAATGGCGCTGGCCGTTGTCGCCACCTACGCGGCGCAGTTCAGCCTGATTCCCGGCTGGGGACCGGCCAGCGTGGCGCAGAACTATCTCTACTTCCTGCTCGGCGTTTACTTCAGTCAGGCATTGATTGAGTTGAGTGAACTGAAGCGTCAGCACTGGTTGATGCTGGGCGGCATTGCGCTGATCGGCATGCTGCATCATGTTGGCGGCATCTATAAAAATCCGTTCTACAGCTTGCTGACCATCGTGTTTGGCATTGTGCTGTGCCGTTTCCTCAATGAACGCTTCAATATGGCGTGGCTCAACTGGATTGGCCGCAACACGCTGCAAATCTACGTGCTGCACCGCATCTTTATTGAGCTGCTGGGGCTGAGTGCGATTGTGCTGGCGGTGCATTATGGCTGGTTTGATAATACCGTCTTTAGCTGGGCTTGGGCGCTGCTGATGCCGATTACCGGCGTGGCGTTGTGTACCAGCATTTCGCTGCTGGTGTGGACGCTACTCAATCGTGGTCCGGGCCGCATCTTGTTTATTTATCCGCGCCTGCTGCGTAAACCGACACTCGCACCCAAAAGCGAAACGCAGTAATAATAATCCTGCCGGGCCAGCTAGCTGGCCCAAAACATGTTTTATCCCAGGTCGCCATGAATGGCGACCCTACGTTGTAGGGTGCGCATTTATGCGCACCTACTAGCACACGGCTAATATCCCTGCTTATCCATTTGCCACATTAAATAATTAACTATTTAGGATTTGAATTAAATCTGGCATGCGAAAGGGTGGATTGTTCTTAATTTCCCGCAGTGATGTCTTTCACACTTATTTTCGTTAAATATCTTTTAGTGACTCTAATTAAGGCAAATTTCCTTAGCCTGCTCAGGGTTCTATTTTTGTCTGGATCTGTAAAGTATTGTTATATCAGGGCCACAAAAAAACATTTAGGACTTTCGCTACATCATGCCCGCGCTACCTGTTGAATAATCGTTTAATAATCATAAAGGCGTCATCGCTTAATTCCTCATACTTCTCCTTTAAGACCTACACAGCAACAGCAGCGGGAGTCATCATATGAATAACGCCAGGAAAGAAGATATCGCATGGATAAATACCCTCAAGGGAGCCTGCATATTACTGGTGGTGTTGTATCACACCGTATTACCTGGATTTGAAGGGACGGTAAAATTATTGACGGCAGGTTGGATCCCGGCCGAAATATGGGTGCAGTTTAATACCGTTTTATCGCCGCTGCGTATGCCCGCATTTTTCTTTGTTTCTGGCTTATTAGCCACCAATGGAATTTTAAATCGTCCCTGGAAACAGGTGTTTACCAGTCGAATTACCAATCTGTTTTATCTTTATATTTTGTGGGGCTTTATCCAGTGGTGGTCGATTGTTGGCATCTCAACCGAGATTACCGGACAGCGTATTTCGCAGAATCTGAATGCGGCGTATGCCGGCTCGCTGCTGGAGTTCTTAAAGCTCACGTTCCTCGCCATGAGCACCTCGTGGTATCTCTACGGTTTGGCGATCTATTTCCTGTGCGCCAAAATCTTCAAACAGCAGAAAGTCGCGTTGCTGGTGGTGGCGATTGCGCTTAACTATCTGGCGGTGGAGAAGATTATTCCGTATTGGGGCCCGCAAAGCGTGGCGCAGTATTTCCTGTTCTTCCTGCTGGGCGCTTTCTGGAGCCCGATGATGTTGCGCCTGAGCGAATGGCGTCGCGATAACATCGTGCCGTGGGCACTTTTGGCGGCGATCTCGGGTCTGCACATCATCTTAGGTCTGGATAAGAGTCTGTTCCTATGCATCCTTGCCGTGCTGGGCAGCGTAGCGGCGTGCCGCTGGCTGAACGCACATTTCAAGATGAGCTATTTGAATTGGGTCGGGCGCAACACGCTGCAAATTTACGTGATTCACCGCATCTTCATTGAGTTCTTCGGGATGTCGGCGATTCTGTTCGCCCAGCGCCATCACCTGTTTGATCACGCGTGGTTCTCAATACTGTGGGCGTGTTTCTATCCGCTGGCGATCGTGGGGATTTGTTCGCTGTGTTCGGTCGCGGTGTGGCAGATGACTAACCGGGGATTGGGTCAGTCGCTGTTTGTGTTCCCAACGTTGATTGGATTGAAGCGGAATAAGTCGGCGGCGTAAAAATGGGTCGCCATGAATATGAATGGCGACCCTACACGTAGGGTGCGCATTTATGCGCACCGGGTTGTTATCGTTAACCGATGGTCATCAAACTCGCATTACCGCCCGCCGCGGCGGTATTGACGCTCAGTGAGCGCTCAATCAGTAAACGCTCCAGCAGCAGATTGGTTTCACCGCGGGCAAAGCCCTGTACCGAAACAATCGCGCCCTCGCGTGCCGCCACCTGCTCGCACAGGCTGCGCAGTTGGTCGGCATCACCGTGATAAATCACCGCATCAAACTCTGCTACCAGCGCATCCTTCACTAACTTCACGTGCGCTTGCACCTCTGCAGGTAACGATTTACGCAGTGAACGATGCAGCTCATCGTCCTGCCACAGCGCCTGGCTGCCAACACTGGTCACCGCCGCCAACTGCGTCAGCGCATCGTCTTCATTATCCGCGATGCACAGCACATGTTCGCGCGGCAGCAGGGTGAAGGTGTTACGCTCGCCAGTTGGGCCTGGCAGCAAACGCACAGTGCCGGCCTGCGCCAGCTCGTCATAACGTTGACACAGCGCCAGCAGTTCGGGTTTATCTTTTGCCCACTGCTGCAATGCCTGATGCGCGCGCATCAGTTCCGTGCGCACCGTGCTATCAACCGGACGCTCGGCATCCTGACGATCAAAGGTGATACGCAGCGCGCCATCAGGACGATTGGCCAGCAAGCGATAGAGATAGAGCGGGCCGCCGGCTTTCGGACCGGTTCCGGATAAACCTTCACCGCCGAATGGCTGCACGCCAACCACCGCACCCACCATATTGCGGTTGACGTACAGGTTGCCGACTTTGGCGTTCGCCGTCACTTGCGCGATGGTTTCATCAATACGCGTGTGCACGCCGAGCGTCAGACCGTAACCCGAGGCGTTGATCTGCTCCACCAGCTGCGGCAAATTGTTGCGCGCGAAACGCACCACGTGCAGCACCGGACCAAACACCTCTTTATCCAGATCGCTCACCTGATTCAGCTCAATCAGCGTGGGTTTGATAAAGGTGCCGCTGTTCCACTCTTTGCTGTCCTGTGGATTCTCCTGTGCCGCCTGATAGACGGTGAAGCCTTTGTTGCGTAGCGCCTGAATGTGGCGTTCGATATTGGCTTTTGCTTCGGCATCAATGACCGGACCAATGTCGGTTGAGAGGCGTTCCGGATTGCCCATGCGGCATTCCGCCATCGCGCCACGCAGCATTTTCAGCGTGTGATCGGCCACATCATCCTGTACGCACAGCAGACGCAGCGCCGAGCAGCGTTGACCGGCGCTATCGAACGCCGAGGCAACGATATCGACCACCACCTGTTCGGTGAGCGCGGAGGAATCAACAATCATTGCATTCATGCCGCCGGTTTCAGCGACAAGCGGCGTGGGGCGACCTTGTGGATCGAGACGACCGGCCAGATTACGCTGCAGCAGCGTCGCCACCGCAGTTGAACCGGTGAACATCACACCGCGCACGCGCTCGTCGCCGGTCAGTTGCGCACCCACGGTTTCGCCCTGGCCCGGCAGCAGTTGCAGCACGCCCGCCGGCACGCCGGCATCCAGCAGAATTTGCACCGCCTGTGCGGCGATCAGCGGCGTTTGCTCCGCCGGTTTCGCCAGCACGCTGTTGCCCGCCGCCAGCGCGGCAGCAATTTGCCCGGTAAAGATCGCCAGCGGGAAGTTCCACGGGCTGATGCACACCACCGGGCCGAGCGGGCGATGGGTTTCGTTATCGAAATCATCGCGCACCATGCCGGCGTAGTAGTAGAGGAAATCGACCGCTTCACGCACTTCAGCGATGGCGTTGTTGTAGGTTTTACCCGCTTCACGCACCAGCAAACCAATCAGCTGCTGCATCTGGCCTTCCATCGCTTCGGCCGCACGCTCCAGAATGGCGGCGCGCTCCTGCGGCGGCGTGGCGAACCAGATTGGCCCGGCATTCACCGCCGCATCCAGCGCAGCCGACACTTCAGCTTCGCTGGCTTCGCGCACGTTGCCCACCACATCCGCAGGCGCGGAAGGATTAAGCACTGGGCGGCTGACGCCGTCACCTAACTGGCCTTCCACCAGCGGCTGAGAGATCCACGGCTGGCTGGCGCTGTTGAGCAGGGCGCTGGACAGCGACGCCAGACGGTGTTCGTTGGCCAGATCGAGACCGGCCGAGTTAGCGCGCTTCGTGCCGTACAGATCGCGCGGCAGCGGAATTTTCGGATGTGGCAGACCGACCGCACCTTCCGCGACGCCCATTTTCTCAACGGCGGCGACGGGATCGGCCACCAGTTCATCCAGCGGCAAGGTGTTATCGGCAATGCGGTTGACAAACGAGGTATTGGCCCCGTTCTCCAGCAGACGGCGCACCAGATACGCCAGCAGCGTTTCGTGGGTACCGACCGGCGCATAAATACGGCACGGACGATTGAGTTTGCCGTCGGCGACTTTGCCCACCACCTGCTCATACAGCGGTTCACCCATGCCGTGCAGGCACTGGAATTCGTACTGTCCCGGATAATAGTTGTTGCCCGCCAGCTGGTAGATCGCCGCCAGCGTGTGCGCATTGTGCGTGGCAAACTGCGGATAGATCAGGTTCGGCACCGCCAGCAGCTTGCGTGCGCAAGCCAGATAGGAGATGTCGGTATACACCTTGCGGGTGTAAACCGGATAGCCTTCCAGGCCATCAATCTGCGCGCGTTTGATTTCGCTATCCCAATACGCGCCTTTTACCAGGCGGATCATCAGGCGGCGACGGCTGCGCTGCGCCAGATCGATCAGCGCATCAATCACAAACGGACAGCGCTTCTGATAGGCCTGAATCACAAAGCCGATGCCGTTCCAGCCTTCCAACTCCGGTTCAAAACAGAGTTTTTCCAGTAAATCGAGCGACAGCTCCAGACGATCCGCTTCTTCGGCATCGATGTTGATACCGATGTCATACGAGCGCGCCAGCAGCGTCAGCGATTTGAGGATCGGATAGAGCTCGTCCATCACGCGCTCATACTGCGCGCGGCTGTAGCGCGGATGCAGTGCCGACAGCTTAATCGAGATGCCCGGACCTTCATAAATGCCGCGACCATTGGACGCTTTACCAATGGCGTGAATCGCCTGTTGGTAGGAAACCAAATAGGCTTTGGCATCGCTGGCGGTCAGCGCCGCTTCGCCGAGCATATCGTAAGAGTAACGGAAACCTTTCTCTTCCAGCTTGCGGGCATTGGCCAGCGCTTCGGCGATGGTTTCACCCGTAACAAACTGCTCGCCCATCAGGCGCATCGCCATATCCACGCCCTTGCGGATCAGCGGTTCACCGCTCTTGCCGATAATGCGATTGAGCGATCGCGACAGGTTAGCTTCGTTATGGGTAGAAACCAGACGGCCGGTAAACAGCAAGCCCCAGGTGGCCGCATTGACAAACATCGACGGACTGCGGCCCAGATGCGACTGCCAGTTGCCGTTGCTGATCTTGTCGCGGATTAGCGCATCACGCGTCGGCTTATCCGGAATACGCAGCAGCGCTTCCGCCAGACACATCAGCGCCACGCCTTCCTGTGAAGAGAGTGAAAACTCCTGCAGCAAACTTTGCACCATGCCCGCGCGGCCCGTTGCGCCTTTTTGGTGGCGCAGCTTATCGGCGAGGCTATAAGCCAGCTGATGAGTTTTCTCCGCCAGCGGGGCAGGGAGACGCGCTTGTTCCAGCAGCATCGGCACCGCATCCGTTTCCGGACGACGCCAGGCGGCAGTGATAGCCGCGCGGCTGACCGACTGCGGTAAAATATGTTCAGCGAAGTCGAGGAAAGGTTGCAGCGCCTCGTCGGGCACGCTCTCATCACCGGCGGCATCAATCAGCAACTGGGGGATTTCTGGCACGGATTCACCGGCTTCCAGCTGCTCAAGATAGTTAAAAATCGCCTGCTTAATGAGCCAGTGTGATGTGCGGTCAAGCTTTTGTGCCGCCAGTTTAATGCGATCGCGGGTGGCTTCATCCAGCTTCACCCCCATGGTAGTGCTTCCCATGATGTCCTCGTCCTCAGAATAGTGATTCAACTCCAGCGTGGCAGCAATATCACCCATGTTGCAACTTTGTGCAACCCGTGTTGCCAGGAGGTCGCCATGAATGGCGACCCTACCTACAACGTCTGGCTTCGTAGGGGCGCCATTTATGGCGACCGGGGTGCAACCAGAGTGTGATCAGGTGCAACCTCTAAGCAGAGAAAACGCAGCATCAGTGTCATCATTGTGACAGCTGTGTTAAATGCATTGTGCGCGCCGCACCTTTGCGGCAGGATACCGCGCCTTAAGAGAAATCGCTTTCTCTGGATGCGGTGAAATCATGCTGCTGTCCCGTTCCGACAGCGCTGATACACAAGATTTCTCTTGATGGATCAAATAATAAGTGGAGAGACTGATGAGTGTAAGTACACCGATGTTGGTGACCTTTGTAGTGTATATCCTTGGGATGGTGTTAATCGGTTTCATCGCCTGGCGATCAACCAAAAGCTTCGATGACTATATCCTTGGCGGCCGCAGTTTAGGCAGCGTTGTCACCGCGCTGTCAGCCGGTGCGTCCGACATGAGCGGCTGGTTATTAATGGGCCTGCCGGGCGCCATTTTCCTCTCAGGTATCTCAGAAAGCTGGATCGCTATCGGCCTGATCATTGGTGCATGGTTGAACTGGCGCATTGTTGCCGGTCGTCTGCGCGTGCAGACCGAGCATCATGATAATGCGTTAACCCTGCCGGACTTCTTCTCCAGCCGTTTCGAGGATAACAGCAAGCTGCTGCGCGTGATCTCGGCGGTGGTGATTCTGATCTTCTTCACGATCTATTGTGCCTCTGGCGTGGTCGCCGGTGCGCGTCTGTTTGAAAGCACCTTCGGTATGGATTACCAAACCGCGCTGTGGGCCGGTGCTGCCGCAACCATTCTCTACACGCTGGTGGGCGGTTTCCTTGCGGTAAGCTGGACCGATACCGTGCAGGCCAGTCTGATGATCTTCGCGCTGATTTTGACGCCGATCATCGTGATTGTCGCCGTGGGCGGCCTGGATGACTCATTGGCGGTGATCAGAGCGAAAAGCCTCGAAAACCTCGACATGCTGAAGGGACTGAACTTTGTCGCGGTGATTTCACTGCTCGGTTGGGGCCTTGGCTACTTTGGTCAGCCGCATATTCTGGCGCGCTTTATGGCGGCCGACTCGCATCACACTATCCGTAGCGCACGTCGTATCGGCATGATTTGGATGATCCTGTGCCTCGGTGGCGCGGTGGCGGTGGGCTTCTTCGGTATCGCCTACTTCCAGAACCATCCCGATCAGGCGGCGGGCGTAAGTCAGAACGGCGAGCGAATCTTTATCGAACTGGCGCGAATTCTGTTCAACCCGTGGATTGCCGGTATCTTGCTGTCGGCGATTTTGGCGGCGGTGATGTCGACCTTAAGCTGCCAGCTGCTGGTGTGCTCAAGTGCCTTGACCGAAGATCTCTATAAAGGCTTTTTGCGTAAAAACGCCAGCCAGAAAGAGCTGGTGTGGGTAGGACGCTTGATGGTGCTGGTGATTGCGTTGATTGCTATCGCGCTGGCGGCCAATCCGGAAAACCGGGTGCTGGGTCTGGTGAGCTATGCGTGGGCAGGCTTCGGTGCGGCGTTTGGCCCAGTGGTGCTGTTCGGTGTGTGCTGGAAGCGTATGACGCGCAACGGCGCGCTGGCGGGTATGGTGATTGGCGCGCTGACCGTGCTGTTGTGGAAAGATTATGGCTACGCAGCGCTGTATGAAATCATTCCAGGCTTTGCGTTCGCCAGTATCGCGATTGTGGTGTTCAGCCTGCTGGGTCGCGGCCCATCCGAAGCGGCGCAGCAGCGCTTTGCGGCGGCAGAAGCGCAATATCAAAGCAAGTAATCCGTAGGGTCGCCATTCATGGCGACCAGGTGCGTATAGATGCGCGCCCTACAAATCCCGCATCGTTTTTCGTAGGGTCGCCATTCATGGCGACCTCGATCGTAAGGTCGTCATTTATGGCGACCCCTTCGCTAAACCCAGGTGCGCATGAATGCGCACCCTACAAATCCCCCCTCCCTAAAACGCAAAAAACAAATTAATTTCGCGCAGTGACTTGTATTTCTCCCTTCGATAATGATAATCGATATCGTTCGCACTTTACGTATTTTTACCTAAGGTTTACCCTTCTTAAAATTCAAGAGGTTGGTGATGTTCGTACCGTTTCTCATTATGTTGCGCGAAGGTCTGGAAGCCGCGCTCATCGTCAGCCTGATTGCCAGCTATCTCAAACGCACCCAGCGCACTCAATGGTTTCCCGCCATGTGGGCTGGCGTCTTTATTGCCGCCGCGCTGTGTCTGGCGCTGGGCATCTTTATCAATGAAACCACCGGCGAGTTCCCGCAGAAACAGCAGGAACTGTTTGAAGGGATTGTCGCGGTCATTGCCGTGGTGATCCTGACATCGATGGTGTTTTGGATGCGCAAAGTGTCGCGCAATATCAAAGCCACGCTGGAAAAGTCCGTCGATCAGGCGCTGCAGAAGCAGGGCAGCAGCGGCTTCCCGCTGGTGCTGATGGTATTTCTGGCGGTGGCGCGTGAAGGGCTGGAATCGGTGTTCTTCCTGTTGGCGGCATTCACCCAGGATGTGGGTTATGCGCCGCCGATGGGCGCGGTGCTTGGCCTCGCGACCGCCGTGGCGCTGGGCTTTTTGCTCTATTACGGCGGCATTCGCCTGAATCTGGCGCATTTTTTCCGCTGGACCAGCTTGTTCATTCTGTTTGTCGCCGCTGGACTGGCCGCCGGTGCTATTCGCGCCTTCCATGAAGCCGGATTGTGGAATCACTTCCAGGATGTGGCATTTGATCTGAGCAACACGCTCTCAACACATTCGGTGTTCGGCACGCTGCTGGAAGGGATTCTGGGTTATCAGGAAACGCCAAGCGTTAGCGAAGTGGCGGTGTGGCTGATCTATCTGATTCCGGCGCTGCTGCTGTTTTTCTTTCCGGCTCGACCTTCGGTCAACGCGGCACGCACCACACGCTGAAATTAATTCAGGCGCGATTGCGCGCCTGATCTTCTCTCTAACAGGGATATCACTATGACGATTCGCTTCCGCCGCAAGGCGCTGTTGGTTTCAATGCTGGCGCTTTCCGGCGCCGCCTCTGCTGCGGCCATCCCGCAAGTCACGGTCACCGTGACCGATAAACAATGTGAGCCGATGTCGCTCAATGTGCAGGCCGGTAAAACCCAGTTCATTATCAAGAACAACAGCCAGAGAGCGCTGGAGTGGGAGATTCTGAAAGGCGTCATGGTGGTGGAAGAGCGTGAAAACATCGCGCCAGGCTTCAGCCAGAAACTCACCGCGAATCTGGAAGCGGGCGAATATGAGATGACCTGCGGCCTGCTCAGCAACCCGAAAGGTAAACTGGTGGTGAGCGGCGCTTCGCAGAAAGCCGCGACCGGTAAGCCTGACGTGCTGGAGTTGGTCGGCCCCATCGCCGACTACAAAGTCTACGTCATGAATGAAGTGAAAGAGTTAGTCACCGGCACCAAAGCGTTTACCGATGCGGTGAAAGCCGGCGACATTGAGAAAGCCAGGGCGCTCTATGCGCCAACGCGTGTGCATTACGAGCGCATCGAACCGATTGCTGAGCTGTTCTCCGATCTGGATGGCAGCATTGATGCGCGTGAAGACGACTTCGAGAAGAAAAACGAAGATCCGAAATTCACCGGCTTCCACCGTCTGGAAAAAATCCTGTTCGCGGATAACACCACCAAAGGTGCTGAAGTGTTTGCCACTCAGCTGAATCAGGATGTGTTGGATCTGCAAACCCGCATCAGCGAACTGGCGTTTCCACCCGTCAAAGTGGTGGGCGGCGCGGCGGGTCTGATTGAAGAAGTGGCCTCCAGCAAAATCTCCGGAGAAGAAGACCGCTACAGCCGTACCGATCTTTCTGACTTCAAGGCTAACATCGACGGCGCGCAGAAAATTGTTGATCTGCTGCGTCCGCTGCTGCTGAAAAACAATCCGCAGCTGCTGGCGAAAGTGGATGCTAACTTCAAAAAAGTGGACGGCATCCTCAGCAAATATCGCACGCAAGAGGGCTATGAGTCGTACGAAAAACTGACCACCGCTGACCGTAACGCGCTAAAAGGCCCGATTACCACCCTGGCGGAAGATCTCTCATTACTGCGTGGAACTTTAGGTCTCGACTGATCATGAGTAATAAAAATGACGCGGCGCAGCCGTCGCGTCGTCGACTTTTGCAGGGATTAGGCATGTTGGGCGGCGCGGCCGCACTGAGCGGCGGTTGTCCGTTCCATACCGCCGCCGCCGATAGCTTCTCTCCCGGCACGGTTGCACCCAACTCGCGTCAACAGGCGCAACCTTTTTACGGCGCGCATCAGGCGGGTATCGTTACGCCACAACAGGCGTCGATGATGCTGGTGGCGTTTGATGTGCTGGCCAGCGACAAAGCCGATCTTGAGCGCCTGTTCCGCTTGCTGACTGCGCGCTTCGCTTTTCTCACGCAAGGTGGACCGGCGCCCGCCGTCACCAATCCTCAGTTGCCGCCGATGGATTCGGGGATTCTCGGTGCTGATATCGCACCCGATAATCTCACCCTGACACTGTCGGTCGGCACCTCGCTGTTTGATGAGCGCTTCGGCTTGAGCAAACACAAGCCCGCGCAGTTGCAAACCATGACGCGGTTTCCTAACGATTCGCTGGATGCCGAACAGTGCCATGGCGATCTGCTGCTACAAATCTGCGCCAACACCCAGGATACGGTCATTCACGCGCTGCGCGACATCATCAAACGCACGCCCGATCTGCTGGCAGTGCGCTGGCGTCGTGACGGCTTTATTGCCGATCATGCGGCGCGCAGCAACGGCAAGGAAACCCCTATAAACCTGCTGGGATTTAAAGATGGCACCGCCAATCCCGATACCCATAATCCGGCGTTAATGAACCAGCTGTTGTGGGTCACCGACGAGCAGCAGGAACCCGCGTGGACGCGCGGTGGCAGCTATCAGGCGGTACGCATCATTCGTTTCCACGTGGAAATGTGGGACCGCACGCCGCTCGGTGAGCAGCAAACCATCTTTGGCCGTGAGAAGTTGTCGGGTGCGCCGCTCGGCATGAAAAACGAGCATGACGTGCCGGATTACAATAACGATCCGGATGGTGATGTGATTGCGCTGGATGCGCATATTCGCCTCGCCAATCCGCGCACGCGGGAAACCGACAGCAGTTTGATGTTGCGGCGCGGTTACAGTTATTCCAGCGGTATTACCGGATCGGGCCAGCTGGATATGGGGTTATTGTTTGTTTGCTACCAGCATGATTTAGCCAAAGGCTTTATTACCGTGCAGCAGCGCCTCAATGGCGAAGCGCTGGAAGAATATATTCGCCCGATTGGCGGCGGATACTTTTTCGCGCTGCCGGGCGTGGCGGATGAAAATCATTATCTTGGACAACCTTTACTGCAAGCCTGATTAATAAATGTGCAGCGCCTGCGTTGGCTACCGCCCGCAGGCGCATTTGTTAAGCATTCCTTAAACTTTCCGCTGGATACAGCTTCTTCCGAATGTGTATCAAAACTTCGCTGACCCGCCAATAAACCATCTATCTGATTAATCTACTAAATTTAATTTAAGGTGAAGGCACTCAGGCTTCGCTTATCATTTTTTCTTTACCGGGACGTAAAATTACTGTTGCAAACCACCGCAAATATGATGCACTTTATTCATAAGCGTTGTCAGTTGTGTGGCTAAGCCACTGGAGTTCGCGCATGATTCGTCTCTCTCTGGGACAGTTAAATAGTTTCAACACACGCAGTACTCTGCGGGGGATTTTTTCCCTCAAAAGCAACCTCTCTCAATTTAAAACTTCGTTCTCGTTCAATCTCAATTTGTTAACCGGTGCGCGCCTGCGTCTCGGCGCTGATGCACACCATTCTCACTGGCTCGATACGGCTTACAAGGAAGCCAACTAAAAACCTCTAAAGCGTTCAAGTCATCGCCGCGGGTGATCCGCCGCGATAAATGAAACCAACTGTAAGGTGCCACTATGGGAAGACAGAAAGCAGTGATCAAAGCACGTCGTGAAGCCAGACGCGTTATTCGTAGCGACTCTCGCAGTCACCGTCAGCGTGAAGAAGAATCGGTCACTTCGCTGGTGCAGATGGGTGGGTTGGATTCGATCGGTATGGCACGTGATGCACGTGACCGCGGGCCGATTGAAGCCAGAAATGAAGCTCAGGCACACTATCTCCATGCCATAGAAACGAAACAGCTTATTTTCGCCACCGGAGAAGCCGGCTGCGGAAAAACCTGGATTAGCGCAGCCAAAGCGGCTGAGGCCCTGATCAATAAGGATATCGAAAGGATTATTGTGACGCGCCCGGTTCTGCAGGCGGATGAAGATCTCGGTTTCCTCCCCGGAGACATTTCCGAGAAATTCGCGCCTTATTTCCGACCGGTATATGACGTTCTGGTTAAACGTCTCGGCGCTTCCTTTATGCAATACTGCCTGCGGCCCGAAATCGCCAAGGTAGAGATCGCGCCCTTCGCCTACATGCGTGGACGTACCTTTGAAAATGCGGTGGTGATCCTTGATGAGGCACAAAACGTCACTGCCGCACAGATGAAGATGTTCCTGACTCGCCTGGGGGAAAACGTAACGGTTATCGTCAACGGCGATATCACCCAGTGCGACCTGCCGTCCCATGCTAAATCTGGCCTTGCCGATGCGTTAGCACGCTTCGAAGAGGATGAGATGATTGGCGTGGTGCGTTTCGGCAAAGAGGATTGCGTCCGTTCAGCGCTGTGTCAACGCACGCTGCACGCTTACAGTTAACCGTTTGATTGAGAATGTAGCTAAGCAAAACCCGGCGCAAGCCGGGTTTTTTATGCATGAATTCACTGCGAATACCGGCAGCGCAACACAGCAAATGATATGCCACGCCAAAAGAGTTTTCTCCCGAGCCCTGATTTCTCCATACCCTGAAAAGAAAGCGGTCTGACGAAAAACCCGGCGTGAGCAGGGACATTCAGCCTCCTGCGCAATCAGAAGAGTGGGGCGCACTCAAACTTCTTACGATAATCGCGCGGGCTCAACTGATAGTGCTGGCTGAACACGCGTGAAAAGTACAGCGGATCTTCATAGCCCACCGCACGCGCAACCTGAGTGACATTGAGCTGGGTATGCCAAAGTAAATCACAGGCGCGTGAGACACGCTGCTGTTCCCGCCAGCCATAAATGGTATTGCCCATCTCTTTGCGGAATAGGTGCGTCAAACGAGAGGTTGAGAGGAACGTCATGCGCGCGAGTTCTTCAATACGCGTGTCTTGGGAAAGGTGTTCATTAATGTAATCGCAAACCGTTTGAATTCGCGGGTCTCGGTTATGACGATTACTGGAAGGCTGGAGCTGGAAGGTGGTTAAAATGATGCGCTCAAGGGCATTCATGGCCATGGCTTCTGGCAGCGCAGCGCCTAGCGCATTACTCGCGATGACCTCTTTAAAGAGCTGAACCATTTGCTGGCGCTGAGCCTCATCGGGGAGTGTCATGCGACCGATATGTCCCTGCTTAGTATCCCAGCGCAGCCAATCAATCCAGTAGGGACGAGGGATAAAATAGATCCAGAGATGATCCCATGCGATGCTCTCTTTGGCCCTGCCATAATGGTGAATTACGCCCGGTGGGAAAAGTAACATCTCATGTTGCTGACAGTGAAATTCCCCCTCTGCATGATGAATAATCCCTTCGCCTTTCAGCGTCAGGTTAATCATGTACCCTTTCATGCCGTTAGGGCGATGGATGAAAAAGTCGAGTTTGCTACCGGGGCTTATCGGAGTGAACCCGGAGACCATAAATGCGTTGAAGGTAAAACTTTTCATGAGCGGAGAAAAACTCAACATATCCGCATGTTGTAATTCTTCCATTGGCATCCCCCGGGCTTAAAAATTCGGCATACTATAAATGACTCCCTCCATTGCTGAAGGGAATATGTATGAAATTTGTTAAAGAGATCACTCCTGGCTTTGCCATCTTTTACCGGCAATTGACGTAGCCGATACGTCATCTTGCTGATAACGTCCGGCAGAAAGATCCTGCGCAACGCGACTGTAGAAATTATCCAGTTTGTAAAACCACAGCAGCACCAGATTCAGAGCCGCAAGGATCAGAGGGAAAAAGATAAACAGGAATTCGATGGTCTTAATCACTGTTTCAGACTGAGGCGTGCTGCCCCCACTGACAAAACCTGCCGCCCCCAAAATCCAGCCAACGCTTGCCGTACCCAGCCCCATTCCCAGCGTTTGACCGAGCGTTCCCGCGCTAAAGAGGATTCCTTCGATACGTAGCCCGGTTCGCCATTCTCCATAATCGATGGTGTCAGCCAGCAGTGCGAACATGGTGGCACCAATCCCGCAGAAGCCCACGCTGCGAACTGCCGTCGCCATTATCACGAAGAACGCATCCTGCTTGTTGAGTAGCGGCAGCAGGTAAGCAACACAACAGACGATCAGTCCAAGCATGGCAAGACGTCGTTTACCCAATTTTTTAAGCAGTAAGGGAATAATCATCAAGGTGAGCAAGCCCGGGATATATTGGGCCATGCTGATATAAGCAATCAGCGAAACATCTGACAGGACATATTTTGAATAATAAACGCCTACCGCTGACAATGCCGTGAGGCTAGTGAAGGTGATCATCAGATAAAAAAAGATGATGATCCAATAACGATTGGCCATGACTGAGCGCACGACCTGTTGGGTATTAATTCGCTGGCTATTGTCACTGCTAATTGGCTCCACGCGTTCCCGGGTTCCAAGCGCGGTCAACAGCAGAAAAACCGCCGTAAACACGCCGAAAATCGCGAAGACGATTATCCAGGATGTGCTGGTGTTGCCAAAGAACGCCACCATCGGCAGGGTTAACACCCCAACGGTAAGTGAGCCACAGGTGGAGAAGCCTTTTCGAAAAACGCTCAGCATGCCACGTTGATAATTGTCGCGCGTGATTAAAGCCAGCAGCGAGCCGTATGCGATATTGTTGGCGGTGAACATGATGTTGGTCAGTAAATAGGTAATGCAGACATACGTTACTTGCCATGTATAGCTCACGTCCGGGACAGTGGACATTAAAAATGCCGACAGGCCAAAAGGTACGGCAGTCCATAATACCCAGGGGCGAGCCTTACCCCGTTTAGATCGCGTTTTATCAATGCGTATCCCGACATAAATGCAAATTATGCCATCCAGTACGCGGGCAAAAAACATTAGCGATCCAACCAACAGCGCCGATACCCCGACGACATCGGTGTAATAAAACGCCAGAAAGGTCACCATTAACGTGTAGGTTAAGTTAGTGCCGTAATCGCCCACGCCAAAAGCCAGGCGTTCACGGGTGCTAATGCGCTGCAAATCCTGATGCGATGCGTTATCAGTCATCACGCGTTCTCCACTTCAAATATAGCGACGCCCCAATCGGACAGGTTCAGCGTCTCTCCTTTTACGTAACGCTGCTTGCTCAGCAACTCCTCTCCGCAAGTAAACGGAAGGGTAACTTTTTGAGGCTGACTGGAATAATTCAGAAAGAAAAGCAGCGTATTGCCTGAACGATTCACCGCGCGTTTGACCGCCAGCGGGAAGCGCAACGGCGATGTTGCGACGTTCAGATTGGTTTTGTTGAGGAGTTCAAGCAGCACGGCTTCCACTGCTTCAGAATTGATGCTGCAGCCGACATACGTTGTCGTCCCGGCTCCGTAGCGGTTGTGAACAATCGCCGCATATTTGGTCCAGTAGGGATGTTGATAGCGAGCCCAGACTTCAGCACCGGCATCAGCCTCCAGCAGCTCCATCCAGTGATTCACCTCGGCAGATTCCGCTGAGATGTTCAGCAGATCAGACTGAAGGGTTACCTCGTGTGGCTCAACGAAAAGCTGATAACTGGCGCCGATAGCTTCCCGGATGATGGCCGGTTGCCGGGTATGCCGTACTTTGAGGTGTTCATTGGCAAAGCCAGACTTGAAGGAATACAGAATATGTCCGCCTTCCTCGGAAAATCGGTTCAGGCGCTGCAATGATTCCGCTGACACCGCGTAAAGCAGGGGCGCTATCAACAATGAGTAACGAGACAGTCGGGGATCATCGACGGTCAGAATGTCCACCTCAATATTGAGGCGATAAAGCGCATCATAATAGGTGCGAACCGTGTCGTTATACTGATGTTCCTTATGGCGGCCAAACTGATGTCCCTTATAAGGGTGCCAGTCAACGGCCGTCAGCGAGTCGTGACTGACCAGCAGCGCCACACGATTGGTTTTTTTCAGACCGGCTAACTGCGGCGAGAGGCGTGCGAAGGCCTGACCAACCTCTTTAGCCTCATCAAAGATCGGGTTCGGCTCCAGATCGTGGCTGAGCAGTCCCTTCCAATAGGTTTCATAAGCATTGTGCAAAGAGTGCCAGTGCCAATAGCTCACCATGGCTGCCCCGGAAGCAATGTGGCTAAAAGCCTGAAGGCGCAGCTGGCCAGGGTAGGGGGTCCAGTTCTTAAAAGCCTGAGCCTGGGTTTCCAGAACCAGATAATTTGTATCTTTTGTCGTGCGTGCGATGTCCCCGCAAAAGGCAATTTCCACGCCGGTAAGTTGATGCTGGCCAGGGTGATAGATATCCACGCCGGTAATATCGAGCGCCGAGGATGCTTTGAAGTGGTCGACTTCCCCGCGCACACCAAAGGACCAGGTTCGCCATTCGAAATCGAAATTATGCGTAATAAACTGACCAGGCAGACGATACTCACTCACCAGCGTTGCCTGCCACGCCAGGAAATCCGTAACCAGCCCACGCTGATAGCGCTGGAAAGCCGCGCCAAGACTCGCATTAATGGTGCTTTCCAGCGGCGGGAAATCTTCCCATGCATCAATTCGATTGCTCCAGTAATCTAGCCCATATTCGGCATTGAGCTTTTCAAGATCATCACCGAACTGTTTTTTCAGTTGCTCAACAAACCCCCGCTGTACGTGATCGCCACAGGTATCATAATATTTCGTTTCATTATCAATCTGATACCCGATCACCGCTGGATGGTTAGCGGTAGCGCTTAAGAGCGCGCGAATAATCCGCTCAGCGTATCGCAGGTAGATTGGGCTGGTGATATCCATCTTTTGACGATGACCGTATTTGTTCACCCCCTGCGGGGTGGTGGCCATCACGGAAGGGTGTTTTTTCGCCAGCCATGCCGGGATCGCGTAAGTCGGGGTACCAATAATCACGGCAATCTGGTTTTCATGCATGCGATCCAGCACGGTTAGAACACTGGAAAAGTCAAAGTCGCCATCCTGCCGCTCATAACTGCTCCAGGTGCTTTCCGCGATACGAACAACATTGATGCCAGCGGCCTTCATCAGACGAATGTCTTCATCAAGCCTCTCTTCAGGCATGTATTCACGGTAGTAAGCGACACCATAAAGTAACTTTTCCATTTTTTATCTGCCTCTTGATGTAAGTATCTGGCAGGTAAATTAGAGGAAGGAGGCCGGTCATAGATGAAGCATGTCGCTGGCAACATAGAGAAACTCGCTCCTTGCTAAGTCTTATGAAGGGCATCACAAAAAGGAGGCATCGTCAGGTTTCGACCGGGCTCAAAAACGTATTGGAATGCCAGGCCGTAGCCAGTGGCCCCGTTGCTGCTTCACCATCGCCTATTACGCAGGCAACAATAAGATCCGGATTATAAATGCCGCCTCAAAAGCAGGGTTGAGTGAATAGCCTAATTCTCCACCTTCGAGGATAGAGCCATGGCATTCAGGTGAGGCGTAGCTGGGAATACCGCCCGGAGCAGGAAACTGTTTGGGTGGCCTTTTAATTCCGATAAAATCCTGACCAGGTGCAGTCCCTCTGTGGCCTAAAAGCATTTTTTGATGTCTGATGCAGTGAGAGGCCGATTGAAAGGGGGGCACAAAGATATATTTGTCCGACTGAAAGATAATTAGCTGCTCGCCAATAATAATTAATTACCCCCCAAGCGCTGTAATTTCCCTGCGGCCTCAATAACACCTTCTCGTCTGACGCCTAATATTGGCAATTAATTCTTGTGTCATATTTAGATAATTATCGGGAAAGCGATTAAGAGAGAGTAATAACCAGCGACATAATTGCCAGCAACTTTCCATGACGTCGTTTTGCTAATGAATCCAGGAATGAGCGCTGGCTTAGCGAGAGTGGTCTCGCTCGGAGAATCATTGATGCAAGCATCACGATGATAACCCGTGTCGTTCTTAACCAGCACTGAAAGTTCATGGTGCTGCCAAAGCCTGACGCATTACGGCGTGAATCTTCAAAATTGTGATCCGTCTAAAAGTTACTATTATTGTAATCGATTACATTCTATCTCACCTAAATGTAATCGATTACTTTTCTCTGGGAAGGTTCACCATGTCGACTTCACATAGTACCGACGTTGTAGTCTCGCAGCACCGGCTTTTGGTTCCCCGACTGTCACTCATGATGTTTATGCAGTTCTTCATCTGGGGCAGTTGGTCCGTCACGCTGGGACTGGTGATGACACAACACAACATGTCGCTGCTGATCGGCGATGCATTTTCTGCCGGGCCAATTGCGTCAATTTTGTCACCGTTCGTGTTGGGAATGCTGGTGGACAGATTCTTTCCGTCGCAGAAAGTGATGGCGGTGATGAACCTGGCGGGAGCGGTCATCCTCTGGTTTGTGCCCGCTGCGCTGGCCGCGGAAAACGGTACGCTGCTTATCGCGCTGCTGTTTGGCTACACGCTGTGTTTCATGCCGACCTTAGCGCTTGCTAATAACATTGCTTTCCACAGCCTGAGCAATAGCGATAAAAGTTTTCCCGTGGTCAGGGTATTCGGCACCATCGGCTGGATTGTGGCCGGCATCTTTATTGGTTTCACCGGCATTTCTGCCAGCACCTCGGTCTTTACCGTTGCTGCCCTTTGTTCTGTGGCGCTGGCGATTTACAGCCTGACGCTGCCACATACGCCAGCACCGGCTAAAGGCCAGCCACTGAAAGTGCGCGATCTGTTCTGCGCAGATGCCTTTGCGCTGCTAAAAATCCGCCACTTTTTTGTCTTTGCGCTGTGCGCCACGCTGATCTCCATTCCGCTTGGCACCTATTACGCCTATACCGCGTCGTGGCTGGCGGATGCCGGAGTAAGCAACGTCAGCACCGCCATGTCATTCGGTCAGATGTCTGAAATCTTCTTCATGCTGGTGATCCCGCTGCTGTTTCGCCGTCTTGGCGTGAAATACATGCTGCTGGTCGGCATGCTGGCCTGGTTCGTGCGTTATGCGCTGTTCGCTATGGGCATGGGCGATGAAGGCCGAGCGCTGATCTATCTGGGCATTCTGCTGCACGGCGTCTGCTACGACTTCTTTTTCGTGGTGGGATTCATCTACACCGACCGCATCGCGGGCGAGAAAGTGAAAGGGCAGGCGCAGAGCATGGTAGTGATGTTCACCTACGGCATCGGCATGCTGCTGGGCTCGCAAATTTCCGGCGCATTGTATAACCGCTTGATCGCGGGACAGGGCAGTGCGGACAACTGGGCAACATTCTGGTGGATCCCGGCTATTGCAGCGGCGGCGATCGCCATTCTTTTCCTCTTCACCTTTAAGTATCGGGATGAAGCGGCTTGATTAACGGGAGGTGTACGTGAAAACGTTAAAAGGACCGGGTATTTTTCTGTCGCAGTTTATCGGACAGCAGGCACCCTTTAATTCGCTGGAAGGACTGGCGCAATGGGCGTCGGCACTGGGTTACAAAGCTTTGCAGATCCCGTGCAATCATCCGTCGATTTTCAACCTTGATCGTGCTGCAACCAGCCAGACCTATTGCGATGAAGTGAGCGGGTTGCTGGCAACGTACGGCCTGGAAGTGAGCGAGTTATCAACGCATCTGGAAGGGCAGTTGATTGCAGTGCATCCGGCGCATGACATCGCTTTCGACGGCTTCGCTCCGGTGCAGGTGCGTGGTGATAACGCAAAGCGCACGGCATGGGCGATTGAGACGGTCAAAAAGGCGGCGGCGGCATCGGCGAACCTGGGACTGCGCGCGCACGCGACCTTTTCCGGTTCGCTCGCCTGGCCCTATCTCTATCCGTGGCCGCCACACAATCCGGCGCTGCTGGAAGAGGCGTTCGCCGAACTGGCGCGCCGCTGGCTGCCGGTGCTGGACGAGTTTGATCGTCACGGCGTTGATGTCTGTTATGAACTTCATCCGGGCGAAGACCTGCACGATGGTGTGACCTTTGAACGTTTTCTTACCGGCGTAAATCATCATCCGCGCTGCAACATCCTGTTCGATCCCAGTCATCTGCTGCTGCAGCATATTGATTATCTGCAGTTTATTGATATCTATCATCAGCGCATCAAAGCGTTCCACGTTAAAGATGCCGAGTACCAGACTAACGGGCGCAGCGGCGTATACGGCGGCTACCAGCGTTGGATCGATCGCGCCGGTCGCTTCCGTTCACTGGGCGATGGCCAGGTGGATTTCAAAGGGATCTTCAGCAAGCTGGCGCAGTACGACTACAACGGTTGGGCGGTGCTGGAGTGGGAGTGCTGCTTAAAAGAGAGTGAAACCGGTGCGCGTGAAGGCGCCGAATTTATTCAGCGGCACATTATCCCGGTGGCCGATCGCGCCTTTGATGATTTTGCCGCGCAGGGCGACCAGCAGGCGAGCGTGCGGGCACAGCTGGGTCTGGAACAGGGGAGTGTTAAATGATCAACGTAGGCATTATCGGCACCGGCTTTATTGGCCCCGCGCATATTGAAGCGCTGCGCCGCCTCGGCAACATCAATGTGGTGGCGATATGCGATGCCAGCCAGAGTGGCGCTGCCGCGCGTGCGGCCGAACTCAATGTGCCACACGCCTACAGTGACGTGGCGACGTTTTTACAGCATGAAGGGCTGCACGCGGTGCATAACTGCACGCCGAACCATCTGCATGCGGCGATTAACCGGCAGATCATTGCCGCCGGTAAGCATGTGTTCTCGGAAAAGCCGCTGTGCATGACGATGGATGAAGCGCACGAACTGGTGGAACTGGCCGAAAAAGCGGGCGTGATACATGGCGTCAGCTTTGTCTATCGCCAATTTGCCATGGTGCAGCAGGCGGCAAGCATGGTGCGTTACCAGCAGCTGGGGCGACTGTTCTCGGCGCAGGGCAGTTATCTGCAGGACTGGATGCTGGAGGAAACCGACTACAACTGGCGGGTGGATGCAGAGAAGGGCGGCGCATCGCGCGCGGTAGCGGATATTGGTTCGCACTGGTGCGATACCATTCAGTTCGTCACCGGACGCAAAATTGTTGAGGTGATGGCCGACCTGTCGATTGTCTGGCCGACGCGCAAGGCCAGCCTTGCTGGTGCTGCCACCTTCGGCGCGCAGGAAGACGAAACGCAATATGAATCGCGCACGGTGACAACCGAGGACATGGGCTTTGTGCTGTTCCGTTTTGACGACGGCAGCAAAGGCAGTTTCAGCGTGTCGCAGGTGTCCGCCGGGCGTAAAAATCGCCTCAGTCTGGAAGTCAACGGTAGCCTCGGTGCGCTAGCGTGGGATCAGGAAACGCCGCAGCAACTATGGCTAGGGCATCGGCACAAGGCAAATCAGCTATTGTCGGACGATCCCTCGCTGATGAATCCGGATGTAGCAGGCCGTGCGCGTTTTCCCGGTGGGCACATTGAAGGCTGGCCGGATGCGTTCCGCGCGATGATGCAGCAGTTTTATCAGGCGGTAGAGCAGGGCAAACCGCCCGTTCCGCAGGCGGCTGGGTTTGCCACTTTCCACGATGGCGCGCAGGTGATGGCGATTGTTGATGCCATTGTACAAAGCCATCAGCAGCAGCGCTGGGTGCGCGTCAACGCCTGAGGCAGAGCCCGAACCGCTTCGTGCGGGTCGGGCTAAGGTAGGGTTCACGCAGATTCATGACAGCCTGCGTGTCATCTGATTTCGTATGCGTGGCTGCCTTATCCACGCAACGTCCGGCTTAATGTGGCGGTGAGAGGGGATTGATTCGCTGCGCTCACCCTGCGGGCAGCGTCGCAGGCTCCGCTGTCCAACGGGCTGCGCCAGTTGTCGAACCCCGTCGGGGTTTCTCACCCCTCTCTTTGCAGAATATGCAAAAAAAAAGTCTGAACTTGCGTTCAGACTCTTCTTTAGAATGTGGCGGTGAGAGGGGGATTGATTCGCTGCGCTCACCCTGCGGGCAGCGTCGCAGGCTCCGCTGTCCAACTGGCTGCGCCAGTTGTCGAACCCCGTCGGGGCTTCTCACCCCCTCTCTCTGCAGAATATGCAAAAAAAAAGTCTGAACTTGCGTTCAGACTCTTCTTTAGAATGTGGCGGTGAGAGGGGGATTCGAACCCCCGATACGTTGCCGTATACACACTTTCCAGGCGTGCTCCTTCAGCCACTCGGACACCTCACCACATTTTTTTGTTAACCGCGCTGGGTCAACGGGGCGCTACTATAGGGAGATCGCTGAAAAGGGTCAAGTGCTATTTTCTCCTTTTGTTCTATCCGCTTAAGCTCTGAGCGTAATGCCGCAAGCCTGCTCAATATGCCTGTTCTGTCATCAAATCATTCCCATTCCGTCACAAAACTGTCACCGCACTGTCGCAGACTTGTCCACGGAAATATTTGGTTATATCTATGGCTAAGGATGCTTATAAATGAAACAGATACCTCTCTTTACGGTTACGCTGCTGGCTTCTCTGATCGCGACTTCAGCCGTGGCAGAAGACGCAAATTATTCACGCGCAGCCACTGGCGACGTGACCGAACACGGCGGGGCGCGTCGCCTCAGCGGGGACCAAACTGAAGCGCTTAAAGCTTCATTAATCAATAGCACCGCAAAAAACGTGATTCTGCTGATTGGTGACGGCATGGGCGATTCGGAAATCACCGCTGCGCGTAACCAGGCGCGCGGTGCCGGCGGTTTCTTCCCTGGCCTTGATGCGTTGCCGCTTACCGGCCAATACACCCACTATTCGCTCGACAAGAAAACCCATAAGCCGAATTACGTGACGGATTCCGCCGCGTCGGCCACCGCGTGGGCGACCGGCACCAAATCCTATAACGGCGCGATTGGTGTTGATGTGAACGGCAAAGATCAGGTGACGATTCTTGAGCTGGCGAAAGCCGCCGGGAAAGCCACCGGTAACGTTTCGACCGCTGAGCTGCAGGATGCCACGCCAGCCGCGTTAATGGCGCACGTGACCTCGCGTAAATGCTATGGCCCGGAGAAAACCAGTGAGCTGTGCCCGGGCAACGCGCTGGAGCAGGGTGGAAAAGGATCGATTACTGAACAGATGCTGAAAACCCGCGCGGACGTCACGTTGGGCGGCGGCGCGAAATCCTTTGGCGAAACCGCCAAAGCCGGCGAGTATCAGGGCAAAACCCTGCGTGAACAGGCGCAGGCGCTGGGCTATCAGTGGATTGATAATCTGGATGGCTTGAACGCCATTCAACAGGCCGATCAGCGCAAACCGGTATTGGGTCTGTTCGCCGATGGCAATATGCCGGTACGCTGGCAGGGACCAAAAGCCAGCTATCACGGCAACATCGATAAACCGGTGGTGACCTGTGAAGTGAACAAAGATCGTCCGGCTTCCGTGCCGACGCTGGCGCAGATGACTAAAAAAGCCATCAATCTGCTGAGCACCAACGACAAAGGTTTCTTCCTGCAGGTGGAAGGCGCGTCGATTGATAAACAGGACCATGCGGCTAATCCGTGCGGTCAGATTGGTGAAACCGTCGATCTGGATGAAGCGGTGCAGGAAGCGCTGGCGTTTGCCCGCGAGCACGGCGATACGCTGGTGGTGGTGACCGCCGATCACGCACACAGCAGCCAGATTGTGGAAAACGGCACCAAAGCACCGGGCCTGACGCAAGCGGTGAATACCAAAGATGGCGCGGTGATGACCATCAGCTACGGCAATTCAGAAGAGGATTCGCAGGAGCATACCGGCACACAAGTCCGCATTGCGGCGTACGGTCCGCATGCGGCGAATGTGGTGGGTTTGACCGATCAGACCGATCTGTTCTTTACCCTGAAGGATGCGATGGGACTCAAATAAGGTGTTAAAACGGTCGCCATAAATGGCGACCCTACTGATAGCTGATGTTACAACCCGCGTTTCGCCATCAAGCGTGCTAAATCCACTAAACGATTCGAGAAGCCCCATTCGTTATCATACCAGGCAAGGATCTTCACCAGATTGCCGCCAATCACCAGCGTGGAAAGCCCATCAATAATCGATGAACGGGCATCGCCCTGATAATCGCTGGATACCAGCGGCTCGTCACTGTAACCAAGAATCCCTTTCAGTGGACCTTCTGCCGCGGCAGTTTTAAACGCGTCATTCACTTCTTCAGCCGTCACATCGCGTTTCAGCGTTACGGTCAGATCGACAATCGATACTACCGGCACCGGCACGCGCAGAGAATAACCGGTCAAACGACCATCCAGCTCCGGAATCACCCGACCCAGCGCCTTCGCGGCACCGCTTGAGTAAGGCACAATCGACAGCGCCGCCGCTCGCGCACCGCGCAGATCTTTTTCCGGCTGATCGTGCAGTACCTGGCTATTGGTATAAGCATGCGTGGTGTTCATTAAACCGTGCTCGATACCAAATGCCTGATGCAGTACCGCAGCAGCAGGTGCTAAGCCGTTGGTGGTGCAGCTGCCGTTACTCACCACTAAATGCTGCTGCGGATCGTAACGCTGATCGTTGACGCCCAACACTATCGTCAGATCATCGTTCTTGCCTGGCGCGGAGATAATCACGCGTTTAGCGCCGCCGCTGGTGATGTGTACGGCGGCTTTGTCGCGTTCGGTGAAGAAGCCGGTGGCCTCAATCACGATATCCACGCCAACGTCGCGCCAGCGGATATTGGCCGGATCGCGTTCGCTGAATACGCGCACCGCTTTGCCATCAATGCGTAATTCGCCTTCCCCGGCTTCCACTTCCGCCGGTAGCCTGCCAAGCAGGGAATCGTGTTTAAGGAGATGAGCCAGCGTTTTACTGTCGGTGAGGTCATTGATGGCAACGATTTCAATATCGTCGCTGCCGAGCGCTGCACGAAAAACGTTACGCCCGATACGGCCAAAGCCGTTGATGCCGATCTTAGTCATGATTGACTCCTTTTCCGAAGATGCTGGAGTCACTGTAGGCCGATGGCGCTGTGGCGTAAACGCCAAAAAAGGATCACTTTACGCCAACTTCTTGCAGTGGAAGCGTTGGCGATATTCGCCCGGCGTAAGATGCAGCTGGCGCTCAAAGCAGCGACGTAAATTGATGCTACTGCCAAAGCCGGTATGCTGCGCGATGCGATCCAGCGTGTCGTTGCTTTGCTCTAACTGCTCACGCGCCGCGGCGAGGCGCGCTTCGGCGACATAACGTGCGGGCGGCGCACCGGTTTCGCGGGTGAACACGCGGGTGAAATTGCGCGGGCTCATGGCGACGCGCGCTGCCAGCTTCTCCACCGACAGATCGCCGGCAAGATTGGCGCGGATCCAGCGTTGTAACTCGCTAATCGGGCCAACGCCGCTCGGCGCTTGCAGATTGAAACGGCTGAACTGCATCTGCCCACCGGGACGGCGCAGATACATCACCATGTCCTGCGCAATATCGCGCGCCACGCTGAAGCCGAAATCCTCTTCCACCAGCGCCAGCGTCAGATCAAAACCCGAGCTGACGCCGCCGGAAGTCCAGATCGGGCCATCCTGAATAAACAGCGGGCCACCTGCCACCTGAATCTGCGGATAGCGCGTTTGCAGGGTATCGAGCAAGCGCCAGTGCGTGGTGGCGCGGCGGCCATCCAGCAGGCCGGCTTCGGCCAGCAACAGCGCGCCGCCACACACCGAAACTACGCGGCGCGCTTGGGGTGCCGCCAGCTTGATGAAATCGACCACCATATTGCCTTCATCGGCGCTGTCGCCACGGCCGGTAATCATAATGGTGTCCCAGGCGGTGCGCGGATCGAGGTCTGCCAGTTTGATATCGGCCAACAAGTTAAGGCCGGATTGGCCGTGGATCACCTGATGCGATTGGGTGGTGGCGAGGCTAACGCGATAGCGTTGCTGTTCTGTGCCAACCGGCAGATGCTGATTGGCGCGCATCAGAATATCGGCGATACCCGCTGATTCAAACAGCATGCCGCCGTCGGGCACAATAATAAGAAAGTTTTTCATGGCGTAAAAAAGACACTTTAGCGAAATAAGCCAAAGTGTCGCATGCGTGAGCAGCATGTACAACCTGTAGGGTGCGCATTAATGCGCACCAGGTCGCCATAAATGGCGACCTTACGCTTAGGTAGCCGATTTATCCGCCACACCAATGCGCCACTGCTCGGGCGGCAAGGTGCCGTTCACCGCGAAATCGCCAACGATGCGATCTTTGTAGATGCGCGGATTATGCGAAGAAAGGGTGCGCACGTTACGCCAGAAGCGATCCAGCGCCAATGGCTTCAGCGTGGCCGATGCACCTAACGCATCAAACAGCGTTGAGCTGGCATTGAGCAGCAGATCGCTCACCACATTCAGCGACTGCGACACCTCCAGCTCGGCCATCGCCACCGCCTGATGTTCCTGTTCCTGATTGCCGCTCAGGTGCGCATCAAACGCGCGTTGCACCGCGCTGGCGGCGTGCAGCACTATAGCGCCGCTGCTGTAGGCTGCACCGCGCAGGCGTCCCACCACCTGTAAAATCTGCGCGTCCTGCGCGGCACGCGGCGCATTACCGTTGCTGTAAGTACGCGTACGTGCGGCGACCTGCTGTGCCACTTCACCGCTTTGCGCGCGGCCAATGCCGGCCAGCGTCGCCAGATGAATCAGCTGATAAAACGCGGGTGAATATCTGAAATGAATCTCTTCATTGATGTCATCGGCGGCGATCGCCACGTTGGCAAACATCGCCGTGCCGCTGGCGGTCAGGATTTGGCCAAAGCCGTTCCAGTCATCCAGCACCGTCACGCCCTCCGCGGTGCGCGAAACCGTTACTGAGACGCCTTTGCCATTTTCATCGGAGATGCCGATATCAATCCAGTCGGAATAGAGCGAACCGGTGGTATAAAACTTGC
Source organism: Pantoea sp. X-Soil-ISGK-421 (assembly GCF_059730785.1). Taxonomy (NCBI): domain Bacteria; kingdom Pseudomonadati; phylum Pseudomonadota; class Gammaproteobacteria; order Enterobacterales; family Erwiniaceae; genus Pantoea; species Pantoea sp. X-Soil-ISGK-421. Next base: position 2,405,822 of record NZ_AP035979.1, on the reverse strand, counting down.
GGCCATTGAGCCGCCAGGATTCGCCGCTGCGCTCAATGCGCGTGGAGAATTCAGACTGGCGCGCATCACCGGTCTCACTCCATGCGGGGCCCACGATGTCACCGCGTCCAAGCCGCGTCAGCCACTGATCACGAAAATGGCTGCTGCCGCTGTTGAGTACGTTTTCCACAAAGCCGAGATGGCCGCGAATCGACTGCACCAGATTGGAATCCGCCTCACCGAGCTCAATCAGCAGCGCAAACAATTCAGGCAGCGTTGCCCCCAGGCCGCCATGGCTCTCCGGCACGCGCAGCGCGGTAAAACCGCTCTGTTTTAACCACGCAATTTGCTCCAGCGGCAGTTGACGCTGCAGCTCACGCGCAATCGCACCTGTACGTATTTTCTGGAACACAGGGCGGAAACGCTCCGCCAGCTGTTCATAACGGGATGAGGGGCCAGCGCCCCAGCCTGATTCGATGTGCGACATGACGCGTCTCTCCAGCATAGTAATTTGTTCATTACTATGTCATCGCCATTGGGCGCGATTTAATGCTTTTTCTGCGTAAGCTATTTCGTCAAATAACTAATCAGCGGTTATTTCACTATATGGAACAAATAATTCAGTTCTGCATATTGACTGCCACAATTGTTATTTGCCGCGCTTTATATCTGTGCTCTATTCAAACGCTACTCCGAAAATTACCCATTAATTTCCAGAAAATATAATTTCAAGCGGAATAGATTCACGCGAAATCTGTTATTGGCCTTTAGCCGGGGAAATGTAGCGAAATGAAATATCAGCCTCTTCAGCGGTTATTTATACCGATATTGGCGACAATAGGTTGTGCGTTGCCCTTAAGCGTCAGCGCGCAAACCGCGTCGCCCCGTTATAGCGACGGCACACTGGTTTATCTGCATGAACAGGAACCGCCGTGCTTGTGGGGCGGCTGGGTGCAGCAAGCCTATTTATCGCGTCAGGTTTTTGATTATCTGGTGAGTTATGACAACGGACAGATTCGTCCGTGGCTGGCTGCCAGCTGGCGTGAATCCGCCGATCGTAAAACCATTACTTTTCATTTACGTCACGACGTTAAATTTACCGATGGCGATATGTTTAATGCCGATGCGGTTATTGCTAATTATCCGGCGTGGCAAAAAGGCATAGGCTGGCACGGTTTTACTTATATGACGGGATTTACCAAGGTCGATGAATATACCGTGGCGCTGCATTTATCGGAGCCGAATCCTGAAATCTATAACGTGCTGGCAAATGGTCATTACGGATTTCAGTCACCCGATTCGCTGGCGCATAACAGCAGCGAGCAGAAGTGCTTACGCCCGGTCGGCACCGGACCGTGGAAAGTGGCGCGTTGGGTACGCGGCGATGGCATCAGCTTTGTGCGCAACGACGATTATCGCTGGGCACCGCCAAACGCGCACCACAACGGCCCGGCGTATATTAAGCATCTGGAGTGGAAGTTCGTACCGGATGCTACCACGCGCTGGGGCGCGCTGGTCAGCGGCGGTGCGGATGTCATTTATCAACCGCCGTCGGCGCAGTGGCAGGCGCTGCAACAGCACTATCAAACGCTTTCTTATGTCGCCACCGGGCGGCCGCAGGCGTTCTCCTTTAACGTGCAGCGCGGGCCGTTTACCGACCAGCGAGTACGCCAGGCGTTTGCTTACGCGCTGGATCGCAAGCAGATCGTCAAAACCGTGTTCAAAGGCGCGGTGCCGTATGAGGGCAACGGTTCGCTGAGTAAAAGTACGCCGCTTTATCTCAATGTTGATGACCGCTATTCACTCAATATCGCCAAAGCCAATCAGTTGCTGGATGACGCGGGCTGGACCGGGCGTGATGCGCAAGGCTATCGCACTAAAGACGGCAAAACGCTGGATGCGCGCTTGCCGTTTATCCAGGCGATTATCGACCAGGAAGGCGCGCTGATGCTGCAGGCGGTGCAGGATCAGGTCAAACGCGTCGGCATCAAGCTGGAACTGATCCCGCTGACGCAAACCGAAGGTTTTGCCGGGGCGCGTTCGCGTCCGGCGGACAAAGAAATCAGCTTTGGTTACTGGGTGTGGCCGTCGCCCAACATCCTCGACATCGTCTACAACCACGCGCTGAACGGCGCCTTCAACGGCAACAACACCAGCTTTTTCAATCATCCCGAAGTGGAAGCGCAAATCCTTGATGCACAGCGCGAGCCCGATCCCCAGCGGCGCCAGCAGAAGTTCGACGTGCTGCAAAAGTGGTTTGACGATCAGGCGATTGCCATCGGCGGCTACAACTTCACCTACAACATCGCCATCGCCCATAACATCCGCGGGCTTTGGCAGGATCAGGGCAATGGATTGCTGAACTTTAACGATGCGTACTTCGTGCAGGAGAAGCCATGAGTGAATTAACGTCCGCGCCGCAGAGCCGCGCCAGCCGGGTTGAGGCGCGGGCCGCACCGCGCAGCCGCAGCGTGACGCTGTTACGCTGCGGCTGCGTCCGCCTCGCCTCCGCGCTGTTTGTATTGTGGGGCAGCATCACCGTGACCTTTTTGGTGTTGTCGGTGCTGCCCGGCGATCGCGCCACCATCCTGCTGAACATCACGTCGGGGCAGGTGATTGAACGCACGCCGGCAGAACTGGCGCCCATCAATGCGCAATACGGTTTCGATAAGCCGATCGCCGAACAGTATCTGCACTACCTCTGGCAGCTGCTGCACGCTGATTTTGGCTTCTCATTTGAGTTGCAGCGCCCGGTGGTGCACATCATCGCCGAGCAGCTGCTGCCGACCTTTACGCTGGCGATAGCCGCTCTGCTGCTGGCGTGGATCATCGCCATTCCCTGGACGCTGCTTACCGCCGGGCGCAATCGTCGTCTGGCGGCGTTTGGCTCGGCGGTGGAAACCATCATGGCCGGATTGCCGCAGTACTGGATTGGCATTCTGCTGTTGATCGTTTTCGCCATCGGCCTGCGCTGGTTCCCGGTGGTCGGCGGCACCAGCGTACTCGGCACTGTGCTGCCCGCCATCACGCTGGCGATTCCGCTGGCCGGCTTTCTTGGTCACGCGATTCGCGGAGAATTCGAACGCAGTATGCAGCAGCCGTTTGTGCTGTCGGCGCGGGCGCGCGGCATGAGTTTAGCCGGTGTGCGACTGCGCCATGTGTTACGCCATGCCTTGATTCCCGCCATCACGCTGAGCGGCTGGGCGATGGGCAATTTGCTGTCCGGCGCGGTGTTGGTAGAAGCGGTGTTCGCCCGACCGGGGCTCGGCAATGTGCTGGTCAATGCCGTGAGCAACAAGGACTTTGCCTTGGTTTCCGGCATCGTGATTCTGATTAGTTTCCTCTACATCGTTATTAACCTGGTGGTTGACCTGATTTATCTGATCGTCGATCCCCGCCTGCGAGGTCGCGCATGACAACTCATCTCACGGAGTACGCCGGTCCGCAAGCAACGCGCGCCCGCTGGCAATGGCCACTTTCGGTGCTGCTCTCCGGCATTGTGGCGCTGTTCTTTATTATCGCGGCGATCGCGCCTGGCGTACTGGCGACCCACGATCCCTTCAGCACCGATCTCTATCGCGCCCTGCAAGCGCCATCGTGGACCAACTGGCTCGGCACCGATGACATCGGACGCGATCTGTACAGCCGCATTATCTGGGGCACGCGTCAGTCGTTGCTGATTGGTATCGGTGCGATGGCGATCGCGCTGTTGGGTGCGATTGTACTCGGCTTTAGCGCCGCGCTCGGGCCGCGCTGGCTGGCGGAACCGGTCAATCGCCTGCTGGAAATCCTGCTGGCGTTTCCCACCTTGCTGCTAGCGCTGCTGTTTGTTGCCTTACTCGGGCCGTCCGCCAGCAGTTTGCTGATCTCGGTCGGCATTGGTACCGCGCCGGGCTATGCGCGGCTGGTGCGCGCGCAGGCGTTGCAGGTGAAGCAATCCGGTTATGTCGAAGCGGCGCGCGCGCTGGGTCATCCGTGGCAGCGGCTGTTTACCCAGCACATCGCGCCCAACGTGTTCCGGCCGCTGTTCTCGCTGGTGGCGTTAGGTATCGGGCAATCGGTGGTGTGGGCGTCGGGTCTGTCGTTTCTTGGATTAGGCGTGGTGCCGCCGTCGCCGGAGTGGGGCGCGCTGCTTGAAGCGGGAAAAATTAACGTCACCGTTGCATGGTGGCTGGAAGTGCTGCCGGGTATTGCAATTGTGTTGGTGGCGCTGTCGTTTACGCAAATTGGCCGCTACCTCCAGCAGCGAGCAGAAGGAGAGAAGCGCTAATGAGCAGCAATGTAATTGATGTGTGCGGCCTGAATATCTGGGCCAGCAGCGAAAGTGGGCAACCACGCCATATTGTGAAAAATGTCAGCTTTACGCTGCCTCGCGGCCAATGTCTGGCGCTGGTGGGCGAATCGGGATCGGGAAAAAGCGTGACCGCCCGTTCGCTGGTGGGATTAGCCGGTGACGGATTACACGTACAGGCTGAAACGCTGAGCCTGCACGGCGAGACGCTGCTCGGGCGCAGCGACGGCTGGTGGCGACGCGTACGCGGCAGCAAAGTGGGGTTCATTTTGCAGGATGCGCTGGTGTCGCTCGATCCACTGCGTCCGGTAGGAAAAGAGATCGCTGAAGCGCTGGCGCTGCATGGCTGGGGTAACGCGGCCAGCCGCCAGCAGAAAGTGCATGCGCTGCTAGAAGAAGTCGGCGTGCCACAGGCGGCCTATCGCGCCCGCCAGCGACCGGGCGAGTTATCTGGCGGCCTGCGCCAGCGCGCATTGATTGCCTCGGCAATTGCGCTGCATCCGGATGTGCTGATCGCCGATGAGCCGACCACCGCGCTGGATGTGACGGTACAGGCGCAGGTGCTGGAGGTGTTGCGGCAGATGCTGGATCGCGGCACCAGCGTGATTCTGATTAGCCACGATCTGGCGGTGGTGGCGAAAATTGCCGATCAGATTCTGGTAATGCAGGGTGGCGTAATTGTAGAAGCGGGCACGGCACAACAGGTGCTGCAGCAACCGAAACATCCTTACACCCAAGGATTGATCAACGCGATTCCCAGCGAGCACACCAAAGGACAACGGCTTTCCGGGAACGCGTCCGGTGAACCTGCGCCAGCGGCGGCGAAATCAACGGAAGTGCTGCTGGAAGCGCGGCATATTGTGAAGCGTTTTCGTGGGCACAGCGCCGTTGATGACGTTTCCTTTACCTTGAAACGCGGCGAAACGCTGGGGATTGTCGGCGAGTCCGGTTCGGGTAAAACCACCTTGTCACGTATCGCGCTGGCGCTGGAATCACCGGACAGTGGCGAGGTGCTATTTGCTGGTCAGCCGTGGAGCCGGGCGTCCGCTGCCCATCAACGCGCGATCCGCCGCCAGATTGCCGTGGTGTATCAGGATCCGCTTTCCTCGTTCGATCCACGCTGGCGGGTGGCCGATCTCCTGCTGGATGCGATTGCGCTGGATCGGCATGCGCCTACGCAGACACCGCGAGAGCGCGCCATTAGCCTGCTGCAATCGGTCGGACTTGGCGCGGAACATCTCAATCAATGGCCGGCGCGCATGTCGGGCGGCCAGCGCCAGCGCGTGGCGATTGCCCGCGCCATCGCCACCCATCCGCAAATAATTGTGCTTGATGAAGCCGTCTCGGCGCTGGATGTCACTATTCAGGCGCAAATTCTTGATCTGCTTAGCGATCTGCAGGCGCAGCTTGGCGTCAGCTACCTGTTTATCTCGCACGACCTTGGCGTTATCCATCACATGAGCGATCGCGTGCTGGTGATGCAAAACGGCCAGGCGGTTGAGCAGGGCACCGCCGATGAGGTGTTCTACCGCCCGCGCCACCCCTATACCCAAACGTTACTTGCCGCGTTGCCACGCCTGGCCGCGCTGGAAACTGCCTAACTTTGCTATTGGAGCGAACATGTCACGCGAACTGATTTATAACGGATTTTTGCATCTCACCCCCAATCATCACAGCCACGGTTACTGGCGCACGCCGGAAGGTCAGGTGCAGTACAACTACAACCAGCTTGATGCCTATGTGAAAACGGTGAAAACCCTCGAAAAAGGGCTGTTTGATACTTTGTTCATCGCCGATGTGGTGGGCGTGTATGACATTGAATATGGCGATGGCAAAACCACCATCAGCGCCGGTACGCAGTTCCCTGAGCCCGATCCGATCACCATTCTCTCGGCGCTGGGACTGGCCACGGAGAATCTGGGACTGGTGGTGACCAGCAACGTGATTCAGGCGCATCCGTTCTCGTTTGCGCGCCAGATCTCCTCGTTGGATGAGTTCACCCGCGGCCGCATTGGCTGGAACATCGTCACCTCGTATCTCTCCAACGGTTTCCGCAATTACGGTTATCAGGACATTGTGCCGCACGACGAGCGCTACGAATGGGCGCAGGAGTACCTCGATGTGGCGTACAAACTGTGGGAACTGTCATGGGAAGAGGGCGCGGTGCTGCACGATCCCGCCACCAATCGCTTCTTTGATGCCGATAAAATCCACAAGATTAATCACGTCGGTAAGCGCTATCGGGTAGAAGGGCCGCACATTGTAGAGCCGTCGCCGCAGCGCAGCCCGGTATTCTTCCAGGCGGGGAACTCGGATGCCGGCCGCCGCTTTGCCGCCCGCAATGCCGAGGTCACTTTCCTGCCGTCACAAACGCCGGACACCGCGCGTAAAGATATCGCCATTCTCAATCAGGATGTGGTGGATTTTGGGCGCCAGCCGGAGGATTTGAAGAAGCTGGTGATGCTCTCCACCGTAATCGGGTCGACGGAAGAGGAGGCGAAACGTAAGCAGCAATATCTGTTCGACAATATCGATATCAACGCGCTGCAAGGGTTCTACAGCGGCGGTTCCGGCATCGATCTGGCCAATATCGATCCCGACACGCCGCTGACTGAGCTCAGCCGTCGCGAGGAGTTCAGCCAGCATATGCGCTCCAAATTCCGTATTGCGGTAGATGCGGATTACGGCCAGGGCCGCGTGCTGACGTGGCGTGAATACCTGATCCAGCACGCGTTGCTGCCGGGCCGTTTTGCCGGTACACCCGAGCAGATTGCCGATCGCGTGCAGCAATTTGCAGATGCCGGTGTTGATGGCTTTAACGTGGTGCCGGTCACCACGCTCGGCTGGTGGGATGAATGGGTCGAGCACGTGGTGCCGGTGTTGCAGAAGCGCGGTCTGGCGCAAAAGGCCTATAAAGACGGCACGCTGCGCGAGAAGATTTTCGGCAAAGAGAGCCGGTTGCCCGCGTCGCATCCGCAAAGGAAGTTGACGTTGGGTTCCTGATACGATTCACCCAGGTGCGCATGAATGCGCACCCTACAACATCGTAGGGTCGCCATTCATGGCGACCGCTAATTAATGAATCCTATTCATAGAGCCAATCCTCTTTCAGGCCATTATCTTCACCATCCCTTCCGCTACTATGACCGTATTCGATCTCTCTGGAATTCAACATGGATCACGCCTCAACGCGTTCTCAATCCTTCACCGTCAAATCGAGCGGTTTGCCGTTTATCCTCATTCTCAGTGCGTTGATGGCGATCACCTCGTTATCCACCGATATCTATCTGCCCGCCATGCCGATTATGGCGCGCGAGCTGCACGGCGATGCGGAACTCACCATTACCGGATTTCTCATCGGCTTCTGTATTGCCCAGCTCATCTGGGGACCGATCAGCGACCATTTTGGCCGCAAAGTGCCGCTGTTTATCGGATTGGTGCTGTTTGTGATCGGCTCTGTCGGCTGTGCCCTTTCCAGCGATATCACGCAGATTGTGTTCTGGCGGGTGTTTCAGGCGCTGGGTGCCTGTACTGGGCCGATGCTGGCGCGCGCGATGATCCGCGATCTCTTTGCCCGCACCCGCGCTGCGCAGATGCTCTCCACGCTGATGGTGGTTATGGCGATTGCACCGATTGCCGGGCCGCTGCTGGGCGGTCAGATGATCCGCGTGACATCCTGGCACGCCGTCTTCTGGCTGCTGGCGGTTATCGGCGGCGTGATGCTTATTTTGATGTGCTGGTTGCCCGAAACCTTACCGGCAGACAAGCGGATAAAAGCGTCGCTAGCCGGTGCGTTTAGCAACTATCTTGCTCTGCTGAAAAATCGCCATTTCATGCGCTTTACGCTGTGCGTGGCGTTCTACTACGTGGCGGCTTACGCCTTCATTACCGGCTCGCCTTTCGTCTATATCTCTTATTTCGGCATCGATGCGCAACATTATGGCTGGCTGTTTGCGGTGAACGTGGTGGGTTTGATGGCGGTCAGCATGGTGAACCGACGTTTGGTGCACCGCTATCCGCTGGAATCCCTGCTCAAAGTAGCGGTGATCACGGCCACCTTCGCCGCGTTAATAGTGGCGCTGAGCGCCAAACTGGCCTTCGGTGGCATCCTGATGATTATTCTACCGGTGTTTGTGTTCTTCTCGATGAACGGCATTATCGCCGCAACCTCCACGGCCGCCGCCATGGATACCGTGCCCAATATGGCGGGTTCCGCCTCAGCGCTCATCGGCTCGCTGCAATATGGCAGCGGCATTATTTCATCGTTGTTGCTGGCGCTACTCAGCGATGGCACGCCCTGGACCATGGCGTGGATTATCGCGCTGTTTACCGTGGCAAGCGCGGTGATGGCGCTCAGCGCCGCCACGGTAAAATCTCACGGTTAAATGTTTTGGTCGAAGAACGGATCGAGCTGGCCCATCGCCTGATCGACATAACGCGGTACCCAGTACGTCTCGATATGCGTTGCGCCTTCAATCAGATACAGCTTTTTGTTGGTGGTGCCGGTGGCTTTACTAAACGCACTTTGCGTCATGTAGAGCGAATCCGCTTTGCTGCCCGCCATCATCAGCACCGGCTGATTAATCAGGTCCATGTTGCTTTGAGCGTCAAAGCGCATCAAATCCAGCAGGCTGCTGGTGGTGTAGCGGAAGGTTGAATTTGGATGTGCATGGGTTTTCCAATAGTACTCGTAGCCCTGGCGATAGAGATCGAACGGCAGTTTAGCAATCTGCTCATCTGTCAGATTGGCATCGCCGGAATAGGTGACTTCACCGGTGGTGGCTTCTTTACTGCGTGCCTCGGTTGCTGCCCGCAGGCGATCCTGAATCGTCGCGAGCTGTGAATCCTGATAGCCGTTACGTCGCACCAGGCCGGAATCAAACATGCTCAGTGTGGCCAACGCTTTAAAACGTTTATCGGTCTGCGCGGCTTTGAGGGCATAACCGCCGCCACCGCAGATACCCAGTAAACCGATGCGTTTCGCATCAACGCCGGGATAGCGACTAAGGTAATCCGCCATGCCGTGAATATCTTCGATACGGTTAGCCGGTTTATCTACGCTGCGCGGCATGCCGCCACTGGCACCTTGATAGGCGGCATCGGCAGTGATGGTGATGTAACCGTGCTCGGCAAGACGCTGCGCGTAGAGGCCGGCAACTTGCTCTTTCACACCGCCGTTAGGATGAGCGACCACGATGGCCGGATAGTGCTTCGCCGGGTCGTAATTGGCGGGCGTATAGACGTTGGCGGCAATTTGTAGCCCGTGCAAATCATACTTCACCGGATGGATGTTGACTTTGCCCGCTACGTTTTGCGTGATGGCGCCGTGATAAACCAGCGTGAAAGGGTTCTGCTGGTGGTTAGCGGCCTGAACGCTTACGGACATTGCCGCGATCAGCAGGGCATGGATAGCAGTGAGTTTCATCTTCGCTCCCGGAGAAAAGTCGCGGCCTGCAAAGTGGGCTCGCGAGAGTGATATCGTCGGGTGAGCTTAAGGCGCCCGGGCTGTCAGCATCATGACCACAAGATAACAACCCTGTCAGTTTCACCGGGGCGTTGGCTGACAGCGCTGTCAGCAAATTGTCAGCTTACTGTTGGTGAGCTGCCGGCAAAATACCGTTTAAAGGTTGACATAAGGAAGCCCCGCGATGCGCTTATTGTTGGTTGAAGACGAAGAGAAGACCTCCACTTACCTGAGCCGGGCGTTGGGTGAATCGGGTTTTACCGTTGATGTCTCAGCTGACGGCGCAGAAGGCCTGCACTTTGCGCTGGAGTTCGATTATGACGCGGTGATTCTTGATGTGATGCTGCCAGGCATTGACGGTTACCGCGTGCTTGAAGGGATTCGTAGCAGTAAACAGACGCCGGTGCTGATGCTCTCGGCGCGCGGCTCGGTGGATGAGCGGGTAAAAGGGCTGCGCCTGGGGGCGGATGATTATCTGCCCAAACCCTTTTCGCTAATTGAGCTGGTGGCGCGCATTCAGGCGCTGGTGCGCCGTCGCATCAGCGATGGTGCCGACATCACGCAACTGCAAATCCATGATTTGCATCTCGATCTGCTGGCCCGTCGGGTGTTTCGCCACGGTATTCGGCTTGAGCTGACGGCTAAAGAGTTCGCACTGCTCAGCCTGCTGGCGCGGCATCAGGGGGAAATATTGTCGAAGATGATGATCGCCGAGCAGGTGTGGGACATGAATTTCGACAGCGATGCTAACGTGGTTGAGGTGGCCATCAAACGGTTACGCGCCAAGATTGATGCACCTTTTACGATTAAGCTGCTGCACACTGTGCGCGGCATGGGTTACGTGCTGGAAGTGCGGGAGCCTCACCATGATTAAACGTTCCATTTCCATACGTCTCGCACTGATGTTCGTGCTGAGTATTGTGCTGATCGTTTCGACCATCGGCTTGCTTCTGCGCGCTTCACTGCATGACTCGTTGCAAAAGCAGATGCATAACGAACTGCTGTTTCGGGAATCCTTAATGAGTCCGTGGATCACGGCGCGCACCTCAGACGATGGCTGGGCGACGTTGGCCCGTAAATTTACCGATTTAACCAGCGCCGAAGGCGAACGCGTGCGTTACTGGATTTTGAGCGATGATGCGCGTTTTAGCCTCGGTGGCGCGCCGCCGTTGGGCGTGAATTGGGCTTCCTTGCAGGAAGGGTTTAATAAAGTGCCAGGCGCAACGGATGCCGCCTGCTCACTGTTCTTGCTGGTCAAAACCCTTGCGGCTCGCGGTGAGCGACCCGCGTTGCGCTACGTGGTGGCCATCGACTCAACGCCCTATATGGGTACGCTTGATGCTTTCACGCGTACCTTACTGATCGTTTCGTCCATCGGCGTATTTATCGTGGCGCTACTGGGCTATGCCGTATCCCGTATTGGTTTGCGTCCGGTTGGTGCACTGAGCCAGCAGGCGCATCAGCTGGCACCGGGCGATCATACTCAGCGACTGGACACCTGCAGGTTACCGGATGAGCTGCAGCCGCTGGCTGCTGCCTTTAATGGTGTGCTAGAGCGGCAGGCGATTGCCTGGCGGCAGCTGGAGAGTTTCAATGCTGATGTCGCACATGAATTGCGCACGCCGCTCACCAATTTGATTGGTCAGACGCAGCTCGGGCTGGCGCGCCGCCGCTCGCCGGCGGAGTTGGAGGATCTACTCGGTTCCAACCTCGAAGAGCTGGAACGCATGACCTCTATCGTCAACGACATGCTCTTCCTGTCGCATGCGCATGCCGGGGAACATGCTTCACAGCTGACGCGCGTTTCCCTGCGCGCCGAGACAGTGAAAACCGCCGAATATGTTGAACCCTCATTCGCCGAAAAACAGTTGAAATTGCAGATCGACGGCGACGTGTGGGTGCATATCGACCGTCGCTTATTCCACCGTTCGCTGGCGAATCTGCTGGAGAACAGTGCGCGACATGCGGCACCGCACAGCACCATTAGCGTTAACTTCAGTGAAAACGCCGGTCAGGCAGTGGTTGCGGTCACAAATCCCGGCGCCGCCATCGCGCCCGAACATCTGCATCGACTGTTTGAACGTTTTTACCGGGTTGATTCTGCGCGCGCCAAAAGTACCACCCATCACGGGCTGGGGTTATCGATTGTGCGCGCGGTCGCCATCATGCATCGCGGTGATGTGTTCGCGCGCAGTGAAGGTGGAATGAATACCTTTGGGCTGACCTTTGCCTTAACGCCTGAACGTAAATCGCTGTCAGCTGCCGCTCGCGATGTCGCAGCGATCAAAACTGACAACATTGTCAGCAACCCGTCAGCATGACGACATCTGCGCCTCGTTAGAATCGATGCCTCGCAGCATCCACGTTCAATAAATAAAGGACGCATTGCATGACAGCAAAATCGGGCTTTCTGGGGCTATTGCTGCCCCTTGCTTTCTCATCTTTTGCTGCCGAGCCGGTAGTAAAGATTACACCGGCCGGCAGCCAACCGGCACTTTCGGGTCCGGCGCAAAATTTTACCGGCCAGGTACGCGTTGATCCGCTGTTTGTGGCGGATGAACAGATCAATGCTTCGGCTGCTTATGTCACCTTCGAACCGGGTGCGCGATCGGCCTGGCACACCCATCCCGCCGGACAGCGCCTGATTGTCACCTCCGGCGTAGGGTTAACCCAGCAGGAGGGGCAGCCGGTGCGCACTATTCGCGTTGGCGATGTGGTGTCGTGCCCGCCGGGCGTCAAGCACTGGCACGGCGCGAGTGCCAACAGTGCCATGACGCACCTTGCGGTGACCGGCAGAGTGGATGGCAAAAGTGTGACCTGGCTGGAGAAAGTGACTGATGAACAATACCGTGCCGATTAAGTCCTTCACCTTCGCCCTACTCATGCTTTTTGCCGGTAACCTGACTACCTATGCTGCAACTCACCAGGGAGTAACACCTGCAATGAACGAGTCATCGAATCAGTCCGAAACCCTCTCCGCACGACAACAAGCCATTCCTCTGATGGCGGTATTTATGGCAACCAGCAATATGGAAAAACTGGATGCCGCGCTGAATCAGGGGCTGGATGCTGGCTTGACGGTCAGTGAAGCCAAAGAAATTCTGGTGCAGCTGTATGCCTATACCGGATTTCCGCGCAGTCTCAATGCGCTGAGCGCGTTGATGAAAGTGACAGAAGCGCGTAAGCAGCGCGGCATTAAGGATCAACCGGGCAAAGAGCCTGTGCAGCCCATTCCGGTGGGGGATGCGCTGCGTCAGCTCGGCACCGCTAACCAAACCAAAATTTCTGGCGCGCCAGTACAAGGACCGCTGTTTGATTTTGCGCCGGTGATCAACCAGTTCCTGCAAAGCCACCTGTTTGGCGATATTTTTGCCCGTGACAACCTTGACTGGCAAAGCCGCGAACTGGCGACGGTAGGTGCCTTAGCCGCCACGCCGGGTATTGAAGCGCAGCTGCTATCGCATACCCGTGCCAGTTTGCGGGTAGGGTTGACGCGCGGGCAGCTGCAGCATCTGGTGCAAATTTTACGTGCCAGCGGGGAAGAGCAGGCCGCTGCGCGCGCGGAAGCCGCACTGCACGCGGCGCAAGATACGCCATAGATTTCATGTCAGAGGAGCGAAGTCATGTCAGATGCGCATGATGCTAACCGCAGAGTACTACTCAGCGCGCTGGCGGGCGCGGCGTTTTCCGCTGCCGTGCTTAAGCCGGCGTTGGCTAACACCGTGCCTGGGCAAAATAACCGCGCGACGCTGGTGGTGTATTTCTCCCGCAGTGGCAATACGCGGGTACTGGCAGGTGTTATTCATCGTCAACTCAACAGCGATATTTTTGCAATTGAACCGGCAGTGGCCTATCCCGATGACTATTTTCAAACGGTTGAGCTGGCGAAAAATCAGCGCGATCGGCAGGTGAAACCGGCGTTAAAAAACAGCGTTGCGGACTTTGAACGCTACCAGACGATTTATCTGGGCTTTCCGGTTTGGGGCACCACGGTGCCGCCGGTGGTGCAATCGTTTCTCAGCAGCCATGATTGCCGTAATAAACGCATCATTCCGTTTATTACCCACGGTGGTTACGGCATCGGCGACAGTGAAGCGATTCTCGCTACGCTGGCCGCGGCGGCGCAACGAGAAAAACCGCTGGTGCTGGAGTGCGATCAGGAGAGAAGAACCACCGAGACCGTCACCCAATGGTTAGCGACGGTTGACAGCTAATACACAAACATAAAAGAGGGAAAGCGTGTGAAGAGATCGGTAAAAATCTGGGGTGTAGGTTTGCTGGTGGCGGGGTTTATCGCTACCAGCCACGCCGAACCGTTAGTGATTCAGGCACAAGGCAGCTTCGCTGCGGGCGGTACGGTGGTGACAGCGCCGGGACAATTTGATGCCAAAAAACCGCTGGATGCAGCGGGCCAAACCTATCATGGCGACCACGCGGCGGTGTTTTATCAGATTCCGCAACATCCGCATAAATATCCCATCGTGATGCTGCATGGTGCCGGACAGTTCTCGCGCACCTGGGAAAGTACCCCGGATGGGCGCGAAGGTTTTCAAAATATTTTCCTGCGTCGCGGATTTGCCACCTATCTGGTTGATCAACCGCGCCGGGGTGCGGCTGGTCGTAGCACGGTAGCAACCACTGTCACGCCGAAACCGGATGAACAGATGTGGTTTAACCAATTCCGCCTTGGCGTATGGCCCACCTTCTTTAAAGGCGTACAGTTCTCTCAGGATAAAGACGCGCTGAACCAATATTTCCGCCAAATGACGCCCAATACCGGGCCGTTTGACGTCAACGTCATCTCCGATGCGATGTCCGCCGTTATCGACAAAAGCGGTCCCGCCATTCTGTTTACCCATTCACAGGGCGGCGGGCCTGGCTGGTATACCGCGATGAAAAACAGCAAGGTTAAAGCCATTGTCGCCTTTGAACCGGGCAGCGGCTTTGTGTTTCCCGAAAACGAATTGCCGGCACCGATGCCCAGCGCGTTCGATACGCTAAAAGGCGAGCCGGTGGCGCTGGACAAGTTCATGGCGCTGACCAAAATTCCGATTCTGATTTTCTATGGCGACAACATTCCGGATAAAGCGAGCAGCATGCCAGCGCAGGACAGTTGGCGGGTAAGGCTGGCGATGGCGCGCCAGTGGCGAGATGTGGTCAATAAACACGGTGGCGATGTGCAAGTGATCCATCTGCCGGAGATTGGCATTAAAGGAAATACGCACTTCCCATTCTCCGATCTGAATAATGTGCAAATCGCCGACCAGGTTAGCGCATTTTTCCAACAGAAGAATCTGCAGTAGCCGGCCAGCAGGGGGGATTAATTCATGAATTGAGTTAATAAACCCTAGCTAATTACCGGGTCTAATCAAAACAATCCTCAGGCGTTATGCTTTCGGAAACTAACGAAAGGATAACGCCATGCAAACTGTAAAACTGAATAACGGTCTCGAGATGCCGCTGCTGGGCTTTGGTGTGTTTCAGATGACCGATGCCGCTGAGTGTGAGCGCGCAGTGATTGATGCCATCGAAACCGGCTATCGGCTGATTGATACCGCCGCCTCATATCAAAATGAAACTCAGGTTGGTAATGCCATTAAGCAGAGTGGGGTGGCACGTGACGCGCTGTTTGTCACCACCAAGCTGTGGCTGCAGGACACCAGCTACGAGGGCGCTAAAGCGCAGTTTGAGCGTTCGCTTAATCGCCTGCAGATGGACTATGTCGATCTCTACTTGATTCACCAACCTTACGGCGATGTGCATGGCGCCTGGCGTGCCATGGAAGAGCTGCAGGCAACAGGCAAAATCAAAGCCATTGGCGTCAGTAACTTCCAGCCCGATCGTCTGGCCGATCTCATCGCGTTTAATAAAGTGGTGCCGGCGGTGAATCAGGTTGAAGTTAACCCCTTCAATCAGCAACTGCATGCGGTGCCGTGGATGAAGAGCCGCAACATTCAACCTGAAGCCTGGGCACCGTTTGCTGAAGGCAGAAACGGCTTGTTCCAGCATCCTGTCCTGACGGCGATTGGCGAGAAATATGGCAAAAGCGTCGGTCAGGTAGTGCTGCGCTGGATCTTCCAGCGCGGCATTGTTTCGCTGGCCAAATCGGTACGCAAAGCGCGTATGGCAGAAAACATCAATGTGCTGGACTTTGAATTGAGCGATGCAGAAATGCTGCAAATCACCGCGCTGGATAGCGCGACCAGCGCCTTCTTCTCGCACCGCGATCCGGCGATGGTGGAGTGGCTGACAGGCCGTAAACTCGACGTTTAATCATGACCGACGCAAATCTGAGGGACAAATCAATGCAAAAACGTTATCTGGGAAATGCCGGATTAGAAGTTTCAGCGCTTGGTCTGGGATGCATGGGGCTAAGTCATGGCTACGGTCCGGCAACTGATACCCAGCAGGCCATGACGTTAATTCACGCAGCGGTAGAGCGCGGAGTCACTTTTTTCGACACCGCTGAAGTGTATGGGCCGTATCTGAATGAAGAAGTGGTCGGCGCGGCTTTGCAGCCTTACCGTGACAAAGTGGTTATCGCCACCAAATTTGGCTTTACCTTTGGCGATGACAATAAGCAGCAGATCCTCAATAGCCGACCGGAGCATATTCGTGCAGCCGTTGAAGGCTCGCTGCGTCGGCTGAAAACCGATGTGATTGATCTGTTGTATCAGCATCGCGTCGATCCGAATGTGCCAATTGAAGAGGTTGCCGGCACGGTTAAGGATCTGATTAATGAAGGCAAGGTCAAACATTTCGGTTTATCGGAAGCGGGCGCTAACACCATTCGGCGTGCGCATGCCGTGCAACCGGTCACGGCGCTGCAAAGCGAATACTCAATGTGGTGGCGTGAACCGGAACAGGAAATTCTGCCGCTGCTAAACGAATTGGGTATTGGTTTCGTGCCGTTTAGCCCGTTAGGTAAAGGCTTTTTAACCGGTGCAATTAAATCGGGAGCGACCTTTGGCGAGGATGATTTCCGCAGCAAAGTGCCACGCTTTGCCGCCGAAGCGCTGGCCGCCAATGAACAACTGGTAACCTTAGTGGCGCAGCTAGCGGCGGAGAAAGGCGTGACGTCGGCGCAAATCGCGCTGGCCTGGCTGCTGGCGCAGGCGCCGTGGATTGTGCCGATTCCAGGCACCACCAAGCTGCATCGTCTGGAAGAAAATCTCGGCGCCGCTGACCTCGCGCTCTCCTCTGCCGAGTTACTCAAACTGACGCAGGCATTGGAAACCATCAAGGTGATCGGTGAACGCTATCCCGCAGCATTACAGGCGCGGGTAGGCGGTTAATCACAAGCACCTTTAGCGTAATGCTTGTCAGTAAGAGATGAAAACCCAAATTACTGAACGCTCGCAGTGTAGCGGCGCAATCCAATGCGCGATAAATCGCGTCGCTACGGAATGTGCGGTGATTGGATGCGGTGTTTACCTGTGCTGTATTACAACCACTTTGCGGCGTGTTCCTCGCGCCGCAAGCCATTCCTTATGATGTATTTTTCGATTGTATCGACGCTTTTTTATATTTGACGTTTTTTACTCATTGGGTATGCTCTGCGCAATCAGGATCCTCCGGCCAGGGTTGGTTTAGACGGTGACAGAGAGCCCATGAAAAACAGTAATGACAAACAGTTATGCGACATCATGATTGGTGATGCAGTGATTGAATTATTTGATGCAGACGCGGCCATTTCGCACACCACCTTGATTGCGCAATTAGAGAAGATGATTTATGCGGGTGGCTCGGCGGACGACATTCGGGTCGCCAGAGTGGCATTAGAGGTGGTGAAGCGTGACAGCACAGCCGGTAACGTTGAGGCCTCAGAAGAGAACATGATGAGCTTTATGGCTAAAAACAGCGGGGCGGATGATTCCACTCAGCATTAATCAGTGAATGCCGGACAAAGGGTGTCCGGCAGAACTGCAGGGTTACCAGTGGTACTTATTCGAATCTTCCCACTCTTTCACTTCTTTCTCCGCACGGTCTTTTTCATAACCGTAGCGCTCCTGAATTTTACCGACGAGTTGATCGCGTTTGCCTTCAACCACGGTCATATCATCATCAGTCAGGTCGCCCCATTTTTCCTTCACTTTTCCCTTGAACTGCTTCCAGTTGCCGCTAATACGATCTTCGTTCATGTCGATCTCCCTATTTAGTCGTTACCGGTTACTGAAGGATCATTAGGGTTGGCCGAATGCCAACCGCTGCATTAATCCTGGCACAGGATTTGCGCTTTGCTTCGCTGGCGTGTGAGCTAACTCATAAATTTGCTATCAGGTTAAATTTGCAGGTTAAATGTGCAGCTAACAGCATTAAAAACTATACAATTTAAGGGGTTATCCGAGGAAGGCTATACAGGCTCTCACCAGTTAGGCTATAGTGACCAACGAAATATTTTTTAGTCAACTTCTGGAAACCTGCATTAATCGATGTGTCAGCCATGAGCAAACCGCCAACCGCAGAATCGAAAAACAGAGATCGAGGCCGCCCGAGAGAGTTCGATATCGAACAGGCTCTGGACAAAGCCATGATTGTTTTTCGCCAAAAGGGTTTTCATGCTGCTTCATTGAACGATTTGGGCGAAGCGATGGGGCTGACAGCGGGCAGCATTTACAAAGCATTCAAAGATAAGCGCAACCTGTTTCTGCTGGTGTTTGAACGCTATCTTTCGGTGCGCAATGCCGACTTGCGCCAGCGTCTGGCGCAGTTCACTACCGGCCGCGAGAAGCTCAGCGAGCTGCTGCAGTTTTACCTCGATTCGGCGCGGGCAGTGGAAGGCCGCACCGGCTGTTTGGTGGTGGGCAGCGCAGTAGAGTTGCAGGTGCTGGATGACGATCTATCGCAGTTGGTGAGTGAAGCGGTAATCCGCAATAAAAACTTTCTCGCCTCGTTGCTGCGACTTGGCCAGGAAGATGGATCGGTGACGCAGAGTCTGGATACCGAAACAGCGGCGGGGTTGATTCTGTGCATCGCCTTTGGCATGCGCGTTGTGGGCAAGATCACGGATGTAGCAGACGAACCCGAGACCATCAAGTTAGTAATGAAGCTGCTGGACTAAAATTTGGCTAATTAGGAGGTGGATACTTCCTAAATAAGCGAAGCGTAAAGCCGGAGGGCGAGTGAAAGACGAAGATTCAGACATTACGGAAGATATTCGCGCATTGGTGGGAAGGGTGGTGACACGCATTCTTCGTCCTGATGAGGCGCTTACCGTTCAGGAACTTATTGGCGCGTTGTATCGCCTGAGTTTGCGTTCCACCGACAGCAAGACGAAAGTCGCCTGCGAGAAAGCCATTCGTATTCTGGCTAAAAAACTGCACTAACTGGGTCGCGCGTGCCGCGCCTTGTTGTTCTCCTCTGCTAAAGTCTGGCAATCCCTCGCCAAACACCAACATCATGCTGATTAAAGCGGGTGGTGCGCGGTCTCTTTCGCTTTCCACAGCGCAAACAGCGTGATCAGTAACGCCAGGCTGACATACCCCGACACCCACAGCGTGCTGCCCATCTCTTTATACAGTGATGTAATAATCAATGGCGCAAAGCCACCGCCGATAATGCCCGCCAGCGTGTAAGCCAGCGACGATCCAGCGTAGCGCACGTGGCTGGGGAACTGCTCGGTGACAAATGCCGCCTGCGGTCCGTACATCACCGCATGAATCAACAGCCCGCCAATCACTGCCAGTACGATCAGGGTCGGCTGTGAGCTATCCAGCAGCACAAAGAACACAAACGACCAGACGATGGCCAGCAGCGCACCGGCGATGTAGACCGGGCGACGACCGAGCTTATCGGAGAGCGCGCCAAACATCGGAACCGTAATCGCATTGCCGATGGCACCCAGCATGGTAGCCATCAACGCCAGCGGACGCGGTAACTGCAGCACCGTGGTGACATAGGTGAGGGTGAAAACCACCACCAGCGCATACAACACGTCTGAGCCGATACGTGAACCGCCGGCAATCAGCAGCTCACGCGGATAACGCACAAACACTTCTTTCAGCGGGGTATGCGTGGTTTTCTCCGCCTGTTGCATCGCTACAAACGTTGGTGTCTCTTCCACGCCGCGACGCAGCCATAAACCAAACATCACCAGCAGCAGACTCAGCAGGAACGGAATGCGCCATCCCCACGCCTGGAACTGCTCACCGCTTAATGCCACCGTCACCAGCGTGATAAATCCGGTGCCAATCAACGTGCCGCATGATGGACCCACTTGGGCAAACGAGGCGTTACGGCCGCGTTTGTTCGCATCGCCGTGCTCCATTGACAGCAATACCGCACCGGCCCATTCACCGCCGAGCGCAATGCCCTGAATAAAGCGCAAGGCCACCAATAATACCGGGCTCCAGATGCCCCACGCCGCATAGCCCGGCAGCAAGCCCATCAACGCGGTGGTGACACCCATAATCACCAGCGTGGTGATAAGCACGGCTTTACGCCCGGCGACATCGCCCAGATGACCAAAAATAAAGCCGCCGACCGGACGGGAAATGTAACCCACCGCATAGGTGGAAAATGCCAGAATGGTACCGACCAGCGGATCAAAGCTGGGGAAAAATACGTGGTTGAATACCAGCGCCGCCATGATGTTATAGACCGTGAAGTCATACCATTCCAACGCGGTGCCGATCGAGCTGGCCGCCGCGAGGCGACCGGTTTTGGTGTGGCTGGCGCGCGCGCCTGAAGCGTGCGGCAACGTTGAATCGGTATTAGCCATGAGCCATCTCCTGTTTGGTTAACTGCCAGCTGAGGGAGTAAAGCTGAACGTCCGCGTTGAGTGCCTGCGCGGCATCCGCGGCGAGGGTTTTACACACCTGCGCATCACGGCAGAACAGCAGCAGCATCGGATGCATCGGTCGCGTCGCGCGGGTTTCCCGTGGCAGCGGCGAACTCAGCGTGGTGTCAGGCGTCAGCAAACGTGAGGCGATATAGCCCGGTTTTTGCTGCACGCGGCTTTGCCAGTCGCCCAGCGATGCAACATCTGTACCGGTTTTTAAGGTCAGTACCGCCAGCTGGCTGCCGGTTCCCTGGCCATGCTGATGGGAGATGGCGCAGACGCGGCGCATCGGGTTGACCATTTTGTTGAGATTTTTCACCGACCATTCTGTCTGGCGTGTGAAGGCGGCGTGATAATCCGCACTGGTGAAGGCTTCCAGCGATGCGGTTTCATACAGGCCGAGGTATTTGCGTTCAGCATCCACCGCTTGATAACGCGTGCCGCTGAGAAATCCGCTGATCGCCACGCGCTCTTCTACGTGCTCGTGGTCATACCATTGGTTGAAATCCGCTTCATCTGCAGCATCGATATTGGTGGCGACAAACAGCATGCCGTGGGATTGAGTCATGTTCAGCTACTCCGTTTCAGGGTGGTTTCAATCGCGGCAGCCCAGCTGAGTAATGCAGCATCGTTGCCATGGGTGGAAGAGAGCATCAGGCCAACCGGCGCAGCGCCAGGCTGATGACAAGGCAGAGAAATTGCACAGCCATCCAGCATGTTGATCACGCTGGTGTTGCGCAGCATCAACAGGTTGACCTGCATATAGCGCGCAGGATCCTCAAGCTCGGCGAGCGTGGGGGCAATCAGCGGCACTGTTGGCATCAATATGCCGTCGAAAGGCGCCACTGCTGCTTCCACTCGCGTTTTCCAGTCGGCGCGCAGCTGATACAGCGCGGCGGCATCGTCGGCATTCAGCAGGCTGCCGCGTTTAATGCGCGTCAAAACCTGCGGATCGTAGGCTTCAGGCTGGGATTGGGCGTAATGCTGATGCCATTGCCAGGCTTCCCACGCGGTAATACCGCCGCGCGCGTTGAGGGTTTCAAGTTCGGCCAGCTCCTGCAGCGGCAGCTCGGTGATTTTCACGCCCTGCGCGCGCAGCAGTTCGAGCGCGCGCTCCCATGCGGCGCTGACGTGTGCGTCAAGCCCATCCAGCACCCGCGTTTGTGGGAAAACGAAATGTGCATCAGACAAATTGCGCGCATCCCTCTCCAGCGGCCGATCGGCAATCACACTGTCGAGCAGCCAGCAGCTCTGTACGTCGTGAGCAATCACGCCGATGCTGTCGAGCGAGGCCGCCAGCGGTAACGTTCCGCGTTGGTTGATACGGCTGGCGCTCGGTTTAAAACCGGTTAAGCCGCACAATGCCGCTGGAATGCGCACCGAGCCACCGGTATCGGTGCCCACCGCCGCCAGGCACATGCCATCACTCACCGCGACCGCCGCACCCGAGGACGATCCGCCGGGAATGCGCTGCTGCGCCCGCTGCCAGGGATTGGCGGGCGTGCCGTAATGCGGATTGATGCCGAGGCCAGTGAAAGCGAACTCTGTCATATTGGTTTTGCCCACGATGGTGGCACCGGCCTGCAGCAGCCGATCAACCATACTGGCATTCGCCGTGGCTTCGCTGGCGTTGCTGAGTAAACGCGAACCGGCCAGTGTCACTTCTCCAGCGACATCAAACAGATCTTTGATGCTAATGGGCAGGCCATCAATCGCGCTACGCGGCTGTTGCTGTTGCCAGCGCATGTTGGCTTGTGCAGCCTGCTGCTGGGCACCCGCGGCGTACACGCGAGTGAATACGCGCTTGCCTTCACCGGCTTCCGCCGCAATAGCGCTCAGCGCATCCTGCGTCAGCGTTTCAGGGCTGATTTGCCCGGCGAGCAGTTGCTGGCTCGCTTGCCATAACGTTGTCATAGGGATCCTCAGGCGATAACCGGCAGCGAGCCAGTGATGTAGGTGTGTTCCAGCGTGCGGTTCAGCACGGGATCGTGCAGGGCCATGCGAAATTCACTCGCAGGACGAATACCGCCGATGGCGCTAAGCGTGCCGCACGACATGGCGAAGCCTTCCTCGACCTGTCCGCCAGCGAAATAACGGCTTAACAGGTCGAGCGGCGTCAACAGCGAGGAGAGGGCGCCTTGTTGATAGGTGACCCAGTCGCCGTTCACTTTAATCCAGGCGCTGAGCTCCAGCTGATCCCAATGCGCGTTGAGTTCCGCCATGCGCCATGCGTGACCCGCAACCGGTTTGATGCACGCCTGTTTCGATAGCGCAACGCTAAAGGTTTCCAGATGACGATCGGTATGATCGGAAATCAGCGAAACCCAGTATTCGCCGCGATGGAAAAATACAAAGGGTTCGGCTTCACCGGATGTTTGATCGCCAACCACTTCCAGCTGCATCTGCTGACTTAATTGATTGGTCGCGACGCGGTAAAACAGCGGCACTGCACCAGGAGCGGGCACGCCAAGCGCTTCCAGCTCCCTGATATGGTGCAACACCGCTTGCTGGTCACGTCCGACCCAGCCCGCGATAACCAGCTGATTAACCTCAACATTAAGTACTGCCGCATCTGCATAATCTGTCGTAAACCGTAATTTCATGGGATAGATCTCCATCTGAGAAATGCGTGTGAAATTTCACTGTGATTTCAATCTAGCCATTTTCATGCCAGGTTTTTGTGTAATATGTCTCAGTTACCTAATAAGGATTTGCGCGATGAGTAATCTGATGGCTGAAAATGTGAGCTCGCCAACTACCCCGAAGAGCATTTCGCTTAACGAGCGAGCCTATCTGGCGTTTAAGCACCGGCTGATCACGCTGCGCTATAAACCGGGCGAATATCTCAATATCGCGCAGGTGATGGATGACCTTGAGATGGGCAGGACGCCGGTGAATCAGGCGGTGCATCGGCTGGAAACAGAAGGGTTGCTACAAATCATTCCACGTAAAGGCGTGATGGTGTCGCCGCTGTCGATTGATGATGCGCTGGAGTTAATTGAGGTGCGTCTGGTGAATGAGGCGCTGTGTTTACGTTTGGCGACGCAGCGCGTCAATGCGGCGCAGATTGTCTATTTGCGCGAAATGAATCAGCGCATTGCCACCGCCAGCGCGTCACGCGATCGTGAACAGATGATGCTGCTGGACCGAGAATTTCATCAGGTGCTGGCGGATATCGCCGCCAATGGTCGTCTTGCCGATATTCTCAGCATCATCCATGCGCAAGCACAGCGCTTTTGGGCAACCACGTTATCGAGCGCGGCGCATATGAACGAAGTGATCGCCGAACACGAAGCGATCATTGCGGCACTGGAGCAGGGGAATGCTGAGCTGGCGGAAGAGGCGGCGCGGGTGCATATCTATTCGTTTAAACAGGCACTGTTGAATAATTGATCAGTTATTGATATGCGGCTTCTTCCCCGGGCAGTGGAATACAGCGATCCATGCTCGCTATCAGAATCGTGCAGTTACTCTATGGCAACCGCGTTGGGTGCGAAGCAAAAATAACGCATAACAGAGTGCGCTAGCTGAAGCCGGCAAACTTATTGTTGGTCCGGATTTATGGTAGCCTGCGTAGTATCTGACTGAGCAAGAGTTGCAAGCATGTCCATCCAAAAAATCGCCCGCTTAGCGGGCGTTTCTGTGGCAACGGTTTCACGGGTTCTGAATAACAGCGATACGGTTAAAGACAAGAATCGTGAGAAGGTCCTGCAAGCCATTAAAGTGAGTAATTACCAGCCAAATTTGTTAGCGCGTCAGTTGCGTACTGCGCGTAGCTCAATGATTCTCGTCATGGTGTCGGATATCTCCAATCCTTTTTGTGCCGAGTTGGTGAAAGGCATTGAGGAACAGGCGGAGAAGAACAGCTATCGTATTTTGCTGTGTAACTCTGGCTCGGACATTGAGCGGTCTCGATCGAGTTTGCAATTACTGGCCGGGAAGATGGTTGACGGTATTATCACCATGGATGCGTTCAGTAAATTGCCAGAACTGGCACAGCTGATTGGCGAAACCCCGTGGGTTCAATGTGCGGAATACGCCGATGCCGGTGATATCTCCTGCGTTGGCATAGATGATGTGCAGGCGGCGGCACATGTGGTCGCTTATCTGGCGGGCATGGGGCGGCAGCGTATTGCGCTAATCAATCACGATCTCAGCTATAAATATGCGCAGTTGCGTCAGGCTGGCTATCAGCAGCAACTTAAGCAGGAAAAATGCAGTTGGCAGGCCATCACTTACGCCACCGAGTTGAGTTTCACTGCCGGCAAGCAGGCGATGGAAACCTTGCTGGCGGCACCCGAGCGTCCTGACGCCGTGTTTGCCGTGTCGGATACCTTAGCGGCGGGGGCGCTCTCGGCCATTCACGCCGCCGGACTGCGCGTGCCGCAGGATATTGCGGTGACCGGATTTGATGGCACCGACCTCGCCGAAATGGTCACGCCGCCGCTGAGTACGCTGGCACAGCCTTCGCGCGAAATGGGACGTCGGGCGTTCGGCTTACTGCTGAAAAAGATCGATCAACCTGATTCGCCCGCTGAACGCATTATGATGGACTGGCACTTTGTGGAGCGTGCCAGTACTTAACAGGCACTTATGGCTATTGTGCTGATAGCGTTAATTGCTGACGAAGATTACGGTATGACGTCGTAATGATGCTCCACGGATCTTTAGGGGCGTCATGTTCAACGATAAACCATCGAACGCCACTCGCTTTAGCTGCGGGCACGATATGCTGCCAATCCAGTAAGCCTTCTCCCAGTGGCGCGAAATTCATCTCATCATCGCGAACGCCAATCGCGGCGTTATCTTTGGCGTGGATGGCGTACACCCTTTTCGGATAGGTTTGCAAAATCTGCACCGGATCCTGACCGCCGCGTGATACCCATGCCGCATCCATTTCCAGTTTTAAATTCTGCGGCTGAGTGTGATTAAGGATGATCTCCAGTGCGGTCACACCGTCATATTTCTTCATCTCAAAATTATGATTGTGATAACCAAGCTGCAGCCCGTCTTTATGTAGTTTTGCGCCCAGTTTGTCCAGGCGCTGAGCGTAGTCAATCCAACCTTGGGTTGAGTCAGGACGGTCGGCAGGTTCAATCCATGGCACGATCACCACCGGGTTGCCGATGGCTTTATTGAAGGCAACGGTTTTTTGATAATTGTTCTCTAACTCATGCAATTGAATGTGCGCCGACGTAACCTGAAGATGGTTTTTGCTCAGTAGCGTTTTCATCTGCGCGCTATCCAGCCCTTGATTCCCGACTAACTCCACATTCTGAAACCCCGCGCTTTGTGCCATCGCAAATTGCTGCGCAACGGTACCTGCATTCCGTAATGTGTACATTTGCAGTGCGATTTCATTATTGAAATTCTCTGCTTGCGCCGACACAGCAGACAGCGCCATTACGGTGATTAATCCAGCCTGAAAAAGGGTTCTTACCGCCATTACTGATCTCCTGTTAAAAGTAATCGATTACAATATTCACTATAAAAGTAATCGATTACAAAAAACATTAAGGATTAGTGCGGCATCTCACAAAACAGGGAATTTCCGGCTGGCGACCTGACAAGGCTACACCCTTAACGCGGCTGTTTTGAGCAAGCGGCTATAACGGTAGCAGCTTGCTCAAATAGCTGAATTGTTCACGCACTGAGGCGCGCAGATTTAACCAAACAGCCGTTGGCGATTTTGCGTCAGCGCATGCGCAACATCAGGCAGCATCGGGAAAGAACTTTGACCGCCATATTTCTGGATAGAGCAGGAACTGATTTCAGCAGCGAAAGGAATCGCTTCTTCCAGGGCGATGTTATTCACGAGGCAATAGGCGATGCCACCAATAAATGAGTCGCCCGCGCCAGTGGTATCAACCACATCCGGACAGAACACGGCGGGGTAGTGTCTGGCACCTTGATCACTGGATAACACCGCGCCTTTCTCTCCCAGCGTAATAATCACCCGGCCATTAACCTTTTGCTGTAAGTCAGCCGCACAGGCTAGCGCCTCTTTCACTGTGGTAACGGAGGTGTTGCTCATAAAACTGGCCTCGGTCTCATTCACCACCAGCAGATCAACCTGGCTGAGCGCTTGCGAGGAAATTTCGCGTGCCGGCGCGTTGTTCAGTAAAATCTGGCAATCGTGACGTCGTGCGCTACTGATAGCACGTTCCACCACATGGTCGGGAATCTCTGACTGAAGGATCAAAAGTGGCCGATCGCTGAATAACGTATCGTTAATGTCTGACTCGGTAATCAGGTAATTGGCGCCTTTAATAATGGTGCTGCAGTAATCGCCAGATTCCAGAATCTGAACGATGCCAATGCCTGAGGTTTTTCCGCGTTGGGTAATGTTATCTACCGCTACACCGTTTTCATTCAGTGATTTAATCAGCTCGGTGCCATAAATATCATTTCCTACGCAGCCCACCATATTAACGTTCAGCCCCAGCTTAGCGCACTGAACCGCCTGATTTGCCCCTTTTCCCCCTGGCATCAGCATTAATTCGTTACCGGTAAACGTCTCCCCAATTTCCGGCAAGCGATCCTGCTGGACAAGAATGTCGTAGTTAAGACTGCCAATAACAACAATATTATGTTTCATCATTTCGGCCCTTAATTGGCGGTGCGTTTAGACGCAACCGCATTTCTGGTGTTGTGTAAACTGGTCTGACTTTCTTCGCTGGTCTTGCTGGCAATAATGGTAAAAATGGCATCGAGAATATTCAGATGCACAATGCGTGTGGTGGCGTTTTCCCCGGTAATCGGGTTGTTTTTAACCGAAGAGATGATCGAATGTCGGGCAATCAAACTCAGTGGGCTGTTGGGATAGTTGGTCAGGCAGATGGTTTCTGCGCCATTCTCATTGGCCGCTTTTACCATTTGGATGATGTCTGTGGTTTGGCCGGAATGGGAAATCGCCAGCAGGATATCGCCAGGTTGCATTAACGAGGCGGTCATCAACTGTTTGTGGCTGTCACTGAATACTGAAGAGAAGATGCCAATCTTTAGCAACTTATGATTGAAGTCATCACAGATGGAACCTGATCCACCGCAACCGGCGATAAAGATGCGCGCACTTTCCGGCTTATTAATAAACAGATAGGCCACAGCCTTGATGACCGCACTGTTAATCACACTCAGTGAATCCTGCAGTGCCAGTACCGAATTCAAAAAGGTACTCTCGATAACCTGTTCAACGTATTTTTCAGAATCCGGAATGACAGGAATATCGATAATATCTTCCTGGGTGCTGACCTGCTGGGCGATATTAATTTTCAGATCATGAAAACCGGTAAAACCGAGTTTCTTTGAAACTTTTGTAATGCTCGACACGCTGACATTAAGATAATTCGCAATATCCGTGATGCACATTTTAGATAATGACTGTGGATTGTCGTCAATAAAACGCGCAATAGAGCGTTCCTTTTTTCCCAGTTCAGGTGCAAGCGTGCGAGCCAGCAGGAATATCTCATTGCCTTTAAGTCGGTTATGCATTTTGAGTGCTCATTAAAAACGTTATGGTTAAGCTAGCATGGCGATTAGGTGAAAAGTGTTAAGTCGATCACATGCTGTAAAACGTTTTACTGATGCATTTTACTGATAGTAAAATAAAACAGGCTTAATCGAGGTTTTTATTTTACTAACACGAAAATGAATATTTAACGCCTTGTATTTTAATGATTTTACTCATAGTAAAATTTTACTATTATAAAGCGCGCGTTGATTTTATTAGCAGTAGTATTTGTCCATTTGCATTTACGTGATGAGAAAACTCATTTATAAAAAAATGGAAATCACATCAAAGGTAATTAAAAATGAAATTCTCATCACGTATAAATTCATTTCGATCCAGAACCGATCTGTTTACGGCCAGGAACAACATGGATACTTGCGATCTAATTACGCGAATGGGTACCGTTGACGGCTTGACGCATATTGAACTGAATTATCCAGAACATTTTATTGGCCAGGATAAAGAGCTGATCAAGCAGACTATCGCGAAGAACAATCTGCAGGTCGGCGGTATCGCACTGCGCTATAACAAAGAGTTTATTGATGGCGAATTCACCAATCCTGACGCAGCACTGCGTAATAAAGCGATTGAAATCACCCTCGAGGCCGCAGAAATGTGTAAATACCTCGGCGGAAATACTGTCACGCTGTGGTTTGGCTACGACGGCTACGATTATCCGT
The DNA here is from genome assembly GCF_059730785.1 of Pantoea sp. X-Soil-ISGK-421. Classification (NCBI taxonomy): domain Bacteria; kingdom Pseudomonadati; phylum Pseudomonadota; class Gammaproteobacteria; order Enterobacterales; family Erwiniaceae; genus Pantoea; species Pantoea sp. X-Soil-ISGK-421. The sequence continues at coordinate 2,377,118 of NZ_AP035979.1, read as the reverse complement.
TCCAGCAGGATTACTTCCGCGCCTATGAGTGGCTGGTCAGTGCGCTACAGACCGTGACGCAGGCGCATGCGGATATGCAATTCAGTTTTGAATACAAGCCCTATGAACCGCGCACTTTCTCCTTTATTGGTGACGTCTCATCAACGTTAATGCTGATTGATGATGTTGGCTCCGACAATCTAGGTATTACTCTCGATTTCTGCCACATGATCATGAAAAAAGAGAATCCCGCATTTTCATTATTCCAGTCCGCACGCAAAAACCGTTTGATTGGCTTCCACCTGAATGATGGGTATGGGCATTTTGATGATGGTTTGATGCTGGGTTCCGTGCATTTGATGCAGACGCTCGAATACATCTATTACGCAAAACGCGTGAACTTCAGCGGCCTGATCTATTTCGATACCTTCCCAAGCCGTGAAGATCCGGTTGCCGAGTGCGCACAGAACATCCGCATGTATAAAGCACTTTCCAGCTTTATTGATCGCCTGAGCATTGACGAAATCGATCAGCTGATCAAAAGCCAGGATGCACTTAAAGTGCAGGGCATGCTGATGAAAATGATCGCTGAATAAAAACAAAATCAAAACTTACCTCTATTAACTACGACCAGTCAGTGTCTGGCACTGGGGAAAACTATGTTCGATAAAATAGGTTTGCCAAAAAACTTGCTTTGGGGCTATATCGGTCTCGCGATATTCATGATCGGCGATGGCGTAGAACAAGCGTGGATCGCCCTCTGGCTGGTGGATAAAGGGCTGTCCGTCGCGCAAGCCTCTTATCTGATCACCGCCTACGGTGTCACGGTAACGCTGGCAGCCTGGGTGACCGGCGTATTGGTGCAAACCCTCGGCCCGCGCAAAGTGATGGTGTATGGCCTGATTACCTTCGTCATCGGCAGCATCGGGTTTATTGGCATAGGGTTGAAGACCATGCACATGGCCTGGATGCTGCCGTTTTATGCGATTCGCGGCATCGGTTATCCGCTGTTTGCCTACTCGTTTTTAATCTGGATTAACTACAGTACCCCGGTGGAACGGCGTTCTACCGCGGTGGGCTGGTTCTGGTTCACCTTCTCGCTGGGATTAAGCGTCATTGGTCCGTTCTTCTCCTCGCTGGCACTGCCGGTTATGGGCGAAATTCATGTGCTGTGGGTCGGAATGGCATTTGTGGTGGTGGGCTCAGTGTTAGGCATTTGGGTGAACCGCGACGTGGTGCCTGCTTCTGAAATTCATCCCTTTAGCGCGGCAGAGTTGATCAAAGGCATCACCATTTTGCAGCGGCCGGTGATTGCCATGGGATTGGTGGTGAAGTCGGTGAATGGCATCGCCCAATATGGCTTAGCGACCTTCCTGCCGCTGTACCTGATCAGTTTTGGCTACAGCAAAACCGAGTGGCTGCATATGTGGTCGGCGGTCTTCCTGGTGGCCATTTTCGCCAACCTGTTTTTTGGCTTCTTCGGCGATAAGTTTGGCTGGCGTACCACCATCATGTGGGTCGGCGGCTTTGGCTATGCCGCTGTGTTGATTCTGGTATGGGCTGTACCGCAGGTGTTGGGCCACAACTTCTATGTGATGGCGTTCGTGCTGTGCCTGTGTGGTATCACCATGGCGGGATATGTTCCGCTGTCGGCATTGTTCCCGTTACTGGCTCCAGACAGCAAGGGTGCGGCCATGTCGGTGCTGAATCTCGGGGCAGGTCTGGGCGCATTTATTGCACCCGCAATCACCGCATTGTTCTACTCATCGCTCGGGGCGGGCGGCGTATTAGGGATTTATGCCGGGCTGTACGTTCTGAGCGGCGTGCTGACGCCATTCCTGAAAACACCAGAAGAACTGGATGAAAGGGTCGCGATGACGGATAAAACGGCCTGACAGACGTGAGAATTTGGTTATAAAAAAAGCCCAGTTAATAAACTGGGCTTTTTATTGGTGTTTACAGGTTAGACGTTGAACAGGAAGTTCATCACGTCGCCATCTTTAACGATGTACTCTTTACCTTCTGAACGCATTTTGCCGGCTTCTTTCGCACCTTGTTCACCTTTAAACGCCACGAAATCATCAAACGCGATGGTCTGTGCACGGATAAAGCCTTTCTCGAAGTCGGTGTGAATTTTGCCCGCCGCCTGTGGCGCTGTTGCACCGACAGGGATGGTCCAGGCGCGCACTTCTTTCACGCCAGCGGTGAAGTAGGTTTGCAAGTTCAGCAGTGCATAACCGGCGCGGATCACGCGGTTTAGGCCCGGCTCTTCCAGACCCAGTTCAGCCATAAACTCGTCGCGCTCGTCATCTTCCAGCTCAGCGATATCAGACTCAACGGCAGCACACACCGGCACCACGACTGAACCTTCGGCTTCAGCAATCGCTCGCACCTGATCAAGATACGGATTGTTTTCGAAACCGTCTTCGTTGACGTTAGCGATGTACATGGTTGGCTTCAGCGTCAGGAAGCTGAGGTAGCGGATGGCCGCTTTCTCGTCCGCATCCAGATTGAGTGCGCGCAACATACCCGCTTCTGACAGGTGTGGCAGGCATTTCTCCAGCGCAGCCAGTTCGGCTTTGGCATCTTTGTCGCCGCCTTTGGCTTTCTTCTGGCAACGCTGAATGGCACGTTCACAGGTGTCGAGATCTGACAGCGCCAGCTCGGTGTTGATCACGTCAATATCTTCCGCCGGGTTAACTTTACCCGCAACGTGGATGATGTTGTCGTTCTCGAAGCAGCGCACTACGTGGCCAATGGCTTCAGTTTCACGGATGTTGGTCAGGAACTGGTTGCCCAGGCCTTCACCTTTGGATGCGCCTTTCACCAGACCGGCGATATCCACGAATTCCATGGTGGTTGGCACCACACGCTGTGGCTTAACAATTTCGCTCAGCTGATCGAGGCGCAGATCGGGCATTGGCACCACACCGGTGTTTGGCTCGATGGTGCAGAACGGAAAGTTGGCTGCTTCGATACCCGCTTTGGTCAGCGCGTTGAACAGGGTGGATTTACCGACGTTCGGCAGGCCCACAATACCGCATTTAAATCCCATGGTCTGATTACCTTTCTCACTGAGTGCGCAGTGCTGTTGAACAGCACCGACAGATTCAAAAAATTTCGCGCATTATACACAGAATTGCCTTCTGCGGCGCGGGAATTGGCCTTAGCCAGCCTTGAACGCGTGCAGACGGTTCATTGCCTTAATTTTGTCTTCTTTCAGCCACAATTCGGTGCAGCGGACCGCTTCGTCTACGGCATCGTCTATCAGTTTTTGTTCGCTGGCTGGCGGTTTGCCCAGCACGAAACCGGTGACTTTATTGCGGTCACCGGGATGGCCGATACCGACGCGTAAACGGTGAAAATTATTGTTGTTGCCCAGTTTGCTGATGATGTCTTTCAGCCCGTTATGGCCGCCATGGCCGCCACCTTGCTTGAACTTCGCCACGCCTGGCGGCAAATCCAGCTCATCGTGCGCCACTAAAATCTCTTCCGGCGTAATCCGGTAGAAGGTCGCCATCGCCGCCACTGCTTTTCCGCTCAGGTTCATAAAAGTGGTGGGTACCAGCAGGCGCACATCCTCTCCCGCCAGCGACAGGCGCGCGGTGTAGCCATAAAATTTTGGCTCGTCTTTTAACGACTGATTGTTGCGGCTCGCCAGTAAATCGACATACCAGGCGCCAGCGTTATGGCGCGTTGCGGCGTATTCAGCGCCGGGATTAGCCAGCCCCACAATCAGTTTAATGCTGCTCACGATGTTTATCCTGTCTTGCTGCGGAAAGGGCGATAGTTTACTGCCTGGCGCCACGGATGACAAAGGTCGTTAACGGCAGATAATATCTCTTCGTGACTAATCATTTTCTATCGAAATCAAGGTGCTGGCGGTAAAGATTTGTCAAAGGTTGTGAAGGAACTGTGATCCTGTACGCAACTTAAGCGGCAGGTATTGCCTAAGCTTATGGCTAGTTAACCATACGTGCTGTTTTGCTTTTTTATAAGGATGGAGGTGGATCATGAAACGTCAAAAATGCCGCGTTGTAGGTAATAGTTTGATGTGTCTGGGTTTACTGACGATGGTACTGGGCGTCGGGTATTCTATTATTAATCAGCTTCCTTCACTCAATCTGCCACAGTTTCTCGCGCACGGTGCAATGTTCAGCATCTTTGTTGGCGCTTTACTGTGGCTGGTAGGTGCGCGCGTCAGTGGACGTGAGCGCGTTGAAGATCGTTATTACTGGTTGCGTCATTACGGCGACAAGCGTTGCCGCCGCAACCACTCATCACATTAAGTCAACACCGCTTTCTGCACCGGCTGTAACGGCGTGAAATAACGTTCAATGCGGTTACGGCCGCTGGCTTTAGCGCGATATAAGGCTTCATCGGCCAGCGCCAGCAGCGGCGGAAAAGGTTGACCGGCTTGCAGGGCGGTGGCAAAGCCAATACTCACGGTATAGCGTACGTCGTTGGGTTGCGACACCTGTGTCGCCAAACGAATACGTTCACACACTACTTGCGCCTGCTCAGCATCGCCCGGGATAATCGCCGCAAACTCTTCGCCGCCCAAACGGGCAAAGTGCGCTTCTTCAGGCAATAACCCCTGCACCACCTGACAAAAATCCACCAAAACCTGGTCACCTTGCTGATGACCAAAGCGATCATTGATGCTTTTAAAATGGTCCAAATCGAACAGAACCGCACTGTAGACAAAAGTCTGCGTCTGGCGCGCGCTGCGCTGCGCTATTTTTTCCGCCTGCTCGAACAGCGCACGGCGATTCCACACGCTGGTGAGCGGATCGTGCATGGAGGCCAGCTTATGAGCGATTTGCGTGCGTTCATTGACCATTGCCAGAATCGTGAAGGTTAGGCCGATGACAAACAGAATCGATTCGAGAATGACATACACCGAGAAGCTGGAACCGCCAATCGATCCACGTACCGGTGACGCCACTGCATCATCCAGAAAGAGGCGCGCCACGTGAAACAACAAATGAATCCACAGCAGGATTTGCGCTGGCCAGAAGGTCACGGTCAAAGAGGCATGCACACGCCACAACAGGCGAATTAGCGCACCGGTAAAAATGATGCACAGCAGGCAAATCACCAGCACACGCTTCGGCTGGCTGTAGTAAAACTCGGGGAACAGACACAGGATTGCCCACAGCAAACCACCTGCTAACCAACTGAATCCAATGGGTTTACCACAAAAAATCCGGAAAGCATTGAGCAGATTGCCATAGGCCAAAAGCAACATCACATTGCCGACCGCGACGGGTAAAAAATGGAATCCCGCGCTGCGCAAGCTACTGAGGAAGACGGCGCCTAAGGTCAACACCAGCGCCAGTGTGGTGCAGCCCAACACGCGGTCATATTGCGCGCCGACCCAGGCAAACACCAAAATGATGCTTAAAAACCCCAACACATAGAGCTCGCAAACAAACAGCGTGTAAATGTCGAGAGTCATAGTGGTCGGAGCTCTTAGCAAAAGTGTGGAGAAAAATACCATTAATCATTGGAACGCTAAAGGACGGCAATGCGAGTTGGCATAAAAGAGTGAATGGCAGCGAGAATAGCGGGTTTTAACGGAATTTATCGCGGAAATATCAGTGGTGAAAGTGGCTTAATCGGTGAGTAAGGTTTAAAGCAGAGGCAAAGAAAAACCGGGCACGGGGCCCGGTTTCACGCGATGAATTAATGCTCAAACATCGCGGAGATAGATTCTTCGTTGCTGATACGACGAATCGCTTCGGCCAACATGCCAGACAGCGTTAAAGTACGCACGTTTGGCAGAGATTTCATCTCTTCAGACAGCGGAATGGTATCGCAGACAATCACCTGGTCGATCACCGACTTACGCAGGTTTTCCACCGCGTTGCCAGAGAAGATAGGGTGAGTGGCGTAGGCGAAGACACGTTTCGCGCCGCGCTCTTTCAACGCTTCAGCCGCTTTGCACAGCGTACCGCCGGTGTCGATCATATCGTCGACCAGTACACAGTCACGACCCGCAACGTCACCAATAATGTGCATCACCTGAGAAACGTTCGCGCGCGGGCGACGTTTGTCGATGATAGCCATATCGGTATCGTTGAGCAGTTTGGCGATAGCGCGAGCGCGCACCACGCCACCGATGTCTGGGGAAACCACAATCGGGTTTTCCAGTCCAATTTGCAGCATATCTTCCAGCAGAATTGGGCTGCCAAAGACGTTATCCACCGGGACATCAAAGAAGCCCTGGATCTGTTCAGCATGCAGGTCAACGGTGAGAACACGGTCAACACCCACGCTGGAAAGGAAATCGGCAACTACCTTGGCGGTGATGGGGACACGAGCAGAACGCACACGGCGGTCCTGACGCGCATAGCCAAAGTAAGGAATAACAGCAGTAATACGACCAGCAGAAGCCCGACGCAAGGCGTCGACCATCACAACCAGCTCCATCAGATTATCGTTGGTGGGGGCACAGGTGGACTGGATGATGAAAATATCACCACCGCGTACATTTTCGTTGATCTGTACACTTACTTCACCATCACTGAAACGGCCAACAGCGGCGTCTCCGAGGCTAGTGTAAAGGCGGTTGGCAATACGTTGTGCTAGTTCCGGGGTGGCGTTACCAGCAAATAGCTTCATATCAGGCACGAGAAGAACCTCAGGCTTGGCGTCCAGAGAATGAACGGCTCTAGAGTAACCGGCGAATACCAAAGAGCATGTTCATACGGGTGTGTTAATGCGCAACGTGCAGTGTCTGGAACGGGTGACACTGTCACGTAAACGCTTATAGCCCAGAAACTGTGCGCTGCAACGGCGAGAGATTAAGCCCGCGCGCCACAAATCCGCAAATCCATTTCGGGGCAAGCTCCAGCACCTGACGTGCGTCGGATTCGGTGTCAAATTCAGCAAACACACAAGCTCCGGTCCCAGTCAGGCGCGACGGCGCGTATTCTAGCAGCCAGGAAAGCAGCTCATCAACCTTACGAAAACGTTTTCTTGCCACAGCCTCGCAATCATTGTGAAAAGGACGCTGTAACAGTTCATCTAATGTGCGGATTGGCGAATCACGCGTCAACTCGGGATCGCGGAACAGAACGGGCGTGGCGATGCTCACGCCAGGATGCGCAACCAAATACCACTTTTCCGCAGGATTGGCTGGCTGCAACTGCTCGCCAACGCCTTCAGCAAAAGCCGCATGACCACGAATAAACACCGGCACATCGGCGCCCAGTTGGATGCCAATCTCAGCCAGGTCATCCACGCTTAGCCCGGTTTGCCACAGATGGTTGAGTGCCACTAACACTGTAGCCGCATCCGATGAACCGCCTCCCAATCCTCCGCCCATCGGCAAAACCTTCTCCAGCGCAATGGTTGCACCGGCCTGCGCGGGCAAGGTGCCACGTGCGGCGGCGAACGCTTTTAATGCCTGCGCGGCACGCACAATCAGGTTCTCGTCATCCGGCACGCCCGCCAGCGGCGTTAGCAGCGTAATCTCGCCGCTACTATTCGGGGTGATCTCCAGCGTGTCACCGTAATCAAGAAACTGAAACAGGGTTTGCAGATTGTGGTAGCCGTCAGGACGACGGCCCGTGATATACAGAAAAAGATTCAGTTTAGCTGGCGCGGGCCACGTGGTGATCATTGGGTGGTCCAGCTATCCATGCGTAATTTGATGCGTTGACCGCCTTCAGACAACTCCAGATTGGCCGGCAGCGGCGGATTCACTTTGCTGTCGTAATCAGAAATATTTACCTTCCACTGCTGACCGTCACGGCTGTAGTTCAGGCTCTGCAGCTGGTAATTGTTGTTCAGCTGATAATCGCTGGCATCGCCCGGCAAGCCCATCATCCACTGACGCAGATTGGCGAGCGGGATATCCATACCGGTAAGCTGTGAAATCATCTTCTCAGCATCGTTGCTGACGTAGCGCTTGCCTTTGTTATCCACGATCTGCACCACAGAACCTTGCGCATCCAGCTGCAGTTCAGTGCTGCCCAGCGGATTGGTTAACAGCAGGCGATAACGATCGGCAGCGGTTTGCTGCCAGTTAAAGCGCGCATACACTTTTTGCTTATCCGACAGGTAAGCGAACGCGCCGCGCGTCTGATACTGGCTGATTTTCGCCACGGCTTGCTGATGCTGCTGCCATTGCGGTGATGTGGTGCTTGGGCCCGGACCTTGTGGTTTGTTAACGCTACATGCAGCCAGTAACACGCTGGCAAGGGGTAAAAGGCGCAGTAACTTGCGCGGGGGCAATTGCATCACGTGGTCATCTCCTCAGACACGTTTTTACTTCGTAACCGGTAACGCTAACCATCCGCATGTAAGCCGTCAATGCTGTAATGGCAATAATTGCGCACGATCAGTTTAATCTTATTACTGTCATAGGCTTTGTATGGCTTTTCTTGACCTGTGGCATCTTGTAGAATGCGCTGCACAAAACCCTGACAACTATTGGGATATCCCAACCCGAATCACATGACGCTGCTTGCACTCGGAATCAACCACAAAACTGCACCTGTTGCGCTACGCGAACGCGTTGCGTTTACACCAGACACGCTGGAACTGGCGCTGAATAGCCTGCTGTCCCAGCCGATGGTGCAGAGCGGCGTGGTCCTCTCGACCTGCAACCGTACGGAACTCTACCTCAGTGTAGAGCAGCAAGCCGACCTGCAGGAGAAGCTGGTGCGTTGGCTGTGTGACTATCACGATCTGCGTGAAGAGGATGTGCGTAACAGCCTCTACTGGCATCAGGATAACGCGGCAGTCAGCCATCTGATGCGTGTCGCCAGTGGGCTGGATTCACTGGTGTTGGGTGAACCACAAATTTTAGGTCAGGTTAAAAAAGCGTTTGTTGATTCGTCACGCGACCACGCGCTGAGCAGTGAACTGGAGCGCATGTTCCAGAAAACCTTCTCGGTGGCTAAACGCGTGCGTACCGAAACCGAAATTGGCGCCAGCGCGGTGTCGGTCGCCTTCGCCGCCTGTTCACTGGCGCGTCAAATCTTTGAATCGCTCAGTACTGTTAACGTGTTGCTGGTGGGCGCGGGTGAAACTATCGAGCTGGTAGCGCGTCATCTGCGCGAACACAACGTTAAAAAGTTGATGATCGCCAACCGCACCCGCGAACGCGCGCAGCTGCTGGCCGACGAAGTCGGGGCAGAAGTGATTGGTTTAGGCGATATCGAAACCCGTCTGGCCGATGCTGACATTATTATCTCTTCCACCGCCAGCCCGCTGCCGATTATCGGGAAAGGGATGGTGGAGCGCGCGCTGAAAGCGCGTCGCAATCAGCCCATGCTGCTGGTCGATATCGCCGTACCGCGCGATGTTGAGCCAGAGGTGGGCAAACTGGCGAACGCCTACCTCTACAGCGTTGATGACCTGCAAGCGATCATTGAGCAGAACATGGCGCAGCGTAAAGCCGCTGCCGTGCAGGCTGAAAGCATTGTGGTGCAGGAAAGCGGTGAATTTATGTCCTGGCTGCGCGCGCAAAGCGCCGTCGAGACCATCCGCGAATACCGCTCGCAGGCCGATCAGGTGCGCGCCGAACTGCATGAACGTGCTGTCATGGCGTTGCGTCAGGGCGCTGACGCCGAGAAAGTACTGCAGGAACTGGCCCACAAGCTGACCAATCGTTTAATTCATGCACCAACCAAATCACTGCAGCAGGCCGCGCGCGACGGCGACAGCGAACGCCTGCAGATCTTACGTGACAGCCTCGGTTTAGAGTAATCTGGTCAGTCACGATCTATCACTGGGATACCCGCTATTACATGAAGAGCTCTATTGTTGCCAAGCTGGAAGCGCTCCAGGAACGCCACGAGGAAGTGGAAGCGTTGCTGGGCGATGCCGGCGTGATTGCCGATCAGGATCGTTTCCGTGCGTTATCACGCGAATATGCCCAGCTTAGCGACGTCACCCGTTGTTTCCGCGAGTGGCAGCAGGTGCAGGAAGATGTTGAAACTGCCGAAATGATGCTGGAAGACCCGGAAATGCGCGAGATGGCGCAGGAAGAATTAAAACTGTCACGCGAGAAGCGTGAAGTGCTGGAACAACAGCTGCAAGTGCTGCTGCTGCCGAAAGATCCCGATGATGAACGTTCGTGCTTTGTCGAAGTGCGTGCCGGTACCGGCGGTGACGAAGCCGCGATTTTTGCTGGCGATCTGTTCCGCATGTACAGCCGTTACGCCGAAGCGCGTCGCTGGCAGGTCGAGATCATCAGCGCTAACGAAGGCGAGCACGGCGGCTATAAAGAAGTGATCGCCCGCATCAGCGGCGACGGTGCTTATGGGCGCTTTAAGTTTGAATCGGGCGGTCATCGCGTACAGCGCGTGCCAGAAACCGAATCACAAGGGCGTATTCACACCTCAGCCTGCACCGTTGCGGTGATGCCGGAACTGCCAGAAGCAGAAATGCCGGAAATCAACGCGGGCGATTTGAAAATCGACACCTTCCGTTCCTCCGGTGCGGGTGGCCAGCACGTTAACACCACCGATTCCGCCATTCGTATCACCCACTTGCCAACCGGCATTGTCGTGGAGTGTCAGGATGAACGTTCACAGCACAAAAACAAAGCTAAAGCCTTAGCGGTGCTGGGTGCGCGTATTCACGCTGCGGAAACCGCCAAGCGTAATGCCGCTGAAGCCTCAACGCGTCGTAACCTGCTCGGCAGCGGCGACCGTTCGGATCGTAACCGCACCTATAACTTCCCACAGGGTCGCGTGACCGATCACCGCATCAACCTTACCGTCTACCGTCTTGATGAGGTGATGGAAGGCAAGCTGGATGCGCTGATTGAGCCGATTGTGCAGGAGTATCAAGCCGATCAGCTGGCCGCACTGGCTGGACAGGATTAATGCTCATCCGTCGCTGGCTTCAACAGGCTGTCGTCGCGCTCTGTGGCGGCGACAGCCCGAAGCGTGACGCGGAAATTTTGCTGGGTTTTGTGACGGGCAAACCTCGCAGTTGGCTGATTGCGTTTGACGACGCGGAACTGGACGCGCAGCAACTGGAACAGCTGAATGCGCTGCTGGCACGCCGCGTCAAGGGTGAGCCAATTGCGCATCTGGTTGGCGAGCGAGAATTCTGGTCGCTGCCGTTGCGCGTGAGCGATGCCACGCTGATTCCGCGTCCAGATACCGAAGTGCTGGTGGAGCAAGCGCTGGCACATTTGCCGGCAACGGCAACCTCACTGTTGGATTTGGGCACCGGCACTGGCGCGATTGCATTGGCACTCGCCAGCGAACGGCCTGGCTGTCAGGTTGTCGGCTGCGATCGCATTGCGGCGGCGGTAGAACTGGCGCAGGACAACGCACAACGTCTCCACATTGATAACGCCCGTTTTATCCTCAGCAACTGGTTTCACGATCTTCCCGCCCAACGTTTTGATCTCATTGTGAGTAATCCGCCCTATATTGATGCCGCCGATGAACATCTGCAGCAGGGTGACGTGCGCTTTGAGCCGCTCAGTGCGCTGGTGGCGGACGATCAGGGTTTGGCCGATTTACGTTTCATCATTCACACCGCACCGCACTGGTTGCAGTCTGGCGGCTGGTTGCTGCTGGAACATGGCTGGCAGCAGGGCGAAGCCGTGCGCGCCATCATGACGCAGCACGGTTATCAGGCGGTAAGCACCGTTGACGATTACGGCGGTAATCCGCGCGTCACACTAGGACAATTTTTTAATAAGGAATAACGATGGCGAGCTGGTATCCCCTGATCAAACATTTTCACTTGCTGACTGTCGCCCTGACCATCAGTCTGTTTTTGCTGCGTTTCTACTGGCAGAGCACTGGCTCAGCCATGCTACAGCGCCGCTGGGTGCGCATTGCGCCGCACATCAACGACACCTTTTTGCTGTTAAGCGGTGCGCTGTTAGTGATGATCACGCACTTTTATCCGTTCACACCGCAAGGAAGCTGGCTGACGGAGAAGCTGTTAGGGGTTATTATCTACATCGCCTTAGGTTCCGTGGCATTGAGCCGTCGCCCACGTAAAATGGGGACACGTTGGATCGCCTTCCTGATTGCAATCGTAGCTTTACTGTTTGTGATTAAGCTGGCGATGACCAAAATGCCGTTATTGGGGATTGTATGACCTCGCCAGAGCAACTCGATTACAGTGATACACCGTTGAGTGAAGCGGTGATTGGCGCCACATGCGCCATACGCAATGATTTCTCCGCGCCGTCTGTGCAACAACAGCTGGCGGCACTGGTAGATGAAGCCCGTGAGTTCGTAAGCAGTGAACAGGACGCCGATTTGCAGCTGGGTAAGCTGCTGGAGCTGTTCTATCGTCAGTGGGGATTTGGCGGCGCCAGTGGCGTTTACAATCTTTCTGACGCGCTGTGGATCGACAAAGTGTTAAAGAGTCGTCAGGGTACCGCGGTGTCGCTGGGGGTGATTCTGCTGCACATCGCCGATGAGCTGGAATTGCCGCTGATGCCGGTGATTTTCCCGACGCAGCTGATTTTGCGTGCCGACTGGCTGGATGGCGAAATGTGGCTGATCAACCCGTTCAACGGCGAGACGCTGGACACGCACACGCTGGAAGTGTGGCTCAAAGGCAATATCAGCCCAACCGCCAAGCTGTATAACGACGATCTCGACGAAGCCAAGACCATCAATGTGATGCGCAAGATGCTCGACACCTTGAAATCCGCGCTGATGGAAGAGAAGCAGATGGAGCTAGCGCTGAACGTGAGCAAGGTGTTGCTGCAGATCGATCCGGACGATCCTTATGAAATTCGCGATCGCGGTTTGATCTACGCGCAATTAGAGTGCGAACACATCGCGCTGACTGATTTGACCTATTTCGTTGAACAGTGTCCTGAAGATCCGGTCAGCGAAATGATTAAAGTGCAGATTCACGCAATTGAACAGAAACAGGTGACGCTGCACTAAGCGTACCGAAATAAAAGGAAAGGGCATGACACAGAAAGTAGTGAGTATTGGCGATATTAAGGTCGCAAACGATCTGCCATTCGTTCTCTTCGGCGGCATGAACGTGCTGGAATCGCGCGATCTCGCCATGCGCATCTGCGAACACTACGTTAAGGTCACCGACAAACTCGGCATCCCTTACGTATTTAAAGCCTCTTTTGATAAAGCGAACCGTTCTTCGATCAAATCCTATCGTGGTCCAGGTCTGGAAGCGGGCATGAAGATTTTCCAGGAGCTGAAGCAAGCTTTCGGCGTGAAAATCATCACTGACGTGCATGAGGCGTCGCAGGCGCAGCCGGTGGCGGATGTGGTGGATGTGATCCAGTTGCCGGCATTCCTCGCACGTCAGACCGATCTGGTGGAAGCGATGGCAAAAACCGGCGCAGTTATCAACGTGAAGAAGCCTCAGTTTGTTAGCCCAGGCCAAATGGGTAACATCTATGACAAATTCGTCGAAGGCGGCAACGACCAGGTTATCCTGTGCGATCGCGGTAGCAATTTCGGTTATGACAACCTGGTTGTCGATATGCTCGGTTTCAACGTGATGAAGAATGTCACCCAAAATAGCCCAGTGATCTTCGACGTAACCCACGCGCTGCAAACCCGCGATCCGTTCGGCGCGGCGTCTGGTGGCCGTCGTGCGCAGGTCGCTGAACTGGCGCGTGCCGGTATGGCGGTTGGCATTGCTGGTCTGTTCATCGAAGCCCACCCAGAGCCAAACAGCGCCAAGTGTGATGGTCCATCCGCGCTGCCGCTGGATAAGCTTGAGCCATTCCTGGCGCAGATGAAAGCGATTGACGATCTGGTGAAGAGTTTCCCAGAGCTGGATACCAGCAACTGATGATTTTCAGATGTGAAAAAGGCGCCGATGGCGCCTTTTTTATGTTTGTAATGCGCAAATTATAAATATGCTAACGGCGCAATGTATTGCGCGATAAATCACGCCGCTACAGAGTGTGTGCTCATGCTGACCTGCAACTCACAGCATAATCGTCAACAAATATCCCGCAAACAGCGCCAGATGCGCGGCACCGTTCAACACGTTGGTACGACCGGTTGAGAACGAGATATGACACAGAATGAGTGCGGCGCTCATCATCACCATTTGCGGTGGCTCAAGGCCGAACACCAATTGCTGGTCGGTTAAGGTCGCAATGATTGTCACCGCAGGCACGGTGAGTGAAATGGTTGCCAGCACTGAACCGAAGAACAAATTCATCGCGCGCTGCACCTGATTCATCAGCACCGCTCTAATTGCCCCCAAACCTTCCGGCGATAAAATCAACAGCGCTACCAGGAAGCCCGTGAACTGCGCTGGGGCGTTCAACTCCGTCAGCAAACTTTCCAGCGGGTTAGCATTCATCTTGGTCACGGTGATGACAGCAATCAGATGCACAATCAGCCACGCGGTGTGCCACAACGAACTGTGCGCCGAGGGTTTACCGTGATGGGGATCATCGCCATCATCTTCATGTTCATAAACGAACAAGCTTTGGTGCGTCTTGGTTTGAATCAGCAGGAATACGCCATACATCGCCGCGGAAATTGCCGCAATTATCAGTGCCTGGGTGGTAGTGAAGTTGCCGCCGGGTAATGCATTGGGAAATACCAGCACCAGAATCGCCAACGGAAAGATGGCGATCATGTATTGCTTAACGCCCGCCAGATTGACGTACTGTGTCGCAAATTTGCGTCCGCCTAGCAGCAGGGCAAAACCCACCAAACCGGCGGTCACGATCATGATGATGGAGTAGAGCGTATCGCGCATCAGCGCGGGCGCGGCATCGCCGGTGGCCATTAGCGCGGAGATCAGGCTCACCTCGAGAATCACCACCGAAAGGCTCAGAATCAATGAGCCATAAGGTTCGCCTAAACGGTGTGCCAGAACGTCGGCGTGACGCACCACGCTGAAAGCGCTAAAGAGAATGGCGACTAAGGCGAGCAAGTTGATGCCGATAACCGGCAGAAGCGCTGTCTGGTTGCCGAAGAAACTCAGCACCGCCAGCGCAGCAACGGGGAAAATCAGTGAGTACTCGGTATGGCGGGTTTTCTCTTGTCCAGGCATTTACCATCCTCTCCGGAAAAAGTACAAAGCAGGCAATCATTGCCTGATAAATATAATGAGTTTTCTGACGCAACGCAGTGTAACTTTTCATCAGCTATGCTGCTGTGACTTTACGCGATTTTACCAAAGGCCGTTATTATATATAACACGGTAAAAGAGCGTGTTATCGCTGGATTAGCGCCTATATTCATTATGTTGCAATAGATGACTAACAGATTAAAGGTGGAATTGTTCGCAATAATCTCCCTTTATACTATGATTTATGCTCGTTTAACCCTGCTTTCATCGTTCTGTCACTGAAAGTGAGGGTTTGCATTTTAACGCAGATGATCCAGGCTTAAGACCGGTGCATGAAACAGGAGGAAATATGCCGTATTCATCTCATAAAGAACTGCCAGATAGCGTGCGTCATGTGTTACCCAGTCACGCACAAACTATTTATCAAAAGGCGTTTAACAGTGCCTGGGATCAGTACAAAGATCCGGACGACAGACGCGGCGACGAATCGCGAGAAGAGGTCGCGCACAAGGTCGCCTGGTCAGCCGTCAAGCAAGAGTATGCTAAAGGCGATGACGACAAGTGGCATCCTAAACACTAGCTTGTCATGCGGGCCATTGCGGCCCGCTTCGCACTTTTTCCATCGCTATTCAAGTTCCCCGCCAGGCAGCCGATGCTATTTACACAGAATTTCCCTTTTGTGATCGGGGTCAATCTTGAAATTTTTGTTAAAAATGAATTAATGTCTTCTCTTAAGACGATGCCATGAGCGTCGCCTGTAGACATCAGTTTTAAGGAACCACACCGGCAAGATGTCAGCGCAGTAGAGGAGACAACAGTGTTAACGCGGGAATTTTTATTAAAAGCAGATTGTAAAACATCGTTTGGCGACATTGATGAAGCGCTGTTCTGGAGCTGTGAAAAGCGCGCGGCATCACTGTCAGCGACGCTTGCCTGCCGCCCTGATCAAAGTCCTGTATGGATCTTTGGCTATGGTTCGCTGATGTGGAATCCGATTTTTGAAGCGGCCGAAGTGGCACCAGGCCGATTAGAAGGCTGGCACCGCGCCTTTTGCCTGCGTCTGATCGCGGGTCGCGGCACCGTTACCGCACCTGGCCGTATGCTGGCGCTGAAAGAGGGCGGCTCAACCAGCGGACTGGCGTTCCGGTTACCGGAATCGCGCTTGCATGATGAGCTGGAGCTGCTGTGGAAGCGTGAGATGATCACCGGTTGCTATCTGCCGACCTGGTGTGAACTGGCGCTGGAGGATGGGCGCAAAGTGACCGCGCTGGTGTTCATCATGGATCCGCGTCATCCGCTGTATGAAACTGACTCCTGCCGTAGCACCATCGCGCCATTGATTGCTCAGGCCAGCGGTCCGCTCGGCACCAACGCACAGTATCTGTATGCGCTGGAGCAAGAACTGGGTAAACGAGGGATGCAGGAAGCGGCGCTCACGCGCCTCGCGGCAGAAGTCAGAGCGCTGCAGAGTCATGCGGCAGCGCGCTAAAGTGGATTACTGACCCGGGTTAATCAGCCAGGTTCCCGGCTTATCAATGGTCAGCGATTGGCTATGCACCTGGTTGCCGTTACGCACTTCAATGCGATAATTACCGGCCGCCAGATTCAGCGAGGCAAACCCGCTGGTGGAAGGCTTCACATCCCGGGCTTCCCCATTCAGCATCACATTCTCACCCGCCTGCAAACGCAGATAAACTGTCGCTACCGTGGGTGCGCTGCTCACGGCATTACTACTTTGCGCAGCCGGCGCGGCTGGCGTGGTGCTCGCAGCCACCGGCGGCACTTCGCTGTGACGATTCGCCTTCCATACCACCACCACAACCGCCAAAACGGCAATCGCGGCGGCTGCCACTAAACCTGGCGACAAGCGACGCACGTTGCGCGGCGTTAAGGGTTCAACCGCGGCGGCGCCATGGTTCACCGCTAAAATCTGCGGTTCCGGCGCGGTGGTGATCGGTTCCGCCGCTAAAGCAGGTTCCGCCACCACCGGAAGGGTGGTTGAGAGTGCTTCAACATCGCTCACCGGCAGATCAATCAAGCTGGCGAAAGCATCAATGCTTTGCGGACGATCGGCGGGCTTCATCGCTAACGCGCAGTCAATGGCGCTCAGCAGCGGCAGCGAATAGCCTTCCGGCTTGCGCTCCACCAGCGGCTGATAGTTATCTTCGATACAGCGCACCACGCTCACCGGCGGTGCATGGCCGGTGATCAGGTTGTGCAGCACCGCACCCAGCGCATAGATATCGGTCCACGGACCTTGCTCGATTTCACCCTCTTCGCTGTATTGCTCAATCGGCGCAAAGCCGGGTTTAAGCATGATCTCGGTTTCATCAGAGAGGTTACCGATCTCTTTGCGCGCGGAACCAAAATCGAGCAGCACCGGCAGCTGGTTTTCCTGAATCTGAATGTTATCCAGCGAGATATCACGATGCAGATAACCGGCGGCGTGAATGGTATCAATGGCACCAAACAGCGGCGGCAGCAGACGTCGAATCCAGCTTTCATCAATGCTGTTCGGACTGGTGATCTGCCACTCTTTCAACGTCATGCCGCTGTAATAGAGCGTCCCCATGTAGGCGGTGCCGTTCTCTTCCCAGAAGCGCAAGACGTGCAGCAGGCCGGGATGATTAAAGCGTGCCAGCAGGCGCGCCTCCTGAATAAAGCTGTTGCGACCGGCGGTGAACAGCTTATGGAAACGCTCACCGCGCAATTCCAGCGACATATCTGCCGCACGCACCGCCAGCGAAACCGGCATGTACTCTTTGATGGCGATGGTGCGTTCCAGCTGATGATCCCAGGCACGATAAACAATGCCGAAGCCGCCGCCGCCAATCACTTCCTTGATTTCAAATTCATTAAACCGGTAGCCCGCAGGGAGGGCGTTAGGTGTATGGTTTTCGTTTGCCGACATAGTGAACTCTCTGAACACGTCCTGTAGCGCCCCGTCATCACGATGACGGCAGGCAACGACCGCTAATTAATTAATGTTACGCCAGGCACCAATCGCCGGATCGGCGAGATCCGCATGCAGGGTGTCAATCAGTAACACAGTCACTTTTTGCTGTGGCATAAATTGCGGCGACCAAACGCCGCGTAACGTTTCAACCCGCTTTTTCAGAGCATCGCTGTCCTGATCGGCGGTTTTGTCCATCTTCATCAGGAGTGTGCCGCTGAAGCGCCACACATGCTGTTGTGCATCAAAGGGCAGCACTAACCAGCTATCATCGGCATCCGGACGCGTAACAATCATGCGTTGGTTATTGACCGAGACCACTTCAAGCGGCGGACCGCTGAGTTTCAAATCTGCAATCGGGTAGCCTTGATAAAAGTTCAGCGCCACATTGCGCGTGTTACCCTGGCTCATCAGCGTCATTTCGCTTGGGCCTTCCAGCCAACCTTCGGTGGAGCAGTGCTGCTTCGGATTATCCGGGATAAACAGCGATTCGCCTTTGTCGTCCCACCAGGTGCGGAAATGACAGCCGCCGGGCAGCGCAAAATGTTGCAGCGGCGTGTTATCCGCCGGGCGCGACAGATCGAGCGGCGCCGCATTGCTGCTGGTGGCGCTGGCGGTCGCATCATTGATGACGATCGGGCGCCAGTTTTGTAATTTGGCTGCGCTGCCGTTAGCCAACACGCTGCCGTCTTTATTCGTCATCTGCCACGGCAACTCATCCAGCAAGCCACACTGATTTGCCAGCAATGTACCGACGCGCGGCAGAAAGCTGGTCAGAATGCTGGAATCGGTGCTTTTGCCCGAAACGATACGCAGCGGCAGCGTCTCTTTACACCAGTCGTTGGGCGCCTTACTGGCCACGTCATCAATGTAGACTTCCAATGACAGGCTCGGTGAATACACCACACGATAATCTTCAGCCTGCGCATTTAAGGCCAGCAACAGCGTTGCAAAGCCCGTCAACCACACTTTCATAAGAATCCTTGGATCAATAACGTGACGGCAGAAAACGTGCCGCATCAGCCTGGGAGTAAAGCAGCGTCGCTTCCTGTGGTTCGCCAATCCAGACTGCCAAAGCACTGAGATTGTCGCTTTTCACACTGCGGTTAACGGCTTGTTCCATCAAAGTTAGCCACTCTTCGCAGGCATTCACCATACGCAGGGCAAGTTCCATTTCGTGGGTGGTGAGATTGAGCCAGAATCCATCGCTGCAAACCAAAAAGGCATCGCCATCGGCCAGCGAAATCACCTCGCTAAAGGTCGCCGGACGTGCAGGCTCAACACCGAGCGCATTATAGAGTAAATTACTGTTAATGCCGGTATTTTCATAGCCCGCCTCACGCAACTGCTGGGCCAAACTGTGGTCACGCGTGACCTGATTTAGCACCCCATGACGGAAGTGATAAACCCGGCTGTCACCTGCGTGCGCCCACCATGCGAGCTGTTTTTCACGGTCAATAAACAGCGCGGCAAGGGTGGTGCTCATACGTGAAAAATTCGGATTGTTTCCCTGTGCCTCGATCAGCACTTGCTGGCAGTGTTCGATGGCGGCGCGCGTGCTTTCCGGGGTAAAAATATCGCTATGCTGCAACTGCGTCAGGAGCGTATCGCGCACCAGCTGCGCTGCGATATCCCCGCCAGGCAAACCCGCCACGCCATCACACACCAGAAAACAGGCTTTACGCTCGTCCAGTTCGGCCCCGGTGCGATCCTGATTTTCGTCGCGCATGCCTTGCTGGCAGCGACTGGCAAACATCATCTTCATGCGTCTTCGGTCCGCGTCTGGGAGTCTTTGTACTGATTCACTTCCATATCATAGGCATGCAGGAAGGCTTCACCGAACAGCGTATGAAAGTCATCTTCAATTTCGCCCGCGGTGCGCTGATAGTGGCGCGAGAAGTAGTCCCACAGCGCCGCTTTGCGTCCGGTACTGAACCCCATTTTTGGCAGCACGCCATCTTTGCGGGCTTCTTCTTCCAGGCGCAGTGGGCTAAACGATTGCAGCATGGCGGCGATAATGGCGCGGATGCCGGCAATCATGCCAAGCTGATGCGCTTGTAAATCCACCAGCGCATCGCGCACCGCCGGTTCCGGCGGCATAAAGCCGGGCATCTGGCTTTGATACATCTGCATTAGCACGGTTTTACCGGACGGCAGGATTTTGAACGGGTTATTCGCCTCATTGAGGATCATCGTCATATCGGCTTTCACGCCGCGCTTGAGGATCGAGCGCGAGGAGAGCAGGGCGACGGTGCCTTGCGAAAACAGACTCAGCATACGTCCGGTCACGCGCATCTGTTCTTCCGTGATGGTGGTTTGATGGCCGTTATTCAGCCCCATGCCTTCCAGCAACGCGGCGATCAGTTTGTCCTGATCGGCACCGGGCAACAAGGCAGGCCGCGTCGGCACGTCGCTTTGCGGGTCAATGGCCAGACGCGGATCGTTGCGGCGTTCCTGACGTGCGATTGGTTCGGGAATAATTTCGGGTTCCTGCAGCATGCCGAGCGGATCGTCACTGCTGTCGGCAAAGAACGCCAGCGGGTCGTCCTGCTGAGTTTTGAGGGTATTAGGATCGCGCACTTCGAGCCCGTACTCACCAATTTGTAACGTGTCGCCATCCTGCAACGCCACTTGAGAACCGCGTTGCAACGCTACGCCGTTCAGTACCACCGACGTCACGCTGCCCTGATTGGTCAGGCGGCACTCGCCTTCTGGCGAAAGGTGCACCAGCGCCTGCAGACGCGATATGGCGCGCGATTCGTCGGGCAGCACCAGATCGTTATCCTGACTGCGGCCGATGGTGCCGCCGGGCGGTTTGAAGGCTACCGTCTTGGCGGGCACATCCGTATTGCACTGCACAATGGTAAATTGCATGAGTCATCCCGTTAACAAGGCAATCGCCACGGCCTATTCAAACATCGGTGGATAGAGGCCGTTGCGGCCCGGCTGTGCACCTGACGCCGGGTTAAACAATAATGAAAAAAGTTGCGCAGTCAGCGGGCCACTGTGTTTATGGGTGGCATGGCTAAAACCGTCACTGCGATTACTCCACCAGTAGCTCATGTGCTGCTGCGGATCGAACTTGTCGGCCACTTCACGCCAGCTCAGCGTGCAGGGCAAATCATCAAAACCAATGACATCCATGATGTCACTGCGCTGCGTGTCCGGCACCAGCAACGGCGACAAGCGCTGCATCTGCTGCTCCAGCGCATCGGGACTGAGCCGATCGCGTACCGCGTGCAGCAACAGCGCGCCGAGCTCCTGGAACCAATCGCCGGACATCGCCAGCTGTGCGCTGTGCCAGTTGCTCAGCGGAAAGCTGCGCAGCGCCAGCAGCGGCCAGGTGCGTCCAACGCGATCGCTGGACGGCAGCAGGCAGCCCATCTGCACCTGCTGACGCAGCGGCGAAAGCGGCAACACAAAATTCCACACGGGCGCGCGCAGAAACTGTGCGGTGCTGGCATCCGGCTGCTGATGCCAGTGCATCAATCCTTGTTGAAACCAGTGGCTCCAGGGCGTCACGGTATTCTCGCTTAGACGCTGGCGCAAAAAATCGCCGGTGGCCGGTAACTTTCCGTACCAGCCTGGCGCAGTGTGTGTCGGCATCGTTACCTCACCATTACTCACTGTGTCTGGTCAATCGCTGCGAAACGACATGCGGCGTAATCGCCAGCGTGTTGCTGCTGTCACCGGCATTTTTCAGATTCTCCGCCAGCTTGCGCATCATTAACGCGTTGTCACGCGCATACGGTGAAGATTGAATTTGCTGATCCAGCAGCTGGCTCAGATGCCAGTCGAGCTGCTGCAAATCGCGCGCGCTGACATCACTTGGCAGCGTGCGCTGCAGGTTTTGCATCAGCCAGCCACGCAGAAACTCGCCGTCATAATTGCGCGGCTGATACAGCATCTGATAGGCACGCAGCGCATTGCGGCTGTAGTCGTTATCGGTGCCCGGATCGTCACGCAGCAAGTTAGTGATCTGCTGAGCCACCCGCGGTAACAGTAAAGACTTAAGCGCATTTTGATAAAGCGCCCACGCCGCATCGCTGACCTGGGTGCCGCGATACAAGCCAACGCGCATGGTAAGCGGAGGATTGTCGAGGGAAAAACGCTCGGAGAGCGGCAGTTTCACCAGGTTATTTAAGAAGGGTAGCAGATCAAAAATATTATCGGCGGGCTGATGGGTCACCTGCTGGCTTTGCGTGGTGATCGGCCCGATGCGCTCTGCAACCTGGTCCAGATAACGCTGGTTCTGAATATAGCTGGTGAGCCACAAACAGGAGAGCAGCAGCAGCGCACCGGTCAGCACGCCATAACCAATCCAGTGGAACAGACGGTTGCGATATTCCCAATGGCGATTGCTGCCCGCCAGGCCGCTTTCGCGGAACACCAGATCGCTCAGCAAATCACGGATAAAGTAGCTCTGCCCTTTGTTGCCAGGGATTGGGCTGCTGCGATTGACGCTATCCCAGGCCGCCAGGCTGCTCTCGCCGGTATGCGGCAGCTGCAATTTGCGGTTCAGCTCACCCATGATGCGGTCAAACGGTAACCCTTCCTGGGTGCCGCTGGTGAAGAACAGACCGCGCGCCGACCAGGCAATCGGATCCTGATGACTCGAGAACACCACGTCGAGATACTCATTCAACAACGGACGCAGCGAGCTGAACTCTTGCGGGAACAGGAAACAATCGGCGCGCTGGGTAAGATCGCGCTCGCCTGCCATCACGTCGGCCAACTGCTGCTGCAACCGCTGCTCTAAGTGCTGATACTGCTGACTGAAGCTGCGATGCCAGTCATCTTTATGCGGTTTGCCCGGTTCCCACGGGAAGGTGAAGCCCCAAATCGCATCGCGCTGCTGCTTGCTTAGGGTACCGTAGAAACTCATAAAACCTTTCAGCAGATCGGTTTTTGTCACCATCACATAAACAGGGAAGTGAATGCCGGTGTGCTGATGCAGCTCCGCCATGCGCTCACGCAGGGCGCTAGCCTGCGCATGGCGCGCCTCTGCCGAATCAGTCAACAGATCGGAGACGCTGATGGTCATGATCACGCCGTTAATCGGTTGGCGGGTGCGATAGCGCTTCAGCAGATTGATAAAACTCTGCCACTCAGCGCCATCGCGTGCGCGCTGACTCTCCTGCAAGGCGTAACGCCCGGCCGTATCAATCAGTACCGCGCTGTCGGTGAACCACCAGTCGCAATGCCGCGTGCCGCCAACGCCGCGAATCGCCGCTTTGCCGAGACTGTCGGTCAGCGGGAATTCCAGACCAGCATTGAGTAACGCGGTGGTTTTGCCGGCCCCCGGCGCGCCAATCATGACGTACCAGGGTAATTGATAAAGGTAATGGCTTTGAAAACGTGCCAGCCAGCTCTGCTGATGACGGCGGCCAAACTGGGTGCGCTTCAGGCGCAGCGCCGCTTCACTGAAGCGCTGGGCCAGCAGGGTTTCGGTGGCCTGACGATCGGACAACTCTTCCTGGCTCATCTGCTGCAGGCGGTTGAGCAGTTTGCTGTTAAACCAACCGCGCCACAGTGCCGGAATAAACTGGAACAGTAGCCAGAGGAAATAGAGCAGGCCGACTGCGATCTGGCGCGGGAATACGGGCTCAAGCGGGCGCGTATCGCCCCAGCTCCACAAGGGGCCGAGCATCCACAGCACGCAGCTCAACGCCGTGACGCCAATCAGGCTCCACAGCAAGCGGTGGGTTAACAGATGTTGCAGTGATGCGCGCATCATTGGCCTCCCTGATGATTGCCGAGGGTTTCCGGTGTCACAAACAGGGTGATTTCCACCCGACGGTTGCGGGCGCGGTTTTCATTACTGTCATTCGGCAGCAGCGGATTGCTGTCGCCGCGACCTTCCGCTTTCACGCTGTGGCCTTCGGCGAGCTGCGGATTAAGCAGCTGCGTGATGGCGCGTGCGCGGGCAAAGGAGAATTCATAGCTGGAGGCGAAACGGCCATCGACCGGGCTGTTATCGGTATACACCGACACCAGCACCGTGCCTTTGACGGTTTTCATCGCGCTGGCCACATGCGTCAGCAGCGCGCGGCCCACCTGATTGACGACGGTACCGTCGCTGGAAAACAGTTTATCAGCGGGGATGATCACTTTACTGCCGAACGCGCCGTCGCTCACTTCCAGCTGTCCGGCGGCAATCACATCATTCAGGCGTTGATGTAAATCGAGCAGCGCCTGGGGTGAGGTGGGACGACGTCCGGGGGTGATCTGTGGCAATGGCGTTTGGTAAATGGTGCGTAACAGTGGTTCAGCAGCGTTGCCGAGCCGCCAGTTCAGGCCGCTGTAAATCAGGCTCGCCACCAGCGTCGCTAAGGTGACGCAGGCCCACAGCGGCACCATCGGACGCGTTAAGGTGCTGACCAGCGGATGCACTTCCACCAGTGGCACCGCCGGGTGGGCGCTCGGCGAGCGATGCTCGGCAATCAGTTGCGCCAGACGTTTACGAATGGCTTCACACTGCGCGCGACCGCTGTCACTGCCGCGATAGCGACCTTCGTAACCGAGCAACAGGCAATAGTGGATCAGTTCCAGCAGCCAAAGATGCTGCTGCGGGCTTTGCGATACGCGTGATAACAGCTGGAAGACCTTTTCGCCGCCCCAGCTCTCATTATGAAACGTGACCAACATACCGTTACCGGACCACACACCGCGCGTGCCCCACGGCGTTTGCGCTGCAGCTTCATCCAGTACGCTGCACAGGCAGTAACGCGCACCAATAATCATCTCAAAGGCTAAACCCGCTTGTTTACAGCGTTGTTCGAAATGGCGGATCTCTTCGATGAGTAACTGGCGCAATCCGGCTGGATCGTCATGCGTCGCGGCCTGCCGTATACGTACCACGGCATTCAGGATCGGTGCTGCGGCATTAAGCAAAAGGTTATCATTGCCCACGACAATGCCATCGTGAGCAAGGGAATCCTGAGTCATTAAATCTTGGTTATCCAGGCAAGGGCGAAAATCACAGCCCGCAGAACGAAACTCTCTGCGGGCACGGTGCGCCGGATTGCATTATCAGTCTAAAATCCAGGTCGCGGTATCGTTAGTGCGACAAGCTTTACTGGCGCCTCCAACGGCCACGCAGACCTGTTTGCTATTGCGGCGGGGGCGCGGACGATCGCTACGAAGGGTAGCGTCATAACGGCTGCTCTCCACACCGGCTTTTGGCGGAATGTAGCCAATTAATGGGCCGTTAGGCTCATCGGCTATCGCCAGCCAGCTGTGTTCAACACGGCCGAGCACTTCAAACGGTTTAGCGTTATCAAGATAGCGTACCACCTTGCCGCCATAATCAGGCGTGGTCATCACAGAGGCTGCATACAGCGCGCGATAACTCTCATTGACCGGCGTGAATTCGCCAGGTGCTGCCACCGCATGACGATGAACCAGTTGGACGCCATTCACTTCACTGGTTACCAGCGTGTCATCAGTAACGGGTGGCGGTGGCGCTTTACAAGCAGCCAAACTTAGTACCGCCAGCAACACAAGCACGAGACTCTTATTCACCATGATCCTCAAATTTCATCAGATTAGCTGCAGAGTAATCTGCGGCACGAGCCTTTAAGGCAGGCAGATTAGGCAGCGAGAAAGCCATCAAAAAAACAGACAGATTACAGAAAGATAGTGCTGAACTAAGTCTACCTAAGACTTTTGAGAATTCAAACCATTGCGCCATGAGAAATCCCGTGCTAGCGGGCGAAAAAGCAGCGCAGGCCGATGATATAAAACACATAGTCACGGTGATAGATAAGCTTATTTTATTTATTTGTTGCCGTTAGCAAAGCGCGGGTGCGTAGAGGCATTTAATCACTGTTAGTTCCAAACAAAAATGGTAAATAAGATTAATCTATTTATGTGAAACAAAAAAGATTGCCCAGCGAAACAATTTTATTAATTTCGGAATTTCCGGGCCACATTCTGACCATTTCAGGCCCAGCACGGCATGGCTTTTGCTTAATTTATTGTTTACGTCGGTAATCAGCAGGAGAAAGCAATGAATCGGGCTTTGAAGTACCTGCGTGCCAGCCGAGCCAGCGAGATTGCCAGTTTGCAGCGGCTGCTAAGCACCGGCGAGCAAATCACTGCCATTAGTGAATTGATCCATGTGCTGCAGCGTGAACGTGGTGCCAGCAATATCTGGCTGTGCTCCGCAGGTCGGCTTTTTGGTGAAGAACTCGCGCAGCGCGCGGTGGAGGTGGCTCTGCAGGAGCGTCGTGCCATGGCTGCGCTGCCTGAAGCGGTGGCACAGCCAGGTTACAGCCGTTTCTGCATGCTCATTGCCACCGCGCTGCAGGCTCTGGACGGTCTTCCGGTGTTGCGTCAGCAAGTACAAAGCCGCAGCGTGACCCAGGCGCAGGCGATGGATGGCTTTAATCACATCATCTGCACGTTACTTAACCTGGTATTCGAAGCGGCGGATACCGCCAGTGAGCCGGACATTTCACGCGCCTTGATTGCGTTGTTCAGTTTTATGCAGGGCAAAGAGTTGGCGGGGCAGGAGCGCGCCACAGGTTCGGCCGGCTATGCCGCCGGTGCATTTACTGAGGCGCAGCGTCAGCGGATCCAGGTGCTGATTGATGCGCAGGAGCAGAGTTTTGCCACCTTCAGTCAATTTGCTGATGCAGAGAATCTGCAGCGCTGGCGCGCGATGGCCGATGCCGGCAGCCAAATTGAGCGGCTGCGACGCATCGCCTGCACCGGAGCGCAGTGTGGCGAAAATGGCGTGTTGCAATGGTTTACGCTGCTTAGCACGCGGCTCGATCAGATGAAGCAAATCGAAGATGCGCTCTGTGCCGCACTGATGCGCTGTTGCCATCGCGCGCTTGCCGCCACCCAGCACAGCGATCATCCACCGGTTGCCATCGCTGAAGAGGCCAGTTTCTCGCTCTATATTGCGGGAGCCAGCTGGCTGTCAGGCGCTGAGACCACTCTAGACAGCAATGGTCTTGCACCTCAGCTTGGTCGCTCAGTATTAACGCTGATTGGCGAACAGTCGCAGCGTTTACAGCTACAGGCCGATGAATTGGCCAGCATGCGTGCTTCATTGGATGAGCGCAAAATCATCGATCAGGCCAAAAGCTGGCTAATGCAGCAGCATGGATTCAGTGAACAAGATGCCTGGCAAGCTCTGCGTAAAAGCGCCATGAATCAAAATAAACGCGTGCTGGAAATTGCCCAAGCGGTGCTGGCGGTTGCCGCGACCCTGAAGGCGTAACCCGAACGGGGTAGCTGCACAAAGCCTGTGCATATTGTGCGTCAGCACAGTGCAATATGGGCGCGCTCACTGCGCAAATTTGCCGCCGGGCTTGATAGAACCGCATCCTGTTTTTTGGCACAGGCTTTGCAATACCCTATAGACATTGCGCATTTGTTTCGCCAACGGCGGTGAAGCGAGTGCTTTGGATAAAGGCGTCCGGCCCTCTGTTTTTACAGGTGGGAGGGCGCCTTTTTTTATTCCTTTTTTTCAGGATGCGCATGATGAGCAAAACACGGTTCACGGTGTCACGACGTCAGTTTCTCTTAGGTAGCGCGGTGGTAGGTGGCAGCTATTTACTGCCAGGTTTACGCAATGCGGTGTGGGCCGTCGGTTCCGATGCGCCTGAGAAAAGTAGCATTCGCGTCGGCTTTATACCGCTCACCGACTGTGCGCCGGTGGTCATGGCGTCTGTAAAAGGCTTCGATAAAAAATACGGTCTGACGCTGCAACCAAGTAAAGAAGCCAGCTGGGCGGCTGTACGCGACAAGCTCACCGCAGGCGAGTTAGATGCCGCGCACGCGTTGTACGGCATGATTTATGGTTTGCAGTTGGGCATTGCCGGGCCACAGCATGAGATGGCCAACCTGATGACGCTCAACAACAACGGGCAGGCCATCACGTTGGCGAATCAGCTGAAAAAACAGAAGGTCACCGATGCGGCCAGTCTGCAAAAACTGATCGCCAGTGAGGCTAAAGGCACTTACACCTTCGCCCACACCTTTCCAACCAGTACGCACGCCATGTGGCTCTATTACTGGCTGGCCAACGCCGGGATTGACCCCTTTGAAGATGTACGCACCGTGGTGGTCCCGCCGCCGCAGATGGTGATGAATATGAAGATGGGCAACATGAGCGGCTTCTGCGTTGGCGAGCCGTGGAATCAGCGCGCCATCAGCGACAACATCGGCTTTACCGCCACGACCACGCAGCAAATCTGGCCGGATCATCCGGAAAAAATTCTCGCCACGCGCGCCGCCTGGGTGCAAGAAAATCCGAACACAGCGCGTGCGCTCACCGCCGCCGTGCTGGAAGCTGCACGCTGGATCGATGCGTCCGACGACAA
The DNA here is from genome assembly GCF_059730785.1 of Pantoea sp. X-Soil-ISGK-421. Taxonomy (NCBI): domain Bacteria; kingdom Pseudomonadati; phylum Pseudomonadota; class Gammaproteobacteria; order Enterobacterales; family Erwiniaceae; genus Pantoea; species Pantoea sp. X-Soil-ISGK-421. The sequence continues at coordinate 2,348,834 of NZ_AP035979.1, read as the reverse complement.
TCGCAAAGAGACCGCGCAGGTGCTGGCAGGTCGTGCGTGGATCAACACCAAAGTGGAAACGCTGGAAGGACGCATGCTCGGTCACTATGAAAACGGCCTTGGTCAACGCTGGCAGGACGCTCACGGTATGCGCTTCTTCCGCGACGGGGAAGTGAGTTTCCCTTGGATCTCTGACGGTATGTGGTTTCTGACGCAAATGAAGCGCTGGGGCATGGTGAAAACTGCCCCGGATTACGCGGCAGTAGCGCGCCAGATCAACCGTATTGACGTTTACAAACAGGCTGCCAGCGTGGTGGGTGGCATCACCGTGCCCGCCAGCGAGATGCGCAGCAGCACGCTATTCGACGGCAAAGTGTGGGACGGCAGTCATCCCGCAGCCTATGCCGACAGTTTTGCCATCAAACGCAGTTAAGCGAGGTCATCATGAAATCAGAAGCACGCACGCTCAATGCTGCGCCGATTGCCGCACCACCCGCGCAGGTGATTGCGCTAAAGGTGGCACCCGCAACGCGCCGGCGTCAACGTAGGTTACGTCCGTTGCTGCAGCGGCTGATTCCGGCCAGTTGCGGCATCATTCTGCTGTTGTTTATCTGGCAGCTGGCGTCAATGTCGAGCCAGGGTTTTCCCACGCCTTATGCCACCTGGCAAGCTGCCGTCACGTTGTTCGCCGATCCGTTCTACAACAACGGTCCCAACGATCAGGGCATTGGCTGGAACGTGGTGGCCTCTCTACAGCGGGTGGCGATTGGCTTTGGTCTGGCGGCGCTGGTGGGGATTCCCGCCGGGTTTCTGATTGGTCGCTTCAGCTTCGTCGCACACATGCTCAATCCAATCATCGCGCTGCTGCGCCCGGTCAGCCCGCTGGCGTGGCTGCCGATTGGCTTGCTGCTGTTCCAGCGTGCCGAACCGGCCTCAAGCTGGACCATTTTTATCTGCTCAATTTGGCCGATGGTGATTAACACCGCTGAAGGGGTGCAGCGCATTCCACAGGATTACCTCAACGTGGCGCGCGTGCTGCGGCTCAATGAGTGGACGGTGATGCGCCGCATTCTGTTCCCGGCAGTATTACCGGCGGTGCTAACCGGCATGCGTTTATCGATGGGCATCGCGTGGCTGGTGATTGTCGCCGCCGAAATGCTTACCGGTGGCCTTGGTATTGGTTTCTGGATCTGGAACGAGTGGAACAACCTCAACGTGGAAAACATTCTGATCGCCATTGTGGTGATTGGCGTGGTTGGGCTGCTACTCGAACAAGCGCTGATGCTGCTGGCGCGCCGTTTTAGCTGGGATAAATAAGGAAACGATAATGAATCCAATTATTCGCGTACAGCAGGTCAGCCAGCGCTTCAATACTGCCGGCGGTGAGTTCCTCGCACTCGATAATGTCAGTTTTGATATCCACGAAGGTGAAACGCTCAGTTTGATCGGTCACTCCGGCTGCGGAAAATCCACGCTGCTGAATCTGGTCGCCGGGCTGACGCAGCCGAGCAGCGGTGTATTGCTGTGTGAAAACCGAGAAATAAGCGGCCCCGGACCGGAGCGCGCCGTGGTGTTTCAGAACCATTCGCTGCTGCCGTGGCTGACGGCTTATCAAAACGTTGAGCTGGCGGTGCAGCAAGTATTCAAAGGCCAAATGAGTAAAGGCGAGATGCGTGAGTGGATTGAACACAACCTCAATCGTGTGCAGATGGGGCATGCGCTACACAAACGTCCATCAGAGATATCCGGCGGCATGAAACAACGCGTGGGCATTGCGCGGGCGCTGGCAATGAAGCCGCGCGTGCTACTGCTTGATGAGCCATTCGGTGCGCTGGACGCGCTAACGCGAGCGCATCTGCAGGACAGCGTGATGCGTATTCAGCAGGAGCTCAATACCACCATTGTGCTGATCACGCACGATGTAGATGAAGCTGTATTGCTATCCGATCGCGTGTTGATGATGACCAACGGACCGGCCGCGCAGGTGGGAGACATCCTTGCCATCAATCTGCCGCGTCCGCGTTCACGCGTGGCGCTCGCCGACGAACCACGCTATCACCAATTGCGCCAGCAGATCCTGCACTTTCTGTATGAAAAACAAACGGCTGTAGCGTAAGGAGCAACTATGGTGCAGCGACTGGTGGTGATCGGGAACGGTATGGCGGCGATGCGCATGGTAGAGACCCTGCTGCAACGTGCAGCAGATCGTTACACTGTCACGGTAATTGGCCGTGAACACCACGGTAACTATAACCGTGTCCAGCTGTCGCCGGTGCTGGCGGGTGAACAAGCCTTTAACGAGACGCTGATTCATACACCCGAGTGGTACGCCGCACATCAGGTTCTGCTCTTGATGGGAGAAGAGGCGCTGCAGGTGAATATTGACGCCCGCACGGTGCAGACGGATCGGCGCACGTTGTATTGGGACAAGCTGGTATTTGCCTGCGGATCGCAGCCGCGTATGCCCGATTTACCTGGTATTCATCGCCCTCATGTACAGGGTTTTCGTACCGTGCGCGATGTGGAAACGTTGCTGGCCTCTCTCGGTCCGGTGGTGGTGCTCGGCGGCGGATTTGTCGGCGTCGAAGCGGCGGCGGCGCTGCGTCAGCGTGGGCGTGACGTTACGCTATTGCATCACCGCCCATGGCTGCTCGATCGCCAACTGGATGCCAAAGCAGGTGCGCTGTTGCAGCAGCATCTCACGCAGCGCGGTATTACCTGTCGGCTCGGCGTGTCATTGCAGTCGATTGGCGCTGATAGCGTCACGCTGAGCGAGGGTGATGATATTGCCGCGCAACAGGTGGTGATCGCCATTGGTGTGCTGCCGGAGATTGCGCTGGCACAGGCGGCAGGCGTGCCCTGTCAGCGCGGCATTATCGTCAATCGCCAATTGCAAAGCGCGCTGCCGGATGTCTATGCCCTCGGCGAATGCTGCGAAATCAGCGGTGAAACCTTCGGCTTAATTGCACCTTGCCTGGCGCAAGCGACGGTACTGGCGGCGCATCTTGCCGGTGAACCGCTGGCTGACTTTTATTACCAGGAAAACGGCACACGACTGAAAGTCAGCGGCATTGAGATGTTCAGTGCGGGTGACATCGGCGAAGGCGAATCCATTAGCAGTTTTGATTCTGTTAACCGGCACTATCGCCGGCTGTTTTTGCGCGATGGCGCACTGCGCGGCGTGCTGCTGTTTGGCGACAGCCAGGCGTCCGGTACGTTGCTGCCCTCACTTCAGCAGGCCGCACGCGTGGGAATCAACGCGCTGTTCGGTCTTGACGACAACATAACGCAGCCGAGCGCTGCAGGAAGCCCGATGATGAGCAAACCACTTCTCGCCGTGATTGGTCACGGTATGGTCAGCCACCATTTTCTCGAGCACATGGTGAGTCGCGAACTGCATCAGCACTATCACATTGTGGTATACGGCGATGAGCCGCAAATGGCCTACGACCGCGTGCATCTGACCGACTATTTCAACGGGAAAAGCGCCGACGATTTGTCACTGGTGAGCGATAACTTCTTTCAGCAACACGGCATCGAACTGCGCAGCGGTTGTGAAGTGGTGGCGATTGATACGGAAAAACGCAGTTTGCGTGATGCCAGTGGTGCGGAACTGGCGTGGGACAAGCTGGTGCTGGCAACCGGTTCAGTGCCGTTTGTGCCACCGGTGCCGGGTCATGATGATGCGCGCTGCTTTGTCTATCGCACGCTGGCCGATCTGGATGCGATTGCCGACTGCGCCAAACGAGCGACGCGTGGCGTGGTGATTGGCGGTGGGCTGCTGGGTCTTGAAGCCGCCAATGCGCTAAAGCAACTCGGGCTGGAAACGCATGTGGTGGAGTTTGCTCCGCGCCTGATGGCGGTCCAGCTGGATGAGGGCGGTGCGCAGATGCTGCGCGGCAAAATCAGTGCGCTTGGCGTACAGGTGCATACCAGCAAACAAACCGAAGCGATTGAGCGTTTGCCGGATGGTAGCCTACAGCTGCGCTTTGCCGATGGCAGCGTGCTGGAAACCGATTTACTGGTGTTCTCAGCCGGTATTCGCCCGCGTGATGCGCTGGCGCGGGCGGCGGGCATCCAACTGGGCGAGCGTGGCGGCATTCAGATTGATGACGCGTGCACCACCAGCGCTGCAGGAGTGTATGCAATTGGTGAATGTGCGCTGTGGCAAGGGCAGATTTTTGGCTTGGTTGCGCCCGGCTATCAGATGGCGCGCGTGCTGGCGGCGCAGCTGGCGCAGGAAGATCTGGTGTTCGGCGGCGCCGACATGAGCACCAAACTCAAGTTGCTAGGCGTGGAAGTGGCGTCGTTTGGCGATGCGCATGGCCGCACCGCCGACAGCCAAAGTTATCAATGGATCGACAATCCCAAAGGCATCTACAAAAAACTAGTGGTGTGCAAAGATCGTAAAACCCTGCTCGGCGGTGTGCTGGTGGGTGACAGTGGTGATTACGCCAGCCTGCTGCAAATGATGCTCAATCAGCTGCCGTTGCCGGAAGCACCTGAAAGCCTGATTCTGCCAGCGCTCGACGGTGCGCCAGCCAAAGCGCTGGGTGTTGCGGCCCTGCCGGACAGCGCGCAAATCTGTTCATGCCATAACGTCAGCAAGGCAGACATTTGCAGCGCGGTGCAGAGCGGCTGCCGTGATATGACAGCGATCAAAAGCTGCACCAAAGCGGCAACGGGCTGCGGCGGTTGTAGCGCGTTGGTGAAACAGGTGATGGAGTGCCAGCTCGCCAGCCAGGGCGTGGAAGTGAAGAAGGACATTTGCGAGCATTTTGCTTACTCACGCCAGCAGTTGTATCACCTGATCCGTGTGGGCAACATCACCACCTTTGAGCAACTGTTGCAGCTCCACGGACGTGGGCACGGCTGTGAAGTGTGCAAACCGCTGGTCGGATCGTTGCTGGCGTCGTGCTGGAACGATTACCTGCTGAAGCCGGAGCATCTGCCACTGCAGGATACCAACGATCGCTACTTCGCCAATATTCAGAAAGATGGCACCTATTCGGTGGTACCGCGGGTGCCAGCGGGTGAGATCACGCCACAAGGATTGATTGCTATTGGTGAAGTGGCGGCGCGTTATGATCTTTACACCAAAATTACCGGTGGTCAGCGCATCGATCTGTTTGGTGCGCGACTTGATCAACTGCCGGATATCTGGGAACAGCTAATTGCGGCGGGATTCGAAACCGGCCACGCCTACGGTAAATCACTGCGCACGGTAAAATCCTGCGTCGGATCCACCTGGTGTCGCTATGGCGTGCAAGATTCCACCGCTTTCGCCATCGCGTTGGAGAATCGCTATAAAGGATTGCGCGCACCGCACAAAATCAAAATGGCGGTTTCCGGCTGCACGCGTGAATGCGCCGAAGCACAGAGCAAAGATATTGGCGTGATTGCTACGGATAAAGGCTGGAACCTGTACGTGTGTGGCAACGGTGGGATGAAGCCGCGCCATGCCGATCTGTTCGCCAGCGATCTGGATGACGAAACCTTGCTGCGCTATGTTGACCGCATTTTGATGTTCTATGTGCGCACCGCGGATCGTCTGCAACGAACCAGCGTGTGGATGGATAACATGGCGGGCGGGCTGGCGTATCTGCGGCAGGTGGTGATCGAGGATTCGCTCGGTATTGCTGGGCTACTGGAGCTGGAGATGCAGCGAGTGGTCGATCGTTACCAATGCGAGTGGCACTGCACGCTACAGGATCCCTCGCGTCGCGCGCTGTTTACCACCACCATCAACAGCGAACAGCCGGACGAAACCCTCAATTATGTGCAGGCACGCGGCCAGCGCCAGCCGGCGTCGTTGGAGACCATCCCCATCACCACCTTGCCCGCTGAACCCTGGAGCGCAATTTGTGATGCCGATGCGATTCCACCTTCTGCCGGGATTGGCGCGCGACTCGGCAGTCAGCGCGTCGCGTTGTTCCGCTTCGGCGAGGCGATTTACGCGCTGGAAGATATTGAACCCGGCACCTCAGCCAGCGTGCTGTCACGCGGTATTCTCGGTGATGTAGCGGGTGAGCCGGTGGTGATTTCTCCGCTCTACAAACAGCGTGTGCGACTGCGCGACGGGCAAAGCCTTGATAATGCTGAGCATCAGCTGCGCTGCTGGCCGGTACGCGTGGAGGGCGGCAAAGTATGGCTCGGTCATCAGCCCATTCTCGCGCTGGCGGCGGCATCATGAAAACCACCTGTCCCTACTGTGGCGTGGGCTGCGGCGTGGAGGTTAACGCGTTGGATGCGCCGGTCAGCGGCGATCGCCAGCATCCGGCTAATTTTGGTCGACTGTGTGTGAAAGGTTCGGCGCTGGGCGACACCCTGACGCACGAAGGGCGTTTGCTGTGGCCGCAGATCAACGGTCAACGCGTCAGCATGGATGCCGCGCTGGATCATGTGGCGGCAGGATTTCGGCGCATCATCAATCAGTACGGCCCGCAGGCAGTGGCCTTTTACGGCTCGGGTCAGTTGCTGACGGAAGATTATTACACGGCCAATAAGCTGATGAAGGGCTTTATTGGCGCGGCCAATATTGATACCAATTCGCGGCTCTGTATGGCCTCAGCGGTGGTCGGCTATAAACGTGCTTTTGGCGCCGATGCCGTGCCGTGCTGCTATGACGATTTCGAACAGGCCGATCTGGTGGTGCTGGTGGGCTCTAACGCGGCGTGGGCGCATCCGGTGGCGTGGCAGCGCCTGGTGCAGGCAAAAGCCGATCGCCCGGAAATGCAGCTGATCGTGATCGATCCACGTCGCACCGCCAGTTGTGATATTGCCGACCTGCATTTGGCGCTGCAACCGGGATCCGATAGCGCGCTATTTGCCGGGTTGCTGAACTGGCTGGCGCATCATGACGGCGTGGATGCCAGCATGTTGCCGCATCTGACGAATGTGGAAAGCACCTTAGCCGCCTGTGAAGCCTGGGATGTGGCAACGGTGGCAGAAGCTTGCCAGCTGAGCGAGCGCGACATCCTCGCTTTTTGGCAGCAGTTCACCTTTCAGTCGCGCGTCCTGACGCTGTGGTGCATGGGTATCAATCAGTCGCAAACCGGCAGCGATAACAACAATGCCATCATCAATGCGCATTTGCTGACGGGCAAAATGGGTCGGGCAGGCTGCGGTCCGTTTTCGCTGACCGGACAGCCGAACGCCATGGGCGGACGTGAGGTGGGCGGCTTAGCCAATCAGCTGGCGGCGCATATGGGTTTTGGTGAGGAAGACGTTGATCGGCTAGAGCGTTTCTGGGGGACCAAACGCGTTGCGCGCCAGCCCGGATTCTCTGCGGTCAATCTGTTCAATGCCATCGAACGTGGCGACGTCAAAGCGGTATGGATCATGGGCACCAATCCCGCGGTTTCCATGCCAGAAGGCAATCGCGTGGCACAGGCGTTGGCGAAATGCGATCTGGTGGTGGTATCAGAAGTCAGTGCCCACAGCGATACCGCGCAGTTTGCCGACGTGCTATTGCCAGCGCAGGCGTGGGGCGAGAAAAACGGTACGGTGAGCAACTCCGAACGGCGTATTTCACGCCAGCGCAGTGTTATCGCGCCGGCAGGTGAGGCCAAAGCCGATTGGTGGCTGCTAACGCAGGTAGCAAAACGACTCGGCTTTGGCGCGGCGTTTACGTGGCAGCATCCCGCTGAAATTTTCGCCGAGCACGCCGCGCTATCGGGCTTTGAGAATCACGGCACACGCGCCTTCGATATCAGCGGGCTGGCACAGATGACACGCGAAGAGTATGACCAGCTAGCGCCGGTGCAGTGGCCGCTCAACGCCCGGGCACCCAGCGGTACCGCGCGGTTATTTGCCGATCGCCGTTTCTTTTATGCCGACAGCAAAGCACGTCTGCTGCCGCCAGCCATCCCTATCAAAACTCACACGGATACCCATTATCCCCTGCTAATGAATACCGGGCGCATTCGCGATCAGTGGCATACCATGACGCGCACTGGCAACGTGCCGCGTCTGATGCAGCATTACGATGAGCCCTTTGTCGCGTTGCATCCGCTGGACGCGGCAGCGAAGGGATTGAGTCAGGGCGATGTGACGCGCGTGCAGTCAAAGCTGGGCTGGTGGAGCGGACGCGTACTGATTGATAACGGACTTCAGCGTGGACACGTATTTATACCGATGCACTGGACGCGGCAGTTTAGCGGGCAGGCCAATGTGGATGGATTAGTTGCCGCCAACTGTTGTCCTGCTTCGGGTCAGCCAGCATTAAAGCAAACCGCGGTGCGCCTGCAGCCGCTGCGACCGAGCTGGCAGGGCTGGTTGTGGCTGCCGCAGATCATCGCGCCGCCGCATCTGCTGTATTGGTCGCGTGCGCCACAGCCCGGGGTGCAGCGCTACGTGCTGGCGGGTGATACCCAAGCTAGCGCGTGGCTGATGCAGATCCCGGGCATGTCTGAATTGCAATGGCAACAGGCGCAGGCAGGGCAGCAGTTGCATTGGCTCGGCTGGCGGGACGGCAAGCTGGCATGTGCTTTTTATGCTGGGCCGTGGTTACCGGAGATTGACCATGCCTATGTCGCCCAGGCTTTCAGCCAGACGCCAGCGTCACCGCAGCAGAGACACGTGTTGCTGGGCGGCCGCCCGGCGCAGGGTGCCAGCCAGGGGCGCACGCTTTGCAGCTGCTTTGGCGTGGGAGAAGTGGCGATCCGCCGGGCTATTGAACAGGGCTGCGGCTCTCCGGCAGCGCTCGGCGCCGTACTGAAGTGCGGCACCAACTGTGGCTCCTGCATCCCGGAGCTAAAACAACTGCTCTCATCTCTGCGCGTGGCGCAGTAACGGAGAACCTCATGACGCAAGCCAGTGACTCCCTTGATAAGCTGTTTAATCCATCAGGCCGTGAGCATCCTCCAGGCACTGTCTGGTTGGTTGGTGCAGGCCCGGGTGATGTGGAACTGCTCACGCTAAAAGCCTGGCGGCTCATCAACAGCGCCGATGTTGTGGTGTATGACCGGTTAGTGAGCGAGGCGATTATGGCCGAAGTGCCACCTGCGACGCTGGCGATAGATGTCGGCAAAAAGCCCGGCAGCCACGGCTTAAAGCAGGCGCAGATCAATCAACTGCTGGTGGATTTAGCCCGCAGCGGGCGGCAAGTGGTACGGCTGAAAGGCGGCGATCCCTTTATCTTCGGACGCGGTGGCGAAGAGATGGTGTTTCTTCAGCAGGCGGGGATTACGTGTCAGGTGGTGCCGGGCATTACCGCCGCCGCCGGATGTGCAGCAGCCAGCGGAATTCCCTTGACGCACCGCGATTGCGCACAGTCGCTGCGGTTAATCACCGGTCACGGCAAAAGCGGTGAACCGCATCTGGCCGATGCCAGCCTTTCCACAGACAACCAGACGCTGGTGTTTTATATGGGGCTGAAGTGGAGCGCTAGCATCAGCGCCCAGCTACTGGCGCAGGGACGCAGCGCCGAGACGCCCGTTGGCATTATCGAAAACGGGACCCGCGTGGATCAGCGAGTGATAATCACCACCCTTGCTGAACTGCCGCAGACGGTGGCGCGTGAACAGCCGCAGTCGCCCGCGCTGTTACTGGTGGGCGAGGTGGTGCGCTTTTATCGCCTGCCGCACACCCAGCAAACAGCGCCGCAGCAGAACACAATTTCACTTATGGCTAAATAAACTCACATTTCCCCCCTCTAATCCTCGCTTTAGCCTGACAGGGTTTTGGCATTCTATGCTCAGAATTCCTGCCAGCTGAGGTGCGTTGTGGCTGAAGAGAGTAACGAGGACAAAACAGAATCGCCCACACCCCACCGACTTGAGAAAGCGCGTGAGGAAGGGCAGATTCCGCGTTCGCGCGAGCTGACTTCAGTGATGATGCTGTTGATTGGATTGCTGATCTTGTGGGTCGGCGGTAACAGCATGGCGGAGCGTCTGGCCAGCATGGTCGCGACCGGTTTTCGTTTTGATCACGGCATGGTGAACGACGACAAAGTCATTATTGGTCACATCGGCAGCCTGATTAAGCAGGCGGTCATCGCACTGCTGCCGCTCATGGGCGGCTTAGTGGTGGTGGCGATTGCCGGACCGATGGCGCTGGGCGGCCTCAACTTCAGCGGTAAATCCATCAAATTCGACCTCAAAAAGCTCAACCCACTCACGGGCATCGGCCGTATGTTCTCCGGGCAAACCGCGGCTGAGTTGGTGAAATCCATTATGAAAGCGGTGCTGGTGGGGGTGGTGGCCGGTTGGTACATCTGGAGCCACTGGGAAGAGATGCTACGCCTGATGAGCGAATCGCCGGTCAATGCGCTGCATCACGGGTTGTCGATGATTGCCGCCTGCTGCGGGCTGGTCATGCTGGGATTGTTCCCGATGGTGGGCTTTGACGTGTTCTGGCAGCTCTACAGTTACTTCAAAAAGCTGAAGATGACGCGCCAGGAAATCCGCGACGAACATAAGCAGAACGAAGGCGATCCCCATGTTAAAGGGCGTATTCGTCAGGCGATGCGCGCCGCCGCGCGCCGCCGCATGATGGCCGATGTGCCGAAAGCCGATGTCATCGTCACCAACCCGACGCACTACTCGGTGGCGCTGAAGTATCAGGAAGGCAAGATGAGCGCGCCGAAAGTGGTGGCCAAAGGTGCAGGCGATATCGCCTTGAAAATTCGTGAATTAGCCAAAGAGCACCGTATCCCGATTCTTGAAGCACCGCCGCTCGCGCGTGCCTTGTATCGACACACAGAAATTGGTCAGTTCATCCCCGGCGCGCTGTATGGCGCGGTGGCCGAAGTACTGGCGTGGGTTTGGCAGCTGCGACGCTGGAAGCGTGAAGGCGGCCTGATTCCAAACAAACCAAAAAACCTGCCGGTTCCGGCAGATATGGACTTTGCAGGAGAGAACAGAAACGATGGCTAATTTAGCCGAGAAGCTGCGTTTACCGGGCAACTTTAAAGACACGCAATGGCAGGTGCTGGCTGGCCCGGTACTGATCATGTTGATCCTGTCGATGATGGTGCTGCCGTTACCCGCATTCATTCTTGACCTGCTGTTCACCTTTAACATTGCGCTGTCAATCATGGTGCTGCTGGTGGCGATGTTCACCCAGCGCACGCTGGAGTTCGCCGCGTTCCCGACCATTCTGCTGTTCTCGACGCTGCTGCGTCTGGCGCTGAACGTCGCCTCCACCCGTATCATTTTGCTGGAAGGCCATACCGGCGCCGACGCCGCCGGACGCGTGGTGGAAGCCTTTGGTCACTTCCTGGTGGGGGGCAACTTCGCCATCGGTATCGTGGTGTTCATCATCCTCGTTATCATCAACTTCATGGTCATCACCAAAGGTGCCGGACGTATCGCCGAAGTCGGTGCACGTTTCGTACTGGATGGAATGCCCGGCAAACAGATGGCGATCGATGCCGACCTCAACGCCGGCTTAATTGGTGAGCAAGAAGCCAAGCAACGCCGTACCGAAGTGACGCAGGAAGCTGATTTCTACGGCTCAATGGACGGTGCGAGTAAGTTCGTTCGCGGTGATGCCATCGCCGGTATCCTGATCATGGTGATTAACATCATCGGCGGCCTGTTGGTCGGCGTGGTGCAGCACGGTATGGATCTCGGTCACGCTGGCGAAACCTACACGCTGTTAACCATCGGTGATGGCCTGGTGGCGCAGATCCCGGCGCTGGTGATCTCCACTGCCGCCGGTGTCATCGTTACCCGCGTGGGCACCGATCAGGATGTCGGCGAGCAGATGGTGACCCAGCTGTTCAAGAATCCGCGTGTGCTGATGCTGAGTGGCGGCGTGATTGGTTTGCTGGGCCTGGTGCCGGGCATGCCCAATCTGGTCTTCCTGCTGTTTACCGCCGCGCTGTTGGGCCTGGCCTGGTGGCTGCGCGGCCGCGAAATGCAGCCGAAGAAACCCGCAGAAGCCTCAGGTTTGGTGAAACCTCAGGAAACGCCCGCCACCGTGGAAGCGTCATGGACCGATGTGCAGCTGGAGGATTCGCTCGGCATGGAAGTGGGTTATCGCCTGATTCCGATGGTCGATCACCTGCAAAACGGCGAACTGCTGGGACGCATCCGCAGTATTCGTAAGAAGGTCGCGCAGGAGGTGGGCTTCCTGCCGCCGGTGGTTCATATCCGTGACAACATGGAACTGCCGCCCGCACGTTACCGCATCCTGATGAAAGGCGTGGAGATTGGCAGCGGTGATGCCTATCCGGGCCGCTGGATGGCGATCAATCCTGGCACCGCCGCCGGTTCGCTGCCGGGTGAGCCGACCGTCGATCCGGCCTTTGGTCTGGCGGCGATCTGGATCGACAGCGCCCTGAAAGAGCAGGCGCAGATTCAGGGCTTTACCGTGGTAGAAGCCAGCACCGTGGTGGCAACGCATCTCAATCACCTGATTGGACAATACGCCAGCGAGCTGTTTGGCCGTCAGGAAGCGCAGCAGCTGTTAGATCGCGTCACGCAGGAGATGCCAAAGCTGACCGAAGATCTGGTGCCGGGCGTCATTACCCTGACCACGCTGCACAAAGTACTGCAAAACCTGCTGACCGAGCGGGTGTCAATTCGCGATATGCGCACCATTATCGAAACGCTGGCGGAACATGCGCCAGTGCAAAACGATCCGCAAGAGCTGACCAGCGTGGTACGCGTGGCGCTGGGACGTGCAATCACCCAACAGTGGTTCCCAGGCAACGGCGAAGTGCAGGTGATTGGCCTCGACGCCACCCTGGAACGTTTGCTGCTGCAAGCACTGCAGGGCGGCGGCGGACTCGAACCCGGTCTGGCGGATCGCTTACTGGTGCAGGCGCAAGGCGCACTGCAGCAGCAAGAGATGGTGGGCGCGCCACCGGTGCTGCTGGTGAATCATCCGCTGCGTGCGCTGCTGGCGCGCTTCCTGCGCCGCAATCTGCCGCAGCTGATTGTGTTGTCGAATATGGAGCTGACCGATAACCGTCAGATCCGCATGACCGCTACCATTGGAGGCAAGTAATGCGTCGCTGGTGCTGGGCATTAATGATGTTGCCGATGATGGCGTTGCCGCTCGCTGCCAACGCGGCCAGCGGTGCCTGGACCGCCAACGCCAGCGGCCCCAGCCTCGGCGTGCGCGGTAACTGGCTGATAACACCCGCGCTGCGTGCGCCGTCAAGCGCGCCGGGCACTATTTCGGTGGTGAACTGGCGTTATCAGCTTAGCCGTCCTGCGCCGTCGGGATTGGTGGTGCGTTTGTGTGCGGCCGATCGCTGTGTCGAAATCGAAGGGGCCAGCGGCAGTACGCGCGGCTTAGCCAATGTGGCAGCGGAAGAGACGCTGCATCTGGCGTTTGGATTTCAGGGGAAGGGCGCATTGCCGCCGGGCTTGCGCGTGGTGAGCAGTGAAGTGACGGTGAATTATCAGTAACCGTTAATACATCGGCGACGCGCCATGCGCCGCCGATAGCGTTGATTAAGGCTTATCCCCCTGACTGAAGGTGGGTGGTGAAGCCAATTTTGCATCCTGCCTTAACGCTTTCACCTGCTTCGCACTGACGTTGGCTGCAGCCGGATTACCAAACTGCTGAGTGACAAAGTTACTGACGTCCGCCACCTGCTGGTCGCTGAGCTCTGGCGCAAAGGCCGGCATAAAGACTTCGCCTTCGGTCATGTGGCGATGTACGCCGTTGAGGATTACCGACACCACATTGAGCGCATCTGCCGCGCCGGTGCTGGTGTGATGATATAACGACGGATAAGCATGGAAACCGCTACCCGATCCCGCACCTTCCGCCCCGTGGCAGCTGGCACAGTTACCGGCAAACAGCACGGCACCGGGCTGGGCGTTGCGCGTCGCGTCATCGGTGCCACGCAGTGCAATCAGCGCAGTGGAAGGTTGTCCCCAGCAGTCGCGTGGATGGGTTTGCTGCTGGTCCGGCTGGGGCTTGACGCTGCGCAGATAAGTGGCGATATCCTGCAAGTCACTGTCCGGCAGATGCTGCAGACTGTGCTCAATCGCTTCGGCCATCGGGCCGGAGGCGCTGGCTTTATGGGCAACAAATCCGGTTTTCAGGTAGGTCACCAACTGCTGCTGACTCCAGTCACCGATGCCAGCCTGTTTATCCGGCGTGATGTTGTACGCCATCCAGCCGCCGAGATCGCCGCCGGCCAGCGCTTTATCGTTGTCCATGCCCATGGTCAGATTACGCGGCGTATGACAGGTGCCGCAGTGTGCAAGCGCTTCGACCAGATAGCGACCGTTATTCCACTGCGCGCTCTGCTGCGCATCGTTCTGTAATTCGCCCTTATCAAAGTTAAACCACTTCCAGAAGCGCATCCCCCAACGTTGGTTGAACGGGAACGGCAGGTCGGTTTGCGGTGAGGCCTGATGTACCGGCGGCATCGACAGCAAATAGGCTTTGATCGCCAGCACATCGTCGCGCTTCATTTTGGTGAAGGAGTCATACGGCATCGCCGGATAGAGCTGCTCGCCGTTTTTGCCAATGCCGTCGCGCACCGCAGCAACGAACTGATCGTCGCTCCAGTTGCCGATACCGTACTGCTTATCGGACGAGATATTGCTGCCCCAAATCTGGCCGAAAGGCGTACTCACCGCAAAGCCGCCGCCAAACAGCGGGCCGTTGGTCGCGGTATGGCAAGCGGTACAGTCACCGGCACGCGCCAGATATTCGCCGCGCTTAATCTGGGCGGCATTGTCAGCCGCTTGCGCCACGGCGCACTGCATCAGGACCACCGCGATAGCGGCCTGAATAAATACAGGTTTCATCGGGGCTCCTTATAAGCTTGCCAGAACGCTGTCGGCCATACGCAGCGCCAGCGCGGTTCCGGTCAGCGTTGAATTGACCGTTGAGGCCGACGGCATAATGCCGGTACCGGCGATAAACAGGTTCGGGTGATCGTGGGTACGGCAGTGACCGTCCACTACCGAATCCTGCGGATTACTGCCCATGATCATGGTGCCGGTAATGTGCTGGTTGTTGTCATAAACGCCGCGCTTGCTGTAGACCGCCTCCGTTCCACCCATCTGTTTCACCATGCGCTGGAAGTCGATCATCGACTGGTCATAGCCGCGATGCACATATTCCGGGAAGCTGTAATACACCTCGAGTCGTGGTATGCCCCAGGCATCCTTCTCGGTTTTGCTCAGCGTGACGCGGTTCTGCGGCTCTGGAAGCATCTCCAGCAGGCACTTCAGCTGGACAAAACGCTCGGCCTGGAAGGCCAGCTTGTCGTTAAGCGCCTTGCCATAATAGCCCTGACGTACCAAACGCTCGGTGAGATAACGCACCGGCGACGTGTTCGCGAGGTCGATACGCAGCGCAGAACGCTCACCACGAAATTCGCCGTCGCGCAGATTATTGATGCTACCGGGCCGCATCGGGCCACGGCCAAACCACACCGGCTCATCGGCGTAGAACTCAACTGACGATCCGGGATGATCCATGAGGTTACGGCCCACCATGCCGGAACGGTTGGCGATGCCGTTCGGGTAGCGATCGCTGGTTGAAAGCAGCAGGATTTTCGGGCTTTCGATGCCGTTGGCCGTCAGGACAAACTGTTTGCCGGTGACGCGATGACGCGCTTTATTCTGATCGAGATAATGCACTGCCTGAATCGTGCCTTTATCGTCGGCCTCAATGCGAAACACCACCGCATTGGTAACGATTTTTACGCCAGCATCCAGCGCCTTACGTGCGGCGATGCCGCCGTGGTACTGCGCATCAATCGGACACACCGGCATGCAGTTATTGTTGCCGCAGCAGGCCGGGCGTCCGTCATAGGCGATGCTGTTGCGCGCCTGTGGACCAATGCCAACCTCATAACCCAGCGGACCGAGACGCTGCTTCAGGCGATCGAAGCCGTAGGGCAGCGGAATACCCGGCAGCGGGTAAGGGCGTGAACGCGGCGAAGCCAGATCGCTGTCACCGGAAACGCCCATCTGGTATTCGGCGTCACAGTAATAGGGTTCCAGTTCGGCATAGCTGATCGGCCAGTCGCGGCCAATGCCGTACAGCGACTGAATACGCATATCGTTCGGCAACAAGCGGAACGCTTGTCCAGCCCAGTGCCATGTGGTGCCGCCGGTGCCGCGCAGATATTGGGCGCGATAGGGATCCGGGCCTTTCTGGATCAGGTAATTGTTATCGCTGGGGATGAACTTCGGCTGCGGCGCCCACGGCTGCGGTGGGTAAGGTTCGGTGAAGTCGCCCTTAAACGGCGAGTTGCGGAAATACTCCACCGCCTGATCGCGTTTAATCTCCGGTCCGGACTCCAGCATCAGTACCGACGCGCCAGCGTTGGCCATCTTTAGTGCCGCCAGTGAACCGGCAATCCCGGCACCAATCACCACCACATCGGCGCTTAATGAATCAGACATGTGCTCTCCTTGCAGGCGGCTGCGTCCAAAAGTTAGGTTGCCCCGGCGCGTAGCTCGGTGGTAACAGGGAATCGCGTACCAGCTGATAGCTGACAATATTTTCGAAGGCGATGCACTGCGGGTGCGGCAGCGGACCGACAATGCCCAGATACCAGCCGGAAACCAACGTTTGATAAAGATCGTTCAGGGCTTTGGGCTGCGTACTCAACAGCGTCAGCAGGCTACTGCCGTTGGCGGCGGGCTGCTGCTGCAGCAGCGCACTGAGCGTATCGAGTTGGCTATCCAGCTGCGGAACATGGTCGTGCAGCCAGCTGTACAGGCGCTGCGCCAGCATGGCATCCGGCTGGTCCAGCCCGGTCAGGCTGACGGAAATCGCGCGAAAACTGGCGGAGGGCGCGACGGCTGCGGCCAGGGGTGGCGAGGCGAAAGCCAGGCTCGCGGGTAGCACCTGCGTCAGGACGCCAGCCACCAACAGGCCCGCCGTGCCGGTCAGCAACCGGCGGCGTGAAAGAGTCATCATGGAAATCCCCGAACGTTATTTCAGCGCCTGAGCGGCAGCCTCTGAAGCCTGGTTATCCAGCTCCTGTTTTGGCGTGCTGACACCAACGGCGCCAACCACTTCGTTTTGCAGAGACAGCGGAAAACCGCCGCCGAGAGCCACGGCATGTGGGATGGCCAGTACCGTGGTTTCGCCACTCTGCAGACGCTGCATAAATTTCAGGGAAGGGGCGTGATAGAGCGCAGAAGTCCGTGCTTTGCCAATCGCGGCATCGACGCAGCCCGGTGAGGCACCGTCAAGGCGCTGGAAGGCCAGCAGCGTGCCGCTGGCATCAACTACCGCCACACAGCCGGTGCTGTGCTGGGCACTGATGCTGTTTTTCACACGGGTCATAACCTGGTTGGTGTGAGAGGCGTCCAGCGTGGCTGCGCTGGCCTGGCCAATACCCGCTGCCAGCAGCAGGGAAAGGGTGACAGATGCTCTAATCTTCATGTTTTGCTTCCGATATTTATTGTTTTAAAACGCGTTTCTCGTCTCGCTTACGCTACGCTGTTGCAAAAATGTAAACAATCGCCGATAAACAAAACGCATACCTCTATCCGCATAACTCATTGAGATGAATAAATTTTATCCAGCGTCGCTTGCCAGATGAACGGTGTCAGTTGTTGATAGCGCAGGGAACGGGCGTTTAACGCATCAATCAGGCCTTGCTGCGTGGCAACAATGGCTGCGCTCATGGCGGCCGGCACCTTGACGTCTTGCAGCGTTTTCACGACTTCCTGCATCTCTTCGGCGCGTCGCTGACCGTGCTCCGCCACGCGGCTAATCAGGTAGTGCGGCAGCTGATCGTTCCAGCCCAGTGAAGGGAAACTGGCGTGCAGCGAGTCGAGCACCGCTTGCTCAACGCCGTACTGCCGCGCTGCGCTCAGGCATTCGGTGGTGAGCGCCTCCAGGCCTTTAATCATCACGCTGCGGCACATCTTAATTGCCGAGGCTTCACCTACTTCGCATCCCAACATGCGGCTGTTGAGGCCCAGCTGTTGCAGCAGCGGCTGCACCTGCTCAGCCTGAGCACCGCCAAACAGCAGCGGCGTCGCCAGCCGCTTGGGCGGCACCGGCGCCATCACCGCCACGTCGATATAGCTGGCACCCGCGGCGTTAATCACTTCTGCCGCGGCGCGTTTGGTGTGCGGCGCCACCGAATTGAGATCGAGAAAATGCTGCCCAGCCTGTAACAGCGCTGCCGTCTGCTGTGCCACGTTAAGTGCCTGTGAAGCGGTAACGGTGGAGAACACCAGCGTGGAGTCCTGCAGCGCATCCGCCAGCGAAGCGGCCAGCCGCACGCCACTTTGTTGTGCTTTGAGCTGCAGCGTGGGCAGAGTTTCTGCCGCAAGGGCTTTGCGATCCCATACCGTCACCGCATTGCCCTGTGCCTGAAGGTCATGGGCGAGAATGCCGCCTGCTTCGCCAAAACCGATAAAGGTGATGTTCATCAATTACTCCTTGCTGAATGGCCAGACCGCCGCCGGAATCATTACCTCACCGGTAAAAATGGCACGCGCGCTGCGCAGCAGACCGCAGCCCGCCAGCGGGTTATCGCCCACGCGCTGCAGCAGCACGCTGAATTCGCCGCTGAGGTGTTCCACACTCAGGCGCTGTTGGGGTTGCTGGCTGGTGCGCGCCAGTCCGTCGGCGACGCTGCCGGGGATCAGGCAGGCGCTGGCGACGCTCACCGCACCAAGCACGCCAATCGAGGCGTGGCAGCGGTGCGGAATAAAGGTGCGAGAGCTGATTGCGCCGCCGTGGCGCGCTTCGGCCAACAGCGTGACTTTGGGCACCGTACGCTGGCTGACATCACCCAGATTCATACGCGGCCCGGCCTGCAGGCGAATCGACTCCAGCCGCTGCTTGAGCTCACTGTCGTTATCTAACTCGTCGCGGCTTTCATAGCCGCTGCGATTGACATCCGCCGCACGCACCAGGATGACCGGCATGCCGTTGTCGATGCAGGTGACGTCGATGCCATCAAAACGATCGCGCGACTGACCGGTCGGCAGCAGCGCGCCGCAGCTCGAGCCGGCAATATCTTTGAAGGTGAGGGTGATCTCGCTTGCGCTGCCTGGCACGCCGTCAATGCGTAGATCGCCGTCATAGTCGACTTCACCGTCAAGGGTGGCGAACGCCGCCTCGGCAATCTGCCCGGTGTTTTGCATAAAAATGCGCACCCTGGTGCGTTCACGGCCCGCCGCGACCAAGCCGCGCTCAACGGCAAAAGGCCCCACCGCGGCGAGAATGTTGCCGCAGTTTTGCCCGTAATCGACGCTGGGACGGTCAACGTTAACCTGGGCAAACAGATAATCGACATCGGCATCGTCGCGGCTGGACGCGCTGACGATCGCCACTTTGCTGGTGAGCGGATCGGCGCCACCTAAGCCATCGATCTGACGAATATCGGGCGATCCCATCACCGCCAACAGCACTTGGTCACGCGCCGTGGGATCGGCTGGCAGATCCTGGGCCAGAAAGCAGGCGGCTTTTGAAGTGCCGCCGCGCATCAACAAGCAGGGAATGCGACGCTGGCGCATGGTTTACTCCTCCAGTTGCTCAAGCGTGTCGAGATAGCGCAGGCCTTTCTCCGCCAGGCGCGGGCGCATCTGGTAAATATCCAGCCCCAGTTCACCGTCTGCCAGGCGGGCACGTTTGCTCTCTTCCAGCGCTTCACGCTGACGCGCTTTTTCTGCCACGCTGGCGGCGTCACTGCGCGGCACCACTACCACGCCGTCGTCATCGGCCACGATAACGTCACCAGGCCAGACCAGCTGTCCAGCGCACACGAGCGGGACATTGACCGAACCGAGCGTCTCTTTTACGGTGCCCTGCGCATATACCGCACGCGACCAGACGGCGAACCCCATTGCGCGCAATGTGCGGCTATCGCGCACCCCCACATCCGCCACTAGCCCGCGTACACCGCGCGACTGCAGTGAGGTCGCTAGCAGGTCGCCGAAGAATCCATCGCTGCACGGCGACGTCGGCGCGACCACCAGCACATCGCCCGGCTGACACATTTCTACCGCCACGTGGAACATCCAGTTATCGCCTGGCGCCACCAGCACGGTGATCGCGCTGCCCGCAATGCCACAATCTTGCTGAATCGGGCGAATGGCGGGATCCAGCAAGCCTGTGCGCCCCTGCGCTTCATGCACGGTGGCGACACCTGAACGGGCCAGCGCATCGATATCCGCGCGATCCGCGCGGGCAATATGTCGCACCGCGACACCTTTTTTAGCGATGAGGCTCATGCCAGATCCTCCGTTACGCGCGGGAAGATGCTTTGATAGCCTTCGCCATAAACGATATCGCGCTGGCTGGTGATCCCGACGTTACGCTTGGCCTGCACGCCGCGCTGCTGTGCCACGCGCGTGTAGTATTCCCAAAGATGTTCCTGCCCGGCCATGCACTGAATTGCCTGATATTTCTTGTCCCACACCGAGGTGATATCCAGCAGCACATCCGGCTTCCAGTTGCACTGCTCAGGCTGGTGCGGTTCGAAGCAGTAAACCGGCGGCGCAGCGACGATTTTTTCGCCCGGACGGTAGCCCTCAGCCTGGGCGATAATGCGCGCTTCCTCCGCCAGATGGGTGGCCATAGGGTGATCGTAGTTATAGGGATCCTGTAGCGAGTGGGTCAGAACAAAGTGCGGCTGCACCCGGCGATAGACGTCGGCGAGGCGGAACAGGGTTTCTTTATCGGCACGCAGCGGATAATCGCCGAGATCAAAAAATTCGATGCTGGCACCGAGGATCTCGGCGGCCGCCTGCGCCTCGCTGCGGCGGGCGGCTTTCACTTTCGCCTCGCTCATCTCCCCTTTACGCCACAGTTTGGCTGATTCACCGCGCTCGCCAAATGAGAGACACACGACGTGGACGTCATAGCCCTGCGCATGATGAAGAGCGATGGCGCCGCCGGCGCGCCAGACGAAATCCGCTGAGTGAGCGCTGACCACCAGCGCGGTTTTTTTGGGGGTGTTGTTAGTCATGGCATACTCCTCCGCTGTTTTTTCCATGCTGTCATTGCCAACGCAGTGGCGATAATTCATTTAATTGCAGTGGGTATGCGTTTTATTTATATTGCGACATCGATCGCTGGCGAAAATGGACAGGTAAAGATGGCGGAAAAGGGCACGCAGGAGCTAACAAATCTGATGCAAATCAGAGCATTTAGTCAGGTGGTTGCACAAGGCAGTGTCTCACGTGCGGCAGATGAATTATTTCGCACCCAGTCAGCCATCACCCGCGCCATTCGCGATCTGGAACTCACGTTAGGTGTCACGCTGTTTGAACGTCACGCGGGTGGCATGATGCTGACAGACTTCGGTAAATGTGTGCTGCCGCGCGCGCTGCGGGCGATTGAGGAGTTGCATCAGGTGCCGCAGCGGCTGGCAAAATTGCAGGGACGCGGTGCGCAGCGCAGCGATGCGGAACCGCTGTGGCTGTTTAACGTGCGTCGGCTGCAAATTTTTATCACCCTGTGTCAGACACGGCATATGCAGACGGTGGCGGCGCGTCTCGGACTTAGCCAGCCGGCGGTGAGCGCGGCGCTGCGCGTGCTGGAAAACGGCGCGGGCATCGCGCTACTGGAGCGTACGCCGCACGGCATGATGCCTTCGCTGGCCGGACGTGAAATTGAAGCAAACGTGCGGCGTGCACTGAATGAACTGCGCCATATTCCGGCCGATATTGCCGCCCGCAGCGGGATACTTGAGGGAACCGTACGCGTTGGCGCGCTGCCGCTGGGACGCACGCGCATTTTGCCGCAGGCGATCGTGATGCTGACAGCGCGTTATCCGGGCGTACGTGTGGTGACCAGTGAAAGCGCCTTTGGCGTGCTGGCCTCGGAAATGCGCTCGGGTGATATCGATTTTATCTTTGGCGCGCTGCGCCGCGATGAAGACGCACTGGACGTCACGCGCGAAATGCTGTTCTCCGAACGTATGGTGTTGTTGGCGCGTCACGATCATCCGCTGGTAGGACGTGATCTTTCCACTGATGATTTGCGTGCTGCGCGTTGGGTGCTGCCGCGTTCGGCCACGCCGGCGCGCTATCTGCTGAATAATAGCTTTCAGGCGATGGGCATCCCAGCACCTGACCCAGTGGTGGAAACCGGCGATTTGGCGTTGGTGCGCGGCTTGCTGATGCAGTCGGATATGCTGGCGGCGGTCTCTGCCCATCAGTTGGAAGTGGAACTGGCGTCCGGCGCGCTGGTGGCGCTGCCGGTGCCGTTACCGGATACCGATCGCGCCATCGGGTTGACGGTGCGTGCGGGCTGTCTGCACTCACCGGCAGCGGATGCGCTGATCCGCTGCCTGCGTGAAGTGTGCGGCCAGGATGAATAATCAGCCGACGCGCGCCGCTTCCATCAACGCATAGCGGTATCCGCGAATACCGTAGCCGCAAATAACCCCTTGTGCGACGTCGGAAAGATAGGAGTGGTGACGAAAGGGCTCACGTTTATGCACATTAGTGATGTGCACTTCCCAGAGCGGCAGCGCCACACCGGTGACAGCGTCACGTATCGCGACGGAGGTGTGCGTCCACGCCGCCGGGTTGATCACCAGCGCCAGCGCCTCTAGCCGTGCCTGCTGAATCCACTCGATCATTTCCCCTTCGTGGTTGGTCTGACGAAACTCAATTGCCACGCCCAGCTCTTCCGCCGTTGCGCGACACAGCGCTTCGACGCTTTGCAGCGTGTCGGCACCGTAGGTTTCGGGTTCGCGGGTGCCCAGCAAATTGAGGTTCGGGCCGTTCAGTACATAGATGGTTCTCATGGTGACTCCTGTAATTCAGTAAAACCAAACAGCCGCTTAGGGGTGTGCCAAAGCACCTGACGGCGGCTTTTTTCATCGGGGATCAGCTGTTCTATCAGCAGCAGTTGCGTGCCCATATCCATGCGTTCAGTGGCGCGCAGGAACGGCCAATCCGATCCCCATAGGCAGTTTTCCGCGCCGAAAGCGTCCAGCAATGCCAGCAGGTAAGGATGACCATCGCTGAAGGGATAGGGCTGCCGGGAGAATTTCGCCAGCCCGGAAAGCTTCACGCTGGTGCGCTGCTGGCCGGCCAGCGACAGCAGCGCCTGAAAGGCCGGTTGCGCTACGCCCGCGCTGACGTCTGGCCGACCGGAGTGATCGATCAGCAAACGCGTGCGGGTGCGTGACAGCAGCGGCATCAGCGCCAGCAGCTGGTTGTTCTGCACCTGAATTTGAGCAAACAGATCCAATTCCGCCAACCTGCCCATCAGGGCATCCAGCTGCATAAACGGCTCGGTGCCCAGCATCGCCACGTTCAGCGCAATCCCGACGATGCCCTGATCCTTCAGGCTGGCGAGGGTGTCGCTATCGACATCACGCGGCGTGACGGCAATCCCCTTAAAACGTCCCTCACCGCGCTTAATGGTATCCAGCAGGCAGCGGTTGTCGGTGTTATATCCCGATGTTGGCCCAACAATCAGCGAGTGGCGGATGTTGTACGCTTGCATCACAGCGCGGTAGTAATCGGGCGTCGCCAGTTCGTGTCCGTCCGGGTTATAGGCGCTCTCGGGCGCCCAGGGGAATCTTTGGGGATCGAAAACGTGGTGATGGCAGTCGATAACCGGTTGCGTAATCATCAGTCAGCTTTCCCTGCAACAGAGTAGAGCACCTGCTGATTGCGCGTCTGCTGGAACTGTTCCAGCGTTTCACCACGCATCGCCGAGTAAATATGCAGGTTAGACACCCCCACCACCGCACCCAGCTTTTCCAGCAGGAAGAAACTGACGCCATAGTGGATCATGCCGCGCCAATCGAGCTGGGTAATCAGCGTTTGCTCCTCAGCGGTCAGCCCGGCTTCCTGATACAGCGCCTGCGGGGCTTCACGGAATCGCTTACGCCACTCTGGCTGTATCATGCGGTGCAGGAAGCGGTTGATGCGCAGGGCTTTCAAGCTGCGAGCCTGGGTGAACGGATAGGTGCCGGGCAGCTTTTCCACACCGCTGAGTTGCAGGTTGATCTTATCGCGCTGGCGCTGATGTACATCAACCGGTGCTTCGCGTGACTGATTTTCGAGGATCAGCGTGGCGATACCGGTCATTGAAGGCAGGTAGTAATCCTGATGCAGCTTCTCAACGTTTGCCGACAGCGCCCCGCGCATGATCAACCACATAATCACTTCCGCGCCTTCAAGGCCGCCCAGCGTGGCGTATTCAGCCAGCGTCATTTCGGTCAGGCGTTCAGGATCGTTGATCAGCAAATCGATAAACTGCGCATCCCATTCCGGATTGTTGAAGCCGCAACGCTCGCCGTGCACCTGATGTGAGACGCCACCGGTTGCCACTACGGCAACCTTCAAATCTTCCGGGAAACTTTCCACCGCGCGTTTCAGCGCCTGGCCCAGCTTATAGCAGCGACGCGCCGTCGGGATCGGGAACTGCAAAACGCCTACCGCCAGCGGAACGACCTGCATCGGCCAGCCGCCTTGCCACGGCGCCAGCGCCGACAGCGGTGAAAACAGGCCGTGATCCAGCGCTTTGTCCTGGAAGAATGACATATCGAACTCATCCGCCATCAGGCTGGCACCAATATGTTGTGACAGCGCCGCATGACCTTTTACTGGCGGCAGATCGCGTGGGCCGCCGCCTTCATCCGCCACGGCATATTCGTCATCAATGCCCAGCACAAACGCCGAGTAGTGATCAAAAAAGAAGGAGGTGACGTGATCGTTAAACACATACAGCAGCACGTCCGGTTTCTTCTCCTCAAGCCAGCGCTGCATTGGCGCAAAGCCATCGAAAATCGGTGCCCAGGCACCTTCCTGCTGCTTGTTGTGATCAACCGCAAAGCCAATAGTGGGTGTATGGGAAACCGCCAAACCGCCTATGATTTTAGCCATAATTTTTTGACCTCTACTTCATCGATTATTGAGGGTACGCGACAGGGACGGCAGGTCATTAAGGTCGATGCCTTTAACCTGACGGGCCACCTGTGCAGGGTGATGTCGGGTGATGGAAAGTGCCGCCAAAACGGCCGGAAGCGACAAAACGATAAAAATGGCTGTTTGCCCGGGGAAAACGCCGAGCAGCACGCCGCCCAGTGAAGAGCTGATAATGGCGCCGCTGCGACCAATGCCGTGCATCCAGCACACGCCCGTGGCGCGCATTTCGGTGGGATAAAAGGCCGGGGAAAAGGCCTGCAAGCCGGTTTGCGCACCGTTAATGCAGACACCTGCGAGGAACACTAACAGTGCCAGCACCGTCGGGCCAAAGCTCCAGATGCCCTGAGAAACCAGGCAGAAGCTGCCGAGCAGATAGAACAGGGCGATGACGTATTTCGCCTTAAAACGGTCCATTAGCCCACCGACCATCAGGCCACCAAAGGTGCCGCCCAACTGGAATAAACCGGCAACAATTGCCGCACGCTCCAGCGTCACGCCGCCAGAACGCAGGATGGTCGGCAGCCAGCCGTTAAGCAGGTAGATGACGAACAGCCCCATGAAGTAAGTCAGCCACAACACCAGCGTACCGCCGGCATAGCCGCGGCTAAACAGCTGCAGCACCTGCGCTTTTTTCGGGATGATCGGCGCATTGAGCACAAAGGCGGTGCCGGCGGAGAACTCGCCGCCGAGACGTTTGAGCACCGCGGCAATCTTGTCACGACTGACCTTGCGTACCACCATATACATTGCCGACTCCGGCAGTAGCCACAGCAGCAGCGGTAACATGAGCAACGGCAGCAGACCACCCAAACCCAGCACTGATTGCCAGCCAAAGTGCGGCAGCATGCCAGCGGCAATAAATCCGCCCAGCCCGGAACCAATATTAAAACCGCTGTACATTACGGTGATCATCAGGCTGCGGCGGCGCTCTGGCATATATTCTGACACCAGCGTGACGCAGTTGGGCATGACCGCACCAAGACCAAGACCGGTGAGAAAACGTAACGCGCCCATTTCCAGCGGCGTGCGGGCGAAGGCGCTCATCAGGCTGAAGCAGGCAAACACGGCAATCGACAGCAGCAGCACGCGCTTACGGCCAAATTTGTCGGACCACGGACCGGCGATCAACGCACCAATCGCCACGCCGAACATGGCCGCTCCGAGAATCGGGCCCATTTCCGCGTGGCTAATGCCCCAGTCCTCAATCAGCGCGGGCGCAATAAAGCCCATGGCTGCCGCGTCGTAGCCATCAAACATGATGATGATGAAACACAGGCCGAGGGTCAGCCACTGGTATCCGGTGATCGGGCGGGCGTCGATCCAGCCTTTTACATCGATAATGTCGTGATTGCTCATAGGATACGCTCTGATTTTTTTATTAATGACGTTATCGGGTTGAGATTCTTTTTATGCCCTAACGCATGCCGGGGCATCACTTTAACCCGATTGCAGGGGTGAATTTTATAGTTTTTAGCTGTTAAAACAGCTTGTTGCATGTTTTTTTGATCTCGCTTCCATAACCAAATTAGGGATGGCGTGCGACTTTGTCTGCCATAAAATGGTTATGAAGGTATGAGTTTTGTTTATTTGGTGAGCTGTGTCGGAAAATTGAGAAAGCGTGTGGAGGTAGAGGAATAACGCGTGTTGGGCAGGGCAGTAGTTGTAGTTAGAGCAGGTTGGAGGGCAGAAAAAAGGGGATTTTTAACCGAGAGGACGAAGGGGGGGAAAGCAGCGGAGAGCAGGTGCGTCGCTCTCCGCCAATGGTTTTACATGCGTTCGACGGTTTTAATGCCCAGCGTGTCCAGACCTTGCTTCAGCGTTTTCGCGGTTAACGCGGCAAGCTGCAGGCGGCTCTGACGGATGGTTTCGTCCTCGGCGGAGAGAATTGGGCAGTGTTCGTAGAAGCCAGAGAACTGACCAGCCAGCTCGTACAGGTAAGCACACATCACATGTGGCGTACCGTCGCGCGCGACCTGGGTAATCACTTCTTCGAACTGCAGCAGACGCGTTGCCAGCTGCGCTTCGCGCTCTTCGGTCAGCACGATGTCGCCGCTCAGGCTATCGGCATCAATGCCGGCTTTGCGGAATACGGACAGCACACGCGTGTAGGCGTATTGCATGTAAGGCGCAGTGTTGCCCTCGAATGCCAGCATGTTGTCCCAGTCGAAGATGTAATCGGTGGTGCGGCTTTTTGACAGATCAGCGTATTTCACCGCGCCGATACCCACCACTTCAGACAGATCTTTCAGCTCTTGCGCTGACATCTCTGGATTCTTTTCGCTCACCAGGGTATGCGCACGTTCAACCGCTTCGTCCAGCAAATCGGCGAGGCGAATGGTGCCGCCGCTACGGGTTTTAAACGGACGACCATCTTTGCCCAGCATCATGCCAAACGCGTGATGCTCAAGCGGGACAGATTCTGGCACGTATCCGGCTTTACGTACGATGGTCCACGCCTGTTGCAAATGCTGATACTGACGTGAATCGATGTAATAGAGCACGCGATCGGCATGCAGGGTCTCGAAACGGTATTTAGCGCAGGCGATGTCGGTGGTGGTGTAGAGATAGCCGCCATCTTTCTTCTGAATGATCACGCCCATTGGTTCACCTTCCTTGTTTTTAAACTCATCAAGGAAAACGACCGTGGCGCCCTCGCTGGTCACCGCCAACCCTTTTTCGCGCAGATCGGCCACGATGCCCGGCAGCATGTCGTTGTACAGACTCTCGCCCATCACATCTTTGCGCGTCAGCGTCACATTCAGGCGGTCATACACCAGCTGGTTCTGGCTCATGGTGATATCGACCAGCTTCTTCCACATGCTGCGGCAATATTCATCGCCACCTTGCAGCTTAACCACGTAATTACGCGCGCGCTCGGCAAAGGCTTCGTCGGCATCGTAGGTCACTTTGGCTTCGCGGTAGAAGGCTTCCAGGTCAGCCAATGCAATCTCTTCGTGATGTTCGTTCTGCTGCTTTTCCAGATACGCGATCAGCATGCCGAACTGCGTGCCCCAGTCGCCGACGTGGTTAGCGCGGATGACGTTATGGCCGAGGAACTCCAGCGTGCGCACCGCGGCATCACCAATGATGGTGGAGCGGACGTGGCCCACGTGCATCTGCTTCGCCACATTTGGCGCGGAGTAATCCACCACGATGGTTTGTGGGGCGACAGCGTTCACACCGAGACGCGGCAGTTGCAGCGCCTGTGCGGTTTGCACCGCCAGCCATTCGCGATCGAGGAAGATATTGATAAAACCGGGGCCGGCGATTTCAACTTTGCTGGCGATACCGGTGAGATCCAGATGCTGAATCACCTGCTCAGCCAGTTGTCGCGGCGCCTGACCCAGTTTTTTCGCCACGGCCATCATACCGTTTGCCTGGTAATCACCGAACTGTACCTTCGCAGACTGACGAACCTGAGGTTCGCAATCGGCAGGCGCGCCCGCCGCAATCATTGCCTGACTGACTTTGTCGGAAAGAAGAGCCTGAATATTCACCGCGTTACCTTCATATGCTGAAAAGGCCCGCCTGTAGGCGGCGAGCCGATGTCGTCATCCCGCAACTGCGCGGCGGGACGGAAAAATAAGAGGGGAAGTATACGTGAAATGTTAAAGTGAGTCAGCTATTCGGTATGCCGTGAAGGGCAACATCGGGCCCTTAGCGCCGATTAACGGCGCCGTGGGTGACGACGAGGATTTTTAACGCTTTTGTCTTCACGCACCTTCCAATGGCGGGAAATGGCAAATCCCATAAGTGCAATCAGGACCGCGACAACAATGAGCATAGACATAAGGCCGTTCCTTGTGGTTGTGAAACCCAAATTTATAAGAAAGGGTATCAGGCTGCAATTGTTTGCAACTTAAATAAGAGTTATCTCATTGTATTAACTATTGTCATTAATAACAGTAGCTTAAGTCACTTTCATAAAGTAACTGCTGGATCTGATTTGACGATAAATCCGAAATGAATGGTCTATTTATGCGGTTTTTGAGCTTTTTGATGCTTAAATCGGATGAATCCGACAAATTTGTCAAGCGGAATCAATGGCTAGCAAATTTCATATTGATTAGTAAACCTGAACTGAATTTGAGGTAAGACGTGATGCAGACCCACTTTCCTGTGGAATTGGATGATTTAAAACAAGACCTGACGCGTTTTGAGCACTCTTTAGGGGAATTTGCTGCACGTTTAGGCATTAATTTGGCTGAACATGAAGCCGATCATGTGGCGGTGCGCTGCCACCAGTTTGCCACGGCAGAACGTTGGAAAGCCGGATTGCTGCAGATCGGCACTCAGTTTTCCGAGGCAATGATCAATGGGCGTCCCATCTGCCTGTTCAAACTGCATCAGCCATTGAATCTGGCGGGCTGGCACATTGATGTGATTGAATTGCCGTGGCCGGGCGAGAAACTGTATCGCCATGAAGGCTGGGAGCACGTGGAGATTGTGCTGCGCGGAGAACCTGAAACGCTTGGTATGCGCGCCATGGCGCTGCTCTCCGATGATGCGCTGACGCAGCCAGGCATCTCGTTCAAAACCAGTGCGCCAAAAGGTGACAACGAGCGCTTGCCCAATCCGACGTTGGCGGTGACGGACGGGCAAACCACCCTCAAATTTCATCCGTGGCGACTGGAAGAGATTGTCGCCAGTGAGCAGGCTTAACGGCGTGCAGCTACCGCCTTCTGTAAACGCGCGACAGCCTGTTCCAGCGTGGCACGTGTACAGCCAAAGTTGAAACGCACGAAATTTTCGTCGCCAAAATCGTGGCCTGGTGAAAAACCGAGGCCGTGCTGCTCGAAGTAGGCGGTTGGGCTGGCGACATCCAGTTTGCTGGCGTCGATCCAACCCAGATAGGTCGCTTCCGGTGTGGCCATTTGCAGTTCAGGCAACGTATTCACCTGCGCGATCAGCCAGTCGCGATTGGCGCGCAGATAATCCAACTGCGCCGCCAGCCACTCGTCGCCATCGCGCCACGCCGCTTCGGCCGCCACCAGCGCCAGAATATCGACACCCGGCACAATCCCTTCGCGTACCCGTTTAAAGCGCGCTCTCAATTCCGGGTTAGGAATGATCGCCATCGACGCACCCAATCCGGCAATGTTGAAGGTTTTGGACGGTGATAGCAGCGTGATGCTGCGCTGAGCGGCATCCTCACTTAATGCCGCAAACGGAATGTGTTGCGCACCGGGTGACAACAATAAATCACAGTGGATTTCATCGGAGCAGACGATTAAATCATGCTGTTGCGCAAACGCCAGCTGCGCTTCCAACTCGTCACGACGATAGACCGTGCCGCCGGGATTCTGCGGGTTACACAGCATCAGCAGGCGTTCGTTGCCTTGCATGACGCCGGCGTCAATAGCCAGCACCCAGCGACCATCCTGTAAACGCAGCGGTAAGTTAACCTGCGCGCGGTCAGCTAATTTTGCGGCGCCACGAAACGGTGGATAAATGGGCGTGGGCGCGACTGTGGACTCGCCAGATTCCGTAAATGCGCGGACCGAAAGATTCAAGCCACACACCACGCCGGGCAGTAACACAATCCAGTCCGGTTCAATATGCCAGTTGTAGCGCTGCGCTAAACGGGAAAGGGTGATATCAATCAATCCCGTTGGCGTCGCGCCATAGCCAAACACACCGTGTTCAGCGCGCTGCTTAATGGCCTCAATCACGCTCGGCGGCGAACGGAAATCGCTGTCTGCCACCCAGAGCGGCAGCACATCGCGATCACCATATTTGTGCCATTTCAAACTATCGCTGTGACGACGGTCTATCCATTGATTAAAATCGAATGCCATAGTGCGAGTTCCACGTAAACTGTCCAATTAAGTAGACTAACTGAAGCATTCATCCCGAGCCAGAAGTCATGAGAAGGAGCATGGTATGACGAAACTGGAAATTTGTTGCTACGGCATCGACTGCGCAATGACTGCGCAGCTGTCCGGTGCCGATCGCGTGGAGCTGTGCAGCGCACCGCGCGAAGGTGGGTTGACGCCTTCAGCCGGCGTGCTGGAAGTGGCACGACGTGAAATTTCGATCCCGGTACATCCTATCGTCCGTCCACGCGGCGGCGATTTTTGTTACACCGACTATGAATTTGAGTCGATGAAATCCGACGTTGCGCTCATGCGTGAACTCGGCTTTCCTGGCTTGGTGATTGGCATGTTGGATGAAGATGCGCATGTCGATATCGTTCGTATGCAGCAGATTATGAAGCTGTGTGACGGCATGGACGTTACCTTCCATCGCGCCTTCGATTTATGCCACAGTCCAAAACGCTCACTTGAGGTGCTGGCTGATTTAGGTATCGCGCGTATCCTCACGTCTGGCCAGCAACAGAGCGCCGAAGCAGGAATTGCATTATTACGGGAACTAAATGAACACAGCACAGGTCCGATTATTATGGCCGGTGCGGGCGTGCGTTTGAGCAACATTCAGAAGTTCATCGACAGTGGATTGCAGGAAGTCCACAGCTCCGCCAGCCGTTTAGTCGCTTCGCCGATGCGCTACCGTAAAGCCGGTGTTTCAATGTGCTCCGAAGCGGAAACCGATGAATTCAGTCGCTATTGCGTTGATGGTGATGTCGTTGAAGCCATGAAAAGCATGACGCAGCTAAGCGCCGTCCGGGTAGCCTGAATTCACCCCCGATTTTGCCGCGCAGCACGCCAGCTCAAATGACGTGATGTTTGCAAGTACCAACCCCAGTTAATCTAGCTGGGGTTCTTTTTATGTGTAATCTCCGTGGAGATAGCGTGATCGCGTAAATGATGCTTTGATTACGGTATGGCTTCATATGGATAACCTTCATGAAATCCTTCCCTTGTACCGTTTTAGTGCTGCTTCTGCCTTACTGCGGCGTCGCGCTGGCGGTCAGCAGCGCGTGTCCACCGCTGAGCCAAAATATCACCAGCAGTAATAACTGGATCATGCTGGGTGGCGATGCCAAAGGCGCGGTACGTCAGGTGGTGGCGGGCGAGTTCGGCAAAGATGTGAACTCGCAAAAGCGCGTTCTCGGCCAGTTTGATCAATGCGGCGATTTGATGGTGGCCGATATTTCCTACGACAAAAATGAAGGCAATGTCTTGCTGACAATGGAGCAGCATATTGCCCGCGTTCAGCGCGGCTGGGTGGCGGAATATGCTTACATGGTCAAAGTCATTAAAGCGGGTCAGGAACAAGTGGTCGATAACCGTCAGGGCACCATCAGCTGGCAAATCGGCCAGCATGGCAACATTGTCAGTTCATCCGATAAATTCACCAGTATGGGTAACGAAGGCTTTACCGATACCACTTACCGCTATGACAAACAGTTCAGAGTGGAAAAAAGTGTGGCGCGCGGC
Source organism: Pantoea sp. X-Soil-ISGK-421 (assembly GCF_059730785.1). Classification (NCBI taxonomy): domain Bacteria; kingdom Pseudomonadati; phylum Pseudomonadota; class Gammaproteobacteria; order Enterobacterales; family Erwiniaceae; genus Pantoea; species Pantoea sp. X-Soil-ISGK-421. The sequence goes on along the minus strand of NZ_AP035979.1, from coordinate 2,316,718 downwards.
AGCGATAGCATGACCAACGGTGAAAGCAGCTGGCGCTGGAATCCGCAAGGATTGGTAACCTCATCCACCAGCGCGCGCAGCAAAGACACTTACAGCTACGATAACCAATGGCGGGAACTGCGCTTGAATGGCACCTCGACCACGCCCGTCAGCACGCTGCGCTCGGTGGATGAATGCCAGCTGTGGGATGATGTGGGCAACTGTACGCTTAGCTATCTGCATGAAACCGAAGTGTTCGCCAAAGGCACCATTGAACGCCATCTCAGCTCGGCATATAAATACCAATACTGGGCGCCAGGCGAAACAGCCGGCCAGGATTAACGGTAAACGCAGCAACCTAACACTAAGGCAATGAACAAGGGCCGCGTAGTAAAGCTTCCAGCGCATGGATGTGCTGGCAGAGTCCACAATACGACGCCTTTACGCAGCGGCCCTTGTTCTTTGCCTGAAACGCACTGGACAAACATATGACACTTATCCTTTCATTCCTCTTCGCCATCACCATTCTTACGCTTACACCCGGCTTTGATACGGCATTAGTGCTGCGTTCCGCCGCTGCGCAAGGCTGGAGACGCGCCTCGGTAACGGCGCTTGGCGTCACGCTGGGTTGTCTGGTGTGGGGCGTTGCGGTGGGACTGGGTTTGGGCGCGCTGCTGCTGGCTTCGGAATTGGCTTATAACCTGCTCAAATGGGTCGGCGCGGCTTATTTGCTCTATCTCGGCGTCAAGCTGTTGATCAATCCGCGCACGCAGGCGGAAGAAGGCCAGCGCGCGCAGAGTAAAGAACAACGCTATTTCGCCTGTTTCACACGTGGGCTATTCGGCAACCTTTTAAATCCCAAAGTCGGCGTGTTCTACGTCACTTTCCTGCCGCAGTTCATTCCGGCAGGCGCGTCGGTGCCGCTGTGGTGTACGCTGATGGCGCTCACGCATATGGTGATTGGCTTAATGTGGAATGCAGTGCTGATTGGTGGCAGCCAGTACTTTGCGGCGCATTTACGTCGTCCAGCGGTACTGAAAGTGATGGATCGCCTGACCGGCTGTGTCTTTATTGGCTTTGCCGCGAAGCTGGCGCTGTCGCGGCGGTAAACATTACGGCTTGCGGGCTACCAGCACCGCGCGCAGCGGGGCAGGATACCCTTCAACGGTCTTACTGCTGTCATTCGGATCAAGGAACTCCGCCAACGATTCGCTGGTCATCCAACTGGTGCGACGCTGCTCCTCCACCGACGTCACCGCGTAATCAGCGATGCGCACATCGACAAATCCGCACTTCTCCAGCCAGCTCTTCAGCGCTGCGGCAGAAGGGATAAAGTACACATTACGCATCTGCGCATAACGCTCACCCGGCACTAACACGGCGTTCTCATCGCCTTCAATCACCAGCGTCTCCAGCACCAGCTCACCGTCACTCACTAACTGATTTTTCAGCTGCATCAGATGATCGAGCGGCGAACGGCGATGATAAAGCACACCCATCGAAAACACGGTATCGAACGCTTGTAACGCTGGCAGTTGCTCAATGCCCAGCGGCAGCAAATGTGCACGACGATCGTCGCCTAACAGCTTACGCACCGCTTCGAACTGGCATAAAAACAGCTGCATCGGATCGATACCGACCACCAGCTTCGCGCCCGCGCCAATCATGCGCCACATGTGATAGCCGCTGCCACAACCGACATCCAGCACCGTGCGATGCTGCAACGGCGAAATGTGCGGCAACACGCGATCCCATTTCCAGTCAGAACGCCATTCGGTATCGATCTCGGTACCGTACAGCGAATAAGGGCCTTTGCGCCACGGCATCAAATTACGCAGCAAATTCTCAATGCCAAGGCGCTGACGATCGGTCAGATCCTCAACATCGGCGCTGACGCTGTGTACCAAATCCATCTTCTGCGGCGTAAGCAGCGGCAGATAATCAACGGACTTCTCCCAATCGCGGAACTTGCCGTGCAGGTTCTCGCGCTGCCATGCGGCAACCTGCGCCGGTAACACTTCCAGCCAACTGGCGAGCGGGCCGGTGGCAATTTGCTGATAAAAACGGCCAAACTCAATCATTTCAACGCCACCAACGAACCAAAATTAAAGCACTGGAACCACAACTCCGCATGTTTGAAACCGGCGGTTTTCAAGCGCGCTTTATGCGCTTCAACGCTATCGGTCAACATCACGTTCTCCAGCATGCTACGTTTCTGGCTGATCTCCAGCTCGCTGTAACCGTTAGCGCGTTTGAAATCGTGATGCATGTTAAACAGCAACTCTCCCACTTCAGCATCTTCAAAACTAAACTTCTCCGACAACACCAGTGCGCCGCCGGGATTCAATCCGTTAACAATCTTATTCAGCAGTTCCAGACGCGCCGGCGGCTCAAGGAATTGCAGGGTAAAATTCAGCACCACCATAGAGGCGTTCTCAATATGGATATCCTGAATATCCGCTTCGATCACCTGCACCGGCGTGTCCGCGCGGAAGGCATCGATGTGACGACGGCAACGTTCCACCATCGCCGGGGAATTATCCACGGCAATAATCTGGCAGCCAGGCACATGAATATTGCGGCGCACCGACAGCGTAGCGGCACCGAGCGAACAGCCGAGATCGTAAACCTGGCTGTTGGGTTGCACAAAGCGTTCTGCCAGCATGCCAATCATCGAAATGATGTTGGAATAGCCCGGCACCGAGCGCTGAATCATATCGGGAAAAACTTCAGCTACGCGCTCGTCAAAGGTCCAGTCGCCCAGCTTATCGATGGGCGCGGAAAATAGCGTATCGCGATCAGACATAATGAAAGGTCCGGAGAGAAAATCGGAAAGGGCGCTATTTTGGCAGAAACGCGGGCAGGCTGCACCCTTTGCGTTGCGTCTAGAACAGGCTTGATTGCTGCGGCCAGTCGGGCAGATCGCGTAATGACGGCTCCAGCTGTTGCAACTGCGGCCACAACGCCTGAATCAGCGGAAACACCTCGCCCATATCCGGCGTATGAATAAACAGCAGCGGATCGCTATCCAGCTGCCACGCCTGCAGCTTGCTGTGCCACGGTTGGAACAGCGGCACGCTCTCCGCCACGCTATCGTTGCCAATGAAACGCACCATCGGTTGCGAACCGGTGCGCACCGCATGCGGCGGCACGCGTGGCTTTTTCGCGCGCGCATCCACGGCAGCGGCGGTTTGCGAGGTGGAGGCATGTACCGGCCGGCTATCAAGAATGACCCGATTAACGCCGCGATCGCTTAGACCCCGATTCAGCGCGCGTTCAGCATCACCTTTGGCAAAAAACGCCTGATGCCGCACCTCAACGCCGTAGCGAAAATTGCGCGGCAAACTATCAAGAAAAGACCAGAGATCGCCAAGCTGGGCCGGTGAAAACGCCGCGGGAAGCTGTAGCCAATATTGACCGATGCGCGTGCTCAGCGGATCGAGCAGACGAAAAAACGCCGTCAGCAACTCATCGCAGTTCCGCAGGGCCGCCTTATGGCTGATGCTATCGGGAAACTTAAAGCAGAAACGGAAATCGTCGTGCGTCATATCACGCCAGCGCAGCACCACTTCCGGCTTCGGCAGCGCATACAAAGTGGTGTTGCCTTCAACACAACCAAACAGCTGCGCATAATCGGCCAGGGTCTCCAAACCGAACTGTTTCCATTGTGCATGCTGCCATTGCGGTAATCCTATGCGAAGTGTCAAACGCGAACTCCTGAATCCTTTAGGGGCGGGAAAGGGCGGCTTAATGTACCCTGTTTTGATGTCGGCAGGAAAAACAGCGCGATAAAGCATAATGTTTTGTCCGCTTTGATCTGGCTCCACTTATCCTGCCTGGGTTTTTCCATTATAATAGCCGCCTTTTTTGCGACAGCATCTCAGAAGGTTTCGCGGCCTGATGTTGTCTGGCAGCAGCGGCGAAGTTAAAAGGATACGTTATGCGTACAGAATATTGCGGACAGCTCAATCTGTCTCACGTGGGTCAGCAAGTCACTCTCTGCGGCTGGGTAAATCGCCGTCGCGATCTCGGCAGCCTGATTTTTATCGATATGCGTGACCGTGAAGGTATCGCCCAGGTGTTCTTCGATGCCGATCGTCAGGACGCTTTCCAGCTGGCATCTGAGCTGCGTAACGAATTCTGTATCCAGATCACCGGCACCGTGCGTGCACGTGACGAAAAGAACAAAAACAGCGAGATGGCGACCGGCGAAGTAGAAGTGTTCGCCCATGAGCTGAACATCATCAACCGCGCTGAACCGCTGCCGCTGGACTCTAACCAGGTGAACAGCGAAGAAGCGCGTCTGACTTATCGCTATCTGGACCTGCGTCGTCCGGAAATGGCTCAGCGTTTAAAAACCCGCGCTAAAATTACCAGCTTCGTGCGTCGCTTTATGGACGACCAGGGTTTCCTTGATATCGAAACGCCAATGTTGACCAAAGCCACGCCAGAAGGTGCGCGTGACTATCTGGTGCCAAGCCGCGTGCACAAAGGTAAATTTTACGCCTTGCCGCAGTCGCCACAGTTGTTCAAACAGCTGCTGATGATGTCGGGTTTTGACCGCTACTACCAGATCGTTAAGTGTTTCCGTGACGAAGACCTGCGTGCCGATCGTCAGCCAGAATTCACCCAGATCGATGTGGAAACCTCTTTCATGACCGCCGAGCAGGTGCGTGAAAAGATGGAACGTCTGATTCGTGAACTGTGGATCAACATCAAAGGTGTGGATCTCGGTGACTTCCCGCAGATGACCTTTGCGGAAGCAATGAACCGTTACGGTTCTGATAAGCCAGACCTGCGTAACCCAATGGAGCTGGTGGACGTTGCCGATCTGCTGAAAAACGTTGAGTTCCAGGTGTTTGCCGGTCCAGCCAATGACGCCAAAGGCCGCGTGGCGGCGCTGCGTGTACCGGGCGGTGCGGCGCTGACGCGTAAGCAAATTGACGAATACGGCAAATTTGTTGAAATCTACGGCGCGAAAGGCCTGGCGTGGATGAAGATCAACGAACGTGCCAAAGGTTTCGAAGGCGTACAGAGCCCGGTGGCCAAGTTCCTCAGCGCGGAAATCGTTGAAGACATTCTCAACCGCACTGGCGCACAAGATGGCGATCTGATCTTCTTCGGCGCTGATCGTGCCAAAGTGGTGGCCGATGCGCTGGGTGCGCTGCGTCTGAAAGTCGGCCGCGATCTGCAGATCACCGATGATAAAGCCTGGGCACCGCTGTGGGTGATTGACTTCCCGATGTTTGAAGAAGATGAAGAGGGCGGTCTGGCAGCGATGCACCATCCGTTCACCTCACCGAAAAACCTGAGTGCTGAAGAGCTGGCAACCGATCCGGTGCAAGCGGTGGCAAATGCTTACGATATGGTGATTAACGGCTACGAAGTCGGTGGCGGTTCAGTGCGTATTCACAGCGGCAAAATGCAGCAGACGGTGTTCAGCATCCTCGGTATAACCGAAGAAGAGCAGCGTGAGAAGTTTGGCTTCCTGCTCGACGCGCTGAAATACGGCACGCCGCCGCATGCGGGCCTGGCGTTTGGTCTGGATCGTCTGACCATGCTGTTGACCGGTACCGATAACATCCGTGATGTGATTGCGTTCCCGAAAACCACCGCCGCGGCGTGCATGATGACCGAAGCACCAAGCGAAGCCAATCCAGCCGCGCTGCTGGACCTTGGGATTCTGGTGGCACCGAAGAAAGAAAAGTCAGAGAACAAGTAATGGGCTTTAAACATCCGGTCTCGGTGCTGGTGGTGATTTTTGCGCGAGATACCGGCCGGGTGTTAATGCTGCAGCGACGTGATGACGACAGCTTCTGGCAATCGGTCACGGGCAGCCTGGAAGCGGGCGAAACCCCGCGCCAGGCGGCTCAGCGCGAAGTGTTAGAAGAACTCGCCATCGATATTGCGAACGAAAAGTTAATGCTGGATGATTGCCACAAACAAATCGAGTTTGAGATCTTCCCGCACTATCGCCATCGTTACGCACCGGGTATCACGCACAACCGCGAGCACTGGTTCAGGTTGGCCTTACCTGCCGAGCGCGACCTGCTGCTCACCGAGCATCTTGCCGCGCGCTGGCTCGATCCCGCCGCTGCCGCAGCCCTCACCAAGTCCTGGAGTAACCGCCAGGCAATTGAAGAATTTATCTGAATGCTCGTCGCCACGCGTTATTTCTGCGGCGGTTCAGCTAAATTCGATGAATCCGACGAAGCGATTCCTTCGTCCTTTAAACCTGGTGCAGGATAGTGAATCCTGCACCGCTAAAATTGAACAGTCGGGCGTAATCGTCGCAGCGAGGTCGGTTACCGCCAGCGCACAGCAACCGGAGCGTACTTTGGTACGTGAGGATTGCGAGCACTGCCGGGAGCCGAGATCGCAAGTAAGATAGCCCGTGCGATTGATAAGATCGGAGAGTATGCAAGATGGCTGGACACAGTAAATGGGCAAACACCAAGCACCGCAAGGCTGCTCAGGACGCTAAGCGCGGTAAAATCTTCACCAAAATCATTCGTGAGCTGGTCACCGCCGCGAAACTGGGTGGCGGCGATGCCGGTTCTAACCCGCGTCTGCGCGCCGCGATGGACAAAGCGCTGTCCAACAATATGACGCGTGACACCATGAACCGTGCGATTGCACGTGGCGTGGGCGGTGAAGATGACTCCAACATGGAAACCATCATTTATGAAGGTTACGGTCCGGGCGGCTCGGCGGTTATGATTGAGTGCCTGAGCGACAACCGTAATCGCACCGTGGGCGAAGTGCGTCATGCCTTCACCAAAACCGGCGGCAACCTCGGTACTGACGGTTCGGTTTCTTACCTGTTCAGCAAGAAGGGCGTTATCTCCTTCGCGCCCGGTCAGGACGAAGATGCGGTAATGGAAGCAGCGCTGGAAGCCGGTGCCGAAGACGTTGTGGCCTATGACGACGGCGCGATTGATGTCTTCACCGCATGGGAAGAAATGGGTGCGGTGCGTGATGCGCTGGAAGCGGGCGGTCTGAAGGCGGACACTGCTGAAGTCTCGATGATCCCTTCAACCAAAGCCGAAATGGATGCCGAAACCGCACCTAAATTGTTGCGCCTGATCGACATGCTGGAAGATTGCGACGACGTGCAGGAAGTTTACCATAACGGTGAAATCTCTGATGAGATCGCAGAAACGCTGTAATGGCGTTGCTTAAAACCCCACTCACCGGAGACGCGCTGTGGCGATAATTCTCGGGATCGATCCCGGCTCACGCGTCACCGGTTATGGTGTCATCCGCCAAACCGGCCGCCAGCTCACCTATCTGGGCAGCGGCTGTATCCGCACCAGCGTTACCGATCTGCCGACACGCCTCAAACTGATTTACGCGGGTGTCAGTGAAATCATCACGCAATTCTCACCCGACTACTTCGCTATCGAACAGGTATTTATGGCGAAAAATGCTGACTCAGCACTTAAGCTGGGCCAGGCGCGCGGGGCGGCGATTGTCTCGGCGGTGAATCATGATTTGCCAGTGTTTGAATACGCGGCGCGACAGGTGAAGCAAACCGTCACTGGCACCGGCGGTGCAGAGAAAAGTCAGGTTCAGCATATGGTACGCACCTTGCTCAAACTGCCAGCTAATCCGCAAGCCGATGCCGCCGATGCGCTGGCCATTGCCATCACGCATTGTCATATGAGCCAGAATGCGGCGCGTATTAGCGATACAAAATTGGTGATGACGCGCGGTCGTATGCGATCGGGTTAGCGGAAACGAAAGGCGACATGAGGCTGGATATTCATCCAGCCTTTTTTATGGTATATAAACAGGCTTACTTATCAGATTAAGGAATTGCTCAGGTGATTGGTCGTTTACGAGGCAACATTCTGGAAAAACAGCCGCCACTGGTGTTGATTGAGGCGCACGGTGTCGGTTATGAAGTGCATATGCCAATGACCTGCTTTTACGAGCTGCCAGAAATCAATCAGGAAGCGATCATCTTCACCCAGTTTGTGGTGCGTGAAGATGCGCAGTTACTGTTCGGCTTTAATAACAAGCAGGAACGCACGCTGTTCCGCGAACTGGTAAAAGTGAATGGCGTGGGACCGAAACTGGCGCTGGCGATTCTGTCCGGTATGTCGGCACAGCAGTTTGTGACCGCTGTTGAGCGACAAGAGATTGCCTCCCTGATCAAACTGCCGGGCGTGGGTAAAAAAACCGCCGAGCGTTTAATTGTGGAAATGAAAGACCGCTTCATCGGCATGCACGGCGATCTGTTTGGTGGTGATTCAACCTTTACGTTGACCACGCCTTCCGCTGCGCAGGACAATAACGATGCCGAAGCCGAAGCGGTTTCAGCGCTGGTGGCTCTCGGCTATAAACCGCAGGAAGCCAGCCGTATGATCAGCAAAGTCGGCAAACCGGATGCGGATTGCGAAACCCTGATTCGTGAAGCCCTGCGTGCAGCTATTTGAGGTAAAGCATGATTGAAGCCGATCGCCTGGTCTCGGGCAGTTCCTTTAATGAAGAAGAAACGCTCGACCGTGCCATTCGACCAAAGCTGCTAACGGAATATGTTGGCCAGCCGCAGGTGCGTGAGCAAATGGAGATTTTCATCCAGGCCGCGAAACTGCGTGGCGATGCACTCGATCATCTGCTGATTTTTGGCCCACCGGGATTAGGTAAAACCACCCTGGCCAACATCGTCGCGAATGAAATGGGCGTTAATCTGCGTACGACATCGGGGCCGGTGCTGGAAAAAGCGGGCGATCTGGCGGCGATGCTCACCAATCTTGAACCTCACGATGTGCTGTTTATCGATGAGATCCACCGCCTGTCGCCAGTGGTGGAAGAAGTGTTGTATCCGGCGATGGAAGATTATCAGCTGGATATCATGATCGGTGAAGGCCCTGCTGCGCGTTCGATTAAACTCGATCTGCCGCCGTTTACCCTGATTGGGGCCACAACGCGCGCCGGTTCGTTAACTTCGCCGCTGCGCGACCGCTTCGGCATCGTGCAGCGCCTTGAATTCTATAACGTGCCCGATCTGCAGCATATCGTTGGCCGCAGCGCGGCTTGTCTTGGCCTGGCGCTGAGTGAAGAGGGCGCGTTAGAAATAGCGCGTCGTGCGCGCGGTACGCCGCGTATCGCTAACCGCCTGCTGCGTCGCGTACGTGACTTTGCTGAAGTGCGCGCCAATGGCAACCTGAGCGGCGAAGTGTCAGCCAGCGCGCTCGATATGCTGAATGTCGACAGCCAGGGTTTTGATTATATGGACCGTAAGCTGCTGCTGGCGATCATCGATAAATTTTCGGGTGGTCCGGTGGGTTTGGATAACCTGGCTGCGGCGATTGGCGAAGAGCGGGAAACGATCGAGGATGTGATTGAACCCTTCCTGATTCAGCAAGGATTCATTCAACGTACACCGCGCGGCCGAATGGCAACGCAGCATGCTTACAAACACTTCGGCATAAGTCGCGAAGAGTAAACCGGCGTTATGCCGCCGGTTTTTTTGCCATGCTGATGATGAACAGCACCGCGGCGCATAACACCACCGAAGGACCGGCAGGCGTATCATAGGTGGCCGAGAAGGTGAGTCCCCCGGTCACCGCGATCACACCTGCAATCACCGCTATCCCCGCCATTTGCTCCGGTGAGCGCGAGAAACGACGCGCAGTCGCCGCCGGAATAATCAGCAGTGACGTAATAATCAATGCGCCGACGAACTTCATCGCTACGCCGATAGTTAATGCGGTCACCAGCATCAGCATCAAACGGGTACGTTGAATGTTGACGCCATCCACCTGCGCCAGTTCCGGACTGATGGTCATCGACAACAATGAATTCCATTGCCACGCCATCACGGCCAGCACAATCGCCACGCCGCCGCCCATCATCCATAAGTCATCGGGCGTCACCGCCAGCAGATCGCCAAACAGGTAAGCCATCAGATCGACGCGCACGCCTTGCATCAGACTGACGACCACCAAACCCAGCGACAGCGCGCTGTGCGCCATAATGCCGAGCAGCGTATCGATGGCCAGATGCGGACGACGCTCAAGCCATACTAATCCCAACGCCAGACACACGGTCACCAGAATCACCGCGTAATAGGGATTCACGTTGAGCAGTAACCCAAATGCCACACCCAGCAATGATGCATGGGCAAGGGTATCGCCGAAATAGGACATGCGGCGCCAAACTACAAATGAGCCGAGCGGGCCGGCTGCCAGCGCCAGCAAGACGCCGCCTAGCCAGCCAGGTAATAACAGTTCAATCATGACGGGCCATTTCCTTTGCGCAGAACAATGCGTCCCTGTAAATCGTGACGGTGATTATGATGGTGACGATAAATTGCCAACTGTTGCGCGCCACGCGGGCCAAACATCGCAATGAACTCTGGATGTTGTGACACCGCTTCCGGCGTGCCGGAACAGCAAATATGATGGTTGAGGCACAGCACTTCGTCGGTTTTCGCCATCACCAGATGCAGGTCATGCGAAACCATCAGCACGCCGCAGTTCAATTCACGCCGTAATTGGTCGATCAAATCATACAATGCGACCTGGCCATTGACGTCAACACCCTGCGTCGGTTCGTCCAGCACCAGCAGCTGCGGCTGATTAAGCAACGCTCGCGCCAGTAAAACACGTTGTGTTTCCCCGCCCGAAAGTTTTTGCAGTGTTGCGTTGAGCAAATGTCCGGCCTGAACGCGTTTTAACGCTGGCAAAATGCCATCGCGTTGGGTGCCGCGCGACAGTCGCATAAAGCGCTCAACGGTGATCGGCAAAGTTGGGTCGATGTGCAGCTTTTGCGGCACATAACCGATACGTAAATCAGCGGCTCGTTTGACACTGCCGCTGGTGGGTTTGAGCAGCCCCAGCACTGCGCGAACCAGCGTGGATTTGCCAGCGCCATTCGGGCCGAGCAGCGTGAGAATTTTTCCCGGTTCTAGCGAGAGGCTAATGCCTGCAAGCACCGGACGCTGGGAGAATTTCACAGAAACGTTTTCAAGAGTAACAAGTGGCGACATGATATTTACGGGTTGCATAGAATTTCGAATGTTATAATATCACATTCCATCAACGGGTCACGATGGAATGACGTATTATGTTACACAATAAAAAGCGCCTTATTTTTACCCTTACTGCTGCGGCAATGGCCGCTACCAGCGCATTACCCGCGCACTCTGCGGTAGTCGCGTCAATCAAACCTCTCGGATTTATCGCAGCGGCTATCGCTGATGGCATTACACCGGTTGAAGTATTACTTCCAGACGGCGCATCAGAACATGATTATGCCTTACGCCCTTCTGATGTAAAACGTATTAAAAACGCAGACTTAGTGGTGTGGACCGGACCAGAAATGGAAGCCTTTCTCACCAAGTCCGCAGCGGAGTTACCCGCTAACAAAAACCTCGAAATTGCTGCATTGCCAGGCATAAAACCGCTTTTGATTAATGGCGATGATGACGACGAAGAACATGAGCACGGTCACGATCATGAACATGACTCAGAAAATTCCGAAGACCAGGACGCGTCTCATGCGCACCATCACCACGGACAGTTTAATATGCACCTGTGGATGTCCCCTGACATGGCCTTACAATCTGCGGTTGCAATCCATGGAAAATTATTGGAACTTATGCCGCAAAGCAAAGCCAAACTTGACGCTAATCTGCAGGAATTTAAAGCAGAATTAGCCGATGCAGACAAACACATCGGCGCGCAACTCGCGCCTGTGCGGAACAAGGGTTATTTCGTTTTTCACGACGCTTACAGCTACTTTGAAAAACATTACGGTTTGTCACCATTAGGTCATTTCACCGTCAATCCTGAGATCCAACCAGGCGCCCAGCGTTTACATCAAATACGAACACAGTTGGTTGAGCAGAAAGCCGTATGCGTTTTCGCTGAACCACAATTCAGACCGGCCGTCATCGATGCCGTGTCCCGTGGAACCACCGTGCGCAAAGGCACGTTAGATCCGTTGGGTATGGACATCAGCTTATCCAAAGATAGCTACGTGAAATTTCTTTCACAGCTGTCGAGCCAGTATGCGAGCTGCCTGAATGGAGCATGAGGAATAAGTAAAAGTGCAGCAGATAGCCCGCTCTGTCGCCCTCGCATTTAATAATTTGCCGCGTCCCCACCGCGTTATGCTGGGTTCATTAACCGTTGTCACATTGGCCGTCGCAGTCTGGCGGCCTTACGTCTATCATCCCCGTGATGTAGCGCCCATCGTGAAAACTATCGCGTTGGACAAAGACGAACTGCGCACGCTGTTGCCAGAGGCCAGCGAGCCAATTGACCAGACTACTGAAGAACCGGCAGATGATATTCCTGCTGACGACATCGATAAAGACGTCCCAGACAATCCAAACATACACGATTACACCGTCTCTTCCGGCGATACGCTGAGCAGCGCGTTAAATCAGTACGGCATTGAGATGGGCGATATCAACGCGCTGGTCAGCAGTGATAAAGATCTGCGTAATATGCGCGTCGGCCAGCAACTCAGCTGGACGCTAGATGCGGATGGTCAACTACAGACTTTCAGCTGGGAAATTGATCGCCGTGAAACCCGTACTTATCAGCGCGCTGATAACGGCAGCTTTAAGATGCAGCAAGAGTTGCAAAAGGGTGAATGGCAGAACAGCGTGCTGAAAGGCGAAGTACGTGGCAGCTTTGCCGCCAGCGCTCAGCGTGCCGGCCTCAATAGCGCCGAAACCAGCAACGTGATTAAAGCGATGCAGTGGCAGATGGACTTCCGCAAACTGCGCGCCGGCGATGATTTTAGTGTGCTGATGTCACGTGAAATGCTCGACGGTAAAAGTGCCCAAAGCCAACTGCTGGGTGTACGTCTGCGCACCGGCGGCAAAGATTATTACGCTTTCCGTGCGGAAGACGGCAAATTCTACGATCGCAATGCGTCAGGATTAGCGCGTGGTTTCATGCGCTTCCCAACGGTTAAGCAGTATCGCGTCTCCTCTAACTTTAATCCGCGCCGTCTCAACCCGGTGACCGGGCGCATTGCACCGCATAAAGGTGTCGACTTCGCGCTGCCGATTGGAACGCCGGTGTTGGCGGTTGGCGATGGCGAAGTGGTCATGGCGAAGAACGGCGGCGCTGCCGGTAACTATGTGGCAATTCGTCACGGTCGTCAGTATATGACGCGCTACATGCACCTGAGTAAAGCACTGGTGAAACCAGGACAAAAAGTGAAACGCGGCGATCGCATCGCGTTGTCGGGCAACACCGGACGTTCAACCGGTCCGCATCTGCATTATGAAGTGTGGATCAACAACCAGGCGGTGAATCCATTGACGGCGAAACTGCCGCGTATGGAAGGGCTGACCGGTAAAGATCGCAGCACTTACATGGCGCAAGTAAAAACATGGTTACCGCAGTTGACGTTGAAATAACGCATTATTGCGCGTAACACTTAAAAACCGACGGATTCTTCGTCGGTTTTTTGCTATCTGGCGCATGAAGATTGCAAAATTAACCACCGTCACTATTATTGACCGGTCATTGTCAGAGGCGAGTGCATGGAAACCCGAAAGAAAAATAACAGTGAGTTTATTCCCGTTTTTCAACGTTCTTTTTTAAAGCCGAAATACTGGGGCAGTTGGCTGGCGGTTGGCGCGCTGGCTGGCATGGCGTTGCTCCCTGCCAAAGTGCGCGATCCGATTCTAGGCGGATTGGGCAAATTCGCCGGTAAACTGGCAAAAAGTGCGCGCCGCCGTGCGCTGATCAATCTCTATTATTGCCTGCCTGAATTGAGTGAAGCGCAGCGCGAAGAGATTGCTGATCGTATGTTTGCCACTGCTCCACAGGCGATGGCAATGATGGCCGAGTTAGGCATGCGCAACCCCGCGCATGTGCGTAAGCGTGTTGACTGGCATGGCCGGGAAATCATTGAGCAGCTGCAGGCGAATAAAGAAAACGTCATTTTCTTAGTGCCGCACGGTTGGGGTGTTGATATTCCGGCCATGCTGCTGGCGTCTGAAGGTCAGATGATGGCGGCGATGTTTCACAACCAAAGCGATCCGCTGATGGATTACCTGTGGAATACCGTGCGACGCCGTTTCGGCGGCCGTATGCATGCGCGTAACGACGGCATCAAGCCGTTTATCGCGTCGGTGCGTCAGGGATATTACGGCTATTATCTGCCGGATCAGGATCATGGCCCGGAGCACAGTGAGTTTGTCGATTTCTTTGCCACTTACAAAGCGACATTGCCCGCGGTAGGGCGTCTAATGAAGGTGTGCCGTGCGCGTGTAGTGCCGCTATTCCCGGTGTATAACAGCGAAACGCATCGGCTGGAAATCTATGTGCGTCCACCGATGGACGACCTGCTGGATGCCGATGACAACACGCTGGCGCGTCGCATGAATGAAGAAGTTGAAGTGTTTGTGCGTCCGCATCCCGAGCAGTACACCTGGATTTTAAAGCTGTTAAAAACGCGCAAGGAAGGGGATATCGAACCTTATGCGCGTAAAGATCTTTATCCACGCAAAAAATAAAAAAGGGGCCAGTTGGCCCCTTTGTCATTCTATGGCTTCGACTTTGCTACGACGCTTGCGTTCGCGCAGGAACAGCGTGACCAGGCCAAACCACAATACGCCAGCGATAAAGTTGATGCCGCTAAACCAAGGTGTGCCGCCACTGAAATAACCGCTTTTTGCCAGTTCGATGCCAATCGCTAAGGTCAGAATACTGATCATGCCGAGCATCGCCGCGACGCTGCCTTTGCCTTCATTGCTGGAGTAAAGCGTCAGACGATACAGTCCAGCATTCACCATGCCTGCGCCGAAGGCGTAAAGGCTTAAACCGGCAGTCAGCAGCAGATAAGTGTGGCTATCGAGCAGGTTAGCCAGCAGCGAAATACTCAAACCAATCAGAATAGGCCATGCGGCAAATTTCACCGGTTGTTCAATCGGTACGCGACCCGCTAACTTGCCAAGCGTGATATTGCCAGCAATCATTGCCAGAAACACCGGTAGCTGCAGCAGCGCATACTGCATCCGCGAAAGCCCTTCATCGTGCATCAGGATCACTGGCGACAGCGCCACCCATGTCAGGATCGGGATAAACACCAAACCAATCGCAAACGATCCATACATCACCTGGCGATCGCGCGCTAAACGCGCATAGCCTCGCGCCAACGTTGGCAGGGCGATGGAGTGGCTGCGGTCACCCGCGGTTTCCGGCATCACGCGCCACAGCAGGGCAAAAGCAATCACGCTGCAAATCGCAAACAGCCAGAACATGCTGCGCCACTCGCCAACGGTCAACCATGCTGCACCCGCCAGCGGGCCGGCTAACGGTGCCAGTAGCGCAACGTTGGCCATCAGTGCCATCATGCGCACCGCCAACGCTTCATCAAAGGCTTCCTGCACTGCGGCATAGCTGACGGCGCCAATAAAGCACAGGCTAATGCCTTGAACAAAGCGCAGCGCGACGAACTCTTCAATGCTGCTGACCCACGTAGTCAGGATACAGGCGGCGGCAAAGAACAGGATGCCAAACAACAGCACCGGGCGGCGGCCATACTTGTCAGACAGCGGACCTAGCAGCCATTGCAGCACCACGCCGCCCATCAAATAGGCAGTCAGCGAGGTTGATACCCATTCCGGGCCGACGCTGAATTCAGAGGTCACCAACAGCATGCCGGGTTGAATCATGTCATGCGCGATATAGGTGGCGAACTCAAACAACACCAGCGCGAGCGGAAACAACAGCACGCGCCCGGTGAGTTGGGAAATAGGTTGATAGCGGGCCATCTGGCCTCCTTGTCAAAAAAATAAAAACGCGACTGCCAGGCAGTCGCGTTTGTCCATGTTGTTACAGCCGCTGTCGGGGGTGCGTATTAATCTACGCGCAGCACGCGGCTGGTATTGGTGGTACCGGTGGTCGACATGACGTCGCCTTGGGTAACAATCACCAGATCACCTGAAACGAGGAAACCTTTTTCGCGCAGCAGGTTCACTGCATCGTGCGCGGCAGCAACACCATCATTATTGCTGTCGAAAAATACCGGTGTGACGCCTCGGTAGAGCGCGGTCAGGTTTAGCGTGCGTTCATGGCGAGACATAGCGAAAATCGGCAAACCGGATGTGATACGTGAAGTCATTAGCGCGGTGCGACCAGATTCGGTCATGGTGATGATGGCCGAAACACCTTGCAGATGGTTGGCTGCATACATAGCGGACATGGCAATCGCTTCTTCCACGTTATCGAACTGCACTTCCAGGCGGTGTTTAGAAACGTTAACGCTCGGGATTTTTTCTGCGCCGAGACACACTTTCGCCATCGCTGATACGGTTTCTGCCGGATATTGGCCTGCCGCCGTTTCTGCCGACAACATCACCGCATCAGTACCATCCAGCACGGCGTTCGCCACATCCATAACTTCCGCACGCGTTGGCATCGGATTGGTGATCATTGATTCCATCATCTGTGTGGCGGTGATGATGGTACGGTTCAACTGGCGCGCACGACGGATCAAGGCTTTCTGGATACCCACCAGCTCAGGATCGCCAATCTCTACACCCAAATCGCCACGCGCAACCATCACCACGTCAGAAGCGAGGATGATGTCATCCATCGCTTCCTGTGAGGCAACGGCTTCAGCACGTTCAACTTTTGCCACCAGTTTCGCATCGCAACCGGCGTCGCGCGCCAGACGGCGGGCATAATTCATATCTTCGCCATTACGCGGGAAGGATACGGCCAGATAATCCACGCCGATTTTCGCGGCGGTAAGGATATCGACTTTATCTTTCTCTGTCAGCGCATCTGCAGACAAGCCGCCGCCGAGTTTGTTGATGCCTTTATTGTTAGAGAGAGGGCCGCCGACGGTGACTTCGGTAAACACTTTCACACCCTGAACTTCGAGTACTTTCAGCTGTACGCGACCGTCGTCCAACAGCAGGATATCGCCTGGCACCACATCTTCTGGCAGGCCTTTATAGTCGATACCGACTTTCTCTTTGTCGCCTTCACCTTTACTTAAATCGGCATCCAGCAGGAAACGATCGCCGACGTTCAGGAACACTTTGCCTTCTTTGAAGGTTGATACACGAATTTTTGGACCCTGCAGGTCGCCAAGGATCGCGACGTGACGACCCAGCTTGGCGGCAATTTCACGCACTTTATTGGCGCGCTGCTGATGATCTTCGGGTGTGCCGTGGGAGAAGTTGAGTCGTACAACGTTAGCGCCCGCCGCGATGATTTTTTCGAGGTTGTTGTCGCGATCGGTGGCTGGACCGAGGGTTGTAACGATTTTGGTTCTTCTGAGACGTCTGGACATGAAGGACTCCGTTAGCAAAGTATCGTGTCGCTCTCAAGCGACACGTAGTGTTCATCTATTCTATATGATTGATGGGCTGTGATTCGACTCACATTGTGAATGTGATGTTAATTATTTTCTTGTGCCTGTTTCTCCAGGCGTGAATCTTTCAGCGCTTCTTTCACTCGTTTCAAATTTTCCCGGAAAGCAGCGCCGCGCTCAAGGGTAAACCCTGTCGCCAGAACATCAACCACGGTTAATTGTGCAAGGCGGGAAACCATTGGCAGGTAGATATCGGTATCTTCGGGCACGTCAAGCGTCAAAGCCAGCGTCGCTTCCGCCGCCAGCGGGGAACCCGGAGAGGTGATAGCCAGCACAGTGGAAGCGTTTACACGCGCCAGGCGAGCCAGTTCTATCATATTTTTGGTGCGACCAGTATGCGAGATGAGAACAAACACATCATTTGGACCACTATTTATGCAACTCATGCGCTGGATCACAATATCTTCTGACCAGATGACCGGCAGATTAAACCGCAAAAATTTATTGGTGGCATCGTGTGCAACGACGGCAGAAGCGCCCAAGCCAAAAAAGGCAATTTTATGCGCTTTTGACAGAGCCTGAACGGCCTGGCGGATGACGTGAGAGTCGAGTTGCTGACGAACGCGGCTAAGGCCCGCTAACGCGGAGTCGAAAATTTTGTGGCTATAGCTTTCCACACTGTCATTTTCTTCCACATCGCGGCTTACCCAACTTGGGCTTTTAACCAGACTTTGCGCGAGCTGCAATTTAAAGTCGGGGAAACCGCGCGTGCCCATGCGATGACAGAAGCGGTTCACTGTCGGTTCGCTGACGTCAGCCGCACGTGCCAGCGTGGCAATACTGGAGTGCATTGCCTGTTGTGGAGCAGTCAGAATCTGCTCTGCGACTTTACGTTCTGATTTGCTCAGCGTATCTAATTGCGCCTGAATCTGTTCCAGCATGGGTAACCTAATGACCGTCAATTACTTTTCCGCGCTCATCAATGGATGAAATCGCTGCCAATTCTCAAGAATATACCGTGTAATAGCCCCTCGCACGCAGCGGAGGACAAATGTAAACGCGATTTTTTTGCGATACTTTGATCGCTGACGTGTTTTGCCTCGACAAATATCGAAACAGAAAATGTGCTCAAATGGCACGCTACAACACACTTAACACCTTTATAACGTTCACAGTTAACGCCAGCAAAACACTGCGTTCGGGTTGTCCCGGACCTGCGAAAAACGTACATTGTGCTGTAACAAAATTACAATAAGGACCCGGCGTGATGAGAACGCTCAAGCCGGGTATATCCTGCAACGAGGAGAGGAAAATGGCGGTTACACAAACAGCCCAGGCATGCGATCTGGTGATTTTCGGTGCCAAAGGCGATCTTGCGCGCCGTAAACTGTTGCCATCACTGTATCAGCTGGAAAAAGCCGGTCAGATTCATGAAACCACTCGCATTATTGGCGTGGGTCGCGCGGATTGGGATAAAGCGGCGTATACCAAAGTGGTTCGTGAAGCGCTGGAAACCTTCATGAAAGAGAAGATCGATGAAGCGCTGTGGGACACACTCAGCAGCCGTCTCGACTTCTGTAACCTCGACGTAAATGACACCTCACATTTCACCAAACTGGGCAAAATGCTTGACCAGAAAAACCGTGTCACCATTAACTACTTCGCTATGCCACCAAGCACCTTTGGCGCGATTTGTGACGGTTTGGGCGCGGCCAAGCTGAACGCCAAACCGGCGCGCGTGGTTATGGAAAAGCCGCTCGGCACGTCACTGGAAACCTCACAAGAAATCAATGACAGCGTCGGCAAATATTTCGAAGAAGGTCAGGTTTTCCGTATTGACCATTATCTCGGTAAAGAGACGGTGCTCAATCTGCTGGCGCTGCGTTTTGCCAACTCCATCTTCGTCAATAACTGGGATAACCGCACCATCGATCACGTGCAGATCACCGTGGCGGAAGAGGTGGGCATCGAAGGCCGTTGGGGTTACTTCGACAAAGCCGGCCAGATGCGTGACATGATCCAGAACCACCTGTTGCAAATCCTCACCATGATTGCCATGTCGCCGCCGTCTGATTTAAGCGCGGATGCGATTCGTGATGAGAAGGTGAAAGTGCTGCGCTCACTGCGCCGTATTGATCAGACTAACGTGCGCGAGAAGACGGTACGTGGTCAGTACACTGCGGGTTTTGTGCAGGGTAAAAAAGTGCCGGGCTATCTGGAAGAAGAGGGCGCCAACAAGCAGAGCGCCACGGAGAGCTTCGTCGCCATCCGCGTGGATATCGACAACTGGCGCTGGGCAGGCGTGCCGTTCTATCTGCGTACTGGCAAGCGCTTGCCAACCAAATGCTCCGAAGTGGTAGTTTACTTCAAGAACCCGGAGATGAACTTGTTCAAGGATTCGTATGCCGAACTGCCGCAGAACAAGCTGACCATCCGTCTGCAGCCGGACGAAGGTGTGGATATCGAAATTCTGAATAAAGTGCCGGGACTCGATCACAAGCACAAACTGCAGACGACTAAATTGGATCTAAGCTACTCGGAAACCTTTAATCAGTCGCATCTGGCGGATGCCTACGAGCGTCTGCTGCTGGAAACCATGCGCGGTATTCAGGCGCTGTTTGTGCGTCGTGATGAAGTTGAAGCCGCATGGGGCTGGGTGGATTCCATCATTGATGCGTGGAACGCCGATGCCGAAGCGCCGAAGCCCTATCAGGCGGGGACATGGGGACCGGTTGCCTCTGTCGCGATGATTACGCGTGATGGCCGTTCCTGGAACGAGTTCGAATAAAGACGCAATCCTAAGCCCGCCAACTGTGCGGGCTTTTTTTTGTCCAAAATCCCTTTTTTCTAAAAACTGAACCCCAGTTTCAAAAAAGTTTGATATCCCATGGACGCCGCTTAAGCCGATCTTGTATGGTAGAGCCCAATTATTGACAGCGTGGCCATATGCCGGGCTGATGCAACTAAGGAAACGTGATGAAGAACTGGAAAACAAGTGCAGAACAGATCCTGAAAACTGGCCCGGTCGTGCCGGTCATCGTGGTTAACAAGCTTGAACATGCGGTACCGATGGCGAAAGCGCTGGTCGCAGGCGGCGTGCGTGTGCTGGAGGTGACGCTGCGTACGCCGGTGGCGATGGACGCATTGCGCGCAATGATTAAAGAAGTACCGGAAGCGATTGTCGGGGCGGGCACGGTTATTAACACGCAACAGCTAAAAGAAGTGACGGACGCGGGTGCGCAATTTGTCATCAGCCCCGGATTGACCGAGTCGCTGCTGAAAGCGGCGGTTGAAGGTCCGGTGCCATTAATCCCAGGTATCAGCACGGTTTCAGAACTGATGACCGGCATGGATTATGGCCTGCGTGAGTTCAAATTCTTCCCGGCGGAAGCCAATGGTGGCGTGAAAGCGCTGTCGGCGATTGGCGGTCCGTTCCCGCAGGTGCGTTTCTGCCCGACGGGCGGCATCTCACCAGCCAATTACCGTGATTATCTGGCGCTGAAAAGCGTGCTTTGCATTGGCGGTTCGTGGCTGGTACCCAATGATGCGCTTGAAACCGGCGACTGGGACCGTATCACACGTCTGGCGCGTGAAGCGGTTGAAGGAGCACGCGCTTAACGGCGTTTTGGAAAGTGCGCAGGAATGCGCACCTGAGGATTGTAGGTCGCCAATGATGGCGACCTTTTCGTTTTTAACCTAGCCTGCCACTTTCACCGCTGCCGCACTGGCAACGGCGCGTGCGATAGCGTCATCGGTGTTTTCACCGGTTGCTAAAGCCACACCCAAACGGCGCTGACCGGCGATTTCCGGCTTACCAAATAGACGCAGTTGCAATCCGGCCCCCAGCGCGGCTTCGATATTCCCGAACACGACGTTCTGGCTGTTCAGCTCTGGCAAAATCACTGCCGATGCCGCGGGTCCGTATTGACGGATGCCGCCAATTGGCAAGCCGAGGAAGGCGCGCACATGCAGCGCAAATTCTGACAGATCCTGCGAGATCAACGTTACCATGCCGGTATCATGCGGACGCGGCGAGACTTCGCTGAACACCACTTCATCACCACACACAAACAGCTCAACGCCAAACAGGCCGTAACCGCCAAGCGCTTTCACCACGTTCGCGGCGATATCCTGCGCGCGTTGCAGTGCCAGTTCACTCATCTGCTGCGGCTGCCAGGATTCACGGTAATCACCCTCTTCCTGACGATGACCAATCGGCGCGCAGAAATGGATACCATCTACTGCACTGATGGTGAGCAGAGTGATTTCAAAATCAAACTTCACCACCCCTTCAACGATGACGCGGCCGGCACCGGCACGTCCGCCTTGCTGTGCATAATCCCAGGCTTTATCCAGCTGGCTGGCTTCACGCATAAAGCTCTGACCTTTACCGGATGAACTCATCACTGGCTTAACGATGCACGGGAATCCAATGGCATGCGCCGCTGCAACAAAATTCTCTTTGCTATCAGCAAACTGATAAGTTGAGGTCGGCAAGGACAACTCTTCCGCCGCCAGACGGCGAATGCCTTCACGGTTCATGGTCAGACGTGCGGCGCGTGCGGTCGGCACTACTTTCTGGCCTTGTGCTTCCAGTTCCAGCAGTTTTTCGGTGGCGATAGCTTCAATTTCCGGTACCACAAAGTGCGGCTTTTCCTGCGCAATCAGTGTAGCGAGCGCGTCGCCGTCCAGCATGTTGATCACATAGCTGCGATGCGCCACATGCATGGCAGGTGCATCGGCGTAACGGTCCACCGCGATCACCTCCACACCAAGACGTTGGCATTCAAGTGCCACTTCTTTGCCTAATTCGCCTGAACCTAACAGCATGACACGCGTTGCGGCAGGGCGCAGC
This sequence comes from Pantoea sp. X-Soil-ISGK-421, assembly GCF_059730785.1. Classification (NCBI taxonomy): domain Bacteria; kingdom Pseudomonadati; phylum Pseudomonadota; class Gammaproteobacteria; order Enterobacterales; family Erwiniaceae; genus Pantoea; species Pantoea sp. X-Soil-ISGK-421. The sequence continues at coordinate 2,294,580 of NZ_AP035979.1, read as the reverse complement.
GCGGTTCCGAGAGTCGTCATAATTTCACCTTAGCAGTCAAAATGCGGGCGCAGTATAAACGAAAACGTTTGCGTACTCACGCTTTCGCCAACATCAGGTTTGCCATACTTTTCCCGCTCTGACGTTAACTGACACAGCCTGCGGCAGCATGGAGGACGGAAAATTCAACAGGAGTCAAACGATGAGCAATTGGCTACAGCAAATTCAATCCGTGCTGGCGAAAAAGGGCGGTGATGGAAAATCTGGCGGATTAAGCGACATGCTGGCACCCGGCGCATTAGGCGGGCTGGCAGGATTGCTGGTCGGCAGTAAATCCACGCGTAAGCTTCTGACCCAATACGGCGGCAAAGCATTGCTGTTAGGCGGCGGCGCGGCGGCTGGCGCGTTGCTGTGGAATAAATACAAACAGCGTATACGTGAAACGCATCAGAATGAAGCGGGTTTCGGCCAGCTGCAAACGCCCATGGATCAACGTGCCGCACGTTTAGTCACGGCGCTGGTGTTCGCGGCGAAAAGTGATGGTCATATCGACGATCAAGAGCGCGCAGCGATTGAAAAAAACATCCAGCAAGCGGGTTACGGCGCACAAGCCGAAACGTTAATTCAGCAGGCGATGAATCGTCCGCTCGATCCCAACTGGCTGGCCGCCGACGTCAAAAACGAAGAAGAGGCCCTGGAGCTCTATTTCCTCAGCTGTGCAGCCATCGATGTCGATCACTTTATGGAGCGCAGCTATCTCTCTGCGCTCGGCGATGCGTTGAAAATCCCTCAAGATGTACGCGACGGCATTCAGCGTGATATCGACGCTGAGAAAGCCGCGTAACGCTGTGCGAAGGTTGCGTCCGTAACCTTCGCTTCTCATGCTTGGCTTACCCTGCGCAGTGTGATGATGCGCGCAGCTTGGCATCGCGCGCGATTAGTGCCACGCTTGCAGAATGTTGTCCTTCAGGGAGAAGAGCCTAATGAATCAGCCACACGCGAAAAAAATCCCCCATGCAATGAATCTGCACGGTGAAACGCGCATCGATAATTATCACTGGTTGCGTGATGACGACCGCGAGAATCCTGAGGTGCTGGCCCATCTGCATGCCGAAAATGATTACGGTCGCGCCATGATGTCGTCACAAAATCCATTACAGGAAAGGGTGCTGAAAGAGATCGTCGACCGTATTCCACCGCAGGATCATTCGGTGCCGTATGTGAAAAACGGTTATCGCTATCAAAGCCGCTATGAAGTCGGCAATGAATATCCCGCTTATTTCCGACAACCGATCGATGTGTCAGCCGATGAGCCCTGGCAACTGCTGCTCGATGGCAACCAGCGGGCATCACACAGCGACTTTTACACCATGGGCGCGTTGGCGATCACGCCGGATAATCAGGTGATGGCCTTAGCTGAAGATTTTCTGTCGCGCCGCCAATATGGCATTCGTTTCCGTAATTTGCAGAGCGGTAGCTGGTATCCAGAAGTGTTAACCAATGCTTCATCCAGCGTTGCCTGGGCCAACGATTCCCGCACGCTCTATTACGTGCGTAAGCATCCGAAAACGCTGCTGGCGTATCAGGTCTGGCGCCATGAACTCGGTCATCCACAATCTGACGATCAGCTGGTGTATGAGGAAAAGGATGATGCCTTCCACCTCAGTGTGCACAAAACCACCTCTGAGCACTTCATTCTGATCGCGTTGTTCAGCACTACCACCAGCGAGATTCTGCTGATCGATGCCGAATATCCGGATGCGCAGCCGCAAACGTTTTGCCCGCGTCGCCGTGACCACGAATACAGCATTGATCACTACAACCACCAGTTCTACATTCGCTCGAATCGCGACGGCAAAAACTTCGGCCTCTATCGCAGCGCGTGGCTAGCGGAAGCGCGCTGGCAATCGCTGATCCCGGCGCGTGACAACGTGGTGCTGGAAGACTTCCAGCTGTTCCGCCATTGGCTGGTGGTCGAAGAGCGGCAGCACGGTGTGAATACGTTACGGCAGATTAACTGGGAGAGCGGTGAAAGCTTTGGTATCGCTTTTGACGATCCGGCCTATGTGACCTGGCTGGCTTACAATCCTTCGCCGGAAAGCGACACGTTGCGCTACGGCTATTCCTCAATGACCACGCCGACAACCTTGTTTGAACTGAACATGGAAACCGGCGATCGCCGTGTCCTGAAGCGTACGCCGGTACCGGGCTTTAAATCTGAGGATTATAAAAGCGAGCATCTGTGGATCACGGTGCGTGATGGAACCGAGGTTCCGGTGTCACTGGTTTACCACCGCAAGCATTTCCAGCGCGGCAAAAATCCGTTGCTGGCGTATGGCTACGGTGCCTATGGCAGCAGCATGGACGCCAGCTTCGGCACCAGCCGCATCAGCTTGCTGGAGCGCGGCTTCGTCTACGCCATCATACATGTGCGTGGCGGCGGCGAACTCGGACAGCAATGGTATGACGGCGGGCGCCTGAAGAATAAAATCAACAGCTTCACCGATTTTATTGATGTCACCGAAGCGCTGGTGGCGAAAGGATATGGCAATCGCCAGCAGCTCTACGCGATGGGCGGTAGCGCTGGCGGATTACTGATGGGCGGTGTGGTCAACATGGCGCCAGATCTGTTCCACGGTGTGGTGGCACAGGTGCCGTTTGTTGATGTGGTCACCACCATGCTCGATCCGTCGATTCCGCTCACCACCGGCGAATACGATGAGTGGGGAAATCCCGAGCAGGCTGAGTTCTATCACACCATTCGTGAATACAGCCCGTATGACAACATTGAGGCTAAAGCCTATCCGCATTTGCTGGTGACCACCGGCCTGCACGATTCGCAGGTGCAGTATTGGGAACCGGCCAAGTGGGTAGCGAAACTGCGCGAGCTGAAGACCAACGATTCGCTATTGTTACTCTGCACCGAGATGGATTCCGGTCACGGCGGTAAATCGGGGCGTTTCAAAGCTTATGAAGGGGTAGCGCAGGAGTTCACTTTTCTGATCGGCCTGGCGCAGGGTAGTTTGCCAGACCGCGTCGATTACTGATCGCTCTTCACATACTTGCGCAGCGCCTGCCGTAACGGTGGGCGCAAATCGCGCACATTTTCCAGTACCCAGCGCAGATAGCCTGGATCCTTACGCGCGATGCTGCCAATACTCTGACCGCGATATTTACCGAACGGGAACACATCGCCGCTCATAGGTGCGGGTTGGCACAAGTTCGCCATCTGCTCTGCGTTCCAGCCTGATGTTTCCATAATGCGGATCAGCAAGGCCGCGGTGACGTAACAGTCATACAAAGCGCGGTGCGCATGCAGTTCGGCCGGGGGCGTGACTTCCAGCTTAAGGCTATGACGCAGCGCCTGATTACCGTATTTAATCCCGGGCCACAGCTGGCGCGCCAGCGTCATGGTACAAATCCACTCGCCCGGCATGGTGGGCAACATGCGGCGATCAAAACTGGCATTGTGCGCCACGTAATGTGGGCTGCCGTGATAGCGGCCAATCGCTTCTTCAATGGTGGGTTTGCCGATCACCATCGCTTCAGTAATGCGATGTACCGCCATCGCCTGACGACTGATCGGGCGATCCGGGCAGATTAAGTCGCTCATCGGATTGACGATCTGACCATCAATGACATCCACCGATGCCACTTCAACCACGCCGCCTTGCAGGCCGCAGGTTTCGGTATCAATAACACGTAACATAGATTACTTCTGCTTAGGTTCGTAGGGCAGGCGCGACAGGCTGAGCGAAGCCTGACGATAGTTCATTAAACGCTGACGAAACCAGTCACGCAGCGCTTCGGGTTGCTCACGTTCCACCATTTCGGCAATCACCGGCATATTGTAGCGCTCTTTAAAGGCAACACCCGCGGCGGCCAGATCGACATTCACTTTGTCTTTCTCTTCCTGCGAGAGCAGGGCAAGGTTTTGGCTCATGCTTTTCTCCTGATAAACAGGGGCAAAAGTAATGGTTTCAGACCCAGGGATCAAGGGGATTGGATCGCACCGCAAGTCTCGACACCCGCAGATCGGCGGCGTATCCTGCTGCCACGTTTGCGGTGGTTTGCCGTATATATAAGGGAAGAAGTGATGAAGAAAACTGCGTTTAACCCGGTTGTGGCGCTGTTGTTGGCGTTATCCACGCTCGCCTTTAGCCAGTTTGCGCTGGCTCATGCTCACCTGAAAAGCCCGGTTCCCGCTGACAAAGCCGTGGTTGAGCATTCACCGCAGCAATTGACGTTAACCTTTACTGAAGACGTTGAACCGGCGTTTAGCGGTGTGGAAGTGCTCAATGCGCAACACCAGCCGGTGGCGGTCGAGAAGGCCAAACTGAACAATAAGCAGCATGACCAGCTGATTGTCCCGATTGCCCAACCGCTGCCGTCGGGCAGTTATCAGGTGAACTGGCATGTGCTATCCGTGGATGGTCATAAAACCAAAGGCAGCTACGTATTCAGCGTGAAGTGATTGATGAGCCTGAGCACGCTGTGGATTAGCCTGCGCGCGCTGCACTTTATGTCGGTTTTGTTGCTTGCGGGCAGCGCCTTTTATACTGCATTGCTGGCACCGCGCCGCTATCGTGCTCAGTTGGCGCAGCGTTTACTCCTCATCCTGGGCACCAGCGCAATGCTGAGTTTGTTGAGTGCCGTGTTAATGCTGGCGACGCAAACCGGCTTAATGAGCGGCGAATGGCGTAATGTCAGTGATAGCGCAACCTGGCAAGCCGTGCTCAGCACGCGTTTCGGCCAGGTTTGGCGCTGGGAAATCGCTTTTGCACTGCTGAGTACGCTGGCACTGCTGCTGCGTGGCACGCTGCGCCAAAATCTGCTGCTGTGTAGCGGCCTAATGCAACTCATCGCCTTAGCGGGCGTGGGGCATGCCGCGATGCATGATGGCTGGCCCGGCGTGCTGCAACAAGGCAATCACGCGCTGCATTTAATAGCGGCTTCATTCTGGGCGGGCGGATTATTGCCGCTGTTATTGTTGATGCAGGAAGCGCGCCAGATTGCCGTTCGCACCGATGCGATCCGCTGCATGATGCGCTTCTCGCGCTACGGACACCTGGCCGTGGCGTTAGCGCTGTTAACGGGCATCATTAATAGCTTGTTGATTGCCGGTTCACCGCTGAATTGGCAACCCACGCTGTGGAGCAAGCTGCTGGTAGTGAAAGTGCTACTCGTCATGCTGATGATCGCTATCGCGTTGACCAATCGCTACTTGCTGGTGCCGCGCTTTCGCCTGGCGGCCAGTAATGCATCGCAACTGTTTATTCGCCTGACGCAGCTTGAGCTGCTGCTGGCCATTATTGTTATTGGGTTGGTCAGCGTGTTTGCCACGCTGTCACCGGCCTGAATGTGTCATTAAAGAAGATGAAATGAGGTCGATATTTTGCTGAAGAAACTGATTCCAGCTTGCGTATTGATGGCGCTATGCAGCCAGGCGATGGCGGCACAGATTATTACCGTCAGCCGTTTTGAGATTGGAAAAGACAAATGGCCCTTCACCCGCGAAGAGGTGATGTTGACCTGCGAGAAAGACGGCGCGCTGTTCGCGATTAATCCGGGCACATTGCTGCAGTATCCGCTCAACGATAAAGCCTATGCGCGCAAAACCGCCGGGCAGGGCACGCTACAATCGATTGACACCATCGTAGCCGAAGATAAAGCGCATCCAGGCCAGAAAATGAGCCTGCAGCCGATCATCGAACGCGCCCAGCAACTTTGCGGTAAGTAACCTTCGTTTTTCAGGCGTAGCGCACATTTTAGCCGCTACGCTTGTTTTCCTCTTCTGTCTGCGCGATCACAGAGTTGTCACCTTTCGGTACCAAATATGATGATTGGCTGGAAAAGCAGCAATCCTCAACTACCTTTAAATGGCAAGGCGTCCTCGCCTGCAAAAATGCCAACTTTTAGCGCACGGCTCTCAAAGAGCCATTTCCCTGGACCGAATATAGGAATCGTATTCGGTCTTTTTTTATGTCGTTGATTTGCAAAAAAATGAAATGTCCGAAATTTTCCCGAAATCGTCATATCCGGTCTAAACCATCACTTATTCCTGACCACCCAAATTCCAGTCCGTTCAAATCATCGATATGTTTTTATCTTAGACATCCATGTCTTAGCATATTCAGGCTTAAGCTTTCCCTTTAAGCATGTCTTAACAACTGTTCGCTCATCACGAGTAAATAGCGGCAAGAATTTCGAGTCTGAGTGATGGGATTACTTTCATGCAGGGTAATTGATTTGACGCGCTAGGCTTACTTTCCTCCAGCCTCCTACACTTAATGTTCTAAGCAACCGAGGGGGATTTATGCCTGATAGACCGATTGAAGCTGATGAGCTTGAAGACGATGCGAAGGCTAAGCCAGATGAGCACGATAAAGATGATGAAAGTCTGGCACCAGAGTCAGGGGACAAGCAGCCTGATTGATAACTAAGCCCACTTCGGTGGGTTTTTTTGCCGCGATTAGGCTTGCGGTTGACCAACCGGTCCCTTACTCATTGGCCCAATTGGCGCTGGCTGTTCAGTTTGCACATTGGGACGTCCGTCAGGCCCTATAGGTCGCTCAGCGTGATAGCAGCCAGACAACATTATCACGTTAATTATGACGAACAATCCGCTTAGACATCTGTTCATACATTCGAATCCTCTAAAATAGAAACCCTTTGCACTGTAATGATAGGTCAGGCATCCGCGTACGTTCTGCTTTCGCAATGCAACTTGTGATGGTTAGCAATTAAATTTTCGCTATTCATCCAGAAAAATAAGGGTAATTGAACTTTTGCTTAACCTTCTATAGGCGCTAATTCATATATTTTCATGTAAAAAATAAAAAATCTTTTTGCTTGCGTGTGATGCTGAGAAATGCGTTAATGCTTCGTCGGTCTGAATAGCAGACAGTTAGAAGGTTAGTTCCCATTGTATTTCTCATCCCAGTTAGTGCCGCTTCAAGCCCTTTCTCTTTGAGTCTTATCCTAAGTTCTGATTCGTATCTGCAACTCGGCCCTTACGCCAATAGGCTCATTTAAAAGGTAAAAATTATGTCTAACAAAATTCTTGGAACGGTAAAATGGTTCAACTCAGAAAAAGGCTTCGGCTTTATTTCTCCTGAAAATGGCAGCAAGGACGTATTCGTCCACTTCTCAGCCATCCAGGGCACTGATTATCGCTCACTTGATGAAGGTCAGCGCGTTGAGTTTTCAGTTGAAGATGGCCCTAAAGGTCCGTCTGCAACAAATGTATTAGGTCTGTAATTATTCGCATTTATAATCGTTTAAGATGTCCGCACTGCCAGAGTTCACAATATCGCACCTCTGCGTTCGATATTACGAAAATGAACCCACATGGTGCTAAATGTATTTTCTGCAAATCATCAATGATTGTGTTGAAAACTGCATAATAGCGGATGCTCTGCCCTGATAATTATTAGGGCTTATCAGGCAATTGCTTGATTCAAGTATTACTAGCACTGCTCCGGCAGTGCTTTTTTTATGCATAACCCTCCCTTTTTGCTTGCTTATTCCTCTAATCGAGCGTGATGTCACGTGCTATATTTTCCGCTGATAAATAAAATCATCGTAATAACGTGAGAAGTCAACGTGATGCATAAGCCTATTGTTCTCCTGATTTTGCTGCTGTTAAGCGGCTGTGCCCTTAAACAGTACCCACAATCCACCAGCGTGAGCGATGCCGAAGCGCAATCTTATGACTGTACTGCGCTGAATCTGGAAATTGCGAAGACGCTTAGCGTTAAGCAACAGATTGATAAAACCGGAGAATTTGATGCACTGACGGTGATGGGTTTCGTTGGCGATTTTGGTATCGGTAACGGCATCGCAAAAGCAAATGCCAACAGCAAAGCCACAGCGCGTCTGACGCAGTTGCAGGCACTGCAATCCGTGCGTTGCGCACGCAATGTAACTCGATAATCTGCTTACCAAGCCATTATCGGTCGAAAAATGCAGTCAAATAGCTGCAGCCACCATGCGTGAAAAATGGTATAAGATTGGCCCATCTGTTTTATTGCCGGTTAATAAGGATCCCTCATGGCAAACACACAATATCTTCTCTGGGTAATGATTGGCACGTTAACTCTGCTTTGTATCTTTATTGGTGTGGTCGTTGGGCGGGCCAAAAACCCGCGTATTGGGACAATGACATTCGCAGGTTTATTAGCCTTCTTCTTAGTGGCGATATTTTTAATTACTCGCTGATGCAATGAAAGCAGCAATGCGCCATTTCTGCTGGGATCAATTGTGTACAGCATCCCAGCCGCTGCCATTTTGGATATGATCCCAGTAGGGGGTAATTTCCTGTTCACGTTGATAATCGGCGAGAGCAGTAAACAGATTGATAATTTTGTCTGGCTGGTGATCGCGTCGTATAGCGTTCGACACGAGCTTATTTAATAGCGTGATAGCAGCGGGCGTAATCGTACCCATCATCGCTTTACCCACTTTAGGCTACATTGAGGCAGTATAATCCCCGATATAAAACTGCGGCACGGCAGTAATAATATTTTTAATATTACGTTTAATGCCGAAATATCGCACCTCGCTTCCTCCTTTAGAGGTGCCAGGTATTGAGACGTTTGAGGGTGCCGTCAGCTCAACTATCGAGCGAATCAACGTGCTCACCCACGTGTTCAATATCAACATTCATATTGTTGCAAAGATAGTAAGCGGGTAAACCGTTGAAATCATCTTTTATCCACAACACCGCCGATTGAGTATCTTGCAACCTAGTGAAATCATAGAACGTGGGATCGGGATGATTAAAACCGGACATAACAATGAATAAATGCTGATTATCTCCATAAGCCGGTTTGTCACGATAGTGGATATCGAGAGCAGAGCGAAAATTAAAATGTAGTTAGCGGCTTAGAAAAGCGTTCGCCCAGTATAGGCGACCATTTTGGCGCACAATTAATCCTGGCACCCAAAGTGGTATTTAATGTGGCTGTTTCCTGCAGCCACATAAATACTTAGCGAGGTTTACGCGCGGCCAGTAAAAACATCATCGGACGATCGCGCTCTTCTGCCAATGCGGGATTCAGCGCGACCATCTCTTCGCCTGGTCCCCATTCATCGAGATGCACGATTTCAAATCCTGCGCCGATTACTGCATTGATCCACGTTGCCAGCTTGCGATGCTGCTTCTTAACACCGTCGGCAAACCAGTTACTGATGCGTTCACCCTCCTGCTGATAATTATTCACCGGCCAACTGCGGTGCTGTTGCTCATCAACAATCCATTGCTGCTGCGTGGGTGCGGTGTAAATCGGATGCTCGCAGGAAAACACCAGCGCTCCGCCCGGCGTCAGCGCGTCAAACACGGTTGCGAAAAGCCCATCAATATTGGTGAGGTAATGCAGCGCCAGCGAACTGTAGGCAAGGTCGAAGGATGCGTTGAGCTGCAGCGTTTCCAGGTCGGCACGCTGATAGCGAATCTCCGTTCCCTGCGACATCGTTGCGGCTTGCGCCAGCATCTTCTCGGAAACGTCCAGTCCCAGCACGTCATGTGCGCCTTGCTGCTGTGCATAGCGGCAAAACCAGCCGTAGCCGCAGCCTAGATCCAGAATGCGTCTGCCCTGTAATTCGGGCAGCAAAGCACGCAGCGCAGGCCACTCAGGCGCGCCGTCTAATCCTTTAACGGAACGTGGCAAGGTGGCGTAACCGGCAAAAAAATCGGGGTTGTCGTAAATATTCTGGCTCATACAGGCTCCTTTATATGATGCGCAAAGGAGTTTAGGCGTTTAGTGCGAAATGTAAAGTCGCGTAATTATCCCACAAATAACAGATGCACCAGGCGAGCGAGTGATTCCAGCAGCAGCAAGCTGCCAATGAAAATAACGATTAATACACCAATGAATTGTTTCCGTCCGCTCATGCTGTTCCCTCCGCTGGCTAAACCTTACCGACTATACTTTATGCCGGGCTCACTAAACTTCCAGTCAACCGGGGAAGATTACATGCTTTACCAAAAGGTAAACGCGCATATGTGGCGAAACATTTGGGTGGTCGGCGATCTGCATGGTTGCCGCGCCCAACTTGATGCGCAACTGTTCAAACGGGATTTCGATAAACAGCAGGATTTATTGCTGTCGGTTGGCGATTTAATCGATCGCGGGCCGGACAGTCCTGGCTGTTTAGCGCTAATAGTGGAACCCTGGTTTCGTTGCGTGCGTGGCAATCATGAACAGATGGCGCTCGCCGCGCTGGAAGGTCGAGATCAAACCCTGTGGATGATGAACGGCGGCGAATGGTTTTGGCAGTTGAAAGGCGCAAAATTAATCGCTGCGCGCCATGCGTTGAAGCGCTGCGCCGAGTTACCGTTGATCTTGCATCTGGATTTTGGCGATCGCGTAGTGGTGATTGCACACGCCGATTATCCTGCCAGCCACTATGCGATGGGGCAGGATGTTGATTGGCAACAAGTGGTGTGGAGTCGCGATCGACTCGGACGCCATCAACGCGGCAGTTCGGCCCGCATTGATGGCGCCAGTGAGTTTTATTTCGGTCACACGCCGTTAGAACAGCCGCTCAATGTGGCGAATCAGCACTACATCGATACTGGCGCGGTATTCGGCAATCGTCTTACCCTGGTGCAGTTGCAGTAACGCTTAACGAAACAGGCGTCCGTCGCGCACCAGTTCGCGCGGATAACTGTTTTTAATCCGATTGCCGACTTTCTTAGCCAATCCCAGCGGCTGCTGCTGGTAGGTGACGATCACTTCATCACGATCTGGCAACGTTTCTGGATGGATATCCTGGCCGCGATACCAGGTTTCTGCTTCCGCAGCGGTGAGTTCGAAATCCAGCGCGCTGCCTGGCTGCGTCAACGCAACGACCGCTTCATGCTGCCAGCGATAGCCTTTCGGGAAAGTCTCTGCCAGTTTGAGGCCGATGCGCGAGAAGCGCACTTTGCCCAGCCAACTCTCCAGCGCCGCCGGGAACAACCACAGCTCTTTATCGCGCTGCCACAGCGTGTGGTTCTCATCCCATCGCAAGCCTACTTTAGCCGCTGCCTGCTGCACTTCAGCGCTCAGCTTACGGCTGGCCGGAGAGAAGGGCAGTTTGCCAACTTTGTACGTTGGCGTTGGCAGCGGGGGTGAGCTGGCGGTTTTACGCAGGCGAGCGACGAAGAAACCTTCGCTATCGAAAATCTGTGGGAATACGTGCAAAAAACCTTCCGTGGTTAACGCCTGCTCGGCTCCCGGGAACAGATCGTTCAGTGGCACAATTTCAACCGCATCCGGATAACGCTGTTGCAGCCAATGAATAACCTGCTGGTTTTCGATCTGGTTCAGGGTGCAGGTAGAGTAAATCAGCGTGCCGCCGGGTTGTAGCGCATGAAAGGCGCTTTCCAGCAGGTCACGTTGTGTCTCGGCGATTGCTTCAGTACTGGCCAGCGTCCAGTTACGCAGTGCGTCGGCGTCTTTACGCACCACACCTTCACCGGAGCAGGGCGCATCAAGCAGAATCGCATCGAAACGTTCTGGCAGTGCCGCGCCAAATACGCGCCCATCAAAATGGGTTAGCGCGACATTACTGACACCGCACCGGCTAATGTTAGCGTGCAACACCTTGACGCGGCTGGCGGAGTATTCGTTAGCCAGAATCGCACCTTCATTACGCATCAGCGCGGCCATTTGTGTGGTTTTGGAGCCTGGCGCGGCAGCCACATCCATGACCTGACGTGCATCGGGCGCGGCGTCAAACAGTGCGGTGACCGGCAGCATCGAGCTGGCTTCCTGAATGTAGAACAGTCCGCTAAGGTGCTCCGCCACGCTTCCAAGAGGCAGGGATTCATCATCGCGCGCTATCCAGAAACCTTCAGCGCACCACGGAATCGGCGACAAACGCCAGCCGTAATTGGCTGTACGAGTAAGGAAATCGGCCACGCTAATTTTTAAGGTATTAACACGTAAGCTGCGGCGCAGCGGTTGCTGGCTAATGGCGAGAAAGCGTTGCAGTTCGGCGTCGTCAGTCAAGCTGGCACGCATCAGCGCGAGGAAATCTTCGGGAAAGCGATCGGACACGGGCATCTACCGGGAAAAAAAATGAACGCGAAGTGTAACATGTGAAAAAGAATCGGGCAGCCTGGCTGCCCGATTTGCTTAAGGTTGATTAGGGTCCGGAATCGCCGTGCCCCAATTACGCCACTCTTTCGGTGCTTCATCCTGAAGCAGGAAGTGTTTGTTGGCGCCGGCCTGCGGTGCTAACGGCACCGTTGACGGGGTCGCGAATTGTACGCCACCGCGGATGAACTGCTGGAAGGTGCCGGTTTTCAATACGCCGCCAATCAGGCCGAAATCGAAGTTATAGCCGGAAGCCAGCCAGAACACCGAGTTGTTACGCACCAGATGTTGATATTTCTTGCTGATGCGCAGCGCAATTTGCACGCGGTCCGCCATATTACCCAACGAGGTTCCGGTCACGGTACCCACTTCAACGCCACGGAACAGCACGGGCGTGCCCACCGACAACGATCCGGCTTCAGCGGCATCAACATAAATGGTCAAGCCGTTAAGGTAGCGTGAATCGGTGATCGTGGTTTCCTGCAATTCAAAGGTGCGCGCCGGTGAACCTTTGCCCGGATCAACGTTGATATAAGGCTGCAGCAGCGTTTCGATATGGTTAACACCCGCCGCGGAAATCTCTGGCGACACCACCGAGAAGCGGCTGCCGATACGCGCGAAGTCCTGCACGTATTCTGGGTAAAGCACCGCTTTGGCGTGAACCTGATTGTTATCAGAACTTAGCGCCAATGATTCAACCTGACCAATATTGATGCCGAGATAGCGAATCGGCATACCGGCGGCGAGCTTGCTGGCATCAAAGGTGTGCAGCGTAATCTGGCTGCCAACCGCACGCGCCGCGGTTTCTGAAGAGTACAGCACACGTTTCACGCCTTTCGCCGCCTGCACACCGGTCAGATTATCGAAACTGATCGCGCCTTTGAGCGCACGATTAAGCGGGGACGCTTGCACGGTTAAACCGCTGCCATTGAGCTGCACTTTGGCACCGCCTTCTGCCCAGAACACGCTCTCGTTGGTGAGCAGCTTGCGATATTGCGGCTGGATGTGAATCGAGATTTCAAAGGCATCTGCGCGCGGTACCACATCAACCACTTCGCCGACCTGGAATTTGCGGTAAAGCAGCACCGAACCGGCCTGCACATCCGGCAAGCTGTTGGCGGTGAGTTTCAGCGTAGTCGGCGGCTGTTCGCCGACGATACCTTCTTCCGCACGTTCCGCATCGGCATATAATGGATAACGGTTGGACGGATTACCTTTCGCACCGGGGATCAGGCGAACGCCACCATCTACCCATTCGCGCGCGCTGGCTCCCAGCACCTGCATACCGTCGAGGCCAAACTTCACGTCGAGGCGGCTGTTCACCACAAACTTGCTGTCGGCGTGCACCAGATTACGGTGTTCAGGATTAATCGCCGCTACAAAGCTGATGCCATTTTCATCCAGCGTACGCGAAATTACCTGGCCGATTTTCATGCCATATAGCATTACCGGCTGGCCGGCATCAATACCGTACGTTTCCGGCGCGCTGAGTTTCACCGTCAGCACATCGGGTTTCTGTAGCAGGGTTTCGCTGGCAGGTAACACGGTGAAATGATCCTGCGGTTCGCCTTCACCGGGTACCAGCTCGAAAGTATTACCGGTCAACAGGCTGCTGAGATTGGTGTCGGTCAGGCTGATCTTCGGTGTGCGCATCTCAATGCGAGTCCCGCTGCGCATTAGCCCGGTTACCGAAGGATCCACGGTCAGCTCACCTGTCACTTTACCGCCATCCAGCAGGTTCAGTTTGGTTAAGGTGCCGACTTCCAATCCCTGATACATCAGCGGTGTGCTATCGGCTTTCAGGTTATCGCCGCTCGGCAGATCCAGTTTCACTTGTACGCCGCGCTGACTGCGCGCCAGATCGGGATAAAGCTGGTAGTTGGCATCGACCTCGGCCTGCTGGCCATCATTGGGGGAATCGAAGGCAATCGCGCCGTTAACTAAGGCGGCAAGGCTCTCTAGCTTCACTTTGGCACCGCTCAAGCTGACATCCGCATCAACGCCGGAGACATTCCAGAAGCGACTCTGTTTTTTCACCAGATTGATAAAGCGGCGCTCGATCAGTACATCAATGGTGACGCCATCGGTACTGTTGTTCAGGCTGTAGTCGTAGACGCGACCGACCGGGATTTTACGGTAATAGACCAGCGAACCGGTGTTAAGCGAGCCGAGGTCTGGCGCACGCAGGTGAATAAGGAGTTCGCCCGTATTCACGCGATATTTCGGTTGCGTATCCAGTGCGGTGAAGTGATCGCTCTCTTTACCTTTGCCCGGCATCATGCCGATGTAGTTACCACCAACCAGGGCGTCAAGTCCGGATACGCCCGCCAGCGATGCTTTCGGCGTTACCAGCCAGAACTGGGTGTCTTCACGCAGGGCATCGCGCATGTCACTTTTGATGCTGGCCTTAATCTGGATGCTTCGATAGTCATCGCTCAGCACAATGCCTTGCACCGTGCCCACTTCCACGCCCTGATAGCGGATCGGTGTGCGCCCCGGCACAATCCCGTCGGCGGTCTGGAAGTTAATGGTGATCGTCGTACCGCGCTCCTGATAATTGGTCCACAGCAGCCAGCCAGCGATCAGCAGGGCGATAATGGGCAATAACCAGAACGGCGAAATCTTGCGCTTGTTGCGCAGATTGGCGCTAGTCGGTGTAGTCGGCGTTTCCTGTTGCATGTGCATCCCAGATCAGGCGGCTATCAAGCCACTCTACAGCCATAATGGTCAGAACAACGGCGGCGCCAAAGTAGAAGGCGGCCGGTCCCATGGTAAAAGCCAGTAGCTGATCACGATTGACCAGCGACATGGTTACAGCAATCACAAACAGATCCAGCATCGACCAGCGGCCCACCCAGGTTACGGCGCGCAGCAGGCGAATACGGGTTTTTAAACCCTGTTCGCATTTGAAATGAATACTGAGCAGCAAGGTCAGCATCACTAACACTTTGGTAAAGGGCACCAGAATACTGGCGATAAACACCACGGCGGCCACCGGTATATTGCCTGATGCCAGCCCCAGAATGCCGGAGAAAATGGTGTCTTCGCGGCGTGCGCCATTGACGTACACCACCGAAATCGGCAGCAAATTGGCGGGGATCAGCAGCACAATCGAGGCAATAAGTGCTGACCATGACTTCTGCAAACTGTGGCGACGGCGATAGTCGAGCGGCGTATGGCAACGTGTGCAGCGACCACGTTCATCTGGCACACCGGTTTGATGGCAGTTCAGACACACTTGCCACTCTTCCGGCGGGGAAGTGGGCAACGCTTGCGGATAATAGTGTTCCCAGAGCTGCTCAACGTTAAGGTGAATCAGCGTCAGCAGGCTTAGCACCGTCAGCGCAATATAGGCCACTAAGCCGTAGCCCACTTCCAGCGAGGCGTAATCCTGCACTTTTATAGAGGCCACCGCCACGCCGACCAGATAGATATCCAGCATCACCCACTCTTTGAGCTTATCCATCATCAGCAGGACCGGGCGCAGATTCATACCGAGCGCGTTGCCCACCCACAGATAGAGGATGCCTGCCACAAGCGTCACTGGCGCGCCAATGGTGCAGAATGCCACCATCGATGCTGTTAACGTATCGCCCTGTTGCGCCATTTGAATCACGCCTTCCAGCAGACTGGCGTTAATGCGCATGCCAAGCAGGCGGATATCGACCAACGGCAAGCTAAAGGCGAACGGCATTAACACGATCATCACTACTGCCATGGCGGTGAGTCGCGTCATCGACCAGTCACGACCGCTCTGAACTTGTGCATGACAGCGAGGGCAATAGGCTGTCTGATGTGATTTCACATCCGGTAAGGAAAAAAGGGTATCGCATTGCGGACAACGCTGATAACGTGCGTGGGGCAACGTCTGGCTGATAGCGTGAATTTTCATAGGTGACGCAAGTGCCCATCGTTCGTTACTTTTATCGGCATGCTGAGCAGTGCAAATTTGCCTGCAATATTCGGTGGTACCAGAATTCTCTTATCCACCGCCTGCTAAGGGTATAGTAACTAATAGAATGATTCACCTTATGCGCCTGGATTATTAGTGCTTATTTTAACAACTGAGTGACATCAAGGTCACCACAGTGACGAGTTATGGTTGAACAATGAACAAAAAAGCTTTTTACGAGGATTTGAATCGCGATGTCCGCGCCCTATTGGCGGGTGAAACCTCGTTCCTGGCCGCGCTCGGCAACTGCAGTGCGCTGCTTTTTGAACGTCTGGAAGGCGTTAACTGGGCAGGATTCTATTTACTGACTGAACCGAACACGCTGGTATTGGGTCCGTTCCAGGGCAAAATCGCCTGCGTGCGTATTCCGGTTGGTAAAGGTGTCTGCGGTACTGCGGTGGCTGAGGATAAAGTGCAATTGGTGGAAGACGTGCACGCGTTCCCAGGCCATATTGCGTGCGACGCAGCCAGTAACGCTGAAATCGTGATTCCTCTGAAAGTAAATGGCACCCTCGTAGGTGTTTTAGACATTGATAGTACGGTTTATTCTCGCTTCGACAACGAGGATAAATCGGGGCTGATGGCCCTTACCGACGGGCTTTGTGAAGTGCTGGCGGGCAGCGACATCGTAAAATTTATTCAGCTGACGCACAGCTAATCGACTGGATCACATAGCATTTGGCGATGTTGTCATTATAATGTCGCCTGTTCATGCCTGCTCTGGTCGGCAAATCCGTTGTAATCAGGAAATTTCATGGAAAATCAACCTAAGTTGAATAGCAGTAAAGAAGTCATCGCCTTTTTGGCGGAACGTTTTCCGCAATGCTTTAGCGCCGAAGGCGAGGCGCGTCCGCTCAAAATCGGCATTTTTCAAGATCTGGTCGAGCGTGTTCAAGGCGAACTGAGCCTGAGCAAGACGCAACTGCGTTCTGCCTTACGTCTTTATACCTCTAGCTGGCGTTATCTGTATGGCATCAAAGCGGGTGCTATTCGTGTCGATCTCGATGGCAACGCCTGTGGCGTGCTGGATGAGCAACACGTAGAACATGCGCGCAAGCAACTGGAAGAAGCTAAAGCACGCGTTCAGGCGCAGCGCGATCAGCAGAAAGCGAAAAAGCGTGAAGCCGGTGCAGAAACCGCTGAACGTCGTCCACGCAAACCTGCTCCGCGTAAAGCTGCCGAAGGTGATGCACCGCGTAAGCCGCGTCCACAGGCGCCGCGTGCGGCCGCTACTGAACGTGCAGACGCACCGCAGCCACCGCGTGCTAAACCTGTCACTGATACCTCAACGTTGCAGCCCGGCCAGAACATCAAAGTGACTGCAGGCAAAGGTGCAATGGACGCTACCATTCTTGAAATTACTAAAGATGGCGTTCGGGTTCAGCTCGCTTCCGGCATGGCTATGATTGTGCGCGCAGAACATTTGCAGTTCTGAAACGGAGGCTGACCCTGGCATGAACAACATTTTAAAGATCGGTATGATCGCGGGCCTGCTTTTAGCAGGCCCCACCTTTGGTGCAGATAATATTACCCGCGCCGACCAGATTCCCCAGTTACACGAAGATCCCCAGCATCCCACCGTCAGCGAACGCGTTACTTCACGCTTCACCCGCTCTCACTATCGCCAGTTCGATTTAAATCAGGACTTTTCAGCGAAAATCTTTGATCGCTACCTGAATTTACTCGACTACAGCCACAACGTGATGCTGGCCTCAGATATTGCGCAATACGCCGACAAAAAAAGTACCGTTGGTGATGAGTTCCGCAGCGGTAAGCTGGATGTGTTTTACGATCTCTACAATCTGGCGCAAAAACGCCGCTTTGAGCGCTATCAATATGCGCTGAGCGTGCTGAACCGCCCTATGAATTTCACCGGCAATGACACTATTGACATTGACCGGGCAAAGTCGCCTTGGCCAAAGAGCGTTGATGAGCTCAACGCGCTTTGGGATGCCAAAGTTAAATATGACGAACTGAGCCTGAAATTGGCCGGTAAAGATGAGAAAGAGATCCGCGAAACGCTGACCAAGCGTTACAACTTTGCCATCCGTCGCCTGGCACAAAGCAACAGTGAAGATGTGTTCCAGCTTGCGATGACCGCGTTTGCGCATGAAATCGACCCGCATACCAACTATCTTTCACCGCGCAATACTGAGCAGTTCAACACCGAAATGAGCCTGTCGCTGGAAGGTATTGGCGCAGTGCTGCAGATGGATGACGATTACACGGTGATTAACTCGATGGTCGCGGGCGGTCCGGCTGCGAAGAGTAAATCGATCAGCGTGGGCGATCGCATCGTCGGTGTCGGTCAGCCTGGCAAGCCGATGGAAGATGTGATTGGCTGGCGTTTAGATGATGTGGTTTCAAAAATCAAAGGGCCAAAGGGCAGTAAAGTACGCCTGGAAGTCTTGCCAGCGGGTAAGGGCGCCAAAACCCGTACCGTTACGCTGACGCGTGAGAAGATCCGCCTCGAAGATCGGGCAGTGAAAGGCACCGTGCATAATGTGGGCAAAGAGAAAGTCGGCGTGCTCGACATTCCTGGCTTCTACGTTGGCTTAACTGACGATGTGAAAGTGCAGCTGCAGAAACTACAAAAGCAGAATGTCGACAGCGTGGTGATCGATCTGCGTACTAACGGTGGCGGCGCATTAACTGAAGCGGTTTCGTTGTCGGGGCTATTCATTCCGAGTGGTCCGGTGGTGCAGGTGCGTGATAACAATGGCCGCGTTCGTGAAGACAGCGATAACGACGGCATTGTTTATTACAAAGGACCGCTGGTAGTGCTCGTCGATCGCTTTAGTGCCTCGGCTTCTGAGATCTTCGCTGCTGCAATGCAGGATTATGGTCGTGCGCTAATCGTTGGTGAACCGACCTTTGGTAAAGGTACCGTGCAGCAATATCGCTCGCTGAATCGCATCTACGATCAGATGCTGCGTCCGGAGTGGCCAGCGCTGGGTTCGGTGCAGTACACCATTCAGAAGTTTTATCGCATCAACGGTGGCAGCACCCAGCGTAAAGGCGTCACGCCTGATCTGCTGATGCCAACCGGCGTAGAAGCAGCAGAAACCGGTGAGAAATTCGAGGACAACGCGTTGCCTTGGGACAGCGTGAATGCGGCAAGCTACACCAAAACCGGCGATATCGCGCCGCTGGTACCGCAGCTCACCAAAGAACACGCCGACCGCATCGCGAAAGATCGTGAGTTCCAGTACATCATGAAAGATATTGCGCGTTTCGATGCGATGAAAGAAAAACGTAATATCGTCTCTCTCAATCTTGCCCAGCGTGAGAAAGAGAATCGTGAAGATGATGCACTGCGTCTGGAGCGTATCAACGCACGCTATCAGGCAGAAGGCAAAGCACCGCTGAAGAGCATTGAAGATCTGCCGAAAGATTATAAAGAGCCGGATCCGTATCTGGATGAAACGGTGAAAATCGCTAACGATATGGCCCAGCTGGAGAAATCTCAGCCGGCCACGGTAGGCGCGAAATAACCCATCGGCCTCTCAAATAGCACCGCTTAGGCGGTGCTTTTTTTTTACACTAAAATCGTTATTAAAAGGTGCGAATGCACCGAATTGCGCACTTTGCAGCTTAATGTAAAGTTATGTCTTTTTAGGCACTTAAAGATTAAGGTTGCTTGAAATGCGCGGCAATGACCATAGGATAGATATCCGCGCATTTGCGCGTGCACAACTGAGGAAGATTAACGTTTATGATGCGTATTGCTCTTTTCCTGCTCACCAACCTGGCGGTGATGTTGGTATTCGGACTGATCTTGAGTCTGACAGGAATCCAGTCAAGCAGTGTTCAAGGTCTGATGATAATGGCAGGTCTGTTTGGCTTTGGCGGTGCGTTTGTTTCACTGCTGATGTCCAAATGGATGGCGTTACGATCCGTTGGCGGTGAGGTTATTGAACAACCGCGTAATGAGACGGAACGCTGGCTGATGCAAACTGTCGGCCACCAGGCACAACAGGCTGGCATTGCGATGCCGCAGGTGGCGATTTATCACGCGCCTGACATTAACGCTTTTGCGACAGGCGCACGCCGTGACGCGTCGCTGGTCGCCGTTTCTACCGGCTTGTTGCAAAATATGAGCCGTGATGAAGCGGAAGCGGTGCTGGCGCACGAAATCGCGCA
This sequence comes from Pantoea sp. X-Soil-ISGK-421, assembly GCF_059730785.1. NCBI lineage: Bacteria > Pseudomonadati > Pseudomonadota > Gammaproteobacteria > Enterobacterales > Erwiniaceae > Pantoea > Pantoea sp. X-Soil-ISGK-421. The sequence continues at coordinate 2,274,420 of NZ_AP035979.1, read as the reverse complement.
TATCGCCAACGGTGACATGATCACCATGACGCTGATTCAGGGGGTGGTGAACACCTTTGTTATCTTCATCTCGCGCATCCTGGCGCAGATTGCTTCCGGTTTCCTGTCGGGTAATCGCGATGGCGAAGAGAGCAGCAACGGTAATCCGATGGTTTACTTTGCGGTCTCAATGGTATTGGAGCTGTTGTTCGGTTTCCTCGCCAGCATCATCACCATGTGGTTCTCGCGTCACCGTGAATTCCACGCTGATGCGGGTTCCGCTAAGCTGGTTGGTCGCGAGAAGATGATTGCCGCATTGCAACGTCTGAAAACCAGCTACGAGCCGCAGGAGCCAAGCAGCATGATGGCTTTCTGCATCAACGGTAAAAACAAATCGTTGAGTGAGCTGTTCATGTCGCATCCGCCGCTCGATAAACGTATCGAAGCGTTGCGCAGCGGTGAATACCTGAAGTAGTCAGTGGTCCGATATACCAGAAATAAAGGGCGCCAGATGGCGCCCTTGCTGTTTTCAGGATTCGGCAGCCTGGCGTGATTGCGTCATGCGCGCCAGGCTCACCACGGCGGCGACAGTGGCAAAGCCACCCGCCAGCAGCAGTGAAGCGTGTGTACCGCTGTCGTTGAACAGATTAAACATCAGCGCGACCAGAGCCGCGCCGCTGCTCTGTCCCACCAGACGCGCGGTGCCCAACATGCCGCTGGCACCGCCGCTACGATGACGCGGTGCTGAGGTGATGATGGTGTGATTATTGGGCGACTGGAAAAGGCCAAAACCAGCACCACACAGCATCATGCGCCAGATGATATCCACATCGGTTGGTTGATCAGGCAACAGCGCCAACAAGAACAGGCCAGCTGCGAACAGGGCTAAGCCTAATCCGCCCAATAATCCCGCATGGTATTTTTCGATCAGGCGGCCCGCAATTGGTGCCATTACCATGGTTGCCAGTGGCCAGGGCGTTAACAGCAATCCGGTTGCCACTTCATTACGGCCCAGCACGTTTTGCAGGAAGAACGGCAACGCCACCATCGCCAGCATCTGCGCGCAGAACGAGCAAATTGAGGTGCCAATCGACAGTGAAAAGAGAGGAATGCGCAGTAAATCCACCGGGAGAAGCGGCACCGGCATGGCAAGTTGACGACGAATAAACACCACCCCGACCACGATGAGTACCACAAGCTCAGTCAGAATCAGCCAGCCATTTTGGCCTTGTGAAAAGCCGGTTAGCGCGGAAATCAGCAGACCGAAGAACAGCGCATTCATAATGGCGCTGGGCACGTCAAATTTCTGCTGCTTCGCTTTCTGGGTGTTATCCGGCAGGAAACGCAACGCCAGCCACAACGCAACGATGCCAAGTGGAATGTTTATCAGGAACAACCATTTCCAGCTGGCGACAGAAAGGATTGCCGCCGCCACAGTTGGGCCGGCCGCGCTGGAGACCGCAACGATCAGCGAATTGATTGCCATACCGCGTCCGAGGAAGCGCTGTGGATAGATGATGCGGATCAGTGCGGTGTTCACGCTCATCAGTGCTGCGCCACCAAAACCTTGCAGCACACGCGCCACGGTCAGCATATTCAGCGATGAGGAGAGCGCGCAAAACAGTGAGGTCGCGATAAACAACGCAAGTCCAACTTGATAAACGCGGCGGTAACCCAGCATATCGCCGAGAAACGATAGCGACAGCAGCGAGATGACGATAGCGATTTGATAGGCGTTAACAATCCAGATCGATTCGGCTGGGCTAGCGTTGAGTTCACGCGCGATGGTCGGCAAGGCAACGTTGGCAATTGCACCATCCAACACCGCCATCATAATCCCAAGGGCAATGGTTAAGATCGCGCCATAGCGCTGGGGAACGGGCAATCCATCCTGAGCAACAGTAGAGGACATAAGTTAGGTAAGTAAAGGAAGTGAATATCATCATGCTAATCAATTCGCTGCCGAAAAGCATCGCATTCATTGACATAAAATTACGTGGGGATGTGTCACTTTGCGTCAGTCGTTGCCGCCATCAGGCTGAAACGCATATACTGGCGCTTCTGTTCCGTTTTTTTTGAAACACTGTCAAAAAAGGATACGCGCCATGGCGAGCAGCGATAATGATAAACAGCCAGACTCCGTTTCATCAGTGATGAAAGTGTTTGGCATACTGCAGGCGCTGGGCGAAGAGCGCGATCACGGCATTACCGAATTGTCCCAACGCGTGATGATGTCGAAAAGCACTGTCTATCGCTTTCTCCAGACCATGAAATCACTCGGCTATGTGGCGCAGGAAGGGGAAAGTGAGAAATACTCGCTGACGCTCAAGCTGTTTGAACTTGGTGCTAAAGCGTTACAGAACGTCGATCTGATTCGTAGCGCCGATATTGAGATGCGCGAGCTTTCGCGTCTCACCAAAGAAACCATTCACCTCGGCGCGTTGGAAGAAGACAGTATTGTCTACATTCATAAAATTGATTCGCTGTATAACCTGCGCATGTATTCACGCATTGGCCGTCGCAATCCACTGCACACTACCGCAATTGGTAAAGTGCTGCTGGCATGGCGCGACCGCGGTGAAGTGCAGGAGATTCTGAGGGAAGTTGAATTCCGGCGCAGCACCGCCAAAACGATTGTGACGGCAGAAGCGCTGCTGGCGGTATTGGATCAGGTGAAAGTGCAGGGATTTGGCGAAGACAATGAAGAGCAGGAAGAGGGCTTACGCTGCATAGCGGTGCCGGTATTTGACCGCTTTGGCGTAGTTATCGCTGGACTGAGTATCTCGTTTCCGACTATTCGTTTTTCTGAAGAGGCGAAAAATGATTATGTGGCGATGCTGCATCGTGCGGCGCGCAATCTGTCTGAGCAAATGGGCTACCACAACTATCCTTTCTAATATGAAAAACGGGCTGTTGCCAGCCCGTTTTTCAAACTTAATTGTCGACCACTTCGCCACTTTTCTTCAGCAGCGGACAATCCGTTACGCCGACAATCCCGCTGTCTGTGTGCAGATACTGTGCCGTGATCATGCCGCGTGCAGTGAGATAGCTGCATTGCAGGCCCAATCCCGCTGCATTCTTGTTGCTGCCGGTGAGTACGCCATAGCCGGTGAGCAGCATCGCTAACCAAATTAATGCCAACAGCATAATCGTCCGAATGAGTAGTTTCATCGTTTCTCCTTGTGATACACAACGCAGCGCTTCCGACGTTGCTGCGAATCTACTGTAACAGCATGCCTCTCTTTAGCTACCGAATCGATCAGAGATAACTGAAAGAGGGTCTCACGGGATAATCTGCTTTCAGCGGCTACCCATTATCTTTTGCGCCGGCAACGAGTAGAATCAGCGGCGGAGTAGATGTTTGATTTTTGACTACAGAGGCAGTTATGAACGAATTAGCCGCAAACACCAGCCCGTTGTTTAACTACGGTGTGCTGACCATCATTATTCTTGTGGCCTTTATTGTCTGGTTTTTCGTCAACCGCGCTAGCGTGCGCGCCAGTGAGCAGATTCGTTTGCTGGAAGCCGTTATCGAAGAGCAAAAGAAACAGAACGCGCTACTGCGCCGTCTTGTTGATGCACAGCCATCCACAGCAAAACCACAAGCGGATGAAGACGCGGATGAAGAACGCGATTTTATTCGGATGATCCCGGAACGTTAAGTTATTGGGATTTATGATGTAAGCGATGTAATGAATACCTGCTACGCACTGAAATGGTGCGTAGCAGGGTAGTGTTGAGTCGTAGAGAAATAATCGAGAACTGCACAAATAGCGACGAAACTGTGCACAATGAATATCAACTAAGATTAATCCTAAGGTGGATTTGTTAAATCAAGCTATTCAATGTTTTTTTCAACATTTAATTGTTGGGTGGATAGTTAAAATTGAGATAAATGCCACCTAATGTTAATGCGTTTATATGGGGCGTTTATTAATTTACTCTCCTGCTTTTGGTGCAAAACAATTAATAACTTATACTTGATAAAACTATTTGTACAAGATTTGAGCAGTGCGCAGATGTTGTGTGGCTGCTGAAATTTTTGGTGGAATATTTTATTGATGCCATATTAGTGCAATATTTTTGTCGTACTTTTAACACCTTAAATTGCACGCCTATAGACATTGCCGCTGCGCTTGACTAAGCGATTATTTGGCGCTAACTACATTGACTGGTAACTCTTTTTTGCGTAGCTAATGCGTCGGGTGTCAATATGTTGCTTGATGAAGTGTATCGCCAAATAACTAATTATGTGCGTCATGTCGATCAGCGTTTAAAAATGGCTTGCCATTAATTTGCGGATATGTGATAACAAATCGTGGGTCAAACGAGGTACAATTCTGTTTATGTATGGCATCTTCAGTAAAGAAGTTACGAGTAAAGACGTTGACGTTGAATACCGCTTCCTTGCCGAACCTTAAATTAGTGCCTCATTCAGTAATGTCTCTGGTTTATCTGTAAGTCTGCCTGCGGGCAATATAATCATTGAAAGGAAATTTGCGAAATGGCAAAGATTAAAGGTCAGGTTAAGTGGTTCAACGAGTCTAAAGGTTTTGGTTTTATTACTCCTGCTGACGGCAGCAAAGATGTGTTCGTACACTTCTCTGCAATCCAGGGCAATGGTTTTAAAACTCTGGCCGAAGGCCAAAGCGTTGAGTTCGAAATCCAGGACGGCCAGAAAGGTCCTGCGGCGGTCAACGTTACCCCAATCTGATTTCGCCCTCAGGCTCGGTGCCATGCACCACTGAAACGAATCTTAAAGCCCTGTTCTGTGAACGGGGCTTTTTCTTTTATCCTTTCTGTCGTCTGGTGACCAGGGTAAACTGCGCCGCGAATCGCTAACCCGGAGTTATCTATGTCTTTGATTTGCCCACTTTGTCATCAGCCTTTACTGCAGCAGGCCACTAGCTTCCGCTGTGATGCGGGGCATCAGTTTGATCAGGCGAAAGAAGGGTACGTCAATTTGCTGCCGGTGCAGCACAAAGGCTCGCGCGAGCCGGGCGATAGCGCAGAGATGCTGCAGGCACGCCGCGCATTCCTTGATGCCGGACACTATCAGCCGCTGCGCGATGGCGTTGCCGGGATCCTCGGTGATCATTTGAAGGGGCAAGCGTCACAGGTATTAGATATCGGATGTGGGGAAGGCTATTACACCGCAGCGATGGCCGATGCGTTACCGCAGGCGCAACTCTTTGGTCTTGATGTGGCGAAAGCAGCGATCCGCATGGCCGCTAAACGTTATCACGCGGTGAAATTCTGCGTGGCGTCCAGCCAGCGTTTACCTTTTGCCGACGCATCTCTGGATGGCGTGGTGCGCATCTATGCTCCCTGTAATGAAGACGAGTTGAGCCGCGTGATTAGATCGGGTGGCTATCTGTTAACGGTGACGCCGGGGCCCCATCATTTGCAGCAATTTAAAGCGCTGATTTACCGCGAGGTGCAGCTGCACGCGGCGGAGGAGAAGGTGTATGCTGGTTTTAAGCAGGTCGATCAACAAAACCTGAATTACAGCATGACGTTGAGCGGAAGTGAGGCAGTGAGCCTATTGCAGATGACGCCCTTTGCCTGGCGTGCGCGCGAAGAGGTGTGGCAAAATCTTGCGGCATCGAGCGTGTTTACCTGCGATGCCGATTTCATGCTGACACTATGGCAGCGTGGTTAACGCGCTTCCACCAGCGTATTGTAGATTCGTTCCAGGTCATCAAGCTGTTTGACGGCAATCAGCAGACGACGCTGCTCCAGCTGCATCACTAAAATGCCATCTTCCGACAGGTTCATACTTTGAATGCGGCGATAGTCGATCCACACGCTGCCAAAAAACAGCCCATTCTCCTTCATCAGCAGCTTCGGGCTGCGAACCCAAAATAGCCAAATCGCCATAAAGCACAGCACCATCAGCAAATTGGTGGTGAGTTGCGTGGCATGTTTATCAATATTGTTCCACAACAGAATCAGCAGCAGCACCACGAAAATAGCGCTGTCGATTTTGTGTCGACGGCGCAGAGCGACGCGAAGTTTGGTAGGACCCTTTCGGCGCGGCAGGATCGCTTCATCATAAATGGCGAACAGTACGAAGCCTGCAATCAGCAGAGCGATCAGGGCGTCAGTCAGTGACATAAGATGTTCTTCCTCAATCGAAATTACCTCAACGTTGGCGCTCAGGTAATGCCGCTCTAAAATAGCCGGGAGCCAGGCTCCCGGCGGGGTGATTACAGACCGAGCAGGCCGATCCAGTAACCGAAGATACCGAGGGCGAAGAAGCCCACGATAATCCACAACGCATTCACCTTACGACGCAGTAGCCACATACAGCCAAAGGTCAGTAACAGTGGAATCAAGCCTGGCATCAGCTGATCGAGGATTGACTGGACGGTGGTGACGGTGGTTTTACCGGTCTGGTCGGTGATACGCGATACAACCAGCGGCACGTTCACATGCGTCCACTTGTTAACCAAGGCCCCCATCACAAAGAGGCCGAGAATCGACGCGCCCTCCGTCAGTTTCTGCAGGAAACCGCCGCCCATATCGCTGACGATATCCACACCTTTACGGTAGCCGTACGCCACACCGTAATAACGCGTTAACAAGCGAACCGCATTAAACAGAATGAAGAACAGCAACGGACCCAGCAAGCTGCCGCTCATCGCGATACCGGCACCCAGCGCAGCAAACACCGGACGTACGGTGCCCCAGAAGATCGGGTCACCGACGCCCGCCAGCGGCCCCATCAAACCCACTTTAATACCGTTAATCGCCGCATCATCAATCGGCGCACCGTTGGCGCGTTGCTCTTCCATCGCCATGGTAACGCCAAGCACCGGTGCCGCCACGTAAGGATGAGTGTTGAAGAACTCAAGATGACGTTTAATCGCCTGTTTACGTTCGTCGTTATTTTCTGGGTAGAGGCGACGAATCACCGGCACCATTGAGTAGCAAAAGCCCAGCGCCTGCATACGTTCAAAGTTCCACGAACCCTGAAACAGGTTAGAGCGCAGGAACACACCGCGGACATCTCCGGGGGTGAGTTTCTTTGGAGTGTTAGTTGTATCAACCATGATTTCACCTGTTCCTAGTCGAGTTCGTTATCGAGGTCATTGTTTGCAGGACCGCTAGTTGCCGCACCTGCAACACGGTTATATTTCGGTGCCAGCTGGATATACAGCACCGCCATCACCACACCAATCACGCCAAGCGCAACCAGGTTGAAGTTGGTGAAGGCTGCAGTAACGAAGCCAAGGTAGAAGAACGGCATCAGATAACCCGCGCGCATCATGTTGATGACCATCGCGTAACCGACTACCACGATCATGCCACCGGCGATGTTCAGGCCGTTGGTGACCACGTCTGGGATGGAGTTCAGCAGTTCCTGAACCACATGGGTGCCGACAGAAATCGCCACGATCAGTGCTGGAATCGCAATACGCATTGCCTGCAATACCAGTGCGGAGACGTGGATCCAGCTAATTGCAGTAAGGTTGCCTTTTTCGGCGGCCTTATCGGCGGCGTGCTGGAAGGCCACGGTGATAGTACGCACGATGATGGTCAGAACCTGACCGGCGGCTGCCAGTGGAATCGCCAACGCGATACCGGCACCGACGCTTTGACCACCGGCAATAACCAGGATGGTCGAGATAATGGAAGCCAGCGCCGCATCCGGGGCAACAGCGGCACCGATGTTCATCCAGCCCAGAGCAATCATCTCCAGCGTACCGCCGATGATGATACCGGTTTTCATATCACCGAGGACCGCACCAATTAAGGTACAAGCCACCAGTGGACGGTGGAACTGGAACTCATCAAGAATCGATCCCATCCCGGCAATACAGGCCACAATAAATATCAAAATGATTTGTAGCGTGGTTATCTCCATTGCATTTCTCCTCTGCAAGGTCTCTAAAATTCGCCCACATTTGCAGGCAAAGGGCGAACTACGGATTGACCTTGGCGATCAGGTCCATCATTTTCAGTCGCTGATCGCTGGACACTTTACGCACTTCCAGTTCGATACCGCGCTCGTTAAGTTTGCGGAACGCCGCGATATCCTTTTCATCGACCGATACCGCATTGTTCACCTGCGTTTTGCCCTGACGGAACGCCATGCCACCGATATTGACTGACTTGATGTCCACGCCTTGCTCAACAATCCTCACCACATCTGTGGGATTGGTGAACAGCAGCATCACCTTGTCATTGCCATATTTCGGGTTGTTCCACACGCGCACCATCTTATCGACATCCACCACGTGCGCGGTTACGCCGGGCGGGGCGACCTGCGTCAGTAGCGTTTTACGCACGTGATCGTTCGCCACTTCATCAGAAACAACGATGATGCGGGTAACGTTGGTCTCTTTCGTCCAGCGCGTGGCCACTTGCCCGTGAATTAAGCGGTCATCAATACGCGCCAGGCCGATTTTCATGTGATCGCCTGGTGCCATCGGCTTTTGTGGCTGAGCAGGCGCTTGCGCCACAACCGGAGCAGGCGCTGCTGCGGCTGAAGCAGGGGTTTCCGTCTTGAGGGCTTTAACGCCTTCACGACCGGCTTCAACCGCGATATGAATCAGTTCTTCCAGTGAGGGATTGTCATCACGTCCCATCAGGGTTTCTACCAGCATCGGGATGTTAACGCCGGCGATGACATCATACCCCTCCTTATCCACCACAATGCGGCTGGCCGCGTTGAAGGGACTGCCACCCCAGGTATCGACCAGGAACAACACGCCCTTTGACGTGTCGAGATCTGCCAGCCGTGCCTGATACTTTTCGATTAGCGTTTCTGCATTTTCGCCGGGAACGAAATCAATCCATCCGACATTTTCCTGCTCACCTAACAGCATCTCTGCTGTTTTAAGCAACTGTTCTGCCGCCCAGCCATGTGTACCAATTACAATAGCAATGGTCACTTGCTACCTCCGTTCGCGTGAGAGATTCTCTGGCATTGCCGGGAATCATTGAAAATTACCGTTAGTGTTTCAGGTGGATCGTTAGTTGTGAGATAAAGAAAAGCATCAATAAATAAAACGAAACAATCCGCTACACAGCGATAAGGTCGCGATTTATTTTAGTGATCGAAAAAATAAAATATGTGATGTTTGTCAGCTATTTCGCGCGTAAGGGCGTTAATATGCGCTTTTGTACGATATTCATGCGTTTGCGTAGATATTTGTAAATGTAATAAATTTTTTTGACGCCGTTGATGTAACTGATACATTAGCCATCTGTTTATTACTCAGGAGTACCGGGCTTCAGCTCACCTTTATGGACCGTCACCGACGTCGCTCAACATGTTCTCAGCGCTTTCCTGCGCCTGCTTCCACGCTCTCCAGCGTTATCACCGCCTGTAACGATCTCTCGTCTCGCCCTCTGGTGCAGACTCAATTTCGTGCGCCCTCACGTTCAGTAAGGAGTCATTGATGGAATTTCTCTTCGACCCCTCAATTTGGGCGGGTTTGCTCACGCTGATCGTGCTGGAAATCGTTCTCGGCATTGATAACCTGGTATTTATCGCCATCCTCGCGGACAAATTGCCGCCGAAGCAGCGCGATAAAGCCCGTCTGATTGGTTTGTCGCTCGCCCTGATCATGCGTCTCGGCTTGCTGTCGCTGATTTCCTGGATAGTGACGTTGACGCGACCCCTATTCAGCGTAGGCGATTTCAGCTTTTCCGGACGAGATTTAATTCTGTTGTTCGGTGGTTTGTTCCTGTTATTCAAGGGAACCATGGAACTGCATGAGCGGCTCGAGAGCCGCGGACTCGAACATCAGGGTAATAAGAGCTACGCCAGTTTCTGGGCGGTGGTGATTCAGATTGTGGTGCTGGATGCGGTGTTCTCTCTCGATGCGGTGATTACCGCCGTGGGTATGGTGAACCATCTGCCGGTGATGATGACCGCTGTGGTGATCGCCATGGGCGTGATGCTGCTGGCCTCGAAGCCGCTGACGCGATTTGTTAATGAACATCCCACGGTGGTGGTGCTGTGCCTGAGCTTCCTGCTGATGATTGGTCTGTCACTGGTGGCTGAAGGCTTTGGTTTCCACATTCCAAAAGGTTACCTGTACGCCGCGATTGGCTTCTCCATCATCATTGAGCTGTTCAACCAGATTGCGCGCCGTAACTTTATTAAGCATCAGGAACATCGCCCGATGCGTGAACGCACCGCAGAAGCGATTTTGCGTCTGATGGGTGGACGCCAGCGTAAGCAGTCCGCTACCACAGAAGAGACTTCGTTAACCGAAGCCATGCCGCAGGAAGCGTTTAAAGACGAAGAGCGCTACATGATTAACGGCGTATTGACGTTATCGCAGCGTTCAATTCGTAGCATTATGACGCCACGCGGCAACATCTCGTGGGTGGATGTTTCGCGTCCGCTGGATGAAATCCGTATTCAGTTGCTGGATACGCCACACAGCTTGTTCCCGGTGTGTCGCGGTGAGCTGGATGAAATTATCGGCGTGGTGCGCGCCAAAGAGCTGCTGGTGGCGTTGGAGCACGGTATGGATGTGGCGACCTTTGCCGCTAACACGCCGGCGATTGTGGTGCCGGAAACGCTGGACCCCATCAATCTTCTGGGCGTGCTGCGCCGTGCAAAAGGTAGCTTCGTGATTGTCACCAACGAATTTGGTGTGGTACAGGGCTTAATCACGCCGCTGGACGTGCTGGAGGCGATTGCCGGTGAGTTCCCGGATGAAGATGAAACGCCAGACATCATTGCTGATGGCGACGGTTGGTTAGTGAAGGGCGGCACCGATTTGCACTCGCTGCAACAGCTGCTGGATCATCACGAATTAGTGAAGGCCGATGAAGATCACGCTTCATTAGCCGGTTTGTTGATTGCCCAGAAAGGTCAGCTGCCGCTGCCGGGCGAAGTGATTGACTTGCCACCACTGCACTTCCAGGTGATTGAGGCGACCGATTACCGTATCGATCTGGTACGCGTCACCAAAGATAAGCCATTCGATCATGAAGAACAGGCAGAGTAAGTGATCTGACAGACGTGAACAAAACGGCCATCCCGCAAGGAGTGGCCGTTTTTTTTATGCGCTTAATTGCGCCTGATGCTGAGCCAGCCACAGCGGGAAGTCTTCGATGGGCATCGGACGCGCATAGAAATAACCTTGCAGATGGTCGACGCCACGCTCACGCAGATAATGCGCTTGCTCCGCAGTTTCAACGCCTTCCGCCACCAGCGCAATATTGAGGCGCTGCGCCAGTGAAATCACCATATCCGTGACGGTAGCGTTTATCGCATCAGTACCAATCGCGGCGGTGAAAATCTTATCGATCTTCAGTACATCCGGTTTCAGGTCTTTCAGATAAGCCAGCGAACTGTGGCCGGTGCCAAAATCGTCAATCGCCAGTCGCACACCAATCTCATGCAACTGCGACACCACAGATTGATCGATTATCGGTAAGGCATCACGTTCTGTCAGCTCGACCACCAGTTTCGGCATCGGATTGGCGGGCCACCAGATATTCTGCAGATCTTCCACAATCGCGCGATCGTGGAAATGGCTAGCGGCAACGTTAATGGCAATATGGAAAGAGGGACATTGTGGCAGAGTCGGCAGCGCATCCACCACCTTCGCCAGCACAAAACGGGTTAACGGCGCGATCAGATTTTGTCGCTCGGCCAGGGGAATAAACACGTCCGGCGCAATCCAGCCTTGTCGCTGATTATGCCAGCGCAGCAGCAACTCCATGCCATCGCATTCACCGCTTTTTGCGTTAATCAGCGGTTGGCAATACACCATAAATTCATTGGCTGTAATGCCATAGCTGATTTGCCAGCTAAGACTCATGCGATTAGCGGTCGCCAACCAGACGATGTAACCAATCAACAGGCTCAACATCAGCGCCAGCGGCAGTTGCGAAGGCAGGGTGTTGAGCGCCAGCCGGGCGGGAGAGGGGCCATACAACGTAATGCTGAATGGATAACGTAGCGACGCCTGATCGTAAGCCACTTCATCTTCTGAGGGCTCGGTTTGCTCGATCAGCGGATTACCGTACTCAAGGCTTTGTCCGCCGACGTTGAAGATCGCACGCTCCACCCACGGCAACTGCGGCTCCAGCAGGTAATCGGTCATCAACTCGATATTGATGACCTGTAGCATCCCTTCTCGATTATCCAACGATTTAGGCGTCCAGAGCAGCAGCACCGGCGATCCTTTCAACAGATCATCATCCGTGGCTAACATCATGCGCTGATTATTGATGGCTAATTCTGGATAGGTTTGGCTGAAGGAGAGATTTTGCGGGCCAAAAATGCTTGAGCAATAGAGTGTGTCATTTTGCACCAACAGCACGGTGCGCACGGTTTGCAGCGCGGCGATTTTCTCAATCAGCGGATAGCGCACTTGTGCGCAGGGGACGCCAACCAGGCCGAGGGTGTTGTTGGCGGAAACCTCCAGCGGCGAGAACATCCGATCAAACCGTTCAATCGCGCGGGTGGCGAAATTCAGTGACTGTTGCTCAATACGCGATTTCTCTTCGATATAACGAAAAGTCAGCGTCAGGACCAGAACCAGCGAGGCGATCACTAACGCAATAAGCAGTCGCTTACGGCGAAATTGGCCCACAAATTGCTGGGGAACGAGCATCAGTAACCACCTTGCAAAACAAAGATTGAAGCCAAATTAACGTGTAGGTTATCGGCATTGAGGCGGCCAGGTTTAGCGCGGTTGAATAAAAAATACGGCACTAAAAAAAGCGCGGCCACTCAGGGCCGCGCTCAAAATCAATGTATCTGGTTTACTCAGTTGCGGGTAGCAACAGATGCAGAAAAAAATTAACTGTTGCTTTAATCGTCAGCGAAGCAAGTGAAAATGCTTAGTCGCACTGGACCTTAATCGCCAATCCACCGCGTGAGGTTTCACGGTATTTGGCGTTCATGTCTTTGCCGGTTTCGTACATGGTTTCAATCACCTTATCCAGGGACACGCGAGGTTCACTGGTGCGGCGCAGCGCCATGCGCGCGGAGTTGATGGCCTTGACTGAAGCGATGGCGTTACGCTCAATGCACGGTACCTGAACCTGGCCAGCGACCGGATCGCAGGTTAAACCCAGATTGTGTTCCATCCCAATTTCTGCTGCGACGCACACTTGTTCTGGGCTGCCGCCGAGCAGTTCCGCCAGACCGGCCGCCGCCATTGAGCAGGCCACACCAACTTCGCCCTGGCAACCCACTTCGGCACCGGAAATCGACGCGTTCATTTTATACAGCACGCCAATGGCGCCAGAAGAGAGGAAGTAGCGGATAAAGATGTCCGGCGTAACAGGTTCGATAAAGTGATCGTAATAGGCCAGCACCGCCGGCACGATACCGCAGGCACCGTTAGTGGGTGCCGTCACCACACGCCCGCCAGCCGCATTCTCTTCATTAACTGCCAGCGCAAACATATTCACCCAGTCGATCACATCCATCGGATCTTTCGAGTGCTTGGTTGATGAAACCAGCAGGCGGCGCAGCGAAGCCGCGCGGCGTGGTACGCGCAATGGACCTGGCAGCACGCCTTCCGTGTTCAGACCGCGATCGATACAGGCCTGCATGGTTTGCCAGACATGGCCAAAATAAGCATAAATCTCTTCGCGACTGTGCAGCGCCAGTTCGTTCTTCATCACTAAACCTGACAGCGACAAACCGCTTTCACGGCAGTGGCTGAGCAGTTCGGTGGCGGAATGAAACGCCCACGGCACGGAAACCTCGTCCAGGACAGGCTGGCCGAATTGCTCCTCATCAACGATAAAACCGCCGCCGATGGAATAGTAAGTTTTACTCAGAATCATCACATCGCCCGCGAAAGCGAACACGGTCATGCCGTTCTCATGCAGCGAGAGGTTTTCACTGCGGAACACCATGCCGCCTTCACGTGGGAAATCCACTTCGCGCGCGCCGTTGGCCAACAGCAGACGTTCGCGCTGCTCAACATCTTTGATGAACGCTGGAATGCCGTCGATATCGACGGTGGCCGGTTCGAAACCCGCCAGACCCATAATAATCGCGATATCGGTGTGGTGACCTTTGCCGGTGAGCGACAGCGAACCATAAACGTCGACCGCGACGCGCGTCACGTCCTGTAATTTGCCTTGTTCGGCCAGCAGATCGACAAACAGTTTGCCCGCTTTCATCGGGCCAACAGTATGTGAACTGGATGGGCCGATGCCCACTTTAAACATGTCAAAAACACTAATCACCGGTGACACTCCTCACAAATCTTATTCTGCACGGCACAAGCCGTTTATGCGGCTAATAGTAATCGTCCATGCCGTATAACGAGCAGCTTTTCGCATGAAATAAACTAATTATAAACCACAGAAATAGTTATCCGTTTGTACCGTTGTGAGGCAGATCGACTTTCGCTCTGAAAGCCTAACCAAGCGGGAGATTTAGGGCAGGGCGATTTGCTGACTCAGCGCGCGGATAATACCGGCGGTCATGCCCCAGATAAAGTAATCCTCATACCACGACAGCCAGACCTGATGTTGGCGATGACCGCGGCGCAAGGTGAGATCGCTATAGCGGCTAAGACGCAGAGCTTCCGCCAGCGGCATGGCAAATGCGCTTTCTACTTCGTCAGGATTGAGCAGCAAAGCAAGATCAGCCGGAATAATGCCAACCACAGGCGTCACGGCAAAACCGGTGCTGCTGGTCACCGGTGGCAGAACGCCGATAATCTGCACCTGTTCCGGCTGAATACCCACTTCTTCCTGCGCTTCACGCAGCGCGGTATGGATGAGCGAAGCGTCAGTGGCATCCTGCATGCCGCCGGGAAACGCCACTTGTCCCGCGTGTTTACGCAGATGCGAGGAGCGGCGTGTGAGCAGCAAGCCAGGTTCCGCGCCGTCAATAACCGGCACCAGCACCGCTGCACGTCGTCCGCTGATGGCGCTTTTCGGAGCATGCAGTGGGGATTGCAGCACAAAGCGGCTCAGGAACTGCTCAAGCGTTAAATTCATCTCAGGTCTCGTCGCGCAGGCTGGGCAAAATACGGTTCACCTTATGGAAGGTTTCCTGATATTCGGCATTAAGGTCGCTGTCGGCAACTAATCCGCCACCGGCGGCGCAGTAAAGCTGGTGGTTTTCCGCAATCAGCGTCCGAATGGTGATGCTGGTATCCATGCGGCCACACAGGCTGATGTAGCCGATGCTGCCACACCACGCATTGCGCCGATGCGGCTCTAACTCTTCAATAATCTCCATCGCGCGGATCTTGGGTGCGCCGGTAATGGAACCGCCGGGGAAACAGGCACGCAGCAGATCGGTTGCGCTCAGCGTTTCAGGTAAACGCGCACGCACGGTACTCACCAGATGATGCACCGCCGGGAACGGCTCAACTACGAAGAGTTCCGGTACGCTGACGCTGCCGGGCACGGCCACCCGACCAATGTCATTGCGCAGCAGATCGACAATCATCAGATTCTCTGCGCGATCTTTCTCCGAATTAGCGAGCTTCTCTGCCTGTAAACGATCGGCTTCGGCATCAGCAAGGCGCGGCAAGGTGCCTTTAATCGGACGCGTTTCAATGTCCTGCTGCTGTAAAGAGAGAAAGCGCTCTGGCGACAAACTCAGCAGCGCACTGTCTGGCAAACGCAGGAAGGCGCTGAACGGTGCGCGATTTGCCTGCGTCAGGCGCAAAAATGCCTGCCATTCATCACCGCGATAGCTGGCCTGAAAACGCTG
Source organism: Pantoea sp. X-Soil-ISGK-421 (assembly GCF_059730785.1). NCBI lineage: Bacteria > Pseudomonadati > Pseudomonadota > Gammaproteobacteria > Enterobacterales > Erwiniaceae > Pantoea > Pantoea sp. X-Soil-ISGK-421. The sequence goes on along the minus strand of NZ_AP035979.1, from coordinate 2,258,768 downwards.
CGCCAGATTCACCTGATAGCAATCACCCGCTTGAATATAGGCCTGTACCGCGTGGAATCGCTGGGCATACTCCTCAAAACTGAGGTTCGATTGCCACTCGCTGGTCAGGGCGAAGGGGGCGATTTGCGGCGCATGCTGCGCATTTAACCACTGCCAGCGCTGTTCGGCATCGGTTAGCGAAACCAGCGTCAGTTTCTGCAGGTGATGATCGGCAATCAACGCCCAGTCATAAATCCCCACCGCCATATCTGGCGTGTTGAGATCCTGCTGGGCGCGCTGCGGCAGAGTTTCAAAGCGCCGTCCCAAATCGTAGCCAAACAGCCCGAGGGCGCCGCCCTGAAACGGTAAATCAGCAGCAAAAGCGGGCGTGACACCCAGCGCGTCACATTGCTGTTGTACCAGCAGCAGCGGATCAGCGGAGGAATGAACGACCTCATCACCGCAGACAATTTCGGTGCTGGCGCCACGTGTGGTCAGCGTCGCGCGCGGATCGGCGGTCAGGATATCAAAGCGGTTATCTGCGTGGTCGGCCTGACCAGACGTCAGCAACATCGCCCAGCATTGGTGGGCAAGTGGCGCAAAAAGGTGTAACAGCGTTTCGGGCGTATACTTCAGAACGAGGCTTTTTACCATCATGGGACAAATCACTTCAGCAAGCAGGTCGTTAGCCTGGCATATTTTTTTGTTGCTGGCACCCGTTTGTTCCACGTGGTAATAATGCGTCCCCCATGCACCAGGAGTGAATTATGTTTACAGGTCTTCCAGCGTTATCCCATGAACAACAACAGCAAGCGGTTGAACGCATCCAGGAATTGATGGCGGGCGGTATGTCGAGCGGACAGGCGATTGCGCAAGTGGCGCAGGAAATTCGTCAAACTTACAAAGGTGAAGGCATTCGGGCGATGTTCGAAGACGATGAGGATGAAGAAGACGACAACGAATAACGCCCGAACGGATTTACAGCGCGGCGATAATTTTGATTTCAACTTTATACTTCGGGTTCATCAAACCGGCCTGCACGGTGCAACGCACCGGCGCATTGCCCGGTGAAACCCACGCATCCCAGGCGCGATTCATCGCCGGGAAGTCGCTTTTCTCCACCAGAAAAATGGTGGCGTCGAGAATCTTACTCTTATCCGATCCGACGCGCGTCAGCATGGCGTCAATCACCGCCAACGCATTGGCGGTTTGCGCTTCTGCATCATCATCCAGATTTTCCGGTACGCTGGTGTAATAGACGGTTTGGTTATGTACCACGGCTTCTGACATGCGGTGCTCTGGATCAATACGCGTAATGGTCATGCTGTTCTCCTTTAATTTTGCTGCGCTAGCCTGCCATATCACGGGGGCGCATGTCATCTGTTGTGGTTGCCCGCCTGGAATCCTGACATAATTACAGTGGTTTTTATTTTTGATGTGAGGAAGTGTGGCAGACGATTTTGCAGCTGATGGCGCACTGGCGCAGGCAATTCCGGGCTTTAAACCGCGTGAAGCACAGCGCCAAATGGCCAAAGCGGTGACCGAAGCGGTTAAAACAGGCGGCGAGCTGGTAGTTGAAGCGGGCACCGGAACCGGTAAAACCTATGCCTATCTGGCGCCAGCGTTGCGGGCGAAGAAAAAAGTCATTGTCTCCACCGGATCCAAAGCGTTGCAGGATCAGCTTTATAACCGCGATCTTCCCACCATCGCGCGGGCCTTGAAGTTCAGCGGCAAAACCGCGCTGTTGAAAGGGCGCTCCAACTATTTATGCCTCGAACGTCTTGAGCAACAAAATCAAACCGGCGGCGATCTCAGCGTACAGGCGCTGGGCGATTTAACTAGCGTGCGCGGCTGGTCGTCAGAAACCACCGATGGCGACGTCAGTAACTGCAACGGTGTGGCAGAAGACAGCCCGATCTGGCCGTTTGTCACCAGCACCAATGATAACTGCCTCGGCAGCGATTGCCCGCTGTATAAAGATTGCTTCGTGGTCAAAGCGCGTAAAAAAGCCATGGACGCAGATGTGGTGGTGGTGAACCATCATCTGTTTCTCGCCGATTTAGTGGTGAAAGAGGGCGGCTTTGGCGAACTGATCCCAGAAGCCGATGTGATGATCTTTGATGAAGCGCATCAGCTCCCCGATATCGCCAGCCAATATTTCGGTCAACAGTTGTCGAGCCGTCAACTGCAGGACCTCGCCAAAGACATCATCATCGCCTACCGCACCGAAGTGCGTGACGTGCAGCAGCTGCAAAAATCCGCCGATCGTCTGGCGCAGTGTGCGCAGGATTTTCGGCTGACGCTTGGCGAACCGGGCTTCCGCGGCAACCTGCGCGACCTGCTGAGCGACAACAACATCATGCGCATGTTTACCTTATTAGATGATGCGCTCGAACTTTGTTACGACGTGATCAAATTGTCGCTTGGCCGTTCCGCGCTGCTGGATGCCGCCTTTGAGCGCGCGGCACTGTATCGCACGCGGCTGAAACGTCTGCGCGCCATTGATGAGCCGGGCTTCAGCTATTGGTATGAGTGCAACAGCCGCCATTTCACGCTGGCGCTTACGCCGCTGTCGGTGGCAGAACGCTTCCGTGAAGTGATGGACAACCGTAAAGCCGCGTGGATTTTCACCTCCGCTACGCTGGCGGTGAATGAGCAGATGAGCCATTTCTCCAGCCGCCTTGGTGTGGATAACGCCACCACCATGATCCTCGATAGCCCGTTCGACTACACTCAGCAGGCGCTGCTGTGCGTGCCGCGCAATATGCCGGAACCGAATCATCCGGGCGGCGCGCGTCAGCTGGCGCGCATGATGAAGCCGCTGATTGATGCCAACAAAGGCCGCTGCTTCTTTCTCTGCACCTCGCACAAGATGATGCGGGAATTAGCCATTGAGTTTCGTGCTTCTATGACCTTGCCGGTGCTGCTGCAGGGTGAAACCAGTAAAGGACAATTGCTGAAGCAGTTCCTTGAGGCCGGTAACGCTTTGCTGGTGGCAACCAGCAGCTTCTGGGAAGGTGTCGACGTGCGCGGTGATGCACTGTCGTTGGTGATCATCGACAAGCTGCCGTTCACTTCGCCAGAAGATCCGCTGCTGAAAGCACGCATGGAAGATTGCCGCCTGCGCGGTGGCGATCCGTTTAATGATGTGCAGCTGCCCGATGCGGTGATCACCCTTAAGCAGGGCGTGGGGCGTTTAATTCGTGATACTGAAGATCGCGGCGTGTTGGTGATTTGCGATCAGCGTCTGGTCTCACGCCCTTACGGCGGCTTGTTCCTTAACAGTTTGCCGCCGACGCCGCGCACCCGCGATATTGCTCGCGCTATCGAATTTGTCCGTCAGCCTGTGGATCACTAATTTGTGCCAGGTTGTGTTAAGATGCGCGCCATTTTTTGACTCTCTGAGGTTGTTATGTCCGCCCGAATTTTAGCCCTGGACACGGCGACAGAAGCCTGTTCTGCCGCGCTGCAAAATCTGCAGCAGATTGATGCCCGCTTCGAAATCGCTCCGCGCGATCACACCCAGCGTATTCTGCCGCTGATTCAGGAACTGTTGCAGGTGCAGCAACTGGAGCTGACCGCGCTTGATGTGCTGGCGTTTGGTCGTGGTCCGGGCAGTTTTACCGGTGTGCGTATCGGCATTGGTATTGCTCAAGGGCTGGCGCTTGGCGCGAATCTGCCGATGATCGGCGTCTCCTCCCTGGCGACTATGGCGCAGGGCGCGTGGCGTTTAACCGGCGCGACGCGCGTGTTGGCCGCGATCGACGCGCGTATGGGCGAACTCTATTGGGCTGAATATCAACGCGACGCAAACGGCGAATGGCAAGGTTCGGAAACCGAAGCTGTGATCAAACCCGAAGTGGCGATGGAACGTATTGCCGCATTGACCGGTGAATGGACGACGGTGGGTACAGGTTGGCAGGCCTATCCACATTTGTTGACCTCACCAGGCGCACCGCTTATCGCCTCAGAGGTGGTGTTACCGGCGGCGGAAGATATGTTGCCGCTGGCACTCAGCGCCTGGCAGCGTGATGAAGCGGTTGCGGTGGAGCATGCCGAGCCGGTTTATCTGCGCAATGAAGTGGCATGGAAAAAGTTACCGGGACGCTAAGTCGCGCGCAACTTATCTGCGCGTGCTCAGTCTAATCAGAGAAATAACAGGAGAAGTGCTATGCCAATAAGTCGTAAAGGGATGTCTGGCGCTCTGTTAGCCTGCGCGATGCTGCTCAGCGGCTGTGTTTCGGTGCCAGATTCAATTAAAGGAAGTTCTGAGCTTCCACAGCAAGATTTACTGCGCGTGATGAATGCGCCGCAACTGTTTGTTGGCCAGGAATCACGTTTCGGCGGTAAAGTGGTTAAGGTAACCAATCTCAACGGCTTAACCCGCGTGGAAATTGCCACACAACCGCTGGATGAGAGCGCGCGTCCGCGTTTAGGGTCAGCCTCGATTGGCCGCATTTATGCCGACATTCGTGGTTTTGTTGATCCGGTCGATTTGAATAATCAATACATCACTGTACTCGGCAATATTAAAGGCACTGAAAAAGGTGATATCGGTAAGGCCAGCTACAACTTTGTGGTGATCGATGTGCGCGGTTATCAGCGTTGGCATCTGACGCAACAGGTGATGACGCCGCCGGAACCGATCGATCCTTATATTTGGTATGGTCCAACGCGGCATCGTCCGGGATATTGGGGACCCAATCCTTATTGGGGTATGAATCTCGGCCAGCCCGCGCAGGTGCAAACCATCCTCACCGAATAAGATGTTCATTGCGTTATTTACGGCCCGGTCGCGGTGCTTGCGAACGGGCCTTTTTATTGGGCGCGCAACCGATGCGCGAAATTTAGTGATGCGCTTCGCAACCTGAAAATGCCGAAACAGGCAAACTGGTACAATCAGTTAAAATATTGTTAACAACATTGATTGTCGAGGCGGCGATGGCTACGCAACAAGATTATCGGGGTAATTCTTTGAATAAAGTTTGGCTCAAACGCTATCCAGCAGATGTTCCTGCGGAAATTAATGCGGATCGTTACGCTTCATTGATCGACCTCTTTGAGCATGCAACCGAGCAATACGCCGAACAGGTGGCTTTCATTAATATGGGGCAGCCGATGACGTATCGACAGCTGGAAAAGCAGAGCCGCGCTTTTGCTGCCTGGCTGCAGCAAGGTCTTGGGCTGAAGCAGGGCGATCGCGTGGCGCTAATGATGCCAAACCTGCTGCAATATCCCGTCGCACTGTTTGGTGTGCTGCGCGCTGGCATGGTGGTGGTCAACGTCAACCCTCTCTACACGCCGCGCGAACTCAAACATCAACTGATTGACAGTGGCGCCAGCGCCATTGTCATTGTCTCGAACTTTGCTCATACGCTGGAAAAAGTGGTGGCTGAAACGCCCATCAAGCATGTGATGCTGACGCGCATGGGCGATCAGCTGGCGCCGGTGAAAGCCACGCTGGTGAATTTTGTCGTTAAATACGTGAAAAAACTGGTACCAAAATACCATTTACCGGGTGCGGTGCCGTTCCGCAGCGCCTTGTCGCAGGGCGAGCAGATGAGTTATCAACGTCCCACCGTCACCAATGACGATCTCGCTTTCCTGCAATACACCGGTGGCACCACTGGCGTCGCCAAAGGCGCGATGCTGACGCACCGTAATATGCAGGCCAATCTGGAACAGACCAAAGCCACTTACGGCAAGCTGCTGCGCCCAGGTAAAGAGCAAGTGGTCACCGCGCTACCGCTTTATCATATCTTTGCGCTGACGGTTAACGGTTTGCTGTTCCTTGACCTTGGCGGTACTAACCTGCTGATTACCAATCCGCGCGATATTCCCGGCTTTGTCAAAGAGATGAGCAAGTTTCCGTTTACCGCCATCACCGGCGTAAATACCTTGTTCAATGCGCTGCTCAATGATGCCAACTTCAATAAGCTCGATTTCTCTACCCTGCGCCTGTCAGCCGGCGGTGGGATGGCGGTGCAGAAAGCCGTTGCTGAGCGCTGGGAGAAACTTACCGGGCACTATCTGCTGGAAGGTTATGGCCTGACCGAGTGTTCACCGCTGGTATCGGTGAATCCGTATGACATCACCTGTCATACCGGCAGCATTGGATTGCCCGTGCCATCCACCGATGTGCGCATCGTCGATGATGAAGACCATGAGGTTGCGCCGGGTGAACCGGGCGAGCTGTGCATTCGTGGCCCCCAGGTGATGACCGGCTACTGGCAGCGGGCAGAAGCCACCGATGAGGTGCTAAAAAATGGCTGGCTGCATACCGGTGATATTGTTACCGTTGATAGCGAAGGCTTTATTCGCATTGTCGATCGTAAGAAAGACATGATTCTGGTGTCAGGCTTTAACGTGTATCCTAACGAGATCGAAGATGTGCTAATGCAGCACGAGAAAGTGCGTGAAGCCGCAGCGATTGGCGTTCCCAGCGATCTATCGGGTGAAGCGGTCAAAGTCTGCATTGTGAAGAAAGATCCTTCACTGACGAAAGAAGAGGTACTGGATCATTGCCGTCGCCAGCTTACCGGCTACAAAGTGCCGAAGATTATCGAGTTTCGTGACGAGTTGCCGAAGACCAACGTGGGCAAAATCTTGCGCCGCGAATTGCGTGATGAGGCGAAGCGAGAAGGGCAGTAACGCGCCATTCTCCTCAGGTTAACGCCGGCACAGTCCGGCGTTTTTATTGCTTTTAACAAGGAGCGCTGCGCGTAGTTTGCCGCAGCGAGAAAGACAACGTGAATTACACCCTGATCGACCAAAATGACCAACTGGCCGCCGTGTGCGAGAAAGCACGCCAGCACGCCGCCGTGGCGCTGGATACCGAATTTGTGCGCACCCGCACCTACTATCCGCAGCTCGGCCTGATTCAGCTGTTTGATGGCGACCAGCTGATCCTAATCGATCCGCTTAACATCAGTGACTGGACGCCGTTTGTGGCGTTGCTGCAGGATAAACAGGTCACCAAATTCCTGCATGCCGGTGGCGAAGATCTCGAAGTGTTCCTGCATCGCTTTAAATGCCTGCCCGATCCGATGATAGACACGCAAATTCTGGCGGCTTTTACCGGCCAGGCACTGTCGTGGGGTTTTGCCTCGATGGTGATGCATTTCAACCAAATCGAGTTGGATAAAAGCGAATCCCGTACCGATTGGTTGGCACGTCCGCTGACCGAGCGTCAATGTGAATATGCTGCAGCGGATGTCGCCTATCTGCTGCCCATTGCTCACCAGCTGGTGGCGCAAACCGAAGAGGCCGGCAACATGGCGGCGGCCTTAAGCGAATGCAATATGCTGTGCCAGCGTCGGCTGGATGTGCTGCAACCGGAAGAAGCCTGGCGCGACATCACCAATGCATGGCAACTGCGTCCACGTCAGCTGGCTGCGTTACAGCGTCTGGCAGCATGGCGCCTCAATATCGCGCGTCAGAAAGATATGGCGGTGAATTTTGTGGTGCGTGAAGAGAATCTGTGGAAAGTGGCGCGCTTTATGCCGGGCAGCCTCGGCGAACTCGACCATTTAGGGCTAAATGGCCATGAGATTCGCTTCCACGGTAAAGCAATGGTGGCACTGGTGGCGGAAGCACAGGCGCAGGATGAAGCCACTTTACCGCCGCCGCTGCCGAATTTGATCGACCATCCGCACTACAAGCAGGCGTTTAAAGCCATCAAAGCGCTGGTGCAAAAGGTAAGTGAAGAGAGTGGTTTCAGTCAGGAACTGCTGGCCTCACGTCGCCAGATCAATCAGGTGCTGAGTGTGTACTGGGGATTGAAAAACGCTTCGCGCACACCGGAGTTAATGACTGGCTGGCGCGGTGATTTACTGAAAGCGGGTATCGACGAGATCCTGCAGGCGCTCTAAGCGCAGCATTTTCCCCTGCGCAATACCGCAGGGGAAAATCAGGAAACCGCTTTAATCATTTAGGAACGTCTTCCGGCTCCGGCAGCGTCACGTTGAGCTCAAGGATAGAAATATCATCCCCTTTTTGATCCAGCTGAACGGTCACCATATCCGGGTCAATTTTTACGTATTTACAGATCACTTCCAAAATATCGCGCTTCAGCTGCGGCAGATAATGGGGCTCACTGTCGCCCCTTCTGCGTTCGGCTACGATAATCTGCAGCCTTTCCTTGGCTATATTGGCTGTGTTCTTCTTACGGGATAAAAAGAAATCAAGTAATGCCATTGGTTATCCCCCGAACAGGCGTTTAAGGAAACCCTTCTTCTCTTCTTCAATAAAGCGGAAGGGGCGTTCTTCGCCAAGCAGGCGATCTACGGTATCAGCATAGGCTTTACCGGCGTCAGCGTTTGCGTCGAGGATCACCGGCTCACCCTGGTTAGAGGCGCGCAGGACAGATTGATCTTCCGGGATGACGCCAACCAGTGGAATGCGCAGAATTTCCAGCACGTCTTCCATGCTCAGCATATCGCCGCGGGTAACGCGACCTGGATTGTAACGGGTCAGCAGCAGATGCTCTTTCACGGGATCCTGACTGTTCTCAGCACGACGAGATTTCGAAGAGATGATGCCGAGAATACGGTCCGAGTCACGTACTGAAGAGACTTCTGGGTTGGTGGTGATGATCGCTTCATCGGCGAAGTACAATGCCATCAGCGCACCGGTTTCGATACCTGCTGGTGAGTCGCAGACGATAAAGTCGAACTCCATCGCCGCCAAATCGTTCAGCACTTTCTCAACGCCTTCACGCGTCAGCGCATCTTTATCACGCGTTTGTGAAGCCGGCAGAATGTAGAGTTGCTCAGTGCGCTTGTCACGAATCAGCGCCTGGTTCAGCGTCGCATCACCCTGAATAACGTTTACAAAGTCATAAACCACGCGGCGTTCACAGCCCATGATCAAATCGAGGTTACGCAGGCCGATATCGAAATCGATTACGACGGTTTTTTTGCCTTTCTGCGCTAACCCAGTGGCGATGGCCGCGCTTGACGTGGTCTTGCCAACGCCCCCTTTACCCGATGTAACTACAATAATGCGTGCCATAAATGTTGATTTCCTTAACGAAAGAAAAGGGGCTTAATTAAGTGTCTGAATGGTAAGCGCGCCTTCTATCAGGCTGAGGCGCGCCGCTTTACCAAAGAATTCCGCCGGAATTTGATCCATCATCCAATATTCCCCGGCAATTGAGACCAACTCTGCGGCGAGGTTGGTGCAAAAAATCTGGCTGTCGCTTTGTCCGCCGACGCCGGCTAACGCACGGCCGCGCATCATGCCGTAAATATGAATGTTGCCGTCGGCGACCAGTTCGGCACCGGCGCTCACGCTGCTGGTGACGATGAGATCGGCGTTGCGCGCATAAATCTGCTGGCCCGAACGCACCGGCGTATTGACGATGCGGGTTTTACTGGCGGCATCTGCCACCGCTGTAGGGACAATCGGTGCGGCTTCAACTACCGGTTCACTCGCTTGCTTGCGGCTCTCTTTACCTTCGGAAAGAACCGGCAAACCGGCGCGGGCAATCATTTTTTTCAGGGCTTCATCTTTGCAACCGCTGACACCGACGATGCGCAGACCGGTCGCCATCACCGCTTGTTGCATCTGTTTCCAGTTAATGTCGCCGGTGAGCGCTGACACATTCAGTACCACCGGCGCATTCAGCAAAAAGGCAGGTGCCTGATCGATTTTGTCCTGTAGCGCCTGACGAATCACCTCGGGTTGCGAATGATGCAGATGAACGACTGACAGGGTAAAACTGCTTCCCTTGAATTCGATTGGCGTTTGCGACATCTGTGCTGACTCAGTCCTGTTTTACGACCCTTAAATGTACGTCGATAAAATCGGCAATAACATCAAACGGTCAATATTCGAAGTTCTGCAAGCATGTTATAGTTACTGCTATATTCAGGCAAGTGACGCCACCGGTTAATTCGAGTAAAAAATATGTTTTGTGTGATCTACAGAAGCCCACAACGTGAACAGACTTATCTGTATGTTGAAAAAAAAGACGATTTCTCACGGGTACCCGAAGAACTGCTGCGTGGCTTCGGCAAACCCCAGTTGGCAATGGTGCTGTCACTGGATAAGCGTGACAAGCTGGCTAACGCGGATATCAATAAAGTTAAGCAAGGTTTAAGCGAACACGGCTATTATTTGCAAATTCCACCGCCGGTTGAAAGTCTGCTCAACATTCATCTCGATCAGGGTAAAAAAGATTAATTCAGATTCATCTGTAAATATATCCTGTAGAAATAATCAGTGCTATTTACGTTAATTAATCGCCCGCTTTAACCCTTTATTGCGGGCAATTATCCAGGCGTTTAGCTGATTTTGTTGTATACGATTAACGACTTTTGACAATTTACGCCACGACGGCCGCCCTAAACCCGCTAATATATTCTTCCTCAGCCTGTCGCGTTCCGGCACTGAGCCAGACTTAATCGCCAGAAGCGCTGGCGGCAAACACATCCCAAACACAACCAAAGTAGGGGAATAGCATGTATCAGCATCGTAACTGGCAGGGCGCTCTGTTGGATTACCCGGTCAGTAAAGTGGTATGCGTTGGCAGCAACTATGCGAAGCACATCAAGGAAATGGGCAGTGCCACGCCAACCGAACCGGTTGTGTTTATCAAACCGGAAACCGCCGTGTGCGATCTGCGCCAGCCGCTGTCGATTCCGGCAAATTTTGGTGAAGTGCATCATGAAGTGGAACTGGCGGTGCTGATTGGCTCGACGCTAAAGCAGGCGAGTGAAGAACACGTGGCGAAGGCGATTGCGGGATATGGCGTGGCATTGGATTTGACCTTGCGCGATGTGCAGGCCGGTCTGAAGAAAGCCGGCCAACCGTGGGAGAAATCCAAAGGTTTCGATAATTCCTGTCCGCTGTCGGGTTTTATCCCTGTTTCTGAGTTTAGCGGCGATCCACAAAACACCGAGCTGAAGCTGGTGGTTAACGGCGAGGTGCGTCAGCACGGGACTACCGCCGATATGATCCACAAAATTTTGCCGCTGATTGCCTATATGAGCCAGTATTTCACCCTGCGCGCGGGCGATGTGGTATTGACTGGTACGCCTGAAGGCGTTGGCCCGATGCGATCTGGCGATAAGCTGGAAGTATCGCTGGCCGGCCACGGTATTTCTACTCGCGTACTGTAAAACTTGCATCACCGCACCTGAACCTTTATAAGGTGCGGTTTCATTGCTAACCCGGACCGCCATCATGACTGAACAACCTTTCTGGCAGACTAAACGCCTTGACCAAATGAACGACGCAGAGTGGGAATCCCTGTGCGACGGCTGCGGCCAATGTTGCCTGAATAAGTTGCAGGATGCGGACACTGATGAAATCTACTTCACCAACGTTGCCTGTAATCAACTGAACATCAAAACCTGCCAGTGTCGGAGCTATGAGCGTCGTTTTGAGTTAGAAGAGAATTGCATCAAGCTGACGCGTGAAAACCTTACCAGTTTTGAATGGTTGCCGCGGACTTGCGCGTATCGCGTGTTAGGCGAAGGTAAATCCTTGCCGGCCTGGCATCCGCTGATCGCGGGTTCTAAAAAGGCGATGCATGCGCAGCGCATTTCAGTGCGATTTATTGCGGTGCGTGAGAGTGAAGTGCGGGATTGGGAAGAGCATATAATTGATCGACCTGATCGCAACGGGTAATCATGCAACAGGCAGCTAAGGCTGCCTGTTTTGTTTGTGCTTAACGACCGAACAGATCACGGCGTTTAGGTTTGAACGGTTGTGCAATCAACACCAGCAGCGCCACCAATAGATAAGCGGCAAAAATCACGATCATCCACTGCGGCATGCTCCAGGTCAGGAAAGTCCATCCACGTTCGGCGCAGTCACCGCTGGCCACGAACACTGAAGGCAACCATTTATCCAGCGGTAACCAGCTTGGGAAGCGTGCGGCAAAGTCGCAGGTGACAAACGGATTAGGATGCAGCTGAATCATGGTGTGATCGTAAGAAAGGCGCGTACCTTCAATGGCGCTATAAATCCAGATGAGGATTGCCGCCCAGCGCAGCGGAGTTTTCGGCGCTAGCGCCCCAACAATGCCCGCACCCATCACGCCAAATAGCGCACAACGCTCATAAATACACATTACGCAGGGTTGCAGCCCCATTACGTGCTGAAAATACAAGGCTGTTAATTCAAATGCTAACGCCGTCAGGGCCAGCAAAAGCCAGGCACTCCGTCCACGCGAGCATTGATTCAAATATCGCAACATATTGCTTTTCCTGTAACCGTTAATGTTTCGCAGTGTAAACCAAAAGCGCAACCGTGCCAGCCAGGTAACGGGAAAAAATCATGTACAAAAATGACTTAAGTCGCGTTGAGACCTAAAAAAATTCTAGCTGGCACCTTATCCGATACGTGCAAGCCGCAGATGCAGCGCAAACGTGTGCTTGTGCAGGCAAATTCCTCTGAATTCAAGGCTGAATTTTGCGCCAGCGCGCGCTTTTAATCGGTTGGCAGGCTATTTCCGCTATAGCCGCTCTGGTATGATGAGTCGCATTACGATAAAGAAAGCAACGAGAAATAAATGCTATGGTGATTAAGGCGCAGAGCCCCGCGGGATTTGCTGAAGAGTATATTATTGAAAGCATCTGGAACAGTCGTTTTCCGCCGGGATCTATTCTACCTGCCGAACGTGAGCTTTCTGAACTGATTGGCGTGACGCGTACCACGCTGCGTGAAGTATTGCAGCGTCTGGCGCGCGATGGCTGGTTGACGATTCAACATGGCAAGCCGACACGCGTTAACGACTTCTGGGAAACCTCCGGTTTAAATATTCTCGAAACTCTGGCCCGACTCGATCATGACAGCGTCCCGCAGTTGATTGATAATCTGCTGTCGGTGCGCACGAATATCTCTTCGATTTTTATCAGCCGTGCGCTGCGTCATCATCCAGAAAAAGCGCGCGAAGTGCTGGAGAATGCGCTGATCGAGGAAGACAAAGCAGAAGCTTATACCGAGCTGGATTACCGCGTATTCCGTGGCTTGGCTTTTGCTTCAGGCAACCCGATTTATGGTCTGATTTTGAACGGCCTGAAAGGATTGTATACCCGTGTCGGTCGTCACTACTTCTCAAGTCTCGAAGCGCGTGAACTGGCGCGTAACTTCTATCGCCAACTGGCTGACCTGTGCGTGGCGAACCCGTCGCAGGAGCAGATTGTCGATAGCGTGCGCGAATATGGTCGCCGCAGTGGTGAGATTTGGCACAAGATGCAGAAGAGCATGCCGGATGACCTGGCCAGCAAGCGATAAAAGAAAAACCGGACTTTTAAAGTCCGGTTTTTTTTGGCCTCATAAGGCTGGGCCGCGCGTTGGCGAGCGATCCAACAACTCCACGCTGCCATCTTCATTCTGCTGTTCCAGAATCACATCAAAACCCCACAAGCGATGCACATGCTTCAACACTTCTTTGCGGCTCTTATCGAGCGGCGCACGTTGTTGCGGCACATAACGCAGCGTCAGCGAACGGTCACCGCGTAAATCGACGTTATAGACTTGAATGTTAGGTTCCAGATTGCTCAGATTGTACTGGGCAGACAGTTGCTGACGGATAGCGCGATAACCCGCTTCATCATGGATTGCGGCAATTTCGAGGAAGTTGTTACGATCGTCATCCATCACCGTGAACAGGCGGAAATCACGCATCACTTTAGGCGACAGGAACTGGCTGATAAAGCTTTCGTCCTTAAATTCGCGCATGGCAAAATGCATGGTCTTCAGCCAATCGGAACCGGCCACGTCCGGGAACCAGTAGCGATCTTCTTCGGTTGGTGTCTGACAGATACGTTTGATGTCCTGGAACATCGCGAAGCCGAGCGCATAAGGGTTGATGCCGTTATACCACTGACTGTTATAGGGCGGTTGGTATACCACGTTAGTGTGACTGTGCAGGAACTCCATCATAAAACGTTCCGACACTTTGCCTTCGTCATACAGATGATTAAGGATGGTGTAGTGCCAGAAGGTGGCCCAGCCTTCGTTCATCACCTGCGTTTGTTTTTGCGGATAAAAATACTGGCTGACTTTGCGCACAATGCGCAACACTTCACGTTGCCAGGATTCCAACAGTGGCGCATTTTTTTCCATGAAATAGAGCAGGTTTTCTTGCGGTTCAGATGGGTAGCGCGATGCCTCAACGTGGACCGACTCTTTCTCTTTACGCGGCAGCGTGCGCCACAGGGTATTCACCTGGCTCTGCAAATACTCTTCACGACTTTGCTGACGTGCTTTCTCTTCCTGCAGCGAAATTTTCTGAGGGCGTTTATAGCGATCCACGCCGTAATTCATCAGCGCATGGCAGGAATCGAGCAGCCGCTCCACTTCCTCCACGCCATAGCGCTCTTCGCAGTCGGTAATATAGTTCCGCGCAAACAGCAGATAATCCACAATGGAACTGGCATCGGTCCAGCTGCGGAACAGGTAATTGTTTTTGAAGAACGAGTTGTGACCGTAACAGGCGTGCGCCATCACCAGCGCCTGCATGGTCATGGTGTTCTCTTCCATCAAATAAGCGATGCACGGATTGGAGTTGATGACGATTTCATAAGCCAGCCCTTGCTGACCGTGCTTATAGCGTTGTTCGGTTTCGATGAATTTCTTGCCAAATGACCAGTGTGCATAATTGATCGGCATACCTACACTTGAGTAAGCATCCATCATCTGCTCGGAGGTAATCACTTCGATTTGGTGCGGATAAGTTTCCAGTCCGTAGCTTTTGGCTACGCGGTCAATTTCAGCCAGATAGTCATCCAGCAGTTCGAAGGTCCAGTCGGGTCCATCACTGAGTCGTTTACTGTTGCGGGTTGGCTCGTCAAAGATTGTCGTCATAGCGCACCTCTGTTTTGCAAGCGGCAGGAATAACCTGTCACGATCGTTTAAGGCCTCATCCTGAGTAAAGATGGCCCAATAAAACTGAGCGAACACTTCAATGATAGTCCACTGTCGCCTATCCGAAACTGAATCTCAATCGAATTCTTTTGGCAGAAAATCATTCAAAAAGCGCTAGTTAAGTTGATACTTGTTTCAAATGTTGGTTTTAATTTAATTTGCAGAATAATGCTCTATTTATAAGAGCATTGTATGACTGCGGCGCTTTCTCCTGAAAAAAGTCAAAACCGCTGCCTTCCGCATAATAAATTGCTGATTAAGGGATTTAAGGCATAAAAAATCCTGATTTTTGATGAGTTGCATGATTTTAGTGTGCAGTCAGGTAAAAAACATGTGAAATAAGTCAGTCGAATGTAAGATTTGAGTGGCGGTCGGGTTATGCTGTGGTGGGCTGGGTTAATAGTTAATTATTCTTTTGCTGCGACGAGGGGCTTATGCGCGTAGTGATTCTTGGTAGTGGTGTTGTCGGGGTAGCGAGCGCCTGGTATCTGGCGCAGGCCGGACATCAGGTCACGGTTATTGATCGCCAACCGGCCGCCGCGCTGGAAACCAGCGCCGGTAATGCGGGACAGATCTCACCGGGCTATGCCGCGCCTTGGGCGGCGCCGGGTGTTCCGCTTAAAGCGGTCAAATGGATGTTCCAGCGTCACGCGCCGCTGGCGGTTCGTCTTGATGGCAGCAAATTCCAGCTGGAGTGGATGTGGAATATGTTGCGAAACTGCGACATGCAGCATTATCAGGAAAATAAAAGCCGCATGGTGCGTATCGCGGAGTACAGCCGCGACTGCCTTAAAACGTTGCGCGCGAGCACGGGCATCGCCTATGAAGGTCGTCAGGGCGGCACGCTGCAACTGTTCCGTACTCAACAACAGTTCGAAAGCGCCAGTAAAGATATTGCCGTGCTGCGAGATGCGGGCGTTCCCTACCAACTCCTGGAAGCGCATCAACTAAAAAATGTTGAACCCGCGCTGGCGGCGACGGCGCACAAACTCACCGGCGGTTTACGTCTGCCCAATGACGAAACCGGCGACTGCCAACTGTTTACCCAACGTTTGGCGGAGATGGCTATGGCGGCGGGTGTGACTTTTCGCTTCAACACTTCTGTGGATCAGTTATTGCGTGAGGGCAACCGTATTTATGGTGTGAAGTGTGGCGATGAGGTGATCAAAGCCGATGCTTACGTCGTGGCGTTTGGTTCCTATTCAACGTCGCTGTTAAAAGACATCCTTCCCATCCCGGTTTATCCGCTGAAAGGCTATTCGTTGACCATTCCGATCAAGAACGCCGATGCCGCGCCGGCTTCCACTGTTCTCGATGAAACCTACAAAGTGGCGGTGACGCGCTTTGATAATCGTATTCGCGTGGGTGGTATGGCAGAAATTGTTGGTTTTAACACCAAACTGTTGCCGGCAAGACGCGAAACGCTGGAGATGGTGGTCCGCGACCTCTATCCTGAAGGCGGATTTGTCGAACAAGCCACGTTCTGGAGCGGATTGCGTCCGATGACGCCAGACGGTACACCGATTGTTGGGCGTACACCGCTCTCCAATCTCTATCTCAACACCGGTCACGGTACGCTGGGATGGACCATGGCTTGTGGTTCCGGTCAGCTTTTAGCTGATTTAATTTCCGGTCAGAAACCGGCGATTGCTGCAGATGATTTGTCTGTGCTGCGCTACCTGCCAGGTTTTGAGCCACATTCTTCGCCGTTGCGTAACGCTAGCGCGGCGCGTTGAGACCTCAGGGAGAGTAAAAGCATGTCACGTCCAACCGGTGCCACCCTGAATCAACAGGCACTGCGTCATAATCTGGCTGTTGTACGCCAGGCGGCACCGCATTCACGCGTCTGGTCGGTGGTGAAAGCCAATGCCTATGGGCACGGTGTGGCCCGCGTCTGGCAAAGTCTGGCAGAGACTGACGGCTTTGCGCTGCTGAATATGGAAGAGGCAATCTTACTGCGTGAGCAGGGCTGGAAAAAGCCGATCCTATTGCTGGAGGGTTTCTTTCACGCCGACGATTTAGCGCTGATTGATCGTTATCGACTCACTACCAGCGTACACAGTAACTGGCAGATACAGGCGCTGGCTAAAGCGCAACTGTCGGCGCCGGTGGATGTTTATCTGAAAATTAATAGCGGTATGAATCGACTGGGTTTTCGTCCTGAGCAGGCACAGGCGGCGTGGCAGAAACTGCGCGCTTTGGCGAATGTCGGTGAAATGACGCTAATGGCGCACTTCGCTGATGCTGAGAATCCACAAGGATTGGTTGAGCCGATGAAGCGCGTCGAATTGGCGGCGGAAGGGCTTAATTGCTCGCGTTCCCTGTCTAACTCGGCTGCCACGCTGTGGCATCCTGAAGCGCACTTTGACTGGGTGCGCCCCGGCATTATCCTCTATGGCGCGTCACCGAGCGGCGACTGGCAAGATATCGCCAGCACTGGATTGCAGCCGGTCATGACGCTCAGCAGCGAAATCATTGGCGTGCAGCAGCTGAATGCGGGTGATGGCGTGGGTTACGGCTATCGTTATCACGCCAGCGGCGCACAGCGCATTGGCATCGTCGCCTGTGGTTATGCCGATGGCTATCCGCGTCACGCGCCTACCGGCACGCCAGTTAGCGTTGATGGCATACGCACACAAACGCTAGGCGCCATCTCGATGGACATGATGATGATCGATTTAGACCCTTGTCCGCAGGCTGGTATTGGCTCGAAGGTTGAGTTGTGGGGTAATCAGGTGAAAATCGATGAGGTGGCGAAAGCCGCCGGAACGGTGGGATACGAGCTGATGTGCGCGCTCGCCCCCCGCGTTCCGGTTGAGGTTATTTAAGTGCGGTAACGCGACCGTGCATCTTCTTGCTGCAGCGCCAGGCGGTTATCGCCAGCGCTGCGCCGATCAACATCATCAATGCCAGTGACGATTTCTCCGCGACGGGCAATGCCACGATTGCCATACTTCCCCCCGCACCACATGCCATCTGAATAAATCCTTGCAGTGCCGAGGCAACGCCCGCTTGCTGTTGATAGGGCTCCAGCGCGTAGCTGGTGGCGGGGCCGACCGTAAACGCCAATCCGGCGACGGAAACTGCCACTGGAATCATGTACAGCGACCAATGGTTTTGCCACGCCGCGGGTAACAGCGTAGTGCCCATGATTAACAGAATCGCGCCCATTAACATGGTGGCGAAGCCCATCGCCAGGCAGAATGGGCGTCCCGCTTTGCGAATGGTTTTGTTCACGAAGGCGCTAACCAGCATGATCCAAAAACCATTGGCACCAAAAGCGAAGGAGAATTGCAGCGGCGTCAGGCCGCCTTCGGTCATCAGCACGTGTGGCGCTAGCGACACATAGGTGAGCACCATGCCCAGCGCACCAGCGTTAGCGAACGCAAAGGCGAGGAAGCGCGGTTCACGAGCGATGGCAGCATATTGCGCCAGCGGTAGACCTTTTACGCGCAGCGTGTCCGCAGGACGCGTTTCTGGGAGCCACAGCAGCACGACCAATCCGATTACCACAGCATAGCCGCACAGGAACCAGAACGGCATACGCCAACCGTAGGCTTCGGCCAGAATCCCACCCAGCAGGGGCGCCAGCGCTGGAACGATATTCAGTGCACCGTTAAGGAAGCCGTAAGCGCGTGCAGCATCTTCACCGCTGAGACGGTCGCGCACGCCACTAAACGCCACCACTGCGGTGCAGCACACGGCGCAACCCTGAATGATACGGGCGAGGAAGAACACCGGCCACAGCGTGCTTGTCGCGGCAATCGCGCTGCCAATGATATAAAGCGCGAGACCGATCAACGCGAGGGGCTTACGACCAAAATTATCCACCAGCGGACCGGTAATCAGTTGGCCGATGCCCATCACTAATAAAAACAGTGGAATAGTGATTTGGATCAGGCTCACCGGGCTGTTAAGACCTTCGGCGATTTGCGGCAATGTAGGGAGGTAGAGATCAATACCCAGCGGCGCCAGCAGCACCAGGCTGAGAAGTATTAAGGTGAATTTTTGCATGACGAACCAAAACGACCTGTTAAACAAGCCGGAAGGGTAATGACTCTGTGGGGAAAAAGAAAGGGATAAAAAAAGCGATGCCTGCCAAAGCGCACAGGCATCGCCTCGAGGGTATTAGTAAGCGCCGTCGCGACGGACTACTACGCCAGCAGTTTTAAACAGGATCGCGATATCAGTCCACAGTGCCCAGTTCTTCACGTACCAGGAATCAAAGTAAACGCGCGTGTCGTAGTCAATGTCGTTACGACCACTGACCTGCCACAGACCGGTCATGCCGGGTTTGGCCATCAGGTAGTAATCGACGTCACCGGCATAACGCTCCAGTTCAGCTTCAATCACCGGACGCGGGCCCACCAGACTCATTTCGCCGCGAATCACGTTCCACAACTGTGGTAATTCATCAAGGCTGGTTTTGCGCAAGAAGTTACCAATTTTGGTCACGCGCGGATCGTTTTTCAGTTTGAAGTCACGATCCCACTCGGCACGCGCTTCCTCGCTGGTCGCCAGCAGATTTTGCAGCACTTCCTGCGAGTTGGTCACCATGGAGCGGAACTTCAGGCACTTAAACTTCACGCCATCTTGCCCAACGCGTTCATGACCATAGATTGCATTGCCACCGTCACGCTTCACCATCGCACACAGCAGACCAAATACCGGTCCCAGGAACAGCAGCAGCATTGACGCCACGACAATATCGAAGGTGCGTTTCAGGAAACGAGAAGAGCGTTTTGCCAGGTTATTACTGACGCGCAGGATCATCACTTCATGGCTGAAGATAAATGACATGTCGGTGCCATACAGCGGCACGCCGCGCAGCGTTGGGATCACGGAAATCGAACGGCACTTCATTTTAGACAGGAACTTCAGCCATTTATCGCGCACCACTTGCTGCTCAAATTCGGTGGCGACGATAAATTGCGTGTTGTCACGGTCCATGGTTTGCCAGTTGATGTCTTTCCAGGTGATCACCGGAACGCCGTTAACTTTCTCGTGCTGTTGGTCATCATCCAGCGAGATAAACGCCTGCACGTTATAACCGAGGATCTCTTCGCTTTGCAGCGCCGCGTAGGCTTCCATGGCGTTTTTACCGGAACCAATAATGATAGTTTCCTTTTGCCACTGACCAGCACGGTTGATCGCACGTTTAACGACGGCACGCATCAGCGGCAGAAGCAGCAGGGCATAGGTCCAGCTGAACACCCAAACCATGCGCGAGAAGTCCCATTTTGAAAAGGCAATTAACGCCAAATCAAGCAGAGAGAAAACAAACAGCGTTTTAATCACTTCTTTTAATTCAAACCAAAATGGCTTGCGATAGGTGTAGTGACGCATACGTACCCAGAACCAGGCGGTGCAAAGTACGGAAAGGCTAAATTGAGCAATAAATCGGTATTCAATCTGCTGAGGCGGAATAAAGGTATCCAGTTCGCCCCAAATACCTTGAACAGTGGCGGCAGATAAAAACAATGCCAGATTTAACGCAATTAAATCTGAGAAACTAAGGGCGACTTTTGCGATGAGATTTTTGCGCAGTCCGCTCCACGAGCGGGTTGCATTATTCATTATCAAAGTACTTGCCATAAAACCTGCTCTCTTTTCTTAAGTAAAAGATGGCCTGACCAGAATCAAGTACACGCTCAGGAGTGGTCCGCTGAAAAGTAGAAAGAATAATTCTTTCAGCGAGATATAAGTCAGTGCTGCCATAAACGCTGCAAGGAAAGGACCGTTTGAGACGTGATGCACGTCACGAAAAGCTGCAGCAACGTTTAAGAGTATGCAGGAGTTATTTGACAGAGTTAATATGGAAATAGTCTGAAAAGGAAATAAATGACTAAAGAAATAATTGGCTATTCGATTGAAATGTAAGGTTAAAAGTTAATTAATCGCGAATATAGCGCTTCATTTTAAGACAACTTTTCGGAATGACCGCCATTTCCATCAATGGCGGCACCAGCCAGTCAGGCGGGTTTTTTTAGTACCCACAGGTCCTGTTGCTTGTCATAGTGTCCGATTTGCAGATCGACAGCTTCGCCATCAATCCATGCCGGTACACTGGTTTCAACATCCCAGCCGTCGAGTTGGTCACTCAGGCCGGGATTGGTGTGGCAGGGAATACTCACCGTATCAACGTTGTCAGTATTGAACTCTGCATCAACAATTTCATAACGACCAATCTTCACCACGTGTCCCATTACTTTCTCCCGTATTAACTGGGTTGAATAGTGAGCATAGTCGTTCACACGCAGTTTACGAGCGATAACGCCTCGGATTATTCTTTGTCTTCACTGACGCGCACACCTATTTTCACGATCTGATTGTCTTCTTTTTCCGCTACTGTCCAGGTTAATTGCTTCCACTCCACCTGATCACCGACGACTGGCGTACTGCCCAGCAAACTCATCACCAGCTGACCTAACGACTGCTGATCGTTGGTTTGTTCGTCCAGCTCAAGCCCGTAGATTTGCGCCACGTCGCGCAGGCGCGCTTCGGCATCCAGAATAAAGTCGCCAAAGAAGCGCTGGTCGAGCGATACCGGGGGGGTTTGGCTGAACATTTTCCCTAATGCCGGTAAATCGCGTTCCCGGCCAATCACACAGATAACATCGCCTTCTTTCAGGCGCGTATTACCATTGGGATGCATTAACGCGTTATCACGAAACAGGGCGGCGATGCGGGTTTCGCGCGGCATCTGCAAATCACGCAGCGCTGCACCGACGCACCACTTGTCTGCGCTCAGCTGATAAATGAACTGCTCCCACGGATTCTCGGGATGGATATCCAGACCCACCCGACTGATTGGCGAGGCCGTTGGCGGGACCACCACTTTGGCACGTTTGGCGGCATAGCCCAGCGACGTACCTTGCAGCATCAGTGACACCAGCACCACAAAGAAGGCAATATTGAAGTAAAGCTTGGCGTTCTCCAGGCCAGCCATCATCGGGAACACCGCAAGGATAATCGGCACTGCGCCACGTAGGCCAACCCAACTGATGAAGATACGTTCACGTCCGGTGAAGCCCTTGAAGGGCAACAGGCCAACCAGAATCGACAGCGGGCGCGCCACCAGAATCAACCACAGCGACAGAATCATCGCCGGTACCGCGATATGCCATAAATCGGACGGCGTCACCAGCAAACCCAGCACAATGAACATGCCGATTTGGCTCAGCCATGCCATGCCGTCAAACGTTTGCAATATACCGTGGCGGTTACGGATGGGGCTGTTACCCAGCAGGAAGCCGCAGAGATACACGGCCAGAATGCCGCTGCCTTCCATTACGGTGGTCAGCGCAAACACGATGATGCCGCCACTCACGGCCAGCAGCGGATATAAACCTTGCGCCAGATTGATTCGGTTAATCAACTGCTGCAGCGCCCAGCCGCCGCCCAGACCTAACACGATGCCGAGACCAAATTGCTGCACCAGATGCACCACGAACATCCAGCTCAAGCCCGACTGGCCTTGTTGAATCATGTCGATCAAGGTGATGGTCAGAAACACCGCCATCGGATCGTTGCTGCCGGATTCAATTTCCAGCGTTGAACTGACGCGTTCGTTGAGCCCTTTATCACCCAGCAGCGAAAACACCGCGGCGGCATCGGTTGAACCAATAATCGCGCCGATCAGGAAGCCTTGCATAAGATCGAGCTTAAACAGCCAGGCGGCAGCCACACCGGTTAAGCTAGCCGTGATCATTACGCCGACTGTCGCCAGTGAGAGCGCTGGACCGAGCGCTACCTTGAGGGAAGACGCTTTGGTGCGCATACCGCCATCCAGCAGGATAATGGCCAACGCAAGGTTAGAGACCAGATAGGCGACTGGATAGTTATCAAACGCAATGCCGCCAATGCCATCAATACCGGCCAACATGCCTAACGCGAGAAAGATGACCAAAATCGGAATGCCGAGGCGCGAGGAAAAGGAACTGAGCAAAATACTTGCTGCTACCAGCACGGACCCAATAATAAACACACTGTAAATCATGCTGGTATTCAACGGCGTTCTCCTGCGGCGGGGCAAAAAAGACAAACTGCGGGGGATTCACACAGACAAGGTGGAAAGATAATGCCTTATCAATAGCTTGTCAGCGCTTAATTGCACATTTTTTCATTCTATGGGGTCGCATCCCATATACAGCTAAATTTGTGTGAAAAATCATCAGTAAATGGCAGGAAGTGAGCGGGGCTGCTGTAAAGAAAAAGCCGGTCACTGACCGGCTTATAGATTTAGGCTTCTGCTGCTTGTTTATGGAAAAGTTCTCTAAATACTGGATAGATGTCTTCTGGCTCGCGAATATGTTGGATTGCGAAGTTATCAAATGTCGCTTGCAGATGTTCATACTCGCGCCACAAGGTCTGATGCGCGCGGCGCGTAATCTCGATGTAGCTGTAATAACGTACAACCGGCAGAATATGTTTGGCTAAAATCTCGTGACAAAGCGGCGAATCGTCCGCCCAGTTATCACCATCTGACGCTTGCGCAGCATAGATATTCCACTGCGAAGGGTCATAACGCTCTTTAACCACTTCATCCATCAGTTTCAACGCACTGGAGACAATGGTGCCGCCCGTTTCCTGCGAGTAGAAAAACTCCTGTTCGTCGACCTCTTTCGCCTGAGTGTGATGGCGAATGTAGACTACGTCGACGTTCTTATACGTACGGCTCAGGAACAGATACAGCAGGATGTAGAAGCGCTTCGCCATATCTTTGGTCGCCTGATCCATCGAACCTGAAACGTCCATCAAACAGAACATCACGGCCTGGCTGGAAGGTTCTGGCCGCTTCTCGAAGTTTTTGTAGCGTAAGTCAAAGGTATCGATAAACGGCACACGATCAATGCGCGCGCGCAATTCAGCAATCTCTTTACGTAAACGTTCCTCTTCCAGTAACTGCGCCGGTTCGCTGTTTTCCACTTCCGCTAGCGTCACTTCCAACTCGTTGAGCATGCGGCGTTTACCTGCCGTCATCGCTGTGCGGCGTGCCAGCGAGTTCTGTAATGAACGCACCACGCTAATGTTAGCCGGCGTACCGTTTGAGGTGAAGCCAGCACGGTGGGTCTTATACTCATTCAACTGACGATGCTGATTTTTACGCAGGTTAGGCAGCGCTAAATCTTCAAACAGCAGATCGAGATATTCATCTTTAGAAATCTGGAAGACGAATTCGTCCTGGCCTTCACCGTCCTGACTGGCATTACCCTGACCGCTGCCGCCACCGCCGCCGCCACCTTGCGGACGCTCAATACGATCGTTTTGCACGAAATGATCGTTCCCCGGATGAACGCGATGGCGATTACCGCCGCGACCCTGATGGAAACTTGGCTCGTTGATATCGTCAATTGGAATCGAGACCGATTCGCCGCTCTCGACATCGGTCACCGAACGCTTATTGATGGCCTCGGAGATCGATTGCTTGATTTGCGACTTATAACGGCGCAGAAAACGCTGCCGATTGACGGCGCTTTTATTCTTACCGTTTAGACGCCGATCGATAAAATAGGCCATAAAAATCCCCCAAACTGCATTGCAAGCTAAGGCCGGGAGAACCCGGCCTCCTGTGGCAGCACCGCAGCGCCGCGACGCTTACAGATAACGATTATGAAGACTTACGCACGCGAAGATACCATTCACACAGCAAACGTACTTGCTTGCGGGTATAGCCTTTTTCCATCATGCGATCGACAAAATCATCGTGTTTTTTCTGCTCGTCCGTTGAGGTTTTGGTATTGAACGAAATCACTGGCAGCAACTCTTCGGTGTTCGAGAACATTTTCTTCTCGATAACCGTGCGCAGTTTTTCGTAACTGGTCCAGTTCGGATTGCGTCCGCTGTTTTGCGCGCGGGCACGCAGCACAAAATTCACAATCTCGTTACGGAAGTCTTTCGGGTTACTGATTCCTGCAGGTTTCTCGATCTTTTCCAGCTCGGCGTTTAGCGATTCGCGGTCAAATAGCTGTCCGGTGTCAGGATCGCGATATTCTTGATCCTGGATCCAGAAATCAGCGTAAGTGACATAGCGATCAAAGATGTTCTGACCGTATTCAGAGTAGGACTCCAGATAGGCAGTTTGAATCTCTTTGCCGATGAACTCTGCGTATTTTGGAATCAGGTAGCCTTTCAGGTGCTCCAGATACTTCTCAGCTTGATCCTGAGGGAACTGCTCACGTTCGATTTGCTGCTCCAGCACGTAGAACAGGTGAACCGGGTTGGCCGCCACTTCGGCATGGTCGAAGTTGAACACGCGCGACAGGATTTTAAACGCGAAGCGGGTTGAAAGGCCGTTCATGCCCTCATCAACGCCCGCATAATCGTGATACTCCTGCCAGGATTTGGCTTTTGGATCGGTATCTTTCAGGCTCTCGCCATCATAAACGCGCATTTTTGAGTAGATACTGGAGTTTTCCGGCTCTTTCAAACGCGACAGAATTGAGAAGCGAGCCAGCGTTTCCAGCGTTCCCGGCGCGCATGGCGCAGTGGTCAGCTCACTGTGATCCAACAACTTGTTGTAAATCTTAATCTCTTCGGAAACGCGTAAGCAGTAAGGCACTTTGACGATGTAAACACGGTCAAGGAAGGCCTCATTGTTTTTGTTGTTACGGAAAGTGACCCATTCTGATTCGTTCGAGTGCGCCAGAATGATGCCGTTGAACGGCAGAGCAGAGATCCCTTCAGTACCGTTATAGTTACCTTCCTGGGTGGCGGTCAGCAGGGGATGCAGCACTTTAATCGGTGCTTTAAACATCTCAACGAATTCCATCACACCTTGGTTCGCGCGGCAAAGAGCACCTGAATAACCGTAAGCATCCGGGTCGTTCTGCGCGTGGTTTTCCAGTTTGCGGATATCCACTTTACCCACTAACGCCGAGATATCCTGGTTGTTCTCATCGCCAGGTTCGGTTTTAGCGATAGCAACTTGCTCCAGAATGGATGGCCACACTTTCACTACTTTGAAACGGGTAATATCGCCGCCAAATTCATGCAAACGCTTCGCTGCCCAAGGCGACATAATGGTGCCAAGGTAACGCCGCGGCACGCCATACTCTTTTTCCAGAATATTGGCGTCTTCCTGAGGATTAAACAGGCAAAGAGGATGGTCATTTACCGGGCTGCGTTCACCGTCGGCGCTCAGAACATAAATAGGCACACGCTGCATCAGCGCTTTCAGGCGTTCAGCCAGCGAGGACTTACCGCCACCCACCGGGCCCAGTAAGTAAAGGATCTGTTTCTTCTCCTCCAAACCCTGCGCGGCGTGTTTCAGGTAGGAGACAATTTGCTCAATCGCTTCCTCCATACCATAAAACTCTTCAAAGGCAGGATAGCGCCCCATAACGCGGTTGGAGAAGATTCTGGAAAGGCGTGGCTCTTGCGCAGTGTCAACCATCACCGGCTCACCGATGGCCATTAATAGTCGCTCGGCAGCGTTGGCGTATGCACTGCGATCCTGTTTACAGATGGCGAGGAATTCCTGCAATGAGAACTCTTCATCCTTGGCAGCTTCATAACGCTGACGATAGTGATCGAATATATTCATAGCGATGCCCGTCCTTTCGTTTTTAGCACAGGTAAAGGAGCGTAATAAAAGTTTGTAGCAGCTCCCGGAAGATATTCTTTATGGAGTACAGCAACCCTTATGCCAACCTGACATTTTTTTATCGGGATACACAGTTCTTATGGTTACTCTGCTCGTACAAAAAAGTCTCGTCTTACATTTAACTGTAGAAGGCATTCAGAAAACCTGCAGCCACTTTTCTCCTTATTCAAAGGTATATCAATAACAAAGTCTCATAAGCACCGAGGCAATTAAACTAAGCAGGCTGGGCGTGAAGGCATCTCAGATAATTCCCTTCGCTGCGGCCAGAGCATCATTAAACGTTAACCGATCGCAAAAATTTGGTTAGACTCTGCGTGTGATTGTTATATTAATGGACTGAATAAATTGTGAACCAATTCAAACTTAAAGCGCTTGCTCTTGTTGTTCCTTGTTATTTTGCGGCGTTCGGCACTCATGCAGAACCGTTATCTCTTGGCGCTTCGGTCATTTATGCGCAGTCACCTTATCGGGGTGGACAAGACCGCTACCTGCCCATTCCGGTGATTAATTATGAAGGTGAGAACTTCTGGTTCCGTAGCCTGCAAGGTGGCTATTACCTGTGGAAAGATCCCCAAAATCAGCTGTCGCTGACGGTGCTGGGATCGCCGCAGCAGTACGATCCGAAAGACAATGATTTGGGCGATATGAAAGACCTGGATAAGCGACGCATGACGCTGATGGCCGGCGCCAGCTATCGTCATGTTGCCGATTGGGGCATCGTGCGCACGACATTGCTGGGCGATGTGCTCAACAACAGCAACGGCATGATTTGGGATCTCACCTATTTATATCGCTTCGAATTCGGCGCCTTCAGCCTGACTCCAGGCATTGGTGCCATGTGGAATAGCGCCAATCAGAACCGCTATTACTATGGTGTCTCATCACACGAAAGCGCCCGCACTGGCATCTCTGAATATCATCCAGATGATAGCTGGTCACCGTATGTCGAAATGAATGCGAGTTACAAAATCACTGAAAACTGGAATGCCAGCTTGTCGGGCCGCTATACGCGCTTCGACAGTGAAATCAAAGACAGCCCGATGGTCGATAAGAGTGGCCAGTACACACTCTGGACCGGCATCAGTTATAGCTTCTAATGTTGAATTGAACGCCTCTTAATGAGGCGTTTTTCTTACATTGCACCAATTAGGATCCCCGGAATGGCGCAACAGGAGGAGTTATGAAGACTATTCAATTTCACAATCAATCGATATTACCCGCGATAGGCCAGGGTACCTGGTATATGGGCGAGAACGCTGCGCTACGCAGTCAGGAAGTGGCGGCACTGCAGGCCGGTTTAGATCTTGGATTAAAGGTGATTGATACGGCTGAAATGTATGCGGAAGGCGCCGCCGAGGAAGTGGTCGGTGAAGCGCTACGTGGACGTCGCGAACAGGCTTGGCTGGTGTCGAAAGTTTATCCATGGAATGCCGGTGAAATCGATGCCATTGATGCCTGCGAGCGTAGCCTGCGCCGTCTGCAAACCGATCACCTCGATCTTTATCTGCTCCACTGGCGCGGCAATGTGCCGTTAGAAGAAACCATTCGCGCGATGGAATCCTTACAACAGCAGGGCAAAATCCGTCATTGGGGCGTATCGAACTTTGATCATGACGATATGCTTGAGTTATGGCATGAGCCCGGCGGCAATGCCTGTTTAACCAACCAGGTGCTTTACCACTTAGCTTCGCGCGGGATTGAGTATGATTTACTGCCTGAATGCCAGCAGCGCCACATGCCGATTATGGCCTATTGTCCTTTAGCGCAGGCTGGTCGACTGCGACAGGCGCTCTTTGAAGACCCGCATCTTCAACAGATTGCACAACAGAAGGGCATTAGCGTGGCGCAAGTGATGCTGGCCTGGGTCATACGCCAGCAAGGTGTTTTGGCCATCCCTAAAGCGAGCAGCGTTTCACATGTCGAGCAAAATGCCGCCGTGCTTAACATCACGCTATCTCATGAAGAACTCGCCATCATTGATCGGGCGTTTCCCGCTCCGCAGGCTAAAACAGCCTTGGATGTGGTTTAGCGGCGCAAAAGCGCCGCTTCGTCTTACTTATTAACGATGCGAATCGTCGTTCCCATACGAGAGGGTGATTCACCCGCGCTTTTTAACGGCTTACTAATGCGCGCCGTTTCGACGCAAACCATAGTTTTGTAGCCTTCATTCGGCATGTCGCCCATGCTGCAGGATAACTCTGGGCCTGGATTCCAGGTGACAACGTCACTTTGATAATGGTGATATACCTCAATCTGGCGTTTGCCACCTTTATCGTGAATCACACTGCAATCATCGGCAGCGGTATGAATACGGTCTACCCTGTTAGGATAGGTCTGTTTACCGTCTGATGCGCCAACCGCATTATCGTTAACTTTATCGATAAAACTGTTACCTAATCCACTCACTTCGACCTGCGTAATATCCGTAATATGGAAGTAGCTGTGCAGCGCCGCCGTGGCTTCATAATCACCGTAGGCTTCCAGTTCAATTTCACAATGTTCAGCTATACGGAAACGAGCGAGTAGGGTGAAATCGTGCGGCCACAGCTTTTTAGTTTGTGCATTGCTTTCCAGCGTAAAGGTCAGTAACACCGCATCTTCATTTTCGTCATGTGCGGTCAGCGTCCACGGCATATTGCGCGCAAAACCATGCGCTGGCTCACCAGCCGGACCAAACCACGGCCAGCAAATCGGCACGCCGCCACGGATCGCTTTACCCGTCGTAAACGGGGTCTTTTCGCTGAGCCAAATGACCGGTTGCTGACCGCTAGGCTGCCACGAGAGCAAATGCGCACCTTGCAACGCTATAGCCGCACGCACTTTGGGATGGCTGATCACCACAATCGGCAAATCACCTAGCTGGCGCTGTGACAGATAAGGGGTGATTTGATTCACTACCGGAAGGGTATAAAGCGTATCTTGCATAGTCAGACCTTCTCTTTATCCAGTCGAAAAAAAGGGGCGACCGAAGTCACCCCTTGTCTGTTTAGCTGGTTAGCTTACTTAGAAGCAACCAGTGCAATCAGATCCAGAACTTTGTGTGAGTAACCGGTTTCGTTATCGTACCAGGAAACCAGTTTCACGAAGTTGTCGTTCAGCGCGATACCGGCTTTAGCATCGAATACTGAAGTCAGCGTTTCGCCATTGAAGTCAGTAGAAACGACGTCGTCTTCGATGTAGCCCAGAACGCCTTTCATTTTGCCTTCTGACTCAGCTTTGATCACTGCACAAATTTCTTTGTAGGTCGCTGGTTTTTCCAGGCGAACAGTCAGGTCAACAACAGAGACGTTTGGCGTTGGAACGCGGAAAGCCATACCAGTCAGTTTACCGTTCAGCTCTGGCAGAACAACGCCAACTGCTTTAGCTGCACCGGTAGAAGATGGGATGATGTTCTGCGCTGCGCCACGACCGCCGCGCCAGTCTTTGTGAGACGGGCCATCAACGGTTTTCTGAGTAGCGGTTGTTGCGTGAACGGTAGTCATCAGACCTTCAACGATACCGAAGTTGTCATTGATAACTTTAGCCAGTGGTGCCAGGCAGTTGGTGGTGCAAGACGCGTTAGAAACGATGTCCTGGCCAGCATATTTGTCAAAGTTAGCGCCACGTACGAACATTGGGGTGCTGTCTTTAGATGGACCAGTCAGAACCACTTTCTTCGCGCCAGCAGTGATGTGTTTACGCGCAGTTTCGTCGGTCAGGAAGATACCGGTCGCTTCAGCAACAACGTCAACACCCACTTCGTCCCACTTCAGGTTAGCCGGGTCTTTCTCAGCGGTAACACGGATTTTCTTACCGTTAACAATCAGTGCACCGTCTTTCACTTCTACAGTGCCGTCAAAACGACCGTGAGTAGAGTCATACTTCAGCATGTAAGCCATGTAATCGGCGTCGAGCAGATCGTTGATCGCGACGATTTCGATGTCAGAACGCTGCTGCGCAGCACGGAAAACGATGCGACCGATACGGCCAAAACCGTTAATACCTACTTTGATAGTCATATATTCCACCAGCTATTTGTTAGTGAATAAAAGGTTGGCTGTAAAATTACAAAAACCTTACCAGGCGTCAAGCGGAATCGTGTCAATTGTTGCGACAGGTCAATTCCAACACCAGGAATAATTGGTTGCGCAATCGCTTACGCAGCACCCTTATTGCGCGCCTATGTTACGCCGAATGCGGGCTGAAAAGGGATGACTTTTGCAAAGGGTGATCGCCATCACAAAATCGCGCTGTAGAAGAGAGGTTGGAAGCGTTAGCACGAAAAAAGACCCGATAGATGTTGTACGTTTGTTAGAATACTAGTCGATTTTTTCAGAATGACACTCCGGAACTCAAAATGGCTAAAGACACCGCACCCGACGCAAAAATCGCGCAGCTTTCCGAAATGCAGCGCTATGTGACTCAGCATCGTGGAACGGAGCCCCCTTTCTCGGGCGCCTTACTGCATAACAAGCAGGAAGGGATCTACCACTGCTTAGTTTGTAACTCGCCGCTGTTTCTCTCCGAGACCAAATATGATTCAGGCTGTGGCTGGCCAAGTTTCTATCAGCCTTTCAGTGACGAAGCCATTCGCTACCTGGAAGATGATTCACACGGTATGCATCGCGTTGAGATTCGTTGTGGCAATTGTGATGCGCATTTGGGGCATGTGTTCCCGGATGGCCCGCAGCCGGGCGGCGAGCGCTATTGTGTGAACTCCGCTTCGCTAAACTTCACTGATGAGCAGGGCAATCAGCAAGAGGGCTAAGCATGAAACAGGAATTAGAAGTGATGCTGGAGGCGATGACGCCTGAAGTATATGAGCGACTCTCCACGGCGGTAGAAATCGGCAAATGGCCTGATGGTGTAGCGCTAACGCAAGAGCAAAAGGATAATTGCCTGCAGCTGGTCATGCTATGGCAAGCTCGCCACAATGACGAGCCGCAACATATGACCATCGGTAAAGGTGGGGATATGGTGACGAAATCAAAGAAACAGCTGAAAGAAGAGTTCGGCATTGAGCCTGATGTCACGCGCATCAATCTGCACTAAAAAGCAAAAGGGCTGGTTCGCACCAGCCGCTCATTTTCAGATTAATGCCGCACCTTGTGCTTCCATCTGAGCGAAAGCAATTTCGCTGTCATCGGGATTCAGATTCACGCCGCGGCAACCCTCTTTGACCACTTCAACGTTGTAACCCAACTCCAGCGCGTCCAGTACGCTGTATTTGACGCAGTAATCGGTCGCAATGCCCAACATCACTAAATCGCTAATCCCGCGCTCGCGCAGCCAGCTGTCAAGTTCTGTCTTGCGGCGATGGCCGTTATCGAAGAAGGCGCTGTAACTATCGACCTCAACATCGCCCCCTTTATGGAACACTGCGTCAATCAGAGTGCGATCGAGATCGGGATGGAAATCTGCCCCAACTGAGTTTTCGATGCCATGATCGGGCCACCAAATTTGCGCTAAACCGTTTAATTCACCCAGCGTGTAAACCGGCTCGCCGGAGATCGAGGCGAAACTACCATGATTTGCTGGATGCCAGTCTTGCAATGCCACAACACATTCACCCCGAGCGCGAAACTCACGTGCAAACCGATTTGCAACGGCAACCGTTTGGTCACCTTCACGCACCGCCATTGGGCCGCCGGGGCAAAAATCGTTCTGAATATCGATGATTATCAATGCCCGTTTCATTCGTTTCGCTCCGTATCAATCTTCGGTCAGTTCGCCGCGTAAATTCTGCTGCATTTTGGCACGAATTTCTGCGCTGGTAAGGTTCTGACTCAACAAAAAGTGCAGTTTGGTCAACGTAGCCTCAACGGTGAGATCAAAGCCGCTGATAACACCCGCATGTTCAAGAGCATTACCGGTGGCATAGCCGCCCATATTCACTTTACCGGACATACACTGAGTGAGGTTGACCACCACAATGCCGCGATCGCTGGCTTGCTGCAGCTCCGAGAGGAAGGCGGCATTTTGCGGTGCGTTACCCACACCGTATGAGCGAAGGATCAACGCTTTCACCGGCTGACGCAGGAAATTACCCACCACGTCAGCGGAGATACCCGGATAAATCGTCACCACACCAATGGGTTGAGGTGTTATGGGGTGCACAATCAGCTCACCATGACCCCGCGGCGCGGGCGGAGTGTTCAACCGACGAATATGAATTCCCGCTTCCAGTAAGGGTGCAAGGTTTGGCGAAGCGAAAGCATTAAAGCCATCAGCATGCGCTTTGGTGGTGCGGTTGCCGCGGAACAGCGTGTTGTTGAAAAACAGCGCAACTTCGTTGATCGGATAATTCGCCGCCACGTACAGGGAGTTCAACAGGTTTTGTTGACCATCGGAGCGCAATTCCGCCAATGGAATTTGCGATCCCGTAACAATGACCGGCTTAGCGAGATTCTCGAGCATAAACGAGAGCGCCGAAGCGGTGAACGCCATGGTATCGGTACCATGCAGAATCACAAAGCCATCGTAGCGATCGTAGTTTTGTTTAATATCATTCGCAATCGATTGCCAATCCTGCGGCGTCATATCCGAGGAATCCATTAGCGGCTGATATTCATGGATAGTGAAATCGGGCATTTCAGGCCGATGGAATTCGGGCATATTGGCCAGTTGCTGCTGTAAATGGCCGGATACCGGAATGTAGCCCTGCGCAGAGCGCTGCATTCCGATGGTGCCGCCGGTGTAGGCTACGTAGATATTTTTCTTTTGCATGAAGGAACTCAGACTTGCCGTAAAACGCGCAGTATAAAGGGATTACCAACGGAAAGCAGCCCGACCAGCGGCCGGGCTGTAAAGATTAGCGTACGTTGCCGCAGTTCAGGCAGAAAGCGTAGCGATTTTGCGGATCGTTAAGGTTATTAAGCAAACCAGGTTGCTGTTTCATTGCGCTCATCACGTCCAGCATGGGTGCTGGCAACCAGATTTTCAGTGCTGCCGGCAACACAGCCTGAGCAGACGCGTTCAGCTGATTCAGCAGCAGATCGATCATGCCCGGATCATCTTGATACCAGCTTAACTCCGGCTTGGCGACCTTCGCCAGCTCAGCAGCTTTCGCTACGGCGTCATCAAAATCACCCAACGCATCCACCAAGCCATTGGCTTTGGCATCGCTACCCGTCCAAACGTGGCCCTGAGCAATCGCATTGATTTCATCAGGCGTTTTATGGCGCGAGGTCGCCACCAAACCGACAAAGTTACGATAGCCATTCTCGATGGTCAGTTGCATCAACTGCTGCACTTCGGTCGGTAGCGCTTTGGTGGTTGCCACATCCGCGAGTGGCGATGTGGCAACGCCGTCGGTATGCACACCCACTGAACTCAGACTGTTTTCAACGGTGTTGATCACACCAAAGATACCGATGGAACCGGTCAGCGTGCTGGGTGCGGCCACGATGTAATCGGCAGGTGTGGAAATCCAGTAACCGCCCGAAGCGGCCATGCCACCCATTGATACCACCACCGGTTTACCGGCATCATGCGCTGCCGCTAGCTCTTCACGAATCGCTTCCGACGCGGTTACGCTGCCGCCGGGGCTGTTGACACGCAACACGATGGCTTTAATTTTCGGGTCAAGACGCGCATCGCGAATTTGCGACGCGGTGGTATCACCACCGACGTTCCCGGCGCTCTCTTCACCGTCCATAATCGCACCGCTGGCGAGAATCACCGCGATATTGCCATCCTGACTTTGCGGCGGCTGTTTAACGTTATAGTCGTAGATACTGACGCTACGGTAATCGTTGTTCGCCTTGTCCCAGCCAAAGGTTTTAACCAGTTCCTGATCGGCCGCGGCACGCGTATCGAGCACATCCACTAATTTATTGTTCAGTGCATATTTTGCTGTATCGCCCTGAACAGCCTGCAGACCGCTAATGATGCCAGCTGCGCCTGGGAACAGTTGTTCTGGCGTAATCTGACGATTAGCCGCCACGGTGTTCAGATAATTCTGCCACAGCTGGCCAATCCAGCGTCCGTCAGCGTCACGCGCTTCAGGTGACATATCGTCACGCAGGAACGGCTCAACCGCAGATTTGTAAGTCCCAACGCGGAAGACATGTGAGTTAACTTTCAGCTTCTCCAACAGGGTTTTGTAATACAGGCCGTTGGTGGCGAAACCGTGCAGATCCACCGTGCCTTGCGGTGACAGGTAAACCTTGTTGGCGTAGCTGGCAATGTAGTATTGCGCCTGGCTGTAGCTGTCGCCGACGGCATAAATGGGTTTGCCAGCATCGCGGAATTCGCGCAGTGCTTTACCAACATATTGCAGCGAAGGTTGATCGCCGCCGGCAAAGTCTCGTAGGTCCAGTACAATACCCGTAATGTTCTTATCGGTTTTGGCCTGGCGAATCGCATCGACCACGTCGAACAGGGAGTTCTCCTGCAGGCGATCGCTGTTCGCGCCTAGCAGTTGACGACTGATACGACTTAGACGATTGCTGACGGAAGGTTTATCAACCAGCATACCGCTCAGATCGATTTTCAGTGCGCCTTGCTGTACGGGTTCACTGCTGTTGGAACTGGACACTTGCAGCCAAATCCCGACGCCCGCCAGGATCAAAACAATAAGAAATACATTAAGAATAAATTCCCGAATAAAATTCAGTACCCGCCAGGTCCAGCGGAACAGACCGGAAATAATTCGCCACAATGTGCGCATAAACTCTCCATATTCACGTAGCAGGGCAGCCAGCACGCGGTCTACCCCGATGTCGGGTTCATCCTAAAGAGCGGCGTGCGAAAAGTCAGCAGGAAATCGCGCCAGACTGTTACAAAAGATCGTGCTGTGCCAGGATTAGCCCACGCTTTTTATTCATGGGAGAAGAATAATGGATGCATTGGATTTATTAGTTAACCGCCGCTCGGCGTCTCGTCTGGCAGAACCTGCTCCGGCAGGCGAAGCGCTGCAAAACATTCTGCATGCCGCGCTGCGCGCACCCGATCACGGCACGCTGCAGCCATGGCGATTCATTATTGTCGAAAATGAAGGACGCGAGCGCTTTGGAAAACTGTTAGAACAAGCCGCACGCGACAGCAATCTTGAGCAGAAGGCCATCGACAAAGCCGCTTCTGCGCCATTTCGCGCACCCATGATCATCACTGTGGTGGCACATTGTGAAGAAAATGCCAAAGTACCGCATTGGGAACAGTTGGCATCGGCCAGTTGTGCCGTCATGGCAATGCAGATGGCAGCCGTCGCCCAGGGCTTTAACGGTATCTGGCGTAGCGGTCCGTGGACCGATCATCCATCAGTGCGCGAAGCCTTTGGCTGCCGTGAACAGGATGCGATCGTAGGATTCCTCTATCTTGGTACGCCCCAGTTGAAAGCCAACACCACCGTGGTGGCGCCGGACACCGCGCAGTTTGTCAGTTATTTCTGACAGACAGCGGCCAAATTTTGCGGCAGGTTATGCGCCGTTGCAGATATTGCACAGAGCCTGTGCGAAAGATCGAGGTTAGGTCGTGCAACACTTACCACCACTTGACAGCCAGGCTACCATAGCGGCTTCTGTTCATTGCATAAGGAAGTCGCCATGAGTGAACCTCTTCGATTAACGCAATACAGCCACGGTGCTGGTTGCGGCTGCAAAATTTCGCCGCAAGTTTTGGAAACCATTCTTCAGAGTGAGCTTAGCCCATTTCACGATCCGCAACTGCTGGTTGGAAATGAAACGCGTGACGATGCCGCGGTGTACGATCTCGGTAACGGTACCGCTGTTGTCAGCACCACTGATTTCTTTATGCCGATCGTCGACGATCCTTTTACCTTTGGTCGCATCGCTGCTACTAACGCCATCAGCGATATCTACGCTATGGGTGGGAAACCCATCATGGCGATCGCCATTTTAGGCTGGCCAGTAAATGTACTGAGTCCGGACGTGGCGCAGCAGGTCGTCGAAGGTGGGCGTGCGACTTGTCAGGCGGCGGGAATTGCATTGGCGGGGGGGCATTCTATTGATGCGCCAGAGCCAATCTTCGGTCTGGCCGTGACCGGTATCGTTGATGTGGCGCGGGTAAAAAAGAACAGCGCGGCGCAGGCTGGTTGCCAGCTATTTCTCACCAAACCGTTAGGGATTGGCATTCTTACTACAGCCGAGAAAAAAGGCTTGCTGCGACCTGAACACCAGTCGTTAGCAGCAGATGTAATGTGCCAATTGAATTCCGCCGGGGTTGAATTCGCCAAACTCGAAGGCGTCAGTGCTATGACTGATGTCACGGGTTTTGGCCTGCTGGGTCATTTAAGTGAAATCTGCCACGCTTCAGGACTGCGTGCCGAAGTGATTGCTGCGCATGTCCCCCGTCTGGCTGGCGTCGATGACTACATTGCTGCCGGTGCAGTACCGGGTGGGACCAGCCGCAACTTCGCCAGTTATGGCAAGCACGTTTCTTCGATTGATGATGCCACGCGTGCGCTGCTGTGCGATCCGCAAACGTCTGGTGGGCTACTGGTGGCGGTGCAACCCAGCGCCATCGAGACCTTCCTGCGCTGTGCTGCTGCAACAGGCGTGCAAGTCGCGTCGATTGGTGAGCTGTTTGCTGCCCAATCTGATCATCCTTTGATTACCGTAGTTACCTGACGTTAAGGAACGACGCCATCCATGCGTTTGTTTATTGCCGAAAAACCCAGCTTAGCGCGTGCGATTGCCGACGTGTTGCCGAAACCGCATCGACGCGGCGACGGCTATATTGCCTGCGGGAATGACCAGGTTGTGACCTGGTGTGTTGGCCACCTGCTGGAGCAGGCGCAGCCCGACAGTTACGATAGCCGCTATGCGCGCTGGAATCTCGCTGATTTGCCGATTATTCCGGAGAAGTGGCGTTTACAGCCGCGTCCATCCGTGGCGAAGCAGTTAAAAGTGATTGAAGGATTGCTGCAGCAAGCCAGCACCGTTGTTCACGCGGGCGACCCCGATCGTGAAGGGCAACTGTTGGTAGATGAGGTGCTGGATTACCTGCAACTGTCACCAGAAAAACGCAAAACGGTACAACGCTGCCTGATTAACGATCTCAATCCTTCCGCGGTTGAACGTGCGGTCGGGCGCTTACGCGAAAACCGCGAATTCATTCCGCTGTGCGTGTCAGCGCTGGCGCGCGCGCGCGCTGATTGGCTATACGGCATCAATATGACGCGCGCATGGACGTTGCTTGGTCGTAACGCCGGTTATGACGGCGTGCTGTCTGTCGGCCGTGTGCAGACGCCGGTACTTGGCTTGGTGGTGCGTCGCGACGAAGAGATCGAGAATTTTATCCCGAAAGACTATTTCGAAGTTAAAGCGCACATCGTTACGCCGAAAGAGGAACGCTTTGTCGCCAGCTGGGTGCCGAGCGATGCCTGTGAGCCCTGGCAGGATGAAGAGGGGCGCTTGCTGCATCGTCCGCTGGCGGATCACGTTCTGGAGCGTATTAACGGTAAACCTGCTCGGGTCACGGGCTATAACGATAAACGCGAATCCGATACCGCGCCGCTGCCATTTTCGCTTTCCGGTTTGCAGATTGAGGCCGGTAAGCGCTTTGGCCTCAGCGCGCAGAACGTGCTGGATTGCTGTCAACGCCTGTATGAAACTCACAAATTGATTACCTATCCGCGTTCCGATAGCCGTTATCTGCCCGATGAGCACTTTGCCGGCCGCCACGCGGTGTTAAACGCCATTCAGGCGCATCAGCCTAATTTGACACCGCCAACAGATTTTAATCCCGATCGGAAAAACCGCTGCTGGGATGATAAAAAAGTCGATGCACACCACGCTATTATTCCTACCGCACGTGCCAGTAAAGTGAGTCTGACTGAGAATGAATCCAACATCTATGGATTGATTGCTCGCCAGTATTTGATGCAATTTTGTCCGGATGCGGTTTTCCGCAAATGCGTTATTGATCTCGATATCGGCGGCGGAAAATTTATCGCCAAGGCGCGTTTTCTGGCCGAAGCTGGCTGGCGTGCGCTATTAGGCAGTAAAGAGCGTGACGAGGAGAACGATGGCACGCCGCTGCCCGTCGTGAGCAAAGACGATGAGCTGCTGTGTGAACGCGGCGAAGTGCTGGCTAAGCAAACACAACCGCCGCGTCCGTTCACCGATGCCACTTTATTATCTGCGATGACGGGCATCGCCCGCTTTGTACAAGATAAAGAATTAAAGAAAGTGCTGCGTGCAACCGATGGTTTAGGAACGGAAGCGACGCGTGCAGGCATTATTGAATTGTTGTTCCGCCGCACTTTCCTGGTGAAAAAAGGCCGCTATATTCATTCGACGGATGCGGGCAGGGCGTTGATCCATGCGCTGCCAGAAATGGCGGCCCGGCCAGATATGACGGCGCAATGGGAATCGACGCTGACCCGCATTAGTGAGAAGGCCTGTCGCTATGATGAGTTTATGCAGCCGCTGGTCAGCACCTTAATTGGGTTGATTGGAGAAGCGCGCCAGCGACCGTCGTTACAGGCCTTTCGCGGATTAACTGCGCCTGGACCAAAAAAGAAAACCAAACCTAAAACGGCTCGTCGCAAAACCAAGGAGACAGAGTGATGCGTTATGCAATGATGTTACTCAGTGGACTGCTGTTATGTAGCACCTCTGCGCTGGCCAACCGCCAGCCGGAAAATAATCGTATGGGTAATACCGATGTGGTGGTGGATATGCCATCAGAAGTGTGGACGCAGGGGCAAAATAATCGTCAGAGTAACTGCATGCAGTGCTGTACTTATGAGAACCGGAGTTATTCCGAAGGCGCGGTGGTTAAGGCGGAAGGCGTGCTGCTACAGTGCGGACGAGATGAGAAGGTGTTAGGAACTAACCCGCTGATCTGGAAGATTATTAAATAAACACGCGTGGCGTATAACGCCACGCTGCTTCTGCTTCTGCTTCATCACAGCTTAAACGTCGACCAAACCGGTGCGTGATCTGACGGTTTTTCCATGCTGCGAATATCGTAATCGATACCGCTTTCAACACACCGCGAGGCGAGTGGTTGGCTCGCCAGCAGCAGGTCAATACGCAGACCACGATTGTCGTCAAAGCCTTTCGAACGGTAATCAAACCACGAGAATCGATCGTTGGTTTCCGGGAACTTATCTCGCCAGGTATCCACCAAACCCCACTGCAGTAAGCGATCCATCCATTCACGCTCTTCAGGCAGGAACGAACATTTCCCCGTGCGCAGCCAGCGCTTGCGATTGTCTTCACCAATGCCGATGTCGAAATCAGTGCTGCTGATGTTCATATCACCCATGATCAACACCGGCTTATCAACGGCTAACTGCTGCTCAAGATAGCTTTGCAGGTCACGATAAAACTTCTCTTTCGCCGGGAACTTAGTGGGATGGTCGCGACTTTCACCCTGTGGGAAATAACCGTTAATCACGGTGATATCGCCAATCGGACTCGGGATTTCCGCCATGATCAAACGACGCTGTGCATCTTCATCATCGCCAGGGAAACCGCGACTGACGTTGATCGGCTCAGCTTTGGTCAGCAGTGCGACGCCATAGTGGCCTTTCTGTCCGTGGTAAAACACGTGATAACCCAGTTTACTGACGTCTTCGAGCGGGAACATATCGTCATGCACTTTGGTTTCCTGCAAGCCGATGACATCGGGTTGATGCTGTTCAACCAGCGCTGCTAATTGGTGAGGACGTGCACGCAAGCCGTTGATGTTGAAAGAGACAAATTTCATTTCGCTGCCATTTCTATCCGCAAAAGTATGGCGCGATGGTAACGAGTTTTTTGGGAAAAGTCATGGTGTGAAGCGGGAGAAAACAGCGATTAAAGCAAAAGGGGAGAGTGTAGGAGAGCATGTGATGGTGGTGGGAGAAGGATGATTTGACGCGTTGCGTCTCACCCTTCGGGCCGCGCTAAAGCGCGTTGTCTCACGTCGTTCGACTCGAACCTTCTGTCGAAGCTTCTCATCCTTCTCTAAGTGATGAATATAAGTTTAAGGGATTTAAATAAGAGAGGGAGAGCATGTGATGGTGGTGGGAGAAGGATTCGAACCTTCGAAGTCTGTGACGGCAGATTTACAGTCTGCTCCCTTTGGCCGCTCGGGAATCCCACCGGGGATATTAGATATTGTGGCTTCAAGCAGAGACGATTCAGATGGTGGTGGGAGAAGGATTCGAACCTTCGAAGTCTGTGACGGCAGATTTACAGT
The DNA here is from genome assembly GCF_059730785.1 of Pantoea sp. X-Soil-ISGK-421. NCBI lineage: Bacteria > Pseudomonadati > Pseudomonadota > Gammaproteobacteria > Enterobacterales > Erwiniaceae > Pantoea > Pantoea sp. X-Soil-ISGK-421. The sequence goes on along the minus strand of NZ_AP035979.1, from coordinate 2,218,171 downwards.
CTGCTCCCTTTGGCCGCTCGGGAATCCCACCACTGGCCTGAATCATTGCGTCTTAAAGCGGGGCGCATCATAACAAATGCGCTCAGCCTGTAAAGCGCCGTCACTGATAATACAAACTGTTTGCCCACTTTTTATGCGCAGCGCTGAAGAGTTGTGCAGTTCAGCGCCGAACTGGTTAAAGAATGATCGTCCGGTTGCCATATACAAACACGCGTTGACCTAACACTTTATACAGTGCACGGCTCAACACATTCTTCTCAACGTCACGTCCAGCACGCATCATCTCTTCTGCGGTGTAGCTGTGATCGACGTTGATCACGTCCTGCATGATGATTGGTCCTTCATCAAGGTTATCGTTCACATAGTGTGCGGTGGCGCCGATGATTTTCACACCGCGCTCATACGCCTGGTGATACGGACGCGCGCCGATAAACGCCGGCAAGAAGGAGTGATGGATGTTAATGATCTGGTTTGGATAGCGTTGCACAAAAGCAGGCGTTAACACGCGCATGTATTTAGCCAGCACGACGTAATCCGGCTGATAGCGGTCAATTTCATCCGCCATGCGGTTGTCATGCTCTTCACGCGTATGGCCTTCGTGGCTCACCATTACAAACGGAATATCGAAACGTTCAACCAATGAGCGCAGCGTTTCATGATTACCGATGACTGCAGCAATCTCCATATCGAGACCGCCAAACGCACTTTTCATCAACAGATCGCCAAGGCAATGCGCCTCTTTGGTCACCAGAATGACGACACGGCGACGGCCCGCACTTTGCAGTTCACGCACCGATCCCGTTGGCAGCGCGCTATCGAGATCGGCCAATAGCGTATTGTCGTTGAAAATGCCTTCCAGCTCTGTGCGCATGAAAAAGCGCCCGGTACGGTGATCGACAAACTCATTGTTCTGCACAATGTTAAGTTCGTGCTTGTAGCAAATGTTGGTGATCTTGGCGATCAAACCTTTCGCATCAGGGCAAATGGTTCGTAAAACTTTTCGTTGGATGGTGTGCGCTTGCATCTCGATCAGAGTCCTGTCAAAGCGATGAATGGTAAAGCCGTTGTGTATCTGTCCAGATTAACCACAACATTTTTTGTATTTTTTATCGGCGCCACAAGGACAGCGATCGTTACGTCCCAACTCAGGCGTTGTTCCGTCAACATAGTACCAGCGTTGATCCTCGCGAAGAAAGCGCGAACATTCGTAGATGGCTGAAGTCCGACCTTTTTCGAGGTAACGCGCAAAAAACGTTACGAAGGCTTCATTCTCATGGCTTCCATGATTACAACGAGTTACATTCAAGCCCAGCCATTCAGTACCGGAAAAACTTTCAGATAATAACGTCTCAAGGTCGCCCGCGCGTTTACTGGGGTGCCAGGTTGCCGCCAACCACGCGGCATCGTTAACAACATAGGCGGTATAGCGTGAACGCATTAATTGTTCCGCGCTGGACGGGTTCGCTTGGCCATTCAGAAAGGGTTGGCAACATAAGCTATACTCCTTTCCGCTGCAGCAAGGGCACTTTTCAGACACGTCATCTCCTGGAAGTGATTAAAGTAAATTAAAGCGTGCGCTATGGTAGCCGACTGTCAAGCGTGATGCTACGTAACAAGCCAATCACGAGGTGAGATGAGAAAAGTCAGGATTGGGCTGGCACTAGGTTCAGGTGCTGCCAAAGGATGGTCACACATCGGCGTTATCACTGCGCTAGAACGTGCGGGAGTAGAGATCGATGTGGTGGCAGGTTGTTCAGTTGGCGCATTAGTCGGCTCGGCTTACGTGAATGGTCGGCTGGGCGTGATGGAAAAATGGGTGAGCGCATTTCGTTACTGGGACGTCATCCGACTGATGGACCTCTCCTGGCAGCGCGGAGGTTTATTGCGCGGCGATCGGGTGTTTAGCCACATTCGGCAGCTCATTCCCAACGATCTGATCGATCAGTGTGACAAGCCTTTTGGCGTCGTGGCCACCAATTTAAGTACCGGGCGTGAAGTGTGGTTAACCGAGGGCGATTTGCATCAAGCTGTGCGTGCGTCCTGTAGTATGCCAGGCTTATTGCCACCCATCGCTTACAATGGGTATTGGTTAGTGGATGGTGCAGTGGTTAATCCCGTGCCAATTTCGCTGACGCGCGCTTTGGGTGCCGACATTGTCATCGCCGTTGATTTACAACATGACGCACATCTGATGCAGCAAGATTTATTATCTGTTACGCCGCAAAGCGGTGAAGAAGCGGCGGCCGTTGAAGCGCTGAGTTGGGGTAAAAAATTGCGCCAACGTATTCTTGGTTTGACGCATCGCCGAGCTAATCAAACGCCGGGTGCGATGGAGATCATGTCTACATCAATCCAGGTTCTGGAAAATCGTCTGAAACGTAACCGCATGGCGGGCGACCCGCCGGATGTGCTGATTCAGCCGTTTTGTCCGCAAATTTCCACACTGGACTTCCACCGTGCAGAAGAAGCCATCGCGGCAGGCAAGGCCGCCGTTGAGAAAAAAATGGATGAACTATTACCGCTGGTCCGTGGCAGATAGTCAGGTTGTTCATTCACACGGGTTGTTACTTCAGTTAATTCTGAAAGGCGCAACTGCATTTTATGAACCACTATTGAATAATCTGGTACGCAGGGGGAGAGAATGGAAAAACCGCTAATCGGCAAAAAGATACTCATTGTCGAAGATGAGGTCGTTTTCCGTTCATTGATGGAAAATTTACTCACCAGTCTGGGCGCTAGCACGCTGGAAGCCGGTGATGGACTGGATGGCCTGACTTTACTGTCTGCACAGTCAGTCGATCTGGTTATTTGCGATCTTGAAATGCCGCGTATGGGTGGCATTCCTTTCGTCGAGCGACTTCGCACACGTGGCAACAATGTGCCGATTCTGATTATATCCGCCACCCAAAATATGGCGGATATCGCCCATGTGTTGCGTTTGGGCGTTCAGGATGTGCTGTTAAAACCGCTGAAAAATCTTGAGCGTTTCCGCGAAGCCGTATTTGAGTGCCTCTATCCCTCCATGTTTACCTCCAAGGTGGAGGAGGACGAACAACTCTTTCAGGATTGGGATGCGCTAGTTAGCGATCCGTTGGCAGCGTCAAAATTACTCAAACAACTTCAGCCCCCGGTGCAGCAAACCATCGCCAATTGCCGTATTAACTACCGTCAGCTCACCATGGCGGAGCAGCCGGGTTTAGTACTGGATATTGCCGCGCTATCTGAGAATGATCTGGCATTCTATTGCCTTGATGTGACGCGCGCTGGCGATAATGGCGTGTTAGCTGCGCTGTTACTGCGCGCACTGTTTAATGGTTTGTTGCAAGAGCAACTTTCCGGCCAAAAGCAGCGATTGCCAGAGCTGAATGGCCTGCTGCGTCAGGTTAATATGCTGTTGCGGCAGGCTAATCTTAGCGGTCAGTTTCCACTGCTGGTGGGTTATTACCATCGCCAGTTGAAAAATCTGATTCTGGTCTCTGCTGGGCTTAACGCCACATTGCATATCAACACTCATCAAATTCAACTCAGTAATGGTGTGCCACTTGGTACTATGGGCAGCACTCATCTCAATCAAATCAGTCAACGCGCCGACGCCTGGCAGTGCCATATTTGGGGCGCCGGTGGCAGGCTACGCTTAATGCTATCGGCCGAAGAATAATCAGACGAATTAAATTTTTCCGCGGGATAAAGACAGGACCAGGGGCAAGCTTTACACTTGGGTAATAGTCTTAATTTCCGCGGATTAGCTCCATCCAGGATAAATCCGTTCAATAGTAACGGTATACTCATTTCGTTTTTAAACCGACATATCAAGTATTAACTTGAACGGCCTATTAAGAGAGGTATTTAGATGTCTGCCTATAAGACTAAAGTAAAAAAAGCGGTAATCCCTGTTGCAGGCCTCGGCACGCGTATGCTGCCTGCGACCAAAGCTATTCCAAAAGAAATGTTACCGCTGGTCGATAAGCCGTTGATCCAGTATGTCGTGAATGAGTGCATTGCAGCAGGCATTAATGAGATTGTGCTGGTCACCCACTCTTCTAAAAACGCTATCGAAAACCACTTTGATACCAGTTTTGAATTGGAATCTATGCTGGAAAAACGCGTTAAGCGTCAGCTGTTGGATGAAATCCAGTCTATCTGCCCACCGCACGTTACCATCATGCAAGTTCGCCAGGGTATCGCTAAAGGCCTGGGCCACGCGGTGATGTGTGCGCACCCGCTGATTGGTGATGAGCCATTCGCCGTAATTCTGCCAGATGTGATCATCGACGAATACGAATCTGATCCGACCAAAGATAACCTGGCAGAGATGCTGACTCGTTATGAAGAAAGCGGTCGTAGCCAGATCATGGTTGAACCCGTTGCTGATGTCACCGCCTACGGTGTAGTTGATTGCCAGGGTGCTGAGCTCTCAGCAGGTCAGAGCGCACCAATGGTTGGCGTGGTCGAGAAGCCTAAAGCTTCTGAAGCCCCATCAAACCTGGCGGTTGTGGGTCGTTACGTGTTGTCTGCTGAAATCTGGCCACTGCTGGCGAAAACGCCTCCAGGTGCAGGCGGCGAAGTTCAGCTGACTGACTCCATTGCAATGCTGATGGAAAAAGAGACCGTTGAAGCTTATCACCTGAACGGTGTAAGCCATGACTGCGGCAACAAACTGGGTTACATGCAAGCCTTTGTTGAATACGGCGTTCGCCATCCAGTATTGGGTAAAGATTTCACCCAATGGCTTGAAGGCGCGGTAGGCAACAAAAAGTAACTCAATAAACACAGGATAATTCAATGAAAGTCACTGTATTTGGTATCGGCTATGTCGGTCTGGTTCAGGCTGCGGTGTTAGCCGAAGTCGGACATGACGTTCTCTGTATTGATGTCGACGAAAAGAAAGTCGAGAACTTAAAGAAAGGCAACATTCCGATTTTTGAACCGGGCCTGACGCCACTCGTTATGTCTAATTATGAGTCGGGTCGCTTGAAGTTCAGCACGAATGCGGAAGAAGGCGTTAATCATGGTGTGATGCAGTTTATCGCTGTGGGTACGCCGCCCGATGAAGACGGTTCTGCCGATCTGAAATATGTGACTGCAGTTGCGCGTACGATTGCGCAGCACATGAACGATCATAAAGTTGTTATCGACAAATCGACCGTGCCCGTAGGTACTGCAGATCGCGTTCGTGCGGTAATGACTGAAACGCTGCAAAAGCGCGATGTGAACATCGCCTTTGACGTAGTTTCAAACCCGGAATTCCTTAAGGAAGGTGCGGCAGTTAACGACTGTATGCGTCCTGAGCGTATTGTTGTCGGTACGGACAACGATGAAGTGGTTGAGCTGTTACGCGAGCTTTATGAGCCGTTCAACCGTAATCATGATCGTATGATTTTAATGGATATCCGCAGTGCAGAGCTGACTAAATATGCGGCTAACTGCATGCTGGCAACCAAAATCAGCTTCATGAACGAGATCTCTAACCTGGCAGAACGTCTGGGAGCCGACGTTGAGAAAGTTCGCCAGGGGATCGGTTCAGATTCTCGTATTGGTTATCACTTCATCTATCCAGGCTGCGGTTACGGCGGTTCTTGTTTCCCGAAAGACGTGCAGGCGCTGATTCGCACTGCTGAGTCAATCGGTTACACGCCGCGTTTGCTGCAGGCGGTAGAAGACGTTAACGATTCGCAAAAGAATAAGCTTCCGACCTTTATCAAGCGTCATTTTGGCGACGATCTGCGCGGCAAAACTTTCGCTCTGTGGGGACTGGCGTTCAAACCGAACACTGACGATATGCGTGAAGCCTCTAGCCGCGTGCTGATGGAAACGCTGTGGGAAGCGGGAGCAACCGTGCAGGCGTTTGACCCAGAAGCAATGGACGAAGCGCAACGCGTCTATGGTCATCGTAATGATCTGAAATTGATGGGTACCAAGGAAGCGGCGCTGCAGGGTGCGGATGGCTTAGTCATCTGTACTGAATGGCAAAACTTCCGTGCGCCAGATTTCGATGTCATTAAAAATGCGTTGAAAGAACCCGTGATTTTTGATGGGCGTAACCTGTATGATCCAGAGCGTATCAGCAAACGCGGTTTCACGTACTATGCAATCGGCCGCGGAGCGTCAATTAAAATTGTAGAATAATGAGGGATGTATGAAGTTTCTGGTTACCGGCGCGGCAGGTTTTATTGGATTTCACGTCAGTCAGCGTTTGCTGGCCGCTGGTCACCAGGTTGTCGGTATCGATAACCTGAATGACTATTATGATGTCAGCCTTAAACAGGCCCGTTTAGATCAGAACACTCAACATGCTGATTTTATTTTCGTAAAAATGGACCTGGCGGATCGCCAGGCCATTTCTTCCTTATTCGCTGAACATGAATTTGAACGTGTCATTCATTTAGGCGCGCAAGCGGGCGTACGTTATTCGATTGAAAACCCACACGCTTATGCTGATTCTAATTTAATCGGTCATCTGAATATTCTTGAAGGCTGCCGTCATAATAAAGTTGGCCACCTTCTGTATGCCTCATCCAGTTCAGTATATGGCCTGAACCGCAAAATGCCTTTTTCAACGGATGACTCCGTTGACCATCCTGTTTCACTTTATGCGGCTACTAAAAAAGCCAACGAATTGATGTCGCATACTTATTCACATCTTTATCAATTGCCCACTACCGGCTTACGCTTCTTCACTGTCTATGGTCCTTGGGGCCGTCCGGATATGGCGCTGTTCAAATTCACACGCGCGATGTTAGCCGGTGAGCAAATAGACGTTTATAACAACGGACAAATGACGCGCGACTTCACCTATATTGATGATATTGCCGAAGCCATCGTGCGACTGCAGGATGTCATTCCGCAAGCTGATGACAACTGGACCGTTGAAACGGGTTCAGCAGCAAGCAGCTCGGCACCGTACCGCGTTTATAATATTGGCAATAGCCAGCCGACAAGTTTAATGACTTACATTGGATCGCTGGAAAAAGCTTTGGGTATTGAAGCGAAGAAAAATATGCTGCCAATGCAGCCCGGCGATGTATTAGGTACCAGTGCTGATACGCAACCCCTTTACAATGCGATTAACTTCCGCCCACAAACTGGCGTAGAGCAGGGCGTCAAGCATTTCGTTGAATGGTATCGTCGCTTCTACCAACAATAGTCAAGCATAAAAAAAGGAAGCCTAAGGCTTCCTTTTTCTTACCTGGTATAAAGTGAGTTAGCGAGTGCTATTCACAACTCGAAGCACTGGAAGGATTACAGCAGGAAATCGTCCAGTTGTTTACCTTGTTCTTCAATTGCTTTTTTAATCACTGCAGGTGTGCGGCCCTGGCCTGTCCAGGTACGGTTTTCACCGTTTTCATCGACATAAGAATATTTGGCTGGACGTGCTGCACGCTTGGTTTTACCCGGAACTTTTGTTTCAGATAATGCCTGTAAAAGATCATTTGGATCAATACCATCAGCAATCAGCATTTCACGATATTGTTCAAGTTTGCGTGTGCGTTCTGCGTTTTCCGCTTGAGCATGCGTATCTTCTTCGCGACGCTCATTGACCACAACTTCGAGTTTTTCCAGCATCTCTTCCAATGTTTCCAGAGAGCATTCCCGAGCTTGCGCGCGCAATGTACGGATATTATTAAGAATTTTAAGTGCTTCGCTCATTGTCCTAATCTCAAAATATAATAAATGGGAGTTGTTCTGCCGTCTCATAATAGAGGTGCAAAAAAATAACTGCAATAGCCAGATTTAAAAGCAAAACGTAAAATTTTAAAAAATAAGCTTATTGAGAGAGCCAGTTACAGAATATATTTACCCATTTGGGGATCTTTTCTAACTGAGTTTACTCAGGAGTTAGTTTAGCCAATGCTGACTCAGACGTTCTGTCAGTAATAGTGATGAATAAATATCAACTTAAGTGCTATTTTGACAAAACGTGCTCAACTCTCAAATGATGAAAAAATATCCTTTTTACGAGTGTTGTTAATTTGAGCAAGTGATAAAAATAATGCATCGCTACTGTTATTCAGGTTTATGATAGACTGCGGCCCATCAGATACAGGCGCGATGAGATTTCCTAATGGCTCAACTCTATTTTTATTACTCTGCGATGAATGCGGGTAAATCAACGGCTTTGCTACAATCATCTTATAATTATCATGAGCGCGGCATGCGTTCTCTGGTTTATACCGCTGAAATCGACAACCGCTTCGGTGCGGGCAAAGTCAGCTCTCGTATCGGCCTTTCGTCTCCTGCATTTTTATATAACGCTGAGACTAAACTCGATCAGGAAATAGCAGACGAGCATGCGAAGAATCCGGTGCATTGTGTATTGGTTGATGAGAGCCAGTTTCTGACGCGCGAGCAGGTTAAAGCATTATCTGATGTCGTCGACAACCTGGATATTCCCGTGTTGTGTTACGGTTTACGCACTGATTTCCGCGGTGAGTTGTTTGTAGGCAGCCAATATCTACTCGCATGGGCCGATAAATTGGTTGAACTTAAAACCATCTGCCATTGTGGCCGTAAAGCCAGCATGGTTTTACGTCTGGATGCAAACGGTAAGCCTTTCAGTGAGGGAGAGCAGGTGGTGATTGGCGGTAACGAGCGCTATATTTCGGTATGTCGGAAACACTATAAGCAAGCGATTAATGAAGGTTCGCTGAAAGCCATTTATGGGTCGCATTCGGCACCAGCTTAACGAGCAATTCCCCCATTAAAAAACCCGCCGAAGCGGGTTTTTTTAGTTAAAGCGCTTTAGGCTTTTTTAGTTTTCTTCTCAATTTTCACTTCTACTTTAGGCACTTCAGCTTTCTCGTTGAATGACTCTGAGAATTCACGACCGTAGAAGGTATCCAACATGATTTGTTTAAGCTCAGCAATCAGCGGATAGCGTGGGTTTGCACCAGTACATTGGTCATCAAATGCATCCTCAGCTAATTTGTCCACTTTTGCCAGGAAGTCCGCCTCTTGCACACCCGCTTCGCGAATGGAGGTTGGGATACCCAACTGTGTTTTCATCTCTTCAAGCCACGCCAGCAGTTTTTCAATTTTCTGCGCGGTACGGTCGCCAGCGGCGGACAGTCCTAAATGGTCTGCAATCTCAGCATAACGACGGCGCGCTTGTGGGCGATCGTATTGGCTGAAAGCCGTTTGCTTGGTCGGATTGTCATTCGCGTTATAACGAATCACGTTCGAAATCAGCAGGGCGTTTGCCAAACCATGTGGAATGTGGAACTCAGAACCCAGTTTATGCGCCATTGAGTGACAGACACCCAGGAAGGCGTTAGCGAACGCAATACCCGCGATAGTCGCTGCATTGTGAACATGCTCACGCGCCACCGGATTTTTTGCTCCATCGCGGTAGCTGGCTGGCAAATTTTCTTTCAGCAGTTTGAGAGCTTGCAGCGCTTGACCGTCAGAATACTCATTCGCTAATACTGAAACATAAGCTTCAAGTGAGTGTGTAACCGCATCCAGACCGCCGAAGGCACAAAGTGAACGTGGCATATCCATCACCAGATTGGCGTCAACAATTGCCATGTCCGGAGTCAATGCATAATCCGCTAATGGGTATTTCTGGCCGGTGGCATCGTCAGTCACCACGGCAAACGGTGTGACTTCAGAACCGGTACCGGAAGTGGTGGTGATGGCAATCATACGTGCCTTGACGCCCATTTTCGGGAATTTATAGATGCGTTTACGGATGTCCATAAAGCGCAGTGCCAGCTCTTCAAAATGGGTTTCTGGGTGTTCGTACATCACCCACATGATTTTTGCTGCATCCATCGGTGAACCACCGCCGAGTGCAATAATCACATCAGGTTTAAAGCTGTTCATCTGCTCTGCACCTTTACGTACGATGCTTAGCGTTGGGTCAGCTTCGACTTCAAAGAACACTTCAGTTTCGATACCGTGTGATTTCAGTACGCGGGTAACCTGATCGGCATAACCGTTGTTGAACAGGAAGCGGTCAGTAACGATAAAGGCGCGTTTTGCACCGTCAGTTGCTACTTCTTCCAGGGCAATTGGCAGTGAGCCGCGACGGAAGTAAATAGACTTGGGAAGTTTATGCCACAACATATTCTCAGCTCGCTTGGCCACGGTTTTCTTGTTGATGAGATGTTTAGGTCCCACGTTTTCAGAAATGGAGTTACCGCCCCATGAACCACAGCCCAGCGTCAGTGACGGAGCCAGCTTGAAGTTGTACAGGTCACCGATGCCGCCTTGTGAAGCCGGTGTATTAATCAGAATACGCGCGGTCTTCATTTTGTCGCCGAAATAGTGCACACGCTCTATCTGATTATCTTGATCGGTATAGAGACACGAGGTGTGACCGATACCGCCCATGGTCACCAGTTTCTCTGCTTTATCAACCGCGTCGTGATAATCCTTAGCGCGATACATTGCTAAGGTCGGTGACAATTTTTCATGCGCAAACGGCTCAGATTCATCAACCAATTTCACTTCGCCAATGAGTATCTTGGTATTTGCTGGCACGCTAATTCCGGCTAATTCCGCAATTTTTGTCGCGGGTTGGCCAACAATCGCCGCATTCAAAGCACCATTTTTCAGGATGATATTCTGAATGGCTTTCAGCTCATCGCCTTGCAGCATGTAGCCGCCATGGCTGGCGAAACGTTCGCGGACTGCGTCATAAGCAGAATCAACCACAATCACCGATTGCTCAGAAGCACAAATCACACCGTTATCGAAGGTTTTCGACATCAGGATCGAGGCTACGGCACGCTTGATATCCGCTGTTTCATCGATGACGACAGGTGTATTACCCGCACCCACGCCAATCGCTGGTTTACCAGAACTGTAAGCGGCTTTCACCATGCCCGGACCGCCGGTTGCAAGGATCAGGTTGATATCAGGGTGATGCATTAACTGATTAGATAGCTCGACTGATGGGGTGTCGATCCAGCCGATGATATCTTTTGGTGCACCTGCCGCAATGGCTGCCTGCAGCACAATGTCCGCAGCTTTGTTAGTCGCATCTTTTGCACGAGGATGCGGAGAGAAGATGATGCCATTGCGAGTTTTCAGGCTAATCAGCGCCTTGAAAATAGCCGTTGAGGTTGGGTTTGTTGTGGGTACGATACCGCAGATCAAGCCAATCGGTTCAGCAATGGTAATGGTGCCGAAGGTATCGTCAGTGGCGAGAATACCGCAGGTTTTCTCATCTTTGTAAGCGTTGTAGATATATTCAGAGGCAAAGTGATTCTTGATCACTTTATCTTCAACAATACCCATACCTGATTCGGCAACGGCCAATTTGGCCAGAGGGATTCGTGCATCTGCAGCGGCGAGGGCGGCAGCGCGGAAGATGGCATCAACTTGTTCCTGACTAAAATTAGCGTACTCACGCTGTGCCTTTTTTACACGCTCAACCAGTGCATTAAGATCGGCAACATTAGTAACGGCCATAGTGCTCTCCTGAAGGAAGTTAAACTCTTTTAGTAAACAAGCCTGAGTCCAGAAGTATAGTCACGTATGCTTATATATTGGTCAGGTTGGCAACTGATTTGCCTTTGCTTACTAAAAGGGTTTCCTGGTGAAGATGCTTAAATGTCAGGAAGTGTTTTCGATGCGGTAAGATTACCCCTGATGGGGTAGGTGAATTTTGATGTAGATCAAATCATGACTAAGCTGACACCTTTCAGCACTAACTTTTGCAAGTAAAGTTAGCGGAATGTGCCACATATTCTGATCTCAATGGCTGCATCGTAATAACCAAAGATTTACAGCAGCCGAATGTACTGACTTGGAGCCAAACAAGTAGCATAAATTTCTCCCTATGCCTCTGGTTTTTCGCCCGTCATATGAACTACATTAGGCGCGCTTTTTTACTCAGACCATACCGGAGCCCACTTTGAACCCCGTGCTACTCGATCTTTCCGGCTACATTAAGTTTTTTGTCGGTTTGTTTGCCCTGGTGAATCCGGTGGGCATCATCCCGGTCTTTATCAGCATGACCAGCTATCAGGCGGTGGTGGAGCGCAATAAAACCAATCTCACCGCCAACCTGGCCGTTGCCATTATCCTATGGACCTCATTGTTCCTTGGTGATGGCATCCTGCATCTGTTTGGCATCTCAATTGATTCGTTCCGTATTGCCGGTGGCATTCTGGTGGTCACTATTGCGATGTCGATGATCAGCGGAAAACTCGGTGAAGATAAGCAGAATAAGCAGGAGAAGTCGGAGAGCGCGATTCGTGAAAGCATCGGCGTAGTGCCATTAGCCTTGCCGTTGATGGCCGGTCCGGGCGCAATCAGTTCGACCATTGTCTGGAGCACGCGTTACCACAGTTGGCAGAATCTGATTGGTTTTAGTCTCGCGATTGCCATTTTTGCCTTTTGTTGTTGGCTGCTGTTTCGTGCTGCACCTCTAATGGTGCGGGTGCTTGGCCAAACCGGGATTAACGTCATTACCCGTATCATGGGCTTATTACTGATGGCATTGGGGATTGAATTTATTGTCACCGGCATGAAATCTATTTTCCCAGGCTTACTGAATTAAAAGAGAGTTATTTTTTATCCGAGATAAATTTTCGATCCAAAATGGTGCATTAATCCGTTTAATTGCACCATTTTGGTTAGTTTATTCATGCGCCTTAACTCCACACGTCCTATATCACTTTTACTACTGGCTCAAGCTTAATCCCGCCAGGTCTCACATCAAACTGTGATAATTATCACAGATAATAACTCTGCCGATGGCCATTGAACTAGCATTAGCGAAAAGTTTGTCACTTGATTGATAATTAATTCTGTGGCAAATGCTTATTTTCATGGTCGAATTCGTAAATATTATATCTACAGAACAATAATGAATAAAACATAGGCAATTATCGCGGAAAATTGAATTTAATCATGGGTTTATGCGATAATTCAGTTAAATAATTAACACTTTTCCTACCCGACCGAACGTGATAAAAGAGAATCTGCTAACATTTTTGGTGTTTAGCTTTGGCGTGCGGGCATCGGTTCTGATAATTTTCGGCACATCACAAATTTTTTATCTGATAGCGACAAATGTGTACGCTTCTTGCTTACAGGCTATCAGGCTTATGATTAAGGTTGATATTTGTTGATGAAATGCATGGTAGCAAAAACGTTCACGCGCTCAGTGCTTGCCTTATGCCTGATGGGAATTATTTCTCAAAGTCAGGCAGCACAAGTGCCTGCCGGAATGCAATTATCCGATTCTCAGCGTATTGTCATTAATAACGGTAGCGAAGTGGCGACGCTGGACCCGCAGAAAGCAGAAGGCGTGCCTGAATCAAATGTCATGCGTAATCTGCTGGAAGGATTGGTTGAAACCGATAATAACGGTCAACTGGTACCCGGCGTTGCCAAACAGTGGCAAAGTGAAGAAGGGCGCATCTGGACGTTTACGCTACGTGACGATGCGCGTTGGAGTAACGGCAAGCCAGTTACCGCACAGGATTTCGTCTACAGTTGGCAACGTCTTGCTGACCCTAAAACCGGATCACCTTACGCCAGCTATTTGCAGGCGGCTCATTTAGAGAACATTGATGCCATTTTGTCGGGCAAAGCCTCGCCCGCTGAACTCGGTGTTAAAGCTCTAGACGATCATCATTTACAAGTCACCCTTTCCGAACCCGTTCCCTATTTTGTTGACATGCTGGCCTACAGCGCGATGAAACCGGTCTATCGTCCGGCGATAGAACAATGGGGCGAGCAGTGGACGCAGCCGCAACACTATGTTGGCAATGGTGCTTTTACGCTGTCCGAATGGGTCGTTAACGAAAAAATCGTTGTTAAACGCAATCCGAACTATTGGGATAATGCGCATACAGTGATTGATGAGGGCGTGTTTTTACCTCTCTCCTCAGAAAACAGCGATATCAATCGCTATCGTAGCGGCGGTACCGATATGACTAACAGTGCGGTGCCGCCGGAGTTGTTTAAAAAGTTACAGCAGGATCTCGGTGATGAGGTGAAAGTCAGTCCGCTGTTGTGCACCTTCTATTACGAGATTAATAACCAAAAAGCACCGTTCAATGACGCACGTGTCCGTAGCGCGCTGAAGTTAACCTTAGATCGCGACATCATTGCGCAAAAGATCATGGGCCAGGGCCAGATTCCTGCCTATGGTTTAACGCCGCCGTTTACCCACGGAATCACGCTTTCTCCACCGGCCTGGGCACAACAAACCCAGTCAGAGCGCAATGCCAGTGCCAAACAGTTATTAGCGGATGCCGGCTTTAATCAACAAAACCCGCTGCGTTTCACGCTGCTTTACAACACCTCTGAGCAAAACAAGCGACAAGCGATTGCTGCCGCCTCCATGTGGCAAAAAAACCTCGGCGCGGTGGTGACATTACAGAATCAGGAGTGGAAAACGCTGCTGGAAACACGTCATCAGGCACAGTACGACGTGGTACGCGCCACCTGGTGCGCGGATTACAACGAACCGTCTACGTTCCTGAATATGCTGTTAAGCGGCTCATCAATTAATACTGCGTTTTACCAAAGTTCGGCGTTTGACCAGTTAATGAAGCAAACATTGACCAGCGCAGATGAAGCAAAGCGCGCCGCTCTTTATCAGCAGGCTGAGGCGCAACTCGATAAAGACTCACCGATTGTGCCCGTCTACTATCGGGTTAGCGTGCGGTTGGTAAAGCCTTGGGTGGGAGGGTTTACCGGTAAGGATCCGCAAGACATGCTGGCGTTGAAATACTATTACATAAAGAAACATTGAGTAATGAGCCGATCCGGCGCTACAGTCGGGCGGCACTTTACCGTGGTAAACCCTGAAGGGTGATTAGGGTCTTCGTTCAGACACGCGGAGATCACCTGGAAACGGGGTACGCCGGGCGATAAGTCGACCCGGTAAAGATAATAAAACTGGAGCGTAATAATGAACAACATCACGAAAAAAAGCCTGATTGCTGCGGGCGTATTCGCCGCAATCGGCGCGCTGGCAGGGAATGCCGCGCTGGCAGCAACAGTACCAGCAGGCGTTGAATTGGCAGCAAAACAGGAACTGGTTCGCGGTAATGGCGATGAAGTACAGTCGTTGGATCCCCACAAAATTGAAGGTGTACCCGAAGACAACATCGCGCGTGACCTGTATGAAGGTCTAATCACCAGTGACAGCGATGGCAAACCGGTGCCGGGCGTGGCGGAAAGCTGGGAAAATAAAGATTTCAAAGTCTGGACTTTCCACCTGCGTAAAAACGCCAAATGGTCCAACGGTGAACCGGTCACCGCACAAGATTTCGTGTATAGCTGGCAACGTCTGGTGGATCCGAAAACCGCATCGCCATACGCCAGCTATCCTCAATATGGTCACATCGTCAATGTTGACGACATCATCGCCGGTAAAAAACCCACTACCGATCTGGGTGTGAAAGCAATCGATGATCACACGTTGGAAGTCACGCTGAGCGAGCCAGTACCGTATTTTTACAAGCTACTGATCAACTCCGTTATGTCCCCGGTGTATAAGCCTGCTATCGAGAAGTTTGGCGATCAGTGGACTCAACCGCAAAATTGGGTCGGTAACGGTGCATTCAAACTTGAATCACACGTGATCAACGAACGCGTGACGCTGGTGCGTAACCCGCAGTATTGGGATAACGAGCACACAGTTCTGAATAAAGTGACTTTTCTGCCAATCAACTCTGAGGTCAGCGACGTAAACCGTTACTTCTCGGAGAACGGCAGTGATATCACCTATAACAACATGCCAATCGAGCTGTTCAAAAAACTGCAGCGTGATAACGGTAAAGAGTTGATGGTGAAGCCGTATCTGTGCACCTATTACTACGAAATCAACAACCAGAAAGCACCGTTTACCGATCCACGCGTGCGTACCGCGCTGAAACTTGGTCTGGATCGCGACATCATGGTGAATAAGGTTCTGGCGCAAGGTCAGCAACCGGCTTATAGCTTCACCCCGCCAGCCACCGATGGCATGGAACTGCTGCCGCCGGATTGGTTCAAATGGGATCAGAACAAGCGTAACGAAGAAGCGAAAAAACTGCTGGCGGAAGCGGGTTATACCGCTGATAAACCGCTGACTTTCAACCTGCTGTATAACACTTCTGACCTACACAAGAAACTGGCGATCGCGGCCTCTTCAATCTGGAAGAAAAACATCGGCGTAACCATCAAGCTGGAAAACCAGGAGTGGAAAACCTTCCTGGATACCCGTCATCAGGGCAACTTTGATGTTTCTCGTGCTGCATGGTGTGCGGATTACAATGAACCTACCTCATTCCTGAACATCATGCTGTCTGACAGCAGCAGTAACACCTCGCACTACAAGAGTGCTGACTTCGATAAAGTTATCCACGATGCGGTCAAGGCCACAGACGATAAAGCGCGCGTAGCGGATTATCAGAAAGCTGAGCAGATTCTGGATAAAGACAGCACCATCGTGCCGGTTTACTACTACGTCAATGCGCGTTTAGTGAAACCTTACGTGGGCGGTTACACCGGCAACGATCCGCTGGATAAAACCGTCGATAAAAATCTGTATATCATTAAACATTAATAGCACTCAGGCTATCGATAGTGGCGGTGCTGCGGCACCGCCTTTTTACTTTGTGAAGCAACAGCCTGGTAGGTACGGCAATGTTAAAATTCATCCTGCGTCGGCTCCTCGAAGCCCTCCCGACGCTCTTTATCCTCATTACCATCTCTTTCTTTATGATGCGACTGGCACCCGGCAGTCCATTTACCGGCGAGCGTGTTCTTTCACCGGAAGTGATGGCGAATATCGAAGCGAAGTACCATCTCAACGATCCAATTGGCAAACAGTACCTGAGCTATCTGGTGCAGTTGGCGCATGGCGATTTTGGCCCCTCGTTTAAATACAAAGATTACTCGGTCAATTATCTGGTCGGCCATGCCTTCCCGGTGTCAGCCAAACTCGGTCTGGCCGCATTCTTCCTCGCCGTGGTGCTGGGCGTGACGGCTGGCGTGATCGCCGCCCTGAAGCAAAACACCCTGTGGGATTATGCCGTGATGGGGGTCGCGATGACCGGCGTGGTGATCCCCAGCTTTGTCGTGGCGCCGTTACTGGTGCTGGTGTTTGCGATTACCTTGCGCTGGCTGCCAGGCGGTGGCTGGAACGGCGGCCAATGGAATTACATGTTGCTGCCGATGGTCGCGCTCTCGCTGGCCTACATCGCCAGCATCGCGCGTATTACGCGCGGTTCGATGATTGAAGTGATGCACTCAAACTTCATCCGTACCGCACGCGCGAAAGGCCTGCCACTGCGCCGTATCGTGCTGCGTCACGCACTGAAGCCCGCCATGCTACCGGTACTTTCCTATATGGGACCGGCGTTTGTCGGCATCATCACCGGTTCAATGGTGATTGAGTCCATCTATGGTTTGCCGGGCATCGGCCAGCTGTTCGTTAACGGGGCTTTAAACCGTGACTACTCGCTGGTAATGAGTCTGACCATTCTGGTTGGCGTGCTGACCATTCTGTTTAACGCGATCGTTGATGTGCTGTACGCCGTGATCGATCCGAAAATCCGTTACTGATTGTGGAGCTCGCCCATGATGTTAAGTAAGAAAAACAGCGAAGCTCTGGATGCCTTCAGTGAAAAACTGGAAGTCGAAGGGCGCAGCCTATGGCAGGATGCGCGTCGCCGCTTCATTCATAACCGAGCCGCCTTCATTAGTTTGCTGGTGCTTCTGGTGATCACGCTGTTCGTCGTGTTCGCACCGATGTTGTCGCAGTTCAAATATGACGACACGGATTGGGGAATGATGTCTGCCGCGCCGGATACCGTTTCCGGTCACTGGTTTGGTACCGATTCCTCGGGACGCGATCTGCTGGTACGCGTTGCTATTGGTGGCCGCATCTCATTGATGGTGGGGATCGCTTCTGCCCTGATCGCGGTGCTGGTGGGCACGCTGTATGGCTCACTGGCGGGTTATCTGGGCGGTAAAATCGACTCGGTGATGATGCGTATTTTGGAGATCCTCAACTCCTTCCCGTTCATGTTCTTCGTTATTCTGCTGGTGACCTTTTTTGGTCGTAACATTCTGCTGATCTTTGTGGCGATCGGCATGGTGTCGTGGCTGGATATGGCGCGTATCGTGCGCGGCCAAACGTTGAGTCTGAAGCGCAAAGAGTTCATTGAAGCGGCGCAGGTCGGCGGTGTAAGTACCTTTAAAATCGTGCTGCGTCATATTGTGCCAAACGTGCTGGGCGTGGTGGTGGTGTATGCCTCGCTGCTGGTACCAAGCATGATTCTTTTTGAATCATTCCTCAGCTTCCTCGGCCTTGGTACGCAGGAACCCTTGAGCAGTTGGGGGGCGTTGTTGAGCGATGGCGCCAACTCAATGGAAGTGTCGCCGTGGTTGCTGATGTTCCCGGCAGGTTTCCTCGTGGTCACGCTGTTCTGTTTTAACTTTATCGGCGATGGCTTGCGTGATGCCCTCGACCCGAAAGATCGTTAAGGAGTTTCCCGATGACCATTCATGAATTTCAGCCAGCAATGGCTGCGCGTGCGGGAAACAGTAACCTGCTGCTTGATGTAAAAGATTTACGCGTCACCTTCAGCACCCACGATGGCGATGTCACTGCTGTGAACGACCTCAACTTTTCACTGCATGCAGGTGAAACGCTGGGCATTGTTGGCGAATCCGGCTCAGGTAAATCGCAAACCGCATTTGCCTTGATGGGGCTACTGGCAAAAAATGGGCGCATTGGCGGTTCAGCAAAATTCAACGGCGAAGAGATCCTCAATCTGCCGGAAAACAAGCTGAACAAACTGCGTGCTGAACAGATTGCGATGATCTTCCAGGACCCGATGACGTCGCTCAATCCTTACATGCGCGTTGGCGAGCAGTTAATGGAAGTGCTGAAGCTGCACAAAGGCATGAACAGCGCCCAGGCTTTTGAAGAGTCGGTGCGGATGCTAGACGCCGTGAAAATGCCGGAAGCGCGTAAGCGCATGAAGATGTTCCCGCATGAGTTCTCCGGCGGTATGCGCCAGCGTGTGATGATTGCGATGGCGCTGCTGTGTCGCCCGAAGCTGCTGATTGCCGATGAGCCGACCACGGCGCTCGACGTCACCGTGCAGGCGCAGATCATGACCTTGCTGAATGAGCTTAAGCGCGAATTCAATACTGCGATTGTGATGATTACCCACGACCTCGGCGTCGTAGCGGGTATCTGTGACAAAGTGCTGGTGATGTACGCCGGCCGGACCATGGAATATGGGCGTGCACGCGATGTATTTTATCATCCTGCACATCCGTACTCGATTGGTCTGCTAAGTGCAGTACCACGTTTGGATGCCGAAGAGGGCGAGTCGCTGACCACCATTCCAGGCAACCCGCCAAACCTGCTGCGCCTGCCGCAAGGCTGTCCGTTCCAGCCTCGCTGCGCCTACGCCATGGACATTTGCGCCAAGGCACCGCCGCTGGAGCCTTTCGCGGAAGGTCGCTTGCGTGCCTGCTTCAAGCCGGTGGAGGAGTTAGTATGAGCACCGTAGTCGAAGAGAAAAAAGTCCTGCTGGAGATCGCCGACCTGAAGGTGCATTTCGAGATTAAGGATGGCAAACAGTGGTTCTGGCAGCCACCGCACACCTTGAAAGCGGTCGACGGCGTCAGTCTGCGACTGTATGAAGGTGAAACGCTGGGTGTAGTGGGTGAATCGGGTTGTGGTAAATCGACGCTGGCCCGCGCCATCATTGGCCTGGTGAAAGCCACGGAAGGACGCGTCGCCTGGTTAGGGCGCGATTTGCTAGGGCAAAGCCAGGAACAGTGGCGACAGGCGCGCAGCGACATTCAGATGATCTTTCAGGATCCGCTGGCATCGCTCAATCCACGTATGACTATTGGCGATATCATTGCTGAACCGCTGCGCACCTATTACCCAAAGATGCCGCGCCAGGAAGTGAAGGATAAGGTGAAAAGCATGATGATGAAGGTAGGTTTATTACCTAACCTCATCAACCGTTATCCACACGAATTCTCGGGCGGCCAGTGTCAGCGTATTGGTATCGCACGCGCGCTGATTCTGGAGCCGAAACTGATCATCTGCGATGAGCCGGTATCGGCGCTAGACGTGTCGATTCAGGCGCAGGTCGTCAACCTGCTGCAGAAGTTACAGCGTGAAATGGGGCTGTCATTGATCTTTATCGCCCACGATTTAGCGGTGGTAAAACACATCTCCGATCGCGTGCTGGTAATGTATCTCGGGCATGCAGTTGAGCTGGGCACTTACGATGCGGTGTATAACAATCCGCAGCATCCGTATACCCGTGCGCTGATGTCAGCGGTACCTATTCCCGATCCGGATCTGGAGAAGAACAAACAAATCCAGCTGCTGGAAGGGGAGCTGCCATCACCCATCAATCCGCCATCGGGATGCGTGTTCCGCACGCGTTGCCCTATTGCCGGACCGGAGTGCGCGAAAACGCGGCCGCTATTGGAAGGCAGCTTCCGTCATGCGGTTTCCTGCCTAAAAGTCGATCCGCTGTAAAAGAAAACGCCGGGCTATTGCCCGGCGTTTTGCTGTCTGCCGCTTACTCGCGCCACAGGATATGGCAGAGCTTATGA
Organism: Pantoea sp. X-Soil-ISGK-421; assembly: GCF_059730785.1. Classification (NCBI taxonomy): domain Bacteria; kingdom Pseudomonadati; phylum Pseudomonadota; class Gammaproteobacteria; order Enterobacterales; family Erwiniaceae; genus Pantoea; species Pantoea sp. X-Soil-ISGK-421. Next base: position 2,197,621 of record NZ_AP035979.1, on the reverse strand, counting down.
TCCTTTTCGCGGCAAAGCAGGACGCGTGCGAACACATCAGTAATCGGCTCGCCGTCAGCTTCACCCAATCCAATCACCACTTCAGCGAAGAAGTCTGGGTTGAGATCGAAATCAACGTGTTCCTGCCAGTCTTCTGCAGGATCAAACAGTTCTGCGCCACCGCGCTCTTCAAACTGCAGATTGAACAGAATAATGTCAGCGGGATCGAGATTGTCGCCAGCCAGCTCAAGAAAAATATCGTAAGCCTGCTCCAGCGTTTCATCTTCAGTAAGGCGATTATTTAAATCCATGGTCATTCCTGCTTGCCCTAAGGCGGTAATATTTTCGCTCGTTTTACAGTAAAGGACTAAAGAAGTAAAACAGTCGTTCAACGATGCGTTGCCACCAGGCACGTTTCGCCCAGCGAGCGCCATCCAGTAAGCGTGAGCGGGCGATGTAATCATCCTGCACGGTGGCGAGATCGCTGCCAAAGCCGTCATCATCAACGACTAAAGTGATCTCAAAGTTAAGCCACAAGCTGCGCATATCCAGATTAACCGTGCCGACCAAACTCAGTTGCCCATCGACCAGCACACTTTTGGTATGCAGTAAGCCATCTTCAAACTGATAAATCCTCACGCCGGCTTCCAGCAGTTCGGTAAAGAAGGCGCGACTTGCCCAGCCTACCAACAGCGAATCATTGTGGCGCGGCACAATAATGCTGACTTCCACACCGCGTAACGCCGCGGTACAAATGGCGTGCAGCAGGTCATCACTCGGCACAAAGTAGGGTGTTGTCATAATCAGTTGCTCGCGCGCGGAGTAAACCGCGGTGAGCAACGCCTGGTGGATCATATCCTCAGGGAAACCCGGGCCGGAGGCGATGACCTGAATGGTATGACCGCTCTCTTGTTCGAAGGGCATGACGTTGCCATCCGGCGCGGGCGGCAGAATGCGCTTCCCGGTTTCTATCTCCCAGTCGCAGGCATAGACAATGCCCATTGTCGTCGCCACTGGACCTTCCATACGTGCCATCAAATCAATCCACTGACCAACGCCCGCTTCCTGTTTAAAGAAGCGCGGATCAACCAGGTTCATGCTGCCGGTGTAAGCGATGTAATTATCAATCAGCACCACTTTGCGATGCTGGCGTAAATCCATACGTCGCAGGAACACGCGCAGCAGGCTTACCTGTAACGCTTCAACCACATCGATGCCAGCATTGCGCATCATATTGACCCACGGACTGCGAAAGAAGGTGACGCTACCTGCGGAGTCCAGCATCAAACGGCAATGCACGCCGCGACGCGATGCAGCCATCAACGATTCCGCCACTTCGTCGGCTAGCCCGCCAGGATGCCAGATATAGAACACCATCTCGATGTTGTGACGCGCCAGTTGGATATCGCGTATCAGCGCGTGCATCACATCGTCGGAGTTGGTCAGCAACTGCAGCTGATTACCTTTTACGCCCGCAATGCCTTGACGATGGCGGCACAAATCAAATAAGGAACGCGCCACGTCGCTGTGTTCAGTGGCGAAGATATGCCGGCACTGCTTGAGATCGTTGAGCCATTTGGCAGTGGACGGCCACATGGTGCGCGCGCGCTCGGCACGCCGTTTACCTAAATGCAGTTCACCAAAGGAGAGATAGGCGATTATACCCACCAGCGGCAGAATGTAGATGATCAGCAGCCAGGCCATTGCCGAGGTGACTGCGCGACGTTTCATCAGAATACGTAGCGTGACACCCGCAATCAGCAGCCAATAACCAAACAGCAGCAACCAACTGATTAGGGTATAAAATGTGGTCATTAAGTGGACGTCCTGTTCGCGCTTTGTTGTGCAAAGTTTACGTGCTGATCACAGGTAGTGAAACCTTTAATCCTGAATGATGTTTCGATGAAGCTTTCGATTTGGTATTTCCCAACAGATCTTTATAATCCCTGCCGAGTTTAGCCTGTCTGAGAGGATGTGATGAGACGCAGTAAAAATGAAGTGGCACGCTGGAGAATGTTACGTCAGGTACACCGTCGTCGTTCTCGTTGGCTGGAAGGGCAGTCGCGTCGCTATAAACGCATTCACACTATTCGTCATCAGGTGGCGCAGCAGCATCGACGCTCCATCCTGTTTATCTCGCAAATGATTTAACGGCTTACGCGGTCATTATGCACCGCGCAACACCAGCATTATATTGACCATTTGCACTGCTGCGGCCAGCACAATCATCATCACGATGTGCTGCCGAGCGTGGCGCCAGCCTTGCCGACGCCATACCCAAAGTGCTCTGCCGATGAGGGTTAATGCCATCACCAGCAGTAAAACTGACTGCCACATAAATTAGAAGACGCGTTTGAATGGCTTAACCGCGACTTTTTCATAAACGCCTGCAGCGATATAGGGATCATCCTTGGCCCATGATTCAGCGACTTCCAGTGAAGAGAATTCGGCGATAATCACGGAACCGGTGAAACCAGCCGGGCCTGGATCGTTACTGTCCACCGCTGGCAGCGGACCCGCAGCAATCAGTCGACCTTCATCCTGCAACAGCTTCAAACGAGCAAGATGCGCGGGACGTACCGAATTGCGTTTTTCCAATGAATCAGCGGTATCTTCCGCATAAATGACGTAAAGCACGATGGGATACTCCCGTTAGACTTGCCGAAATTGCGTGACACGTTAAGTGATCGTTAATCAGAGTGCAAACGAAAGATAAATACGCAGTCATTCAGCGCAATCAGGGTTAAAAAAGGCCTTTCTACGGGCGCTTTTACATCCCTTATTGAAACTGATTGCTATTTGCATTTAAAATCTCCCCTTCACTCAATGAATATGAATGATATGACCACGTTGACTATGCCTTTGCCTACACGTACCCCTATTGCTGTAATTTTATCCGTGATACTTCACGGTTCGTTGATCGCTGGCATTCTCTATGCATCGTTTCATCAGGTCATTGAAGTTCCAAAAGCGTCTCAGCCCATTAGCGTGACGATGGTCGCGCCGGAGGTGCAACCGGAACCCGCACCGGCTGAGGTCACACCGCCGCCGCCAGAACCTGAGCCAGAGCCAGAAGTGGCACCAGAGCCGCCAAAGGTTGAGCCCGTGCCGATTCCTAAGCCAGAACCGAAGCCGAAGCCAAAACCGAAACCAAAGCCAAAGGTTGAGAAGAAAGTTGAACCGAAACCGCGTCAGGAAGTGAAGCCGCAGGAAAATCCGTTTAAACAGGAAGCGCCGACCACGCAGACGCGCCCAACGACAGCACCAAAGGCGAATCCGACCGCAACACCGAGCATCTCTGATGGCCCGAAGGCGATGAACGTCAGCAAGCCTGCTTATCCGGCGCGAGCGTTTGCATTGCGCGTTGAGGGACGTGTGCGCGTGCAGTTTGATGTTGATAGCGAAGGTCGTGTGGATAACGTTGAAATCTTGTCGGCTGAACCACGCAATATGTTCGAACGTGAGGTTAAGCAGGCGATGAAGAAATGGCGCTATCAACCGGGTCGTCCAGGCAAGAACCTGACTATGAATATTGTGTTCCGCATCAATGGCGGCGCCAATATTGAGTAAGCACTCTTGGTTGAGAGGAAAAAAAGCGGTCAGTTGACCGCTTTTTTGCGTTACAGATCGCTTAAATTGCTTCTGCCGGGCGGCAGAGGGCGAGATTGCCCGGTGTTGTCAACGGCGACGTAGACAAATACCGCTTCGGTTGCGCAGTAGGTCTGTCCGATAGGCTCGGACGATACTTTTTTAATCCACACTTCAACATTGATGGTCATAGAACTGTTGCCGGTACGGATGCAGCGCGCGTAACAGCTCACCACATCACCAACCGCCACCGGTTTTAAGAACGTCATTCCGTCCACGCGCACGGTGACGACGCGCCCTTCGGCAATCTCTTTGGCCTTGATTGCGCCGCCCATATCCATCTGCGACATCAACCAGCCACCAAAAATATCACCGTTGGCATTGGTATCCGCTGGCATGGCCAGAGTACGCAATACCATCTCGCCTTGCGGCGACTTATGTTTTTCGTCCATTGCTCAGTTCTTCTGCAGGTGAAGAGAAGCCCGACGCTGTCGGGCGGAGTGGCATTATTTTTGTTCTTGTTGCGGCATCTGTCGCCAGATATACACGCCGCTTAACAGGGTAAAGAGCAGGGTCAGGCCGGTTAGACCGAACACTTTAAAGTTAACCCAAAATTCCTGCGATAACCAAAACGCAACATAAATATTCGCTAAGCCACAGGCAAGGAAGAAGATTGCCCAGGCAATGTTGAGGTTGCGCCAAACCCCTGATGGCAGTTGCAACTCTTTACCCAACATGGTTTGGATAAGCGGTTGCTTCATGAACCACTGACTATAGAGTAGCGCGACGGCAAACAGAGAATAGATAACCGTGACTTTCCATTTGATGAATTCATCGTTATGGAACACCAGCGTCAGGGTGCCAAAGACCGCAACCAGCACAAAGGTGAAAATGGTCATTTTTTCCAGCTTGCGGTAAAGCACCCAGCTAACGACCAGCGCCAGACCGGTGGCAACGATCAATGCGCCAGAGGCGACAAAGATGTCGTAGAGCTTGTAGAAAATGAAGAAAACCACCAGGGGAAGAAAATCGAGTAACTGCTTCATAGCGTTTCCAATTAGGGCAGGAGCATTCAGTTATGGCGCTCGGGTGAGCGCCATAACGATTAACGTAACAGCATATACAGCCGGTACAGATAGATAATCAGCACAGCGGAGACCATATTACCCAGCGCGTTCAACACCACGGAGGCGATATTCGCTGGCAGTACGGTCAGTGATGAAAAGAAGAACATCAGCACGATTTTGGCCAGTAGCCACAGAACTATGGCGGGTGCGATAACCTTAATATTCTTCCAGGCGAGACGCATGCTGGCGCGCATTGCGCCAATCACGCCAAGCTTTTCATTGGCAAGAATCACCGGCGCCAGCGAAAACAGGATGGCCAGAATCACACCGGGCACCATCAGCACCATAAAGCCCAGTTGCACCAGCAGGGTGATCAGGAAGGTTTGCAGCAGCAGCTTAGGCAGGATTGGCGCAGAAGCACCAATAGCGCGCAGCGCGCTGACACGTTGTCCGCCCGATACCATCGGGATCAGGAGCAGCATGCCGCCCAGCAGCAGCGTGTTGCCTACCAACGCTGCAAAGGTGCCAGCAGCGGAAGCACGCAACAAAATACGCTGCTGATCCGGAGACATATTTTGTACCAGCTCAAACAGCGACGATGCGCTGTCATCTGACTGGCTCAACAACGAGAGCTGGTCTTCATCTGGCGTTAACGCGTGGCCGACGATCACAGTAATGAACGAGGTCAGCAGCGCCAGCAGTAAAATAGTAACCAGCTGATGGCGCAAAAAATTTCCTGTGTCACGGTATAACGAGCTTGCCGTGATAGACATGTAAACTCCTTGAAAGAACCGGATTAATTAACCCGGCGATTGTACATGTTCTACTGGCGTGCTGGCACCCGCATTGCGATAACTTTCTGTCATCTCAGGTAAAGAAGGGTTAAAAAGCGCAGGAAGACCGTAGCGAGCACGGGCGCGATCGCAGGCTTCGTTCAGTTCACCGTTCTCGCCGGACATCGAAAACTCCCGACAGGGCGAAGGGCGCTGCTGATAAATGCCGCAGGAGACGCAGCCGCCGACCTCGCCCTGCAGCGCAACACAGCGCGGCTGGCGTTGGTTGGTGCCGCGCATATTGCGCATAAACGGGGTTAACGGTTCGGTTAATTCAACCGGAACGGCACCGGCGCCATCATCGGCTTCGGCCCAGTAAAAAGAGACACGGAAGTGCGCGCAGCATGCGCCACAGGTCACGCAAGGATTTAGTGAATCGCTCATCTGATCGCCCGCCACCTCTAAGGCATCGAACCAAAATCACACAGGGAAAAGGTAAAATAATCACGGCGAAAAATTTTCGCAAGCGGACTTTTATTACGCGCTGTAAAGCCAAAATTGATCTGAATCAATTCATTGTTTTTTAAGTGATTAATTTATATTGATGCAGATGATCTTTTACCAAAAAAGGGGTAAATGTTGTGCCGCATTCAACATTGAGACCCATCTTTATTTGGCAAAGGAGTGATTATGAAACTGGCAAAATGCGCACTGCTGATGGCGCTGGCAATTCCGCAACTGGCTCTGGCTCATGAAGCCGGTGATTTCTTTATGCGCGCAGGGAGCGCCACCGTCCGTCCGACCGAAGGCTCTGACAATGTGCTGGGTATGGGCGGCTTTAACGTAAGTAACGATACGCAGTTGGGTTTGACCTTTACCTATATGGCAACGGATAACATCGGCGTTGAGCTGCTGGCTGCAACCCCGTTCCGTCATAAGGTTGGCCTCGGCGCCACCGGAAATCTGGCCACCGTGCGCCAGCTGCCGCCAACGTTAATGGCGCAGTACTATTTCTTTGATAGCAAAAGCAAAGTCCGCCCGTACGTTGGCCTCGGTATCAACTACACCACTTTCTACGATGCCAAATTCAATCAAACGGGTGAGGATGCTGGTTTAAGCGACCTGAGCGTTAAAGATTCCTGGGGCATGGCGGGCCAGGTGGGTCTGGATTATCAAATCAACCGCGACTGGATGCTGAACGCATCGCTGTGGTACATGGACATTGATACCGAAGTGAAATTCAAAGCTGGCGGTGAGCAGCAGAACATCAACACGCGTATTGATCCGTGGGTGTTCTTCTTTGGTGCGGGATATCGATTCTGATCGGCAACCAGAAATGAAGCGGGCGACCAGAAGGTCGCCCGTTGTGTTATTTGATCTGCATATTGTTAACCACAGATTTCACGCCCGCTACACTACGCGTGACAGAAACCGCGCGATTTGCCATCTGCGGTGAGCTAACAAAACCGCTCAGCTGAACTTTGCCCTTAAAGGTTTCCACGTTGATTTCCGTGGATTTCAGCGCTTCGTCATTAAGCAGCTGAGCCTTCACTTTGGTGGTGACTACCGTATCGTCGATGTAACCGCCAGTGCCTTCTTTAGTTGCTGTTGGTGCACATGCGCTAAGAGCCAGCGCCATTACCGCAGCCATCATAAATCCTGCAACGACTTTGAAAAATTTCATTGTTTATCTCCCTGTCTTAGATGATGTTTCGCCGCAACGGGGCGGCGCAGTTAATTGTGGTCTGGCGTTGCGAAATCGGCAAATCGCCGCGTGCAAAAAAGATGAAATTAGCTGATTTATGCCATTTATTGATCTCATTGCGATTATAGCTGGCCGGAAAAGCGAAGACTAAGGGGGAGATGGGCAGAGGGATGTTTGTGAGGGTAGTAAGGCCTTATCCGCGTCGACGAATAAGGCCCTGAATGCTTTTAGTGGGTGGCCGCTTTCAGGTCGCTAACAAAGGCTTTCAGTTCGCTCAGCAGCGTTGTCGGATCGTTCTGATTACGCTCGATGATTTTCACAATCGCCGAACCGGAAATCGCGCCGGCCGCGCCCGCAGCGATCGCTTCTTTCACCTGGCCAGGTTCAGAAATCCCAAAGCCCTGCAGCGGTGGGGCTGCGTTAAACTCACGCAGTTTTTCGATCAGGTGATGCAGCGGTAGACTGGCACGATTTTCCGACCCGGTTACACCCGCACGAGACAGCAGATAGGTATAACCGCGGCCATGCGCGGCAATTTCACGCAGCAGCGCATCGTCGGCATTTGGCGGACAGATAAAGATCGGTGCCACATTGTGGCGCATCGCAGCCTGACGGAATGGCGCAGACTCTTCCAGCGGCACATCCGCAACCAGCACCGAATCCACACCGACCGCCTCGCACTGGGCATAAAAGTTGTCGATACCTTTGCTGAACACCAGATTGGCGTACATCAGTAAGCCAATCGGCAGGTCAGGGTATTTCTGGCGTACGGTGGCCAGCATTTCAAAACACTGCGCCACGGTGGTGCCAGAAGCAAAGGCACGCAGCGTCGCACCCTGAATGGTTGGGCCATCGGCCAGCGGATCCGAAAACGGGATGCCAAGTTCGAGTGCATCTGCGCCGCCTTCCACCAGGGTATCGATGATTTTCAGCGACAGTTCAGGAGAAGGATCGCCGAGGGTAACGAAGGGGACAAATGCGCCTTCTTTCTGCGCCGATAGACGTTGAAACAGCTGATTGTAACGTTCCATCAAATCTCTCCCTTGGCTTTCAAAATATCGTGAACGGTGAAGATGTCTTTATCGCCGCGGCCAGAAAGGTTAACCACCAGCAGCTGCTCTTTTTCTGGATTTTCGCGGATCATTTTCAACGCATGTGCCAGCGCATGTGAAGACTCGAGTGCCGGAATAATACCTTCAGCACGGCACAGCTCTTTGAAGGCGCTGAGGGCTTCATCATCGGTGATCGAAACATATTCAGCGCGGCCGATACTGTTGAGATGCGCATGCTGAGGCCCCACGGACGGGAAGTCCAGACCCGCAGAAATCGAGTAGGACTCTTCAATCTGGCCCTCTTCGGTTTGCATCATCGGGGCTTTCATCCCGAAGTAGATCCCCACGCGACCGTGCTTGAGCGGCGCACCGTGTTCACCGGTTTCAATACCGTGACCAGCGGGCTCAACGCCAATGAGGCCCACACTTTCTTCTTCGATAAAGTCAGCGAACATGCCGATAGCGTTCGAACCACCGCCCACGCAGGCTAACACGGCATCCGGCAGGCGACCTTCACGCTCAAGAATCTGCGCTTTGGTCTCTTCGCCAATCATGCGCTGGAATTCACGTACAATGGTTGGGAACGGGTGCGGGCCTGCAGCGGTGCCGAGCATGTAGTGCGCGGTTTCATAGCTGCCAGACCAGTCGCGCAGTGCCTCGTTACAGGCATCTTTCAGCGTTGCGGATCCGCTATGCACTGGAATCACTTCCGCGCCCATCAAACGCATACGGAACACGTTTGGCGACTGACGTTCAACATCTTTGGCACCCATATAGATGCGGCACTTCATGCCCAGCAAGGCACAGGCTAACGCTGACGCCACACCGTGCTGACCGGCGCCAGTTTCAGCAATGATCTCGTTTTTGCCCATACGCTTGGCCAACAGCGCCTGACCGAGCACCTGGTTAGTTTTGTGCGCGCCGCCGTGCAGCAGGTCTTCACGCTTCAGATACAGGCGGGTTTTGGTGCCTTTCGTCAGGTTGCTGCACAGCGTCAAAGCGGTTGGGCGTCCAGCATAGTTTTTCAGCAGGTCAGTAAACTCGGACTGAAACTCCGGATCGCGCTGGGCCTCAACAAAAGCATTTTCCAGCTGGCGCAACGCGGGCATCAGGATTTGCGGGACATATTGGCCGCCAAACTCGCCAAAATAGGGATTCAATAGCGTGGTCATTTTTTCATCTTCCTTATTCGGCCCGCGCGGTGGCGGGCAAGCGAAATTAATAGGCGCGCAGCGTGCGGAATACCGCTGCGACTTTGCTGGCATCTTTGATGCCGGGCGCAGATTCTACGCCGGAATTGAAATCGAGGCCGGCACAGCCTTGCTGCGCGGCTTCAACGCAGTTATCTGCGCTCAGGCCACCGGCTAGCAGCACGTTGCTCAAATCCTGGCCTTGCAGCAAGGACCAATCGAAACGTTGGCCAGTGCCGCCCTGGCCGTTATCAAACACGTAGCGATCAACATGCGGCCAGTCGCGTGCAGGTAAGTGTTCTTTGATGCTGAGCGCTTTCCAGATTTTTATTTCTGCCGGCAGCGCCTGACGCAGTTCCGCGACGAACGCTTGATCTTCATTACCGTGCAGCTGAACAGCTGCCAGATTCAATGTCGTGGCTTGAGTGACAATGTCACTTGTGCTGTTGTTGCGGAACACGCCAACATACTTCAGCGGGGCGGCTGCCTGTACCACTTGCGCCTGCTCGCGACTGATTTTGCGTGGTGAGCCTTCGGCGAAGATCAATCCACCGTAAATGGCTCCGGCCTCATGCGCGGCAAGCGCATCTTCGGCGCGAGTCAAGCCGCACACTTTGTTATCACCGAGCAATACGCGACGCACGCCAGCAGTCAGGTCGGCTTCTTCCATCAGCGCAGAGCCAATCAGGAAACCGTTAGCAAAGTGGCTCAATTCACGCACTTGCGCATAGCTATGGATGCCTGATTCGCTAATAACGGTCACGCCATGTCCGAGTCGCGGTGCTAACTGGCGCGTGCGGTTCAGGTCGATGGACAGGTCGCGCAGGTCGCGGTTATTGATGCCGACGACTTTGGCCTCCAGCGCAATTGCACGTTCCAGCTCATCTTCATTACTCACTTCAGTCAGCACACCCATTTTCAGGCTGTGCGCCACCGCGGCGAGCTGACGATATTGATCATCATCCAGCACCGACAACATCAACAGGATGGCATCGGCTTGATAATGGCGTGCCAGATAGATCTGGTAAGGATCGATGATGAAGTCTTTGCACAACACCGGTTGAGTAATGGCGGCGCTAACAATCGGCAGAAAATCAAAATCGCCCTGGAAGTATTTTTCATCGGTCAATACCGAAACCGCAGAAGCGTGATGACGATAAACGCCCGCGATGCTCGCGGGATCAAAATCCTCACGAATCAGCCCTTTGGAGGGCGATGCTTTTTTACATTCCAGGATGAATACGGTACGTGAACCACGCAGCGCATCGTAAAAGTGACGTGCCGCAGGCTGCAAATCGTTTTGGAAAGTGGCTAGCGGCTGCTGTGCTTTGCGCGCCTCAACCCAGACGGCTTTATCTTGTACGATTTTCTCTAAAACAGTGCCCTTAATACTCATCTCATCCTCTCGCTGCCAGAGCGACAACACGCTCGTAGGCTTGCCCGCTGCGAATGGCAGCGATGGCGCGCTGTGCGTTGTCGCGCAAATCTTCATTTCCGAACACTTTCAGTAACATTGCGACGTTCACCGCAACCGCCTGCTCATGGGCGGGCTGGCCTTTACCCTGGAGTAAACGGGTCAGAATGTCACGGTTTTCTTCCGGCGTGCCGCCTGCTAAGGCTTCTTTATCATGGAAACCGAAACCGAAGTCTTCTGGCGTCAGCTGATAGCCGGTGATTTCACCATCGCGCAGCTCAGCAACCTGGGTCGGGCTGTGCAGGGCCACTTCATCCATTCCGCCGCCGTGTACGACGGCAGCACGTTGATAACCGAGCACTTTCAGCGTTTGGGCAATCGGCAGCACCAGTTCCGGGCTGTACACACCAATCACCGCCAAAGGTGGCCGCGCTGGGTTAATCAGCGGGCCCAGCACGTTAAAGAGAGTGCGCGTTTTTAACTGCTGACGCACCGGCATCGCGTGACGAAAACCGCTGTGATACTGCGGGGCAAACAGGAAGCAGACGTTAAGATCGTCCAGCGCCTTGCGTGCTTGTTCGGCAGGCATATCCAGATTGATGCCAAAAGCCGCCAGCAAATCGGAAGAACCGGATTTGCTGGAGACGCTGCGGTTACCGTGCTTCGCCACTTTCAAGCCGCAGGTTGCTGCGACAAAAGCGCTGGCGGTAGAGATGTTAATGCTGTTGCTACCGTCACCGCCGGTACCAACGATATCGGCAAAGGTGTAATCCGGACGCGGGAAGGGTTTAGCATCAGCCAGCAGTGCGGAAGCAGCGCCAGCAATTTCTTCAGGACGCTCACCACGAACTTTCATGGCGATGAGCGCAGCGGCTAACTGCGTCGGCTCCAGTTGACCCGTAATAATGGCGCTAAATAGCTGGTGGCTTTCGGCCTGGCTCAGCGTTTCAGACTGATAAAGTTTTTCCAGAATAGTTTGCATCGTAATCTCCCTATTATTTCGCCAGCGCCCAGGCCAACGTCTGTTCTAACAAGCGCGCGCCTTGGGTGGTGAGAATGGATTCGGGGTGGAACTGGAAGCCACACACCCGGTCGGCATCGTGGCGCACGGCCATCACCATGCCGTTGTAGCTGGCATTAACGGTCAATTCGGCTGGCGTATTGCTGCCAACCAGCGAGTGATAGCGCGCCACCGGCAGCGGATTACTCAGGCCTGCAAACATGCCCTCGCCATCATGGGTGATCGAAGAGGCTTTACCGTGCAGGATCTCGCCGGCCTGGCCAACATGCCCGCCGTACGCTTCAACAATCGCCTGATGACCGAGACAGATACCGATAATCGGCAGACGGCCGCGCAGCGCTTGTAGCAGATCCGGCATGCAACCGGCATCTTTCGGCGCACCCGGACCCGGCGACAGCATCAGAATCGGATTTTCCATCTGCTGCAGGCGATCAATCAGTACGTCTGCGGGAACATTGTTACGGAAAATCAACACGTTGTGGCCAAAGGTACGCAGCTGGTCAACGAGGTTGTAAGTAAAGGAGTCGATGTTATCGAGCAGCAGGATATCGGCCATCAGAAAATCTCCTTGCAGTGATGGGCTGTTGCGATGGCACGTAATACCGCACGTGCTTTGTTGCGGCTCTCGTCCGCTTCTGCCTGAGGCTGAGAATCCAGCACCACACCGGCCCCGGCTTGCACGGTGGCCACGCCGTCTTCAACCCACGCAGATCGGATAACGATGCAGGTATCAAGGTCGCCGTTAGCGGTGAAATAGCCGACTGCGCCGCCGTAGCTGCCACGACGTGTGCCTTCTTTCCCGGCAATCAGTTGCATCGCACGCACTTTTGGCGCGCCGCTCAGCGTGCCCATGTTCATGCAGGCGCGGTACGCGTGCAGCACGTCGAGGTCTGCGCGCAGCGTGCCCACCACGCGTGACACCAGATGCATCACGAACGAGTAGCGGTCAACTTTGGTGAGATCGGCAACGTAGCGGCTGCCCGGCACGCAGATACGTGCCAAATCGTTACGCGCTAAATCCACCAGCATCAGGTGCTCGGCCATCTCTTTATGGTCGGTACGCATTTCCAGTTCGATGCGGCTATCGAGATCGCGATCCAGCGAGCCGTCGGCATGACGTCCGCGTGGACGCGTCCCGGCAATCGGGTAAATCTCAATCTGGCGCGAAGTGGCGTCATATTTCAGTGAGCTTTCTGGCGAGGCACCAAACAGGGCGAAATCCTGGTCCTGCATAAAGAACATGTAAGGACTTGGATTGCTGTTTTTCAGTGTGTCGTAGGCGGCCAGTGGAGAAGGGCATGGCAGCGAGAAACGACGTGAAGGCACCACCTGGAAGATTTCGCCGATGCGAATCGCTTCCTGCATTTCACGCACTACGCTGCAATACTCTTCGTCACTCTGACTGGTGCTGAGCGTCATTTGCTCCACGCGCTGTACTGGCAACGCGGGCGCAGCTTGCGTCATCTGGCCGCGCAGTTGTTCAATGCGGCTTTGCAGACGCTGGAACTCGCTGGTAGATGGGCTGAACAAACTCGCCTGCAGGCGTGCGCTACGCTGTTGATGGTCGATCACCAGTAAGGTTTCGGCCAGATAGAAGCAGTAATCCGGGCAACGTTGTTCATTACGCAGTTCAGGCAGGTCTTCAAAACCGGCGACTAAATCATAAGCGAACAATCCACCGAGCAGCATCGCTTCACGCTCTTCTTCTGGGCTGTTAACCAGTTGCGGAATCAGGCGCAGCGCATCGAACACGGAAAGGGCTTTCAGACGGGAATCTTCATCCTGCATACCTTGCGGCTGGGTGAAATGCAATTCGCGGCCGTCGGGGCGCACGTCGATGCGCACTTCTGATGGCAGCGCCTCGTCCAACAGCGGCAAGATGGCGCGACCATTTTCCGACAGCGCTTTGACAGTGACGATGTTGCCCAGCGCACTGATACGCAGTGCGCTATCAACGATAAGCAGGCTTTTCAGGTTCTGTTTGCTGTCGATATCCGCGGATTCAAGCAGCAAAGTTGCTGGACGTGCGCCGCATAATTGATGAAACACTGCGGCCGGATCTTCGCGGTAAGGCGCGGTACCGGTTATCAACTTCAATGTAGGTTTCGCAATAGCCATAATGGATTCTCTGAATTTCGCTCAAAAAAAAGCCCGCTCGGTGGCGGGCTTAGGTATCAATCTGCACTGCGGTTACGCAAGTTGTGCACGACGACGTCGCCCGATAAAGGGATCATCGCGCCACCAACCATTTAAATGCGTACCCAAAATAGCCATGATTAAATACCCGTTACGTGTGAACTTGTGTACTAGTTAACTGGTTCGGGCGAAAAATGTCAATACCCTTTTTCAGCCAGGGGCAAAATCGTTATTATGCTTGCCGGTTTATGCAGTTGCTGGAGTTATCTTGTCAGACATCGCTCGTTTTCCCCTTTACGATTTACACAGCCATACGCTGGCTTCAGACGGCTTATTGACGCCCACTGCGCTGGTGCAGCGTGCCGTTGAAATGAAAGTCGGTGTGCTGGCTATTACCGATCACGACACGGTGGCGGGCGTGGCGGAGGCGCAGGCGGCAGTGGATCAATACGATCTGCCGATCCGCGTGCTGGCCGGTTTAGAAGCGTCGACGTTATGGGAAAATCATGAGATCCACATTGTAGGGCTGAAAGTTGATTGCCATCATCCTGCGCTGATCGAATTCCTCCACCACCAACATCAAACGCGTCAGGATCGGGCACAGCAGATTGCCGAGCGCCTTGAGCGTGCGCGTATCCCAGATGCTCTAGCTGGCGCTCAGCGTCTGGCGCAAGGCGGTTTGATCACCCGTGGTCATTTTGCGCGTTATCTGGTCGAGATTGGCAAAGCCGATAACATGGCGCAGGTGTTCAAGAATTATCTGGCGCGTGGGAAAACAGGCTACGTGCCTCCGCAATGGTGTACAATTAAACAAGCCATTGATGCTATTCATCATTCTGGCGGCTATGCCGTTTTGGCGCATCCGGGTCGTTACGGTTTGTCCGCTAAATGGTTAAAGCGGCTGATTGCGCATTTTGCCGACGTGGGCGGCGATGCGATGGAAGTTGCGCAGTGCCAGCAAGCCCCAAACGAGCGCACGCAGCTGGCAACCTATGCGCGTGACAATCAGTTAGCAGGGTCGCAGGGATCAGATTTCCACCAACCTTGTCCGTGGATAGAACTGGGACGTAAGTTATGGCTACCAGGAGGCGTGGAGCCCGTTTGGGAACGCTTCCCTGAGTTGGCGCCCAGCGTTGCTGTTGCAGACAGGTGATATGAGGTTTTTATGAGTCAATATTTTCACATTCATCCCGACAATCCGCAGCCGCGCCTGGTGAACCAGGCCGTCGATTATCTCAACAAAGGCAGCGTGATTGTTTATCCAACCGATTCTGGCTACGCGCTGGGTTGTCGCCTGGAAGAGAAAAATGCCATGGAGCGCATTTGTCGCATTCGCCAATTGGATGGCAATCACAACTTCACGTTGATGTGCCGCGATTTGTCGGAGCTGTCGACCTATGCGCAGGTGGATAACTCCGCGTTTCGCATCCTGAAAAATAACACGCCGGGCAATTACACCTTCATTTTGAAGGCGACCAAGGAAGTACCGCGTCGTTTAATGAATGACAAACGTAAAACCATTGGGCTGCGCGTACCGTCCAATCCGGTGGCGCTGGCGCTGCTGGAACGCCTCAACGAGCCGATGATGTCGACATCGCTGATGTTGCCAGGCAACGATTTTACGGAATCGGATCCTGAAGAGATTCAATACAGTATTGGCAAGCTGGTGGATCTGATCATCGATGGCGGCACGCTGGGTCAGCAGCCGACCACGGTGATCGATCTCACCAGCGATGCGCCGGTGGTGGTGCGCGAAGGCGTCGGTGACACGCGCCCATTCCAATAATTATGCATGGTCAGGCGTTGCGTTCTGCGTCTGACCAAGATTTGATTCCAGCCATTTTTTAAAATCCCCGTACGGAATATACAGAGAGACATCTTTTAAGATGACTTTCTTACTGCGCACGTTGGATATTTCATGACTGTAACCCACGATGACACCACCAATCGTTTGATCAGCATTATATACCGCACCACCTGACATCCCCTGGACGACGCCAGCATTAGATGCCATGGCCATGCAAGGTTTTTTATTCCATTTATTGGTGATAGCGGTACGCGCTAAATTAACGCCACTTGATTCCACAGGCATGGCGGAAATAAAGCTGTAACCGTACATTTTAATCGGTTCCCCGATGGCGCCGCTGCGGAATTTAGCCAGCGTTTCCGGACTGTTTTTATGGTAAATAATCGCGACGTCGCAATAAGGATGATAAGCCTTAACGCGTTGCACGGCGGTTTTCGCCACGTGAGCAGCCGTGAGGCTGTATTCTGGTGTCAGAGGAATAGTTGTGCCGAGGATGCCCATACCCAGCACAGTCGGAATGCCTGTCACGCTCATATCGACGTGTTGCATCGCAGTACGACTGTACTCAGTGTGGCCCACGGAACAACCGCTCAGTGCCAGCGCAGCAAGCGCAGGCCAAAGCAGAGAGGTTTTCATGGCTGTGATCTTCATTAAAGCATGTCCGTAAAATCCCTGGTGAAGACTTTCGACATGCGAATTAAATTCATTCCGTGAATGAATAAACGCGTCAGATCCCGCGCGCGCCGGTTTATATTATCAGTGAAATTACACAGTGTTCGTTAATGCTTTGTTATTTGAACGAATATAAATAGTAAATTGAAGCTAAATTATTATGACGACACACTGGATTTCAGGCTTAAATTTTACACGGTTTTTTCTTAAGAACAATTCATCAAATTTAATATTAATCAAAAAATACAAAAATACAGACTTAATCCAACCTGTAGTGCCAATTAACTATCAATTTAGATTTATCACTAAAGTGAGCCTTATTTAAGTCAGTTAAATAGTTTTATATGCTGTTTTTTGCTTTTAACTCAGTTATTGCGTTCGTGAATGATTATAAGCCTGGCAAGCTCTGCTGCTAAGACAGTCGTGAAAGGTGCTAATGTATCAGTGGGCTAAAGTTGGCAAAATGCTCATGCTAAAAAGCTTAGCGGCAAATGGTAATAATTCAGTGACTTGGCAATGTCGAACGTACGCTTTACGAAGAAGATCTATCAATTAGGCGAATGATTAGTATTGAACGGTCGAGCGGACGCTCTTTGCCGGGCCATCTATTATCGGCAGCAAAGGAAAAGGTGTTAACAAAACTTGCGTTAGTGTAAAATCGCGGGCCGCCTAAGATTGCACAAGCGATGCGCAGCGGTAACAGATTCTGATATAGGAATTGGTAATCCCTGTATCGCACCTCTTCTTACCACGACGCCTGGGAAGGCGACAACGAGGCTCCATGAGCGAAAAATTACAGAAAGTATTAGCGCGTGCCGGTCACGGTTCGCGTCGCGAAATCGAAACCATGATTTCTGCCGGACGTGTCAGCGTTGACGGCAAACTGGCGACGCTTGGCGATCGCGTCGAAAGTGATAAATCTTTGAAAATCCGTATTGATGGCCATCTGGTGTCCATCGCTGAGTCGGCGACCGAAGTGTGTCGCGTACTGGCGTATTACAAACCAGAGGGTGAACTCTGTACCCGTAACGATCCGGAAGGGCGCCCAACCGTGTTTGATCGTCTGCCGCGTCTGCGTGGTTCACGTTGGATTGCCGTCGGTCGTCTGGATGTGAATACGTGCGGGCTGATGCTGTTCACCACCGATGGTGAACTGGCTAACCGTTTGATGCACCCAAGCCGTGAAGTTGAGCGTGAATACGCGGTTCGCGTGTTTGGCGAAGTGGATGACGATAAGATCCGTCAACTGAGCAAAGGCGTGCAACTGGAAGATGGTCCGGCCTCGTTTAAAACCATTAAGTTTGCGGGTGGCGAAGGGATCAACCAGTGGTACAACGTGACGCTGACCGAAGGACGTAACCGCGAAGTGCGTCGTCTGTGGGAAGCGGTGGGCGTGCAGGTAAGTCGTCTGATGCGTGTCCGCTACGGTGATATTCAGCTGCCGAAAGGTCTGCCACGCGGCGGTTGGATCGAGATGGAATTACCCGCGGTGAACTATCTGCGCACTTTAGTCAGTATGCCCGAAGAGACAGTAACCAAAGTCGCAGTAGAAAAAGATCGTCGTCGCACCAAAGCTAACCAAATCCGTCGTGCGGTAAAACGTCACGGTGTGGTGAGCAACAATTCCCGTCGTAATAACACGAAACGCGGTTCCTGATGCGAATGCTGACGCCGCGTTCTGCGGCGTCAGGTTTTACCAATCTATTCCTTGTTGTGCCTGAATGCCCGCATCGAACGCATGTTTCACCGGACGCATTTCCGTCACAGTATCCGCTAAGTCCAGTAAGGTACGATGACAGCCGCGACCGGTAATGATCACGGTTTGCTGTAATGGACGTCGTTTCAGCGCCTCGGTCAGCTCATCTAAATCCAGATAATCCATGCTCACCATGTAGGTGATTTCATCGAGGATCAGCAGATCGACGCTGTCATCCGCCAGCATGCGACGTGCCTGCTGCCACACCAACTGACACGCGATGGTATCCGTTTCGCGGTTTTGCGTATCCCAGGTAAAACCGGTGGACATCACCTGGAATTCGACACCGTGCTGTTCCAGTAGATTGCGTTCACCATTCGGCCATTCGCCTTTAATGAATTGTACCGCCGCCACTTTTTTACCATGACCGCAGGCGCGCAACGCGGTACCGAAAGCGGCGGTGGTTTTACCTTTGCCGTTGCCGGTGAACACCATCAAAATGCCGCGCGTCTCAGTAGCAGCGGCGATACGGGCATCAACCTGTTCTTTCAGTCGTTGCTGGCGTTGCTGATGGCGATCGCTCATGCGCTTGCGGGTCCCGCTTTACGTCCGGGCTGCGCATCAAAGCTGGTGCCGGTTTTACGTCGGCTATCATCGCCCATTAAGTAAAGGTAGAGCGGCATCAAATCAGCGGGTGTTTTGAGCAAATTAGCATCCTCTTCCGGGAACGCACTGGCTCGCATTTTGGTGCGTGTGCCGCCGGGATTAATGCAGTTAACCCGTAAATGGCCGTTTTTATATTCATCGGCCAGCACCTGCATCATGCCTTCAGTGGCAAACTTTGAGACCGCATACGCACCCCAACCTGCACGCCCGGTACGGCCGACACTGGAGGTGGTAAACACCAGCGATCCGGCGTCCGATTTCAGCAGCAACGGAAGCAGTGCCTGCGTTAAATAGAAGGTGGCATCAAGGTTAATCTGCATCACATCACGCCAGATTTGAGGATCGAGTTCTTCTAACGGCACGATCTCCCCCAAAATGCCGGCATTATGCAGCACACCATCCAGACGCGGCACCAGCGCAGCGACCTGTTCGGCCAACTGCTGGCAAGTTTCTGGTGTAGCTTCAGCCAAATCCAGTAATAAAGAAGTTGCTGGCTGTTGGTTTAACTGGCTGATGGCTTGCTCAGTGTTGCGCAGCGTCTCGGGATTGCGTCCCAACAGGATGACGCGCGCACCATAGCGCGCATAGGTCAGCGCCGCTTCACGGCCAATGCCGTCGGAAGCGCCAGTGACGAGGATAATGCGATTTTCCAGTAGATCGCTTTTCGGTTGATAATGCACAGCGATGTCCTTTGGTTGGGTCAGAAGGTTTTTGGCTTTATGCCTTAATTTGCCGCCCGGTGCAATCACTCTGCCTCGCATTCTGTGCCGCCAGCGGGCATTTCAGGCGACGACAGCGCGCAAAGCGGGTAAACTCAAACTTGTTGTAATTTACTGTTTAATAAGGCGGCAGAATGGATTTTTTCTCCAGTTACGGATTATTTCTGGCTAAGGCTGTCACCATAGTGGTGGCGATCGCAGCTATTGTTCTGATTGTGCTTAATGCCGCGCTGCGTAAACGTCACAGCAGCGGGCAGCTGCGTTTGACCCATCTTGATGATGATTATCGTGAGATGAAAGAAGAGTTACAGCTCGCCAAAATGAAACCGCAGGCGCAGAAAGTATGGCTTAAGCAGCAGAAGAAAGAAGAGAAACAAAAGGCTAAAACCGAGAAACGCAATGCCAAAGCTGGCGTGAGCGAAACACCTAAACCAACACTCTATGTGCTGGAGTTCAAAGGTAGCATGGACGCGAGTGAAGTTGCCTCGTTGCGTGAAGAGATCTCCGCCGTGCTGGCGGTTGCCGCGCCTGGTGACGAAGTGCTGTTACGTCTGGAAAGTCCCGGCGGCGTGGTGCATGGTTACGGCTTGGCGGCTTCGCAACTGCAACGCTTACGCGATGCGGGCCTACAACTGACTGCCGTGGTGGATAAAGTCGCCGCCAGCGGCGGTTACATGATGGCTTGCGTAGCGGATCGTATTGTGGCCGCTCCGTTTTCTATCATTGGATCGATCGGCGTGGTCGCGCAGATTCCAAACTTCAATCGCCTGTTAAAACGTAACAATATTGATGTCGAGCTGCATACCGCCGGTCAATATAAGCGTACGTTGACGCTGTTTGGTGAAAACACCGAAGAAGGGCGTGAAAAATTCCAGGAAGATCTTAATGAAACGCATCAGCTGTTCAAGGATTTTGTGCAGCAGATGCGTCCGTCGCTCGATCTCAACAAGGTGGCGACCGGCGAGCATTGGTATGGACGTCAGGCGCTGGATTTAGGCCTGGTCGATGAAATTGGCACTAGCGATGCGTTGATTATCAAAAATATGGAACGCTTTACCGTGCTGGGCGTGCATTTCGCGCGGAAGCGGAAAATGATGGATCGCTTTACCAGCAGCGCGAGCCTGGCGGCTGAGCGATTGATTCTGAAAATATGGCAGCGCGGTGAGAAGCCGCTGCTGTAAGTGAGCCCGGCAATTGCCGGGCTTTTTTTTATGCCAGATGATATTGAGAGGAGAGTTCGACCGCGAGGTGTTTAAACACGTTAAACACCGTGGTGGTTTTGGCGGTAGGCAAACCTTCAGAATCGAGAAAATAGGGACCGCGAAACACCAATACGTCGCCTTGCTGAATCACATCGTCTGCTTCTAATCCAACAAAATAATTGTCGTGCTGCGTGATTATCTGATTGGCTATTTCCAGTAACATCTGGCGTGAAATAGATTCCGTTGGCCCTGACATTTTACACCTCTTTTTTGACAGCCATTTTTCTCCTTCTATATTACTTGCGAGTCGTCGCGTTCAGCAAATCAGCGTTGCGTCAGAAAAATGGCGCAAAATTAGGCAGAATGCTAATTAAGTTGCGTAACGGATTTTATCAGGTAGAGTGTGGGCGATTCAGCTTTCAGGGAGATCGCACCCGGATGTGTGGTTCTGTCAGATGGAAAACTCGCTCTTAATCATAAAGTTGCAGAAGTCGACGCAATCTGACCTGAGATTATCCCAGCTGCCTTGTAATGCGAAATTGTGGCAGCAATATTGAACCCATTGGGTTTTGGGACCTCCAATTCTCTCCCGTTTATCAGGACGTTTCATTTAGGTAAAGGTACATATGGGTAAATCACTCGTAATCGTTGAGTCCCCGGCAAAGGCCAAAACAATCAATAAATACCTCGGTAATGACTACGTGGTGAAATCCAGCGTCGGTCATATCCGTGATTTGCCGACCAGTGGTTCAACTGCCCGTAAAAGTGCCGACGGGGAAAAAGCGAAGCCTGGCAAAAAGGTTAAGAAAGATGAGAAAGCCGCTTTAGTCAATCGCATGGGTGTCGATCCCTGGCATGGTTGGGAAGCGGATTATCAAATTCTGCCGGGCAAAGAAAAAGTTGTCGCTGAGTTGAAAAATCTGGCAGCTGACGCTGACCACATCTATCTCGCAACCGACCTTGACCGCGAAGGGGAAGCCATTGCCTGGCACCTGCGGGAAGTGATCGGTGGAGACGATAAACGCTTTAGCCGCGTGGTGTTTAACGAAATCACCAAGAATGCGATTCGTCAGGCGTTTGATAAGCCGGGAGAGCTCAATATTGAACGTGTTAATGCCCAGCAAGCGCGCCGCTTTATGGATCGCGTGGTGGGTTATATGGTTTCGCCGCTGCTGTGGAAGAAAATTGCCCGTGGCTTGTCAGCCGGTCGCGTTCAGTCTGTTGCTGTGCGTCTGGTGGTTGAGCGCGAGCACGAAATCAAAGCCTTCGTGCCAGAAGAGTACTGGGAAATCGATGCTGATTTCGCCACGCCTAAAGGCGCCGATCTGGCCATGCAGGTCACACATCAGAATGACAAAGCGTTCCGCCCGGTTAATCGTGAGCAAACTCACGCGGCGGTCGCTATTTTGCAGAAAGCGCGTTATGAAGTGTTGGATCGTGAAGACAAGCCGACCAGCAGCAAGCCTTCTGCACCTTTTATTACTTCAACGTTGCAACAGGCCGCAAGCACGCGTCTTGGCTTCGGCGTTAAGAAGACCATGATGATGGCGCAGCGCTTGTATGAAGCCGGTCACATCACCTATATGCGTACCGACTCCACCAACCTGAGCCAGGATGCAGTGGCGATGGCGCGTGACTATGTTGAAAGCAGCTTCGGTAAGAAATATCTGCCAGATGCGCCCAATACCTATGCCAGCAAAGAGAATTCACAGGAAGCGCATGAAGCCATTCGTCCTTCAGATGTGAATATCGTGGCAGAGCAGCTGAAAGATATGGAAGCCGACGCGCAGAAACTCTATCAGCTAATTTGGCGCCAATTCGTTGCCTGCCAAATGGTACCGGCCCAGTACGACTCCACTACACTGACCGTGGGCGCGGCTGAGTTCAAATTGAAAGCCAAAGGCCGCACGCTGCGTTTCGATGGCTGGACGCGCGTGATGCCTGCGCTGCGTAAAAATGATGAAGATCTAACACTGCCGCCGGTTGATGTAGGCGACATGCTGGATCTTAAAGAACTGATGCCAAGCCAGCACTTCACCAAACCGCCGGCGCGCTTCAGTGAAGCTTCGCTGGTACGCGAGCTGGAAAAACGCGGTATTGGTCGTCCATCAACCTATGCCTCGATTATCTCAACTATTCAGGACCGTGGTTACGTGCGTGTAGAGAACCGCCGTTTCTACGCTGAAAAAATGGGTGAAATTGTTACCGATCGTCTTGAGTCTAATTTCCGCGAACTGATGAATTATGACTTCACCGCGCGCATGGAAAACAGCCTCGATCAGGTGGCTAATAATGAAGCCGAATGGAAAGCGGTGCTCGATTCCTTCTTCAGTGATTTCAGCCAGCAGTTAGATCACGCTGAAAAAGATCCGGAAGAGGGGGGCATGCAGCCGAACCAGATGGTGTTGACATCGATTGATTGCCCGACTTGCAGCCGTCCAATGGGCATTCGCACAGCCAGCACCGGTGTGTTCCTGGGTTGTTCGGGTTATGCCTTGCCGCCAAAAGAACGCTGCAAGCAAACCATCAATCTGATCCCGGAAAATGAAGTGCTTAACGTGCTGGAGGGCGATGATGCCGAAACCAACGCGTTGCGCGCCCGTCGCCGTTGCCAGAAGTGTGGTACCGCGATGGATAGCTATCTCATTGATAATCAGCGTAAGCTGCACGTCTGCGGTAATAATCCAGAATGTGATGGCTACGAGATCGAGCAGGGCGAGTTCCGTATCAAGGGCTATGATGGTCCGATTGTTGAGTGCGAGAAATGCGGCTCTGAAATGCACCTTAAAATGGGCCGTTTCGGTAAGTACATGGCTTGTACTAACGACGAATGCAAAAACACCCGCAAGATTCTGCGTAATGGTGACGTCGCGCCGCCAAAAGAAGATCCGGTGCCGCTGCCAGAACTGGAGTGCGAAAAGTCGGACGCTTACTTTGTGTTGCGTGATGGCGCAGCGGGCGTGTTCCTTGCCGCTAATACCTTCCCGAAATCGCGTGAAACCCGCGCGCCGCTAGTGGAGGAGCTGAAACGCTTTGCCGATCGTCTGCCAGAAAAGCTGAAGTATCTGTCAGAAGCGCCAGCCACCGATCCGGAAGGCAATAAAACGATGGTGCGTTTCAGTCGTAAAACGAAACAGCAGTATGTTTCATCGGAAAAAGATGGCAAAGCCACCGGCTGGTCAATGTTCTATATTGATGGCAAATGGCAGGAAGCGAAAAAGTAATTCCTCTTAAGGCCAGCGTCTGCTGGCCTTTCTCTTATCCTTATAGCTAATCGTTCTACATTCTTCCTTTAACTGATATAGTTGTTATAGAACTCTTTTCGTTTCGCTGACTCGCTTTCCCTCCCTCATTGCAATCAAGGCGGAAACACGCCTGCCGGGAATGCACCTCTGTCGCTACCAGGAAGATATAACTATGAAATTGCAGCAGTTGCGTTACATCGTCGAAGTGGTAAATCACAACCTTAATGTCTCATCGACCGCCGAAGGCTTATATACCTCACAGCCAGGCATTAGTAAGCAAGTACGTATGTTGGAAGATGAGCTGGGCGTGCAGATATTTGCGCGCAGTGGTAAGCATCTGACGCAAGTAACGCCTGCAGGCGAAGAGATCATCCGTATTGCACGCGAAGTTCTGTCTAAAGTTGATGCGATCAAATCAGTGGCAGGTGAACATACCTGGCCAGATAAAGGATCGCTGTATGTCGCGACGACCCATACGCAAGCGCGTTATGCGCTGCCGGGCGTTATAAAAGGCTTTATTGAGCGCTATCCTCGCGTCTCTTTGCACATGCATCAAGGATCGCCGACGCAAATTGCTGAGGCAGTTTCAAAGGGAAATGCTGACTTTGCGATTGCCACTGAAGCATTGCATCTTTATGACGACCTGATCATGCTGCCGTGCTATCACTGGAATCGTGCCATTGTGGTTACACCCGATCATCCGCTAGCGGGTAAATCCAATGTGACGATAGAAGAGCTGGCGGATTTCCCTTTAGTCACCTACACCTTCGGCTTTACCGGCCGTTCTGAGCTGGACACGGCGTTTAACCGCGCAGGATTAACGCCACGCATTGTTTTCACCGCGACCGATGCAGACGTAATTAAGACTTATGTGCGCTTAGGCTTAGGCGTTGGTGTGATTGCCAGTATGGCGGTGGACCCGGTTGCTGACCCTGATTTAGTGCGCATTGAAGCTTCAGAGATCTTTACGAATAGTACGACTAAGATTGGCTTTAGGCGCAGCACCTTCCTGCGCAGCTATATGTATGATTTTATTCAACGTTTTGCACCACACCTCACACGTGATGTGGTGGATGCGGCGGTCGCACTGCGCTCTAATGAAGATATCGAAGCCATGTTCCGCGACATCAAATTACCTTTCAAGTAAATTCATAACTCATTCTTTTGCCAAGGTGTCCAGTGGGCACCTTCGGAATCCCTTAGCGCTTAGCGCCACGAGTACATCAAAAAAAATCATTATTTTTATGTAAATGAAACATGGGTCACATGTTTTTTCATTGTTATTTATTAAATGCGAATCAGTACACATTTTTTACGATGCTACTTTGCAGCCCGCCAGGAATATTCCCATACTCTAGTTAAGAGTTGATGGAGAAGGGCTTTTTGACTGGGTTACTAAATTAAACTCAAATTTAGAATGGATCTAATTTGTGATTAACCCAAATTTACAATGTAACTATTTAATTAATAGTTATCATGGCAATTAAATTTATCTCATCAATTTTTTACGTTTTGATAAATAGCGTTAATCGTTGTGCTCAATAAAAATAACTGGATTTTCGGTCTTAACAAGTTTAGGATTCGTCCTAAATCTTAATCGTTGTCATCAATCGTTTTATTGAGAGTGATTATCAAAAACTATGAATACGAGAATAACTGTACAGCCGGGCTTCCGGACTAAAAGCACCAAAGTTGAGCGCACTGGCAACACCCGTCGCAAAGCTTGGATGACTGTCTTCGCTGCTTCAGCACTGTTCTGGGTAGTGGTGGCGTTAATGATTTGGCGTATGTGGGGTTAAACCATGTGGGCAAATACACTCAGTCGTAAACATCCGGTATCTGCGCGTCAGCCGCAAACGCCTGCGTGCAAAGTGAAAGATGTGGTTTCCACTGAACCGCAAGTTACGATTCCTACTTCGTGGGAACTCAGTGAAAACCAGCGTAATTTTATAGAATCCTTCATGGATATGAAGTCGAAATAACGCAGCATGCGTTCCGTTCCATATTTAGACATTTAGTCCCTCTTTTTGCCGGATTATCCGGTGGGCAAGTTAAAAGCCCGTCCTTTAACACTCAGCATTAAAAAAACGGTGTCATCAGTACAGCGCTGAAGACGGTGGTCTTTTTTTGCCCGGAATCCGGGAGGGAGTGAATTATGAACATCAATACAACAACGTTATCCTGGTTTAGCGTATATACCTTCTCGCTAGCGTTTTGGGCTGCCGCCTTTTGGGCGATGATTTAGCCTTAACGCAAATTAAATCGAATTCTTTAAATGCCCTGACAAATGTTGGGGCATTTTTCATTGTATTTTAATGTGTCTATTCGTGTTGTTATCAAAACGTTAACGCTAATGTAGTCTATCTTTAAGTTAAACCTTGCAGTCACTGAGGTTTAAAAGAGATCCACTTACATGGAGGCGCTATGTCGTTAACGTTACGCGAGCAGAGTCAGGACACGCTGGATGTTCGGGCAAAAAAATATCACTACTACAGCCTGCCTAAAGCAGCCCAGCAATTGGGCAATATTGATCGCTTGCCCAAGTCTATGAAAGTCCTGCTTGAAAACTTATTGCGCTGGCAGGATGGTGATTCTGTCACGCTTGAAGATATTGAGGCGTTGGTCGCCTGGCAAAAAGATGCTCACGCCGATCGTGAGATTGCCTATCGTCCGGCGCGTGTATTAATGCAAGATTTTACCGGCGTGCCAGCGGTGGTGGATTTAGCGGCCATGCGTGAGGCAGTAAAACGCCTCGGTGGCAACGTCGCTAAAGTTAATCCCCTTTCGCCGGTTGACCTGGTTATTGACCATTCCGTCACCGTGGATCATTTCGGCGATAACAAAGCTTTTGACGAAAATGTGCGCCTAGAAATGGAACGTAACCATGAACGTTACGTTTTTTTGCGCTGGGGACAAAAAGCGTTTAACCGCTTCCGTGTGGTCCCACCTGGCACGGGCATTTGTCATCAGGTCAATCTCGAATATCTGGGTAAATCTGTCTGGCATGAAACACAAGATGGCAAAGAGGTCGCTTATCCGGATACGTTAGTCGGCACCGATTCGCATACCACAATGATCAATGCGCTTGGCGTATTAGGGTGGGGTGTTGGCGGAATTGAGGCTGAAGCGGCAATGCTTGGCCAACCGGTGTCTATGCTGATACCAGACGTGGTCGGTTTTAAACTCACGGGTAAATTGCGCGCTGGCATTACTGCAACTGATCTGGTGTTAACCGTCACGCAAATGCTACGTCAACATGGGGTAGTGGGTAAATTCGTTGAGTTTTACGGTGATGGCTTGGCTGATTTGCCGCTTGCCGATCGCGCGACCATCGCTAATATGGCTCCAGAATATGGCGCGACCTGCGGTTTCTTCCCTATTGATGAAGTCACGCTGAGCTACATGACACTCACCGGCCGCGACGCTGATCAAGTTGAACTGGTTGAAGCCTATGCCAAAGAACAAGGCATGTGGCGAAACGCAGGCGATGAGCCGGTGTTCACCAGCTCCTTAGCACTGGATATGGGTGAAGTTGAATCCAGTCTCGCCGGTCCAAAACGTCCTCAGGATCGAGTATCGCTTGGCGATGTTCCCACTGCCTTCGACGCAAGCAACGAACTGGAAGTTAATCAGGCGCAAAAACCGCATAAAACTGTCAGCTATCGCGACAGCGAAACCGGTGACAGTTATCAGCTGGATGACGGGGCAGTAGTGATCTCGGCGATTACCTCCTGTACCAACACATCAAACCCTAGCGTACTGATGGCGGCCGGTTTGCTGGCAAAGAATGCGGTTGAGCGCGGTCTGATGCGCAAACCATGGGTCAAGGCTTCGCTCGCGCCGGGATCGAAAGTTGTTTCTGATTATCTGGCGGTAGCGCAACTAACCCCTTACCTGGATGAGTTGGGTTTTAATCTGGTCGGTTACGGTTGCACCACCTGTATCGGTAATTCGGGTCCATTACCTGATGCCATTGAAAGCGCGATTAAAGAGGGTGATCTCACGGTTGCCGCGGTGCTCTCTGGTAACCGTAATTTTGAAGGCCGTATTCATCCGCTGATTAAAACCAACTGGCTGGCTTCGCCGCCGCTGGTGGTGGCTTAT
Organism: Pantoea sp. X-Soil-ISGK-421; assembly: GCF_059730785.1. Lineage (NCBI taxonomy): Bacteria > Pseudomonadati > Pseudomonadota > Gammaproteobacteria > Enterobacterales > Erwiniaceae > Pantoea > Pantoea sp. X-Soil-ISGK-421. The sequence continues at coordinate 2,169,585 of NZ_AP035979.1, read as the reverse complement.
GCTTTAGCGGGCAACATGAAGATCAATCTGCAATCTGAACCGATCGGACAAGATCGTCAGGGCAATGATGTTTTCCTCAAGGATATCTGGCCATCGCCGGAGGAGATTGCAGAAGCGGTGCAGAAAGTGACCAGCGATATGTTCCACAAAGAGTATGCTGAGGTGTTTGACGGCACCCCGGAGTGGCAGCAAATCAAAGTCAGCGAAGCGCCTACTTATGATTGGGATGGCGATTCCACCTACATTCGCCTGTCGCCGTTCTTTGACGATATGGAGAAAACGCCGAAGCCGGTGCAGGATATTAAAGGCGCGCGCATTCTGGCAATGCTGGGCGACTCTGTAACCACCGACCATATTTCGCCTGCAGGGAGCATCAAGGCGGAAAGTCCGGCCGGTCGCTATTTGCTCACTCACGGTGTCGAGCGCACCGATTTCAACTCCTACGGGTCTCGTCGTGGTAACCACGAAGTGATGATGCGCGGAACCTTCGCCAATATTCGTATCCGCAATGAAATGGTGCCGGGAGTGGAGGGCGGTTATACCAAACACTTCCCCAGCAACGAACAGTTGGCTATTTACGATGCCGCGATGAAATACCAGCAAGAAGGCGTGCCGTTAGCGGTCATTGCTGGTAAAGAGTACGGTTCCGGCTCCAGTCGTGACTGGGCAGCGAAAGGGCCGCGCTTACAAGGTGTACGTGTGGTTATTTCCGAATCCTTCGAGCGCATTCACCGCTCTAACCTGATTGGGATGGGGATTCTGCCGCTCGAGTTTCCGTCCGGCGTAACGCGGAAAACGCTGCAATTGACGGGTGAAGAGTTCATCGATGTGGCGAACCTATCACAGCTTAAGCCAGGTGGTACGGTAACCGTGACGCTGACGCGCGCGGATGGCAGTAAAGAGACGCTTGAAACGCGCTGCCGCATTGATACCAGTAATGAACTGACCTATTACCAGAACGACGGCATACTGCATTATGTTATACGCAATATGCTGAATTAAAAAATAAAGCCGGGATGTCCCGGCTTTTTTTATTGGCTTTTGAAACTGTTTAAGACTTCGGCAGCAGGTGACCCATTTTTGCGGCTTTAGTATCGAGATAATGCGCATTTTTCGGGTTGCGCCCGACAACCAATGGCACGCGTTCAACGATATTGATACCGGCCTCGGTCAGAATCTCAACTTTGCGCGGATTGTTCGTCAGCAAGCGCACTTCATTGACGCCCAACAGTTTGAACATATCTGCACACAGCGTGAAATCACGCTCATCAGCGGCGAAACCAAGCTGGTGGTTGGCTTCGACGGTGTCGTAGCCTTTATCCTGCAAAGCGTAAGCACGAATTTTATTCAGCAAACCGATGTTACGTCCTTCCTGACGGTGATACATCAGGATGCCACGACCTTCTTCAGCAATCGCCGTTAACGCGGCTTCGAGCTGAAAACCGCAGTCGCAGCGTAAGCTGAACAGGGCATCGCCAGTCAGGCACTCAGAATGGACGCGCGCCAGCACCGGATTGTGATCGCTAATATCACCAAAAACCAGCGCGACATGGTCGTGGCCGGTTGCCAGTTCTTCAAAACCAACCATCAGGAAATCTCCCCATGGCGTGGGCAGTTTGGCTTCTGCTACCCGTTTAAGCTGCATGTGACTCTCCAGAACCTTCAGAGGATGCGCTATCATCATGATAACGCACGGGCCCAAGTGGCCCGATGAAACTCACGCTATTGTGCCACAACCAGAACTGCTGCCGTTAATCGGTCAGAGTGATTGTAGTGATAAAGCACAATTATCCAAGCCGCAATAGGTATGTTATTCTTTTTTCAGCTAAAGTTATGCATTACGCACGCGTTTATGCGGATCTAAAAGGAAGCGAATGTTAAAAATCATTCAGCGCACCACCCTCGGGGCGTTTTTATTGTTGCTGATGCCGTTAGGCGTTTGGATATCGGGCTGGCAATGGCAGCCCGAGGAAAGTGGCCATCTTCTGCGAGCGCTGTTCTGGATGACGGAAACTGTCACCAATCCATGGGGCATTCTTACCAGTATCATCCTGAGCGCTTGGGTGTTGTGGTGTTTACGCTTTCGCCTTAAACCCGCGATTCTGCTCATCATCATTATGAACGGGGCGATTCTTGCCGGTCAGTACACCAAATCCTCAATTAAAGAGCAGGTGCAGGAACCGCGCCCGTATGTTATCTGGCTGGAAAAAAGCCACGGTATTAACGGTGATGCGTTTTATCAGCTTCATCGCCAACAGCGCGGGGAAATGGTTTCAACTTTGCTGGCCAACGATACACAGTTGCCGCAATGGCTAAAGCATCATTGGGCATTTGAAACCGGCTATGCGTTTCCTTCCGGGCACACCATGTTTGCCGCCAGTTGGGCACTTTTAGCGATCGGTTTATTATGGCCACGCCGCCACTTTGCCACGGTCGCGGTATTGTTCGTTTGGGCGACCGCGGTAATGGGCAGCCGTTTAGTATTAGGTATGCACTGGCCGCGCGATTTAGTGATGGCAACACTGATTTCCTGGTTGTTAGTGACCATTGCCACGTTACTGGCCCAGCGTTTCTGCGGCCCGCTAACTATCCCACCGGAAGAACATCGTGAAATCGCCCAACGTGATGATGGATTGTAATTACACTGTTCGTCCCCATATGATTGATTGTGCTTGCAGAAAAAAGCGTTAACAGATGTGGGGATAAGCAGCATCGACGGCGGTTTTTTGGCATACTTCTATTGGATAACCTCTCGACAGGACGCATTGTGAAATATTTGCTCATTTTTCTCGTGGTATTGGTCATTTTCATCATCTCCGTCACGCTTGGAGCGCATAACGATCAAATCATCACCTTTAACTATCTGCTAGCGCAGGGCGAATTCCGCATTTCAACATTGCTCGCCAGTCTGTTTGGCGCTGGATTCCTGCTGGGATGGGCGATTTGCGGTCTGTTCTGGTTGCGCTTACGTGTTTCTCTTGCCAACGCGCAGCGCAAACTCAAACGTATGCAGGCTCAGAATGAACAATCTAACGCCGTGACCCCATCACCAACTGCCAGTCGTCGGGATTAATTTTCGATGCTTGAATTGCTGTTTCTGCTTCTTCCTGTTGCTGCGGCGTATGGCTGGTATATGGGCCGTCGCAGCGCGCATCATGATAAGCAACAGGAAGCCAATCGCCTGTCGCGTGATTATGTGACCGGGGTGAATTTCCTGCTGTCCAATCAACAGGACAAAGCGGTTGACCTCTTTCTTGATATGTTGAAAGAGGACAGCGGTACCGTCGAGGCGCATCTCACGCTGGGTAACCTGTTTCGTTCGCGCGGTGAAGTTGACCGCGCCATTCGTATTCACCAATCTCTGATGGAAAGTGCCTCGCTCAGTTATGAGCAGCGCTTACTGGCGATCCAACAACTCGGCCGTGATTACATGGCGGCGGGACTGTACGACCGAGCCGAAGATATGTTTGGGCAATTGGTGGACGAGACCGATTTCCGCATCGGCGCTTTACAGCAGTTATTGTTGATTCATCAGGCAACCAGCGACTGGCAAAAAGCCATCGAAGTGGCGGAAAAGCTGGTTAAGCTCGGCAAAGACAAGCAAAAAGGCGAAATTGCCCATTTCTATTGTGAACTGGCGTTGCAGGCGTTAAGCAGTGACGACCTCGATCGTGGGATGAGCTTGTTGAAGAAGGGCGAGTCTGCGGACCATCAGAGCGCACGCGTTTCAATCATGATGGGCCGGATATTAATGGAGCAGGGCGAGTACGGCAAAGCCGCTAGCCGACTGCAGCGCGTACTTGAGCAGGACAAAGAGCTGGTGAGCGAAACCTTGCCGATGCTGGAAACGTGCTATCAGCGCCTGAACCAACCTGAAAACTGGGCACAATTTTTACAACGCTGTGTCGATGAAAACACCGGCGCCGCAGCTGAGCTTTATCTTTCTGATATTCTTGAGCAGCAGCAGGGCCCGGAGGCGGCACAGCTGTATATCAATCGTCAGCTTCAACGTCACCCGACCATGCGCGTGTTCCATCGTTTGATGGATTTCCACTTACATGAGGCTGAAGATGGACGGGCGAAAGAGAGCCTGATGGTCCTGCGCGACATGGTTGGCGAGCAGATCCGCACTAAGCCGCGTTATCGTTGCCAGAAATGCGGCTTCACAGCGCATGCACTCTATTGGCATTGCCCATCTTGTCGCGCCTGGTCATCGGTTAAACCTATCCGTGGACTCGACGGCCAATAATGGCCGAATTTTTTGTCGTTTCATCCCTTATTAGTTACAACATACTTATATGTTTAAAAATAAAAACCACCTCAGCAATGTGCAGTTAGCCGTCGAACAGATAAGTAATGGCGGCAGCGTGATTGTCGGCACCGGCCTGCGCAGGTAGAATGCTTGCCGTTTGTCCATCGCGCCCGCGGGTGCCTGTCACTGAGGAAACGTTATGCCTGTAACCACTTCACCTATTCTGGTGGCACTCGACTATCATGATCTCAACAGCGCACTGCAATTTGTAGATCGCCTCGACCCGAGCCAGTGTCGCCTGAAAGTGGGCAAAGAGATGTTCACGTTGTTTGGCCCGTCGGTGGTGAAAACGATTCAGGAACGCGGTTTCGACGTGTTCCTCGATCTCAAATTTCATGATATTCCGAACACCACCGCACATGCGGTAGCAGCAGCAGCAGATCTTGGCGTATGGATGGTCAACGTACACGCGAGCGGCGGTGCGCGCATGATGAACGCAGCACGTGAAGCACTGGTGCCGTTTGGTGATGATGCGCCCCTGCTAATTGCCGTCACCGTGTTGACCAGCATGGATGAAGACGATCTTAAAGGTTTAGGTATTACCTTATCTCCGGCTCAGCAGGCTGAGCGTCTGGCGCGTTTAACCCGCGATTGCGGTCTGGACGGCGTAGTTTGCTCAGCGCAGGAAGCCGCGCACTTCAAGCAGGTGATAGGTCAGGATTTCGCGCTGGTTACCCCCGGTATTCGCCCGGCTGGCAGCGACGCTGGCGATCAGCGACGTATTATGACGCCGCAGCAGGCAAAACTCGCTGGCGTGGATTATATGGTTATCGGGCGTCCGATCACCCAATCCGCTGACCCGGCAGCAACATTGCAGCACATCCTGCACAGTTTACAGGAGGCGTAATGGCTCAGGACAATCGCTTAGTGTATTCGACCGATACGGGTCGAATTACGCATGAAGAAGAGAAAGCGCCGCGACCAAAAGGCGATGGTATTGTGCGTATTCAGCGCCAAACCAGCGGACGCAAAGGGAAGGGCGTGTGTCTGGTAACGGGTATCGATCTGGATGATAGCGCGCTCGAAAAACTGGCGGCCGAACTGAAGAAAAAGTGTGGTTGCGGTGGGGCAGTCAAAGACGGTGTGATTGAGATTCAGGGCGATAAACGCGATGTGATAAAAACGTTGCTGGAAGCCAAAGGTATGAAAGTCAAACTGGCTGGTGGTTGAATAAGTTCGGGCCACTTTATAAGTGGCCCGTTATTAAGTAGATGCGCTGCGTAGCCTGATAATTATAATTTATTTGCTAATCTGATGGCCGATGATGCCGCCGACAGCGGCGCCGCCTACAGTTCCGAGTCCACTACCGTTGGTCAGCACTGAACCACCAATGGCACCGGCACCCGCACCAATTGCGGTATTTCGGTCGCGTTTTGACCAATTTGAGCAGCCGCTCAGAGCGACAACTAATGTTGTTGCCAATATGGCAGCAGTAAGGCGCTTCATTGTTGTAGTCATTAACTTCTCCTTGAATGTTAACAGCGAGGTAACACCATAAGTATAGATGTTACGCCTCACTCGTCATTTTAAAACGGACCTTTTAATTCACGTTTTGACATGTATTCGGACGAATCCTGTCCCACACTTTTACAGCCTCAGCCACTTTCCGCCGCTTTTACAGCCATTCCTTCCATAACGTTTTTTCTGCCTGCTCCGCACAATTTAGCTATCACAGATTGCAGGAGAGAAAACATGCTGGAAGCGTTAAAACAGCAGGTGCTGGAAGCCAACCTCGATTTACCTCGCTATAACTTGGTCACCTTTACATGGGGCAATGTCAGCGCTGTGGACCGCGAGCGCGGCTTATTGGTGATCAAACCGTCCGGCGTAAAATACGAACAGATGCAGCGCGACGACATGGTCGTCGTTGACCTCGCAAGCGGGGATGTTGTTGAAGGTAAAATGCGTCCGTCTTCAGATACCGCGACGCATCGTGCGCTCTATCTCGCCTGGCCCGAGATCGGCGGCATCGTGCATACACACTCGCGTCACGCTACCATTTGGGCACAGGCCGGACGCGAAATCATCGCGCTTGGAACCACCCACGCCGATGATTTTTACGGCACCATCCCTTGCACACGTCAGATGAAGCGTGAAGAGATTGAACAGGAATATGAGTGGAACACCGGTCAGGTGATTATCGAGACCTTTGCACAGCAAGGCATTGAACCAACCGCCATTCCCGCCGCACTGGTCAATTCGCACGGTCCCTTTGCCTGGGGAAAAGATGCGCTTGCTGCAGTACACAGTGCGGTGGTCTTAGAAGAGGTGGCCTACATGGCGCTGCATACTGAACAGCTGCGTACTGAGATACCGCCGATTTCGCAAACGCTACTTGATCTGCACTACCTGCGTAAACACGGTAAAAATGCGTGGTATGGACAGAACTGATCGACAGTGGACACTCAGGCGCCTGTGGGCGCCTTTCTTTTTTTAGTTCTTATCGTCTGGTATGGCGATGCCCATCATAAATGCAAAATGATTTATCAATAAAAATAAAACAGTGTTTCATAAATGGATTTGCGATCACTTTTTTCCCCTTCACCAATCGTTATCTTGCTCGCCATGCCATCCGGCAAATCATAACAGCACCTCCCTCTGGCTCAGTTAAGGTGACACAATTATGCATATCAAACGTGCAATCGATAAGATTCCTGGCGGCATGATGCTCATTCCGCTGTTTTTGGGCGCGCTGTGCCATACATTTTCTCCAGGCGCAGGTAAATACTTCGGCTCTTTCACCAACGGCTTAATGACCGGTACCGTTCCGATTCTGGCAGTATGGTTCTTCTGCATGGGCGCATCCATCAAGCTCAGCGCCACGGGTACGGTGCTGCGTAAGTCGGGCACGCTGGTGCTCACCAAAATTGCGGTGGCATGGGTTGTCGCAGCAATTGCTTCACGTGTGATGCCGGAAAACGGTGTAGAAGTGGGCATGTTTGCCGGACTCTCCACATTGGCTTTAGTGGCGGCGATGGATATGACCAATGGCGGCTTATACGCCTCAATAATGCAGCAATATGGCTCGAAAGAAGAGGCAGGCGCATTTGTATTGATGTCATTGGAGTCGGGGCCGTTAATGACGATGGTGATTCTCGGCACCGCGGGTATTGCTTCGTTCGAGCCGCACGTGTTTGTTGGCGCGGTATTGCCGTTTATCGTCGGTTTTGCGTTGGGTAACCTGGATCCAGAACTGCGTGAGTTCTTTGGCAAAGCGGTGCACACGTTAATTCCGTTCTTTGCCTTCGCCTTGGGTAATACGATTGACCTGGGTGTCATCGCACAAACGGGCTTACTGGGGATTATGCTCGGTGTCGCCGTCATTATCGTCACCGGTATCCCGCTGATTATCGCCGACCGCCTGATCGGTGGCGGCGATGGTACTGCCGGGATTGCGGCCTCCAGCACCGCCGGAGCTGCAGTCGCGACACCGGTGTTGATTGCTGAGATGCTGCCCCAGTTTAAACCGATCGCACCTGCCGCCACTGCGTTGGTCGCCACGTCAGTGATTGTGACCTCCGTCATTGTGCCCATCATCACCGCCGTTTATTCGCGACGCGTTAAGCGTTCTCATGTTGCCGTGGGGCAACACGCAGCCATCAAGTAAGCCCGCTAATGCTTCCCCGGCCGCTGGTCGGGGATATCTCTGGATTTTGCTTTATAAATCAATCTCTCATTTGGTCTGGCCTCACTCTGGATTACGCTGATGTGGCGTTTAACGCACTACATAAACATAAACAGAGGATGAGACAATGACAGTAATTAACCAACCGACATGCAGACTGTTCACCGAAGTTGGACAAACCACACAGCTCGCCGCCTACTATGAAGAGGGCCGACGCACGATGTGGATGATGCTGCGCGCTCAACCCCGTCCGAGTTTCAACCATGAACTGATTGAGGAGATCATGAACCTGAGCTATTCCGCTCAGCGTTCCGGTTTGCCGATTGATTTCTGGGTGACGGGATCGTTAGTGCCACAGATGTTCAATGCCGGCGGCGATTTGCGCTTCTTTGTCGAATGCATTCGCAACAACCGTCGCGAAGCATTGCGTGCCTATGCGCGAGCCTGCGTCGACTGCATCCACTCCGCGGCGCGGGGTTTCGATACCGGTGCAGTCACGCTGGCAATGATTGAAGGCAGTGCGCTGGGCGGCGGCTTTGAAGCGGCGCTAGCGCATCACTTTATTCTGGCGCAGAACAGCGCACGCATGGGGTTCCCGGAGATCGCGTTCAACCTGTTCCCGGGCATGGGCGGCTACTCTTTAGTCGCGCGTCGATCGGGTATGAAGCTGGCGGAAGAGCTGATTTGTGAAGGGGAATCGCACAGCGCGGAATGGTATGAAACACGAGGTCTGGTCGACAAAGTGTTCCAGCCCGGCGATGCTTACCGCACCACGCGGACCTTTATCGATACGTTACGGCCGAAGCTCAACGGCGTGCGTGCGATGCTGAAAGCGCGTCAACGCGTATTGCAGTTATCACGCGCCGAGTTGATGGATATCACGGAGGATTGGGTCGACTATGCCTTCACACTGGAGCCAAAAGACATTGCTTACATGGAACGACTGGTACAACTGCAGAACCGTCATAGCGCATCCTTGCGCAAAGCCGGTTAATCTCGCAGACCAGCGTTAAACGCGGGCAGGATGCTTAGCCAGCCAATGCCCGAGCTGTTCTGCGGGCATTGGTTTTGCATAATAATAACCTTGACGCCCATCGACACCGTTGGCCATCACAAACTTCTCTTCAGCTTTAGTTTCAATGCCTTCGGCAATCACCTGCAGCTTAAGGGCTTTGGCAACCGCGACAATCGCACGGACCAGCGACTGCGCAACAGGTTGCTTGTTGATATTACGCACAAAACTCTGATCCAGTTTAATGGCATCAATAGGGATACGCGCCAGCTGGGACAGCGAGGAGTAACCGGTACCAAAATCATCAAGATGAATTTGCGCACCCAGTTCCTGGAACTGTTTCATCAACATCAGCGCGCCGGCCTCATTCTCGATTAAACAGCTTTCTGTTAGTTCGATATCAATCGGACAATCTTTCAGCCCAGCTTCATTCAGCGCCTGCTTCAGGTCAGTGTAAATGCTTTGATCAATCAGTTGCTTAGCGGAGACATTAACCGCGACGCGCAGATAGATGCCTTCGCTGCGCCATTTAATAACCTGCTGCAGCACATTGAGCATCACCCAGCGGCCCAAAGGCACAATCAAACCGGATTCTTCGGCATACGAGATAAAATCACCCGGCGGCACCAAACCGCGTTCTGGTGAATTCCAGCGCACCAGTGCCTCAGCGCTCAGCACGTCGCCCTCGGCATTGAGCTTCGGCTGGTAATGCACCACCAGATGATCCAGTTCGAGTGCTTTGCGCAGGTTGGTATCGAGCCAAAGATACTCAAACACACGCTGATTCATTTCGTTAGCGAACACGCAGAATTTGCCGCGTCCATTCTCTTTGGCGTGATACATCGCGGTATCGGCATTCCGAATCAAGCTTTCGCGGTCCTCGCCATGTAGCGGGGCAAGGGCGATACCAAGTGAGCATCCGCTGTAAACCTCGATCAGGCCGATACGGAACGGCTGACGCAGGCGCTCGAGAATGCGCGATGCCATCGCTTCCAGCGCCGCCTGGCTGGTGTGTTCCGCCAGCACCACAAATTCATCCCCGCCAAGGCGCGCCAGCGTCTGGTCTTTGCCCAGGCAGCTGAGAATCGCCAGTGACACGGCTTGCAGCAGCTGATCGCCAAACATATGGCCGTAAGCGTCGTTCACCTTCTTAAAATTGTCTAAATCAAGGTAAACCACGCCGGTTTGACTGCCATTCGCCAGCTCCAGTGCCAGACTAATCTGCTGATGAATAGCATTGCGATTAGGTAAACCGGTCACCGTATCGGTATTGGCTAACACGCGTAGGCGTTCCTGAGCTCGGCGCTCTTCAGTAATGTCGGTTCCTGAACAGATGAGGAAAATTTCATTTTTCCCGCTACCGCTGTGAACGAACTTATTACGAAACAGAAACAGTCGCTGACCTTTACGGGTTTTTATCCAGCGCTCAACTTCGTAAGAACTGCCTTCACGGAAGAAACCGGCGATATTGCGGCGTGACGCCTGCGCTTCCTGCTTGGTCATAAACAGCTGGAATACGTTGCGGCCAATCACTTCCTGCTCTTTCAGCCCGGTGTACTCTTCACTCAGGCGATTGAAGCGCTGAATGTTGCCGCGTTGATCGAGAATGACAATGACTGAATTCGCTTCAGAAACCACTTGTTCTGCGAACGACAAGCCTAGCGTCAAATCGCGCGCGACAGCCGACGTATCGCCCCAGGCAGAAGAGGTGCCTGCCCAGGTAGATTGATTGACTTTGCGGCCGACGAAATGCATCGGAACGGGCTCGCCATGCAGTGACAGCGTGAGGTTAATACTTGAGGTAATGACCGTCATCGCACGTAATAAACTGGCTTGTGCGGGAGTAAGCGGAACCGCCATGTTGGTGTTCGCGTTCTCATCTTCGGCAAAATGCAGAGCATCACTATCTGAAGTTAAACGCCAATGAGGGCTGGTGGTGCCAAACAAGGTATATAGCAATGTTTGCCCTTGTTCATCGGTCATGGAAACTTCCTCCGGGGGAATGCTCAGCGGGCGGTATCTCATTATTTTAGCAACAGTATTCAACCTCCTGCGCCAGCACAAGATGCAATTCAATTATATTTTTGTTTTTACTAAAGAATGGCACGAAAAAGCCCCGACAAGCGGGGCTGAAGTGTTTTAGCACGGGCACTTACCCAGTTTTCCGGCCTGGCTGGGAAAGCGTGCATCGAGGCAATGACGGTGAAAAGCGCGCTCATCCATCGGGGCGAGAGTTGGATGATGTTCACGCATATGCTTCAGATAAGTTTGATAGTCATGAACGCCGACCATTAAACGAAAACTTTGCTGCAAACCCTGCCAGATGCGCTGCCAGCGCGTAAGATTTTGCCCAGATGCTGCGGGTGCGATTGGTAAGCACTGCTGAATATGCCACGCGCCGGTCGGTTTTCTCCAATGATAAATGGACTCAGACATTTCTCACCTCTTTACGCAATGAGATCTCGGATTCATGGGTGGTTGGCACCGCACTGTTGAGCGCACGACGAATCACAAAGAACGCTGCCACCAGCATGGTCACGGCCACCAGCATAAAGAAGGCGCACAGGGCCGCGTTAATTTGATTGCTGAAGACGATGGTTTGCATGTCGGCGACGGTTTTGGCGGGCGCGATGACGATACCGTCATCAATCCCTTTGCGGAACTTGTTGGCCTGCGCAAGGAAACCAATCGACGGCTTCTCATGGAAGATCTTCTGCCAGCCAGCGGTCATTGAGGTAATAAACAACCAGGCGGTGGGAATAATCGTCACCCATGCGTAACGCTGCTTCTTCATTTTAAACAGCACCACGGTGCCGAGTATCAGCGCCATCGACGCCAGCATCTGGTTACCGATACCAAACAGCGGCCACAGGGTATTAATACCGCCTAATGGGTCGACGACGCCCTGATAGACGAAGAACCCCCAGCCCGCAACAGCGACGGTGGTGCCCGCCATATTGCCCAACCATGAACGGTTATTGGCCATCGACGGCACTACAGTGCCCACCAGATCCTGCACCATAAAGCGACAGGCGCGAGTACCGGCATCAACAGCGGTCAGAATAAACAGTGCTTCAAACAGAATGGCAAAATGGTACCAGAACGCCATCATCGCGCGGCTGTTAAACACGTCGGTGATGATATGCGCCATGCCCACCGCGAAGGTGGGTGCGCCACCGGCACGCGAAAGAATAGTGCTTTCGCCAACGTCTCGCGCAATACCACTTAGCATCTCTGGTGTTACCACAAAGCCCCAGCCGTTAATTGCCTGCGAAGCACTTTCTACCGTGGTACCAATCAATGCAGCGGGTGAGTTCATGGCAAAGTAGACGCCCGGATCGAGCACTGAAGCGCAAATCAGCGCCATAATCGCCACGAACGATTCCATCAGCATTGCGCCATAGCCGATAAAGCGGATATGACTTTCGCGCTCGACCAACTTCGGTGTGGTGCCGCTTGAGACCAGCGCATGGAAACCCGAAATTGCGCCACAGGCGATGGTGATAAACAGGAACGGGAATAGCGCACCGGAGAACACCGGCCCAGTGCCATCAATAAATTTGGTCACTGCAGGCATCTTCATCTCAGGCATGGCAAACAGAATGCCGATCGCCAGGCCGATGATGACGCCGATTTTCAGGAAGGTGGAGAGATAATCGCGCGGTGCCAGCAGCAGCCACACTGGCAGCGAAGAGGCGATAAAACCGTAGATTACCAGCACCCACGTCAACTCCGTGCCTTTCAGCGTGAACAGCGGGCCCCAATAGGGATCGGCTGCCACGTTGCCGCCGTAGATGATTGCCGCCATCATCAGCACAAAGCCGATTATCGATACTTCCGCGATTTTACCCGGGCGCAGGAAACGCATATACACGCCCATAAACAGCGCAATCGGAATGGTCGCGGCAATAGTAAACAAGCCCCACGGACTGTTGGCCAGCGCCTTCACTACCACCAAAGCCAGCGCCGAGAGAATGATGATCATCACGCCCAGTGCGCCCAGCATGGTGACCACACCGGCGAACGAACCCAGTTCCTGACGCGCCATCTCGCCAAGCGAGCGGCCATCACGGCGGGTCGAGATAAACAGAATCAGGAAGTCCTGCACCGCGCCAGCAAACATCACACCGACCAAAATCCAGATGGTGCCAGGCAAAAAGCCCATTTGCGCCGCGAGGATCGGGCCAACCAACGGGCCCGCACCCGCAATCGCTGCAAAGTGGTGGCCAAACAGCACCCATTTATTGGTGGGTACATAATCGAGGCCGTCGCTTAAACGCTCCGCCGGCGTACGGCGACGGTCATCCAGCTCAAAAATACGTTTAGAGATAAACAGGCTGTAAAAGCGATAGGCAATGCTGTAGCAGGCGACAGAGGCAATCACCAGCCAGACAGCGTTGACGTGTTCGCCACGGCTGAGGGCCAGCATGGCAAAGGCGCCCGCGCCAACTAACGCCACCGCTAACCAGGTAACACTGGTTTTGACGTTGTTCATGAGTTAACTCCTTGTAGAGACCGGTAAAAGAGGCGATCGAATACAACAAGTTAAAAGTAATGTAATGAATTGTTAACGACAGGCGAAGGCACGAGAAGTGTGAAGCGGAATGCAAATTTAACATTTGCTAAAGCGGACAGAGAGAAATGCGGGATAACGGCTGTTATCCCGCACGTATTCATGCTCAGACGGCTGGGCGAGCAACCACGCTGCGCGTTTCCATGCGTACTTCAGCGATGGTCACATCAATGATGTCAGTTACGCGGTAAGCGACTTCACCTTTAATTTGCACAGTGCCGCTTTCCTGTGAGCACACTAGCTCATCACGCACCGCGTGGATGAATGGCGCAGGGATGAAGGCCACCGCACCATTTTCCTGTAAACGGACGCGCATCCCGCCACGTGACACGTCGATGATTTCGGCGCTGAACTTGCGGTCGGTACCGGCGAACGGCGCGAGGAAGCGTGCGTAGAGCCAGTCGCCGACATCGCGTTCTGCCATGCGGTTGAGACGTCGACGTTCGCTCATGATGGTTGTCAGCGCATCCTGCGGACGGGCAGTGCTGTCGCCGCGCACAATCGCTTTCAGCAAACGATGGTTAATCATGTCGCCGAACTTACGAATCGGCGAAGTCCAGGTTGCGTAGGCGTCAAGACCGAGGCCGAAATGGGGGCCCGGTTCGGTGCCGACTTCGGCAAACGACTGGAAGCGACGAATACGGCTGTCGAGATACTGGGTAGGTTGCGCATCGAGTTCACGACGCAGCTGACGGAAGCCTTCCAGCGTCGTGATCGCCTGCGGATCAACCGTGATGCCATGGCCGGCCAGCACGCCAGCGGCCTGCTCAGCATTGGCCAGATCAAAACCGGTGTGCAGGTTGTAGATCCCGAAGCCCAGTTTCTCCTGCAGCACTTTCGCGGCACAGACGTTAGCCAGAATCATTGACTCTTCAACGATTTTATTCGCGATGCGGCGTGGTTCGGAGATGATATCCAGCACTTCGCCTTTCTCACCCAGAACAAAACGGTAGTCCGGACGATCCTTAAACACCAGCGCGTGGGTTTGACGCCATTCACTGCGCGCCAGACAAACCTGATGCAGCAGGCGAATCTGCTGAGCAATGGCGTCGTTCTCAGGCTGCCAGCTGCCGCTGTTTTCCAGCCAATCGGAAACGTCGTCATACACCAGCTTAGCTTTGGACTCGATCCACGCGGCAAAGAAATGGGCGTCATCGGCCAGGCTGCCATCTTTCAACACGGTAACGCGGCACGCCAGCGCTGGGCGACGCTCGTTCGGACGCAGTGAGCAGACGTCGTCAGAGAGTTCGCGTGGCAGCATCGGGATGTTAAAGCCCGGAAGATAGTTGGTGAAAGCGCGTTTTGACGCCAGCTTATCCAGCTCGCTGCCTTCCGGCACGTATGCGGTTGGATCGGCGATTGCGATGGTCAGAATCAGTTTGCCATCGCTGGCTTCTTCCACGTACAGCGCATCATCCATATCCTGGGTGCTGGCGCTGTCGATGGTGACGAAATTCAACGCAGTGAGATCTTCACGCTGCAAATTTTCGTCGAGCATCTCACCAAAACCAACGTCCGGAGCCTGACGTTCGAGGTTATGGCGCGACAGTGTGACCCACCACGGTGCGAGATGATCGTCCGCCGTGACAATGAACTCGGTCAGTTCGGCATAGAAACCGCGATCGCCTTTCAGCGGGTGACGGCGCATTTCCGCCACCGCCCAATCACCGTTCTGGAAATCGTGGGTTACGCCACGTTCGGCGCGGCACTGAATCGCGTCTTTCAACAGCGGATGATCCGGCACAATGGACAGACGATCGTCTTTTTTCTGCACGCGGCCGACAAAGCGGGTCAGGAACGGCTCAACCAGGGTTTCCGGCTCGGCACTCTCGCGGTCTTTATCGGTGTGGATCACGGCAGAAATGCGGTCGCCGTGCATCACTTTCTTCATCTGCGGTGGCGGAATGAAGTAGCTTTTCTGGGCGTCAACTTCAAGGAAGCCAAAGCCTTTTTCCGTACCTTTAACAACACCTTCGACGCGCGGAGTCTGCGCGTGAAGCTTCTCTTTAAGCTGCGCGAGCAGCGGATTATCCTGGAACATAATTTATATAGTTTCGTGGCCTAAGAGCGGCTGACAGTTTTACGCGAATCGCGTGCGCGCGGCAAGGCCAAAACAGGCTAAAAAGCCGCTTTACGCGGCTTTTTACCTTCTGATAACGCTTTGGTCAGGCGATACGTTGTGAGGGTGCAGCGGCGGTTAATGCCAGCTTCACCGGTACCGATTTTGAGGTCGGGGTGCCGCTGCCGTCGCCAAAGCTGGAGAGCGGCACCAGCGGGTTGGTTTCCGGATAATAAGCCGCAAGATTACCGCGCGGAATGTTATACGGCACCAGCTTGAAACCGCTGACGCGACGGGTCAAACCGTCATTCCACAGCGTCTCAATGTCCACCAGTTGGCCCTCAGCAAAGCCCAGCGACGCCATATCGTCCGGATGGATAAACACCACTTCACGCTGACCATACACGCCGCGATAACGGTCATCGAGGCCGTAAATCGTGGTGTTGTACTGATCGTGTGAACGCAGGGTTTGCAGCGTGAACGGCACCGCAACATCGCCCAACTGCGGGAACAGCGAGGTCGGCAGGGCGGCAGCGCTGAACTCGGCCCGTTTGCTTGGCGTGTTGAAGCGCAACTCGGCCGCCGCGTTACCCAGATAGAAACCGCCTGGCATGTCGCACTTGTTATTAAAATCAGCAAAGCCTGGAATGGTGGCGGCGATGTGATCGCGAATCAAATCATAATTGCCTGCCATCGCCAGCCAGTCGATTTTGTCGCTGCCTAACGTCGCATGAGCAATACCCGCAACAATCGCGGTTTCGGAACGCTGCGTCTCCGCCAATGGAATGCCGACACCTTCTGAGGCGTGCACCATGCTGAAGGAGTCTTCAACGGTAATGTACTGATTGCCGCTTGCCTGGCGATCGCGTTCGGTACGGCCCAGCGTCGGCAGAATCAAACCTTCATGGCCCGGCACCAGATGGCTGCGATTGAGTTTGGTGCTGATGTGCACAGTCAAACCGCAATGCTGCAGCGCTTCTTCGGTTACCGGTGAATCTGGCGCGGCAGCGGCAAGGTTTCCGCCCAACGCAATCAGCACTTTCACTTCGTCACGCAGCATCGCGTTCAGCGCTTCAACGGTGTTATGACCGTGCTCGCGCGGCGGCTCGAAATCAAAATGGGCGCCCAGTGCATCGAGGAAGGGCTTGCCTGGCTTCTCATCAATGCCCATGGTGCGGTTGCCTTGCACATTGCTGTGGCCACGCACCGGACACAGGCCAGCGCCTTTTTTGCCTAACTGACCAAACAGCAGCTGCAGGTTAGTAATTTCGCGCACGGTATCAACCGAGTGTTTATGCTGGGTAATGCCCATCGCCCAGGTCACGATGACGCGTTCGGCACGTTGATAAATCGTCGCCGCTTCACGAATCTGCACTTCGCTCAGACCGGATTGGCGCACAATATCATCCCAGCGCGTGTTATCTACCGCCGCGAGATAGTCCTCTACGCCTTGCGTATTGGCATCGATAAAGGCTTGATCGAAGATCCCTGTTTCACCGGCCGCCAGGCGTGCACGCTGGCGTTCGAGCAGGGCTTTAACCATGCCGCGAATCGCTGCCATGTCGCCGCCGAGATTCGGTTGGTAATAGGCAGAACTAATCGTACCCGCCTTTGACGTGACAATTTCCAGCGGCTTCTGCGGATCGGCAAACCGTTCCAGACCGCGCTCACGCAGTGTGTTAAAGGTGACGATCTTCGCGCCGTGATCGGCCGCATGGCGCAGGCTGTGCAGCATACGCGGATGGTTGGTGCCCGGATTCTGACCCAGGACGAAAATCGCATCGGCGTGATCAAAATCGTCCAGACGAATGGTGCCTTTACCGACGCCGATACTGCGCTTCAAGCCGGTGCCGCTGGCTTCGTGGCACATGTTGGAGCAGTCAGGGAAGTTGTTGGTGCCCATTACGCGGCCAAAAAGCTGATAAAGCCATGATGCTTCGTTGCTGGCGCGGCCGGAGGTGTAAAGCTCCATTTGGTTCGGGTGATCCATCGCCTGCAGGTGGCGAGCAATCAAGGCTAACGCATCGTCCCAGCTGATCGGTTCGTAGTGGTCGGTGGCGCGGTTGTAGCGCATTGGATGGGTTAAGCGTCCCTGATACTCAAGGAAGTAATCGCTCTGCTGATACAGGGTACTGACGCTGTGTTGGGCAAAAAATTCCGGCTCAACCATACGACGCGTGGCTTCCCACGTCACCGCTTTCGCGCCGTTTTCACAGAAGCTGAAGGTGCTTTTATTATCATCGCCCCAGGCGCATCCGGGGCAGTCAAAACCGCGCGCTTTGTTCATGCGCATCAGGTTGCGCATGTTTTTCAGCGCAGATTTGCTATCAAGGACGAAACGGGTGGTGGCTTCCAATGAACCCCAGCCGCCTGCTGCTGCGCGATAGGGTTGAATCTTACGTTTAAATTTCATAGTTGCAGGCTTATTTGTTTATGAGTTGTTATCAGAATATGTCTTCTGTTAGCGGGAAGTGTGCGTCTCTCTTTAAAAGTTGTCTAATTGATTGGTTTAATGGTGCGATAGGCGGCGCTTATCGTGAAGAACGTGACCTAAGTCAAACTTTCCCGGGTGGTAAGGGGTTGCGGTTACGTGTTGCCGAGATAACTGACTAATAATTGCTCTTTCCATTTTGAAAAGGGCACGCAGCATGAAGAATCTGGCCAGCCAAATTCACGCCTTCGGTAAAGCCTTAATGATGCCGATCTCGGTGATCGCCGCCGCCGGGATCTTTCTCGGGTTAGCCGCCGCGATGCAAAATCCGGCCATCACCGGCGATGCTTTCGCCAATATGCAAGTGCCGCAACTGATCATCGGGTTCATCCGCAAAGTGGCGGGCGCGCTGTTCGCCAATCTGCCGCTGTTTTTTGCCGTGGCCAGCGCTATCGGGCTGGCGAAAGCGGAGAAACCCACGGCGGCGTTTGCCGCCGTCATTGGCTACATCGCCATGAACGTCGGTATCAGCTCAACGCTGGCGTCTAAAGGATTAACGGCGGCGACCACCACGCCAGAAGCGCTGCAGAAAGCGGGCATGGACCAAACCGCGGCGATGATGACGTCGGCCGAATATATCGACATGCTCGGCATCTTCACTTACAACATGAGTGTGCTGGGCGGCGTCATTGCCGGACTAATTACCGTGCTGCTGCATAACCGCTTTTACACTCAGCAGCTGCCGACGGCGATCAGCTTCTTCGGCGGGCGCCGCTTTGTGCCGATTGTCACCGTGGTGGTTCTGCCGCTGGTCGGCGTGCTGCTGGCCTTAATATGGCCGACTATCGGCGCAGGGATCGCGTGGGTGGGGTTGATGATTGGTAAAAGTGGGCAATATGGTGCGTTTCTGCTTGGTACCAGTGAACGCCTGCTGATTCCCACCGGCCTGCATCACATTCTCAATGAAACGGTGCGCTTTACCCCCATTGGCGGCATGGCAACGGTTGATGGGCAAAGCATCGTCGGGGCGCTCAACATCTTCAACACTTCGCTGACACATCCTGGCGTCATCCCGGACGCTACGGTGCGTGGCGCCACGCAGTTTCTTGCCCAGGGCAAAATTCCGGTGATGATGTTTGGCTTGCCGGCCGCTGCGCTGGCGATCTATCACACCGCGCGACCCGAGCATAAACAGCGCGTCAAAGCGCTGGTGTTGGCGGGTGCGCTGACCTCATTCACCACCGGCATCACCGAACCGCTGGAGTTCTGTTTCATCTTCGTTTCGCCGGTGCTGTATATCCTGCATGCGCTGTTAACCGGCCTGTCATTTATGTTGATGTCGATGCTGCATCTGATGATTGGTAACGTGCAGGGCGGCGCGATCGATTTGGTGGTATTCGGCATCCTTGGCGGCAGCAAAACCCATTGGTGGTGGACGATTGTCCTTGGCGTGATTTATGTGCCGATATACTACTACGGCTTCCGTTTTGTCATTACCCGCATGCGCGTGGAAACGCCGGGGCGCGAATCGGACGAGGAGCAGAAACCTGAATTGGTGACCGCCGATGAACGTACCAGAGTGATCATCAGCGGGCTAGGCGGTGAAGCCAATATAGAGGACATCGATTGCTGTTTTACGCGGTTGCGCGTGCGGGTGAAACAGATGAATGAAGTCGTTGATCAAACGCTACTCACTACCGGCGCGAACGGCATTAATCGCGTTAGCGAACATGATGTGCAGGTGATTTACGGTCCGCAGGTCGAGAAGATCGCCAACGACGTAAAAACTGCCCTCGGCGTGGCGTAACGCGCTGTCGCTGCGCGTGGCATCAGCGCAGCGACATCCGCCATGATACACTGCTGTTTTCCAGCCAATTCTGCTTTCCATGGACATCAAACAATTAATTTATCTGTGTAATCTGGAGCGCGAACGCCACTTTGGTCGCGCGGCAGAAGCCAGTTTTGTCAGCCAGCCGACCTTGTCGATGCGTTTAAAAAATCTTGAGCGCGAATTAGGGCTGTCGCTGATTAACCGCAGCAACAATTTCGATGGCTTTACGCCAGAAGGCGAGCGCGTACTGACGTGGGCGCGGGAGATTGTCTCGGTATATCAGGGATTGAAGCTGGAAGTGGAGTCGCTCAAGCATGGCGTCAACGGCACGTTGCGGCTGGGTGTGATGCCGCAGTGCAGCGTGGCATTGCCAGCGTTATTAAAAGCGGTGGAAGCGCGATATCCGCAGCTCGATTATCGCGTTGCCGCGATGAGCGCCGATCAGCTATTGGAAGCGCTCAACAGCCACACGGTGGATGGCGGTATCGGCTTCTTTGAACTGACGTCACTGCGTGAGCTGCATTTCCAAACCGCGCTGTTGAAAGATCCAGGCGTCGAAGCGCTGTTCAGTCCGGCGCATTTCCCGGCGCTGCTAGAGCAGGAGAGCATCTCGCTCGCCACGCTGGCCAGTCAGCCGCTGTGTCTGGCGGAGCCTACACGCTATTTTCGTCGCTATCTTGATGGGCAGCTGCGTGAAACCGGTCTGATTCCGCGCGTCATCGTTGAGAGCGCGTCGATCATGCAACTGTTGCAAAGTGCGCAGGTTGGCCTCGGCGTGATGGTATCGCCACGCGGACATTTGTTGCCGGGGCTGATGCAGAATCTGGCGCGGCGGCCAATTGAGATGGCACCGATGGGCAGGCAGGCGGCATTAGTGATTGCCGAGCCGGGCAGAGCATCGCCGCTGGCTCAGCATTTCTTTGATGAAGCGCGCAGGCATCTACCCGATTAACGTGATTCGCCGAGCGCCATCAGCAAGCGATCCTGCCAGCTGGCAAAGGCTACCGCGTGTAACAGCGTAAAGAGGCGTTCGCTGCCCCAGCCGGCGTTCAGCAGCGGCTGCAAATGTGCAGCGCTGAAGCGATCGGGCAGGCGAGTGAGCTGGGCGCTGAGTGAAATCACCGACGATGTCGTGCTTGCGCTTTCTACATCCTGCAATAGCGCAGCGCGCCATTCATCAGGCACGTGATCAAACTGGCGTCGACAACCCAGCACCCGCGCGCTGACTGCCTGCGCCAATACTTCATCCTGCGCGAAATGTTCGCTTAGCCGCTGCTTCAGGGTAGCGAAACCGTACAGCGCTTGCGCATCATGCACCAGCAGCCACATGGCATCATCCAACCCCTTAATCCCCTGACAGAAGGTAACTGCTGCCAACTGATCGGCGCTGGCGTAGCGCAGTTGAACCGGTTTTAACGCGTGCTGCCAGTCGTCATTACGCGTAAACAGCTCCGCATTAGCATCTGGCGGCGGCGAAACGCCCGGAATCCAGCGCACCGGCAGGCCCATCATCGCCTGCAAAGACGCCACCACGCGCGACTGATAGCTGACAAACCCCACCAATTGATTCAGCGTGACAATATCAGGCTCGGTTAATCCCACCGCGTCCAGCGCGCTGATGCTATTAGCGGTGATCAGTTCGGGCTGCATCGCCAACTGCCGCGCATATTGGGTAATTTGCGTCAGACGATTATTGCTTTCGCGTGAAGAGTCGGGGCCGGGCAATGGATTAAGTCGGGCAGAGTAGTGGTTGCATAAGCGCTGCACACCGGCGACCTGCGCAACAGTTAGCGCGGTGCTCAGGCGATCGTACAGCGTCAACGTGTGCGTCAAGCTGGTGGTGAACGTATCGGGAAACAGAAGCTGGCTGACATCGCGCGCGGCCAATAAAGCAGGCTGAAATCGCGAGAGCAGCGGCTGTAACGCTGTCGCTTCCTGTTGCAAACCCAGCAGGAAACGATCTTCGATATAGGCGGCTTCGGGCACCAGCGGTGCGGTGGCGGTGCTATTCGGACGAGTCTGGCTTTCATAAAACCAGTGGTCATGGCCGGGAGAACGGCGTTGTTCCATGGTCATTCCTTTCGCTAAAAACGGACTTGCTGCACAGCGTGCGAATCTGAAAAGCAGGCATACAACAAAGGGCTGGCTTATCGTCGCTGAACGGCTGTCCACGGCAAAAGAATGATGGGGAATAATTAATAGCTTACGAGTATAAGGAGGGATGTTTTGCAAAAGAGGTCGCCATGAATGGCGACCCAACGTAGCTTATTTCAGTTCCAGCTCGTTCATTGCGGCGATGCTGAAGCCGCCATCAACGTGTACCACTTCACCGGTGATACCACCCGCCAGATCAGAGCACAGGAAGGCAGCAGAGTTACCTACGTCTTCGATGGTAACGGTACGACGAATCGGGGTCACCGCTTCGCAGTGTGCCAGCATCTTACGGAAGTCTTTGATGCCTGACGCCGCCAGGGTACGGATTGGACCCGCAGAAACGGCGTTAACACGCGTGCCTTCTGGACCCATCGCGTTCGCCATATAGCGCACGTTGGCTTCCAGCGAGGCCTTCGCCAGACCCATTACGTTGTAGTTCGGGATCGCGCGCTCTGCACCCAGGTAAGACAAGGTCAGCAGGGCAGAATTCGGGTTCAGCATCGCGCGGCACTCTTTTGCCATCGCCACAAAGCTGTAGGCGCTGATGTCGTGTGCGATTTTGAAGCCTTCACGGGTAACGGCATTCACGTAGTCGCCATCCAGCTGATCGCCAGGTGCGAAACCGATGGAGTGAACGAAACCGTCAAATTTCGGCCAGGTTTTTGCCAGTTCGGTGAACAGCGCAGTAATGCTCTCGTCTTCAGCCACATCGCATGGCAGAACAATGTCTGAACCCAGATCTTTAGCAAACTCTTCCACACGACTTTTCAGTTTGTCGTTCTGGTAGGTGAAAGCCAGTTCTGCGCCCTGTTTGTGCATCGCCTGCGCAATACCGTAGGCGATTGAGAGTTTACTGGCAACGCCAGTAATCAGAATGCGCTTACCGGAAAGAAAACCCATAGCTGTAATCCTTTTGGTCATTGTTGTTGGCGGTCGCGATGGTTGAAAAGTAGGCGACCGACGTTAATCTCGTGCGAAGTCTAGCACGTCTCTACAAATGCGGTAAATCGCACCGCGTTTTCCGCGCCTTAACGCTCGCGGCGCCAGGCTTCGGCGGTTAAGGCTTCACCAAAGTGACTGGTGATCAGCCGTTTGGTCAGGTCGTGCAACGGCGAGGCCAAAACATCGGCTGTGCCGCCGCGCTCCACGACTTCGCCGTGATGCATCACCAGCACCTGATCGCTAATGTGCTTCATCATGCCAAGATGCTGCGTGACATAAATATAGGCAATGCCGTGCTTCTCTTGCAGTTCCAGCATCAGGTTCACCAGCTGCGAACGCATGGTCATATCCAGCGAGGCGAGGGCTTCATCGGCGACGATCACTTTTGGCTGCAGAATCAGCGCACGCGCCAGCGCCAGACGCTGCTTCTGGCCCGGTGCCAGCATATGGGGATAGTAACCGGCGTGGTCGCGCAGCAAACCCACCTGGCGCAGCGTGGCGATGATGCGCTTTTCGCGCGCTTCATCATCCAGTTCGGTATTCAGGCGCAGCGGGAAATCAAGAATCTGACTCACACGCTGACGCGGGTTGAGTGAGGTTGACGGATCCTGAAAAATCATGCGAATGCGCTGGCTGCGATAACCGTAGTCGCCGAACTCCAGCGGATGATCGTCAATCAGCATTTCGCCTTCGCTGGGCTCGACCATACCGCTGAGCATTTTCGCCAGCGTGGATTTGCCCGAGCCGTTTTCACCAATCACCGCCAGCGTCTGTTTCTCGCGCAGGGTAAAACTCACGCCTTTCACCGCCTCAACGTGCTGACGACGAAACAGCCCGGTGCGATAGCGATAGGTTTTACTCAGATTGCGCACTTCCAGTAGCGTTTCCATGCTTACTGGCTCTCCATATTCAGTGGGAAATGACAGGCGAACAGATGCGCTTTATTGCCGGTCAGGCGCGGCGTTTCGATACACTTACGTTGCGCATACGGGCAACGCGGCCCCAGACGACAGCCAATCGGCAGGTGTTCCAGCGACGGAATCGCGCCAGACAGCGTATTCAGACGGCTTTTATGCGGCAGCGCGCTACCAAAATCGGGCATCGCCCGGATCAGTGCCTGCGTGTAAGGATGATGCGGCGTATCCATCAACTCTTCACTCTGAGCACTCTCCACCGTTTGGCCGCAGTACATCACATTGATACGGTCGGCCCAGTGGCTCATGGTGCGCAGATCGTGGCTGATCAGCAAAATGGTGGTGTTGTTGTTCTGATTGAGGCGACTCAGCAGGCGGAAAATCTGCGCTTGCGTGGTCGGTTCCATCGCGTTGGTCGGTTCATCGGCGATCAGCAAACGCGGCTGATTGGCCAGCGCAATGGCGATCATCACTTTCTGGCATTCGCCGTCGGTCAATTCGTACGGAAAACTGCGCATGATGTCTTTGTGATCTTTGATGCCGACGCGATGCAACAGCTCAATAGCCCGCACTTTGCGCCAGAACCATAGGCGTTTATACCAGCGGCCTTTGTGGGTCCAGCGCGGAATGGCCTGCATCAACTGGCGCCCAATGCTTTCAGACGGATCGAGACAGGATTGCGGCTCCTGGAAAATCATCGACACGTTATGGCCGATAATGCGACGGCGTTCGCGCGGTGACAGGCGCAGCAGATCGATATCATCAAACACCATGCGATCGGCGGTCACGCGCCAGTTGTCTTTGGTGACGCCGCAAATCGCTTTGGCGATCAGACTTTTGCCGGAACCTGATTCACCCACCAGACCGCGGATTTCGCCTTCGGTGAGCGTCAGATTGATGCGATCAACCGCTTTGACCGGACCGTCAGCGGTCATAAATTCAATGGTCAGGTTACGGATATCCAATAGCGGCATTATTCAACTCCCGCTTCTACTGCGCGACGAATGCCGTCGCCCAGCAGGTTAACGATCAATACGCTAACCATTAGCGCTACGCCCGGCAGCATCACCGTCCAGGGCGCAACGTAGATCAGCTCCAGCGCGTCACCGAGCATCGCACCCCATTCAGGTGAGGGTAGCTGCGCGCCAAGATCGAGGAAACCGAGTGCGGCGATATCCAGAATGGCCATGGACAGCGAGCGAGCAAACTCACTCACCAGCAGCGGCAGCACATTGGGCAGCACCGCATGCCACAAAATATTCAGGTTACGCGCACCATCGAGGCGCAACGCCACCACATACTCTTTTTCCATCTCGTCATGCACAGCAGTATAGATCTCGCGCACCAGGCGTGGGATCAGCGCCAGAAATACCGCCAACATCGCGTGTTCAAGACGCGGGCCGAGAAACGCCACCACGATAATTGCCAGCAGCAGCGAGGGAATCGACAGCAAGGTATCCAGCACGTGATTCATTACCGCTGAGCGCACACCGTGCGTGATACCGGCAAACACGCCGAGTACCAGCGCACAAAGCGCCGCTAATACGGTCACAAGCATGGCCGACCCCACGGTGGGCGCCACGCCACTCAGCAAGCGGCTAAGCACATCGCGGCCTAAATCATCGGTGCCGAGGAAGAAAGAAACATCACCATAGCGCGACCACGACGGCGGCAGCAGCTGATAACCGAGGAATTGCTGATCGATGCCGTATGGCGCCAGCAAGCCGCCAAACAGGCACAGAAACAGCAGCATGCCAAAGCCGTACAAACCGATCATGCCGCTGGTATCACGATACAAGCGCTGCCAGCTGCGACGCAGCGTGCTGGGCAGCCGCTTCTCGTCGTAGACATTATCTAAGGGCATACCATTCCTTATGTTTCAACGGATTAAGCGCCGCACCGAGAATATCGGACAATACGCTAACCATAATCACCAGCCCGCCAACCACCATCACACCAGCGGAAATCGCTGCGTAATCCTGCTGACGAATAGCGTTAATCAACCAGCGGCCAAGGCCCGGCCAGTTGAACACCACTTCGGTAATCATCGCTAACGTTAGCATGGTGGAAAATTGCAGCCCAAGGCGCGGGATCACCGGTGGCAGCGCATTGTGCAGCACGTGGCGGCGGATCACTGTGAAACGCGATAATCCGCGTGTGGCGGCCGCTTTGACGTAGTTCTTGTCCATCACATCGCTGGTGCTGCTGCGCAGTAAGCGGATCATCTCCGTGGTTGGCGCAACAGCCAACACCACCACCGGCAGAATCATATGCGTCAAGGCGCTGACCAGCATTTCATGGCGCGATGGCGACGGGCTCAGCCAGGCATCAATCAGTGCAAAACCGGTTATATTTTGCACGGGATAGAGCAAATCGAAACGCCCGGAAACCGGCAACCAGCCGAGCGTTAACGAGAAGAACAGGGTAAAGAGCAGCGCCAGCCAGAACACCGGCATCGAGAAGCCGAGCAGCGCCAGCGCGCTGATGGCTTTATCCTGCCATTTTTTGCGCATCACGCCGGCGCAAATTCCCAGCGGAATACCCACCAGCAGCGCCAAAATAAACGCCATGACGCACAGCTCCAGCGTGGCGGGAAACACTTCGCCCAGCTGAAGATCGATCGGCTGGCCATTGGTACTGGAAACACCGAAATCAAACTGCAGCAGGCCCTTAAACCAGAACCACCACGCATCAAACAGCGAGGCGCCTTCGAGCGGGGCATTCGGTGTGAAGTAGCTCAGGCTGAAGCTCACCAGCGATAATAAAAACAGGGTGATCAGCAGCAGCACCACTCGACGCAAAATATAGATAATCATGCTTATTCCTCGCTGCTCTCATCGCGGTAAACGCCAGCGAATGAGGCGTTACCAAACGGGCTTAGCACTAATCCTTTAATATCATGGCGATAGGCCTGCAAACGCAGCGATGAGGCCAGCGGTAAGACGGGCAACTCCTGCGCCAAAATCTGCTGCGCTTTGTCGTAACTGTCTATGCGCGCCGACAGCTGCTGCGACAACAGCGCATGTTGTAAGGATTCATCAAATGCGGGCGAACACCAGTGCGCGTAGTTGGTCTGCGAACGTATCGCCGCGCAGCTTAACAGCGGACGGAAGAAGCTGTCGGGATCGTTGCTGTCGGTTGCCCAGCCGGTCAGGGTGAGATCGTGATTCATCTCCATTAACTGTGCTTCCTGGAAGCGACCTTCCACTGGCGCGATGGTGACGCGCACGCCAACCTGGGCCAAATCCGCTTGTAACAGCTCGGCGGTTTTCAGCGGGCTGGGATTCCACGACTGTGACGATGACGGCACGACTAAGCGCAAATGCAGATTTTCCAGCCCGAGCGCTTTCAACGCCTCACGCGCTTTGGCCGGATTATATTCGGTCACACGTGCATCATTGTCATACGCCCAGGACGCCCGCGGCAAAATAGAGGCCGCGGTTTCGGCGGTGCCGTAATAGATGGACTCCATCAGACGTTCATTATTAATCGCCAGCGCCAGAGCATGACGCACTTCCGGCCTATCGAGCGGTGGCTTGCGCGTGTTGAACGCCAGATAGGCGATATTCATGCCAGGCCGCAGCGTCATGCGCAGACGCGGATCGTCGCGCAAAATACTCAGCTGGCTGGCGGCAGGATAGGCCAGCACATCGCATTCACCGGTCAGCAGTTTGGATAGACGTCCGGTGCCACCCACGCCTAAGTCAATCACCACCTGCTGCAAACGCGGAACGCCTTTCCAGTACTGCGGATTACGTGCCAGGCGTAAATATTGTCCGGTGCGATATTCGCTCAGCTGGAACGGGCCGGTGCCGACCGGTTCGCGATCCAGCTGTTCCTGCTGGCCTTTAGCGCTGAGATTATTGGCGTATTCATGCGACAAAATCGGGGCGTAATGGGTGGCGATATGCCAGAGGAAAGAGGCGTCAGGGCTGTTCAGGCGGATTTCAACCGTATCGCTATCGAGCTTTTTCACGCTCTGCACTGAATCGGCGAACTGCAGGCTATCAAAGTAGGGATAGCTGCCGCCGTTGACGTTGTGCCACGGATGTTTACGGTCAAACATGCGCGCAAAGCTGAACACCACATCATCGGCGTTCATCTTACGCGTCGGTTTAAACCAGTTAGTGTGCTGGAAGGCGACATCTTTCCGCAGGTGGAAACGGTAAGTTGCGCCGTTATCACGCACTTCCCAGCTCTGGGCGAGGTCAGGAATCAGCCGATAGGTATAAGGGTCCACGTCCAGCAGCCGGTCATACAACTGCGCTGCCAGCGTATCGACGACTAAGCCGCTGCTGACCATTTGTGGATTAAAGGTATTAACCGTGCCGTTAACACAATAGACAAAACCGCTGTTGCGGATGTTGTCGGTTGGCGCGGCCCACGCTGACGCGCTCATCATGCTGAGACCCAGCAGCAGAGAGGGGAATAATTTTGGCATAGAACTCAACGATTCTGAGGCAATAGCGAGAGTGTATCCCAAACGTCACGTACTCCCCAAATTCGCGACACTTTTGCTGTGTTTTTCGCCAGTGCGGCGATGAGGTAATCACAATATTAGTGTGGAAATGAGAAAAATTCTCAATTAGGGGTTTACAGATGATAATAAGAATGATTATTATTCATCTGCGCTTCGACGGTGGCTCTACCGAAGAAGAGCACGACATTGCTCACATTGCTTCCAGTATTAGTTGCCCGCACTCTGTTGCGGGCTTTTTTTTCGTCCTGTTTCGCGCGGATGCTGCGTTGGCTGCGCGCGTCAACCCTGGTCACATACTTGTGTATGCTCCCAGGGATGTCCTCGCTTGCCGCCTTGCTTCCGCGCGAAACAGTTAGAAAAAACACCGTGCGGTAGGCTAAAAAACCCGCCGCTTTCGTAGGGGCGCCATTCATGGCGACCGATGCACGCTTAACTGATTATGGCGACCTGGCTAATCCTCGTCGCGCGCCTGGATGCCATGCTTTTTCATCATGGCGCGTAACTGGTGATAGGTCACGCGCAACAACTCGGCGGCGCGGCGCTGGTTGTATTTGGCCTGCTGCAAACTCGCTTCAACCAACTCGCGTTCTTGCTGGTTTTGCCACTGACGTAAATCCAGCGGCAGGGAAGGCAAGGCCGAGTCGACCGCTTGCGCGATGGCGTCGGCTGGCGGCGTGCGGGGGGCGAACGGGTTAATGATGATGTTATCCAGCTCAACGTCGGCGCTATGATGGCGATAAACCGAACGCTCAACCACATTCTTCAGTTCGCGTACGTTGCCGGGCCAACGGTGATTCAACAGCGTCAGCTGCGCGCGATCGCTAAAGCCGGGAAAGAGCGGTAAGCCGAGTTCGCGACACATCTGAATGGCGAAATGATTGGCCATCACCAAGATATCACTGCGACGTTCACGCAGCGGCGGCAGCTGTACCACATCAAAGGCAAGGCGATCGAGCAGGTCGGCGCGGAATTTTCCGGCAGCGGCAAGCGCGGGGAGATCTTCGTTGGTCGCACAAACTAATCGCACATTCACCTGCAAAGATTGATTACCGCCAACGCGCTCCAGCTGACCATATTCAATGACACGCAGCAGTTTTTCCTGTACCAGCATCGGCGCGGTGGCGAGTTCATCGAGAAACAGCGTGCCGCCATCAGCGCGCTCGAAACGTCCTAAATGGCGTTTTTGCGCACCGGTAAAAGCGCCTGCCTCATGGCCGAACAGTTCAGAATCGAGCAGGTTTTCATTGAGCGCGGCGCAGTTGAGAGAAACAAATGGGCCTTCCCAACGGTTGGACAGGTAATGCAGGCGGCTGGCGATCAGCTCTTTACCGGTGCCGCGTTCGCCAATCACCAATACCGGTTTTTCCAGTGGCGCCAGGCGCGAAACCTGTTCCAGTACCTCAATAAAGTTATTGGATTCGCCTAACAGATTGTCGTTGCCATTTGCCATGATGAAATTCGCCACTGATTAATCAATTTCACTACATTAGGTGATGTTCTGGAAGTTGTAAAATAAATAAATCACCTAAAATCAACAAATTAAAAGTTGGCACGCGAATTGTATTAGTAAAGAGCGCCTCGCGCACCTACATACAAAATTTGAGGAACATCATTATGGGTATTTTTTCTCGTTTCGCCGACATCGTGAACGCTAACATCAACTCTCTGCTGGAGCGCGCCGAAGATCCGCAGAAACTGGTACGCCTGATGATTCAGGAAATGGAAGACACGCTGGTGGAAGTCCGTTCTACTTCAGCCCGCGCGCTGGCAGAAAAGAAACAGCTGCTGCGCCGCATTGAACAGGCTGAAATTCAGCAGGCTGAATGGCAGGAAAAAGCCGAGCTGGCGATCAATAAAGGTAAAGAAGATTTAGCCCGTGCGGCATTAATTGAAAAGCAGAAACTGACCGATTTAATGGTTACGCTGCAGCAGGAATCGACTCAAGTTGAAGAGACGCTGGGTCGCATGAAGGGTGAGATTGGTGAGCTAGAGAAAAAGCTCACTGAAACCCGTGCGCGTCAGCAAGCGTTAACGCTGCGTCATCAAGCTGCGTCATCTTCACGCGATGTACGTCGTCAGCTCGACAGCGGCAAGATTGATGATGCGATGGCACGTTTCGAATCCTTTGAACGTCGTATCGATCACATGGAAGCGGAAGCAGAAAGCCAGCGTTTTGGTAAACCAAAAGGTCTGGATCAGGAGTTCGCCGAGCTGAAAGCCGACGATGAAATCAGCCAGCAGCTGGCCGCGCTGAAAGCCAAAATGAATCGCCCAGAGTGATCGCCACGGGCCTGGTATCAGGCCCGAGTTAAAAGGGTGTCAATGATTAAGGAGAGTCGAATTAATGAGCGCACTTTTTCTCGCCATACCGCTAACTATTTTCGTGCTGTTTGTGGCGCCGATCTGGTTATGGCTGCATTACAGCAATAAACGTAACGGCGGCACCGATTTATCATCGAGTGACCTGCAGCGTTTACAACAAATTACCCAGGATGCACGCCGCATGCGTGAGCGTGTTGAAGCACTGGAAGCCATTTTGGATGCCGAACATCCGAACTGGAGGCAACCATGATGAATGGCCGTAAATTGTGGCGCATTCCGCAGCAGGGAAAAGTGCGCGGTGTTTGCGCCGGTGTGGCGGAATATCTCGACATCCCGGTGCGTTTGTTGCGGGTGATTGTGGTGCTGTCGCTGTTCCTTGGCTTATTTATGTTCACCATTATTGCCTATTTTATTTTGGGCTTTGTGCTCGACGAGAAACCTTCCGATGCCTCGGTTGAACGCACACCGAGCGCACGGGAACTGCTCGACGAGCTGGAAGCCACGCTACACAGCGACGAACGTAACGTGCGTGAGATTGAACGCTATGTCACCTCGGAAACATTTAGCGTGCGTAGCCGCTTCCGCCAAATCTGATTTTTATCCCCGAGCCCGCTAATGGGCTCGCTTCTTCTACATTAAGGTAAGAGGCTCTATGCAAACTCAACGTTTTACTGCTCTGCGCCGTCGCGCGACACCTGCGTTGATGTCGGCGGGGAAATTTATCATCATTAGTGCAGTAACTTACGGGCCTGGCGGTATTGCTGGCTGGGCTGTGAAATCGGTGGCGCGCCGTCCGCTGCGCCTGTTGCTGGCGGCCGCCCTGGAACCGTTGCTGAGCAAAGCGTTTAAACGCTTATCAGCACGATTCATCAGGGAGAACGATGAAAAGACTGCAAAATGAATTAGTGGCGCTGATGAACCGCGGTGTTGACCGTCATCTGCGCCTGGCTGTAACCGGTTTGAGCCGCAGCGGCAAAACCGCGTTTATCACTTCGCTGGTTAACCAGCTTCTCAATGTCCACAGCGGCGCACGTTTGCCGCTGTTTTCCGTGGTGCGCGAAGATCGCCTGCTGGGCGTAAAGCGCGTACCACAGCGCGAACTCGGCACGCCGCGCTTCACCTATGATGAAGGTCTGGCGCAACTTTACGGTACGCCACCGATATGGCCGACGCCGACGCGCGGCGTAAGCGAAATGCGCCTGGCGCTGCGCTATCGTCCTGATGAATCGCTACTGCGCCACTTCAAAGATACCGCTACGCTGTACCTTGAAATTGTCGATTATCCCGGTGAATGGCTGCTGGATCTGCCGATGCTGGCGCAGGATTATCTCAGCTGGTCACGCCAGATGGTGGGCCTGCTGCAAGGCGACCGCGCGGCCTGGTCCACCGAGTGGCGCCGTTTGTGTGCCGATCTCGATCCTTTTGCGCCTGCCGATGAAAATCGTCTGGCGGCGATTGCGGCTGCATGGACCGATTACCTGCATCAATGCAAAACCGAAGGGTTGCATTTTATTCAGCCAGGTCGTTTTGTGTTGCCTGGCGATATGGCCGGTGCGCCAGCGCTACAGTTTTTCCCTTGGCCGCAAGTCGAGGAGATGCAGATCAGCAAACTGGCGCAAGCACCGGCGGGCAGCAACTTTGCCATGCTGCAGCAACGCTTCAACTATTACTGCCAGCACGTGGTGAAAGGTTTTTACAAAAATCATTTCCTGCGTTTCGATCGGCAAATCGTGCTGGTTGATTGTCTGCAACCGCTTAATAGCGGACCGCAGGCGTTCAATGACATGCGTCTGGCGTTGACCCAACTTATGCAGAGCTTCCACTACGGCCAGCGCACGCTGTTTCGCCGCTTGTTTTCCCCGGTGATCGATAAGCTGCTGTTTGCCGCTACCAAAGCCGATCATGTCACCTCGGATCAGCACGCTAACATGGTGTCACTGTTGCAGCAGCTGGTGCAGGACGCATGGCAGAACGCGGCGTTTGAAGGCATTAACATGGATTGCCTTGGTTTGGCCGCGGTACAAGCTACCGAAAGTGGGCTGGTCGACCATCGTGGTGAGAAGTTGCCGGCATTGCGCGGGCATCGTCTTGCCGATGACGAAGCGCTGACATTTTATCCTGGCGAAGTGCCGCCGCGCTTGCCGGGAAATAGCTTCTGGCAGCAACAGGGTTTTCAGTTTGAACAGTTCCGACCGCAGCAGTTGGATGTTGACCGGCCGCTGCCGCACATTCGTATGGATGCGGCGCTGGAATTTTTACTGGGAGATAAATTGCGATGAGCGACGAAACACCTTTAAAAGGGCGGATTGATTTTGCCCGCCCACTGACGGTGGAAGCGGAAAAGCCGCTGCGCGCCGCGCAGACCTTTAGTGCGGAAGCTGAAAATGCCTTTCTTGCCACCGCGGAAGTTGAGCCACTGGAAGAGGGTGAAGGCGAAAAAGTGGTGGAAGCCGCGCTGCGTCCCAAACGCAGCCTGTGGCGTAAAATGGTGGGCGTGGGTCTTGCTATTTTCGGTGTTAGCGTGGTGGCGCAGGGCGCGCAAACGCTGCACGATGCGTGGATGGTGCGCGACTGGTTTACGCTGGGCACCGGCGTGGCCGGTACCTTCATTGTTGCGGCGGGTGCGGGGGCGCTAATTGGCGAATGGCGGCGTTTATATCGTCTGCGTCAGCGTGCCGAAGAGCGCGATATTGGCCGCGAACTGCTGCACAGCCACGGCGTGGGGAAAGGCCGGGCGTTCTGTGAAAAACTGGCGCAGCAGGCGCAACTCGATCAAGCCCATCCCGCACTGCAACGTTGGCATGCGGCGCTGCACGAAACCCACAACGATCGCGAAATCGTCACCTTATACGCTCAGCTGGTGCAGCCGGTGCTGGATCGTCAGGCGCGTCGTGAGATCAGCCGTCACGCTGCCGAATCGACGCTGATGATTGCTGTCAGCCCGCTGGCATTGGTCGATATGGCATTTATCGCCTGGCGCAATCTGCGGCTGGTGAATCGCATCGCGGCGATTTATGGCATCGAACTCGGCTACTTTAGCCGCATCCGCTTGTTCCGCTTAGTGCTGCTCAATATGGCATTTGCCGGGGCTTCGGAGTTGGTGCGTGAAGTCGGCATGGATTGGATGTCGCAGGATCTTGCAGCACGGCTCTCCACCCGCGCTGCCCAAGGGATCGGCGCCGGTTTACTTACCGCACGTCTCGGCATTAAAGCGATGGAATTGTGTCGTCCGCTGCCGTGGCTGGAAGATGATAAGCCGCGCCTCGGCGATTTTCGTCGTGAGTTAATTGGACAGCTAAAAGAATCCCTGGTAAAAAAAGGGGATAAAGCAGGGCAGGCTGCTAAATAATCAGCACTTGCTTACCTTTCACGCTGCTACAGGCGTGAAAGGTGAAATTATCTGTGTTACATCGCATATTCGGCGGGATTTTTGTTGGTCGCTCCGCTACACTTCTCTCTATCACCTACCTCAGGCTGTCAACTTTTCCTGACAGGCCTCTTCTGAGGCGCTGCAAGTTAGCGTATTATCATTAAAATCAAAACCTGACTAAGGCTCATCGCAATGCGTTTGGAAGTTTTCTGCCAAGACCGAATCGGTCTGGCGCGCGAGTTGCTCGATCTGCTAGTTGCCCGCAATATCGACCTGCGTGGCATCGAAATTGCGCCACTTGGCCGCATTTACCTCAATTTTACCGCGCTGGAGTTTGAACCCTTCAGCAATCTGATGGCGGAAATTCGCCGTACACCTGGCGTGACAGATGTGCGTACCGTTTCGTTTATGCCGTCAGAACGTGAGCATCGCGCGTTGAGCGCGCTGCTGGTAGCAATGCCCGAACCGGTGTTATCCATCGATCTGAAATGCAAGGTCGAGTTGGCGAACCCGGCGGCACAAAATCTGTTTACCCTCGACGAACAGAAGCTGCGTAACCAAAATGTTGGCACCTTAATTACCGGTTTTAATTTCCAGCGCTGGCTGGAAAACGAACGTGTTGACGCCCAGGCGCAGCATGTGGTGATTCAGGGGCGCGATTTCCTGATGGAAGCACGGCCAATTTATCTGGCTGAAGAAGAGGGGCAAAGTGATCTGCCTGTCGGTGCAATGATCACCCTGAAATCCACGGCGCGTATGGGCCGTCAGTTGCAGAATCTCACCGTGACTGATGAATCCGAGTTCGATCACATTGTGGCAGTCACGCCAAAAATGCGTCAGGTGATTGAACAGGCGCGCAAGCTGGCGATGCACGATGCACCGTTGTTGATTGTTGGCGATACCGGCACCGGCAAAGATATGCTGGCGCGTGCCTGTCATTTACGTAGCGCGCGCGGCAAAAAACCGTTCCTCGCACTGAACTGCGCATCATTGCCGGATGATGTGGCTGAGAGCGAACTGTTTGGTCACGCTGCAGGCGCTTATCCTAACGCGCTTGAAGGTAAGAAAGGTTTCTTCGAACAAGCTAACGGCGGCTCGGTGCTGCTGGACGAGATTGGCGAAATGTCGCCACGCATGCAGACTAAGCTGCTGCGCTTCCTCAATGACGGGACATTCCGCCGCGTAGGGGAAGAGCATGAAGTGCACGTGGATGTGCGCGTGATTTGCGCCACCCAGAAGAATTTGATCGAGCTGGTGCAACGCGGTGAGTTCCGTGAAGATCTGTTCTATCGCCTGAATGTACTGACGCTTAACCTGCCGCCGCTGCGCGAACGTCCGCTGGATATTTTGCCGCTGACTGAAATGTTTGTCGCACGCTTCGCTGACGAACAAGGCTTACCGCGTCCGCGCCTCTCATCGCAACTGACGCCGTTCCTGACCCGCTACAACTGGCCGGGTAACGTGCGTCAGTTGAAGAATGCGCTGTACCGTGCGTTAACGCAGCTGGAAGGTTATGAGCTGGGCCCACAAGATATTGTGTTGCCAGAGCAGGCGCTGGATGTGTCTCTGGGTGAAGAGGCGATGGAAGGTTCGCTGGATGACATCACCAGCCGCTTCGAACGCTCGGTGCTGACGCGTCTCTATCTCTCTTATCCGAGCACACGCAAACTGGCGAAACGCCTGGGTGTGTCACATACCGCAATTGCCAATAAATTGCGTGAATATGGATTGGGGCAGAAGCGTAACGAAAGCGAGTAATCGCACATTCAATTAGCGCACATTCCGTAGCAGCGCGATTTATTACGCAATAAATTGCGCCGCTACGATAGCTGCGACCGGTAATACCGGCGTGCAAACCTACACTTATTCAGATGCGCGTATGTCTACCTGGCTTCCTTCCCGCATAAACACCGGAATCTCACTGAGTGGTGCGGCAACGTTGATGCGCTGCCCGCCCCGATAGCTCTCGCCATTGCGGGCAATCCATTGCTCACCGGCAGGTAGCCATACTTCACGTTCACGTTGACCAGCATGCAGCACCGGCGCGACCAGAAGATCGCGTCCCAGCAGATACTGATCTTCCACTTGCCAGCTCTCTGGCTGCTGCGAATAGTGATAGAACAGCGGTCGCATTACCGGATCGCCTAATTCATGCGCTTCGCGCATCAAACCATCAATATAGGGGCGCAGCCGCTCACGTTGCATCAGGCAACTTTTCATCAGTGCATAATTCTCCTCACCGTAACTCCATACCTCATTGGGTGAGCCACTGTTGCATTGGGCAATGCCGTCGCGCCAGGCTTCTGCAGGCGCAATCTGCGGTTCGCGATAACCATGCAGACGCATCACCGGACAGAAAACCGCCCATTGGAACCAGCGGATCAACAGCTCATGAAACGCCGGATCGTGTATGTTACCACCCTGAAAACCGCCAATGTCGGTGGTCCACCATGGAATACCCGCCATCGCCATATTTAACCCGGCAGTAAACTGATTGCGTAAGGCATGGAACGAGGAGTGAACATCACCTGACCAGGCGAGCACGCCGTAACGCTGGCTACCCGCCCAGGCGCAGCGCACCAGATTGACGATCTCGCGCTCACCCTGTTGTTGTAGCCCTTCATAAAATCCGCGAGCAAACAGTTGCGGATAAATGTTTCCCACTTCCTGTACCGGTCCCAGGTGATAGCGGTAGTTATCAAAATCGTAGGCGCGATACTCCGGCTCCGCTTCATCGAGCCAGAAGGTGCGAATACCGTGGTCATAATAGTTGCGCTTAACTTCCTGCCAGACGAACTCGCGCGCAGTGGGATGCGTGGCATCAAAAAAGGTGGTATTGCCCATAAAATCGAGATTAACCGACACACCGCGTTCACTGTTGACCAGCAACCCTTTGGATTTCATCAGACGATAGTTGTCACTTCTGCTGTCAACCGTGGGCCACACTGACACCATGGTTTCGATACCCATCTCCTTGAGTTCCTGAACCATGGCACGGGGATCCGGCCAGTCGCGTGCGTCGAAACACCAGGTTCCCTGATTTGGCCAGTGGAAAAAGTCGATGACAATCACCGAGAGCGGCAGCTGCAAGCGGCGATATTCACGCGCCACCTCCAACACTTCCTGCTGGGTGCGATAGCGCAATTTGCATTGCCAGAAGCCGGTAGCGAACGCGGGCATCATTGGTGCTGTACCGGTGGCGCGACCATATTGGCGCAAAATCTCCGCCGGTGTGTCGCCTGCGGTGATCCAGTAATCCATCTGATCGGTCACCTCGGCCTGCCAGCGGGTGCCGTTTTTACCAAACGTCACTTCGCCGATGGCCGGGTTATGCCACAGCAGGCCATAGCCAAGGTTAGAAACCATAAACGGCACGCTGGCCTGCGAGTTACGCTGTGCCAGCTCAAGCGTGCAGCCTTTCAGGTCGAGGCAATCCTGCTGATACTGGCCCATTCCATAGATTTTCTCTTCCGCCCGCGCTTCAAAGCGCACGCTGAGCTGGTATTTACCACCTGGAATCGGCCGAAAGGCACGCGCATCCAGCTTCAGGGCGCTGATGTATTTGTCCTGACTCTTTTCGCTGGCACCAATACCCACGGTGCTGCGCTGACGCCAGAACTCCTCCAGCAGCAACTCCCCGCGCTGATTATAAAAAGCCAGCTGGCCGCGAATATTCAAGGTGGCGGTGATATTGCCGTTACGTAAGCTGAGCGATTCATGATCGCGCTGAATCTCTACCTCGCAAGCAGCAGGCGATAGCAACGCCCAGTCATGATCAATCAGGTCGGGCTGACAGGTGGCTCGTACTCGCAGGCTATGCGCGCCCCAGGGTTCGATGACCAGCGTCTGACGGTCAAATGTCCAGATAATACGCTGGGATTCGGCGCGTAATTCACTCATGACAACTCCTGTGGTTGTAAAAGGGTGGAGGCAGTTGCAGCCGGTTGGGCTGACATCTTGTTCTGATTGATGGTGCGCATGGTGGCATCGTTAAGTTTGTAACCGCGCATTGCCAGCGCGCTTAACAGCGACAGCACGCCGGGAACCACCGAAAACAGCGCCACAATGGCCATCATGGCGGCGGGCTGCTGATGCGGTGCCTGAGCAACGTAACCGCTCAAACCGAGCGTCCAGCCAACAATCGCGCCGCTGATGGCCATGCCCATTTTTAATACGGCCAGCAACGTGGAGAAGACGGTGCCATCGAGGCGCTTCCCTTGACGATATTCACCGTAATCCACCACGTCGGCCATCATTACCCACATCAGCGTGGTAGTGACCTGATAGAAGCTGGAGACGATAAACGTCATGCCGACCAACAGCGCCAGCGATTGAGGCAGGAACACAATGCTGATACTTAACACGCCGGCAGTGATAGCGCTGAGGGTAAAGGCGGTGATTTTATTTAAGCGGCGAGTCAGCAGCTTAGCCAACACGCTTCCGACGCTCTTGCCAATGATATGTGCGGCCAGCAGCCACATGAAGAAGCTGGCATTGCCAAGGAAATATGTGACGTAGTACATCATTGCGCCGAGCCGTACCACACCGAACGAGATATTGCAGAACACCAGTAATGCCACAACGCGCCACTGGTCGTTACGCAACAAATCGCGCAAATCGGCAAGAAAGTTGCCGTGGTTAGCGGGGGCATTGATACGTTCGCGGGTATTGAGGAAGCAGATAAAAAACAGCAGGGTTGCCAGTGTCGCCATAATCGACATTGCTGCGAAGTAACCGTCCAGTTTATTGCCGCCCCCCAGCCAGGTGGCGAGCGGGATCATCAGGAAAGTGGACATGGCGCCGCCCAGCGTGGCAAGGAAGAAGCGCCATGATTGCAGAGATATACGCTGATTATCATCGGCGGTGATAATCGCCCCCATCGAGCAGTAAGGAATATTAATGGCGGTATACATCAGCATCATCAGGCTGTAGGTCACAGCGGCGTAGATCATTTTTCCAGTGAGTGACAGACTTTCCGGCACGGCATAAATCAGCATGCAACTGGCGCCGAATGGCACCGCCAGCATCAATAACCAGGGACGGAATTTACCCCAGCGTGAACGGGTTCGGTCGGCAACCATGCCCATCGCCGGATCGATCACCGCATCAGCAACGCGTGCCAGCAAAAACAGCGTGCCGACAAAGATTGCGGGCAAACCCACCACATCGGTGTAGTAAAAGGTGAGAAAAATAATGACGTTATCAATGGCAATATGGCTGGCCATATCGCCCAGACCATAACTGAACTTTTCTTTAATCGTTAAGCTTGCTTGCATAAAGACTCCCGCCGGACTTTGAATCGCTTAAGGGCAATTAGCGGTTAGTTATAGGTAGCGAACCGGATAGGAACAATTGCGGGATTTGTTACGGGTTTTATGTTTTTTAATTAATGTGATACGGGTAACAAGAATCACAGCTAAAATGAAACCTGGCGGGAGGAGATGCTACGTATGATGATTAATCAATGGCTTAAAAAGAGAGCGTTATTGATGGCGCCATAAAAAAGCACCGAAGAATGAATCATTCGGTGCTTACTGTTTGATCTACATGACGGGCTTTTCAGTCAGGCGAAAATTACTTCAGCGCAGCCAGTGCCGCATCGTAGTTAGGTTCTTCGGTAATTTCGTTTACCAGTTCGCTGTAAATCACTTTATCGTTTTCATCCAGCACCACCACAGCACGCGCGGTCAAGCCCTTCAGCGGGCCATCCACAATCGCCACGCCATAGTTTTCCTTGAATTCAGCGCCACGCAGTGAAGAGAGGGTGATCACGTTGCTGACGTTTTCGGCGCCGCAGAAGCGTGACTGCGCGAAAGGCAGGTCGGAAGAGATGCACAGCACCACCGTGTTATCCGCTTCACCCGAGCGTTCGTTAAACTTACGCACGGATGCCGCACACACGCCAGTATCAATGCTTGGGAAAATGTTCAGAACTTTACGTTTGCCTGCATAATTAGCAAGGGATACATCGCCAAGATCTTTAGCGACCAGGCTGAAAGGTTTAGCCTGCTCGCCAACTTGTGGGAAGTGGCCTGCAACCGGTACTGGTTTGCCCTGAAAGTGAACAGTCTGAGACATGCGATTTCCTTTTTTAACGATGAAATATCTGACTTTTAAGGTATAGCGCTTGTTTATGACATAATTTTTAAGGGTTTACGAGCGCATATCCTGGCGATAATCGAGCTGGCTCGCATTTAAACGACGGATTTATGGAGAAATAATGAGAACAGTGAAGAGTTATCCGGAAGCCTGGCCGTTACATTCGCCGTTTGTTATTTCACGCGGCAGCCGTACCGAGGCGCATGTCGTGGTGGTGGAAATCGAGCAGGATGGTGTGAAAGGCGTGGGTGAAGCCACACCGTACGCGCGCTACGGTGAAAGCGAAGAGTCGGTACTCAAGCAGATCGCCTCGCAGCTGAGCACGTTGCAAAGCGGGATGACGCGTGAAGCGCTGCAACAGGCATTACCCGCGGGCGCAGCACGCAACGCCATTGACGGCGCTCTGTGGGATCTGGAGCGTCAGCAGCAGGGCAAAAGTCTGGTGCAATTATGCGCTGTGCCACTGGCCGATGAGATTGTCACTGCGCATACCATCAGCATCGATACGCCAGACGCGATGGCCAGCAGCGCGCAGGCGCTATGGCAGCATGGCGCACGTTTATTGAAGATCAAAATGGACGATCACCTGATCAGCGAACGTTTAGTGGCGATACGCAGCGCAGTACCGGACGCGACCTTGATTGTCGATGCCAACGAATCCTGGCATGCCGAAGGCCTGGCGGCGCGCTGTCAGTTGCTGGCCGATCTCAATGTCGCCATGCTGGAACAGCCCCTGCCCGCCGCAGAAGACAGCGCGCTGGGCAACTTTATCCATCCGCTGCCCATCTGCGCGGATGAAAGCTGTCATACGCGTGAGAGTCTGAACCAGCTGAAAGGGCGCTATGAGATGGTGAATATTAAGCTGGATAAAACCGGCGGATTAACCGAAGCGCTGGCGCTCGCAGAGGCCGCGCAGCAGCAGGGATTCGCTATTATGCTCGGCTGCATGCTCTGCACTTCGCGGGCGATTCGTGCAGCGTTACCGTTGACGGAGCGGGCGACATTTGCGGATCTCGACGGTCCAACCTGGCTCGCTGCCGATGTTGAACCGTCTTTACATTTCTCGCACGGCCTACTTAAACCGCGGGCTGCCAGCGCAGCAGATTGATCATCGCTTCCAGATAGACTTCGGTGGCTTCGTCCACCGAAATCGGCGGCATCTCGGCGGTAATGCATAACAGGCCGAGATCGTCGCACCAGCTCCCAAACGAACCTGGCGTGGCATAACCGACGCTGCTCACCACCGGCAACGCGGTTTGCTGCGCCAGCCACTGCGCTAAATCGCTGTGATGCGGATCGTCAATGCAGGCCAGCGGCTCGTGCCAGGAAACCACCCAGCGTGGTTTTATCTGATGAATCAGCTGGCACAGTGCGCGGGTCTCGGGTTCCGATGAGGGACTGGCCCCGGTTGATAGCACTACATCGCGCTCATCCGCTTCACTGTTCCAGCGATACACCGTATCGCCGTTCTGCCAATTGGCGGCGGGAAAGTTACGGTTGAGATCGACGCCATTAGCGTTTGCGCGCAGCCCCAGCTGACAACCATCGGGATTCACCGCCAGAATAACGTGATGACGGCGCAGCGCGTCCGGCAAGGTGCGCATGGCACCCGATAAGGTGGCAATGGCGGCATTCTCGTCGCCGTGCGAGCCTGCGATAATCAGCCCGCTTTCGGCATCTGCGGCAGGTGCAGGAAACCACAGCAGCGGCGCGCCCAGCACCGATTGCCCGTATTGTTGCCAGACAGCGTCCAGCTTGCCGCGCAGCGGACGGGGATGGTATGACGACATGACGTTCCTCTATGAAATGTTTCCAATACCGCCAAAGGCCTACTGGCGCTGAAGGTAAAAAATGTGACCGGGAATCCAGCCTCAAGATAACGGTAAACAGCGTGCGGGGAAATAGCTATATATCAATCAGCAATTTGCGATAAAGTGCCAAAAGTTGCTGGCGACAAAATCTCTTCATGGTCGCCATTTTTTTCGCGTAAAGGAGTGGTGATGAAACTAACGTTCCGCAAGACGCTGGCTGCCTTAATTGTAGCCAGCGCAGTCTCACCCGTATTCGCCGCCAACGTGCCATCGGGCGCACAGTTGGCCAGCACGCAGGAAATCGTTCGCCATATAAAAGATGAACCCGCATCACTGGATCCGATGAAGGCGGTTGGCCTGCCGGAAATTCAGGTGATGCGCGATCTGTTTGAAGGGCTGACTAATCAGGATGCCCACGGCAAAATCGTGCCGGGCGTGGCTCAAAGCTGGAGCAGCAACGATAACAAAACCTGGATTTTTACTCTGCGCAAAGAGGCGCGCTGGTCAAATGGCGAGCCGGTAACCGCGCAAGATTTTGTTTATAGCTGGCAACGTTTAGTTGAACCGAAGAACAGTTCGCCGTTCGCCTGGTTTGCCGCATTGAGCGGGATTGAAAACGCTGAAGCGATCACCAAAGGCCAGATGAGTGCCGACAAACTTGGCGTCACAGCGACCGATGCGACCCACCTTAAGGTGACGCTGTCACGACCAGTGCCGTGGTTCCCGAGCATGGTTGCCAATGCCGCGATGTATCCGGTCTCGCAGAAAGTGCTGGAAAAAGAGGGCGATAACTGGACATCTCCGGGCAAGTTGGTTGGCAATGGTGCCTATCAACTGCAAGATCGCGTGGTAAACGAAAAAATCGTGCTGGTACGCAACGCCCATTATTGGGATGACAAAAAATCGGTGCTGACGAAAGTGACCTTTATCCCGATTAATGAAGAGTCTTCCGCCACCAAACGTTATCGTGCCAACGACATCGATATCACCGAATCTTTCCCGAAAAACATGTATGCACTACTGAAAAAAGAGTTGCCTGGCGAGGTGTATACGCCGGATCAGCTTGGCACCTATTACTACGCGTTTAATACCGAAAAAGGGCCAACCGCTGATGTGCGCGTACGTAAGGCGCTGTCGTGGAGCATCGATCGTCGCATCATCGCGGAGAAAGTGTTGGGTACCGGCGAGAAACCGGCATGGCACTTCACGCCGGATGTAACTGCCGGTTTCACGCCGATGAAGAGTTATCTGCAGCAACATAGCCAACAGGAGCTGAACGCGCAGGCTAAAGCGTTGCTTACGGCGGCAGGTTATGGACCGAGCAAACCGCTGCATTTGACACTGCTCTACAACACCTCGGAAAGCCATCAGAAAATCGCTATCGCGGTGGCCTCGATGTGGAAGAAGAATCTCGGCGTGGATGTCACCTTGCAAAACCAGGAGTGGAAAACCTATATCGACAGCCGCAATAGTGGCAGTTTTGATGTGATCCGCGCGTCGTGGGTCGGCGATTATAATGAGCCTTCTACCTTCCTCAGTCTGCTGACCTCGACTCATACCGGCAACATCGCGCGCTTCCGCAGTGCCGATTACGACGCGGTGATGACCAAAGCCAGCACAGAAACCAGCGCCGCGGCGCGTAACACCGATTACAACAAAGCCGAGCAGATCATCGCCGATCAGGCACCCATCGCGCCTATCTACCAATAT
This sequence comes from Pantoea sp. X-Soil-ISGK-421, assembly GCF_059730785.1. Classification (NCBI taxonomy): domain Bacteria; kingdom Pseudomonadati; phylum Pseudomonadota; class Gammaproteobacteria; order Enterobacterales; family Erwiniaceae; genus Pantoea; species Pantoea sp. X-Soil-ISGK-421. The sequence goes on along the minus strand of NZ_AP035979.1, from coordinate 2,125,940 downwards.
ACCAACGGACGTTTGATTAAACCGTGGGTAAAAGGGTACCCGATCACCAATCCAGAAGACGTGGCGTACAGCCGCGAGCTGTGGATAGAGAAGCACTAAATCCAACCACAAGCCAGGCGATCATTTGGGTCGCCTGTCATCTTTGCTCACAGCCTGATGATTGCAACTGGTCTGCGCCACGCTAGACTGTATCGTATTGATTTTAATAGTGAGGCGAGTTCGTGAACGTCATTGAAGGAAAAGCACTGCAAGTATCCGATGCCATCATCGCCTGTCAGCTTGATGGCGCAGGCGGTATGATCCCCATCGAAGATAAAGACGTAATTAACTGCGAACGTCCCTGTTGGTTACATCTTAACTATACCCAACGACAAAGCGCGGAATGGCTGCAAAGTACGCCGCTGATCCCTGATGCGGTGCGTGATGCGCTGGCGGGAGACAGCATGCGTCCGCGGGTTACGCGTCTTGGCGACGGCTTTATGATTGTGCTGCGTAGCGTGAACCATAATGCCGATTCGCGCCCGGATCAGCTGGTGGCGATGCGCGTGTTTATCAACGACAAGCTGATTGTGTCGACGCGTCGCCGCAAAGTGTATGCCATTGACGCCGTGCTGAACGATCTGCAAAACGGTAACGGTCCGGTTGATGGCGGCAGCTGGCTGGTGGATGTGTGCGATGCATTGACGGATCACGCCAGCGAATTTATCGAAGAGATGCACGATAAAATTATCGAGCTGGAAGATGCGTTGATGAATCAGGAAGTTCCTGCGCGTGGCGATTTGGCACTGCTGCGAAAGCAGCTGATTGTCATGCGTCGTTACATGGCACCGCAGCGCGATGTGTATGCCAGGCTTGCCATCGAGAAAATGGCGTGGATGAACGATGACGATCGTCGTCGCATGCAAGAAGTGGCTGACCGCCTTGGACGCGGATTGGACGATCTCAATGCCGGCGTTGCGCGTACCTCGATTCTGGCAGATGAAGTGGCGTCAATCCTCGCGGAATCGATGAACCGTCGTACTTATACCATGTCGTTGATGGCCATGATTTTCTTGCCTGCTACCTTTCTTACTGGCTTATTCGGCGTCAACCTGGGTGGCATTCCCGGCGGCAACTGGGCGCTTGGCTTCACCGCCTTCTGCGTGCTGCTGTTGGTGATGGTGGGGGGTGTGGCGATATGGCTGAAACGGCGGAAATGGTTGTAAGGCAGAAAAGCGGAATAAACCTGATCGATATCAATATCCCGCCGGGGCAATCGGGGCAAACTCTTTCCCGCAGGTGAATGCAACGTCAAGCGATGGGCGTTGCGCTCCATATTGTCTTACTTCCTTTTTTGAATTACTGCATAGCACATTTGATTCGTACGACGCCGGCCTATCCGCCGGCTTTTTTTTGCCCGCTTGGCTTGGTCGCATAACCTTTCCTATGCTTATAGGACATTCAGCGACAAGGAGAAAGGCATGCAAGAGATCATTGCCAGCGAACCGATTCCTACCGATCCACTACCGATTCCTGAACCTATTCCACAACCGCAGCCGATACCACCCGCACAACCTCCACACGATCCCGAGTTTCCACCGATCCAGGATCCACCGCCGCACCGCTAATAAAAAAGGCGCGTTGCCGAAGCGACGCGCCTTTTTTCACATCTAATAGGATTATTTAATTTCCAGCACATCCAGGCGCACGCTGAGGTTTGGCGCGTCCTCTTCTTCAGGCTGCCAGCCCGCAGGCTGCACTGGCATGCTTTCGCGATCAAACGCCAAATCACCACCATCCACTACAGCATCACCGTGTTTAATGCCTTTGAAATCGAACAGATTGATATCCGCCATATGCGACGGCACCACATTCTGCATCGCAGTGAACATGGTTTCGATGCGGCCAGGGTAACGCTTATCCCAATCGCGCAGCATGTCGGCGACCACCTGACGTTGCAGATTCGGCTGCGAGCCACACAGATTGCATGGGATAATGGGGTACTGACGTGCTTCTGCAAAACGAATGATGTCCTTTTCGCGGCAATAGGCCAGCGGACGAATCACGATATGTTTACCGTCATCGCTCATCAGTTTTGGTGGCATGCCTTTCATCTTGCCGCCGTAGAACATGTTTAAGAACATGGTCTGCAGGATATCGTCGCGATGGTGACCTAACGCGATTTTGGTACAACTCAACTCTGTGGCGGTACGGTACAGAATACCGCGGCGCAGGCGCGAACACAGCGAGCAGGTGGTTTTACCTTCAGGAATCTTATCTTTAACGATGGAGTAGGTGTCTTCGTTAACGATGTGGTATTCAACGCCTTGTTCATCCAGGTAGGCCGGCAGAATATGCTCCGGGAAGCCGGGCTGTTTCTGGTCGAGATTCACCGCCACCAATGAGAAGTTCACCGGCGCGCTCTGCTGCAAATTACGCAGGATTTCCAGCATGGTGTAGCTGTCTTTACCGCCAGACAGACAAACCATGATGCGATCGCCTTCTTCAATCATGTTGAAGTCAGCAATAGCTTCGCCCACATTGCGACGCAAACGCTTTTGCAGCTTGTTGAGGTTGTACTGCTCTTTTTTCGTTACTTCTTGATTTTCTGACATTATTTTCACACTTGAGAGTGAAGGCGAGGGCCGTTAGCGGCTGAAGCAATCTTCAACGGCAATAAACCCTATAAACATGACTGCGTATGGTACGGATTGCGGGCGCGAATGCTAGCCTGAAGTGATCTCTTTTCTGATGATAACTCAATGCGCTTGAGACAAAAGCGCACACTTTGCCAGAACAATCTGGGGATTTATTGATCTGGGCAAATATTTTTCTCACTCGGCCCTGACAGGATGGCGGAAGTGCTTTTTTTACTTTCTTAAGGTGAGGAGTGGCAAATGCAAACGTACGATATGGTTTTTGAAGAGGCATGCCGGCTGGTGGGGCAATGTTATCTGGAGCTCGCTCAGCGTGGTGCCGCACCCGAAAAAGAAGTGTTAGCCAGTGAGTTACGCAATTTGCAGCTGCGCTACCGCGAACTCACCGGAGCACCGAATCGGGCGGTCGAGATGGCCATCGTCCAACTCAAACCCTGTTAAGCCATTAAACAAGCCCGGCCGTTGCGCCGGGCTTGTTCATTTACTCACTCTTCTCGGTTTTTCCCGCTAACTCCGCCAGCCGCTGATAGCGCTGACTGGCGGCTTCAGTCGCATCACGCCATAACTGCGAAGCCTCTTCGGGACGTTGGGTTTGTAATTGGCGGAAACGCTGCTCGTTCAGTAATGCCTGTTCCAGTTCTGAGGTCGGTGGACGTGAATCCAGTGCCAGCGCCGCTTTACCTTGCTCAGCACGCCGAGGATCAAAGCGATAAAGCGGCCAGAAACCGCTGGTGGTCAGCAGGCGCATCTGCTCGTGGCTGTACGCCAAATCGTAGCCATGCTCTTCGCAGGGACTGTAAGCAATAATCAGCGACGGTCCCGGCCAGGCTTCCGCTTCCTGAATCGCTTTCACCGTTTGATTGAGCTGCGCACCCAGCGATATCTGCGCCACATACACATGCCCGTACAGCAGGGTCGACATGCCGAGATCTTTACGCGCCTTGCGTTTCCCTTGTTCGCCAAACTTGGTTACCGCCCCGAGCGGTGTCGCTTTTGAAGCCTGGCCACCGGTATTGGAGTAGCACTGCGTATCCAGCACCAGCACGTTGACGTTTTCACTCAGGCTCATCACGTGATCGAGTCCGCCATAGCCAATGTCATAAGCCCAGCCATCGCCACCAATCAGCCAGACCGACTTCTCCACTAATGCATCGGCCGCCTCGGTTAATGCTTTGGCTTCGGGCTGTGATAACGCTGAGAGCAGGGCGCGCAGCTGTTCAATTTGCTCACGTCGCCGAGAAACAGTGACGCTGTCACTTTTCAATTCATCAACTAACGCCGCCGGTAACTGCGCCGCGCATTGATCCAGCAGTCTGAGCGCGCGCTGTTTATGTTGATCAACACTTAAGCGAAATCCCAAACCAAATTCGGCATTATCTTCAAACAGTGAATTTGCCCATGCCGGACCGCGTCCGTCGGCATTGGTGGTGTAGGGTGTGGAAGGCAAATTGCCGCCGTAAATGGAGGAGCATCCGGTGGCATTCGCAATCAGCAGACGATCGCCATACAGTTGCGTCAGCAATTTGATATACGGCGTTTCCCCGCAGCCCGAGCAGGCACCGGAATATTCAAACAGTGGCGTAATTAGCTGCGAGGTGCGGATATCAATACGTTCCAACTGTTCGACATTGATCTCCGGCAGCGCGAGAAAGGCGGTGTAATTGACCTTTTCAGTCTCCACATGCTCCAGTCGCGATTTCATGTTGATAGCTTTAATTTCCGGATGCTGGCGATCGCTGGCCGGGCACACTTCCACACACAGGTTACAGCCGGTGCAATCTTCCGGCGCCACCTGCAACACGTATTTCTGGCCGCGCATATCGCGCGATTTCACATCCAGTGAGGCGAGCGTAGATGGCGCATCCTCCAGCGCTTCAGGAGCAACTACTTTGGCGCGAATTGCCGAATGCGGACAGGCGGCGACACAATGATTGCACTGCGTACAGAGATCGGGCTGCCAAATAGGCACAGCCTCGGCAATATTGCGCTTTTCCCACTGCGTGGTGCCAACCGGCCAGGTGCCATCTGGGGGCAGCGCCGACACCGGCAGTTTGTCGCCCAAACCAGCCAGCATGGCTGCAGTGACGGTTTTAACGAAATCTGGCGCACAGTCGGAAACTACCGGCGGGCGATACGGACTGTGATCGTCTATCGCCTGGAGCGGTACCTTTTGCAATGCTTGTTGCGCCATCGCCAGCGCTTGCCAGTTCCGCTGCACCAGTTCTTCGCCTTTGCTGCTGTAGCTGCGTGCAATGGCGTTTTGCAGTTCAGTTAGCGCACTGTCACCCGGCAGAATTTGTGTCAGCTGGAAAAAAGCCATTTGCATCACCGTGTTGATGCGTGCGCCCAGCTGACATTCTCGGGCGATACGCGTAGCGTTGATCACATAAAATCGCGCCTGTTTATCGTTGAGCTGGCTCTGCACTTCCTGCGGGAGGCGTGACCACACGATCCCAGCGCTGTAAGGCGTATTGAGCAGAAAAATCCCGCCCGGTTTAAGCTGATCGAGTAGGGAATACTTATCGATGAACTGCAGCTGATGGCAGCCAATAAAATCGGCTTGCTGAATCAAATAGGCAGAATGGATCGGATATTCACTAACGCGCAGATGGGATACCGTCAGGCCACCGGCTTTCTTCGAGTCGTAGACGAAATAGCCCTGCACCTGCCACGGCGTAGCGTTGCCAATAATCTTCAGGTTGTTTTTGCTGGCGCTGACGCTGCCATCGCTGCCTAAACCATAAAACAGTGCCTCGAGCCGCGCGCGATTAGGCACGATATTCGCTTCCAGTGGCAGCGAAAGATGGGTGACATCGTCGTAGATGCCGACGGTGAAACGCGCCGGGGGTTGATCGCGTAGCAATGCGCGAAATACCGCTAATACCGCATCGGGCGCGAACTCTTTCGACGACAAACCGTAGCGACCGCCCATCACCTTCGGCAGCGTTGCACGCTCGCCGCGACTGTAGGCTTCAGCCAGTGCGGTCATCACATCAAGGAACAGCGGTTCGCCGAGCGCGCCGGGCTCTTTGGTGCGATCGAGTACTGCGATACGCCGTGCGGAAGCGGGGATCATTTGCAACAAATGCGCTGCCGAAAAGGGACGATATAAGCGCACTTTCACCAGACCGACTTTTTCACCGTGCTGCAGCATCTCATCAATCGCTTCTTCCGCAGTACCGCAACCCGAGCCCATCATCACTATCACGCGTTCGGCCTGTGGATGACCATAAAACTCAAACGGCTGATAATGGCGTCCGGTATGTTCGCCAAACGCGGTCATCGCTGCTTCAACATGTTGGGTGCAATTGTCGTACCAGCGGTTGGTGGCTTCGCGTGACTGGAAATAAGTATCGGGATTAGCGGATGTGCCGCGAATCGTCGGACGATCTGGCGTTAACGCCCGGGCGCGATGCGCGTTGATCGCCTCGGCGGGCATCAATGCCTGCAAGGTTTCATCGCTAATCGGCACGATCTTATTGATCTCGTGTGAGGTGCGAAAACCATCAAAGAAGTGGATAAAAGGGATGCGGCTGTTGAGAGAGGCGATTTGCGCAATCAACGCAAAATCCTGCGCCTCCTGCACGCTGGAGGCGCAAAGTTGCGCGCAGCCGGTTTGTCTCACCGCCATAACATCGGAGTGATCGCCAAAAATCGATAGCGCGTGCGTCGCCACGGTACGTGCCGCAACGTGCAGAACAAAAGGCGTAAGCTGACCAGCCAGTTTGTACAGCGTAGGGATCATTAATAACAATCCCTGCGAAGAGGTGAACGTGGTCGAAAGTGCGCCGGTTTGCAACGCACCGTGCACCGTAGCAATGGCACCACCTTCAGATTGCATTTCGATCACACGCGGCACATCGCCCCAAATGTTGCGGCGGCCTTCGCCTGACCAGCTATCCGCCAGTTCGGCCATGGTAGAACTGGGCGTGATGGGATAAATGGCAATCACTTCGCTGGTGCGGAAGGCGACAGAAGCCACTGCACCGTTACCGTCGACGGTAATCATAAATCGTCCTTTGCTACGCTGAGAGCCCGTAAAATTTACGGGGGTTATCATTTCAGTTTAGCAAAGCGTTATGATGCGACTTTTTCGTTCGTGTGCTTGCGGGTCTTTAGCGCACCGGTAACTAACATTGGTGATTGTTACATCATCTCAAGTGACTGAACGCCCTTGATTTCCATCACTTTATCATAAATATTGTGCATGGGCGTGCGTCGTGACAATGTCACTTCAACGCTTAACTCACACAGACCAATCTCTTCATCACGATTCACCACCGCGATATGACCGTAGCGCACATTTTCACGCTGCAACACCAGCAGCACCAGCGGTACGCTTTTCGGTTTAAGGTGAACCAGTAGCGTATGGTGCCGCCCAATCAGCCAGTGACTGATGCGACGAAAGGTTTCCAGTACCACCAGCGCTAGCACGGTGCCGTAAATGCCAATTTCATACATGCCGCTACCGATCACCAGACCTATAGCCGCAGTGACCCACAAGCCCGCAGCGGTGGTCAAACCTTTCACCACTTGCTTCTGAATAATGATGGTGCCTGCACCGAGGAAGCCCATGCCGCTCACCACCTGCGCCGCGATACGGCTGGGATCGAGCGCCACATGATCGCTGACTAACATGTCGGCAAAGCCATATTTCGATACCAGCATAAACATCGCGCTGCCGATCCCGACCAAAATATGCGTACGTAAACCGGCTTCTTTGGCGCGTAACTGCCGTTCGAGGCCAATCAGTCCGCCGAGAATGCCGGCCAGTGCGATTCTGATGAGCATATCCGTCAACATCGTTCTCTCCTTAGTGGTTGAAAAACAACTGTTCCGCCGGGCGAAAAGGGCGGAAATATTTCAAACAGGATAATTCTGCTTGCAAACAATGAAATTAAATTTTGTAAAAAGCTGTGTCGCCTATCGATCCCTCACGGCACCTGACATATGCTGGTGCGACTTTTTCGCTCAATCCCCGGAGCCCCATCGATGAAAGCCGCTCTCTTCCTGCTGGCTGGCGCCACGTTGTTACTTTCTGCCTGCAGCAGCAACAGTGATAACGAACCGCCGCAACAAGCTACCGCCGCCCACGTACAACCGCGCGTGGTGATGTCATCAATGGCTGAAGTGAATTGCAGTAATGCTGGGGGATCGTTGGCGTTCTCACGTCAGTTGGACGGTTCGCGCATTGGCATGTGTCAGTTGGCCAATGGTCGTCGTTGTGACGAACAGGCACTGATGGGTGGAAGCTGCGCCCGCTAAGGCAGGCGCAGAAGGGTTAAGCGGTCACCTGATTCGGGCTGTTTTCACCGCGTTCAAGCTGCTGTAAGTTGCTCAGCGTGGTTTCTGCAATCGCGGTGAGCGCTTCGGCGGTCAGGAAAGCCTGATGGCCGGTGAACAGCACGTTGTGACAGGCGGACAGACGACGGAACACATCGTCCTGAATCACGTCATTCGATTTGTCTTCAAAGAACAGATCGCGCTCGTTTTCATAGACATCCATGCCCAATGAACCAATCTTTTGCTGTTTAAGCGCATCAATGGCCGCCTGCGAGTCAATTAAACCGCCGCGGCTGGTGTTAATGATCATCACGCCGTCTTTCATTTGGCTAAACGCTTGCGCGTTGAGCAGATGGTGGTTTTCCGGCGTGAGCGGACAGTGCAGCGTAATCACATCGGATTCGGCGAACAGCGTTTTAAGATCAACATATTCTGCGCCCAGCTCCAGTGCCGCCTGGCTTGGATATGGATCGAATGCCAGCAGGCGCATGCCAAACCCTTTCAGAATGCGCATCGCCGCGATACCGATTTTACCGGTGCCGACCACGCCCACCGTTTTGTTGTGCATGTTAAAGCCGGTTAAGCCATCCAGTGAAAAGTTGGCATCCCGCGTGCGTTGATAGGCACGGTGAATGCGGCGATTAAGCGTCATCATCAGACCAACCGCATGCTCGGCCACCGCTTCCGGGGAATAAGCCGGCACGCGTACCACGTTTAAACCCAGCTCTTTCGCCCTGGCAAGATCGACATTATTAAAGCCGGCGCAACGCAACGCGATGTGTTTAACGCCTAACGCCGCCAACTCTTCCAGCACCTCTTTGCTGGCATCATCATTGACGAAAATGCACACCGCATCGCAGCCCGCCGCGTTCTTTGCCGTGGCGGGCGTGAGCAGGAAGTCAAAAAACTGCAGCTCAAATCCAAAGCTCTCATTGACGTGTTCGAGGTATTTCTGGTCGTAATGCTTGGTGCTATAAACCGCAACTTTCATTGTTTCGCTCCTGAAAAATGCAACGTCGGTATCTCAATAGGATAACGTTTTCCGCGTCATTTTGCTGTTCTTCAGCCAGACTAAGAAGCTAACGCCTTCATTTGCCAGGCATAACATGCCATCATTTGGCTCCTCGTCAGGATTGTGTAAAGAACAGGAACGTTAATTGCCATGACGCGTGGCCTTCGCCGAACACTTGCTGCGCTGCTGGCGCTGATACTGCTGCTATTAGGGTTGCTGCTGACGCTCACGCAGTGGTTACCGCGCCTGGCCGGTATCTGGCTGCCGGAAAATACTCGCGTGGAGCTCAAGGGGACGCCACGCTGGCATCAGGGCGCGCTGCATTTCCCGGCGGTGCGCTATCTGGCGGGCGATTGCGAACTGGCGAATGTCAGCGATGCGGCGCTGGGCTGGCAGCAAAAGCGCTGGCAGCTCAGCGCAGGGGAAGTTCAACTCAACAGCGACTGCCTGCAATCATTGCCACAAACCGAAGCAAGCGGCACACCGCGCAGCCTGGCCGACTGGCAGAAAATGTTGCCCGGCGCCGATGTGCAGCTTAAAAAAATCATCATCCTGCCGTGGCAGCAATATGCCGGCCGTTTAGACCTCACTTTAGATAACGATGCGCAGCGGCTGCATTATCAGGGCGACAATCTCAACGTCGATGCCCGTTTACAGGGCCAGATGCTGCACATTGCCCAATTGCAACTCAGTCATCCTTTACTGCCCAAACCGCTCAATCTGCACGGCGATGTGACGTTGCCAACCTTTGCCGATGGCTTGCCCGTTGCGGGTGAACTCAGCGCCGACCTCAATGTTGCGCAGTGGCCGCAGCCGTTGGCGCTGGCGCTCAACTGGCAGCAACAGCAAGGTACGCTGACGGTTAAACAGCAGGAGGACGATCAGCCGCTGCTGCAACTGCCGTGGCAGGTTGACGATCGGCAAATTCGCATCACGCAAGGCCAGTGGCGCTGGCCGCAGGCCGGTCAGCCGCTGTCGGGTGGCATGGCATTAACGCTGGAAAACTGGCAGCAAGGGCTGGAAAACACGCTGGTCAGCGGGCGATTCAATCTGCTGACCCAGGGGCGCGGTGGCAAGGGCAACCTGGTGTTGAGCGTGGGTCCCGGCAAACTGAGTTTGATCGACAGCGCCTTGCCGTTCCAGTTGACCGGCGAGAGCAAATTTGCCGATCTGCAGCTGTTTGGCAGCATGCCCGGCTTGCTGCACGGCATGCTGACCGATCCGCAATTGATCATGAAGCCGGGCGCGCTACTGCGTTTGCGTGGTCGTTTACTCTCGACGCTGGAAGTGGATGAGGCTCGTTGGCCTTTGGCGGGCGTGACGGTGGCCTCGCGTGGGATTCAGGGGCGCCTGCAGGCGATACTTAAAGCACACGATCCGAGTTTTGGCCGTTTCACACTGCATCTTGATGGACGCGCCACGGACTTCTGGCCGGACAGCGGCGTGTGGAACTGGCGCTATTGGGGTGACGGCATGATCGCGCCGTTAACCGCCAAATGGGATGTGAAGGGCACCGGAAGCTGGCAGGATACCTTGTTAAGCCTTGATACCCTGAATACCGGTTTCGATCAGCTGGCTTATGGCAATGTGCAAGTCGCTAAGCCGCGCCTGACGTTAAATGCGCCGGTGCGCTGGCAGCGCGATGCTCAGCATCCCGCTTTTAACGGCGGCTTCACGTTAAAATCCGGTCAAACGCAGTTCAGCTACGGTGGCTGGCTGCCACCGTCAGAGCTCAACGTTGAAGCCAAAGGCAGCGATCCCAGCCAGTTTATCTGGCGCGGTCAGCTGACGGCGCAGGACATTGGCCCGGTGCGCGTGCACGGCCGCTGGGATGGCGAACGGCTGCGCGGCGAAGCCTGGTGGCCAGCGCAGTCGTTGACGGTGTTCCAGCCGCTGCTGAGCAGCGATTTGAAGATGCGCATTCAGTCGGGCGAACTGCGCGCGCAGGTAGCATTCTCAGCGGCCAGCGAGCAGGGCTTTGAAGCTGGCGGTCACTGGACGGTGAAAAACGGCAGTCTGTGGATGCCGGACAGCGAAATCAATGGCATCGATTTCTCGCTGCCGTTCCGCCTGAAAGATCATCAATGGCAGTTGGGCCGGCGCGGTCCTGTATCCCTGCGCATCGCCGAAGTGAAAAATCAATTCTCATTGCAAAACATCACTGCCGATTTGCAGGGGCATTATCCGTGGCAGGAACGGCAGCCGTTAACACTGAGCAACGTGAATCTTGATCTGCTCGGTGGACACGTCAGCATGCCCGAGTTACGCATGCCGCAGCACGAAGCGGCGCGCGTCTCACTGAAGGAGATCAATCTCAGCAAGCTGGTCACCGCAATTAAACCCAAGCAGTTTGCCATGTCCGGTAAGGTGAATGGTGAGTTGCCGTTGTGGGTGAATAATCCGCGCTGGCTGATTGAAAAGGGCTGGATCGCCAACAGTGGCCCGCTGACGTTCCGTCTCGATAAAGACATGGCGGACGCAATTGTCAGCAATAACTTTGCCGCCGGCGCAGCGCTGGATTGGCTGCGCTATATGGAAATTTCGCGTTCATGGGCCACGCTCGATCTGGATAACGTCGGTAATCTGGTCATGCAATCGGAAGTGAAAGGCGTCAGCCAGTTCAGTAATCGCCGACAGACCGTCAACCTGAACTACCGGCATCAGGAAAATCTGTTCCAGCTGTGGCGCAGCCTGCGCTTTGGCGATAATTTGCAATCCTGGGTGGAGCAAAATGCCACCTTACCCACGAACAAGGATCCCCAACCATGAGCCTCAGGGCATTACTGGTGCTGGCAGCCTGGCTGCCACTGATCGGCTGCGTGCCACGCATTGAAGTTGCCGCACCGAAAGAGCCGATCACTATCAATATGAACGTCAAGATTGAACATGAGATTCACATCAAGGTGGATAAAGATGTGGAAGCGCTGCTGAAGAACCAGAGCGGTCTGTTTTGAGGATAAGCATGATGAAACGCAAGGGGATCGCGCTGATTGTGGCGCTGCTGCTCATGCCCTCGGCTTGGGCACTCACGCTGGATGATGCGCGTCAACAGGGGCGCGTTGGCGAAACGCTTAGCGGCTATGTGGCGGCGCGGCAGCAGGATGATGAAACACTGGCGCTGGTGAAGCGCATCAACGAAGGGCGCCTGCAGCAGTATCAGCGTGTGGCGCAGCAAAACAACCTTACTGCCAGCGAAGTGGCACGCATTGCCGGCGAGAAGCTGGTGAATCGCGCGGGCAGCGGCGAGTATGTTCGCGGCATTAATGGGCTGTGGCTGAAAAAATAATGTGCATAAAAAAGCCGGGCGCTCAGGCCCGGCAAAAGATGGCGTCATGCCCATTATGGGTGGGCATTCATCACGTTCAAAAATGATTACGCAGCAACAATTTGTTTGATGGCATCTTTCGCATCGTTAGCCGCTTTGGTCGCCACTTCTGGGCCATAAGCGATGCCTTCCGCGAACACGAAGTTCACGTCAGTAATACCAATGAAGCCCAGGAACAGTTTCACGTATGGCGTCAGCAGATCGCTGGCCGTATCTTTATGGATGCCGCCACGGCTGGAGAGGATCACCGCGCGCTTGCCGGTCACCAGACCTTCTGGGCCTGCTTCGGTGTAACGGAAGGTCACGCCAGCACGGGCAATCAAGTCAAAGTAGTTTTTCAACTGCGTTGGAATGTTGAAATTGTACATGGGTGCGGCGATAACCACGGTGTCATGGGCTTGCAGTTCAGCAATCAGTTCGTCGGACAGGGACAGCGCTTCCTGCTGACGTGGCGACAGCGGCGCGTCAGACGGACGCAGTGCGCCAACCAGCTCACCATCCAGCACTGGAACTGGCTGAGCGGCTAAATCACGCACGGTAACCGAATCACCTTTAGCGCGTGCCTGGTCAGCGTAGAAGTCAGCCAGTTGATTTGACTGAGAGTAACCAGCGAGGATGCTTGATTTAAGAACTAAAACGTTGCTCATGATATTTTCCTGTGCGTTACGCGGTTGGCTTACCGCTCAATGCTTTACACTGTACGGAGTTAGCCCGCGAGGTAAAAGCGCAATATTTCGAGATCTATGTTCGAAATAATTGAATAACCTCGCACGTGCCGTTCAGGCAGGTGTTCCAATTTGTGCTATGATGCCGACCATTAATTGCTTGAATCCGCCGGAAAATCATCCGGCCGCTGCAACAACAGGTAACGCATCGCTATGTCATCATCCGTCTCTTCACCTTTAGCCTCCCTTTGGCCGCGGCTCGATAATCTGATGCTGCGCGACAGTCAACGTCTGCGACGTCGATTACTGGGCGCAGCGAAGGTGAAAAATCCTGCGGCGCAGCAGGGCATTGTGGCTGAACTGGAGCCGGAATTTGTCGCGGCGGAGCAGCGCATTGCTCAGCGTACGGCGGCGACACCGCGCATTACTTTCCCGGAAAACCTGCCGGTGAGTCAGAAGCAGCAGGACATTGCCGATGCCATCAGTCAGCATCAGGTGGTGATCGTGGCGGGTGAAACCGGATCGGGTAAAACCACACAGCTACCGAAAATTTGCCTGGCGCTGGGACGCGGGGTAAAAGGGCTGATTGGTCATACTCAGCCGCGTCGTCTGGCGGCGCGCACGGTGGCGAACCGCATTGCGGATGAGCTGGAAACCTCGTTAGGCGGTACCATCGGCTACAAGGTACGCTTTAACGATCAGGTAAGTGAAACCACCCAGGTCAAACTGATGACCGACGGTATTCTGCTGGCAGAAATCCAGCAGGATCGCCTGTTGCTGCAGTACGACACCATCATTATCGATGAAGCGCATGAACGCAGCCTGAACATCGATTTCCTGCTTGGCTATCTGCGCGAACTGTTGCCGCGTCGTCCTGATTTAAAAGTCATCATCACTTCAGCGACCATCGATCCGCAACGCTTCTCCCGCCATTTCCATAACGCGCCGGTGATTGAAGTTTCTGGTCGCACTTATCCAGTGGAAGTGCGTTATCGCCCGATGGTGGAAGACGCTGATGACAGCGATCGCGACCAGCTGCAGGCGATTTTTGATGCGGTTGATGAGTTGGGGCATGAGAGTCGCGGCGATATTCTGATTTTCATGAGCGGCGAGCGTGAAATTCGCGATACCGCTGATGCACTGATGAAGCGTGATATCCCACACACCGAAATTTTGCCGTTGTATGCGCGCCTGTCGAATGCCGAGCAAAACCGCGTGTTCCAATCGCACAGCGGACGCCGCATCGTGCTGGCGACCAACGTAGCGGAAACCTCGCTGACCGTGCCTGGCATTAAATACGTGATTGATCCCGGCACCGCGCGTATCAGCCGCTACAGCTTCCGTACCAAAGTGCAGCGTCTGCCGATTGAGCCGATTTCGCAGGCCTCAGCCAATCAGCGAAAAGGGCGTTGCGGACGTGTATCGGAAGGTATCTGTATTCGCCTCTATGCCGAAGATGACTTCCTGAGCCGCCCGGAATTTACCGATCCCGAAATTTTGCGCACCAACCTCGCATCGGTCATTCTGCAGATGACGGCGCTGGGACTGGGCGATATTGCCGCCTTCCCGTTCGTGGAAGCGCCGGACAAGCGCAACATTCAGGATGGCGTGCGCCTGCTGGAAGAGCTCGGTGCTATTACGCTCAGCGAAGACGAAACTTACAAGCTGACGCCTTCGGGCCGCCAGCTCGCCCAGCTACCCGTCGATCCGCGTATGGCGCGCATGGTGTTGGAAGCGCAAAAATTTGGCTGCGTGCGTGAAGCGATGATCATTACCGCTGCACTGTCGATACAGGATCCGCGCGAGCGTCCATCCGACAAACAGCAGGCTTCTGATGAGAAACATCGCCGTTTTGCGGATAAAGAGTCTGATTTTCTTGCCTTCGTGAACCTGTGGAATTACCTGCAGGAGCAGCAAAAAGCGCTCTCCAGCAATCACTTCCGCCGCCTGTGTAAAACCGAATTCCTCAACTATCTGCGCGTGCGTGAATGGCAGGATATCTATACTCAGCTGCGTCAGGTGGTGCGGGAACAAGGTATGCCCGTTAACAGCGAACCTGCGCCGTATCGTGAAGTGCATTGTGCATTGCTGACTGGCTTGCTGTCGCATATTGGTCAGAAAGACAATGAGAAGCAGGAATTTACCGGTGCTCGCAACGCGCGTTTCTCCATCTTCCCGGGTTCCGGTCTGTTTAAAAAACCGCCGAAGTGGACCATGGTGGCGGAGCTGGTGGAAACCAGCCGCTTGTGGGGCCGCGTCGCCGCGCGTATTGATCCGGAATGGATTGAACCGCTCGCGCAGCACCTGATTAAACGCAGCTACAGTGAACCGCATTGGGAAAAAGCGCAGGGCGCGGTGATGGCAACGGAAAAAGTGACGCTTTACGGCCTGGCCATTGTGCAGGCGCGTAAGGTTAACTATAGCCGCATCGATCCCCAACTGAGCCGCGAACTGTTTATCCGTCATGCGCTGGTGGAAGGCGATTGGCAGACGCGTCACGCTTTCTTCCGCAATAACCTGAAACTGCGCAACGAAATCGAGGATCTGGAGCATAAATCGCGGCGTCGCGACATTCTGGTCGATGACGAAACGCTGTTCGCATTCTACGATCGCCGCATCGGCAGCGATATCGTATCGGCGCGCCATTTCGATACGTGGTGGAAACAGGCCAGCAAAGAGAATCCGGATCTGCTGAGCTTCGATAAGCAGATGCTGATCAAAGATGGCGCGGATAAAGTCAGCCAGCTCGATTACCCCAACTTCTGGCAGCAGGGCAACCTGAAACTCAAACTGAGTTATCAGTTTGAACCGGGCGCGGATGCTGACGGTGTAACGGTTCACATTCCACTGCCGTTGCTCAACCAAATCGAAGAGACCGGATTTGAGTGGCAGATTCCTGGCGTGCGTCGCGAACTGGTCATCGCGCTGATCAAATCGCTGCCAAAGCCGGTGCGCCGCAATCTGGTGCCTGCGCCTAACTACGCTGAAGCGTTTCTTGGCCGCGTCAACGCACTGGAATTGCCGTTGCTGGATGCGCTGGAACGCGAATTCCGCCGCATGACCGGCGTCACCATTGACCGTGAAGCCTGGCAGTGGGATCAGGTGCCCGATCACCTCAAAATGACCTTCCGCGTGGTTGACGAGCACAATCGTAAGCTGCAGGAAGGGAAAAACCTGCATCAGCTCAAACTGTTGCTTAAGGGCAAGGTGCAGGAAACACTGTCGAAAGTGGCCGACGATGGTTTAGAGCAGAGCGGGTTGCACATCTGGAGTTTTGGCGATTTACCACAAAGCTATGAGCAAAAACGTGGCAGCTATCAGGTTAAAGCCTGGCCTGCGTTGGTCGATGAGAAAGATAGCGTAGCGATCCGCCTGTTTGATAACGAAGTGGAACAGCAGAAGATGATGTGGCGCGGCCAGCGTCGCTTGCTGCTGCTCAACATCCCATCGCCGACCAAGTATTTGCACGAGAAGTTACCTAACAAAGCCAAGCTTGGTTTGTACTTCAATCCGTATGGCAAAGTATTGGAACTGATAGATGACTGCATCGCCTGCGGTGTGGATAAGCTGATGGCGGAGGCGGGCGGTCCGGCGTGGCAGCAGGAGAATTTCGAACAGCTGCGCGATAAAGTGCGTGCCGATTTGAATGAAACCGTGGTCACCATTGCCAAACAGGTCGAACAGATTCTGACCTGTGTGTTCAACATCAATAAGTTCCTGAAGGGACGCGTGGATATGTCGCTGGCGCTGGCGTTAGGCGATATCAAAGCGCAAATGAATGGCTTAGTGTATCGCGGTTTCGTGACAGGCAACGGTTGGTCGCGTCTCGGTGATACGCTGCGCTACCTGCAAGGGATTGAGCGCCGCCTGGAGAAACTGCCAGTGGATCCTCACAGCGACCGTGCGCGCATGCTGAAGGTGCAGGCGGTAGAGCAGGCATGGCAAGCGTGGCGCAACAAATTGCCGCCGCAGCGTCAGGATGATGCTGACGTACAGGCGATTCGCTGGATGCTGGAGGAGCTAAGGATTAGCTATTTCGCACAGCAGTTGGGTACGCCTTATCCGATTTCGGATAAACGTATTTTGCAGGCGATGGAGCAGTTGAGTTAGGCGATTCGCCTGTTAGCGGGTCGCCATGAATGGCGACCCTACGAAAGCGGGCATCAATATCACATTAAGGAGAAAAAGGTGGGCAGTGGAGTAAAGCGTCCGCCGCAGGGACAAAAACGCCGGGAGAGTTTTTGAACAACGCATAGCGTTGGCCCACAAAGTGGGCGATCCTCAGGGACGAGGCGAGTAACCGGCGGTCGAGGCTACAGGGATGTATTCACGCCGTCTTTACGCAACGCCCGCCTTTTTCGACTGAAACGCACGTTTGAAGACTGCATCTTACTGCGCCAACTCTTCCAGCTTATCTTTAAACGACGGCACCGCAATCGCGCGGTTATCGGCGCGGTAACGATCGGCCGGTGCCGGTGCTGAGCTTTGCACCGCAATTAACTGCCACTCATCGCCGTTCTTCAACAGCAGCGGTGAACCGCTGTCGCCCGGCAGCGTATCGCACTGGTGCGATAACACCGCACGCTGTGCCCAGCCGGTAACCACACAATCGCTGTGCGAATAGAGCGTATCCAGATGATCGGCAGGATACCCCGCCTGTGTCACTTTGCGCTCTGTGGTTTTTAACGCTGCGGTCAAATCGCCACGCGAACCCTCAAACAGCGGAATCGGCACAATGCCGGACGGCGGATTATGCAAAATAACCAGCCCATAATCGTACGGTGCGGCACCCGGTGGCACAATCCAGCCTTCGCCGTCCGCCTGCAACCTGCGCGCTAAAGAGGGTTCAACGCGCGCATCAATATCATGAATCTCGTAGCGCCAGCCTTTCGCGCTGGCCATAAAACGCAGTGCCACCGGTTTATCAAACTTGCCGGGTGGAGCCAGTAAACAGTGTCCGGCGGTCAACGCCAGATGGGCAGAAATCAGCGTGGCAGTGCAGAGATTACCGCTTTCGGTCTCTAACTGACCAATAGCATCCCAGGGCGCGGCGCTTACGTCGCTGATCGCCTGACGGTGATCTTTGCCAAAGAACAACGTTTTGATGTCTTCCGGGCTTGGCCCGTCTTCATCATCGGCATGTGCTGTGTGGTTAAAACTGAAAAGACCAACAAGTAACAGGATAGCCAGGCGCATAGTTCTCTCAATGGCGAGAATAAGTAGAGGTTATTGTCATCACGCTTGAGCGATAACTATAGTCGGTGAGCGGTGAAAAAGGGAGAAATATTGGAGTAATCAGCGCGCTACAACGACTAGATAAAAAAGCTGGCAGCAACTATGCCACAGAGGATCATCACAATCAGAATAATTTCGAAGCGATAGCGACGCACCATTTTTCGCTACTCCAGTAAATAAACACCCGGCATAACCGGGTGTTTTCAATCATCAATACGGTGTTGGCGCTAAAGGAGTGTCTTATTTAGCCGCTTTTTTCACTTTGTGATGCTTTTTAGCAGCCTGGGCTTTCTGTGCAGCTGGCTTGGTTACTTTGTGATGCTTTTTAGCAGCCTGGGCTTTCTGCGCAGCTGGCTTGGTTGCTTTGTGGTGCTTTTTAGCCGCCTGGGCTTTCTGTGCAGCTGGCTTGGTTGCTTTGTGGTGTTTTTTAGCAGCCTGGGCTTTCTGTGCAGCTGGCTTGGTTGCTTTTTTGTGGTGCTTTTTAGCGGCCTGGGCTTTCTGTGCAGCTGGCGCTTTCTTCTCTACTTTCTTGTGCTTTTTAGCCGCCTGCGCTTTTTGAGCAGCAGGTTTCTTATGATGTACTGCTTTGTGTTTCGCTGGAGCAGCAGTAGTTGCTGCAGTGGCAGGAGCAGCTGTAGTTTCAGCAGCGAAAGCAACAGAAGACATACCCATAGCAGCGGCGATCACCAGTGCAAATAATTTTTTCATTGCAAAATCCTCGAACTATTTTTTCATGTGTAGCCCACTGCGGGGCCGGTGAAAACACTATATGAAAAACAATCCAGGCTTTCCGTGAGGCATTGGTATCGGCGTGTAACGGATTGTACAAAGCGGCGGAAAGGAAGTGAAAAGGGCGGCCGCATGGGCCGCCGCGCAGTTTACTCAGACAGATAACGTTGTTCAAGGTGCTGACGGAAATAGTGCGGATTCAGCGCTTCGCCAGTGGCATTGATCAGCAGCTGCTGCGTTGGGAAACGGCTGCCGTGCTGCCAGATGTTCTGCTGTAACCAATCAAACACCGGCTGGAGCTCACCTTGCTGGATCAGCGTCTCGACCTGCGGAATCGCACGTTTCACCGCCTGGAACAGCTGCGCTGCGTACATCGCGCCCAGGGTATAAGTCGGGAAATAGCCAAACGCACCGTCGGTCCAGTGAATATCCTGCATGCATCCGTCGCGATAGTTACCGCGTGTATCAATGCCCAAAGATTGCTGCATCTTCTCGTCCCACAGCGCCGGGATATCATCCACTTCAATCTTGCCCTCAATCAGCGCGCGCTCGATCTCGTAACGTAAAATCACGTGCGCCGGATAGCTCAACTCATCTGCATCGACGCGAATAAAGCCCGGCTTCACGCGCTGCGTCTGACGGATAAAGTTGTTTAACGCCAGCGCAGGCTGATCGCCCATCAGCGCCACCACCTGCGGATGAATATGCTGCAGGAAAGCATTACTGCGTCCCAATTGCATCTCCATAAACAGGCTTTGCGACTCATGAATCGCGGTAGAACGCGCTTGCGCGACCGGCTGTCCGCGCCACTGTTGCGGCAGATTTTGTTCGTAGCGCGCATGACCGGTTTCATGGATCACGCCCATCATGGCGCTGAGGAAGTCGTTCTCGTTGTAACGCGTGGTAATGCGCACATCTTCCGGCACGCCGCCGCAGAACGGATGCGCACTGACATCTAAACGACCGTGATTGAAATCGAAGCCCAGCGTTTTCATCACGCTCAGACCCAATTGTTTTTGTGATTCGATGGCGAACGGACCCACTGGCTGAGCGATAGGCGTTTGCTGCTGCTTCGCCACGGCTTGTTGCAATAGATCGGGCAACCAGGTTTTCAACTCGCCAAAGGTTTGATCCAGCTGCGCGCTGGTCATGCCAGGCTCAAACACATCCAGCAGTGCATCGTAGCGGGAAACGCCCAGCGCATCGGCACGCAGCTGCGCCTCTTCACGACTCAGCTTTACCACGTCTTTCAGATTGGCGGAAAAACCTTGCCAGTCGTTAGCCGGACGCTGCTGACGCCACGCGTGTTCACAGCGCGAACCCGCCAGCGATTTTGCTTCCACCAATGAAGCAGGCAGCAGCGTCGCTTGCTGCCATGCGCGCTGCATTTCGCTTAGGTTAACCTGCTCGACATCATTCAGCGATTCCTGCTGTGCCGCATCAAATAATCCGCCAAGGCGTTTATCGGTCAGCACTTCGTGCATGAATACGCTCAGTTCGGCCATTGCTTCACCGCGTGCCTGGCTGCCGCCCGGCGGCATGGTAGTTTGCATATCGACACCGGCAATGGCGCCTAAATGGCCAAAGCGGGAGAGACGCTGAAAAGTGCGGCTAAGTTCTTGATAAGCTGAAGTCACGTAAAAAGCTCCTTATGACGGTTAGCGTGGCGCAATGTCCCGCAAGGGTAGATCAACCGGCCAGCAAAAGCGAACGCTGGCGCCGCCTAACGGGCTGCTCTCAATGGAGACACTTCCCTGCATGGCCAGCGCAATAGAGTGCACGATCGCCAGACCTAAACCACACCCGCCGGTGGCACGATCGCGGCTGGGATCGAGGCGAACAAAAGGTTCAAACACGCGGGCGCGCTCTTCCTGCGGAATGCCCGGGCCGTCGTCTTCCACCTGCAAACAGCCCAGCGCGCCATCAAACCATAAGCTGACGCGCAGCCGCTGTTGCGCATAACGCAGCGCGTTATTCACCAGATTATCCAGCACGCGTTCCATCAAACGTGTATCAGCGCTGCCAACGTTCTCCAACTGCGGAATATCGAGTGTAATCTGTGTCTGCGGGTTCATGGTTTGCACATCTTCAATATGCACACGCAACCATTGCGCCAGATCGAAGGATTGCAGATGGAGATCAACGCGTGGCCGGTCGAGTCGCGCATAGGTCAGCAGTTCTTCAATCAAACTTTCCAGCTGGCCGACATCGCGGTTCAGTGCAGCGGATTCGGCTTCGGTGAGGTTATCACTCATCTCCAGCCGGTAACGCAGGCGCACCAGCGGCGTGCGCAACTCGTGGGCGATGCCGTCAATCAGCTGTTTTTTGCTGGCAACCAGCGTATTGATGTTTTCGGCCATCTGATTAAAGGCCACACCGAGACTGTGCAGACTGGAGGTGCTTTCAAAATGGGTGCGCACGTCCAGTTCGCCACGGCCAAAGCGCTGCGCGGCTTTTTCTAATCGCTGCATCTCTTGCCAGTGCGGACGCAGCCAGATAAACACCGGCAGCGCCAGCGACATGCCGATAAACGCCAGCAGCGCGATATCCAGAATGCGCATCTGGTGCAGGTAAAAAAGGTAGGGGATCGGGCCAACGGAAAGCACATAATGGCTGCGCGGGATGTGCTGCAAGAAGGTGTATTGATCGTCAATCGCGACAATTTCACCGGCGCGCAGGCGCTTCATGTCCGCGTCACCCAGCTGATATTTGCTCATCGGTTCAATATTCAGATCGAACGACAAATCGAGATCGAGGCTGCGAATGGTTTTGCTCCAGTCGCGCGGTGGGATCTCGCGCAGTTCGCTACGCATCAGGAACAGCGAGCTGGCCATCAAATCGTTCATCGACTGGCGTCCGGCGCGTTCGGCGGTGAATTTGTACACCAGCCCAACCAGCAGCGTCATCACCAAAAAACAGACGAACAGCAGCAAATAGAACTGAATAAAGAGCTTTCTCATGCGGAGCGGGTATCCCAGGCTTGCGGCGCGAACAGATAACCTTTGTTACGAATGGTTTTAATGCGGAAGGGCTCGGTGGCGCTGTCGTAAAGCTTTTTGCGCAGACGTGAAATCGCCACGTCGATACTGCGATCCATGCCATCGTACGTTACGCCGCGCAGGGTTTTAAGCAGTGCGTCACGGTTGAGGATTTGTCCGGCATGATTGGCCAGTTCCCACAGCAGATCGAAATCAGCAGTCGACAGCACAATATTCTCCTCAAACAGCGTCACCTGACGATTGAGCGAGTCAATGGTCAATGAGCCAAAACGCAGCACGCGCTGGGAGCTTTGCATGGCGGGCGCGACGTCTGGTTGGCCGACATGCGCCTGGCGCAGATGCAAACGCAGGCGCGCCAGCAATACAGCGGGTGGCGTGGTTTTGAGGATGTAATCGTTAGCGCCCATTTCCAGCGACAGAATGTGGTTCATGTCGCTGTCGAGCGAGGTGAGCAGCACTATCGGACCTTGCCAGCTGGCTCGCAGATCGCGGCACAATGTCATGCCATCTTTGCCGGGTAACATGATATCCAGCATCACTAAATCGGGGTCGTGAAGGGCGATGGTGGCTTCGGCGCGGTCACCGCGCGTTTCAACAATAACTTCAATATCGTGGCGGCCAAGGTAAGCGGCGATCAGTTCACCCACTTCTGGCTCATCTTCCACATAGACGATTTTGTTCATAATTCACTGTGACGGGTGAGAATCTCAGCAGCATAGCTTTTCCTGGTCCTGAGCTCTACGCTACCGCACGAAATATCCCTGCGTTACTGGTATGTATACCGTGAAATGTGCCATTATTAGCGGCGCGTTGTAGCGCAAGGTTCGGAACCGTAACGAAAAACAGGAGGAGTGCGAGGGTGACTGATAAAGAGCTGGCTTCAGCCGGATACAGTGATCGCATCTGCTTCAATTACAGTGATTTTCTTTCCGCTTCCTGTAAAAAACGCTGGAGTTTTGTCGACGCCATCTACGGCGTAATGCCTATTTTTGGCATGGTGACGCGTAAATCAGCGCACAACCTCCAGGCCAGCGACGATCATCTTAAAGATTTAGCATTACAAATCATTTCAACGCAGGTGAGCGACGAGATTAATATTGCGCGTCTCATCACCTTAGCCGAGCAACAACACATCAGTCGCTTTGATATTCAGCTGCCGTATCCGTTGTCAGCGGAGCAGCTTGACGCTATTCATCAGGAATACCGTAAGCCGCTAAATCTGACACAGCAGGATGACCTGCTGTGCGTTTCTATTCCTGTCCAACCGCATTAATTAGCCAGCTGCCACAACGCAGGCAGTGACGCTGCAATCAAAAACACAATCGCAACGCGTTCCAGTTGTGACAACAATTTGTCGCCACGGCCGCCGCGTCGTGCGTATAAAAACAACAGCAAACCCGGCGCGTACAGCACCACCGAAAGCAGCAGATGCAGCGGGCCGGACGCATACAACAGCCAGATGCCATATGCGCTGGCGCCGATGCCGGTAAACATCGCCCAGGGTTTGTTTTGTCCGCGCACCACCTTAATCAGATACAGACCGACCAGCAGATAAGGCACCAAAATCATTTCTGAGGCGATGGTCAGCAGCGTATTGTAATCCGCACCGGTGACGGCGATTAAAATCAGGCAAACCTGGACGCTTCCATTCGTCAGCCACAACGAGGCTGAAGGTGAATTGTGCCGATTCTGGCGCGCGATGCTGCGCGGAAACGCACCTTGCTGTGCTGCAAGGAACGGTACTTCAGCGGCCATAATTGTCCAACTCAGATAAGCGCCGCACACCGAGATAATCAAGCCGACCGCAATCACCGCATCGCCCCAATCGCCCATCAGGTGTTTCATTAAACCCGCCATGGAAGGATTGCGCATCTGCGCCAGCTCAGCACGCGGTATCACGCCTAATGAGAGCAGCGTCACCAGTAAATAGACCAGTAGCGCGGCAAGCACGGCCATCAGCGTGGCGCGCCCGACATCTCTCTTATTGCGCGCACGTGCAGAAACCACCACCGCGCCCTCTACACCAATAAACACCCATAAGGTGATCAGCATGGTCTGCTTAACCTGCTGCCACAGCGGCTGACCGAGCTCGACGCCGCTGAAATCAAAGCGGAAGCGATCGTAATTGAACGCCAGCAGCGCCAGCACCACAAACAGCAGCAGCGGCACCAACTTGCCCAAGGTTGCCAGCAAATTAATGCTGGCCGCGGTTTGTACCCCGCGCAGCACCAGACAATGCACCATCCACAGCAGCACGGATGCGCCAAGCATCGCTTGCCAGGTATTGCCATCGCCAAATACCACGCGATCCGGCGTGTCGGTAAAGAAACTCAGCGCGGAGAAAACAATCACCAGATAAGAGACGTTGGCAATGACTGCGCAGAGCCAGTATCCCCATGCTGAGCAGAAGCCCATCAGTTCACCAAATCCGGCGCGCGCGTAAGTGAAGATGCCGCCATCCAACTCCGGTTTCAGCCGCGTCAGTAACAGCATGGCAAGAGAAAGGAAGATGATGCCCACGCCCGTGATCAGCCAGCCGATCAGCAGCGCTGCCGGGCCGGCAACCGCCGCCATATTTTGCGGCAGACTGAAGACGCCAGCGCCGAGCATCGAGCTGAGTACTAACGCGGTGAGCGCACTAAGACCTAATTTTTTATCCAAAACGCCCATCCTGAGCAGCAGAGTATGCTGGGTGGTAACGATTCCGCTAGCGTGTCGCGTGGCAATGAGCCAACTTTGAAACGGAATCCCCTAAAACAGGCGGCAGATTTTACGGAGTGCGATACGGGAAGGCAATGCAAGACTATGCAAAATTGTGCAGAGATTATGCAAACAACAGAAGAGGGCGACGGACGCCGCCCTTAATGAGGATTACTTAAACAGATCGGCGGTGACGGTCAGATTGCCGCCGCTCTGGTTCTGCCATTGACGCGTGATGTGATAGTACTTAGCCCCTTTTGCCACTGCGCGTTTGCCGACTGCTTCAGAGATTTCAGTTGGCGTACCGAAGTGGTCGGAGAAGGTAATGGTATCGAACGGCTGCATCTGCGCCGCGGTAATCGCATTCACTTCCTGTACGCTGCGGCCATCAGCGGTTTTCACGGTATAACGCTCACCGGTTGAACTTTGGGTTTCGAAGAAACGACCCACGTTGCGGCTTGGTGTATCCGAAGAGGCTACGCCAGGAATGGCCACTTTCGTTGCAGCTGTACCGCCTGCGGCGAGCGCTGCTTTGCCGGCTTCGGAATCTGCTGGGATCGAATCAGAGGTGTTCTGCACCTTACGCTCTGGTGCATCAGCTTTATAAACGTAAGCGGTAACATATTGGTTGCCGCCGTTGTTCGCATCAACCTGACGAACAATAAAGAACGATGCAGCACCTTTATTTTTGGCAGCCTTCGCAATCGCTTCATTAACGTCTGGCTGGCTTGAGAAGAAACCGTTTACCGACACGGTATCATAAGGCTCAAGGCGATAAGCTTCTGCTTTCGGCAGCTCTCTCACACCGGAGAAGGTACGGTATTTAGTGGCATCATCGGCTTTTGGTGCATTGGCTTTGTACAAATCAGCCGTTACGCGCCAGTTGCCGCCGTTGCCGTTGCTGTCATTAATACCCTGAACATAGAAAGAGTCAGCGCCTTTAGCATCGGCTTGTTTAGAGATGGCATCTGTTGCATCGCCAATGGCATTGAAACGGCCGCTGATATTAATACGTTCGAATGGTTTCAACGCGGCCGCTTGCTCTGGCGTTAACTCTTTAGCAGCGAACGCATTTGCTGCCAGCAGTGATAACAAGGTTGACGCCAGAATGGTGTTCTTCAGCTTCATAAAAATGATCCTTCGCCTTACGCAAAATGAGTACGAAAACGTGCTGGACTCTTGATGTATAACAGATTAGCCGCTGATTATTGCATGTAATAATCAGCCTGTCTCAGCCAATTTAAGCGCATAAGATTGACAATCTCTGCAGTTTATTCATCAGCCTGTCATTTACTTCTGTTACGGCTCTTTTTTGCACAGATAACCGGTTAATCTGGTAACACATAGTGCCATAATAGTTAACGCGTTGTTAATTAAAGGTTTTTAAAAATACTTAATTCGACATGACACGATTTTGCGCAGCAGAATATTTTTTAATTTGTTCCAAATGCAGTTGCAAACCGCGGCATTCAATCGTAGCGCCTGAATATTTGCGTGAATGTCATAAGTAGGCGTTATCGCTGTGGATCGCTGTTCATATTTTCAGTAGGTTATAAAGACTTTGTTACATTGTGCATTTTGCTCATAAAAAGCTGAAACTCTGTTTCAGCTTTTAAGTTTTATGCCTCTTACACAACCTCGTCCTTTAATTGTTGAAAGGAAACAGTATGTTAATTGGGATACCCAAAGAACGGTTAGCCAATGAGTCGCGCGTGGCTGCCACGCCTAAGACCGTTGAGCAACTGATCAAGCTGGGATTCAGCGTAACCGTTGAACAGAGCGCAGGACTTCGCGCCAGCTTTGATGATGAAAGCTTTATCGCCGTGGGCGCCACCATTACCCATACCCATGATGTGTGGCAATCAGACATCGTTTTAAAAGTGAATGCGCCTGACGACCAGGAAATCGAATTAACGCGTGCCGGTAGCACGCTGGTGAGCTTTATCTGGCCTGCGCAGAATCCTGCATTGTTGGAGAAGTTGGCTGCGCGCAACGTCACCGTGATGGCGATGGATTCGGTACCGCGTATTTCACGTGCGCAGGCGCTTGATGCGTTGAGCTCAATGGCGAACATCGCCGGTTATCGTGCCATCGTTGAAGCCGCTCACGAATTCGGTCGCTTCTTCACCGGCCAAATTACCGCTGCCGGTAAAGTGCCGCCGGCAAAAGTGATGGTTATTGGTGCAGGCGTCGCAGGATTGGCGGCAATCGGTGCGGCAGGCAGTTTGGGTGCCATCGTGCGTGCTTTCGATACGCGTCCAGAAGTGAAAGAGCAGGTGCAAAGTATGGGCGCCGAGTTTCTGGAACTGGATTTCGAAGAAGAAGCGGGCAGTGGCGATGGCTATGCCAAAGTAATGTCTGAAGCCTTTATTAAGGCAGAGATGGAACTGTTTGCCGCTCAGGCGAAAGACGTCGACATTATTGTGACTACCGCGCTGATTCCTGGCCGTCCCGCACCGAAGCTAATCACCGCTGAGATGGTGGCTAGCATGAAGCCGGGCAGCGTGATTGTCGACCTGGCCGCACAAACCGGCGGTAACTGCGAATTAACGGTTGCCGATCAGGTGACCCTAACCAGCAACGGCGTGAAGATTATCGGTTACACCGATTTGCCAAGCCGCCTGCCAACGCAGTCCTCACAGTTATACGGCACCAACCTCGTCAACCTGCTGAAGCTGCTGTGCAAAGAGAAAAACGGTGAAATCACCGTAGATTTTGAAGACGTCGTGGTGCGAGGCGTGACGGTGATTCGTGATGGCGAAGTGACATGGCCGGCACCGCCGATTCAGGTTTCCGCCGCACCGAAAGCGCAACCTGCTGCACAGCCGCTGCCGAAGGCCGAAGCGAAACCGGTTTCGCCGTGGCGTAAGTCTCTGCTGCTGGCGTTGGCGGTCGTGCTGTTTGCCTGCCTGGCCAATGTGGCGCCGCCTGACTTCCTGTCGCACTTCACCGTCTTCGCACTCTCTTGTGTCGTCGGCTATTACGTAGTGTGGAACGTGAGTCACGCCTTACACACGCCGTTGATGGCTGTCACTAACGCCATTTCCGGCATTATTGTGGTGGGCGCGGTGCTGCAGATGGGCCACGGCGGTTGGGTAACGATGCTGTCGTTTATCGCTGTACTGATTGCCAGCATCAATATCTTCGGTGGTTTCACCGTCACCCAGCGCATGCTGAAAATGTTTCGTAAGAATTAAGGGGTAGCAACATGTCTGGCGGATTAGTTACTGCAGCATATATTGTTGCCGCGATTCTGTTTATTTGCAGCCTTGCCGGTCTCTCGAAACACGAGAGCTCTAAGCAGGGTAATATTTTTGGCATGAGTGGCATGGCGATTGCGCTGCTCGCAACTATTTTTGGCCCAAATACCGGAAACGTTGCCTGGATTCTTGTGGCGATGGTGATCGGCGGTGCGATTGGCTTGCGCCTGGCGAAGAAAGTTGAAATGACCGAAATGCCGGAGCTGGTGGCCATTCTGCACAGCTTCGTGGGGTTGGCGGCGGTATTAGTGGGCTTTAACAGCTTCATCGATCACGCTCCAGGCCTTACGCCGGTCATGGAAAATATCCATCTCACCGAAGTGTTCCTCGGCATCTTCATTGGTGCAGTAACCTTCACCGGGTCCCTGGTGGCGTTTGGTAAATTGCGCGGCAAGATCTCTTCTTCTGCGCTGATGCTGCCCCATCGTCATAAAATGAACCTCGCTGCGTTGGTGGTCTCCTTCCTGCTGATGCTGTGGTTCGTGCAAACCGAGAGTACTGGCGCGCAGGTGTTTGCGCTGCTGTTGATGACCATCATTGCATTGGTGTTCGGCTGGCATCTGGTGGCGTCTATCGGCGGTGCGGATATGCCGGTGGTGGTCTCGATGCTGAACTCTTACTCCGGTTGGGCAGCGGCGGCAGCGGGCTTCATGCTGAGCAATGACTTGCTGATCGTCACTGGCGCGCTGGTCGGTTCTTCCGGTGCCATCCTCTCCTACATCATGTGTAAAGCGATGAACCGCTCCTTCATCAGCGTAATCGCCGGTGGTTTTGGTACCGACGTGAGCGTGGGTAGCGAGAGCGATGAAGTGGGTGAACATCGTGAAATCACCGCTGAAGAGACTGCAGAGCTGCTGAAAGCCTCTTCTTCTGTGGTGATCACGCCGGGCTATGGCATGGCGGTAGCTCAGGCGCAGTATCCGGTTGCCGAAATTACCGAAAAACTGCGTGCGCGTGGTATCAAGGTTCGTTTTGGTATTCATCCGGTTGCGGGACGTCTGCCTGGCCACATGAACGTACTGCTGGCGGAAGCGAAAGTACCTTACGATGTGGTGCTGGAAATGGACGAGATTAACGATGACTTCAGCGATACCGATACCGTTCTGGTCATCGGCGCGAATGACACCGTTAACCCAGCCGCGCTGGAAGATCCACGCAGCCCCATCGCTGGTATGCCAGTATTGGAAGTGTGGAAAGCGCAGAACGTGATTGTGTTTAAACGTTCGATGAATACCGGATACGCAGGCGTACAGAATCCGCTGTTCTTTAAAGACAACACGCAAATGCTATTTGGCGATGCGAAGGCGAGCGTTGAAGGTATTCTGCGCGCGCTATGATAAAGCAGGAGGGCGATGTGATTCATCGCCCTGAGTAGCAACAAAAAGGGCGGCCATTGCGAGCCGCCCTTTTTTAATCAATCGTCTTCATCTTCTTCGTCATCATATTCAATCGGCGATTTGAAATCATCCGGCTTGATCGCCAGCAAATCACAACGTAAATGGTCAATCACCTGTTCCGCGGTGTTACCGAGGAACGCCGCTGACAGACCGGTACGACCGATGGTGCCAAGCACCACAATCCCGGCATCCAGATGCGAGGAGATATCTGGAATCACTTCCTCTGGCAAACCTTTCGCCACATGGGTGAACTCTTCGCTGATGGAGAATTTCTGACGCAGCGCTTTCATCGCCACTAAATGTTGGCCGCGAATCGCGTCGTTGTAAACGCTAGGATCAAAGTCGGGAAGTTCAATAGCGATGTTGATGGGCGTAATAGGATAAGCGCCGACTAAATGGACTTCGGTGTGATTTACCATTTCAGCCAGCAGCGTGGTTTCACGAATCAGCTTCTGATTAAGTTCATCATGGTGCGGCTCCTCGCTGGCTAAATTGACCGCAACCACCGCTTTGCCGCCTTCAGGCCAGGCCTGATCTTTCACCATCCAGACCGGACAAGGGCATTTACGCAGCAGATGCCAATCCGTCGGGGTGAATATCACCGCTTCCAGACGATCGTGCTGGTGCGCCATTTTCAACACTAAATCATGCTGATGCGCCAGAATTTCCTGGATGATGGCTTCATATGGCCGATTATGCCAAACCACTTTGATTTCAATCTCAACGCCGGCTTCAATATACGCCTGTGCTTGCTGGCGGATCCATTCGGTACGTTGGCTGATTACGCCTTTACGCATGTTGGAGCGCTCATCGGGCGACAACAGCGTGGTCATTTCATATGAGAAGTCGTAGATAGGCAGGAAAGCTTTGATTTTTCCGCCGATACGTTGATTGAGATAAACCGCACGCCGCAGCGCAGGCTGATCGTCCTGCTGGGCATCAATAGCCACCAGAATATTTTGGTACCGGGACATAAGCCGATCTCCTAAAACCAAAGCAAGTTGGAATAAAGATAGCCTAAGTTTGGACAGGGCAGAAGGGGAAAAGTTGTTGCCGGATCAATAAAATAACTTTTATCAACCCGGCAAAGAATTACGCGGCTTGTTCGGTCTGGCCAGCTAATTCTGCCAGCAGAGCATGGTTCTCGATGGTGATATATTTGCCTTTAACCGCCAACATGCCACTTTTCTGGAAGCGGCCCAGCAAACGGCTAATCGTTTCTACGGTTAGTCCCAAATAGTTACCAATGTCGCCACGCGTCATGGTCAGACGGAATTCACGCTGCGAGAAACCGCGCTGGCCGAAACGACGCGACAGATTCCAGACAAACGCCGCCAAACGCTCTTCAGCATTTTTCTTCGACAGCAGCAAAATCATATCCTGATCGCCTTTAATTTCGCCGCTCATTAAACGCATCATCTGCTGGCGCAGCGCGGGCATTTTACCGGAGAGATCGTCAAGCGTTTCAAACGGAATCTCGCACACCATTGCGGTTTCCAGCGCCTGGGCAAAGCTAGGATGTTTTGCCCCCACAATCGCGTCAAAACCGACCAAATCACCTGCCAGGTGGAAGCCGGTAATTTGCTCGTCGCCTTGCTCAGTGATGGTATAGCTTTTGATGGTGCCGGAGCGGATAGCGTAAAGGGATTTCAGTTCATCACCGGCTTTGAACAGCGTCTGGCCTTTCTGGATCGGCTTTTTGCGCTCAATGATGTTATCAAGCTGATCCAGTTCGTGCTCGTTCAGCGTGAAGGGAATACACAATTGACTGATGCTGCAATCCTGGCAATGGATGGCACAACCGCCAGACTGAATACGTCGTATGCTGCGTTTTTCCTGGATCATATAGTTACGCTCGATGATTATTGACTGCGGTCAATTTTAACATTTTTCCCGACGAAGTGAACTCATCCGAGCAGTAAATGTCCTTAAAACCCCACAAATGTCAGGTATTACGCGGTCTGCGACGAATTAACGAAGGGGCATTTATTGATCTGGAACGTTTTGTTGCCAGGTTTACAGCTCCTTACGACTTATTTCAGCGCAAAAAGTGACAGATGTTTTGCCAATAATCCTTTGCTACTATTTTGCTTCAGCGTCGAAAAGGACGCTTAGGCAAACACCAGGCGAGAGGAAACACCATGAACCTTGATGATGAAAACCTTTTCCGTGATGCCATGGGTGACGTAACCCCCTTAAAAAATTGCGCTAACACCCAGTGGCTGCCTGCGCCTTCGCCCAAAGCGTTGCGCTTGCCGCAGGAAAGTGATGAGCAGGAAAATTATCTTACGCGTGGTTTTCTCGACATCATTCCGCTGAGCACGGCGCTGGAACATAAGGTCGATGGCGTTCAGCAGGGCGTGCTGGATAAACTTCGTTTGGGTAAATATCCGCCCGAAGCCAGCCTCAATTTGCTGCGTCAACCCGTAGAGACTTGTCGTCAGGCGCTATTTAGCTTTATGCAGCAGGCTACCAAACATGGATTGCGCAATTTACTGATTATTCACGGCAAAGGACGCGACGATGAGTCGCATGCCAATATTGTGCGCAGCTACGTGGCGCGCTGGCTGCAGGAGTTTGAACAGGTTCAGACTTTTTGTACCGCGCAACCGAAAGACGGCGGCTCTGGCGCGCTCTATGTTGGCCTGCGTAAAACCGAACAGGCGCGCCTCGAAAACCGTGAACGTCATGCTAAGCACAGTCGCTAACTGTGGAATTTTCGAATAGTCGCCATCAAAACTTCGGCGCTCAGACTTAACGGGCTACCGCTGCGGGTAATAATGCCAACCGGCTCGCCGGGGCCCGGCGAGGCAATCGGCAGCGCGCACAACGCATCGTGATTCAAATCTTCCTTAATGGCGCCAGAAGGCACGAACCACACATAGTCGTAGCGCAGTGCCAGCTGACGTGCCAACGATGTTGACGAGGTTTCGATGCAATTTGCCGGTAACGAACAACCTTGTTCATCCAGCATGTGCTGCGCAATGCGGCGCGGTGCGGTGCCTTCCGGCGAAATCACCACCGGCCACTGCATCGCGCGCGACAACATGACGTTGTCACTTAATAGTGGGTGGTCGGGACGCACCACCAGTTTAAGTGATTCGAGAAACAACAATTCATAGGTCAATCCGGCCATCATGTCGCTGTCCGCCATGCGCCCAATCCCGACATCAAATTCCCCCGCACGTAAACCGGCCAACAGCACGTTGTTGTGCAGCGTGGCGACCTGCACCGTGGTATTGGGTTGTTGCTCATGGAAGCGATCGAGAATTTGCGGCAGCATGCCCATCGCAGCCGTAGTCAGCGCACCGAGTCGAATGACCACCGGTCGTCCCGGCTGCACTGCGTTAAAGCTCTGACCAGCATGATTGAGGGCATCCAGCACTTTCACCGCATGAATCAGGAACTGTTCGCCCAGCGTAGTGAGTTGTGCGCCAAGCCGTCCGCGCTCAAACAGCCGTGCGCCCGCCAGCTCCTCCAGTTCATTAAGCGTCTTCGACAGGGCAGGCTGGCTCAGATTGAGTGTTTCTGCGGCACGGCCTAACGTGCCTTGCTGCGCCACCGCCACAAAGGTATGTAAATGACGCAAGCGAATGCGCTGATTGAAAAGGATATTTTTGTCCATACGCTCAACATAATGAGTTGCGCCGAGTGGCGGCAATGGGAAAACATGAATTATGTTAACTTGCCTGCAAAATTATATTAACAAAATCGCGGCAATGCTACGTTTGTGGCTAACACGCTGTATTGATTGGTAATGCTGAAAACAACATTGTTTGTCGTGTCTTCACAGTTATAAGAATCAACTGCTTAAGATGCTAAAAGTTGAATAGTTCTCAATTACAATCAAAAAACCTGCCAGTTATTGTTAACGATGAGCTATGATAAGCGCCGTTTTTTTTACTAAAACTGATGCCCTAAACGGTTAAAAGTGCAGGAGTCGTTACGTGACCAGCGTTGAAGCAGTAGACGTTCGCCAGCTTATCAATAAGAGTGCGCTTAGCAGCTGGCAGAAGCGCTTAATCGCGCTGTGCTTCGTGGTTGTTGCGCTGGACGGCATGGACATTGCACTGATGGGTTTTATTG
The DNA here is from genome assembly GCF_059730785.1 of Pantoea sp. X-Soil-ISGK-421. NCBI lineage: Bacteria > Pseudomonadati > Pseudomonadota > Gammaproteobacteria > Enterobacterales > Erwiniaceae > Pantoea > Pantoea sp. X-Soil-ISGK-421. Next base: position 2,092,613 of record NZ_AP035979.1, on the reverse strand, counting down.
CGCCCACGCTGAAAGCCAGTTGGGGCGTCACTAATCATCAACTCGGCATGGTGATCAGCGCCGCACTGATTGGGCTGGCGCTGGGAGCGATAGTTGCCGGACCGCTGGCCGATCGTTACGGTCGCCGCGTGATGATCCTCATCAGCGTGCTGTTTTTTGGCCTCTGGACGCTGGCAACAGCGATGGCGCAGAACATTGAACAGATGATGCTTTTCCGTTTTCTTACCGGTTTAGGGCTCGGTGCAGCCATGCCCAACGTTGGCACGTTGGTGGCCGAATATGCGCCGGAACGCCGCCGCTCTTTCATTATTACTGTCGTATTCTGTGGCTTTACGTTCGGCGCCGCCACAGGCGGTTTTGCCGCTTCCTGGCTGCTACCGCGCTATGACTGGCACTCTGTAATGCTGATGGGCGGCGTATTGCCGCTGCTGGTGCTGCCATTTCTCGTGCGCGGCTTACCTGAATCGGTACGTTTTCTGATTAGCCGCCACGCGCCCGCCGCACGTATTCATGCCATCCTCGAGCAGATGTTGCCGGGCAGCGTGCAGCCGGGTAGCCATTATCAAAGTACTGAGCTGCCCACCGCTCGCAAAGGTTCTGTTGCGACGGTGGTGTCGCGCCGCTATTTGTTCGGTAGTTTGATGCTGTGGGGCGGCTACTTTATGGGGCTGTTCCTGGTCTATTTGATTGGCAGCTGGATGCCTTCGCTGATCAGCACGCTGGGCATGTCGGTGACAGAAGCGGCGATTGTCACGGCGATGTACCAAGCCGGCGGCACAATTGGCTCGCTGTTTGCCGGTTGGCTGATGGATCGCATCAACGCCAATCTGGCGCTGGCGCTGATTTACTTCTGCGGCGGCATTGCCATTGTGGCACTCGGTTTTTCACCTGCGCAGGTCGGCCTAATGAGCGCCATCGCTTTCTTCAGCGGCTTCTGCTTCAACGGTGCCAATACCGGTATGAATGCGCTCTCTGCGAGTTATTATCCTACACATGCGCGAGCAACGGGTTCCAGCTGGATGCATGGCGTAGGGCGCATCGGTGCCATCCTCAGTGCATTTGTGGGGGCAGAACTATTAACGCTCGGCTGGTCATTCAGTCAAATCTTCCTGCTGCTGGCCATTCCTGCCGTATTAACCACCCTCATGCTGGTGCTGAAATGCCGCTTTGGTGACCCGTCAAACCTCGCTGAGTGACAAGGCGATCACAGTTCCGCGAAATTGTTACCCGCGGCAAAAGGGTTGATCTACAGTAGCAACAACCCGTTAGCCCAAGGTGATGATAATGCCAAATTTTCTCAGCAGTGATGCGATTCGTACGCTGTTCTCTCAGGCGATGTCGGCGATGTATCAGCAGGAAGTGCCGCAATATGGCACGCTGACGCAGCTGGTTACCGCCGTTAATGAACGTACGCTGGAAGCCAATCCCGAGTTAAAAAATCGTCTCTCAGCGGCAGATGAGCTAAGTCGCCTGAGCGTCGAGCGGCACGGCGCCATTCGCGTCGGCAAGGCCGATGAACTCAGCACGTTACGCCAGATGTTTGCCGTCATGGGCATGGAAGCGGTGGGCTATTACGATCTGTCGCAAGCGGGAGTACCGGTGCACTCCACGGCGTTTCGTCCCATCAACGACCGCGCTTTGCGCATCAATCCGTTCCGCGTATTCACCTCTCTACTGCGCCTTGAACTGATCGATGATACGGCGCTGCGCGAGAAGGCCGCTGCGATTCTCGCCGCGCGCGATATCTTTACACCGGGTTGCCGCGCATTAATCGCTAAATATCAAGAGCAAGGCGGCTTAAACGCTGTAGATGCCGCCACTTTCGTGCAGGAGGCGCTAGAAACGTTCCGCTGGCATGCGCACACCACCGTAGACAGCGCCACCTATCGCGCACTGAGCCAGCAGCATCGTCTGATAGCCGATGTGGTGTGTTTTCGCGGTTGCCACATTAACCATTTGACGCCGCGCACGCTGGATATTGACCGGGTGCAATCGCTGATGCCTTCACGCGGCATCGATCCCAAAACCCTGATTGAAGGCCCGCCGCAGCGTAAGGTGCCCATTCTGCTGCGTCAGACCAGTTTCAAAGCATTAGAAGAAGCGGTGCATTTTAACGATGGCACGCCGGGCACGCACACCGCGCGCTTTGGTGAGATTGAGCAACGCGGCGCAGCGCTGACGCCGAAAGGGCGTGAACGCTACGATCGACTGTTGGCCGAAGCCGGAACCGGCAGTGATAATCAGCATCACCAGCAACATCTCAGTGCGGTATTCGGTGAGTTCCCTGACGACGAAGAGACGTTGCGTGAGCAGGAGCTGGCGTGGTTCCGCTATCGCCTGACTGATAAAGGTGAACATTTGCCGCCTCGCGCGGGCGAAAGCGTCACGCAGTTACTGGCAGAAGGGCGATTAACCGCCGAACCGATCGTTTACGAGGATTTTTTGCCGGTCAGCGCCGCGGGGATTTTCCAGTCGAATTTGGGCGATGTCACGCAAACGCGCAGCGCAGGCAATGCCAGTCGGGCGGATTTTGAAAGTGCGTTAGGCGCAGCGGTGCAGGATGAAATGGCTTTGTATCAACAGATGCAGCAGCGCAGTTTGGCACGGTGTGGCGTAGCGTAAAGGGAAGGTGTGAGCCGGCCTGTGAAGTGGCAGTAACACTTCAGCAGACCGGCTGTTTTTCTTGTCGTTATTGCAAGCGCGAATCACGCACCAGCGTGTACTTCCCAGCACCTAAAAACATAATGGCCAGCGCGCCAAGCAGGTAAAGCGCCTCTGTTTCCAGCGCCCAGGCACCGACATCTGTGCGATGCCAGACGGTGCCCATTTTTACCAGCAGTGTCGCGACAAGCATATTCACGGCAATGATGAATGCCGCAGGGCGCGTCATCAGGCCGATAATCACCATTATGGGTGCCGCTATTTCCCCGATGTAAGCACCGTAAGCGATGAAACCTGGCATTCCTTTGACGGCGAGCATATGCGCAATCCAGCCCACGCCATGCACCACCTTGAACGCCCCATGAAACAGCAGGAGTCCGCCAAACGTCAGGCGTAACAGCAGTTTGCCGAAGTCCGGGTGGTCACACATCCGGTTGAACATCTGGTTAATTCCACCAAACATCGTGTTTCTCCGTCGCGCCAGGTTAACGTGTAACCTTAAAACAAATGGTCTCAATGCAGTTAGCCAAAATATTTGATGGAGTTATTCAAAGAATCGCGCCGCGTTTCGGCTTAATCTGCAAATGCTTTCAGAACATGGACATTCGTCCGAGGCCTGCAAATAATGGAACGATGCATTATCAGGGAAGCCGAGATGAAAAATGAACGACGTCTGAGGATCATGACCGCAGAAGGTGAACTCAGAGGTATGATGGACGAAGATCTTTTTGTCTTCAAAGGAATACCCTACGCAGCAGCACCCACTGGCGCTTTACGCTGGCGACCGCCGCAGCCGGTTCAGCCGTGGCAGGATGTGCGTGATGCCACTCAATGGGGCGCAGCAAGCTGGCAGAACCGGCACTACTGCATCGCGGCTGGCGGCGGCGATCCGGGACATATGAGTGAAGATTGCCTCTACCTGAATATCTGGACCCCGGATGTTGAGCCATCGCGGCCCTTACCGGTTATGGTGTGGTTGCACGGCGGAGGTTTTTCCATTGGTGCGGGCAATCTCGATCCCTATCGCGGTAAAGCACTGGCGGCACAAGGCGTGGTGGTGGTGACGCTCAACTATCGGCTCGGTCACTTCGGTTTCTTCTCTCATCCGGCGCTGGATGCGCAATATCCTGCAGGTCGGGTAATCAACAACTTCGCCTTACTCGATCAAATTGCTGCTTTACAGTGGATTCAGCGCAACATTCCTGCGTTTGGTGGCGATCGTCACAACGTCACACTTTTTGGTGAATCCTCCGGCGCACGCAGCGTGCTGTCACTGTGTTGCTCCCCGCTCTCAGAAGGGCTGTTTCACAAAGGCATCGTGCAGAGCGCGTACAGTCTGCCCGATATCCCGCAAAAACAGGCACAGCAGATCGGTTTGCAAGTCGCTGCGCACTTTGATTTGGCGGAAAACGCCAGCCCTGAACAGCTGCGCGAACTGCCCGCCGATCAATTCTGGCCATTAGAACGCCCGCTGGCGCTGGGGCCGGTGCCAATTAGCGGCGATGCGGTACTGCCGAAACCGATGTTGAATACCTTCATGTCCGGCAAGCAGCATCGCATCCCGTTGATGATTGGCAGCAACAGCGATGAAGCCAGCGTGCTGGACTATTTTGGCGTGGATGCCACAGCGGTGTTGCGGCAGATGCGCAGCAAGAATCGCGTCAGTTATCGTCTGATGAAGTGGCTGTACGACATTCATGATGATGCGCTGCTAGGACGTGCGGTGGCGCGCGATATGGCATTCACGGTATTGCCATTGATCGTGGCTCAGGCGCAACACAACATTGGCATGCCCGCATGGCGTTATTGGTTCGATTACGTCTCTGAAAACGCGCGCGATCTCTATCCGCACGGCACCTGGCACGGCAATGAAATTCCCTATGTCTTTAACACGCTCGATACGCTAACGCCGGCGGCGGAACGCAGTTACAGCGCGCAGGATAAAGCATTTGCTAGCGAAGTCAGTGCCTATTGGGTCACCTTCGCGCGAGAAGCGAGCGAATTCAGCTCGCACCTACCCGCAAAGGTTAATTGGCCAGTCTGGCGACCGGCGGAAGATCTGACATTGGCGTTAGGCGATCAGGGCAAAGCGCAAGCGATCGTGAAGGCGCGATTTATGCGTGGACGGCTGCGGTTATTCCGTTTAATGATGCGCAGCCACGTGAAGCTTTGATAAGCCTGCTAATGGTTCAATTAGGCAAATGAATTTTTAAGCCAAATTCGCGACTATCTTACTGATTAATCATCAAAGTGCTTTTTGCTCACCTGCGCCAGTAAGCAATTATTTAGCTTACAAAACCGTTACATTTTCCCCATCCAATGCCGATAAACGCAATATGCCCGATTTTATCGGGCCTCCTTCGCGTTTCACACCAAGGGATTATGTATGGGTATCTTAAAAAATTTCACCATCCGCACCGTATTGCTCACCATTCTAGGGCTGTTTTGCCTGCTGTGGTGCGCCGTTGGGCTGTTTAGCGTCCACTCCTTAAACGCCCTCGGCGAGGGCAACGAGATTGACCGCCAGCTGGTTAATCAAATGACGGTTTTGAGTAAAGGAAATGACCAATATTTTCGTGTGGTTACGCGTCTTTCACGCGTAATGGAAGGTCGTGCGTCAGGTGCAACAGTTACGGCTGATGCTTTTGCACCGGTGCAGCAAGCGCTAGACAATATGAAAAGTCTACTGGCGCAGTTTAAAACCATGGCGCCAGGCCCGATGGACGCGGAGACCGCTGATAACGTGATTGGTAACTGGCAAAAACTGCTGGATGAAGGTATCGCCCCACAGGTTTCACTGGCGCAGCAGGGCACCGTGGAGGCCTATCGCGCGCAGGCTAATAACGTCACACCACCGCTTAGCCGTGCGTTTGGTGCTAGCGCAGAAGCTTTCAATAAAGCCGCAGGCAGCAAGCTGGATGAGACGCGCGTAACCGTCGATAAGCTCACCAGCATCACTAAAGTGATCATTTTGGTGGCTGTGGTAATCGGTTTGTTTATCCTGCTGTTTACCGATCGCTATCTGGTGGCGATGCTGGTGAAACCGCTCGAGCGCATTCGCAACCATTTCGCCATTATTGCGCAAGGCGATCTCAGCCAGCCGGTGGAAGATTTTGGACGTAACTGCGTGGGTAAACTGGTACCGCTGCTACGTGCCATGCAGGACAGCCTGCGTGAGGCGGTTAGTGCGATTCGCAGCGGAACCGAAAACATCTATCGCGGTGCCGCGGAGATCTCCTCCGGCAACAACGATCTCTCTTCGCGCACCGAAGAGCAGGCGGCCGCGCTGGAGCAAACGGCGGCCAGCATGGAACAGTTAACCGCCACGGTGAAATTTAACGCCGACAATGCGCGTCAGGCCAGTACGCTGGCAGAAACCGCCACCGGCACCGCCCAGCAAGGTGGTCGTCTGGTGGGTGAAGTGGTCACCACTATGCAAGGCATCTCCGGCAGTTCGAAGAAGATAGCCGAAATCACCAGTGTGATTAACAGTATCGCATTCCAGACCAACATCCTGGCGCTGAACGCCGCAGTTGAAGCCGCGCGCGCCGGTGAACAAGGCCGTGGTTTTGCCGTCGTCGCCAGCGAAGTGCGCAATCTGGCGCAGCGCAGTGCAGGCGCAGCGAAAGAGATCGCCACCTTGATCGAAGATTCCGTACAGCGTGTAGAAAAAGGCTCTGAACTGGTGAGCAGCGCGGGCAGCACCATGCACGATATTCTTAAATCGGTGCAGGATGTGAATGAAATTATGAAGCACATCGCCGCAGCATCGGAAGAGCAGAGCAAAGGCATTTCACAGGTTGGCACTGCAGTTACCGAGATGGACAGCGTCACCCAGCAGAACGCCTCGCTGGTTGAGGAAGTTTCCGCCGCGGCCAGCGCGCTGGAGCGCCAAACCCAGGATTTGCAGGCATCGGTGGCGAAATTCCGGCTGTCAGACAGCGCGCCCGTCAGCAAAAATGTTGTCTCTCCAGCAGCCACGGCGCTGCGTCGTCCGGTGTTGGCAGGCGCGGGTAACACGCAGCCAAAAGCCGCAACTGACGAATGGGTCTCTTTCTAAACCTCAGATAACCACGCCACCAGTTCAGGCAGGAACGGTGGGGCATCTTTTTCCGCTCGCTGTAACAGGCTATACGTTGCGCCGGTGACCACACTGGCGGCAAACGGCGCGATCAGTCGCCCATGCGCCAGATCATTCTGGACCAATGTGACATCCGCCACCGTGACACCAAATCCCTGAATCGCTGCGCTAATGGCTAGGTCCATGGTAGCGAAATGCTGGTTACGTGCCATTGGCAGCACCGCAGCACGTTCAGCCAGCCACAACTGCCAGTCGCGGGAATCCTGCGTGGGATGTAGAAAGGTAAACTTTGCTAATTCGCTAATCTGGCTGGGTGGCGTGACGCTGCTGGCCATCACCGGCGTTAAACGCTCTTCAAATAGGCAAATTGAACCCGCTGGCGAAGGGCCAAATACAATCGCCGCATCAAAATTGTCGAGCTGCGAGCCATGATCAAGCGTGGTGGTTAACGTCACATGGATGTCAGGTCGCTGCTGCTCCAGCGCCACTAATCGCGGTACCAGCCAGCGCATCGCGCAGGTTGGCGCCTTCAGGCGAATCGAGGCATTACTGCGACTGGCTTTTTCCGTGGCATTAACCAGCAGCGTAAAGCCCTGCTGCAGCTCGGGCAGCAGCGCCGCACCTTGCTCGGTAAGATGCAACCCACGCGCGTGCCGGGTAAACAGCGCGAAGCCCAGCCAGCTCTCCAGCGTAGCGATTTTACGACTCACCGCGCCTTGAGTGATGCACAGTTCACTGGCGGCACGCGTCAGGTTGAGATGGCGAGCGGTCACCAGAAACGCGTGGATGGCATTGAGCGGCAGAGCAGAGCGGGACATAACAACCTCAAGCTATGATTTTTAATCATGGCTATTATGACAACAATTCGCTTGTCGACTCAAGCGTCACACCGTTGAATAGAAATCTACTTTCGCTACGTGGTTATGCAACCGCAAGAGGCACCGATGACCCTGAATAGCAGTGTAAACATCTCTTCCAAACAGCCCGATGTCGGCACGACGATTTTTAGCGTCATCGGCCAGCTGTCGGCGCAACATAAAGCCATCAATCTGTCGCAAGGCGCACCGAACTTCCCCTGCGACCCGCAACTGGTTGAGCTGGTTAGCCAGGCGATGCGTGACGGTCATAACCAATACGCCTCGATGACTGGCTTACCGGCGCTGCGTGAAGCGCTGGCGCAGAAAGTCCACACGCTGTATGGCCTGCAATATGATGCCGGCAGCGAAGTGTTGATCACTGGCAGCGCCAGCCAGGGCCTTTATATGGCGATTTCCGCGCTGGTTCATGCGGGCGATGAAGTGATCTTTTTTGAACCGGCTTTTGACAGCTACGCGCCAGTGGTGCGTCTGCAAGGCGCCACGCCAATTGGCCTGAAACTGCAGGTGCCTGATTTCGCCATTAATTGGGACGAACTGCGTGCCACGATTACGCCGCGTACCCGCATGATCATCATCAACACGCCGCACAACCCGAGCGCGCAAGTGCTGTCAGCCGCCGATCTGGAACAGTTAGCCGCGTTAACGCGCAACACCGACATTGTGGTGCTGTCTGATGAAGTCTATGAACATATTCTGTTTGATGGCCGCCAGCACTGCGGTATGGCAACACATCCGGAACTGGCGCAGCGCAGCGTGGTGGTTTCTTCCTTCGGAAAAACCTTCCACGTCACCGGCTGGCGCGTCGGTTATGCGCTGGCGCCGGCGGCGCTAATGGCAGAAATCGTTAAAGTGCATCAGTTCATGATGTACGCGGCCGATACGCCGATGCAGGTGGGGTTTGCTCACTATCTGCAAAACCCGCAGAACTATCTGCAGCTGTCGCCGTTTTATCAGGAGAAACGCGATCGCCTGCTGACGTTGATGCAGGATTCGCCATTTAAGCTGCTGCCGAGCGCCGGTTCCTTCTTTATGTTGGCCAGCTACGGACATTTCAGTGACGAAAGTGATAGCGAAATGGTAAAACGTCTCATCGTCGATCACGGTGTGGCCACCATTCCGTTGTCGGCGTTTTATATGGACGGTACTGACAATAAATTAATTCGCCTGTCATTCGCAAAAGACGACGCAACACTTCAGGCCGGTGCAGAAGCGCTCTGCCTGGTCAAAGGGTAACTTAGGGGTAAATATAATGAAAAAATTGAACGCACTGTTTGTCGCTCTCGGCATGCTGACCTCGGCGCACGCGCTGGCGCAGGAAACCTTACGTTATGGTCTGGAATCGCAGTATCCGCCATTTGAGAGCCGCAACGCGCAGGGCGAACTGGAAGGTTTCGATATCGAACTCGGTAAAGCAATTTGTCAGGTGGGCAACTTCGACTGCAAATGGGTGGAGAGCAGCTTTGATGCGCTGATTCCGGCGCTGCAGGCGAAAAAATTCGATGCCATCAACTCCGCAATGAACATTACCGAAGCGCGTGCGAAAAGCATCGACTTCACCAAGCCGATTTACCGCATTCCGACCATGCTGATCGTGAAAGAGGGCGAGAAGCTGTTGCCAACCGCTGAATCATTGAAAGGCAAAAACATCGGTGTGCTGCAGGGTTCTATTCAGGAAACCTATGCTAAGAAGCACTGGGAAGCGCAGGGCGTAACCGTGACCTCTTACCAGGATCAAAACCAGGTTTACAACGACATGGTCGCCGGTCGTCTTGACGGCACGCTGGTGATGTCTGCTGCGGGTCAATCGGGCTTCCTCGAAAAGCCGCAGGGTAAAGGTTTCGCCTTTGCGGGCAAGCCGGTTGAAGATGACACCATTCTCGGCACCGGGATCGGTTTTGGCCTGCGTAAAGGCGATGCCAAACTGAAACAAGAGCTGGATGCGGCCATCACCAAGGTGCAAACCGATGGCACCGTCACTAAACTGGCGGCGAAGTTCTTCCCGGGAATTGATGTTTCAGCCAGCAAATAACATTAAAAAGGTCGTCAGTTATGACGACCTTTTTGGTTTATTTCGCTGCTAAATAACACAACGCTTCGGCCACCTGATATGACTTCACAAATGATGGAATCGGCAAGAACTCAAAGCGTGAATGGAAATTGTGCGCGCCAGTGAAGAAATTCGGCGTCAGTAATCCCTTCGCTGATAGCGCTGCACCATCGGTGCCACCCCGCATCGGGATCACTTTGGGTTCCACGCCAACCTGCTCCAGCGCGGCAAAAATCAAATCAATGGCGCGACGATCTTCACCAATCGCATTACTGATATTGCTGTACGTATCGTTGATGGTGAGCGCTACGTGGCCGGTGGGATAACGCGCGGCAATCTCATCAGCCACTTCCACCAATTGTTGTTTTTTGGCATCAAAACCCTGCAAATCGAAATCACGAATCGAGGCTTTTAATACCGCGCGGCTAGCGTTGGCCTGCATATCGTTAAACCAGATATAGCCTTCGCGACCTTCAGTATGCTCAGGGGTTTTTAAACGATCAAAGCGGGAGATGAAGTCATGCGCCATCAGCAGCGGATTGACCAACACCCCTTTGCCCGACATGGGGTGCGCGGGCACACCGGTAAACACCAACTCAGCAGCGGCAGCGTTAAAGTTTTCATACACCACTTCACCCAGCTCGCAGCAGTCAATTGTCCAGGCGAAATCGACGTTAAAGCGCTGCTCCAAATCAAGCGCTTTGGCGCCGCGCAGGCCAATTTCCTCATCAGGCACAAACGCCACCACGATATCACCGTGATCACCTCGCAGGTTCTCCAGCAGCGTCATCACCACCGTGACCGCGGCTTTGTTGTCCGCGCCGAGCACGCTGGTGCCGTCGCTAAAGATAATCTCCTGACCGAGATAGGGTTTAATTTCTGGGTGTTCCGCCACGCGCAGCCAGATATCTTGCGTGCTGTTGAGGCAGAGATCTTCACCGCGGAACGTCAGGGTTTGTGGGCGGATATCCGGCGACAGGCCGACATCAACGGTATCAATGTGGGTAATAAAGCCGATACGCGGCGCATCAGGGCGATTACCGGGTTTCACCGCGGTGACCGTGGCGTGCTGGTCAATCACAATATCCTGCAATCCCAATTCGCCCAGTTCCTTAGCCAGTAACTCCGCCATCGCATGTTGGGACGGCGTACTCGGCAGCGTGGTTGATTTGGCATCGCTCTGGCTGGAAACCGCCAGATAACGATAGAAACGCTGGGTCAATTGGCTGGCAAGTTGGTCTGTCATCACAATTCCTTATTAGCATTGCGGCGTCTGTAGTACGCGTGATGGTTAAATCATGTTATTTATTAGTCAGATGAACACTAAATAACGAAGCTGGCTCATGGAAGTCAATAAAAAGCGAGGATCATGATGAAAAAAATGATGGCAAATCTCACTCTCACTGCAATCGGATTGGCGGTCGCGGGCGGGGTGTCAGCAAAAACGCTGGTCTACTGTTCTGAAGGATCGCCGGAGAACTTTAATCCCCAGTTGTACACGTCAGGGACCAGCGTGGATGCCAGCGCGGTGCCGATTTTCAATCGTTTGGTTGATTTCACCCCCGGCACCACCGAACTGGTGCCCAGCCTTGCAGAAAGCTGGGATATCAGCCCGGATGGCAAGGTCTATACCTTCCATCTGCGTAAAGGCGTGAAATTCCAGAGCAACAAGCTGTTTAAGCCGTCGCGCGATTTTAATGCCGATGATGTGATTTTCTCATTTATGCGCCAGATGGATGCGAAAAATCCGTACCACAATGTCTCCGGCGGTAACTACGCCAACTTCGAAAGCCTCGAACTGGCGAAGCTGATCACCCACATTGAGAAGGTCGATGACCATACGGTACGCATCACCTTAGCCCACGCTGAAGCGCCTTTCCTCGCCGACTTAGCCTGGTATTTTGCGTCGATTCATTCGGAAGAATACGCCGACCAGATGCTGAAGGCCGGCACGCCGGAGAAGGTCGATATGGAGCCGATCGGTACCGGACCGTTTGAGCTGGTGCAGTACCAAAAAGATTCGCGCATCCTCTACAAAGCCTTCCCGGAATATTGGCAGGGCAAGGCGAAACTCGATCGTATTGTCTTCTCCATCACGCCGGACGCGTCGGTGCGTTACGCCAAGCTGGAGAAGAACGAATGCCAGATTATGCCGTTCCCTAATCCGGCCGATCTGGAGAAGATGCGCACCAATCCAGATTTAACGCTGGAACAGAAATCGGGACTGAATACCGGCTTCCTGTCGTTCAACACCACCAAGGCGCCGCTGGATAACGTTAAAGTGCGTCAGGCGCTGGCGCTGGCCATTAACAAGCAGGCGATCATCGATGCCATTTTTAAAGGCACCGGCACGGTGGCAAAAAACATCCTGCCACCGGACGTGTGGAGTGCGGATAAAGCGTTGAAAGATTACGACTACGATCCGGAGAAAGCCAAAGCGCTGCTGCAGGAAGCGGGGATTAAGACCGGCACCGAAATCGCGCTATGGGCGATGCCGGTACAGCGACCGTATAATCCGAATGCGCGACGTATGGCGGAGATGATTCAGGCGGACTGGGCCAAAGTGGGCATCAAAGCCAATATCGTCAGCTATGAGTGGGGCGAATACCTGAAGCGCGTGAAAGGCGGCGAACATCAAGCGGCGCTGATGGGCTGGACCACGGCGACCGGCGATCCGGATAACTTCTTCGGCCCGCTCTACAGCTGCACCTCGGCGAATGGCGGTTCCAACTCGTCGAAATGGTGTTATCAGCCGTTTGAGAAGATCATTACCGAAGCACGCGCTGAGCAGAATCATGACAAACGCGTCGCGCTTTATCAGCAAGCCCAGCAGATCATGCATGACCAAATGCCCGCGGTCATGATTGCTCACTCAACTATCTTTGAGCCGGTGCGCAAATCGGTGAGTGGTTATCAGGTTGATCCGTTCGGTAAACACATCTTCTATCCGGTGGATATCAAGAACTGAGTTACGGCTTCCAGCGCTGGCGCAGAGGTTCCTCGAGCGCATCCAGCTGCTGCAGCAAATAGGTAAGAAACACATTCAGGGCGGCACTGCGAGGCCGCCCTGATTGCGTCTGTAGCTGCAACGTACGCTGGCTCAGCTGATCAATGCCCACCGAGCGCAAGATCAAACCGTGGGTTTCAGCCTCTTGCAGCACGGTAAACGCGCTACAGATTGTCACTGCCTGCGGCGTGCGCAGTAGAAATTGAAACAGCATCGAGAAGGTATCGCAGGTCATCACCGGTTCAACCAGGCTGCCATTCATATGACTGGCCAGCTCAAACAGTTGTCGCACGGTGGTGTTTTGCTGCGGTAAGGCCAGCGGATAGTGACTCAAATCGGCGAGCGTGACCTGCGGCGCGGTTGCTAACGGATGCGTTTGATGCATGACGATTAATACCGGTGCTGGCCACGAACCCATGACGTCCACGCCACGTTCAGCGTGCAGACTAAACTGCAGCGCCACGTCACACTCACCGTTGCGCAGTGCTTCCGCCACGCCTTGCGTACTCGCTACCTTCACATCAAACAGCACACCCGGATTGTCATGGCGAAAATCAGCGATCAAGCGAGGCATGAGGGTAAACGCCAGCCCATCGGTACAGGCCACGCGGATCAGCGTGCGGCGCACCGCTTTCAGTCCCTTAATCTCTGCCAGCGCGTACTCCATATCCAGCAGATTCTTGCGCACGTGATGCGCGAAGATCTCGCCAGCTTCATTCAACACCATGCCGCGCGCGTGCCGCGCAAACAACGGTACGCCAACGTGGTTCTCCAGCCGCTGAATTTGCCGACTGATAGCCGATACCGCCACAAACAGCTGCTCACTGGCGGCGCTGAGCGAGCCTGTATTAGCCACGGCGAGAAAATAGCGAATTTCACTGCTTAACATGCGAATGCCTCATGGTGGTGCATGCCTCGAAATCGGGCAGGTTAGCTTTGCTTTAAAAGCAAATCTTACTCGATAAATTGATAATTGTGGCAAAGCATTGTTTCCGCAAAGATGCGTTAACGACATAACAATAAAAGACAGGGCAAACATGACAGCACAACAGGCGGTTCAACAGGCCACCGCTTATTTTGACAGCGGGGAGTTTCAGCGTATTTTGGCGCGTCGCGTGGCACAACGCACCGAAAGCCAGCGCGAGGATCGTGACAGCGAATTACAGCGCTATTTGCAGGATGAAATCGGTCCGCAGCTGATTGCGCTTGGCTTCACGTTGCATTTCATCGCCAACCCGGAAGCCGCTCATCGACCGTTCCTCGTGGCGATACGCATTGAAGATCCGGCGCTGCCCACCTTGCTCAGCTATGGCCATGGCGACGTGGTATTTGGCGATGATGAGAACTGGCGCGACGGCTTATCGCCGTGGCAGATGGTTGAAGAGGACGATCGCTGGTATGCGCGCGGCAGCGCCGATAATAAGGGCCAGCACTCTGTCAATCTGGCGGCATTGGAGCAGGTGTTTAGTGCGCGCGGCGGCAGTCTGGGCTTTAACTGCAAAATGCTGTTCGAGATGGGCGAAGAGATTAGCTCACCAGGACTGGCGCAGCTGTGCCAGCAGCATGGCGATCTGTTGCAAGCCGATCTGTTTATTGCCTCTGACGGCCCACGTCTCAACGCGATCCGCCCCACGCTGTTCCTGGGTTCACGCGGTGCGGTTAATTTCAGGTTGACCGTCAATGCGCGTGATAACGCCTATCACTCTGGCAATTGGGGCGGGTTGTTGAGCAATCCGGGGACGCAGTTGGCTAACGCGCTCGCGTCGCTGGTTAATGCACAGGGCGTGTTGCAGGTTGATGCGCTGAAACCCAACTCTTTAACGCCGCAGGTGCGCGACATTCTTGGCGATATCGAGGTGGGCGGCATGCCAGGCGATCCCGATATTGACGTCAACTGGGGCGAGCCAGGATTGACGCCAACTGAACGTCTGTATGGCTGGAACACGCTGGAAGTGTTGTCATTCCTCACCGGCAATCCGGCGCGTCCGATGAATGCCATTCCGGGCAGCGCCACCGCCGTGTGTCAGCTGCGCTTTGTGGTCGGTACCGATTGGGAAAACCTCGCTCAACATGTGCGCGCGCATCTGCAACAGCACGGTTTTGGCTATGTGCAGGTGGAGTTTATGCGCGGATCGCCAGCGACCCGGCTCGATCCCACCGATCCGCTGGTCAATTGGGTGCTGAGCAGCATGGCAGAAACCAGTGGCAAGAAACCGGCGCTGCTGCCTAATCTCGGCGGTTCACTGCCCAATGACGTGTTCTCTGACATCCTCGGCTTGCCAACCTTGTGGGTGCCGCACTCGTATCCGGCCTGCGGCCAGCACGGTGTTAACGAACATATGCTGAAATCGATTGCCCGCGAAGGCCTGCAGATCATGACGCGCCTACTGTGGGATCTCGGTGAGCAGGGCACGGAACTGGTGGCGCAGCATCGGGCGCACATTGGGGGTGGCCAATGAGTACATTGAATACGGCAATGCCACTGAATACGACCAAACCGAACCTTCATAAAACGCTGTTCGCGACCTGTATCGGTAACGCGCTGGAGTGGTTCGATATTGCCGTGTACGGCTTTTTTGCCAGTTACATTGCGCATGCCTTCTTTCCCACCAGCGATCCGTCGGTCTCGATGTTGCTGACCTTTGGCAGTTTTGGCGTATCGTTCCTGATTCGTCCGCTGGGCGCCATTGTGCTGGGCAACTATGCTGACCGCCACGGCCGAAAAAAAGCGCTGCTGCTGTCGATTAACCTGATGATGCTCGGCGGCGCGGTCATCACTTTTATGCCGAGCTATAGCAGCATTGGCCTGATGGCACCGCTGCTGATTTTGCTGGCGCGTCTGGTGCAGGGTTTTTCTGCCGGTGGCGAATTTGGCAGCTCAACGGCATTCCTGGTTGAGCACTTCCCTGAGCGTAAAGCCTTTATTGCCAGCTGGCAGTTCGCCACGCAAGGGGCCAGTACCTTAATGGCGTCGGCGTTTGGTCTGGGATTGACGCAGATTCTTACCGAAAGCCAGATTCAGGATTGGGGCTGGCGTATTCCGTTCGCGTTCGGCCTGCTGATTGGTCCGCTGGGAATTTACATTCGACGTCACGTCCATGAGCCAGCGAGCTTTGCTGAGCACAAACCGGAAGCGGCGCCGCTGAAGAGCCTGTTTGGTCGCCAGAAGGAACTGATGCTACTGGCTATCGGCTTGATGGTGATCTCGACGGCGGTTAACTACATGCTCAACTATGTGCCAACCTATGCCACCAAAAATCTGCACCTGTCGGGCAGCGTGGCGTTTACCGCGACATTGTTGGCGGGCGTGATTTTGACGGTGGTAACGCCAATGATGGGTCTATGGGCCGAGCGCGTGGGGCGCGTGCCGCTGATGTGGGGCTCATTGATCCTGCTGATCGTCACTATTTATCCGGCATTCAAGCTGGTGGTTGAACACACCACGCCAACTACGCTGATTCTACTGGTGTGCTGGATGGCGCTGCTCAAGTCGATCTACTTCTCAACCGTGCCGTCGGTGATGGCGGATTTGTTCCCGATTGGCACGCGAGCCAGCGGGATGGCGATCAGTTATAACGTGGCGGTCACAGTATTTGGTGGCTTCGCACCGCTGATTTGTACGCTGCTGATTAGCGCAACCGGTACCAGTCTGGCGCCGGGGTATTATCTGATGGCGATGTCGGTGTTAAGCGGCCTGGCGCTGCTGCGCAGCCAGAAGCGCATCTCCTGATAACCACCAGGTCGCCTTTAACGGCGACCTGGATTTTCCACCTTACGAAAACTGCAAGTAGGCCACGTGCGTCTGTAAGAACTCGTCTAAACCGTGACGGCCGTCGGCACCACCAATGCCTGATTTTCGCCAGCCAGCATGGAAACCTTGCATCGCCTCGAAGTTCTCGCGATTAATGTAGGTTTCGCCAAACTTCAACTTGCGCAGTGCCACCATCGCGGTGTTGAGGTTCTGGGTGTAAATCGATGAGGTCAGACCGTATTCGCAGTCATTTGCCAGCGCTACGGCTTCATCAAGGGTTTTAAACGTCATCACCGGCAGAACCGGGCCAAAAATCTCCTGCTGCATGATCTCCATATCCTGACGCACGCCCGTGATGATCGTTGGCTCAAAATAGAAGCCTTTGCCGCCAGCACGCTTGCCGCCCAATACCACTTTTCCGCCATCCGCGACGGCGTTCGCCACTTTCTGCTCAACGCGTTCCAATGCGGCCGCAGTGATCAACGGGCCCATATCGATATCATTCTGTTCTGCCGGATTACCAAACTTCACCTGCTGCATGGCGGTGGTCAGCGCGCTGATAAAACGATCGTAAATGCCTTCCTGCACGTAAACGCGCTCAGCACAGTTACACACTTGTCCAGTGTTGATCACACGGGAGCTGACGATGGCTTTGACCGCCAGATCAAGATCGGCGTCATCCATCACGATAGCCGGCGCTTTGCCGCCTAGCTCCAGTGACACTTTGGTCACATTTTTCGCAGCGGCTTCCATGGTGGCAATACCGGCGTTGACGCTGCCGGTGAGGCTCACCAGACCGACCTTCGGGTTGCCTGCCAGCTCCTGACCAATCTCAGGACCATAACCATAAACAATGTTGATCACGCCCTTAGGCAGGCCAATGTCATCAATAATTTGTGCGAATATCGCTGCATTGTTGGGCGTCAGTTCACTGGGTTTAATGACGATGGTATTGCCGGTTACCAGCGCTGGTGCGGCTTTGCGCGCAATCAGGAAGAAGGGGAAGTTCCACGGCAGAATACCGGTGGTAACGCCAATCGCTTTCCTGAACACGAAGATATTTTCGTTGGGACGATCGCTGTTCACGATTTCGCCATCGTAGCGGCGTGCCCATTCGGCCATGTATTCGAGATAATCGGCGGTAAACATGACTTCGGTTTGCGCCAGGCCCTGAGTTTTGCCTCCTTCAGCAACGATCGTGGCGGTTAATTCCGGTTCACGCTGACGAATAGCGACAGCAATTTTGCGCAGCCAGTTGCCGCGTTCAACCGCAGGTAAGGCCTCCCATTCCGGCTGCGCCACCTCTGCGGCATCAATCGCCAGCGCGGCATCGCGTTTACTGCCTTCCGGCACGCGTGACAGTAACGCTTCGGTCGCCGGGTTAATCACTTCTATCCACTTGTCATTGTGATCGGCAACAAACGCGCCATTTATATAATGTTGATGGTGTGTTGTCATATGCAGGTTCTCCGCGATCGGTTTCGTTAAAGATTTGTGAAGTGCAGAGTGAAACAGATCAGGGTGTTGCACCTTTTTGCTATTGCCAAAGCGGTCGGAGGGATGGCAAAGAAGGGAAGAACAGCACGATAGACGCAGCATTCCTGGCGAAATGCCGCGCTTTCAGCGGGTTAACCAAAAAAAAGTGATTGTTAATTTCTTGTCAGGAACCTGGCATCGCCGCGCCGCTGGCAATAAACCACACCAGAAAACTGACGCCAGCGATGATGATGGCAATAGGGAAAAGCAGTCCGATTTTCATAGTCATCCCGAGAGTTAAGCGATCTGCACGATCGCGCGATGGGTTTTCATCATACTGAACAATTGGAATTGGGTTGCATCGTCAACCTGACGGAGATGCTCACCTTTCTGATAATGAATGGCGTGGACATGACCCAGCTGTCGCCAGACCACAATCACCGAAGCGAGCAGAGCGCAATTCTCTTCGCTCTGCACGCAATCCAGCGTGGCGTAATGTGCCTCATCTAATCCATTGATAAAGACGTTCAGCGCGTGCGCTGGCACGATAGCGCGGATGTCATCCAGCATCACACGGCTCACCGATTGTGACAGCAAAAGCCGCAATCTTTTGGTATTCATCTCAATCCTTCGTCCTGATGATTTTCCCAACGTTATACGGATTTAATGCCTGCGGGGAAAGGCTGACAGACGGCTTTGTGTAACTGCCATGTTAACTGTTGCAGTGGCAGTGAATCAAAAACTGTGCTGATCGACACAACATATTAGAAAAATAGGCTGAATAATAAGACACTTATAAAAATTAACGTGTGACCTGCCTGCAAATGCGATTTTGTGATCCTTATGTTGATGACCCACCGAATTTTGCCAGCAACCTCCGCTTTCCGGCAGCCATTCAAAGGCTGATGAAAAGCTGCCCACCGTAGACTGCCGGTAATCGGGAAACCGCCGGTTTCCTGTTGGCCTCAACCTTACGAAGGAATAACAATGAACAGTGCCATTATTGCAGGTATTTTCTGGCATCTGGTGGGTGCCGCCAGTGCCGCCTGTTTTTATGCTCCATTTAAGCAGGTGAAAAAGTGGTCTTGGGAAACGATGTGGTCGGTGGGCGGCGTCATGTCGTGGCTGATTTTGCCTTGGGCCGTCAGTGCGGTGTTACTGCCTAACTTCTGGGCGTATTACGGCAGCTTTAGCTTCTCTCAACTGATGCCGGTGTTTCTGTTTGGTGCCATGTGGGGCATCGGTAACATTAACTATGGTTTGACCATGCGCTACCTGGGCATGTCGATGGGGATTGGTATCGCCATTGGTATCACCTTGGTGGTGGGAACCTTAATGACACCGCTGCTGCAGGGCCGCTTTGTTGAGCTGTTCAGCTCGCCAGGCGGACGTATGACACTGCTCGGCGTATTTGTCGCGTTGATTGGTGTGGGAATTGTTTCGCGTGCCGGTTTGCTCAAAGAGCGCGCGCTCGGCATCAATGCCGAAGAGTTCAACCTAAAGAAGGGGCTGATATTAGCCGTAATGTGCGGCATCTTCTCAGCGGGCATGTCGTTTGCGATGGATGCTGCAAAGCCCATGCATGAAGCCGCCGCGAATCTCGGTATCAATTCACTTTATGTCGCCTTACCAAGCTATGTGGTGATCATGGGTGGTGGCGCGTTAGTCAATCTGGCTTATTGCTTTATCCGCCTGGCAGTGAAAAGCGACCTCTCTGTACGTCGTGATTTCTCGGTTGCCAAACCGATGTTACTCGCCAATATCGCCTTTGCCGTGCTAGGCGGCACCATGTGGTATTTGCAGTTCTTCTTCTATGCCTGGGGACACGCCAAAATCCCGGCACAGTATGATTTCATCAGCTGGATGCTGCATATGAGCCTTTACGTGCTGTGCGGTGGTTTGGTTGGCCTGGTGATGAAAGAGTGGAAGTCGGCGGGTCAACGTCCGGTACGCGTTCTTTCTCTGGGTTGTGTGGTAATCATCATTGCCGCCAATATCGTTGGATTAGGCATGGCGGCCTGATGAAAAGCCTGGCGCTGCTGCTGTGCGTCAGGCTTTGACCTTTTCAGTTGAGGGTTCACGATGCGGCAGGAAACGCTGCCGCCACGCACTGGGTGTCAACCCGGTTTCCCGCGTAAACACCACCGAAAAATAGTTACTGTCATCAAAGCCACAACGTGCGGCCACTTCACTGATTAAGCAATCCTGCGTGCGTAGTAAATACTTAGCCTGGCACAGCTGTAACTGCCGCAAATAATGCCCCACGGTCATGCCGGTTTGCTGGCGAAACAGTTGTTTTAACGCCCGCTCGCTCAACTGATTCTGTTGGCAAAATACGGCCAAATCGAATGGACGGCTGATGGCGCCTTGCAGCGCCGACATCAGCAGATCCAGCTGCTCACCTTCAGGCAATGCCCAGGGTCGATCGGCCGCATAACCGTGACGGCGTAAAATTAGCGCAAGTTGCAAAAACAGCGCTTCGGAGAGTTGGATTGATAACGAATCACTTTTGCGGCTTTCGCGCTCCAACTGGCTAATCACGCCACGCGCCAACGCCATGCCGCGCGTGGTCAAACGCCAGCAGCCTGGCGAATCATCTTCTTGCGGTGGCAATAATTGGCTCCAGTCGAGGCTAAGACGGAAACGATCACGACAGTAAAGAATGTTATCCAGCGCCAAATCGTTGACGCTGTCGTAGCTGTGGCAGTCGTTATCGTGAAGGTAAAAAACGTCGCCGCAGGTAATCAACCATGGACGATCGTTTAATACATGCAGACCGTTGCCACGCCAGACGATAACGATTTCACTAAATTCATGGCGGTGCGGAGGGAAGGAGGGTTGCGGCATACGCTCGGCCACCGCAATCGGCAAATTGGTGGCCGGGAAATAGTCTTCGCGCGTTAAAATCAGCGACATGAGGAAACGCTCCAGTTATAGCATCTGCTGGCGCTCCGCTCTGGGCGCGCAGCCAAATTCTCGCCTGAACAGCGTGGAAAAGTGGTTACTGTCACCAAATCCACACTGATAGGCGATGTCTGTTATGCGCATATCGCTATGGCGCAGTAAATGCCGCGCCTGTAACAGGCGAAGCCGATTAAGGTAACGCTGCGGTGTATTGCCGGTTTGCTGCTTCATCTGGCGGTGCAGGGTGCGCAGCGACAATGAAAAACGATCGGCTAATGCATCCCACACAATCTCTTCACTGTAGTGCTCATTGAGCCAGTCGAGCAACCGATGCAAGCGTGCTTCCTGATCCTGAGATTGATCGTTGTGAGCCGCTTCGCGCAACAACACCAGCAGTTGCAGAAAAAGCTGCTCCTGACGTGCGTGACGTTCCAGTGACCACAACTCATGCTGCTTCATCTGCGTAACGATTTGCAGCGCCTGCGCCATCACTTTGTGATTAATGCGCCAGTGCGAAGCGTAATGGTCCTGTTCTTCGCGCGGCAATAGATCCTGCAAACCCGAAAGAAAACGGAATGCTGACGGACTGCGATACAACACATTGGTCAGACACAAATTTTCCGTTTGTTCATATAGGTGGCGATCGTGATCGCGTACGAAGCACACGCATCCCGCAGATAAGGCTTGCGGCTGACCGTTAAACACATGAATACCTGAACCTTGTTCAACCAACACAATTTCATGGAAATCATGATGGTGCTCGGGGAATGCCTGCTGCGGCACACGCGGTTCAATGGCGATGGCGTAATTCCCTTCAGGGAAGAAATCTGCGCTATGTAGAACGGTCATGATTCGCCTCTTGATTAACTTTACCGTTGCCGAGTCTACGCAGGCGCCAAGCACCTTACCTTGAATTTTCACCTTAGTGACGCAGGAAAATGGCTAATTTTTCAAGATCTCACCAGCGTTTAACGGAAATGCGGCAAGGCTCACAACTCTCTCCTTGTGTGGTTCTGTGAGCTTTCTCACGAACTTCTTTGTCAGTCTGCCAGCGACTATTACGCACTGGCAGTTAGGGGAAGGTGGCTAAAAGCAGAGATTTCTAATCTGTAGCCATCTCATCACAGGAAGAACACGCCATGAGTATGCGTAACATTGTTGCCATTGATTTAGGCGCATCCAGCGGGCGCGTGATGCTCGCACAATGGAGTTCAGCGAATCAGCAGATCAGCCTGCGTGAAGTTCGTCGCTTCACCAATCAGCGCGTGCGCCGTGCAGATTATGATTGTTGGGATTTAGACCGGCTGGAGCAGGAAATTCGTTTGGGGCTGGCCCAGCTAGATGATGAAGGCATTTTGCCGGACAGTATCGGCATCGATACCTGGGGCGTCGATTTGGTCTTACTGGATGCTAACGGCGAGCGTGTCGGCGAAGCGGTGAGCTATCGCGACAAGCGCACAGAAGGACACATGGCTCAGGCCATTAACGACCTCGGCAAAGGTGCTATCTATCAGCGCACCGGCATTCAATTCTTGCCTTTCAACACGCTTTATCAATTGCACGCCCTCCATCAACAGCAACCAGATTGGCAGGCGCAGGTGCAGTATGCGCTGATGATTCCAGACTATCTGCATTATCGCCTTACTGGCCAGATGAACTGGGAATACACCAACGCTACCACCACCCAGCTGCTTAATATCCATAGCGGTGAATGGGACAGTGATTTGCTCGCCTGGGCAGGTGTACCCGCAAAATGGTTCGGCAAACCGACCTCACCGGGCAATACGGTAGGTTACTGGACCAGCGCCAGCGGCAACAACATTCCGGTCATCGCGGTTGCCACGCACGACACCGCGAGCGCCGTTTTAGCAACCCCCTTAATGCAGGATGATGCCGCTTATCTCAGCTCTGGGACCTGGTCGCTAATGGGGATTGAGAGCCTGCAACCCTGCGTCAGCACTGCCGCGCTTAAAGCCAACATTACCAATGAAGGTGGGGCAGAAGGCTATCGCGTTCTCAAAAACATCATGGGATTGTGGCTGCTGCAACGTGTCTGCACCGAGCTGCAAATTACCGATCTCTGCGCGTTGATAGCAGAAGCGGCACAGGAAATTGCCTGTAATGCGCTTATAAACCCGAACCACAGCCGTTTTATCAATCCAGACAGCATGGTTCAGGAGATTCAAAACGCTTGCGCCGAACAGAATATGCCCATTCCGCAGACGCCTGCCGCGCTGGCGCGCACCATTTTTGACAGTTTGGCCTTGCTGTATCGCCAGGTGATGGGTGAACTCGGTCAACTGCGCGCCGCGCCGCTGCGCCAACTGCATGTGGTGGGCGGTGGCAGTCAGAATCCGCTGTTAAATCAATTATGTGCTGATGCCTGTCAACTGCCGGTATTGGCAGGACCGATTGAAGCCTCGACGCTCGGTAACGTCGGCTGCCAGTTAATCGCCTTGGGCGAACTGCGTGACGTTAGCGATCTACGACGCTGCATTAGCCAAAACTTCCCGTTAGAAAAATTTGAACCGTTGAACAACAGCGCCTTTGCTGCCCATCAGGCACGCTTTGCGGCGCTAAGCCAACCTGCTAAGGAACTTGCATATGACTAAGCTGATTGAACAGGCCTTCGAACTGGCCAAACAACGCTACGCCGCAATTGGCGTGGATGTGGAACAGGTAATGGCGCAGCTGGATGGCATTCCGGTCTCGATGCACTGCTGGCAAGGCGATGACGTGCGTGGTTTTGAAAATCCGAACGGAGAACTGACCGGCGGTATTCAGGCCACTGGCAACTATCCGGGACGCGCCCGCAATGCCGATGAGCTGCGCGCTGATGTTGAAAAAGCGATGTCACTCATTCCAGGTGCAAAACGTCTTAACTTGCATGCAATTTATCTGGAGAGCGACAAGCCGGTCGATCGTGATGCGATTGAACCGAAACACTTCAGCAACTGGGTTGAATGGGCCAAAACCCATAAGCTAGGCCTTGATTTCAATCCAAGCTGCTTTTCACACCCGTTGAGCGCGGATGGCTTTACGCTATCACATGCCGACAAAGGCATTCGCCAGTTCTGGATCGATCACTGCAAGGCCAGCCGCCGTATCTCAGCACATTTTGGTGAGCAGTTGGGCACCGCATCCGTCATGAATATCTGGGTGCCGGACGGTATGAAAGACCTCACAGTCGATCGACTGGGACCGCGCCAACGCCTGGCGAGTGCGCTTGATGACGTGATCAGTGAAAAACTCAATCCCGCGCATCATATCGATGCGGTTGAGAGCAAACTGTTTGGCATTGGTGCGGAAAGCTACACCGTGGGTTCCAATGAATTCTGCCTCGGTTATGCCAGCAGCCGCCAGACCGCACTGACTCTGGATGCCGGCCACTTCCACCCAACCGAAGTTATTTCCGACAAAATCTCCACGGCCATGCTCTATGTGCCTCGCCTGCTGCTGCACGTAAGCCGTCCGGTTCGCTGGGACAGCGATCACGTGGTGATTCTCGACGATGAAACACAAGCCATCGCCACCGAGATCGCGCGTCACAAACTGTTCGACAAGGTGCATATCGGCCTGGACTTCTTCGATGCGTCTATTAACCGCATCGCGGCCTGGGTAATTGGTACACGCAATGCCAAAAAAGCGCTGCTGCGTGCGCTGCTGGAACCCACCGATCAGTTACGCAAGCTTGAGAGCGAAGGGGATTACACCGGACGTCTGGCGATGCTGGAAGAACAAAAATCGTTGCCGTGGCAAGCGGTGTGGGAAGCCTGGTGTCTGCGCCACGATGTCCCTGCTGATGCCAGCTGGCTGAGCGAAGTCCGTCATTACGAACAACAAACACTGCGTCAACGTTAAGGGACACACCATGCAAAATATTCTCTCTTCCGCTTTTGTTCAGGGAATGGTTAAAGCGACCAGCGACATGTGGTTGAAGGGCTGGGATGAACGTAATGGCGGCAACGTCAGCCTACGTTTACTGCCGGAAGAAGTTAAAGATTTCACCGGTGATTTCTATGCAGAGCCGCGCTGTATTGAACTGACAAAACCCGCGCCGGCGTTGGCCAATGATTGGTTCCTGGTCACCGGGTCGGGCAAGTTTTTCCGCAATGTACAAATCGACCCGGCCGATTGTCTGGCGCTACTGCAGGTGGATGACAAAGGCTTGTCATATAAAATCCATTGGGGGTTGAGTAACGGTGGCTTGCCAACATCAGAACTGGCAGCCCACTTCCAATCGCACAGCGTGCGCAAACAGATCTCAAATGGCGTTGATCGCGTCATTATGCACTGCCATGCCACCAACTTTATGGCGCTGAGTTATGTGGTGGATCTGGATTCCGCACGCTTCACACGCCTGCTGTGGGAAGGCAGCACTGAATGTCTGGTGGTGTTCCCGGATGGCGTCGGCATTCTGCCATGGATGGTGCCAGGCACTGATGGAATTGGTCAGGCCACGGCTGATGCGATGGCGAACCACAGCATTGTGATGTGGCCGTTCCACGGTATCTTTGGCGCGGGTCCAAACCTCGATGAGACCTTTGGCCTGATCGACACTGCGGAGAAATCCTCCGAAGTGGTGGTGAAAGCACTGTCGATGGGTGGAATCCGTCAAAGCATCACCACAGAGCAGCTGATCGCGTTGGGTGAACGCTTCAACGTCAAGCCGTGGCAAGCGGCTCTGCAGGCGGAACGCAGCGATGTTGCGTAAAGCCTTTGTGATGCAGGTGCATGCACACTGCCACGATGAGTATCTGCGCCGTCATACGCCAATTTGGCCGGAGCTGGCTGAGACGCTGAAGGCGCATGGCGCGCACAATTACGCTATCTGGCTGGATGGTGAACGCAATCTGCTGTTTGCCAGCGTGGAAATTGAGTCTGAAGCGCGTTGGGAAGCAGTAGCAAAAACAGAAGTGTGTCAGCGCTGGTGGGCATCAATGAAGGATTTAATGCCATCTAACCCGGATAACAGCCCGGTGAGCGCGCCATTAACACCGATGTTTTTCCTACCTTAACGCTCGTTCGCCTCACGCGTAGTATTGAGGCCATAAATTCAGGCCGACAGGGAAGTCGGCCTGAATTTTATTGGGTGCTCAATTCACAATATCCCGCGAGAGCGGGCCAGATTGCCATTTGTGTATCCACGATCTGGTCAAGATCGCTGCGATTAGCACCTTCACGAGCACGCACGGACATTCCCTGCAGTAAGCACGCCAGATAGCTGGCTAAGATTGCACTATTGGCACATTGCGGTAACTCGCCGCGCTGCTGCCGGGTATCAAGAAATGCTTTTAACGCGGATTCCTGCGCATGATGCTGCTGCGCCAGCATTTGCGCCACTTCTTGTGAAGCGGAAGAAAGTGCGCTCGAGGTACAAATGAAGAAACAGCCTGCTGGCTTATCACATTCGGTGAAGCACGCGGCAGTTGCACGAAAATAAGCTTCAATAGCCGTTTTCACATCTAATACATCATCATTCAATACTGCGTTACGTTGCGCGCTAAACGTTTCAATATATCGCTGCATCGCCGCACGGAATAAGCCTTCTTTATTTTCAAACTCAGCATAAAGTGTTGGGGCTTTAGCGCCGGTTGCGTTAACCAAATCGGACAACGAAGTGCCTTCATAGCCATGCGCCCAGAACAACATCAATGCCTTGTCCAGGGCATCGTTGCGATCAAACACCTTCGGGCGGCCGCGCGTTTTCCTGTTCACCACATCGTTAACTTCTGTCATTGGGCACCTCAAAGCTAAGTAACACCCAATTAAATTACCGATCATTAAATAAATATGCAAGCGCAGCGCGAAATGAGCCTGTGCGGCTTTATCCGTTCGTGCTTTTGGCTGACGAAAGCACCCAAATGGATAAGTCAAAAAGGGCCGCGAAGCCCATAATCACGCCACTTTCAATTTAAATAACGACCATTAATAAAATGATTGACGCGCGCACCCTTTCGGCAGTAGCATTTAATTAACGGTTGTTAACTTAATTATGACCGACCCCAATTCATCTGTTTAAGAGAGCAAAATTATGAAAAGCATCAAACTGACCCTGGCCGCATTAGCATTGTCTTCAATCGCGTTTGGTAGCATGGCTGCAGACCTGGTAAACGCAGCGCCGCTGAATCAACAACAAGTTGGCGTGATTAGCGCATCAGGCAGCACCAACCTGACCTCGCTGGAGAATCAGCTAGCGGAAAAGGCCAATGCTGCCGGAGCAAAGTCTTTCCGCATCACTTCGACCTCTGGCAACAACAAGCTAAATGGCACAGCAGTAATTTATAACTAAGAGAATGGTGCGGAGTGCGATGAAGCATTCCGTGAGAAGTGATTAAAAGGCTTCAGAAGATACACCTTCTGAAGCCTTTTTTTGTTATCCGTTGGTACGGAGTTGCGGGTAGCGACGGAAGATAGCGATACACCACAACAGTGCGGCAAGGCCAATGATGCCGCCGACGTTACCGACATCAGACATTTGCATATGCAGACTGACCTGGTTGCCCAGCAGCGCACCCGCGCCGATACCGATGTTATAAATACCCGAAAATAGCGACATCGCGACGTCTGTCGCATCCGGTGCCAGCGCTAAAACACGTACCTGCATCGCCAACCCAATCATCATCATTGCCATGCCCCAAACGATGCACAACACGGTGATAGCGGCGGGACGGACTGCGGCAAACACCAGCAAGCCCATACATAGCGTGATCATCGCAATCGCGGCGATCAGCATCGCCGAAGGAAATTTATTCCCCAGCGTACTAAACAACACGCTGCCGATAATTCCCGCCGATCCAAACAGCAGTAAAAGCAGGGTGGTGAAATTATCGTCGGCATTGGCAACAATCTGCATAAAGGGTTCGATGTAGCTGTAAGCGGTGTAATGTGCCGTCACCACTACCGTGACCAAAATGTACATCGCCACCAGCGCTGGGCGGCGGAATAGCATCGGCACGCTGCTCAGTGACCCGGTGTGCTCGCTCGGCAGACGCGGCAGTATGCGCATTAGCAAGATCATCAACACCAGGGCGGAAAGGCCGATCATGCCGAAGGTGGTGCGCCAGCCAAGATATTGACCAACGATACGACCAATCGGCACGCCCAGCACCATCGCCAGCGCGGTACCGGTTGCCAGCATACTCAGTGCCTGCGTTTTTTTCCCCGCCGGCGCCACGCGAATCGCTAGCGAAGCGGTAATTGACCAGAAAACGGCGTGCGCTAAGGCAATACCGATACGTGAGATAACCAGTGAAGTGAAATCCCATGCCACGGAAGAGAGCACATGGCTGGCCACAAACACAATGAAGAGCACCGCTAACAGCAAGCGTCGCTCAATGTTGCGGGTTAGTAACATCAACGGCAGCGACAATAAGGCCACAACCCACGCATAGATAGTCAGCATGATGCCGACGTCAGCAGTTTTCATGTCATAGCTGGCGGCGATATCCGACAGCAGGCCGACCGGTACGAATTCTGTGGTGTTAAATACAAAAGCAGCAATGGCCAGCAATACAACGCGTAGCCAGGCCGTTTTACGGGAAACAGTAGTAGATTGCATGGATTTCAAATCTGTCAGACGGCGAGTGAAAGGGCGAGGTGGCACCCCATAAAGTGACCTGAGTCACAAATTTACGCTATTGTGGAGCATTAATGAGCGGAGGGAAACCGTTTGTCGGGATTTTATTACTGAATATTTTTTATCGCGAAAGTGGTTGTTAATAGCCTGAGGTTATTAGGCTTTCTGCTTACAACGCGAGAGTGACTTAGAGCGATAGCAGTGGGAAAGAGGCGACTGGACCCAACGACGGTTTTGCAGCGTTAAGGTCCAGTCATTATTACATTTAAATTTATTGTTATTGTGTAACGCCTCAGTCGTGCTTAACAAAAGAGCTTAAGCACATGGCCATTCTCAAATCATGATTATCAGAGTCGCACCATGTGTTTTAGTGCCACGCTATTTTGAGTCGTCATGTTTTTTTTTACATTAACCGGACAGCAATGCTCGCAGCCCAGCGCGCTGGCATAAAATTTACGGGCTTGCTGAATGGCGGCATTTGGCGTGTAAAAAGTACCAAGAAAACGGCGTACCTCATCGGCGGGCAAGAACGGGCAACCCGTTGCATGTACTACATGGTTGTCGTTATAGCCGGCGTGCTTATCGACGTAATAATAGCGTTCCATCTAACGTCCTCATTGCTGTGAAATAATAAAAGTCTAACTATTGTTGGAATGGAATGAATTATAGCGATGAATGGACGTTTTGTTTTATCTGGGACTGTGAGATCGGCGCATGGCGTGATTGAGAGAAGAGAACGGGGCACATCAGCCCCGTTTAACAGATGAAAGGTATTACAGTTTTCGGCACTGCAAACGCCAACCGACCAGCAAAGCCATTAATAATAGCAGGCTAATGAATGCGGTTACGCCCATCCAACCGTAACTGTGCCAGAATACGCCGCCCAACGTACCCGCCACGCTGGAGCCAACGTAATAGCTGAACAGATAGAGTGAAGATGCCTGGCCTTTAGCACGACGCGCACGCGGGCCAATCCAGCCGCTGGCAACAGAGTGTGCCGCAAAGAATCCGGCGGTGAACAGCATCATGCCGGGCAAAATTAGCCACAGTGAGTCAAACGCTGTCAGCAGCAATCCCGCTAGCATAATCGCAGTAGCGCCGATCATCACGGGAGCGCGCCCAAAGCGGCTGGTCATCGCACCCGCTTTCGGGGAACTCCATGAACCCGTCAGATAGACCACCGAGAGCAAACCCACCACCGCCTGGCTCAGCGACCACGGCGCGCTTAGCAGGCGATAACCAATATAGTTGAACAGGGTGACGAACGCGCCCATCAGCAGAAAGCCTTCAGCAAACAGCAGCGGCAGACCTTTATCGCGCCAGTGCAGACGGAAATTGATCAGCAAACTGCGCGGACGTAATGAGGCCGGACGGAAATGACGTGACGCGGGCAAAATTTTCCAGAACATCAGCGCGCCCGCCAACGCGAAGCAACCAATGACGCCTACCGCAACGCGCCACGAGAAGAAATCGGTCAATACACCGGTTAACAAGCGTCCGCTCATGCCGCCTATCGAGTTACCGCTAATATACAGTCCCATGGAAAAGGCGATGACGCGCGGATGAATCTCTTCACTTAGATAAGTCATGCCAACGGCCGCAACACCGCTCAGCGATAACCCAATCAGCGCGCGCATCTGCAAAATCCCTTGCCAGCTGCTCATGGTGGCGGAAATCAAGGTACAGATGGCGGCCAGCATTAACGCGGTAACCATTACCGATTTACGCCCAATCGCATCCGACAGCGGACCAGTAAACAGTAAGCCCAGTGCCATTAAGCCGGTCGATAACGAGAGAGAAATGCTGCTTTGCGCCGGGGAAACGCCAAATTGCTGCGAAAGCACCGGCAGAATGGGCTGCACGCAATAGAGCAGGGCGAAAGTAGCAAGGCCGGCGGAAAACAAGGCCAGCGTCACGCGCATAAACTGCGGCGATCCGCGTTCAATCCATTCTGAAGGGGTTGTAGCTGGAGCAGGCTTTACGGATAACTCGTCTTCATCGAGTATCACCGCCTGGGAAGAGCGACTCACGGAACATCCTCGTTTAAGCAATCATGGCGTTACTGTAGGAAAGGGATAATAGGTTGTACAATATATTAATAATCTCAAATAAGACGTTTAAAATATGAATGTAGAGTTGCGCCATTTACGCTATTTCATTGCCGTCGCGGAAGAACTGCATTTTGGGCGGGCCGCGCAGCGACTCAACATTTCGCAGCCGCCGTTAAGCCAGCAAATTCAGCAACTGGAACAGGAAATTGGCGCGCAGCTGTTTACCCGCACCAATCGCAGCGTACAAATCACGCCCGCCGGTGCGCTGTTTTTACAGGACGCGCGAGCCATTTTGCTGCAAGTCGAACAGGCTGCCCGTCGCGCTGCGCGCGTGCATACGGGACAGGAAGGTGAGTTGCGTATTGGCTTTACCTCCTCAGCTCCCTTTACCGGCCTGGTTTCAGATGCGTTGTATCAATTCCGCCAGCGTTGGCCGGAAGTGCACATTCAGATGCAGGAGAACAACACGCGGCAGCAACTGGCGCCTTTGCACGATGATCGACTGGATCTTGGCGTGATGCGCAATACGCCGCTGCCCAACGATTTGCAGCACCGCGTATTACTGCGCGAACCGCTGTGTGCGGTGGTGCATTGGGCGCATCCGCTGGCCGATGCTGAGTCGATTTCTATTCAGGCGTTAACCAATGAGCCATTTGTGTTTTTCGATCCGCAGGGTGGCACCGCGTTATACGGTGAAATCCTGGCGCTGCTGCATCGCTATCAAATTAAACCCTTTATTACTCAGGAAGTGGGCGAGGCGATGACTATTCTGGGCCTGGTGGCAACAGGGCTGGGCGTGTCGATTCTGCCGGCGTCATTCCGTCGGGCGCGTCTGGCCGATGTGGTGTGGATCCCTTTACAGGAGAGTGACGCGATTTCTGAGGTTTGGTTGGTCTGGTCGGCGACGCGAGAACCAACGGCGCAAATGACCAACATGATGTCGTTGATGCTGCAAAACGCGGAGAATTAACCCAACGCATTAAGTTGGGGGCAAAGTTTATGTGCGATAAATCACATTTCTAATCAAATATTTGACGTTCCCAGCCAATCTGCATCACCATAGCTGTTGTTTATTTAGAAGCGCGAAAATAATGGGAGTAGGGCGTGAATCTGTACAGTCAACCTGGTCATATTGATCAGATAAAACAGACCAACGCAGGTGTGGTTTACCGACTGATTGACCTTTACGGCCCGATTTCGCGTATTGAGCTTTCTAAACGTGCCCAGTTAGCACCCGCCAGCATTACCAAAATCGTGCGTGAAATGCTCGATGCTCATCTGGTACAGGAAACCGAATTTCAGGAACCGGGCAGCCGCGGTCGCCCAGCGATTGGTTTGATCCTCGACACTCTCGCCTGGCACTATCTCGCCGTACGCATTCAGCCCGGATTCATTACGCTGACGCTGCGCGATCTCAGCAGCCGTGCATTGCAGGAAGATCGTTTGCCGCTGCATGCCACCGCCGAAAAACCGCTGCTGCAAACCTTGCAGGAGATGGTGAATGACTTCTTTATTCGCCATCAAAGCAAACTGGAACGGTTAACCGCCATCGCCATTACCTTGCCGGGTTTGATCAACGCCGCTTCTGGCATAGTGCATCGTATGCCGGGTTACGACGTTCAGGATATGCCGCTGGCAGAAACCCTGGCGCAGCGCACCGGTTTACCGGTGTTTGTGCAGCATGACATTTCTGCCTGGACGTTAGCCGAAGCGTTGTTTGGCGCATCCAGTGGCGCGCAACACGTGATTCAGATAGTGATTGATGAAACCGTCGGTGCCGGCGTGATCAGCGGCGGACAATTGCTGCATAAAAATGGTCGAACGCTGGTGGAAATAGGCCATACGCAAATCGATCCTTACGGCCAGCAATGCTACTGCGGCAATAACGGCTGTCTGGAAACCGTCGCCAGTATCGGAAGTTTGCTTAATCTCACGGCACAGCGTTTGCCGTCGCAGCCCGACAGTTTATTGCATCACACGCCGTTGACGATCGAAAGCTTATGCGAAGCGGCACAGCAGGGTGATCGCTTGGCTCGCGATGTGATTGCTGGCGTAGGACATCATATTGGCCGCATGCTGGCGATGATGGTAAACATCTTTAATCCTCAACAAATCCTTATCGGTTCGCCGCTAAATAAGGCCGCTGATGTGCTTTTCCCTGCGGTGAGCAGTACCATTCGTCAGCAGGCATTGCCTGCTTACAGCCGTGAAATCCAGCTCACACCAACGGCTTTCAGCGATCCTGGCACCTTTGGTGGCGCTGCACTCATAAAAGATGCGCTCTATAGCGGCCATTTATTGGTAAAACTGTTGCAGGGATAATTAAAGCTCACCTTAAGTTTGTCCTAACGCAATCTGCCCGTGAAAACATTTCCTTAAACTGCCTCCTTCGCACGTTACACATCGCTTTAATGAAGGAGGAAAAGGGTGAAAACGCTTTTTGTCACCGGTACCGACACCGCGGTGGGTAAAACCGTGGTATCTCGCGCGTTATTGCAGTGCTTTGCCAAAGCGAATTTATGCGCTGCAGGTTTCAAACCTGTCGCCAAAAGCGCGCAACTCACACCTGAAGGCTTACGTAATAAAGACGCACTGTTGTTACAACAGGCTTCGGGTCTCACGCTTACTTATCCCGCCGTTAATCCTATCGCTCTGGAAGAGGATGAAATCAGCACCAGCTCGTCGCTAAGCATTGATTATTCATTGCTTAGTCGCAGCCTTAACGATTTGCAGGAGCGCGCCGCTCGCGTGGTGGTGGAAGGCACCGGCGGCTGGCGCAGTTTAATGAATGACTTGCAGCCTTTATCGCATTGGGTGCGTCAGGAGAATTTGCCGGTTGTGTTGGTTGTCGGGATTAAGGAAGGTTGTATCAGCCACGCTTTACTGACCGCCGAAGCTATTGCTCAGGATGGGTTGCAGTTGGTGGGTTGGGTGGCAAACCGTATTAATCCCGGTCTGGCGCATTACGCTGAAATTATTGATGTTCTTAGCAAAAAACTGGGCGCACCTTTATTAGGCGAGTTGCCTTACCTGCCGCGCGCTGAGCAACGAGAATTGAGCGGCTATCTGAATATTGCGCTGCTCAATACGAATGTTTCGCACGACAACAGTGCAAAACCCGCCGCCTGATGAAACAAAAAGCAGCAAATGATCAGTGGCTGAACCTAAGATTTCAGGCTCAGCCATCCTCTTAGCTAAATTATTTCCTTTCATTTTCAATTTATTAACTCGATAATTTTGCTTAAGCCCATCCTCTGGCGTGATTCATGCATCAGCTGCTCTGATGAATATCTTGCCGGAGCACCTGTATGTCGCAATCAGATGAGAAAGGTTTGTTGTATGGGCTGAATGACCGTATTGGTCCATTGCCTGCATTTTGTGCCGCATTGCAACATGTGCTGGCCAGCGTAGTTGGCATCATCACGCCGCCGCTCATTATTGGTTCCGTATTGGGATTACAGGCGTGGATCCCTTATCTGATCAGCATGTCGCTGTTAGTTTCTGGTCTCGGTACGTTCCTGCAGGCACGCCGCTTTATGGGCATTGGCGCAGGCATGATCTGCCTGCAAGGCACCAGCTTTGCTTTTCTGGGCGTGATTCTGTCGGGCGGACTGATGGTAAAAGCGCGTGGCGGATCGCCTGAAGAGATCATGGCGATGATTTTTGGCTGCAACCTGGTCGCGGCGCTGATTCCAATGTTGATTAGTCGTTGCATCGCGCCACTGCGTAAAGTGTTGACGCCGGTCGTCACCGGCACCGTCATCACGTTGATTGGTATTAGCCTGATTAAAGTTAGCATCACCGATTGGGCCGGCGGGCATAACACCACCAATTTCGGTGCGCCTGGCAATCTGGCGCTGGGTGCCTTGACGCTATTGGTCATTATTGTACTTAACCGTTCGCAAAATCGCTGGACGCGGCTGGTTGCCGTCGTGGCCGGTATTGCCGCGGGCTGTATCGCGGCGGCCTTTACCGGTCATCTCAGCCTTAAGCCGATGGCGGATACGCCGTGGCTGGTCTTGCCAGCGCTGTTCCGTTTTGGTTTTGCTTTTGACTGGACCATCTTCATTCCCATCGCACTGGTATCGGTGATTGCCGTGATTGAAGCGGTGGGCGATCTTACCGCGAACTGCATGTTGTCGCGCCAGCCGATTGAAGGCGAAGCATTTGAGCGCCGCATGCAGGGCGGTATTTTCGCCGACGGTATCAGCTGCTTACTCGCCGCCGTTTTCTCCGCATTTCCTAACACCACCTTTGCGCAGAACAATGGCGTTATCCAGATGACGGGTGTCGCCAGTCGTTATGTCGGCATGGTGATCGGCGTGATGCTGGTGCTGCTCGGCATGTTCCCGGCGATTGGTTATTTGCTGCAGCAAATTCCACCGCCGGTGCTGGGCGGCGCCACCATTGTGATGTTTGGTAGTGTGGTCGCGGCCGGTATTCGCGTTATGACGCAAACGCCGCTGGGGCGTCGTGAAATGCTGATTGTTGCCGTATCGTTTGGTATCGGCCTGGGCGTCGAAGCGGTGCCTGAGGTGCTGAAACAGTTCCCCATGCTAGTGAGCAATTTATTTGGTCATGCGGTGACCACCGGCGGACTGCTGGCGATTATGTTGAATATCGTCCTGCCTTCAGAGCGCAGCGAAGCGATAGGGACAGAAACGGCTGAGGAATCGCGTTAACTGAGCGCACGGTATGAATGAGCCGAGGGGCATATGGCAGAGGAGTAAAGCATCCCGCGCCAGGGAAGGCGCGGGCTGAGCCTCAGGGATGATTTATGGCGACTTTACGATCTGCCATATGCCCCTCGGCGACTGCTCGAAGAATTAAGGATTCAACCGCCGGCGCGTACGTCCAGAACTGAGATAGTCCGCAATATAGTCCTGCGATATCTCACCACTGTAGCGGCCTTCTTCATCAACGATTGGCATCCACACCGTGTTGTGTTCATACAGTTTCGATAGCACCACGCGCAGGTTCTCTTCCGCTTTACCCGTCACTTTAAAGGTATGCAGCATCTCTTCGCAGCGGCCAGTGGCTGCACGCGCTTCCCGACGCTTCACAAAACCTAGCGGCTTGCCATCTTCGTCCACTACGGTGACCGAACGCATATCGTTATCATCCATGGTCGCAAAGGCTTCCTGTAATGGCGTATTACGCTGCACGGTAATGGTGGGTTGTTGATCGGTGACATCGCCGGCCTGCACCAGCAACAACCGTTTCAGCGTACGGTCCTGACCAACAAATGAGCCGACAAAATCATTCGCCGGTTTGGCTAACAGCTCATCCGGGCTGGCGCACTGTACAATTTTTCCCTGACCAAATACCGCGATGCGATCGCCGAGTTTTAGCGCCTCATCGATATCATGGCTGACCAGCATCACGGTCTTCTTCAACTGACGCTGCATCTCAAGGAATTCATTCTGAATCACTTCACGGTTAATCGGATCGACCGCGCCAAAAGGTTCATCCATCAGCAATACCGGTGGATCAGCAGCCAGCGCGCGAATCACACCGATACGCTGCTGTTGACCGCCGGACATTTCACGCGGATAGCGATGCAGGAACTTGGTCGGATCGAGCGCCACCATGCTCATCAATTCAGTGGCGCGTTCGCGGCAGCGTTTTTTGTCCCAGCCCAGCATGCGCGGCACCACGGTGATGTTTTCTTCGATGGTCATGTTCGGGAACAGACCAATCTGCTGGATAACATAACCAATATTGCGGCGCAGGGTGACGGTGTCTTGTCCGCTGGTATCTTCACCGTTGATCAATATCCTGCCGCTGGAGGACGGGATCAGGCGGTTAATCATCTTCAACGTCGTGGTTTTGCCACAGCCAGAAGGGCCGAGCAGCACGCACATTTCGCCTGCAGGTACTTCAAGGCTGACGTTATCCACGGCATTGAGTGACGTGCCGTTCTTTTGCGTAAAGGTTTTCGTCAGGTTTTCCAGTTTTATCATTATCGAATCCCCTTAGGAGTCAGCGCCGACTGCAAACGGTGCAGCAGCCAATCAAGCACAATCGCGAGCAAACAAATCATTAAGGCGCCGGCAATTAACATGCGCACATCGCTGCCGCTGATGCCGTCGAGCAGTTGCAGGCCCAAACCGCCGGCACCAATCACTGCAGCAATCGCCATTACACCTACGTTCATCACCACCGCCGTACGAATACCACCGAAAATCACCGGCAGTGCCATTGGAATTTCCACCCAGCGCAAACGTTGCCAAAAGGTCATGCCAATGCCGCGACCCGCTTCACGCAGGCCCGGTGACAAATTCTCCAGCGCGGTGTGGGTGTTACGCACAATCGGCAGCAGCGAGTAGAGAAACACGGCCGTAATCGCGGGAAGGGCACCGATGCCCTGACCGATCATCGAAAACAGCGGAATCATCAAGCCGAACAATGCAATGGTCGGAATGGTGAGTACAATGGTGGCGATGCCGAGCACCGGCGTAGCCAGCCACTTAAAGCGCACAATCAAAATGCCCAGCGGCACGCCAACGATAATGGCGAAACCAACCGCGACCAGCACCAGCCACGTATGTTGCCAGGTCAGCGTCATCAAGGTGTGCCAGTTATTCATGATGTAATGCAAGGTATCCACAGCGCCTCCTTACAGCATGTTCTTAGATTGAAGGAAATCACGCGCCACCTGTTGCGGCGACTGGTGATCAATATCGACACGCTTGTTCATCTCGGTGATCGCTTCGTCGTTAATCAGCGCTGAAAGCTGATTGAGTGCCGCATCTAAACCTGGATGGCTCGCCAGCACATCCTGACGCACCACAGGCGTGACGTTGTAACTCGGGAAGAAGTGCTTATCATCTTCTAACACTTTGAGTTCAAACCCTTTCACCCGTCCATCCGTGGTGTAGATCAAACCCGCATCAACAAAGCCATCGCGAATTGCGTTGTAGACTAAGCCGGGATCCATCTGGCGAATCTGCGGACGATCGAGTGGCATGTTGTAGGCTTTCTGCAACGGCTTCAGGCCATCTGAGCGACCCGAGAACTCCAGATCCAAACCGAGTTTCCAGTTGTGGTCCGGGTCGTTCTTGCGCACCTCTTCCAACTTCGCTACCAGTTGCGACATGGTATTGATGCCTTCTTTGTCCGCACGATCGCGTTGCATGGCAAACGCATAGGTATTGTTCATGGGTGCCGGATTGAGCCAGACCAAGCCTAATTTCGCATCCAGCGCTTTTACCGTTTTATAAGCGTCTTCCGTCGACATCGGCTTATTGATGTGATTAAAGATGATCAACGAGGTGCCGGTATACTCCCACATCATATCAATCTGTTTGTTGATCATGGCGTTACGGCTAATGGTGGTGGCGATATTGGTCTTCGGGATCACCTGAAAACCTTTCTTCTCCAACCAAATTACCGTCATCGCTGACAGAATATGCTGCTCGGTAAAGCTCTTGGTTGCCATGGTAATCGGCGTTGCAGCAGCGACGCTGTGGCTAATTGCCAGCGTCGCGGTCAGTGCCAGCGCAGTATGTTTTACCCAGCGCGCCAGCTTGTTGGCAGTGGCCATCACAAAACTCCTTGTGTTAAGCCGCAGAGTGCGGGCTGAGATAACGTCCCAATGCTGCGAGCAGCATGTCGAGTACCAGCGCAACCAAAGCAGTCGCAACTGCGCCGAGGATTAGCGTAGGGAAGTCGTTAAGGTAAATACCGGGGAAAATCAGCTCGCCAAAGCTACTGGCGCCGATCAGGAATGCCAATGGCGCGGTGCCGACGTTGATCGCGGTGGCAATGCGCACGCCCGCCAGAATCACCGGCAGTGCATTGGGGATTTCCACCTGACGCAAACGCTGAAACTTCGTCATTCCGATACCGTTGGCAGCTTCGATCAGTGACGGCGGTACCGCGCTCAAACCGGCAAACGTATTGCGCACAATCGGCAGCAGCGAGGCGAGGAACAGGGCAATCAGCGCTGGACGATCGCCAATACCGACAATCACCATCGCCAGTGCCAATACCGCCAACGGCGGTAGGGTGTTACCGACGTTAAAGATTTGCATCACATATTCAGCCCAGCGACGGGCGAATGGACGACTTAACAAAATACCGCTGGGAATGCCCACCAGCAGCGCAAAGAGCATTGACCAAAACACTAAAAACAGATGCTGCTGCCCGAGGTAGATCAAATCTTCCCGGCGATCGCGCAGCGTATTCAGCCCCAGCCCCCATACCAGCAGGGCAATCACCGCGACAATCGCGAGCAATGCCAACCCAGCGCGGCGGGCGAGCGATGCATTTTGCATAGCAAGTGTCTCCCTGATTTGAAAAATCGTTCGATATGGTTATGTCATTTCCGGGATGGCGGCGCAGTGCAAAAAAGAACACATACGAAAATCCTTCACCCCTTTAAATTGCAGTTAAAATGACTGTTAGCAGATGCTTTTTTAGTGAATAACTGGAAAGCACCGCTTAGACCTATAGCAATGCTTGACGATAAGCGCCAGTTTTTGCGGCAAAATCAGACAGATAGAAATAATAAAAAACCGCATTCAACCCGCATGGAATAAGGCATCATCTGACAATAAAAAATATTCATCGAAATAAGTGACGGCGTAACATACAGGCGCACGCAGAGGAAACTGGTCCAGTGAATTTTCAGCTAGCCTTGTAATAAATTAGGGAGACGTATGACTGAAACTGCAGAATTGAACACGCAACACCGCCACTGGGTTCTCGTCGGCTGCATGCTCGCTATGTTTATGGCGGCAATTGAAGTCACCATCGTGGCCACCGCGATGCCGACTATCATTGCCGATCTTGGCGGTTTTTCGCAGTTCGGCTGGGTATTTTCCATCTATTTGCTGACGCAAGCAGTGAGCGTACCGTTGTATGGCCGATTGGCTGACATGTGGGGCCGCAAACGGCTGCTGTTTATTGGCGTTTCGCTATTTTTGATCGGATCAATTCTGTGCGGATTCGCCCACAGCATGACGTGGTTGATCCTGTTCCGTGCCTTTCAGGGCTTAGGCGCTGGCGCGATTATGCCGCTCACCTCCACCATCGTGGCTGACGTTTATTCGCCGCGCGAGCGAGCGAATGTACAAGGCTGGCTTTCCAGCGTCTGGGGCGTCGCGGCGATTATCGGTCCGCTGAGCGGCGCGTGGCTGGTGCAGCACTTTAGCTGGTCAGTCATCTTCTGGGTTAACGTGCCGATTGGCGCGATCGCGATGCTGCTGCTGGCGCGTTTTCTTCCCACGCGTGAGCAAAATCAGCAAACCACGCTCAATCTCACCGGCAGCTGCTGGCTGATGATTAGCGTGACCGCGTTGTTAGTCGCGCTGTTGCAGGCAGAGGTGCTCGGCTTCTGGCTGCTGCCGTTCCTGCTGCTGGCGCTGATCGCGGCATGGCGCTTAAAGCATCATGAACAGCGCGCCGATGCACCGCTGTTCCCGCTGGAAATCTGGCGCAGTCGGCTCATCGTTGCTGGCAACGTCGGCAACCTGATTATCGGTGCCAGCATGATGGGTATCAGCGCCTTTCTGCCAACGTGGATTCAGGGCATTACCGGCGGCACGCCGCTACAGGCGGGCAGCGCACTGGCGATGATGTCGATTGGCTGGCCGCTGGCGAGCACCTTAAGCGGCAGATTGATGCTTATCACCTCGTATCGCTTCACCGCACAGATGGGCGCATTGTTGCTGATTACCGGCAGCGCATTACTGCTGTTGCTGCGTAGCGATAGCTCAATCATGCAGGCAGGATTTACCGCGTTTGTGATTGGTACCGGCATGGGCATGACCAGCACGACCTTTCTGGTGTCGGTGCAGAACCATGCGCATTACGATATTCGTGGCATTTGCACCGCATCAATCATGTTTAGCCGCATGATCGGTTCGGCAATTGGCACGGCGTTATTAGGCGCGGTGCTGAACCTGAATCTGTCGCTGCGTCTGCCGCAGGCGGAAGATCCGATGCAAAAGATCATGTCACACGAAAGTCGCCAGGCGCTGCCAGAAGCGACGCTGCATGATTGGACCGGGCAAATCGCCACCTCATTGCATTGGGTATTTGTAGTGTCGTTGCTGATTGCGCTGTTAACACTGTGGGTCGCGTGGATGATGCCGCGGCAAAGGCCGGAAGTAGAGTAAAAGCAGGGCGGCTATCAAGCCGCCCGAAGGGTTACTGCGCTGGCGTATCCTGAGAGCTGCCTGCGCCGTCTGGCACGCTGCTGTCACCATCACGGCCATTTTTCTTGTAGACGATTTTCTGTGTGTCGTTTTCACAATGACCCACCACCTGTCCGCCCACCTGATCGGCCTGATCATTGGCCACGATATCCAGCGTGAAGTCAGATTCGGCGACGCCGTTGTTAATGATTTTTTTGCTGATATCCGCTTTGACACTTTCACAAGAAGCCTGCGCCAATACCGGTAGCGCGAGCATCGCCATCAGCAGAACTGCATTACGTTTTTTCATCATTCACTCCTTTGGTCAGAATTCCTGTAAAAACTATAGCAGTGATGGCGGATTAAGGTGCAAGCGGGCGTCCGGTCCGGCGATCAAGACAACGCAGCGTGTTGGGTTCCCAATAAGCATTCACGTTGTAGCTTTTCTCGCAGGAGTCGCGGGTATCAAAGGCTTTGTCCGCTTTATCGAACTCTTTCTCCACGCGCGTATTCACTTTATTACGCAGGTTTTTGGTATCGTTCCACTGCTCTTTGCTCTGGCGCGCGGCTTCATTGCTCGATGCGCTGCTGCCATCTTCAATGATCAGGCGATCGGTTTTGGCAGAAGCCAGCGGCGCAGCCAAAAACAGACTTGAAGTCAGCACGGTCGCCAGCAGGGCGGAAAACAGTTTTTTCATCGTCATTTCCTTCAGTTAACACCAGCACAGCCGGGATCGCGGCTGTAACAACTATGGGCGCTAGTATATCATCGCTGCTTATTTGCTCACCAGTGGTGAGCGCTTTGTTTAGCTTAGAGAGAGATTTTCTATGCTGGTTAAAACCGCCTTGCTGTTTTTTATCACTGCGATTGCGGAAATTGTTGGCTGTTTCCTGCCGTGGCTGTGGTTAAAGAAGGGCATGACGGCCTGGCTGCTGGTGCCGGCGGCGGCGAGTCTGGCGCTGTTCGTCTGGTTATTGACGCTGCATCCCGCAGCCAGCGGACGCGTCTATGCGGCCTATGGTGGCGTTTATGTGCTAACGGCGCTGATATGGTTACGCGTGGTGGATGGTGTGAAGTTAAGTACGTGGGATTGGGTCGGCGCGTTGGTTGCTTTTAGCGGTATGCTGATCATCGTTGCTGGCTGGAGCCGTGTTTAATGCGTTCCGTGAAATCGTAGGGTCGCCATTTATGGCGATCGGGTGCGCATTACTGCGCACCTTACAAAATCGCATTAACCTTTATGCACCTTCAAACCTGCAGTGGTTTGCGTTACCGGCATAATCTCCAGCGTATTGATGTTGACGTGCTTTGGCAGCGTGGTGACCCAATAGACCGCTTCAGTGACATCGTCTGCTGTCAGCGCGGTAGTGCCTTCATACACCTGTTCCGCTTTGCCATCATCGCCTTTAAAGCGCACATTGGAGAATTCAGTGCCACCCACTAAACCGGGTTCAATATCGGTCACGCGCAGCGCGGTGCCGTGCAGGTCGGTACGCAGGTTCAGGCTAAACTGACGGACAAACGCTTTCGTCGCGCCATACACGTTGCCACCCAAATAAGGCCAGCTGCCCGCAATCGAACCGATATTCACGATGTGGCCGACGTTGCGCTCTACCATGGCAGGCAGCACGGCGCGCGTCATGTACACCAAACCTTTATTGTTGGTGTCGATCATATTTTCCCAATCTTCAATATTGGCTTTGTGCGCAGGTTCCACGCCCAACGCCAGACCGGCATTGTTCACCAGCACATCAATATCGCGCCATTCAGCGGGCAGGGAAGCGATCACTTCATCGATGGCCGCGCGATTACGCACATCCAATTGCACGGTATAGAGATTGTCGCCCAGCTCCTCTTTCAGCTCTTTTAAACGCTCAGCGCGACGGCCGCTGGCGATCACTTTGTGACCTGTAGCAATGAAGCGGCGGGTGATACTTTGACCAAAACCAGCGGTTGCGCCAGTAACAAAAATAATCATCTCACTGTTCCTCAAACGATTTCAGGTTATCAGCCACACCTTAGCATTAACCTCTAACCCGTGCTCATGAAAACCAAATGCAGCTTGTTGCAGGATTTTTCCTGCACGTTAGCAGTGCAACAGCGCACCACAAAGACGCACATCTGCGGGCGATAAACACACTATGCCCGGCAAAAGTTTCCTCGCTATAACATCGCAACCGTTTGCTAATCCAGGCAACCGGTTGCGCATACGATTGCCAGCAAGCTTGACACATAAATCAGCCGAATCAACCTATTATATTGAATTTAAACAGTATTATTTCTTCTTTGCATTGGCATGCACTTTGCAAACTATCTTTAAGGCAATTACCTGCACATAAAAAAGTACCAAGGAACCGTTATGCCTTACGCACCCGAAACGCTGCTGCGCGCCAGCTTCTTTGATTTCACCGATCTGGCCGCGCAGCCGGATGACATCGCTGCCAATGCGCGCTATCTCGAAGATGGGTTATTAACGCTGCGGGACGGCAAAGTGGTCAGCCTCGAAAGCTGGCAGATTGCAGAAGGCCGTGTGGATCCCACGCGCGTCACCGATCTGCGCGGCAAACTGATCGTGCCCGGCTTTATCGATACCCATATTCATTACCCGCAAACCGAAATGATCGGCGCCTTTGGCGAACAGCTGCTTGAATGGCTCAACCAGTACACCTTCCCGGTGGAAAGCCAATATCACTGTCCTCATCATGCGGCTAAGATGTCGGCGTTCTTCCTGCAT
The DNA here is from genome assembly GCF_059730785.1 of Pantoea sp. X-Soil-ISGK-421. Taxonomy (NCBI): domain Bacteria; kingdom Pseudomonadati; phylum Pseudomonadota; class Gammaproteobacteria; order Enterobacterales; family Erwiniaceae; genus Pantoea; species Pantoea sp. X-Soil-ISGK-421. The sequence goes on along the minus strand of NZ_AP035979.1, from coordinate 2,049,301 downwards.
CAGCTGTTGTCTAACGGCACGACGACTGCGTTGGTGTTTGGCACTGTCCATAAGCAATCGGTCGATTCACTGTTCAGCGCGGCGCAGCAGCTGGATATGCGGCTGATTGCCGGTAAAGTGATGATGGATCGCAACGCGCCTGAAGACCTAACGGAAACGCCAGAAGAGAGCTATCAGCACACGCGAGAACTGATTGAACGCTGGCATCAACGTGGTCGCCTGAGCTATGCACTCACGCCGCGCTTTGCGCCAACGTCCTCGCCGGAACTGCTGGATAAAGTGCGACAGCTACGCGAGGAGTTTCCTGATGTGTGGATGCATACGCATTTAAGTGAAAACCAGCAGGAGATCGCGTGGGTAAAAGCGTTATTTCCAGAGCGCGAAGGCTATCTCGATGTCTATCATCACCACCAACTCACCGGCAAACGCAGCGTGTTCGCGCACTGCCTGCATCTGGAAGACAAAGAGTGGCAATGCCTGCATGACACCGATTCATCGATTGCCTTCTGCCCAACCTCAAACCTGTTCCTTGGCAGCGGCTTATTCAACATCAAACGCTGCTGGCAGCAGGGCGTGCGCATGGGCATTGGCACCGACGTTGGCGCGGGTACCACCTTTAATCTGCTGCAAACGCTGGGCGAAGCCTACAAAGTCGGTCAATTACAGCAATACAAACTCAGCGCCTGCGAAGCGCTCTATCACGCTACGTTAGGCGGGGCGCATGCATTGGATCTCGATGATGTGATTGGCAACTTTAACTGCGGTAAAGAGGCCGACTTTGTGGTGCTCGATCCGGCAGTGTCGCCGCTGCAGAAGCTGCGCAACGCCAACAGCAAAGACATCTGGGAGCGACTATTTGTAATGATGACGCTGGGCGACGACCGCAACATCGCGCAAACCTGGGTGAGCGGCAAGCCGGTCTGGCAGCGTGAAAGTGAGGAGCAAATCGCATGATTCAGTTCTTACTCAACAATCGTTTAATCACCGAACTCGCACTTGATCCCAACCTCACCGTGCTCAACTATCTGCGCGGTCAGTTGCAGCGCCGCGGCACCAAAGAGGGCTGTGCGTCCGGCGATTGCGGTGCCTGCACCGTTACGCTCGGAAAAGTGGTGAATGGCAAGATGCAATATCAAGCGGTCAACAGTTGTTTAACGCTGGTGAGCAGCCTGCAAGGCAAGCAGTTGATCACGGTAGAAGACCTTAAACAGGGCCGCGAGTTGCATGGCGTGCAGCAAGCGATGGTCGATTGCCACGGCTCGCAATGTGGTTACTGCACGCCAGGTTTCGTGATGTCGCTATTTACCTTGCAAAAAAACAGTGATGGCTGGAATCGTCATCAGGCGGAACAGGCATTAGCCGGCAATTTATGCCGCTGCACCGGTTATCGTCCAATCATGGATGCAGCGCAGCAGGTCTGTGAACAACCTCATTCGGATGTATTCAGTACTGATGCAGAATCGTTAGTGCAGCGGTTACAGGCGCTTTGCAGCGAGGAAGTACAGATCATTGAAGCCGATGGCAGTCGTTGCTATGTGCCGAAAACAGTAGCGCAACTCGCCGATCTCTATCAGCAACATCCCGAAGCCCAGCTGGTGGCTGGCGGCACCGATCTGACACTGCAAATTACCCAACAATATAAGCGCCTGCCGCTGCTGATTGCGCTGGAGCAGGTAGATGAGCTGAAGGCTTGTCATGAAGATGAAACGCATCTTTTTCTCGGTGCCGCCGCGTCGTTGCACCATTGTTATCAGTTCCTGGCGCAGCACATCCCGGCATTTAGCACCATGCTAGAGCGTTTTGCCTCACTGCAAATTCGTAACCAAGGCACTATCGGCGGCAATATTGGTAACGCATCACCCATTGGCGATTGTGCGCCCATGTTGCTGGCATTGAACGCCATATTGGTTTTACAGCAGGGCGAAAAACTGCGGGAAGTCCCACTCGATCAATTCTTTACCGCGTATCGTCAAACGGTATTGCTGCCTGGCGAATTTATTCGCACTATCGCCATTCCTAAAGTGACAGTGTCACCAAGCTTCACCGCGTGGAAAGTGGCTAAACGACTGGACGACGATATTTCCGCGGTGTTCGCCGCCATCAATCTGCACCTCAAAGACGAGGTGATAGAAGAAGCACGCCTGGCCTTTGGCGGCATGGCGGCCACACCGAAACGTGCGCTGGCGGCTGAAGCAGAATTGCTCGGCCAGCCACTGAATCTAGCCAGCATCGAAAAAGCCTGTGCTGCGTTGGCTGTTGATTTCCAGCCGCTGAGCGACTTCCGTGCCAGCGCTGATTATCGTTTGCAGGTAGCACGCAATCTGTTGCGACGCTATTACGCCCAGGCGTCTGGCGAGTTGACCATTACGGAGGTGTCGCGCTATGTCTCATAATCGCCCGGAATTGAACGAGACGCTGCTGAAAACCCAGTTCGCCACCGCTATGCAAACGGGCGTGGGCCGCAGCAACAAGCACGAAAGTGCCGATAAACATGTCTCCGGTGAAGCGCTGTATATCGACGACAAGCCCGATTTGCCAGGATTGCTGCATCTCTGTCCGCGCCTCAGCGAGCATGCGCACGCACGCATCACCAAACTGGATGTTCAGCCGTGTTACGCGGTGCCGGGCGTGGTCAGCGTGCTGACCTGGCGCGATGTGCCGGGCCTCAACGATGTTGGTCCTCTTGAGCCAGGCGATCCACTGCTGGCGCAGGAGTACATCGAGTATGTTGGTCAGATCGTGATCGCCGTTGCGGCTGATTCGCCTGATGCGGCGCGTGCTGGCGCAGCGGCGGCAATTATTGAATATGAAGCGCTTCCGGCAGTGCTCGACGTGCGTGACGCGCTGGAACAACGCTTCTTTGTGCAGCAACCGCACATCCATCAACGCGGTGATGCTGAAGCCGCGCTAGCGCGCGCACCGCGCCGCATTCAGGGCGAGTTTCACATTGGTGGGCAGGAACATTTCTATCTGGAAACCCAAACAGCGCTGGTGATCCCTGGTGAAGATGACAGCTTGCAGGTTTTCTCTTCCACGCAAAACCCTACGGAAGTGCAAAAGCTGGTGGCGGAAGTCATGGGCATCACCATGAATAAAGTCACCATTGATATGCGACGCATGGGTGGCGGCTTTGGCGGTAAAGAGACGCAGGCGGCGGGTGTGGCTTGTTTATGTGCGATTGCCGCGCGCCAGCTGCGCAAACCGGTGAAAATGCGCCTGGCGCGCCGCGATGACATGCAGATTACCGGCAAACGTCATCCGTTTTTTGTGCGTTACGATGTCGGCGTCGATGATGATGGCCGCTTCTGCGGGGTGAAAATCGATTTGGCCGGCAACTGCGGCTATTCACTTGATCTTAGTGGATCGATTGTTGATCGCGCGATGTTCCACGCCGATAACGCCTATTACCTCGGCGATGCGCTGATTACCGGCTATCGCTGCCGCACGCATACCGCCTCGAACACCGCTTATCGTGGCTTTGGCGGCCCGCAAGGCATGGTGGCGATAGAGCAGATCATGGATCACGTCGCACGTGAAGTGGGTCTGGATCCGCTTGAACTGCGCAAGCGCAATTATTACGGTAAAACCGAACGCAACATCACCCATTACCATCAGCAGGTGGAAGACAATCTGCTGGATGAGATGACCGAGCAGTTAGAAACCAGCAGTGAATATGCGGCACGCCGCCGCGAAATCAGCACCTTTAACGCCGGTAATCGTTTTATGAAGCGCGGATTGGCGCTGACGCCAGTGAAATTTGGCATCTCCTTTACCTCCAGTTTCCTCAATCAGGCAGGCGCGCTGATTTTGATTTATACCGATGGCACGGTGCAACTCAACCACGGCGGCACCGAAATGGGCCAGGGCTTAAACACCAAAGTGGCGCAGATTGTGGCGGAAGTGCTGCAGATTGATATTAGCCAGATTCAGGTCACCGCCACCGATACCGGGAAAGTGCCGAACACGTCACCCACGGCGGCTTCCAGCGGTGCCGATCTCAACGGAAAAGCGGCGCAAAACGCCGCGCAAATCCTGCGCGATCGCATGACGGAGATGTTGTGTCAGCAACATCAATGCTCAGCAGAAGCGGTGAACTTCAGCAACGGCATTGTGCGCGTTGGCGACAAACATTTCACGTTCGCTGAGGTGGCGCAGCAAGCATGGCTTAATCAGGTACCGCTTTCGGCTACCGGCTTCTACAAAGTACCCGGCATTCATTACGATCGCGTCGCCGGACGCGGTAAGCCGTTCTATTACTTCTCCTACGGCGCGGCCTGCTGTGAAGTTTTGGTGGATACGTTGACCGGCGAATACCGTTTGCTGCGCGCCGATATTTTGCATGACGTCGGCGCGTCGCTGAATCCGGCCATCGATATCGGCCAGGTTGAGGGCGGTTTTGTGCAGGGCATGGGCTGGCTGACCAGTGAAGAGTTGGTGTGGAACGACAAGGGCAAATTGCTCACCGATGGCCCAGCCAGCTACAAAATTCCAGCGATCAGCGATGTACCCCGTGATTTACGCGTCACGCTGGTAGAGAACCGCAAAAATCCGCAGGACACGGTGTTCCACTCCAAAGCGGTGGGCGAACCGCCCTTCATGTTAGGCATCGCCGTGTGGTGCGCGTTGCAGGATGCAGTTGCCAGCGTCGATAACTATCGTCGCCATCCGCAACTCGATGCGCCAGCCACGCCGGAGCGGGTGTTCTGGGGGATTCAGCGCTTATCAGGAGCGGACCATGATTTATCATGACTGGATCAGCGTGTTACACCGCCTGCGCGAAAAGCGCGAAAGCTGTGTGTTAATCACCGTGCTCAGCGAGCGAGGCTCAGTGCCACGCGATCGCGGCAGCAAGATGGTGGTCAGCGCCAACGACACCTTCCTGACCATTGGTGGCGGCCACCTCGAATATCAATGCATCGCGCAGGCGCGTGAGATGCTACAGCAGCGCTGCACACAGCCGCGTAGTGAAGAGTTTGCACTGGCTGCGCGTCTTGGCCAATGCTGCGGTGGTCACGCCACGTTGTTGTTTGAGCCGCTGATGCAGCAGCAGCCTGAAATTCAGGTGTATGGCGCAGGCCACGTTGGTCAGGCGTTAGTGAATGTGCTCGCGACCTTGCCGTGCCACATTACGTGGATTGATAGCCGCGCCGCGCAGTTTCGTGCGGTGCCGCCCGGCGTGACGGTGCGTCAGGTCGAGGATCCCATCGACTGCGTGCAGGAAGCCGCGCCCGACAGCTACTTTGTGGTGATGACCCACGATCATCCGCTCGATCTGGCGCTCAGTGAAGCAATCTTGCGACGGGGGGATTTTCGCTATGCCGGTGTTATCGGCTCCGCCACTAAAGCCCAGCGTTTTCGTTATCGCTTAGAAGGCAAAGGTATTGCAGCAGATTCCCTCGCACGTCTGCGCTGTCCGATTGGATTAGCGGATGTGAAGGGCAAGTTGCCGGCGGAAATTGCCGTGGCGGTAGCGGGGGAAATCATCAGCGTTTATCAGCAGCAGGCGATAAGTTGTTGAGTGACGAGGAAACTGCCAGGATAGAAACATCCCGCCGCCGCCGTGCGGCGTTGCTGATTATCAGGAGCGATAATGAATTCACGAGCCAATCCTTTTTTTACCGCCAGCACCTTGCCGTATCAAACCCCGCCGTTTGACCAGATTCAGGAAGAGGATTTTCTGCTAGCGCTGCAAGCGGGTATTGAAGAGAAACGTCGTGAAGTGGCGGCGATCGCCAGCAATCCTGACGCGCCAACCTTTGCCAATACCTACGAAGCGCTGGAGCGCAGCGGCCAGCTGTTGCAACGCGTTAATCTGGTTTTTGGCGCGATGACCTCCGCCAACACCAGCGACCGTCTGCAGGAAATCGATGAACTGATTACGCCGCAGCTCACCGCGTTAAACGATGAAATCTGCCTTAACAGCCAGCTGTTCGCTCGCCTCGATACGGTTTACCAGCATCGCGGCTCACATTGCCCAGATGCCGAAGCGATGCGTCTGGCGGAAGTGACCTGGCAGCATTTCCAGCTGGCAGGCGCCAGCCTGAGCGAAGCGGATAAAACCCAGCTACGCGCCTGCAATCAGGAGCTGGCGAGCCTCAGCACCCGATTCGGCAATAAGTTGCTGGCCGCCACCAAAGCCGGTGCTTATGCGGTGAGCGATGTTGCGGCGCTGGCCGGATTAAGTGAGGAGGAGTTAGCGCATGCCAAAGCGGCAGCCGAAGCGCGCGGTTTACACGGCGAATGGCTGATTGCGCTGCAAAACACCACGCAGCAACCGGCGCTGCAATCGCTGGAAGTGCGCGCCACGCGTGAAGCGCTGTTCCAGCGGGCGTTGACGCGCAGCGAGCAGGGCGATGATCACGACACGCGCGACATCGTATTACGCATGGCGCAACTGCGCGCGCAGCAGGCGAGTTTGCTCGGCTTCAAAACCTATGCCGAGTGGAGTATGCAGGATCAGATGGCGAAAACGCCGGAGGCCGCCTTTGCCTTCATGCGCAATATCGTGCCTGCCGCGCGGGCACGCGCGGAACGCGAAGCCGCCGATATTCAGCAAGCGATTGAAGCCGCACATCATAGTTTCCCACTGCGCGTCTGGGACTGGAATTTCTATGCCGAACAGGTGCGTAAGGCGCAATACGCGCTGGATGAGAGCCAAATCCGCCCGTACTTTGAGCTGAACAACGTGCTGGAGAAAGGCGTATTCTGGTCGGCCAGCCAGCTGTTTGGTATTCGCTTTAGCCCGCGCCACGATCTGCCGGTTTATCATCCGGACGTCAACGTTTACGAAATTTTCGATGCTGATGACACGCCGCTGGCGCTGTTCTACACCGATTTCTTTAAGCGTGATAACAAAAGCGGCGGCGCGTGGATGAGCAATTTTGTCGACCAAACCACGCTGCTTGGCACCAAACCGGTGATTTACAACGTCTGCAACTACACCAAGCCGCAGGCTGGCCAGCCCGCGCTGCTGAGCTGGGATGAAGTGATCACCCTGTTTCATGAGTTCGGTCATGCGCTGCACGGCTTGTTCGCCACCCAGCGCTATCCGAGCTTGTCGGGTACCGCCACGCCGCGCGACTTTGTCGAATTCCCGTCGCAGATTAATGAGCATTGGGCCAGCAACGAGGCGGTGTTTGCCAACTATGCGCGTCACTATAAAACCGGTGAGGCGATGCCTGCCGAGTTGCGTGACAAGATGGTGCGCGCCTCGAAGTTCAATAAAGGCTACGACATGACCGAGCTTCTGGCGGCGGCGCTGCTGGATCTGCAATGGCATTCGTTAACCACACAGGACAATCCGCAGGACGTCAGCCACTTCGAGTTGCAGGCGCTGGCCGCCGAAAACATTGCGCTGGCGGCGGTTCCACCACGCTATCGTTCAAGCTATTTCCGCCATATCTGGGGCGGCGGCTATGCAGCCGGTTATTACGCCTATATCTGGACGCAAATGTTGGCTGACGATGGCTATCAGGCCTTTGTCGAGCGCGGTGGATTGACGCGTGAAAACGGCCAGCAGTTCCGTGAACATATTCTGTCACGCGGCAACAGCACCGATTTGCAGCACCTGTGGCTGGCGTGGCGCGGCAAAGAGCCGGAAATCGGCCCAATGCTGAAAAACCGTGGTCTGGAGGAAGCGTAACGATTCTTTATAGGGGCGCCATTCATAGCGTAATGCTCGTCAGTTAAGCAGCGCATTGGCTCTGCGGGGGGTTACCTGGTCGCCATGAATGGCGACCCTACAGGCGTTACAGCGATGGTGATTCAGAAATACGCATTGATGCTGCAGCGTGGGTGTTGAGGCGACATCCGAGCCCGCTGAACGAGTGAAGGATTCCAGGGCGAGTCGCAGGGATGCGGCGAGAGGCGGCGCTGAGCAGGAGCGAATCGCCGCCGGTCCGTCAGGAATCGTGAGCGAGTGAAGGAACCGCGTAGCGGCGGGCTGGGCTGGCGCAGGGCCGCGGAGTGCAGAGGGCGCGGCCTGGCGCCCTCTGCTCGGTCGCCGCACGGCATAGCTGAAACTGCCCCAGCCGATAGCGAACGAAAGTCGCTCGGCGCTTAGCTTAACTGATCGGCACTACGCCATTCATGGCGACCCGGTTCACCCGAGCGGCCCGCCTTCAATCGTATCGCACATACCGGCCAGCACGCGCTCGCCGGTTTCGTTTTTCAAGTCCGCATACCACGCCGCCGTCACCGCCGCGTCTTTCGCGTGGGTGACATCGCAGCGTTTGCGCGCTTTTAGCACCAAATCTTTGGTGCGATCGACGCGACGTGTTTCATAGCGCAGTAGCGCATCCTCAATCCCCAGCGAATGCGACGCCAGCGTCTGCGCCAGCACAATCGCATCTTCCATCGCCGCACAACCGCCTTGCCCAATATCCGGCGTGGTGCTGTGCGCCGCATCGCCGAGTAACGCAACGCGACCTTTAACAAAACGGCTAAACGGTTCGATATCGTGGATTTCCACGCGGTTAGTGGTTTCGGGATTGAGGCGTTCAATCAGGCGCTGCACCGGGGCGGCCCAGCCGCTGAAGTAGCCCTTGAGATCGCTTTTCAGCGTCGCGCGATCTTCCGGCAAGCCTTTTGGAAGCGGCACATCGAAGAAGAAGTAGAAGCGATTATCGCTGACCGGCATCAGCGACACGCGTTTGCCTTCGCCGACAAAGGTGGTCCACTGATCGGCGGGCGCAATCGCTTCATCAATCGTCACCAATCCGTTCCAGTTTACGTAACCGGCGTAACGACGCTCTACGGTCTCACCGAGCACATAGTGGCGAATCACTGAGTGCGTACCATCGGCAGCAACCAGGAAATCACCCTCGGCCTGGCTACCATCATCAAACCAGGCGGTGACGCCATGCTCGGTTTGCTCTACCTGCGTAACGCGTTTGCCAAAGCTGATGCGCGAACGTCCGTAGGTATCGATCAGCATCGCCTGCAATTCGGCGCGCGCCACAGGATAGGGGTATTCACCCACCTGTTGCACCAGCGGTTTCATGCTAAAGCGGGTGAGCGTGCTGCCGCTATGCGCATCGTTGTAGGCCATAAATGCCATGTTGCCGCCCAGCGCGCGCAAGGGCTCTTTCATGCCTAATGCATTGAGACATTTCACGCCGTTGGGCCAGATGGAGATTGCGGCACCCACCGGCTTCATCTCTTTCACTGCTTCAAACACCGCCGTATCAAAACCCGCTTTCTCCAGCGCAATCGCAGCACTCATACCGCCAATGCCCGCGCCAATCACAATCGCTTTCATATCCGTCTCCTTTGCTATGCATTGGAGATTGCAACTTTTGTACCAGGTTGTGTGACTGGCCAGAATGCATCTAACTCATTGATAATAATAAATCATGTCAGTATCACAGGCTGTTGCGCTGCACTAACATGGCGCAGCGCACTGCACTGCAGCAGGGCAATTTGTGCGCGCGTGTGAATCGAATGTTTCAACATGGTAATTGGCTACGCAACAGCCATACTCTTTACACCCTTTCTGCGAGGAATCATTCATGAAATGGATAATGGTTTTTGCCTTGCTGTTCAGCGCCAGCGTGCTGGCACAGCCGGAATGGCAGCCCGAGCGAAAAGCGCCGCTGGTGCAATTCACCCCGGTAGCTGCGAAGTGCGATGTGTCGTCGTGTAAGCAAAACTGCTATGTGCAGCAATCACAGTGTAAAAATGATAATAACGGCGGCTGTGGCTCGCTAGCACAAATTTGCGTGCAAAAATGTACCAGCCAGTGTCGTTAAAGGTGATGCCGCGACGCATGCGTCCCGGTCAGCGAAGACTGTTGTCCTCTTTAATGCGGCGGTCGAGTGCGAAGGGCGCAGAGGTGGCTTGTGCAAAAAGGGCAGTGGCAGCGGGATGCCCGGGATTAAGGATGGCGTTGTCTTCGCCGGTGAGAATGCTCGGTACCGTCAACAGCAAAGGAAAGCCACCTTGCAGATTGAGGAACGCGGCACCAATCGCCTGCGTCTCTTCCTGCTGCTGATACGTTTCCCAATTGACCGGCAACTTACTGCTGTCCAGCGCCATGATTTCACGCTCAGGAATCGGCAGGGTAAAAATCACAAAGCGGCTCTTCTCCAGCATGGCTTTACCGGCGTGCACCACCAGTTCTAGCGTGGCGAGCGCCTTCGAGCTGCTGAGATAAACGGTCTTAATGCCCGGCGGATTCCAGCGTCCACCCCATTTTTCAGCGCCAGCGCCGCTAAACGCATCGCTGGCGTACTCTTCTTTCACTAAACGATAAAACAGTCGGTAGGGCGCATCCGGTTCCTTCCGTGGCGTCATTACACAATTACTCCATGTTCCAGGCGGCCAATCAGCGTTAACACCGCATCGCAGCCCGCAGGCGTGCTCAGCATCTCCATGGGCAATGCATCATCCAGTGCCAACGCAGGTTGATACATCCAGTGCATAGCAGCGTCAACGTCACCGGCAAATAATTGCAGCACGGCATCCAGAATTTCGAACACCTGATACACCCGTGCGCCTTGCTCCACGGAGAGCTGCGACCCGGCTTTCTCACGGCGGCGATACGTATTGCGATCGATCGAGACCATTTGGGCAACATCCAGCGGCGTCGCTTTCAGTACCGTTGCCGCGCGCTCAACGATGCCGACGTCCAATCCTTCGGTGATCAGTTGGTGTGCTTTCAGCGGATTACGCGGCAACCCCATTTGATCCATAAAAGAGCGATGGACGTGTTGGATCAGCGTGGGATCGAAGACGCGCGCAGCATTGCCGTGATTGAATGGCGATGCAGTTGTCATAACAACCTCCTGATTAATGTTCATTTGAACATTTTGATAGCTCAAGTGTACATTACCGCGCAGAGGTTGTCATTTTTTGTACGCCCGGAAAACTCACCGGCTGCTAGTCAACAATAAATAATGTTGCCCCGTTCACGGTTGAAGATCGGTGCGCTTCTGCATTGTCCGCAACCTGATAACTGACACCCGGCGTGAGCGTGAAGGAACGACCATCATCCAGTTCGGTCACCATTTCCCCTTCGAGACACAGCAGAATATGGCCTTTGCTGCACCAATGATCCGCCAGATAGCCCGGTGAATACTCCACCATCCTCACCCGAATATCACCAAAGTGCTGAGTGCGCCAAAGTGCAAAGCCTTTATCGCCGGGATGGGTTTCAGGCTCGACGTCATTCCAGGTGGTGATGCCGAAAGGAAGCTGATTGATCTGCATGCGGATATCCTTAAAGAGGTAAGACGTCCATGATTAGCAGCGAGAGGGCAATTAAGCCAGTAAAATCAACTCACTTCTTCGCACAGTTCGCTGATGATCCCTGTAGCGTTATGGGTGACTCACATGACGCGGTTCTTCCGGAAAAACCGTGGGATTAAGACCGGTGAGTCCGTGCAACCGCGCCAGATTGGCGCAGCCGCGTTGCAGTTGCTGCGCGCATTCGCTGTCGCTCCACCCGAGTGTCATTGCCATTATCTGGGCGATCTCCTGCACCAGCGGCGCGCTAAGTTCACCACAAATCGCCAGCGCGGTACGGCGCACCAGCAAATCCTCCAACTGACACACCTGTTCATGCTCAATCAGGTAGCGCAACTCGAGATCGCTGTAAGCGGCGTGATGCCATCCCTGGCTCATGCCGCGCTTTCGCCGATGTCGTGTCGGCTCATCCGGGCCGTCACTCTGCGCTCGGCGCTGCGGATGGTGCCCAACACCGCCGCCTGTGAATGCAATATCTGGTCTGGAATTTCGCTGGCTGAAGGTTTATGCGAACCTGGTCGCCATGAATGGCGACCCTACAGCCGTTACAGCGATGATGATTCAGAAATACGCATTGATGTTGCAGCGTGGGTGTTGAGGCGACATCCGAGCCCGCTGAACGAGTGAAGGATTCCAGGACGAGCCGCAGGGATGCGGCGAGAGGCGGCGCTGAGCAGGAGCGAATCGCCGCCGGTCCGTCAGGAATCGTGAATGAGTGAAGGCACCGCGAAGCGGCGGGCTGGGCTGGCGCAGGGCCCGGAGTGCAGAGGGCGCGGCCAGGCGCTCTCTGCTCGGTCGCCGCACGGCAGTACTGAAACTGCCCCAGCCTGTGGCGAACGAAAGTGGCTCATTGCTTAACTGTTCGGCATTAGAACACATAGTGCGAGGCATTTTTCAGCAGGCGGTCACGCTCGGTAACCGACTCTTTGACCAGCGTAAATTCGCCGGTTTCAAGATAACGCAAACCGCCGTGGATCATGCGCGATAGCGCACCGCTGGCGGCTTGGCACCAGTCACCTTTTTCCACCAAAATCGCCGGAATCCCCTGCAACGCCAGCTCACGAAAAGTACTGATGCCGTTGATGCCGCCCCCGACAATCAACACCGGCGTAGACGACCGCAGGCGCAGGGCGTTCAGCCGGTGTTCGCGGGTTTTAATGTTATCCATGAGATGCTCCAGTTCCAGTACGCCTGCATGAGATCGTAGTCGCTGGAGCAGTATTAGAGGACGGAAGATGAACTAATTGTTATGCAAACCATCCGTGGTTGTGATTGTGTTCACTTAAAGGGTGTTATTGGTCTATAAAACCGAGCTTGAAACGTTGCAGTGCTCAAGCAACTCAGCGCATCGGTAATGTCTTTTGCAAAACAGGAATGAATTCATGCTCATCACTTTTAGCGGATTACCCGGCACCGGCAAAAGCACCATTGCACGGCTATTGGCGCAGCAGCTTGGTGCGGTTTATTTACGCGTGGATACCATCGAACAGGCGCTGCGATCGGGAGAAGAGAGCGAGAATTCTATCGGCCCGGAAGGGTATTTCGTCCTCTACGGATTGGCGCGCGAGAATTTGCTACTCGGTTCCACCGTCATTACCGACTCGGTAAACGACTTGCAACTGATCCGTAATGCTTATCGCGATATCGCATTGTTAAGCGGCTCGCCGCTGCTGGAAGTCGAAGTGATCTGTTCCGATCGCAACAAACATCGCTTTCGCGTCGAAAATCGCGTTTCCGATATTAAAGACTTGAAGCTGCCGGACTGGCAGACGGTTGAGCAGCGAGAGTACCAGCCATGGGAACGCGATCACCTGCAGCTTGATAGCGCAATCCTGTCGGCCCAGCAGTGTGTGGGTGCCATTCTACAAGTGATCCCCCTTTCACTTGAAACTCAACAGCGCGTTTAAATGTGAGCAGCGTCATTGTTTAAGTGTTTCATGATTGTTAAATACTCCGCTTTTGTTATGAATGAATAGTAATTAAGTTTCGAATGAAGCATTCAGGTTAACAAATCGGAGCATCTCATGAATCACACTTTCACTTCATTGCAACAACCCGATGATTTCAAACACAACGTTCGTCAGATGAAAAGAGCGCTGAGAGAGCAGATCGGCGATGTCGAAGGTCTGTTTGAACAAGTCAAAAGCAAAATCGTGAGTGAAATCGCCGCTGCTCGCGCGGAAGAGGCGCGAAACGGCAGCGCGTGGCCACAAATAAGCCAGGATGATATCGCCGCAGGACGCATCAGTGATGAGGTGAAGGATCATATTCGTCGACGCGGATGCGTGGTGGTTAAGCAGACTTTCCCGCGCGATCAGGCGCTGGCCTGGGACGCGTCGATGCTCAAGTATCTTGATGACAATGATTTCGACAACGTCTACAAAGGGCCGGGCGATAACTTCTTCGGCAACCTCGACGCATCACGTCCGGAAATCTATCCGATTTACTGGAGCGATGCGCAGATGTCAGCGCGCCAAAGCGATGCCATGGCCCAAACGCAATCTTTCCTCAATCGCCTGTGGAAGTTTGAATCACGTGGCACGCGCTGGTTCGATCCTGATGTCAGCATCATTTATCCCGATCGTATTCGCCGTCGTTTACCGGGCACCACCTCAAAAGGCCTCGGCGCGCACACCGATTCGGGCGCGCTGGAGCGTTGGTTATTGCCCGCTTATCAGCAGGTGTTCAGTAAAATCTTCACCAACCAGTTTGATCAATACGATCCCTGGGATGCGGCGCATCGCACCGAAGTGAATGAGTATCAATCGGGCACCACCACCAAGTGCTCGGCATTCCGCACTTTTCAGGGCTGGACCGCGCTGTCGGATATGCAGATTGGTCAGGGCTTACTGCATGTGGTGCCGGTGCCAGAAGCGATGGCCTATATGCTGCTGCGTCCGTTGTTGCAAGATGTACCGGAAGATGAGCTGTGCGGCGTTGCGCCGGGTAAAGTGCTGCCCGTTTCCGCGCAATGGCATCCGGAACTGATTGCAGGATTGTGTTCTATTCCCGCGTTGCAAGCGGGGGATTCGGTCTGGTGGCACTGCGATGTGATCCACTCGGTCGCGCCGGTAGAGGATCAGCAAGGCTGGGGCAACGTGATGTACATTCCCGCCGCGCCGCTGTGCGAGAAAAATGCGGCATACGCGACAAAAGTGGCGCAGGCGCTGTCCACGGGTGCGTCGCCAGGCGATTTCCCGCAGGAGGATTACGAAACGCAATGGCGCGATCGTTTCACCCTCGACGCGTTAAATGCCAATGGTCGCCGCAGTCTGGGCTTGGGTTAAATTTCTGGTAAGCTTGGCAAAAATTTCACAACAGCGGGTGTTATGAACGCACGTCATCAGCAGATTATCCACTTGGTTAGCGAGCGCGGCAGCGTCAGCGTCAATGAGCTGGCGCACATCACTGGCGTCTCGGAAGTGACGGTACGCCAGGATCTCAATCACCTGGAGAAAGGTGGCTTTCTGCGCCGCGTGCACGGCTCTGCCGTGGCGCCAGAAAGTGATGACGTGGGCGCGCGAATGCAAACCCGCTTCGCGGTGAAAAAGCGTCTGGCCGAGTACGCGGCATCGTTGGTGAACAGCGGTGAAACGGTATTTATCGAGGGCGGCAGCACCAACGCCTTACTGGCGCGTGAACTGAGTGAACGCAACGATATCACCATTATTACCGTGAGCCATTACATTGCGGGCTTGATGCGCGAAAAGGGCGGCGATGTCATCATCCTTGGCGGTCTGTTTCAGAAAAGCAGCGAGTCGGTAGTGGGGCCGCTGACGCGTTTATGTATTCAGCACCTGAATTTCCACAAGGCGTTTATCGGGATTGACGGCTGGGATGCGATCACCGGCTTTACCGGCCGCGATATGCTGCGCTGTGACGTGGTGAATGCCATCATGGAAAAACCCACGCACACTATCGCATTAACGGATTCTTCTAAGTTTGGCCAGATTCATCCGTTTGCGCTGGCCCCCACGCAGCCATTTAAACAGGTGATCACCGATGCCGGGCTGGCGCTTGTTTATCAAAAGGCGCTGCAGGAGAAGGGCGTGGAAGTGAGTTTGGTGTCGTAAAAAACGTAGGGTCGCCATTTATGGTGTAATGCTTGTCAGTTAAGAGATGAAACCCTATTACCGAGCGCACATATTGTAGCGGCGCAATTCATTGCGCGATAAATCGCGCGGCTACGGAATGTGCGGTGATTAGATACGGTGCTTAACTGTTCGGCATAACGCCGTTTATGGTGACCCATTAATCAGCTCACCATTACCCCACCAGCGCCAGTGCCGTCACTTCATCGGTAATCAACCCCGTTACCAGCCCACTGGCCAGCACCGCGCGAATGGCATCGATTTTACTGCTGCCGCCCGCCAGGGCGACAATCTCAGCGCGATGCGAAAGATCGAGATCCACCGACAAAGTGCGTGCCGTCAGGTTGGTGCGGATCATCTGTCCGTTGGCATCGAAGAAGTGACCCAGCAGTTCGCCGACCGCGCCGGATGAGGAGATATCATTGATCTCCGCTTCATCAATCATGCCCGCTTCAACCAACTGAGCGGCGGGCTCCACGGTACCAATTCCCACCAGTTTGACTTCACTCTGCGCCGCCATGGCAAACACTTCGCTCACGCCGCGCTGCGCCAGTAGCACGTCGCGGTCTTCCTGAGTATTCGCAAAAAAAGGTACCGGCATCATGTAAGCCTGCGCACCGGTTTTCTCAGCAATGCGATGCATTACATCGTGGGGATTGAGCGCGTAGTTGCGGGTTAAACAGCCGAGCAGTGAGACAAAGCGCATATGTGGTGCATCGATACGCGGCAATTGGTGGATGGCGGCGGAAAGGGTGCGGCCATGTCCCAGACCCAGCGTGGTAGAGGGCGACGCGCTGAGCAGGTTACGCAGGTAATCCGCGCCCGCCATGCCCAATGCGCGCACCGGTAAACCTTCTTCACCGAGATCGGGCGCGACATGACAAAAGTTCAGGGCGAATTTCGCACGCAGCCGATCTTCTAACGCGACGCAGGCGACGATATCGCCATCAATCGACACTTTCACCGCGCCTTCTGCCACCATGCGCGCAATCATACGGTGCGTTTTCACCGACGGCAGCCCGAGTCGTTTCGCCACTTCCGCCTGCGTTAAACCGCCGACGTAGTGCAGCCAGGCGGCGCGCAGCGCCAGAGATTCGTCGCGTTCAGTCGAGGTTGGTGCCGGTTTCATTGTTTGTACATCCTGTTAATTAGACAAATGCAGATCCTGCACGCCGGTATCAATATGTCCGGCCCAGAAGGCGACGCTCTCGGCGATCTCGGCCACCACCTTGCTGTCGGTTGGCTCGCGTTCTTTAAAACTCAGTTCAAGGCAGATTTCATTATCCTGCGCACCGCCGCGCGCCAGTGCATCTAACAGCGGCTGCGGCTGAATGCGGCCGCCGGTATTGTACTGCAAGGTAAACGGTCTGTGTCCGCCTTTGTCCAGCATGCTCTGTTTAATATGAATAATCGGCGAGTAACGCGGCACCGCTTCCGCCCACGCGTAGGGATCGTAATCGCGCGGGTCAGCGGACGTGACATCACCGTGATCGATATCCGCCATCATCCACATCGGCAGCGCCAACGAGGCTGCGCTCAAACGCTGCTGCAGCGCTAAGCACGCCGGAATAGTTTCACCAAACTCGCGGCCCACGCTCATCGGTTCCCAAAACAGGTATTTCAATCCGGCGGCTTTGGCATGTTCGGCAACGTCGGCCCAGCAATCCATTGCGATATCGATCAGCGTCTCACGGCGCGCAACATCGTTGAAATCCTGCTGAGTGAAGATGGCAAACTGCGATCCCACCGCGTCACCGCCCAGTTCCGCCGTGATATCCGCGAAGGTTTTAAACCAGTCAACGTAATAACGGCGCACTTCAACGTCAGGATGGCCAAAATGGTTGAGACGGCCATAAGGCCCGGTCATGCCGGACGTCACACGCACGCCGGTTGAACGCAGCGCCTGCTGCATCCGGCGCGTCATGCGCGTGATGGTCGCCGCGGGCCAGCCGGGATTAATGAATTCGTGTGTTAGCTGCAGATCACGAATACGGATTTGCTGCGCCACGGTGGTAATCAAATCGTGCGGATCGGCAAAGCGGTTCACTAGCGGGTTGGTGTTCAGTGATAGCGTTAACGGCATGATTCACCTCTTATCCAGCATGCGCACGCAGCGGCGCGGGAGCAGCAAAGGTGGCGTTGAACCACTGTGTGAAAGCCTGTTGCTGTGCATCATCGAGGTGCAACTTGTGCTTGGTGCGGCGCCACAGTACATCTTCGGCCTGTTGTGCCCACTCGTTTTCTACCAGATAGCGCACCTCGGCTTCGTACAGTTGCCCACCAAAGTGACGGCCAAGATCGTTCAGCGCAGTGGCGTGACCGATCAGCTTATCGATACGCGTGCCGTACAGTCGCGCATAGTGTTTACGCAGCGGCTGCGGCAGCCACGGCCAGCGCGCTTTGACCTGTTCTAAGAAACTGTCGAAATCGGCATGAGGCATATCGCCGCCCGGTAACGTGGCGGCACGCGTCCAGTCCGCGCCCATATTGGGGAAGAATGGTGCCAGTTTCTGTACTGCGTGTTCGGCCAGCTTGCGGAAGGTGGTGATTTTGCCGCCAAAGACATGCAGCAGCGGGGCATTTTGCTGATTGTCGAGATCAAACACGTAATCACGCGTCACCGCCGAAGGATTGCCTTTACCGTCATCAAACAGCGGACGCACGCCGGAGAAGCGCGTGATCACATCGCTGGCGCGCAGTTTCACCTTGAAGTAGCGATTCACCACGTCGATAAGATATTGCTGCTCGCTGTCGTCGGCGGTCACCGCTTCCGCTTTGCCTTGCCACGGAATGTCGGTGGTGCCGATCAGCGCTTTGTCGCCTTCGTACGGGTTAATAAAGATCACGCGCTTATCGGTGTTCTGCACCAGATAAGCCTGCTGACCTTCCCAGAATTTCGGCACGATGATGTGCGAGCCCTTGACCAGCCGCACGTTGCGACTGCTTTTGGTGTGCGTCACCTGATTGACGATATCCAGCACCCACGGCCCGGCGGCGTTCACCAATACTTTGGCAAACACGGTGCGCGGCGTACCGCTGGCATCCTGCAGGGTAATTTCCCACTTGCCGTGATGACGTGTCGCCGCCACGCAGCGCGTGCGCGGCAGAATAGCGGCGCCGCGCTCGGCGGCATCCAGCGCATTCAGCGTCACCAGCCGCGCATCATCAACCCAGCAATCGGAGTATTCGAATCCTTTGCTGTAATTGTCCAGCAGCGGAGCACCTTCGGGATCGCGCTGTAAATCCAGCGAGCGCGTGCCCGGCAGTTTCTGACGGCCGCCGAGGTGGTCATAGAGAAACAGGCCGAGGCGCACGAGCCACGCCGGGCGATCGGTTGGGCTGTGCGGCAAGACAAAACGCATCGGCCAGATAATGTGTGGCGCGGCGTTGAGCAGCACTTCACGCTCGATCAGCGCTTCACGCACCAGACGAAACTCGTAATACTCCAGATAACGTAACCCGCCGTGTACCAGCTTGCCGGAACGCGATGAGGTACCCTGCGCGAGGTCATCTTTCTCACACATCATTACCGATAAGCCGCGGCCGGCCGCATCACGCGCAATACCGGCACCGTTGATACCGCCGCCAATCACAAACAGATCCAGCATGTGTTCACTCATGATTTACTCCTCAAAACTGTTTTAGCGCGTGCCAGGCGGCAGGCAGATCGTTACGCATCTGCTGATAGGTGTGGAAAAGCGGGTCATAGCGCTGCATCAGTTCGCTAGCGGGCGCTTCTGGCGCATCCAGTAGCGGCATAACCCAGGTTTTGACGCAGCTCTCCATCGACGGATAAGCGCCAATCGCCACCGCCGCCATCATCGCGGCACCGGCCGCGCCGGCTTCGTCACGCTGGCTGATGCGCACCGGCGCACCAATGCAGGCAGACAAAATCTGGCGTAACGGCTGCGAACGCACCGCGCCGCCGGTTAAACGGATTTCGCCCGGTAAACTGCCCATCGCCTGATAACAATCGCGTGCCGCAAAACCGATGCCTTCAATGACCGCCCGCACCAGATCGCCAAAATTGTGGGTGTAACTCAGGCCGGTAAAACTGGCGCGCGCCTCGGCATTGACAAACGGCCCGCGCTCACCAGCAATCGAAATATAAGGGTGATAGAGCAGGCTGCCGGGTTGCGCCGCATTGAGCCAACGATCGATATGGCTCACCAAACGGGCATGATCGATTTCGCAACCAAAGCTGTTAAGCAGTTCGCTGGCGAGATTCAGCAACCAGTCGAGATTGAGTGTTGATGCCATGTTGGTTTGCACCTGCGTGACATATCCCGGCCAGGGTAGCGGAATCACGTAGCCGGTTTGCGCCGGATTAAGCCACACGTCGTCAATGGTGACGCTGCGCAGATGCACGCCGGTTGATCCAACAATGGAGCAAGCGGTATTGGCTTCGCCGGTGTGCACACCCGCGCCAAGCGCGGTCATCGCCATATCGACATAGCCGAGGCAGACAGGTGTACCGGCACGTAAACCGGTGGCCTGCGCTGCTTCAGCGGTTAACGCATGGGTGGTTTCGGTGCCTTCAATAATCTCCGGCAGCAGATGGCGACGCTGTTCCAGCCCCAACGCGGCAATCACCTGGTCGTCATAACGCTGGTGGCGGAAGTTACCAAAGGTAAAGCTGGCCTCGGAAGGATCGGTGGCGCGAATGCCAGTGAGGTTGAGGTAGAGCCAATCTTTGCAGTGCAGCGCCACTTCGCTGTTGGCTAACAGCTCGGGATAAAAGTGATCCATGTGCGCCAGCTGCGCTCCCTGCTGGCAGGTGTTGAGCCCGGTGCCGGTGGCGCTGAAGCGTGCGGCGGCTAACGGATGCTGATTGAGTTTTTCTACCGTCGGCGCCGCACGCGCATCCAGCCAGATCCACGCATCGCCAACCGGCTGATTGTGCGCACCTACCAGCCAGCTGCCGTCGCCTTGTGCGGTGACGGCTACCGCCACAACACGCGCGGCGAGGTTGTCGATGCGCTCACTCAGATTGCGAATCGCCGTGACCGCATCCTGCCAGGTTTGACTCATTGACTGCTGCGCTGCGCCGCCTTCGCTGCGGTAATAACGGTTGCGCACCGATGCGCATGCCAGTTGCGTGCCTTCCAGATCAAACGCCACCGCTTTAACCACCGAGGTGCCGGAATCCAGACCCAGAATGATATCGCCACTGTCCACATACACCTCCGAAAGAAGAAGAGTTCAGTTCAGCGTCGCTACCGCCTAAAGCTGTTAACGACCTGTGATGAATTTGCTAAATAATGTCTTACACCACTTCTCACTGAGATAACATATCAGCTGTATTATTTTTCGATAAAACCAATAAATTTCACTCTGGATAGCGAAGGCGATCACGAATTAGGTGTTAAAACCTCACGATGAGAAATGATGAAACAGGTTAAAAAGGCTTGTGGAGCGAGGCTAAATGCAGTTTGTGACGTGACCGACATCATTTAAGCGATCCAGATCGCTGTCCTGAAAAAATTGCGCGACACCTGTTGACAATTTAGTCACATCAGCACAATTCTCATCACACAAGTTATCACACTTATAACATTATCAGCGCGAATATCGCAGCTGATGTCAGTGAGAGGTCATGTTATGTCCGATGTCTCAATCCAGGCCCAGCAAATCTCACGTAAGCGCGTCCGGCGCTATACCGCCATCGGCGTGGTGGTGATCGCGGTAATCGCCGCGATGGCACTCGACACGAAAGTCGTCAAAATGGGCTCCGCCGACGACGTGCAGGAGCAGGGCTTCTCGCCCGACAGTTATGGTCAGAAAACCTTCCCAACGATTCAGCAGGATGTGATGTCACGCGCAGTCGAGGCAAAAATCGTAGCCGACGCGCTGCAAACAAATCAGCAGGAAGCGGTGCAAAAATATGGCGTGGGCGCACCGCTGCCGGTATTCGCCATTAAGTTCGCAGGCGTGGTGCAAGCGGGCCAGATGGGCATCTTTCCGCTGAAAATCGATGGCTTACCGGCAGATATGCAAGTGCGGCTACAAACCGGTCCGGCGATTACCGGCACCGACCTGCGAGACGCCAGCGGCAAGATTCAGTTCGGCGATTTCACTAATCAAATCGACTATCAAAATGCCGGTTCGGCGATCAATCGCGCAATGAAAAGCGCGGTGCTCGACAAGCTGGATCGTGATGCGTTACCGGGCAAAACCGTGCAGGTGGTTGGCGTGTTCCGCTTGCTTAACGCGAAGAACTGGATGGTGACGCCGGTCAGCATGGAGGTGAAATGAAACCGTTCAATGTCAATCCCGCCTTGCTCAAAGGTGAAGTGATCCTGCAGGCGCGCAACATCAGCAAAATCTACGGCTCCACACACGCGCTGAAAGGCGTCAATTTCGAAATTCGCCGCGGCGAAGTGACCACGCTGTTTGGTGAGAACGGCGCGGGTAAATCGACGCTGATGAAAATTTTGTCTGGTGTAATTACGCCAACAACCGGGGAAATCTTATTACACGGCGAGGAGAAAACCTTTCGATCCGCCACCGAAGCGCGTGACTGCGGCATCTCGATTATCCATCAGGAGCTCAATCTCGCGCCGAATATGAACGTGCGCGACAACATCTTTATGGGGCGCGAAATCATGAAGCCGGGCGGCGTCGATTATGCCGAAGAAGCGCGCGTGACGGCGCACCTGATGGCCGCGCTGGAAGAGGAGATCGATCCGCTGACGCCGGTAGAGAACCTGCGTCTTGGCCAGCAGCAGATTGTGGAGATTGCGCGCGCGCTGTCGGTCAATTCGCAGATTCTGATTATGGATGAACCGACCTCGGCACTAAGCGCAGCGGAAGTGGCGGTGCTGTTCCAG
Source organism: Pantoea sp. X-Soil-ISGK-421 (assembly GCF_059730785.1). Lineage (NCBI taxonomy): Bacteria > Pseudomonadati > Pseudomonadota > Gammaproteobacteria > Enterobacterales > Erwiniaceae > Pantoea > Pantoea sp. X-Soil-ISGK-421. The sequence continues at coordinate 2,027,136 of NZ_AP035979.1, read as the reverse complement.
GTGATCCGCGATTTAACCAGTCAGGGTGTGGCGATTGTCTATATCTCGCATCATCTGGAAGAGGCGCTGGAAATTACCGATCGGGCAGTGGTGCTGCGCGATGGCGTGATGACCGCTTATGCCAAACGCGATGAGATCGATCTGGAGTGGATCGTGCGCAACATGGTCGGCGATCATTTTGATCTGGGTTCGCCGCCACAGGGTTACGACTTTGGGCTACCGGCGCTCACGGTGCAGGATCTGACGCTGAAAAGTAAAACCGGCATACGGCTGGTGGATAACTTATCGCTGGCGGTACAAGCCGGAGAGATCGTCTGCATTTACGGCCTGATGGGGGCGGGCCGCACCGAGCTGCTGGAGTGCATCGCCGGACGCCTGCATCAAAGTAGCGGCCACATTCTGTTGCAGGACACCGAGATCTCCTCGCTCAACATTTCCCAACGCATTGAAATTGGGCTGGCGCTGGTACCGGAAGATCGGCAGCGCGATGGCCTGGTGCAAACCATGTCGGTGGGCGAGAACCTGTCGCTCGCCAGCATCGGCGACTTTGTGCGCGGGCTGGTGCTCTCCAGAAGCCGGGAAAAACAGCTGGTCAATGACAGCATTCGCAACGTCACGGTGAAAACCGCCGGCGGTGAAGCGGCGATTGGCTCGCTCTCCGGCGGTAACCAGCAAAAAGTGGTGATTGGCAAAATGCTCGCCACGCGTCCGAAAGTGATTTTGCTGGATGAGCCGAGCCGCGGTATCGATATCGGCGCGAAAGCGGAAGTGTTTCGCCTGTTAGCCGAGAACGCCAAAAAGGGGCTGGCGGTGGTGTATACCACGTCGGAAGTGGGTGAGTGCCTGAGTATTGCGCATCGCATTGTGGTGATGAGCAAAGGGCGCATCTCTGCCATCTTCGACGCGAGCGTCAGTAAAGAACGCATTATGGCCGCTTCAGGCGAGTCTCTGGTGGCATGACATGAAAAGTGGAGCAAAAGGTATGAGTGACAGAACACAAACGCTGGATACGCCGCCGGTGATAACCAGGAAAAAGAGCGACAAGCAACTGAATGTGGCGCGTCTGCTGCTGGAAGGGCGCGCATTTATCGCGCTGCTGGTGATTATCGCCACCTTCTCCTTCCTGTCGCCTAACTATTTTACCGGTGCCAACTTCCTCACCATGGCGTCACATGTGGCGATCTTCGGCTTACCGGCGATCGGCATGCTGCTGGTCATTCTTAACGGCGGCATTGATTTGTCGGTGGGATCCACGCTCGGTCTGGCCGGCGTGATGGCTGGATTTATGATGCAGGGCATCAATCTGGAAGCGCTCGGCGTGGTGCTCTATCTGCCAGTGTGGGCGGTGGCGATCTTAACGCTGGTGGTGGGTGCGCTGGTGGGCCTGGTGAACGGCGTGCTGATCGCTTGGTTCCGCGTCCCGGCCTTCGTCGCCACGCTGGGCACCATGTATGTGGCGCGCGGTATTGCGCTGCTGATCACCAACGGCCTGACCTACAACAAACTCTCCGGTAGCGACGCGCTGGGGAATACCGGCTTCGACTGGCTCGGCTTTAATCGCATCTTCAACATCCCGGTTGGCGTGTTGGTGCTGGGCGTGGTGGCGCTGGCCTGTGGTTTCCTGCTCAGCCGTTCGGCATTTGGTCGCTGGCTTTATGCGTCCGGCGGTAACGAACGTGCGGCCGATCTGTCGGGTGTGCCGGTGAAACGCATCAAAATCAGCGTCTATGTGCTATCCGGCGTCTGCGCCGCCTTGGCGGGACTGGTGCTCTCCTCACAGCTCACCTCGGCGGGGCCAACCGCCGGTACCACTTATGAACTCACCGCGATTGCGGCGGTAGTGATTGGTGGCGCGGCCTTAACAGGTGGACGCGGCAACGTGCGCGGCACGCTGCTTGGCGCATTTGTGATTGGTTTTCTCTCTGATGGCCTGGTGATTATCGGCGTCTCTGCTTACTGGCAGACGGTGTTCACCGGTGCCGTGATCGTGCTGGCGGTATTGCTCAACACTCTGCAATACGGACGGCGCGCTCGCTAACTCACGTGCGCTGTTTCAGCAGCGCGCGGATATCCGTAAAACCTGTACCCCTAATAATAACGGAGCACCAACTATGTTCACAAAACGTCTCTTCATCGCGGCCGCAGCTATGGCCATCACCATGTTTGCTGCACCCACCTGGGCAGATAACGGGTTAATGACCATCATCGTTAACGATCCTTCCAACCCTTACTGGCTGACAGAAGGTCAGGTAGCGCAGAAGGCCGCTGAGAAGCTTGGCTACAGCGCCAAAGTCAGCGCCCACAAAGGCGATACCAACACTGAAAGCCAACTGATTGATACGGCGATTACCAACAAATCAAAAGCGATTATTCTCGACCCGGCGAATGCTGATGGTTCGGTCGGTTCGGTGAAAAAGGCCATCGCCGCCAACATTCCGGTATTTATCATCAACGCCGAGCTCAACCAGAGCGGCCTCGCCAAAGCGCAGTTGGTCTCTAACAACGCGCAGGGCGCGGCAGTCGGTGCGATGGAGTGGGTGAAGCAGGTGGGCGATAGCGCTAATTATGTTGAGCTGGTGGGGCCGCCGTCGGATAACAATGCCGCCACCCGCGCCAATGGTTTTGATACCGTGCTGACGCAATATCCCACGCTGAAAAAAGTGGGACAGGAAGTGGCTAACTGGGATCGCACCCAAGGCTTCAACAAAATGCAGTCGCTGCTGCAGGCCAATCCCAACATCAAAGGTGTGATCAGCGGCAACGACGAAATGGCACTGGGCGCGATCGCGGCGCTTAAAGAAGCCGGTAAGCTGAATCAGATCAAAGTGGGCGGTTTTGACGGTTCGCCGGATGCAGTTGACGCAGTGAAAGCCGGTACGCTGGCCTATACCGTAATGCAGCCGGTGGCGCAGTTCGCACAGAAAGCGGTTGAGCAGGCGGACAGTTTCCTGAAAACCGGCAAAACCGGTGCGGCCTCCGAGAAGCAGCTGTTTGACTGCATTCTGATCACCAAAGAGAATGCGGGCAACTTCGCTTCGCCGTTTGTGTTGAAGCAGTAAGTTAAACCTGGTCGCCATAAATGGCGACCCTACAACAGACCTATGCGGATTTTGTAGGGTGCGCATTTATGCGCACCAGGACAATTTGCCAAAACATGGTTTAAACGCTGTAATAAGTGCCGAACCCGCTTTTCGCTTCACACCGGATGAAATATGGCGCACAACCCGCAGGACTCTTCCCTTAATGTGTTTATGGCCGAAGCCTTACCCAGCGATAGCCGTCAGGCGCGCCAACTGGCGCGTCGCCAGTTAATCGCCGAAGCGGTGATGGCCGAAGGGGCGATCCGCATCGAAGATATCACCGAACGCTTCGGTATCAGTTTGATGACCGCGCATCGTGATATCGACGAAATGGTAGAACGTGGCTTACTGCACAAATCGCGCGGCGTGGTGTCTGCTACGCCAACCAGCCTGGTTGAATCCAGCGATATCTATCGCGCCACGCGTCAGCTGGAAGAGAAACAGGCGATTGCCGATGTGGCCGCCACCTATCTCGAACCGGGTCAGGCGATTTTCCTTGATGATTCTACTACCGTGCTGCAAATGGCGCGGCTGCTCTCGGCACGCGCACCGCTAACGGTGATCACCAACTCTCTGACCTTAATGAACGAGCTGCGTAACGGCCGCGATATCACCCTGATGGGGCTGGGCGGACAGTTTTATCACTGGTGCAATGCGTTCATGGGCCGCATGACACGGGATGAAATTGCCAGCCTGCGCGCCGACGTGTTTTTCGTCAGCATGTCAGCGATCATCGACGATGCAGTGTTCCACCAATCCGCCGAAACGGTAGAGACTAAGCGCGCGATGTTTGACGCCGCGCAGAAGCGTATTTTGATGATGGATAACACCAAGTTTGAACGTCGAGCGTTGCATCGCTTTGCTCATCTGAGTGAATTTGATGTGGTGATTGTCAATCAGGGCACGCCGGTGCCTATTTTGCGTCGTATGCAGGATTTAGGCGTGAATGTCATCGTTGCACCGATGAAAACGCACAGCGCCTCCATTCTCTAGGGGCGCCATTTATGGCGACCGATATTTACATCCGATAATTTACGTTAATTTAAATAACTACAAACTTGATTGCTTTTTTTAGTTTCTTTAACACTCTTGATAAATATTCAGGGGTTTCCTGGCTATTAATTTCCCAAACTGCTCTAAGTTTATATTTCGGCCCTATTTCAGAATGATGAGGTATCTGATGCTGATTAAACTTAAACGCACACGAACGCATGATGAGGACAGGAATCTGGCAATGTGGCTCGCCACTGCTGCCGGCGTGCTCAATGCGATCGCCTTGGGGGCGTTTGGCTTTTTCCCCTCACACATGTCAGGGAATACCTCACAATTATCCAGCGAAGTGTCGAACGTTAATTTCCGCGATATCACCTTTTTGGCCACTATCCTGTTTGCCTTTGTTTGTGGTGCGGTCACGGCGAGAATAGTGGTGATCAGCGGTTTAGCGAATGGCAATCGGATTATATTCTGCCAAATACTGTGGGCTGAAGGGCTTGCTTTAATCGTGTTATCGCTGTTTGAAATGTTCTTTTATTCATCGGCTAATAATCGCGAAGTCATTGTGATTCTGGGCTTCCTGATGGGCGTACATAATTCAACGTCAACGCAATTATCCAATGGCCGCGTACGTTCAACCCATATTACCGGCACGCTGACAGATGCGGGGATATCCCTGGCATCCGTAATAGCCGCGCTGTTTCGCCGCGATCCGTCGAAAAACATCTCGGGCCAGAAACGTCAGTTATGGACGCATCTGACCACGATTTTCTCCTTCCTGATTGGCGGTATTGTCGGTTTGCTGATGTTTAAACATCTCGGTTTTAAAGCCATGGCGATGGTGGGTGGCATATTAGTGATTGTTGCCACGCTGGCGATGGTCAGAACCGTGGTGCGCGTAAAAAACAACCGTTCGCTGGCGTTAAAACCTTCCAGCAAATGATTCTGCCAGCGCCAGTAACGCCGCATGAACCGGACCGCTGGTAATGCTCGGGATAACAGAGGCATCGACAACGTAACCATTCTCCAGGCCGTGAATGCGCAGACGGCCATCCACCACTGAATCGCTGGCGGTTTTCCCCATCTGGCAGGTGCCGACTGGATGATGATGGGTGATCACCGCGCGGGCGATAAAGTCATTCAGCGCGGCATCATCCTGAATCTCCGCACCTGGCAGCCACTCTTTTTCCCGCCACGCATCTAAAGCCGCATCGCTACCAATCTGACGGGCGATTTTCAACGCTTTCAGGAAGGTTTGGCGATCGTAGTCCGTTTGCAAATAGGCGGGATCGATCAGCAATTGATCGCGGCTATGCGCGCCAGTCAGGCGAATCTGGCCGCGACTGGTGGGCCGCGTTACGCCGCACAGCAAGGTATAAGTGGTACCGGGTTGCGGTTGCGGGAAACTTTCGGCCACTGAAGGTGCGCAAACGCAACCTAATACCACATCGGGTTGAGCATCGCGTTCGCGGATATCCGCCGCATTGAGATACATCAGTGATTCCGAGTGCTGCAAGCGGGTTGGGGCGATCGGTTGCCGAGCCAGCCAGACGTTACCCGCCGCCAGCAGGTGATCATGTAGATTCTTGCCGACCTGATGCAATGGAATCTGGCAGTCAATGCCAGACTCAGCCAGTTCGCTGGCGCTGCCAATGCCCGAACGCATCAACAAGGCTGGAGAAGCCAAAGCGCCCGCTGACACAATCACGGTGCTGGCGCTTAAGGTCAATGCTTCACCGTTACGGTGGCACTCCACAGCGTGAATACGGTGGTCATCAATCAGCAGCTTTTCGACCTGAATATTGAGCAGGATACTGAGATTAGTCCGCTCACGCGCGGGTGTCAGCCAGGCATCGGCGGCAGATACGCGTTTGCCGTGGCGAATGGTCAGCGAGTTGGCCGCTACGCCGCACAGCTGCCCGCCATTGTGATCACCCAACCAGGGCACACCCTGATTCAGTCCTGCCTGCATATAACTTTTTACCAGCGGATGAACATCTTCATCAGGCAGCCAGACATCAAGCGGGCCGGTATCGCCATGTACAGCGCTGGCACCCTGAGAAAAGCGCTCACTTTTAATAAACCACGGCAGTAAACCTTGCCATGACCAATGATCATCGCCGGTGGCGTGTGCCCAGGCGGCAAAATCGTCTTGATGACCACGCACATGCGCCATCGCATGCAGGCAGCTGGAACCGCCCACGACGCGCCCGCGCGGCCAGGGGTGAATACGATGGGCGGTACCCGCTTGCGGTACGGTGGCATATTGCCAGTCGTAAGATCGTCCCTGAATCTGCGGCCACATGGCCGGATTAGCGATGTCAGGATCGGTCGGCCACGCGCCCGCTTCCAATAGAGCCACCTGGCAATCCGGATTTTCTGAGAAACGTGATGCCAATACTGAACCTGCCGAACCCCCGCCAATAATCAGCACATCGTAATGCATTGCTTTTCTCCCCGGTTAAAACGCTCAGGCGTAATCCTTCTTCGAAGGCGCAAAGCCCAGGCGACTGATGATTTTTTGCTGAACCACTGCAAGGTGCTGCCACATGGCGCGCTCGGCACCGTCGGAATCACGGTTGGCGATGGCATCCGCGATTTGATGATGTTCACGATCGCGCTGTTCAATACGCTCCTGCGTGGTCTCTTCGTCGCTTTCGGCGAAGCGCAGACGGCTGTCGCTGGCAACCTGATTGAGTAATACAAACAGTTCACTCACCAGGCTATTGCGAGAACCCACGGCAATGGCGCGGTGAAAACGCTGATCGGCTTCGCTGGGCGAGATATCGTTGGGCGTGCTGGCCGCGGCTTTTATCGCGGCAATTTCTTCCGGCGACGCGCGCAGGGCAGCAAGACGCGCTAACGCCGGTTCAAGCATCATACGCATCTCCATCACTTCCAGCGGATTGGTGGAGCGCACCAAGTCACTGCCAATAAAGGTGCTGACCGGATCGACCGAAGCCGTTACGGCAACCGGCTGGGTTCTGGGCTTACCGGAGGTGATACGACGTCCCGGGCGCGCGGGAGGAATATCACCGCGATCGCGCATCATCTGTAGTGCAAGGCGCAGCAGATGACGCTTTACATTGAGTTTTTCTGCCAGCACGCGCTCAGCAGGTAATCCACCCTTCGCGGATTTAAGTTTGCTGATTTGCGTGACCAGCTGTTCCAGCTTCTCCTGCTGCTTCTCTTTGACTGGCGAGCGTTCGGTCTGCGAAACGTTATTGGTTGTCATGGGCGTTCCTGTCATTGTTCTTTTCCGCTATAACCGGAGTAGGGATGTTGATGATCTTTGCCATGCAACCAATAAAAATGGTTATTGTAATAATTATGAGCAAAAACAGATCACTAAATTCTCAACTCGTCATTATCTGACGCAGTAGAATCACGATTTCCCCATCATAACCGAAAAAAAAGCGCGCACAAAACCATTTATTAATTGGTTGATTTTTAAGGTTGAGAAACACAGTATGTTAACGTGCGCCGCGTACGTAAGGCGCGCCTAACGCCGCAGGCAAGCTAGCGCGACGTCCGAACAACAGCAGCACCAACATGACAGCAATAAACGGCAACATCTGAATCACATCAGTGGGTACATCGATGCCCAATACCTGCAAGGCAGTGGTCATCGATAAGCAGCAACCAAACAGCAGCGCACCGGCCAGCACCCATAATGGTTTGCCGCGCGCCAGCATCGCCAGCACAATTCCGATAAAACCGTTGCCTTGTGTCATAAAGGGGACAAAGATCCCCGCGCCAATTTGTGACATAAATGCGCCGCCTAGCCCCGCAAACATGCCGGTGATCACCACCGCAATGGTGCGGGTGCGTAACACGTTGATACCTGCGGCATCCAGCGCAGCCGGTTTATCGCCGGCCGCCTGGAGATACAGTCCGGCGAGAGTGGATCGATAGATCCAGGCAAACAGCGGTACCGTAAGCACGGCCAGATAGACAACCAGCGGCTGATTAAACAGTACCTGACCAACCAGCGGAATCTGATGCAAACCGGGAATTGCCCAGCTATCGACGTTACCCAAACGGGGATACGTACGGCTGAACTGGAAATAGTGCAGCAGGGCGGTGGCGCCTTCTGCGCCAAGCGTAATGGCAATTCCTACCACAATTTGATTCAGCCGCCACCAGACGCACAGCAGCGCCATCAATGCGCCGGTCAATCCACCGCCGAGTGCACCGGCCAGCAGGCCGAACCCCATCGACTGACTTTGCCAGGCAACATAAAAGCCAAGATAACCCCCGCACAACATCATGCCTTCGAGGCCGATGTTCAGCACACCCGCTTTCTCGGAAAGCTGCTCGCCCAATCCCGCCAGCAACAGCGGTACGCCCGCGATGACCGCGCCGAGCAGCAGTGATGTCAGGAAGCCAACCGTAAACAGATCCATGTGCTACCCCTTTTTCTGGCGTTGACGCTGTTCAACGCATTCGGTTAACCCCAGTACCAGCATCAAGACGGCAACCGTCACCAGGGTGAAATGGTTCGGAATATCCATGCGCCGGGCGGCGCTTTCGCTGCCGATGGAGAGCATTGAGAACAGGAAGACAAACGCAATGGTGCCAAAACCGTTAAAGCGCGCCAGAAACACCAGAGGAACCACCACCAATCCGTAAGCGGGATTCCAGTCGGCACGTACGTTGCCTTGAACGCCCATGATCTCTACCGCGCCGCCTAATCCTGCCAGCGCCGCCGACAGGGCAAACACCGCCAGCGTCAGTAGGCTCACCGGGATTCCGGCATGAATTGCCGCCTGCGGATTGGCTCCCACCACGCGGAGTTGCAGGCCGAAAGCGCTGCGCGTCATCATCCAATGCACCGCTAAAATCGCCACTAAACCAATCAGTAAGCCAGAGGAGATATTGCTGCCAAACAGCGCCGGTAAGCGATCCTCCCACGGCAAGGTGCGGGTCTGGGGCACGGTCGTGTTGGGATCAAAAAACACCAGCTTCACCAGTACGTTGGCCAGCGATATCCCCAAAAACGACATCATCATAGTGGTGATGATCTCATTGATGTTTTGCCACGCCTTCAACAGGCCCGGCAACAGCGCCCAGATAGCGCCGACCACCACGGCGGCAAGCATCGCCAACAGCAGCGTAAGCCAGACCGGTACGCCCCAGCCAATCAGTGCGGGAGCCAGCGCGGAAGAGGTGACTGCACCGAGCAGAAACTGCCCGTCACCGCCGAGATTCCACAGCCCGGCGCGAAACGCCACAATCAGGCTGGCGGCGATCAGCAGCAGCGGCCCCATGCGCGTCAAGGTGGCAGCCAGACCGGACGGCGTGAACAGCCCTTTACGCACAATATAGGCGTAATATTCCAGCGGGTTAACGCCCATCAGCAGCAGCAGGCTGCCGGTGATCGCCAGCGCAATCAGCAACGGCAGCACGGAATAGGCCAGACGCATCAGCCAGACTTTCGTCCACGAAGGCAGCACCACCGCTGGCGATGACAAGCCGGTTTGTTCGGATTGACTGTTCATCAATGTACTCCACTCATCAGTTCACCCACGCGCGAGCGGGCGCGGGGATCGTTTTCGACCACGCCAACAATCTGGCCTTGTGACATCACCGCGATGCGGTCGGAGAGTTCCAAAATCTCTTCCAAATCGGTGGAAATCAGCATCACGGCGCTGCCGGATTCAGCGGTTTCGCGGATTCGCCGGCGCGTTGAGCGAATATTTTGTAAATCGAGGCCGTAGGTGGGTTTGGAGAAGATGACCGCGCGCGGCGTGCCGCCCAACTCGCGTGCCAGCACCGCTTTTTGAATATTGCCGCCCGAAAGCTTACCAATCGGGGTATCCGTTTGCGGTACGCGAATGTCGTACTCGCGAATGCGCACGCGACTCCACTCGGCGATGGCAGCGGTTTGCTCAATGCCGTTGCGCCAGAAAGGGGGATCGCCGATCTGCTTGAGCAGCAGATTGGTGGCAACCGGAAAAGTCCCCACCGTCCCTTCGCCCAACCGATTATCGGTGACATAGCGCAGACCGCGTCGCCGCCGCTCACCAATCGAGTCGCTCTCAATGGACGTGCCATCCAGCCAGATGCGGCCGCTACTGAGCGGTCGCTGTCCGGCAATCGCCTCAGCCAGCTGTTTCTGCCCGTTCCCATCAATACCGGCCACGCCGATGATTTCTCCGGGCCGAATGCGCAATTCAATGCGGCTCACCGGCATCAGCGCGTCATTAACCTCCAGCGCATGGATTTCCAGCACCGGCCTGGCATCGTGCTGACAGCTACTGCTGCGCTCGCGGTGTTCGGCTTCACGACTCTGAGCCGCATCAAGATTAAACATCAGTTGCACCACCCGACGCGTGGCTTCTTCGCGGCTTAACGCACGCAAGCTATCGGGGGTGATTTCGCCCACTTTGCGGCCAAGGCGCAGCACTGAAATGCGGTCGCCCCAATCCAACGCTTCATTTAATTTGTGGGTGATAAACACCACCGCTAACCCTTGCGCCACCAGACGTCGCATGAGCTGCCCCAGTTCGTTGGCATTCTGCGGTGTAAGCATCGCGGTGGCCTCATCCAGAATCAGCACCCGGCTGCCGCGGAGCAGCGTGCGCACGATTTCAGCCTGCTGCTGCTCGCCGAGTGACAGCGAACCGGCGGTCGCATAAGGATTGACCTGCACGCCAATCTCTTTGCTGACACGCGCAATTTCCTGGGCAAAACGCGCGCGCGGCGGGCGCTTCCACCAACGTTCGCCCAGCACAAAGTTATCGACCACCGAAAGGGAAGGCACCATCATAGAGTGTTGAAACACCGTGCCGATACCCAAGTCCAGCGCCCGCTGTGGCGAGTGAATGCTTTGCTGCTCGCCAGCCAGCGTGATGCTGCCTTCATCAGGCTGCAACAGGCCGGCGAGCATACTCACCAGCGTCGATTTTCCCGCGCCGTTTTCACCCAGCAACACATGAACTTCTCCCGGCCACAAGGCGAAATCGACCTGATCGTTGGCGACAATGCCGGGAAATCGTTTGGTAATCTGCTTAACCGACAGCACGGGCGCGATATCACTCATAATGGGCTCCGGTAATTGAATCGATTTAGTATTTTCCGCTGTTCAATAAATCATGCAGCGATTTAGCATCATATTCCGCCGGCACTTTTATTGTGCCGGCAATAATTTGTTGCTTGATTTGTTCAACGCTCTGCCAAATATCCACAGGAATATGATCGGTCTTTAATAAGCTGATGGAACCATCGGCTAATGAGGTTTTGTAGTTGTGGCTGCCATATTTATCGGCTTTTAAATCGGTAATCATGGCACTAAATACCGGCGTGAGGTTCCATAACACCGAACTTAATAAATTGCCTTTATCTATTTTTGATTTATCGCCAATCACGTCGATGAAATAGACTTTTCCGCCATCGGCGGCTTTGGCGGTTTCAACTGCCTGCAACATGCCAAAGCTGGAACCATTACCCTGACCAAAGATGATATCTGCACCGGCGGCAATCACCGACGCGGTGACGCGTTTGCCGCCCGCCGCATCGCTATAAGCGGCAGGGCCGATCACCGCGTAACGGATTTTAATCTGCTCGTTAGTTGCGCGGGCACCGCGAATAAAAGCATTTGATTGCGCATTCCATGAAGGCGGTTCGCCCGAGACCACCATGCCGAGCGTACCGCTGCGGCTCATTTTCGCCGCCAGCACGCCCGCCAGATACGCGCCTTCATGGCCACTGACGGTGTAATCAGCCACCAAACCGGATTTCAGTGCAGCTGGACTGTCAGTCACTGCCACTGGCACGTTGTTCTGCGCACCAATCTCTGGCGCGGCTTGGTTATAGCCGCTGGCGTGCGCAATCAACAGCTGAGCGCCATCGTCGATCAAATCGCGCATCGCCGGACGCACATCGCCGTAACCCAAATTCTCTGCCACCATCACTTTCACACCCTGTTTTTCCCCGGCGGCTTTAGCGGCATCAATGCCTTGCTGGTTCCAGCCAAAATCTGTTCCCGGCTCGGGAGAGAGTATCGCAATGGATTTAATATCGGCAGCCTGGCTGCTGGCGCAATAAAATAAACTGATAAACAGCGCGGAGCGAACTAATTGCCAACTTCTCATCAGGGCATTCCTCATTAATTATTGTTGACATCAGGTTAAATTAAATAAATATTCACTTTGTTAACTCATCACTTTAATTACGACGAGATCAATGATGCGAATTCAGTGGCTATTAAGTTTTGCTGTTATTATTTCCGCTCCGCTGTGGGCACAGGAAACGCTGCATGTGGCAAGGGGAACGCAAGGACTGGATAAGTTTGTTATCGCCATTAATAACCAAGGCAAACAAGCGTTGTCGTGTGAGGTGGCGACCGCCCATTGGTATTCGGTGGCATTGGGGGAGGTTACGCCTGGCAAATCCCTGCACACCACGCTGTGGAAAAACAGCGGCAGCGGCGAGGTGTTTATCCTTAATCAGCATCAGGATCGCATGCCAGTACAGCGATTTTGGTGCGGCCAGCAGGGTGCCAGTTGGCAGACGCGCTATCAATTTACGCTGCCCGATCGTCGCCAGTTGCGGCCGCACTCGCTTACCTTTGCCTGTCGCGCTGGAGATAAAACCACGCAATGTCAGGCTTCCCGTTGATGTTGTATACTGTTTTGCCGCCATTCTCTCCTCCGCACAGATGATTAACGGAATGCACAGTGTAATCACAGGGTTGCGTTGTTACGCGCACCACCCTTACACCGGTGCATTTCATTAAGCTATTCACACAACCAATATGCAACCAATATTTTTGGTTGAACCATATCATTTGGTTATCACTCGTCTGCAGGTCATACTAATTTCCAGTGACGGAAAGCGGCACAGGGGATATCCATAAGATTCAAACATTAAACCAAAAAGATTTATATCTATTAATATCAACGCATTAATCATAGGCCACATCGGCTTTCACCGCTGTTATTTCAGCATTTTACGCAGTCAATTCCACGATTAACCATTCACCCTGCAACCAATTTTAATGGTTGAAATGTTTGTGCTGTTATGTTTTTCTGGCATCACCGGGATCGCCAACACCAGAGGAAACCCGGAAACGGTTGAGTAATTGGTTTAACTGTTCGACCCGTCGTGAAGAGGTCTTTGCGGCGTGACAGATTCTCAAACTCAGGGGGTAGCCAGTGGAAGCGATGTTGAAAGGCGTAGCACAACAAAAACTGAAAACCGGCGCGGAGTTCAAAGCTTCGTTAGATGATGGTCGCCAGTTATGGGTTAACGGCAAAAAACTGGAGAAAGTCACGGATGAGCCGGCGCTTGCTGCGGGTGTCGACCTATTGGCATCGATGTTTGATGACCAGTTCACCGCAGAACATGCCGACGCCACCACCGTCACCGACAGCGTGACTGGCGATGTCTACAGCCGCTCCTGGCAAATCCCTCGCACCATTAGCGAATTGCAGGATCGTCGTAAGATGATTGAGTACACCTCGCTAAAAACCGGCGGCACCTTTGGTCGTCCGCCGGATTTGGCTCCGGCAATTGCGGTGGGTTTATATGCCTACCTGCCCACCTTTAAAGCTAAAAAATCCACCTTCGATGGCTGCCAGCCGGATTTCGCTGAAAACATCGAGCGCTATCTCGCTTATGGTCGCGACAATAACCTTACTGCCTCCGAAAGCCTGACCGGTCCGCAAACCGATCGCTCCTCACCGAAAGCGGGTGAAGCATCACTGCTAAGGGTGAAAAGCATTGAACGCGGCGGCATACGCGTCTCCGGTGCAAAAACCGTCGGCTCGATTGCGGCGCAGGCCAATGAGATCTTCTTTACCAACCTAGGCGGCATCCAGGAAACGCCCGCGGAAGCCTGTATTTGGGGTTCCATCCCCATTAATTCCGACGGCATTCGCATGATTTCACGTGAAATGGTGTCGCATCCGCAAGCCGATCCCTTTGACCATCCCATCGCGCGACTGGGCGAGGAGGCCGATCAGTTCATCATCTTTGATAACGTGTTTGTGCCGACTGACCGTATTTTCAATCTCGGCGATCCTACGGCCATGCAATATTACGGCCCGGTTTGTACCTTTGCCCACTGGCATGTGCTGACGCGTCTCGCAGTGAAGGCCGAGCTGTTTGTCGGGGCCGGACAATTGGTGCTGGATGTGCTCGGCACCGGTCGCATTCCTGCGGTGCAGGCGATGCTCGGGGAACTGATTGAGTATGCGCAGACGCTGCGCGCCTTCGTCTATGCCGCCGAAGCCAAAGCGCAAATGACCGAGGGCGAAGTGATGGCTCCGGATGTCGGCATGCTAACGGCGGGGCGCCTCTATTCGATCCAGCACTATCCACGCATCATCCATATTTTGCAGGAGATGTGCGGACAGGGTTTGGTGATGCGCTTTGGCAAAGCCGCGTTCGACAATCCAGATATTGGCCATTACCTGCACGATTTGTTGGTGGGTCACGGTGCCAGCGCGATGGAGAAAGAGCAATTAATGAACTTTATCTGGGATATGACCACCAGCTCCCTGGCAGGGCGCGTGGCGCTGTTCGAAAACGTAAACTCCAGCCCGGCACCGCGCCTGCGTGCGCGCCTGTATGAAGAAGTAAAACGCGATGTCTTTGTTGACCAGGTGAAGAAGCTCGCCGGTTTGGCGTAATGCAGCCGCAGGGTCGCCCTGTTTGGCGGCCACACGTCACTGACGGGTAACGGAGAATCGCATGTTTAACAATTATGCAGACTATGACGGTCTGGGACTGGCTGCGCTGATTCGTCAGCGGCAGGTCAGTGCAGAAGAGGTGCTGGAAACCGCGATCGGCCTGTGTGAACAGGGTAATCCTACGCTGAATGCGGTGGTGCATCCCGCATGGGAACAGGCGCGCCAGCAGCTGCGGCAGGGTTTACCCGATGGTCCGTTTGCTGGTGTGCCGATGCTGATCAAAAACACCGGTTTTGAGGTCAACGGCCAGCCTTTATCCAGTGGTTCGCACTTATTCAGTGACGTGGTCTCTTCGCAGGACAGCACGCTGATTGCGCGTTATCGCCGGGCGGGATTGCTGCTGCTCGGCAAATCAAACACCCCGGAGTTTGCCTTGAGTTTTACCACCGAGCCTCTGGCTTACGGTGCTACGCGCAATCCCTGGGATCTCTCGCGAACACCAGGAGGATCCTCCGGCGGCTCGGCGGCGGCGGTCGCTGCCGGATGGATGCCGCTGGCCAATGCCTCTGACGGAGCCGGTTCCACACGCGTTCCGGCGTCACATTGCGGCCTGTTTGGTTTTAAACCCAGCCGCATGCGCAATCCGCTTGGCCCGGTAGCGGTTGAAGCGATTGCGGGGATGTCGACGCCACACGCCGTGAGCTGGTCGGTCCGCGATAATGCCGCGCTATTGGATATCAGTTCGGGCGCAGATCGCGGCGATCCTTATGCTGCTCCCGCCAGCCCACACAGTTACCTTCAGGCCGTAAGCCAGGCGCCGCGCCCGCTTCGTATTGGGTTGATTAGCCGTTCGCCGTTGGGGAATCCCATCGATCCCGAGATTTTGCAGGCGGTTAACCAAGCGGCCAACTTATGCAGCACGTTGGGCCATCAGGTTGAACCGGCTGAATGTCGCTACGATGCCGAAGCCTTGATGCGCGCCTGGCGCATTATTTTGGGCGTCAACGTTGCCAATGGCATGAACAGTTTTGCCGCAGCGCGCGGCATCAGCGATCCGCTGTCGCGCGTAGAGCCGGTTAACCAGCAGTGGATCAGAGAAGGGCTTAACTGGCGCGGTACCGACTATTTGTGGGCGGTAAACCAACTACACGCCTGCGCCCGCGCCATGGGACAGTTCTTCAGTCAATACGACATTCTGCTGTCGCCGGTCACCAGCGAAGTCGCGCCGTTACTGGGTGTAATGCACGGTGATACCGAGGATCTTGATGCTTTCTATCAACACTTCTGGCAGCACGGTCCCTTTACCTGCGTATTCAATGCCGCTGGCTGCCCGGCGATGAGCGTTCCGCTAGGTATGTCGAGCGCGGGATTACCCATCGGCGTCCATTTTGGCGCGGCATTTGGTGATGAAACCACGCTGTTTTCGCTCGCCGGTCAACTCGAACAGGCGCAGCCCTGGTTCCATCGTCGCCCCCCCTTTAACAGGAGTTCCCATGTCTCTGTCTGAGCAGGCCATTCTGGCGCTAACGGCCCGTGAAGTGGCGTCCAAAGTGCAATTGGGTGAATTAACCGCCAGCGCGGCAATTGAAGTGCGTCAGGCACATATTGCGCGCCGCGAACCGGCTATTTTAGCGTGGGAAACCTTAGCCAATGACCAGGCATTACAAGCGGCACAAGCGCTTGATGCACGACGAGAAAAAGGCGCACTCGCGGGCGTGGCGATCGGGGTTAAAGATGTGATTGATACCGTCGACCTCGCGACCGGCTACGGTTCGGCGCTGTACCGCGGATTTCGTCCCGCGTGGGATGCCAGTTGTGTGGCAATGGCGCGCCGCGCTGATGCCGTGATCATGGGTAAAACCGTCACTACCGAATTTGCCATGGCCAGCCCGAATCAAACCCGTAATCCGCATAATCCCGCACACACGCCGGGCGGTTCATCGAGCGGTTCCTGCGCGGCCGTCGCCGCTAATATGGCGCAGGTGGCTTACGGTACGCAGACTTCTGGTTCGATTATTCGTCCGGCCTCTTATTGCGGGGTGGTGGGATACAAACCGAGTTTCGGCACCATTAATAGCACCGGTGCCAAAGTGCTGGCGCATTCGCTGGACACCATTGGTGTGATTACCCGTAACGTGCGTGATGCAGGCTTTGCCAGCGCGGTGTTAGCCAGCCAACCAGCGTTGAACGTGGCAGAGGCGTCTGCAGCTCCGCGCATTGCCGTGTTCCGTTCTTCAAACTGGGCGCAGGCGCAGAGTGAATCACAATCGGCGGTGGAGTTTGCTGCCTCGCAATTGGCCGCTGCCGGCGCGCACGTGAGTGATATCGCCACGCCGCCCCATTTCGAGCACCTGTTCGCCATGCACGATGCGGTGATGGGGTGGGAAGTGGCGCATGCGCTGGCATTCGAGCATCGTCGCAGTGAAATCAGTGATGTCACCCGCCGTTTTCTCGATTTCAAAGCGAAATCCACCTTTGCGCAGTATCAGCAGGCGCAAGCGGCACTCAGCGAGTGGCGTCACAGGATGCAGAGTCTGATGGCTGATTTCGACCTGATTTTGACGCTGGCCGCGCCCGGTGAAGCACCAGCAGGATTAGCCGCTACTGGCGATCCGGCCTTTAACCAGGTCTGGACGCTGCTGCATACGCCGTGCATTACCGTCCCGGCCACGCGTGGCCCCAAAGGCTTACCGGTAGGCATTCAACTGGTGGGTCGCATTGGCGACGATGCGCGTCTGCTGCACGGCGCAGCGTGGATCGAAGACCATTTAGCGGTTAATCAGGATTTTACAGGGGTGGTATGAAACTCACTGCGTCAGCTGTTTCGCCTTCACGCAGTAATCAACTGATTCAGTGGGGCGGCCTCTTTGTGCTGGCTGCTGCCATTTCTCAGTTGCTGACGCTGATCAACTTCCCGGCTGCCGCACTGTTAGGTTCCATGCTGGCCGGCGTCTGTTTTGCTGTGAGCGGCAATGAGCGCCGCTTATGGCGGCCGGTGTTTCTGCTGGCGCAAGGGGTGGCCGGTTGCTTGATTGCCACCAATTTAACGCCCGTGATTTTGCTCTCGGTCATCAGTAACTGGCCGATCTTATTGCTGTCGGTATCCGCCACGCTGTTATTTTCATTTTCGATCAGTTGGGCACTTCGCTATTTCGGCAATGTGTCGGCAGAAACGGCGATATGGGCCGCTATGCCCGGTATGTCGAGCGCCATGGTGATAATTGCTTATGAACGTAACGCCGATGGACGGGTGGTGGCGTTGGTGCAATACATCCGACTCGCTTCAGTGGTGTTGGCCGTAACGCTGGTATCCCATCTTTTCGCGACGCCCGCCACCGTGATCAGCAGTGCGAGCTTGTTCAGCTTTACACCAATTGCCCTCAGCGCCTTAGGCAGTACGCTGGCCATTGCCGCACTTGGGCCGCTGGCAACGCGTTACCTCCGTTTTTTACCGGCGGCAGCGATGATGGTGCCGCTGATCGTAGGCGCGCTGCTGAGCGCTAGCGATGTCTATCATATGACGCTGCCCAGCTGGGTGCTGAATCTGGCGTTTGCCGCCATCGGATTGGAGGTGGGACTTAAGTTCACGCGCGAAATTCTGCTGCGCCTGATTCGCATGATACCGCTGGCGCTCCTGGCTTCACTGGCGTTGATTGCACTCAGCGCACTCTTTTCACTGCTGCTCAGCTATTTGATGAACGTCGATCTCCTGACGGCGTTTCTGGCGACTGTGCCAGGCAGCATCGACTCCGTGGCGATTGTGGCGATTGCCAGCCACGTTGATGTGACCTTTGTACTGGCGTTACAAACCGTGCGCATGTTTGTGGTGGTATTGGGCGCGCCTTTTTTTGTGCGGCAACTGCGCCGGTTACCCGGCTGGGAACGAGAGGAACTGAAATGACAACCAATGAAATACCCCTGGAAGAGCAGTTTAAAAGTGCCATGCGTCAGTTAGCTACGGCGGTAAACATTATTACTACCGGCAAAGGAGAAGGGCGCCGTGGGATGACCGCCTCGGCGGTGTGTAGCCTGACGGTGACGCCACCGATGGTGCTGATCTGCGTCAACCATTTTGGCGAAGCGCATCGTGCCATGCTGGAGAACGGGTCCTTTTGCGTCAACGTGTTAAATGCCGACCAACGCTTTCTGGCGGATATCTTTGCCGGTCAGGCGGGCGTCCCTCCCAGTGAGCGCTTTCATCATGCAGACTGGAGCGAACTCGCCAGCGGCGCACCGGCGCTGGATGATGCCTTAGTGAATCTCGACTGCCGCATTGCAGAACGCGTGCAGACCTCCACACATAGCGTATTTTTTGGTGCAGTTGAAGCGATTCGCTTTGGTCATGCACATCCACCGTTACTGCATTTTGATCGTCAATATTTCTCTCTGGCGGCGCCTGGCATCGCCTGAATCTCATCTGCACGAGGAGCATAAGATGGCTGTAAGTGATAGCGACTTAGTAAAAGGTTGGCAGCATGTTTTGAACTTGTGTCAATTAAAGGCGGGCGAGCAAGTCACCATTCTCACCAGCACCGATTCGCATCCTCAGGTAGTGAATACCTGCGAAATTGCCTGTGGGTTATTGGGGGGTGTCGTCACGCGTTTGATGCTGCCACCGATGAACGGCGAAAAGGCGCTGAGCCCGGATAAATCGGGTTATGTAGGTAAAACGGCACTGGAAACCAACACCGTGGCGCTGAATGCGCTAAAAAGCAGCGATCTGATTATCGATACAATGCTGCTGCTGTTTTCGCCAGAGCAGGAAGAAATTCTCAAAGCCAATACGCGCATGCTGCTGGCGGTTGAACCGCCGGAAATTCTGTTGCGTTTGCTGCCCACTCTGGCCGATAAACAGCGTGCATTGGCTGCAACCCAACAGCTGCAGCAGGCGAAGACCATGACGGTTACCTCAACGGCGGGTACCCACTTTAGCTGCGCTTTGGGCGATTATCCGGTGTTAACCCAGTATGGCTTCTCCGATGCGCCGGGTAAGTGGGATCACTGGCCAAGTTGCTTCATCGCCCGCTGGCCAAATGAGGGCAGCTCAAATGGTAAAATTGTTATTGATAGCGGCGATATCCTGTTGCCGTTCAAACGTTACGCGCGTGAGCCGGTCACGTTGATTATCGAGGAAGGTTACATCCGCAGTATTGAGGGCGGCTTTGACGCGGAGTTTATGCGTAATTTTATGGATTCATTCAACGATCCAGAAGCCTACGCCATGGCACATGTAGGCTGGGGATTAATGACGCGCGCCCACTGGAGCACACTAGGCTTGTACGATCGTCAAGCCACCATCGGCATGGATGCACGTGCCTTCGCCGGAAACTTCCTGTTCTCCAGCGGCCCGAATACCGAAGCGGGCGGAACGCGCGATACCCCGTGCCATCTTGATATCCCTCTAAGAAACTGTTCGCTGTCGCTGGATGGCGTGCCGATGACCATCAACGGCAACGTCATGGCCGAAGATCAGCGTTAAACAAGTCACCAGGTGCGCATCCGTGCGCACCTGACATTAAGCACGATTCTCTGCGCGCCAGTACCACCATTAAATAAGAATTTTTACCTTCCGCCTGATACCAAAACACCTTAAATTCACGCCGACGAGCAGTGCCAGTCATTACAGATTGGGTATTTTAACAACAATCAAATAAACACTTTTGCATGCCATAAAATAATGGCAGTGAGGCTTTGTATGCTTTTAAAACGCAGCTGTAAAATTGCTATGGTTATGTTGGTGATGTTTTCTGTGACCGCCTGCGGTATGTCGCATCGTGGCCGAAACACCGCGATTGGCGCTGGCGTCGGTGCGGTAGGCGGGGCGGTTTTAACCGGCGGCAGCACCTTCGGCACGCTCGGCGGCGCAGCCATCGGTGGTTTAATTGGTCATGAAGTGAGCCGTTAATTTAATGACGGCCACATGATAAGTGTTGGCAAAAATAAAGTAATGGACGTATTTAATTACCGCGTTAAATGATTCACTTGTAAAAAAGTCGCTCAAGGGCGGCTTTTTTTCCCCTGTTAGCCGTCTGTTCCCACCGCTTAAGAAATATAATGCCGTGCAAGGTCGATGATTAAGTGACGAATTTCGCGGTTGTTGACGTATCTTAATTCAACCCTTCTCGACACATTTCCAGGCCACTTTAAGTAATGAGTGTTTCAACCGGCATCTCAATGAAAATTCTGGCTGCACTCAGTTCAACGCTGATGCTTGCCTGTGTTAAAGGCCTCGGCGGAAACGTGCCCGTCGGCGAAGTCATCTTTTTCCGTTCGTTTCTCGCCATGCTTCCTTTACTGCTTTGGCTGCGACTGCAAGGAGGGGTGAAAGAGGGGATAAAGACCTCAGACGTCAAAGGACATTTTTTGCGTGGGCTAGCAGGAACTGGCGGCATGTACCTGAGTTATCTCTCTCTACTCTATATTTCCCTGGCCGATGCCACGGTGCTTAACTACGCAGCACCGCTTTTTACCGTTATTCTTGCAGCTATTATTCTGCGCGAAAGGGTGAAATTTTATCGTTGGATAGCGGTGCTAACAGGGTTCGCGGGCATTGTGGTGATGCTTTCTGGCCTGATCGCTTTTTCCGGTTCCTCAATCAGTTTTGCTTCTTCTGCAGGCGTGATGCTGGCAATGCGAGCGTGCCGTCCGGATAATCAAAAGCAAGGATTTTCTCTCCGGCAATGCGTGAGTTTTCCTCCGTAGGTTCTACAAGATATATGATTTTATCGTACTGAAAAGTCAGTGATTTTGAGAGCGTGCGCAGTGTCTGCCAGGCGAAGACATCGTCCAGCTCCGGACCACTCTCTGTAACAGTTCGATGCAGGTTTTTGGGGTATTTTGCCGGTCTGGCAAAGCGGCGGTTGAAGTCGCTGATGAACGTTTCAATCCAGGCGTTGGCGTTATCAATGCCGATGATGTTCTCCAGCCGCATCTCCTTAACCAGCCGATCCTGCAGCGTCAGGTTAGCGCGTTCGACCCGGCCTTTGGCCTGTGAGCTGTTGGCACAGATAAGATCAATGTTCAGCTCGTGCAGCGCGCGTCCGAACTGCGTCATGCCAGTACGTCGTGTTTCGGCCTGGCTGACGCGAAATACTGCGTGCTTATCGCTGTAAAACGCCACCGGCTTGCCGTGTTTATCGATGTAATCGCGCGTGGCCATCATGTAATCAAAGGCTGATTCACTCTGGCAGAAGCGCAGGTGCATCAGACGACCGGTTGCGTCATCAATGTAAACCAGCAGACAGCATTTTGGTGCGCGGCCTTCGAACCAGTCATGGTGAGAGCCGTCGATCTGGATAAGTTCGCCGAGACAGTCACGCCGGTGACGAGGCTGATAAACTCGAGGCTGACGGCGAGCGTGCGGGATCCAGAGTCCGTCAGCAGTCATCCAGCATCGTAGTGTTTCAACTGAGATCGCAATCCCGTGACGCTGCTGGAGCTTTTCTGCGGCAAGTGTGGGGCCGAAACCGACGTAATTTTCGCGTAGCAGCGTCAGTATCTGGCAGCGCAGCGCATCATTAATCCGGTGGGTGCCAGGTTTACCGCGACGCGCGTTCGTCAGCCCGGCAGCGCCGAACTCGCGATAGCGTTTCATCAACCGCTGAACCTGACGTTCAGTGAGCTGCAACTGTGAAGCAGCATCACAACGACGCAGGCGTTTTTCGATAACAGCCTGAATCACGGGAAGACGGTGAAGTTCTTTGTTCGACATGGTCACCAGCATCAGCAGAGATCTCCCAGAAAAGATGGCAAAAGCGCCGTATCTGGGTGACATTATGAACTAGCTAAAAAGTGACATTATCAAATAGCACCTACACCAAAGGGCGCATAATGTAT
The DNA here is from genome assembly GCF_059730785.1 of Pantoea sp. X-Soil-ISGK-421. Classification (NCBI taxonomy): domain Bacteria; kingdom Pseudomonadati; phylum Pseudomonadota; class Gammaproteobacteria; order Enterobacterales; family Erwiniaceae; genus Pantoea; species Pantoea sp. X-Soil-ISGK-421. The sequence goes on along the minus strand of NZ_AP035979.1, from coordinate 2,004,590 downwards.
ATTATGTTAAATGAAGTGTCTAAACGCGTACTCAAATCACCATCAGCTCATCACCTGCTTTCTGACAACTATCCAACAACAATCCGTAAACCGCTATAACCCGGTTACCGGACTGTTGAACGAAATTTGTGGCAACAACGTCGTTATCTGCGCCCTTTAATCACTGATGCCTTCCAGTTGAAATCGCTCACTTCACTTTCTTTCAACGATTCAGGTTTCTTCCGGCGCGTCGGTGTTTTCCTGGCCTTTTCAGCCAGCGCTTTCTCTTTGGCCAGTTTCGTCGTCATAATTTGCTGCCGGGCTTCCGCCGTGAACTCTTTCTCTTTCTTTGCATCCGGCTCTTTGCCGGTGCGCTGGCGATACTTCTCCATCAACCCTTTAAACGCTTCCTCTACTGCAACGCGTTCACTCAGATTGAATTGATCGATGGAAATCATTTTCTTGTCGTTCATAGCGTACCGTCCAATAGTGATTTTCTGGCAACAAGTGTACAGCATTTAACGGCAATGAAGATCGCACCATTGCCGCCTGCGTGGCTTTCTTGTAACCTTTGCCGTCAACATTTTAAGGATTTCCTATGAACGATCATCGCTCCAACGATCCCTTGCACGGCATTACGCTTGAGATGCAAATTAATGCGCTGGTCGCCCATTACGGTTGGGCCGAACTGGGTAAGCTTATTAATATCAACTGCTTTAAAAGCGATCCTAGCGTTAAATCGAGCCTGAAATTTTTGCGCCGTACGCCTTGGGCGCGTGCCGAAGTTGAGGCACTGTATCTGGATTCGCTGGATGATTTTGCTGGCGATAAGCCAGATGATTCAGCGCCAAACCCCTGGACAATCGGCCGGGATAAGTAATTTTTGCCGATAAACCAGGCAGCGCTACGTGAATTCTCAGCTGTTATTCCCCTGCTCTTTTTACAGAATTCACGTAGCGACGTCATCTTAACGTCCCATATTTCCGCTGTGCTGTACTTCTCATCACTTCCTAACCTTGCCAACGTCATCACATTTTCCAATGGCTGATCGTATTGTAACTTTCTATTCTGCATGACAATATCGCTACATGTATATACATGTACCACCAAGAGAGTTCACCTCACACTAACAATAATTCCCCACTTTTAGACGCTTCAGCGAGGAAACTATGTCAGCCGAATCACCTGCAGCAGATTACGCCGGCGCAGAGAAACAGCGCCTGTCAGAAACGCGATCCATTGATTTCATTCCTCCGAGCGAACGCCACGGACATCCTTTTAGCCAGTTCACCCTGTGGTTTGGTGGCAACCTGCAGATTACCGCCATTGTGACCGGCGCGCTGGCCGTGGTATTGGGCGGTGACGTAGTGTGGTCGATAATCGGCTTGCTGGTTGGGCAAGTGATTGGCGCGGTGATTATGTCACTGCATGCGATTCAGGGCCCCCGCCTCGGACTGCCGCAAATGATCACCAGCCGCATGCAGTTTGGCGTTTATGGTGCGGTGATTCCGTTAGTGTTGGTTTGCATCATGTATGTCGGATTCTCTGCCAGCGGCACAGTATTGGCCGGACAGGCGCTCGCCAGGCTGATCAATACCAGCAATGCTTTAGGCATGATCCTTTTCAGTGCGATTATCGTCGTCATCGCGGTGCTGGGATATCGCGTGATTCACAAGCTCGGTAAAGTGGCCAGCGTAATTGGCGTCCTCGCCTTCGTTTACCTGTTTGTCACGTTGCTCTCAACCCATGATCTTTCCGCGTTGTGGCAAAACCAGCATTTCACGGTCGCTAACTTCTTGCTTGCCGTTTCGCTGTCGTCGTCATGGCAGATTGCTTTTTGTCCGTATGTCTCTGACTATTCGCGCTATTTACCGGCGAATGTCTCGGCAAAGAAACTGTTTAGCTGCGTGTTTTTTGGCACCGTTTTAGGTACACAGGCATCAATGACGTTAGGTGTCATCGTTGCAGCCATTGCCGGCAAGGCTTTTTCTGGCAACGAGGTTGGCTATATTGTCAGTTTAGGCAGCAGCGCAACTATGGCGATGGTGATCTATTTCGCCATTTGCTTCGGCAAAATCACCTTTACCACGTTAAACGCCTACGGCAGTTTTATGTCGCTCACCACCATCGTTTCTGGTTTCCGTCAGAAAACGGCGTTGAGCCGTGGTGGTCGCATTGTTTTTGTCGTCTTGATGGTGACGATTTCTTGCGTCATTGCGCTGATTAGCGAACCGGCTTTCCTGAAATCCTTCACCCATTTCCTGCTGTTCTTACTGGCCTTTTTTGTGCCGTGGAGTGCCATTAGTCTGACGGATTTCTATTTGATTACCAAAGGAAAAGTTGATGTGCCGGCGCTTTCACAACCCAATGGACGTTATGGCCGCTGGAACTGGGCAGGCATTATTGTTTACTTCTGTGGCGTGCTGGTACAGTTGCCATTTATTGATAACCCGCTGCATCACGGTTCGTTAACCTGGATTTTTGCCGGTAATGATGTGTCGTGGGTGATTGGCTGGTTTGTCACCGCGCTTCTGTGGTTAGTCGCTAGCAACGTCGATCGTCGTGGGATGTGAACGCAATCTTTACGCTCAAATATGTGACACCGTCACGCAAGCTGCATTAATGAATAGCGCTCACAAGTGCTTGCAACTTTGAGCGCATTATCATTTAGCTAACCCGCCGCTACACTTTAACCATGCTGCACTTACATGGAGATAAAGATGAACGATCAATTTGACGGCAATGGCATTTTCCCCAAAGGGCCTAAAAACGATGCATTTGCGCAATATTTTACCGGGACCAGCTATCTGAGCATGTTGACGACAGAAGGCGTCAATATCGGCAATGTGGTGTTTGAACCGGGCTGCCGCAATAACTGGCATATCCATCATGGTGGCGGGCAGATTTTGCTGGTTACTGGCGGAACGGGTTGGTATCAAGCGTGGAATCAGCCAGCGCGTCAGTTAGTGGCTGGCGATGTGGTCAACATTCCGGCGGGATTGAAGCATTGGCATGGCGCATCGGCGGATAGTTGGTTCGCACACATCGCTATCGCAGTACCAGCTGAGGGCGCTTCCAACGAGTGGCTTGAACCGGTTTCTGATGAAGAATATAAGCAACTATAGGTTCTGCTGCGGATCACTTGCTTCGTAGGGGCGCAATGAATTGCTCGAAATCGCCCCCCTACGAATAAATCAATAACTCACCACGGTCACCCAATTGGCATCACCGCCAGCTGGAGCTTCGCCAACTCGCTTCAGCGCCCCGCTTTCGGCATTAATTTCATAGCTGCCGGTAACCGCACTTTTCTCGCCGCTGGCAATCAGCCAACGTCCATCATCGGTAATCGCCATACCACGCGGCTGTTTCTCGACTTGCCAGCTATCAATCAACGTCAGTTTACCGTCAGCCTTATTCACACGATATCCGCTAATCGTGCTGCTGGTGCGCTCGCTGACATACAGGAAACGTCCATCCGGCGTCAGGCGAATGTCGGCTGCCCAGATACGTGGCGTGGTGTCGCTGTAGCCCGGCGGACGCTCTTTGCCATGTTCAAGTTGGTATTTTTCAGCCACGGCATTCGGTGTCTCCGCCACTTTCACCAGTTCTCCACTGGCTTCTCGACGGAACTGGGTAATGATGCCGCCCATTTCGCCGATGTTGTAGAGGAAGTGATTATCCGGCGATAACACGGAATGGCGCGGCCCATTCTCAGCAGCCGTTTTGACGTAACCGTTCCCCAGCGACGTCAGTTCACCCTCAGCACTAAGTTTCAATTGCAGCACGCGATCGGTGCCGAGATTACCGACATAAGCGTTGTTACCGCTCGCATCAACAATGACTGAGTGCGCCGCATGCCCGGTTTTATAACTGCCGATCGGCGGCGCATTCACCTTGCCGTCGTTATTGAGTCTGTAAACCTGTACTACATCGCCATCATAGGACGCACCAAGCAGAAATCGTCCCTGCGGATCCGTACTGATGTAGGGATAACTGGCCGCGGCAGCCACACGGTTCAATTGGCTCAGGTCGCCGGTTTTGCTGTCGATATTCCAGCTCACCAGTTGCAGCGGTGTACTGCGAATCGCGGCGTACAGATGCTTATGATCGGCGCTCAATGCCATCGGCATCACTTTACCAGCGGCTTGAGTGTGTCCCAGCAACTGTAACGCACCGGTTTGCTCGTTCAGCGCGTAGCGCGCAATGGTGCCATCATTAGCTTCTGACACGTAAACAAAGGTTTGCGCCATCAACGGTGCGCTGGCGGCCATCGACGCCAATAGCGTCACCGCGCGTAGTCGTTTCTTCATCCTGCTTCCTTAGCGCACTAATGACGGACGTTTGGCATCATAGCGCCAGTTATCAATCAAAAATTGCATTCCCAACGCGTCGTTACGATTTTTATCCGGCAGCGCGTTATAGAGCGCATGCGCTTGTTCGATGCGATCCATATCCAGCTCAATGCCTAATCCCGGCCCCGGCGGCAACTCCAGATAGCCATCGCGGATCTGCGGAGGTTGACGCGTAAGCTGCTGACCGTCCTGCCAAATCCAGTGAGTATCAAACGCGGTTTGACGGTCGCCCGGTGCAGCTGCACCAAGGTGCGCGACCATTGCCAGCGAAATATCAAAATGATTATTGGAGTGGCAACCGGTGGTCAGCCCCCATTCATTGCATAACTGCGCCACCACGTTGGCGTTACGCATCGTCCAGAAGTGCGGATCGGCGAGAGGAATATCAATGGCATTCAGTTGCAGCGCATGATGCAGTTGACGCCAGTCGTTGGCGATCATGTTGGTGGCGACCGGCACGCCGGTGGCGCGGCGGAACTCCGCTAAGGTTTCCCGCCCGGAATAGCCCTGTTCTGCGCCGCAAGGATCTTCAAGATACGGCACCTTTCCAGCCAGCTGCTTGCCAAAGCGAATCGCCTCATCCAGCGACCAGCTGGCATTAGGATCCACGGTTACGCGCGCTTCAGGGAACCGTGCGAGCAGCGCTTCCACCGTTGCCACTTCCTCTTCACCTGTTTGCACGCCGCCTTTGAGCTTGAAGTCGCGGAAGCCGTATTGCTCAACCGCCGCTTCGGCCAGTCGCACCACGGCATCGCTGTCCATCGCCGCCTCATGACGCAGACGGAACCAGCCATCTTGCTCCTGCTCTCCCGAGCGATAGTTCATATTGGTGCGCTTGCGATCGGCGATGTAAAACAAATAGCCCAGCACCGGAATGCGATCGCGCTGTTTACCGCTGGCCAGCAGATCCGCCACCGGCAGGTTAAACAGCTTTCCTTGCAGATCCAGCAGCGCCGCTTCTATGCCCGCTGCGGCGTTGTAAAATTTCTCCGGATTCATCTGCGGAATATGAATATCGTTGGTATGCGAGGTTTGCAGCTGGCGCGCGTCGCTGCTGAACAATTGGCTTAGCGTGGCGTTAAGGCGCAGCAACGAGCTGCCTTCAATCATCGGTCGAAATTGCTCCAACAGCTGCAACGTCGATGCATGACACGGCGTTTCGCCGACACCGGTATGTCCGGCGGAATCGGTTAAAATCACGATGATGCGCGTGAAATAGCAGTTATGGGCGCCACCAATGTTCAATAGCATGCTGTCGTAGCCGGCAACCGGCACGATGCGCATCGATTTAATGACTGGACTGTCTGACATGGTTTCTCTCCGTGTGACCGAATGCGGGTGGAACAGGTTTGCGACGCAACAGCAAATAAAGTCCGGTAACTGCTGACACGCTGGTCAGGGCATAAAGTCCGCCGGTGGTGCTGCCGGTGTGCATTTCAAGATAGCCGAATACGGTTGGCGCAAAGAAGCCACCGAGGTTGCCAATCGAGTTGATTAGCGCAATGCCGGGAGCGGCAATGGATGCCGGTAATTCGCTTTGCGGTTGCGGCCAGAAGAATGCCGCGCTCACTTTGGACCCAATGCAGGCCACAATCATCGCCACAAAGCCAAACCATGGCGTGCCAAGCGTGGCCATAAAGGTACCGCACGCGGCGATCAGCATAGCGATGCCGAGCCCTTTATCCAGCTTATTGCGATAGCGATCGGTGGCTTTACCCAATAGAAACAGCGCGACGATAGCGAACAGCCACGGAACGGCGGTCAACAGTCCGGTTTCAAAACTGTTGAAGCCCTGAATGCGCTGAATGATTTGCGGTAGCCAGAACACTAACGTGTAGCCGGTCATGGTCATGGTGAAGAAGATCAGGCAGTAAGACAAAAGATTGCGATCGGTGATCAAGCCCCAACGGCCATGGCTAACCGCATGCTCCTCGCGAACCTCATCTTCCAATGCCAACTGTTGCGCCAGCGCCTGTTTCTCCGCATCGCTCAGCCACTTCGCGCTGTCCGGTTTAGAGACCAGCACAAAGGCGGCCAGTAAGCCGATCACGATCGATCCACCGCCTTCCATAAACATCACCCATTTCCAACCCGCGATGCCGCCAACATCATGCATCATCAAAATGGCGCCGGTGAGCGGACCAGAGAACAGAAAGGCGCTGGCTGTGGCACTCAGCACCATCGCGGTGGCGCGTCCTCGCCAGGCGTTCGGCACCCATTGACGGAAGTAAAACAGCACGCCGGGGAAGAAGCCCGCTTCCGCTACACCGAGCAGGAAGCGCAGCAGATAGAAATGCAGCGGCGTACTCACGAAACCGGTCAGCACGACCACCATGCCCCACGTAATCATAATGCGCGTGAGCCACACACGTGCGCCGAGTTTCTTCAGCATCATGTTGCTCGGCACTTCAAACAGCGCATAGCCGATAAAGAACAGTCCTGCGCCTAAGCCGAAAGCAGCAGCGCTGATACCCGCATCAGTTTGCAGTTCGGCTTTAACGAAGCCAATGTTTGCCCGGTCAATTTGATTAACGATTAACATCAACGCCAGCATTGGAATGATGCGGCGGAAAAACTTACCGATGGCTGAGGCAATATGCGCGTCATGATCGGGTGATAATTCATATTGTTGTTGTGTCATGCGTCACCTGTAGGGATAAAAGCATCCCTATAGATATACGCAGCAGACGGAGCCTGCGGGTATGTGGCATTGCCCGAGACCGCTTAGGCAAACGCCCTATGATTGTTAAAATTCATGATGTTATATTAATTCGCGTCGAAAAGTTTACGCCTGGTTTGTGCGCTGGCTCACGACGGGATGCACCCTTCGCGTTACCTATTAACGTAAGGAATCCGTTTTTCGTTTTTTGGCGCGTTTAACATCCGTTTTTAAAAATAAATTATTAGTTGCCACACTGCGTGTCAAAGAACGACCAATTGACTCTCGCATTTCAGGAAAGTCTGCGTATATTGCATTGCGATTTAAATCATCATTGATAACATCAGCAAACTGCTCCATCACCATGGCGGGTTTAACGATTTTCAATTCCCGTGCGAGTTTAATCAGACTGTCTCTATCAGGAAATTTTTTGCTTTTATTTAACTTCAGGGCCAACTCATTATCGGTAGTTGGATAGATATGTGTATTTACCACATCATATAATGGCGATAACTTGGCTGTGCTAGGGTTGGTTGCAGAATATAATAAAGAGAAATTTTTTAAATGCGCATCACCATTTCCCACCATGCAACTAAACAATACATAACGCCAGTAAAGTTCTACTTGAGACTGATCGCGAGTAAAGAGACTCACGATCTTACCCCCCGTTTCATAGGACCCATTATATTTATGATCGGCTGACTTGCCTGAAAGCACACAAAAATCTTCCATCGCCAACCGTTTATCATTCTGAATATCAAACCGTTCCATGATAAACAGCTCTTTATTATCTGAGAGCCAAAAATCAGCGACGGGTAACCCACACAACCTGGCTAACGACATGCAGATAAACTCATTCTCTGCCAGACGCGGATACTCCTCATCACCGGTTTTCGCTATCAAATTAGGATAAAGAACGGTGCCGCGACTCTCTGTACTGATCATGACTTTCGGTTGAACGCCAGAAATCGAGGTCTGCAATAAATATTTATTTAGCAGATATTGAAATGCACTCTCTTTAAGATCCCAATGAAGTAAATCATCTAATTTTTCCGGCGATGGACACGGCAGCTCAATATCACTCTTGTAGGATAGCGCACCAATACCGGTATCCTGCTGTAAAGCCAGGAACAGCATGTCGCTAACATGACCTACATAACGCCGTAAACGCTCAGCAATATGATAACGAACATAGCCTTCCGGAATGTTCATCTCAAAAATATTAAATAAGCGGCTGGAATTATAGCTTAGGCGGTTTGCGGGTTGCATGGTCATCGAAGCAGCGTGGACATCAGAACCCGCATAGCTAAAATTATAACTGCCGTGTTCGTGCAGCAATCTGCCACTTAATTCGCCACCGCTGTAGACATCAATATGACGAATCGGTCGAGCAAGCTGGTTAAAATCAGTCATCATCAAACAACATCTCCAGTTCATCCATCTGTGGTAAGCCCGCTGACTGCACAGACAACACCAACTCAAGCGCATTAAGATACAAAGTGAGCGCTTTGAGGGAACCTGAATAGGCGCCGTTTTCAATCTGTGAAATAACCGTGCGATGAACGCCTGCACGCGTTGCGGCATCGGCTTGAGTCCAGCGGTTAGCCTTCCGCCTTTCCCGGCATTTGGCTCCTATTGCTTGCAAACCAGGCAACATACCCTCTCCAGTGTTGTTATATGATAACAATGACTGCATTATCACCATAATGTTTCTATATGACAACATTTAGTTCAGCTTAAGTGATCTTGTTTCCTTTTCCTCGTCTACACTTGCCTCACGTGAAAACGCTAATAGAGGTAAAAATGTCGCAATCTAATCAACGTAATCAAGCTTGGCTATTAGCCTCACGCCCTGATGGTGAACCGGTAAAAGAGAATTTCCGCCTGGTGGAGCAGCCGATTCCTGACGTGAAGGAGGGCCAGATCCTGCTGCGCACGCTTTATCTTTCACTCGACCCGTATATGCGCGGACGCATGGATGACAGCAAATCCTATGCTGCACCCGCTGAACTCGACCAGCCGATGGTCGGCGGCACGGTGAGTGAAGTGGTGGAATCTAAACATGCAGATTTCCAGCAAGGCGATGTGGTTCTTGCGCAAAGCGGCTGGCAAAGCTATGCGGTTTCGGACGGAAACGGTGTGGCGAAACTGGGCGATCTGCCCCATCCTTCCTGGGCGCTGGGCATTCTCGGTATGCCGGGTTTCACTGCCTATATGGGCTTGATGGACATTGGTCAGCCTAAACAGGGTGAAACCTTAGTGGTTGCCGCGGCAACCGGCCCGGTCGGTGCCACGGTTGGTCAGCTTGGCAAACTTCAGGGCTGCCACGTTGTAGGCGTCGCTGGTGGCGAAGAGAAGTGTCGTTATGCGATTGAGAAACTCGGTTTCTCTGCCTGTATCGATCACCACCGCGAAGACTTTGCCGAACAGCTGGCCGCCGCCTGCCCGGACGGCATCGATATCTACTTCGAAAATGTCGGCGGCAAAGTGTTCGATGCGGTATTCCCATTGCTGAACACCGCGGCGCGCGTGCCGGTATGTGGCCTGGTTTCGGGCTACAGCAGCCGCGAATTACCGCCGGGCCCGGATCGCACCCCCCAAATCATGGGCGGTATTCTTAAGCGTCGCATTCGTATGCAGGGTTTTATCATCTTCCAGGATTATGGCGATCGTTACCCTGAATTCCTTAAAGCGATGACGCCGCTGGTGGAGCAGCAAAAAATCCACTACCGCGAGCACATGATCGACGGACTGGAAAACGCACCACAGGCGTTTTTCGATATGTTGAACGGCAAAAACTTCGGGAAAACCGTGGTAAAAGTCGCGCTGTAGGGTAAAAAGTTAAAAATTCATCATTTAGCACAGCCGCAAGTCCAGTAAGGCTTGCGGCGTTTTTTTGCGCTTCGCTTGTTCAAATATTGTTAAGAACTTTGCAGAGATTACTGGTAATCCATACAGATAAGGTTCAGGATGGTCACTCATCCTGGATTAGCACCCACGGCAATTCACCCTCAATCTGAGGGCACGTTATGAATTTTTACTCAACAGAAACCGTTTGCGCCTTAACCGGTGCCAACCGCGCTAATTTGCGTCGCTGGTTGCGCGGTGGATTAATTTCTGAGAATCACGTTAATAAGGATTGGAGCCGACATCAGGTTGATGAAGTGCTCGCCATGATGGCATTAACCGCGGGTGGCGCCACGTTGTGGCAAATCTATCAGGGCAGACATTGCGGACTTGATTACTCATCATCGGGCTGGGTGGCACGCCGCGGCGATCTGTTACGTCAGCTGGAACTAGGTTCTGACCGCGAACTGGCACGCACCGTGCGCAATCTGTCGGGCGATTACAGCAGTGACGATTTCGTCAATGTGCTGATGAAACCGCTCAATCGTTGGCTGCGTGATGATACGCGTCGCGGCGCATCGCGTCGGTTAACGCGCTTTCACGAAGCAATCGTTCATCACAGCGACTGCGTAAAACGCGCTTCATCGCGTCAACAGCAGATGCCGCTGTTGCTTGAAGTGGTAAGCACAGGTGATGAGACGGAAGTGTGGCTGGAAGCCATTCGCCTGACCGGACAAGGATTCTGCGTCGATGTGGATCAAACCTCACAACCGATGCGGTACGACTCAGAAAGCCGCCACAATCATCATTTGTTATGGTGTGGTGCCGGGATCAGCGAAGAGCGAATGACGCAGTTTCAGCGCGGATTACGTTCTGGTAAAGCCGTAATGCTCAGCGGTCCCGATCGCAGCATCCACCCTGCCGTCGCTCAAGCCAGGGTCGCTTAGCCGGTGCATTATGCACCGGCCCGTTTCCGCTTACTTTTTCCCGCACTTTACTTATTCGAAAGACGTCGTTAGCCAAGGCAACAACGGTTAAATCTGGTCCTTCCCTCTTCTGTTACGCTCTCGCCTCCCAATCAGGAGGATCCATGAGTTCATTAATCGATATTTTCACCAGTCATAAAAGCGAGCGCAGTTTTACCGACCATCCCATTGAGGATGCGGTGCTGGATCGCATCATTTCGGCCGCGTATCGCGCCCCAACCTCGGTGAACTCGCAGCAGGTTTCTTTGGTGGTGACGCGCGATGCTGAAAAACGCGCACAAATCTCACAGATTGCCGGCGGCCAGCCGTGGATTGCCAAAGCGCCGGTGTTTATTACGCTGGTGCTGGATATGCATAAATCGCGTTTGGCGATGAACGCTATCGACCGCGAGCAGGTTGCCCAGCAGAGCATTGAAAGCATTGTGTCAGGCTCAACCGATGTGGGTATTGCGTTGGGTTCTATCATGGCGGCAGCGCGCGCGGAAGGCCTGGGCATTGTACCGATTGGCGGCATTCGTCGTGAACCACAGGCGTTGGTCAGCTTACTCGATTTGCCGGCATACACCTTCCCGGTGGCGGGCGTTGTGATTGGTCATGTCGATCAACCTGCGCATCAGAAGCCGCGTTTGCCGCTGGCAACCTTCCGTCATGAAGAGCGTTATCAACGTGATGGACTGGAGCAGCACATTGCTGCTTACAATCAGGAGATGGTGCAGCATTGGAAGAATACCGGACGTGAAGATGGCGAGAGCTGGAGCGAAAGCGTGAGCGGCTATTATCATAAGATCTATTTCCCGCATGTGTTGGACGCGCTGAAAAAGCAGGGATTTGGCACCGACAAGTAACCTTGATTCCCCGCGCAGATGGCGCGGGGAAATGAAATTAGCGCCCTTTCTTCTTACGTCCCGGCTGGGCAAAACGCTGACGATTGGCCGGCTTTGCGCCCGCTTTCTCGCCTGGTTTTGCTGCGCTCGCTGCCGATTTTTTTGCGGCTGCCGCAGGTTTCTTCTTCGCCTGAGTCTTCTGCGTTTTTTGGTCCTCGGATGATGAGTCTTCAATCAATTTGAAGAGGTCGATCAGTTCATCATCAGTGAGATCGCGCCACTCGCCGAGCGGAATCCCTTTCAGGCTGACGTTCATGATGCGCGTACGCTCAAGTTTGGTGACCTCAAAGCCAAAATGCTTCGTCATACGACGAATCTGGCGATTCAGCCCCTGAACCAGAATAATGCGGAAGACAAAGGTCGACTCTTTTTTTACTTTGCACTTCTTTGTCACGGTGCCGAGCATCGGCACGCCCGCGCCCATTCCGGCAATGAACTCATCGGTGATCGGCTTATCGACGGTGACCACATACTCTTTTTCGTGGTTGTTACCCGCACGCAGGATTTTATTCACCAGATCGCCGTGGTTGGTGAGAAAAATCAGTCCCTGCGAATCTTTATCCAGACGACCAATCGGGAATACGCGCTTGCTGTGATTAACGAAATCCCCGATGTTGTCACGCTCACCCTCCTCCATGGTGGTGATAATGCCAACCGGTTTGTTGAGCGCAATCAGGACTAAATCTTCTTCGTCACGCGGCTCAATCAGCTGACCGTTCACTTTTACTTCATCCCCCGCAAACACCTGCGCACCGACGGCAGCGCGTTTACCGTTAATGAAAACGTTGCCTTGCTCGATGTAACGATCGGCATCGCGGCGTGAGCAGATACCGCTCTCGCTGATGTACTTGTTCAGGCGTGTGGATGAGTTAGGCAGCATGGTTCCTCCGAAAAAAAACGGACTATACAGCAACCTTAGGCGTTGGTTAAGCATCGCGACAATCATCAGCATTTCTCTCACCACGATGTAACAGCACACTAACAATGTGGTTGTTGTCATTGGATCGATCAGCGACAATCCGCACCCATCGTTTTTTCTTATGACAGAGTGATTCCGCAATGACAAAACAGCCATCGGTGACGTGGATTTCATCCGTGCGCACCTTTCTGGCCCGCCTGTGGCCCCCTCCGTTACCGGGAGGCAAAAAGCAGAGGGTCATTGCCAGCATTGGCGCGGGATTAGGTCTGATGATTACCAGCTTGACCAGTCACTGGTTGCTGGGAGAAGTAAATCTATGGTTTGTCGCCCCGATGGGCGCTTCGGCGGTCTTGCTATTTGGCCTGCCGAATAGTCCGCTGGCGCAGCCGTGGTCAATTGTGGGCGGCAATCTGGTGGCGGGTGTCATCGGCGTCACTACCGCGCTGCTTGTTCCCCATCCTGCAATGGCATGCGGCATCGCGGCATGCTTGACGATAGCGCTGATGTTCCAGCTGCGCTGTCTGCATCCACCGAGCGGCGCGGTGGCGCTGACAGCAATTCTGGGCGGTAATGGCGTCCAGCAACTGGGTTATCACTTTATTCTGACGCCGGTATTGTTGAATTCGGTGTGTCTGGCATTGCTGGCGCTGGTGTTTAACAATCTCGCCGGCCGCCGTTACCCGCATCCACTGGCGACAACGGAGACCAAAGCGCCGCTCGTGGTGATTGACGTGCAGATTACGCGTGAAGACCTGCATCAGGCACTGGAAAGCGGTGAAGTGCTGGATATTGATGAGGATGATTTGCAGCAGTTGTTGCAGCGCGCCGAAGAGATTGCGATTCATCGTCAGCGCGGGCAAATGCCAGCATCATAACCATCAGTGGCATACGCTCGCACGTATTGTAGCGGCGCAATTTAGCGCGCAATAAATTGTACCGCTACGGAATGTGCGATAAGTGAATTCAGAACTTAACCGATCGGTATTACGCCAGTGATGGTGCCCAGCTGACTTCCCCGCCATAACCCGTCACGCGTAGCGATTCGCCCTCTATCTCAACCACCGCAAATGGCACCTCGTCGGCCCCATCCAGCATTCCTTTGAGCGTATAAAAGCCTGTTTGACCGATACGCGCAAAGCCGCCGCGGTGATCGTGTCCAGAGAAACACCCATGTATGTTGTAACTAGAAAGCAGTTCTGCCAGCACACTGCCGTTGAGCAAGTTGTGGCTATTATGCGGTGCCAGCGGATAATGGCCGAACACCACCACCTTTTCCCTTTGCTGCTGAGCCTGTTGCAACTGTTGTTCAATCCACATCAGCTGCTGCTTGCCTACCGCGCCGTTCCAGGGTTTCGCCTGCGGCTGCTGGCGCTCCGTCAGGTCCACCAGCATCGCCTCCGCCTGCGCGCGATCGTCACCGTTCTGCATGTTGCAATAGAGACTGATATCGTTGCCGTCATAAACAATAAAACGCCAGCCCTGCAATCCAAAGGCGTAATAGCTTTTCGGCAGCGCGGCGGCCTCATTGAGATGTTGCGCGATGGTCTGCGCATCGTGATTGCCCAGCACCACCGCATGCGGATGCTCGAGGCGATGGTAAATCGGTAATATCGCCGCGTAGCTGCTCCACTGGCGATCAACTAAATCACCCAGCGTGACGACAAAATCCAGCGGCTGCTGATTCAACACCTCAATTGCCTGCGGCAGCTTACGCAGCGCGTGGCGATAGTAGAGATTTTTAGCAATATCGGCGTCGATGTCAGCATATTGCGGATCGGCAATCAAACCAAAACGTAGCGTGCCACCGAGCGGTGCGCGACGCACATCAGGCAAGGCATAGAGTTCGGCGACATCGCCCAGCAGTTCACGCTGTAATGGGGTCAGCGGATGCGGATAAGACACGAAAAGCACTCCTTAGCGAATACCGGCACGCATAAACGATTGAATGAACTGACGCTGGAAAATCAGGAAAAGAACCAGCAGCGGCAAAGTGGTCATCAAGGTGGCCGCACCAATCAACGCCCATTGCACGCCCTGCTCTGGCGCCGAGAACAGTTGCAAGCCGACGGTCAGCGGCCGCACGTTGACGGAATCGGTGATCACCAGCGGCCAGAGGAAATCATTCCAGTGAAAGCTGATCGACACCAGTGCAAACGCCACATAGATCGGCTTGGCCAGCGGGATGTAAATCTTACGCAGAATGTAAAAGCGGCTGGCGCCTTCTACAATCGCCGCCTCTTCCAGCACCAGCGGAATGGCTTTGAAGGTTTGCCGCAGCAGGAAGATGGCGAACGCCGAGGAGAAATACGGCAGCGCGATGCCGGTGAGCGTATCGCGTAAACCCAGCGCACCAATGGTTTGGTAGTTGTTCAGCATCAGCACGTCGGGACTGATCATCAGTTGCAGCAGAATCAGCGCAAAGATGGCACCCGAAAATTTCAGACGAAAGCGTACTAACGCATAAGCGGCCATGGTCGCCAGAATGAGTTGCACCACCACAATCATCAGCACCAGCAAGCTGGTATTGAGGAAGTAGCGACCAAATGGCGCGGCGTGCCAGGCATTCACAAAGTTCTGTAAGGTTAGCGGTGAAAAGAGCGAGAAGTTCGCCTGATCGGATGCCGGATGAATCGCTACCCAAAACGCCACCAGAATCGGTAAAAACCACAGCAAGGCGGCAAGCCCAATAACCGTATTCAGGCACAGACGACCAAAAGTGATTGTCGGCTTCATTGGTAATGGGCTCGCTTGTCCAACAGGTTGAATTTCAGCAGCGCAATAGCGGCAAGGATCACCAGCAACACCACCGTCATGGCGGCAGCCGCGGGCATATCCCAGAAGCTAAAGGCGGTACGATAAATATAAAACAGCAGCAAGCTACTGCTGTTATTCGGTCCACCATTGGTCATGGCAATCACCTGATCGACAATGCGGAAGGCATTCATCGAGGCATTGATCAGCACAAACAGCGTGGTGGGCATCAGCAGTGGCCACTGCACGCGACGGAAGAAATAGCGGCGCGAGGCCCCTTCTATCTGCGCGGCTTCGCTGAGGCGCGGATCGATCTGCTGCAAAGCGGCGAGATAAAAGATCATAAAGAAGCCCGCTTCGCGCCACACTGAAACCGCCATCAGACAGTACAATGCGCTGCCCGGTTCGCCGAGCCAGTTAATGGCCGGTAGCGAAAACAGCGCCAGCAGCTTATTCAGTAACCCAAGCTGCGGCGTATAGAAGAACAGCCACAAATTGGCGATGGCGATCATCGGCAGCAGCGAAGGAATAAAGAACACAGAGCGCACCAGCGCATTGGCACGCATATGGCGATTGACCGCCAGCGCCATCAGCAGCGCCAGCGTTACCGCCAGCGGAATAGTGATCAGCGCGTAGCGCAGGTTATTCCACAGCGACTGGATGAAGATATCGTCATCTAACAGCGCGAGATAGTTATCCAGCCCAACAAAATGCGCGGGACGACCGTTACGCGCTGCGCTGAACAGGCTTTCCCACACAGTCGCGACCGCCGGATAGTGCGTGAACAGCAGCAAAAAGCTCAGTGCCGGCAAAATCAGCAGATAACCATACAGCTGCATCGACCATAACCGGGAAGGACGAACCGGCGCGACGGTGAGAATCGTGCTCGTCATTATTGGTAAGGCTTCAGCAGACGATCGGCTTGCTTCTGCGCGCCTTCCAGCGCTTCGGCTGGCGTTTTCGCCTGCGTCACCGCAGCTTCTACCGCGTGATTGAGCGCATCCTGAATCTGCACGCTGTTATAGGTAGAGAGTTCCGGTTGGGCATACTTCAGCTGTTCACGCGCCACCAATGCCTGCGGAACGTCTTTGACGTAATCCTTCATCACCGTGGTATCCCAGGCCGCTGGAGACGTCGCAACATAACCGGTGGCGATACTCCAGCGCGCCGCCTGCTCTGGCGACGTTACCCAACGGATAAATTCCATCGCCGCTTTCTGCTGTTCTGCCGACGCATTTTTGAAGACATACAGGTTGCCGCCGCCTGTTGGGCTGCCGCGCTGGGTTTTTTCCGGCAACATGGCTACGCCGAACGGAAATTTCGCGTTATCACGCACGTTGGTCAGATTGCCGGTCGTCGTCACCATCATCGCGGTTTTGCCGCTGATGAAGTCCTGCGGTGTGGTGCCCCACGCAATTGCGCCTTTTGGCGAGACTTCCTCTTTCTGGCCGAGATCGGTCAGCCACTGCAGCGTTTCAACGTTGCCCGGCGTATTGAAGTGAACCGCAGTGCCTTTGCCGTTATCCAGACGACCGCCATTGGTGGCGGACAAGCCCTGGAAGTTCCAGTAGCCGTTTGGCGTAGACGGAATCTCGATGCCCCACTGGCTAACGCCATTGGCATCCTTGATAGTGAGTTTCTTACTGAACGCCACCACCTGCTGCCAGGTGGCCGGCGGCGTATCGGCATTCAAACCGGCTTTTTCAAACGCCTGTTTATTCCAGTACATCACCACGGTCGAACGCTGGAACGGTACGCCCCACACTTTGCCATCAATGTGGCGCAGAAACGCCGGATAGAAACTCTCGATCCATTTTTTGCCTGCATCGCCCTGCGCCAAATCGCTGGCCGCCACAATCGCACCGGCATCAATCAGTGAATAGGCTTCGATATCGCCAATCACCGCCAGCTGCGGCGCGTTGCCACCGCGAAATGCGGTCAGCGCTTTAGTTACGGTGGTGGCGTAGTCACCGGTATACACCGGCTGGATGCTCACGTCTGGATGCCCTTGCTGGAAATCCGCCACCAGCGCATCAACGGTATGACTGACTTTGCCCCCCACCGCGATCGGATAATACATTTGCAGCTTGACCGGTTCGGCAGCGAACGCCGACGCAGTAACGGCGAGCACTACAGCAGAAAGACGTGAATATCGAATCGCAGACATGATTTTCCCTTGGGCAAATGACAACGGTTAAACGGCATATTTTTTCTGTGAGGCAAACATTTGACGCTCGGCATCCGCACAGCGCTTCCCGCTCTCGCTGTAAAACAGATATTGACGCGCGGCGGACCACTGCAATCCCACTTCACTGCCATCGGTGAAGCGCTGCATGCCAGGCACTTTGACCGTCAGCGGTGCGCCGAAGTCGGCAAGCATGCACACCAGCAAAGTATCAGCCCCCATATATTCAGCACTGATCACCCGCGCGGTCAGTGCCGCCTGTTCTGCAGCGATCAGCTGGATATCTTCAGCACGTAATCCAAGACTCAGCGGCGCGTCGCGGTATTCCACCACCGGCGCGGTGAGGGGCAGCAAATAGTGATGCGCGCCGTGCTGCTGCAGCGGCAGGATATTCATCGGCGGTGCGCCAATGAACTGCGCGGCAAATACGCTGGCAGGATTGTTATAGAGATCGTCCGGCGTGCCGTGCTGTTCGATGTGGCCATCGTTGAGCAGGATAATGCTGTCGGCCATGCTCATCGCTTCGGTCTGATCGTGCGTGACGTACAACATGGTCAAGCCGAGTTTTTTCTGCAGCGCGCGAATTTCACGGCGCATGCTTTGACGCAGCTTGGCATCGAGATTCGACAGCGGTTCATCCATCAAACACAGCGTGTTATTGGCGATCACCGCACGGCCCAGCGCCACACGCTGCTGCTGCCCACCGGAAAGCTGCGACGGCAAACGCTCCAGCAGCGTATCCAACTCCATTAACGTGCTGACGTCTTCGAGGCGTTGGGCAAATGATCGTTTCTCCTCGCCGCGCGCTTTCAAACCAAACAGCAGGTTCTCGCGTACGTTGAGGTGCGGAAATAGCGCATAAGACTGAAACACCATCGAAAGCTTGCGCTGGGACGGCGGCAGATGGGTAATATCGGCGTGTTTAAAATGGATTGCACCGCGATCGGCGGTTTCCAGTCCGGCGATGGTGCGCAGCAGCGTCGATTTGCCGCAGCCCGATGGGCCGAGTAGCGCAACGAAGCTTCCTTCTGCCGCGTCAAAGCTGATGTCATCGAGGGCAATTTTCTCGCCCCAGGCTTTAGTGATGTGATGTAGCGAAAGGTGGCTCATGCATCCGCAATCCAGAAATCAGAATGGCGGTAAGCTAGCGGAAGGAAATGAAGGATTTATGTCATTGCGGTGACTGCGCGGTTAAAGGATGCGCAATAAATTGCGCCGCTACGGATGTATGCACGTATTTGTAGCGGCGCGATTCATCGCGCTAATTTGTTTTTTACTGATTAAAATAGTGCTGCTTGAGTATCGCAGCGCCATCATCAATCGCTTTCATCAATATCTTTTCACTGGTGACCGCATCACCCGCCTCTAACGCTTCCAGCAGACGATCGTAATTATGATGCCCCTTTACCACCTCGGCGGGCTGCGGATAAAGATAGTTAAAGCACGGACCAATCTGCACCCAAAGTTGCTCAATCAGTGCTTCGAGCGTGGGCATTTGCGCAAAGCGGTAGAGCGTAAAACGAAACGCGCGATTGGCTTCTAACGCCGCTTCCGCATCCCCACTTTGCTTGGCTTGCATGTAGCGCGCGCAGAGTTTTTTCAGCTCGGAAATCTGTTTTTTCCCCACAAATGGCGTCGCCGCTCTCACCGCTAAACCTTCAAGCTGCTTACGAATCAGGGTGATTTCTTCAAAGCGCTGGCGCGACATATCGGGAACCAGAAAAGCCGCAGCCGGCGTGGCATCCAGCGCACCCGCAGAAACCAGACGTAATAATGCTTCGCGTACCGGCGTGATACTGGTGCCAAGCTGCGCCGCCAGATCGCGCGTCACCAGCCGTGCGCCAGGTTTTAACTTGCCGACTATCAGCGCGCTGCGCAGTGACGATTCTACCTGCGCGGTCAAACTCATGCGCTGCGCTTTATCCATTTCGATCATTCGTTGAGAGCCTTTTACTGAAATTCGCAAATGGTAAGTTATTTTTAATGTTTTATTGCCAATCTGCCAGATTATAGGATATATCATGTATTACAAATAAGCACAGTCTTGATTCTGGCAGTATCCACTCTTTTCACTACCTTGCCGCTGGCAAATTTGGGAAATGTTATGAGACTACCTGCAGTGAAGTTTGCCACCACCGCGTTGCTATTTGCTCTGATGCCAACCGTACAGGCCGCAGAACTCACCATTGGCCAACCCACGTCTGCCACGGCGATGGATCCCGGCTTTCTGAAAGAATCTGCCACGCTGGTGGATAACCTCTTCGATACCTTAGTGCGCCGCGCCGATGACATGTCATTACAGCCGGGCTTAGCCACTGAGTGGAAAGCGATTAACGAAACCACCTGGCAATTTACCCTGCGCCAGGATGTGAAATTTACTGATGGCGAGCCGGTGAATGCCGAAGCGGTGAAATTCTCTCTCGATCGTATTTTAGACCCCGCCAATCACGCGCCGACCATCTCCTATATCCGCACCATCAAATCGGTGGAAGTGATCAACGATTATCAAGTGCAGATCCATACCAACGGCCCGGATCCATTGCTGCCGACACGCATGAGCCGCTATCCGGCTTACATTGTGCCACCCGCCTATGTGAAAAAAGTGGGTGCCAGCGAGTTTGCACGTAAACCGGTGGGCAGCGGTGCCTATAAGCTCGATAGCTTCATCCCGGATGAAAAAGTGGTGATGGTGGCGAACGAAACTTACTGGCGCGGTAAACCGGCCATCGACCGCGTCACCTGGCGCCCAATTCCTGAAGCCACCGCGCGTCTTACCGCGCTGCTGACCGGCGAAGTGCAGCTGATTGAAAGTGTACCTGCCGATTTAGTGCCGGCGCTGAAAAATCGCCCGAACGTCGAGCTGGAACAAGTAAAAGGCGGCGGGCTGACGATTTATCTCGGCCTTAAAGAGGATGAGAAGCCGCTGAGTGATGTGCGCGTACGTCAGGCGCTGTCGTTAGCCTTGAATCGCCAGGCTTATACCCAGCAGCTGCTGCACGGTTTCGGCACGCCAACCGGCACCATGGCAGGCGCTAATGACTTCGGTTATCTGGCGGTTCCGGCTACCGCGCAGGATGTGGCGAAAGCCAAATCCCTGCTGGCAGAAGCCGGTTACGCCAACGGCTTTACCCTGCGCTTCCAGGCACCGCGCCGTTACATCGCCAGCGCCGACGTAGCACAAGCCATCGTGCAGGATTTAGCGGCAATTGGCGTGAAAGCCGAACTGGACGTGCCGGAATGGTCGGTTTATACCCAGCAGGTCGCGTCACAGAAGCAGGCACCGATGTACATGCTGGCGTGGGGCTCCACCCAAACTTTAGATGCCGATGCCGCGCTGTTCCCGATTCTGCGCAGCGGCGAGCCCTATTCCACCGTCCATGATGCGGAGCTGGATAAGCTGCTCGACCAAAGTCGTCAAATTGTTGATCCCGTTGCGCGCAAAAAAGTGTTAGAGCAGATTCAGCAACGCGTCGCTGAACAGCAGCCGCTGCTGCCGCTATACCGTGAAGACACCTTGTATGCGCACAGCACGTCGCTCAACTTCAAAGGCCGCGTCGATGCCCGCATCCCGCTGTTTGACCTGAGGCTGAAATGATTTCACCAGGCACCGTGCTGCAGCGCCGTCCGCGCCGCCTGATTTATGGCGATGCGGTGATCGGCAGTGTCTTGCTGATCGTGGTGATTGCCGCGGCGCTGCTCTCTCCGTGGTTGCCGTTGCCTGATGCATTAAGTAATAACCTCAATGAGATGTTCCTGCCGCCGGGCAGTTCCGGCGCGCAGGCCACGCATTGGCTCGGCACCGATCAACTGGGCCGCGATTTGCTGGCGCGAATACTCTCCGGCACGCGCTTGTCGCTGCTGGTGGTATTGGTCGCGGCAGCAATTGGCGCGGTGATTGGCGTCGCGCTCGGCATGATCGCCGGTTACGCCGGGGGTTGGGTTGATGCGCTGATCATGCGCCTGATCGATATCCAGTTGGCGGTGCCGTTTATTCTGTTAATTCTGCTGGTGATTGCGCTGATGGGCGCATCGCTCACCAACATCATCGTGATTATGGGCTGCACCAGTTGGGCGATATACGCCCGCGTGGCACGCGCCAAAACCTTAGAAATTCGCGAACTGGAATACATTCAGGCGGTGCGCGCCATGGGCTTTTCCCCACTGCGCGTGCTGTTGCGGCATATTCTGCCCAATCTGCTAACACCGCTGGTGGTGCTGCTGACGCTGGATATCCCGCGTTTAATCGTGCTCGAAGCCTCGGTGGGTTTTCTCGGCATGGGCATTCAGCCACCCACGCCAACGCTGGGCAATCTGATTGGTGAAGGCCGCTCTTACATGCTGCTGTCGCAATGGCTGGTGCTCTATCCCGGTTTGGTGATTGCGGCGCTGGTGATTGGCTGCAACCTGCTCGGCGATGCGCTGTTACGTCGCACGCATACAAGGTTGGATTGAGATGCTGAATATTCTGCTTAATCGCCTTGGCCAATCGGTTTTAGTCTTGCTTGGCGTGTCGCTGCTGATTTTTTTCAGCCTGCATATGACGGGCGATCCGGCGGCGCTGATGATGCCGCCCGGTTCCAGCCAGCAAGAGATTGCTACCTTTCGTCACAGCATGGGCTTTGATCGTCCGCTGCTGTGGCAATACAGCCATTACCTCGGCGGCGTGCTGCACGGCGATTTTGGTGAATCGCTGCGTTACAGCCAGCCGGTGCTGGCGCTGATCGCCGAACGTTTACCCGCAACCGCGCTGCTAGCCGTCAGTGCGCTGGCGTGGAGTTCGCTGCTGGGTTTGTTGCTCGGCATTATTAGCGCCCTGCGACCACACAGCCTGTGGGATTTGCTGTGCCGCCTGCTGGCCTTCTCCGGCCAGGCGATTCCGGTATTCTGGCTCGGACTGCTGCTGATTCTGCTGTTTAGCCTGAAGTTACAGTGGCTGCCGTCCAGCGGTTACGGCACCTTCGCCGCGCTTGTGATGCCGGCGCTAAGCCTCGGCGCGTTTTACATGAGCGCCGTGGCACGCCTGACGCGCGCCAGCCTGCTGGATGTGCTGCAACAGGATTATATCCGGACCGCGCGCGCCAAAGGGCTCAGCGCCTGGCGCATCGTGGTGCGCCATGGTTTGCGTAACGCGTTGATTCCGGTAATCACCGTGCAGGGCATGTATTTCGCCTCGCTGCTCGGCGGCGCACTGGTGACTGAGATTATTTTTGCCTGGCCGGGCATTGGTCGTCTGGCGATTCAGGCGATTCAAAACCGCGATTTCCCGCTGGTGCAGGCGATTGTATTGCTCGCCGCAGTGGTGTTCGTGGCAATCAATTTGCTGATCGACCTGCTCTATCTGGTGCTGAACCCGAGGATTCGTTTATGAGTCGCCTTGATGCCACCTTAAATCTGCTGAGTGAACTGACGCGCTGGCCGAGTGTGGCCGGTCAGCTCTCTGCGCAGCGCGGTCTGGCCGCCTGGCTGGAACAGTGGATGGTGGCGCATCTCGCGGCGACAGTGATTTTTCCGGTCGCGTCGCAAAATGGCGACGCCCCGCCGCTGGTGCATGTGCGCATCGATAACGGCAGCGACAAAACCGTGGTGCTGTACAACATGTACGATGTGATGCCTGCGGATGAGGCCGGTTGGGATGTGTCGCCGTTTGTCGGCGGCGTGTGCGAGTGGCCTGAACTCGGCCAGGTGTTTGTCGGACGCGGTGCTGAAAACAACAAAGGCCCGGTCGCCGCTTTGCTGATCCTGCTGCGCGAACTGCAGCAGCGCCAGCAGCTCGACTTCAATATCGAAATCCTGCTCGAAGGTGAAGAGGAAGTCGGCAGCGGCGCGCTACGCCGCTATTTAGCGCAACAACCTTGCCCGATTGCCCCCGCGGAAGCCGTGTTGTTTCCGTCACTGTGCGAATACGGCGGCGGCGCGCCACGCGTTTACCTCGGCTTTACCGGACTGGCCAGCGGACGCCTCAGCGTCACCGGTGGCGCGTGGGGCGGGCCGTCGTCGGCAATTCATGCCAGCAATGCCGGCTGGATAGCCAATCCGGCGTGGCGCTTAGTCAACGCGCTGAATGCCATTGCGCCTGCTGAACACAGCGGCGTGCTGGCATGCGAACCAACGGACGATGAGGCGAATGCCCTGCTAACCAAAGTCGCCGCAGAATTCAGCATTGATGATGAACTGCACTTCCGTCGCAGCCAGCGCCTGATGATCGAAGGCGACACGCTGAGCTGCCTGCAAACGCTGCTCGGTAGCGCGGTCTTAACGCTGGCTGAACTGCACAGCGATCCGCCGGGCGGACGCGGCGTGATTCCGTTCCGTGCCAGCGCTGAATTGGCGTTCCGCATTCCGCCGGGCTTCGATCAGGATGCGATGATTGAAGCCGCGCAGCAGCGCCTGGCGCAACCTGATTTAGCCGGCAGCGAACTGCAACTGTTCGATCGCTATCCCGGCGTGCGCTTTAGCCGCAGCGCCAGCGGCGTCGATGCCTTGATCGCCAGCTATCAAACGCTGGGCGCGGCACCGCAAATCTGGCCGTGGGCGCCAGGTTGTGCGCCCGCTTACGCCTTCGCGGCCGTCGCGCCCGCCTTTCTGATTGGCGGATTAGGCCACGGCGGCAACGCGCACGCCGTGAATGAGTTTGTCACGCTGGCAGGACTCGAACGCTTCCAGCAATCCATGAGCTTATGGCTCAACGCATTCAATGATTCGGCCATTGGCCGGGTCGCGCCACACCAGGGAAACACCGCAGTACACAAAAATAAAGGTCGTAAATAATGAAATCAGTAGAAGAGTTTGAACGCGTTCCGCTCGGCTTCTTCCCCACGCCTCACGAGCCGCTGCCGCGGCTCAGTGAGGCACTTGGGATTACGCTGACGATAAAACGTGATGACTACAGCGGCTTCGGCGGCGGCGGCAACAAAGTGCGCAAGCTGGAGTATCTGATGGCGGAGGCCTGCAAAACAGGCGTGAATGTGGTGATCACCACCGGCGGGCATCAGTCGAACCACGCCCGCATGGTGGCCGCCGCGGCGCGCAAGTTTGGTATGCGCCCTGTGCTGGTGCTGCGGGGCAATCCGCCCGCCAGCTGGCAAGGTAATCTGCTGCTGGACAAGCTGTTTGGCGCCGAGGTGCAGTTCCTCGATCCCGACGGCTATTTCTCGCAAATTGAAGGCGCAATGCAGGCGCACGCTGATGCAGCTATTGCGCAAGGTGAAATCCCGATGATTATTCCGCTGGGTGGCGCGACGCCACTCGGCGCATTGGGATATGTGCGGGCGGTGGAAGAGATGACGGCGCAGTTGGCACCCAGCCAGACGCCCGCACCCGATTTCATCGTTGCGCCCACCGGTTCCGGCGGCACGCTGGCAGGCTTGCATGTGGGTACGCGTCGCTATTGGCCCCATACTCAGGTCATTGGTGTAAGCGTTAGTGCCAAAGCCGACTGGTTCCAGCCGCGCATTGCTGGCATGGCGCAGGATTGTGCCGATCTGCTGCAATGGCCGCAGCAGTGGCAGCCGGATGATATCTGGATAGAAGATAGCTATGTCGGTCAGGCGTACGGCGTGCCATCGGACGGCGGCATTGCCGCCATCTATAAACTCGCCCAGTTGGAAGGCGTGCTGCTGGATCCGGTCTACACCGGCAAAGCGATGCACGGCCTGTTCGCACTGGTGGAGCAAGGGCGCATTCCGCAGGGTTCGCGCGTTACCTTCGTGCATTGTGGTGGTTCTCCGGCGCTCTATCCGTTCGCCGACCGACTGCTGGAGCAATAATGGAAGCCTTATTGCGTGTATTGGATGAAGCCACTGTCGCGCAATTGGGTGGCGGTGATGTTGCTCTGGCGCTGGAAGACGTCAAAACGGTGATCCGCCTGATGCGGCTTGGTGAAGCACAGATGCCCGCCGAAAATCACATCGACCTTGGTACGCCACTCGGTAAAGCCTATGCCTTACCGGCGCGCGTCGGCGGAATTTACAATGCCGCTGGCGTGAAGTGGACCGCACATCGTCCGCAGCGACCTGATGTATTGCCCGCCGCATTAGCGTTAACCTTGATTAATGATGCGCAGAGCGGCATTCCGCGTGGTTTATTGGCCAGCGGCGCATTAACGGCTGCCCGCACCGCTGCGGTGAGCGCGCTGGCATTACAGCTGGCCGCGCCGCGTCCGGTGAAACGTGTGCTGCTACTCGGCGCCGGTCTGCATGCTCAGGCGCATCTCCGCATGCTGCAGCAGCTGTTTCCGCAGCTGGAACAGATTGGCGTGTGGAATCGCTCGCCATTCAAACTTAGCGCGTTGCGCGAAGTGCAGATCGAAACCGATCTGCCACTCGCCTTAGCACAGCCTTATGACGCAATACTGACCTGTACCAGCGCAGACCAGCCGATTGTCGATGCCACAGCAGTGCGTCCCGGCAGAATTATTGTGCAGGTCGGCTATCACGAAGTCAGTTTTGCCGCGATTAAAGCCAGCAGCAAAGTGATGGTCGATGCGTGGGGTGATTTCGCCCAGCGTAGCGCCAAAAGCCTGTTCCAGATGTTCCGCGCCGGTGAGTTTCGTGAGCAGGATGTAGCAGCCGACCTCGCGGCGCTGCTGCTGGATAACTGGCGGCCACAGCACGATGACAGCGTCTATTTTTCCTCGTTTGGCCTCAACGTCTTTGATATCGCCCTCGCCGCGCGCGTCTTGCTGGCAGCCGAGCACGACGAACTCGGTTCGCTACAGCCGCTGTTTTCAGGAGTTCTGCATGATCATTGATGTGCTATCACTGCATCAGCGCCTGGCATGCGGCGAAGCGTTTCTGTTGATCGATGTGCGCGAATTTGCCGACTGGCAACGCGGCACATTACCCGGCGCACAGCACTGCAACGTCTACGACTATTTTATTGAGGATGGCAGCGAGCAAGGTTTAGCGATGATGGCAGCAGAAGCCGCCACCGCGCTGCAACCGATGTTTACCGCCTATCCCGGTGCCACGCCGGTGTTTTTCGAACAGCAGGTTGGCATGCGTTCACCACGCGGTGCGTGGTTCGCATGGCTGCTCAAGCGTGAGGATGCCCTGATTCTGGATGGCGGCGTTGATGCATGGATCGCCGCGGGATATGACCTCAGTCCGGGATTGGGCTTGAGCCGCACCGTGGCGCATCCACCCACAGTTAGCGCCCCTGCGTGGAATAACGATGTGGTTTGCAGCCGTGAACAGGTTTTAGCGGCGGATGGCGTGGCGATAATCAACGTTGATGCGCGTCGTCCCAGCGAGTTCGATGGCAGCTTTGCACATGCCTGCTGTCAACGCGCTGGACGCATTCCGCACGCACAGCTGCTGTTTTGGGAAGAGGTCATCGCCGACGGCCATTACTTAACTGCGCAGGAGATTGCTACACGCGCCGAGGCCGCTGGATTAAGTAAGCACGCGCAGTTGCAGGTCTATTGCCATCGCGGTGCCCGCGCCGCCACGGTATGGGCGGCGTTAACGCTGGCGGGCTATGCACATGTCTCGGTGTATGTCGGTTCCTGGCATGAATGGGCCGAGCATCTCGATCTGCCGCTGTTACACGGCCGCTAACCGCAGCGCCAGCGCCTGCTGAATGTCGGGCGCGGCGGCGAGCAGTTGACGGGTGTAATTGTCCTGCGGATGATTAATTACGCTGGCGGTCGCACCCGATTCCACAATCTTGCCGTGATACATCACCACCACGCGATCGCATAACTGGCGCACCGCGCTGAGATCGTGGCTGATGAACAACACTGATAATCCCAGCGTATGCCGCAGCGTATTGAACAGCGCGAGAATCTGCCCGCGCACCGATAAATCCAGTGCCGCCACCGCTTCATCCGCCACCAGCAGCTTCGGTTCCATCGCCAGCGCGCGCGCAATGGCAATACGCTGACGCTGCCCACCTGAAAACGCGCCCGGCAGGCGTCCGGCATGTTCGGCTTTCAATCCCACTAGCGTCAGCAGTTCTTTGACCCGCTCATCCACCGCGGCACCTTTGCGTAGCTGCCAGACGCGCAGCGGTTCGGCGATCTGCTCTCCGACCGGAATTTTGGGGTTCAGGCTGGCATAAGGATCCTGGAAAATAATTTGCGTATGGCGACGTAAGGTATGGAGCTGACGCCCTTGCAGGTGCTGACCTTCAAAGTGTACCTCACCGCCATCTGCCGCAATCAGGCCAATGGCCGCGCTGCCCAGCGTGGTTTTGCCGGAGCCAGATTCACCAATCAGCCCGACAATTTCGCCCTGCGCAATCGACAAATTGGCCGGATACAAAACGGTTTGTCGTTTGGCCGGCCACAGCGGCATGCGGCGCGGCAACGGATAGCTTTTACTGATGTCACGCAGCACCAATAGCGGCGGCTGTACCACCGGCGCGACCGCTTCCGGCATCTGCGGCGCCGAGGCAGCAATCAATTTCCGCGTGTAGGGATGGGTGGGCGCGCCCAGCGTATTGAGTACCGCGCCCTGTTCAACCAGCTGCCCTTGCTTCATCACGCAAACGCGGTCGGCGTAGCGCGCCACGACGGAGAGATCGTGGGTGATCAATAAGATCCCCATGCCCATCTCTTGTTGCAGCGCCTGCAGCAGCGCCAGAATTTGCGCCTGAATGGTGACGTCTAGCGCGGTGGTCGGTTCATCGGCAATTAACAATTCAGGCTGACCGCTGATGGCGCTGGCGATCATCACACGTTGCCGCATTCCGCCCGACAGCTGATGAATATATTGCCGCGCACGCTGCGCCGGATTGACGATGCCGACGCGATCCAGCAGCGCAATCGCTTCCTGCTGCGCCTGTTTCCAGCTGAACTGACGATGCCGCACCAGCACTTCGGCAATCTGCTCACCAATACGCAGCGTGGGATTCATGCTGGTCATGGGTTCCTGAAATACCGTGGCGATGCGGCAACCGCGTAGTTGCTGGGTGGTGCGCGCATCAAGCGTCTCGCCATTAAACACCACACGACCGCCACGCTGTTGCACGCCCGCAGGCAGTAAATTCATCAATGCCAGTGAAGTTAAGGTTTTGCCGGAACCCGACTCGCCAACCAGCGCCAGGATTTCTTTGCGCTCGAGATGAAAGGAGATGTTATCCACCAGCAAGCGGCGATCGTGCGTGTGCAGTGAGAGATTTTCAACCGAGAGCAAGCGTGCGTCTTTCATCTGGCAGGATTCTCAACAAGGAAAAATACAGGATATATCCTGTACCTGGCGCGAACAAGATCGTTAGGTTATGCCACTTCGCGTTATGGAATAAGGCTGATTGCTGGCAGGCAAAGCGCGAAGGCGCCTCACCCCAGCCAAATTGACACGACATTGACCGCTACTGCGACAAACTCAATATGGTACGAATGTTCTGCGCGGTCGTCGCAATAATATCTATCGCACCCGTGCGCAGTGCGCCAAGGATCGCCATCGCTTTGGTGTTCTCGGCGGCAATAGCGATCACGCAAGGGATTTTACGTAACTCATCAATGCTGAGTCCAATAACACGATCGTTCATCACGGTATCAACGTGTTGTCCCTGAGCATTAAAAAAGTCATAGCCGGCGACATCCCCGGTTACGCCCTGATTAACGCTGGCGTCGATGATTTCATGCGGCGTAAACCAGCCGAGTTTCACCATATAACTGTTTTCATTCATGTCGCCGATGCCCACCAACGCCACATCCGCTTTACGCGCGCGGTCCAGCGTCTCTTTGATGGTGCCGTTTTGCATAAAGGCATCACGCAGCCCACG
The DNA here is from genome assembly GCF_059730785.1 of Pantoea sp. X-Soil-ISGK-421. Lineage (NCBI taxonomy): Bacteria > Pseudomonadati > Pseudomonadota > Gammaproteobacteria > Enterobacterales > Erwiniaceae > Pantoea > Pantoea sp. X-Soil-ISGK-421. Next base: position 1,975,301 of record NZ_AP035979.1, on the reverse strand, counting down.
GTTCTCAACATAGGCGGGCGCATACAGCGTTTCGCTGATGCCACCGAATTTCTTCGCCATACGGCGGCTGATGTGATCCGCGTTGATGGCATCGCCGGGACGGTGCGTGCCGCCAATGCCGCTAATGAACAGGCAATTCCGCGTCTGGACCTGACCGGGATAATCGGCGACAGCGGCGACGTTGCGCCCTTGCCCCACGGCGACAATCGCGTCGTCTTTCAACGACTGCGCTAAATGTGACGACACCAGTGCAGCAACCTGACGACGTTGCTCCTCCTGATCGGGCTGATCAAGCGCAATGAGCGCACGTTGCAGTTGGGGGAACCGATTTTTCAGCTGTTGTTCGAGGCGGGTGCTGAATACAGGATGGTAACGCACATTGATTTCGACAATGCCCTCTTCACGAGCACGTTTCAGCAATCGGCCGACTTTAATACGAGAAATCCCAAACTTACGCGCAATCTCCTCCTGGGTGATTTCGTCCTGATAGTAGGCGACGGCAATTTCCGTCAGCAGCTCGGAGTCCTGAGAAAGCGTGTTTTTTTCCATCCGTAACCTGTCTTGTTTGGGTGTTATGTGAAGATGCTGCAAGCGTACCACGTAGGGTGCGCATTTATGCGCACCTGGCCGCCATCAATGGCGACCCTACAAAATACCGGCTTAATGTGACTTTGACAGGGAGTTATATCATTGATACGACTCGCTTCGCCAGACAACAGCGCCGCGAGTCGGTCGAGCGTCACGCTTAGCGTTTGATGGCGTCGATTTTCAACATACGGGCAATCACAATATCCAGCTCTTTCTGATCGAAGATTTGCTTCCAGTCTGGCTTCACAATCTTCTCACGACCGTATTCCATGGCGATCATGCAGGCATCCGAGAACGGGTTGGTGGCGCGGAACGCCACGGCCAGCGCGATCTGAATATGGCCATACAGCATCGCTTTGGCCGCTTCTTCCGGCACGCCGCTGTGTTTTACGGTTTCATCCAGCGCTTCTTTCATAAATGCGCCGACCATACAGGCCACGGTTTCCACCAGCGTCGGTTCCAGATACGCCAACTGCGTTACGGTCACCCAATGCACTTGCTCAACCGGGCCGTACATCACGCTGATCACGTTGCTTAGCTCGGCTTTCTGCTCATCAGAACCGGTTTCATACGACGCTGCCACATGCTGAATGGCTGCAATACCGCCGAACGCATCGGCATGTTCTTCTTTGGTGTAACGCTCAAGGAACACCGACGGATGGCAAGGATGCGCCACCGCGTATTCAATGCCATCACGATGCGCGATCAGGTTTGCATACGCCGCCGCCGGATCCAGCGTCAGCAGAATCGCGCCCGGTTTCATCTGCGGCACCACGCCTTCAGACACTTTGCCCAGGACGATATCGGGCACCGCCAGGATTACCACGTCACTCAATGGCACCACTGACGCGGCGTCAGAGAGTTCGCGACCTTGTGCGCTGACCTGCTCTTGCGCCTTGGGTGAATTCTCACAGTAAAATACCTGGTAAGCGCTTTTCTGGAAGTTAGCAGAAATACGCATACCCATTTTGCCGCCCGCGCCAATCACGGTGATGGTTTTCAGTTGCTCGCTCATAGTGTTACTCCTGATCTTGTTTACTGCGTAAGAATTCAACGGTGCGGCGAGTCCATTCGGCTTCTCGCTCGCAGGTTACGGCGGCATCGTCTTGCCACGGCAACCAATGTTCGACGATTTGGTTAATGCCTTTATCCGCCGGGCGCACGCTGGCGATCATCCGGTCGTAATCCAGCAAGCCTTCGCCCATCGGGCAGCCGGCAAAGGTAAAGCCGACCCAGCCATCACGGCGCGTGAAAGCAAAGTCTTTGATGTGCAGATTGCCGACGCGCGCAGCGGTGTTGGCAATCACCTGCTCTGGCAATTCGAGTCCGGCGACACAGTTAGCGGGATCGAGACATACACCGAGCCACGGCGACAGAAACGTATTGATCACCGACATCATCGCGCCGCTGTTCACCTGCTCGTATGTCTCCAGACAGAGACGCACCTGCTGACGCGCAAAATCTGGCAACACGTTGGCAATTAGCTCGGCGGCCTCGTCAAGCGATGGACGGTGATCGGCGGTGTAGAACATCGAACGTATTACGCGCGCATCAAGGATTTCCGCCATATGCAGATAACGACGCAGATGCTCAGTACCGAGGCCGCGCGTGCCGAGTTCCAGCGTGATGCCCAGCGCATCGGCCTGATGACGCAACGCCAGCAGTTGTGTGTCAGACCAGCTTTCAATCGCCGGATAGTCGCAGATTTGAAACACTGACACATCGAGATCGGCGGTCTGCTGCAGCATCTGCTCCAGCGTCAGCGGATGAGGTACTTTCGACGACATGCGCCAGAAAAAGGCGTAGGTGCTGAGTCCGATACGGCTCATTAACGGCGCTCCTGAACCAGCTCACTGGCTTCATCAATAATGTGGGCCAACGCCTTCGGATCGTGGGCAAAGCGCCCAAGGAACAAGCCATTCACGTCCGCGCCAAGGCGCTGAATCAGTCCCGGGCCGGCACTGCCGCCGTAAATGACTTTCAGGCTGATACCAGGCGGCGTGGCGAGCTGCTGCAATCCGGCGCACACCGTGCGGATGTAGCTGTCTGGTGCTGGTTGCGGCGCACCGATCGCCCATTGCGGTTCGTAAGCGAAGAACACTTCACCTTTTAATCCCTGCTGCGCAGACTCGGCCAGCGCTTCGGCAAGCTGCTGCTCGCACAGCGCTATCGCCTGCTGCGGTTCCGCCTGCTGCTCTTCGCCGATGCACAGCACCGGCGTTATGCCGTGGCGCAGCGACATCGCCACTTTAGCGGCGATTTGTGTCTTGTCTTCATGGAAGTGACGACGGCGCTCAGCGTGACCAATTTCTGCCAGCGAGCAGCCTAGTTCCTGCAACATACTGGCGCTAACCTCACCGGTCCAGGCGCCGTTCTCTGCCTGACAAACATTCTGACCGCCGAAGCGCACCGGCGTATGCGCGAAAATCTCGGCAACTGCAGGAATGGCTGGATAAGCCGGTAACACAAACAATCCGACGTCGCCGCTTTTCACCGCCTGATGCTCGGCTAATGCCGCCACATCGCGACACCATTGCAACGTTTGTTGATAGCCGAAGTACATTTTCAAACTGACGCCGAGCCAGATTTTTGGCTGAGACATGCTTCAAGCTCCTTGTTCAGATGCACTGTGTTCTTTTAGCAGATCGCCGACAGTATTGACGATTAACGCCAGCGAAATGGCCCCGGCATCCGGCGTGCCGACACTTTTTTCTGCCAGCGGACGCGCACGCCCCATTTTCGGTACCAGTTGGGCAGTGTCCTGTGCGGCTTTATCGGCCACCTGCGCTGCTGCTAACCAGGCGTCGGTTAACGAGGCACCTGCGGCAACCGCCTCATTGAGGGTGTCGCTGAAGGGCACCAGCACATCAACCATGGTTTTATCGCCGACGCGCGCTTTACCAAAGTGCATAATGCCTTCTTTCGCCTCACGTACACCGGTTGCCACACGCTGTGCGTCTGGCACCTGACGATCGCCCAGCGCGGTACCGAGCGCAGTGAGCGCCACCCCCCACAACGCGCCAGATGTGCCGCCGGCTTTATCCGCCCAGGCATCTGCCGCACGGCACAGCAAACTGCCCGCACCGGCGCCACGCGCGGCGACTTCACGCGCTTTCTCTACCGCGCCCAACACGCCACGTTCCATGCCAATACCGTGGTCGCCATCACCGGCCACCGCATCGATATCACCAAGACGCTCAGCGTTACGTTGTAACATTTGCGCCACTGATTCGAGCAGCTGCAGCACGCGTACCGCGCTCTCTTGCGATTCGGCCGTTGCTGCTGGCAAGGCTTCTTCAGTGCTTTCAACAAGCTCAGCGGCGCTCAACGGTTCGGCAACCAATACGCTACCTTTGCGGTAAGCTGGCGTATTGGTCGGCGCGCGCCACAAGGTCTCCAGCTGATCGTCCAGCCACATCAGCGTCAATGATGCACCGGCCATGTTAAAACTGGTGACAAACTCACCGACGTCTGGCTCAACCACCTGCAGCCTGGCAGCCTCAAGCAGTTGTGCGACACGACGGTAGACGACAAACAGCTCTTCATATTTCACCGAGCCTAAGCCGTTGAGGATCACCGCCACCCGCTGACCGTCGGCCTGTGGAATATCGGCTGGCCGTTCATTGAGCAAACGCTCCACAAAGATCTCTGCCAACTCATCCGCGCTCGGCATGTCGGTCTCTTTAATCCCCGGCTCGCCGTGAATCCCCAGACCCAGTGCCATACGCCCTTTTTCCACTTCGAACAGCGGATGTGAGGCACCCGGCAGGCTGCAACCAGAAAATGCCACGCCAAAAGTGCGCGTGCGGTGATTGGCGTGCTGCGCCAGTTGCAGTACCTGTGATAAATCGTGACCCGCTTCGGCGGCAGCGCAGGCGGCTTTGAACACGCACAGATCGCCAGCCACACCACGACGTTTCTCCAGCTCATCTTTACCCGCGCTGGAAATATCGTCCGTCACCGCCAGCACTTCGCAAGCAATGCCTTCTGCCCGCAGGCGCTCACACGCCTGGCCGAAGTGCAGCACATCCCCGGCGTAGTTACCGAACATCAGCAACACGCCCGCACCGTTATGCGCCGCACGTGCCACGTTGTAGATCTGCTGCGCCGACGGTGAAGCGAATAAGTTACCCATCGCCGCGCCGTGTGCCAGACCTTGTCCAACCAACCCGGCGAATGCCGGATAGTGGCCGGACCCGCCGCCCACAATCACCGCCACCGTATTCGGCTGACTGCGGGTGCTGCGCACCACGCCTCCGGCAACCTGACGGACTTTATCGGCATTAGCGGCGACAAAGCCTTCAATGAGCTCAGCGGCAAAGGCTGAAGGTTGGTTAAACAGGTACGTCATATTAATGCTCCTGAGCTAAAGAGGTCGGCTGCGACGGCGAGCGACGGCGGTTAAGTAACAGCATGAGTAAGGCTGACAGCAGCATGAATCCACCCACCACAAACATCGGCAAGGCATAGCTGTTGGTCGCGTCATGCAGCGCACCGGTGATGTAGCCTGCTGAGAAGCCCGCTACGTTTCCTACGGTATTGATCAGTGCAATCGCTGCGGCGGCAGATGCGCCGGTCAGGAACTGCGTCGGTAAGGTCCAGAAGTTTGGCAATGCGGCGAAGACCGCGCTGGCGGTAATCGCAATCACCATGATGGTGGTGAAGGGCGAATCCATATACAGCGCCAGCGGTACGCTGATGCCGCCTGCCAGCGCCGGGATAGCGATGTGCCAGGTTTTGCAGCCGCGACGCGTGGCATCTTTCGACCAGAAGAACATCACTGCCGCTGCGATCAGATACGGTACGCCGGTAATCAGTCCTTTCTGCATCACATTGAAGGTGGTGCCAAACTGCTGCTGGAAGCCGGCGATGATGGTTGGCAGGAAGAATGCCAGCGCATACAGGCCGTAAATAAAGCCGAAGTAAATCAGGCACAGCATCCAGACGCGGCCATTGCCCATCACCGAACGCAGGCTGTGCTTTTGATGGCCCTGCTTCTGCTGATGTTCGGCTTCCAGTTCTGTCGTCAGCCAGGTCTTCTCTTCAGCGGTCAGCCACTTAGCCTGACGCGGCGAGTCCACCAACCAAAACAGCGCGGCGATGCCAATCAGAATCGCGGGAATCGAGACACCCATAAACATCACGCGCCAGCCTTCCATGCCAAACAGGCCGTGCTGCTGAATCAGTGACGCGGCTAATGGCGCACCGAACACCACCGTCAGCGGTTGGGCAAGATAGAACAGCGACAGGATTTTGCTGCGATGGCGGCCCGGCACCCACATGCTGAGATAGAGAATCGCACCAGGGAAGAAGCCAGCTTCGGCGATACCCAGCAGCAGACGCAGCGTATACAAACCTTCCACACTGCTCACCCAGGTGAACAGCAGCGAGACAATGCCCCAGCTGATCATGATGCGCGCCAGCCAGCGGCGAGCGCCGAACTTATGCAGCGCCAGGTTGCTTGGCACTTCCAGCAGGATGTAGCCAATAAAGAAGATGCCCGACGCCAGACCAAACTGCAGCGCGGTGAGGCCAAGGTCTTGCGTCATGCCATTGGGGCCGGCAAACGAAATCGCGGTGCGATCGAGGAAGTTGATGAAGAACATCAGCGCCACGAACGGCACCAGGCGCCAGGAGATTTTTCTGATGGTGGATTGCTCCACCGCCGTCATTGTTTGTTGGTTCATAACGCACCTCCACGACGTGCGTGAGTGATCATTTCTTTATGTGGTGTTGACCAAACGCCAAAGGAGCGCTGGCTGCAGGAGTACTGAGAGGTACGGTGTAAATGACACATGTTCGAGTCCTCGATGGGTCTTCTTGTACATTGGTATAGTCATGCGAACATATGAACACTACACGGATAATTGTGCATCTCTCAACTGCAACACGCGAAAGTGTGAGCAGGCTCATGAGATTTGATTTTGGTCAGTTTATCGGATTATTACGCCCATAAGCGCGGGCAGCGGCCCTCTCACGGGGATCAGGAAGGGTTTCATATGCGATTCCGGCTGCAATTCATATGAACAACCATTGAACATATGATTGATTTTATGGCACGCTAACCATGAACATCTTCTCGCCTGCTGAACAAACGTGCAGGCGTCATTGCAAACCCTGCTGGAGAACGACGATGAAAACGATCGCAATTGGCGCCGATGATGCGGCTATCGAATTGAAAAACGTGATTAAAAAGCTGCTGGAAGAGAAAGACTATGTGGTAACGGATTACACCAATGACGCGCAAAACGACCGTCCGATGTACCCGGATGTGGCATTTGCTCTCGCCACGGCCATTCAGAAAAACGAATTTGAGCGCGGCATTCTGCTGTGTGGCACCGGCATCGGTGTGGCGATTGTCGCCAACAAGGTAGAGGGCGTGCGCGCGGCGCAGTGTCACGACACCTTCTCTGCCGAGCGTGCTCGCAAGAGCAACAATGCGCAGATCATGACTATGGGCGCACGCGTTATCGGGCCTGAGCTGGCGAAAAATATCGTCAATGCCTGGCTGGCATCGGAGTTTGAAGGTGGTGGCTCAACCGCCAAAGTTGAGAAGATCGGTTACTACGAACAAGTATCCCACGCTAAATAAGCGCCGACGTCGCACCTCTGGAGAACTGTATGTCTACACGCCGGGAAAGAGCCAACGCCATTCGCGCTTTGAGCATGGATGGCGTACAACACGCCAATTCGGGGCATCCGGGCGCCCCGATGGGCATGGCGGATATCGCTGAAGTCTTGTGGCTCGATTTTTTGCAGCACAACCCCCGCAATCCCAACTGGGCTAACCGTGATCGCTTTGTGTTGTCGAACGGTCACGGCTCAATGCTGATTTACAGCCTGTTGCACCTGAGCGGTTATGATTTGCCGCTAAGCGAATTAAAAAATTTCCGTCAGCTGCACTCTAAAACGCCAGGCCACCCGGAATACGGCTACACCGCGGGCGTTGAAACCACCACCGGCCCGCTGGGCCAGGGCATCGCTAACGCGGTCGGTTTCGCCATCGCTGAGCGCACGCTGGCGGCGCAGTTCAACCGTCCGGGTCATGACATCGTAGACCATAACACCTACGTGTTTATGGGCGACGGCTGCATGATGGAAGGCATTTCGCACGAGGTGTGCTCCATCGCCGGCACCCTGAAGCTGGGCAAACTGGTGGCCTTCTATGACGACAACGGCATCTCCATCGACGGTCACGTCGACGGCTGGTTCACCGACGACACCGCCAAACGTTTTGAAGCCTACGGCTGGCACGTGGTGCGCGGCGTGGACGGCCACGACGCCGACGCGATTAAGAAAGCGGTGGAAGAAGCCAAAGCGGTGTCCGACAAGCCTTCGCTGCTGATGTGCAAAACCGTGATTGGCTTCGGCTCGCCGAACAAAGCCGGTACGCACGATTCGCACGGCGCGCCGCTGGGTGCCGATGAAATTGCGCTGACCCGCAAGCAGCTGGGCTGGAACCACGGTCCGTTTGAAATCCCGTCAGACATCTACGCGCAGTGGGACGCCAAAGAAGCCGGCCAGGCGAAAGAGTCCGCGTGGGACAAAAAGTTTGCCGCCTACGCCGCTGCGCATCCGGCGCTGGCCGCGGAGTTCAAGCGTCGCGTCAACAACGCGCTGCCAGAAAACTGGGCCAGCGAGTCGCAGAAGTTCATTGAGCAGCTGCAGGCCAACCCGGCGAAAATCGCCAGCCGTAAAGCCTCGCAGAACGCCATCGAAGCCTTTGGTAAAATCCTGCCGGAATACCTGGGCGGCTCCGCTGACCTTGCGCCAAGCAACCTCACCATGTGGTCCGGCTCGAAGCCCATCAACGAAGACGCGGCGGGCAACTACATTCATTACGGCGTGCGCGAGTTCGGTATGACCGCGATTGCCAACGGTCTGGCGCTGCACGGCGGCTTCCTGCCGTACACCGCCACCTTCCTGATGTTCGTCGAGTACGCGCGCAACGCCGCACGCATGGCCGCGCTGATGAAAATCCGTCAGATTATGGTCTACACCCACGACTCCATTGGTCTGGGCGAAGATGGCCCGACGCACCAGCCGGTTGAGCAGATGGCCAGCCTGCGCGTGACGCCAAACATGAGCCTGTGGCGCCCGTGCGACCAGGTTGAATCGGCGGTGGCGTGGAAATACGCTATCGAACGCGTTGACGGCCCGTCGGCGCTGATCTTCTCGCGTCAGAACCTGGCGCAGCAGGATCGTACCGCTGAGCAGCTGGCTAACGTGGCGCGCGGCGGTTACGTGCTGAAGGACAGCAGCGGCACGCCGGAGCTGATCCTGATCGCCACCGGTTCGGAAGTGGAACTGGCGGTGAGCGCTTATGAGCAGCTGACGGCAGAAGGCCGCAAGGTGCGCGTGGTCTCCATGCCCTCCACCGACGCCTTCGACAAGCAGGACGCGGCGTACCGTGAATCCGTGCTGCCGAAAGCGGTGGCGGCGCGCGTGGCGATTGAAGCGGGAATCGCAGATTACTGGTTCAAATACACCGGCCTGAACGGCGCGATCGTCGGCATGACCACCTTCGGTGAGTCAGCGCCGGCGGATCAGCTGTTCAAAGCGTTTGGCTTCACCGTTGAAAACGTGGTTAAAACGGCGAAATCGATTCTGTGAGAGTGAAGCGGCGTCCCGGCGGGACGCCCTTCTTACTGCGCGGTAATACGAATGATTTTTTGCGTCATGCACATGGCGGAATCAAACGGGCTGGTATTGCGCACGATTTTTACCATGACGCTGGCGCCAACCCAAAGCTGATACAGGCTTTCCGCCACACGACCTGGTTTATCATCGATAGCCAGCGAACCTTCTTCAATCCCCGCTTCTAACGCTTCCGCCAGTCGCGCGATGATGCCTGCAGTGCCTGTCTGTAACGTGGCTCGCATGCTGTCAGATAAGTCAGCGACTTCCGCGCCCAGCTTCACCGCCAGACATTTGCCCTGGCAATCGGAGAACGATTGCGATTCACGCCATAGCTGCCAGTAGTTCATCAGGCGCTGCGCCATGGTGAAGCCCGGCTGGCTTAAGGTGCTATCAAGCTCGGCCAGATAATCCTCAAAATAGCGCGCCAGCATCGCGACGCCAAAAGCTTCTTTTGAGTTGAAGTAGTGATAAAACGAGCCTTTCGGCACACCGGCATCGGTGAGGATTTCATTTAATCCAACCGCAGAAAAACCCTTGCCAGCCATAATGCGTTGGCCGGTGGCAAGGATGTGATCGCGGATTTCATTGCTGTGCAATTGAGATGAAGTAGTCATAGCGTTAGATTACCAAATACTAGACCAGTCGTCTATGCGACACTCAGGCATTTATCACTGAGATAAGCTGTATGCCGCTTTTACGATGAAGGCCGCAAGCCCTCTGGGCTGTGACATAAAAATCGCAGGGTTACGTTTAATTCCGTCACGGTACTGTTGGCGCATTCCGCCCTAACCGTTCCCGCTGCGAAATCAACGCGCAATTTTCCATTGCCACCACCGCCCAGCGGGGTTTTGCCTTCATAGCACTTTTATTGAGCCAGTTGCTTAATCAATTGTTGCGCCGTCTCTGCTGAAGAGGTTGGATTTTGACCGGTAATCAGCAGGCCATCACTGACCACATAGGAACTCCAGTCCGCGCCTTTTGAATAAACACCGCCCTTCGCAATCAGTTCGTCTTCCACCAGGAAAGGCACGACCTGAGTCAAGCCGACCGCCTCCTCTTCACTGTTAGTAAAGCCGGTGACTTTCCGTCCTTCAACCAGCGGTTTCCCTTCTGGCGTTTTGACGTGACGCAGCACGCCCGGTGCATGACAGACCAAGGCGACGTGTTTATTTGCGGCCAGGAAACCTTCGATCAGCGCGATGGAATGCTGATCCTCGGCTAAATCCCACAGTGGGCCGTGGCCGCCTGGGTAAAACACAGCGTCGAAATCGGCTGGGGATACGCTGTCCAGACGAACGGTGGAGGCGAGTTGCGCCGTGGCTGCGCTATCCGCTTCAAAGCGATGCGTTTGCTCTGTCTGGAAATCGGGCTCATTGCTTTTAGGATCTAACGGTGGGTTGCCGCCTTTCGGTGATGCCAGCGTAATTTCTGCGCCGGCATCTTTGAAGGCGTAGTAAGGCGCGGCCAGTTCTTCCAGCCAGAAACCGGTTTTACGTCCGGTGTTACCCAATTGGTCGTGTGAGGTTAGCACCATAAGAATCTTCATTGTAAATCTCCTGCTTAATGGATGTTGACACCTTAACTAGACCAGTCGTCTAGCGCTTGAGTTCAAACTAACAGCTAATAGACCAGTCGTCTAGCATTAAGATTATTTTTTACTGAAATGAAATGCTCCCCCTGTTTCTTACCTTTCGATCAGCTTAAGCGTAATCTATCCCGCTTGCCCTTTCTCATGGAACTGGAGGAATGATGTCCACCTTACGTTTGTTAATCTCTGACTCACACGATCCCTGGTTTAACCTTGCAGTAGAAGAGTGTATTTTTCGCCAGATGCCGACAACACAGCGCGTACTGTTTCTCTGGCAGAATGCCGAAACGGTGGTCATCGGGCGTGCCCAGAATCCGTGGAAAGAGTGCAATACGCGGCGGATGGCAGAAGACGGCATTAAATTAGCACGACGCAGCAGCGGCGGCGGTGCGGTATTTCATGATTTAGGCAACTGCTGCTTCACCTTTATGGCTGGCAAACCGGAATACGACAAATCGGTGTCCACGGCGATTATCCTGCGTGCGTTAGAGCAGCTTGGCATCCCAGCGGAAGCCTCTGGCCGCAACGATATCGTGGTGAACGTTGATGGCGAGGTGCGCAAAATCTCCGGTTCTGCCTACCGTGAAACGCCGGATCGCGGCTTTCACCACGGTACATTTTTAATGGATGCCGACCTTTCGCGTCTCGCCGATTACCTCAATCCGGACATCAAAAAATTACAGGCGAAAGGGATTTCCTCGGTGCGTTCGCGGGTGGCCAACATAGCCGATTTGGTGCCAGGCATCAGCTTTGATGCGATTTGCCGCGAGGTGATTGCCGCCTATTTCGCTTACTACCAGGAACAGTGCGAACCGGAGCATATCTCGCCCAGCGCCTTGCCTGACCTGCCCGGTTTTCAACAGCAGTTTTCTCGTCAAAGCAGCTGGGAATGGAATTTTGGTCACGCACCGGACTTCTCACATCTGCTAAATGAGCGCTTTGTCTGGGGCGGTGTAGAGATTCACTTTGATGTGGAGCGCGGCGTGATTTCTCGCTGCCAGATTTTCACCGATAGCCTGAATCCCTCGCCATTAGAAACGCTGGCGTTACGCCTGCAAGGTGCGGTGTATCGCCCGGAAACCATGCTGGCGCACCTGGAGCAATTGAAAGCGGAATATCCTGAGCAGCTTAATGAACTGAGCCAGCTGGAAAGCTGGCTAGTGAGTAGCGTGAGCTAAAACGTGGGCCACGATTAATTGCATAACGTGTGTCAGTAATCATCCCGCGCGGGCATTGTAGCGGCGCAATGTTTGCGCGATTAATCGCGCTGCTACAGTGTGTGCGCTCATTGAATGCAGCGCTCAACTTTTCTCTGACTGCACAACCAAATCAGGTTCCTTGCCCACCAATATTAACGTCAGGCTGAAAGACAGGATAAGGGCAATGGCGACGCCGGAAACGGCCCAGATAAAATACGGCCCGATATAGGCAGGCAAACTAAATATACTGGAAAGAATGTAACCATATAAACGGACACCAAAAAACCCAATAAATGCAGAAGCCAGCGCACTGGAGACCGTAGCAGCGATAAAGGCTTTTTTATAGCGCGTTAATACCCCAAACAGCGCCGGCTCGGTGATACCTAATAACGCTGAAATCGCGGCTGAAAGGGTAACCACTTTATCCTGACGATGTTTAGTTAATGTCCAGATGGCAAATGTCGCGCCCGCAATCGACATATTTGCCATAAACATCATCGGCATCAACATGTCATAACCACGATCGCTGAAGTTCTGTAGCGCAATCGGTGTCATCGCATGATGCATGCCGGTCAGCACCGCAACCGGGCGAATGGCACCCACAATCAATCCTGCAAAGCTGGCTGAGATACTGAATAAGCCTTCAATAAACAGCGCCAGACCTTTACCGAGCCAAATACCCATCGGGCCAATCACCACTAACGCGGTCAGTGCCGTAAGGAACAGCGTTAAGGTTGGGGTAAATACGGTTTTCAACACCTCAGGCATAATACGGTCCACCCCGCGGTGGATATAGCTGAGTGCCAGAATAGAGAAGATCACCGGGATAACGCTGGAGGCATAATTGAACACCGAAACCGGCAGCACGCCCATTAACCAGAATGCACTTACTGCGCCCTCCTGATGTGCCGCCAGCGATTTGGCCGCGTCAATTAAAGAGGGATACATTAAACAAGCCGCCACAGCAGCGGCTAAATACTCGTTGGTTTTGAAGATTTTGGCGGCGGAGACCGCTAAAAAGAACGGCAGGAAATAGAACACGCCGCTGGCAATTAAATCAATCACCATCACCGTGTCACTTTTGGCCGAAACCAGCTGTAACGCCACCAATCCGGCCAGCAAACCTTTGATCATCCCTGCGCCAGCAATGGCGGGAACAATCGGACCAAATACGCCCGATACGGTATCCATAAACAGCGATATCAGACTTTTGCGCGCTTTCTCGTTTTGCGCGGGCTGCACATCATCGTTATTCAAGGCCGGAACGATTTGCTCATACCAGCTATTGACCTTGGGACCGATAATAATCTGAAATTGTTCGCTCTGCATTTGCGCGCCCAGCACGCCGGGCAAGGTTTTAATTTCGCCCTGGTTAACTTTATTGTCATCAATAAGGTCAAAGCGCAAGCGCGTCATGCAATGCCAGACTTTATTGATATTATTTTTCCCACCCACTAAGTGAATTATATTTTTTATTACTTCCTGCGTTCCCATACTTGCTCCTGAGGGAAGAAAAACAGCCTGATGAAATCTGCACTGGATGGTAATAAATGCCATCAAACAAAACAAACCAATAAATCATGACTGCGATCACAAAACCCGCCGCAACAGGCACTTTAAGTTTTATAATGCCGAATTGGTCTGTTTTTTTACGGTAAACAATCTATTTATCTGACCAATATTTATTATCTGAAAAAGGGTTTGCGTCTCAATAAAAACCCGGTAATGTTACGCCAAAAATAGCTTATCAACATGCCTTGATATTGCGTGCAGTCACTGCACGACAGGAGTATTTCTCGTGACCCCAACCCTTATTAAAACTATTGAGTGTTTTATTACTCGCCCCGATCGCCATAATCTGATTACCGTACGTGTCACTACCAATAAAGGAATTACTGGTCACGGCTGCGCTACCTTTCAACAGCGTCCCTTAGCGGTTAAAACCATGGTGGATGAGTATCTGTCACCCTTATTAATTGGACGCGATGCCAACAATATTGAAGACCTGTGGCAGATGATGAACGTTAACGCCTATTGGCGTAACGGGCCGGTCACCAACAATGCCATTTCGGGCGTTGATATGGCGTTATGGGATATTAAATCGCAGTTAGCCGATATGCCGTTATATCAACTGTGGGGCGGTAAAGCGCGCGATGCGATTGCAGCTTACACACACGCCAGCGGGGAAACGCTGGAGGAACTCTATACCTCAGTTGATAACGCATTAGAGCAAGGCTATCGCCATATTCGCTGTCAGCTGGGTTTTTACGGCGGGACGCCTAAAGCACTCAATGCCCCGGAAAATTGCACGTCCGGCGCTTATTACTCGCAGCAAGAGTACATGGCCAATACGGTCGAGATGTTTCGTGCGTTAAGAGAGAAATACGGTCATCGCTTTGAAATTCTGCATGACGTGCATGAACGCTTATTCCCACAGCAGGCCATTCAGCTGGTAAAACAGCTTGAGCCGTATATGCCCTATTTCCTTGAAGATGTGCTTCCTCCCACACAAACCGGCTGGCTGGAGCAGCTGCGTCAGCAAAGTGCGGTGCCGTTAGCGTTAGGCGAATTATTTAATAACCCAGCGGAATGGCACGCGTTAATTGTGAATCGTCGCATCGACTTTATTCGTTGTCACGTTTCGCAGATTGGCGGCATTACGCCGGCGTTGAAACTGGCTGCGTTATGTCAGGCATTTGGCGTGCGGCTGGCATGGCACGGACCGGGCGATATGACGCCAATTGGCGTAGCGGTCAATACGCATCTGAATATTCATCTGCACAATGCGGCGATTCAGGAATTTATTCCGCGCTCAGCGCTGACGGATGCCATTTTCCCTGGCGCGCCGGAAATTAGAAAGGGCTATCTCTATCCGCCGCAAGCATCAGGTATTGGGGTCGACTTCGATCAAGCGTTAGCGGAAAAACATCCGGTGGTTTATCGTCCGCATGAATGGACGCAAAGTCGCCTGCCAGATGGCACCATTCACACACCGTAAGTTAGCGCTGTTGCTGGCGGAAACGCAGATTATCCGGGTTATGCGGAATCAGATAGGTGCAGGTGTAGTTAATATCAACGATGTCGCTGATTTCATACACCTGCCCGCCCTGCAAAATTCCACGATTAATAATGTGCATCGCCGGACTGCCTTTTTTACAACCCAGTAGCGTCGCCTGTTCGCGGTCAATGCTAATCGCGCGATAGCTGGTGAGTAAATGTGAGATTTGGTAGCCTTTGGACAATACATATTGCTGTATCGAGCGCTCAATCATGTCACCGTTAAGATCGGTAAATAAGGTAGCTGGCATACGCGATATTTCAATTTGAACCGCCACATTATCGACATAGCGCAGGCGGGAAAACTCCCAGATAAAGGCGTCGTCGTTAATGGCGAATATTTGTTGCTCGTCACTGTTCGGGCGTCTTTTACGCAGGCTGATTGAACGGTAATGCATCTGATCAAAGCGCTTTTCAGTGATCGAATTATAAACCAGCGGGTTATTACGCACCGTCTCGTTAATCCAGATGCCTGATCCTTGCACAATACGCACCGCCCCAATACTGACCAGCTTCTCCAGCGCTTGACGGATAGTGAAACGCGATACGCCATACTCTTCGGCCAGCTGGCGTTCAGGCGGTAATTTGCGCGGTGCGGAAGTCTCTTCCTGATAAATTTTGCTCAGCAAATCCTGGGTAATGAACTCTTTCTTTTTCATTGAATTACCCTCCTCCAGAGTTTAAGCGAACGATGATAACACGATGTTATGTGGAGGAATTGCCTGGTGCGCATGAATGCGCACCCTACGAAATTATCGCAGGGTCGCTATTCATGGCGTAATGCTCATCACTTGAGCCTGCGCTGAGCGGTGTACTGACACCGCAGAGGTTCCGCCCGCCAAATATCAGGCAGTTTCACAACGCGTTATGCAGGCGTAACAGCGATGATGGCTAAATAATGTGCATCATTGCTACAGCGTGGGGGTTGAGGCGACATCCCAGCCCGCTGAGCGAGTGAGGGATTCCAGGGCGAGCCGCAGGGATGCGGCGAGAGGCGGCGCTGAGCAGGAGCGAATCGCCGCCGGTCCGTCAGGAATCGTGAGCGAGTGAAGGCACCGCGTAGCGGCGGGCTGGGCTGGCGCAGGGCCCGGGAGTGCAGAGGGCGCGGCCAAGCGCTCTCTGCTCGGTCGCCGCACGGCAGTACTGAAACTGCCCCAGCCTGTGGCGAACGAAAGTGGCTCATTGCCTAACTGATCGGCATTACGCTATTCATGGCGACCTCACTCGCCCTTCTGCACCAGAAACGCAATCAGCATTGCATCCCTCTCTCCCGTCAGCGCTGGCAAGGCCGCGGCATCGCTCACAGAATCGCCTTTGTGCAACCGTTCATTATCAATACGCACAATCCCGTCCAGGATGGTGATCCAAGTGGAATAACCTGCACGCTGTGGCGCCTCCACCTGTTTGCCGCGCTCCAGTTTCAGGTCATAAATGTATACCGCCTGATTCAGTGCCAGCGGTGCCGCGCTGCCGTGCGGCCCTGCCAGCAACGTCCATGCGTTTACCGCCGCACCGTCCACGCGAGTAAAAGTATTGACCTGCGGAACACCGCCGGTTTGCGCTGGACGAATGGTCGCCTGCAGCATTTCGGTTGCGACAAAAGGTGCAGACTCGGCAACACGCATCCCGCTACCGGCACTCAGCAGCAACGCACGTTTAGCGTTGAGGGAATGCGTTTCACCCTGCTCGGTGCTGTGCAGCAACGAACCGCGCCAAACGTAGCTGAAAATCTCACTATCCTGATGCGAATGCAGCGGGATAGTAGCATCCAGTTGCAGCGTCATTTGATCGACGATCGCCAGCGCTCCAAACGCTTCATCGGGACGCTGGCGACGAATGGTAAAAGGACCGTATTCAAACAATTGATCGCGTTGAGCGCGCAGGATGTTCATCGTGTTATGCCTCGATAAATTCTCTTTGTCCTCCATCATAGTGGTCTGGAAAAGCATGAACAGCAGGCAAAACTGCTCGCTTAAATCAAAAAAACTGAATAACGCTCAAGTGCTGAAATAATAAGGTGTTGGTAATGTTTTTATTCATCGCCAGCACAGATTTAATTGCGTAAAATAACCGCTCAATCTTGTGAGGGTAATAATCATGAACCGCAGCGAACAGATCCTGGCCGCCGCCGAACAATGCATGCGGCAAAAAGGTTTTCACCAGACGTCGATTCAGAATATTGCCCGTCAGGCCGACGTCAGCATCGGTTTAATTTATAAATATTATAAAAATAAAGACGCGATCATTGAGGCATTAGTCACCAGTGTGGTACAGCGGATGATCATCCTGCTGAATGCCGACTTTGAACGTATCGCGCATATGAAAGGGCACTATCACGAAGCGGAAGATATTGTGCCGGCGGCAGTGGAAAACAGTATTATTCTGCTGATGGAAGTGTCGTCTGAAGCCACGCGCAATAATCGCATCCAACAAATTATGTTCGATGCCTGGCATGAGCTCAAAAATAACTTTATCGCTCAGGAGCACGCGCTGCATCCCGAGCAGGAGGCCAATGCCATTCACACCCGTTTATATGTGATGTCGCTGATTATTGACGGCATCATTATTCGCCGCTGCATGAAGCAGCGCGACATTGCGCCGGGCTTTATGCCATTTTTCAATGCGGTGGTGAATGACGTCTATCCGCACGGTGCGGTGTAGATTCAGCCGAACAGATGCTGGCTGAGAATGCCGTTCACCCGCAGCATTTCATTGTGATCAAGGTCGCTATCGCCGAAGGCGCGACAGGCTACGCCATCCACCAGCAGCAATAAAAACTGAATGCGATTGGCGTGCTGTGTTGGGTCGATATCAGGTTGTTGCGCGGTAAAAATAGCCTCTAACTCAGCAAGTAATAATTGCTCTTGCTGAGCAAGAATGGCACGCACTGATTCATTACGCGACGCCTCAGAATACACTTCCAGTAATAATTTCCGGTCCTGACTCGGCCAATGCTGCCAGAAAGGCGAATCGGCATTGATAATATCCTGCGTCGATTGTTGCGACGGTAAATATTGTACTAAAAACAGGCGCCAATTCTGCGCGATGCTTTTTATTGTTTCCGTCACAATAAGCTCTTTACTGCTAAAGTAACGATATATTTGCCCTGCCCCTAACGCTGATTCGCGACTAATGTCCGCCATGCTGGCGCCATGAAATCCGGAACGGCTAAAACAAACTTTGGCTGCAGAAATAACTTGCTGCTGACGCTGTAAGAGAAAATCGTCATGTTCAGAGTGAATCACATTGGCTCCGAAAAATAATTTATCGCTTTAATCGCTTTATCATACGCGATGCCTATCCGGTGAGAAACCCAGACAATGTTTCCAATTCTTGCTTGCCCGATCGCAGGCGTTGTAGCGGCGCAATGTATTGCGCGATAAATCACGCCGCTACAAAATGTGCCATTATTGCGTGCGCATTATTTCAGATTCTTTCAACGCCGTGCCGCCGCCCATCACTTTATAGAAGGTGATCAAATTCAGGTAGTAGGCTTGCTGCGTACTCACCAGACTGGTTCGGGCGCTGTACAGCGTGCGCTGCGCAGTCAACGCATTCAGATACGTATCAACGCCGTTGCGATAACGCAGATCCGCCAGATGATAATAGGTTTGCGAAGCCGCTACATTATGCTGTTGACTGCTGAGCTGATCGTTGATGGTACCGCGACGCGCCAGCGCATCCGCCACTTCCTGGAAGGCGGTTTGCACCGCTTTCTCATACGCCGCCACGTAATACTCTTTCTGTGCTTTGGTGTATTTCAGGTAAGAAACGTTGTAGCCGCCCTGGAAAATCGGCAGCGAAATGCTCGGTGCAAACGACCAAATGCCCGCTCCGTTTTTAAACAACGTCGACAGATCGGCACTGCCAACGCCACCGCTGCCCGTCAGCGTAATGCTCGGGAAGAAGTTGGCACGCGCCGCGCCTATACTGGCGTTGGCAGACTTAAGATTATGCTCGGCTTGCAACACATCAGGACGATTCAGCAACGCATCCGACGAGACGCCCGCCGGCACCTCACGCAAGGCGTTACCAATCGACTCAATGCTGTCAGGCAACAGATTATCCGGCACGCTGCGACCCACCACTAAATCCAGCGCATTTTTATCCTGCGCCACCAGCGTGGTGTAGCTGGCGACATCGGCCTGCGCGGAGTGATAGGTGGTTTCCGCAGAGGAGACATCCACCATCGAGGCGATTCCATTCTCCATCTGCTTACGCGTGACCTGCCACGATTGTCGCGCGCTCTCGGCGGTCTCTTTGGCAATCGCCAGATTGCTGCGATCGGCGGCGAGCTGCAGCCAGTAATCCACGGTGTTGTACAACACCGTCAGGCGGGTGCTGCGTGCACCCTGCAGCGTGCCGAGATAGGTTTCATACTGCTCGCGCGTCAGGCTCTGGTTTTTGCCAAACAGATCGAGTTCAAACGCACTGACGCTGCCTTCCGCCGAGTAGCTGTTGCTGATGGCGGTTTGATTGCCTTCGCCTGTCAACGCGCGTGAACGCGTACCGCTCACGCCGGCGCTGAGGGCCGGGAACAGATTGGCGCGCTCTTCGCCGTATTGCGCATGCGCGGATTTAACGCTGGCTACCGCTTCACGCAAGTCGCGGCTGCTATCCAGCGCCATCGCCACCACCTGACGCAGTTTCGCGTCGAGCACATAATCCTGCCAGCTCAGGTCGCGGTAGTTGCTGGCTTGCGTGCCCTGCAATGAACGATAGGCGTCACCGCTCGGCATCTGGCTGCTGACCGCGCCTTGCGGGCGGTCATAGTGCGGATCGAGCGACACACAACCCGACAGCAGCGCGGGAACCAACACCATTAAGAGTTTTGCAGACATGTTATTCCCCTGCCTTCGCCACAGATGCATGATTATCGTCATGCGGAATTGTCGGGAAGACGCGACGCACGAGAACAAAGAACAGCGGTACGAAGAAGATCGCCAGCAAGGTGGCGGTCAGTGTGCCGCCAATGATACCGGTACCAATCGCAATACGGCTATTAGCGCCCGCGCCGGTGGACATCGCCAACGGTAATACGCCTGCGGTAAATGCCAGCGAGGTCATGATGATGGGACGCAGGCGCATTGATGCCGCGTGCGTCGCCGCTTTGACCAGGTTTTCCCCTTTGCGGTAATTGTCTTCGGCGAACTCGACGATCAGAATCGCGTTCTTCGCCGACAAGCCAATGATGGTTAACAGCGCCACCTGGAAATAGACGTCGTTTTCCAATCCGCGCAGGCTGATCGCCAGCAACGAACCGATCACGCCCAGCGGCACCACCATCATCACCGAGAACGGCACCGACCAGCTTTCATACAACGCCGCCAGGCACAGGAACACCACAATCAGCGAGATGCCATACAGTGACATCGCCTGGTTACCGGAGAGTTTTTCCTGATAGGACAAGCCGCTCCACGCAAAAGTGGTGCCCGCTGGCAACTTCGCCGCCAGTTTTTCCATCGCGCTAATCGCATCCCCGGAACTCTTGCCTGCCGCCGCCGAACCTTCGATCTCATAGGACGCCAAGCCGTTATAGCGTGACAGCACATCCGGGCCGTACGCCCACTCCGAGGACGCAAATGACGCAAACGGCACCATAGTGGTATTGCTGTTGCTATCACTGCCGCGCACATACCAGTGATCGATATCTTCTGGTTTGCTGCGGAACGGCTGATCGCCCTGGATGTAGACCTTCTTCACGCGGCCTCGATCGGTGAAGTCGTTGACGTAGCTGCCGCCAATCGCCGCACTGAGCGTGTCGTTGATGTCGCTAATGGTAAGACCCAGCGACTGCGCTTTTTCATCGTCGATATTGACCTGCAGCTGCGGCAAATCCGGCAAGGTGTTGGCACGCACCGCACTGAGCAACGGATCCTGATTGGCTTCGGCAATCAGCTGATTGCGCATCTGCAGTAACTGGTCGCGCCCGGTGCTGCCACGCGCCTGCAGCTCAAAGGTGAATCCGTCTGACTGCCCTAAACCGGATACCGCGGGCGGCGACAGCACGAAGATCTGCGCATCACGAATGCTGGCCAGGTTCGCCATTGCACGCGCGGCAATCGCATCGGCACTGTTTTCTGGACCTTTACGCTCACTCCAGTTCTTCAGCGAGATAAAGCCAATCCCGGCGTTCTGGCCGCTGCCGGCAAAGCTGAAGCCGTTCACCAGCATGCTGACGTTGACGTTGTCTTTTTCTTTGGTGGCGAAATAGTCCTGCACCTGACGACGAACCGCGCTGGTGCGGTTTTCCGTCGCGCCCGGCGCCAGCTGATATTGCACCATGATGTAACCCTGATCTTCGGTCGGCAGGAAACCGGTCGGCAACCGCATATACATCACCGCGCAACCGATCAGCAGCACCGCATAGAGCAGCAGATAGCGCACCGACCTGTGCAATACATGGCCCACGCCGTTGTGATAGCGCGCCTGCACGCGCTCGTAGCTGCGATTAAACCAGCCGAAAAAGCCCTTTTTGCCGCCTTCTTCGTTGTGCGGCTTGAGCAGCGTGGCGCATAACGCTGGCGTCAGGGTTAGCGCCACAATCACCGACAGCACCATCGATGAAACAATGGTGATGGAGAATTGACGATAGATAACGCCGGTTGAGCCGCTAAAGAACGTCATCGGCAGGAACACCGCCGACAGCACCAGCGCGATACCAATTAGCGCGCCGGTAATCTCTTTCATCGATTTCTCGGTGGCCTGACGCGGCGGTAAACCCTCTTCGCGCATTACACGCTCGACGTTCTCCACCACCACAATCGCGTCATCCACTAACAGTCCGATGGCGAGCACCATGCCGAACATGGTTAAGGTGTTGATCGAGTAGCCGAACAGCGACAGCACGCCAAAGGTTCCCAGCAGCACCACCGGCACGGCAATCGCCGGAATTAGCGTAGTGCGGATGTTCTGCAGGAACACGAACATCACGATCACCACCAGAATCACCGCTTCGATCAGGGTTTTCACCACCTCTTCAATCGAGATTTTCACGAAGTCGGTGCTGTCGAGCGGATACGCCACTTCATAGCCCGGCGGCATGCTGCTGCGGAACTCGTCGATGGTGGCTTTCACCTGTTCGGCGGTTGAAAGCGCATTGGCGCCGGACGCCAGCTGTACCGCGATCCCTGAAGCCGGATGACCGTTTGCCAGCACGTTAGCGCTGTAATCCTCATCACCCATTTCGACGCGGGCCACATCGCTAAGATGCACCACTGAACCGTCGCTTTGGCTTTTCAGCACGATATTACGGAACTGTTCCGGCGTTTGCAGACGTGAACGCGAACGCACGGTCGCCACCAGCTGCTGCTCTTTGCTGGCCGGTTGTGCGCCCAGCTGACCGGAGGAAACCTGGGTGTTCTGGCTCTCCAGCGCGCTTGTCACATCGGATGGCATCAGCGAATAAGAGGCGAGTTTGGCGGGATCGAGCCAGATGCGCATGGCGTATTCGGCGCCAAATACCTGCACGCTACCGACGCCCGGCACGCGCGCCAGCGTATCTTCCATATTGCTGACCATGTAGTCAGCCACATCGGCCGAAGTGCTTTTGTTGGTGTTATCGTACAGCGCCAGAATCAGCAGGAAGTCGCTTTGCGCCTTCTCCACCGTCACGCCTTGCGCGGTGACAGAGGTCGGTAAGCGGCTTTCGGCCTGCTGCACTTTGTTCTGCACCTGCACCTGCGCAATATCCGGATCGGTGCCCTGCTGGAAAGTGACGTTGATTTTTACCTGGCCGGTCGAGGCGGTGCTGGTGGAGTCGAAATAGAGCAAGCCGTCGAGGCCGGTGAGTTGCTGCTCGATCACCTGCGTGACGCTGCTTTCCAGCGTTTCCGCCGACGCACCGGTGTAAGTGGCCTGAATACTGATCTGCGGCGGTGCGACGTCGGGATACTGCGCAATCGGCAGGCTTTTAATGCTGAGCACGCCAAACATCATGATGCAGATGGCGATCACCCAGGCGAATACCGGGCGGCGAATAAAGAACTGAGCCAACATAATTACTGGCCTCCGCTGCTGGCGCTGTTCGGCGTCACTTCAACCGCTTTCACCGTCATCCCGGCCTGCACTTTGGCGGTGCCTTCGACAATCAGTTTGTCGCCGCGGTTTAAACCGCGGGTGACGAGCCAGGTGTTGCCGATAACACGATCGGTCACCACTTCCCGGCTCTGCACTTTGTTATCTTTATCCACCACCAGCGCCGTGGCGTTGCCTTTAGCATCACGCGTGATGCCCTGCTGCGGGGCCAGAATCGCCTCGTTTTTAACGCCGTTGGTGACGCTGGCGCGCACATACATGCCCGGCAACAATTCATGCTGCGGATTGGGGAAGATGGCGCGCAACGTAACGGTTCCGGTGGCTTCATCAACCGCGACTTCGGTCAGTTCCAGCTTGCCGGGATGATCATAATGGCTGCCGTCTTCCAGTTTTACCGTCACTGGCACCGCATCGCTACTCTGCTGGAGGGAAGCCTGCTGACGTTTCAGTTTCAGCAGTTGCACGCTGGATTGCGTGAGGTCGACATAGATCGGATCGAGCGCACGGATGGTCGCCAGCGCCGTGGTTTGCGCCGAGGTTACCAGCGCGCCCGGCGTCACCGACGAGATGCCGATGCGGCCAGAAATCGGCGCTTTGATTTGCGTGTAGTTGAGGTTGATGCGGGCGCTTTCGACTGCGGCGCGATATTGATCAACCGACGCCACATTCTGTTGATAGGTTGCCAGCGCATCGTCAGCATCCTGACGTGATACGCCGTTCTCTTTCACCAGTGCGGTATAACGCGCGGATTTTAACTGGCTGCTTTTAACTAACGCCTGCGCATTTTTCAACTGCGCAACGGCCTGGTCGTAACTGGCCTGATAGCTGGCCGCATCGATTTGATAGAGCACCTGGCCGGCTTTAACTTCATCGCCTTCGGTAAACAGACGCTTCTGGATGATGCCATCCACTTGCGGACGCACTTCCGACACCATGCTGCCCACCACGCGTCCGGTGAGTTGGCTCTCGAGCGTCACCGACTCGGTTTGCAGCGTTTTCACGCCAACTTCGGTGGTCATATCGCCCGTTGGTGGGGCGCTATTCTGGTCGCAGGCGGCGAGCAATAACACCAGCCCGGCGATGGCCGTACGCTGAAAATTCTTCATGAATAATCCTGTAGTGAACGTTCATTCTCAATCTTGAGTTTACCAAATCGCAGATACGGGCGTATGTCAGGAAAATGAAAAGAGATCTCCTGAAAAGCGGCAGCAGAATAGCTTCCTCTTTGATTGAAGATTTTTTAGTGGTTAAATCGCGATAGGTTACAACGTGTTGCCAAATATAATGAGCAACAGCAGCAAATGCAAATGATTATTATTTACGATATGGGTGAGCGTTAGCCCGTTGCGCGGTCTTGCATGAACGTCGTAGGGTCGCCATTCATGGCGACCTTAATCCAGGTGCGCATTAATGCGCACCCTACAAAATAACAAACCAGCACGCACTGAAGCTTCATAGCGTCCCCGGCCAGCGCACTCGGCGCGGCTTAACTGAAAAGCATCCAGCCAGCAAATGCGACCTTAATCCAGGTGCGCATTAATGCGCACCCGACGAAAGATCACGTACCACCTTTAACGCCAGCTGCGGGCTGGTTAAGGGCTGACTATCCGGGCTAAACAGCCTGGACGCCGCCGTCATGGAAACCTGGGCCAGCGCCACATGATCCGCGCCCTGCTGTTTGCCGTCTACCACCGCTTGCGCAATCATTTGCAGATACGCCTCCTGCTGACCCGCCTTAAACGCCGCCCATGCACCAGCAATCAGCTGCACATCAGGATGCTGTTCCACTGGCAGCGTCGCTGGGCAAAACAGTGCGCGCGTCGCCGCCAGCGTAGATTCCGCCGCACACAGCACCAGCGATTTTCCCGGCAATCGCTGTACTTCATCGGCCAGCATGCGATCGGTGCGATACACCGGGCAATCATGTCCCTCAGCGTTAAAACCATCGGCAACCGGCCCCAGCGTCGAGCAGGTAATCAGAATCGCGTCGAACCACGGCGTCAGGCTGTGTAACAACTGTTCCAGCTTGTGCTGTTGCGGCGCGGTCATGCCTCCCGCCAGCTCGGCTTCGGCCAGCAAATGCGGCATCACAATATGACTCAATGAGCCGTTGCTCATGCCCAATGAGTGTGCGGCGTCATCAAAAATAGCGATGTTACTGGCGGCGGTATGCAAACAGGCGATGGTCATAAAATCCCTTATTAGTGGCGTCTATCATTGAGAATCACTATATCCTGGCGTAGAAACAAAAAAAGGCGCCGCAGGGGCGCCTTCGTCTATTGTGTAACGATTACTTCAAACGGAATGCCACGACGCTGTCACCCGCCTGGGTGCCGAGCGAACCGTGACCGCCTGCTGCAATCACCACGTACTGCTTGCCGTCTTTGCCCATAAAGGTAGATGGCGTGGCTTGTGCGCCAGCACTCAGCTCGGTCTGCCACAGCAGTTCGCCGGTGGTGCTGTCGTAGGCACGGAAGAAGTTATCCGCGGTTGCACCGTGGAACACCAAATCCCCTGCGGTCAGCAATGGACCACCGTGCGCTACCATGCCCATCGGGAAACCGATTGGGAAGCGGCCAGGCAAGAAGCTGGTCTTCAGGTTTTTGGTCACGCCCACGCGACGCAGCCATTCGGTTTTACCGGTCTTCAGATCCACGCCCACCATGCGGCCCCAAGGTGGGGCAACACAGGGAATGCCCAAGCCTGACGCCAACTGCTGGATGTGAATCGCGTAATCACCGTGGAAGTTTTCGTTCCAGTATGGCGTGCCATCTTTGGTGAACAGGCGCTCGGTGGCGGTCTGCTCGCTGCGTTTGATCAGGTTGTACTTGTAAGCCAGACGCACGGGCGCGGCAATCAGCATTTGACGCTGCGGATCGACCGCGACAGAACCCCAGTTGAACACACCAATGTTGCCAGGGAAGATCAGCGAACCGCCTTCGGTCGCTGGCGTCCACGGATTGCCGTCATAGCGCAGGCTACGGAAATCCATGCGGCATGACATTTGGTCAAACGGCGTGATGCCCCACATTGACTTCTCAGTCAACGGCTGCGGGATGAAGTTCAGGCTGGAAACCGGCTGGGTCGCCGCAAATTTCTCACCCGCGACGCCACCTTCGGTGGAAACCTTCACCTGGTTCACCGGATACACCGGCTGGCCGGTCAGGCGGTTCAGCACAAACAGGTTGCCGGTTTTGGTCGGCAGGATCACCACAGGCTGCTTCTGACCCTGATAATCGATGTCCACCAGCGAAGGCTGTGACGGATTATCGCGGTCCCACAGATCGTGGTTAGAGCTCTGATAGCGCCATTTGAAAGCACCGGTTTGCAGATCAAGTGCCACCAGCGCATCGCGGAACTTCTCGGTGTTGCTGTTCGGATCGCGTTCAATGCCCACTTCATCCGGTGAAGCGTTACCAAACGGCACATACACGACGCCGTTTTTCAGGTCAGCACTCAGCGTACCCCACGCCACTGGCGTGTCCTGCGGGTAGTTTTGACCGGCAGCGATTGGCGCGGTGTTTTCCGGGTTGGCCGGATCAAAGTTCCATACCAGACGACCGCTTTGCACGTCATACGCACGAATCACGCCCGACGGGTTGCCGCTGTTGAAGCCGTTGTCCATCACGGAACCGCCAACGATCACCAGCTTGCCTGCCACCAGCGGTGCGGCGGTTTGCATCAGCGCATGTGGACGCACTTCACCCATGTTGGCATGCAGATCAACCACACCGTTCTGACCGAAATCAGCACACGGTTTGCCGGTATCGGCATCCAGCGCGATCAGTTGCGCATCAGTGGTCGCATTGAAAATACGCTTACGGCAGATGGCCGGCGTCGCTGCGCTATCCTGCGCGGCCACCGGCGTTTCTTCGTAGTAGCTGACGCCGCGACAGGTTTGATGCTGCTGCAGGTAAGAGCGATCTTTATTCGGTGTGAATTTCCACTTCACCGCGCCGGTTTCCGGATCAAGCGCATGCACTTCGTTATGCGGCGTACAGAAATACAGCATACCGTTGGCTTTCAGCGGCGTGGCTTCGAAGGTGTATTCGGTGGCATCCGCATCCTGGCGCAGATCGCCTGTGTGATACGTCCATGCAACTTCGAGGTTTTTGACGTTCTCTTTACTGATCTGATTCAGCGCCGAGAAACGCAGGCCGTCGGACGATCCGCCGTAAGCGGTCCAGTCGTTAGCCGCGCCCTGCTCGCTGTTCTGCGTGCGGGCGTTGCTGATGGTGCCTTGCTGTGGAACCGGATCGTAGAAGCACAGACCAATCACCACCACAATCATGATAATGACGGTGCCGCCAAGGAAGCTGTGGAAACGGCGTTCGCCACGGTACAGCGGTTTCACCACCCACGGCATCGCCAGCCACAGGCCGATCACGCCGAACAGGTCACCGCGTGGGATCCACTGCCATTTATCAAAGCCCACTTCCCAGATAATCCAGGCGAGCGTAATCCACATCAGCACCGCATACAGCGCCAGCGCACTGCGCTGGTTGCGGAACAGTAAAATTGCGGTGATGAGTAATCCCACCGCCATCAGCGCATAGAAGGCGCTGCCGCCCAGCATTAACAGCTTGCCGCCCATATACAGCAAGGCAATCGCCAGAATCGCGAGCACGATACTGGTTAGTTTGTTAACCATGCTAATCCCTCAACCATTTTCATCGAAAAACCTCAAAAATAACCCCACATAAAATCAACAGAATTTTAACTTACGTTACCGTTTAGTAAAAACCCGTTGCGAGGTGTGTCGTTAGCTCCGCTAATGAATGTAGTTTGGCTAATGGCTGCTAGCTACCGCCTCGCTCAATGTGTGACTGAAATCACGTTTCATTTTCGTTGAGAGAATTAATCATTAGTCAGGAAAATTCGCATTTTTTGATAACGCAAAATGGCGAGGATGCGCGATTGGGTGGCTTTTGCGCCTCAGACATAACCTTGTGCGGATTTGTTACTACGCCCGTTGCTGGAGAAAACTTACGCTGTTTTCTTTTTACCCGGGAAACGTTATGAAAATCACTTTATTAGCCAGCTCATTGTTGCTCCTCGCGGTGACGTCTCACGCCGCCACAGACGAACTGATCGTGGGCGATCAAAAAGGCAATGCCCGCGCGGTGATGTCCGCCGCCGGGGAGCTCAACAATGTGCCTTATGCAATCAAATGGTATGAGTTCCCCAACGCAGCACCGCTGCTGGAGTCGCTCAACTCACAGCATCTGGATGCCGGTTTGGTCGGCGATGGTCCGCTGTCGTTTGCCGTAGCCGCAGGTGCGCAGATCCGCGCTATTCAAGCATCGCAATATCTCGGCAATGCCGTTGTGGTGAAAAACAATAGCGCCCTGCACAGCATCGCCGACTTAAAAGGCAAAAAAGTGGCGACGGTGAAAGGATCGTCCGGGCAAAACATGGTACTGAATGCGCTGCATGAAGCAGGCTTGCCTGACGATAGCGTCAGTTTTGTCTTCACCACGCCGTCGGAAGCCACGCTGGCGCTGGATAATGGTGCGGTGGATGCGGTGGCAACCTGGGAACCTTATGTGTCTTTTGCCGTGGCACAGTCCGGCGATCGCATTGCCATCGACGGTAAAAATTCCCCGGTTTCAAACTATCTGGTAGCAACCGATAGCGCTATCGCTAATAAGCGTGAGCAGCTCGCCGACTTCCGTCAGCGCCTGATCCGTGCACGCGCCTGGGGCGTGGCACATCCCCAGGCCTACGCCAGCGAGATCGCCAAACTGCTGCGTTTGCCAGATGAGGTAGCGCTGAGCAAAGTGCAGCGTGAAAACAACGCGCCGGTTGAGGATTACGCTTTGGTGGAAAAACGCCAGCAGCGGGCCATTGATACGTTCACCCGCGGCGGCCTGATCACACCCGGCCTAAAAGCTGACAAACTGGTAGACGCCTCCTTCTTTAACGCCAACGGAGCCGCCAAACCATGATGAACCTGGCACTCTACCTCGACTCCGGAATTCATCAGGGCGGCTGGCGTCATGCCGATTCGGCTGCAACCGGCGGCAGCAACTGGCCGCTGTACCGCAAAATTGCCCAGCGCGCCGAAGCCGCGAAGCTGGATATGATTTTTGTCGCTGACAAGCTGGCAATTGATGATGTTTACGGCGGTCATCTGGCGCACACCGTTCAGCATCGTCAGGTGGGCTGGTCTGAACCCTTAACATTATTAGCCGCACTGGCGGCGGTTACAGACCATATCGGCCTCGGCGGCACCGTTTCCTCCTCCTATTCGGTGCCTTACACCACGGCGCGACAGCTGGCGAACATTGACCATATCAGCGGCGGACGCGCAGCGTGGAACGTGGTTACCTCGCTGAGCCACGCCGAAGCGCGCAACTTTGGTCGCAGCGAACACTTCAGCCATGAAGATCGCTATCGCCGCGCGGCCGAATTTATCGATGTCATGAAAGCGCTGTGGGACAGCTTTGAAGAGGACGCGCTGATACTGGATAAAGCGCAGGCGCGCTTTGCCGACCCGGCACGCTTCCATCGGCTCGATCATCAGGGGGAATCTTTCGATGTGCAGGGCCCGCTTAACCTGCCGCGTCCACCGCAAGGTCATCCGGTAGTGATTCAGGCTGGCGTGTCGGAAGCCTTTATCGATCTGGCAGCGCAACAGGCGGAAGTGCTGTTTGTGGTGCAACCCAATCGGGAACGTGCGCAGCATTTCTACCACATCCTGAAACAGCGTGCGCTGCAGTATCAGCGTCAGCCCGATCAACTACGTATTCTGCCCGGCATGGTGCCGATTGTCGGCAACACGCAGCGCGACGCAGAGGAGCGTGCAGAGTATCTGAAATCATTGATCACTGTGGAATCGGGCCTGAGCTTTGTCTCGGCCAGCATGAATATCGATCTGTCGCAGTATCCGATTGATGGTCCGGTACCCGATCTGCGTGAAAAAATCACCGGCAGCAAAGGCCGTTTCCAATATGTGATTGCCAGCGCCATTGAGCAGAAACTGACGCTGGGTGAAATGGCGAAACGCTACGCCGAGAGCTTATCGTTCCCGGCCCCCACCGGCACCGCCGACACGATCGCGCAGCAAATGACTGACTGGTATCAGCATCAGGCCTGCGACGGTTTTGTCATTCTGCCCACCTATATTGACGAGAACGAAGACCGCTTCCTCGAACAGGTGGTACCGCGCCTGCAGGCCGCGGGTGTATTCCGCTCTGAGTATCAGCCAGGCACGCTGCGCGATCGTTTAGGCTTAGTAAAGCCGGAAAATCGCTTTCACCGTTCATCATCAATTGAAATAACTTAATTAATCATTAACACGCCGCTGCGATTATTCCTGGCAACCTTTATTGCAGCGGCGAGAATAAGCGTGCTTTTATTGCATTTTTATTTCCGCTGTCTTTATTTAACCTTCTTTAAATTGATTAGCCATTGCGGCGCAATGACTTTTTGGGAGTTTCCTCAGCCTGTTTACGCTGATGTAGCGTGATATAAATCACGTAACTGCTCTGCGGCAAGGCCGCTAATAAAAAGAAGGTGATGATGATCAGCGCAGATTTCTTTTATCGTAAATTACGTTTTCCTTTTAAACTCACACACGCTGCTTTTAAGTTTCCGGTTGCCAATGCGCGAGCCCGACAATATCAGGTAATGTCACCTGAGCAGACCATTGACTTGCTGCTCAACAACGACGTGCTGTCGGTAAGCCGCTATGGCGATGGAGAACTGGAAATGACCTTATTTAAAAATATCGGTTTTCAATCTTTCGATGAACGTCTCTCTCTTCGCCTGAAAGAAATTTTGCGGCGCGGAAGTCAGCCGAAAAATACCTGTTTATTGTGTATGCCCGATGCCCTTTCGAGGCACTGGGAATATGCGATTTGGTTCGGCCCTTTTCTGGTTTTTTCATAAAGCGTTTTATTTTCGCCATTATGAAGCGTTATTAAAGAAAGATTACCGCTACGGCAATACCTCCGTTACGCGTCCCTATCATGATTATAAAGATAAGCAGCAGGCAGAACGCGTGTTTAATAAGTTCAAACAGCTGTTCAGCGATAAAAAAATATTAGTCGTGGAAGGTAGCGGCACGCGTCTCGGCATCGGTAACGATCTGCTCGCGGGTGCGCGGGATATTAAACGCATCACCACGCTGAATCGTAACGCCTTCTCGGTTTACAACGATCTCTACAGCTCAGTACTGGCGCACGCACGCGATTACGATATGGTACTGATGTCGCTCGGCCCCACAGCAACGGTGCTGGCTTACGATCTCAGTCAGCATGGCATTCGCTGTATTGATACCGGGCACATTGATATTGAGTACGAATGGATGCGCAGTGCCGCGCGTGACAAGGTGCAGGTGGCCGGTAAGAACGTCAATGAAGTGGGTGTTTTACTCAGTGACGAGGCGCGCGATGCCGATGAACATTATCGCCAGCAGATCTTGCTGCATGTTGGGCTACCGCAGGAGGCGGTGCTGTCGGCGATGGTTATTCATCCGCCGTTGGTATAATCCGCCGCGCAAGCAATCGCAAAAACAGGGTAATTTGAGTTTGCTTGAGAATACTTGCGACGATAGACGGCGTTTACACCGCTTTTAGCGGCTGTGCCGCTGGCAAAATGCGCGGAGATCGGAAGACTGAAAATCCGCCAGATTGGCCATCAGCTTCTCCAGCGGCCAGTTCCACCAGGCAATCGCCTGCAGCTGCGCGGCAATATCCGTAGCGAAACGCGCACGGATGACTTTGGCTGGCACACCACCCACAATGGTATAAGGCGGCACATCTTTGGTGACCACTGCACCGGCAGCCAGCACCGCACCATCACCCACCGTCACGCCCGGCAGCACTATCACGCCATGACCTATCCACACATCATTGCCAATCACCACGCGTTCGGCACGTCGGGCAGCAAAGAAGTCATTATCACGCGCCGCCTGTGCATCATAGTATTCCGGGCAATAGGTAAAACGGTGCTGCGAGGCGCGATCCATCGGGTGATTGGGCGCGCCAATCCGTACATGATTGGCAATGGCGGTAAAGCGGCCAATCTGCGCATCGGCGACACAGCAGTGTTCTCCCAGATAGGAAAAGTCGCCCAGTTCGCTGTATTCAATGTAGGTTTCGGCCAGCACTTCACATTGCGCGCCAATCTGGGTTTCGCGCATGCGCACGCTGGGATCGATAACGGTATGTTGCAGTTTTGCCGGTTGCACAGCAGCGAGTGCCATAATCAACGCTCCGTAGTGGTCAGATGTCTGGATGACGGGTTGCCACTGGGCAACCGCGAGCCATAACTCTACAGCGGCAAAATGACAGTAATGCTATTGTGCCCATCTGCGATTGGCGATTTGAGGAAAGGGAATGAGAACACCGTGGTCAATACTGGCGCTATTGTGGTCAGCCGGATCGGCGTCCGCCGCACTGCCCGCTGACATCAAAGCCGGTGATATTGTGCAAGTGCAGTTAGCGCAACTCCATCCGACGCAGGCCGCAATTGGCTATCGTCAGCTGGATTACAAGCAGCATCGTTATGAAGCCGAACCGAAAAAGCTGTTTGATGATTATTGCGAAAGCATGGGGCAAAAAGGCGTCGACACATTTGATGGCAAATCGCGTCTCTCACAGCCCAGCAGCTTTCGCTGCAAAGCGCCGGTCGGCAGCGCGCCAGGCCCGATGAAAACCGCAGTGATTGCGCCGGATAATGTGCTGTACCTCACCGATGGTCATCATACTTTCAGCAATTTCG
This sequence comes from Pantoea sp. X-Soil-ISGK-421, assembly GCF_059730785.1. NCBI lineage: Bacteria > Pseudomonadati > Pseudomonadota > Gammaproteobacteria > Enterobacterales > Erwiniaceae > Pantoea > Pantoea sp. X-Soil-ISGK-421. The sequence continues at coordinate 1,942,463 of NZ_AP035979.1, read as the reverse complement.
CCGATATTGCCGGTCTTAACACGCCGGTACAGGTGCGCATCACCGATGATTTCCGCAACCTGAAAACCATGTCCGCCTTCTGGCAAAAAATGGAAGCAGCACATCTGACGTGGCTGGATACGCCGTCTGGCAAAATTCAACCGGATGCACTGCCGAAAGAGCTGGGTCGCCAGCATATGCAGAATGATGAATACCGCTCGCTGGTCTATTTTGTGCGCGATATTGGCTTTGAGAAAGAGCAGAATCCGCCGCCGTTCCTGGAATTCTTCTGGGGAAAATGGCTGGAAACGCAGCTTCCCCTGAAGAACTTTGACCTCAATAATCGCAGCGGTTACGCCAAAGCGCTGGAAATCATCGCAGAGAAGATGACCAGCGTGCCGAAAGACACGGTCATTGCTCAAGGGGATAGCGGCCCGCTCACTGCGGAGCGCCTTGGTGCGCGCAAGAAAGTGAACGAGAAGAAGCTGGATAAGCTGGTCTCCGACAACGGCAAATTGACGTGGGCCTTCGCGCACTAATGTCTTTGCAGGCGGAGGTGCTCTCCGCCGTTAGGCGCGGTTGCAGTTGCAGATGAAAAGCATTCTCAATTAAGCTACGGCTCTTTGCCGCCTGGGCGCGCTTTTCTCTGGAACATCCCAATGAACGCTACGCCAGCACCAATAAAAATTTTGGTGGTTGACGATCACCGCAAAATCCGTGAACCGCTTGCCACTTACTTGCGTCGTCAGCACTTTTCTGTGGTAACCGCAGAGGATGCCGCCTCACTTTGGACGCTGCTACGCACCGCGACGTTCGATCTGATTGTGCTGGATGTGATGCTGCCCGACGGCGACGGCATGCAACTCTGTCAGCAAATTCAACGCCATTATAAAACGCCGGTGATCCTGTTAACCGCGCGTGATGCTCTGGATGATCGCGTGACGGGCCTTGAACTGGGCGCCGATGATTACGTGGTTAAACCTTTTGAACCGCGTGAGTTGCTGGCGCGGATACACACGGTGCTGCGACGTGCCGATCGCCGGCCTAATCTGACGAGTGAAAAAACGTCCCCTGCGGTGCAACCCGTTCACTTTTCCACGCTGATATTCAATCCCGCCTCGCGTCGGGTAAGCAATCAACAGCAGCAAAGCGTTCGCCTCAGCACCATGGAAGCCAAACTGCTGTCGGCCTTTCTCGCCGATCCGTATCAGGTGTTGAGTCGGGAAGCGTTGATGGATCGCTGCGTCACGCCGGGCAACGAGGTGTTTGATCGTGCCATCGATCGTCAAGTGAGCCGCCTGCGAATCAAACTGGAGCAGGTTCTGCCCGGCAGCGTGCTGCTGGATACGGTGTGGGGCGAAGGCTATCGCTTCACCGCTGAGGTACAAACGGTGCTACCGATCACATGCTAAGCACGCTATTGCCAAGGCGCATGATGAGCCAGCTTGCCGGGCTGATGATTGTGGCTTTGCTGCTGGCCAATCTCGCTGCCGTTGCGGCTACGCAGTTGCTGGGCAATTTACTCACGCCTTCTACCCGCAATATTGCCGTCGAGCGCGTGGTGCTGGCCTACCACGAAAGCCTGGCGGGCGCAGAGAACGTTGCGTTAACGCGCGCGGACGGTGCCCGTTTTTGGCTGGCGCAGCGTCCGGAAGTGCAGGACATTGCGCTGCGCGATGAGGAGCAACGTCTGCGTGACTCACTGGTTAATCAGTTAAAATTAACCACGTCGGCCAACGTCACCCTGCAACTCGAAAGTGCTGATGGCGGCCTGGCGCGCAGGCATATTTTTAGCGCGGCGCGCCATGAGCCGTTGCGCCTGCGCGTCACCATTGCCCTGCCGGATGGTCGCTACTTTAATAGCGTGCAATCGGTTATGCCCGCTTATGAATGGACGCAGCTACTGTCATTTTCCCTGCCTATCGTGAGCGTGCCATTGCTGCTGCTCAGCCTGTATTTTATCTATCGCGTGGTCAGACCGATTCGGCGCTTAGCCAGCGCTGCCGATGCCATTAGTCGTGGCGAATGGCGCACCACGTTGCCGATCACCGGGCCGCAGGAATCGCGGGAATTAACCCAGGCTTTTAATCTCATGCAGCTTAGGCTGGCGCGTCACCTGGATAGCCGCACGCGCATGCTGGCCGCGATGAGCCACGACCTCAACACGCCGATCACCGAATTACGCTTGCAGGTGGAGTTGATGCCAGAGGGTGATGCGCGTGATGACATGCTGGAAAGCCTGAATGAACTGCGCGCCATGGTGCATGAAACCTTGCATTTTATTCGCGGGGAGGTGCAACACGCGCTGCCGCAGCGCTGCAATCTCAGTCAGATGCTGGCCGATTTAACCCGCCGTTACCTGCTGCTGGGGAAAGCCGTCACCTGGCAAGGTGAGCCGGATATTGAGCTGATGTGTCGTCCGGTGGCGATCAAACGCGCGCTGAGTAATCTGATTGAAAACGCGTTGCAGTATGGCGGCGATGCCGTGCTAACGCTGACGCAACTGCCGGGCTGGGTGCAAATTGAGGTGCTGGATCAGGGCGCGGGCTTGTCGGCTGAACAGCTGGAGCAAGCCTGCGAACCCTTTGTGCGTTTCTGCGACACACCGCGCACTGAGAATACCGCGGGCGGCGGTTTAGGCCTCGGATTAGCCATCGCACAATCGAATATTCATGCGCACGGCGGGGAACTGACGCTGGCGAATCGTCCCCCGGCCGGATTATGTGTCACCGTTATGCTGCCGGATGGCATCAGAAGCTGAGCGTCACGCCACCCCAGAAAGTGCGGCCGTAATTGACCGTACCATAGGTTTCATCATCCAGTCGTTTGTCGCCGATATTGTAGATGGCGCCGTTCAACGTCAGGTTGTGCGTCAACTGATGTGATATACCGAGATCGGCAGTAAGGTAATCCGGCGCCGCGTCTTCCGTGACGCTAGTACCGTACTCTTTGCCGTAATAGTTAGCGGCAGCCCACAGCTGCGTGGCTTCGGTGACATGCCATTCGCTGCGCAGGCTGGCTTTGTGTTTTGGCGTCAACGCCAGCGGTGCGCCACGATTGCTGCCACTTTTCTGCTCGGAATCGAGCCAGGTATAGTTCCCTTTCAGCGACACATCCGAGGTAATTTTCCAGCTACCGGTCAACTCCACGCCGCGGATTACTGCTTTGTCGATGTTAACGCGATCCATGATGATGTAGCCGTTCCACAGCTGATCGGTGGTCACGGTCGACAGCTTGTCTTTAAAATCGTTGTAGAAAAAGGTCGCGCTGGCCGAAAGATCGTCGCGGTTCGACCACATCGCCGACAATTCATAGTTGGTGCTGGTTTCCGGCTTGAGATTTGGATTACCCAACATCGCAAAGCGATTGCGGCGCAGTACCGCATAATCTTCGATCACCGCACGAATTTCCGGCGCTTTGAAACCACGCGCTACGCCACCTTTCAGCGTCCATTCATCGCTGACATACCAGATGCCGTAAATGCGCGGGCTGTAGTGGTTGCCATATTGCTCATGATTATCGAGACGCAAGCCGCCCGTCAGCGAGAAGGATTCCAGCATGCGCCACTCATCTTCGAGGAACAGCGCACGCTGCACCACGCTATAGCGATGATTGACGCGCGTGCCGTCGCCCTGATTCCAGTCCTTCAGCGCATTTTCCTGCCACTGCGCGCCAGCGGTAGTCGTGTGATAGGCGGTTGGCATCACCAGCTTGGCATCCAATACGCTGTTTTTGATGGTCGGTTTGCGGCCAAAGACATCGGATTGTGACGGGCTGGCGAGCCCTTCGCGGCTGGTCTCTTCCTGAGAAAACGCCAGCGTCGAGGTTGCCCATCCCCAGCGCCCTTCATGCGCCAGCGACCAGTGGTCGCGATTATTCTTCTGTTCACGCGTCGCCCAGTTGGCGCTTTCACCTTCGCCGTTTTTCAGGCGGCTCACGCCCCCTTCCAGCGTAATGTCGTGCTGAGCGTTTGGCGTAAACACGAGGCGTGCGGTGATATCACGATGATCGGCTTGGGTATAGCCGTTGGTATTCTGCACGTCATCATCACCCTGACGATTCAGATAGCGTCCCCACAACTGCAACCCGAGACGATCGGCAATCAGCGGACCATTCAGGTAGAACTGATTGTTACTGGCGTTGCCCTGATCCTTGTGCTGGCGCACCGCATAATCCCACGACAGCGAGCCGTTCCACTGCGGCGTGACTTTACGCGTAATGATGTTGATCACGCCGCCAATCGCATCGGAGCCATACAGCGATGACATCGGTCCGCGGATCACCTCAATACGTTCAATGGCCGAAGCAGGCGGAATGAAGCTCTGCTCATAACCGCCGTTGCCGTTAACGCGCGAATCGCGGCCGCTTTGGCGCACGCCATCCACCAGAATGAGGGTGTAATCGCCCGGCATGCCACGAATCGAGATATCGCTTTCATTGGCACCACCGATCACCGCAACGCCTTCCACCTCTCGCACCGCATCGGCCAGATTATTAATCGAGCGCTTACGCAGATCGTCGCCGTTGATCACCGTCACCGAGGCCGGTGCATCTTCCAGACGCTGTTCAAAACCGGAAGCGGTCACCACCATGGTTTCAGCGGTGTTGTCATCATCAAGGGCTAGCGCCGTGGCAGGCAGCAGCATTGCCATGCAGGCAACAGAAAGGGGTTTAACAGCAAAAGTCGGTTTACGCATGTTCAATTAGGGATGTAGTTGAAAACGCGAATCATACTCATGCGCATCGGTGAAAGTTGGACAATGTTGGACAACTTTCCTGTGAGAAAATGAAACGGGCGCCCACTGCACGCCCATTAAAGAGGTTTACACCAACTCGCAGTTTTTTACGTCCGCAGACGGCGCCAGGAGGTTTTTATCAAAGGGGCGCAGTTCCGTAGCCTCACGAATCCGCATCGGCCAGTCGGGATTGGCCAGCGCACTCTTGCCAATCGAGACATAATCCGCGCCCTGCTCCAGCGCCTGTGCCGCCGTGCGGGCATCACTTAATGCACCATTGGCGATAATCGGCATATTGGGTGCCGTCTGACGCGCAATTTGCACCAGCGACAGCGGCGAATCGGCAAACGCGGGCTGCAGCGCGTCATATTCTGTCAGGTGCAGATAATCCACGCCGGCCTCAGCGATCGCGGCGAATACCTGACGTGCGCCCGCTTCGCCTTCCCGCCATTTGTGATGGAAATCATTCACTTTGCCCTGCGAGAGGCGAACGCCCACGGTAACATCCTTACCCACGCGCTGGCGCACCGCCGCGATGACTTCCAGCGTTAGAGACAACCGGGCAACAATATCTCCGCCCCAGCGATCGCGGCGCTGGTTGGTGTAATCGGTAAAGAACTGGTCAAGCAGATAGCCGTTTGCGCCGTGAATTTCGATGCCATCAAAACCCGCTTCGTCGACGGCCCGCGCAGCAGTTTGCGCAAAGTTGTCGATCACCTGCAGGATCTGTTCTTCATCCATTTCACGTGGCAGCGGATAGGCACCATGACCGTGATAGAAACCCAATTGTTCTCCACGCGGCTGCACCGCTGATGGCGCTAACGTATCCGGTCGGTAGATATTGCCCTGAGAAATCGCACCGGCATGCATCAACTGCGCAATGATTTTTCCACCACGTTGATGCACCCGATCGGTGATCGCCCGCCATCCGGCACGCTGTTTGGCGTTGATCAGACCCGCCTGAAACGCATAGGTTTGTGACCAGGCTTCATCGATATAGATGCCTTCAGTGATGATGGCGCCAAATCCGCCGCGCACGAAGCGCTGATAGTATTGCTGCATACGCTCGCCCGGCACCCCATCGACACTGGCGGAGATGCGCGTCATCGGCGCCACCATGATGCGATTCTTCAACGCCAGCTGGTTCAGTGTCCCGCACTGAAAAAGATGTTTATCACTCATATTGCTCTCTGGATGCGGATTATCTACAGAGCGCAGTATATTCTGTCACTATGAGGCCAAAAATGGCCAATGATGATACGTCTGCATAACGGAAATCGTTACAATGAATTCAAAGGATGTTGAGGTGTTCCTGATGGTCACCCAGACGCGTAGCCTGACGCAGGCGGCGCGGCGAATGAACACCACGCCGATGACGGTATCGCGCCGGCTCGCTTCACTGGAGGAAGATCTTGGCGTGCGTTTGTTGCATCGCACCACCCGCGCCATCGCCTTGACGGATGAAGGCGAAGAGTTTCTGCCCTACGCCAAAACGCTGGCCGAGACCGAACAGAGCGCGCGCAATCTGTTCTCGCCGGATAAACAGGGCGCCACCGGCCAGCTGCGCATCACCGCGCCTTCAGGCTTTGGTCGCCGTACCATTATTCCTTTGCTGCCCGCGCTAATGGCGGAAAATCCCGAACTCAAGATCGATTTTCAGCTCAGCGACAATGTCACCGATATTGTTGGGCTCGGCTACGATGTTGCCATTCGTATCGCACCGCTGCGGGACTCACGTTTAGTGGCGCAGCGACTGGCGGATAATCCACGCGTGCTGTGTGCCTCACCAGACTATTTAGCGCGCTGCGGCACGCCACACATGTTGGCCGATTTGCATCAGCACAACTGCCTGCGTTTATCCGGCGTGCCGCAATGGAGTTTTATGATCGACGATCATATTTCCAGTATCAGCGTTGAAGGCCGTTTCAGCGGCAGCAATGTGGAAGGCGTACGCACCTTATGCGTATCGGGCAGCGGCATCGCGCAACTCTCGGCGTGGGATGTGCAGGAAGAGTTAGCGGCGGGTGAACTGCGTGAGATTGCCTTACGAGATGCACAACCGCAGTTGCTTGGCGTCTGGGCGCTGTTTCCCACTGCCCGCCATCTGCCAACCCGTGTCACGGTATTCCTGAATGCCTTGAAACAGGCGATGCAAACGCGCGCGTGAACATTCAGATAATGCGTACGGCGAACGGGGTTATAGTGGCGCATTCCTTACGATCACGGAGGCCACCAGTGAAACCTGAAATCCATACGCTCGCTTCGACAGAAATCTACCGCAACCGCTGGTTGACCTTGAAAGAGGATAAAATTCAGCGTGCCGATGGCAGCGAAGGCATCTATTCGGTGATTGAGAAGAGTGATTTTGTGGTGATTTTGCCGGTTGAGCACGATCACATTTATGTGGTGGAGCAATTCCGTTATCCCCTTGGCGAACGCACCCTCGAGCTGCCACAGGGAAGCTGGGAGCTCGTGCCCGATGCCGCGCCTGAAGATCTTGCCGCCGGCGAGTTGTTAGAAGAAACCGGACTGATTGCCGGGCAGCTCGATTACGTGGGTTATCAAAAGTTAGCGCAAGGCTACTCCGCGCAGGGCTATCACATTTATCTGGCGCGCGAGTTAACGTATCAGGGGCAAAAGCTTGATGCAGAAGAAGTGGGATTGACTGCAAGGAAAATCACCCTCGCTGCGTTTCTTGAACTGATCCTGGCAGGAAAGATCAGCGATGCGACATCGGTCACTGCGTTTTTGTTGGCGCGGGCGAAAGGATTAATTGATTGATCTAGTTACCTTTTTTCATGGTGCACATGAATGCGCACCCTACAAAACCCCAACTACCTGGCGCACACCTTGTAGCGGCGCAATTTATTGCGCGATAAATCGCGCCGCTACGGAATGTGCGGTGATTAATATGGGGTTTAACTGATCGGCATTACGCCATGTATGGCGACCCATCACAAGCATTACACTGCTGCAATCTCTGCCAACACCGCTTCTGCCTGCGCGTTATTGACCGCTACGCCATCAATAAATAGTTGGCGCTGTTCACCCGGCGGCAGCGTAACCCTCAGTGCTTGCCATGCCGGCTGGAAGCGGCCATTGCGCTGGAAGTTAAGGTGAATCGATGACGCATCACTGCGCATTTCCCAGTTCAGCCACAGCGCGTTGCCCTGCTGGTAACCCCAACTTTCGCCATCATCCTCAAACAGTACGCCGTTGCTGACGCCCTTACCTTTGATTGGGAACAGGTGCAGCGTGCGACAATCATCCGACGCTGTATCGACATGGCGCAGGCGCTCGCTGAGCGGCAAGCCCGCACCGGCGCGCACCAGCATCGGCTGGGTTTCCAATGGCGCATCCAGTGTGATCCACTGACCGCCGCTGTACCATTGCTGACTGGCAAAATCATACCAGCCGGTTTGGTTGTCGGGCAGCCACAGACGACGCGCGCGCTGACCGGGCTCGACCACGCTGGCCACCAGCAGATCGCGGCCCAACATAAACTCGTCGCACTCGGCAAACGTCTGCGCATCCTGTTCATGATCGAGGAAGGTGGGACGCAGCATCGGCTCATCGTCAGCATGCGCCTGCCACAGCAGCGTGTAGAGATAAGGCAGCAGACGATAACGTAGCTCAATGGCGGCGTGGATCGCTGGCGTGGCCGCCGGATACATCCAGGGCTCATTAACGGTGCGATCGTCATTCCAGGAGTGAATGGTGAAACGCGGATGCATCACGCCGTTCTGCACCCAGCGCACAAACAGTTCTGCGTCTGGCTTATCGCCAGAGAACCCGCCAACATCATGTCCCACGTTGTACAAGCCGGATAGGCTCATGCCCAATCCCATGCGGATGTTGTAACGCAGCGTGGTCCAGTTGGTGCGGTTATCGCCGCTCCAGGTTTGCACATAGCGCTGCATCCCGGCACAACCTGAACGTGAAATCAGGAACGGCCGCTTCTCCGGCGCAAAACGCTGTTGCGCTTCCATTGAGGCGCGCATCATTAACAGTGGCATGACTGGGCGAATGTGTTTGATGGCAATGGGCGTGCCGAAACCGTGGCAGCGCGCTTCGCCATCCCACACTTCATATTCGTTGTTATCGTTCCAGGTGGAATCGATGCCCTTTTCCAGCAGCTGTTTGGTGACATTTTCCTGCCACCAGGCGACAGCTTGTGGATGGGTAAAATCAAGATGTGACCCTTCGTCATCCCAGAACACCGAACGCTCCGGCGCATCCTCTTCAGAATCGCGAATGAACAGACCTTGCTCCGCCACTTCGTTGTAACGCGGATGATCCTGCAACAAGCACGGTTTGATATTGGCGGCGAGGCGCAAGCCTGCGTCGTGAAATGCCTGACTCATCACTTCGGGCTGCGGTACTTTGTCGTAATTCCAGTTGAACACGTAACGCTTGTTGTTAATTGAGGTATAGCCGGATGAAAGCTGGAACGAATCGCACGGAATATCATGCTCTTCACACAGGCGAATGAAGTTCATCAGCTGGTTTTGCGCATCCGGCGCATCGGTGTAATGCATGGTCGACCCGCTGTAACCAAGACTCCATTTCGGGCCGAACAGCGTTTTACCGGTCAGCCGCACGAAGGCTTTGGTGATATCCAGCACCTTGTTACCGACAAACAGGTAATAGTCGATATCACCGCTTTCGGCCTGCCAGCGGCGGTACGGCTGGTGATAATTATCGAGCTCATTACCCAGGTCAAACCAACTGCTGCTGAGGTTATCGTAATAAAGACCAAAACTAACGTTGTCGCGGCGTGTGATGGTAAACGGCACATGCTTATACAGCGGATCGGTGGAGGCCGCGTTGTAGCCCATCGCATCCAGGTTGCGCATCTCATAGCGTTGCCCGTTGCGCTGCAAATCGCCGCTTTTTTCACCCAGTCCGTAATAGCGATCGTCATTCATGCGGCACTGATAGTGCGCCACGCCATCGCCGTGCGCGTTAATTTGATAAGCGCTGGTGGGACGGTCGCAGGTCAGCAGTTGCCATACGCCGTGGCTGTCGCAATATTGCCACTCCAGCGCCAGCGGCTGATGCACAATCACCCGCAGCTTATCGGTGGCCACCACCAGCGTGTCACCCTCTTCTTCCAGCGTGAACGACGGCAAGGCGAAGCCCGCCAGGCTGTCGCGCTGACGCCCTTCCCACGGCACATCGCTTTCTGGTGCGATGCTCCAGGTGCGATCGAGGCTATAGGCGCCCTGACGTTTAATCGCCACGCGGAACAGGCCCGCATCCAGCACATACAGGCACAGCGTGTGTTTGCCATCGACGGTTAACGCCACATGGTGCGCATCGGAATCGGCTAATGACCAATTTTTTAACGTTTTCATCGTTACCTACTTTTTCATGCGCGCTGTGCGCGACGTTCAGCAATAAAAGCAATCAGGAAGACTGCGCCAATCAGGTCAAAGAAGCCCATGGCGACAAATAGCGGATTAAATCCAATGGTGTCGGCGGTAACACCGATCAGCAGTGAGAACAGGAAGCTGGAGATCCAGGCGAACGAGCCGCGCATACCGTTGACGGTGGCCATCTGGCCTTTATCAAACTTCTCCACCACCAGCGCGCTCAGCATGCAGGAGATGATCTGATGACCAAAACCACCAATTGAGATCAGCGCAATCGCGACGTAAGGATCTTTGGTGACCGCCACCAGCGCTAACGACAGCATCAGGAAAGCGCCGGTTACCGAACTCGCCACCACCGAATTGACCTGGGTGAAGCCAAACATTTTGGTGTAGAGCCGCGTCAGGTAGCCGCTGGCCGCACTGCCTAAATCTGCGGCGAGAAACGGCAGCCAGGCGAACATGGCGATCTGTTTCAGATCCATACCCAGCTCTTTAGCCAGATAAAGCGGTACCCAAAAACTCAACACGCCCCAGGCGGGCTCGGCCATAAATGCGGGAATGGCGATACCGTAAAAACGTTTGTTTTTCGACACGGTTTTCAGCGCGGTAAAGAACGGCAGTTTCACCGCGGGTGGCTCGTTGTCCTGACGAATAAATTCCAGCTCTGAGGCCTGCAAATTGGGATGCTGTTCGGGATCGCGATACAGCAGCCACCACAGCACCACCCAGCCCAGCGCCAGGCAGCCGGTAAACAGAAACGCGCCCTGCCAGCCAAACGAAGCATGGGCAAAGTAGATAATCGGCGGTGCCAACATCGCGCCAAGCGAGAAACCCACGCCCGCCCAACCGGCGGCGATGGGACGCTCTTTTTTCGGGAACCATTCGCCAATCACTTTGGCGTTAGCGGGCGTTGCCGCCGCTTCTGCGCCGCCCATGACAAAACGCAGGATAGCCAAATGCACCTAGCTGGCCGCGCCAGCGTGGCACAAACAGGCGACAGCCCAAACGGTGGCGCAGATCAGGAAGCCGACTTTTAGACCGATGACGTCGATCAGCCAGCCACAAATCGGTTGGAAGAAGGTATAAGCCAGCTGGAATGCGCCGACGATCCACGAATATTGTTCGGTAGTGATGTTGAGGCTGGTTTTGAGCTCGGGGGCCAGCAAGCCCAATGAGTTGCGGGTGATGTAGTTGACCGTGACGCCAGCTAAGAACAGCACCAACACCCACCAGCGTAAATTGCGCAACGTGCGCTTGGTGCCTGCGGCAGTTATCCCTGGATTTAAACTGCGATTCATCGGGTTCTCCATTAGTGAGTCATTTCTAACCATCCGCCAGGAGTGAACCACAGTCGCCAAAAGTGGTCGCCAGCTTAATCTCGCAATTGTGATCTGGTTAACCAAAATCACTCACCAGGTTGACTTATCCCCACAAAGAGCAGAGTTTTGCCCCTTAATCGCGTGATCAGTGTTTGATGCAACACGCTGACAAAGAATATTGGTCAACCCATTCTAAATGAGGTAACAACATGAAGCAGACCTGGCGCTGGTATGGCCCCAACGATCCCGTTTCTCTTGCCGATGCGCGCCAGGCGGGCGCAACCGGCATCGTCACCGCACTGCATCACATCCCCAACGGCGAAGTGTGGACAGTAGACGAAATCATGCAGCGCAAGGCGCTGGTGGAAGCTGCAGGATTGGTGTGGTCGGTGGTGGAAAGCGTGCCGATTCATGAAGAGATCAAAACCGGCAGCGGCCGCTGTCAGCACTGGATCAGCAACTATCAGCAGTCGCTACGCAATCTGGCGCAGTGCGGCATCAAAACCGTGTGCTACAACTTCATGCCGATTCTCGACTGGACGCGTACCGATCTCGAGTATCTGCTGCCGGATGGCGCCAAAGCGCTGCGCTTTGATCAGATTGAGTTTGCGGTTTTTGAACTGCACATTCTGCAACGTCCCGGTGCGGAGCAGGATTACACCACGGAAGAGATTGTCCAGGCCGCCGAACGCTTTGCCAGCATGAGTGAAGCGCACCGTAACCGCCTGATGCGCAACATCATCGCCGGTTTGCCGGGTGCTGAAGAAGGTTACACGCTGGATCAGTTCCGCGCCCAGCTGGCGCGCTATGACGGCATTGGCAAAGCCGAGCTGCGTGAAAATTTTGCCACTTTCCTGCGCGCCATTGTTGCGGTTGCTGAAGAGGTGGGCGTGCGCATGGCGGTGCACCCGGACGATCCGCCGCGCCCCATTCTTGGCCTGCCGCGCATTGTTTCCAACGCTGACGATCTGCAGTGGATGATCGATACCGTCAGCAGCCCTGCCAACGGTTTCACTATGTGTACCGGCTCGTACGGCGTGCTGGCAGAGAATGATTTAGCTGGCATGGTCAAGCGCTTCGGCCCGCGCATTTACTTCGCGCACCTGCGTTCCACTCAACGGGAAGATAATCCAAACAGCTTCCACGAGGCCGCGCATTTGGGTGGCGATGTCGATATGTTTGCAGTGATCAAGGCGATTGCCGAAGAGGAGCAGCGGCGCAAAGCCGCAGGCCAGGAGGATTTGATTCCGATGCGCCCCGATCACGGCCACCAGATGCTGGATGACCTGAAGAAAAAAACCAATCCCGGCTACTCGGCAATTGGTCGACTGAAAGGTTTGGCTGAAATTCGCGGCGTCGAACTGGCGATTCACCGCGCCTATTTTGCTCAGGAAGCTCAATAATGCGCTTTATGGATGAAGATTTTCTGCTGCAGAGCGACATCGCGCGACGTTTGTACCACGACTTTGCCGCAGATATGCCGATCTACGATTATCACTGTCACCTCAATCCGCAGGAGATTGCTGAAGACCGTCGCTTCGCCAACCTCGGCCAAATCTGGCTGGAGGGCGATCACTACAAATGGCGCGCCCTCCGTGCCGCGGGCGTGGATGAGTCGTTGATTACCGGCAAGAACACCAGCGACTACGACAAGTATCTCGCCTGGGCGCAAACGGTGCCAAAAACCCTCGGCAACCCGCTCTATCACTGGACGCACCTGGAACTGCGTCGGCCGTTTGGCATCACCGATACGCTGTTTGGCCCGGATACCGCGCCTGCTATCTGGCAGCGCTGCGCGGAACAGCTGGCGACGCCGGCGTTTTCTGCGCGCGGCATCATGCGCCAGATGAAGGTGCGCATGGTGGGGACCACCGACGATCCGGTTGATTCGCTGCACTATCACCGCCAAATCGCCGCTGACAGCAGCTTTGATATTGATGTCGCGCCGAGCTGGCGTCCGGACAAAATCTTCAAAATCGAGCTGGAGGGTTTTGTCGACTATCTTGCTCGTCTGGAAGCCGCGGCCGATGTCGCCATTGACAGCTTCGATGCGTTACGCCGCGCGCTGTTGCGTCGCCTTGATCACTTCTCTGCCCACGGTTGTCGCGCATCGGATCACGGTATCGAAACCCTGCGCTTTGCGCCGGTGCCGGACGACAGCGTGCTCGATACGATTATGGCGAAACGTCGCCGTGGCGATCTGCTGGAGGAAACTGAAATCGCCCAGTTCAGCAGCGCGGTGTTGGTGTGGCTTGGCAGTGAATATGCGCGGCGCGGCTGGGTGATGCAGCTGCACATCGGCGCGATCCGCAATAACAGCACACGCATGTTCCGCCAGCTTGGGCCAGATAGCGGGTTTGATTCGATTGGCGATAACCCTATTGCCTGGCCGCTGGCGCGCCTGCTGGATGCGATGGACATCAACGATCAACTGCCGAAAACCATCCTCTACTGCCTTAATCCACGCGATAACGAAGTGCTGGCCACTATGGCAGGCAATTTCCAGGGCGCGGGCCTTGCCGGCAAAGTGCAGTTCGGTTCTGGCTGGTGGTTCAACGATCAGCGCGACGGCATGTTGCGTCAGCTGGAGCAGCTGTCGCAAATCGGTTTACTCAGCCAGTTTGTCGGCATGCTGACCGATTCGCGCAGCTTCCTCTCCTACACGCGCCACGAATACTTCCGCCGTATTCTGTGCAATCTGCTGGCGCAGTGGGTAAAAGAGGGCATTGTGCCGCATGATGAGCCGATGCTCGGCAGCATGCTGCGCGATATCTGCTTTAACAATGCCGAACGCTATTTCGCGCTGAACGCCCGGTGATTACGGCCTGGTGACTGCACACCGTGACCAGGCCGCTTCTTATTCGCTATGCTATAGTGCGCGTCTCTGAGTGAGGCTGTATCAGAGGTTGTGAACCCTTTAACACACAGAAAAGAGCACGATGAAAACTCAAACTTCAGCACAGCGCCCTTATCAGGAAGTCGGGGAAATGCTCCGCCAGATGATCACGGAGAAGCAGTATGCCGTGGGCGAACGGCTGCCGCCGGAGCGCGAACTCGCGGCGTTGCTGGATGTGACGCGCACGCTGGTGCGTGAAGCGCTGATCATGCTGGAACTGGAAGGATTAATCGAGGTGCGTCGCGGTGCCGGCATCTTTGTGATTCACGATTCGCCGCAGCAAGCGGTTTCACTTCACAAGGCCAGCAACGATGCCGGACCGTTTGAAATGTTGCAGGCGCGTCAGCTGCTGGAGAGCAATATCGCCGAGTTTGCCGCGCTACAGGCCACGCGCGAAGACATCATAAAGATGCGTCAGGCGCTGGAGCTGGAAGAGAAAGAGTTGGCTTCAGGATCGGTCAACCAAAGTGAACACGGCGACCGCAATTTCCATCTGGCCATTGCCGAAGCCACCCATAATAGCATGCTGGTTGAGCTGTTTAAGCAATCCTGGCAATGGCGCGAAGATAACGTGATGTGGAGCCAGCTGCATCGTCATCTGGTCAACAACGATTACCGCAAACAATGGCTCGACGATCACAAAAAGATCCTCGCAACGTTGATCAAGAAAGACGCGCGCGCCGCCAAACTGGCGATGTGGCAACACCTGGAAAACGTGAAACAACGTCTGCTGGAATTTTCAGACGTTGATGATATTGATTTCGATGGTTATCTGTTTGAATCCTGGCCGCTGTACGCGACCCGCAATCCCAACAGTTGATGCGGTTGGTCGCCAGCAAATTAAAGGTAAAGCCATGCTACGGGAAAACTTCAACGATCTGATTTATTTAGTGATGGTGGCGCGCGAATGCAGCTTCACGCGCGCTGCGGCCAAATTAGGCGTGTCACAATCGGCGTTGAGCCACTCGATCCGCGGTCTTGAAGAGCGATTAAATACGCGTTTATTAACGCGCACCACGCGCAGTGTCGCGCCGACCGAAGCCGGTGAAAACCTGATTCAAAGCGTGGCACCGATGATGGCCGATATTGAGAAAGCGCTGCTGCAACTGAGCGATAATCAGGGGAAGCCGTCGGGGAATATTCGTATTACCGCCGGCGAACATGCACTGTCTTCCACTTTGTGGCCGTTGCTAAAGCCATTTTTGCAAGCCTATCCGCAAGTAAATGTCGAACTCTCTGTCGATAACACCTTAACCGATATTGTCAGCGGGCGTTTCGATGCCGGGGTGCGCTTAGGCGAGAGTATTGAGAAAGATATGGTGGCGGTGCGCATTGGCCCGGACTGGAAAATGGTGGCGGTGGCATCGCCTGACTATCTGCAAAAAAACGGTATCCCGCAGACGCCTTATGAATTGCAAAATCATAACTGTATTAATATGCGTCTTCCCACGCTCGGCGGATTATACAGTTGGGAATTCAGCAAAGATGGCAAAGATATTCGCGTTAAAGTTGAAGGGCAGCTGATCTTTAATAATCTGGCCTCACGAATTGATGCAGTGCTTTCCGGCATGGGCATTGCCTATGTACCCGAAGATACCGTCAAACAATACATTGCCAATGGCGAACTGCAATCCCTGCTTGAAGACTGGTGCGAACCTTTTAGCGGATATTATCTGTATTATCCGAGCCGCAAACAGCACACCGCCGCATTTGAGAAATTGATTGAAGCGATAAAATATAAGGGAATGAATTAATACTCTCAAGCAGGCACGCATGAATGCGCGCCTTGTTAATCGTAGGATTGCCATTGATGGCGACCAGAATAGCCTTCTTACTTCTCCACGCTTAACGCCAAATCTTTCGCCAAAAAGAACGGTCTCAGATAAGCCACGCTGTTCGACAACGGCAAGATTTCATCGCTCAGCTGAATACCGATCGTTTCCCGCAGATAACGGCGGCGGGTTTCGATGCGCTGCCATAGCGCCGGATAATGGGTGCGGATACTGGTTTGTAGCGCCGTATCGGCCAGCACCACGCACTCTTCGGCGCTGGCCCCGTTATAGCCGGGCACGGACGGGATGATATCAATCTGCAGCATCATGCCGCTTTTCAGCAGTTCAGTGGAAGCGTGATAAATCGGCGAAGACATCCACTCTTCATCCGCCACCAGATGTCCCGGATTGAGATGCCAGCCGAAACGGGCTTTGGGCAAAATTTGTTCGATCAGCGCATACAGCGCGCCACCGCTCATGCCGCAACGAATATTTTCCAGCCAGCCGACCACTGCGGAGAAATAGGGTTTGGCGATGCGCTCTAGATAATCTTGCTGGTCTGGCGGCAGTTCGCTTTGTTCGGCAATCACAAAACCGCTACGGCTGGAAAGGCCGCCTTTGTAGGCGGTCGTCAGAGAGAGTGGATCGCCGCGCTGTACCTGTTTGTAGCTGGGATAGAGATTCGCCTTGTCGAAACGGCTGCCGGTGGCCGCGATAGTCACCACCGTATTGTTCTGCCCTTCCGCGGTGAGCAACGCGCCCAACTCGGTTTCACGCACGCCAACCTCAATGGCATTCAGCGCATCCAGCATACAATTTGACGCGAGATTGGCACCGTATTCGTAATGCGCAATTTCATTGGCATTGCAGGTGGTGCGTGCGCCGTTATCGCCGATAAACAGGTGGACGGCATTTTCTACAACGGCGTCGTCTTTGAGCGTGCGCGTGATCGCTTCCACAATGAAGTACGGTAAATCAAACATTGTGCGCCCCTTGCCGGCGGCTGGCGTGAACATTTTCCAGCCAACCAGCCCGACTTTATTGCGGGTATCCAGGCCAGCGTCTTTGAAAAGACTTTCCAGCGGCGCTTCATTATCCATCGGCTGGTTGGGCAGCGAGAAGTACGGCGTATGCACCAGCGTGGCAGGGATGCGGGAAAAGCGTGCCATCTTGAGATTTTCATTGCCTAGCACCAGCGTGCAATCTCCGCTTTTATCCAGCAGCAGCAGCCCTTCTTCGAAACGCGGGATAAAGCCGCTGAGATATTCGAAATTGCCGCCGTGCTCCTTGTCGGCATAGATCACCAGCGTGTCAAAACCTTCACGCTGCATGCCCGCCAGCAGCGCGTTTTTGCGCTGCAAAAGCGTGTCATCCGAGAGAGAAACCGGTTCAACATCGCTGAATTTCACCGGCGCGGAGATCGGCCCGAACGTGATTGCCATGATGCACTTCCTCGCATTAAGAATGAGATGAGGATAGTAGCGTTTTTAGCGCAGCAGTTTTTGATCCAAACGAAAAAAGGCGGAGGGGTGAGCTCCGCCTTGTCTCAAGTTCCGATCAGTGTGCCTGACCGGTCAGTTGCATAAGGGCAACGATGATTTGAAGAATGATGCGGACGATGTCCAGCAGCAATCGAACAATTTCAATCACTTTCCTTCTCCTCTGAGAGGAGCGCGCCTTTCAGCTGCCGAGGCTTTGACTCCACCCGCCGACCGCCTAAGCACAATTGTGAGGAGTGCTGAGCGGCTCTCATTGTGAAAGCCACAGGCCAGCACCACCTGAAACCTGCCGGGATTTGACTATCCGCGCCCCTGGAGTCATCAGCAAAACAATGAGGCTTCGCTCGTCACTCAACACCTGTATAACCATACAGTATTATTGCAAAACTTGAAATATCTCGCCGCACATTTTATCATCGGCTTTGTGAGGAGTGCTGAGCACCCCGTTCGCGACGCGGTTACCCGCCGAATAGCGAACATAAAAAAAAGGATTTGGCTTAACGCCAAATCCTTTTTTATTGCCTGCGATGGCTTATCGGGCGGAACTGATTCGCCAGACGCTATTTCCCGCATCATCCGCAATCAACACGCCGCCTTGCTGGTCGGTGGCTAAGCCCACCGGTAAACCACGCACCTGCTTCTGATCGTCAGTAAGAAAACCGGTTACCACTGGCTGCGGCTGTCCCACCGGTTTACCGTTTTCGAATTTCACCCACACAACCTGATAGCCGTTGAGCGGCGTGCGGTTCCAGCTGCCGTGCTCGCTGATAAATGCCCCGCCGCGATACTGCGGCATATTATCCGCACCGTAGAACAACAGGCCGAGTGGTGCAACGTGCGAGCTCAGGGCGTAATCCGGTTTGATCGCTTTCGCCACCAGATCCGGCCGTTGCGGCTGCGCGCGCTCATCAACGTGCTGGCCATAATAGCTGTACGGCCAGCCGTAGAAGCCTTTGTCCTGCACCGACGTCATGTAATCCGGCACTAAATCAGAACCGATTTCGTCGCGTTCATTCACAATCGCCCACAGCTTGCCGCTCTGCGGCTCCCACTGCAATCCAGTTGGATTGCGCAGGCCGCTGGCATAAATCCGGCTGGCACCGCTGGCCGCATCCACCTCCAGCACCGCCGCGCGGCGATACTCTTCGCCAATGCCGTTTTCCGTCACGTTGCTGTTGGATCCCACGCCAACATACAACTTGCTGCCGTCCGGACTGGCGAGCAGCGATTTGGTCCAGTGATGGTTAATCGGTCCACCCGGCAGTTCGGTCACTTCCACCGGCGGCGTGCGGATCTCAGTTTGTCCGGTTTCATAGGGGAATTTCACCAGACTATCGGCATTCGCCACATACAAGGTATTACCCACCAGCTGCATACCAAACGGCGCCGTCAGGTTATCAATGAAGCGATGTTGTTCCCATTTACCGTTAACGTTACGCAACAAGGTAATGCGATTTCCCCCCTCGCCGCCTTTGCCAGACGCTTTCTGCACAATGCCCATGATCAGCTGTTTAGGCGCGGTGGTCGGTTTAGGCATGCCATTGGATTCCGCTACCAGCACATCATTGTTAGGCAGCACCAATACCTGACGTGGATGCTGCAAGTTATCGGCGATCTTTTCGATCTTCAACCCATCCGCCACTTGCGGCATCTCTCCGGCTTTCCACGGCGTACCTTCCGGCACCTGCATCGGCGGCATAAAGAAGTTCTGCGCCTGCGGCAGTTCAGGATTCGGCCCAATTTGCTTTTGTGGCTCAATCAGCGCCCCGTCGTTACAGGCGCTCAGCAACATCGCGATGGCTACCGCGCTGAGTAGGTGTTTCATACGCGACCTCCTTGTGTGCGACGTTCGCGCAGCACCAGCTGCACGTTCGCGATCAGCAGCAGCGCCACCACCAGCGTCGACAGCGTTATGCCCATTGGTACCACGGCATACGCATCGCGGCTGTGAATAAAGGCATTGACCACCGCCAGCACGATCGCCAGCAGCGACAGCCAGAAATGGGTTTTCTCATTCGGCCGCGCGCCGCGGAATAAATAAACCAAACTGATTAAACGTGGCAGGATGGCCAGCAACAGACCGAGAGTGATCAGCCAACTGGCGGATTTGGTCCACATGATGACGAAGGTTTGCAAATAGAGGATATCGAAAAACCAGGCGGCAACAAAAAAGCCCAGCGGCAACGGTTCCAGCAGCGTATACAACGTCACACCGAACACCGATCTTCCTGAGGTATGAAACATTACTCTCTCCCTTTTACCGTATTATCATCAGAGGCTGCACGCGTTTCGCTTTTTTGAAACAACGTGCAACCACCTGTGAAATATTAGTAAAGATAAACAGTAACGTTTAACACTTATCTAACATGCTCAAACTTAAGACTTATCTGCCGGCAGGGTTACCCAATAACCGGGCTGATACGGCAGTGGCAGAAACTTTTCATGAAACTCACGGAACGTGGCGTCCGGATCGAGATCGGCAAACAGTTCAGGATGCAGCCACTTCGCCAGCGCCTGGATCGCGACAAACTGATACGGGCTGTCGTAGAACTGGTGCCAGATGGCATGCGCGTTACCGTTATGCGCCACCGGCAGCGTTTTGAAAGCATCACGCATCATGAGCAGTTGCAAACGTGCCGTCGCTTCTTTGACATCCGCACCCGGCCCCACGCCAACCCATTTGCCGACGGTGTTGTAGTTTTTCCAGTTCGCGCCTGTGACCACCACCACATCCGGACGGCTGGCGATGATCTGCTCTGGATTGAGCGTGCCGAAGGTGCCCGGAATCAGATCTTTGGCAATATTACTGCCACCCGCCAGTTCAACCATCTGACCAAAGTTCTCGTTACCAAACGACATGCAGCACTCATCTGTGTAACCGCCAGCGCGGTCAATCATCACTTTCGGGCGCGTGCCGTTAAAGTTCTTCAGGCGATCGGTCACCTTTTCGATTTGCGCACGACGGAACGCGACGATCTGTTCCGCGCGCTGCGGATTGTTGACCAATTCGCCCATGATGCGAATGCTTTGCTCGGCATGTTCCATCGGCTTCTCGCGGAAGTCGATAAATACCACCGGCACGCCCACCGCTTGTAACTTCTCGATCAGCTTACCTTCATCGGTTGCCGCTTTAGATTCGAGGTTCATCAGCACCAAATCGGGCTTCAACGTCAGCGCCTGCTCGACGTTAAAAGTGCCATCTTTCGCACCACCAAAGGTCGGCAGCTTTTTGATCTGCGGATATTTCTTTTCATACGCCATATAGCCGTCGTAATCGGCTTTGTGGAAATCATCACGCCAGCCAACCACGCGCTGGAACGGCGCGGCGGTATCAAACGCCGCCAACAGATACATCTGACGTCCTTCACCCAGAATGATGCGTTTGGACTCCTCTTTCACTTCAACCTGTCGTCCCGCCACATCAGTAATTGTTTTAGCAGAAGCGTGACTCGCCACCGCCAGTAGTCCCAGTGCAAACAGCCATGTTTTCATTCGATCTACCCGTAATGAGAATGATTATTATTAAATTTCACGGCGTCACTATTACCTGGCTGACGGAAAATGAAAAGCCCTCGAGACACATTTTTTTACATTCAGCCGCGTGATCACCACTGTGCAATCGCTCACAAAACGCCCCTCATTCGTGAAAACGCTCACAGCATGCCAGGCAAATGCACAATTAATCGCCGTTCTATCCCGCGCTTTGGCTAATGCGTAAACAAAATGTGAACGCTAAATTACAAAATGAAACGGCGTTTTATTTTTTATGTTAATGCCCAGTTTGGGCATGCCAACGAATTGACGGAGGAGTTACCGTGAAAATCAGTGCCATTGATGTCACCCTGTTTAGCTACCCTACGCGCCGCGTCTCTGACAGCGCCGGGCATTCCCATCCGGGCGCAGAGACCGATGCCCAAATGGCGCTGCTCACCCTCACCAGCGAAGATGGCGATTGCGGCTATGCCTTCGCCCCTGCAGAAGTGATTCGTCCGCACGTGGTTAACGCCTTCTTCCGTAAAGTGCTGATTGGGCAAAATGCTTTTGATCGCGAACGCTTGTGGCAGGATTTGGTGCACTGGCAGCGCGGTAGCGCCCATCAGCTCACTGAACGCGCGTTATCCGCAGTGGAACAGGCGCTGTGGGATTTGATTGGCCGCAAACTCAAGCAGCCGGTGCATAAGCTGCTCGGTGGCTATCGTGAGAAAATTCCGGCTTACGGCAGCACTATGTGTGGCGATGAGCTGGAAGGCGGATTATCCACTCCCGACGAATATGCGCAGTTTGCTGAAAAGCTGGTGGCACGCGGTTATCAGGCCATCAAATTGCATACCTGGATGCCGCCGGTCTCGTTCGCCCCTAGCCCACAAATGGACATCAAAGCCTGTGCCGCGGTGCGTGAAGCGGTCGGTCCGGACATTGCCCTGATGCTCGACGGCTATCACTGGTACAGCCGCAGCGATGCGCTCACCATTGGTAAAGCGCTGGAAAAACTCAACTTCGCCTGGTTCGAAGAGCCGATGGAAGAGGAAAGTATGGCGTCGTACGCCTGGCTGGCGGAAAACCTCAGCATTGACGTACTCGGCCCGGAAAGTCTCGGTGGCAAGCATCATAGTCGTGCCGATTGGGTACGCGCCGGTGCCTGTGACATTCTGCGCGCCGGAGCCAACGGCGTCGGCGGCATCTCCGCCACCATGAAGGTCGCCAGCCTCGCCGAAGCCTTCGGCATGGATTGCGAAGTGCATGGCAATGGCGCCGCCAGCATCGCGGTAGTCGGTGCCATCCGTAACTGCCGCTGGTACGAACGCGGTCTGCTGCATCCGTTCCTCGATTATGAACAGCCGCCCGCCTATCTCAACTCGCTAGTCGACCCGATGGATGCAGACGGTTTCGTCCATCTGCCAACGCGCCATGGCCTTGGGGAGGACATCAATTTCGCGTGGATTGAGACGCATACGCTTAATCGCTGGTAAGCGCCAAACACAAGCAGTACGGCAAAAAACTATAAACCTCTGACCTGCTGGACTTTGCTTATGAATCTAGTACACCGATGCAGAGCGTGGTGCGCCGCGCTGCTGCTGCTCACCTGCAGCCCGTCATTACTGGCGGCCACGCCGGACGACCAGCTGATCGTGGGCATGAACATGAACAACTTACTCACGCTCGATCCTGCCGCCATGACTGGCAACGAAGTGGTCGGCATTGTCGTCAATCTCTACGACGGTTTAGTCGAGTTGGATCCGCAGCAGCTCACCAGCGTGCGACCCGCGCTGGCGGAGCACTGGGAGATCAGCCCCGACAACCGACAACTGACCTTCCATTTACGTGACAATGTCACCTTCCACTCCGGCAATCCACTGAGCAGCGCCGATGTGATCTGGTCGATGCGCCGCGTGCTGCACCTCAATCTGGCGCAGGCGTCGGTGTGGAAATCTTACGGCTTCAGCAAAGAGAACGTGGACCAAATGATCACCGCGCCGGACGCGCGCACGGTGGTGATTCGCCTGCCTAAGGCCAACGATCCTAAGCTGGTGCTTTACTCACTGGCGGCGCTCGGCAGCATGGTGGTGCTTGACAGCAAAACCGTGCAGGCGCAAGCAGTGAATAACGATTGGGGTAATCGCTGGCTCACCACCCACGAAGCGGGTTCCGGGCCGTTTCGCCTTGATGTGTGGCAGGCCAAAGATGTGCTGCGCATCAGCCGCGATGCCAACTACTGGCGCGGTGCGCCTAAGCTAACGCGCGTGGTGTTCCGCCATCTGCAGGAGTCGCAAACCTTGCGCCTGATGATGGAGAAAGGCGACCTCGATATTGCCAGCAACATGGCGATCCCCGATGTGAAGGCGTTGCGTCACGACCCTGACCTCACCATCGATGCGGTACAAAAAGGCACGATTTATTACCTGGCGATGAGTATGAAGGACGATCACTTCGCCCATCCGCAGGTGCGCGAAGCGCTGCGTTATCTGGTGGATTATCAGGGAATTAACAAAACGCTGATGGCCGGCTACGGCACGCTGCATCAGCGGCCAATTCAATCCGGCATGCCGGCGACGCTGCCCGATCCTGGCTATAAGCTGGATGTGCCACGCGCCAGGGCACTGCTCGCCGCTGCGGGGTATCCCAACGGCTTTGATACCACGCTCCGCGTGTTGGCCGATCAGCCGTTCCTCAATGTCGCCATCGCCATTCAGTCCACGCTGATGCAGGGCGGAATTCGCGCCAAAATCATCACCGGTACCGGCAACCAGATTTACGGTGCCATGCGCGAGCGGCAGTTCAACCTGCTGGTGGGACGCGGCGGCAGCGGCGTGGAGCCGCATCCGCACTCCAGCCTGCGCGCGCTGGTGTATAACCCCAATAACGCCGACAGCGCGCGACTCACCAATTTTCAGGGCTGGCGCACCGGTTTCTATGATGCGCAATTGAACAGCATGATCGATAAAGCGCTGCTGGAGCGCGATGTAAAACAGCAGCAGCAGGATTATTTCGCTATCCAACAGCGCTACGACCAGCTGATCCCGGCGCTCATGCCGATCTCACAAATGACGGATTCGGTGGTGGTGAACAATCGGGTGCAGGATTACGTGCCGCATCCATCGGCCACCACCTTCCTGCGTGACGTATGGAAAACGCCAGACAGTCTGGCAGGAGGTGCGCAATGAAGCTGACAAAAAGTCACTGGCGACGCTTGCGTAGCCGCACCGTACAGGTGGCCATCACCCTGTTTGGCCTGCTGCTACTGACCTTCTTTATCGGTCGCGTGATGCCGCTTGATCCGGTGCTGGCGATAGTCGGGCCAGATGCCGATCACAATACTTATCAGCAGGTTTATCATCAACTCGGCTTCGATAAACCGCTGTGGGTGCAGTTTGGTATCTATCTGCAAGGCCTGCTGCACGGCAATCTTGGGCTGGCGCTGCTGACCGGACAACCGGTGATCAACGACATCCTGCGCGTCTTCCCGGCCACGGTGGAGCTGGCGACGCTGGCGATTGTGATTGGTACCGGCCTTGGCG
The DNA here is from genome assembly GCF_059730785.1 of Pantoea sp. X-Soil-ISGK-421. NCBI lineage: Bacteria > Pseudomonadati > Pseudomonadota > Gammaproteobacteria > Enterobacterales > Erwiniaceae > Pantoea > Pantoea sp. X-Soil-ISGK-421. The sequence goes on along the minus strand of NZ_AP035979.1, from coordinate 1,917,871 downwards.
TCCCGCTCGGCGTATGGGCTGCCGCGCGCCGCAACAGCGTGATTGACTATCTGGTGCGTATTATCAGCCTGGCGGGCTATTCAACGCCGATCTTCTGGGTGGGTATGGTCGGCCTGCTGCTGTTTTATGCCCATCTCGGCTGGGTCGGTGGCGCCGGCCGCGTCGATTTCAGTCTGGATGGCATTGTGCCGCGTCGCACCGGTTTTCTGCTGATCGATGCTTTGCTGGTGGGCAACTTCACGGTGTTCAGCAATGCGCTCAATCATCTGATTCTGCCCGCGTCCCTGCTCGGCTTTCACTCGCTGGCTTATATCAGCCGCATGACGCGCAGCTTTATGCTGGCGCAACTGTCGCAGGAGTTTATTTTGACGGCGCGGGTGAAAGGTCTCAGCGAATGGCAAGTCATTTGGCAGCATGCGTTCCGCAATATTTTGGTGCAGCTGCTGACAGTGGTGGCGCTGGCGTACGGCTCGCTGCTGGAAGGCGCGGTGCTAATTGAAACCGTGTTCTCGTGGCCCGGTTTTGGTTCCTATCTCACCGGCAGTTTGATGCTCGGCGATATGAATGCGGTGATGGGCTGCGTACTGGTGGTCGGCCTGATTTTCGTGCTGCTCAATCTGCTCTCTGACCTGCTCTATCAGGTGTTCGATCCGAGGACCAAAGTATGACGATTTCTCTTGATACGCCACTAGCCAGCCAGACGCGCGAACGGCTGGCGCGCTGTCGCCGCACCGGTGCACGTATTGGCCATTTTCTCTGGCAAATGGCGCGCAACCCGTTAACCGCAATTGGCGGCGGCATCATTTTGCTGCTGCTGGTGGTCGCGCTATTTGCCCCCTGGATCGCGCCCTATCATCCGCTGATTCAGGATCTCAATAATGCGCTGACGCCGCCCAACGCGCAGCACTGGTTTGGCACCGATGAATTTGGTCGCGATATCTTTAGCCGCCTGGTGTGGGGCGCGCGCATCACGCTGTATATCGTGTTGTTGGTGTCGATCACGGTTGGCCCGCTAGGTCTGCTGCTCGGCGTCACCGCCGGTTACTTCGGCGGCAAAGTCGATAGCGTATTAATGCGCGTCACCGACATCTTCATCTCCTTCCCCAGCCTGGTGCTGGCGCTAGCGTTTGTCGCCGCGCTCGGTCCGGGACTGGAACATGTCGTCATCGCCATCACGCTCACCGCCTGGCCGCCGATTGCCCGACTGGCACGTGCTGAAGCATTGTCGCTGCGTCAGGCCGATTTTGTCTCGGCAGTGCGTTTGCAAGGCGCGTCATCGCTGCGCATTTTGTGGAAACACATTGTGCCGCTGTGCCTGCCGTCGGTGATTATCCGTATCACCATGAACATGGCGGGCATCATTCTTACCGCTGCCGGGCTGGGTTTTCTCGGTTTGGGCGCGCAGCCACCGGATCCGGAATGGGGTGCGATGATCGCCAGCGGCCGCACCTACATGCTTGAGTGTTGGTGGGTGGTGACGGTGCCGGGTCTGGCGATTCTGATCAATAGCTTAGCGTTCAACTTCTTAGGAGATGGCTTACGTGACATCCTCGATCCCCGCAGCGAATAGCGCTGCTCCGTTGCTCGACGTGCAGGATTTACAGGTCAATTTCGTCAATGGCCGCCTGGTAACGCCCGCGGTGCGGGGCATCTCCTTCCAGTTGGGTAAGGAGAAACTGGCGATTGTGGGCGAATCCGGTTCGGGCAAATCCACCGTGGGCCGCGCGCTGTTACAGCTGCATCCGCGCAGCGCACAGGTCACGGCACAGCGCATGCAGTTTGGTGACGTGGATCTGCTGCGCGCCACGCCGAAACAGATGCGTGCCATTCGCGGCAAACGCATCTCAATGATTATGCAGGATCCGAAATACTCACTAAATCCAGTGGTACGCGTGGGTGAGCAGATTGCCGAAGCCTGGCGCAGTCATCATCCCGGCCAGCGTGACGTTGCGCGGCAACGGGCGATGGAAATGCTTGAAGTGGTACAGGTGCGCGATCCGGGGCGTATCTATCAATGTTATCCGCACGAGATTTCTGGCGGTCAGGGACAACGGGTGATGATCGCCATGATGCTGATTACCGATCCTGAATTGCTGATTGCCGATGAACCCACTTCGGCGCTGGACGTTTCAGTGCGTTTGCAGGTGCTGGCACTGCTGGACGATTTGGTGAAACAGCGCGGCCTGGGGCTGATTTTTATCAGTCACGACATCAATCTGGTGCGGCGTTTCTGTGACCGCGTGCTGGTGATGTATGCCGGCCGCGTAGTGGAATCATTAGCCGCCAGCGAGCTTGACCACGCCCAACATCCGTATACGCAAGGCTTACTCGCCGCGCTACCGGACATGGATCAGCGGCGCGCGCGTCTGCCCGTGCTGCAACGTCAGGCCAGCTGGCTACAACCCTAAGGAGCGACGATGAACGAGATGATCCGCGTAAATAATCTCAACCTCAGTTTTGGCGAGGAGGAGCGGCGTAATCAGGTGCTGTTTGACGTCAATTTGTCGATTCGTCAGGGCGAGATTTTTGGTTTGGTTGGCGAGTCGGGCTCCGGCAAAACCACGGTGCTGAAGTGCCTCGCCGGGCTGTTTACCCATTGGCAGGGCGAACTGGCTATCGATGGCGTGCCGCTGGAGCATCGTATCGCTCGCGAACGCTGCCGAAGCGTGCAGATGGTGTTTCAGGATCCCTACGGATCGCTGCATCCGCGCCATACCCTTGGCGACATTCTTGAGGAGCCGCTGCAGATTCACGGTATCGGCCAGCGCCAGCAGCGGGTAATCGCCATGCTGGAAAAGGTCGGCCTGAACCGTGCGTGGCAGACCCGCTATCCGCACCAGCTTTCGGGCGGGCAACGTCAGCGCGTCGCGATTGCCCGGGCGCTAATCCTCGAACCGCGCGTGCTGCTGCTGGATGAACCGACATCGGCGCTGGATGTGTCCGTGCAGGCCGAGATCCTCAATCTGCTTAGCGATTTGCAGCAGCAGGAGAAGCTCACCTATTTGATGGTCACGCACGATCTCGGTGTGGTCGCGCATCTGTGCCATCGCGTGGCGGTGATGCAGCATGGCAAAGTGCTGGAGACGCTGGATGTCGATGCGCTGGTAAACAATCGCGCGCAAGTGGCGTATACGCAGATGCTGGTGGATGCGAGTCGGCAGGATAACGGGGTTTTAGCGTAAGGGCGCCATGGATGGCGTAGTGTTCGTCCTTTAAGAGATAAAAATCCTAATTACCGAGCGCACACATTGTAGCGGCGCAATTCATTGCGCGATAAATCGCGCCGCTACGAAATGAGCGGTGATTTGATGCTGCGCTTAACCGATCGGCATTACGCCATTTATGGCGCACCCTTTCGACAAATAGCGTGGGAACCTTACTGCGTCAGTTCATGGACACTTCTTATTCTGCCTGAACGCATTCATCCGCTAATACACGCCAAAAGCCGCCATTCGCCGCGCCCACTCTTTTCAGGCGGTGAAGTGACTGTAAAATCTTAAGATTACGTTCAACTGTCCTGCTACTCACGCCCAGTTTTAGCGACAGTTCAGCAATCGTCATCTCAGGTGAATGATGCAGAGCAGAGAGTATTTTTTCGGCGGTTTTAGAAAGTTTAACCGTTTTTTCTCCGACATTTTCTCCGACATGTTCTCTGCCGCAATTTAGACAGCATGTGATGGGGAAAATGAGATTTAAAATGCGGCAGGATGAAAACAACAACGCCAGGTTTCCCTGGCGTTGTTAAAAGCGTCTGATTTACTGCGTCAGTTCACGGACAAAGCGAGCAATTTCCTGATTCTGGCCATGCTCAAACAGCGCGTGCTGTAGACGTGGTCCGCTCAGCGCGGTTTTTACCAACTCAGGATCAATGGCGCGCAGCGAATCGAGGTAATTCTCTTTCAACAGCGCCGCTTTTACTTCGTTCAACAAGCCTGCGTTACGTACCTGCGGCTCTTTACGCTCCGGCGGATAGCCGTGTCCTTTTTCGCCGGTGAAGGCTTTCTCGAAGATAAAGCGCAGGTTGAGTTCCGCACCCCAGCCAAAGCCTTTGGCGAACGGCAGCGACAGTGCGTTACCGTTGTTAATTTGTGCAAACAGGTAGGCATCGGCGGGATCAATGCAGTAACCACACACCACGCCCGGATGCAGGTTAAGCGACATCAGCGCGCCCTGCCCGGTGCCGCAACCGGCAACCACAAAGTCCACCGCTTTGCTGTTCAGCAGCACGTTGGCCATGATGCCGAGGTGAATGTAGGTGAGATGGTGGTCCTGTTCGTCGCTCATGCCGACGTTAAACACCTGATGCCCGAGCGGTTGCGCCACAGACTGAAGCTCTTTCAACACCGTTGCGTTCTTCGCAGCCTGGCTGTTTTCCATCATCAAAGCGATTTTCATGATCCATCCTCAGATTAAATTGAAACACTGTTTCATTTTAATCAAAGATCGTTAAAATGCAGCCTCTAATTGCCTTTTTGACTGTGAGTTAAGTCACACATTCGCGATGCAACCTGCAAGGAGAAACCATGTTTATCTATAAAAGCGCAACCCAACTGGACGATTTAGGCAACGGCGTAACACGCCGAATTCTGGCGCATGGCGGCACTATGATGGCGGTGGAAGTCACTTTTGAGAAAGATGCCATCGGCCCGCTGCATCACCATCCGCATGAACAGCTCACCTACGTGCTGTCCGGACGTTTTGCCTTCACCATTGATGGCGTGACGAAAGAAGTCAGCGCCGGCGATACGTTGTATAAAGCGCCGAACATTGTGCACGGCTGCGTGTGTCTGGAAGCGGGCGTATTGCTGGATACCTTTACGCCGCAGCGCGAGGATTTCCTGGCGGCACCGTAACGTACCGCCAGTAAGATTAGCGGGAAGCCCACCAAAGTCGTAGCTTCAGACCCCAACCGCTGGTCCAGCCACTGCTGGTGCTGATGACTTTACCCTGATACAACACGATAAAGGTCGGCGTGGCCTGGATAGCCCAGCGCTGGCCGATCGCCCCGCTCTCATCATTGATCGCCACACCTTGCAGCCCTTTCTTCTCAAGCCAGGTCGCCACGCGCGCATCACTGCCGGAACGCAGCGCTACGCTGACCACCTTAGTGCCCGCCTTGCTCATCGCCGCCACGGTTGGCGTGGTAAGTTTGCACACGCCACACCACGTCGCCCAGACGTACACCAGCAGTGGTCGATCATGACTGAGTTCAGCCAGATTCACCTCGCCTTGCAGCGAGGTCAGCGGCTGTTGTGCCAAATCAGCAGGCAGCTGCGGCGCGCGCAGCCAATCCATGCCCCACAACACCGCTGCGACAAGCAGCACCAGCAACAGCGCCTCACGCAGCCAGCGCTTTAATCGCCTCATTGCTTCGCCTGCAACGCGCCTTTCACGGCGGCGTCCAACTGCGCGTACGGCACCGCGCCGCTGATCATCTGATCACCAATCAACGTGGCTGGCGTGCCCTGTACGCCGAGTTGCTGGGCCAGCGTCAGGTTGCCGTTGATGGTATCAAGGCTCACTTTGCTTGGCGCTTTCAGCGTGATTCCGGTTTTCGCCAATGCAGCTTCAATGCTGGCCTGATCATGGTTGCCCTTTTTCGCCATTAAACGTTCATGCAATTTGAGGAAGTTCGTCGGCTGCTGTTCCCACACGGTGAGCGCCAGACGTGCCGATGTCAGCGAGGTTTCAGAACGATACGGCAGCGGTTTAATCACCACCGCCACTTGCGGATAGGTTTTCAGCAGCTTTTCAATATCAGTTTCAAATTTCTTACAAAACACGCAGTTGTAATCGGTGAAGTAGACCAGCGTCAGCGCCGGCTTGTCAGCACCAATACGTGGTGAACCGGCGTCATTGAACAGCGCATCGCGGTTTTTCTCCACCATCTGCGCCACCACATTTTGCTGCTGTTGCGCCGCTTCTTTATCGAATGCATCAGCCGCTTCCGCCAGAATCGATGGATTCTGCACCAGAGTTTCACGGATCAGCTGTTTAATGCGCGCTTCCTGTTCAGGGGTAAAAGGCGCCGCCGCCAGCGCCGGCACAGCAAGGAACATCAGTGGCAGTAACAGGGATTTCTTCATTATTTTTTCGCCTCAGAGAGAGTGGAGATCACCGCTTCACGACTCAGCAGCGGTGACAAAATCTGGCCTTGCGGCAGTGCCGGGCCATAAATTTGGTTAAAAGGGATCGCTACGCGATCGCGGCGTTGCAGGAATTCACCGATCGCCGGATCGGGTTGCGTCCAGTCGCCGCGCAGCAGCACCACGTCATCGGCCTTGAGCGCCGCACGCACATCGGGCTGATTCAATACGCGGGATTTATTCACTTTGCAGGTAATGCACCAGTCAGCGGTGACATCGACAAACACACGTTTATCCTGTTCGAGCGCCTGATGAATCGCCGCTTCGGTCAGTGGCTGCCAGTGCAGCGTCTCCTCTTCCGGCGAGATACGCGTCATCAGGAACAGTGCGCCAGCCAGCGTCAGGGTGATAAACACCACGCCCGCCTGCTGCAACGCCCGGCGTTTCACCAGCCAGCCACACAGCACCAGCAGTAACAATCCCGCCAGCCCCGCTGCGAAGGTGCTGCCCCAATGTGGCACCAGCAAGGTCACCAGCCAGAACGTGGCGATCAACATAAACAGGCCGAGCACGGTGCGCAGATGCACCATCCAGCGCCCCGGACGCGGCAGGCAGCGTGCCATGCCCGGCAGTGCCGCTACCAGCAGCCACGGCAAACTCATGCCGACGCCGAGTGCGACAAACAGCAGCCACAGCTGCGGCAGCGGTGCCGTCAGCGCATAGGCTACCGCGGTACCGAGGAACGGCGCGCTGCACGGCGTGGCGAGCAGAGTGGCAAATGCGCCCTGGCCGAAGTGACCCAGCAAGCCGTCGCCGCCCTGCGTCGCCAGTTGGGTATTCAGACGGGACGGCAAGCGGAAATGCAGCAGGTCAAACAGGCTGGCGCTGAACAGGAACATCACCAGCACCATCACCAGCAGGAAGCCGCTGCTCTGGAACTGAATGCCCCAGCCAAGCGCCTGACCACTGAGCCGCAATCCCGTCATCAGCAGCGCCAACAGCAGGAAGGAGAAAATGATCCCGGCGCTGGACGCGAGAAACTGCTGGCGCGTCTGACGCTGCGTTTGCCCCTGCTGCTGTACCAGGCTGCTGAGCTTGATCGCCAGCACCGGTAACACGCACGGCATCAGGTTGAGAATCAAACCGCCAAGCAGCGCCAGCAGTAACACCGACCCTATAGTTTGCGCCGCAGCGCCTGACACCAGCGTTTGCGCGCCAATATGTATTGCGCTTTGCTGCGCAATGCCAGCATCGGCAACCACCAGCGACAGCGTTTTGCCGCGCAGATCCGGTGCCGTTTCGCCCCATTCGTCCGTTACCGCCACGCGCGCATTGAGGATGTCGCCATTCACGCTGATGTGCGGTGCGGCCAGCATGCTGCCCGGGGGATAATCGAAGAACAATTCCGGTTTTTGCCAGCCGCCTTGACGCTGCGCGCGGATCTGCAGCTCGCCATTCACAAAGCTGGCGTCTAATTGATCGGTCAAGCCGCTCGCCGCCGGGATTCGCCCCATCGCTTCGGCAAAATCGCGGGCAAAACGGGTGTCAGCGGGCTGCCTCAGATCGAGGCTGAAAGGGAAGTCGGTGAGGATGCAGACATCGCTACAGGTTGAGAGCGTCAGCGTACCTGCAAGCCGTGGGCTCGACACGTTCGCCAGTGCGATTGGTAGCGTGATATCGCCTTTGTAGCCTTGCGTGGTCAAGCCGCTAACGTCAAAACGCTCGGGCGCAGGCCAGAACCATTGCGCGTTGACATCAGGCGTTTGCCAGCGGATTTCAGGCGCTACGCCACCTTCACCTGGCGTACGCCAGTAGGTTTTCCAGCCGGGTTGCAGGCGAATGTCCAGCAGCAGTTGCTGATTATCGTTGTGGCTGGCGCTACGCAGGCGCACTTCCGCGTGGCTATTTTGCGCATTGCGCAGCCAGCCGCTATCTGCTGCCTGCACGGTGATGGCGCAGCTCGCCAGCAGGAGCAGCACGCTCCTGATCAATACATACATGTGAATTCTCCAGTGAATAACAGGGTTTACGCGATGCAACGCGCAGGTGTTATTCCCGGAAGACGCAGAAGGTCAGATGCCGCCGTCGCAGAGGCGGAAACAGCGGTGCGCGGCGGTAACCGACGGACGTGGTGGTTTGTCTAAAGGTGGCGATCAGCGCTAAAAGCAACAGCAGGAAAGGCAAGGCGGTATCGAGGATTGGCGCGGCGGCACTCAGCGATTTGGCGCTCAGAGCACAAGGCTTTTCGCTGCCGCCGGCATCGTCACTGCTGTTAGCGTGTGCGGACGCGCTGACCTGCGCTACAGGCGCAGAAGGCAAATTGAAGCTGCGCTGGACGAGACAAAAGGCCAGCACCAGACAAACCAGTGCCAGTATCCATTTTGCGCGTGATAGCGAAATCGTCATGCCGCAGCCTCAGAGAAAAGTGCGGGCATTTTAAGCATCTACAGCAGAAACACCAAGCTTTGCAGTGTAAACTTTTGTCTTTGTGGGGCGGTGCGGGTTTAACGTAGGGTCGCCATCTAGGGCGTAATGCAGGTACACATGAATGCGCGCCCTACGAAACCCAGTTTCGTAGACGTTGGGTCGCCATTGATGGCGACCTGAATAATCACAGAATGCGGCTACACAATATCATCCACGACGCCGCCATCAACGCGCAGCGCAGCACCGGAGGTGGCTGACGCCTGTTTCGAGCAGACATACACCACCATATTCGCCACCTCTTCAACCGTGGCAGCGCGCTGGATCAACGAACCTGGACGCTGGGCCATGACAAACTCTTTCGCCAATTCTTCCAGCGGCTTACCGGTGCGTTTCACCTCATCTTCCATCATCGCGGCAAAGCCATCGGAGAGCGTTGGGCCCGGCAACACGCTGTTCACCGTCACTCCGCTGCCCGCTGCCACTTTCGCCAGACCGCGCGCCAGCGAGAGCTGTGCCGTTTTACTCACGCCGTAATGCAGCATATCGGCGGGAATGTTCAATGCTGACTCCGATGAGATGAACACCACACGGCCCCAACCGCGCTTCACCATCTCCGGTAATAGTGCCCGCGACAGGCGCACGCCGGACATCACGTTGGTTTGCCAATAGGCATCCCAGGTTTCATCATCCACGTCATAAAAATCTTGCGGACCGTAAATCCCGGCGTTATTGACCAGAATATCGATCGGCGGCAATCCATTAAGCAGTTGCTTAACGCCCTGCGCACTGCCGAGATCGGCGACAGCAGTATGAATTTTCGCCCCCGCCACCAGACCGTTAAGCTTCTCGCGCGCCCGGCTGACCGATGCTTCACTACGTCCGTTTAGCACCACTTCCGCTCCGCTGGCGGCCAAACCTTGTGCAATGGCAAAACCGATGCCGCCGGTAGAGGCAGTTACCAGGGCAATTTTTCCGTGTAAATCGATATTCATGAAGGTTTCCTCTGTGAGCGTAATCACAAAAGCCTGGTTGATACTGACGAATATGCATTGACAAATCATGCGGTTATTGTCACGGCAAGGGATTAACCTCTGCCTGAACTGCACGCCGTCCCGACCACCCTGCCACCGCAAACGCTATTATTAACAATAGCAACAACACCGGAGCGAAACTGCCGATACCGAGATTTTGTAGCAACACGCCGCCCAACATGCCGCCAGCCGCAATTGCTACATTCCATGCCGTCACCAACATGGATTGTGCGACATCAGTCGCTTTATCCGCGCGCATAACCATAGCGGTTTGAAACAGCGTGGCCGCACCGCCAAAAGCCAATCCCCACAACCCGACCGCCAGCCATATTCGTAGCGCACTGACCACATTCAGTTGCAGCAGCAGCGCCGCAATGATGAAAAGGCCGATGCTCATCATCGTGAGCGGCTGTAAAAATCGATCCACTAACAGGCCGGTGATGGTGATACTGATCAGCGAGCAGATGCCAAACAGCAGTAATATTGCGTCGGTGCGCGCCATCAAGCCCTCAGATTGCAGGAAGGGAGAGATGTAGGTGTAGAGAATGTTGTGTGCCACCACGAAGCACAGCACTAGCGCCAGCACGCTGCGTACGCCGGGCAAACGTGAAACGGTGCTGAGAGACATACGTTGTCGGGCCGGTTGCCCAGGCTGCTCCGGCGCCGTGAGACGCAGCACCCACATCAACAATAGCGACAGCCCGCTCAGCGCCATAAAGCTCAGTCGCCAGCCGATGATATTACCGACAAAAGTCCCGAGCGGGACGCCGATCGAAAGCGCCAGCGGCGTGCCTGCCATCGCAATAGCAATGGCCTTGCCTTTTTTCTCTGCTGGCGCCATAGCCGCCGCGTAGCCCGCCAGCAACGCCCACAACACCCCCGCAGCAGCGCCCGCGACGCCGCGCGCGATCAGCAGCAAAACGTAATTGTTAGCCAAGGCGGTGATCAGATTCGCTGCGGTAAAACCGGCCAAGGTGAACAACAGCAGACGCCTCCGCCGCACGCCTTGTAACAGTGTCATCAATGGGATGGCAGCCAAAAATGAGCCCACCGCATACACCGTTACGCTTTGCCCAGCGGCAGCCGCCGAAATGGCCAGGTCCTGCGCCATCGGCGTCAGCAATCCAGCGGGCAGCGCCTCAGTAACGATGGTGACAAATGCCGCCAGGCTCAGCGCCAGCAGCGGGATTAAGGGTAACTGCGCGCGCATTGCTTCCTCCCTGATGGGTGATAAATTATTTCCCCATGCCGCGCGACCATCACCTCGACACCCATTAATCGCTGCTCGTCCAGCGCCTGCTGTATCACCGCCTGAAGTAACTTCTGCATACTTTTCTCTTCTGAATAATGAATCGCTTCACAGTAGTCACTTCTCTATTGCGGAAAAAGCGGGGTATATTTCTCGACTTAACGGACATATATGTCCGCAATGGTGAGTTAACATGGACAGTCTGAACAGTTTTGTGGTTTTCGTGCAGGTGGCTGAGACCCGCAGCTTTGTTGCTGCGGGTCGGCATTTAGGCCTATCCGCCTCGGCGGTGGGCAAAAGCATTGCGCGGCTGGAGGATAAACTTGGTGTGCGGCTGTTTCATCGCAGCACACGCAGCATCACGCTTACCGCTGAAGGCTCGCTGTTTCTGCAGCGCAGTCGCCGTATTCTGGCCGAGATTGAAGCTGCTGAAAGTGAATTGTCGCAGGCGGCTGGGCGTCCAGCGGGGCGTCTGAAACTGAGTTTGCCGATTGTTGGCTCGCTGATCTTGCCGGTGTTAGGTGATTTTATGCGGGCATATCCGGATATCCAGCTCGATCTGGACTTCAGCGATCGCGTTGTCGATGTGATTGCCGAAGGTTATGACGTGGTAATGCGCGGCGGCCCGCCAACCGACTCACGGCTTTCGGCACGCAAACTGGGGTATGCCTACTCTATCGCGGTGGCATCGCCGGAGTATCTGGCGCGTCATGGCGAACCCAAAACACCCGAAGAGCTGGCACAGCATGCTTGTCTACACTATCGCTTCAACACCACCGGCAAACTGGAGCGCTGGGTGCTGCGCGGCTATGAAGATGAAAAGGAACTGACGCTGCCCACCACCATGATTTGTAACAACATCGAGACCCGCGTCTGCTTCGCTTTGCGCGGTCTGGGGATAGCCATGCTGCCAGACTTTTCAATTCGCGAAGCAGTAGCACAAGGAACGCTGCGCGAGGTATTAGGCGAATTCGCCTGCCATCGCAACGTATTCCATTTGTTGTGGCCGGCCAGTAAGCATCCGTCGCCAAAAGTGCGCGCGCTGATTGATTTCCTCAGCGCGCGGGTATTTCAGCCCGATGCCGACCAAGCCGGTTGAACGTTGACCGGCAGTCGCAGTTGCCGCTGCAACCAGGCGCAAGCTGCCGCTTCATCCGGATGACGTGCATTCAGCTGCATTACCGGACCCAGCGCCATCGGCTGCGCAGTTTCTGCCAGCTTACGCAACTCCGGCAGATACTCGGCGCCCGGATGACCTGGCATGCGATCGGTTAAACGCGCTTGATAGCGCGCCACCGCATCATCCGGCGTGATCGCCAGCCACAGCTCCAGCACCCGCGTCACGCCCGCCTGCTGCAATCCCTGCTGCAACACCTCTTTCGGCTGAAAGCCAAACCAGGCATCGATAACATAGATGCAGCGCGTCGGGGCTTGCGCCACTACTTTCCAGATCGCCTGATACGCCGCACAACCCAACTGGCGATTACGCAGGCGATCCACCGGCGCAAAGCTGGCCATAAACGGCTCTTTCAGGCTATCCAGCGTCAGCACAGGAAAGCCGAACTGTTCCGCTAGTGCGCGCGTCAGGGTGCTTTTGCCCGAGGCCGGAATGCCATTCACCAGCACCACTATCTTCTCTTCAGTGTCGGTTGTCATAGGATGTCTATCACCTCCGCGGCACTGCTGGCATTGCGTAAGCGTACCAGCGTTTCCTCATCTTCCAGCAGGGTGACAATCGCGCGAATGCCCTCTTCAATGTGGGCGTTGCTGTCTCGCGCGCCGAACATAATCACGATGTCAGCTTTGTCGCTGCCGTCAAATGAGATCGGCTCATCCAGCACAATCATACTGAAACAATCTTTCAGCACCCCGGTTTCCGGCCGCGCATGAGGAATGGCGATGCCCTCCTCAAACACGTAATAGGCGCCATGCTCCAGCGTGTTAGCGATCACCGCTTCCGGATAACTGGCCTTGATGTAGCCGCCGTTTACCAGCGGCAGCGCGGCCAACGCAATCACCTCGCGCCAGTCCCTGGCGCTGATCCCCACCTGAATCGCACTTGCCTCCTGCAGCAGCTGTTTAATACTCATACTGCCTCCTTAAAATGATTTGCGAATGGTGTTGCGCAATTCATCGATCTTGACGAACAGCGGATCAATTTCCTGACGAAAGCGGCTGCTTTTCGCAAAGATATTTAATGCGCGATTATATTCCAGCATTAATTGTTTCTGCGTGTCTTTCGCCTGCGGATTATTTGCCAACTGTTGTTCCAGCTCGCTTATTTTACCGCTGATGGTTTCAGCCTGAAGATCTATTTCCTGTGAATCCTGGATCTTATTATCCGAGCCCTTTTTCAAGAATCCAAACATAGCGTCTCCTGCCCCGAATGGCGCCGGGCACCTCAGGTTATTACATCATGGGTGAATCGAAATTAGCGGAACAGCTGAATCTTTTCGACCAGAACATTGGTCACGGCATCGTTGGCCGGTACAAGGAAATTACGCACGCTGTCGTTGACCTTGCCCTTCTCAAACGTCTGCTTGCAGTTGGCTACCCACTGCACATTCATCTCCGTACCGACATTCACTTTCTCAATGCCGCTGCGTACCGCGAGGCGCATATCTTCATCGCTGACGCCGGTACCGCCGTGCAGCACCAGTGGGGTTGCGGTGGCATCTGTGATATCCGCCAAACGCTGATGCTGAATATGCGCTTTACCCGTGTACAAGCCGTGGACAGTACCAATTGAGATAGCCAGCATATCGACACCGGTTTCCTCAACGAAGCGTTTAGCATCATCCACGGTAGTGAACGCCGTTTCGCTCATCGCCACCACTTTGCCATCTTCTGAACCGCCAATTGCTCCCAGTTCCGCTTCAACAGAAACATGCAGCGGGCGTGCCATATCAATAACACGGCGTGTATTGGCGATGTTCTCTTCAATCGGCAAATGTGAGCCGTCATACATAATTGAACTGAAGCCCGCATCCAATGCGGTCTGAATGGCGTTTAAATCAGAACAGTGATCAAGGTGCAAACAGGTCGGTACATTACGACTTTCCGATAATGAACGAATCGCATCGACTAATAATTTATGTCCGAGATATTTCGCTGTACCGGTTGAGATCTGAATCATTAATGGACTATTGGTTTTCTCTGCCGCGGTAAAAAAGGCGGGCAGCATTTCCAGGCAGTGTAAATTAAAGGAACCCAGCGCTTTAAAATCACGTTCTTTAGCCACCTGTAACAGATCGGTAAAGTTATAAAGTTTCATGGAGCTTTTCCTCATGGGATTTAGATTTCGTGGATTTTCCGTTAACAAACCAGGCGATAAGGGTAATAAAGGCAATAAACAGCGCGACGAACAGCCAGTTATTTTGGAATGCGTGGCCGAGCACCAGGCCGGTACTGATCACATCGGAATCACTGAAGGTGACGCCGGTAAAACCGTAGCTTTCCAGCATCGGCACCAGAATCGCTGGCAGGAAGGTGATGAACAGACCGTGAACGAAACCGCCGATCATCGCACCGCGACGACCACCGAGCGCATTACCAAACACCCCTGCGGTACCGCCAGCAAAGAAGTTAGTTAGCAGCCCTGGCAGAATCATCGCCAGACCAAACATCGGGAAAACCAGCATGCCAACAACCGAACCCAGCGTGGTCGCGAGGAAGCCGACAATCACCGCGTTCGGGGCATACGGGAACATCACCGGGCAGTCGAGCGCTGGTTTAGCATCCGGCACCAGACGCATAGCAATACCGCGGAAGGCTGGCACCAGTTCATTGAGCAACAGACGTACGCCGCTGTACAGTACGAACACACCGCACACGAACTGAATTGACTGCATAAAGGCATACATCAGGTAATTCATGCCGTTGCTGTATTGGCCGATAAATTCCGGACCCGCGGCGACCGCAGGAATCAGGTACATCGGCACCATCACCACCGCCATCGACAGATAGGTGTCCTGCAGGAATTTAAAGTTGTCGGGCAGTTTGAGATCTTCAGTGGAGCGCGAACCTTTGCCCACCACTTTCGCCACCGCCGCCGTCAGCAGATAGCCGATGGTGCAGAAGTGGCCGAGCGCCACATCGTCGGAATCCGTAATGCGACGCACCACGGGTTGCGCCAGCGCCGGCATCACCACCGCCATAATGCCGCCAAAAATGCCGCCGGTAAGGATCAGAGGTAAACCTGTCAGCCCCGCTTTATAGCCAATCACCGCACCGATCGTCGCCATCCACAGCAGCGCCTGACCCGTCAGGAAGATGTATTTGAACGGTGTCAGACGCGCGATGATGATGTTGACGATAAAGATCACCAACAGCGTCAGCGCCACTTCTGAACCCAGCTCGCGGTTTGCTAACCCGGCAATGGCGGCAACGTCAGTGATATAACCCTGCATGCCAAAACCGTGGGTAAAAATGGTGTTCAGGAAGGTCAGCGTACCGACAATTATGTTGATACCGGCCATCATAATTAAGAAACCGAGCAGGGTTTTAAAAGTGCCTTCCACCACCTTACCCGCCGATTTTTTTTGCAGCAGCAGACCAATCAGGGCAATAAAGGCGATCAGTATTGACGCCTGCCCTAATAAGTCTTTTACCAGGAAGTCGATCACACTATTCATGGTTAGCAACCTTTAAGTTACGTTCTTTCATAAACGCCACGATTTTCTCTTCAATTTCCGCTTTGTCTGTCAGCTTGTTGAGAATAATCACCCGCTTGATCTGCTCCGGGCTGGCATCGGCATTTAACACATCAGCAAATGCTTTCTGAGTTAAAATCATGTCGGATTTAAAGGCGTTGGCTTCAGAAATGGTGGTGTGATCGATATCCGCATCGATTTCGAGTTTCTTTAATACCGACTTGGCGCTCATCTCAATCGCAAAGCTTGAACCCAGACCACATCCACAGACACATAATATTTTCAGCATGGCTATTTCCTCACAGAATTTGCAGTTGTTTAGCGAGTTTATAATGATGCCCTTCAGTATCGACCAGGCGTTTTTTCATGCTTATTAAATCAATCGGAATCGGTCGATTACTACCATTAATAATGACCGCTTTATTGCGCATTCCCGACTGAATACAACGCGCGACTTCACTGGCCATAATGGTGCCCTGATATATCTCTTCACAGGTGGGATCGCCATTACGCAGGCCATAACCGATGATTGTTTTACGAATACGTACACCAATTAACGGTTCAATTTGTTTAATTAAGGTATCGATGGCGCCCTGAAAGCCCGGCGAATATTCGCGGGTATAGCCTTCTGAGCACAAAATAATCACGCTGTTCTGTGCCGCCAGCCGCTGCGTGATGCGCGTGGCCAGTTCTTGTGGCGCAATCTGGCATTCGGGAATCAGCGCAAAATCCGCATTAGATTTAATCGCCGACTGCAAGGTTAATTCACCGCAATATCCCCCAAGCAGTTCCACCATAAATACGCGGCCGGTTAACGCACGGCCGGTATTGCGTAATTTTGCCACCTCTTTTAATACCTGCTCACAGGCAGTGGAAAAACCGATGCTGTAATCACTGCCAAAGACGTCGTTATCAATGGTCATGCCGACGCCAAAACAGTTGACGCCAAATTCACTCAGCGTGTGCAGAAATTGTAATGACCCATCACCGCCGGCCATAATTAATACATCGATGCGCAACGACTTAAGATGTTTAGCGATCATTTCATATTCAGGGCGAATTAATTTCCTGCTGGTTCGTCCTGACTGCATAACCGGAATAGAAGCGATAGCGTAATCCACTAAATCACGTTGAGATATTTCCTGATGATTGTTTTCCAGCAAGCCTGGAATGCCGCCATTGAATAACACCATTTCGGCCTGGGTTAGGCGTGATATCTGATACACAAAGTTATTAATCCCGGTTACATCACCACCGCTGATCACTATGCCAATTCTCATTGTCATCATCCTTTATGCTGTGCGTCTGGAATTCATTCTTCCGTTTAACCGAGTTGTTATTTGCAACAGACATCACACTTTTGCCATGTATTTACCAATGATGATCATTGACAGCATCTTAATTAGGTTTAATTTTGTGACTTAAATCACATGGCACTTATACGCTCAAATTAAAAATAAGGGTAGAAATCATATGCTTATATTTATTTTACGCAGTAAAACCAATGGCGCTAATTAACGCCCTTCCCGCTCTTTTTCTTTCGATCTATTTTGTGATTTCCCGCGCACTTTTATCGGTTTCTGACGATTATTCCGCAAAAGTTAAAGGGATAATGATTACGTGCGTTATTTACGTGTCAGGTCCAGTGAGTGATTGACTCAATGCAGCTGCGCTTGTCCAATACCGTGGCTGATAAAGAATAAAGAATAAAGAAGAGAGAAGATGAGTATCCAGAATGACATGTTGCGTAAGTTGGCTGACGTGGTGGGCGGCAAACAGCTATTAACCCATGCGGATGATAAAGCCTGGTACTTAAAGGGGTTCCGCATCGGGCGTGGCGAAGCGCTGGCAGTGGCGTTACCGCAAACCCTGTTGCAGCTGTGGCAAACCCTGCAGGTGTGTGTGGCGCACGATGCGATCGTTCTGATGCAAGCATCAAATACCGGCGTCACCGGCGGTTCAACACCCGACGGCAATGATTACGACCGCGATATTGTGATCATCAGCACCCGCCAACTCAAAGGCGTGCAGGTGATCGATCAGTCGCGTCAGGTGATTGCCTTTCCCGGCACCACCTTGACCGAACTTGAGCACACCTTGCAACCGCTGGGCCGCGAGCCGCATTCGGTGATTGGTTCGTCCTGCATCGGTGCCTCGGTGGTTGGTGGCATTTGTAATAATTCTGGTGGTTCGCTGATTCGGCGCGGCCCTGCTTTTACCGAAAAATCACTGTTCGCCCGCATTCACGATGATGGTCGTTTAGAGCTGGTCAACCATCTCGGCATCGAGTTGGGCGAGACGCCGGAAGCGATGCTGGAAAACCTGACGCAGCAGCGCTATCAAACCGGCGATCAACCCGACTGGCAAGGGAAAATCTGGGCCGATGATTACGCCGACCGCCTGCGTGATGTGGCAGCCAACTCCCCAGCGCGTTTTAATGGCGATCTGCGTTACCTGCACGACAGCGCTGGCAGCGCCGGTAAAGTGGTGGTGTTCGCCGTGCGCTTACCCACCTTTGAAGCCAGCGCCGGCAGCGATACCTTGCACCCACGATGAAAGCGTGCTGGTGTCACTGCGGCGTTTCCTGTTAACCCGAATGAGCGACCTGCCGCTGCAGGCAGAATATATCCATCGCAACGCCTTCGATTTAACCGTGCGCTACGCCAAACATATGTATCTGGCGATCCGCAAACTCGGCCCGCAGGCGATCCCACAGATGATGGCGAATAAAGCCAAATGGGATGTGCGCGTCAGTCATCTGCCGTTCCTGCCGCGCAATTTTGTTGATCGGGTGCTGCAATGCTTTAACCAACTGACACCGAGCTTTATCGCGCCGCGCATCATGGATTATCGCAGCGAATATCAGCATCATCTGATGATCAAAGTAGAGTCGCCGCAAACCGCCGAGTTACAGGCATTGTTGCAGCAGTTCTTCGCTGACCAGCAAGGCGGTTTTTTCCATTGCGATGCCCGCGAAGCGGCAGATGCCTTTTTGGTGCGTTTCGGCGTGGGTGGCTGCACCATTTCCTACTGCGATGCGCTGGGATACAACCCCAACGAGCGGCTGGTGGCCTTTGACGTGGCGCTGCGCCGTAATGATGACGCGTGGCGCTTAACGCTGCCGGATCATCTGGCGGCGCAGGTGCAGGTTGATTCATGTTGCGGTCACTTTTTCTGTTTCGTGAATCACCAGGATTACGTGCTAAAACCGGGCTACGACGCCAAAGTGTTTAAAGAGGAGGTGAAGCGGTATCTGGCGCAGCGCGGCGCGAAATATCCAGCCGAACATAATGTCGGGCATCTTTATCAGGCTTCATGCGAGCATGTTGAGCACTGGAAACAGCTTGATCCCACTAACAGTTGTAATCCAGGGATTGGCAAAACCAGTAAGAAGAAGTTTTGGTCGTAGATTTGCACGAACTGTAGCGGCGCGATTTATCGCGCGCTTTCGACGTTGCCAGATGAGGCACTGCGCCCATCAAGGCATTGCGCGATAAATCGCGCCGCTACGAATCAGGGCTAATTATTTGGCATACGCTTCAGTGGAAATCGTCAAGGTCACATCATCGCTCACGGCGGGCACATATTTATCCAGTTTGAAGTCTGAACGCTTAATCACGCCGCTGGCATCAAAACCAATCGCCTCTTTCTTCACCATTGGATGCATACCTTGCTGATTCAGCGTGGCATGTAACGTCACCGGCTTGGTGATGCCTTTCAACGTCAGGTTACCTTCCACGTCGAACTTGTTATCGCCCTTCGCCACCACTTTGGTGCTGTGAAATACCGCTGAAGGATATTTCGCGGTGTCGAAATACTCCGCGCCCAGGAACTCTTTGGTCAGCGCCGGTACATGGGTATCAATTTGCGTAATCGGCAGGGTGACATCAACGCGCGACTGCTGTGGCTGATCCTTATCAAACACGATGGCGCCTTTGCTGTTAGGGATGTCGGCGGTGGGATGTGAGAAGCCAAAGTGCGTCCAGGTAACGATGACCGAGGTGTGCGCCGGGTCGAGATCATAATGCATTGCTGCAGCCTGTGACAAAGGGGCGTATAGCGTAGCCGCCGCCAACAGTGGCAGCGCAAGGCGAGTAACGTTTTTCACTAGCTGTTCCTTTTAGATCGGGATAATCCAATGAGTTTCGCCTGTTAACCGGCAACTAACCAGTGAAGAGATTTGCTGGTGACTGTCAAATATATTCAAAAATATCAGTAGGAAACTGTTCAGGTGCGATACAGTTTATCCTGTCTCTTTTTTCACCAGAATCAACCAGCGATGCCGTTCTCGCAGCAGGAGATAATGAAGTTTCGCCAGTTGCGATAGCGTCAGCGCCTGAATCGCCGCGTGATTGAGCGTTGCTAAGCCTTGCTGCTTGCGCAGCGTTTCAATCGCCTGTTCGCCATTGTCTTTGCCTGCGCATTGCGCCAGTAGGCTGGTCTGCCGGGTCTTCAGCATCTCTGGCGTTAGCGCGGCGATCTCCGCCATACTTGCACGCATAAATTGCTTGCAGTGGCTAAGCAGTGCGCGCCACGCAATGTCCGGCGATTGCAGCGCCAGCACTAATCCATCGACATCCGCCACCCGTTGATAGCGCGCGGAAACCACGTATCCAATCTGTTGATCCACCCGCAGCCGCTGGAAAAAACGCGTTTCCAGCATCATCGCCAGCACCCGTAACGTTGCCAGGCTGGCATCGTCAGCGTGCGGCAACGGCATAAACAGCAGCAGCGCGTGATCGTGCCCGTCGCAGTTGATGGGCACAATGCCGCGCTGTAGGCGCGCGGGTTTTGCATAGCGCGCCAGTTCGGGCGTGAAGTCACTCAGCAAATGCGCCACGCGCTGGCGTAATGCGCTATCTACGCCACACCACGCCGCCAGCCATTGCGGCTGTTCCCTCGGCCGCAGCAAGCGGGTCGGCAATGCCGCCAGCAACTGACGAATCACGATGGAAGGATTTGATGCGGCGGGTTGCTGCAGCACGGGTGCATCTAACGCCAGCAAGGCCTGATGCACGCTCAGCAAAGCGCGATCGGCGGCTGCAGGCAAATTGAGTACTAACTGCCAGCTGCCCTGTTTTTGCTGCCAGCTCCCGCTGCCACCTGCATGGCGTAACTCCGCCAGCACCGGGCGCAACAGGCGCTGGCGAGACTGCGCTTCTTCTTCGCTCAATGTCTGATAAAACGCCGGACGCAGCAGCAGCGTCTCAACCTGACTTATCGGCGCGATTAACGGCAGCGGCTGCGCCACAGGCGGCAGTCGGGGTAAAGTCATCGTTGTTGAGCTGGGGAAGAAACCAAAGGTTGCGGGCCTGGTGACGGCAAGGGGCTGTGGCAGCCAATCGGCTAGCTGTAGCGTGAATCCTTGCGTCTGATAAGGCTCGCCGCTGTGCTGCTGCTGAGTAAGCAATCGCGTGCGCGGTTGGTCCTGCAACGCGGCGACAAAATGGCTGAAGTTATCAGGCAGTGCGCATCCAGGTGCGAAGCCAAGCGCCTGCCCACACAGCTGTTCCAGCGGCGACAAGGCGGCAAAATCTTGCTGCACCAGCTGCGCGTAATGCTGCAACTGCGATGCCTGGCACTGCGCCACCGCTGCCAGATGCTGCCAAAAGTGATATTCAATGCGCTGCGCCGCTGTCGATGAAAGCTGCTGAGCGCTGAAACGCAGCGTCAGCAAAGCGCGTTGACCCTCTCGCCACAGCCATTGCACCTCAAGCGCATCGCAGAGTTTTTCATTCCGCAGCTGCGCCATTAAGCTGCCCGGTGCTTCATCCTGCCAGAAAGCACGGATTAGGGTGACGTTGTCACGCAATGCCCGTTCATCACCCTGCAAAAGCAGCGTGATCGAAAAGTTTTCGTCACCCGGCAGAGATAGAATTTGGTCGCCTGGCAATAGCCTCGGTTCAAGCACCTCGGACGTTTCGCCGCCAGCTAAAATCCTGCCGCCCACTCTCTGTGCGAGCTGCGTCAGTTCATCCAACGTTTGCGGGCCTTGAAGCCAAAGCTCAATGTTATTAGTGCGATAGAAACGATAATGGAATTCACGTAAAGCAGATTGCAGTTCCGTGACATTGTCACCAAAAGCAGCGCGATTGCCGACGCGGAAACGTTTGAAACGCCCTTGCAGCTTATCGAGTACGGCTGCTTCGCTCAACGTTTCGCCATGGTTTTGCAGCAGTTGATATTCGGCGTCAATCACCGCCGTTTCCTGCTGAATGGCCGATGAAGCCAGCAAGGGTGCCGCCAGCATATCGCACAGTCGCTGAGCGCCAGCCGATAGCGCCGCTGCCGGCAGCTGGCAGAAATAGGCGCTGCGGCTTAATTGCGTGGTGGCATTCACCTGGCCGCCCTGCTGCTGCACCCATGGCATCAGGCGATCATCGCCGCTGAAATTTTCACTGCCGCAAAACAGCAGATGCTCCAGCAGATGCGCTAAACCCGGCCAGCGATCCGGCTCATCCAGGCTGCCCGCACGCACGCGCGCCAGCACCGCCGCCTCGCGCGCGCGCGGTTGATGATGCAAATGACAGCGCAAGCCGTTGGCGAGCGTAATCTGGCGCGCGTTCATCAGGTGACGCGTTGCTTAAAGATCAGTTCGGAGTTGCTGCGATTGCGGAACTGCAGCTGCTGAATTTTGATGTCGCTGCAATTGGCTTGACGCCGTGCTTCGAGGATCTTGCCGTGATGCGGCGATTTGCTGCAGACCGGATCGGTATTGTCTGCATCGCCCGTTAGCATAAAGGCCTGGCAGCGACAGCCACCAAAGTCTTTTTCTTTCTCATCGCAGGAGCGACAGGGTTCCGGCATCCAGTCAAAACCGCGATATCGGTTGAAACCAAACGAGTTATACCAGATGTCGTCGAGGCTGCGTTCCAGCACCGACGGGAACTCGACCGGCAGCTGACGCGCGCTGTGGCACGGCAACGCGGTGCCGTCCGGCGTGACGCTGAGGAAGATCGATCCCCAACCGCCCATGCAGGGTTTTGGACGCTCTTCGTAGTAATCCGGCGTGACAAACAACAGATTGGTGAGGTTGCCAGTGGCGCTCATGCGCTGACGATAATCCGCCACCACCGCTTCGGCATTGGCGATCTGTTCGCGCGTCGGCAGCAATCCTTCACGATTAAGCTGCGCCCAGCCGTAGAACTGGCAGGTGGCCAGCTCGACATCGTCGGCTTCCAGTTCGATACAGAGATCGATGATTTTGTCGATCTGATCGATGTTGTGGCGATGCAGCACAAAGTTCAGCACCATCGGATAGCCGTGCGCTTTCACCGCTTTTGCCATCTCCAGCTTCTGCTGGAAGGCCTTCTTCGATCCGGCCAGCGCGGCGTTCAGCGTTTCATCACTGGCCTGGAAACTGATCTGGATATGATCGAGCCCGGCGTCAGCAAAGGCGTCGAGTTTTTTCGCCGTCAGGCCAATACCGGAGGTGATCAGATTGGTGTAGAAACCGAGATCGCGCGCGGCGCGGATCAGCTCCGGCAAGTCTTTGCGCGTTAGCGGTTCGCCGCCGGAAAAACCGAGCTGCACGCTGCCCATGGCGCGCGCCTGGCGAAACACCTCAATCCACTGTTCGGTGGTTAGCTCTTTCTCCTGCTGGGAAAAATCCAGCGGATTGGAGCAATACGGACACTGCAGCGGGCAGCGATAGGTCAGTTCTGCCAGCAGCCACAGCGGCGGCGTTACGCTTTTACTCGGGTTCACGACACTGTATCCATTTTTGTTCGATGGCAGATTGCAGGAACTCTTTAACATCATCACCGACGCCGCCCGCTTCCGGGAAACGCGCATCCAGCGTGGCAACAATCGCCGCCACATCCTGTTTGCCATCCACCAGTTCAAGAATCGCCGTGGCGGTTTCGTTCAGCTTGGCCATGCCTTCAGGATAGAGCACGACATGGCTCTCTTGCGCCGCTTCCCACTGCATGCGGTAACCGCGACGGAAAGCAGGAATCACATTATCTTTCATAGTGTTATACCAATCTTGTGCTGTGCCAGGACACCTGATCGGTGACCGTATGATAAGGCGGACGTTGCAGCGCATATGCCATGGTCATGGCATCCAGCATGGTCCAGAGAATATCGAGCTTAAACTGCAGGATCTCCAGCATGCGGTTCTGCTGCTCGGCGGTGGTGAACACCTCAAGCGCCAGCGCCAGTCCATGTTCGACATCGCGGTTCGCCTGGCTCAGGCGGCTGCGGAAGTAGAAATAGCCTTCCTCTTTGATCCACGGATAGTGCTGCGGCCAGCTGTCGAGACGTGACTGATGAATCTGCGGCGCGAACAGTTCAGTCAGCGAACTGCACGCGGCTTCCTGCCAATTGGCACGACGCGCAAAGTTCACGTAAGCATCCACTGCAAAGCGCACGCCCGGCAGCACCAGCTTTTCGGACAGCAACACTTCGCGATCCAAACCCACTGCTTCACCCAACTGCAGCCAGGCTTCAATGCCGCCTTCGTTGCCGTTGCTGCCGTCGTGATCGAGGATACGCTGCACCCATTTTCGGCGCGTCGCCGCATCCGGGCAGTTAGCCATGATCGCCGCGTCTTTCAGCGGGATATTGGTTTGATAATAGAAGCGGTTCGCCACCCAGCCCTGAATCTGCTCACGCGTCGCGTTGCCGTTGTGCATGGCAATGTGGTACGGATGGTGAATGTGGTAGAACGCGCCTTTGTCGCGCAGCGCCTGCTCAAACGCGGCGGGCGATAACGCTTCAGTAATGATCACGATGCAATCTCCTGCAGATGAATCGCCATACCATCCCAACTCACTTCAATGCCCTGCTGCGTCAAATAGTCGCGCTGCGATGATTGCTCATTAAGGATCGGATTGGTGTTGTTAATGTGAATCAAAATCTTGCGCCTGGCCGGTAGCGAAGCCAGCAACGCCATTAAGCCTTGTTCTTCGGCCAGCGCCAGATGCCCCATCGCTTTGCCGGTATTTTTACCCACGCCGGTGGCGAGTAATTCGTCGTCCTGCCATACCGTGCCGTCAATCAACAGGCAATCAGCCTTTTGCAGCCACGGCATAATCACCGCATCGGGCTCGCCGAGTCCCGGCGCGTACAGCAGCGTTTGGCCGTTCGCGGTGTTTTCAATAAACAGCGCCACGTTGTGGCCCGGCAGCGGCCGATCGCGATAGGGCGAATACGGCGGCGCGTTACTGAGAATCGGAATCGCGGTGAACTGCAGGCTGTGGCACACGTCGACGCGGAACGGTTCCAGCGGGGTTAACGCATGATGCTGCAAGCCACCGTTCCAATGCTGCAGCATGGTGAAAATCGGGAAACCACTGGTGAGATCGCCATGCACTTCCTGCGTACACCACACCTGATGCGGGCAGCCTTCGCGCAGGCTCAGCAAGCCGGTGGTGTGATCGATTTGGCTGTCAGTCAGAATGATGCTGCCAATCGCCGTGCCGCGCAGTACACCCTGTTTAATTAATTCTGGCGTGTGGGCAATTTGCTGGCTGATGTCCGGCGAGGCGTTACACAGCACCCAATCTTCACCGTTATCACTGACGATGATCGAAGATTGCGTGCGCGCCTGCGCCTGAAGAGTGCCATTACGCAGGCCGCTGCAATTGGCGCAGTTACAGTTCCACTGCGGGAAGCCGCCGCCAGCCGCTGAACCGAGGACTTTAATAAACATGAACGTTGACCAGAGAGAGAGAACAAAATGCCCGCACGAACGGCGGGCAGAAGTCTTAGCGGTTGGAGATGTACAGAGTCACTTCCAGGCCCAGACGCAGGTCAATAAACGCAGGTTTTTTCCACATAATATTCTTCCTCATAAAGTGAAAACGCAGAGAAATCTCTGCTGGAGAGGATTGCTGCTGTGACGTAGATCACATTGCAATCCGTACGCGCGCAGATGTTGCGCTAATGTAGCGAGCAGATCAACCCTGATTCGGTAAGGGAATGGTGCTAATCCTGCCAAATGTGTTGCAACACGCGCTGCCAGTTGCCCCATGCGAGCTGCTCAAGTGCTGTTTGATCGTAGTCGAACGAACGCAACAACGCATAAAGATGCGGTAATCCGGTCACATCTTTCAGCGCCTCAGGCACGCTAATGCCATCAAAATCGGAGCCCAGCGCCACATGATCGCGGCCCATTATCGCGATCAGGTGTTCAACATGTTTAACAATTTCGATCAACGGCGTGTCGCTGTCGCGTTTTCCGTCGCTGCGCAGAAAAGCGTTACCAAAATTCACGCCCACCACGCCGCCGCTGTCGCGAATGGCGCGCAACTGATCATCGGTGAGATTGCGCGGCTGTGGACAGAGCGCGTGCGCATTGGAGTGCGTCGCTACCAGCGGCGCGGTCGACAGCCGTGCGGTGTCCCAGAAGGCTTTCTCGTTCATATGCGACATGTCGATCAACATACGATGGCGATTGGCTGCCGCGATCAGTTGCTCGCCTTCTGCGCTCAAGCCCGGACCGCTGTCCGGTGAGTTGGGGAATGATCCGTTCACGCCTTCACCAAAGCGATTGGGCAGATTCCAGAACGGCCCGATGCTGCGCACGCCCGCTTGATAAAAGGCCTCAAGCGCTGCGCCATCGCCATCAAAGCCGTCCGCGCCTTCGATATGCGCCACCAGCGCCAGCACGCCATCTGTGCGACAGGCCGCGATGTCCGCGGCACTAAGGCAGAAACGCGCCCGCCCGGCGGATTGCGCCGCCAGCGTTTTCAGGATGTCGAGCTGCTGCCAGAGAATCGTTAGCGGGTCGAGGTTTTCTTCCGCTCGCTGCGGCGCGACCTCTTTCACATATCGCAGTGGCGGCACAAACATCGCGAACAGACCACCGGCAAAACCGCCCTGCTGCATGCGCGGAAAATCGAGGTGGCCCTTTTCGATGCCGTGAAAAAATGCCTGCGCCGGATCATCGCGATGATGCAGCCATAGATTGAGAAGCAGGTCGTTATGACCGTCGAAGGTTTTTAGCAACATGAGGCGATCTTTGACGAAACAACATGCCGCTATGCTACGCGCGCGCTGCTGTTTCGCCAAATGCGGGCGCACAAAGGGTTAGTTCTGCGCAACCTTTAAGCCGTGATAAAAGGTGGGTTTCACATCAAGCGGCTTCTGGATTAAACCGTATTTCTGATAGAAATCGGCGGTCTCTTGCTGCTGGCTGATGGTGGCCTCGTCAATGCTCTGCCAGTGCGATTTGCGGCGTGAGAAGGATTTCGCTGCCGCTTCTTTTGGGAAGCCGATGATTTTTGCCAGCGTGCTGGAATACTCATCAACATGGCTGTTGGCCCAGCGATCGGCGGCGGCTAACCGGTTGACGTAATCCTGCAGCGCCACGCGTTTGGCCTCATCTTTCAGCGCTGCATCGGTGGCGGCGAGGAAGCTATTGCCGCTGGAAAGCCCGACGCCGTTAACCAGCACGCGGCCGGTATGGGTGACTTCCGCCAGCGCGGTGTAAGGATCCCACGTTGACCACGCATCCACCGATCCGTTTGCCAGCGCGATGCGCGCATCCGCCGGGGTTAAGAAGCGCCACTTAACCGCTTTATCGCTGACGCCCGCCTGCTCCAACGCCTTAAGCGCTTCAAAGTGGCCAATCGATCCGCGTCCGGTGGCGATATTTTTTCCCTTCAGCTCGGCAACGGTTTTGATGGGCGAATCGAGGCTCACCAGCACCGCCAATCCTTCGGGCACCGACTTACTCACCGCCACCGCTTTCACCTGCGAACCGGCCGCCAACGAGAACAGCAGTGGCGCATCGCCGATAATACCGGCATCTACCGCGCCGGCATTCAGCGCTTCCGCCAGCGGCGCCGCCGCCGGGAACTCAGCCCATTCGATTTTATAATTGAGGTTGTTTAACTGCTGCGCCGCGGCCATTTCGGCGTGCATATTCCCTTTCTGATCGGCAATGCGCAGCGTCACGGTTTCTGCTGCCGCCGCGCCGCTGGTGGCCAAAATCATTAGTGCCAAAGCTGCTCTTTGCATTGTGTTTTATCTCATGGTGCAAAACCCCAGCCTAACCCGCGCAAGCCAAATGACCGATGCCGATTTCGCATGAGAATTGCCGCCTGGCGCATATGCACGTTAGAGCAAATAACCGCACATTTTGTAGCGGCGCAATTTATTGCGCGATAAATCGCGCCGCTACAGATTGAGCGCGCGGAATGAACGGCATTCTGTCAGTTATGCGCTAAGGATTGTCAGCAATCGGCGAGCCTGTGGCGGCGTGGTAGGTAACACTGAAACCACACCACAAGGAGATCGTTATGCTTACGCAACCCGCTGCAAAATACCGTCCATTCCCGGTCATCGATTTACCCGATCGTCAGTGGCCGTCGCGCCAGCTGACGCAGGCACCCCGCTGGCTCTCTACCGATCTGCGCGACGGCAACCAGGCGCTGGCGACGCCAATGGACAGCGCACGCAAACTGGAGTTCTGGCAACTGCTGCTGCGCTGCGGCTTTAAGGAGATTGAGGTGGCGTTTCCAGCAGCATCGCAGACAGATTATGATTTTGTGCGCTTGCTGATTGAGCAGAACCACATTCCAGACGATGTGGCGATTCAGGTGCTGACCCAGGCACGTAGCGATCTGATCGATCGCACCTTTGACGCGCTGCGTGGCGCGCCCAACGCCATTATTCATCTGTACAACGCCACCGCGCCGCTGTTCCGTGAACGGGTGTTCCGTCAGAGCAAAGCCGAGATTATTGAACTGGCCTGCGCCGGTGCGCGACAGATCCGCGCCCGCTGCGCAGCACAAACGGCGACTGCGTGGACCTTCGAGTATTCACCAGAAACCTTCTGCTTTACCGAACCCGACTTTGCGCTGGAAATTTGCGAAGCGGTAGCGGCGATTTGGCAACCGGGGCCTACACGTCCAATGATCATTAACCTGCCCGCCACCGTCGAAGTGAACACGCCGAACGTCTATGCCGATCAGATTGAGTATTTCTGTCGCCACTTCAGCCAGCGACCGCAGGTGTCGATTAGCGTGCATCCGCATAACGATCGCGGTACCGGCATCGCCTGTGCGGAGTTGGCGATGCTGGCGGGCGCCGATCGCGTAGAAGGCTGCTTGTTTGGTAATGGCGAACGCACCGGCAACGTGGATATCGTCACGCTGGCGCTCAACCTTTACACCCAGGGCGTGGCGCCGCAACTCGATTTCAGTGATATCCAGCAGGTGCTGGAAGTGGTAACACGCTGCAATCAGTTACCGATTCATCCACGCCATCCTTATGCCGGTGAACTGGTGTTTACCGCCTTCTCCGGTTCGCATCAGGATGCGATCCGTAAAGGCTTTGCCGAACGCGCACAACGCGAAGAAACGATCTGGCAGATGCCGTATCTGCCGCTCGATCCGCTGGATATCGGCTGCAGTTACGAAGCGGTGATCCGGGTGAACAGCCAATCCGGCAAAGGCGGCGCAGCATGGCTGCTGGAACAGAATCATGGATTGCAGCTGCCGCGCGGATTGCAACAGGATTTCAGCCGCCTGGTGCAGCAGCAAACCGATCGACACGGTCAGGAGATGACACACCATGCGTTATGGCAGCTGTTTTGTCAGCATTACGGTTTAACCCAGCCAGTGCGACGTTTGCTGGAAGCGGAAAGCCACAGCGATGATAAAGGCGAAACGCGTTTCAAAGCGCGGCTGCAACAAGGTACGCAGCAGGTAACGCTGGAGGGCAAAGGCAATGGCTTGCTCTCTGCCGCCGTCGCCGCATTGCGTCAGCGCTATGATGTGGCCGTCACCATTGAGGATTATCACGAACACACGCTAGGCAAACGCAGCGATAGTCGTTCGGTGACTTATATCAGCTGTATTAATGCACGCGGAGAACGCGCGTGGGGTGTGGGCATTGATAACGATGTGGCGCGCGCCTCATTGCAAGCGCTGCTCAACGCAGCGCACGCTTCTCTGCCACAGGAAAATAGTTCACTGGCGTAACGCCGAGCACGCGGCGAAACATCGCGCTGAAAGCGCTCGGGCTGTCATAGCCGAGATCGAGCGCCACCGTCAGCACGCTTTCACCTTGGGCTAAGCGGGTTAACGCCACGCTTAGCCGCGCGCGGCGCACCCAGTCGCTGAACTGCAAACCGGTTTCGCGACTGAAATGGCGCGCCAGCGTGCGTTCCGCCACGCAAAGTTGAGCCGCGGCGCGGGCCAGCGTCCAGTTTTCGCCGGGTGCTTGCTGGATCTGCTGGCACAAACTCAGCAAACGATCGCTTTCCGGCAGCGGCAAGCCAAAGGGCAGCACATCCATCACGCGGATCTCATCGAGGATCAGCTCGTAAATGCGCTCTGCGCGGCTGCCAGGAACGTACAGCTCCGGCAGCGCCAGCGCGCTCACGATCAACTCGCGCAGCAGGGGCGAAATCTGCACCACCTGACAACTGGCGGGCAGATCGGCGCGCGCGAGCGGATCGACAAACAGCGTGCGCGCGGCCACTGCACCAACGATATGCAGCGCGTGGCGTGTTCCCGCCGGCAGCCAGACGCCGCGACTCGGCGGCACAATCCAGCTGCCGTGCTGCGTTTCAACCTTCACCACGCCGCTTAGCGTATGGATCAACTGTGCGCAGTGGTGGAAATGCCACGGCTCCGCGTCGCCATGCGCATAATCGTGCGCAAAGGGCACCAGCGGACGGTAGGTGAAGTCGAAATTGAGTCGCGCACTCATGTTAGCGCTTCAGGTATTGATACACCGCCGCCAGATCCTGCTCGCCGTAGCCAGCATCCACCGCCTGCTGCCAGACATCCACGATATTTTCCAGCGCCGGCAGTTTGCTATCACCCGCCGCGTCCAGCGCCAGTTTGGCGTCTTTCAGCGCCCAGACCAGATGCATTTGCGGGGTAAAATCACCACTGGCGATCATGCCGAGTTTCATTTTGGCGTACGGTGCAGCCAGCGGGCCGCCATCCAGCACTTTCCACAGATCGTCGGTGCTGAAACCAAACTCTTCCGCCAGGCGTGTGCTTTCCGCCAGGCTCTGCATCAGACCAATCAGCCAGCTATTCACCACCAGCTTCATGCGCGAACTGGCACCTGCTGCGCCCAGCCACTGTGTGCCTTTACCGATCGCGGCAAAGACCTGCTCGGCGGCCTGCGCCTTGCTCTGATCGCCACTCGCCATCACCAGAATTTGTGCATTCTCTGCGGGGGCTTTAGTGCCGGAAACCGGTGCATCGATAAACACCACGTCCGGACGTGTGCGGTTAATTTCCGCGATCAGTTGATCGGTGGCGTCCACGCCGATGGTGCCCATCTGGCACACTGTCGCGCCCTGCTTGAGCGCGCTGCTGGCCGCGTTCAGCGCCTCGCGCGTGGTATCGCCGTCGGCGAGCATGGCGATCACCACATCCGCACCCTCAACCGCTTGCGCTGCGCTGTCAGCCAGCGTGATACCTGCGTCCAGCAGATCTTCGCCTTTGGCACGCGTGCGATTCCAGCCGCGCACCGTGAAGCCTTTTTTCAACAGGTTGGCGGCAAACGCATGGCCCATCGCGCCCAATCCCAGTACCGCTACCACAGGTTGTTGACTCATATTCCCTCTCTTTTATGCCTTCAGACAAAACCGCCAGACTGACAGAATTTCCCTGAGGCAGCCAGGCCAGAGATGCGATGGGAAAACATTTTCAACACCGCAAACAGTAATAATCCGTCATACTATTAACGCTTTTCAAACAATTGAAAAAACGATTAACATACGCGCCATTAATGTTCCACCTGGTACATTCCACGCCCTTTTTACGGTCTTTCATAATGAAAATAGCTTTACTGCGCCAGGCTTCGTTGCTGATGTTGCCTGCGATGTCGCTGGCGGCTGGCGCTGCCAGCAATACTATGGTGGTGAGTGCTGCGCCTGCAGCGTCCGGCCTTTCTGAACTCGACACGCCCGCGGCGGTCAGCGTGGTGTCTGGCGACGATATGCGCCACGCCGCACCGCGCGTGAATTTGTCAGAAAATCTCGCCAGCGTGCCCGGTTTGCAGATTCAGAATCGGCAAAACTATGCGCAGGATTTGCAGATTTCAGTGCGTGGTTTTGGATCACGATCGACGTTCGGCCTGCGCGGCATCCGTATGTACGTTGATGGGATTCCCGCCACCATGCCCGATGGCCAGGGACAAACGTCCAACATCGATATCGGCTCGATCGATCACATCGACGTGCTGCGCGGCCCCTTCTCCGCGTTGTACGGTAACTCGTCGGGCGGGGTGATTAACGTTGAAACCGAAACCGGACAGCAACCGACCACGCTTGAAGCCAGCAGCTGGTACGGCAGTTACGGCAGCTGGCGCAACAGCGTGAAAGCCAGCGGTGCAACCGGCGACGGTACGCAAGCCGGGGATGTCAATTACACGGTTTCCGCCTCGCGCTTTACCACCCACGGTTTTCGCGATCACAGCTCGGCGCAGAAAAATCTCGGCAACGCCAAGCTTGGCGTGCGCATTGATGATGTCAGCACCCTGACGCTGCTGTTCAACAGCGTGCACGTTGAAGCGCAGGATCCAGGTGGTTTGACCGCCGAGCAGTGGAAAGATAATCCGCGCCAGGTAGCCAGCAACGTTACCTTGTACGATGCGCGCAAAACCGTCGATCAGACGCAAGCGGGACTGCACTATCAGCGTCAGATGAGTGAAAACGACGATCTCAGCGTGATGATGTACGCGGGTGAACGTGAAACTACGCAGTATCAATCGATTCCCAAAGCCACCCAGTTGCGCGCAGGTTATCCCGGCGGCGTGATTTCGCTGTCCCGCCATTATCAGGGCATTGATACGCGCTGGACGCACCGCGACGCACTGTTCACCCTTCCGGTGACCTTCACCGCCGGCCTCGACTATGAAACCATGACCGAGAAGCGCAAGGGTTATCAGAACTTTAGCGGCGACGAATTGGGCGTACAGGGCGATATGCGGCGTAATGAACGCAACCTGATGTGGAATCTTGATCCCTATCTGCAAACTGCGTGGCAGCTGACCGATAAGTTATCGCTGGATGCGGGCGTGCGTTTCAGTACCGTCAATTTCGACTCCAACGATTACTACGTTACCGCCACCGATCCTGATGACAGCGGCAATCGTCGCTACCATCGCTGGCTGCCTGCCGCTGCGCTGAATTACGCCATTGATAATAGCTGGAACGCCTACGTTTCTGCCGGTCGCGGTTTCGAAACGCCAACGCTGAATGAGTTGTCGTATCGCGCGGCCGATCAAGCCGGACTGAATCTTAACTTGCAACCCGCCACCAGCGAAACCGTTGAATTGGGCAGTAAAAAACGTATCGGCAATGGCCTGCTAACCGCTGCGATTTTCCAGACCGACACTAAAAACGAGATCGTTTCGGACAGCAGCTTTGAAGGCCGCACCAGCTACAAAAACGCCGGTGAAACGCGTCGTCGCGGCTTAGAGCTGGGCCTCGACCAGCAGTTCGGCGAGAGCTGGCGTTTCAAAGCCGCATGGACCTTGCTGGATGCCCGTTATCGCTCTAACGTCTGCGGCACCGAAAGCTGCGACGGCAACCGCATTCCCGGCATTGCCCGCAACATGGCTTACGCCGGCTTGGCTTACGCGCCCGATCAAGGCTGGTATGCCGGAACCGATGTGCGCTACCTGAGCGATATCGCCGCGGATGATGAGAACGATGTAAAAGCGCCGTCTTACACCGTGGTTGGCGTGAACAGCGGTTATAAATGGCTGGTGCAGAACTGGACGCTGGATCTGTTTGGCCGCGTCGACAACCTGTTTGATCGCAACTACATCGGTTCGGTGATCGTCAATGAAAGCAACGGTCGCTACTACGAACCGGCGCCAGGTCGCAACTACAGCGTGGGTCTGACAGTGAGTTATGCGTTTCAGTAAATAAACGCGTTCTTACGGTTGAAATCCAGGCCCTGCAAGCTTATTGCGGGGCTTTTTTTTGCGCAAATATTGTTCACCTCAATCAATCGTACTATAGTGATGTAGCAACATAACTACATGCCATGGAGGTCTTTATGACAGTGACTCGTATAACTAGTCGAGCATTTAATCAGGAAGTTTCACGTGCCAAGAGAGCCGCAGAAGAAGGCCCGGTCTATATTACTGACCGTGGCAATCCTGCACATGTTTTACTGACGTTTGAAGCGTATAAGAAACTCACCGGATCAAACAGAAGCATCGTTGAATCACTGGCCATGTCAGACGGCGTTGAAATCGACTTTGAGCCTGAACGGGTAACCATCAACACCAGGGATGTGGAGTTCTAATGCGTTATTTGCTGGATACCCATGTTATTTCTGAACTACGTAAGGCAGGGACGCCTAAAGCCAATCCTCAGGTCGTTGCCTGGGCCAAAACCATTGATGCAGATGAGATGTTTATCTCAGCATTAACATTGATGGAGATCGAAAAAGGCATTCTGAAATTTGCCCGGAAAGACCCACAACAAGCTCATCATCTGCAACGTTGGTATCAAGAGCAGGTTCTCACTGAATTTGCCTGGCGCACACTTTCGATTGATAGCGCTATTGCCCGCCTTTGCGCACAGCTACATATTCCCGACGAACGCCCGCATACCGATGCGCTGATCGCAGCGACGGCCATTTATCATGATTTAATTCTGGTCACTCGAAACGTACAGGATTTTGACACGACTGGCGTGATGCTGCTGAATCCGTGGCGGGCATTGTAGGGCAGACATACATGGCAACCTGCAAACCAGATGCGCATCAATGCGCACCCTACGAAAACCCAGCTCTATATACGTAAGGTCGCCATTGATGGCGACCGAAGTTGTCTTTTACTTCAGCAACGCCAGCACATCTTCAGTTGTGCCGGTTTCACCCAGACGCGGGAAGATGCGCTCAACGCTGTTTTTGTGCGTTTCGGCATCCAGGCACGTCATCGCATCGGTTGCCAGCGTGACGTTGTAACCTAATTCATATGCCTGACGCGCCGTCGATTCCACGCCAATGCTGGTGGCGATACCGCAAACAACCACTTGCGTGATGCCACGCTGCTGCAGCTGCTCATGCAAATCCGTGTTGTGGAAGGCGCCCCAGGTTTTTTTGGTGATGGTGATATCGCCACGTTGCTGCGCCACATCCGGCACTAAAGTGGCCCAATCGGCCGGCAGTTCGCCAGCGTGTTTAGGCTGTTCATTACGGCCTGGCGCACCGCCCGCTACGTTGACCAGCACCACCGGGCGCTTTTGTCCACGAAATGCATCGGCCAGGCGCGCTGAGCGCTCAATCACTTCATGCGCCTCTAACGGTGCGACAGGTAACGCGACAATGCCGTTTTGCAGGTCAATCACAATCAGCGCGGTGTTGTCGTCAAGGGTAGTTAAAGCCATGTTGAGTCCTCTCAGGATTATTGGTCAGCAAGTCGTTGCAGTAAGGGAATGGCGGCCAGCAGCGTTTGCTGTTCGTGGGCATTGAGCTGCGTCGCGATGCTGTCCACCAGCCAGTCATCGCGCTGTGCACGATTGGCGGCGATCAGTTGCAGGCTCGCAGCAGTGGGTTGATAGCGCGTTTTACGGCCATCCAGCGGATCGGCGGCACCCTGCACCATGCCCAGCGTTTGCAAGCTGGCCACGGTGGCGCCCATCGACTGCGTGCGCACACCTTCAAGCGTTGCCAATTCAGTGACCGTCATTGCGCCATCACGCACCAGATAACCGAGTACCGACACCTGCGGCCAGGTGAGATCGCCCGGCGGCGCAGATTCCCGCAGGCGACGCGCCAGTTTGCCATTGATGCTACGCAGTAACGCGGCCGCGCTATTAAGGTCGCTCATGGCACCTTCTCCTTAATGATGAACCGCGAGTATATAAATACGAAGGCAAACTGTGTAGTTTACCTTCGTATCAATTTGTAATTACGCGCGCTGTCAACGGGTTTCGTAGGGTGCGCATTGATGCGCACCGGGTGTTCGTCGCCATGAATGGCGAACTGCCAAACAGTTTAGCGCCCATCACATCACCGCACATTCCGTAGCGGCGCGATTTATCGCGCAATGAATTGCGCCGCTACGGGCGCTGCAGATAGTGAATCAAACTGTGAAACCGCAGCGGCGTGCTGAGAGGATTGCGGTAGCTGTGCGGTGTATCGGCGGCAAACTGGCTGGCCTCGCCAGAGAGCAAGCGGCGCCAGGTGCCTTCCACGCCCAGCAACAATTCGCCCTCCAGCACCACAACCTGCTCAATCACTCCGCTTTCATGCGCCGATGAATCGCTCTGCGCGCCACCCGCCAGCGTAACTTCCAGTAGGTCAAAACGCAGTGTGGCATCGTACGGCAGCAGCGGCTTGACCTGCATCTGCGCATTGGGCTGGCTGAATGTCGCCGCGCTGCCCGGTGGGTGATCGCTGCCCTGCACAAAGAAGGAAAACGGCACGTTAAAGCCGGTGGCGATTTTCCACAGCGTTGCCACCGTGGGGCTCGATTCACCGCGTTCAATCTGGCCAAGCATCGCTTTACTCACGCCGGTGCGATCCGCAGCCAGCGTCAGGCTCCAGCCGTTGGCCTGACGCAGTTGCTTCAGCGCCAGACTCAAATATTGATGCAAATTTTCCATGTATTCTCCCAAAAGCTCGCGCGCAGTGTATCACTTGTGCGCTATAACGCTCCATGCCACAATGTGCGTTATAACGCACAACCGGATGTGATCTGATGACAACCGCCGCCTCACACAGCGCCTTCTCTTTCCCGATGCTGATTTCAGGATTTATCGCCGTGCTGGTCGGCTACAGCAGCACCGCGGCACTCATTTTTCAGGCAGCACAAGCGGCTGGCGCTTCGCCAGAACAGATTGGTGGCTGGTTTTCAATGTTGGGCATCGGCATGGGACTGGCGTCATTTGGCTTGTCGTTGTGGACGCGCATGCCGATCCTCGCCGCCTGGTCAACGCCTGGCGCGGCTCTGCTCGCCACCAGCGTGCAGGGTTTGACGCTGAATGAAGTGGTTGGCGTGTTTGTAGCGACTAACCTGTTGATTGTGTTATGCGGTATCACCGGCCTGTTCGCCCGATTAATGAATTACATTCCACAGTCGCTGGCAGCGGCGATGTTGGCCGGGATTCTGCTGAAGTTTGGCATCAGTACGTTTAGCGGGTTACAGAGTAATTTCGCGCTGTGCGGCAGCATGTGCCTGGTATGGCTGATTAGCCGTCGCTGGCTGCCGCGCTACGCCATTATTCTGGCCTTGATCGCGGGCGTGCTGGTGGCGCTCGGTCAGCAAGCAATCCACTTTCCGCCGCATGCGCTGGCGATCAGTCGGCCGGTATTCATCATGCCGCAGTTTACTCTGACGGCGCTGATTGGCGTCGGTTTACCCTATTTTCTCGTGACAATGGCATCGCAAAACGCGCCCGGCATCGCCACCCTACAGGCGCACGGCTATCAGCCGCCGGTGTCCGCGCTGACCGGCTGGACTGGATTTATCGCCTTAGTGCTGTCGCCGTTTGGCGGTTTTTCGGTGTGTATTGCCGCCATTACCGCTGCCATCTGTATGGGCGACGATGTCGATGCCAATCCGGCGCGCCGCTGGATGGCGTCCACCATCGCCGGCGTGTTCTATCTGTTGACCGGCTTAACCGGCGGATTGATTGCCGTGATGCTGAGCGCCCTACCGCCGGTGTTGATTGCCACACTGGCAGGACTGGCGCTGCTGGCGACGCTCTCCGGCAGTTTGCAGCGCGCGTTAGCCGAGCCCGATCAGCGCGACAGCGCCATCGTGGCGTTTCTGATCACCGCCAGCGGCATTTCGCTGCTCGGTATCGGCTCCGCCTTTTGGGGTTTGATCGGCGGCATGCTGACGTATTTGATCCTTTCCCCGCGCAGCCGCGCTTAAAAATTCAACAATCTTCTCTGCACGCGGGAAAAACGCCCTGTTTTTCCCCCTTTATCAGCCGTTTGATTTGTCTGCATTTGGCTTAAGATCACTATTATCGCCAAAAACACACACTGTTCTGCCTCAGACAACCACCGATAAGGGCCCAACGAGTGGCAAAAACTTTTCTGCGCAGCGGCAATCTGGATACGGTACTGGCACTGGGTGAAAACGGCCAGCCGGTCTGGACGTCCGCGCTGCAAATCCGTGAAACCTTGCGCCTGCGCCGCCAAACTACGCTGGCCAATTGCCTCGCGATTCCGCAGGTTAACGAGCGCGGTGACCGCCTCGATTGGTATGCCCCTTTTAACGGCAAAGTAAAATCCTGGCTGGGTGCCAGCGATCATGAGCGCCGTCAGGCGCTGGAACTGCTGACGCTGAACCAGCAGGATCTGCTGGCGCTGAGCCTGCGTGCGCGCGACGCTGAGAATCCGGCGATGCGCTTGTTTGGCGCGCTGCTGAGCAAAACCCTGCAGTTCCCGGATCAGCAGTACGTTTATCTGGTGGATGGCAAACCGGTGATCACCTTCTGGGGATTTGTCGATCCGCAGGCGCGCTCACGCGATGACGCATTGGCCTGCCTGCGCGATTCGCTGGAAGATGAATTGCCACCGCTGCTGCCAGACCCGCCAGCGCCCGCTCCGCTGGTGGTTGCGCCGGTGATTGCGCCGCTGATCGACGTGCCGCCTGCCGCTGCCGAATCGGTGAACGAGCCTGAAGCTGAAATCGACGCACCGGTGGCTGACGTCATTCCTGAGCCCGTGCCTGAACCCGCACCCGAACCTGTCGCGCCGCCCCGTCGCGCCTTTGCCGTACGTCCGCTGATGCTGCTGTTGCCGGTTGCCGCGGTCGTCGCTGCTGGCGTCGCCTTCTGGCTGCACAGCGCGCCGCAACCTGCTGCGACAACGGGGGCAGACAGCGCTGTGCCAAGCAGCAAGCCGTCTGCCGTCATGGTTAACGTGGAAAAACTCGCCACCACCTTGCCGCAAACTGCCGCGACCGTCATCGCCGCTGCGCCGGTGGCCGCGCCTGCCGCACCGCCTGAAGTGGTGGCAGAACACACCGAACCGGCCAAAGCCGATGATCTGGTGATGACCACTGACGATGCACGCGTTGGCTCGGTGAAATTTATCAATGGCACCTGGCGCGTCACCTTGCGTCAAACCAATCTGCCAACTGGCAAGCCGCCAAGCCTGCGCTATCAGATCCGCAACGGCAAAGGCACCGCCACCATTACCCAGGGCGACAACATCCGCTGTAAAGCCGATGTCACCGCCGCGATGACCACCGCCGGCAGCATGGAAGTGCGCAGCCGCTATACTGCGACGTGCAGCGATAAATCGCGTTACCGCATGCCCGAACTGGTGTGTAAAGCCGGTGATGGCATCGCTAGCTGTACTGCGCAATACGGCGCAGATCAGGTGTTCCCGTTGACGATTAAGCGTGAGAGTAAGTAAACATGTTGGCTCCCCTCATCGATGACAAACAGAAAATCACGCTGATTGAAGATAGCGGTGTGCAGTTTCTTGATTTTGGTTTGCGTTTACCTGCGTTGCAGGCACGCCGCCAGTTCGTCCGCCAAACGGCTAATGGCCCGCTGCTGCGCCTCAACGTTGACGGTAACAGCGGCAAATTCCTGCTCTTCCCGGAAGATGGCGGCGCGGCGGAAGTGGTGCGGCCGGAAACGGATATCGCGCTGGCCGATTCACTGAAACTGCTGGCGCAGCAGTGGCTACCGCTGCCGGTGCTACGCTGCACCAGCGGACGTCGTTTTATTGGCGGGCCGGATAACTGGGCGCGTTTGCATCTGGCGCCGCTGACGCAACCCGACGCGGCGGGCAACACCCATCGCATCACGCTCGCTTTTGATACGCGCATTGTGTCAGAACAGGATGGCGGCGAGCAGCACGGCTTAAGCAAAGCCGATGCGCAGAATGGCGTCAGTTTCGCCCTCGCCTGGCACAACTACGAGCTGGGCGAATTCCTTGATCACACGTGGGTTGATGGCTGGCTGCGTGAAACCTTTAGCCAGCAGGTGCATGCGCTGGAATCGCGTCGCGAACAGGAGCTGAATCAGGCGCTACGTGAATTTGAATATCAGGCGCACTACCTTAATCTGCTGGAACTGCTGGGCGAACAGCTCGATCTGGCGGAAATCACCCTTCAGGCGGCATCACACCAAACCCCGGCGGTTAATGTCGATATCATTCTCGACGTCGGCAACTCGCATACCTGCGGCATTCTGGTGGAAGACCACGCCGAAGAGAGCAGCGGCCTGCGTCAAACCTATGAGCTGCAGCTGCGCGATCTCTCCGAGCCGCATCAGGTTTATAACGAGCTGTTCGATAGCCGCGTGGAGTTTGCGGAAACGCGCTTTGGCAAAGCCAATTTTTCGCTCGAGAGCGGCCGTGAAAACGCGTTTATGTGGCCGTCATTGACGCGTGTAGGACGTGAAGCCAGCCGTCTGGCGCTGCTGCGTGCCGGTACCGAAGGCAGCACCGGTTTATCCAGCCCACGCCGCTATTTGTGGGATGAAGCGCGCTATCAGCCAGGCTGGCGCTTCAACGCCAACGGCAGCAGCGATGAGCCGCAGGCCACCGCATTGCCGTTTACCTTGCTGGTCAATGACGAAGGTCAGCCGCTGCACGCGCTGGCGGAAGACGATCGCTTACCCGTGTTCTCAGCCAGCTACAGCCGCAGTTCGCTGATGACCTTTATGCTGTGTGAGCTGCTGGCGCAGGCGATGATGCAGATGAACAGCGTAGCGCAGCGCCAGCGCATGCCGCAAAGCCAGGCGCCACGCCAGCTACGTCATGTGATTTTGACGCTGCCCTCCGCCATGCCAAAGCCGGAGCGTGAGATTTTCCGTCGCCGCATGCAGGAAGCCATCGCGCTGGTGTGGAAAGCTGAAGGCTGGCATCCGGCCGAAGAGCCCTTTACCGCCGCCAGCCAGGCGCACAGCCTGCGTCCGGTGCCGGACGTGCAGATGGAGTGGGACGAAGCCACCTGCGGCCAGATGGTGTGGCTGTTCAACGAAACCCAGGTCAACTTTGCCGGTCGCGCAGAAGATTTCTTTAGCAGCATGGCGCGTCCGGATCGTCCGCGTGAAGTTGATGAGCTGCCAGGTAAAAGCCTGCGCATCGCTTCAATTGATATCGGCGGCGGCACCACCGACTTAGCCATTACCCAATATCGCCTCGATGACGGCCAGGGCAATAACGTCAAAATTACCCCGCGCTTACTGTTCCGCGAAGGCTTTAAAGTGGCGGGTGACGATATTCTGCTGGATGTGATTCAGCTGTGGATTCTGCCAGCGCTGCAGCAAAGTTTGCAGAAAGCCGGTTTGCAGCTGGCTGAGCCGCTGATGAACAAACTGTTCGGTCACGACAGCCGCATGGATGGACAGGCCACACTGCGTCAACAAGTGACGCTGCAGCTGTTTATTCCGCTGGCGCAGGCGGTGCTGGAACAGTATGAAAACTGGGATCCGCTCGACAGCCACAGCGAAATCAACGCGCTGTTCGGCGAGCTGGTGCCACAAAAGCCGGCCATCAACGTGATGGCATTTGTAAACGGTGAGATCCAGCGCACGCTCGGCAGCGACAGCCGTTTCGATCTGCTCGACGTGCCGTTGGTGGTCAGCATGGCGCAACTGCACGGTGAGTTTCTGCAACACCGCATGGCGATTATTCCGGCGCTGCGCGCGATGTGCGAAGTGGTGTCGCTGTATCAGTGCGATGTGCTGCTGCTCACCGGTCGCCCATCACGCTTCCCCGGCATTCAGGCGCTGGTGCGCCATCTGCAACCACTGCCGGGCAGCCGTATTTTGTCGCTGGAAGGCTATCACACCAGCGACTGGTATCCGTTCAACAAACAGGGGCGCATCGATAACCCGAAATCCACTGCCGCAGTGGGCGCGATGTTGTGCTTGCTGGCGCTCGATTTGCGCCTGAGCAGCTTCTGGTTCCGCGCCGGTGATTTCGAACCTTACTCCACCATTCGCTATCTTGGCGTGCTGGATGAGACCAGCGCGCTGAGCGACGACAATCTGTGCTACAGCGAGATCGATCTCGACAGCAGCAGCTTTGCGCTGGATCGCAAAAGCAGCTTCCGCATTCGCGGCAATGTCTGCCTCGGCTTCCGCCAGCTGGAAAACGATCGCTGGCCGGCCTCGCCGCTGTATAGCCTGAGCATTGTTGATCCGACGCTGGCGCGTCAGGTTGCCGGTGAAAGCGTGCTGCGCATCAAGCTGGCAGTGCAGCCGGGACCGGATAATCTTGGCCCGGAACGCTTAGTGCTGAGCGATGCACGCATGGATGACGGCACGCGTGTGCCGCTGGAACAACTGAGTCTGAAACTGAACACGCTGTCTGCCACCGGCAACGCGAATGCGCAATATTGGATCGACAGCGGGAGCGTCTGCAAACGATGAGAACTGCCAAAAAAGCCTCGCCGGTAACGCCTGCGAAACGTCTAAGCCTGATGCAGGAGACCCTGGACGGCGCGCTGAACTGGGTGGAAACCCATCAGGCGCACGCCCCGCGTCTGGCGATGGAAGCCGAAACCCTGACGCTGCAGCTGCGCCGCGCGCGCGTCGAAAGCCATGCGCTGGCGCGTCAACTGGCGCGCCCGGTGACGCTGGCGCTGTTTGGTCAGTCGCAGGCGGGCAAAGCCTGGCTGCTGAGTGAAATGGTCGGCGATGCGCAGGGCCAACTGATTGCGCGCCTCGGCGATAAGACGCTGAATTATTTCCAGAATATCAATCCCGGCAATGTGGATTTCGCTATCGCTACCCGCTTCAGCCATCTGCGCGAAGCGCAGTCAAATGCCTGGCCGCTGGAGATGACGCTGCTGAGCGAAGTGGAACTGATTCGCCTGATGCTGGCCTGTGCCAACACGGACCTTCAGCCTGACACGGCACAGATCGATGCCGCACTGCAGCGGTTGCAGCGCCATCGTCAGGATGAACTGCAGCCGGGACTGGACAGCGATGCGCTGATCACACTGTGGGCGTGGAGTCGTCGTCACCATCGTCATGCCGACATGCTCGATCGTCACTTTTGGCCGCAGGCGGTTGCGCTGGCGCCGTGGCTCAGCGTCGATGACCGCGTCCAGCTATTTGCCCTACTGTGGCCGGGTCAACACGCGCTGAACGAAAGCCTGCGCGACCTGATGCACTTACGCCACCAGCTGCGCCACGCACCGCGCGTATTAGCGCCGCTTAGCCTGCTGGCGGATGACGCCGCGCTGCCAGCGGAAAAACTGATTGGCAACGATGCTGATTGGCTGGAAATGATTGAAGTGTGTCCAATCGTCGCCAATCGTGTAGGAAAAGCGCAGCATGTTCCGCTCGGTTTACTGGCGCTGCTCACCCTGGAGATCACCCTGCCGCTGAGCTCCACGCCGCGTCAGGCGCTGTACGATGATGCAGATATGCTGGAGCTACCCGCGCCGGGCACACCCGCCGATCGCGCCCAGCAAGATGAACTGGCGCAGTTGCGCAAACGCGATCCGCTGCGCGCCACCCTGTTGGAACAGAAACGCGCGCTGATGCCAGGACTGTACGCCGCGCGTCAGGGCATCGATTTGATGCTGATTTGTACCGCGGCCAGTCAGCGTCAGGACACCGATGTCGCCGCCAGCGCGCTGCGTGAATGGCACATGCATCAACCGATCGCCGCCAGCGGTGAGAAGCCGCGTCTGATTTGGGCAATTACGCCGCATGATGCGCGCTATCAGCAACAGCAGATTAACGTCGATGAAGCGGTGCAACGGCAGATTGGTCAGCCGGGTCAAAGCTGGGGGTCGATGTTGGCGCTCGATCGCGCCGGTGTCGATCGCATGGGCAGCTGGTTGCAGGATGAGATGCAGCCGGAAGCACGCCGCGATCGTCTGGCGCAGCAACTTAGCGCCTTGCAGCAGAAGCTGGTGGAGCGTTTGCAGCCGTGGACCGAGTCCACAGCCACGCCCGAACAGGCAGCACGCAAACAGGCCATCTCCGATACGCTGCTGAAATGTTTGCAACATCGCACCGGATTGCACGGTGAACTGCTGGAGCGCCTCCAGCCTTCACGCGAAGCGGTACGCCAGCTGTGGCTGAGTCAAAGCAGCAGCACCCATATTCAGCACAGCGCCAAAACCGCGGCGGCTGAGCAGAGTTATTTTGGCATTGGCTTCGAGTTCGATCTGTTTAAAGATGAGCCGGTGGCCGCCGCTGAGCCGCGCAGTTCAGGTGGTCAGCGCGATCAGCAATTCCCGCAGCAGGTCTTTGCGCTGTGGCTCGAGCATTTACGTCAGTTGCCGGAAAGCCGCAGCCTGCTGGCGTTGCTCAACGTCGATAAACCGACGCTGGAGATGCTGGTAGAGGAGTTAATTACCGCCAGCTTCCGTCTCAAGGTGCTCAACAAACTGCAGAGCGCGCTCAACGAGCCGGATGCGCAGGCTAGCGCGCATGAAGCGCGAACCGATCGTCAGGTTTCACGCGCCATGACGGTGCTGGGTGATTTTGTCGCGTGGCTGGGCTTTTTACAGCGTCCGGAAAGTGAACGTCCGGAGAGTCGCGTCAATCGCGGTCAGACGATTTTTGCGCGTCCGCCAGCGCCAAGCGTCAGTTTCTCGCCGGGACAGCGTTTAACCCGTCTGTCGGTCGCACCCGCCAATCACACTGCTTACTACATTTATGACTGGCTGGTGGGGTTGAATTCGGTGATCGTTGAGAATAATGGCTATACCGGCGGCGGCGATCTGCCTGCCAATGCGCGGCAGATGCTGGCGATTTTACTGCTGCCGCTGCACGCCTGATTTACGCCTCTCGTACCAGGCGCAGCTCGCCTTGCAACTGCTGCTGCGCCTCTTCAAGCAGCGCCAGCAATGGCGCAAACTCGCCACGTTTACTGGCGTCATCGGCATGCACCAGATAGAACGTCGCAGGCAGCGCCATACCGCCGGTTAGCCAATCCCACATGGCATCCAGATTATTGCCAAAATC
The DNA here is from genome assembly GCF_059730785.1 of Pantoea sp. X-Soil-ISGK-421. Lineage (NCBI taxonomy): Bacteria > Pseudomonadati > Pseudomonadota > Gammaproteobacteria > Enterobacterales > Erwiniaceae > Pantoea > Pantoea sp. X-Soil-ISGK-421. Next base: position 1,873,580 of record NZ_AP035979.1, on the reverse strand, counting down.
CATCGGGCAAGCGCTTTGCTGCGCCAGCGCGTGATAAAACGCCTGGCGGTCCGGCAAGTGTTGGAAGTCAAAATGGAGCGTCAACATGGTTAAGGCACCTGTTTGAAGCTGCGATAGTGATCGGTGGTGAGGAAAATCAGGCCATCGGAAGAGTAAAGCAGACGATCGGCATCGCGGTGACCGCAATCGTAATTGACGTCGGCTTCATACCACTGTCTACCCGGCTGCATCGGCAACCGTCTTTCACGATTACTAAAGCGATCGCCACCAATGGCGCGACCGGGCAAGACTTCGCACAAGTTGCCTTTGCCTGGATTCCAGCCCTGATGACGCGCTTCACCTTTGGTGAGATAGAGAGGAGGTAATTGATGATGTTGTTGCAGCCAACGCGCCACGGTATTGGCATCGGTGAGTTGCGAAATATCGGGGTGGCTTTTTGCCCATTTGTTGGACAAGTGCGGTTTTAACCCGAGCCACAGCGCGGCAAGGATCAGAATTAAGGCAATCCAAAGTTTCTTCGACATAGTGACATCCTGAATAACAGGACGACGATAGTAGCAGATTTAGGGCAGTGAATTTACAGCGGAAAGTAACGCGGGCCAGCCAAGCTGGCCCTGGCGGGGTGTTACTGCATTGCGCTGGCGGTTGGCGCGGCGTGACGACGCCATGCTCCCGGCGCTACGCCATATTGGCGTTTGAAGCTGCGGTTAAACGACTGCTGTGAATCGAAACCAAGTGAAATCGCGACGTTGAGAATCGGCTCGTTGCTGGTGGTCAAACGGTCGGCCGATTTTTTCAATTTCTTGTTACGAATGTATTCACCCAGTGGATAGCCGGTGTGCTCTTTGAACATCCGCTGTAGGTGCCACTTCGAGTAGCCAGCGCGCCCTGCTACGGTGTCCAGATCCAGACGTGCTTCAATGTTGTTATCAATCCAGTCGATTAGATCGTGAATAAATGCGTCGCTCATCATGCCATTCTCTCCCGTCGCCTCGGCGAACAGTATCAGTATCAGTTGCAATTACACTTTAAGGGTGACCGATGTTGCCATTTAATGCAAGTTTTATTAGTACATTAAATGCCGCACAGCATGTAGGGGCTTTGCTCGCTGTGCAACGCAATGATCAAAACCGCACATAAAGTGTATCAGATATTCTTGCAGTTGCAGTTTGCACAAGCCTACACTCATCGCGTTTTAATGCAATCTTCAAAGTTGCAGATTTTTCGTACGTCTCCTTTCTTTATTCACCAAAGCGGAATAACAACAATGCATCTGCAAATAAATGGGGTTCGTCGGGCGGTAAGCCTGTCAGGAGTGATGTTGCTGGGAAGCCTGCTGGCCGGTTGCGATCGCGGTGTAGCGCAAAATGCCCCACCACCGCCGCCCGAAGTGAGTGTCGCGCAGGTGGTAGAACAGAAAGTTAGCCAATGGGATAGCTTTAATGGCCGCTTCGAAGCGGTGCAGAGCGTGCAGCTGCGTCCGCGCGTTTCAGGCTATATCGATCAGGTCAATTATCGCGAAGGCGAAGAAGTGAAAAAAGGTCAGGTGCTGTTCACCATTGACGATCGCACTTATCGCGCCACGCTGGAACAGGCGCAGGCCGAGCTGGCCAATGCGCGTAGTCAGGCCACGCTGGCACGCAGTGAATCGGCGCGTACCGATAAGCTGATCGGCACCAATGTCGTTTCACGCGAAGAGTGGGAACAGCGTCGTTCTGCGGCCAATCAGGCGCAGGCCAGCGTATTATCCGCGCAAGCTGCGGTGGATATGGCGCAGCTCAACCTCGATTTCACCCGCGTTACCGCGCCGATTGAAGGTCGCGCTAGCCGTGCGATGATCACCACCGGTAATTTGGTTACCGCTGGCGACAGTGCCAGCGTGCTGACCACCTTAGTCTCGCAGGATCGCATGTACGTCTACTTCGACGTGGATGAAGCAACCTATCTGCATTATCAGGCGATGGCGCGTAAAGGCGAAAATCGCGGATCGCTGCCGGTAGAAGTGGCGCTGACCGGCGAAGAGGGTTTTCCGCACCGTGGCACCGTGGATTTCCTTGATAACCAACTGACCGCCAGCACCGGCACCATTCGCATGCGCGCCTCGCTGGATAATCAGCAGCGTCAGTTCACGCCGGGCCTGTTTGCACGCGTGCGCTTGCCGGGCAGCGCTGATTTCACTGCGCTGTTGATTGACGATAAAGCCGTGCTAACCGATCAGGATCGTAAATACGTTTACGTGGTCGATGCGCAAGGCAAAGCCCAGCGCCGCGACATTCAGGCCGGTGAGTTAGCCGATGGTCTGCGCATTGTGCAGCAGGGCCTGAAACCCGGCGACAAGGTCATCGTTAACGGCTTGCAGAAAGTCTTTATGCCTGGCATGCCGGTGACCGCTCAACCGGTGGCGATGCGCTCCGCTCAATAACCTTCGAGACTGCCTTTTATGGATTTCTCCCGCTTTTTTATCGACCGCCCGATCTTCGCTGCGGTGCTGTCGATTCTGATCTTTACCACCGGACTGATCGCCATTCCGCTGCTGCCGATCAGTGAATATCCTAACGTGGTGCCACCCAGCGTGCAGGTGCGCGCGGAATACCCTGGCGCCAACCCCAAAGTGATTGCCGATTCCGTGGCCACGCCGCTGGAAGAAGCCATCAACGGGGTGGAAAACATGATGTACATGAAGTCCGTGGCCGGTTCCGATGGCGTGCTGGTCACCACCGTGACCTTCCGTCCGGGTACCGATCCGGATCAGGCGCAGGTTCAGGTGCAGAACCGCGTGGCGCAGGCCGAAGCGCGTCTGCCAGAAGAAGTACGGCAACTGGGCCTCACCACGCAGAAAATGTCGCCGACGCTGACGCTGGTGGTGCACATGTTCTCGCCGCACGGTAAGTACGATTCACTCTATTTGCGTAACTACGCCACGCTGAAGGTGAAAGATGAACTGGCACGCCTGCCGGGCGTGGGTCAGATTCAGATCTTCGGTGCCGGTGAATACGCGATGCGCGTCTGGCTCGATCCCAATAAGGTGGCGGCGCGTGGCTTGACCGCTTCCGATGTGGTCAGCGCGATGCAGGAGCAGAACGTACAGGTTTCTGCCGGCCAGCTTGGCGCTGAGCCGCTGAAGAAACAGAGTGATTTTCTGCTGTCGATTAACACCCAAGGCCGTCTTGAAAGTGAAGAGCAGTTTGGCAATATCATCCTGAAAACCGCCGACGACGGCACGCTGGTGCGCCTGCGTGACGTGGCGCGTATTGAGATGGGTTCCGGCAGCTACGCATTGCGTTCGCAGTTGAACAACAAAGATGCGGTCGGCATTGGTATCTTCCAGGCACCGGGTGCCAACGCCATCGACCTGTCGAATGCGGTGCGCGACAAAATGGCCGAACTGGCGACCCGCTTCCCGGACGATGTACAGTGGGCTGCGCCTTACGACCCCACCGTGTTCGTGCGTGATTCGATTCGCGCCGTAGTGCAAACGCTGTTCGAAGCGATTGTGCTGGTGGTGTTGGTGGTGATTCTGTTCCTGCAAACCTGGCGCGCCTCGATCATCCCACTGCTGGCGGTGCCGGTTTCGGTGGTCGGTACTTTCAGTATCCTCTATCTGCTGGGCTTCTCGCTCAATACCTTAAGCTTGTTCGGGCTGGTGTTGGCGATCGGCATCGTGGTGGATGACGCCATCGTGGTGGTGGAGAACGTCGAACGTAATATCGAGCAAGGCTTGTCGCCGACGGCGGCGGCGCATCAGGCGATGCGCGAGGTGTCAGGACCGATTATCGCCATTGCGCTGGTGCTGTGTGCGGTGTTCGTGCCGATGGCGTTCTTGTCCGGTGTGACCGGTCAGTTCTATAAGCAGTTTGCAGTGACGATTGCTATTTCCACGGTAATTTCCGCCATCAACTCGCTGACGCTGTCACCGGCGCTGGCGGCGCTGCTGCTGAAGCCGCATGATGCCGCGAAGGATATGCCGACGCGCATTATCGATCGCCTGCTCGGCTGGCTGTTCCGACCGTTTAACCGCTTCTTCCAGCGCAGTTCGGATGGGTATGAATCGCTGGTCGGCAAAACCTTGCGGCGCCGTGGCGCGGTGTTTGGCGTATACGTGCTGCTGCTGGCGGGTGCGGGCTTTATGTTCCACACCGTGCCGGGCGGCTTTATTCCGACCCAGGATAAGTTGTATCTGATTGGCGGCGTGAAGATGCCGGAAGGATCGTCGCTGGCGCGTACCGATGAAGTGATTCGCAAGATGAGTGAAATCGGCATGAACACCGAAGGCGTGGCCTATTCGGTTGCTTTCCCCGGCCTGAATGCGTTGCAGTTCACCAACACGCCGAATACCGGCACGGTGTTCTTCGGCCTGAAACCGTTCAACGAGCGCACGCGCAGCGCGGCGGAAATCAATGCCGAGATCAACGCAAAAATCTCGAAAATCCAGCAAGGCTTTGGCTTCTCGATTATGCCACCGCCGATTTTGGGTCTGGGACAAGGCTCCGGTTATTCGCTGTATGTGCAGGATCGTGCGGGCCTGGGTTACGGTGCGCTGCAAACGGCCATTAATACACTGACGGGAGCGGTATTGCAGACGCCGGGCATGATGTTCCCGATTTCATCCTATCAGGCCAACGTGCCACAACTGGATGTGCAGGTGGATCGTGATAAAGCCAAAGCGCAAGGCGTATCTTTGACCGAGCTGTTCAGTACGTTGCAAACCTATCTGGGATCGTCTTACGTTAACGATTTCAATAAGTTTGGTCGTACCTGGCGCGTGATGGCGCAGGCGGACGGCGATTTCCGCGATAGCGTGCAGGATATAGGCAATCTGCGCACCCGCAACGATCGCGGCGAAATGGTGCCGATTGGTAGCATGGTGAATATCACCACCACCTACGGCCCGGATCCGGTGATTCGCTACAATGGCTATCCTGCGGCGGATCTGATTGGCGATGCCGATCCGCGCGTGCTCTCTTCGGCGCAGGCGATGCAGAAGCTGGAAGAGATGTCCACGCAGGTGCTGCCGAACGGCATGAACATTGAATGGACCGACCTGAGCTATCAGCAATCAACGCAGGGCAATACCGCGCTAATCGTTTTCCCGGTCGCGGTTTTACTGGCGTTCCTGGTGCTGGCGGCGCTGTATGAAAGCTGGACCTTGCCGCTGGCGGTGATTCTGATTGTGCCGGTAACCATGCTCTCTGCGCTGGTTGGCGTGTGGCTCACCGGCGGCGATAACAACGTGTTTGTGCAGGTTGGGCTGGTGGTGTTGATGGGGCTGGCGTGTAAGAACGCGATTCTTATTGTCGAGTTTGCGCGCGAGCTGGAGATGCAGGGCAAGAGCATTGTTGATGCGGCGCTGGAAGCCTGTCGTCTGCGTCTGCGTCCGATCGTCATGACCTCGATTGCCTTTATCGCCGGTACTATTCCGCTGATTCTGGGTGAAGGTGCCGGCGCCGAAGTGCGCGGCGTAACCGGGATTACCGTGTTCTCAGGCATGCTGGGCGTGACGCTGTTTGGCCTGTTCCTGACGCCGGTATTCTATGTGACGCTGCGTAAGCTAGTGACGCGCAAACAGCCTCAAACGGAAGTCCAGACCGCGTAAAAGTAAAGTGTGAAGTGAACAATCCGGGCCGATGTGCCCGGATTTTTTTATGGCTGGAGTTCGGGGCAATAAAAAAGGTCGCCATGAGTGGCGACCTTACGGGATTGGTGCGGTTTTAGCGGCCTTTTTTGCACAGATCGGCGAGTTCAAGATCGGGCAGTTCTTCGCAGTTGCTGGTGTCATTATGCTTCAGTTCGGCCAGCGCATCCGCTACGGTGCGGGTTTCCAGGACTTTCAGCGAGGCCTCTTCCGCCTCTTCAGCTATCGATTTGAAGTACCAACACAGGTTGGCACTGACCAAACAACGCGGTGCCACGTCTGGACGCGACGCCCAGAGTTTTTTGTCTTCGATCACCGACGTATAAATGTCACGCAGTGTGATCTCCGCAGCCGGGCGGCCCAGGTGAATCGAGCCGGTGCGGCCAAGTGTCGAGACGATAATGCCGTCACGCGTGAGCGGAACCATAAGTTTCCGAATGAAACTGGGGTTCGCTTCAAGACCATACGCCAATATGGCGCTGGTCGAGCGTTTGCCCAGTTGCTCCGCCATCGCTACGCTCAAAACCATCTGCAAAGCTGTCGGGAAGCGGTAATCAAGCATTTCAATATCCTGAGTTGCGGTTATCTGGTTGTTTTTATGCCGCGACAGTGAGTGATCAATGAGCAATAAATATAACAAACACTGTTGCTTTTTAGAAGCCAACGCCGGTGATCCTGGCACGTATTCACCATTTTACTGGGCGGAAACGCACAGGCTGCTTAATTTATCACTCCCCTTGCCGATGGTGGGCTGGCATGCGGCAATTTCTGTTTCAACACCATCACCAACAGCACGTTGACCAACGCCAGCAGGCACAATATCCACAACGTCGCATTGCCACCAAGGTGCTGAAACACATAGCCGCAAAACAGCGGCGTCAGCGCTTGTCCAATCAATGCGGGACGCGCCATGCGGCCCACCACAATTGCATAAGCCTCTGGTTTGACCATCACCAGCGGTAAAGTTCCCCGCACAATGGCACGCAAACCATTTCCGGCGCCGTACAGCACCATGCTGAGCACGGCAAACTGCGGATAACAGGTCAGCAGCAGTAAACCGAGCGCCACCAATCCTACCGAGAAAAAAGTGGTCCAGATGGGATGTCCGCGCTTAAAGGCGATATCAACGATGCGCGAAGCCACCTGACACGGACCGAGAATTGCGCTGATGGCGAGAGCCGAGGCCAGCGTATGTCCGCTGGCTTGTAGCAAGGTGATCAGCTGCACGGAGATTGCCGTCATGATTACCGACGCGAGGGTAAAAATGCTGCACAGCAGCCAGAACAGCGTGGGTGCGAGTTCGTTGTCATCAGCGGAAGACGTGGATTTAGCGCTGGCAACTTTCCCCTCGGGCGCAGGCAACGCATATAAATAGGCGGGTAACACCGACACGCACAGCAGTCCAGCGATAGCAAAACAGGCACCGCGCCAATCCAGCCAGTGAATCAGCAGCGCGGTGCCTGGCCACACTAACGTGGTGCAGAAACCAGAGATCAGCGTGATGCCGGTAATCGCGCCGCGCGCCTGGCCGCCATACAGCGTGCCGAGCGTTGCAAACAGCGCGTCGTATAATCCCATCGCCATACCTATGCCGATAATCAGCCAGGCACATAAAAACAGCGGTAGATTATGGCTCAGCCCCATAATCACCAAACCCAGCGCCATCACCGCCCCGCTCGCCGCCAACAATGCGCGACCATAAGAACGAAAAATCAGCCGACCAGTTAACGGCGCCAGCAAGCCGGAAACTAACATGCCGAGCGACAGCGCACCGTACACCCATTGTTGTGACCAACCGGTTTCCGCCACGATGGGATTGGCCATAACCGCCATTAAATAAAAGGATCCGCCCCATGACAGGATTTGCACGAATCCGAGCGTAATGATGGCGGGTGCGGGGGGTTTTGGCTGTGGCTTCACAACGTTTTCCGTTAGCAGGCAAAGCATTGTTATAACACGTTCATCCCACTGGAAAAATCCTGAGCATTCCTGGCTGACGAAATCCGCGCATTGCACTGGCAGATTCGCACCTAAGCGAGTAAGCTTAAAAGTATGTTGTAACTATTGAGGTGTGTTATGGCTCGCTACGATTTGGTTGCCGATTTACATGAGTGCGTGAACGCGCTGGAAGCGGGTTTAAGTCAGTTGCGTCAGCAGATTGAACAGCAGCCGCTGCTGATTGCGCGCGTGTTTAGCCTGCCGGAAATCGAAAAGGGCCGCGAGCATGATGAAATTGAACGCATCGCGGTGACGCAGCACCTCGGCAAAACCGCGCGTGAGATGGCGCTGTCGCACTATTGCCGCCTGTTTATGCAGCATCAATCCGAAAAGCTCAGCACCAAAGCCGCCGTGCGATTGCCGGGGGCAATCTGTATCGAAGCTGAAGGTGATATACATGAACAGATCACCCTGCAGGTGGTGGAGATTAACGCCCTGAAGCAGCGGCTGGAACAGTTAATCACGGTAGATTCGGGCTTGCCGAGCGAGGCGCGCTTTGAATTCGTCCACCAGCATCTGCGCGGATTAATTACCCTCAACGCCTATCGCAGCGTCACGCTCCTCAACTCGCCCGACAGTTTGCGCTTTGGCTGGGCGAATAAAAACATCATCAAAAATGTCACGCGCGATGCGGTGGTGGAACAGCTGGAGCGCAGCCTGAAAGCCAATCGTGCTCAGGCGCCGTGGACGCGTGAACAGTGGGCGGAGAAAGTGCAGCAAGAGCTGGAAGCGATTCTCGCCTTACCCGCCGGGGCGAAGCTGAAAATAAAACGTCCGGTAAAAGTGCAGCCTATTGCCCGCGTGTGGCGCGCCAGCGAGAAGAAACAGGTGCAGCTTGCCTGCCCTTCCCCGTTGCTGGTGCTGTGCCGCGATAAGACGCAGGTTCCAATCCTCGGTGAGCTATTGAATTACGATGCGGAGAACGTTGCGTATCGCCATAAACCGCTGGCCGAGCCGCTGCATCTGATCATTCCGCGCCTGCATTTATGGAGCGATCGGCTGGCATAAATTTATTTTTAAATCGCTGCATCCAATTAGCATCCTGCCCTCGTATATCAATGTGTGAGCAACTTCTTCGCTCCCTACTACGAGGATTTAAGATGAAAAAGCTAATCAGCATTGCAGTCGTATCCGGCACCTTACTGTTCACCACAGGCGCTTTCGCCGCCATGGACAATGGCTCGGTGATGGTGGGCGGCGCAGCGATGTCTCCGCAAAAAAATATCGTCGAAAATGCGCTAAATTCTAAAGATCACACCACCTTGGTGGCTGCAGTGAAAGCCGCCGGTCTGGTGGAAACCCTCGAAGGTAAAGGTCCGTTTACCGTGTTTGCGCCGACCAATGCCGCCTTTGCTAAATTGCCGGCGGGCACCGTGGATAATCTGGTAAAACCAGAGAACAAAGCCACGCTGACCAGCATCCTCACTTACCATGTGGTGGCCGGTAAATACGACATGAAAGCGTTGGAGAAAAAGATTAAACAAGGTGGCGGACATGCCGAGCTAAAAACTGTCAACGGCCAGCCGCTGTGGATCATGAGCAACGGGCCACATAACATTCAGTTGAAAGATGGTCAGGGCAATGTGGCCAACATCAGCACTTATGACGTCAACCAGAAAAACGGTGTGATTGATGTGATTGATACCGTCTTGATGCCTAAGTAATTGCCTATACTCGGATGGGGCATTTTAGCCAACCGGGAAGATGATGGATAATAGGCTTGCAGAACGGTTAGACAACTTATTGCCGGCGATCGCCCGAGGTGACCGCCGCGCATTTGAACAACTGTATCGACTCACTTCGCCGCACCTTTTCGCTCTCGCCCTGCGAATGTTACGTCAGCAAGGTTGGGCGGAAGAAGTGCTGCACGATTGTTATCTCACCATCTGGCACCGTGCCGCCTCTTACGATGCCGCCCTCAGCGCGCCGATGACGTGGATGACGCACATTGTGCGCAATCGCTGCATCGACGGGTTGCGCAGCGGACAAGCGCGCCTAACGATGGATGCCGTAGAGTTTAACGATCTACTGCAAACAACCACCGAAGACGAACAGAATAACTGGCACGATCCGGCGCAAGCCGATCGTCTGCGACACTGCATTGGCCATCTGAGCAGCGAACAGCAGCAAAGCATCACGCTCGCCTATTATCAGGGGATGTCCCACAGTGATATTGCCGCCTGGCTGCAACAGCCGGTTGGCTCGGTAAAAAGCTGGATACGCCGCGCGCTGGAGCATCTGCGGGAGTGTGTGGGCCTATGAACGATAAATTACAACGCGATGATGCCTTATCGGCGGAGTACGCGCTGGGCACGTTGAGTGGCCTTGCGCGCTTACGCTTTGAACGCAGGCTGCGCAACGAGCCAGCGCTGGCGACTAATGTCGCCCGTTGGCAAGCCGTGCTGGCGGGCCTTGATAATCAGCTTGCGCCCGTCATGCCGCCTGAAAAGGTGTGGAAAAAAATTACGCTGAGCCTGCCTGAGAAAAGTGGGCAGCCACCTGCACGCCGCTACGTGGGTTGGATGCTGGCAGCCAGTATTGCGGCCATCGCGCTGGTGGCCTCGCTCTTCCTGCAGCAACCCACATTAACGCCGTTAACGGTATTGAGTGATGCACAGCATCGTGAACAGTGGGTGGTCAGCGCAGATAGCAAGCTGGCACAGCTGAGCCTGACACCGTTACATCCGGTGACGCTGACGACGAGTCGCAGCCTTGAACTGTGGTTGATTCCGGTGGGCAAAGCGCCGATTTCACTCGGTTTAGTCGATAACCAAAACACCACGGCTATCACGCTGAAAGATCGTGAGTTAGCGCGTTCCGGCATGATTGCAATCAGCCTGGAACCGCAAGGCGGATCGCCCACCGGCCAGCCAACCGGGCCGGTGTTGTACAGCGGGCAGCTGTAAATAACCGCACATTCCGTAGCGGCGCGATTTATCGCGCAATGAATTGCGCCGCTACGATGGGTGCTATGTCTCCCAACTTTTAACAGCAGTTTACTGCTTCATGCTGCCCACCATCTCTTCCGGACGCACCCACTCATCGAACTGCTCTTCAGTCAGATAGCCCAGCTTCAGCGCCGAGCCTTTCAGCGTCAGGCCTTCTTTATGGGCTTTCTTGGCGATTTCCGCCGCTTTGTCATAACCGATATGGGTATTCAGCGCCGTCACCAGCATCAGTGATTCGTTCAGCAACTGATCGATGCGCTCGCGCACCGGTTCAATACCCGTCGCGCAGTGGTGATTGAAGCTGTCCATACCGTCGGCCAACAAACGCACCGATTGCAGGAAGTTGTGAATCACCATCGGACGGAACACGTTGAGCTCAAAGTTGCCGGAGGCGCCGCCAATATTCACCGCCACATCGTTGCCCATCACCTGACAACACAGCATGGTTAGCGCTTCGCACTGGGTTGGGTTCACTTTGCCTGGCATGATGGAGCTGCCTGGCTCATTTTCCGGGATCGCCAGTTCGCCGATGCCGCAGCGCGGACCAGACGCCAGCCAGCGTACGTCATTAGCAATTTTCATCAGCGAAGCCGCCAAACCTTTCAGCGCACCGTGCGCATGAACCAGCGCATCGCAGGTCGCCAGCGCTTCAAACTTATTCGGCGCGGTGACAAACGGCTGTTTCGTTAGATCGGCCAGCGCTTTCGCTACGCGTACCGCATATTCCGGATGGGTGTTCAAGCCGGTGCCGACCGCAGTACCGCCCAGCGCCAGCTCGGCCACGTGCGGAATACTGTTTTCAATGTGCTTGAGATTGTGCTCCAGCATCGCCACCCAGCCGGAGATCTCCTGGCCGAGCGTCAGCGGTGTCGCATCCTGCAAGTGGGTGCGGCCTATCTTGACGATGTCTTTGAATGCGTCGGATTTCTCACTCAGCGTCTTTTTCAGCACCTGAATCTGCGGAATCAGCTGCTCCCGCACTGCGATGACCGCGGCCACGTGCATGGCGGTGGGGAACACATCGTTGGAGCTTTGGCTTTTATTCACGTCGTCATTCGGATGCACCAGACGCGCCATGCCACGCTCACCGCCAAGAATCTCACTGGCGCGGTTAGCCAGCACTTCATTCATGTTCATGTTGGTCTGCGTGCCGGAACCGGTCTGCCAGATCGCCAGCGGAAACTCATCGCTGTGTTTATCTGCCAGCACTTCGTCGGCGGCGTTGAGAATCGCTTGTGCACGATCGGCGGGTAATAAGCCGAGATCCTGATTGACCTGCGCGGCGGCGCGTTTGGTCAGCGCCAGCGCATGCACCAATGCCACCGGCATCTTCTCGGTTGAGATTTTGAAATGTTCCAGCGATCGCTGGGTTTGTGCGCCCCACAACTTATCCGCCGGTACTTCTATCGGTCCCATTGAGTCTTTTTCAATGCGATTGGCTGCCATGACTCCGTCTCCTTAGCTCAGATTTTGAGGTTTCCGCTCTAAACGCCTTCCCGCGACGCCATTGAGCGAGCAAGATTGTCACATACAAGAATTTAACATTATGGGAGGCTATCGCCTTTATTGCACATGTTCGTGTATTTTCTATGGCACTTTCTGCTTTAATAAGCCTATTTACTTACGGTTATTAAGGGTAAACGATGCAAAAATTGAACAATTCGCTGCAAAATTACGCCTGGGGCAGCAAAACTGCGCTGACCGAACTCTACGGCATCGAAAATCCACAAGGCTTGCCGATGGCGGAATTGTGGATGGGCGCGCACCCGAAAAGCCCCTCAACCGTTGAGATTGACGGTGAAGCGCGTTCGCTGCGTGAGGTGATTGAGGCCAATAAAACCGCCACGCTGGGCAAGGAGGTCGCTGAGCGTTTCGGTGAGCTGCCATTTCTGTTTAAAGTGTTGTGCGCCGATCAGCCGCTGTCGATTCAGGTGCATCCCAGCAAAGCCGCTGCCGAAGAAGGTTTTGCCCGTGAAAATGCCGCCGGCATTCCACTCAGCGCCGCCGAGCGTAACTATAAAGATGCCAACCATAAGCCCGAGTTGGTGTATGCGTTAACGCCCTTCCAGGCGATGAACGGTTTCCGCGAGCTGCATGAGATTGTGTCATTGCTGGAACCGGTGGCCGGTGCGCATCCGCACATCGCCCATTTTCTTGAGAATGCCAACGAAGCCAACCTGGCAACACTGTTTGCCACGCTGCTTTCGCTGCAAGACGAGGCCAAATCGCGCGCCATCGGCGTATTGAAATCAGCACTCAATGCGCATGAAGGCGAACCGTGGCAGACGATTAAATCCATCGCCGCCGATTATCCGGAGGATAGCGGCCTGTTTTCCCCGCTGCTGCTTAATGTGATTACGCTGCAGCCGGGCGAAGCGATGTTCCTGTTTGCCGAAACGCCGCACGCTTATCTGAAAGGTGTGGCGCTGGAAGTGATGGCGAACTCCGATAACGTGTTGCGCGCCGGTCTGACGCCGAAGTTTATCGATATCCCGGAACTGCTGGCTAACCTGAAATTCCAGGCGAAACCGGCCGCCACGTTGCTGACTCAGCCACAGCGCGACGGCGAAACGCTGAACTTCCCGATTCCGGTAGAAGACTTTGCCTTTGCCATTCATGGGCTTTCCGCTGCGCCGCAAGCGCTGGCACAAAACAGCGCTGCCCTGCTGTTCTGCATTGAAGGTCAGGCGATTATCGAGAAGTCCGGTCAACAACTGGTGCTGAAACCAGGGGAATCATGCTTTGTGGCCGCAGAAGAGTCGCCGGTGAACGCGGCGGGTACCGGACGTCTGGCGCGGGTGTTTAATACGCTGAACTGAGATCCGGCTGACGCTGCCAGCATTAACTGCTATTCTTTCAAACTATTAATTTAAAACGCCTGCGGGCGTTTTTCTTCACCCGTCGCGCACCGACCAGCGGCGTGCGGACGCAAGGATAAGGACGACACAGCGATGAAAAAGACCAAGGTTGCCGTAGGTGTAATTGTGGCGCTCGGCGTGATTTGGACTGGTGCTTCATGGTTTACCGGTAAACAACTGGAAAGCCATATGGATGAGATGCTGCAGAATGCCAACACGCAGCTGAATGCCTACGCGCCGAACAGCCGTTTGACCCTGAGCTATCAGGACTATCAGCGCGGCGTGTTCAGCAGTAAAACCAAACTGGTGGTACAGGCTAGCTCGCAAACCAATGACAATCCGCTGTTGAAGCCTGGTCAGAGCATTGTGTTGAACGAAACCATCGATCACGGTCCTTTCCCGTTTGCGCAGCTAAAGCGTGGCAGCCTGATCCCAAGCATGGCGTCGGTGCATACCGAGCTGGAAAACACCGATGCGGTGAAGAAACTGTTTGAACTGACCAACGGCAAATCGTTGGTTAACGCTGATACCCGCGTCGGCTACAGCGGCGCTACCGATACTGACCTCAACCTGCTGGCGGTGGATTACAACAACGCACAAACCGGCGATCGTCTGGCGACCAACGGCGGCACGCTGAACATCAGCGCGGATAGCAAAGGTGACAAAGTCAGCCTCGACGGCGATTTCTCCAGCATCGCGGTGACCCGCAAAAACCAGGTTGAGATGCCGGTGCTGTTCACGCTGAATGGTCTGAAACTGAGTGGCGATACCCATCTCAGCCCGGAAGGCGTGCGTGTGGGTGATCAAGCGATCTCTCTGGATAAACTGGATGCCAGCATCAACGGTCAGGAAGGTTTGTCGCTTGAGAAGCTGAAAACCACCTCTTCCTTCGATAATAAAGAGGGCAAGATTGGCGGCCAACTGGATGTGAACGTTGACAAGATTACTCTGCAGAAGCAGCCATTTGGTGAAGCTAAACTGGCGATGAAATTTGCTCAGTTTGATGCGCAGGCGGTGAAAGCCTTCTCGGACACCTATAACGCGCAAATGCAGGATCTGCTGAACCAGCCGGGCGTGGCGGAAGATCCGATTCGCTATCAGGCTAGCGTACAAACCATTCTGCGTAATAACCTGCCAACGCTGTTGAAAGGCTCACCAACACTGAGCATCGCACCGCTGAGCTGGAAAAATGATAAAGGCGAAAGCACCTTTAACCTCAACGTTGGCTTTAACGATCCGGCTACCGTAACCGGCGAAGCGCAGAGTTTGGGTGCCGCGGTTGATCGCGTGTTGAAAACCCTCGACGGCAAATTAACCATCAATATGCCGATGGCTACCGAAACCATGCGTCATGTTGGATTGGCGGAAGGTTATCAGGGCGATGATGCGCAGAAGCTGGCTGATCAGCAGGTGAAAGGTTTAGCGGCGATGGGCCAGATGTTCCGCCTTACGCAGCAGCAGGATGACAACATTGTCACCAGTCTGCAATACGGCAACGGCCAGGTCACGATGAATGGCGACAAGATGACGCTGGAGCAGTTCCTGTCACGTTATATGTTGGGCGCACCGACCAGCGAAGGTATGCCAGAGTAATCATCAAGACGGGGTAACGCCCAGATTACCAAGCGCACAAAACGTCGCGGCGCAATTAATCGCGCCGCGACGGAATGTGCGATGAGTTGATGCAGCGCTTAGCAGGTATAGCCCCTTAGACATCCCCACGTATCAGCTGCGGCGGTACGATCAAGCTTTGAATCTCCGCTTCCGGCTGCGACAGCCGCTGCATCATCCGCTCCGCCGCCCTTCTTCCCACATCACGCGCTTCACTACTGACAAAGGTCATGGTGGGATCGTGCAGTTCACGCTGCGGATCATCATTGAATCCCACCAACGCCAGCTGCTGCGTGTAATAACTATCTACCGCGCCCTCGCCGAACGTCCGCCCACAGCGTAGCGCGCCAAAATAGCAACCCAGCGCGGTACTGCCGTTATACGCCAGAATCGCCGTAATACCGGGATGCTGACGCAACAGCGCCAGCGTCAACGCGGATACACTTTGCTGCCGGTCGTCGCACTCAATAATCCAATCAGAGCGAAACGGTAAACCGTATTGCAGCAAGGTGGCGCAATAACCGCCAATCCGCTCGGCGCGCGTCAAAGACGATCCCAATCCGCCCATCCAGGCGATGCGCTGATGTCCCTGACGAATCAGGTATTCGGTCGCCATGCGCGCCGCCTGACTGTTATCGGGACGTAATGAATCAACATTGTCCAGGCTGCTGGCGCGCGAGGCGCAGACCAGAGCAATGTTTTGCTCTTGCGCCAACGGCACTAACGTTTCCGCCTGCACCACCGCGCCGCCGAGCACAATGCCCTCGGCGCCCTGCGCCACCAGCGTGTCAAAGCAGCGTTTAAGATGCTGGCCGTGCTGACCGCTTTGTGTCAGCACCAGCACTTTGCCCTGCTGTTCCAGCACTTCGCTGAGTCCAGCGGTCATCGCGGCATAAAATGGCTGGCTGAGATCGCGTACGATCAGCCCGATCACGCCGCTTTCGCCGCCGCGCAAAATCGAAGCCGAGCGATTACGTACGTAGCCAAGCTGCTCAATCGCCTGATTGACGCGCGTGGCCGTGGCGGGCGAGATACGCCCTTTGCCGGAGAGCACCAACGACACGGTAGAGACCGACACCCCGGCGACCAACGCCACATCATGAATAGTGGTTTTCTGCTGGGACATAGTGTTCCGTTACCGACGTCCAAATCCAAAGAGGTAAAACGTTACACTGATTCCACCAAAAATAAAGTCTGCAATTAGTCACTCTTTGTGATTATAGCCACAAAAATAAGTGGTAAAACGTTTTATCATCCTTGACCTCATTGAAGCCTTTCACTTTATTGCCAGGAGAGTCTATGTCCGCCAGTCGCCCCAAAATGTCACTTTGGGAGTTTTTCCAAAGTCTGGGTAAAACCTTTATGTTGCCCGTTGCCCTGCTGTCGTTTTGCGGCATTTTGCTGGGGATCGGCAGTTCACTCAGCAGTCATGACGTCCTGACGCTGATTCCCTTGCTGGATCAGCCGTTGCTGCAATATCTGTTTATCTGGCTGGCGAAGATCGGTTCATTTGCCTTCAGCTATTTGCCGGTGATGTTTGCGATTGCCATTCCTCTAGGGATGGCGCGTGAGAACAAAGGCGTGGCGGCGTTTGCCGGCTTCGTTGGCTATGCGGTACTGAACCTGAGCATCAACTTCTGGCTCAACATCAACGGCATTCTGCCCACCACCGATGCGGCGGTGCTGAAAGCCAATAACGTACAAAATATTCTCGGCATTCAGTCAATCGACACCGGTATTCTCGGTGCGGTAATTGTCGGTATCGTGGTGTTCTGGCTGCATGAGCGCTTCCACAACATTCGTCTGCCGGATGCGTTGGCATTCTTTGGCGGCACACGCTTTGTCCCGATCGTCACGGCGATGGCAATGGGCGTGCTGGGTCTGGTGGTTCCACTGATTTGGCCCTTCTTCGCTCGCGCCATTACCGGCCTCGGCTGGGTAATTAACAGCGCAGGGGAATTTGGCCCGATGATCTTCGGTACCGGCGAACGCCTGCTGCTGCCGTTTGGCTTGCAGCATATTCTGGTGGCGATCATACGCTTTACCGATGCGGGCGGTACGCTGGACGTGTGCGGCAAAAGTGTCAGCGGCGCATTAACCATCTTCCAGGCGCAGCTGGCTTGTGCCGATACACACGGCTTTGCCGAGAGCGCCACGCGCTTCCTGTCACAAGGTAAAATGCCGGCCTTCCTCGGTGGTTTACCGGGTGCGGCATTAGCGATGTATCACTGCGCCCGTCCGGAAAACCGTCACAAAATTAAAGGCCTGCTGATTTCCGGCGTGGTGGCTTGCGTGGTGGGCGGAACCACTGAACCGCTGGAATTCCTGTTCTTGTTCGTCGCACCGGTGCTGTATCTGATCCACGCGCTGTTGACCGGTTTAGGCTTCACCGTGATGGCGATGCTGGGCGTCACCATCGGTAACACTGACGGCAACGTCATCGACTTCTTCGTCTTCGGCGTGTTGCACGGCCTCTCCACCAAATGGTATTGGGTACCCGTGATTGCTGCGGTGTGGTTCGTGGGTTATTACGCCATCTTCCGTTTTGCTATCAGTCACTTCAATATCAAAACGCCAGGCCGCGAAGTGGAAAGCAACAGCGTGGCGCAGCAGGTTAATCGCGCGGCTGTCGGTAAATCCGGCTTTAACACCCCGGCGATTCTGTCAGCGCTGGGCGGTGTGGAGAACATCGCGTCCCTGGATAACTGCCTGACCCGTCTGCGCATTACCGTAGTCGATATGAGCAAGGTGGATGATGCGACACTGAAAGCCAATGGCGCAATTGGCGTGGTGCATGTCAATGCCACCAATCTGCAGGTGGTGATGGGTCCGCAGGTGCAGTCCGTCAAAGATGAAATGGCGCACCTGATGAGCGCGACGGTGTAATGATGCAGGATTTCGATTTCAACAGCGTGGTGGATCGTCACGGCAGCTGGTGTACGCAGTGGGATTTCGTTGCCGACCGTTTTGGCGTGGCGGACTTGCTGCCGTTCACGATTTCCGATATGGACTTCGCCACCGCGCCTTGCATCATTGCAGCCCTGCAACAGCGGCTTACGCACGGTGTATTTGGATACAGCCGCTGGCAGCATGATGAGTTTATCTCCGCACTTCAGCACTGGATGCACAGCCGTTTTGCTACTGAAGTCCCGGCTGAATCACTCGTTTATGGCCCGTCAGTGATCTACATGGTGGCGCAATTGTTGCGCCACTGGACGCAGCCGGACGATGAAGTGCTGATTCACACGCCCGCTTACGATGCCTTTTACCACACCATCACTGGCAATCAGCGCCGTGTGCTGGCGCTGCCGTTACAGCGTCACGGCAACGAATGGGTGTGCGAGATGGCACAGCTTGAACGCCTGCTGGCGCGGCCGCGCTGCAAAGTCATGCTGTTGTGCAGTCCGCACAATCCCAGCGGAAAAGTGTGGCATGAAGACGAATTGCGTCAGATGGCGGCGCTGTGTGCCAGGCATGGGGTGAAGGTTATCAGCGATGAAATTCACATGGATATGGTGCTGAGCGATGTGCAGCATACGCCGTGGAGCCAGGTTGCGGAATCCGCCTGGGCGTTGTTTACCTCGGCATCCAAGAGCTTCAATATTCCGGCGCTGACCGGCGCGTGGGGCATGATTCCCGATGAGCGCGATCGTCAGGCTTGGTTCCATGCGTTGAAGCAACAGGATGGCTTATCCTCACCGGCGGTAATGGCGCTTGCTGCCACCATCGCGGCTTATCGCGATGGTGCGCCGTGGCTGGATGCGCTGCGCGCTTATTTGCGTGGCAACCTGCAGCATATCGCGCAGCGACTGAATGCGGCGTTTCCGCAACTCAATTGGCAGCCGCCAGCCGCGACATACCTGGCGTGGATCGATCTTAATCCGCTTGGCCTTGACGAACAGGCGCTGCAACAGCGTCTGATTCATCAACACAAAGTGGCGATCATGCCCGGTTCCACCTACGGTGCCGCGAGTCGCGGTTATTTGCGTCTCAACGCCGGTTGCCCGCGTAGCAAACTGGATGATGGACTGGATCGCCTGATCGCCGCGTTAAAATCGTTCTGAAATGCGACGGATGCTGATTAATTCAGCATCCGTTTTACTGTTTGCGCAAATCGCTGGCGCTGTTGCGCAAGATGTTTTTATAATCCTCTGCACTTTATGAAACTTAAGCGAGTGCGCCATGATTGATCTAAAACTCCCCCTTACCGACATTCACCGCCACCTTGATGGCAATATCCGCGCACAAACCATTCTTGATTTAGGTCGTCAGCACAATCTTGCGCTCCCCGCTGATTCGCTGGATGCCTTGCGTCCGCATGTGCAGGTCACCGCCAATGAACCGGATCTGGTGAGCTTCCTGCAGAAACTCGATTGGGGCGTGAAGGTGCTGGGCGACCTTGATGCCTGTCGTCGTATCGCGCTGGAAAACGTAGAAGATGCGGCGCGCGCCGGTATTCACTATGCCGAGCTGCGCTTCTCACCGGGCTATATGGCGATGACGCATCAACTGCCGATTGCAGGCGTAGTTGAAGCGGTGATCGATGGCGTGCGTGCCGGCATTCAGCAATACGGCGTCGATGTGCGCTTGACCGGTATCATGAGCCGAACCTTTGGCGATGAAGCCTGCCTGCGTGAACTGGAAGGTTTGCTGGCGCATCGCGATGGCATCACCGCTGTTGATTTGGCCGGCGACGAGTTAGGTTTCCCCGGCAGCGAATTCCTCAGCCACTTTAATCGTGCGCGTGATGCTGGTTTCCGCATTACCGTCCATGCCGGTGAAGCGGCAGGCCCGGAAAGTATCTGGCAAGCGATTCGCGAGCTGGGCGCTGAGCGTATTGGTCACGGCGTTAAGGCGATTGAAGATCGCGCGCTGATGGATTTCCTCGCCGAGCAACGCATTGGTATTGAGTCTTGCCTGACGTCGAATATTCAAACCAGTACTGTTTCGTCGCTGAGTAGCCATCCGCTGAAAACCTTCTTGCAGCATGGCATTCTCGCCACCATTAACACGGACGATCCAGCCGTACAGGGCGTAGAGCTAGCACACGAATATGAAGTCGCGGCACCGCAAGCAGGATTGACGGCGGAAGAGATGCGTCAGGCACAGGATAATGGCGTGACCATCGCGTTCCTGAGTGATGCAGAGAAAGCCGCGCTGCGCGCACGCGTGGCGGGATAAAAAAAGTGCGCATCAATGCGCACCTTTTAATGTAGGGTCGCCATTCATGGCGACCGATACTGAATTATCGCAGTGACATGGTCTGGCGCTTCTCGGCGGACTGCAAGCCCAGCTCGATCAACTCCATCACCTGAATGGCCTCTTCTGCCTGTACCGGATTGGCACCTGTACCGGCAATCGCATCACGAATCCCTGCGTAGTACGCCGGATAGTTACCCGGCAGCGTCAGTAACTCTTTTTCCACCATCACATCGCCTTCCGCCAGCGTCAGCGTACCGTTGCGCATGTCGTAGCCCCAATCTTCCTGCGGCGGACGTTCACCCGCTTTCAGACGATCTTCCTGCGGATCGAGGCCGTATTTCACGTAGCTGCCGCGCGTGCCATGCACCACAAAGCGCGCGGATTCCGCCGCCACCAGCATGCTGGCGTGCAACACCACACGGCGTGTTGGATAGGTCAACACGGCATGGAAGTAATCGGTGGTTTGCGCGCCCGGGCGCAGTTCCGCCATATCCACGTTGATGGCAACTGGCGTGCCAAACAGCTGCAGCGCCTGGTCCAACACGTGCGGTCCAAGATCAAACCAAATGCCGCTGCCCGCACCTTTCATTTCACGCCAGCGTTGACGTACTTCTGGGCGGAAACGGTCAAAGTGGGATTCGAAATAACGCACTTCCCCCAGCGTGCCGTCGTTCAGCAAAGACTTCAGCGTGAGGAAATCGCTGTCCCAGCGACGATTATGGAACACCGACAGCAGCAGACCTTTGGCTTTTGCCAGCGCATCCAACTCACGCGCTTGTGACAACGTCACGGTAAAGGGCTTATCCACCACCACGTGTTTACCGGCGTTAAGGGCCGCTTTAGCTAACGGGAAATGGGTGTCATTCGGGGTCGGAATAACAATCAGTTGCAGTGTCGGGTCATCCAGCAGCGCTTGTGGATCGGACACCACTTGCACTGACGGCCAGTCAGCATGCACTTTGCTGGCATCGCTGCTTGAGATCGCTGCCAGCTCAACATCCGGCGTACCGGCGATCAAGGGTGCATGAAAGGTTTTGCTGGCAAAACCGTAGCCGATTAGGCCGACACGTAGTTTATCGCTCATTCTCATTCCTCTTGTTCGTTTCCTGACTGATTTAAGACGAATCAGACTATAAGAACAAGGCGGAATCACCTGAAAACTCAGGAAATAGCACTCCGTGCGGATTGCCAGCTCTCATGAGCCACTAATGCATCCTGCGCATCCTGGCTGCGGCGGCGGAAGTCGCTGGGACTGACACCCACGCGTTTACGGAACACACGCGAGAAGTAGAGTTGGTCATCGTAACCCACTTCACGCCCCACGGAAGCAATCGGCTCCTGGGTGGTTTGCAGCAGCAGTTTGGCACGAATCACGCGCTGATCTTCACGCCAGCGCAGCAGGTTAATGCCCATTTGCTCACGAAACAGATGCGCCAGGCGTGACGGCGACAGGCAAACATGGCGCGCTACGTCTTCAATCTTCACTTCACCTGCCAGATGGTTGGTGACGTACTGACAGGCTTCAATAACGCGCGGATCGCGTATTTGCTGATGGCTGCGCGGATCCTCTTCTACCGCACGCAGCAGTAAACGCTCCAGCAGGTTCATCGCCAACTCTTCGGCGAAGCGGCGTCCGGAGTTGTGCGTTTGTTCAATGCTGGCGAACAGGCGATCAAACTCGGCACGCTGCGCTTCCGACAGACGCAAGCGCCCCACGCCCTGGCTTTCATCCTGCCACTGCAACCAATCGGTCCAGTAGGCACGCGGACGGAAATAGACCCAGCGATGGAACCAGCACGGGCTGTCTGGCGCGCGACCATAATAGTGCGGGGTTTTTGGTTGAAACAGCAGCAAATCGCCCGGTTCGCAGTCGAAGGCGGATTCACCATCAAACACCCGCCCCTGACCTTTAATGGTCAAATTGAGAATGTAGCCTTTCATGCCGTGCGGACGATCAATAAAGAAATCGAGCGCGTCATTGGCATTAATCGGCGTCAATCCGGCCACCAGCCAGGCATTGAACGCATAGCCCGGCAATAAGGGATTCTGCTGCTCACTTGGGGGTTCACGGTGGTACATACTGCCCTCACTTATCGCGTGAAATGCACTGAGCATGCCCGCCATCGGGCACGCTCAGCCTTGGTTATCAGGCGGCTTTACTTTTCTGTTTGTAGCGGTCAAAAATCACCGCCGCTAACAGTATCAAACCGCGCACCACATACTGTGAGAACGGCGAGATATTCAATAAATTCATCGCATTCTCAACGGTGCCGAGGATCAAAACGCCTGCCACCACATAAGAGATTTTGCCAATGCCGCCTTTCAGCGAGACACCGCCCAGTACGCAAGCCGAAATCACGATCAGCTCGTAACCGAGAGAGGTCATTGGCTGGCCGCTGGTCATGCGCGAAGCCAGAATGATACCCGCCGCCGCCGACACTAAACCGGACAGGATGAAGATAATGATGCGTGTGCGCACCACCGGCACACCCGCCAGACGCGCGGCTTCTTCGTTGCCGCCAATCGCCAGCGTGTTGCGGCCAAAGGTGGTTTTATTCAACAGAAAACCAAACAGCACCATGGTAGCGAGGGTGAGCCAGATGGGTGCCGGCACGCCGAGCCAGTTGGCGTAACCGAGGGTAAAGAAGCGCTCATCTTCAATTCCCACCGCTTTGCCGTCGGAGAAGATGTACGCCAGGCCGCGCACAATCTGCATGGTTGCCAGCGTGGTGATCAAGGCGTTGATTTTCAGCCGGGCAATGACGAAGCCGTTAATAAAGCCGGTTGCCATGCCGAGCACTAAACCTGCTGCCACGCCAATCCATAAACTTTCGGTCATGTTGATCACCACTGCGGTGACCACGCCAGCGCAGGCGATCACGGAAGCCACGGAGAGATCAAAGTCACCGGAGGCCAGGCAGAACAGCATGCCGCACGCCACCATGCCGGACATCGACATCGCCAGGCCCAGCCCTTTCATATTGATAATGGAACCAAAATTTGGCACGAAAATGGCACAGACGATAAACAGCAGTGCGAACACCACCAGCATGCCGAAGTTGTCCCAAATCCGCCCAAGTTGCAGCCCGTTGCGCTGCACAGGTGGCGTGTTGGAAGTGGTAGATGAAGCCATTATTGCTCTCCTTTACGTCAGGCCACGGCGGCCGCTTGCGTTGTTTTCGGCATCGCCAGGCTCAGCGTCAGCTGCTCTGTGGCCGTGTCATGGGGTAATTCTCCGGCGATTTCGCCTTCACGCATCACCAGGATGCGATCGGCCAATCCCATTACTTCGGGCAGATCGCTGGAGGCAAACAGCACCGCAATCCCTTTCTTCGCCAGTTGGTAAATCAGGTTGTAGATTTCGTGTTTAGCACCAACGTCAATGCCGCGCGTAGGCTCATCCAGCATGATCACGTTCATCTCTTCCGACAGCCAGCGGCCCAAAATCGCCTTCTGCTGGTTGCCGCCGGAGAGGTTCATGATCAACTGCTGCGGCCCCGGCGTTTTGATGTTGAGGGAACGAATATGGATATCGGCGTTTTTCGCCTCCCAGCTCGGTTTGATCAGGCAACCGGCGTTGAGATTGTGGCGACGCGCGCTGATGTTGATGTTATCGCGCACCGAATGCACCGGAATGATGCCCTCAGATTTGCGATCTTCCGGGCACAGCATGATGCCGGCGCGAATCGCATCAATCGGTTGGCGAATGTTGAGCTTTTTGCCATCCAGCGTCACGGTACCCCCGCGCAGTTTGGTGGCACCAAACAGCCCTTTCATCAGTTCGCTGCGCCCTGCGCCCACCAGACCAAACAGGCCGACGATTTCACCGGCGCGCACCGTGAGCGAAATGGGCATACGCACGCCCTTTGCCTCTACCGCGTCCAGCTGCAGACGCACCGGGCCCAATTCACGCGGCGCGTAACCATAAATATCCCCCAGATTACGTCCCACCATCGCTTGCACCAGATCGTCGTGATGGGTGTTTTTCATGTCGGTGAAGGTGCGCACGTAGCGACCATCTTTAAACACGGTGATGGCATCACTGAGTGCAAAGATCTCCTCCATGCGATGCGAGACGTACAGCACGGTGCGGCCCTGCTCACGCAACTGGCGAATCACGCGAAACAGATGATCGATCTCGCGCGCCGACAGTGAACTGGTTGGCTCATCAAAGGCGATGATGCGCGCATTGCGCGCCAGCGCTTTGGCAATCTCCACCATCTGCCACTGGCCAAGCGACAGATATTTCAGCGGCATATCCGGATCGATATCCATCCCCAGATTTTTCAGCTGTAAACCGGCTTCATAACGCAGCAGTTTGCGATTAACCAGTCCACGTTTGTGCGGCAACTGACCGAGATAGATGTTCTCCGCCACGCTCATTTCGGGTATCAGATGTAATTCCTGATAAATGATGGCGACGCCCGCATCCAGCGCCTCCACCGTGTTGCTAAATCTCTTTGGCTGGCCCTTGATACGAATCTCGCCACCAGTCGGCTGGTAGCTGCCGCTGAGGATCTTCAACAGCGTCGATTTACCGGCACCGTTTTCCCCCATCAGCGCGTGTACTTCACCGGCACGGCAGCTGAACGAAATGTCCTGCAGCGCTTTCACGCCGGGAAAGGTTTTACTAATGCCATGAAACGACAGAAAGGCAGGATCAGTGTTCATGGGAACTCCTTGACGACTTAATGCGTGTAGATCCTGCACACTTCGTAGCGGCGCAATTTATTGCGCATGGCTACCGCCAAAAATCGCGCGATAAATCGCGCCGCTACAGAGGGTGCGTGATATCGATTCGGAATTACTTCAGCCCTTTCTTATCCAGCTCGGCTTTGAAGTTATCGCGGGTAATCAGCACCACATCGGTGACTTCGGTGAACTTCGGCGGCTCCTGATCTTTGGTCACCCAGTTGTAAAGCATTTCACTGCTCTTATAACCGTGTACATCTGGGCTCGGCAGCAGCGAACCATAGAAACCGGTGGCTGAACCTTTCGACAACTCACTCACCGCATCAACACCGTTGATACCGATACCAATCACGTCCGGCGCTTTAAAGCCCTGACCTTCGGTGGCGCGAACGCCGCCCAGCACGGTGTTATCGTTCATGCCGAGAATCAGCCAATGTTTCACTTCCGGATGCTGCACCAGCAGCGAGTTACCGGCATCAAATGCGCCGGGGATATCGTTGGATTTGGTCGGGACCTGATAGATCTGTTTCTCCGGGAAACCGGCGGCTTTCAGGGCGTCCATGGAACCGCCGGTGCGACGACGCGCGGTGTCGAGCTCATTGGCGGTGATCGCCATGACGCCGGTCTCTTTTACATCCCAACCGCGTTTCTGCATCTCTTTATAAAGCTCTTGTCCCTGACGCTCGCCGATTTTGGTCGCCGCCATCATGACTAACGGCACAGTATCCATCGGCTTGCCTTTGGCGGTGACAAACTGGTCGTCAACGGCAATCACTTTCAGGCCATAACCGCGAGCCTTAGCAACAATTGCGGAACCCAGCTTTGGATCCGGCGTACAGATGACGAAGCCTTTCGCACCGCTGGCAGCCAGGCTGTCAATGGCATTTAGCGTCTTCTCACCGTCGGGCACGGCAATTTTAATCACTTCGAAACCCAGATCTTTGCCGGCTTTATCCGCAAATTTCCATTCGGTCTGGAACCAGGGTTCCTCCGGCTGTTTGACGAGGAAACCGAGTTTCATGGTCTCGGCGATAGCGGATTGTGACATAACCGCGGCGAGACCTACTGCCGCCAGCGCTTTAGTGAATTTATGCATGATGCTCTCCGGCACAATGATGTTTAAGGCTGTTATTAGCGAATCGGTGTAAACGCTACCAATCAAATATTTTTGTGGGGTACAGCTAAAAATTCAGCGCGTTAGCACACATGTTGTACAAAGGCTGTGCAAACGCTGGGCTAGTTGTAGCGGGAATGGAAAGGAAAAATGTAGAGCGGTATCACATCTCAAAACGATGACAAAATCCTCCATATATTCAGCAAATTTAACCGGTCGTTAACTTTTGCGATGGATCACACATCTCCGCCGATGGCAGAAAAGTGCATATTCTCAGCGACTGATGACTAACCGCTTCTGCCGCCCCATTCTAGGATAGAGCCAGATAACTCACACAGGAGAATCCCAATGGGTGCTGGCACCATAACAATTGGGCTGGATTTCGGCAGTGACTCGGTGCGGGCGCTGGCCGTGGACTGCCACAGTGGTAAAGAACTGGAAAAAGCGGTGGTCAATTATGCGCGTTGGGCCAAAGGTGAATTTTGCGACGCGCACGCCAACCGCTTTCGTCACCATCCGCAGGACTATATTGATGCGCTGGAACAGGCGATTGTCGAGGTAGTCAACGCATTAACACCCGAACAGCGCGCAGCTGTGGTCGGCATTGGCGTCGATTCCACGGGCTCGACGCCTGCGCCCATCGACCGTGATGGCAACGTGCTGGCGCTGCGTCCGGAATTCGCCACCAACCCGAACGCGATGTTCGTGCTGTGGAAAGATCACACCGCGATTGAAGAAGCCGAAGAGATCAATCAGCTGTGTCGCAGCGGTCGTTTCAACGATTACACCCGCTATATTGGTGGCGTGTATTCGTCGGAGTGGTTCTGGGCCAAGATACTGCACGTGTCACGCGCAGACGCTGCGGTACGTGACGCGGCAGTGTCTTGGGTGGAACTGTGCGATTGGGTGCCGGCATTGCTCAGCGGCACCACCGCACCCGCACACCTGCGTCGTGGACGCTGTGCCGCCGGGCACAAATCACTGTGGCATCCGGAGTGGCAAGGTTTACCGCCCGCTGACTTTTTCAACGCGCTTGATCCGCTGCTGATCAAACAGCTCGATTCTCCGCTCTTCACCCAAACCTGGACCGCCGACGTGCCGGTTGGCACGCTCAGCCGCGCATGGGCGCAGCGCCTTGGTTTATCGGAAAAAGTGATTCTGTCGGGCGGTGCCTTTGACTGCCACATGGGCGCCGTCGGCGCGGGTGCGCAACCTTATACGCTGGTGAAAGTGATTGGCACGTCAACCTGCGACATTTTGATTGCCGACAGCGACACCGTCGGCGACCGCGCCATTAAAGGTATTTGTGGTCAGGTTGACGGCAGCGTAATGCCAGGTGCGATTGGCTGCGAAGCCGGTCAATCCGCGTTTGGCGACATTTATGCCTGGTTCAGCCGCCTACTCGGCTGGCCGCTGCAGCAGGCCGCGCAGCAGCATCCGGAACTGCAGCCGCAGTTAGCCGCGCTGCAAAAAGATCTGATCCGCACTCTCACCGAAGCCTGGGCTGCTAACCCGCAACTCGATCATCTGCCAGTGGTTCTGGACTGGTTCAACGGACGCCGCACGCCGGATGCCAATCAGCGCTTAAAAGGCGTGATTACCGATCTCAACCTCGGCACCGATGCGCCCGCGCTGTTTGGTGGCCTGATCGCGGCAACGGCGTTTGGCGCACGCGCCATTATGGAGTGTTTTGAACAGCAGCAGATTCCCGTGCAGAGCATCCTGACGCTCGGCGGCATCGCGCGCAAATCTCCCGCCATCATGCAGGCGTGCTGCGATGTGATGAACCGTCCGCTGGATATCGTTGCCTCTGACGAATGCTGTGCGCTGGGCGCCGCCATTTTTGCCGCCGTGGCTGCGGGCGTGTATGCCGACGTGCCAGCTGCCCAGCAGGTCATGGCCAGTCCGATTGATGTGACGCTGCAACCCAACGCCGAACGCGTGGACGCTTATCAGCAACTTTATCAACGTTATCAACAATGGTGCCAGGCCGCTGAACCGCAGTATGCCGCTCGCACCGCATCCGCTCAGTAAAGGAGAGATTTTATGGAACAGCACAACGCACAACAGGTGTGGTTTGTCATTGGTACACAGCACCTTTACGGCGCGGAAACCTTGCGTCAGGTGGAGCAGCACGCTCGCCAGGTGATGGACGGATTAAATCAGGCCGGCACATTACCGGTGTCGCTGGTGCTCAAGCCGCTGGTGAAATCACCGGACGAAGCGCTGGCACTGTGCCGCGATGCCAACCACGACAACCAGTGCGTCGGCATCATTACCTGGCTGCACACCTTTTCTCCGGCCAAGATGTGGATTGGTGGCCTGAGTATCCTGAATAAGCCGCTGCTGCAATTCCATACCCAGTTCAACGCGGAGATTCCGTGGGACAGCATGGATATGGACTTTATGAACCTCAATCAAACCGCGCACGGCGGCCGCGAGTTCGGCTTTATCGGCGCGCGCATGGGGCTGCAACACAGTGTTGTCACCGGTCACTGGCAGGATAAAGCCAGCCAGCAACGCATTGGACGCTGGATCAATGCCGCATTAGCGAAACAGGCTAGCCAGCAGCTGAAAGTGGCGCGCTTCGGTGACAATATGCGTGAAGTCGCAGTTACCGAAGGCGATAAAGTTGCGGCACAGATTCAGTTCGGTTATTCGGTGAATGGCTGGGGCGTTGGCGATTTGGTCGAGGTGGTGAACAGCGTCAGCGACGGCGACGTCAACGCGCTGATCGATGAATATGAGAGCCAATATCGCTTTACCGAGGCCGCCGCCGTCAACGGCGACAAGCGTCAAAACGTACTGGATGCCGCACGTATTGAGCTCGGCCTGAAACGCTTCCTCGAGGCTGAGGGCTGCAAAGCCTTCACCACCAACTTCCAGACGTTGCATGGCATGACGCAATTGCCGGGTTTGGCGGTGCAGCGCTTAATGGGCCAGGGCTACGGCTTTGCCGGAGAAGGTGACTGGAAAACTGCCGCGCTGCTGCACATTCTCAAGATACAAGCGGGCGCACGTGCCGGCGGTACGTCATTTATGGAGGACTACACCTATCACTTCTCACCGGGCAACGATTTAGTGCTGGGTTCGCACATGCTGGAAGTGTGCCCGTCCATCGCCAAAGAGGAAAAACCGCTGATTGATGTGCAGTTCCTCGGCATTGGCGACAAAGCCGATCCGGCGCGCATGATCTTCTCCACACCTGCGGGACGTGCGGTGAATGCCAGCGTGATCGATCTCGGCGATCGTTTCCGTTTGCTGGTGAATGTGGTGGATGCCATCGAGCAGCCAAAACCGCTGCCAAAACTGCCGGTAGCGCGTGCGCTGTGGCGTGCGCAACCGTCACTGGCCACCGCATCTGAAGCATGGATTCTGGCCGGCGGCGCGCACCATACGGTGTTTAGCCAGGCGCTGGATTTAGATGATATGTATCTGTACGGCGAGCTGAACGGCATTGAAGTGCTGGTGATCGATGAGGAAACACGCTTACCGGCGTTTAAAGATGCCCTGCGCTGGAATGAGGCTTATTACCGCTTAGCGCGTTAAAGTTGAAAGGATTAATCAAGGCCGCGATGATTCGCGGCCTTTTTATTGGCTGAGGAATTCGCACTTATCAGTCTGAAAAGGTGGGCGTTACGTAAAGACGGCGTGAATACATCCCTGTAGCCTCGGCCGCCGCATCCTTGCGGCGGACGCTTTACTCCACTGCCCACATCTTCCTCCTTAATGGAAGTAGGTAGCCGCTTTATTAATTAGCGATGACATTATCCACATGGTCAGGAAAGGCCAGCCCGAAGAGCAAAGCGTCCGAGCCAGGATGGCGAGGCCGAACTGCATGGATGCAGGGTTTCTTTGCGATCGGGCTGGTTTTTCCTGGCCTAAGCACCCAATCCCACCGCCACAAAGCAAACCAGGTGGCCATGAATGGCCACCCTACGAAAGTGAGCAAGGCGAACAGCAGATTGCCGATGGCGGCACTAAGCCCATCCCGACATTGCGCAATAAATTGCGCCGCTACAGCCGGGCAGAAAGCTTAGGTTTACTGCCCGAAACAGCGATGAAAGTGTCCATTAGGCCGGGAAAGGCCAGCCCGAAGAGCAAAGCGTCCGAGCCAAGGACAAAAACGCCGGGAGCGTTTTTGCACAATGCAAAGCATTGCCCGCTAGCGGGTGAGCCTCATGGATGAGGCGAATACTTGCGAGGCCGATCTGCATGGATGCAGGGTTTCTTTGCGATCGGGCTGGCCTTTCCTGGCCTAAGCAGCCGTTCCCACAGCCACAAAGCAAACCAGGTGGCCATGAATGGCCACCCTACGAAAGTGAGCAAGGCGAACAGCAGATTACCGATGGCGGCACTAAGCCCATCCCGACATTGCGCAATAAATTGCGCCGCTACAGCCGGGCAGAAAGCTTAGGTTTACTGCCAGAAACAGCGATGAAAGTGTCCATTAAGCCGGGAAAGGCCAGCCCGAAGAGCAAAGCGTTCGAGCCAGGGACAAAAACGCCGGGAGCGTTTTTGCACAATGCAAAGCATTGCCCGCTAGCGGGTGAGCCTCATGGATGAGGCGAATACTTGCGAGGCCGAACTGCATGGATGCAGGGTTTCTTTGCGATCGGGCTGGTTTTTCCTGGCCTAAGCACCCAATCCCACCGCCACAAAGCAAACCAGGTGGCCATGAATGGCCCCCCTACGAAAGTGAGCAAGGCGAACAGCAGATTGCCGATGGCGGCACTAAGCCCATCCCGACATTGCGCAATGAATTGCGCCGCTACAACCGGGCAAAAAGCTTAGGTTTACTGCCAGAAACAGCGATGAAAGTGTCCGTAAGGCCGGGAAAGGCCAGCCCGAAGAGCAAAGCTTCCGAGCCAGGGACAAAAACGCCGGGAGCGTTTTTGCACAATGCAAAGCATTGCCCGCTAGCGGGTGAGCCTCATGGATGAGGCGAATACTTGCGAGGCCGATCTGCATGGATGCAGGGTTTCTTTGCGATCGGGCTGGTTTTTCCTGGCCTAAGCAGCCGTTCCCACAGCCACAAAGCAAACCAGGTGGCCATGAATGGCCACCCTACGAGGTTAAACGCTTAACCGGCGCGTTCTTCTGGCGATCCCACATCACCGTTAACAAGCGTTGCAGCGCGATAAAAGCAAACAGCAGAATGCCGATGGCGATCTTTGTCCACCACGAACTCAAGGTACCGTCGAAGTTAATCCAGGTCTGAATTAAGCCCTGAATCAACACGCCGAACAGCGTGCCCAATACCGTGCCCACGCCGCCAGACAACAAGGTACCGCCAATCACCACGGAGGCAATGGCATCCAGCTCTACGCCCAATCCCGCCAGCGCATAGCCTGCCGAGGTATAAATGGAGAACACAATGCCCGCCAGCGTTGCCAGCGTGGTCGACAACATATAAATCTTGATGGTAGTCGCGCGGGTGGAAATGCCCATCAGCTGCGCCGAGGTCAGGCTGCCGCCAATCGCATACACCTGATTACCAAAGCGCGTGCGGTGCGCCAGAATAATGCCGCCAATCACCACTACCAGCATAATCACCGCCAGCAAACTCAGCCGCCCGCCGCCGGGAATTTTCCATGCCAGACTCGACAACGTGCTATAGAGCGGATGATCGATAGGGATCGAATTCTCCGAGACTAAATAGCTACAGCCGCGCAGGAAAAACATTCCTGCCAGCGTAATAATGAAGGCCGGGATTTTCAGCGCATCAATCAGCCAGCCCATCATCGCGCCAAACAGTGCGCCCATCGCCAGCACCAACGCAAACGCCAGAAGCGGATCGAGATGATAATCACCAATCACCCGCGCCAGAAACACGCCGCTAAAGGCGATCACCGCACCTACCGACAGATCAATCCCGCCGGATAAAATCACGAACGTCATACCCACGGCGATAATACCGAGGAAGGCATTATCGGTCAGAATGTTACAAATCACGCGCGTTGAAGCGAAGCCGGGAAACTGGCTCAGGCAAAACAGATAACCCGCCACAAACACCAGCAGCGTGATCATCAATGGCAGATGACGTTTAATCATTTCGGGCGTCTCCGTTTCAAGATGGCAATAAAGCGTGGCGACTGCAGCAGCAGCACGCACATCACCACCACCGCTTTAACGACCTGATTGAGTTCAGGCTGGAAGCCTGACAGCAAAATGCCGGTATTCATGGACTGGATAATCAGCGCGCCAATCAATGACAACACCAGATTAAAGCGCCCGCCCATGAGCGAGGCACCGCCTATCACCACCGCCAGAATCGCATCCAACTCCAGCCATAAGCCTGCGTTATTGGCATCGGCACCGCGAATATCCGCGGCGACAATCATCCCGGCAACCGCCGCGCACATACCGCTAATCACATACGTCGACATCACCACCAGCCAGCCATTTACACCGGCATTGCGCGCCGCACGCAAATTAATACCCACCGCCTCGATGAACAGTCCGAGCGCAGTTTTACGCGTCAACAACCACACCACTAACGCTACCAGCAGCGTAATCCATACCGGCACCGGCAACAGCCACAATGACCCGCTACCGAACCACGCCAGACTATCGCTGTTAAAGGTCACAATTTGGCCTTGGGTAATCAGCTGCGCCACGCCGCGTCCCGCCACCATCAAAATCAAGGTGGCAACAAAAGGCTGAATTTTTAGCAGTGCCACCAGCACGCCGTTCCACAAACCGCACGCCAGGCCAGTCCCCAGCGTCACCAGAATAATGAACGGCAAACTGTGCCCCGACACGGTCAAGGTTGCCGCCGTTGCGCCCGCAATCGCCATCACCGCGCCTACCGACAGATCGATGCCGCCAGTGGCAATCACCAGCGTCATACCAATCGCCAGCAGCGCAACCGGCGCGGCGCGATTGAGGATATCAATCGGGCTGCCGAACAGGCGTCCATCCTGAATGTGGATGGCAAAAAAGTTATTCGCCACCAGGCTGTCCACCAGCAGCACCAGAATCAGCGCTACGATCTGCGGCATGCCGGGCGGCAGCTTCGGCTTACGCCGTTCGGATTTGTCATGTGTCATAGGGGATTCAAGCATGTTGTGCTCCTCCATCGGCGATGGCATTGACGATCGAAGCCACCGACAGCTGCTCCAGCGGGATTTCGGCCACCTGCTTCAAATCGCGCATAATCAACACGCGATCGGCATAGCCCACCAGTTCTTCGAGTTCAGAGGAGATAACCAGCAGCGCCAATCCGTCGGCGCACAAGGTTTCAATTAAGCGAATGATCTCGGCGTGCGCACCCACATCAATTCCGCGCGTCGGCTCGTCGAGGATCAGGAATTGCGGTTTGGTCACCAGCCAGCGCGACAGCAAGACTTTCTGCTGATTACCACCGGACAATAGCTCAACCGGTTGATCGGCATGCGGTGTGCGAATACCGAGGCTTTTGATAAAGCGTTCAGCGATCTCCTGCTGCTCACGACGCTTAATGGGTCGTAACCAGCCGCGCTGCGCTTGCAACGCCAGAATGATATTTTCGCGGACCGATGCTCCGCCAATAATACCGTCAGTTTTGCGATCTTCCGGGCAGAAACCCATGCCGAGCCGTGAGGCCTTGGCGGGCGTGCGAATGGTTTGCTGTTTGCCTTTGATGGTTGCGGTCCCGCGATCGGCTCGGCGGATGCCAAACAGCACTTCGGCGGTTTCCGTACGACCGGAACCCAGCAATCCGGCCAGCCCCACCACTTCACCCGGTCGTACCTGCAGATTGAACGGTTCAATGGTGCCCTTCTTGCCGTAATCCTCAAACGACACCACCGGCTGATTGCTGCGTAATGTGCTGCCCTGCCGCTGCAAGGCAGTTTCCAGTAGCTCGCGGCCGAGCATCAGTTTAATCAGCTCAATTTGCGGCAGCGTGGCGGTATCGCGCGTGGCGATAAACTGCCCGTTGCGCAGCACGGTAATGCGATCGGTAATGCGGTAAACCTGGTCGAGGAAATGGGTAACAAAAATCAGGCTCATCCCTTTGGCTTTTAGCTGCGCCATTAGGGTAAACAGCATCTCAACTTCGTTGGCATCCAGGCTGGCGGTGGGTTCATCGAGGATCAGCACCTGCGCCGAGAGATCCACCGCGCGACAAATCGCGATGATCTGCTGCATCGCCACCGAGTAATGCCCGAGCGGACGCGTCACGTCGAGCACAAAACCGTAATTGCGCATCAGCACATCGGCATCACGCACCATACGCTTGCGATCAATCATGCCAAAGCGACGGGGTTCGCGACCAATGTACAAATTATCCGCCACCGACATGTTCGGCAGCAGATTCACTTCCTGATAAACGGTGCCAATGCCCATTTCCTGCGCATCGGCGGTATTGTGGGGTGTTATCGCTTTGCCATTCAGGGTCACCGTACCGGCATCGCGCGTGTACACGCCGGTCAGCACTTTGATCAGTGTGGATTTACCCGCGCCGTTCTCGCCCAGCAAGGCCATGATCTCGCCCTTGCGGATGCTGAACGAGACATTATCCAGCGCCTTCACGCCGGGAAAACCTTTGCTGACGCCGCTGATAGTCAGCAGTGCGGTTTCATCGGAGGTGCTCATCAGGTTCTACCTCGCCTAACGTCATCAAAAAACCGCCCCGCGGGGCGGTTGCGGGGATCAGTAACCCATGCCTTTTTTGGTATCGAGCTGCGCCTGCGCGGTATCCGGCAGATACAGTTTCGATTCTGTTTTGATGATTTTCGGCGGCATCGTGCCGTCTTTCTTGAATTTCTCCAGCGCGTCGAAGGCCGGGCCGGCCATGTTTGGCGTCAGCTCCACGTTGGCATTGGCTTCACCGGCAAGCATCGCTTTGTAGATATCTGGCACGCCGTCAATCGAACCGGTAAGGATATCTTTGCCTGGCTTGAGGCCCGCTTCTTTGATCGCCTGAATAGCACCGATCGCCATATCATCGTTGTGCGCATAAACCATGCAGATGTTTTTGCCGTTGTTTTCCGCTTTGATGAAGCTCTCCATTACCTCTTTACCTTTGCTGCGGGTAAAGTCACCGGATTGCGAACGAATCACTTTGATATTGTCGTGGCCGGCGATGGCTTCGGCGAACCCTTTCTTACGGTCAATCGCCACGCTGGCACCGACGGTGCCTTGCAGCTCTACCACGTTACATTTTTTGTCTGCGACAGTTTTCACCAGCCAGTCACCAATCAACTTGCCTTCCAGCACGTTGTCAGCGGTGACCACCGCCATGTACAGCGATTTATCTTTCACTACGATGGCGCGATCGAGTAAGAACACCGGGATTTTGGCGTCTTTGGCTTCTTCCAGCACCGGCTCCCATCCCGTTTGCACCACCGGCGCAATAAAGATGGCATCCACGCCTTGCGCTATGAACGAGCGTACGGCTTTGATTTGGTTCTCTTGTTTCTGCTGGCCATCGGCGATTTTCAGGGTGATGCCGCGCTTTTGCGCTTCACTTTTTGCCACATTGGTTTCTGCTGAACGCCAGCCAGATTCCGAGCCAACCTGTGAGAAGCCCACCGTCATATCAGCAGCCAGCACCGACGTACTCAGTGCCGAACTCACCATGGCGGTTAAGAGTAAACGTTTCCACATAGTTTCATTCCTCTGAAGGGAGTGTGTTGTAGGGGTACAAAACGCGAATTAAGCCTGGCTGAAAAGCGCGTAAACAAGCGCGACGCACCTCACAAATCAGAGTGAATTAAAGGAGTTACGAGAACGAGCAAAGTCGAAATGACAGGAAGATTATGGATAAAATGCCTGCGCAATATTACGCAGGTGGTTAAATAAATGTAATAAACAGAATCGGTTATGCGTCAGGCTACTGGAAACGATTACAACGGATGCGTAAAGAATGGTTATTGCCTGAGCAGACATACATTTATTGGTTTTGTGATTGCTCGCACAGATTGTGAGTGGCAGTTTCATGGCATGTACATAAATTTGCCGACCAGTAAGGAATAATTAACGGATTTATCAGCAGTACGATCGGAAATACCTATTATAGAGACGGATAAATAAGGGCTTTCCTGAATGGATTAAATAGTGTGAGATTTTCTCACAAGCCCACTAAATAGCGGCTTAAACCTGGCTTAAAGTGCACTTTACATGCGCGTTTAAAACACTTAAACGCCAAAAAAATATCGTTTCATGAGCGAATTAGCGCATGTTGTCTGAATTTTGTATTTTTTTGTGAAGAGTGTATGGACTCTCGCGGCGTGCTCCCTATACTTGGGCACTTCCGAGTACTTTATATTTAAATGGCAATCATGACTGCGTTAGATTACCTGCTGAAATTCCGCAAAGTGAATAATCTCGATAGTCTGGAAAAACTCTACGACCATCTTAATTATTCGCTGACTGATGATAACGAGATCATCAATATGTATCGCGCTGCCGACCATCGACGTGCTGAATTAGTCTCTGGCGGACGTCTGTTCGATATGGGCCGCGTGCCTAAAACCGTTTGGCGTTACGTGATCTAATTGATTTATCCCCTCTTTATCTGCGCTCTTGCGTTGTCCAGGTCGGGCGTGCCCCGTTTGGACATGATACGCTCTGCATCGCCCTCTTTTCTGTAAACAGGATCTTGTCGATGACCGAACAGGTTTTCCCCCCACGTATTGCTGGCTGGCTATTGCTGCCGTTGGCGTGGCTGATTATGACCATGCTGACCAGTGCGCTGGTGGTGGCAATGTATTTGAGCCCGCTTTTCAATCCCGAATTACGTACTACGCTGTTTTCACACGGCGGCACCTTACTGATGCAATGGTCAGTCTCGCTGCTTACTGCTGCGGTGGTGTGGGCTTATAGTATTTGGGTGTGCTGGATTTTCTGTAAACGTTCGCGTCGATTACCGCGCCACTACATTCTGTGGCTGCTCATGACGATTCTGCTGGCGCTGAAAACCTTTGCCTTTACACCGGTTGCAGATGGCAAAGCGATACAGACTTTGCTGCTGTCGCTGTTGGCAGCGGCAGTGTTTGTCCCCTATTTCAAACGCTCTCAGCGCGTAAAACAGACGTTTACCCAGCCATAATGACGTGAGTTTCGTCAGCAATTTAATTCTGAGTGCTCTTGACGACCACACAAACCGCGTGAAGGTTGAGATGCACCTCTCGATTTCGGATAATAGGCGCCTTTCGGCTTCCCAGGTTAAAAAATGACCGATTACTTACTTCTCTTTATTGGCACCGTGCTGGTGAACAACTTCGTGTTGGTCAAATTCCTCGGCCTTTGCCCATTTATGGGCGTGTCAAAAAAACTGGAAACGGCCATTGGCATGGGACTCGCCACCACTTTCGTGATCACGCTGGCGGCGATCTGCGCCTGGCTGGTGAATCACCTGATTCTGGTGCCGCTCGATCTGGTTTATCTGCGGACCATGGCTTACATCCTGGTGATCGCAGTGGTGGTGCAGTTCACCGAAATGGTGGTGCGCAAAACCAGTCCGTCGCTTTATCGTTTGCTCGGAATCTTCCTGCCGCTGATTACCACCAACTGCGCGGTGCTGGGCGTGCCGTTGCTGAGCGTCAATCTGAATCACACCTTCCTGCAAGCGGCGCTGTATGGCTTCAGTGCTTCGCTGGGCTTCTCGCTGGTGATGGTGCTGTTCGCTGGCATGCGCGAGCGTTTAGTTTTGGCGAATGTCCCCGCACCGTTTAAAGGCAACTCCATTGCGCTGATCACCGCCGGTCTGATGGCGCTGGCCTTTATGGGCTTCACCGGGCTGGTGAAATTCTAATGACCGCGATTTGGATTGCTATTGCAGTACTGGCTGCGCTAAGCCTGGTGTTCGGCGCCCTGCTCGGTTACGCCTCGCGTCGCTTCGAGGTGGAAGAAGATCCGATTGTTGAACAAATCGATGAGATTTTGCCGCAGAGCCAATGTGGCCAGTGCGGCTATCCTGGCTGCCGCCCGTATGCCGATGCGGTGGGCAACAACGGTGAAGCCATCAATAAGTGCGCGCCCGGCGGCGAGCAGACCATGCTCAAGTTGGCCGCGCTGCTCAACGTGGAACCGCAGCCGCTCGACGGCGGCGAAGAAGTGTTGGAACCGATACGCACCGTGGCGTGGATTGATGAAGCGAACTGCATTGGCTGCACCAAGTGTATTCAAGCTTGCCCGGTTGACGCCATCGTCGGCGCCACCCGCGCCATGCATACCGTGCTCAGCGATGTCTGCACCGGTTGCGATCTCTGTGTCGCGCCTTGCCCGACTGACTGCATTGAGATGCGCCCAGTTGCCACGACTACGGCCAACTGGAAATGGAATCTCGACACCATTCCTGTACGGGTAATCCCGGTAGAAACCCATGCTTAATCTGTTTAACCTGTTCCGCAAAGAGAAGCTGTGGGATTTTCAGGGCGGCATTCATCCGCCGGAAATGAAAACACAGTCCAACGGTACGCCGCTAAGCCAGTTACCGCTGCCTGAGCGCTTTATCATCCCGTTAAAACAGCACATCGGCCACGAAGGCGAGATTTGCGTGTCGCCTGGCGACAAAGTGCTGCGCGGTCAACCGCTGACCTTTGGCGGCGGACGCATGTTGCCGGTACACGCGCCGACTTCCGGCACCATCGAAGAGATTGCACCGCACATGACGGCGCACCCGTCGGGCTTATCGGAGCTGTGCATTTTCCTGCGCGCCGACGGCGAAGATCGCTGGACCACACTCCATCCGCAGCCCGATTACCGCGCGCTTACGCGAGAAGAAACAGTAAAACGTATTCACGATGCGGGCATCGCCGGTTTGGGTGGCGCGGGTTTCCCTACCGCGACCAAACTGCGCGGCGGCCTGCGCGGCGTGAAAACGCTGATTATCAACGCCGCCGAGTGCGAACCTTACATCACCGCCGATGACCGCTTAATGCAGGATTGTGCCGCCGAAGTGCTGGAAGGCTGCCGCATTCTCGCGTGGGTGTTGCAGGCTGAACGCGTGCTGATTGGTGTTGAAGATAACAAACCCGAAGCAATTGCCGCGTTGAAGCAGGCATTGGGTGGCGATCGTGAACTGCAGATTCGCGTCATCCCTACCAAGTATCCTTCTGGCGGCGCGAAACAGCTGACTCAGATTCTCACCGGCCTCGAAGTGCCACACGGCGGACGTTCCACCGATATTGGTGTGCTGATGCAGAACGTCGGAACCGCGTGGGCGGTGAAACGCGCCATCGTTGACGGCGAACCGATCACCGAACGCGTGGTGACCTTAACCGGCGAAGCGCTGGCACGCCCGCGCAACGTTTGGGGACGTCTCGGCACACCCGTGAGCCATCTGCTGCAGCACGCCGGTTTTACCCCAGGATCGCGCCAGATGGTGATTATGGGCGGTCCGTTGATGGGCTTTACCCTGCCGTCACTTAACGTGCCGCTGGTTAAAATCTCCAACTGCATTCTGGCCCCTTCCGCGAGCGAAATGGGCAACGATCAGGAAGAACAATCCTGCATCCGCTGCAGCGCCTGCGCCGATGCCTGCCCGGCTAAACTGCTGCCGCAGCAGCTGTTCTGGTATAGCCAGGGCGGCGATCACGAAAAAGCACGCGCGCATAATATTGATGACTGCATTGAGTGTGGTGCCTGCGCCTACGTGTGCCCGAGTAACATTCCGCTGGTGCAATATTATCGCCAGGAGAAGGCGGAACTGCGCGCCATCGATCTCGAAGCGAAACGCACCGCCGAAGCGAAAGCGCGATTTGAAGCACGCCTGGCGCGGCTGGAACGCGAAAAACAGGCGCGTGAAATGCGTCATGAACAGGCTAAACAACGCGCAGCGCGCAGCGATCAGGGTGAACTTGACGCCGCCGTAGCTCGCGTGAAAGCGCGTCAGGAAAAGACTCCGGAGCAAGATGCGGCCGAGCGCGAAGCACGTCATGCGCAAGCCTTAGCGCAGCAGGCTGAGAAGCAAGCCGAAACCCAGGCGCTCAGTCGACAGTACGGCGATCCGCGTAAAGCGGCGGTGGAAGCAGCAATTGCCCGTGCTAAAGCCAGGAAAGCGGGCGCACCGGCCGCTGAAATAGCGCCTGCGGAACCAGAAGTGGACGCGCCAACTGCTGAAGTCGATCCGCGTAAAGCCGCCGTTGAAGCCGCCATTGCCCGTGCCAAAGCGAAAAAAGCCGCCGCTGCCGCGCAAGCCGTTGAACCGGCACCTGCCGAGCCGGAAGCCGTCGCGCCAGCGGCAGACGTCGATCCGCGTAAAGCCGCCGTTGAAGCCGCCATTGCCCGCGCCAAAGCGAAAAAAGCCGCCGCTGCCGCGCAAGCCGTTGAACCGGCACCTGCCGAGCCGGCAGCCGTCGCGCCTGCGGCAGCCGTTGATCCGCGTAAAGCCGCGGTTGAAGCCGCCATTGCCCGCGCCAAAGCGAAAAAAGCCAACGCTGCCGCGCAAGCCGTTGAACCGGCACCTGCCGAGCCGGAAGCCGTCGCGCCTGCGGCAGCCGTCGATCCGCGTAAAGCCGCGGTTGAAGCCGCCATTGCCCGCGCCAAAGCGAAAAAAGCCGCCGCTGCCGCGCAGCAGACTGAAGCAACATCTCCTGAAGTGGAGGCTGCTGCCTCTCCTGACTCCGCCGACCCACGCAAAGCGGCCATTGCCGCTGCGGTCGCCCGTGCCAAAGCGCGTAAAGCGCAGCAGCAGCCTTCGAATACTGAGGATTAAATGGCTTTTCGTCTCGCAAGTTCGCCCTATACCCACAACCGCCGTAGCACCGGCAATATTATGCTGCTGGTGGTGCTGGCCGCGCTGCCTGGCATGGCCGCGCAGTGGTATTTCTTTGGCGTTGGTTTTTTAATTCAGGTTTTGCTGGCGACCGCCACCGCATGGGCCACTGAAGGGGCGATTCTGCGTCTGCGCAAAACGCCGGTGGTGCCGACACTCTCTGACAACTCGGCCCTGCTCACCGCGTTGCTGCTTGGCATCAGCCTGCCGCCGCTTGCACCGTGGTGGTTGGTGGTGCTGGGAACGATTTTCGCCATCGTGATTGCCAAACAGCTGTACGGCGGTTTGGGGCAAAACCCGTTTAACCCGGCGATGGTGGGTTACGTGGTACTGCTGATCTCCTTCCCGGTACAAATGACCAGTTGGCTGCCACCCGACAGCTTACAGGCGATCAAACCGGGCTTGCTGGATTCGCTTAGCATGATCTTCACCCACCACACGCTGGCCGGTGAAACCATGCAGCAGCTGCAACTCGGCGTTGATGGCGTCAGCCAGGCAACGCCGCTGGATACGTTTAAAACCGGGCTGCGCGCTGGACACAGCGCAGATCAGTTGCTGGCTGAGCCGATTTACAGCGGCGTGTTAGCCGGGTTGGGTTGGCAATGGGTTAACCTCGGTTATTTGCTTGGCGGCGTGCTGCTGCTGGCGAAAAATGCCATTCGCTGGCACATTCCGGTCAGTTTCCTCGTCTCGCTAGCGTTCTGCGCCACGCTGGGCTGGGTGTTTTCACCGGAGTCGCTTAACTCGCCGCTGATTCACCTGTTCTCCGGTGCCACCATGCTCGGCGCGTTCTTTATCGCGACCGATCCGGTGACCGCATCGACCACCAATCGCGGACGCCTGGTTTACGGTGCGCTAATTGGTTTGCTGATCTGGCTAATTCGTAGCTTTGGCGGCTATCCGGATGGCGTCGCCTTCGCGGTATTGCTGGCGAACATTTGTGTGCCGCTGATTGATTACTACACCCAGCCGCGCGTTTACGGCCATCGCAAGGATTGAAGATGATCGAAGCTATTCGTAAAAATGCGGTGACGCTGGCAGCCTTTGCGGTGATCACCACCGGCGTGACGGCGGTGGTCAACTATGTCACCAAGCCGACGGTGGAGCATCAGACGGCGCTACAGCAGAAAAATTTGTTAGATCAGGTCGTACCGACCGATCTGTATGACAATCACATCCAGCAAGAGTGTTTTCTGGTGACCGATGCGCTGGCGCTAGGCAATGATCGTCCGCACCATCTCTATGTCGCACGCAAGGGCGACCAGCCGGTGGCGGCCGCGCTTGAGACCACTGCGCCAGACGGCTATTCTGGTGCGATTCAGATGTTGGTCGGCGCCGATTTCCACGGCAAAGTGCTGGGCGTACGCGTGGTTGAGCATCATGAAACGCCGGGCCTCGGCGATAAAATCGAACTGCGTATTTCAGACTGGATCAACAGCTTCAATGGCAAAGTGATCCATGGCGCTGATGACAAAAATTTTGCAGTGAAAAAAGACGGCGGTGAATTCGACCAATTTACCGGCGCAACCATTACGCCTCGCGCGGTGGTGAATGCCACCAAGCGCACCGCGCTGCTGATTGAAACACTGCCTGCGAAGCTCGCTTCGCTGCCTGAATGTGGAGATGCAAATGAGTGAAGCGAAGAATTTACTGGTCGGCGGCCTGTGGAAAAATAACTCCGCGCTGGTGCAGCTGCTCGGCCTGTGTCCGCTGCTGGCGGTGACCTCTACCGCCACCAACGCCCTCGGTTTAGGTCTGGCGACCACGCTGGTGCTGACCATCACCAACAGTTCGATTTCTGCCTCGCGTCGTTGGGTGCCGGCCGAAATCCGTATTCCGATTTACGTGATGATTATCGCCTCGGTGGTGAGCTGCGTGCAGATGCTGATCAACGCCTACGCCTACGGCTTATATCAATCACTCGGCATCTTTATCCCGCTGATCGTCACCAACTGCATCGTGGTGGGCCGCGCCGAAGCAGTCGCCTCAAAGAGCAGCATTCCCCTCTCCGCGCTGGACGGGTTTGCCATCGGCATGGGCGCAACCTGCGCGATGGTGACACTGGGATCGATTCGTGAACTGATTGGCAGCGGTACGCTTTTCAACGGTGCGGACCAATTGCTCGGTCCATGGGCGAAAGCGCTGCGTATTGAAGTGGTGCATTTTGATTCACCGATGCTACTGGCGATGCTGCCACCGGGTGCCTTTATTGGCCTTGGCATGCTGCTGGCGGGCAAGTACCTTATCGACCAGAAGATGAAACAGCGCGCTGCCACTCGTGCGGCGGCGCCTGAAGCTGAGCCGCAAGGCGCAACCGGGAAAGCGGTGTGAATAAAGAGAAACGCGCGCAGATCCTTACGCGCCTGCGTGATGAAAATCCGCATCCGACTACCGAACTGAACTTCACCTCACCGTTTGAGTTGCTGATTGCGGTGTTGCTTTCCGCTCAGGCCACCGACGTGAGCGTCAATAAAGCCACCGCGAAGCTCTATCCGGTGGCGAATACGCCGGCAACGATTCTGGCGCTGGGCGTGGATGGCGTGAAGGAGTACATCAAAACCATCGGCCTGTTTAACAGCAAGGCGGAGAACGTCATCAAGACCTGTCGCATTCTGCTGGAGCAGCACGGCGGCGAAGTGCCGGAAGATCGTGCGGCGCTGGAAGCGCTACCGGGCGTCGGGCGTAAAACCGCCAATGTGGTGCTCAATACCGCTTTCGGCTGGCCTACTATCGCCGTCGACACCCATATTTTCCGCGTCAGCAATCGCACCCGCTTTGCGCCGGGTAAGAACGTGGAAGAAGTGGAAGATAAACTTCTTAAGGTAGTGCCCGCGGCGTTCAAGGTTGATTGTCATCACTGGCTAATTCTGCATGGTCGCTATACCTGCGTGGCGCGTAAACCGCGCTGCGGATCCTGTCTGATCGAAGATCTGTGTGAATTCGACGCCAAAACCGAATGGTGAAACAGCGCCGATAAGCAATCTTGCCCTCGCTTATCGGCAGTTTGGCGATCCTGCCAGCGTACTTACGCTGGAACCTTTCCCTTTATCGCCCTGCGCTGCTGGCCTGCTGCGCGTGGCCATGCAGTTTGCCCCCATCAATGCTTCTGACCTGATTCCGATTACCGGCGCTTATCGCCATCGCGTTACGCCACCATTGACTGCCGGCTATGAAGGCGTCGGCACGGTGATTGCGGCACCGCCTGCTTACCATCATTTGCTCGGTCAGCGTGTGCTGCCTTTGCGCAGTGCCGGCACCTGGCAACGCTATGTCGATTGCGATCCGCAGATTGCGGTGCCGGTTCCGTCCGACATCAGCACCTTGCTTGCGGCACGCGCGTATATCAATCCGCTGGCGGCGCTGCTGATGCTGAAGCAGTGGTCGCCAGCCGGTAAACGCGTCCTGATCACCGCAGGCGGTTC
Source organism: Pantoea sp. X-Soil-ISGK-421 (assembly GCF_059730785.1). Lineage (NCBI taxonomy): Bacteria > Pseudomonadati > Pseudomonadota > Gammaproteobacteria > Enterobacterales > Erwiniaceae > Pantoea > Pantoea sp. X-Soil-ISGK-421. The sequence continues at coordinate 1,829,396 of NZ_AP035979.1, read as the reverse complement.
CGCTTGTGCCTTGTTACTCGCGCAGTGGGCGCGGCACATGGGCGCGACCGCTATCACCGTAGTGCATCGTGCGCCGCAACATCGCGCGCGCCTGCAAAAAATGGGTATTGCTGCGCTGATGGAAACGCAGCGTGACGAGATTGCCGCTGCCGCGCAGCGGTGCGATCGGGTGTTTGATGCGGTGGGCGGTGAAATCGGTCAGTTGATTTGGCAATCGTTGCCCGCTGAGGCACAGTTTGTGGCTTACGGCGTGCTGAGCGGTAAGCCGGTGCAGGTGAATGCGTCACGTCCAGCGCTGCACTGGTTCCACATTCGGCATACGCTGGAAGATTTAGCGCATCAGGATTGGCAACATCTTTTCATTCAACTCTGGCCGCTATTGCGTGCAAGTGATTGTGGCGAAGTGGCTCTTTTTCCATTGGCAAACTGGCGAGAGGCTATTCACTGTTATCACCAATCGGGGCGCGACCGTAAGCCATTGTTGCAACTTAATTAAGTACAGCATCCCATCATCGTAGCATTCCGTAGCGGCGCGATTTATCGCGCAATAAAGTGCGTAATGCTCGTCAGTTAAGCAGCGCACTGGCTCGGGGAGGGGTTACCTGGTCGCCATGAATGGCGCCCCTACAGGCGTTACAGCAATAGTGATTAAGAAACAGGCATTGATGCTGAAGCGCGGGTGTGGAGGCGACATCCCAACCCGCTGAGCGAATGAGGGATTTCAGGGCGAGCCGCAGGGATGCGGCGAGAGGCGGCGCTGAGCAGGAGCGAATCGCCGCCGGTCCGTCAGGAATCGTGAATGAGTGAAGGCACCGCGAAGCGGCGGGATGGGCTGGCGCAGGGCCCGGGAGTGCAGAGGGCGCGGCCAGGCGTCCTCTGCTCGGTCGCCGCACGGCATAGCTGAAACTGCCCCAGCCGATGGCGAACGAAAGTGGCTTGGCGCTTAACTGATCGGCATTACCTCACCCTTCACGTCGCTGCGGCTGCCTGCAGCCAGGCAACCACCAGCGGCGATAGGCGATTTTGCAGCGCAGCCCGCTCGGACTGGAACAAGGTGGCGACAAAGAATGGGTGATCGATTAATTCAATGCCGCGCACATCGCCTGCCAAATCCCATGAGGTGATCGTTAAATTCTTCGTTGCCAGCGCCTCGCTGAATTCGGCGTTGACGCCAAAGTTGCAGTGATAGCCCTCATCGCTCTGCAACGCGCCATACGCCTGCGCGACACGTGAACCCGGCTGGAAAGTGACGGTTCCACGCTGTTCCACCAGCGAACACGCCAGCGGCGCAATTACCCAGCGGCCAGTGGGATCGGTTTCCGCATGCGCAGCATCTTCCCAACCCAACACATTGCGCGCGTACTCAACGATGGCGTATTGAAATCCGCCACACGAACCCAAAAAGGGCTTCCCGTTTTCACGCGCCCAGCGAATGGTGGCAAATACGCCATCGTCATTGAGATAAGGACTTCCCGGCACCAGCCAAATCGCATGGTAATCGGTGAGGGGGTGCTGATCGAGCTCTGGCGTCGCGATCCAGTCAGCGCTGACATTAAGAGAGAGCGTTTTTGCGGCCAGTTGTACGGCGGGAGGGATGGCCTGATGCGCAACAGCATTAGCACGGTAATCGCCAATCAGGGCGACACGAATCATCTTCGTCATGACTACGTCCTTTCAGGGAAAAAAGGAGGTTACAGCAAAGTTATCCTGCTGTCTAAGCGGCTAAAACCTGTGTTTGTGCTGTTTTCATTTAAACGCATTGCGCGTAGTGCTGCATTTTTATCTGGCAAAGAGTGCGCCCTATCGCTGTTTTATTCGTCAGATGCCAGCTGCGCAAACGTTTACTTCTTTTACTCTTTTAATTAATTCGCAGTTTTGTGCGCAGGATCAACAAATTAGCGTTCTGGAATCTTTCGACTGCTTATTACGCTCACCAATCAACCTGTTGTGCTTATATTTTGCGCAATAACAATTCTATTGTCTGTATAATTTATGAACATTAGCGATATATTCTGGCAAAGCTTCTCCGAGCAGTTTATATCAGGAAAATGATCCTCCGGCTCTGCATTTTACGTCTTTGTCCTGATATAATGCCCATCAGCGACATTTAACACTGATTTACAACTTTGTATAGCGGCATTAACCCTACCTATTGCACGTATTTCAGCGCGTAAAAAATGCTTGCCCTGATGGACTGATTCAGCCAAATTAGTCGCCGTTTTTCCTTTCTAATAACAATGTTGCGCGGGATTACCCAGCCCGACGCAGACTTAATTCCTGTCGCAAAACAGGCTATGTTAAAACTGAGGTACAAGTGTCAACTGCAAACAAACACACTGATGAGGCACCAAGCCTCAATGCTTTTAAGCAACCCAAAGCGTTTTATCTGATCTTCTCCATCGAACTGTGGGAACGTTTTGGTTACTACGGTCTGCAAGCCATTATGGCGGTTTACCTGGTGAAACAGTTGGGCATGTCCGAAGCGGACTCCATTACGCTGTTCACCTCGTTTAGCGCACTGGTGTATGGCCTGGTCGCCATCGGTGGCTGGCTCGGCGATAAAGTACTCGGCACCAAACGTGTCATTGTTCTCGGCGTGATTGTGTTGGCGCTGGGTTATGCGCTGATTGCCTTCTCCGGCCATGACACCTCAATGGTGTATATCGGCATGGCGACCATCGCCGTCGGTAGCGGTTTGTTTAAAGCCAACCCCTCTTCCCTGCTCTCGACCTGTTATGAGAAAGATGACGCGCGCCTCGACGGTGCCTTCACCATGTTCTACATGTCGATCAACATCGGTTCACTGTTCTCAATGATGCTGACACCGTGGCTGGCCGCCAAATATGGCTGGGGCGCAGCATTCTCGCTTTCGGTTGTCGGTTTGGTCATCACGTTACTTAACTTCCTGTTCTGCCAGCGTATGGTGAAAAACTACGGTTCTAAACCCGATTTCGCCCCGCTGCAGATGGGTAAACTGCTGATGACGCTGGTTGGCGTGGTCGCACTGGTTGCACTGGCGACCTGGTTGCTGCATCACCAGAGCATTGCGCGTATGACGCTGGGCGTAATCGCGGCGGGTATCGTGTTGATCTTCGCTAAAGAAGCCTTTGCCCTGAAAGGTGCGGCACGTCGCAAGATGATCGTGGCTTTCCTGCTGATGGTAGAAGCGATTGTGTTCTTTGTGCTCTACATGCAGATGCCAACCTCACTCAACTTCTTCGCAATCCGCAACGTTGAGCACGCAATTCTCGGCATCACCTTTGAGCCAGAACAGTTCCAGGCGCTTAACCCGTTCTGGATTATGCTGGCAAGCCCGATTCTGGCGGCGGTGTATAACAAGCTCGGCGATAAAATGCCGATGCCACATAAATTCGCCTTCGGGATGGTGCTGTGTTCAGCGGCATTCCTGGTATTGCCGTTTGGCGCTAAATTTGCCAACGAAGCCGGTATCGTCTCGGTTAACTGGCTAATCCTCAGCTATGCACTGCAAAGTATCGGTGAGTTGATGATTTCCGGTCTGGGCTTAGCGATGGTGGCGCAATTGGTACCTCAACGTCTGATGGGCTTCATCATGGGATCCTGGTTCCTGACCACCGCGGGTGCGGCCATGATTGCCGGTAAAGTCGCGAATCTGATGGCGGTGCCAAGCGATGTCACCGATCCGCACACTTCACTGGCAGTTTACAGCCATGTGTTCCAGCAGATTGGTATTGCGACCGGTGTGATTGCCCTTCTGATGTTGATCACCGCGCCACTGTTGAACCGCATGACACAGGACGACAGTCAAACTCAACTGAAACGCGCTAACGCGAACCAGTAACTGAAAAGCCGGGCTTGTCCCGGTTTTTTTCTACCCGCCATTTCTCCATCATTCACATTTCCTTTAATGATTTCTGCTCATCACACTTCGCTTTTTACTCACTTAACTTCATGATGTCCGCTCACTGTGAATCAGAGTGGAAAAATCATGGACAGGTTTGATGAGCTAGAGGTGTTTGTCACGGTCATCCAACAAGGCAGTTTGGCCAGCGCGGCGCGCTTGTTACAACGCTCGCCACCGGTTATTACCCGCACGCTCAACACCCTCGAAGCGCGTCTCGCTACCACCCTGATTGAACGCACCACACGCCAGCTGGCGCCGACCGAGGCCGGCTGGCAGCTGTTTGAGCAGGCGCAACGCGTGCTCAGCGATTATCAGCGTGCCATCGACAGCGCTCACCACAGCGGCCTGCATGGCCTGCTGCGTTTAACAGCGCCGGTGCAGTTTGGCCGTCGCCACGTGATGCCGCTGGTGAGCGCCTTCCTGCAGCAGCATACTGAGATGCAGATTGAAGTGGTGCTAAGCGACAGCTATCAGGACCTGATCGAAAACGGCCTGGATATTGCGCTGCGCATTGGAGAATTGCAGGACTCTTCAATGGTGGCACGTCAGGTTGGCAATGTACGTCCGACGCTGGTGGCCAGCCCTGACTATCTGCAACGTGCTGGCACGCCCTCTCATCCCGCTGAATTGTCTCAACATGCCTTAGTGGCGAGTCTGCGTCATACGCGCGAGTGGCGTTTTGCCCAGGATTTGCGCGTGAGAATCACGCCGCGTCTGCGCGTTAACGATGTGGAGAGCCAGTTGGAAGCGCTGCGCAACGCGCACGGCATCGGACGACTGTTGTCGTATCAGGTTCTCGACGATATCCATAACGGAAAACTGATGCAGTTACTGCCTGAATGGGAACCGGCGCCGCTGCCGGTGCAGTTAGTGACGCAGCGCGTAAAGAATATGACGCCAAAAGTGAGGCGATTTTGGGATTTTGCGCTTGAAAAGCTGCCGTTGCTGCCATGCTTTGCGCAATAAACCTGAACGGTGACCGCAATTCCTGATCACCGTCACGGGTAAAAATGACGGGCAGACTTATGCTGCTTCGTTGACCACCACACTCAAGGAGAAGCCATGATGAAACTCTATTGCAAGCCCGGTGCCTGTTCGCTATCACCGCATATTGTCGCGCTTGAATGCGGACTGGACTTTACACAGGTGAACGTTGACCTGCAGAAGAAAGTGACCGAGCAAGGAGAGGATTACTGGCAGATTAACCCGAAAGGACAAGTGCCGGCGCTGCAGTTTGATGATGGCAGCATCCTGACCGAAGGCGTGGCGATTGTGCAGTATCTGGCGGATCTTAAGCCGGATCGCAATCTGCTGGCGCCCACCGGTAGCCTGACGCGCTACCACACACTGGAGTGGTTGAGTTTCGTCAGCAGCGAGCTGCATAAAACCTTCAGCCCGCTGTTTCGTCCGGATACGCCGGAAGAGTACAAGACCATTGTGCGTGCGCAGCTGGAGAAGAAGTATCAGGCGGTGAACGAAGCGTTGCAGGATAAACAGTGGCTGCTGGGATTACGTTTCACCGTCGCTGATGTGTATCTGTTTGTGGTGACGCGCTGGGCCAAAGCTATCAAGCTGGATTTAAGTGGTTTGGATGCGTTAGAAGCCTGGTTTAATCGTGTTGCTGAGCGTCCGGCGGTGCAGGCAGCATTGAAAGCGGAAGGTTTGGTTTAACAGAAAGGGCCGGTGTTAAAACCCGGCCTCTTTTTGCTATTACAGCTTTTCTGCCGCGAAGTGCTGCGTCGGTTTGGCAATCGCATCCTGTGCCGCCACCAACTGCAATTCATACTCACCCATTTCATGGGTTTTTAGCATCACTTCATATACCGCAGCAGTGATGTGTTCTAGCGCATCCTGCAGCGATTTGCCGTGCAGCAGATCAACCAGCAGCAGCCCGCTGGTCAGATCGCCCACACCCACCGGCTGACGCACGCCAAAGTCCACCAGCGGGCGGCTAATGTGCCAACACGCTTCGGCGGTCACCAGCAGCATCTCAAAGCGATCACTGCGACGTCCGGCGCGCGCCAGATGCTTCACCAGCACCACTTTCGGGCCTTTGCTAATCAGTTCACGCGCGGCAATCACCGCCTGTTCGACGTTAGCAACCTCATGGCCACTGAGCATCTCCAGCTCCAGCAGATTCGGCGCGATGATATCGCTGGCGGGCAACGCCATTTTGCAGTGGAATTCCGCCACACCCGGCGCCACGATGCAGCCTTTTTCCGGATGGCCCATTACCGGGTCACAGAAGAACCACGCGTTTGGGTTGGCCTCTTTCACCAGACGAACGATCTCCAGAATCTGTTCGCCCTGCTCTGCCGACCCTAAATAGCCACTCAGCACCGCATCACAGGTCTTCAGGCGATCAACCGCCGCAATGCCTTTAACGATGTCGGTCAAATGCGTGGCGGGCATCACGGTGCCGGTCCAGTGACCATACTGCGTGTGATTAGAAAATTGCACGGTATTCAGCGGCCAAACGTTTGCGCCCATGCGGCGCATCGGGAATTCGGCAGCGCTGTTACCGGCATGTCCGTAAACAACGTGAGATTGAATTGCGAGAATATTTTTCATTTTGCCCTGTACTGCTGTCTTGCCATAAAAAAGGGCCGGAAGCCGGCCCTCAACGCTTACTGCCAGTTAATCAGGCAGTAATGTTTTTTACCGCGACGCAACAACGTGAAACGTCCAAACAGTTTATCGCTATCGCTGAAACGGTACTCGGCGTCTGACTGTTTTTCACCATTTAGCGAGACCGCATTTGAACCGATCATGGTGCGCGCCTGGCCACGCGATGGCACCAGCTCCGCCGCCACCAGCGCCTGTTGCAGATCGTCTTCTGCCGTCAGCGTGATGGTTGGCATACCGTCCTGCGCCAGCTGCTCAAAATCCGCTTCGGTCATGGCACTCAGGCTGCCGGAGAACAGGCTCTCGGTGATGCGTTTCGCCGCGGTTAGGCCGCTTTCGCCGTGCACCAGACGCGTCACCAGCTCAGCCAGCACGTACTGCGCACGTGGCGCTTTGCCGCTGTTTTTGTCTTCTTCTTCCAGCGCATTGATCTCTTCTATGCTCATGAAGGTGAAGAATTTCAGGAAGCGATAGACATCCGCATCTGCGGTATTAATCCAGAACTGGTAGAACTTGTACGGACTGGTTTTCTTCGCGTCCAGCCACACCGCGCCACCTTCGGTTTTACCGAATTTGGTGCCATCGGATTTGGTGATCAACGGTACGGTTAATCCCCACGCCTGCTGCTGATGCAGGCGACGCGTCAGGTCGATACCGGAGGTGATGTTGCCCCACTGATCGGAACCGCCAATCTGCAGCACCACATCGTGACGCTTGTTCAGTTCGGCAAAGTCATACCCCTGCAGCAGGTTGTAGGAGAACTCGGTGTAGGAGATGCCCTGATCTTCGCGGTTCAGACGCTGTTTCACCGCTTCGCGGTTGATCATCTGATTCACCGAGAAGTGTTTACCGATGTCACGCAGGAAGGTCAGCACGTTCATGCCGCCAAACCAGTCGTAGTTGTTGGCGGCGATGGCGCTGTTGTCGCCGCAATCAAAGCTCAGGAAAGGCGCAACCTGGTTGCGGATCTTGTCCACCCACTCGCCGACGGTTTCAGCGGTGTTAAGTTTACGTTCTGCTGCTTTAAAGCTGGGATCGCCAATCAGACCGGTGGCACCACCCACCAGCGCGACCGGCTTGTGTCCGGCATCCTGAAAACGTTTCAGGCAGAGCAGCGGCACCAGATGGCCCAAATGCAAGCTATCAGCGGTAGGATCGAAGCCGCAATAGAGTGCAATTGGCCCTTGCGCCAGTCGCTCTGCTAACGCTTCTTCATCCGTTACCTGGGCGACTAAGCCCCTTTCTTGCAATTGTTGTATCAGGTTACTGCTGGTCATCACTGACTCCAAATTGATCAGACTGCACCTAGGCTGGTACACAGCTTTCCGCTGACGTGCGGAGACGAAAAAAAAGAGGGCTATAGCATAAAGCGCTGACGCCAACTGCGCCAGCGTTGAAAGGGGATAAAACGCAGTTTTACGGGGCTAAACGGTCAATCGACCAGCCATTGTCATTACGCTGGTAGAGGAAGCGATCGTGCAGGCGATGTTCGCCGCCCTGCCAGAACTCCACGGTGTGGAATTTGACGCGGTAACCGCCCCAGAAACTGGGCAGCGGCACGTCGCCTTGCTGGAATTTCTGTTTGAGTTCGAGGAACTTGCCCTCCAGCACGCCGCGGGCAGAGATGCGGCTCGACTGCTTAGACACCCACGCACCAATCTGGCTATCACGCGGACGGCTACTGAAGTACTTCAACACTTCCAGCGGCGACAGCTTTTCCACTTCACCGAGCACCATGACCTGACGCTCAAGGAAGTGCCACGGGAAGTGCAGCGAAATACGCGGATTCTCTGCCAGCTGCAGCGCCTTACGGCTGCCGAGGTTGGTGTAGAACACCATACCTTGCTCATCGTAATGCTTCAGCAGCACGATGCGCTGATATGGCTGGCCGCTGCTGTCTACGGTGGCGACCGTCATCGCCGTCGGATCGGGCAACTGGGCGATGCAGGCCTGCTGTAGCCACTGCTCAAACAGCGCCAGAGGATTATCGGGCAAATCTTTACGTCGCAGCCCGCCGCGGGTGTATTCACGACGCAGATGGGCAATATTTTGCAAGCTGTCACTGTCGCTCATGCTGTTTCTCTTTTTCTCACGTTTACTGAACGGCGTTATCCGCGTTCTGCAATTCACAATCATTAATCACGATTTTGTTATTACGTTCAACAAAAGCGCCATTGCCTTTTGACCAGAAGACGTAAGTGCCGTCGCTGTAACGCGCACCGGAGGCCGAGACCGTTTGTGCCAATGTCAGTGGCTTGCCATCCAGGATAAAGCTCACCTGCTGCTTCGCATTATCCTGCGTCACCGTCAGCGGCAGCGTGCCGCACTGGTAGCGCAACTGTTGCGGCGCTGGCTCCTGATTATGCACCATGCCGCAACCACTCAATATCGCAATACTACTCAGCACCACTATGCTTTTTTTCATCTTCACCTCTTAACGAAGGGGGCGGGGATTGGCCGGATAAATCGCGCCCAATACACTCATATCACGCGCACCGGTGACCGCGGGCAAGTTGCCCGGTAATCCGTTTAGTGTGCGAAACGCCAGCCAGGCAAAGGCCAGCGCTTCCATATCATCACCACTGATGCCCGCTTCGTCGGTGGTACCGACTTCGGTACCCGACAGATGCGTAGCCAGGCGCGCCATTAGCAGCGGATTTCGGCTACCTCCGCCGCAGACCAACAGACGATCGCAACCGTGGTTGAGCTGTACCTGCTGGGCGATGGTCAGCGCCGTCAGTTCGGTTAGCGTGGCCTGGACATCCTGCGGTGCCAGCGCCGGGAAACGCTGCAACTGTTGCTCAATCCAGCTGAGATTGAAATATTCGCGCCCGGTGCTTTTCGGCGGCGGCAGCGCGAACCAGGGATCGCTTAACATCAATTCCAATAGCGCCGGGACCACCTGACCGCTGCGCGCCCAGGCAGCCTCTTTGTCGTACGGTAAGCTTTTATTCCGCCAAATCCACGCATCAATCAGCATATTGCCTGGGCCGGTGTCAAAACCGCGTACGGCCTGGCCCGGGATCAACAGTGAGAGATTAGCAATGCCACCAATGTTCAACACCATGCGGCGCTCCACGCTGTCCATTAACAGCGCCTGATGGAAAGCGGGAACCAGCGGCGCGCCCTGCCCACCGAGCGCCATATCACGACGACGGAAATCACCGATCACCGTTACGCCGGTTGCCGCCGCAATCTGGTTGTTATCACCGATTTGCAGCGTATTGGGTGCATCACTTTGCGGCTCGTGCCACACCGTTTGCCCGTGACAGCCTATCGCCATAATATCGCTGGCTTCCAGCGACTGCTGGTGCATCAAGGTCAATACCGCTTCGGCGAACAGCTTGCCAAGACGCGTATCCAGTTGCCCGAGCTGCGATAGCGTTAATGTTTGTCCCTGGCAAATGGCCAGCACCTGCTGACGTAGTTCCTGTGGAATGGGATGACAATAGCTGGCCTGCTGCGCCACCATATGTCCATCAATCGCCGCCAGCACTACGTCTACGCCGTCAAGGCTGGTGCCAGACATCACGCCAATATAGCGTCCTGATTTCATAGCGGTTCACTCCCTTAATATCATCTGGCTTAAGCCTGGCAAATTACCGAGGCTAATTCTATGATAAAATTCCGCTTTTCAGCGTCACTGCGCAGTGCATTCCAGCTAAGAAATATATTCGTCACGTAATTGAATTTTTGTTGAGGGAGGATGGTCTATGCTTCGCCCCAGCCGCGTTTTATACGGACTTAGAGTCAATTGCCGGTTTTCTGTCTTATACTCTGTGCAGTACAGGATGAGAAATATGGCGTTATTTTGCATTAAGGAGCGTTCTGATGATTAAGCGTTTTGTAGCCGTGGCGTTAACCGGCTTAACTCTGGCAGGTTGTGCCAATGACAGCACCCTTTCCGGTGACGTTTACAGCGCCAACGAAGCTAAACAAGTACAAAGTGTTTCCTACGGCACGCTGGTATCGGTTCGTCCGGTGAAAATCCAGGGCGGCGATGAAAACAACGTGATTGGCGCGATTGGTGGTGCCGTGCTGGGTGGTTTCCTCGGTAATACCATCGGCGGCGGTAGCGGCCGCAGTCTGGCCACTGCGGGCGGTGCGGTACTCGGTGGCGTAGCCGGTCAGGGCGTTCAGGGTGCGGTCAACAAATCTGACGGTGTCGAGCTGGAAATCCGCAAGGATGATGGCAACACCATCATGGTGGTGCAGAAACAAGCGGCCACTCGCTACTCGGTTGGTCAGCGCGTAGTAATGGCGTCAAACGGCAGCCAGGTTACCGTTTCGCCACGTTAAGCGTACAGATAAAAAAAACCGACGCCTTGCGTCGGTTTTTTTATTTCTCGCGGTTGTGAAATTCGAGAATGTTTTTTTCCAGCCGCGCAATCAGCGTCACCATCTGATTAATCTCTTCCAGGCTGATGCCGGAAAGAATGTCGTCACGCGTCGCATCAATCACATTTTCAACCTGTTCAATGATTGGCTCCGCCTGCTTCGTCAGCTTAATGCGCTTGGCGCGGCGATCGTTGGCGCAGGTGGCGCGGGTGATCAATCCCTTCTCTTCCAGCTGATCCAGCGTGCGCACCAGAGAAGGTTGCTCAATGCCGATCGCTTTAGCCAGCTGAATCTGTGACTGCTCTGGCGGGAGTTGATGAATATTGTGTAACGTCACCCAGTGTGTTTGAGTCAACTCAAGCGGTTTCAAACGCTGATCGATCAAAGCGCGCCAAATGCGCACCAGGCGAGACAGATCGGTTCCCAAGGGCGTATCCATTGCATCTCCTTATAATTAGCTTGCTAGCTATTAAGCCAGATTTTACACTATTCTGCGAGTTTACCTGGCAAATTACAAATACCAGGCCAGTGCATACGCTGGCTGTCTAAACTCTATTGAGATGATTCCCGGTCAAAAGGATGATGACACGTGTCCCTAACCGCTTTTTCCCCCAGCGCCCCGCTTACCGACCTGGTTTTCGGTGCGTCGCTGTTTTTCCCTCCGCTTTTTAAAGCGGTGTTGCTCGGTTTCTTTTTCTGGCTAATGATTCACCCGCTGATTCGCGGCTGGATCTACTCCGGCGATGTCTGGCATCCCACCTTAATGGATCTTTCCCTGTTTGTACTGTGCGTCGCTGGCGCATTGTGGTTACTGAGCCTCGGATAAATCACCATGAAATTCAACCCTTTTAAGTATTTTTCCACGGTAGTGCTCTTTGCGCTGGCCCTGCTTGCCGGCTGGTGGATGTGGAATTACTACATGCAATCGCCGTGGACGCGTGACGGCAAAGTGCGCGCCGAACTGGTGGATATCACGCCGGACGTGTCGGGACGCATCATCGCTCTGGCGGTACGTGACAATCAGTTCGTGCATAAAGGTGACGTATTGCTCAAGCTCGATCCGGTGCCGTGGCAAATTGCGCAGGCCAACGCCGAAGCGCAGTTAGGCAAAGCGCAGGCCGATCTGGCTAAAGCGCAGCATGAAGCCAATCGCCGTGCCAGCCTGCCGCGTAACGTCATTTCGGCGGAAGATATGGATGCCGCGCGTTTGACCGCCAACGCCGCCACAGCGAGCGCTAAAGCCGCGCAGGCGAGCCTTGATCAGGCGCGCTGGAACCTCGATCAAACCACTCTTACCGCGCCTACCGATGGCTGGATCAGCAACCTGACGCTGCGCACCGGCAACTATGCCAGTGCGGGTACGCCACTGTTTGCGCTGGTGGACAGCCACTCTTATTACGTAATGGGTTATTTCGAAGAGACCAAGCTGCGCCATATTCAACCCGGCGCTGCGGCGCAGATTGTGCTGTACAGCAACGGCGCTCGCTTGCAGGGTAAAGTGGAGAGCATCGGACGCGCCATTTATGACCAAAGTGTCGCCAGCGATGGCGGATTGGTCCCGGATATTAAGCCCAACGTGCCTTGGGTCCGTCTGGCACAACGCGTGCCAGTGCGTATTCATCTGGATGCGTTGCCGGATGGCGTAACGCTGGTGGCGGGCACCACCTGTACTATTTCTATCGCCCACTGAGGTCATGATGAACGTTCAGTGGCTGGCCTGGCAAAATTTGCCGTGGATAAAAGCAAGTTGGGCCGAGTGGCGCTACGCGCTGCGTAATGGCATCGCGATGTGTCTCGCATTAACCATCGCCTATGCGCTGCAACTCGATGAACCTTATTGGGCTATGACCTCGGCGGCGGTGGTCAGTTTCCCCACCGTCGGCGGTGCCATCAGTAAAAGTCTGGGCCGAATCGTCGGCAGTTTGCTCGGCGCTACCGCCGCGCTGGTGATTGCCGGACATACGTTAAACGAGCCCTGGCTGTTTGCCTTCTTCATGGCCGGTTGGCTGGCGTTCTGCACCTGGATCGCCAATCACTACCAAAACAACGTGGCCTACGCGTTTTCGCTGGCGGGGTATACCGCCGCCATCATTGCCTTTAGCAGTGTCAACATCACCGATGTTACTCAGTTGTGGGATATCGCTCAGGCGCGTGTTTGTGAAGTGATCTCCGGCATCCTGTGTGCCGGATTGATGATGATGATTCTGCCCAGCACCTCTGATGGCAACGCACTGATGAGTTCGCTGCGTCAGATGCATGCGCGTTTGCTGGATCATGCGGTGTTATTACTGCAGCAAGGCAGCACCGATAACGTGCGTACCGCGCATGAGAACGTTATCAGCCAAATTCTCACCATGAACCTGCTGCGCATTCAGGCATTTTGGAGCCACTATCGCTTCCGTCGCCAGAATAACGTGCTGAACTATGTGCTGCATCAGCAATTGCGTCTGACCAGCGTGCTCTCCAGCCTGCGCCGCATGTTGCTGAATTGGCCTGACGCGCCACCCGAACTTTACGACGCTATTGCCAAACTGCTGCAGGAACTGGCGCAGCCGCAGTGTGACAAATATCGTTTGGCGCTAATTTTGCGCGGCATTACGCCAGCGGCAACCGGTGATTACCGGCAGCGCGCTTTCGTCCAGCGACTGCGCTATTTCTGTTGGGTCTACCTCAACGTCAATCGCTGGATTCGCCTGATTGAACGCGCCGATGCCGACACGCGTTTTCAGCCGCCTTATGCGCCTTCACTGGCGCGCGAGAGCGACAGTGCGGAAGCCGGCTGGAGTGCACTGCGCACCTTCAGCGTGATTATGCTGGGCTGCGCCTTTTGGATCACCACGCAGTGGGATTCCGGTGCCGCGGCCCTGACGCTGACCGCCATCGCCTGTGTGCTTTACTCTTCCGCCCCTTCGCCCAGTGGCAGCGTAACGCTACTGCTAAAAACCTTGCTGTGGCTGTCGCTGTTTAGTTTTGTGCTGCAGTTCGGTTTGATGGTGCAAATCAGCGCGCTGTGGCAGTTTTTGTTGGTGCTGTTCCCGCTGCTACTCACCTTGCAGTTGTTTAAACTGCAGCAGAAGAAACGTGCGGGGATGTGGGGGCAATTCATTGTTTTTATGGGATCGTTTATTGCCGTCACCAATCCGCCAGACTGGGATTATCAAAGTTTCCTGAATGACAATCTCGCGAAGGTGTGTGGCGTACTGCTGGCGTGGCTGGCGTTTCAGGTGCTGCGTCCCAGTTCCGATGCGCGTCGCAGTCGCCGGCATATTCGCGCCCTGCGGCATGCGTTTCTCGATCAATTGCGTCGCCATCCGCGTCAAAGCGAAAGCCACTTTGAATCGCAGATTTATCATCATATCAGTCAGTTAAGTAACAGTCGCGACGAGCAAGCGCGCGTCTGGCTGCTGCGCTGGGGCGTGGTGCTGCTCAACTGTTCGCATATTGTCTGGCAACTGCGTGAATGGCAGCCCACTTCCGCTACGCTGGGACGGATGCGCGACAGCAGCCTGCAAAATTTACAAAGGATTATCAGCCTGCGCGGCGTGCATCACACCGCGTTGCAAGCCACGCTGGATGAGCTGGAGACCATGATTAACCAATTGCAGCAGCAGCCCGAGCGCGAAGCCAATATGCTGGCTGGCATTTTGTGGCGATTGCGCTGCTCACTCGCGCAGCTTGCGCAGGCGGTGCCGGATTGATCACTGACAATATTGCGTGGTCTGGCGATTAAAGTCTTCCTGCAGTTGCAGCAGCGATTTGTGTCCTTCAAAACGGGTTTTATCCTGATCGGACATCGGTTCGATCACCAACGCCTTCTCTTCTGAGGAGTAGATAAAACGCCGACTCAAAGTGGTGCCGGTGAAACTTTTGCCCTGAATACCGCCGCAAACCACCGTCATCGCATGTCGATAGGTTTCACTGTGCAAAAAATTGGTTTCGGTCGCGCTGCGTAATACGTTTTGACAGCCCTGGGCTTCGAGACGCTGCAGTGTGTGCTGTGTCAGCCATTCACGGCCACGGGCAATCTTCTCACAGGTTACGCGCAGTGGATTGGTATCGATAGTGCGTTGTAATTGTCGACTGGCATCCAAACGTAACTGCGTATCATTCGGTTGATCGCAACCCACCAACAACAAACATAATAGCATTATCCCACGCGTTTTCATTCCTGCCCCTGAGCATTTATTCCTGAATCAATATCATAGGACGGAAAAACCGCTGAGAGTAGTAAGAAAATGGGTCAACTTTTTTCAGGGAGGGTGAAAAAGGGCGACAAAAAGTTGCCGCCCTCAGCGTTAAATTACGCCGCAGGCAAAACGCGCGCCGCCGCCGCCAAGCGGTTGCGGATGATCGGCATGATTATCGCCGCCGACATGCACCATTAAGGCTTTACCTTTGATTTCACTCAGGGATTTAATGCGCGGCGCGACGACCGGATAATTCGCCTTGCCATCTTCTGTCACGAACAGTGCAGGTAAGTCACCAAGGTGTCCGTCGGCATACGGGCCAAGATGTTTGCCGCTGTTTTGCGGATCGAGATGTCCACCTGCCGCTCCCGCTGCCACGGTTTTCCCATCGGATTGACCGGGTTCACAACTGCCTTTGGCATGCACATGGAAGCCATGAATGCCGGGTTTGAGTCCGGTTAACGCGGGTGTAAATTGCACTCCGTACGGCGTTTCGCTGAGAGTGACTTTGCCAATCACCGCCCCGATACCTTGTGCCGTGGTTTCATGCAGCGTGACCTCTTCCGACGCAGCCTGCGCGCCAGCGGCGCAAGCCACAGCCAGCATAACAATGAGGGTTTTCTTCATAACGTCTCCTTACGGTTAGATTCCCTTTAAGCCTGGACTGCTTTCATCCAGGCTGCCGTAATTTGACGCAGCTTTACGCTTTAGGGCACATCATAACCGATGGCGGCTTTGCGAATGCGGAACCACTGCTGGCGATCAAGCGTTAACTGGCACGCCCCGACCGCTTCTTTAACACGTTCGATTTTGCCTGACCCAATAATGGGCAGCGGACGACTTGGCAACTTCATTACCCATGCATAGACCACTTGCTCGATATTGCTGGCGCCAATCTCTTGTTTCACCTGCTCCAGCTCATCACGCAGGGGTTGATAATGCGAATCGTTAAACAGTCGGCCGCCGCCGAGGCAAGACCATGCCATCGGACGAATGCGATTCTGCTGACACTGATCGAGCGAGCCATCCAACAGCGAAGTTTGCTCCAGCGGAGAGATTTCCAGCTGGTTAGTGACCAGACTGAACGGCAAACGCGATTGCAGCAGCGTGAACTGTGACGCGGTGAAGTTGGAAACACCGAAGTGGCGCACTTTGCCGCTCTGATGCAGCGCCATAAAGGCTTCCGCAATCTCATCTGCGTCCATCAATGGATCCGGACGATGAATCAGCATGAGATCGAGGTAATCGGTATTGAAATGACGCAGGGAATTTTCAGCGCTGTGCAGAATGTGACTGGCTTCAGTGATGTAGTGGCCGATGCGGTGTTCAGGTTTTGCACGCGTGGCAATGCCACATTTGGTGACGATTTGCAGCTTCTCACGCAAGCCTGGAGCCAGGCGCAGCGCGTCACCGAAGGCGGCTTCACATTGGTAATCGCCGTAAATGTCGGCGTGATCGACGGTGGTGATGCCCAGCGCCAAATGGTGCTCGATAAACGCCACCACTTGCTGCGGCGTCATGCCCCACTCCATTAAACGCCAGTAGCCAGCAATCAGCGGTGAAAAAGACGGTCCCTGCGGTGCAATAGCCTGCGGTTGTAACATGGTTAAACTCCCTCAAACACGGATCCAGATGACGAAAGCGGGAGTATAACGGAAAGGCAAATCATCGTTTTCTTAAAACAGTTCCGGTTGTTGTGGATCATGATCTTCATCCACTTTCTGCTGCCGCTGCAGGCGCAAAAAGCGTTGCCGGCACAAGCGCAGCACATCGCGCTTTTGCGCATCGCTGAATTTCATCCAGTTAAAGCGCTCTTCCCGGCTGCGTAAACACCCACGGCAATAGCCACGCGCGTCACTCTGGCAAATGCCGCGACACGGACTGGGAACGGGGAAGAACTCCAGTTGCTCGGCCACATCAACTCCGCAATTAACATCTGACTTAACATTGATAACAGCTTAGTGACATTGTGCAAAGAGTAAACGTGAATTGCTCATTATGCCCCCACGGCCACCTCTGGTTACGACTGTTTACCAAATAGCCAGCGTTTACAGAATTTAGAGTGCGCATGTTTAATCTTCGTTAAGGTTTTCCTCATCTTGTCTTCATAGGATTGTCGCATTACTCCTCAGCGTCGAATTTTCATGAGATTTCCGAACACATTTCAGTGCAGTAGCAGTGGATTTAACCTTATTGCTGCGCTGTTCTTCACCTTGATATTGAATGCCCTTTTCTTGCTGCGCGCATGGGAAATGATCCCTTACGATCATCCCCACGATTATCTGTTCGCTGCCAGTATCCCTGTAGTACTAGCCTCGGCTTTCTATTTTATTTTCTCGCTTGCTGCGTTGCCTTATATCCGCAAGCCGTTGCTGATTGTGCTGGTCGTCGTTAGCGCGGCCGCCAACTACTTCATGCACAGTTTTGGTACGGTGATCGACACCAATATGATCCAAAACGTATTTGAATCCGACCCGCAAGAGGCCGGTGCGTTGATCAGTAGCCGCTATGTAATATGGATGTTGTTGATGGGGATTGTGCCGGTAGCGCTGATTTGCGGCGTGCGTTTTCATCAGGGACAACGATGGTGGTGGAACTTACTGCAACGCTTAACGGGCGCATTGGGAGCAATATTAGTGATATTGCTAATGGCAGCGCTGTTCTACAAAGATTACGCCTCGCTGATACGCAATAATAAAAACCTGATCAAGATGATTACCCCGGCCAATATCGTTAGCGGTACCGGCCATTATGTCGATCAACGTTATCTGCAAGGTAGCCAGGCGCTGGTGAAACTCGGTGAAGATGCACATAAAGGTCCGTTAATCTCCGCAGCAACCAAAAAAACGCTGGTGGTGCTAGTCGTAGGGGAAACGGCGCGCGCCGGGAATTTCTCGTTGGGCGGTTACGCGCGAGATACCAATCCAGAACTGAAAAAACAACAGGTAATTTATTATCGCAACGCCAGTTCCTGCGGCACAGAAACCGCCATATCGGTGCCCTGTATGTTCTCCAATATGCCACGCGCGCATTACGACGCTAATCTGGCGCACCATCAGGAAGGCATGCTCGACATCCTTGCCCATGCGGGCGTGAGCGTGCTGTGGCGCGAGAACGATGGCGGCTGTAAAGGCGCCTGTGACCGCGTGCCACACACCGATATGACACAGTGGAAACTGCCACAATATTGCCATGACGGATTTTGCCAGGACGATGTGTTGCTGCATCGTATTGATAACTATGTTGATAGCCTGCACAACGACAGCATTATTGTACTACACCAAATGGGCAGCCACGGTCCGGCCTATTATCAGCGCTATCCAGCTGAATTCCGCCGCTTTACGCCCACCTGTGACAGTAAGCAGATTCAGGATTGCGATCATCAGGCGCTGGTCAATACCTATGACAACACCTTGCTGTATTCCGACGCGATGCTGAGCCACACCATTGATAAGCTGAAAGTCCTGAGCGATCGCTTCAATGTAGCCTTGGTCTACCTCTCCGATCACGGTGAATCTCTTGGCGAGCGCGGAATGTATCTGCACGGTGCGCCTTATCTGTTTGCCCCTACGCAGCAGACACACATTCCTCTGCTGTTGTGGATGTCACCGGGTTACGCGGTGGCCAATCACATTAATGAAGCCTGTTTACGCCAGCAAGCAGCCGACGAAAACGTATCGCAAGATAATCTTTTCCATACGGTTTTAGGCATGTTCAATGTCCAGACCCAGCAATATCAGCCGCAGCTGGACATGATCAGATCGTGCCAAACGGCTGCCTGAAGGTTGCGTTAGACTGACTGGTCTAATAACCTGCAACCCATGAATAAGACTCAGCCACGCAACGATACCCGTGAACACCTGCTCGCCATTGGCGAGCAGGTTTGTTTACAGCGCGGTTTTACCGGCATGGGATTGATCGAGATGCTGGCGCTGGCGGACGTCACCAAAGGCTCGTTTTATCACTATTTCGGTTCGAAAGAAGCCTTTGGCGTGGCGCTGATTGAGCGCTACTTCACCCACTTTCAGCAACAGATCGATCAGCAACTGAATCTGCCAGGCCTCACGCCGACTGAACGCCTGTTAGCGCATTTTCGATATGGCGAAAGGCTGTTTATCGAGCAGGGCCATATTGTTGGCTGCCTTGGCGTGAAGTTATCAGCGGAAGTGTGCGATCTCTCTGAACCGATGCGCGATGCGCTGCAACAGGGTGCGAATGCCATCATCGCAGCCTACACACGCTGTTT
Organism: Pantoea sp. X-Soil-ISGK-421; assembly: GCF_059730785.1. Classification (NCBI taxonomy): domain Bacteria; kingdom Pseudomonadati; phylum Pseudomonadota; class Gammaproteobacteria; order Enterobacterales; family Erwiniaceae; genus Pantoea; species Pantoea sp. X-Soil-ISGK-421. The sequence continues at coordinate 1,810,117 of NZ_AP035979.1, read as the reverse complement.
AACCGATGTGGCGGCTGAGCAGGCATTGCCCTATGACCAAACTCCGCAGCAGCTGGCGCATCGTTGCTACTTGTTGTGGCTTGGGGCCAGTTTGCAGAGCAAGATTTCCCGAGAATCAGGTCCGATTAGCCTGGCGCTCGACACCATCGAACAGTGGCTGATGAGTCACTGACTTTTAAAAATCCGCGTTACTAGACGACCGGTCTTCCTGGAGCAATCATTATGGCGAGTAAGCAGCTGTTCTCACCACTCAAAGTGGGCGCGATTACCGTACCGAACCGCATTTTCATGGCCCCGTTGACGCGTCTGCGCAGCATTGAGCCGGGCGATATCCCAACGCCGTTGATGGCGGAATATTATCAACAGCGCGCAAACGCCGGTTTAATCATCACCGAAGCCACTCAGATCTCTTTCCAGGCGAAAGGTTACGCCGGCGCACCGGGTCTGCACACACAGCAGCAAATTGCCGCGTGGAAAATGATTAACGAAGGCATTCATGCTGCTAAAGGTCACAGCGCCGTCCAGCTGTGGCATACCGGCCGCATTTCGCATAACAGCGTGCAGCCAGAAGGCAAAGCGCCTGTCGCACCCACCGCGCTGGCGGCGGGTACGCGTACTTCCCTACGCGCCGAGGATGGTTCTGTCTATCGTGAAGACACCTCAGTACCGCGCGAGCTGTCAGTGGCGGAAATTCAGCAAATCGTAAAAGATTTTGGTCAGGCCGCCGCCAATGCGCGCGATGCCGACTTCGACCTGCTGGAGCTGCATTCTGCGCACGGTTATCTGATGCACCAGTTCCTTGCACCTGACTCAAACCAGCGTACCGATGAGTATGGCGGTTCGATTGAGAAACGTGGCCGTTTCGCGCTGGAAGTGGTGGATGCAGCAATTGCCAACTGGTCTGCCGACCGCATTGGGATTCGCGTTTCGCCAATCGGTGCCTTCCAGAATCTGGAAAATGGCCCGGACGAAGAAAAAGCGGCGCTGTGGTATATCGCCGAGCTGGGCAAACGCGGCATCGCCTATCTGCACCTATCTGAGCCAGACTGGGCGGGTGGACAGCCTTACAGCGATGCCTTCCGCGAGAAAGTGCGTGCGCTGTTCCCTGGCGTCATCATCGGTGCGGGTGCCTACACCGTTGAGAAAGCCGATGATCTGATTGCTCGCGGCCTGATTGATGCGGTGGCGTTTGGCCGCGACTTTATCGCTAACCCGGATCTGGTGGCGCGTCTGCAGCAAGATGCTCCTCTCAACCCGCAACGTCCGGAAAGCTTCTACGGCGGCGGTGCGGAAGGGTATACCGATTACCCCACCCTGTAAGAAAATGGCTGCCGCCGTGGATTGGCGGCAGCGTTGTTTCATCAGTGTGTATACTAAGTTGTCTTGTCATTCACTGATGACGTTTTAAAAAAGAGGATGTTATGCGTTTACTTCACACCATGTTACGCGTTGGCGATTTGCAACGTTCCATCGACTTTTACACCCGCGTGCTTGGCATGCGCGTGCTGCGTCAGAGCGAAAACACCGAGTACAAATACACGCTGGCGTTTGTTGGCTATACCGAAGAGAGCGAAGGCGCGGTGATTGAGCTGACATACAACTGGGGCGTGGATAAATACGATCTCGGCAACGCCTACGGCCATATCGCGCTGGGCGTGGACAATGTGGCCGATACCTGCGAACGCATTCGCAGCGCCGGCGGCAACGTGACGCGTGAAGCGGGTCCGGTGAAAGGCGGTTCTACCATTATTGCGTTTGTTGAAGATCCAGACGGTTACAAAATCGAGCTGATTGAAAATAAACATGCCGGTCACGGCTTAGGCAACTAATGTTGCTCGTCAGCCTGCTAATTGCAGGCTGACTTCCCTCTCCTGCTGCACCCTCCTGCGATTTTTGCCATAATGCGCGCTGCCCTATTTATTGCCATGAGATCCTGATGTCTGAATCGAACGCTTTAAACGCTCTCCACCAACGCTTCCGCGGTTTTTATCCTGTCGTGATCGATGTTGAAACCGCTGGTTTCAATGCACAAACCGATGCACTGCTGGAAATTGCAGCCACAACGCTGAAAATGGATGAAGACGGCTGGTTGCATCGCGATGAAACGCTGCACTTCCATGTGGAACCGTTTGAAGGCGCCATTCTCAATCCTGCGGCGCTGGCGTTTACCGGTATCGATCCCACCAATCCGCTGCGCGGTGCGGTAAGCGAATACGAAGCGCTGCATGCGATTTTTAAAATGGTACGCAAAGGCACCAAAGACAGCGGCTGTAATCGCGCCATTATTGTGGCGCACAATGCCACTTTCGATCTTAACTTTGTCATGGCGGCCGCAGAACGCGCCAGCCTGAAACGCAATCCGTTCCACCCTTTCGCCACGTTTGATACTGCGGCATTAAGCGGATTAGTGTTGGGGCAAACCGTATTGGCGAAAGCCTGCAAAGCAGCGGGAATGGAGTTTGATAGTACGCAAGCGCATTCGGCGCTGTATGACACCGAGCAAACCGCGACGCTGTTCTGTGAGCTGGTGAATCGCTGGAAACGCCTTGGTGGCTGGCCATTGGCTTTCAGTGAAGAACCCGCTGACGACGCGTCCGTCGAATAGCCAAAGAAAAGGCCGACATGTGTCGGCCTTCTGCATTATTCCGCTTCTTTATATTTCTCAGCGGTCTCTTTCAGCAGCGGCTGAAGTTCGCCGCGCTGGAACATTTCCACGATGATGTCGCAGCCGCCGACCAGCTCACCATCAACCCACAGCTGCGGGAAGGTTGGCCAGTTCGCGTATTTTGGCATTTCAGCACGGATATCCGGGTTCTGCAGAATGTCCACATAGGCGAAACGCTCGCCGCATGCGGAAAGCGCCTGCACGGCCTGCGCCGAGAAACCGCAGCTTGGCAGCTTCGGGGAACCTTTCATGTACAGCAGAATCGGGTTTTCTGCGATCTGACGCTGAATTTTTTCAACAGTACTCATTATTGCCTTCCTTAATCCTTCACTTCGTGTTTGTTTATTGTAGCGATTTCGCTCCCGTACTGAAAACGGGATTTTGTGTTTGCGCCTGCTAATCGCCATGTTTGTTAAGTCAATTCATGACAAATAACATTTTCATATCATTAATTGGCATTAATAAATTAATAATTAGCAATAGTTTCGCTGGGTTAACCAGCTGAAATCGCTCATTTTTGCTACAGAATCAATCTGGTAACATATTAATGGAAAAAGGCCTTACCTTTTGGAAAAAAAGTGGATTAGAATTGCCTCGGCGCTGGTCACTTGATCAGATTTCTCTCACTTTGCCGCAGTCTGTGTTCATTCAGCCTGCTTAACCTGTAACCGGATTATGCGTCTACTAATTACGCTTTTCATACTGGCTTTAGCCCAACTGTTCTTTAATGTGGCTGCTGCATCTCCGCATGCACCCGTTAATGCCAGCTCGCTCAAAGCAGAGAAAAAGAGCGCACGTGAAGACGAGCGCCGCAAACGACGTCCGGTGAAAACCACCACAAAAAAATCGCGCCTGACTGCTGTCCAAAAATTCAAACTAAAAAAACAGACCAAAACTGAAACCGCGCTGCACAAAACCACCAGCAAAAAATCCCCGCTGAAACTTACCGCTAAGAAATACGGTCATCAACGCCTGGTGAAGAAATCTCCCGAAGTGGTGGTTGATGACGAAGCGGTTGCGCTTACCGGCATCAAAATGAGTAAGTCGCACCGCCAGCGTTATCAAAAAGCGCGTGAAACGGCGATGACCAAATTAATGGGCCAACTCGGTAAACCTTATCAATGGGGCGGCACCTCGCCACATACCGGTTTCGACTGCAGTGGATTGGTCTGGTACGCCTATAAAGATCTGGTGAAATTCAAATTTCCGCGCACCGCCAATGAGATGTATCACTTGCGTGATGCTTCCCCGATCAAACGTGAAATGCTGGAGAAAGGGGATCTGGTGTTCTTCCGCATTAACAATCGCGGCACCGCTGATCATGTTGGTGTTTATCTCGGCAACGGCAAATTCATTCAGTCGCCGCGTACCGGCAAAGATATTCAGATTAGCGCTTTGGGAGAGGATTACTGGCAGAAACACTATGTGGGCGCGCGTCGTATGATGACGCCAAAAACCATTCGCTAATTGTTGCGCAACAAACAGAAAAAAGCCGGATGCTGCACACAGCTCCGGCTTTTTTGTTAATGCATGATCGCGGTAAAACTGAAGGCGATAATCATCAACAGTGCGCCAACAGTGGTCATTAGCGCCAGCTTCAGGTCAGTATTCATCACAACTCCTTAGTCACACAATTAATAGGGTTAACGCGATTTTCGCACAGCAATCGGCAAAAATCTCGTGTTATCCGCGCGGGCTTGTTAGAATCGCCGCCTTTCGTTGCGCAACAGATTTTGCGCGTGCTGTATTTTCAGCATAATGAAGTGATTTCGTCTGCTATAACACCCCGTTTTGCCCGCCTTTTGAGCTGTAAAAGCGTTAGCAGACGCAAACGTTTAACAATATACTTATCAGTAAGTTGCGATAAGACCAGGAGTACCATTTTCATGGCAACAATTAAAGATGTCGCAAAACGCGCAGGTGTCTCAACCACCACGGTTTCGCATGTCATCAACAAAACGCGTTTCGTTGCGGAAGAAACGCGTAACGCCGTATGGGAAGCGATCAAACAATTACACTACTCGCCAAGTGCCGTGGCGCGTAGTCTCAAAGTGAATCACACCAAAACCTTAGGTCTGCTGGCAACGTCCAGTGAAGCGCCCTATTTTGCTGAAATTATCGAAGCGGTGGAGAATCGTTGTTTCGAACGCGGCTATACGTTGATTCTCGGCAATGCGCACAACGATCTGCAAAAACAGCGCGCCTATCTGTCGATGATGGCGCAAAAGCGCGTCGATGGTTTGCTGGTGATGTGTTCTGAGTATCCGGACGATTTACTGCAAATGCTGGAAGAGAACCGCAATATCCCGATGGTCGTCATGGATTGGGGTGCTTCGCGCGGTGATTTTACCGATACGGTGCAGGACAACGCGTTTCAAGGCGGCTATCTCGCCGGGCGTTATCTGATTGAACGTGGCCATCGCGATATTGGTGCCATCCCTGGCCAGATGGAGCGCAACACCGGCGGCGGACGTCACGCAGGATTTCTGCAGGCGATGAACGAAGCAGGCATTACAGTGCGTCCAGAATGGGTGGTTCAGGGCGACTTTGAACCTGAATCCGGTTATCAGGCCATGCAGCAGATTCTTAACCAGAAACAGCGCCCAACCGCCGTGTTCTGCGGCGGCGATATTATGGCGATGGGCGCAATTTGTGCCGCCGATGAGATGGGTTTGCGTGTACCGCAAGATATCTCGGTGATTGGTTACGATAACGTGCGCAACGCGCGCTATTTCACGCCCGCGCTGACCACCGTACACCAGCCTAAAGCCGAACTGGGTGAAAAAGCGCTGGAAATGCTGTTGGATCGCATCACCAGCAAACGTGAAGATCCACAAACCATCGAGGTTCAGCCTACGCTGATTGAACGTCGTTCAGTGGCGTACGGCCCATTCCGCGATTATCGCCGCTAAGCTGACACTTCGCTGAGCCATTCGTGGTTCAGCGTTTCAGCATCCCCCAGATAAGCCAGTAACCACTCAAGCGCCGGCGACGTGCGTTGTTCTGCCCAGCTGACGCAGCACGGACTATCAGGAAAGGCTTGCGGCAGCGACAGTTCGACCAATTTATGACTGTCCAGCAGTGGACGCGCCAAATGGCCCGGCACCATTCCAACACACAATCCTGCCAGCAAACACGCCATCCCGGTTTCCCATTCTGGCACCACCAGCCGCCGCTGATTATCTAGCGTCCAGGTCATACGGCGCGGCAATGCACGCGACGTATCTTCCAGCACCAGAGATGGCCACGCTCGCAACGTTTCATCATCCAGTTCCGTGCTGTTAACCAGCGGATGATCCGGGCTGACCACACAACGCCAATTCAGCGCGCCCATATCCTGAAACGCAAAACGTCCACCGACGGGAATTGCCTGCGTGGCGCCAATCGCGACATCTACCCGGCCATCGGCTAATGCATCCCACACTCCGTTAAACACTTCGTAGCTGATAATCAACTCCATATCGGGAAAATGACGATAGAAGTCCTTCACTAATTGCCGCGTGCGCTGCGGTTTTACAATGCAGTCAACCGCGATACTCAATTCACCGCGCCAACCATTCGCCAGTTGTTGACACTGCCTACGCGTTGCCAGCATTTTTTTGATAACAGATCGCCCTTCACGAACGAAGTGCTCGCCGGCTGGTGTCATGACCACTTCGCGATGCTGGCGCTCAAACAACGGTACCGCCAACCAGGTTTCCAGCTGACGCACGGTATAGCTGACGGCAGAAGGCACGCGATGCAGCTCCTGCGCGGCCGCGCTAAAACTGCCGGTGCGCGCCACGGCATCCACCACTTCAAGCGCATATTCTGACCACATATTTTTGCCTTCAAAAAATTTAACAGCACCATGCAAATATTAGCGTTTCACAAAGCGCGTTGCATCCTTTTACACTCCCCGGCGTTCAACCTGCCCAAAAGAGAATCAACATGTTGTCGTCTAAAGCATTTATGCCTTATCTCGCCGTGCTCAGCATGCTCGGCTTTCTTGCCACGGATATGTATTTACCCGCCTTTGGCGATATGCAGCGTGATTTTGCTAGCGCACCCGGCACTATCAGCGCCAGCTTAAGTCTGTTTCTCGGCGGTTTTGCCTGTGCACAGGTATTTTGGGGGCCGCTGTCGGATCGTTATGGACGTAAACCGATTTTACTGGCGGGTTTAGCCATCTTCGCCCTCGGCTGCCTGGGTATGCTTTGGGTAACCGACGTACGCCTGATGTTGGCGCTGCGCTTTGTGCAGGCCATTGGCGTGTGTGCTGCAGCCGTGAGCTGGCAGGCGTTGGTGGTAGATCACTATCCAAAAGCCAAAGCGAATAAAGTGTTTGCAACGATTATGCCGCTGGTTGCGCTGTCTCCTGCGCTGGCACCACTGCTTGGCGCCTGGCTTATCAGCCACTTCCACTGGCGCAGCATCTTTATCACGCTGACATTGGTCGCGGTGGTACTGCTGATCGGTACGCTGCAGTTAACGTCGCCTAAGCGCGAAAAAGTGGCCGGTGGTATCCAACCTGGCTGGTTAACCTTAATGGGCACGCGCGTCTATAGCGGTAACGTTTTGATCTATTCTGCTTGCTCGGCGAGTTTCTTCGCCTGGCTGACGGGATCACCTTTCATTCTCGCCGCTGCTGGCCTGACACCGGGCGATATTGGCCTGAGTTATATTCCGCAGACTATTGCGTTTTTAATTGGCGGTTTTGGCTGTCGCACGCTGTTAAATCGTTATCAAGGTGCACAACTGTTGCCATGGTTGCTGGTGCTGTATAGCCTGAGCATCCTGAGCCTGTTTGTTATCGCCTTAATGCCTTCAGCGCCGCTGTTCGTATTACTCATGCCATTCTGCGGCATGGCGCTGGCCAATGGCGCGATCTATCCGATTGTGGTTGCCAGCGCATTAGCGCCCTTCCCGCACGCCACCGGCAAAGCGGCCGGATTACAGAACTTGTTCCAGTTAGGATCGTGCTTTGTCGCCAGCCTGTTGGTCTCTGCTGGCCTTGAGCAAGCGCTGTTTAACACGACTTTAGTGATGGTGGCCACCGTGGTACTGGCGTGGGCGGGGTTTGTCTGCCAGCGAGCAGTAAACGCACAAAGTGATATTGCCCACACTTCCCGTCCCTGCGAAGATAATCATTAAGGCAACGGTTTTCGTTAGCAAACTAACGATCACCCGTTGAATATTGACCCACGTGAGCATATACTCAGTGGGTCAGTAATTCTGTATTAAATCAATAATATAAATGTAATACCTTTAGCGACCCTGTCGCGGGATGGCGTCTGCACGATACTCCAGTGTTACGTCCAACTTTTCTATTCAAATTCATACCTCTGTAAAACGTCGGATTTTTGGCGCACGGGTTTTCCGTGAGTTCTCTCACAGGTCTTGGGAAATTGGCTATTCTTTTTCTCAGGTTCAGATCGGAAGGTGATGGAGAAGCTATGAGTTCATCTGTTATAGAAGAAGTGAGCCTTGAAGAAAACCACTGGTATCGGATCGTCAATGAACTGCTAGAGCGCGCAGATATTGCAGTTAATGGCACTCGTCCCTGGGATATTCAGGTAAAGCATCCAGATTTTTTTAAACGCGTTCTTGAGGAAGGTTCTCTCGGCTTGGGTGAAAGTTACATGGACGGTTGGTGGGAGTGTGAACAACTCGATATGTTCTTCCATCGCGTATTAAAACATCATCTGGACCAACAATTACCGCGGCATTTTAAAGATACGTTGCGCATTGCAGCTGCGCGTCTCACTAATTTGCAATCAAAAAAACGTGCCTGGATTGTCGGTAAAGAACATTACGATCTCGGTAATGATCTTTTCTCATTAATGCTTGACCCTTATATGCAATATTCCTGCGGCTACTGGAAAGATGCAGAAACATTGGAAAATGCGCAGCAGGCAAAACTGGATCTGATTTGCCGCAAGTTACAACTGGAACCGGGCATGACGCTGTTGGATATCGGTTGTGGCTGGGGCGGGCTGGCAGAATATGCGGCGCGCCACTATGGCGTAAAGGTGCATGGCGTGACGATTTCAGCCGAACAGCAAAAAATGGCTCAACAACGCTGTGAAGGTTTAGATGTCACTATTTTGCTGCAGGATTATCGCGATCTTAATAATCAATATGATCGCATCGTCTCCGTCGGTATGTTTGAGCATGTCGGGCCGAAAAACTATGCCACTTATTTTGATGTTGCTGACCGCAATCTCAAGCCAGACGGCATATTTTTGCTGCACACCATTGGTGCCCTCACGACAGATATGAATGTCGATCCGTGGATTGATAAATATATCTTCCCGAACGGTTGTTTGCCGTCGGTTCGACAAATCGCGGACGCCAGTGAGCCACATTTCGTTATGGAAGACTGGCATAATTTTGGCACGGATTACGATACAACGTTAATGGCGTGGTACGACCGTTTTCAGGCTGCCTGGCCGCAACTGGCCGAGAAATATGGCGAACGTTTTAAACGGATGTTCGATTATTATCTCAATGCCTGCGCCGGTGCGTTTCGTGCCCGTGATATTCAGCTGTGGCAGGTGGTGTTTAGTCGTGGCAAGGATGGCGGATTACGCGTTGCGCGTTAATGCGCATCTGGAAATGAATCAAGGCGCCGCATGGCGCCTTTTTAAACCGCATTATTCTGCGCTATCAAGCTGCGCCAGTGCGGCGGCTTCACGCTGCGCTAAAACGCGTTCAACCGTTTCCACAATCGCTTGAGTATGAGGATCAATCTCAATATTGACCTTATGACCAAACTTCTTCGCGCCTAGCGTGGTGCGCTCCAGCGTTTCTGGAATCAGATGCACACAGAATTTGCTTTTCGTCACGTCGCCCACGGTTAAACTGATTCCATCGATGCCGACGAAACCTTTATGCAGAATATATTTTATCTGCGTGGCGTCCTGTAATTTAAACCAGATTTCGCGGTTGTTTTCTGACTGGATGATTTTGCAGATTTCCGCCGTGGTCATAATATGGCCAGACATTAAGTGACCGCCAATTTCATCGCTAAACTTCGCTGCACGCTCAATATTCACAACATCACCCACCTTTAATTCACCCAGGTTGGTAATGCGCAATGTTTCTTTAATCAGATCGAAGCTAACCAGATCGCCGTTAATCTCGGTCACGGTCAGACAGCAACCGTTATGTGCCACCGATGCGCCCAGCGCCAGTCCCGGTAACAGATCGTCCGGTAAGCGCACAATATGGGTACGAAACAGATCTTTCTCTTCAATGCCGACAATTTCTGCCGTGCCTTGCACAATTCCAGTAAACATAATCTCAGCCTCTGCAAAGTTTGCGTCAGTTTATCACAGCTTGTCGGCGGCAGCTTAATTTGGCGGGGTTCAAACTTTACACAACTTGCTAAACAAAATGCGATCAATGTTTGGCGGAAGCTAACACTGCCGCTACACTATGCCGCGCATTCTTTGGGGATTTCGCCCCACTCTCTTCTTTAATTAAGCAGGTGTTACGTGCAGAAGTATTTTACAGAAGCGCGTCAATTGCTGGCCCTCGCGATTCCGGTCATCCTTGCTCAGGTAGCCCAGACTGCGATGGGATTTGTAGATACTGTTATGGCCGGTGCGGTAAGCGCCACGGATATGGCCGCCGTTGCTGTCGGCACCTCTATCTGGCTTCCCGCCATTCTGTTTGGCCATGGTCTTCTACTGGCTTTGACGCCTACCGTTGCGCAACTCAACGGTTCAGGACGACGCGAACGTATCGCGGAACAAGTGCGCCAGGGTTACTGGATGGCAATGGCTGTCGCGCTGTTGATTATGGTCGTGCTGTGGAACGCCGGTTATCTGATTAACACCATGCATGACATTGATCCCGAATTGGCCGCCAAAGCTGAAGGATACCTCCATGCATTATTGTGGGGTGCGCCGGGTTATCTGCTGTTCCAGGTGATGCGCAACCAATGTGAAGGTTTGTCGAAAACCAAACCGGCGATGCTGCTCGGCTTTCTCGGCCTGATGGTGAACATTCCGCTTAACTATGTCTTTATTTACGGCCATTTTGGTATGCCGGCCCTGGGCGGCGTAGGCTGCGGCGTGGCGACAGCATCGGTCTATTGGGTGATGTTTTTGGTGATGCGCTTCTGGGTGAAACGCATGGCAAGTATGCGCGACATTCGTATGAAAACGCGCTGGTCCGCACCATCACGCGCCATTTTGTCACGTCTGTTCACGCTGGGTTTGCCGGTGGCATTAGCGCTGTTCTTTGAGGTCACGCTATTTGCTGTGGTCGCGCTGCTGGTATCACCGCTCGGCATCGTGAAAGTGGCTGGCCACCAAATCGCGCTTAACTTCAGTTCATTGATGTTCGTATTGCCCCTTTCACTTGGCGTGGCGACCACCATTCGTGTTGGCTATCGGCTCGGACAAGGTTCGGCCGAACAAGCGCGCGTCGCCGCCTGGACCGGACAAGGCGTGGGCATCAGCATGGCAGGTCTCACCGCGCTGTTTACCGTGATTTTCCGTCATGATATCGCCGCACTTTATACCACCAATCCGGAAGTGATTACCCTTGCCGCGCAGTTGATGCTGCTGGCGGCGATCTATCAATTCTCAGATTCGATTCAGGTGATTGGCAGCGGTATTTTGCGCGGGTATAAAGATACGCGCTCGATCTTCTTTATTACCTTTATTGCTTATTGGGTGCTGGGATTACCGGTAGGTTATGTGCTGGCGATGACGGACTGGGTATTACCGAAATTAGGCCCAGCCGGTTTCTGGTGCGGCTTTATTATCGGCCTGACTTCAGCGGCAGTGATGATGATTTGGCGTATCCGTCGTTTGCAGCGCTTACCTGCACAGGTCATCCTCGCGCGTGCTGCACGCTAAGTGGCTGAAGGCACATAAATTGACGGGTAATGGCGAAAAAAACGACGCATAGCACAGTTGCTGGTCAGTCGTGGGGGAAAAACACTTTTTCCCCTTGCCAGCATCACGACCTGCCGTTAATATTCGTCCCCGCTGTCGCCCTGACAGCGTGTTGCGCTCTTAGCTCAGTTGGTTAGAGCACCACCTTGACATGGTGGGGGTCGATGGTTCGAGTCCATTAGAGCGCACCAAGTGCGTCCGTAGCTCAGTTGGTTAGAGCACCACCTTGACATGGTGGGGGTCGGTGGTTCGAGTCCACTCGGACGCACCAATTATTGAATTTCCTGAATGCGCTCTTAGCTCAGTTGGTTAGAGCACCACCTTGACATGGTGGGGGTCGATGGTTCGAGTCCATTAGAGCGCACCACTCTGGTTTTATCTCCTTGCGCAACACCCTTTTCTTGATCTGCATCGTCTTTCTTACGCCGCTTTTATATTGGTTTTCGCATACTTAGCGACTATACTATGCCGCGTTGTTCCACCTGAAAGGTTTCAGCGCTAACGTGCCTATGCAAACAACTCCAATGATTTGCGCAACACTGATGACTCAGTTCCCTCGCGTACTGCATAACTTCTCTGCACGCTTTGCTTTCGTCTCCTATTCTTATTTCTGTGAAATCCGTTCCAACACCATAACTATTCTCACTTCGGTGCCATGCGCATCGAATTCCGACCTTTATCATCCATCACAACTTATAGAAAACCTGACATGAAAAAGACCAAAATCGTTTGTACTATCGGTCCAAAAACCGAATCTGAAGAGATGCTGACCCAACTGCTGGAAGCAGGCATGAACGTGATGCGCCTGAACTTCTCACATGGGGATTACGCTGAACATGGTCAACGCATCACCAACATGCGTGCCGTAATGGAAAAAACCGGTCGTCAGGCCGCTATTTTGCTGGACACCAAAGGTCCGGAAATTCGCACCATGAAACTGGAAGGCGGCAACGATGTGTCGTTGAAAGCTGGCCAGACCTTCACCTTCACCACCGATCAGTCGGTGATTGGTAACAGCGAACGTGTTGCCGTGACCTACGCCGGTTTCACCGAAGATTTGAAAATTGGCAACACCGTGCTAGTCGACGATGGGTTGATCGGTATGCAGGTCACTGAAGTCACTGAAAACTCGGTGGTGTGTAATGTTCTGAACAATGGCGATCTGGGTGAAAACAAAGGCGTGAACCTGCCGGGCGTTTCCATTCAGCTGCCTGCACTGGCGGAGAAAGATAAGCGCGACCTGATCTTCGGTTGCGAGCAAAACGTTGATTTCGTCGCCGCTTCGTTTATCCGTAAGCGTTCTGACGTGCTGGAAATCCGTGAGCACCTGAAAGCGCATGGCGGCGAGCACATTCAGATCATCTCGAAAATCGAGAATCAGGAAGGCCTGAACAACTTCGACGAGATCCTCGAAGCGTCAGACGGCATCATGGTTGCCCGTGGTGACCTCGGCGTAGAAATCCCGGTTGAAGAAGTGATCTTCGCGCAGAAGATGATGATCAAGAAGTGTAATAAAGCACGCAAAGTGGTGATCACCGCTACACAGATGCTGGATTCAATGATCAAGAACCCACGTCCTACTCGCGCGGAAGCTGGCGACGTCGCTAACGCCATCCTTGATGGGACTGATGCCGTGATGCTGTCGGGTGAGAGTGCGAAAGGCCGCTATCCGCTGGAGTCGGTCACCATCATGGCGACCATCTGTGAGCGTACCGATCGCGTGATGAAATCCCGCATCGATTCGCTGCAAGACTCACGTAAGCTGCGCATCACCGAAGCGGTTTGCCGCGGTGCGGTTGAGACGGCAGAGAAGCTGGAAGCACCACTTATTGTTGTAGCCACCGAAGGCGGTAAATCAGCCAAAGCCATCCGTAAGTATTTCCCGGATGCCACCATTTTGGCGCTCACCACCAATGAAACCACCGCGCGCCAGCTGATACTGAGCAAAGGTATCGAAACGCATCTGGTAACTGAAATTGCCTCAACTGATGATTTCTACCGCATTGGTAAAGAAATGGCGCTGGAAAGCGGATATGCGCAGAAAGGCGATGTTGTGGTGATGGTTTCAGGTGCATTAGTACCAAGCGGAACGACAAATACCGCTTCCGTACATGTAATCTGATTAGCAACTGAATTTTTATTAAAAAGCGCCTTTTGCAGGCGCTTTTTTTATTGCTGTCGTAATACAAAAGCCAGAAATTTCCAATCGAAATTAACTATTCAAAATCTCGTATGATTAAGGTTAGTCCGATTAAATCTCTCTGTTTTAGCTAATTATTTTCATCATCTTCTGTTAAATGCTGTTTCTTTGAGCGAACGATCAAATTTAAGCATGTTCTCATCAAAAATTTATTCTCAACTCAAAAAGCTTTGTGTAATACTTGTAACGCTACATGGAGATTAACTCAATCTAGAGGGTATAAAGAATGAATCGTACTAAACTGGTACTGGGCGCGGTAGTCCTGGCTTCAACTATGCTGGCTGGTTGCTCAAGCAACGCTAAAATCGACCAACTGTCTTCAGACGTTCAGACTCTGAACGCTAAAGTTGATCAGCTGAGCAACGACGTGAACGCAATCCGTTCTGACGTTCAGGCTGCTAAAGATGACGCAGCTCGTGCTAACCAGCGTCTGGACAACCAGGCTCACTCTTACCGTAAGTAAGAGTTCTGGTTTGAAAAATGGTGCCCATGTGGCACCATTTTTTTTGTCCTGATTCTGCGTTTCTCTGGTCCGGAATCAGGGTTGCGCTTCCGCCACACCTTTCGCTTCAGCACCCTTCTCCGTCGGCACCGCGCTCTCATCTGTTACCGGCTCACCACTGCTTACCAGCACTGGCATGCCTGAACGTCGTGCTATCACTTCCTTAATCAACGCCGTATCGCTCTTGTCGCTCTTTGAGAAGGCTTTCAGCTGCGCAGACTGCGCAATTGGCATGGTTTGCGGATCGTCCTTATCATTGCGTGATAAAGGCTGATGCACTTCAACGTAGCGCTTACCGTCGGGCTCAATCGCATACTTGATTGGCTGATTGATGACCTGCACGCGCGTGCCTTTCGGCACGCTGTTGAACAACGCTTCAATATCATCAGGACGCAGGCGAATGCAGCCAGAACTCACGCGCATGCCAATACCAAAGTCGGCATTGGTGCCGTGAATCAAATATTGACCAGTACCGCGCGCCAGACGCATGGCAAACAGCCCCATTGGATTATCTGGCCCTGCAGGCACCACGCCTGGCAAGGTGATGCCCTCTTTGGCATAGCGCTTACGGATATTGGTGGTCGGCGTCCAGGTAGGATTAGGGATTTTCTGGCTGATACTGGTGACCATGGTTGGCGTCATGGCGCCCAACTGGCCAATACCAATCGGATAGACCACAACGCGATCTTCACCTTTCGGATAATAGTAAAGCCGCAGTTCTGCGAGGTTGATGACAATGCCTTCGCGTGGCACATCGGGCAGCAGCATCTGCAGCGGCACGGTTAATTGTGTGCCGGCCTTTGGCAGCCAGGGATCAACGCCTGGATTCGCTTCCAGCATGCCCAGCATGCCTATCTTATAACGCGCTGCAATGCTTTCTAACGGTCGTTTGTCATCCGGCACAGTGGTAAGCGTATTCTCGCCAATTAAACGGCTGTTATCGGCTGGTAGGGGATAAACGGTTGCAAATGCAGGTGCAGAGAGTCCGCAACAGGACAACAGCAATGCACCGGCTAATCCTAAGGCTGGTTTCATGCAATTTTCTCTTTGTCGGATAGAACAGACCCCGGTCAAGCCGGGGTCTGGGGAGTGTAACTTAGCTGAGGGTCTGAGCGTTATGCCGGATCGCGCGGATCATCGCTTCAAGCCCCTGCGAACGCGAGGGAGTGAGATGTGAGGTCAGCGCCAATTCGCCGAACCAATGACGCACATCGAGATCGAGAATCTCTGGCGCCTTAAGCCCTTGATACAGGCTAAATACCACTGCAATCAATCCCTTAACGATGGCGGCATCACTGTCACCTTCTAAGGCGATGGTGCCATCAGCCTGCGGGGTCATGCGGATCCACACCTGGCTTTGACAACCTGAAATCACGTGTTCTGGCTGCTGCAAGCTTTCGGAGGATTCTGGTAATTTCCCACCGAGTTCAATGATGTAGAGGTACTTCTCTTCCCAGTTAGCGCAACGGTTAAAGTTACGTACCAGTCTCTCTTTATCTGGCAAATTCGCCATGGATCACTCCTGAAATCTGCTCAACCGCCCAGCAGACGATGAATACGGGTCAAACCTGCGGCCAGGCGATCGGCTTCTTCTTCGGTGTTATACAGCGCGAAGGAGGCTCGACACATTGCCGGCACCGCATAATGACGCATCAGCGGCATCGCGCAGTGATGGCCAGTGCGGATGGCAATACCGTATTGATCAAGGAAACTGCCGACATCAAACGCGTGATGCTTGCCAAGGTTAAAGGCCACCACACCGCTGCGACTGTCTGGACCGTAAATCACCAGATCCGGCACCGAAGCCAGTTTATCCAGCGCATAACGCATCAGCATCGATTCGCGCTGATGAATCACATCCAGGCCCAGCTCAGTAATCCACGTTAACGCCGCCCCCAAACCAATGATGCCACCGGTATTCGGCGTACCCGCTTCAAAACGCCAAGGCGCAGTATTCCAGGTGGTGCCAGTGGGCAGCACTACCTCAGAAATCATTGAACCACCACCTTCCCACGGCGGCATGATCTCCTGCAGCGCTTTACGCGCGTACAGCACACCAATGCCGGTCGGGCCATAGATTTTATGGCCGGAGAACGCGTAGAAATCGCAATCGATATCCTGCACATCCACCGCGTGATGCATCACCGCCTGCGCACCATCCACCAGCGTAATCACACCAGCGGCTTTCGCTTGTGCAACGATCGCTTTCACCGGGTTAACGGTGCCGAGCACGTTAGAAACGTGTGTCACTGCCAGCAAACGCGTACGACTGTCGATCAAGCCGCTCAACTGCTCCAGCGCCAGTTCACCCTGCGTATTCAGCGGCAGTACGCGAATTTCTGCGCCAGTACGCTGCGCCACCATCTGCCATGGCACGATATTAGCGTGATGCTCCATCTCAGTGATGATGATGTTATCGCCCGGCTGCAGCTGACTGCCGCCCCAACTGTTCGCCACCAGATTGATGGCTTCCGTGGTGCCTTTGACGAAGATGATCTCTTCGGGCGATGCAGCATTGAGAAAACGCGCTGCCTGATGACGCACGTTCTCCATGTCGGTGGTCGCCTGGGCGCTCAACGAATGGATACCGCGGTGCACGGCCGCATAGCCGTGCTGGTAGAAATAACTTTCCGCATTGATGACCGCGAGCGGGCGCTGTGCGCTGGCCGCGCTATCAAGGTAGGCCAGCGGATGTCCGTTGACCTCACGTTTCAGAATCGGAAATTCCGCTCTGATGCGTTCGAGATCGAAACTCATGACTCAACTCCCGGAATACGCGCGGCAATGCGCTGCAGCACCACCTGACGCAGTACCGGATTCTCCAGCGTTTCGGTGAGTTCAGCGGCAAATGCATGGATGATCATACGCTGTGCGGCAGTCTCATCGATGCCGCGCGAGCGCAGATAGAACATCTGCTCTTCATCAATTCGACCAATGGTCGCACCGTGACTGCACTTCACGTCATCAGCATAGATTTCCAGCTGCGGCTTGGTGTCCACTTCAGCCAGGCGGCCCAGCAACAAGTTGTTGTTGGTCATCTGTCCATCGGTTTTCAGCGCATGCGGTGCCACTTTAATCATGCCGTTGAACACCGCACGGCCTTTATCGCGCGCGATGACTTTGTGCATCTGACGGCTAATGCAGTGGCCTTTATTGTGCTCCAGATAGCTGCGGGTATCGCACACTTCCTGATTCACCGGCAACGACAAGCTGTTGATCGCCAGATTGGTATTTTCGCCGTTCAGCTGTGCACTGGTGTTGTGGCGCGATAAGCCTGCACCCAGCAGGAAGCTGGTGGTGCTTACATTCGCGTCACGTCCCATCACCACATCATTGTGCGCGAAGTGGTAAGCCTTCTCACTCTCAAATGACAGTTTGATGTGCTGCAGTTTGGCATTATCCGCGACGTCAAAAGTGAAACGCGCGCCGGTGAAGTGCGCCACATCATTCAGCGTCACATAGTGCTCAATCACTTCCGCTTCTGCGCTGGCTTCCAGCTGCAGATGGTGGCGATGGTGCACGGTATTGATGCCCGCATCCTGGCCGCTGGTGATGTGCAGCAAATAAAGCGGTTTCGCCGCCGATTTGCCACGCGCCAGACGAATGGTGGTGGCTTCTTCCGCCAGGCTTTCAGTCAGATGCAGGAACACTTCCGGCTGAATCGGTGCCGGCAGCGGACGACGCTCAGAGGCTTGCGCATGCTGAATCTCAAACAGGCCAGTATCGCGGCTGCTTAATTCGGCCTGAAAACGTCCGTCAACAAATACCAGACGCACCGCATCAATTGGCAACGCCAGCGCATCAACTTGCTCAGCGCTGATTTCTTGCGGCTGAGGCAGGACAAACTGCTGCGCCAGCAGGCCATCAAGCGGCGTATATTTCCAGTTCTCGTGCTTACGCGTCGGCAAGCCGACACGCATCAGTTGCTGCCAGTGCTGCTGCGCCTGTAAAGAGCGCACGTCGCCGCGCGATTCAAACAGGTGATGCCACTGCTGCAGGGCGTTATCACTCTTGGTCGGTAAGCCAGCCATAGCCTTGCTCCTCCAACTGTTTCACCAGTGAGAAATCGCCAGATTTAACGATCTTGCCCTGATACAGCACGTGCACGTGATCCGGTTTGATGTAATCCAGAATACGCTGGTAGTGCGTGACGATGATGAAAGAGCGCTTACCGTCGCGCAGGCTGTTGACGCCTTCTGCCACGATTTTCAACGCATCAATATCCAGACCGGAGTCGGTTTCATCAAGGATGCACAGCTCAGGTTCCAGCGCCGCCATCTGCAGGATGTCGTTACGCTTCTTCTCACCGCCGGAGAAGCCGACGTTCACTGAACGGGTCAGCAAATCTTCCGGCATTTTCAGCAGCTGGATTTTATCTTCGATAAAATCCTGGAAATCGAAACGATCCAGTGGCTCCTGCTCACGGTATTTACGTACCGCGTTGACTGAAGTCTGCAGGAAGAACTGGTTGCTGACGCCCGGGATTTCTACCGGATATTGGAACGCCATGAAGATGCCTTCGCCGGCACGCTCTTCTGGCTCAAGTTCCAGCAGATCTTTGCCTTTAAAGGTAACCGAACCGCCAGTGACTTCGTAATCTTCACGACCAGCCAGCGTTGCAGACAGGGTACTTTTACCTGAACCGTTTGGTCCCATAATCGCGTGGACTTCGCCCGGTTTTACTTCAAGGTTCAGACCGCGCAAAATCTCTTTGTCTTCAACGCTAACCTGCAAATCTTTAATGCTTAACATACTCTTTCCTTCACATTGCTTCCGGCAACGGGCATCAGCCCACACTGTGCTCAAGGCTGATCGCTAACAATTTTTGCGCTTCCACGGCAAATTCCAGTGGTAGCTCGGAGAAAACGTCTTTGCAGAAGCCGTTAACGATCATGGAGATCGCATCTTCTTCGCTGATGCCACGCTGCAGGCAGTAGAACATCTGATCTTCACCGATGCGCGAGGTGGTGGCTTCGTGCTCCAGATGGGCGGTGTTGTTGCGCGTTTCCACATACGGGAAGGTATGCGCGCCACACTCAGCACCAATCAGCATCGAATCACACTGCGTAAAGTTACGCGCGTTGGTGGCGGTTGGCATGATTTTCACCAAGCCGCGATAGGTGTTCTGGCTCTTACCGGCAGAAATACCTTTCGAGATGATGGTTGACTTGGTGTTTTTACCAATGTGAATCATCTTGGTACCGGTATCTGCCTGCTGGCGGCCTGCGGTCAGTGCGACGGAATAGAATTCACCAATCGAATAGTCACCGCGCAGAATGCAGCTTGGGTATTTCCAGGTGATCGCCGAACCGGTCTCAGACTGTGTCCAGGACATCTTGCTGTGATCGCCTTCGCACAGCGCACGTTTGGTCACGAAGTTGAGGATACCGCCCTCACCTTCACCGCCCGGGAACCAGTTCTGTACGGTTGAATATTTCACTTCCGCATTTTTGTGAATGATCACTTCTACCACTGCGGCGTGCAGCTGATAGGTGTCACGCACCGGTGCAGAGCAACCTTCGATGTAGCTGACGTAGCTGTCTTCATCGGCGATCAAAATGGTGCGCTCGAACTGACCGGTTTTTGCCGCATTAATACGGAAATAGGTCGACAGCTCCATCGGGCAACGTACCCCTTTCGGGATGTAAACGAAGGTGCCGTCAGAGGCCACAGCGGAGTTCAGCGCGGCAAAGAAGTTATCGTTTGGCGGCACCACAGTACCGAGATACTTCTGTACCAGCTCTGGATGATCGTGAATCGCTTCGCCGAATGAGCAGAAAATAATGCCCTGCTTCGCCAGCTTATCGCGATAGGTGGTTGAAACGGAGACGGAGTCGAAAATCGCATCCACCGCCACTTCACGACCTTCACGCACCGGAACGCCTAACTGATTAAACGCCTCTTCCACTTCCTGCGTCAGGTATTCGCTCGACGCAACGCTGCCAGAAGTTTGAGTGGCGCCGGGTTCAGAAGCACAGCTGTCATCGCAGTTGCCGCAGGACGGCGCGGAGTAGTAGCTGTAATCCTGATAATCCAGTTTTTCGTAATGCGCTTTCAGCCAGTGCGGCTCTTCCATTTGTTCCCAGGCGCGGAACGCCTTAAGACGGAATTCAAGCATCCATTCAGGTTCGTTACGTTTGGCCGAAATGGCACGCACCACATCTTCATTGATGCCGTGGGCAAATTCGTCGGTTTGTAACTGGGTAAAGAAGCCCTCTTTATAATTGAGCTTACCTTCCCACATTTGTACATCGTCAGATGCTTCGCTGTGTCGTGACATATTTCACTTACTCGACGCCAAAGCTTTCACCGCACCCGCAGGCGTGTTGAGCTTTAGGGTTGTTGAATTTAAAAATCTGGTTAAGACCTTCGCGGACATAATCCAGCTCGGTACCGTCAACAAACGGCATCGCCTGAAGTGGCACAAAGAGTTTTGCGCCGAATTGCTCAAACTGCAGGTCGTCATCGGCCGGATCTTTTACCAGATCCATAACGTACCCAAAACCGGCACAGCCGGACGTTTTCACACCCAGTTTCAATCCCTTGACTTCAGGGTCTTGATCTACCAGGTTAAGAATCTGTTTTGCTGCCGATTCGGTCAGCGTGAGCCCTTTCCAGACGAAATCTTCGGGTGAAAAAGAGTCGGCATTTACTGATGACATTGTGCTACCTCGTATGTCTGGGCCTTTTCAGGCTATCCCCCTATGGTAGTGATATCAGATATCACTTCAACCTCTTGTTTTGCAGGGATAATCATCTCGTGCTGTTTTTTACAGCTGCTTTATTAAGCATAGTCGCTTAAAAGCAGATTGAGGAAGGCATTCCCGTGCGCACCTCCCTCTCGTAACCTATTAAACTGCCGAAAAATTTCTTAAATCAATTTTACGTTTCAATCACTATTGATAGGTTACGCCTTTCCACCATGTAAAGAAATTGTTATTGCCGATTTTAGTAACAGGTAGAGGAAATCAATAAAATTTCACAGCGGGAATTGCATTCCTGACGCGGTTGAATATGATAATGATTATCATTAACCAATTTAGGTGGCGATATGACGCTTACCGTCTCAGCCTGGTTACAACATAAAATCGACGAATATAAGTTTTCGGTACGCGACATCACCGTTGACTTCTACATGGCTCAGGCAAAGCTCAATCGCACCGATTGCACCCTCGAACAACTGCGTCGCTTTAACGACACCTGTCTCGATATGGCAGAAATCTGCGAACTGAATGGCGACGATCACAGCTTTTTACATGCCATGGGTAAGCTCCATCACCGCTTAGTGCAGGAGATGGGCAACGCCGACCGTGATCGTTTGTTTCGTATTCAAGCCTACCAACTGGCGCGCCTGTCGTTAACACGCTTGTGTCATCAACTGGCACTCAGCGGCGAATGGGATCAAGCCACCCGCCTGCAGAGCGACTTCGTCCGCCATGCAGGCTGGATATTCTAATCCAGCTTTGTGACGTCTCCTACAATTTGTTTACATCATTTCCAGCAAGGCTTGCAGTGGATGACGCATGCCATTGCCTTCTGCGCGTTTCACCTGGCTGCGACAGGAAAAACCGGTCGCCAGGCAGCGTTGACGCGGCAGCTTTTGCAGCTGCGGATGCCAGGAAAGCTCATAAATCCCCAGCGAATTCTCCAGGTTTACGCTTTCATGGCCATAAGTCCCCGCCATGCCGCAACAGCCCACATTGACGTTTTCCAGCTTCGCGCCAAAGCGTGCAAAGATGTTTTGCCACTGAGTCGGCGTGGACGGTAGCGCGGTCACTTCGGTGCAGTGCGCAAACAAATACCAGGCTTCGCCGCTGGCGGTTTGCTCCGCGCGTTCCGCCAATGCGCTTTGCAGCCACTCATGCACCAACTGCACGTTGAACTCTCCACGCTGCTCGCCCAACACCTGAAGGTACTCATCGCGATAACAGAGCACGGTCGCCGGATCGACGCCGACCATCGGCATACCCAATTTCGCCACGCGGTTGAGTAAATCGGCGGTTTTGCTGGCGGTACGCGCAAAGCGCTGCAGGAAGCCTTTCACATGTTGCGCCTTGCCATTTGGTGAGAAAGGCAACAGTACCGGGCGATAACCGAGCTTTTCAATCAGCTTGATGAAATCGGTCACCAGCTGCGCTTCGTAATAGCTGGTAAAAGGATCCTGCACCACCAGCACGCAGTTTTCACGCTGCGTAGAATCGAGCGCTTCTAACTGTTCCAGCGTCAGGTTCATCGCCGGGTGACCGCTTAATTGCTGCTTAAGACTCGGCGACGACAGCAGCGGCAAATCCACCATACCGATGTGCGTTTTACTCAGTTCACGCACCCACGGCTGTTTGAGGAAGAAGTTAAACATCTTCGGCGCTTTGGCCATCAGCGGTGCATAACTCTCCACGGAAGCCACCAGATGATCGCTCATCGGACGCAGATAGCGGGTGTGATAAAGCTGTAAAAATCGTGAACGGAAATTCGGCACATCGATTTTGATTGGGCATTGTGTCGAGCAGGCTTTACACGCCAGACAGCCCGACATCGCCTCTTTCACTTCGTGCGAGAAATCATATTCGCCCTGATTCGCGTGCCAGGTATTACGCGTGCGCTGAATCAACGTACGCAAGCTGGCGCCCTGTTTTGGCAACGCCTGCTCCAGCTGCGTCGGATCCACGCCCTGCTCAGAGAGCAAGCGCAACCATTCACGCGTCAACGTCGCGCGCCCTTTCGGGGAATGGATGCGGTTGCGGGTAATTTTCATGGACGGGCACATCGGGCTGCGCGCATCGAAGTTAAAGCACAAACCGTTGCCGTTACACTCCATTGCGCCGCGCCATTCATTACGCACGGTGACGGGAATCTGCCGATCGTAAGTGCCGCGTTTTACCGCATCAACCTGCATCATCGGCTCGTCGCTGCCGAGCGGCGTACAGATTTTGCCGGGGTTCATACGGTTGGCGGGATCGAACGCTGCTTTGATGCGGCGCAGCTCATTGAACAGCGTTTCGCCAAAGAATTCAGGGCTGTATTGCGCGCGGAAACCTTTGCCGTGCTCGCCCCACAATAAACCACCGTAGCGCGCGGTCAGCGCCACTACTTCATCGGAGATCTGCTTCATCAGCAGTTCCTGCTGCGGATCGCACATATCCAGCGCCGGACGCACATGCAGCACGCCGGCGTCAACGTGGCCAAACATGCCGTAGCTCAGGCCGTGGCTGTCGAGCAACGCGCGGAAATCGACAATATAATCAGCCAGCTGCTCTGGCGGCACCGCGGTATCTTCAACAAAGGGGATTGGCTTGGCGCGCCCTTTGGCATTACCCAGCAGGCCAACCGCTTTTTTGCGCATGTTATAGATACGCTCAATGCCGCCCAAATCGTTACACAGTTGATAGCCGATAACGCCGCCTAACTGCTGCACCATCAGTTCATCTAAGCGCTGGCACAGCGTGCCGATCTGCTGCTCAATCAATTCACCATCATCACCGGCAAACTCCACGATATTGAGGCCAAGCATCTCCTTGTCTGGCACATCGGTTATCAATTCATTCACCGAATGCCAGACAATATCTTCGCGCGCCAGATTAAGCACTTTCGAATCGACGGTTTCCACGGACAGCGCTTTGGCTTCCACCATAAAAGGCGCGTTGCGCAGTGCCGAGTCGAAAGAATCGTATTTGATGTTCACCAGGCGGCGTACTTTCGGGATCGGCGTGATATCCAGCCGCGCTTCGGTGATAAACGCTAACGTACCTTCTGCACCGCACAGCAGACGCGTCAGATCAAACGTCTGCATATCGTCACTGAACACATGACGCAGGTCGTAACCGGTTAGAAAGCGATTGAGCTTGGGGAATTTTTCTAAAATCAGATCGCGCTGTTCACGACAGCGGCTTAACACCTGCTGATAAATGCGGCCTTCCGCCGTTGGCGTATTCGCCAGCTGTTCCGCCAGCGCAGTCGGCATAGCACGCGTATCGAGAATATCGCCGCCCAGCAGCACCGCCCGCAGACCTTCCACATGATCGGAGGTTTTCCCATATACCAGCGAACCTTGTCCCGATGCGTCGGTGTTGATCATGCCGCCTAACGTGGCGCGATTGCTGGTGGAGAGCTCCGGCGAGAAGAAGAAGCCATACGGCTTCAGCCATGCATTGAGTTGATCCTTTACCACGCCCGCCTCAACACGCACCCAACCTTGCTCGGTGTTGATTTCCAGGATGCGGTTCATGTAGCGCGACATATCCACCACGATGCCCTGGTTCAACGACTGACCGTTGGTGCCCGTACCGCCACCGCGCGGCGTAAACACCAGGCTGGTAAAGCGAGTTTCCCCCGCAAGGCGTGCAATTAACGCCACATCCGCCGTGGAGCGCGGGAACAACGCCGCATCAGGCAGCAGCTGATAAATGCTGTTGTCGGTGGAAAGCGAGAGACGATCGGCATAGCTGGTGGCGGTATCACCGGTGAAGCCTTGCTCTTTTAAGGACTGCAGGAATGTCAGCACCAGTTGAACGAGGCCCGGAGCCTGAGAAATCTGTGGGATCATTATTGAGTGACCGAGATGTTGTAAACGTTTGCGTCGTAATTTTTTTCAGCCCTTGGTTTTATCATACTTTTCTGCTGCCTGCTGTTTTTTCAGGAAAGCGCACCGCTGTCGCTGCTTTTCCTGTTTAATTTTCAGGAAATAGATCATCATTAATCAGGGCTGTTCAGCCCCACTCTGAAGGATTCAATCGAGGTTAACCGTTGTGATGAAAAACCTGCAACGCGGTATGGATTTACCGCAAATGCTGTTTTCACTGATGTTCATTCTGATCATGATCATCGCCTGTCTGTGGGTGGTGCAGCCCTTTATTTTGGGCTTCGCCTGGGCAAGTATGGTGGTCATTGCCACCTGGCCGATGATGATTCGTCTGCAACAGCTTTTATGGGGGCGACGCTCACTGGCGGTCATCGCCATGACCATTTTGCTGTTACTGCTGTTTATTATTCCTATCGCTCTGCTGGTGAGCAGCCTGATTGATAATAGCGCGCCCGTGATCGCCTGGGCGACACAGCGCCATTTGCTGATGCCCGATTTAGCCTGGCTACGTGAGATCCCCTATGTCGGCAGAAAACTCTACTCCAGCTACCACAAATTAGTCGATGGCGGCGGTGCCGCAATGCTGAACCAGGTGCAGCCTTATATTGGTCGGACTACGGGCTTTTTCGTGGCGCAGGCCGGACATTTTGGCCGCTTTATGATGCATCTCATCGTCATGCTGCTGTTTAGCGTGCTGCTCTACTGGCGGGGCGAACAGGTGGGTCACGGCATTCGTCATTTTGCTTATCGCATGAGCGGACGGCGTGGCGATGCCGCGGTATTGCTGGCCGGTCAGGCCATTCGTGCCGTGGCGCTGGGCGTGGTTGTCACCGCGCTGGTTCAAGGAGTGCTCGGCGGTATTGGTCTGGCGATTTCCGGTATTCCCTATGCCACGCTGTTAACCGTGCTGATGATTCTGACCTGTTTAGTGCAGCTCGGGCCGCTAGTGGTATTGGTGCCAGCCATTATCTGGCTTTACTGGAGCGGCGATACCACCTGGGGCACGGTGCTGCTGGTGTGGAGCTGCGTGGTGGGCACGCTGGACAGCGTATTGCGTCCGGTGTTGATTCGCATGGGCGCCGATTTGCCGATGATCCTCATTCTCTCCGGCGTTATTGGCGGGTTGATTGCCTTCGGGATGATCGGACTGTTTATCGGCCCGGTGGTATTGGCGGTCTCTTATCGACTGGTCACAGTGTGGATGCATGAAGCGCCCGAACCGGATGACGATATGCAAACCGCCATCGAAGCGCTCGCCGATCATGAAGAAGAACAACCCTAAGCGCAAACAGGCCGCAGAGGCGAATGCAGAGTGGGCGTAGGAATACGCCTCACTTTACCCACTGCACTTTCACCGTTTTAGACTGGCCTTACTTTAACCGCCCTAATGCGACCGTAACTTTCATCGTGACAATAAATTTTTTCCATTAGCAATTTTTAAGAAAAAACGCAGTTTTAAGCCATTTAGGCGGGATTCACTAATGGAATGATTATTTTTACAGCTGAAAGCGGGGTTAAAAGTGAGAAAAAACACCTCAAAAGGTTATCAGCTTTAAACTAATAAGAGGATTCTTAAAGACGTCGACCAGCCTGATCAATAACATGTTTCCTATGTTTGGAATCAAGCTACTGATTTTTAAACAACCTTATTCCCCTGAGTAAAGTAAAGAATTGCTGTGTGTAGTCTTTGCCCATCCCCTGTGATGGGCTTTTTTTTGCCTTTAAAACAGGCAAAAAAAAGGCCAGCAGAGCTGGCCTTAATGAATTCAGCGCGGACACATTAGAATCAAGCCTAATGCCTGCACATCGCCGTTGGGTTAATGTTTCGCAGCATTCAGTTCTGCTAAACCCAGCCAGGTTTCGACCACGGTATCCGGATTGAGCGACAAACTATCAATGCCCTGCTCCATCAGCCATGCCGCAAAGTCCTGATGATCCGACGGGCCCTGCCCACAAATGCCGACGTATTTACCCTGCTTCTTCGCCGCTTTGATCGCCATCGACAACAGCGCTTTTACGGCATCATTACGCTCATCAAACAGCGCGGACACCACGCCCGAGTCACGATCAAGGCCCAACGCTAGCTGCGTCATGTCATTAGAACCAATTGAGAAGCCATCGAAGTGCTCGAGGAACTGCTCAGCCAGCAAGGCGTTAGAAGGGATCTCACACATCATGATCACTTTCAAACCGTTTTCGCCACGCTTCAGGCCATTTTTCGCTAATTCGGCTACCACCGCTTCGGCTTGATCGACGGTACGCACGAACGGAATCATGATCTCAACGTTGGTCAGTCCCATCTCATTACGCACCCGTTTCACTGCTTCACACTCCAGCTTGAAGCAGTCGCGGAAGTTGTCAGCGACATAACGACCCGCGCCACGGAAACCAAGCATCGGATTCTCTTCTTCCGGCTCATAACGCTCGCCGCCGACCAGATTGGCGTATTCATTAGTTTTGAAATCCGAGAGACGCACAATCACACGCTTCGGCGCAAACGCGGCGCCCAGCGTGGCGATCCCTTCAGTCAAACGGCCGATGTAAAACTCAATCGGGTCATCAAAGCCTTTCATCATTTGACGAATCTGTTGCTGCAACTCTGGCGTTTGCTGATCAAATTCCAGCAGCGCTTTCGGATGCACGCCAATCATGCGGTTAATGATGAACTCAAGACGCGCCAAACCCACGCCTTCGTTTGGCAAGCAGGCGAAATCGAAAGCACGATCCGGATTACCGATGTTCATCATAATTTTCAGCGGCAGATCCGGCATGGTATCGACCTGCGAACTGGTGACGTCAAAGTCCAGCAGTTCATCATAGACATAACCGGTATCGCCTTCGGCGCAGGAAACCGTCACTTTGTGGCCATCCTTCAGGTGATCGGTCGCATCGCCACAACCCACCACCGCTGGAATGCCCAGTTCACGCGCGATGATCGCCGCATGGCAGGTACGACCGCCGCGATTGGTTACGATTGCCGAGGCTTTCTTCATGATCGGTTCCCAGTCAGGATCGGTCATGTCGGTCACCAGCACATCGCCTTTTTCAATGCGGTGCATTTCACTGATGTCATGGATGACTTTGACTTCACCGGCTCCGATGCGATGACCAATGGCCCGGCCCTCGACCACCACTTTCCCTTTACCCTGCAGCGTGTAGCGTTCCATCACCTGACCATTGGAACGCACCGTTTCCGGACGCGCCTGCACGATAAACAGTTTGCCGGTGTGGCCATCTTTCGCCCACTCAATGTCCATCGGGCGTTTGTAGTGCTGTTCAATCAGCACCGCTTGTCGCGCCAGCGCTTGTACTTCGTCATCGGTTAAACTGAAGCGATCGCGCTGTTCCTGCTCGACATCTTCAATCCGCACCTGCTCGCCATGTTCTTGCGAATCCGCGTAAACCATGCGCAGCTTTTTCGAGCCCATGGTGCGGCGCACAATCGCCGGACGATTGGCTGCCAGCGTGGGTTTATGCACGTAAAATTCGTCGGGGTTGACCGCGCCCTGCACCACCATTTCACCCAAACCGAAGGCTGAGGTGATAAACACCACTTGATCAAAGCCCGATTCCGTATCAATGGTAAACATCACGCCTGACGAAGCGAGATCCGAGCGCACCATGCGCTGAATACCGGCCGAGAGCGCGACGCCGCGATGATCGTAGCCCTGATGCACCCGGTAAGAGATGGCACGATCGTTAAATAAGGATGCATAAACGTGCTTCACCGCGATGATCACCGCGTTATAGCCCTGCACGTTCAGGAAAGTCTCCTGCTGACCCGCAAACGAGGCATCGGGCATATCCTCGGCGGTCGCTGACGATCGCACCGCAAAGGAGGCCTCATCATCATCAGCAGAGAGTTGTTCGTAAGCGCTGCGAATCGCCGCTTCCAGCTCAGGCTGGAAAGGCGTATCGATCACCCATTGACGAATTTGTTTGCCCGCTTGCGCGAGTTCTGCAACATCATCAACATCCGTTTTATCCAGCAAATCATAAATACGCTGGTTCAGTCCGCTTTGATCGAGAAACAGATTAAATGCGTAAGATGTGGTCGCATACCCGTTTGGAACGGAAACGCCCAGCGACGACAAATTAGTAATCATTTCTCCGAGGGAAGCATTCTTGCCTCCCACCCGATCAACATCATGCATGCCAAGCTGGTTGTACCAGAGCACTAGCGACTGTTGGTCTTGATTGGACATTGAGATTATCCTTTTAAATGATGTGAATACACATGGAACATTTTGCTGTTCGCCAAACCAGCCTGGCACAACCCATTAATAAAGACTAAGTGTTGAATCGTTAAAGCAGGAAAAGAATGACAAAATAGGATTAGTACTTAGAATTAATTGAGTTGCGCAACCGCGTTATTTCACGCTAATGGATTGCCACAACGATATTTTTCCCTTTTTCAGAGGGTTAGCGATTGATTTTTGTTGCGCAACGCCTTCAAACTTTATTTCATGCGCGAAAAGGAAAATGCGCGAAAATATCGCTTTTCGAAACAGCATTTCATATTAAATTGTTTATTCGCTGATTCAGCTTTGTGAGCACAATAGCAGACAATATGGATATTTCATTTTACTATTATTTAAAATGAAATATTGTTATCGATTATTTGGGCATTGGTACGCAAGAGGATATTTCGCACTATGAACACTGAACGAAGCGTATTCTATATTTCTGATGGCACCGCGATTACCGCCGAAGTGCTCGGGCATGCGGTACTGTCGCAGTTTCCCGTGATGATCCATAGCGTGACGCTGCCGTTTGTAGAAAATGTGCAGCGTGCCCAAGCCGTTAAGGCACAGATTAACGCGTTGTATCAGCAGAGCGGCGTACGCCCAGTGGTGTTTTTTTCCATCGTCACGCCCGATGTCCGCGAAATTATTTTGGAGAGTGAAGGCTTTTGTCAGGACATCGTACAGGCGCTGGTGGCACCGTTGCAGAGTGAGTTGGGTGTGGCCTCGATGCCGGTGGCACACCGCACGCACGGTTTAACCGCCAGCAACCTCGGCAAATATGACGCGCGTATTGCGGCCATCGATTACACCTTAGCGCATGACGACGGCATTTCCCTGCGCGGCCTGGAAGATGCGCAGGTGATTTTGCTCGGCGTATCCCGCTGCGGTAAAACGCCCACCAGCCTCTACCTGGCGATGCAGTTTGGCGTACGTGCCGCCAACTATCCCTTCATCGCCGATGATATGGATAACCTAAAGCTCCCGCCGGCGCTGCGTGCGCATCAACATAAACTTTTTGGTCTAACCATCGATCCGGAACGTTTGGCTGCAATTCGTCAGGAGCGTGCCGAAAATACCCGCTATGCCTCGCTGCGCCAGTGCCGACTTGAAGTGGGCGAAGTGGAAGCACTGTTCCGTACTAACCAGATTCGTTACCTCAACAGTACCAATTATTCAGTAGAAGAGATCGCCACTAAAATTCTCGATATCATGGGCCTGAGTCGTAGCATGTATTGATCTCACATTCTGTAGCGGCGCGATTATCGCGCAATACATTGCGCCGCTACTATGCATACGCGGTTTGACGGCCCTTTTTGCACCTATATCACGATCGTAAAGCCTGGCTTCCGTCTGCTGTGATGACCTTTGTTTTTAGCAGGTTGAATTCGCAGGCTATTAGTTTATTGTGACCACCATCACTTCCCGGTATTTCACCGTTGCGAAGAACAAATTTTGAGAATCCCAATGAACAAGACTGATGAACTGCGTACTGCGCGCATCGGTAGCCTGCTGACTCCGGCTACGCTGGCTCATGAACACCCTATTTCGGCAGAGATTGCTGCTAACGTCACCGCTTCTCGCCAACGCATTGCGCGCATCCTGACCGGTGAGGATCCGCGTCTACTGGTGATTATTGGCCCTTGCTCGCTGCACGACCCAAAAGCCGCCATTGACTATGCTGAACGTCTGAACGTACTGCGTGAGCGCCATAAAGATCGTCTGGAAATCGTGATGCGCGCCTATTTCGAAAAACCGCGCACCGTGATTGGCTGGAAAGGCCTGATCTCCGATCCCGATCTGGATGGCAGCTACGATGTGAACCGCGGTATCGCTATCGCCCGAAAATTGTTGCTCGATATCAACGCGCTGGGCATGCCAACGGCCACCGAATTCCTCGATATGGTGATCGGCCAGTTTATTGCCGACCTGATCAGCTGGGGCGCGATTGGTGCGCGCACCACCGAAAGCCAGATTCACCGTGAAATGGCTTCCGCGCTCTCCTGCCCGGTCGGTTTTAAAAACGGCACCGACGGTAATGTGCAGATCGCCGTGGATGCGATTCGCGCCGCACGCGCCAGTCACATGTTCCTGTCACCGGATAAAAACGGCCAAATGACCATTTATCAAACCAGCGGCAATCCGCATGGTCACGTGATCCTGCGCGGCGGCCGTCAACCGAACTATCACGCCTCAGATGTGGCGGCAGCCGCCGCCAATTTACGTGACTTTAATTTGCCTGAGCAGTTGGTGATCGACTTTAGCCACGGCAACTGTTTGAAGCAGCATGGTCGTCAGCGTGATGTTGCTGATGACGTGGCCGCACAAATCCGTGCGGGATCGCGGGCGGTGGCCGGCGTAATGATTGAGAGTTTCCTGCAGGAAGGGAATCAAAAAGTAGTGAGCGGTGAAGCGCTGACGTATGGCCAGTCGATCACCGATCCGTGCCTCGGCTGGGAAGACAGCGCCGAGGTGCTGGCGAAACTGGCTGCCGCAGTCGACAGCCGTTTTTAGTATCGCTTAGCTGGAACAACTCACTTCCAGCGTTTTGCCCCACTCCGGTGGCCGTTGGCGCAACTCCGCGCTGACGGCCGCATCGCTAAACGGCTGCTGTAATGCACAATGCAGCGTTTCCAATGCGGTTATCTCACCGTTTTCCACCTCTTCAATCACCTGCTGTGCCAGATAATTGCGTAATACTAGCGCCGGATTGGCCGCCTTCATCACCGCCTGACGCTGCGCATCGCTGGCCTCATCTTGCAACAAGCGTTGGCGATAGTCGCTGTACCAGCGATCAAAGGCGTCGCGATCGATAAACTCATCGCGTAACGGCGAACGGGTTTCCTGCTGCTGCGTCTCGCTCAGCATGCGGAAGGTCAGCGTGTAGTCACTGTGTTCCGCCGTCATCATCGACAACAAGCCGGTCAGCAGCGTGTTGTCGTTGGCATCTGCCGTCAGCAAGCCAAGTTTGGCGCGCATTTTCTCGCCCCAAACGCGCATCAGCGCGTTTTCATAATGGCCGAGCGCCTGTTTGAGTTGCTCGGTGGTCATCAGACCCGACAAAGCATGTGCCAGACGATTGAGGTTCCACAGACCAATCATCGGCTGATTTTCGAAGGCGTAGCGGCCCTGATAATCACTGTGATTGCAGATGTAATTCGGCTGATAGTCGTCGAGAAAACCGTATGGGCCGTAATCCAACGTTAAGCCAAGAATCGACATGTTATCGGTATTCATTACGCCGTGGGCAAAGCCCACGCTTTGCCAATGGGCGATCAGGCTGGCGGTGCGCTTGACGATATCGGTGAACCACAGCACGTAGCGATCGGCCTCGTCTTTAAGCTGCGGCCAGTGATGGCGTATAGCGTAATCCGCCAACAGGCGCACTTTGTCTTGTTCACCGCCGTAATAGAAATGCTCAAAATGGCCGAAACGCAGATGGCTGTCTGCGATGCGCATTAACATCGCGCCGCGCTCCTGCGTTTCGCGCAGCACTGGCTCATCGCCAATGGCTAACGCCAGCGCGCGCGTGGTCGGAATGCCAAGATGATGTAGCGCTTCGGAAGCGAGAAATTCTCGCACGCTGGAGCGGATTACCGCGCGGCCATCGCCCATACGCGAATAAGGCGTCAAACCTGCCCCTTTTAAGTGCCAGTCGAGCTTACGACCATTCGCCAGCTGCTGTTCGCCGAGCAGGAGGCCGCGTCCGTCACCCAGTTGTCCTGCCCAGACGCCAAACTGATGACCACTGTAAACCTGCGCCAGCGGCGACATGCCCGGCAACAATCCGCGTCCTGACCACACATCGTGCCCGTTGCCTGCGAACAGCGCATCGTCTAAACCCATCTCCTGTGCCAGCGGCGCATTGTGATAAAACAGCCGTCCGCCCGCCAATGGGGTTGGGTCCAGCGCGGTGTAGAATCCGGGTAATTCTTGCTGCCAGCTATTAATAAATTGCATCGACACTCCTGAAGGTGCGCTTAAACAAGGCACCAGCATTGAGTTTTAAGATAAAGAAGAGTGTAACGCCGACACGGCGCGGAAGACAGGCGAAAGGATGACGGCTATGAAGGCGTGTGTAAATTCAGATCGGAATAGATCAGATCGTTCAAACGCTCGGCCTGTACCACCGGGAACAGGCTGCCTTGCAGTTGCGCACCGGTTAACGTAGCCATTTTTTCCATTATCTGATTATCGTCAATACCGCAAATAATGATCTGCTCTGCATACTCAGAGAAATTATTGATAACTGTCTGAATAAAAGGCGTAAACGATGCACGTTTGGCCAGCTCCTGAATAAAGCCTTTATCCAGTTTTAACACGCTGAACAGATTATCGTACACCGCCGTTGCTGGCGCCTTGCCTGCTCCAAATTGTGAAAGCGATAAGCGAAATTCGCGCTGCAATGCAGCTAACAACGGATGAGATTTACCCAACGATAATTGCGGAAACGTTTCGCTGATATCTAAAACAATAAAGGGAATTTGTCGGAATTTCCTTAGCAGAAATTCGCTGGCTAAAAGTGTATTAGCCATGGAATCATCAATACGAACCAAAGCGGTAATTTGATTAATCTCAAAAAAGTCGCGGTACTTTTCCAGCAATGAAAGCTGGCTCTGCAGCAAACGTAATTGCTGTGCATCGTCCAATTGCGGCAATAGCAAATCCTGCGGCAGCGTAATAGGTGCACTGTCGTGGACGAATTGCGTCACCAGCTCGACCGCAGTCAGCTGGCCCGCCAGAGAGTAAACTGGATAAAACCAGGTTTCCGACTGATAGTCGGCAGACAAATGGACTTTCATTGTTCAAGCCAGAAGTAATGGCAATTGGCGCATCGTATATCAACGAATACCACCAGGCAATAGGACCAAACGTTTGAAGAGGTGCCGTTTTAGGTCTTATTACGCCGATTTAAGCCGTAAATAATACTTAAGCCAAATAAGCCGGGGTTAATGTCCATACCCATTAAATAAATTTAGCTTTATTAATAGTATTAAATCGATGGCGGGTAAAGTGCCATTTTAAATGATAGTTAAATATCGGCACGATTCGGATTTAATTCAGGGTGAGATAACCTTTCTTTTCTCGCGTCTTTTATTCAGCGTAACCAGCGCTATTTAGATGCGACGGGCCTGCCAAAATACTTTTCGCCAGTAAACATTATCCAGCGAAGAGCGGATCACGCCTTGACTGGTCGAGGCGTGAATAAAGGTATTGTCCGTATCGTAAATACCCACGTGCAAACCGTTTTCTCCGCTGCCGGTTTTGAAGAACACCAGATCGCCAGGCAACAGATCGCCTTTGTCGATACGCGTACCAATGTCGGTTTGATCGCTGGTCGAGCGCGGCAACTGCATGTCGAACTTATCGCGGAAGGTAAGATAGACGAAGCCTGAACAATCAACGCCACCGCGGCTTAAACCACCGTAGCGATAAGGCGTGCCACGCCAGCGGCTCAGTTGATCGTTAAGTTGGGCTATCACGGTGATGGAATCAGACAGGCGACCATTAGGCGGCGGCGCATGATGGCTACAGCCCGCCAGCAACAGTGCCAGAATCAAAATTGTCAGTCGCATCAGCATTTTCCTTCCTCCCTCGCCCGGCAAACACTTTAGCGGCAAAGCGCCACGGCACGCAATCATCTCTCAGGGAATAAACAGCAGCGGACCTTGCGCGGTAGCGATTTGTTCAAACGGGGTTTGGTAAAGCGGTGTTAATTGCGCAGCGGTCAGCACCTCGCTGGCACGGCCCTGACGGACAACCGCGCCCTGATGCATTAACCACACGCGATCGGCATGGCGCAGGCTGTGATTAAGATCGTGCCCGCTGGCAACAATCGCCAGACCGCTGCAACAGAGTTCGGCCAGCAGCTTATCGACCGCACGTTGCTGCGCCACGTCCAATGCGCTCATGGGCTCATCCAGCAGCAGCAGTTTGCCGCGTGGATTGATCGCCGGATGAATCTGTAACACCACGGCAGCCAGCCGTATGCGTTGCCATTCGCCGCCGGAAAGCTGCGTAAGGCTGCGCGTCAGTTTATCCAGCAGGCCTAACTGAGTCAGGACGGCCTGTAAAACGCGGTCTGTTTCCGCCGCCTGTGCGGTGATATGCATGCGTAAGTAGTGCCAAACCGGCATTTGTCCCGGTGCCATCTGCTGCTGCGGCAACCAGCCGCGCAACTGGGCTAATGCCGCTCCGTTCAACGCAGTCAGCGGCGTGCCATCAAGCAGAATACTGCCTTGACTCGGCAGCAAACCCGATAGCACGTTGAGCAGCGTACTTTTGCCAGCACCGTTAGGCCCAACCAGATGCACTAACTCACCGGCAATGAGGCTAAGTTCAACGGGAGCCAATCGCCCTGCGACGTTGGCTCCCTGACACTGCAATACCATTTACTCGGCCAGCGCCTGCTCAACGCTTTTCAGAATGATGGGATCGTCCGGCGTCATGTCCGGAGAGAAGCGCGCAATCACTTTGCCCTGCTTGTTGATGAGGAATTTCTCGAAGTTCCAGAGGATATCGCCTGGTGCTTTCGGCGCGCGGCCTTTGCTCTCCATACGTTCCAGGAATCCGCTGCCCTCGGGACGTTGCGCGACCGGCTGCGCCGCCGTCAACTGGGCATATAAAGGATGACGATGCTCGCCGTTGACGTCAGTTTTATCGAACATCGGGAAAGTCACGCCATACGTGGTGCTGCAGAACGTTTTAATCTCTTCGTTGCTGCCCGGTTCCTGCTCAAGGAACTGGTTGCACGGGAAGCCGAGCACGCTGAAGTTCTTATCCTGCCAGGCTTTCTGCAGCGATTCTAACTGCTCATACTGTGCCGTCAGGCCGCATTTTGATGCCACATTCACTACCAGCAACACTTTTCCTTCATATTCCGCCAGCGTGGTTTTTTCGCCGTCTAACGTAACCAGTTCTGTTTGATAAATGCTCATAGTCGATTCCTGTTGTTGATAACAAGTTGCCAGCCAAAGCTAGCGCGAAGACTTCACTAATAACACGATAAACAGCGGCGCGCCGAGCGTGGCAGTGACCACACCAATCGGCAGTTCGGCGGAGGTGAGCACCAACCGGGCAATAATGTCTGCGCCAAGTAACACTGCTGCACCGGCCAATGCCGCAGCAGGCAACAAATAACGATGATCGCTGAAACCGCTAAGACGCAATAAGTGCGGGATAACCAGGCCGACAAATCCGATCGCGCCGGCCATTGCCACGCTTACGCCAACCAGCCATCCCATGGCTAGCACCAGCAGGTTACGCCATAGCAGCAGGGGTAATCCGAGCTGACGTGCCGAGGTTTCGCCCAGCGCCAGCAAATTTAGTGTGCGCGCGGTAGCAATCAGCAGCAGTGTTACCGGCAGCAGCGCCAGCATCATCCAGCCGTAACGCCAGTCGATACCGCTAAAGCCGCCCATCATCCAGTACATCAACTGGCGCAGATCGAGGCTGGTGCTAAAATACACCGCCCACGTCATGATGGCGCTACAGATAATGCCGAGTGCCACACCGGTTAATAGTAAGCGGCTAACCGAGAGTTGTTGGTGAGCGAAATGCAGCAAAATCAACGTGATCAGCAGCGCTCCGGCCATCGCCGCCAGTGCTAAGCTCCATAACGAACCGTTGCCGAGCATGACGCCTAACACCAAACCAATCCCCGCCCCGTTAGAAACACCGAGTAAGCCGGGTTCAGCCAATGGGTTGTTGAACAGCGCCTGCATCACAACGCCACACACCGCCAGGGCCGCGCCGACCAGCAACACCGCCAGCGTGCGCGGCATACGCAGTTGCCAGACGAACAGTTCGCCATCCGCCGAAAACCATTGTGGGGGTGAAATCCAACTGTCACCGGCACACAGGCTTAGTCCAATGAGCAGTAGCAGCAGCGCACTGAGTGCAATAAGCCAGCGCTGGCTGCGGCGATTTGCCTGATGAGCAAGCTGATCCAGCAGAGTCATAGATAAGATTGGCTGAGAAAACAGAGATTTGATTGTAGTGGGATTGCAGCAAAAAGAAAGCGGCGCTGTGGTGGCGCCGCTGGAGAAGCATTACTGATGTGGCGGAATCGGCTGACCGTGGTTATCACGCGTTTGCTGATTATCACGCTGGTCGTGATGCTGCGGCTGCGGTTGTCGCTGTGGCTGACGCTTGTCATCCCGGTGGGGCCCATTGCCCGGATGCTGCGCCTGCCAGCCGTTACCGTTCCAGTATCCGTGCGGACCTTTGGTGCCAATGCGCTGGTTATGATGCTGTTTCCACCATGTTGGCGCACGCCAGTCGTAACCATCCCAATAGTAGCCACGCTTATCCTGGTCGCCGATATGGATCGAAACGCCCGGCGTGTTGATGTTAACGGAAACATTGGCGCTAGCCAGCAGCGGCATACCTAACAGGATGCTTAATAAAAGTGCTGTCTTTTTCATCAGCTGAACCTCTTTTTATGTGATGGCGCTGTTATAGCAAAAGTGTTGACGCCGTCACTATCGGTGTGAGCCGATTTTCACCCTATTTTCCGGATACTTACGAAATCCTTACATCATGAATAAATCGTGTAGGACGGACAAATTCAAGGCAAAAAAAAGGCCGCTAAGCGGCCTTTTTGTCGTACTGAAATTAGTCAGCATCCTTGGGTGTCGCGTTCTCGACGCGACTTTTCAACTTCTGTCCCGGACGGAATGTCACCACTCGGCGCGCGGTGATAGGAATATCTTCCCCCGTCTTCGGGTTACGGCCCGGACGCTGGTTTTTGTCACGCAGATCAAAATTACCAAATCCGGACAGTTTTACCTGTTCTCCGTTTTCCAAAGCGCGGCGAACCTCTTCAAAAAAAAGTTCCACCAACTCTTTGGCATCGCGTTTGCTCAACCCGAGTTTTTCAAACAGGTACTCTGACATTTCAGCTTTTGTAAGCGCCATAGGTTCAATCCCTCAAGGTTGCCTGGAATCGCTCTTTTAATGCCGCAACACATTTGGAAACGGTCGCGGCAATCTCCTCTTCTTCGAGTGTCCGGCTGGTATCCTGCAAAATCAGGCTAATCGCTAGGCTCTTTTCGCCTTCGTTTACGCCCTTACCACGGTACACGTCAAACAAGTTTACGCCAACTACCTGATTTACGCCAACTTTCTTACACTCCGCAATGATATCTGCTGCAGGGACGTTTTCAGCCACTACAACAGCGATATCACGGCGGTTTGCCGGGAAGCGGGAAATCTCGCGCGCATCAGGCAGGACGCGGTCTGCGACCTTATTCCAAAGCAGTTCAAACACTAAGGTGCGACCGTTAAGATCCAGCTTACGTTCCAGCTCTGGATGAACCACCCCGATAAATCCGATTCGTTCGTCCTGTAAATAAATGGCGGCGCTTTGTCCTGGGTGCAGCGCCGGATTGGCTTCCGCACGGAAAGAAATCGCATCAAGTTTACCGGTCAATTCCAGCAGCGATTCTAAATCGCCTTTCAAATCATAGAAGTCAACTGTCTGACGCGCCAGATCCCAATGCTCTTCATAGCGATTGCCGCTTAATACGCCCGCTAGCATAAGATCCTGGCGGATACCCAGATCGGCCTGTGTATCAGGAACAAAGCGCAAACCGCTCTCAAACAGGCGTACACGGCCCTGCTGACGGTTTTGGTTATACACCACCGCGCCCAGCAAACCGGTCCACAGTGACAGGCGCATGGCCGACATATCACTGGATATTGGGCTTGGCAGGATCAGAGCCTCTTCGCCCGGATGCAGTAACTGCTGCAGTTTGGGATCGACGAAGCTATAGGTAATCGCTTCCTGATAACCTTTATCCACTAACAGATTTTTTGCCCGCTTCAGCGAAAGATTGGCTTCACGATGCTGTGTCATGATCAGACTGGCTTTCACCGGCACATCAGGAATGTTGTTGTAGCCGTATACGCGCGCCACTTCTTCCACCAGATCTTCTTCGATAGCCATATCGAAACGCCAGCTTGGTGCAACAGCTTGCCACTCGCCTGTGCCAACCGTCACTTCGCAACCGAGACGCGTCAGGATGTCCGTGACCTGATCGTCAGCAATCACGTGACCAATTAAACGGTCGAGTTTTTCACGGCGCAGCGTAATGGTCGCGCGTGGTGGTAGCGCACTCGCGTCAGTTTGATCAATCACCGGACCCGCATTGCCGCCACAGATGTCTAGCAATAGCTGCGTGGCACGTTCAATCGCTTTGTGCTGCAGTGCCGGATCAACGCCACGCTCGTAACGGTGCGATGCATCGGTATGCAGACCCTGGCGACGTGCACGACCGGTAATCGCTAGCGGATCAAAATAGGCACATTCGAACAGTACGTTTTGCGTCTCTTCATTCACGCCCGAATGCTCGCCACCGAAGATGCCACCCATCGCCAGCGCTTTATGGTGATCGGCGATCACCAGCGTGTCGCTGCTGAGTTTGGCTTCTGTGCCGTCCAGCAACGTCAGCACTTCGCCCTCTTCTGCCATACGCACCACGATACCGCCGTCGAGGCGATCGAGATCAAAGGCGTGCATTGGCTGGCCAAGTTCCAGCAGCACAAAGTTGGTGATATCGACCACAGGATCGATTGAACGAATGCCACAACGACGCAGCTTTTCACGCATCCACAGCGGCGTAGCGGCTTTGACATTGACG
This sequence comes from Pantoea sp. X-Soil-ISGK-421, assembly GCF_059730785.1. NCBI lineage: Bacteria > Pseudomonadati > Pseudomonadota > Gammaproteobacteria > Enterobacterales > Erwiniaceae > Pantoea > Pantoea sp. X-Soil-ISGK-421. The sequence continues at coordinate 1,770,396 of NZ_AP035979.1, read as the reverse complement.
CCTTTCACCACACGGCCGAGATAGCGCGGACACGCTGCGGTGGCATCGACCCGAATTGGGAAAGTATCGGGGATGGTTGCATTGACCGGCTCAATGGCTGGCGCCGTCAACGGCAAACCATTCAGCACGGCGACATCGCGTGCAATCCCAATGATACCCAGACAATCGGCGCGATTTGGCGTGACGCTGATTTCGATGGTGTTGTCATCCAGCTGCAGATAGCTGCGGATGTCGGTACCAATCGGTGCATCAGCCGGCAGCTCGATAATGCCGCTGTGATCGTCGGAAATACCCAGCTCAGAGAAGGAGCAGAGCATGCCTTCAGAAGGCTCGCCGCGCAGTTTTGCCGCTTTGATTTTGAAATCGCCTGGCAGGACAGCGCCGACGGTCGCCACCGCCACTTTCAGACCCTGACGACAGTTGGGTGCGCCACATACGATATCCAACAGGCGATCGCCACCGACATTGATTTTAGTGACACGCAGTTTGTCAGCGTTCGGATGCTGACCACACTCAACCACTTCACCCACCACAACACCGTGGAAAGCGCCAGCAACGGGATCTACACCGTCCACTTCAAGGCCAGCCATGGTGATTTGCTCAGACAGCGCAGCGCTGTCCAGGGCTGGATTTACCCATTCGCGTAACCAGAGTTCACTGAATTTCATTGGATAACCTGCCCTTATTTAAATTGTTTGAGGAAACGTAAATCATTTTCGAAGAAGGCGCGCAGATCGGTCACACCGTAGCGCAGCATGGTGAGGCGCTCCATGCCCATGCCAAAAGCAAAGCCCGAATAGATTTCTGGATCGATGCCTACATTGCGCAATACGTTCGGATGCACCATGCCGCAGCCCAGCACTTCCAGCCACTTGCCGTTTTTACCCATCACATCCACTTCAGCAGACGGTTCGGTGAACGGGAAGTAAGAGGGACGGAAGCGTATCTGCAGGTTCTCTTCGAAGAAGTTGTTGAGGAAATCGTGCAGAGTGCCTTTCAGGTTGGTGAAGCTGATGTCTTTATCAACAATCAAACCTTCCATCTGATGGAACATCGGCGTGTGCGTCTGATCGTAGTCGTTACGATAAACGCGGCCTGGCGCGATGATGCGGATTGGCGGCTGCTGGTTTTTCATGGTGCGGATCTGTACGCCAGATGTCTGGGTACGCAGCAAACGCGTGGCATCAAACCAGAAGGTGTCATGATCGGCACGCGCCGGGTGATGGCCGGGAATGTTCAGGGCATCAAAGTTATGGTAATCGTCTTCGATTTCCGGACCGGTCACCACCGCAAAGCCCAGTTCGCCGAAGAAGTTTTCGATACGATCGATGGTGCGGGTTACCGGATGCAGACCGCCATTCTCAATGCGACGGCCAGGCAGCGAGACATCGATGGTTTCTGCAGCGAGACGTGCGTTCAGCTCAGCGCTTTCCAGCGTTTCTTTACGTGCGGTAAGACGATCCTGCACTTGCTGCTTCGCCTCATTGATCACCGCACCCGCTGCCGGACGCTCTTCTGCCGGCAGTTCACGCAGGGTGGTCATTTGCAGCGTCAAATGCCCTTTTTTACCCAGAAATTCGACGCGCACGGCGTCCAGAGCAGCGATATCCGCCGCCTCGTCAATGGCGGCCGTGGCACGCGCCACCAGATCTGCGAGTTGGGACATGATTTCCTCTTCTTCCAGCCGGGCTGGTCAGTTCTCGTTGGGATCAGATGATCCGATTAAGTGTCGCCAGAAACAAAAAAGCCTCCACGAGGGAGGCTTTTAGCGCGATTTTTCGTTTCTTTTCTTATGCGCAAAAGCCCCTGATGTTCAGGCGCTAAAGTAAAAAAAGAAACGGAAAATAGCAGCATTCATGCTTGCGTTACCTTGTCATATTTAGAAACCGCACTATTGAAATGCGCAGCGACCAAAATGTCAATCTTTTGCGTGAGTTGCGGGTAATAAAAAAGGGAGCAAGCTCCCTTTTTCAACTGACTTACGCCAGAGCTGATTTTGCTTTTTCAACAAGTGCAGTAAATGTCACTTTGTCGAATACAGCGATGTCAGCCAGAATCTTACGGTCGATTTCAATAGAGGCTTTTTTCAGGCCATTGATGAAACGGCTGTAAGAGATACCGTTCTGACGAGCCGCAGCGTTGATACGCGCGATCCACAGTTGACGGAACTGACGCTTACGTTGACGACGGTCACGGTAAGCATACTGACCAGCTTTGATAACAGCCTGGAAGGCAACGCGGTATACACGTGAACGTGCACCATAGTAGCCTTTAGCTTGTTTTAAGATTTTCTTGTGACGTGCGCGAGCAATTACACCACGTTTAACGCGAGCCATGTGAGCTCTCCTATATCATATTCTGTGATGCCCTATCCCCTGCTGGCCGAAGGCCGGTACGCAAAGTTATCAGGCAGATTTATAAAAAGTTTACTTATGCGTACGGCAGGCAGGCAATAACCAGACCCAGATCGCCTTTAGACACCATGCCTTTCGGACGCAGGTGACGTTTACGCTTAGTAGACTTTTTAGTCAGAATATGACGCAGGTTCGCGTGCTTACGCTTGAAGCCGCCAGAAGCGGTCTTCTTGAAGCGCTTAGCGGCGCCACGTACAGTTTTAATCTTTGGCATTTTTACAAATATCCACTTCGCATTGTTAATAAAATGAATCAGATAGGCGAATAAAAATCCGCACAACGCAAGCGTTGCGCGGCTTTATTACTTGAAGGCCTACTGTTTCTTCTTAGGAGCGAGCACCATGATCATCTGACGACCTTCGATCTTCGAAGGGAAGGATTCGACAATCGCCAAATCCATGTCTTCACACAGATCTTTACGGACGCGGTTAAGCACTTCCATACCGATCTGCTGGTGCGCCATCTCACGACCGCGGAAACGCAGCGTGATTTTGGCTTTATCGCCCTCTTCCAGAAAGCGAATCAGGTTGCGTAGTTTGACCTGATAGTCGCCATCATCGGTACCAGGACGGAATTTAATTTCCTTAACCTGGATAACTTTCTGCTTCTTCTTCTGTTCCTTAGAAGACTTGCTTTTTTCATAAAGGAACTTGCCGTAATCCATAATACGGCAAACCGGTGGTTCGGCGTTCGGGCTGATTTCAACTAAATCTACGCCAGCTTCTTCAGCTTTCTCAATGGCTTCACGCAGGGTGACAATGCCAAGTTGCTCACCTTCGAGGCCAGATAAGCGCACTTCGGTGGCTCGGATTTCGCCGTTGATACGGTTCGGACGTGTTGGTTGTACTCGTTTTCCGCCTTTAATAACCTTTTTCCTCTAATTGGTGAAGATGTCGGCTGCGAATCTCTTGTTGCAGCTTCTCAACAAACACATCTACGTCCATGCTCCCAAGGTCTTTACCACGGCGGGTGCGCACGGCAACTTTGCCTGCTTCCACCTCTTTGTCACCGCAAACCAGCATATAAGGGACGCGACGTAATGTGTGCTCGCGGATTTTAAAGCCTATCTTCTCGTTTCTCAAGTCTGCTTTGACACGAATGCCCGCATTCTGCAATTTCTTTGTCAATTCGCTGACATATTCTGCCTGACTGTCAGTGATATTCATCACCACAGCCTGCACTGGCGCCAACCAACTCGGGAAGAATCCAGCGAACTCTTCGGTCAGGATGCCGATAAAACGCTCCATTGAACCGAGAATTGCGCGGTGAATCATCACCGGTGTCTGGCGATCGTTGTTTTCGCCGACAAAAGTCGCATCCAGGCGCTTTGGCAGGGAGAAGTCTAGCTGAACGGTACCACACTGCCAGGCGCGGTCGAGACAATCGTACAGTGTAAACTCAATTTTAGGGCCGTAAAAGGCACCTTCTCCCGGCTGATATTCGAATGGAATGTCATTCTCTTTCAGCGCTTCTGCCAAATCGACTTCCGCACGATCCCACATTTCGTCGGTACCGATACGTTTTTCCGGACGGGTCGACAGTTTCACCACGATTTTTTCAAAACCGAAGGTGCTATACATGTCGTATACCATGCGAATACAGCTGTTCACCTCATCACGTACCTGATCTTCAGTACAGAAGACGTGAGCATCATCTTGGGTAAAGCCGCGTACGCGCATCAGACCATGCAAAGCACCCGATGGCTCATTACGATGGCAGCTACCAAACTCCGCCATACGCAGCGGCAGATCGCGGTAGGATTTCAGACCCTGATTAAAGATCTGAACGTGGCCTGGGCAGTTCATTGGCTTGATGCAATACTCACGGTTCTCCGAAGAGGTGGTGAACATCGCTTCTTTATAGTTCTCCCAGTGCCCGGTTTTTTCCCACAGCACGCGATCCATCATGAACGGACCTTTCACTTCCTGATAGTCGTACTCTTTCAGCTTGGTACGCACAAACACTTCCAGCTCGCGGAAGATGGTCCAGCCGTCATTATGCCAGAACACCATGCCAGGCGCTTCTTCCTGCATGTGGTAAAGATCAAGCTGCTTACCAATTTTACGGTGATCGCGCTTCGCCGCTTCTTCCAGACGCTGCAAATAGGCAGCCAGCTGCTTTTTATCCGCCCAGGCCGTACCGTAAATACGCTGCAGCATTTTGTTATCGCTGTTGCCGCGCCAGTAAGCCCCGGAGATTTTCTGCAGTTTGAAGTGATGGCAGAAACGCATATTCGGCACGTGCGGACCACGGCACATGTCGATGTATTCTTCATGGTGATACAGGCCAGGACGATCGTCGTGGCTGATGTTCTCGTCAAGAATGGTGGTTTTGTAGCTTTCGCCACGCTCAGCAAACACATCACGTGCTTCCTGCCAGCTCACCTTTTTCTTAACGACATCGTAATTGCTTTCAGCCAGCTGGTGCATACGCTTTTCCAGCAGCTCAAGATCTTCCTGGGTCAAGGTGTGTTCCAGGTCGACGTCATAATAGAAACCGTTATCAATCACCGGGCCGATAGCCATCTTGGTGTTTGGCCACAGTTGCTTGATTGCATGCCCTAACAGGTGCGCGCAAGAGTGACGAATGATTTCTAAACCGGCGTCGTCTTTGGCGGTAATAATGGCTACCTGAGCATCTTCGGTGATCGGATCAACGGCATCGACCAACTCGCCATTCACGCGACCCGCGATACAGGCTTTCGCCAAACCCGGTCCAATATCCAACGCAATATCCATCACGCTGACCGGACGGTCAAAGCTGCGCTGGCTGCCATCAGGAAGAGTAATTACTGGCATTTCATATCCTTAATTGCAGTGGTAAGCCACACGAAAGCCTACATGCAAAAATCAGTTTCGTAGTGTGTTACCTGGCGTGATGTCAGACCCACATTGTCGGAATGACGCCAGGAGTGTAAAGCGGCGATGATAATAGCAGCTTTCACCGCCGATCAAAACCCGTGCTGAGATTCGCTAAGCTAAAGAGAAATAAAAAAAACCGCTGCGAGGCACAGGCCTGGCAGCGGTGATCCCTATTCGGCTCGCTTACATTGAGTATGAGAGCTGGATAGTGGTTTTGGTATCAGTACGATCCGGCGCAGATTCTGGCGGATTGTTGTTCCAGGTCACGTTGTAACCCAGCTTCAGCGCGAAGTGCGCATTAATTGCCACCTGCAGCGCGGTTTCTGAGTTCAGCGTGGTGTCTTCACCGAAGCTGCTCAGCACGGAAACACCCTGGATAAATTTGGTGGTATCCGTCAGCTGCCACTGATAGCTCACCGCACCATAGCCGAGAGCTTTGGTTTCATGGCCGCCATCATGGAAATCGTCGTAACGCACACCCGGACCGACTTCAGCACGCAGTGAGTGAACAGGACCGTTGAGGAACTGGCGACCGTAACCAGCGGTCAATACGTCGCGGGAGTCATAACCGTTGAAACGGTCACTTAACCAGCTTGCCTGACCAAACAGGTAATCGGCGCTGTTGAGGTTATAACGGCTACGACCACCAATGTTGTAGGTCTCGGACGAACGCTCATCGTTAGAGGAGTTGTTCGAGGCGTTACCCCACAAGCTCCATGCAGTATTGGTTTGGTACCACGTCATGTTGGTAGCGGCACTCAGAGAAGAGCTGGTGGTGTTACCGGTTTGAGCCAGATAACCCGCTGACGCACTGCCTTCAAACGGTTTTTTTGCCGTAGAAGGATCATCCATGGAGGTGAAAACGGCGTTATCTGCAAATGCCTGGTGACAAAATGCTCCAGCAGAGAGCAATAAAACAGCGGACAGCTTGTTAAGGGCTTTCATTAAAAATAATCCGTACGACAGTTTAAAAAACGAAGAGTTTGAAGCGTTTCTCCGACCAAGCAATGCAATTTAGCGTAAGTTTTGTAAAAAAGCATGTACTCACAAAAAAAGCCAGGAAAGCCGCTGAAGCGCTCATTTAATGGGATTCTTCCCATTTCCGTTGCGCATTATAGGGGGCAAATAACCAAATAACAGCTTAAGGACAACAAGAAATATCCGAAGTGTAGCGCGGTAGATTGATGCGTCATTTCCCCCCAATAAACTGCTCGAAATTCGCTCAATCCTGCTTGCTGGTCTACGCTGAAATCTGTTCGATAACAATGAGGTGAATGATGAGCGACCATGATGTAAAACGTTACATTGTCACGCTGAAATACCAGGAGAACGGACTCGGCGACCTGCAGTCGGTTAATAGCGCCATGATTAATGGCGGATACAGCACAACGTTAACGGATGATGAAGGCCATCCGCATGAGCTTGGCACCAATAGCTTTGGCACGGTCAGCGCCTTAGAGGAGCATGAAGTCGCTGAACAAGCTGCGGGATTTGCCCAAATCGCCCTTGACCATAAACCTGAAGTGGCAGTGACAACGCTGGACGCGTTTCTGAAAAAACAATCCTGACACGTTGCAAAAAACGGCATCGAGGTCAAATTTGCTGAAGTTTTGCGCGTTACAATCGAACTCACGCAGCGAACCAAGAGGATTACCCGATGTGGTCAGCCATTAGTCGTCTGTTAAGCGAGTACGCCGGTGATGCCCAAATCACCGACCATCAGGAACTTCCCGGTGGCGATGTGCATCCCGCCTGGCGTATCCGGTATGGCGAGTTAGATGTGTTCGTCAAATGTAACACCCGCGACATGCTTACGTTGTTTAGCTGGGAAGCCGATCAACTTGATCTGCTGGCACGCACGCAAACCGTTCGCGTACCGAAGGTTTATGGCGTGGGCAACGATCGAGATACCAGCTTCTTGCTGCTCGAATATATTCCTCCCGAACCGTTTACCGAACAGAGTGCCTTTCAACTCGGTCAGCAATTAGCGCATCTGCACCAATGGAGTGAGCAACCGCAATTTGGTCTCGATTTCGACAACAACATCACCACCTCGCCACAGCCGAATAGTTGGTTACGCCGCTGGTCAGTGTTCTTTGCTGAACAGCGCATAGGTTGGCAGCTGCAACTGGCTGCTGAAAAAGGGGTGCATTACGGCGATACCGAGCTCATTGTCGATTGTGTGCAGCGCACGTTAGCCAACCATCATCCGCAACCTTCTTTATTACACGGTGATTTATGGCCCGCCAATTGTGCAGGCAGCGCAAACGGCCCGTGGCTGTTCGATCCTGCCTGCTATTGGGGTGACCGGGAATGTGATTTGGCGATGCTGAGTTATTATGCTGACCTGCCGCGCCAAATTACTGATGGCTATCACGCGGTTTGGCCCCTTGAAGACGGATTCTCACAACGTCAGCCGGTCTATCAGCTTTATTACCTGCTTAATCGCGCCAATGTTTTCGGCGGCAACTGGACGGGCGAAGCGCAGTTCGCTATCGGCCAGTTGTTAGATGAAGATGTGTTGGGAGAACGTCAGGCCAGACCGGCCTGACGCTTTACAGCATGCCGAGTAACTTCAGCACAAAGTAGCCGGCAATAGCGATAATGATTGGCAAAATATAGAGCGGGAAAATCTGCAAAAAAATGGTGTGGCGCGGGATATGGATCTTCTCTTCCAGCTGTGCACGTGTGCGCCCTTCACTGCCTTTGGTCTGTTCCAGAATCAATTGATCTTCAATCCCCTCTTTGATATGGCGTGACTGACGCCACATGCGTGCGCCCGAAGCCTGCAAAGCAATGCCCACGAAAATCAGAATGTAGATCAGCCAAAAGCCAATGTTCGCGCCACCATTAAATTCCGGCACCGGTGAGTTCTGCCAGAAAACATTCAGGAAAGGCGTATTGAACTTCACCATATCGACCATGACATGGACAAAATCCAGCATCACGGCATCAATGCCAGGCTGCTTTTCACTGTGCTTAAACATAAAACCCAGCAAAGAAATAATAGTGGATAACAATGCTGGTATAAAAATCACCCAGCCAGCCACTCGCTTGAGGATGGCGATGCGGCCAGCCTGTTGGTAAGTCATGGTGTCTCCCTGAACCGAAATAGTTTTGCCTAAGTCTACCTGCACTACTGCAAATTTTCCTGAAAAATGCGTGGCCTGCCACACATCGGCTTTCGACAGCACTCGTGATAAGGTAAGCCAAATTTTAAAGGGAGCTGTTGTATGTCATATCGTCGTCCCGTAATGGCCGCCATCTTTGATATGGACGGATTGTTAATCGACTCAGAACCGCTGTGGGATCGGGCGGAGTTAGATATTTTCGCCAGCCTGAATGTGGATATCTCTCGCCGTCATGAGCTACCGGATACTTTGGGTTTACGTATCGATCAAACCGTGCGCATGTGGTTTGAAGCGCTGCCGTGGAACGGTCCGGATCAGCAAGAAGTCACGAACCGCATTATTGCGCGTGCGCTGGCGCTGGTAGAAGATACGCGCCCGCTGCTGCCAGGCGTGGAACAGGCGTTACAATTATGCCAGCAACAGGGTTTGAAAATCGGTCTGGCATCCGCTTCGCCGCTGCACATGCTGGAGCGCGTTCTGGAGATGTTTGACCTGCGCAAATACTTTGATGTGCTGGCTTCGGCTGAAACCCTGCCATACAGTAAACCGCATCCGCAGGTCTATCTCGACGCCGCTGCCAAACTGGGCATCGATCCGCTTAACTGCGTGACGTTGGAAGACTCCTTTAACGGCATGATTGCCACCAAAGCCGCACGCATGCGTTCGATTGTGGTGCCGGCGCCCGATCATCGTGCTGATGCCCGCTGGGCATTAGCCAATGTAATTCTTGATGATTTAACCCAGCTCAAACCCGAGCATCTGCACGGTTAATCACAGCCCGCACAACGCGGGCTTTTTTATGCAACTTGATCGCACACGCAAATAAATAAAACATCGTTTCATTTTTATTGAATTACCATCTCATCCTGCCTAAGATGCCCAAAGACCCGCATCGGGACCACTTCCATTGACCCTTGAGAGGCCTGAGATGGACATTCGTCAAAGCATTCATAGCGAGCATGCCAAAACCCTGGATACCGACGGCTTACGCCGCGAGTTTTTGGTCGACAAAATTTTCGACGCCGACAATTACACCCTCACTTACAGCCATATCGATCGCATCATGATTGGCGGCGTGATGCCCGTGCAGAAAGCGGTAACCATCGGTCATGAGGTGGGCAAACAGCTGGGCGTCAGTTACTTCCTCGAACGCCGCGAACTCGGCGTGATTAACGTTGGCGGACCGGGTTTAATTGAAGTGGACGGCAATACCTGGGAGATAGGTAATCAGGAAGCGTTATATGTCGGGCAAGGCGCACAGAGCGTGATTTTCCGCAGCAGCGATGCCAGCCGTCCGGCGAAGTTTTACTACAACAGCGCGCCGGCACATACCCATTATCCGGACAAAAAAATCACCCTCGATGAGGCAGTAAAAGCCACGCTGGGTGATGCCGCCACCTCGAATCGTCGCACCATTAATAAATTCATCGTGCCCGACGTGTTACCAACCTGCCAGTTAACGATGGGGCTAACGCGCCTTGACGACGGCAATCTGTGGAACACCATGCCGTGCCACACCCACGAACGCCGCATGGAAGTCTACTTCTACTTTGATATGGCCGACGACAGTGCCGTGTTCCACATGATGGGCCAGCCGCAAGAGACGCGTCATTTATTAGTGCATAACGAACAAGCTGTAATTTCACCGAGTTGGTCAATTCACGCGGGCGTTGGAACACAGCGTTATACCTTTATCTGGGGCATGGTGGGCGAAAACCAGGTATTTGATGACATGGACCACGTCAGCATCAGCGCGCTGCGCTAACAAGGAGCGAATTATGATTCTTAACGCATTTAATCTTGATGGCAAAATCGCGCTGGTCACCGGCTGCAATACCGGGTTGGGGCAAGGCATGGCGCTAGGTCTGGCGCAGGCAGGTTGTGACATTATTGGCGTCAATCGCGCAGGACCAGATGATACGCAAGCGAAAGTTGAAGCATTAGGCCGCCGTTTTTGGGCGATTCAGGCGGATCTTACCAAACCCTCCATTGTGCCGCACATTGTTGAACAAGCGGTGGCACATGCCGGACGCATCGATATTCTGGTGAATAACGCCGGTATTATTCGCCGCGAAGATGCGCTCAACTTCAGCGAACAGGATTGGGACGATGTGATGAACATCAACAGTAAAAGCCTGTTCTTCCTGTCGCAGCAGGTCGCAAGGCAGTTTATTGCACAAGGCAACGGCGGCAAAATCATCAATATTGCCTCAATGCTCTCGTTCCAGGGGGGCATTCGCGTGCCTTCCTACACCGCATCAAAAAGTGCGGTAATGGGGTTAACGCGCCTGATGGCTAACGAATGGGCGAAGCACGGTATCAACGTCAACGCTATTGCACCAGGCTATATGGCCACCAACAATACGGAACAACTGCGCAGCGATGAATCACGCAACGAGGAAATTTTGGGCCGTATACCCTCAGGTCGCTGGGGCATCCCGGACGACATGATGGGCCCGGTTGTGTTCCTCGCCTCTGGCGCATCGGATTATGTGCAGGGTTATACTTTAGCGGTCGATGGCGGTTGGTTAGCGCGCTAACATAACCCATTCTTTTCCCGCGTCATTGTGACGCGGGAAAGTGAAAAATATTAACGCTTCGTTACAGCGTCACCATTCTCATTCACTGGATAAATCCCTATACTGGATGCATCGACAGTTTTATGCAGCCAGGTTTCATCATGACGGCCGAAGGCCATATCATTTTTGCCATTGCCAGCGCCATTTTTGCCAAGCGCGCGGAGCTGACGCCAGTGCTGGCCAGCGCCGATTGGTGGCATTTAGTCCCTGCTGCGCTGCTGACCTGCCTGCTACCCGATATCGATCACCCCAAGTCCGTTTTAGGCCAGCGATTGAGGTGGCTGTCGCACCCCATCGCCCGCGCCTTTGGTCACCGTGGTTTTACCCACAGTTTGCTGGCGGTCGCGGTAAGTTTGTGGCTATTCCAGATCAATGTACCCGCCGATTGGTTTCTTCCGGCCGATGTATTGCAAGGTATGACGCTTGGTTATCTTAGCCATATCGTCGCCGATATGTTAACGCCTGCAGGTGTGCCGCTGTTGTGGCCTTGTCGCTGGCGCTTTCGGTTGCCGATACTTAAAAGCCAGAAAGGTAACCAACTGGAGCGGGCACTTTGCCTGGCGCTGGTCGGGTATGCGTTGTGGTTCCCGCCCGGATTGCCCTCTTTTGGTGCCAATGGATGGCCGGAACAGCTCTTCAATACGCTACAAAATGGCGTCGGTCGGCTGGTTAATGGTCAAAACGGTCAATAACCAGCCGAATCAAGAGATAAAGTTATAAACCATTCCTTTTGGGTATAAGTCTGCCCCGTTCTGAACTGATAACATTCTCAATATTCCCTAACGGGGACTTACTGTTTTTCGTGCCATTCCAACGGGATGGCATGTCACACTCTGGAGTTGAGCATGGATTTTCCCCTAATCATTAATATCGTGGCGTTTATCGCGCTGCTGATTTTGTTGAACCGCATTGGCAGTCAAAGCTGGAGCTTGTCAAAGCGCGTGCTGACCGGTTTAGTATTTGGTGTAGCATTCGGTCTGGCACTGCAAACCATTTATGGCGAAAACAGCCCGACGGTTAAAGCGTCGATTGGCTGGTTCAACATCGTCGGTAACGGTTACGTTCAACTGTTGCAGATGATTGTGATGCCGCTGGTCTTCGCCTCGATTTTGAGCGCGGTGGCCCGTCTGCATAACGCCTCATCGCTGGGAAAAATCAGTGTGCTGACCATTGGCGTGCTGCTGTTTACTACCGCGATCTCCGCTCTGGTCGGCGTGTTAGTGACTGGCCTGTTTGGTCTGAGCGCCGAAGGTCTGGTGCAAGGTGTACAGGAAACCGCGCGTCTGAGCGCGATTCAGAGCAACTATGTTGGCAAAGTAGCTGACCTCAGCACGCCGCAGCTGCTGCTCTCCTTCATCCCGAAAAACCCGTTTGCCGATCTGGCGGGCGCCAATCCAACCTCGATCATCAGCGTAGTGATTTTCGCCGCGTTCCTCGGTGTAGCAGCGCTGCAACTGCTGAAAGATGACAAGGTGAAAGGCGAACGCGTGCTGGTGGCGATCGATACCCTGCAATCCTGGGTGATGAAGCTGGTGCGTTTGATTATGAAGCTGACGCCGTACGGTGTGCTGGCGCTGATGACCAAAGTAGTGGCCGGCTCCAACCTACAGGACATCATTAAACTGGGTGGTTTCGTGGTGGCCTCTTATCTTGGTCTGGCGATCATGTTTGCCGTGCACGCGTTGCTGCTATCGGTCAACGGCATCAACCCAATGCGCTTCTTCCGTAAAGTCTGGCCGGTGATCACCTTTGCCTTTACCAGCCGCTCCAGCGCAGCCAGTATTCCATTGAACGTGGAAACGCAGACACGTCGCCTTGGCGTGCCAGAATCTATCGCCAGCTTCTCAGCCTCATTCGGTGCCACTATTGGTCAGAACGGTTGTGCCGGTCTCTATCCCACTATGCTGGCGGTGATGGTTGCACCAACCGTTGGCATCAACCCGTTCGACCCAATGTGGATTGCCACGCTGGTGGGTATCGTAACGCTGAGTTCTGCCGGTGTGGCCGGTGTTGGCGGCGGTGCAACCTTCGCCGCGTTGATTGTACTGCCAGCGATGGGCCTGCCAGTGACGTTAGTCGCGCTGCTGATCTCCATCGAACCGCTGATCGATATGGGCCGTACCGCGCTCAACGTCAATGGTTCCATGACCGCCGGTTCACTCACCAGCCGCTGGCTCGGTTTGACCGACAAGAAAGTGCTGGAGAGCGACGAACACGCCGAATTAGCACATCGCTAACCTTCCTCATCACGCCAACGGCAGGCCAGTGGCCTGCCGTTTTTTTATCCCCCCTTCTCCCTAATCCCCCTCAATCATGGCGGCTGCGTCAGGATAGCGTTAAGCATGGTAAACAGACGAAAAATCGGCCGCTTTTTGCTTGAGTTTTACCAGTGAAAAGCCAATTCTGCTGGAAGTCACAGCAGGAGAATCACCGATGAAAACAGTTATCGCCTCGGTGCTGGCGTTAACCTTGTTAACACCAGCTATCAGTTTCGCCCATCCCGGCGGTTGGGGTCCCGGTCCAGGTCCGCATTGGGGTGGAGGTCCACATTGGGGCGGCCCCGGCCCGCTGCGTTTCTTACCGGAAGCGGCAACGGCAGTATTGCTAGGCGGCCTGACCTATTACATGCTCAACGGCAATTATTATCAACGCCAGGGCGACACCTACGTGGTGGTGCAACCGCCTGAAGCCCCATCGGGCGGTGGTATGCGCGTGCTGGATTTTAACGGTAAGCGTTATTACGTGCAGGAGGGTCATTACTACCAGCGCGAAATCGACGGGGATTATATTGAAGTGCCACGCCCTTACGGCTTATAAGTGCCACAACGAAAAACGGCCCGTCAATGACGGGCCGTTTATTATTTATTCTGCTGCGTTTACTGAGCCGCTTGCGGATCGGTATCGTAGTCTTTACAACTCTGGAAACCATAATTCATTACGCGACCGGTGTCGCTATAGCTCACGAAGTAGGTCTGCGGTTTGCCATCACGCTCGCCAATCACATAAGTCTGGCACGTACCACGTGCGTGAACCATGGTGATTTCGGTAGAGGCTGGACCGGCAATCTGGCGAACCTGATCACGCGTCATGCCTTTTTTTACATCCTTCACAACCGGTTTGGTTACGTAGCTTTCAGCTTTGTCATAAGTCGTACAACCCGACAGGGCTGCCAGCGTCATAGCGGCAGCGATACATCCCATCACTTTATTCATGTTGTTGTTCCTCGTTTTTTTGTCCATGTGGAGTAAGCCTGGAACATAAATCCAGATTTATCAACTTTATGGGATAAATTTAGCCAAATTCCGAAGCGTTAGGATTTGGTAAAAATGCTGTGTTGATGCGCTACGGTTCGTATAATCACCCGCGAAAAAATACCTATAGTAATGAATAAAGACAGAGGATGAATGACACCTGCACCTTCTCATCGGCTAATTTATGCCATCACGCTGGGCCTGCTCGCTGCGCTCGGGCCACTTTGTATCGATCTTTACCTGCCTGCGCTGCCTGAATTAGCGCGCGATCTGCACACTGAAACCGCCACGGCGCAGCTGAGCCTGACGGCGGGTCTGCTCGGTTTGGGGGCTGGTCAATTGCTGTTTGGGCCCATGAGCGACAAATTTGGTCGCCTCCGTCCGCTGCTGTTATCGCTGGTACTGCTGTTTATTGCCTCAATTGGCTGTGCGCTGGCAAAAGATATTCACTCGCTGCTGGTCGCGCGTTTGTTCGAAGGATTGGCTGGCGCAGGCGGCGCGGTGCTATCGCGAGCCATTGCACGTGATATGTACAGCGGCCATGAACTGACGCGTTTCTTTGCACTGCTGATGTTGGTCAATGGCTTAGCGCCGATCGGGGCGCCGGTGCTGGGCGGTGCCTTAATGACGGTGCTTAACTGGCGCGGCATTTTCGTGGTGCTTGGCTGCATCGCCATCGTGCTGATGGTCCTCGCACGCTGGAAATTGCATGAAACCTTACCACCTGAGCGCCGCAGTCAGGGATCGATCTTTTCCGCCTGGGCGGCGCTGGGCCAGGTCGTCACCCATCGTCAGTTTATGGGCTTTTGTCTGACCCAAGGTTTTATGATGTCCGGCATGTTTGCTTACATCGGTGCCTCACCGTTTGTGCTGCAACAGTTGTACGGACTGACTCCGCAAACCTTCAGCTTCTGTTTCGCCGCCAACGGGCTCGGCTTGATTATTGCTTCACAAACCAGTGCGCGCCTGTGTCCGCTGTGGGGTGAATATCGCGTATTGAAAGGCGGCCTGACGCTGGCGTTTGTCGCGTCGAGCGGCTTGCTGCTGGCGGGACTCACCGGTGCTGCGCTGCCGATTATGTTGGTCGCCCTGTTCTTCACCATTGCCAGTAATGGCGTGATCGCCACCACCGCCTCATCGTTGGCGATGCAAAGCCAGGGTCAACGTGCGGGTAGCGCATCGGCCGTAATAGGCGTTTGCATGTTCACCTTTGGCGCCATCAGCGTGCCGATCACCGGCCTGGGCGGCACCTCGGTGGTGAGCATGACCCGCACCGTCTTTGGCTGCTTTATGCTGGCGATGGTGTCGTTTAATGTGCTGGTGCAGAAGTCAAAAAACGCCTGATTTGCCAGCAAATAACCTGAACAATAAGCCGTGTGGCTTGTTGTTTGTGGGGAGAGACGTTAGCTTTAGCAGATGATTCGCATTGTGCCGTCAGGCTACTGACTTGAGGAGAGGTTCATGTCACTGCAACAAGAAATCATTGAAGCCCTTGGTGTAAAGCCCGTTATCGACCCGCAGCAGGAGATCCGCGTCAGCGTGGATTTTTTAAAGTCTTACCTGAAAGCCCATCCCTTTTTGAAAACGCTGGTGCTTGGCATCAGCGGCGGCCAGGATTCGACGCTGACCGGCATCTTGTCGCAAACCGCTATCCGCGAACTGCGTGAAGAGACCGGCGATAATGATTACACCTTCATCGCCGTGCGTTTGCCGTATGGCGTGCAGGCCGATGAGCAGGATTGTCAGGATGCGCTGGCGTTCATTCAACCCGATCGCACGCTGGTGGTGAACATCAAAGAAGCGATTCTGGCCAGCGAACGTGCGTTGAAAGACGCGGGTATCACAGTGTCAGATTTCGTACGTGGCAATGAAAAAGCGCGCGAGCGCATGAAAGCGCAGTACAGCATCGCCGGTATGACCAAAGGCGTGGTGGTCGGTACTGACCACGCGGCGGAGGCGATCACCGGTTTCTTCACCAAGTACGGTGACGGCGGCAGCGACATCAACCCCATCTTCCGCCTGCATAAAGGCCAGGGCAAACAACTACTGAAAACACTGGGCTGCCCGGAACACCTTTATCTCAAACATCCAACGGCTGATTTGGAAGACGATCGTCCAGGTTTACAGGATGAGGTGGCGCTCGGCGTAACCTATCAGCAAATCGATGCTTATCTGGAAGGCAAAACCATCGATGCCGCTGCGGCGAAAACCATCGAAGGCTGGTATCTGAAAACCGAGCACAAACGTCGCCCGCCGATCACCGTGTTCGACGACTTCTGGAAGAAATAAGCGCGTCACGTTTCCCGCCGTCGGTGCGGGAAACTTTCTCATCGCCGCTGACTGGCGAGAAAAAGCACAGTTTGATACACTGGATGAACAACCAGTAATTGGAGTGTGCTTTGGTCAGACGTGCAGCCAGCCACCGCCTCGATTTCGATGCGGCAGCAATCTATCAATATCCCGAACATTTACGTCAGTGGCTGGAAGGTTTACCCAATCAGCCCGGCGTATATACCTTTCACGGTGAAAGCGAAAATCTGCCGCTGTATATCGGCAAAAGCGTCAACCTGCGCAGTCGGGTGATGGCGCATTTTCGTACGCCGGATGAAGCCAAAATGCTGCGTCAGGCAAGACGTGTCACCTGGATCCCCACGGCAGGCGATGTCGGCGCGCAGTTGCTCGAAGCGCAGATGATCAAAACCCAGCAGCCGTTGTTCAATAAGCGCCTGCGCAAGAATCGTCAGCTCTGTTCGCTGCAGTTGGGTGAGGGTCCACCGCAGGTGGTGTATGCGAAGGATCTTGATTTCTCGCGCTCGCCCAATCTTTACGGCCTGTTTCGCAGTCGTTTCGCCGCGCTGGAGAAACTTAAAGCCATCGCCGATGAGCAACGCTTGTGTCATGGCTTGTTAGGATTGGAATCACTACGTCCAGGACGCGGCTGTTTTCGTGCCGCCCTAAAGCGCTGCGCCGGTGCGTGTTGTGGCAAAGAGTCGGTTGCTGAGCATCAGCAGCGTTTGCATGCGGCATTAGAGCAGATGCGCATCATGTGCTGGCCGTGGCAAGGCCCGGTTGGCATGGTTGAAAGTGGAACAGACATCACCCAAATCCATGTTATCGACCATTGGTTTTGGCTGGGATCGGTGAGTAACGAAGCCGAAGCCCGCCAGCTGCAGCGCGCCTCACACGGTTTTGATCATGATGGCTATAAAATCCTCTGTCGCCCGCTGCTCTCGGGCGTGTTCCCGCTGATCGAGCTATAAAAAAACCGCCAATGTTGCCCAAAGCTTCTCACGCTATGGACAACGTCGGCGGTCTCTATTCAATTAACCCATAACTTATTCAGCATCAGCTGGCGGTGGCGGAGTTTTGCCATCATGCGGGCCTTTCTCGGTCAAACGCTTTTCAAAGTTGGCGTTGTACTGTTTCTTCTGCTCAGGAGTCAGTACGTTATAAATCTTGTTCTGGGTTTCCATCATCTGCAGCGCACGATCTTTCGCATTGGCAGTCATTTTCTCGGCCTGCGCTTCGGCTTTCGCACGATCAAACGTATCGGAAGCGATAATGGCATGGTCAGCACGACGCTCTTCCAGCGACGGGCGTTTCATCTCTTTGTGACCATCACGCAGGATGGTTTTGATCTGCGCTTTCTGCGCATCGGTCAGGTTCAAACCTTTAAACATCATCTCCATGCCATGATGACGCATTGGCGGTTTGTGCATCGGTTTTTCGCTGCCTGCTGGCGGCGGAGTCAGGTTGTCTGCCGCTGCATGGACGATATTTGCAGCACCAAGAGCCATTGCGGTAGCCAGGAACACAGAAGTTAATTTACGCATAATATTGTCCTTACTTATCAGTTTAATGACGACAGCCTGTGTCGCGTCTTCGGAAACAAGCATACGACGCTGAACGTCAACTACTCAGAGGCTGAGTAAAGCCCTGAAAGCATAAAAGACAGAGATTGGGCAATCATGGAGAGAAAGAGAAGAAATGCGTGAGGAATTGAAAAAGTTTATGACAATCAAGGGAAAAACGCAGGAATTAAGGAGGAGTGTAATGGTCTTGTCGATTTTCAGAAAGGGAAATGTCGGGCTTTAATCTCGTTGCTCGCCAACGGCGCATCTAAACGCATCTCCTCCGTGGCAGGGCCGCCATACAGGGCGAAGTGCTGATCAGTCAGGGATGTAAACGCACAGGTCGTCGCGGCGCAGTACATTGCGCCGCGACGACCTGTGCGATGATTTTCTGCTGAGCTTAACTGATCGGCATTACGCCATCGTATGCAACTGCATCACAACGCCAGCGCCTGCGTCTGTTCATTCTCTTCCACCAGCATCAGCCCGGCGCGCAATCCTGGCGCAACATTGGGGTTGGGAAATAGCACGTACTCGCGCGCCTGCTGCACGTAGTAGCGTCTGTCACCCTCTTCCGCCAGCAGTGTACCCTGCGGGAAAGCGGTAAAGTTTAGCGTCTCCGATCCCATGTGTAATACAAACTTGTCACCGTGGCGGGTAAGCTGCTGCGCTACGCGATAATGACGCGGTTGTTCATGCACTTCTGGCAACGCATCGCCATACAGTAACGCCGCCAGCGCCCGGTGCACGCCGCTAAACTGACTCAGATCGTTCTCACCAAATGGCAAAGCCTTGCCGAGTTCCAGCGTGCAGCTCGCCGCATCATGGTGTTCGCAGCTGTAATGGGTGAAAGTGCCGCCCGGTGAACGATGGAACACCAGCGCTTCCATTTCTGCTGCCGCCAGCCAGTGCATAAAGTCTTCGGGCCACGGATTAGGATTCAGCGGCATCACACCAAAGCGCGCATGATACGAACCGCGAATGGCGGTATGCAGATCGAGGTGCCAGCGCACTTCGTGATCGAGACAGGTGCGCCAGAAACTCTCCAGCTCTTGCTCCAGCTGCAATGCACGCTGCGCTTCTGGCACATCGGCCACTTGCTGCCAGCGTCCGCCAAACAGGCGGTTAATATCATGTTGCTGGTAGCGCTTGCCGCTACGCAACGCAGCCGGATTGCCCAAAATCACCAACAAGCGCACTGCCAGCGGCTTCTCGCCCTTCAACAGCGGCGTCAGTAACAGATTGAGCATTTCAACCGGCGCGGTTTCATTACCGTGAATGCCCGCAGAAAGCACCAGCGCCTGCTGCGTTGGCGTATGCGGCGTGAGGGACATCAGTCCCTCATTATGCCATTGCCAACTGAGATGGTCGTTGCTGCCCTCTCTTTGCTGTGGCGGCTCACCAGACAACGTCTGCTGTAAAAAATCCTGCATGTTCACTCCTTTTTAACGTCTTGGGGCGAACCTCTCGCCCGGCGTTAACGCTGAAACGCGTAGACACTGCCTAAGTCTAGCAGCTTCGTCAGCTCATCCAGCGCGGTGCGCCCTTCCCGCAGCAGTTGCGGATCGGCTAAATCCGCCTGGGTTAAGCGATCGCGATAATGGCGATCGACCCAATCGTTGAGCGTGGCAAACAGACGATCGTTCATCAGCACCGCCGGATTCAACGCCTGCCGTTCGGTTTCGGTTAACACCACACGCAGGCGCAAACAGGCCGGCCCACCGCCGTTAAACATACTTTCCCGCAGGTCGAACACTTTCAGTTCACGAATCGGCCCGCCGCTCTCCACCAGCTCGCAGAGATAACGCCACACGCCCGCATGCTGGCGCGACTCTTCCGGCAGCACCAACAGCATGCCGCCGTCCGCGCGTTGCAGCAGTTGGCTGTTGAACAGATAGGTGTTCACCGCATCCGTCACCGACACGTTATCGCGCGGCACTTCAATGGGCTGGAAACCGCTCACCCGCGCGGCGAGGTCGCTCAGCAACTGCGGTTGATTAACAAACGCATCCTGATGGCAGAACAGCACCTGCTGATTGCTCACGGCAATCACATCATTATGAAACACACCCTGATCGATGACTGCCGGATTTTGCTGGGCAAACAGCGTGCGCTGCGCGTTAAGCTGATTTAAACGCGCCACCGCTTCACTGGCTTCCCGCGTTTGGCGCGCCGGATAACGTGCCGGTGTCGCGCCCTGCTGCTGGCCATCGCGGCCATAGATAAACAGCTGCACGCCCGCATCGCCATAATCACTGCCGAAGCGGTTGTGATTGGCCGCGCCCTCATCACCGAACTGCGCCACCTGCGGCAGCGCATCGTGCACGCTGAAGTGCTGCGGATTGCGGAAAATCGCGCGCAGCAGGTCGGCGGTTTCCGGCGCCTCAATGGCGCGATGGAATTTGTTATTTAAATTGGCAACGGTGAAATGCACGCGACCATCGGCGCTATCTGCCGACGGAGATACCGTGGCCGCATTGGCCACCCACATCGCCGAGGCTGAACTGGCCGCCGACAGCAGCTGTGGCGCGCTCTTCGCCGCCTGTGCCAGAACCTGCTCATCGCTACCGCTAAAACCGAGCTGGCGCAGCAACGGCAGATTTGGACGCTCATGCGGCGGAATGACACCCTGCACGTAGCCCATATCCGCCAGCTCTTTCATCTTCAGTAAGCCCTGCTTTGCCGCCAAACGCGGGTTAGAGGGCTGCAGCTGATTGCGCGTTGAGGCTTCATTACCAAACGATAATCCAGCGTAGTGATGCGTCAGGCCGACCAGCCCATCAAAGTTAGCTTCAAACGCTTTCATTATTTCGCTCCCTGCGGTGAGAAATCGAGGCCCGGCGATAAGCTGCCCGGCAGCGCCATCGCCGGGCTCTCCAGCGATGCCATTGGCCACGCGCAGTAATCGGCGGCGTACCATGCGCTGGCACGATGGTTACCTGAAGCACCAATGCCACCAAATGGCGCGGTACTGGCTGCACCGGTCAACGGTTTGTTCCAGTTGACAATACCGGCACGCGCTTCCAGCAACAGCTGATCAAACTGCGCGCGCTGCGGCGAAATCAATCCACATGACAGCCCATAACGGGTGTTATTGGCGATAGCAATCGCCTGCTCGAAGCTGTCGTAACGAATCACTTGCAGCAGCGGACCAAATACCTCTTCATCTGCTAAATCATTCACTTCGGTGACATCAATGATGCCCGGCGTGATGATGGCACTGTCGCGATCCGGCCAGTGCATACCGAGCAACACCTTTCCGCCCTTATCCACCTGCTGCTGCCATGCGGCAAAAATATGTCCCGCCGCAACGGGGGAAATCACGCTGCCCATAAACGGCTGCGGCTCGGCATTCCACGCGCCAGGCTGTAAGCGTGCGCTAACGTCAACCAATCGCTGCAGGAAGGCATCGCCCGCCGCGCCGCGCTTCACCAGCAGACGACGCGCGCAGGTGCAGCGCTGTCCAGCGGTAATAAAGGCCGACTGAACGGCGATGTGCACCGCGCCATCCAGATCCGCGGGATCTTCAACAATCAGCGCGTTGTTGCCACCCATCTCCAGCGCCAGCATTTTTTCAGGTTGTCCGGCAAACTGGCGATGCAGGTGATAGCCGGTGGCGGCACTGCCGGTGAACAGCAGGCCATCAATTTGCGGCTCATTGGCCAGCGCCTGGCCGGTTTCACGACCGCCCTGCACCAGCGCCATAACGCCTGCAGGTAAACCCGCTTGCTGCCACAGCTCAACGGTTTTCTCCGCCGTCAGCGGCGTCAGTTCACTCGGCTTAAACACCACGCAGTTACCGGCCAGCAAAGCCGGCACGATATGCCCGTTTGGCAGGTGACCGGGGAAATTATACGGACCAAATACCGCCAGCACGCCGTGTGGACGATGGCGCAACGAGCTCTCGCCGTCGGTCTGTTCGCCGGTGCGGCTGTGATAGGCCTTAATCGAAATGGCGATTTTATTGATCATCGCCTGCACTTCAGTCAGCGTTTCCCAGCGCGGCTTGCCAGTTTCCTGGGCGATAGTTTCCGCCAGCGCGGTTTTATGCTTTTCAAGCAAACGGGCAAAGCCTTCTACCAGCGCCTGGCGTTCCGCAAAAGGTTTTCTCGCCCACCGCGGAAACGCCGCGCGTGCCGCTTCACAGGCTTCTGCCACTTGCGCGCCCGAAGCCGCTTTACCCTGCCACAGCGTTTCGCCGGTGACCGGATTGTGTTTATTTAAGGCGTCAGCGCCGCCGGTCACCCATTGACCATTAATAAAATGCGTCATGCTTTTTTCTCCTCGCGACACAGCGTAACCACACGCAGCTCATCGCCAATGTTGCAGTGCAGCGCCGCGCGCTGGGTCTCATTAAGACGTATCGTGCCGGATGCCATATCCACCGGCAGCAGCGCCACGCGAAAATGCTGATAATCGCCGTTAGCCACCAGACACAGCGGCCAATTGTCATCGGCGTCACCGCTTTCCGCAGTCAGCAGACGGCTCTTACGAATGGCGCGAATGCGATCAATTTCGCACTCCAGCGTCGGACCGCCGTCAAAGATGTCGACATAGTTGAGATAGCGGAAGCCCTCTGCCTCCAGTACCGCACGCGCGGGCGCAGTCTTCGGATGGACTTCGCCAATCACTTTTTGCGCCGCTTCAGACAGGTAATGAATGTAGAGCGGATGTTTTGGCATCAGCTCCGCGATAAAGGCTTTTTGCCCGGTACCGCTGAGAAAATCGGCTTTGCTGAACTCCATGGAGAAGAAGCGACTGCCAACGCTGTCCCAGAATGGCGAATGACCGTTGTCGTCGCTGACGCCACGCATCTCCGCCACCACGTGTTGCATAAAGCGGTCGCGGAAGTTGGCCATAAACAGAAAGCGCGATTTCGATAACAGATGGCCGTTTTTGCCATCGCGGTAATCGGGATCGAGGAACAGCGTACAGAGTTCGCTGCTGCCGGTGTGATCGTTGCTCAGCGAAAGCGTCGGTAAGCTGGCATAGACATTCAGTTCTTTCGAGGCGTGCACCTGCGTGCCGACGCGGAAATTGTACCAGGGATCCTGCAAACCCACCGCCGCTTCAATGGCGCAAATGCCGACGGCTCGATTGTCTTCACTGTCGGCCAGCACAAACACATAGCCTTGTTCAGCGGGCGGCAGCGCACCTTGCCAGGTCAGCAGCGAACGCTCAATACGGGCTTTGAGCGTATCGCTATCCGCAGGCAGCGAAGTTAAGCCGCCTCCGGTTTTGCCCGCCAGCGACAACAACTGCGCAAGATCGTCACGTTCGACGGGGCGAATCACCATCATGATGTGGCTCCTTTGAGCACGCGTTCACAGGCACGTTCGAAGCGCGCTAGCCCTTCTTTGACTTCGCGCTCGCTAATATTAAGCGCCGGCGCAAAACGCACCACGTTAGCGCCAGCAATCAGCACCATCACGCCCTCTTCAGCCGCAGTAAGGTTGAACTGTTTGGCTTTGCCGGCGAAATCATCGTTCAGCACCGCGCCAATCAGCAGCCCTAGCCCGCGCACTTCTTTGAACACCGGCAGACGTCGGTTCAGTTCTTCCAGTGCGTTAACAAACCATTGATGACGCTCGGCCACGCCCGCCATAAACGCCGGTTGGTTAATTAACTCCATCACTTTGCCGGCCACGGCGCCCGCCAACGGGTTGCCGCCGTAAGTGGTGCCGTGCGTGCCGACACCCATCACCTGCGCCAAATCTTCGCGCGTCAGCATGGCGCCAATCGGGAAGCCGCCGCCCAACGCCTTGGCGGTAGTCAACACATCCGGCGTTACGCCGTAATGCATGTAGGCATACAGCGAGCCGGTACGACCCACGCCGCTCTGTACTTCGTCAAAAATCAGCACTGCATGGTGTTGATCGCAAAGCTCACGCAGCCCGCGCAGGAATGCGGGATCGGCTGGCAGCACGCCGCCTTCACCCTGAATCGGCTCAACGATAACCGCGCACGTTTGGTCATTAATCAGCGCCGCCGCAGAGGCCAGATCGTTGAAATGAGCGTGCTCCACCGCCGGCGGCAGCGGCGCAAAGTCACGTGAATAGGCGGGTTGTCCACCCGCCGTCACGGTGAAAAGCGTGCGACCGTGGAATGCATTATTAAAAGCAACGATGCCATTTTTCTCCGCACCAAAACGATCGTGCGCGGTTTTACGAGCCAGCTTTAATGCCGCCTCGTTTGCTTCAGCACCGGAGTTACAGAAGAACACGCGATCGGCAAAGGTGGCATCAATCAGCTGTTTGGCGAGGCGCAGGATCGGTTCATTGGTATAGCCGTTGCCGGTATGCCACAGTTTGCCCGCCTGCTCGGTCAGCGCCTGTTGCAACGCGGGATGCGCATGACCCAATGCGTTAACGGCTATGCCACCGGCGAAATCGATATAATCTTTACCTTGCTGATCCCAGAGCGTTGACCCTTCAGCACGAACCGGAACAAAAGCAGCGGGTGCATAAACTGGCATCATCCATTGATCGAAATGTTGACGTGAAACCTGCAGTGACATAGCCCATTCTCCTGCTCCACACCCGGTGAAGCTTTTGTTTTAAAATTGTTAATAATGTTAAGTGACAGCTCTACTGTATATTGCAGTTAGCGTGCCAGCTAGCTGCAAAATTGCATAAACGGCTTACCACTACGAAATATCAATAACTTAACAACTCTTACTATTCACTTTAATTGCATAAAAAGTGAATACAAGTCTGATGGGGGTTGAATGGCAGCCATTTATTTAGCGGATTTATGCATCGGCAAAATGAAATATCGCTTTTGTGATCGCACAGGAAATATTTCGCCAAATTGAAGCGATAAACGCCCCTTTTTGGGGCGTCACGTGCTTGATTGGTGCAGAAAAGCATTAGCGCGGTGCAGATAAGGCCATCAGCTAATTAAATGGCTTTTAACATTTCAATTGCCGGATTGAATATTATTTAGCCAATCCATTCTTAAATGAACGCTAAATAACATATTGTGACCAAGGTTATTATCAGAACAGAAATAAAAAGACACAAACACATGAATACGTTAATTACCCTGCTAATGATTAGCGGGATTCAGATATCTGCTATTGAACAATAATGCATAGGCTTGTGCTATTTCACGAACAAGCTACTGATGTTATTTACGCATCTTTAAATTTAAAATAATTCATACAAATCATGATGTTAACTATTAAACTAATCATCTCCCCTCTCATTTTATGGATAAGTTTAACCAATAAAGAATTCCACATAATGGAATTTAAGATTAAAAATCACACAAAAAGTTAACAAGAAATATTTAGTTACATATATTGCACTGTCGATCTTGAACCTTTTGTGTCATTTTCTTTTCACCCCGAACATGGGGACAAAATTAAAAAATATTACAGGGTAAAAATTAAATGATGAAGCGCTCCTTACTGGCAGCAGTAATGCCTTTACTGCTGGGACTTTCTTCGGCTCAGGCCGCCGAAATCTATAACAAAGATGGCAACAAACTGGATCTGACTGGCAAAATTAACGTCTCGCATCTGTTTTCTGATGACGATGCATCAAATGGCGATAAGTCGTCTTATACCCGTCTGGGTTTTAAGGGCGAAACCAAGATCAACGACCAGCTGACCGGCTACGGTCAATGGCAATATCAGTACAGCCTGAGCAATTCTGAAGGCGCTGATGCGCAGTCAGGTAACAAAACCCGCCTGGGCTTTGCCGGTCTGAAGTTTGGTCAGTTTGGCTCTGTCGATTATGGCCGTAACTATGGCCTGATTTATGATGTACTGGGCTACACCGATATGCTGCCCTTCTTCGGCGGCGATCAAGGTTACTCTGATGGCTTCCTGTCCAGTCGTTCTGGTGGCGTGCTGACCTGGCGTAACAAAGATTTCTTCGGTCTGGTAAAAGGCTGGAACGTTGCGGCACAGTATGAAGGCAAAAACGATCGTAGCGATCCGAGCATTGCTGTGCGTCGTTCGAATGGTGATGGCTTCGCCCTTTCCACCTCATACGATTTCGATTTCGGTCTGAGCCTGGTCGGCGCTTACGCCAGCCTGGATCGCACCAATGCGCAGAACCAGGCCTTACGTGGCGAAGGCGAGAAAGCACAGCACTGGACTGCGGGCGTGAAATACGATGCTAACCAGATTTACCTGGCCACCATGTATGGCGAAACGCTGAATGCCACGCCAATCAGCGGCGGCTTTGCCAACAAAGCTGTGAACTTTGAAGCGGTTGCGCAGTATCAGTTCCTGAACGGTCTGCGTCCATCCGTCGGCTACGTGCAATCGAAAGGTAAAGAGATTGAAGGTATTGGTGATGTCGATCTCACAAAATACGTTGCGGTAGGCGGGACTTACTACTTCAACAAAAACATGTCTGTGTATGCGGAATACAAAATCAACCTGCTGAAAGACGACAATGCGTTGAACATCTCATCTGATGATGTCTCTGCGGTAGGTTTGGTGTACCAGTTCTAAATGACCGTTCCCTCATTGCATATCCGGCTGTGTCGGCTGGATATGAGCAAAGGGCAGCGTAAGCTGCCCTTTTTATATTCTGCACACACCGATTACGGCGCCAGCAAATCAAATCGATTGTTATCGCCTTGTTCCAATGAGAAAGGCGGTTGCAACTCCAGCACGATCTCATTCGAGGTGACACGATTCTGTTTGCTGTCTTCTAACACTACTGACAAGCGATAACTATTACGTGCGCCTGGCGAACTATCCCATGCGGGCAGAATCACACTCCAGCCCTGCGGATCGCTGGGATTGGCACCTGGCGTCAGGCTCAGCGCCTGCGTATCGCCCTCCCACATCACTTTAGCGATCGGATTGGTACTGCGGATCTGCAGTTTCAGCGGCAAACTTTCTCCGCCATTCAACTGCCACGGCGGTGTGGCGAGAAACACCGACAGCGTTTTACGTTGGCGATATTCCAGCACCGGCGTATTACTGCGCGTAACGTTATCGTAGCGACTGCCACGCAGTGAATGCGCGGCCGCGACGTTATCCGGACTCAACTGCTGGCTGAGCGCCACGCCAAAGCGATAGTTAAGGCGCAAGCCGAGTTGATCCTGGCTCTCACCGCTATCACTGGTTTTATGGCTGGCTGATAAGGTCACCAGCGGCACCGGCGTATACGTGACGCCAAAGGTCAACGCAGCCGGATTGTGGTAGCGATTACCGGAGCTAAACAGATCGACGTTATCGCCAAGATATTGCTGCCAACTCACCGACGCGCCGAGTTGACGATACTGCGGCAGATAACCTTGCGTGGTGAAATCGTAGCCGCGCGCCATACGCTGCTGCTGGAAAGGATTGCGATCCTGCCAGCCTGATAGCGGCGTGTAATAATTGGCGGAGAAACGCAGATAATCACCCCACGCTTCCGTACCAAGCGAAGCGCGTTGCTGGCCGCTGCTGAACATGCGATCGACAAAGCCGTTATAACCCAGCAGCCATTTGCCCGCCACCCAGCGTTGTCCAAGGCCAACATTGCCCACCAGCCCGTCATCGGTTTGATGAAAACCGACCTGACTGAAGGTCAGATAGCGGTAGTTATCCGCCCACGGTGTCAGTAGCGAAGCACCGCTGCCGGTAAAGTTGCCCTCGATATCCACGTTAAAGTCGATCTGCGCATTGCCATAGGGCGACAGCAGCGACTGACCTTCATTTTCCAGTCGATTTCCTACTTCATCGCGGAAATGATTGAAAGCCCACAGACCGGCCTGCTGACCTAATGGATTGTCAGCCGTGCTGTTCTGGCTGGCTTCACCGATGCTTTTCGCAATCGTTGCCAGCTTTTTGTTGAACGCTTCCGTTTCATCCTGATAACCCAAAGCGGGCAGCTGATCCGCCATTTTCTGGAAACGTGTGGGATCGCTAAACGGGGCATCTGCGAGTTTAGTATCAGAAATCAATGCTAGCGCGGGCGCGGATGCGGCAAGTGCTGCAATACCAGAGAGATAACGCACGCTTTTGAGTGATAACAAAGTAAATAACATAGCTAAAAGAGAGTTCGACCCGGTTCAGAATTAGAGATGGCTCACAAAACTGCATAAGTCTACCCTAGCATATTCTGATGCAAGTGCCGGAAATGTCTGGATTCGATTAAGACAATACCGAGTCGAACGCGGTTTTGTAGGGGGCGCCATTCATGCGCATTTGGAAACCGGTCGCCATAAATGACGACCCTACGTAACCGATGTGGTTTTGTAGGGTGCGCATTCATGCGCACCTGGAGGAAACATCAGGAGAAGATTAACCCGCCATCCACATTAATGGTCTGGCCGGTGATGTAACGCGCATCGTCAGAGGCGAGAAACGCCACCAAGCCGGCAACATCTTCAGGCTGCCCTGCACGCTTCAGCGGTATATTTTCTACCCACTCCGCCATCAGCTCCCCTTTGCCATATTGCTTTTTATCACTGCTGAGAATCTCGCCCCACACACGATCGTTGTAGTCCCACATTTCACTCTCAATGATGCCGGGACAAAACGCATTCACCGTGATATGCCACGGCGCCAGCTCTAGCGCCAGGCTCTGAGTAATACCAATCACGCCCATCTTGCTGGCGGCATAATGCGGCGTATAAATGAAGCCCTGACGTCCCTGACCAGACGAGGTGTTGATCAGGCTGCCGCTGCCCTGCTTAACCATATACTTTGCCGCTTCACGACAACACAGCCACACGCCGGTGGTATTCACCGCCAGAATCTTCTCGAAGTCGCTTTTCGGCATCGAGTCGAAGCGATCGATGGTGATGACACCGGCATTTTGAATCGATACATCAATGCTGCCAAAGCGTTCAGCCGCCTGCTGATAAAGCTGCTGCACTTCGATCTCATTGGTTACATCTACCTGTAACGCCAGAATCTCACTGCCAAACTGCTGTTCGAGAACCTGCGCGGTGCTGAAGACGCGATCGGCATTCGACACCATCACCAATCGTGCCCCATCGCGGGCAAAGCGTGCGGCAATACCCGCGCCAATTCCGCGGCATGCGCCCGTAATCACCACCGTCTTTCCACTAAAATCGCGTGTCATAGTGCCTCCTGTTATCCATGTGTCGCTTCAGGCAGGGCGGCCGATTGCTGCTTTTTTTCATGTCTGCGCAGCAGCACCACCTTACTTTGTAATTTTTGCTGGAACTGGTCGATCACCACGGCGGTGACAATCACTAACCCTTTAATGACCATTTGCCAGAAATCGCTGACGCCCATCATCACCATGCCATCGGCGAGGAACACGATGACAAAGGCCCCGATAATCGATCCCGATACCCGACCACGTCCGCCAGCCAATGCCGTACCGCCCAGCACCGTGGCGCCGATGGCGTCCATCTCGAACATGTTGCCGGTCATCGGATGCGCAGTTTGTAGCTGCGACGCCACAATCAGTCCCACCAGCGCGGCACACAAACCGGAAAAGGCATAAACAAAGACTTTGACTTTGATGATGGGCACACCTGCCAGGCGCGCCGCCGATTCGTTGCCACCGGTGGCGTAGATGTAGCGGCCGAGCGGTGTTTTACGTGTCAGATACAAACCCAGCAGCAGGAAGCCGAGCATCATCCATATCGGGATAAACACGCCCAGCACCGACCCCGAACCCAGCAAAGCAAAGCCGGTGTTGCCGAGCGCCGGTGTGCCGACGAGGTTGGCGTAAGTGCTGCCGTCGTTAAACAGCAGCGCAGCGCCACGTGCGACGTACATCATGCCGAGCGTACAGATAAAGGGCGCCACGCCGAGTCGCGTCACCACGGTGCCATTAATCAGTCCCAGCGCAATGCCGAACAGCGCCACCACCAGAATCACTTCGGGCACGTTGAAAAACAGGACATTGCCGCCCCACAGCGGCACGCCATTGGTGAGCAGCGCGCCCGCCACCATGCCGCAAATGCCCGCCACAGCGCCCACCGAGAGATCGATGCCACCGGTGAGAATCACCAGCGTCATGCCGATCGCCAGCAACCCGGTGATCGCCACATGCTGCGTCATAATCAGCAGGTTGGAGGTCGTGAGAAAGTTAGGCACCATAAAGCTGAAGAAGCTCACCACAATGAATAGGGCAATAAAGGTGCGCGCCTTAAGCAGGTACATATAGAACAGGTATTTTTGATTCATCGTCTTACTCTCCAGCGGGCTCAATCATGCGGCGTTGAGGCGCTAATCAGGGCTTCGCGCGTGACCACCGCGCGCGGTAAGTCGGCGGTGATGCGACCATCCGCCATCACCAGAATGCGATCAGCCAGCGCCATTACTTCATCCAGCTCGGACGAGGAAAACATCACCGCCAATCCTTGCTGCGCCAGGTTGCCAATCAGGTGATAAACGTCAGTTTTTGCCCCCACATCGATGCCGCGCGTCGGCTCATCCAACAGCACCACTTGCGGCCCGGTCATCAGCGCTTTGCCAAGCACCACTTTTTGCTGATTACCCCCGCTTAAGGACGTAATTGGCAGCTCGGGATCGCTGACTTTGATGGCGAGATGACCAATCATTTCATCGACGCGGCGCTGCTCTTTATGCGGATTGAGCATGCGCCAGCAGCGACGAAAGCCACGCAGACTGAGATCGCTGAGCGTCATGTTGGCGGTGATCGACATGAGCTGCACCACGCCTTCGGTTTGACGATCTTCCGGTACCAGCGCGATGCCTTTTTTCAATCGCTGCTGGAAGCTGCGTTTCTCCAGCGCTTCGCCGTTGAGACTGACGCTGCCCGACTGACAATGCATCATGCCAATCAGCCCTTTGAACAGCTCCGTGCGGCCCGCGCCGAGCAAACCGTAAATGCCAATCACCTCGCCTTTACGCAGCGAGAAAGAGACATCATTGAGCTTGTAGCCGCCGTTTTGATGCAGAGCGGTAAGCCCGTTCACGCTGAGTATCGTTTCGCCTTGCGTTGCCGGTTGATAATCGAAGTGCTTTTTCTTATCACCCACCATCTGCTCAATGATCCACGGGATCGAGGCGTCGCGAACGTCACGCTCGCTGATGAAACGTCCATCGCGGAAGATGGTGATGTGATCACCAATCTCCATCAGCTCTTCCAGCCGATGCGAGATATAGATGATGGTGACGCCGCGCCGTTTTAGCTGGTCGATAACGTTGAACAGCACCTTCACTTCTGACTGACTCAGTGCGCTGGTCGGTTCATCCATGATCAGCACGCGCGTGTCCTTAGATAACGCACGTGCAATCTCCACCAGCTGCTGATGGCCGATACCGAGTTCAGCCAGCGGCGCATAGGGATCAACATCCAGTTCCAGCCGCTCCAGCAGCGCTTTGGCGAGTGAGTATTGATACTTCTCGTTGATCACGCCGCGCTGGAAAAACTCATTGGCCATAAAAATGTTGTCCATCACGTTCATGTTGGGAAACAGGTTCAGCTCCTGGAAAATAATGCTGATGCCCTGTTTTTCCGCCTGATGCGTGGAGCTCAGCGCCACCGCCTCACCATCCAGCAGAATTTCGCCGGAGGAGGGGATCTCGACGCCAGCCAGCATTTTCATCATGGTGGATTTGCCCGCGCCGTTTTCGCCAATCAGCACGTTGACCTTGTTGCGATAGACGCGGTAATTGACCTGATCCAGGGCGGTAACGCCGGGATAAATACGTGACACATTGCGGGTTTCGATAATCACATCCAGCGGCCCGTCGGGCGGGATTTGCGACATAGCCCTCTCCTTATTGCCGGGTGATTTGCGCCGGTGTGATATCGGGCGCCTGCTGCGGAATGTCCCAACTGCTGAACACGCCAGCAATCGCCACTTTGTCGCCCACTTTCGGCTTAAATGCCTGCATCATGTCGGATGCCTGCTGATTGATGGTGCGACCGAAATCGCCAAACATCACCTGATCATTGAAGTCCTGATAGCTGACGCCTTTGTAAACATCACGTAATGCAGTACCGCGAATAATTGGCCCGGTTTGCACCGTTACGCTGGCACCCGAGATATCTTTCAGCGTCATCTTGCCGCTGCGCGAGGTGGTATTCACTGCCGTTACCTCGCCATTCAGGCTGACGCTGAATACGCAGGGATTCTCTTCCTGACTGCGATAGCCGTAGGTTTTACAAGCGCTATCAAAATCCGTGGCCGACTGGAGCGACTTCATCAGTTCTGCCAGCGGTTTCGCGTCATGGGCAATTTGCGGTACCAGCTTTTGCTGCCACATCTGTGTGATATTGCCCATGTTGGCATTGGGCGGATTTTTCAGGTCGGCCAGCTCCTGCTGCGACACAATGCGGCAACCGCTAAGGATCACGACAGGAAGCAGTAACCAGAGTCGTCTGTGCATCACATTCTCCTGGGCGCCCGGTGACCGGGCGCACCGCGTTGATTACGACTTGAAGTTAAAGTCCTGCACGCCTTTGGCGTTGTCTGGCGTGATAAGAATGCCGCGGAACATGACGCGCTGCTTCTCAGGCTTGGTGCCTTTCTGAATAAAGTTGTCGAGGTCGGTTACGCCCTGCGCGGCGATGGCTTGCGCCTGCAGCATTACCGTGGCTTTCAGGTCGCCTTTCTCCACCGCATCACGTTCATCATTGCTGCCGTCAATGCCCACCACGATGACATCGCTACGGCCCGCCGCTTTCAGCGCCGCAATCGCGCCCAGCGCCACCGGTCCGTTACCGCAGATCACCCCTTTCACATCCGGATGTGCCTGCAGGATGCTGTCCATAATGCGTTTGCCGTCAATCAGCGTGCCTTTCGCATCCTGACGCGCGACACTTTTCATGTCTGAATATTGGTCGAGAACCTGGTGGAAGGATTTGGAACGCGTGACGCAGTTGTTGTCGGCAAGGTTACAGGTGAGTTCAGCGTAGCTGCCCTTTTCACCCATCTTCTCAACAAAGACGTTCGCCACGTCGGAACCGGCCTGGAAGTTGTTATGAGTGATTTGTGCCAGCGCCACGTCATCCACCGGAATTTCGCGGTTAATCAGCACCACAGGAATTCCGGCATCTTTGGCTTTTTTAATTGCCGCAACGCTGGCGGTGGAGTCGGCGTTATCCAGCACAATGCCCTGTACTTTTTTACCGATGGCGGCATCAATCAGTTCACTTTGCTTTTTCACATCTTCGCCATGCGACAGCACGCTGGTTTTATAGCCCAGCTCTTGCGCTTTGAGGTTGGCACCTTTGGCTTCAGAGGCGTAATACGGGTTATCCAGTGAGTTCACCAGGATCATGATGGTGCCCTTTTCGGCAGCGAAACTGGCTTGCGCGATCAGGCAACTGGCAATGGCAGTCAACAGCAGGGTAGGTTTTTTCATGGTGGTTTTCTCTTTGTTGTATTTGCAGGGTCAGCCGCTCTGGTGTTGGCGCGGCGTTACCAGATGGTAAAGCCACCGTCGATCATCAAATCTGCGCCGGTGATCATGTCGCTGCCGTTGCTGGCGAAGAACAGCACCGCAGCGGCGATTTCGTCGGTATAGGCAAAGCGTCCCAGTGGGATGAGTTTTTTCATCTGTTCGCCCTTCTCACCGCGCCAGGCTTTTTCACCCATTGGCGTCAGCACCACGGTGGGCGACAAGGTGTTGACGTTAATGCGATGCGGAGCAAACTCTTTGGCCATCACTTTGGTCATGCCGAGCAGGCCGGCTTTGGCAGAGGTGTAGGCAACGTGGTTGTCGATAGCGATGGATGCCGCCTGCGAGGCAATGTTGATGATTTTGCCGCCGTTACCGGCACGCACCATGCGTTTACCCGCCGCCTGCGAGCAGAGGAAAGGCCCAGTGAGATTGACGTCAATCTGCTTTTGCCACTCGGCAAAATCGGTTTCTAATACCGGCTGCAACATGACGTAGCCCGCGCAGTTCACCAGAATATCGATCTGGCCATAATGCTGTTCGACGTGATTGAATGCCGCGTCAACCGAGGAAGGATCGGTTACGTCACAGCACACCAGCAGCACGCGATCGGCCGCAAACTGATCCTGCACGCCAGCCACTTTGTCGCTTTCGAATGGCGGATAGAGCAGCGCCAGCCGCGCCCCTTTCTCCAGCAGCATGGCGTTACTGGCCATCGCAATCCCGCCTAGCCCGCCAGTGACCACCGCCACTTTCCCGGTTAAATCCTGCTCAATGTTCACGCCGTAGCGCAGGTTAACGTCATATTCCCCACTCATTCACTCACTCCTTTCATCATTACGCTACGACCAGGTTTACCGCTGGCAGGATTATCGTTATTACAAATATCATTTTCGAACAAAAATATAAGCTATCGATAAATAATGGTTTGTGGGGAAGATCAAATTTCATACAAATTGCAGCAATAAAAATTATCCCCATGATTTTATTGAATTTGAAAAAATGACGGCATGTGGCGCATGGTTAGAGTGGCTAACGGCTTTCTGCGAAATCAATCGCATAGCTGATTATTATTTTCATTCGAAAATCATCATTTCTGGAAGCTGCCTCGCAAATGGCCAAAACGCAGAGTAAAATCAGCTCGGGTTTACTTTTTGGTGGAATCAGACCGTGATTGGAAAGAGGGAGCATTTCGATTGAAAAGCAAAACTGAGCAGTTGGCTGATATGCAGCAACGCCGTGAGAAGATTCTGGAGATGATCCGCGAAGACGGCACCGTCACGGTAAAAGCGTTAACGGATACCTTTGGCCTGACGGAAGCGACCATTCGTACCGATCTGCGCATGTTGCAGCAAGAGGGGCACGTGCAGCGTTATCACGGCGGCGCTACGCTGATGACCGGCAAGCGGAATACCGGCGCGATGCTGCTGGAGCGTCAGACGCATCTCGATGAAAAACAGGCGATTGGCCGACTTGCCGCACAGTATGTTGAAAATGGCGATACGGTGATTTTCGATTCCGGCACGACCACCACGGCGATTGCCGAAGCGATTAGCCATATACGCCGGTTGTCAGTGATCACGACCGCGGTGAATATTGCGCTGAAGCTGGGCGGTGAACCGGGCATCAATATTTTGCTGACCGGCGGCACCTTCAAGTTTCCTACGCTATCGACATCGGGAGAGAAAGCCGCCTCGTTTTTCGAAAACGTCCTGGCGGAGAAGTTGTTTCTTGCCACGGCGTGTATCTCACCGCGTTTGGGTTTGAGCTTTCCCAGCGAGACCGATATCAAGGTTAAACTGGCGATGATCAAATCCGCCAATACCGTCTATGTGGTGGCCGATTCCAGCAAGATTGATAAGGTTTCGATGTTCGCCTTGCCGTGCGACTGGAGCCATATTCACTATCTGATTACCGATAGCGGCATTACTTCGGCGCAGATCGCGGCGTTTGAGGCGTTGGGTGTACAGGTGCTGGTGGCGGAAGCGGAAGGGTTGAGAAAACGTGCGGCATCGTGATTTTACTGCACGCTTTGACCAGGTGGGCATGCATGCCCACCCTACAAAACGGCGTAGGGTCGGCATTTATGCCGACCGCTAGCCAAAACATTAAAACCCTAAGCTATCCAGCAGGTCATCAACCTGATCCTGGTTCGCGACCACGCCGGGTGCATTGGCATGGATCTGCGGACCATTTAGCAGGCTGGTCGCATCCTTACGGGCTGCGGCGTTGGCTTCTGGCATATTCTCCAACAGCACCATCAACAGCTGACGCTCGATCTCCTGGATCACATCCATCATGCGCTTGATCACCTGACCGGTAAGGTCCTGGAAATCCTGCGCCATCATGATTTCGAGCAACTGCTTGTTGGTGTACGACGTGTGTCCCGGAACGTCAGTCAGGAACTGGCGCGTATCCGAAACCAACTCGCGCGCATCTGTCAGTTCAATCGGATTTTCAAACCACGCATCCCAGCGGCCTTTCAGCTGGTTGGCGTTGGCTTCCATTTGGTCCTGGTGTGGCTGCGCTGCTTCAACGCAGTTCAACGCACGTTCAGCCGCTTGCGCCGTCATTTGCACAACATAATCCAGACGATCGCGCGCGTCAGGAATTGCTTCCGCCGCTTCTGCTATTGCCTGGTCTAACCCCAGCTCACGCAGACTGTCGCGCAACATGCGCGTCAGTGAGCCGATGCGGGTAATAATGTCGTGTGCCGAGGCTTCTTCGGTTGATTTCGGAAGGTCGCTCATCACATCTCCTTACATACCCAGTTTTTCGAATATTTTGCCTAACTTCTCTTCCAGCGTGGCCGCGGTGAACGGTTTCACCACGTAGCCGCTGGCGCCCGCTTGCGCTGCTGCGATGATGTTCTCTTTCTTCGCTTCCGCGGTGACCATCAGTACCGGCAGTTTACTCAGCGTGGCATCGGCACGAATGGTTTGCAGCAGTTCCAGACCGTCCATGTTCGGCATGTTCCAGTCTGAAACCACGAAATCAAAGCCGCCTGCACGCAGTTTAGTCAGGGCATCGACGCCGTCTTCTGCTTCTTCGACGTTATTGAATCCAAGCTCTTTCAGCAGGTTACGGACGATACGACGCATCGTATTGAAGTCATCCACCACCAAAAAGCGCATATTTTTATCAGCCATATCTACTCCCGTGTTGTCTCGTCCAGCAGGACGGGCTTGTTAAATTCGCAATGCCTGTCCGGCGCTAATTTTCGCCAGCATGTGCTGACTGATGTGGCCCAAATCGACCACTTCACTGGTGCCGCCCATCGCAATCGCTTCGCGCGGCATGCCAAATACCACGCAGCTGGCTTCATCCTGGGCGATGGTCCAGGCGCCGGCGCGATGCATTTCCAGCATCCCGGCCGCGCCATCGTTACCCATCCCGGTCAGGATCACGCCAACCGCATTTCGTCCTGCATGGACCGCCACCGAACGGAACAGCACATCAACCGATGGCTTGTGTCGGTTCACCGGCGGACCGTCATTCAGTTTCACCACATAGTTCGCGCCACTGCGCGCCAATTCCATGTGCATCGCGCCTGGCGCGATATAGGCATGGCCCGGTAAAATACGCTCGCCGTCTTCCGCTTCTTTCACGGTGATCTGGCACAGCTTGTTCAGTCGCTCGGCAAACGAGCGGGTAAAACCCGGCGGCATGTGTTGCGTAATCAGCAGCGCCGGACTGGTCGCCGGCAGCGGCTGTAATACATGGCGAATCGCTTCGGTGCCGCCGGTGGACGAGCCGATGGCGATCAGCTTTTCACTGCTCAGCAGCGGCCCCGCTTTCAGCATCACCGGCATCGGTGCAGAGGCACGCACATGCAGTTTGGCGCGCGCGGCGGCGCGAATTTTATCGGCAATCATCTGGCTATAGGCCAACATGCCTTCACGGATGCCAAGCTGTGGCTTGGTGACAAAATCCACCGCACCTAACTCCAGCGCGCGCAGCGTCACTTCCGATCCTTTACCGGTCAGCGAGGAAACCATCACCACCGGCATCGGACGCAGGCGCATCAGCTTCTCGAGGAAATCGAGGCCATCCATGCGCGGCATTTCCACATCCAGCGTCAACACCTGCGGGTTGTACTGTTTGATTAAATCCCGCGCCACCAGGGGATCTGGCGCACTCGCGACCATCTCCATATCGGGATGGCTGTTGATGATTTCCGTCATCAACTGACGCATTAGCGCAGAGTCATCCACGCACATCACGGTGATTTTGCTCATCGTCTTTCCTTGCTCAGTCCATAGACTGTCTGTCCACGCAGCCAGAACTCTTTACTGATCTGACTAAAGTTCTCTGAATGCCCGGCAAACAGCAGACCGCCGGGTTTCAGCAGGGGCACGAAACGGCGCAGAATCTGTTCCTGCGTCTCTTTATCGAAATAGATCATCACGTTGCGACAGAAGATCGCGTCGAACGGACCCGGCAACGCCCAGTCGTTGGCCAGTAAATTCAGTTGCGAATAGTTCACCATGTTGGCGAGGTCGGAACGCACGCGCACCATGCCTTCGTGCGGGCCAGTGCCACGCAGGAAAAAGCGCTGCAGCTGCGACTGCGATAACGTGCGCAGCTCTTCCTGGCGATAGACGCCCGCCACGGCTTTTTCTAACACCTGCGTATCAATATCGCTGGCGTGTACCTGGAATTTACCCGGACCGGTGCCCAGCGTTTCTGCCAATGTCATGGCGATGGAGTACGGCTCTTCGCCGGTTGAGGCGGCGGTGCTCCACACGCTGTAATTCCCCGTGCGCTTACGCGCATGATCCGCGAGGATCGGGAAGTGATGCGCCTCGCGGAAGAAAGAGGTCAGGTTGGTGGTCAGCGCGTTGATAAACGCCTGCCACTCAGCACTGTTTTGGTCGTGTTCCAGCAACGCCAGATAACGACCAAAGTCATCGATATTCAGCGTGCGCAGACGACGCACTAAACGGTTGTAAACCATCTCGCGCTTGTGGTCGGCCAGCACAATGCCCGCGCGCTGATAAATCAGCTGGCTAATACGACGAAAATGAGTATCTGAGAGCGGTAAGCGCTGCACCATTTGCGAGAGCAGCGATGTCGCTTCACTTTGATCCAATAACGTCGATTTCTTCATTTCAGGTCACCCGGCAACAAACTGTTTAAATTGTGATACTGCGGTTGCTACTGTGCTGCCAGTCGCGCCATTCTCATGGGCCGCCTTGCGGCGGCCACAAGGATTAAAAGGTTTCCCAGTTATCGTCAGTGCTACGTGCGCCTGCAGGTGCCAACGTTTTTGGCGCACCAGAACGCAAACTTTTTGCCGCTGTAGATACGTTAACGGCCTGAACGACAAATTCTTTACCTATATTGAACACCGCAACCGACTGTTTCAGTCGGCTTGCCTGATCTTCCAGCGCGGCCGCCGCGGTAGCAGACTCTTCTACCAGGGCTGCGTTCTGCTGCGTCACGCGATCCATCTCGTTTACCGCCAGGCCAACCTGATCGATACCACGGCTCTGCTCGTCCGACGCCGAGGCGATTTCGCCCATGATGTCGGTGACGCGCGTGACCGCATTCACGATGTTGGTCATGGTTTCCCCGGCGCTCTCCACCAGCACGGAACCGGTGTTGACGCGGCTGACCGAATCTTCGATCAATCCTTTAATCTCTTTCGCCGCCTGTGCGCTGCGCTGTGCCAGACTGCGCACCTCACCCGCTACCACGGCAAAACCCCGTCCCTGCTCACCGGCGCGCGCAGCTTCTACAGCGGCGTTCAGTGCGAGGATATTGGTCTGGAAGGCGATGCCATCGATCACGCTGATGATGTCAGCGATTTTCTTCGAGCTGCCGGTGATCTCTTTCATGGTGGTGACCACGCCATCCACCACTTTGCCGCCCTGCTGCGCGGTTTCAGAGGCGGTGAGCGCCAGTTGCGATGCCTGACGGGCATTTTCAGCATTCTGCTTCACCGTAGCGGTCAGCTGCTCCATGCTGGCAGCGGTCTCTTCCAGTGAAGCCGCTTGCTGCTCGGTACGCGAGGAGAGATCGTTGTTGCCCATGGCGATTTCGCTGGCCCCGGTATAGATCGCATCGGAACCGTCACGCACGATACGCACCGTCCGCGCCAGTTCTTGCTGCATCTCTTGTACTGAGGTCAGCAGTTCGCCCATCTCATTGCGCACACTGATTTCCACCTGCTGCGTCAAATCGCCACGTGCAATGTGACGAATGTGCTCGATGCTCTGCTTCAGCGGACGAATCAGCACCGTGCGCATGCCGCTCCACACCAGCGCAATCACCAGCAAGGTCACCAGCAGCGTGCCTACCACCAGCATGATGGAACGGGTGTAGGCCGCTTCATTTGCCTCAATGCCTTTGTTCGCCAGCACGATGTTGTAACCCATCCACGCGTTGTAATCTTTGGCGAATTTGTCCTGGAATCCTTGCGTCGGTTGATCGACAAATCCTTTGAAATTTCCGCTACCGAGGAAATCGATCAACTCACCCAGTGCACCCCGATAGGCGTTGTAGTTGGCCTGCAGCGTCAGCACGTTCTCTGCCTTTTTGCCCTTTTCAGACAGGTTGGCGTTAAATTCGGCAAAACCTTCATCAGCGTGCTTCAACTCCTCGCTCGCCAGCGCTACCAGATCTTTCACGGTTGCGCCTGAGCCAGCCTGCTGACTGTCCAGCAGGTATCGGATGCCCGCACGGTTCAGCGTATTACGCGCCTGAACCAGCGATACCCATGAGGTGCCCATTGCCCGCTGCAGCGTGCTCAGACGCTGGTTATAGGCAAAATTATCTTTATCGGCTTTTACCGTGGAGTAGAACACCCCACCGGAAAACAGCTGCAGTAAGGCAAAGAGCGCCAGCACGCACAGCAGGCCGGATACAACACGAATACGACTTAACATAAACACCTCATTGGTTGGCGGATCGCTCCTGTTATCGGCTTTCCTGAGGGGATCTTTATGTGTGTTAGAAGGGGTTGGACCAGCGGGGATGAAGGAGGTCGCCATGCATGGCGACCCTACGGATGAGCTACAGGTTTTGTAGGGTCGGCATTCATGCCGACCTGCTACTCAGACGTTAAAACGTTTCCCAATTACCTTCCGCCACCGGCGCGCTCACCGCTTTGCGCGGGACGCTGACGGCCTGACGCACCTTCGGCTGCGCCTGAGTGGCGCGCGGAATGCGGAATACGGCGACAGACTGGCTCAAACGGCTCGCCTGCTCTTCCAGTGACGCGGCGGCAGAGGCTGACTCTTCTACCAGCGAGGCGTTCTGCTGCGTGACGCGATCCATCTCGGTCACCGCTTGCCCTACCTGATCGATACCGCGGCTCTGTTCATCCGATGCCGAAGCAATCTCGCCCATAATATCGGTAACGCGCGTAACGGCGCCGACGATATCATTCATGGTTTCTCCGGCGGTGCCGACCAGCTGCGAGCCGTTATTGACGCGATTTACCGAGTCTTCAATCAAGCCTTTGATCTCTTTCGCCGCTTGTGCACTGCGCTGCGCCAGGTTACGCACTTCACCTGCCACCACGGCAAAACCACGGCCCTGCTCACCGGCACGCGCGGCTTCAACCGCCGCATTCAGCGCCAGGATATTGGTCTGGAAGGCAATGCCATCAATCACACTAATAATGTCAGCGATCTTCTTCGAACTGCCGGCAATATCCTGCATGGTACGCACCAC
Source organism: Pantoea sp. X-Soil-ISGK-421 (assembly GCF_059730785.1). Lineage (NCBI taxonomy): Bacteria > Pseudomonadati > Pseudomonadota > Gammaproteobacteria > Enterobacterales > Erwiniaceae > Pantoea > Pantoea sp. X-Soil-ISGK-421. The sequence continues at coordinate 1,729,322 of NZ_AP035979.1, read as the reverse complement.
ACCATCAACCACCTCGCCGCCTTTGCGCGCGGTGTCGGAAGCGCTGAGAGCCAGCTGTGAGGCCTGACGCGCATTTTCCGCATTCTGTTTCACCGTAGCGGTCAGCTGCTCCATGCTGGCAGCGGTTTGCTCCAGTGAAGCGGCTTGTTCTTCAGTCCGCGCCGAAAGATCGTTATTACCGGCGGCGATTTCGCTGGCTCCGGTGAAAATCGCATCGGAACCATCGCGCACATTGCCTACGGTGCTGACCAGCGACTGCTGCATTTCATGCAGGCTACCGGCCAACTGGCTCATTTCATTACGCCCTTCCACCACAATGTTTTGGGTGAGGTCGCCTGCGGCGATATGGCGAATATGTGCCAGCAACTGATGCAGCGGCTGAATCAGCACGCTGCGTAAGCCGAACCAACAGCCAACAATGACGACAATCACCACCAGCGCCACAGACGCCAGCAGCCACATCATGGTGTGGAAGGCACGCTGATTTTGCGCCACGCCTTCCGCTGCCAGCTCACTTTGGGCCGTGCGCCACTCTTCGTAGGTGGCTTTCATCGCCACTTGTTTGGCTTCAATGTTCTGCGCAAACATCCCTTGCAGATCGTTGGCTTTCAGGCGTTCCAGCATCGCTTTGAGTCCGTCATTAAACGCGGCATAGTTCGCTTCTAATTTATCGCGCAACGCATCCGGCAAGCCCGGTGTGGCGGGGGAATCGTAGTAACGTTGATAGTGGCCTGCGGCAACATCGAGCTGCTTTTCAGTCTGGGCAATTAACGCGCCCAACTGACCGCCATTGGCCTGCGCCGCCATGGTGCCCTGCATACGCAGCATGGCGCGGTTGAGCACCGTGCGGGTTTGGTTCAGTTCAATCCAGGCATCGGACATCGCGCCAACATTGTTGGTTGAGATCTGCGCCACCGCAAACGCCTCTTTATCTTTTTGTAAGGCAGACCAGAACAAGCCTCCCGACAGTAATTGTAAAGCGCCAAAAACCAGTAATACGGCAAGTAAACTGGTCACTACATTGATTCGTTTTAACATGGGATCTCCAGGGATTCGTTTCAGCTTCCCCCGTTATCGACCAATATTCTGAATTTTTCAGGGTGCTTAAGCGACTTTACAAATTAAAACTCTGCGTTTAAGTATGATTGCAGTGTTTTATAACTAAAAAAATTAACAGTAAAAAAAATGCGCCTTTATCGACGGAGCGATAAAGCCGCATTTCAGGGTTTTCTGGTCGCCATGAATGGCGACCCTACGGGTCAATCGTGTAGGGCGGCATTGATGCCGACCGGACTTTCAGCGAATTAAAACGTTTCCCAGTTACTGTCACCCGCCGCCGCGGTCACCGCTTTACGTGGCGTGCCCAGCGCGGGCGGGGCGATCTGCGGATGGCGCACACCGGCTCTCGCCTGCGGTTGCGCTTGTGCCGCGCGCGGTACGCGGAATACCGCGACGGACTGACTCAAACGGCTGGCCTGCTCTTCGAGCGATGCCGCCGCCGCGGCAGACTCTTCCACCAGCGAGGCGTTCTGCTGCGTCACGCGATCCATCTCCGTCACCGCCTGACCAACCTGATCGATACCCCGGCTCTGCTCATCCGACGCCGAGGCAATTTCGCCCATGATGTCGGTCACACGCGTTACCGCATTCACGATATCGCTCATGGTTTCACCGGCGGTGCCAACCAGGGCTGAACCGCTGTTCACCCGGTTGACAGAGTCTTCAATCAACCCTTTGATCTCTTTCGCCGCCTGCGCACTGCGCTGGGCCAGATTACGCACTTCACCGGCTACCACCGCAAATCCACGTCCCTGCTCACCGGCGCGCGCGGCTTCTACGGCCGCGTTCAATGCCAGAATATTGGTCTGGAAGGCGATGCCATCAATCACACTGGTGATATCGGCAATTTTCTTCGAACTGCCTGCAATGTCGCTCATGGTTCGCACCACGCCTTGAACCACGTCACCGCCCTTCTGCGCGGTTTCGGAGGCACTCAGCGCCAGCTGTGACGCCTGACGCGCGTTTTCCGCGTTCTGCTTCACGGTGGCGGTCAGCTGTTCCATGCTGGCTGCGGTCTGCTCCAGTGAAGCCGCCTGTTCTTCGGTGCGTGCCGAGAGATCGTTGTTGCCGGCAGAGATTTCGCTCGCCCCGGTAAAGATGGCGTCCGAACCGTCACGCACATCACTCACCGTACGCACCAGCGACTGCTGCATCTCATGCAGGCTTTCCGCCAGCTGGCTCATTTCGTTGCGCCCTTCAACCGCGATGCTTTGCGTCAAATCACCCTGCGCAATGTGCTGAATATGCTGAATGTTGTCGTTAAGCGGCTTAATCAGGATGTTGCGCATGCCGAACCAGCACAACATAATCACCGCCACGACCAGAGCCATCACCGTGCCTAACATCCACATCATGCTGACATAGGCGCTGCTGTTCGCTTCAACTCCTGCTGCCGTTAAGCGATTCTGGTCAGCGCGCCAATTGCGATACTCCTTGAGGAACGCACTTTGACTCGGCGCGACCGGCACTTTGCCCGCCTGCGCCAGATCTTTCGCTAGCAGCGCATCCTGCATCTCACCCAGCGCGCTGGCATAAGCCGAATAGGTTTCATCCAGACGTTTGTTGAGCGCGACATCCTGTCCCGGCGTATCCGGTGTGGCTTTAAACAGCGTGTAGTTATCTGCGGCATCTTTCTGGAAGGCTTTGCTGTCGTCGTACAAACCGGCGATATCCGCTTCGGTACCGGTCAGTTTACTGGTTGCCATGCGCAGTTGAATGCGGGTTAACACCACACGGCTCTGATTGAGGCTCATGTAGGCATCATTGATAGCGGCAATGTTTTTGCTCGCCAGTTGTGAAACGTTAAAACTGTTTTTGTCATCGCTCAGCGCTTTGAAAAACAGTGAGCCGGATGCCAGCTGTAAAAAGCCAAACACCAATAACACCAGCAATAAACTGGTGACAACGCGGATTCTCGTAAACATAGTTTGCCCTGGAAAAAGAAGAAAAATAATGCAGAACAGTTATCGACCAGCGGCGGAGAATATTGAGGAAAACAGCAGGTTTTTTTCGCGGATTTGTTATTGATTTTTAACGAGTTAATTCACGTACGTGATGATAACGGGCCGCCGCAGCGACCCGGTGTTTTTATTACGCGGTACGCAGGTTATCCACCAGCGCCATCTCTTCGCTGCTCAGCAGCTTTTCGATGTCGACCAGAATCAGCATACGCTCACCCAGCGCGCCCAGACCGGTCAGGTACTCGGTGGACATGGTGACGGCGAATTCCGGTGAAGGGCGAATCTGCTCTTGCGTCAATGACAGTACGTCAGAAACGCCATCAACCACGATACCCACCACGCGCTGCTCAAGATTCAGCACGATCACCACGGTGTTCTCGTTGTACACCACATCCGGCTGCGAGAATTTCACGCGCAGGTCGATGATCGGCACGATCACGCCGCGCAGGTTAGTTACACCTTTGATGAACTCCGGCGTGTTGGCGATACGGGTTACCTGATCGTAGCCACGAATCTCCTGCACTTTCAGAATGTCGATGCCGTACTCTTCGTCACCCAGTGTGAAAACTAAGAATTCCTGGCCCACGGTTTCGCCAGCGATTTTGGTCACGGTTGCCATGTCAGTCATTTTTTTACCCTTTCGTTATCTATTACGCTGCGGCACCGGCCACACGCTTTTCACGGTTCAACGATTGCAGTGCTGAGACATCCACAATCAGCGCCACGCTACCATCGCCCAGAATGGTGGCGGCAGAAATGCCCGGCACTTTGCGATAGTTGCTTTCAAGGTTTTTCACTACGACCTGATGCTGACCAATCAACTGATCGACCAGCAGCGCATAGCGACGGCCTGCGCTTTGCAGAATCACCACGATGCCTTGTGTGGCGTCGGTTTTGGCGTTCTGCACCTCAAACACATTCCACAGTTCCACCAGCGGCAGATATTCGCCACGCACTTCCAACACGCGCTCGCCACCGGCCAGCGGTTTCAGCTCTTCCGCGGTCGGCTGCAGCGATTCCATCACCGCGTTGAGCGGCAGAATGAACACTTCGTTGGCCACGCGCACGGACATGCCGTCAAGGATTGCCAACGTCAGCGGCAGCAGGATGCGAATGGTGGTGCCTTTGCCCTGCTTCGAGGAGATTTCGACGTGACCGCCCATCTCCTGGATATTCCGTTTCACCACGTCCATGCCGACGCCGCGGCCAGACACATCGGTCACTTGTTCCGCGGTGGAGAAGCCCGGCGCGAAGATCAGCATACCGACTTCTTCATCGCTCATGCTTTCGCTGACCGGCAGACCAGACGACAGCGCTTTGGCCAGAATACGTTCGCGGTTCAGACCGGCACCGTCATCGATCACTTCGATGCAGATGTTGCCACCCTGATGTTCCGCAGACAGCGTCAGGTTACCCACCGCTGTTTTGCTGGAAGCCAGACGTTTTTCCGGGGTTTCGATACCGTGATCGAGGCTGTTACGCACCAGGTGCGTCAACGGATCGATGATGCGCTCAATCAGGCTCTTATCCAGTTCGGTCGAGCTGCCAAGCAGCGTCAGTTCCACTTCTTTGCCCAGCTTGCTGGCCAAATCGCGAACTAAACGCGGGAAGCGACTGAAGACATACTCCATTGGCATCATACGAATCGACATCACCGATTCCTGCAGATCGCGGGCGTTACGCTCCAGCTGGCCCATGCTGTTCAGCAGGTCGCCATGTGCCACCGGATCTAACGCGCCGGAACGCTGCGCCAGCATCGATTGGGTGATCACCAGTTCGCCGACCAGGTTGATCAGCTGGTCAACTTTCTCTACTGCAACGCGAATGCTGCTGGATTCGCTGCCTTTGGCCGGTGCGGCTGCACGCTTAGGTTCGCGCTTCACCGCGGGGGTGATATCGGTCACGGTCGCGGTTTGCACCGGTTCAGCGACCACTTCAGCCACTGGGGCGTCGGCCACTGCTGCCGCGCCTGCCGGGAAGTGGATCTGTGCTTCATCGAGCACAAAGCACAGAACCGCGACAATGTCATCTTTGCCGACGCCATCAATGGTGACGTCCAGCGAGTTAGCGCCTTTCACCACATTGCTGACCGTACCAAGATTGCCGAGCTCTTCCAGCATCAGCTCCGGCTCTTTCTCTTTGAGGTCAATCAGCTGCAGACGCAGGCCTGCAGCCGGAGCCGCGATGTCAACGACTTCGGCGACTTTTGGCGCTTCAGGCGCAATGCCTTTCGCTTCCAGTGCCAGCTGACGCAGCGCTTCGCAGATGTATTTAAAGCTTTCTACGTTCGGCTCCTGCGCCGTTTTATAGGCATCGAGCTGTTCTTGCATAATATCTTTGGTTTCCAAAAACAGGTTGATGATATCGGTGCTGAGCTGCATCTCGCCGCGGCGCGCACCATCCAGAATGTTTTCCAGGATGTGGGTGGTTTCCTGTAAAACCGTAAAGCCAAACGTACCGGCTCCGCCCTTGATGGAGTGGGCGGCGCGGAAGATGGCATTCAACTGCTCGGAATCGGGCTCCTGGGGATCGAGTCCCAACAGGTGTTGCTCCATATCCGCTAACAGCTCATCGGCTTCATCAAAAAACGTCTGGTAAAAATCGCTGATGTCCATGCTCACGGGATCACCTCGGCTGTGAGGGTTGGTCTGGTGTCACCACGCTCGCCGCGGGCGTTGCCGCTGCCGCAGGTGCCGTTGCAGCAGCCGGCGCAGCCGGTGTCGCAGTGGAACCTGTTGGAGCAGTCGGCACAGCCGGTACGGCAGGTGCGGTAATGTCGGGGATAATTTGCGCCGGGTCGCTGACCTGAACGGCATCGCTCTCGGCATTCTCTTTTTCAATTGCCGCTTCGGTGTCGTGATTCAACACCAGCAGGCTAATGCGGCGATTGACTGCATCATTAGCACCACGGTTTTTCAGCTTCATGGTGTCGGCCATACCGACCACACGCAGCATTTTGCTGCCGTCCAGCCCACCGATCATCAGCTCGCGGCGTGAGGCGTTGGCACGATCTGCCGACAGCTCCCAGTTGCTGTAGCCGCGATCGCCATTGCCATACTGGATATCGTCGGTGTGGCCTGACAGGCTAATTTTGTTTGGAATATCATTCAGTACCGGTGCAATGGTGCGCAGGATGTCGCGCATATACGGCTCGACGTCGGCGCTGCCGGTTCTAAACATCGGGCGGTTCTGGCTATCAATAATCTGAATGCGCAGCCCCTCTTCCACCATGTTAATAATCAGATGCGGGCGCATTGCCTTAAGACGCGGATCGGCTTCAATCAGCTGATCGAGCTTTTCACGCAGGCGATTCAGGCGAATCTCTTCCAGCTTTTTCTTCTGCGCATCCATATCGACAATTTTCTTTACTTCACCCTTTTGCTGCGTCGGATCGTCGCCGCCACCGGGGATTGGACTTTCACTGTCGCTACTGCGTTGACCGCCGGTTAATGCCACTTTCAGCGGCGTTTTAAAGTATTCCGCAATTTGGACCAACTCTTTGGGGCTGGAGATGGAGAGCAACCACATCACCATAAAGAACGCCATCATCGCCGTCATAAAGTCGGCATAGGCAATCTTCCACGAACCGTGGCTGCCATGGTGACCTTTATGTTTGCGCTTTTTAACCAGCACAATGGGGCGATTGCCTGCTTTCATGAATTCTCATCCGAAGTTTGTTTCGCCGGGTTCTTGGCGTTACGCACGTGCTCTTCCAGTTCAGAGAACGATGGACGCTCGGCGGAATAGAGCGTTTTACGACCAAACTCGACCGCAATTTGCGGCGCATAACCGTTGAGGCTTGAGAGCAACGTCACTTTCACGCACTGCATCATCTTGGTGGTTTCGGCACATTTCTGACGCAGCACGGAGGCCAGCGGCGAGATAAAACCGTATGCCAACAAGATGCCGAGGAAGGTACCGACCATCGCATGGGCGACTAACGCACCGAGTTCTGCAGCCGGACGATCTGCTGAGGCCAGCGCATGTACCACGCCCATTACGGCAGCGACGATACCGAAAGCCGGTAAGCCATCACCCACTGCTGATATACTTTGCGCTGGTACTTCGCACTCGTGCTCGTAGGTCTCAATCTCTTCATCCATCAGCGCTTCGATTTCAAACGCATTCATATTTCCGCTGACCATTAAACGCAAATAATCGGTAATAAAATCGACTAACTGTTTATCGGACAAAATACGCGGATAGTTAGCGAAAATTTCACTCTGGCTGGGATCTTCAATATCGCGCTCTAATGAAAGCATGCCTTGCTGACGTGATTTCGCCATCAGGCGATAGAGCAACGCCATTAAATCCATGTATACCGCTTTGTTATATTTCGAGCCGCGCATTAACAATGGCAGCGCTTTTAATGTTTTCTTAATCGATTTGCCATTATTACCGACTAAAAAAGCACCAATACCGGCACCGCCGATAATGATCAGCTCCGCCGGTTGATATAGCGCGCCTAAATGTCCGCCGACCATCGCGTAGCCGCCCAACACGGAGCCGACGACCACGATATAACCCAGAATTATCAGCACAAAAAATCCTTACGTCCGTAACGTGTTGATGGAAGTTAAGCCAGAGAGCCGCAGGTGTTATTCGTTTATCGCAGGCAAAAAAAAAGCAGCGGTATTAACCGCTGCTGGATATTTTCCACGATGCGAACAAACTTAAACGGCGCGTTTAACCTGTTCATCCAGCAGTTGTGGAAAGGTATCGGCAGAATCTGCAGAAAGTTTACGTCTTTTTACGGCACGTGATGGCGGCTGGCAAAGGCTGCAGACAAAGCTGCCCACTGGCTGATGTGCGTGGTTAATAAAGCTTCCACCGCAGCACTTACAGTCAGAAAGTTCCAGCATGCCACTTTCAACGAATCGCACCAGGGTCCATGCACGCGTTAGCGCCAACAGCGGGCCCTCGTCCGATTGCGGACACTGCTCAAGATACAAACGGTAAGCTTTAATCACCGCTTCAACACCACTGTTCAACCCGGTTTTCAGCAGGAACTGCCAGGCGTTGCAGAACATAGAGGAGTGAATGTTTTGTTCCCAGGTCATGAACCAATCCGTAGAGAATGGCAGCATGCCTTTCGGGGGTGGAGCGCCACGCAACTCTTTATAGAGTTTAATCAGGCGACCACGGCTTAGCTGAGTTTCACTCTCCAGCATTTGCAGTCGTGCGCCCAACGTAATCAACTCCATTGCCAGCTGAATATCGCGCGCTTCCTGAACAATACTTTTTTCAGTCATTAAACTGCCCTCTTCTTCGCAGAGACGTCATCTTTAGACGCACTTCGCAATAAGCGGCTGGATAATAAAATACCGGTATGGATTTGCTGCAAGTCATCAACGCGTGACTCTTGAGTCAAACGATTAATGTGGTTGTGGTCGGTAAAGCGGAACTGGCAAACCAATTGGTTGGTCTCCGCTAATTTAACCATCTCAGGTAAGGTTAATTGTGACAATGCATCTGCCATCGACTCATCGATGCCTAAACGAAACATTGCTGAAGCTTTTTCCTGGTTAATTAAACGCTGAGCAAGAAGCAAATATGACAAGTTGATGTCATATATATGTTTTAGTAATTCTGATGTACCCATTTTTTTTCCATCCTGATAGACGCGACACATATACGGCCACAGAATTAAATTGTTCTATGGTTCGGGCTGCTGGTTGGTAAATCTAAAGATGGCAAAAAATAATCAGGCTTGAGCCAACGCATCCTTCACTTTCTGTTTGGATACTGATCAGTAGTAATCAAAACTCCAGGCCATTCTTTGCTTGAGTTGTAACCATCTTCCGTGACGTCTGCTTACAGTTTTTAAGACTATTCCGAAAACAACGCAAATCTATATCGTCTGATTTCGACATACAACGTGAGTGGCGCGAAATTTTAGATAAAGTGTGATCTGCGTCACACTTTTAAGGCAAATTTTTTTCCTAAACCTTCAGCGCTGCTTTTCTGTTGTGCGTTTTTTGCACGAATCCTGATTATTTCCTCGATATATTGCTAATCGGAGGCGGATTTTAGGCTCTGTGGCAGATTGTCGTTACCACACGATCAGTTATCTGTTTTGTTGCGATTACAGTGCTATAACACGCTACATAAAATACTATCTGCAGCATAATACTCCGAATCAAAGCAAAATTATTCGCTTCTAAATTAATCACTTACAGGGAATATTGCCCGCCAGTACTAAAGCGAGGCGCTAGCGAAGCGTGAAGTCTGGGCGCAGAGCGCCTGGGAACTGTCAGTGGATCGTAGGGAGTGTTTAGCGCATGGCAAGGGATGTAACAGGGCGTTACATTAGAGAAATGAATGAATAGGCGTTTTTTCGGTTTGCTACGCGAGAACTATCGGCGTACCAGCGCGGAACTTTAGGGTGAGAGCAAAAAAAAGCTTTTTTTTTCTATGATCGGGCGTTTTTTAACCAAAAGGTGCGCTTTTTACTGATGAATCAGCGCATTCACGCTTAATAAAATGAAATCGATTTCGTGAAGTTAAAGTGGCGCGTGGAAACGCTGTGCAGCGCAGCGGAAGTTCAAAAGACGCGCGATGAATCGCGCCGCTACAGAGCATGCGAATAATGGGCGAAGTGCTCAATGTTTGCATTTAGCGTAGCGGCGCAATTTATTGCGCGGTGAAGGATAAGGGCGCGCATTTACGCGCCCTTTTTTAGCGGGCTTACGCTAATTTAGGAAAGGTAGCGACCTTATTTTCCGTACCGTGATCGTCACTGCGCACCGGCAAGGTATTTAAATCTTTCAGAATGCTTTCACGCCAGTGCGAAATATCCTGTTTGCGCAACACCGCCATCATGTCGTTATAACGCGAAATACGTTCGGTACGCGGCATGGTCAACGCGCGATCCAGCGCCGCGGCCACTTCATCACGATCGTAAGGGTTGACGATCAGCGCCGAGGTCAGCTCATTTGCCGCACCGGCAAAGCGCGACAGCACCAGTACACCTGGATTATCCGGATCCTGCGCCGCCACATACTCTTTCGCCACCAAATTCATGCCATCACGCAATGGCGTAATCAAACCGACGTTGGTCAGACGGAAGATCTTCATTAATAAACGGCGGTCAAAGTGTTGGTTGAGATAGTAAAGCGGTGTCCAACCCAGCGTGCCGTATTTGCCGTTAATGCGCCCCGCTTCCGTTTCCAACTGATGACGGATGTCCTGATAGGCCTGAACATCGCCGCGTGAAGTAGGCGCAATTTGCGAATAACGAATTTTGCCACGATGCTGGGGGAAGTTCTCCAGCAAGGCTTCGAAGGCCAGGAAACGCTCCGGTAATCCTTTGGAATAATCGAGACGCTCGCAGGCAATGATGTTTTGCAAATCCCCGAGATCGCGTTTCATTGCCGCCATTTTCGGTGGCAACGGTCCTTCTGCCATCTCTTTAATGGTATCCGGCTCAATACCAATCGGATAGACCTCGGTCATAAAGGTATTGCCGAAAGCTCGGTGCTTTTTCTCACCTTTATTCTGCAACTGCGTTAGCTGGCTCAGGCTATCAAGGAACGCCACGCGGTCAGAGTCTGTCTGGAAGCCCAGCAGATCGTAATCGCACAGCATTTCCAGCAGTTCCTGATGCGGTGGCAACGCATTGAAGATCTCTGGCGTCGGGAACGGGATGTGTAAAAAGAATCCGATGCGGTTATTAATGCCCAGTTTGCGCAGCTCGGCAGCAAACGGCAGCAGGTGGTAATCGTGGATCCATAACACATCGTCTGGCTTCAGTAAGGGCTTCAGACGCTGTGCCAGCAACGTGTTCACCCGACAGTAACCTTCCCATGCTTCGCGCTGATACTGCACCAGATCGAGGCGATAGTGGAAAGCGGGCCAAATGACGGTATTCGAAAACTGCAGATAATACTGATCGTAATCGTTTTGATTCAGCGGCAGTGACGCGTAGGTAATTCCGTCTTTTTCGAGCTGAGAGAGCTCTTCATCCTCATCTTCTCCTGAGAATTCGCTGATCTCTCCGTTCCAGCCAAACCATAATCCTCCGGTATCTCGCAGAGCATCCAAAATACCGACAGCAAGCCCGCCTGCGCTGGCCTTGCTACCATCGGGAATCGCGATACGGTTAGATACGACGACTAAACGACTCATAACCTAAACTCCTTACCAACATTGTCATGTTCTAGTTGTAATAATAGTTGTTCAAGCCAGTGCCATACGGCCTCAACGCTGTTGAGGCGATAGCGTGCATGGCTGGCCCCTTCACCGACTTTGACAGAAATTCCCTGCATGGCGTTCACCACCAGAAATCCCTTTTCATCTGTCAGGTCGTCTCCCACAAATACCGGAATGCGTCCGGCAAAAGGCGCTTCCTGCATAAACTCACGCACGGCTGCACCTTTATCAATGCCCTGTGGCTTGAGTTCCACCACGCATTTGCCCGGCTGGAGCGCCAGTTCAGGAAAACGGGCGACGGCGTCTTCCGCCAGCTGCATGATGGCGTTTTCATACTGCGGCGCATTACGGTAGTGCAACGCAAACGCCATGCCCTTCACTTCTAAAAGCGTATCAGGCCACTGATCCAGCGTGTGCTGCAGTTCGGTTTGCAGCGTTTGCGCAATATCCCCCGGCAAGCTGTGGCGATGAACGGCGCCCGCCGCATCGCGGCGTTCTGCGCCATGTACACCAGCGGCTGGGGCTTTGAGTGGCGCCACTAAGACATCGAGTTGCGCAATCGGACGTCCGGAAACCAGCGCTAACGCGCCGTTGCTGAGTTGGGAAATTTGTTGCAGGAGCTGGCGTACCGAGGCGGGAATAGAGACCGACTCGGGCTGCGACTGAATCGCTGCCAACGTGCCGTCGACATCAAAAAAGAAGGCATAAAGTCCGCCACTTAACGACGGCAAGGTGCTGTTCTGATTAACCGCGGGGGTCACGACTTTTCTCCTGTCTTGTGGAATGTACCATTACAGGATGTTCGGAGGCTGGCGGGGCGATCGAGGCGGTAACAACCGCAGAATTGTATGCAAGGAGGTTTTGCAGATAACACGGCATTTCGATAGATAACTCTCCACAAACAAACATCATTTGAACTCACTCGCCAAGCTTACTGCGAACATCGTCAGCTTTAAGTGTAGACACAGATCACGATATTGCCAGATATGCGCGGCTTCGCTATAGGATAAGTGGCCGTTTTAAGCTTTATGCCGCAAAAGAATCACCTTATCGTTTTTTCATACGCTTCGCTTATTTTGACCACCAGCGCTGCCATGGTCCGCCTCATTTCCCAGATTAAGCCGACTTGCATCCTTCGCGAGGATTATCATATGGTTCGTTTACCGTGCGGCCACAGCGCGGAAAGAGAGCCCTGAGCAACATTTATCACGGCTTTTAGATGAATTCAGGCAGGAATCCGGACGATGGAAAACCGATCGACATCACATTTTTCACCTGTCATGGCGGGTGAAAGCGCATGATCCCACAAAGCTACAGCCAACGCGTTCACTTCTATTACTGCATTCTGGTCGCCCTCAAAATCAACGCCAAAACGAAGAAATCTGGCGGCGTACGCGGCAAGAATAACTTTCTGCTGAAATGGCTGCGTAATGCGCAGAACAACACCATTTTTCCGTCGGATATCACCAGCGAGATTGAGTGGTTGCGCGCCAAGATCATCAGCTCCGGACCTGATACCGATCTGGAACCGATGCTGCAATATGTTTACGACACGGCAAAACGTGCAGAGACGATGCGTTTAGGGTCGTGATTTCTCCTGTTTATTCCGCTAAGCAGAAACCGCGGTTTTATTGAGGCAACGCAATATCTGCATCTTCATTACCACGTAAATCTGGATACGGTTAAATCTTCTTATCTTGATGAATTTAATCGAAAAAACTCAAATCTGGCATCTACGTGAAGGTAATTAATATGATTAACAGAATGATCCTCAATGAGACCGCCTATTTCGGTGCGGGCGCTATTCATTCGATTGTCGATGAGATTCATAAACGCGGTTTTAGCAAAGCATTGGTGGTGACCGACAAAGATCTCATCAAGTTTTCTGTCGCCACCCGTATCACCGATCTGTTGACACAGCACGACCTCAGTTTCGACATTTACGACGAGGTGATCCCCAATCCCACCGTCGATGTGGTGCATGCGGGGGTCGACGCTTTTCGTCGTTCAGGCGCCGATTATCTGATCGCGGTGGGCGGCGGCTCGCCGCAGGATACCTGCAAAGCCATCGGCATGATGATCGCCAATCCGGAGTTCAGCGACGTACGCATGCTGGAAGGCGGTGCTGCCACGCGCAATCCTTCCGTGCCGATTATTGCGGTGCCAACCACCTCAGGCACTGCAGCCGAAGTGACAATTAATTACGTCATCACCGATGAAGAAAAAAAACGTAAGTTCGTCTGCTACGACCCGCATGATATTCCAGTGATTGCCATCATTGATCCCGACATGATGGCCAGCATGCCCGCCAGCCTGAAAGCGGCGACCGGCGTAGATGCACTTACCCATGCGATTGAGGGCTATATCACGCGCGGCGCGTGGGAACTCACCGACATGTTCCACCTCAAGGCGATTGAAATTATTGGCCGCTCGCTGCGTGACTCGGTCAAAGGCGTGCCTGCCGGCGTAGCGGATATGGCGCTCGGCCAGTACATCGCCGGAATGGGCTTCTCGAATGTCGGTCTGGGTCTGGTGCACGGCATGGCGCATCCGCTGGGCGCGTTTTATGGCACGCCGCACGGCATCGCCAATGCCGTACTGCTGCCGCATATCATGGCATTCAATGCCGAGCATACCGGCGAGAAATATCGCGCTATCGCCCATGCGTTAGGCATGGAAGGTGCTTATGCGTGTTCATTAGCCGATGCGCGTGCGCTGGCCATTGATGCGGTGATTGCCTTAAACCATGATATCGGTATTCCGCTAAGGCTGCGTGATATCGGCATGCAGGAACAGGATGTGGAAGCATTAGCCGCCGCCGCCTTCGCCGATGTCTGTACGCCGGGCAATCCGCGCGAGTGCAGCGTGGCGATGATCGCGTCACTGTATCGTGAGTTGTTCTAATTACGTGTATACCCGGTCGCCATTTATGGCGACCCTGGCGGTTTAGCTGGTGCGCATTGATGCGCACCAGGCAGAAGCGTTAGGCATAAATAACCGGCTGCACACATCATCCTTATCAATTATTTAATTCATGCCACTATTCACTAAACGCGAAATAAAAGTAATTCCGCACATCGAAAGAAAATATATTTAACCCGGTACGCTTGCAGCAATGGGATGCACGCTTAGTATTAATCAGGCGGCATGCAGTTGATGGGCGCAAGGCAAAGTACACTCCTTCCCTCCTCCATTTCTTATCGTTACTCATTATTTTAACTATCCCTGTTAATTCTCTTTCTCCATTTTTATTTTTTTTGAGGTGAGCTATGTTTCGACACGTAAAACAGTTGCAATTTACCGTGCGCGTTAATGCACCCAATCCCGGTCTGGCCAATTTATTACTCGAACAGTTTGGCGGTCCGCAGGGCGAACTGGCCGCTGCGATGCGTTATTTCACGCAGGGTTTAAGTGATGAAGATGTAGGCCGTCGTGAAATGCTGATGGATATCGCCACTGAAGAGTTAAGCCATCTGGAAATTATCGGTTCGCTGGTCGGCATGCTGAATAAGGGTGCGAAAGGCACGCTGGCGGAAGGCAGTGAAGAGCAAGGCGCGCTCTATCGATCGATTACCGGCGCGGGTAATGACAGCCATCTGACCTCGATTCTGTACGGCGGCGGCCCGGCATTGACCAACTCCGCTGGCGTACCCTGGACCGCGGCCTATATCGATACCATCGGCGAAGTAACGGCGGATCTGCGTTCTAACGTCGCTGCCGAAGCCCGCGCCAAAATCCTTTATGAACGCCTGATTAATCTCACCGATGATGTCGGCGTGAAGGACGCGCTGGGCTTCCTGATGACGCGTGAAGTGGCGCATCAGCTGTCGTTTGAAAAAGCGCTCTACTCCATCCACAACAACTTCCCGCCGGGCAAACTGCCACCGATTGAAAAGTATGCCCACACTTATTACAACATGTCTCAGGGCGACGATATTCGCGGCAGCTGGAATTCGGACGAGAACTTTGATTATGTAGCCGATCCTCAACCCGCGGTGGATGGCGGGGATGGTTCAGCCAGCGTCACGCTACCCGCCGGGCAGTTGAGCGATCTGGACACGCTTGC
Source organism: Pantoea sp. X-Soil-ISGK-421 (assembly GCF_059730785.1). NCBI lineage: Bacteria > Pseudomonadati > Pseudomonadota > Gammaproteobacteria > Enterobacterales > Erwiniaceae > Pantoea > Pantoea sp. X-Soil-ISGK-421. Next base: position 1,714,085 of record NZ_AP035979.1, on the reverse strand, counting down.
GGCGCGTACCGCTTCACACCCCGATCTCAATCCGATCACCGGCGCGGAACCTGGCAGTAAAACGCCACTGACTCAACAGTGATTCCTCATGATTATCATCAGGTCGCCATAAATGGCGTAATGTTCGTTAGTTAAGCGTGAATCGGTCACCATGAATGGCGCCCCTACGTTTACAGAGCTGGGTTTTCGTAGGGTGCGCATTCATGCGCACCTGCATAACCAGGCAATGATTTGCTTAAGTGAGCGGCATTACGCCATAAATGGCGACCCTGCCTTTGTTTGCTGTAATTTTCGTTTGGTGCGCATTCATGCACTTCTGGCAGATTAATCCGGAAAGTCCCCTTTATTTCAGTTACGCGGCTTGGTTACTGAGGGATGTGCCATAGTTAATGTTGGTATAAATAAGAAGGATTGCTCGATTATGTTCGGTTTTATAACTTCCCTGTTCGGTAGCCCCGAATCATTACTGCAAGTCATGACGCGGCAGGACATTCAGGAATCGATTGAGGAAGGCGATAGAATTATTATTGATGAAGATGGTAACGCTTCGGTTAATCCATTGAGTCCTGAAGTGCAGCGCGATTTTGCCGAGCATGTCAGCACACTGAAGGATATTTAAATGGGTACGGCGATATTTATGGTAATGATGGTGTGCGGCTATTGGTACACCAGTCGCGACATGTCGAGTCGCTTAAAAATTAAACGATCCTTTGGCTGGGATGTCTATTTTCTCATTGCCCTATATGGCTGTATTTTTGTTCTGCAAGGCGTGCTGGCGACCGCGATCATCTGGCTGATCCTGCTGGCTGCATCGGGCGTGAACAATGCCTTTGCCCTAACCTCGGCAGAGAATGTGCACTGGAACGTCGATTTCATGACGTGGAGTTTTTTAGGCATCCAGGCGCCGGTGGTACTGATGTTGGCCTTTGCCATTCTGTTTTGCATGTACCGTTCCAATTGGGCGGTCAGCGCCCGGCTCAACGCGATAGGACGTAAGGAGCTTTATCAGCGCCTTTCCCGTTCCAACGGCATTGAGCAACTGCTGCTGCAGTGCATGGAAGAAGGTGAATTGGCTTGGGTGACGCTGAAATCGCGCCGTATCTATATCGGGATGATCCATGCCGCCACCTTTGAATACCCTAATACCGCCAATATCGTGTTAATTCCGATGCTGAGCGGTTATCGCGATCCACGCACGCTGAGCCTGGCCGTTGAGCATAATTACAGCCAGTGGTACCAAAATCACAACATCGATTTTTCCTCAACACCTAAAAGTGTGCTGGAGTTTCGTAAAGTGATTATGGTGCATCAAATAGAAAGTTTGTCACTGTTTGATCCTGCCAGCGCCAGTGCATTAGCGATGGATAAGCAAAGCGGTAATAAACGCAAATGGATCAGACGATCCGCGTCTAAACGCGATTATCCTTAAAAGTAGTCTCCAACTATGCTGGCTTAAACACTGAATTGCTTTACGTTGCTGAGCCAGCACGACTTCATTACGCGTGAACATAATAAGGGCATCATAATGGACTTTAAAAAGTTCGAGACCACTCTACAGCTGTGGGGGGATTTACACTTCACGGGAATAGAATTACAACAGCGTGATAATAAAAGCGAAATTTACGCCACCGGCACCAATAATCATACGCAGAGTCAGCTGTATATTTGCACGCTTTCTACCGAGATCGCTTCACATATACAGTTAAAACAGTTTCGGACGTGGTTGCATAGAATTAATATTGGCAAAGCGAAGCGCCGGTTGGCTCTCATTGCGAAGGATTGACAATATTGTCCCCGCGTGGGGGGACAGAGCGGAATATCAGGCGTCGTCAGGCGTATAGCCCACCACTATTTCCAGTGTCTTGCGCAGCACATCGGCTTCGGCATCACTTTCTGCGGTTTCCAGCGCCATAATCAGGCAGAGAATAATCGATTTATTACTGACGCGTCCTTCGGTGGCCAGCACGTGGCGGATAACCCTATCCAGCACTGCAGATTCATTTCTTAATGTGCTATCTGCATTGCGAAAATGCTCGGCCAGCTCGGTGTCAGGCAGTGCAGCATAGAGGTTGTGATTTTCCGACATAATTTCAGTCCCGTGATTGCGTATATGCTCGAATCTATATGCCTAAACGCGAGCCAATCGGTCAATGTTTACGGTTGTTGCCAGACTGTTCATTATTACCAAACAGCTGAAGAACGTTGTCTCTTTGCGGCTGCTCTTCCCGGCGCTTTTTCCCCGCCGAAATACTGTTGCGCACCTCGGTGATAGCGGCAGTGATGGCCGCACGCTGTTCGTCATTCGAGCTCTGTTGCTTCATCAACATCAGCTGATCCATCAGCGCCTGGGTATTGACGGGCCCCGTTCGCTGCAAGAGCGCCAGCGCCGCTTCGCCAATAATTTCATCGATTATTTTCTGGTGTTCACTTCTATTCATAACGAATTATTCATAACGAATCTCTGATCGCCGCTTCGCCCCGGTGCGGGGCGAAGACAGTGTGGGAGCGTTTTCAGAGTAAAATATTTATACTTGTACAAGTTTGACGTCTGACTGGCTCTCAGCTTTCGCGGTCGAATAATAAGCCAATCAGCTGATGATAATGATGCTCTTCTTCCGCATTAGCAGCCAGTTCCAGTCTGCGCAGCAGCTTGGTGCAGAGCGATTTGCGGTTGAGATTACGGCCTTCACGCAGGATTTCAACCACGATCTGACCCAATGTTTCCTGCTGCGATGGCAGCGACGCTTTGCTGAAGTAGTTGGCAATGGCCTCGACTGAACTCGGCGTGTATCCGTTCTGACGCATAATTGACCCCAATAAATGAAAAAGTTAGATCATTTGACCTAAGTAAAGTTGTACAGGTAGCAAAAAGCTGTACAAGGAGCTTACTCAAGTTGTTAGGTGGGGTTTGTTGCAAAAAGTGCTAATAAGTGTGAATTAGGATAATTGGAAAGCTTTTATTTCCAAATCCATGAGCTCAGCGCCGAAAGTTATCGACGCGTGAGCCCGCTGGGATAGTTAACTGTCGTCGGTGTCTGCCGAGGGCAGTCTGACACTGCCTTCCTGACGACTCAACCCGCGTAACGCTGAATGGACACGATTATCGCTGCCCGCCGGTTGGCGGTGCGTGAGCAACCATTGCTGGGCCTGGGCAATGCGTTGCAGCTGTTCACTGTTTTGCACTTTTTTCGCCATGCGCGCGAGCTCTGCCAGCAGTGATAAGACACTGACTTCCTCGCGGCGCACCAGTAGCGTATAGGCGGCTTCGCCGATAATTTTAGGTTGCGAATCTGACATCTTCTACCTCCTGAGAATATGGGCTTACGCTTGGTTCTCAGTACTTACTATAGATCATCGGCGTAGCGCCTTGTTAACAGAAAGCTCTGGTTATCTTGGGTTTTTGTTACTAACACGTTATGGTAATTGCCGTTCGGTTGCCGTGCTCGCACCGACGATGTGATTAATAACAAGAATTAAGCAAGGAAATCTGGCATGGAGTTTACCATACGCAAAGCCAAGGCAGAGGATGCAGAGCTGCTGCACCTGCTGGGGCGCATGACCTACAATGCGCATTTCAAACATATGTGGGTTTCCGCAGAAGAACTGGATGCCTTTATCGACAAGGAATATGGTCTGGCAGAGCTGAATAGCAGCTTAGCGGCGCCCAATGAAAGCTGGCTGATTGCCGAGACCGACAAGCCCATTGGCTTCGCCAAAGTCACCTGGAACACGCCGGTGCCGGATTCTGGCATGAGCGGCGCGTTGCTGAATAAGCTGTATCTCAATCCGGAAGAAACCGGGAAAAACTATGGTCGATGGATGTTTGAGAGCATCATCAATGAGGCGCGTGACAAACGCGAAGGCTATCTGTGGCTGGAAGTGTTAGGCAATAACGTACGCGCTCGAAAGTTCTATGAAGCCTTTGGTATGCAGCACATCAAAGACATTCCGTTTGTCACCGCCTCGCAGCAAAGCACGATGCAGATCATGGGGATGATGATTTAAGCGCAGCGGCAGGCCGTTTTCTGCAGAATAAATTCTCTTTGCTGCCAACTGTTTTGCAGATCATTGCCTGTTCTGGCTTGATCAAACTGCCTAATCGATATTACTGTATACATATACAGTAACGATTTGAGATCGCAGCCATGCAGTTTTTTCAGCCCGCGGAAATCCGCGCCATTTTAGCGTTACCCTTGTTCATCAGCCGCGTGCCCTGCGGCTTTCCGTCGCCCGCTCAGGACTATGTAGAACAACGCCTCGACCTCAACGATTTTTTAGTGGATCACCCCAGCTCTACCTACTTCATCAGAGTCAGCGGTGACTCGATGATCGACATCGGTATCCATGAAGGTGACATGCTGGTGGTGGACAGTTCGCTCAAACCCAAACACGGTGACATTGTGGTGGCGTCGCTTTCCGGTGAGTTCACCGTGAAACAACTGATGTTACAGCCTTACCTGCATCTCAAACCGATGAATGCCGCGCATGCGATTATCGCCATTCCTGACGCCGATGAGTTCGAAGTTTTCGGCATCGTTAAACACGTGATTAAAACCATAGGCCGCTGATGTTTGCCCTGGTGGATGTGAACTCCTTTTACGCCAGCTGTGAAACGGTGTTTCGCCCGGATCTGCGCGGCAAGCCGATTGTGGTGCTGTCGAATAACGACGGCTGCATTATTTCCCTGAGCCGAGAGGCCAAAGCGCTGGGCATCAAAATGGGCGCGCCCTACTTTAAACATCGCGAAGAGCTGATGCGCCATAAGGTGGTGGTGTTTTCGTCCAACTATGCCTTGTACGGTGATATGTCGCGCCGCGTGATGGAAACACTGGCGCTGATATCCACGCGCGTGGATGAATATTCCATCGATGAAGCCTTCGTTGACGTCACCGGCATCAATGCCTGCATGACGTTCGAACAGTTAGGCTGCGATATTCGCGATCGCATTTATCAAGACACTCATCTGCGCGTGGGTGTCGGCATTGCGCCGACCAAAACCCTCGCCAAGCTCGCCAACTGGGCTGCGAAACGCTGGACCAAAGCCGAGAACGTGATGGATCTCTCCTTGCCCCGCCGCCAGCGCGAGTTGATGAAACTCGTTAAGGTCGAAGAGGTGTGGGGCGTGGGCCGTCGCTTATCGCAAAAGCTCAACCTGATGGGGATTACCACCGCGTTGCAATTGGCTGAAACCCCGACTGCGCTCATCCGTAAACACTTTGGCGTGGTGCTGGAGCGCACGGTGCGTGAATTATGTGGCGAGTCTTGTCTGGCGTTTGAGGAGGTGATTCCCAATCGACAAAATATCCTCTGCTCGCGCTCGTTTGGTGACCGCATTACCGAATACCAGGATATGCGCGAAGCCATCGCCAATTACGCCGCACGTGCCGCAGAGAAGTTGCGCAGCGAGCGGCAATATTGCCGTCATATCGGTACGTTTATTCGCACCAGTCCACATGACCCGCATCATCCTTATTACGCCAATGCGGCCAGCCAAACCTTGATTACGCCCACGGCTGACAGTCGCGATATTATTCAGGCCACGCTCAACTGTTTAGATCGCATCTGGGTTCCCGGTAAACGATATATGAAAGGCGGTGTAATGTTGGGTGATTTCTTTAGCGATGGCGTGGCGCAGTTTGATCTGTTTGCTGAGTATCAGCCGCGCCATAATAGTGACCAGCTGATGGCACTGATCGACAAAATGAATGCCCATCAGCGCGGCGCGTTATGGTTTGCCGGACAAGGGATTCAGAAACCCTGGTCGATGAAGCGCGAGATGCTATCACCGGCCTACACCACCCGGCTGGCGGATCTGCCGGTGGCGAAGTAACCGCTTCACGCTTGAATTACACGCATGCCAATGCGATATTCAGGCCCTGACACAGCCACAGCTTAATAACATCCGGAGAACCTATGGCGAATGAAGAACGCGTAAAAGAGCTGGAAGAAAACGTTAGCCGACTGGAGATTGAAGTCGCTGCCTTGCGCGAGTTAATGATTAAGCAAGTGGCAGTTAATAACATCACCTTCAAGGGCAAATATGACGAGGTGATTATTCAGCTGGCGAAAGAATATGAAGAACGCGGCTTAGAGGACGAAAGCAATAGCCAGATGCATGAAGCGCTGCGTCAATATATCAAGTACCAGCTGCCCGCAGTGGAATAAGCCCATTATTCTCTCTGCTCATCTGACAAAGGCAGCACCGTCACGCCTTTCGCACCATCACGCCCTTCACGCTTTGCCCGGTACAAGGCGTGATCGGCGTACTCCAGCAGTTTCACCGCGCTGAGGCTGGCGGATGTGGCGGTGGTCGCGCAGCCAGCACTGAGCGTGACAAAGCCTTTGGGCGAAGAATCATGCGCAAGCTGCTTTTCCCTCACCGCGTCAACAACCCGCTGGGCAATGATCATCCCCTCATCGAATGAAGTATCAGGCAGGATGAGCGCAAACTCCTCGCCGCCATAGCGCGCGGCCATATCGGTTCGCCGCCCGGCCACGTTAGTTAACACCTCACCGATCACTTTCAAACACTTGTCCCCGGCAATATGGCCGTAAGTGTCGTTGTAGTGCTTAAAGAAATCGATATCCATCATAATCAGCGAAAGCGGTTTACCGCTTACGGCGACATTTGCCAGCGCGTCATGCAGGAAACGATCAAATTCCCGGCGATTTGCCAGACCGGTTAAACCATCAACATGCGCGAGTTTGTTCAGTGCAAGATTGGCGTTGTGCAGTTTGTCGCGCAGGCGGTGCAGCTCCTGCTGATAACGCAACACGCGACGCGCCTGACGCAGCTGGAAGGTGCCGAGTAGCATAATGGTCAGCAGCAGGATGATGCTGAGCAGAATATCCTGCGCCCGACGGTTGACCCATACATGGAAGAGATCGTCGCTGTTGTAACCGGCCGCGACAATAATAGGATAGCGATCGGAACGCGCAAAACCAAAGATACGCGGTTGATCATCAAGCACCGATTTCCATTGCCCGCTACCGCGATCCATTTTGGCCAGCATCTCCTGAAACAGCGGACTGGACGAGAGATTTTTTCCGATGAAACTGCCTGGCATCGGGCGGGCATACAGCACGGTGCTGTCAGCCAGCATTAACACCAGCACATCACGCGCACCAAGCTCGTAATAGCTGTAGAAACGACGGAAGAAGTCAACTCTGATGGTGGCCAGTAACACGCCCTTAAATCCACCGCTGGCATCACTGACGCGCAGGGAAACGGGGATCACTAACTCGCCGGTGCTGCGACTGTTGATCACCGGGCCGATATGCACGCTGTTGCGGCGATTAGTGCGCTGAAAAGCAAAGTATTCGCGATCGGAGTTATTGATATTGTTGGGCATGCGTTGCGCAGAGGTCGCAATCCACTTGCCGTCTTCATCGTAGTAGAACAAGCCGTGCAACTGCGGCAAGCGGCGTTGCAGTTCGCGCATGGTATTACTCAGGTCAGCGCCCTGAATACGCGTTGCGAGCTGTAGCTGCAGATCACGCTGAACCTGACGCAGCGACAGTTCCGTCTGCAAAAAGGTGTCTTCCGCCTGACGCGACTGTGATAACGCCAGATTCATCGCGGATTCCTGCGTCTGACGCACCGTGCCAAGCCAATCTTCACGCAAGGTCCAGATGCTCATGCTGGCCACCGTGATCAGCAGCAGCATGCCCGACAGCACAATGCTTTTCAGCAAACCCGCATCAGATGTTGTCGTGTTGTCCGTTTTTCTTTTTAACTGCATTTTGTCCTCTGTTTTCCGCACACAACAGAGTTAAGCAGGTAAACAGCGCTTCAGTAGACGATTAAGGTTATTTTTGGCACCATCGATAACTCATATGACCAGTAACGAAATATTACTGTAGTATGGCTCCACCACACTCAGTGGCAGCAACACAGCACGCGTTTACGACGAGATCATTCGGTAGTGGCATCTACCAAGCCCGCTTAGTGCGGGCTTTTTTTATTGCGATGCGGTTCAGCGCGGCAAACAATATGCCGCGCTAAATCGTTAAGCCGCGACGGTCAGCGCTTTTTTGCTGCGCGACCACACGCGATGGGATGCCATCAAGGAGAGGAAATCCGCCATAAAGGTGCCTTCGGCTTTAACGTCTTCCACCAGCCCTTCTTCAGCCTCGTTATCCTGCACGTTGAACTGTGCTTTAAACCGGCGCGCATCACCGCTCAGACCAATGACTTTGAGATGCTTGTATGCTTCCAGCAGGAAATAGCGCGCATCACCGCTCAGCAGCAACGCATCAATATTGCCATCTGGCACAATCACCGCATCAAAGGTCAGAGAAGGAAGACCGGTAAAGGTGGCGTCAACCGGCAGTACCGATCCGTCATCCGCCAGCACTTGTCCCATGTGCGCCGCCAGAATTTTGGCATGCACACCCTGCGCTTTTAGCGCCTGCAGAATCGCCAGCACGTCGGCGGCTTTTACCCCGTCACTCAGCAGTAACGCGACCTGACGGCCTTTAATATCGCCGCTCGGTTGCGCATACAGACTCAGGCTGTCATCTTTCTTCAGGCCGTTCACATCCTTCGGCGGAGCGGTTTTAAGCTGTTCATCACTGAGTTTCAGGCCCAGATTGGTGGCGACGGCCTGCGCCAGTGTGACATCAATTTGTAACAGATGATCGACCACACGTTCGCGAATGTAAGTACGCGCCACCTTACTCAGCTCAAATGAGTAGGCGCCGATAATATGCTGCTGCTCTTCCGCCGTCTGACTTAACCAAAATAGCCGTGGCTGCGAGTAGTATTCGCCAAACGACGGGCTACGCTCACGCACCTTGCTGCCTTCCACCCGCTCCTGGTAGCTCTCAAATCCACCCTCTTTGGCCGCAGGCGGAACTTCGCGTGGCCAGTTGTTATTGATGGAGTTCGGTTCGTAGTTGGCCGGGTTGGTATCGATTTCCGTGCGATGCATGCCCTGGCGCTGGAAGTTATGGTACGGGCAAACCGGACGGTTAATCGGAATCTCATGGAAATTCGGCCCACCCAGACGGCTGATTTGCGTGTCGGTGTAGGAGAACAAGCGGCCCTGCAATAGGGGATCGTTGGTGAAATCCAGCCCCGGCACGATGTGGCCCGGATGGAACGCCACCTGCTCGGTTTCGGCAAAGAAGTTATCCGGATTGCGGTTGAGCACCATTTTGCCCACCAGCTCCACCGGCACCAGCTCTTCAGGAATCAGTTTGGTGGCATCAAGAATGTCGAAATCGAATTTGAACTCGTCTTCTTCAGGGATCAGCTGCAAGCCCAGCTCATATTCCGGGAAATCACCCGCTTCAATGGCTTCCCACAGATCGCGACGGTGGAAATCAGGATCGCGACCGGTCAGCTTCTGCGCTTCATCCCACAGCAGCGAGGCTTTGCCCGCTACCGGTTTCCAGTGGAAGCGCACAAAAGTGGCTTTACCCTCGGCATTAATCAGGCGGAAGGTGTGGATGCCAAAGCCTTCCATGGTGCGGTAGCTGCGCGGAATGCCGCGATCCGACATCGCCCAGATGACGTTGTGCAGCGTTTCCGGCTGCAGCGACACATAATCCCAGAAGGTGTCGTGCGCACTCTGCCCCTGTGGAATTTCGTTGTGCGGTTCGGGTTTCACCGCATGCACGAAGTCCGGGAACTTATGGGCATCCTGAATGAAAAACACCGGCGTATTGTTGCCGACTAAATCAAAAACGCCCTCATCGGTATAGAACTTGGTGGCGAATCCACGGATATCGCGCACGGTATCGGCCGAGCCGGCGCCACCCTGCACAGTGGAAAAACGCACGAAGACGGGTGTGATTTTTTCGGCATCGCTGAGGAAGCCCGCTTTGGTCAATTTTTCCATGGAACGATAAGGCTGGAAATAGCCATGCGCCGCTGAACCGCGCGCATGCACGATACGCTCAGGAATACGTTCGTGGTCAAAATGCGTGATTTTTTCGCGCATGATGAAGTCTTCAAGCAGTGTCGGACCGCGTGAACCGGCGCGCAGCGAGTTCTGATCGTTGGCGATGCGGGTGCCCTGATTGGTGGTCAGGTCGGCGTTTTCGCCATTTTTACGATACTCGTCGAGCTGCTCAAGCTTATCGTTTTGCGTCGCGGGTGCTTTAAGGCTGCCGGGCGCGGTGGGTTGTTTGCCCGGTGGCGTCGGTTCGGCCGCGGGTTTATGTCCGCCGCCTTGCGGCGCTAAATCGCCTAAACCCGGCTCAGAGGTTTCCGGCCCTTTGTGCGGCGCGGTATGGGTTAAATTCTGTTCTTTTTTATCTTTCGACATGTTACATGCTCCTCCAGTTAAGACCCTATTAACTGTAGAGCAAAAATAGCGTTAAAATTCCGCTTCGCTTATAAATGATGTTTAAAGAGATTAATGAGGTTGATGTAAGGTGAGGTTATTTTAAGCAAAAGGTTAATTGGTTTTTAAATAATGAGATTAATCCTGATAAATACCGTTGTGTTTTTATCAATTGCCGCTGCGTTTGTCGTGCAGTCGCGCGTATTTGTGCCAGACTTGAAACAGAGAAAGCACGATAAAACATGGAGAACGTATGAGACATATCGTTTTAGCTTCGGTAATAATGATGTTCAGCGTCGGTGTTAGCGCAGCGGAAGGTGGCTACAAGTCAGGCGAAACCGCACCGCCACAAAACAATCAGGATGCGGGTTTTAAGGGTTCAGAAGATACCGGTCAAACACCCATATCGCGTATTCGGGATTTCCGTCAGGGCGGCTATGTCACCCTTGAGGGTCATATTATTGAAAAACTTAAAGGTGACAGTTATAAATTCCGTGATAATACGGGAACGATCACCATCAATGCCGAAAAGTCAGCGTTCAAAGAAAAAACCTATTCCGCCGATGATAAAGTTCGCGTCAGCGGAAAAGTGTATGGTCGTGGGGAACAAACCACATTGAAAGTATCACGTATTGATGAACCCTAAAGGTTGATTGATATAATCTTTACGTCTGCTGGGTGAGAAAGCCGTTTTGGCCTTCTCACCTTTTTACGCTTGCACCGTTCATATTGCGCAGCACATCATCGATTTCACATATAAGTTTTTCGCCATTCCTAAGGCACTATTTTGCGGGTATATTAGCTCGCATGTAGTGAATAGAACTCGTAAGAGTCTGAATGAGTTTTTATGGATAGAACGATTTATATTGTTGACGATGACCCCTCTGTCATCAACGCGCTGCAAAATCTTCTGAGCTCAGAAGGCTATCTGATCGCGACCTTTACTTCCCCCACGGAATTTTTGCATCAGCCGCATTACAGTACGCCGAGCTGTTTAATTGTCGATATGAACATGCCGGGTCTGGACGGTTTTGATGTCTCGCACGATCTCACCGCGCGCGGATACACTATTCCCACCATTTTCCTGACCGGCTTTGGCACCATTCCCCTGAGTGTCAGAGCGATGAAAGCCGGTGCCTTTGAATTTCTTACCAAACCGGTGATGCCCGATGATCTGATGCAAGTGGTAGCCGATGCCATGGCGCTGGCCGAAAAAAGCGCAGCGCTGTCACAGGAAAAAATCGCACTCACCGGGCGTTATCACTCTTTAACGCCACGAGAAAGGGAACTGATGCAGTTTGTCATTCGCGGTCTGTTAAATAAACAGATTGCCGCAGAAATGGTAATCAGTGAAATTACGGCAAAAGTGCATAAACGCCGGGTGATGGAAAAAATGGCGGTGCGTTCGGTTTCAGAATTGGTCAGAGCCGCTGAAAAACTCAACTTACTGCAAGATGAATAACGCCACGCGTTATATTGTAGGGTAATAACGGTGTGACGCTTCTCCCGCAAAATAGTGCGGGAGGAGAAGAAAAACTATTTATCAGTATTCACCGGCAACGTAAACCAGAATATGCTGCCGCCCTGCGGACGATTTTCCGCACTCAGTATGCCACCATGACGTTTAATTATTTCGTTACTGATTGTCAGGCCCATTCCCATCCCTTCCGCTTTTGTCGTATAGAATGAGTCAAATATTTTGTCAATAACCTCGGCTGATAAGCCGGTGCCGTTGTCAGCTACCTCAATACGAATAACTTTAGGATCAGGGTTGGATGATGAAAGTCGCAATAACCGCGTCCCCGGATGATCGGCCATCGCTTCAATGGCATTAATGACCAGGTTAAGCAGCACCTGTTGAATCTGTACGCGCTCGCAAAAGACCTCATCACATTCTGCTTTGATATCCAACTCTAACGAAACGGAGCGGCGCTCCAGTTCCAGACGCGACAAGGTTAAAATATCGCGTGCCAGCAGATGCAATCTGGCGGGTCCATACTCTGCGACGTTATTACGCGTGAGAGACTGCAGACCGCGAATAATTTCGCCGGCCCGCTGCCCTTCGTTGATAATTTCTTCAAGGCTCTGGCTGGCCTTATCCAGCTGGACCGGATCGCGCTTTAACCAGCGCAGGCTGGCGCCCGCATTCGCCACAATCGACATCAGCGGCTGATTGATTTCATGGGCAATAGAAGACGTCAGCTGTCCTACCGTGGTGGCCCGCGCAACGCGTGCGAGCTCTGCCTGCGCAATCCTGACGGCATCCTCAGACTGACGCTGCGCGGTGATATCCGTCAGCGTACCGAAATATTCAGCGACATCCGGCCAGTTTTCCACCGGCTCACCGATGCCCTTGATATAACGGCATTCACCGTCATCACGGATAATGCGGAATTCAGCCTGCATGCTCACGCCATTCGCCACGCTGGTTTCAATCAGCGCCTTCAGGCAGAGAATATCGTCCGGATGTACCCGCCGCTGAAACTCCGCCATTGAGGTGCTTACCTGCCCAGCCGGCAGCCCCATGATGCGTTTATATTCGTCCGATATCAGCTGGATATCCGGCGCCAGATGCCAGTGCCAGGTTCCGGTATTACTGATTTTTTCACCGAGCATCAGCGATGTCTGGCTGGCGCGCAGCTGTTTTTCAATTTTCCGCCGCTGGATGTTCTCTTCCACCAGCTCGGCATACAGCCGTGCGGTTTCCAGTGAAACCGCGGCCTGCGCCCCTAACATCGACACAATTCTTGAGTGCTCAGCGGTGAAGACCTCCGGCATCAGCCGGTTTTCCAGATAGAGCACCCCCACCATTTGTGCCTGACGGAACATCGGCACACACATCACCGCCGCACCGGAGGCAACCAGATAGTTATCCTGACTAAATGGACTGAACACTTCCGGTCTTCCAGTACGGATTTCCTGTCCGGTGCGGATCACCGCCGAGAGAATTGACAGCGGCAGATCGGTCGCAACCGGCAATTCCTTCACGATCTTAACTCTGACACCTTCCACCGTGGAGGACGCTCTGGCCTGTATTTCAGGTACATTGCCGTCAATGAGACGAATCAAAATACAGTGCTGAGCCCCGGCGCGCTCCACCAGCATCATCATCAAAATATGGATCAGCCGATCAAGATTGATTTCTTCGGTTAACGCGCGCATGGCGGTCACCATGCTCTGCACGTCGCTGATCGCCGCGCTTTGCTCAAACGTCACGGTGTTTAATGCGGTTTGTGGATGTTGTGTCGCCAGATGGGGATAGTGCATTTCAAGTTGACGAACTTTTGCCCCCGCGCCCCAGCGATCCCATGCAACCAGAGCGCCCTTAATATAGCCATCGGCGGCGAATGCCATGCCCCGATCACTGGCACAGCGCGCAGCAAGCTCACACGCCAGAGCATTGATATGATGGAACTGACCTTTGCGCGACAGTTCGATGGCGTTTTCATAGTGCTCAAGCGCCGATCCACTCTTATCTTCCAGCCTGAGCAATTCGGCACGCAGCAGCGCCGCTTTATCGGCAAAGGTGCCAGGATTCTCCGATGACCAGGTAATGATCCTTTCAAGATGGCGTTGCAGTTGTTGCCACTGACTGTCATCAACCTCATTCGGTTGCCGCGGTATCGTGAGTGACAGCGCGCTATACAGATGAAAATCCAGCATATGCACATGACCGGGAATAACGTCAGTCAGCGGTGCAGCATCAGCGAACTGGCCGTGGGCAGCGGCATATTCACCGGCAAAAAAATGGGCCATGCCTTTATACAACCGCGCCCAAAACTGCATCAAAAACGGCGGTTCAATGGCATTTTCCGGTTTAACCACGTTTAACGCTGGCACCCTGAAATCATCGCCGGACAACGTCTCGCCGGTAGGTTTACGTAAGAACATCACGTAATCCAACTGCATACCGAGAATCACTTCCACATCGCGATATTGCGCTTTGCGTACATAAACCATGCCGCGCATGATCGACGTATGCACCCCATCAAGATGGTCACCGCGCGCCAGGCAATTCATCGTGAGATGTCGCAGCGCCAAACATGCCGATGTGCGATCGCCGATATCCACCGCGACGTCAAAGGTGGTTTTAGCGCACTCAATGGCGTAACTCAGCGGCATGGTCCACACGCTGACCTGATCCAGCGGCATTAACGTACGCGCTTTGTAGCTGACGAAGTCGTGTTTATACACCAGCTCACGGGCCAGCAGCGCACTGGCAAATCCGCGGCTGTATTCGTCGTACTGATCGCCACACACCACGCCGTACCACGCCAGTGCCAGCGTGGATGCACCGCTGATGCCTTTGTCCATCGTCAGGTGCAGAAGTCTGCACAGGATAATGAACTGTAGCCTTGGGCTGATAAAGGCCGCGAAAGTACTGGCACTGGCCATCAGGTTCATGACGGCTTCGGTTTTGTGGCAGTTCAACCGCGGCAGTGAACGAAAGCGCGTGTAAGGATTTTTCCCTACATCCTCTTTCAGCAGCAGCCTGGCGGCATCGCACTCAGCTTTATCCGGAGAGCGGTTTAAATGAATGCCAAAAACCGCCAGCCAGGCTAAGGCGGTTTCCAATGCCAGTTGGCTGTCAGACTGCCGCATATGAATTTCAGCAATCAGCGTGGCCGCTTCGGCTTTATCTGTTACCGCACCGGGTGTGGCGAGAATCTCTGAACTCAACGCTAACGCGCCCGATAAATTGCCGTTTAAAAATTCACACTCCGCTTGCTCAAACAAAAATACGCCACTCTCCTCCTCGGCTGAGAGGGCGTTGAGCAATCGGGCGGTTTGCAAGAAACGCAGCGCAGACGCGTAATCCCCCATAATTTTCGCTCGTCGGGTCGCATTCAATAACAGCTGACAGAATGCAGCGGCTTCCGGCATCAAAAGTGTGCGGTTTTTCAGTGTGATGGTGTGGTGTGCGGCACTAAACAGTAGCGTATGCGCGCTATCCTCGCGGGATGCCTGCAGGTAATAGCCGGCGGCGGCGTAGTGAAAATCATCTTTTACTTCAGGCGAGAGCAACGTCAACGCGGCCTCATGCATGCTGTGATGCATAAAGGTGTAGGTGTTCTCTATCAGCGAGACAAGCCGGGCGTCAACGGCGGGTAATAACGTGGAGTGAATGGCAGTCACGGGTGTGCCCAGAATGCCGCCCAATATCTGCAGATCGCCCGTACTGCCGATGCAGGCCAGTCGGCCTAACAGCTGGCCCACCGGAAGAGGCAGCAATTGCAGCTGTTGCAGCACGCTGGCGGCAACGTTAGCGGTGTAATGGCTGTGTTTCAACGCCTGCGGGTTATAGCGCCATTTATGCGATGCAACGTGCGTGATGTGATTATCGCGCACCGCCTGGCGATAAAATTCTCGCGTGGCGAGCGGATTACCGGCGGTTTTTTCATGAATAATTTGCGCAAGCTCTGCCGTCTCCGCGCTACGCGTGTGAAAAAGCCCGGCCAGCCAGCTGGCAATATTTTTCACCGACAGCGGCTCGGGCGTCACATCCACAATGCGGGTGGCCGCCGCACGAATACGATCAAGACTGGCTGAGATCGTCGGACACGGCAACGAGGCGCGATCGCGGTGAGAAATCACCAGCAATAAGGGAATATCTTCGCTGGAACGCAGCAGATTCTGCAGCAGCTGCAAGGTCGCCTGATCGGCCCAATGCACATCATCAATCAGCAGGATCAGCGGTCGCCCCGGCACCGTAAAGGCTTTCACCAGGCTGCATGCCACCAGGTTCAGACGATTGCGTGCGTCCAGCGAACGCGCATCCGCCTGTACCGTGGCTTTCTGGTTGAGCAAGATGCCCAACTCGGGCACCAGATTGACCGCCAGTCCGGCATAATTACCCAGTTGGCGCGCAATATGTATTTTCCAGCGCGTCAACTCGTCGGCTGGCAGCCCGAGCAGATGCAGCGTCAGCGACCGGAACGCCGAGGTAAAAACCGCGTAAGGCAAAATGGGTGAGTGCTGATCGGCTTTGGTCACCGTTAGCAGCGCATTTTTATCCCGCAGAATTTTTAGCGCCGAGGCAATCAGGGACGATTTTCCTGAACCGGGCACGCCACCGATCGCCACCATGCAGTGTTTACCGCTGCTGCTCACCTCATCAAAAGCCGCCAGCATCTCACTGGCCTGAGCATGATCGCTATACAGTACGTCGGATAACAGTGTCGACGTCGGCATATCCTGTAATCCTAGCACGAAGGATTCCACTAAACCGTCAGGCATCAAATTTGACTCACAGCGCCGGAGATCGGCCAGCACGCCTTCGATCGTTTGATAACGGTGTTCGGGTGATTTAGTCAGCAGCCGTAAAATAATCGATGAGAGCACCAGAGGCACATCTTTGCGCAGCAAATGGGGCGGCAGCGCTTCGGAAGCAATGTGATGATGCACCCATTCAGCCACGCCGCCATCGGCGCTGCCATAGGGCAATCTGCCGGTCAGCAGCTCATAGAGCACGATGCCGAGGCTGTAGAGATCGCTCACCCGGCTGACAGCGTGCGCGGTGCGCGAGGTATGTTCGGGCGACATGTAGGCCAGCGTTCCACCGGTAATCGATGCACGCAGCGGCTGCTGTGAATCGGTTTCCTTAAACGCCAGGCCAAAGCCACCGAGGAGCACGTCACCTTGGTCGGTGAAGAAAAAATTAGCCGGTTTGATGTCGCCGTGGACCACGCCTTGCTGATGCAGCTTACTGAGTGCGTTGCACAGCAGGACGGCGCAACGGGTGAATTTGTGAATTTTACCCGCAGGCAGGCGCAGATAATCAGCCAGCGTTCGGTAGCTGAAAGCGCGGTAAATCAGGGCGTAGCGCCCATGATATAGCGTGTGTCTGAGGGGTTTTAGCGCCCAACCTTCCGCTAATGAGCTGCGCAGCGCGTACTCATTTTTCAGCAACTGAGTAACCTGAAAATCGGCCTCTTCTGCCGCAGCCGTGGCCAGAATGAAGCACTCATCGGAAATAAGATGTCGGCATTCGAGCCATTCAACCTGCCCTTCCTGAGCAAGAGGCGTGAAAACAATGTCGTCGCTGAGTACCAGCCCCGCGTCATCCGAAATATTTAACGACAGGAAAAGCGTGCTCATTGGCGCGCAGCCTGGGAGGGCAACGCCTGGCGGATATGTTCAAACAGCAGGTCGATATCAATGGGCTTTCGCATAAAGGTTATCGCGCCTAAGTTGATGGCATACCAGAGCATATTTTCATCACCGTTGCCGGAGATGATGATGCCGGGAGGATTCTTAAGATGTTTTACCAGCTCGCGAAACAATTCAAAACCCGACATGCCTTTGAGCTCAACATCAATAATGAACAGCGCAGCATCTTTCAGCGCCATTTCGTCCGCTAATAAAGCCTCAGCCGACTCAAACGCCTGCGTTGCGTAACCTTCCGACTGCAGCAGATTGGTCAGACCACTGCGAACAGTTCGTTCATCATCAACAACGACAATGCGCTGCGACAGCTGCATGCTGTTTTCCTTAATTATTATTCACTCCCTGCGGTGCGTCCTTAGGGGGTTTTGTCACCGGAGGGTGGCGGCGTGCCACTGATTTTTGGGACACATTCGTGACGGAACCAGGCCAGCGTCACCGGTTGACGGTTAATCAGGCGTTTGCACAGCGGGATAATCTGTTCGCCGACCAGCATACCAAACAGTCCCAGCAGCGCAATCACCGGCGGAGCCGGGGAATTGACGTCCATGACGGCATAAATGATGCCGACTAAAATGCCGACGGCGAGGGAAATCGCATAGGTTTTTAGCATCGTTATCCCGCCTGTTTAGGGGTTAGCGTGGCGGGTAGTGACGGCTGCTCGGCGGCAATCAAGCGCTGAGTATTAGGGTGCAGCGCGGCGGAGGCCGTTGGATGCGTCAGTTTGCCGCCCAGCGAACTGCCAATAATCATGCCCAACAATCCTACTAGCGCCACGGCGGGCGGAGCCGGCGATCGCACGTTGAGTAAGGCGTAAATCAGGCCGATAAACACGCCCGCAGCCAGAGAAACGAGTAAAGGACTCACAGGCCCTCCTTGCAAAAGAGGCAGGCGAGCCCAAAACGCGCTCGCCTGGAGGACGAATTAGCGAACTGGCGCGGCAACCGGAGCCAGAGTGCGATGCTCACTCTTCTGACGCGAAGGCGCTTTGTGCACCATGGTGTAAGCGTAATCAACACCAATGCCGTAGGCACCTGAGTGCTCTTTAGCGATATCCATCACGGCGTTATAGGTCTCTTTGTGCGCCCAGTCGCGCTGCCACTCCAGCATCACCTGCTGCCAGGTGACGGGAATCACGCCAGCCTGAATCATGCGCTGCATGGCATAGTCGTGGGCTTCTTTGGTGGTGCCGCCTGAAGCGTCCGCCACCATATAGATTTCGTAATCGCCTTCCAGCATGGCGCACAGCGCGAAAGTGTTGTTACACACTTCGGTCCACAGACCCGAAACCACAATTTTCTTTTTACCGTTGGCTGCCAGCGCATCACGCACTTTCTGGTCGTCCCACGAGTTCATGGAGGTACGCTCGAGAATGTCCTGACCTGGGAACACATCCAGCAGCTCCGGGAACGTGTTACCTGAGAAGCTCTCGGTCTCAACGGTGGTCAGCACGGTAGGAATGTTGAAAACTTTAGCGGCTTTAGCCAGCGCTACCACGTTATTTTTCAGGACCTGGCGGTCGATTGACTGCACGCCAAAGGCCATTTGTGGCTGCTGGTCGATAAAAATGATCTGGCAGTTTTGCGGCGTCAGTACTTCAAGTTTGCTCGTCGTCATGATGTTTTGTTCCATTGAGGTGAATGTCTGGACGCAGTGTAAGAACCTTCGGGCAGGCAAACTATTATCTATAGGTATAACTATACGGAGGTATACCTATCCTTTTGTATAACTAGACGCTTTCCCGCGCCCCTGAACATAATCCCTAACACGCAGTTAACCTGCGAAATCGGCAGGACATCTCATTCAGGAGGTTTTATGGTTACGTTAGGTAAAGCAGACATCATTTTGACCAATGGCCGGTTTCATACCGTCGATCGCGGCAATCCGATTGCCGAAGCCGTGGCGATGCGCGAGGGTAAATTTCTCGAAGTAGGCACTCTGGCCGAGGTGATGCAGCATCACTGTGAAGGCACCAAAGTGATTGACCTTAAAGGCCATACTGCCGTGCCCGGCTTGAACGACTCGCACCTTCACCTGATCCGCGGCGGCCTGAATTACAACCTCGAATTGCGCTGGGAAGGCGTGCCCTCCATCGCGGATGCCCTGCGCATGCTGAGAGAACAGGCGCTGCGCACGCCGTCGCCACAGTGGGTGCGCGTAGTGGGCGGCTGGACCGAGTTTCAATTCGCCGAGCGTCGCATGCCTACGCTGGATGAGATCAATGAAGCGGCGCCCGATACGCCAGTATTCATCCTGCATCTGTACGATCGCGCCCTGCTCAACCGCGCCGCGTTAAAGGTGGTGGGTTACACCAAAGACACGCCAAATCCACCGGGCGGCGAGATCCAGCGTGACAGCAATGGCAACCCAACCGGCATGCTGATTGCGCGCCCGAATGCCATGATCCTCTACGCCACACTGGCGAAAGGGCCGAAACTGCCGCTGGAGCAGCAGGTGAACTCCACACGCCAGTTTATGCGCGAGCTAAACCGTCTGGGCCTGACCAGCGCGATTGATGCCGGCGGCGGCTTCCAGAACTATCCCGAAGATTACGAAGTCATTGCTGAGCTGCATGAGAAGAAGCAGATGACGCTGCGTATCGCCTACAACCTGTTTACCCAGCGTCCGGGCCACGAGCTGGAAGATTTCGAAAAATGGACTGATATGCTGACGCCGGGCCAGGGCAGCGACTACTTCCGCCACAACGGCGCCGGTGAAATGCTGGTATTTTCCGCCGCCGATTTTGAAGATTTCCTCGAACCGCGTCCGGATCTGGCGCCAGGCATGGAAGATGAGCTGGAGCGCGTGGTGCGTCATCTGGTGGAGCACCGCTGGCCGTTCCGCCTGCATGCCACTTACGATGAATCGATCAGCCGCATGCTGGATGTGTTTGAAAAAGTGAACCGCGACATTCCGTTCAACGGTCTGCATTGGTTCTTCGACCACGCCGAAACTGTGACGCAGCGTAACCTTGACCGTATCAAAGAGCTGGGCGGTGGCATTGCCGTACAGCATCGCATGGCTTTCCAGGGCGAATACTTTGCCGAGCGTTATGGCATTGAGGCGACCCGCCACACGCCGCCGGTGGCGCGCATGCTGGAGACCGGCGTGCCGGTAGGTTTGGGAACCGATGCGACCCGCGTGGCCAGTTATAACCCGTGGACCGCACTTTACTGGCTGGTTTCCGGACGAACCGTGGGCGGCATGCAGATGTACGACGTTAACGCCCGCCTCGATCGTGATACGGCGCTGATGTTGTGGACGCAAGGCAGCGCCTGGTTCTCCAGCGAGCAAGGCAAAAAAGGCCAGATTAAAATCGGTCAGCTGGCCGACATGGTGGTACTGAGCAAAGACTACTTCAGCGTGCCCGAAGAGGAGATTAAAGGCATTGAGTCCGTGTTGACCATTGTCGACGGTAACATCGTGTATGCCGCAGGATCGTTCAGTTCAGAAGCGCCGCCATCGATTCCAGTGCTGCCGGAATGGTCGCCCGTGGTCAAGGTTCCCGGCCACTATCGCAGTGCGCCGCCCGCTGCAAATACCCGTGTCGGCATGATGCAACACGCGCATCACTGCAGCGGCCCGTGCGGCGTGCATTCCCATTCTCACGAAATTGCGCGCGGTGCTAACCTGCCGGTTTCGGAAGAGAACGCCTTCTGGGGCGCGCTCGGCTGCAGCTGCTTCGCCTTCTAAACCATGAAAAATTCACTCTCTCAGCCGCCTCGCATTGATGCGGGGCTGTTCTTCCTGCGGCTTACCGGCTGCCTGCTACTGCTTCACGTGCATGGCCTGCCGAAAGTGTTTCATTTCAGCGAAGAACTGACGCGTATTGAGGATCCGTTTGGCCTGGGTCCTTACATGAGTCTACTGCCGGCGATATTTGCTGAAGTGGTCTGTCCGCTGTTTATCCTGCTCGGCGTCTTTACCCGACTGGCCTGTCTGCCCATCATCGGTGTGTTACTGGTGGCGATGGTGTTTGTCCATCCCGACTGGAGCATAGCGGAAGGCCAGTTTGGCTGGCTGCTGCTGATCATTTTCACGACGCTGGCGCTCACCGGCGCGGGACGCTGGCGCCTTTTCAGCGCGGGATCATCGGAGGTGGCACGTGGCGCAGGTTAATGATGTTCATGACACGCCTGAGGCGGATTTACCAGCCGTACCGCTGACGGTTTCACCGTGGCAGCCGCTGCGTCAGCGAGTATTCCGTATGCTGTGGATTGCCACCGTGGTGTCCAATGTCGGTTCATGGATGAACGACGTAGGCATCAACTGGACCATGCTGACTCTGAGCGCCGACCCGCTCTCGGTGGCGCTGGTGCAAGCCGCCAGCAGCTTACCGATGTTTCTGTTTGCGCTGCCGTCTGGCGTGATGGCGGATATCGTTGATCGCCGTAAATATCTGCTGTTCTCACAGATTTGGGTATTCATTGCCGCAGCAGGCCTGACATGCCTTTCCTTTGCGGGGCTGGTCACACCGCTGGTGCTGTTGATTGCCGCTTTCCTGCTCAGCACCGGCGCGGCGATGAGCTCGCCACCTTTTCAGGCCATCGTGCCGGATTTGGTCAGCAAGGAAGAACTCGGCCCCGCGATTGCGCTCAACTCACTCGGTATCAATATCAGTCGCGCTATCGGCCCGGCGCTCGGTGGCTTGATCCTGTCATTTGCTGGTCCGTGGATGGTGTTTCTGCTCAATGCATTATCGGTACTGGGTGTCTTTATCGTGCTTTACGTTTGGAAAGCGCAGCCCAGTGTGCAGCGCCTACCACCGGAACACTTCTTCCCGGCGGTACGCGCGGGCGTACGTTATGTTCATGCCGCGCCGGTACTGCGCAATGTGCTGGCGCGTACCATCGCCTTCTTTGTGTTTGGCAGTGCTGGCTGGGCATTATTGCCGCTGGTGGCTCGACGTGAACTGGGGCTCGGGCCGGGCGGCTACGGCATTATGTTGGGTTGCATCGGCATGGGCGCAATTTGCGGCGCACTGCTGTTGCCGCGCCTGCGCAAACGCTTTAATCCGGATCAATTGATGGTGCTCGCCAGCATCATGTTTGCTGCCACTATGCTGGCGCTGGCGTTTATTCGTCACGTCTGGCTGCTCAATGCGTTTGAGTTCTTTACCGGCTTTGCATGGATCGCCGTGCTCTCCACGCTCAACCTTGGTGCGCAACGCAGCGCCGCCAAATGGGTGAAAGCCCGTGCGCTGGCGGTCTATCTGACCGTGTTTTTTGGCTCGATGACGTTAGGCAGCGCCCTGTGGGGACAACTGGCATCAACATTCAGCATTCCCTTCTCACTGTCTGTCGCCACCGTCGGCATGCTGCTGGCCAGCCTGACGGTGCTGCGCTGGCGGCTCGATCAAGATCCGGATCTGAACCTCGATCTCAGTACGGTTAACGATCCGTTGCCCGAGCTGCAGATTCGCCACGATCGCGGGCCGGTAATGGTCAGCTATCACTATCAAATCGACCGTAGCGATGCGCATGCTTTTGCGGTCTGCATGCAGGATATGCGTCGTGTCAGACGGCGGGGCGGCGCGCTCAATTGGTCTCTGTATGAAGACATGCTGCAGCCCGGCATTTTTGTCGAGACCTTTGTCGTCGGCTCATGGATGGAACATTTGCGGCAGCGCGAGCGTTACACCATGAACGATCAAAAGATTCAGAACCGGGTGCTGGGTTTCCATCAGGGCACAGACCTTCCGGCAGTACGTTATCTCGTGGCGCCTGAATAAGGCGCTCTCATCAATCAACATCAATAAGGCACAAACATGAGCACATTTAAGACGCAAGATGGTACAGCCATCTATTTCAAAGATTGGGGCACCGGCAAGCCAGTGCTGTTCAGTCACGGTTGGCCGCTCGATGGGGATATGTGGGACAGCCAGCTTAATTTCCTGGCGGAGAAAGGCTACCGCGTAATCGCTTTCGATCGCCGTGGCTTTGGTCGTTCCGATCAACCGTGGGAAGGCTACAACTACGACACCTTTGCCTCTGATATCAATGACCTGATCACCCATCTGGATCTGCAAAACGTGACGCTGGTCGGTTTCTCGATGGGCGGTGGCGATGTCGCGCGCTACATCAACAATTACGGTACCGCCCGCGTGGACAGTTTAGTGCTGTTAGGTGCGGTGACACCGATTTTCGGCAAAGCCGCCGATTATCCAGCAGGCGTCGATTTATCGGTGTTTGAGGGCATTCGTCAGGGCTTACGAAAAGATCGTGCGCAGTTCATCAGTGATTTTGCGACGCCGTTCTACGGCACCAACGCCGGTCAAACGGTTTCACAAGGCGCGCTAACGCAGACATTGAATATTGCCCTGCTGGCCTCGCTGAAAGGCACCATTGATTGTGTTACCGCCTTCTCTGAGACAGATTTCCGTCCAGACATGGCGAAAATCGACGTTCCTACGCTGGTGATTCACGGCAGCAACGACCAGATCGTGCCATTCGAAACCACCGGGAAAGTTGCCGCCGAAATGATCGCCGGGGCGCAGCTGAAAGTGTATGACAATGCCCCTCACGGCTTTGCGGTGACGCATACCGATCAGTTGAATGCGGATTTGCTGGCGTTTCTGCAGTCACTGTAACGGGAATGACCTTGATCGGCCGGTTTGACCGAATGCCAATCCGTTAAGCACGGCTTAAAATTACCCCACGCCGTAGCGGCGCGATTTATCGCACAATGCATTGCGCCGCTACAAGTCGTGCGCTCGGCAAGTTACGTTTTCACCTCTTAGCTCAGTGTGACTGAATACCTATTGCAGCGCGGTGGCGGCGAATTTTTCTAATGCCGCCCCGTCGAGTCGATAACGAACCCACTCATTTAAGGGCAGCGCATCAATACTGAGATAGAACTCTCTGGCCGACTGATCCCAATCTAACGCGCTCCACTCAATACGATTGCACTGGTGATTAACCGCGTGCTGCGCGACATACTGCAGCAGCGCTTTACCTGCGCCCAGTCCGCGAAAATTGGGCGAGAAGTACAAATCTTCCAAATAGAGTCCGCGACGCCCGAGCCATGCCGAGTAGCTACTGGTAATCACGGCATAACCGGCGGTTGAGCCATCAATCTCACACATCAACGCTTCACTATTACTTTCGGGAGTGAATAGCATCTTTCTGATCTCTTCAGCGGTAGCTGATGACTGCTGCAATCCATGCTCATAAACCGACAACTCAGCAATCATGCCGTAGATGGCGTCCGCGTCTTCAGGATTGGCTGGCCGAATCGTTATCTTCATTCATTATTTTCTGACTTAATCATATTGATGCTACCCAGCATAATGGGTATTGTTCGATGAAATAAGTGCAATAAAATCAATGATAGGTGAATTTCATGCATCATGTTCTGCGTCGACTGGACTTGAATCTCCTCCCCGTTTTCGACGCAGTTTTCAGACATCGCTCGGTCAGGCTGGCCGCGATTGAACTCAGTTTGAGTACCTCTGCGCTAAGCCACGCGCTCTCCCGATTACGTGAATTTTTTAACGATCCTCTGTTTTATCGCGAGGGCCACAAAATGTGTCCCAGCGTCTATGCCTGTCAGCTGGCGCCCTATATTGCCGAAACGCTAACCGGGCTAAATCGGCATCTCAGCCCGGTGCAGCCTTTTAATCCCCTAACCAGTGATGTCTGTTTTAGAATTGCGGTAACGGATTACACCGCTTTTTGTGTATTTCCGGGGCTGATGCATGCGCTGACAACGACGGCACCCAACCTGAGTTTTGAACTCTGCCATTTACCGCATAATCCGGCACTGATTGAATTACTCGCCGGTGAAATCGATATGGCGCTAAGTTTTAGCGAGCCGGACGGCATGCATCATCCCGATCTGGAAGAGACCGATTTATTCAGTGATGAATTTATTGTGGTTAGCAATGTGCAACGTTCCAGTCTGAGCCTGGAGGAGTATCTTGCTGCTGGGCATCTGGTCGTTACGCCGTGGAATGAAAAACAGGGATTACTGGATCCCCATCTTGAACAGATAGGTTTTAAACGTCGCATTACCATGAGAACACCATCAATGCTTAGCGCGCCGTTTATTGTCGCAGAAAGCGAACTTCTGATGGCGATCCCCTCATTCGTGGCCGGCAAAATTAAACAGGCCGCAGGGGTGAAAACGTTCAGGCTGCCGTTTCCAGCACCCAGGTTCACGGTGAAAATATATTCACACAAACGAAGCGGTAAACGAGAACCGACCGAATGGATTAAATCCATGATGGCCAGCACGATGAACGAGGCAGAGTACCGCTTTGAGGAGTAATACTGCGGACCCTGTTTTACTGGTCTAAAAATCGGCCGTTATAATCGGATTCAATCTTGTAATGATTGTCGTAACGGCCAAAAAGACGATAGCGATTTAAGGCAATGCGGTCGTAACAATAATTGCTGATAACGTCAGGCATAAACTGCAATACCGCCAGGATTCGCCACGGCCACGGCATACATTGCATGATGCGAAATATCGCCTGCGCGCGCAGCCAATGGTCATGGTCTTTCATCAACACAATGCTACGGATATTGTCATCCGGCAGACCGGCAAAACGTAATAGCGCCTTCCCCTGCTCACTCTGAACCGCCGCAAAACGTATATGGCGCGGAATACGGTGACGAAGTAAAAAAACTACCCACGCGTTGCACAATTTGCATACGCCGTCGTACAACACGACCTGTTCTCCGGGATTGATATACGGGGGAGTTGTCATCACTGGCTCCTTAACCACGCAGAGTGTCCCAGCAAAACAGGACTCACGTTTACGCCGCCTGCCACTCCGCCACCAGCGTATTAATCAATTCAGCGGCCGGCATATCCCGCGCCAGTGCCGCGCCCTGTCCGGCCCACTGCGCGCCAAATCCGTGTTCACCTTTGGCTGCGGCTGCGGCTGCCAGCGCCTTGCCCAGCGCATAGGCCAGCGGATAAGGCGGAATGGTCTCCTGCGCGAAATGACGCGCCAGATGGCAGAAATCGTTCGTTAGACATCTTGCCGATCGGCCGGAAATGGCTGCGATCATTTCGGTCCTGTTCGCCTGCTCGCTTTTTAACGCCTGACGATACGCCGCATTGGCGGCTGATTCCGGACACAAGATAAAAGCCGTTCCCAGCTGCACACCGACCGCACCCAGCTTGAGCATGGCGGCAATGCCCGCGCCATCCATGATGCCGCCCGCTGCGATGACGGGCAGGCGCGACATCTTGCGAATCGCCTGCACCAGCGTAAAGGTGCTGAGCCGCTGATCTTCACCTGCCGGATCGAATACCCCGCGGTGACCGCCCGCCTCAATGCCCTGCGCCACAATACAATCGATGCCTGCGGCTTCAATGGTGCGTGCTTCCGCAACGTTAGTTGCACTTGCCAGGGTAATGATCCCGCGACGTTTCAAGCGCTGCACCACCGCGGCGGACGGCAGACCAAAATGAAAGCTCACTACGGCAGGCGCGGTTTCCAGTAGCACTTCCAGCATTGCGTCGTTATCTAGGAATGTGTGATAAATCTCCGCCAGCGACTCAGGCAGTGCCGCTTGATAGCGGGCAAAAACCGGCTGAAAGCGTTGAATCCACGCCTGTTCCAACCGTGGATTGCGCTGCACCGGCGCGTGACAGAAGACGTTAACGTTGAGGGGTGCGGCGGTCAGGGCGCGGGTTTTACGGATCATGATCGCCGCCTGTTGCGGCGTTGAGGCGCCCACGCTGATCGATCCCAGCGCGCCGCTGTTACTGACCGCCGCCGCCATTTCCGGCGTGGAAACACCCGCCATCGGCGCCTGAATAATCGGATAGACGAGATTCAGCGTTTGACACCACGTTTTGTTCATCATTTACCTGCTTAATTCGCGATGCGTTACCACATTGAAGCCCTCTTCACTCTGCGGCGCAACGAAGTAGCTGCTTATCAGCGCAAACTGCGCATCGGTAGCAGCAAAGTCGTGCTGACCGGCGGCATTGCGCGCCTGCAGCCGCGTTTTGCAAAGCGCATCGGGCACATCGAGGAAATGCAGTTGATGTTCAGCCTCGGCGCTGTTGATCACCGCCTTCATCCACTGACGTTGACCAACGGTGTTGGCGGGGAAATCCAGCACCACCGACACGCCACATTGCAACAGCGAGATGAGATGAGGCGTCATCGCATTGCGCAGCTTACCGGCACAGCGCACGTAATCCGCCACATCCTGCATCTCTTCAGCAAAAAGATGGGCCAGCCACGCATCCTCGCTAACGATTACCGCACCGGTTTCCTGCGCCAGCTGATGGGCCAGCGTTGATTTTCCAGCGGCAATTTTGCCGCACAGCAGATGTAATACAGGACGAGAGGGGGACGCACACGCAGATGGCATAGAACTGCTCCAGATAAGATGACGCCTTACCATGCCGCGATTTTCCTGCACAGTAAAGCAGGCAGCTACACTTAAAACATCTGTCCCTACAACAGGAGAATGCAGATGCATAAAATCGACTTTCCGGTCAGCAAGGCACGGAAATATCTGGAGCCGGGTCCGGTGGTGTTGTTGAGTTCGCAGTTTAAGGATCACCGCGACATCATGACGCTTGGCTGGCACACCATTCTGGAGTTCTCGCCGTCGCTGGTTGGCTGCATGATTGCCGGCGGCAATTACAGTCATGACCTGATCCGCCAGAGCGGCCAATGCGTGATCAACGTGCCCTCGACTCATCTGGTGGATAGCGTGGTGGCGATTGGTAATAGCCACGGCGATCGTCTCGATAAGTTTGATGCCTTTAAACTGACCCCCGAACCGGCAAGCGTGGTCAATGCGCCATTGATTGATGAGTGTTTTGCCAGCTTCGAGTGCCAGCTGTATGACGATTCAATGGTGGATAACTACAACTTCTTTATCTTTGAGATCGTCAAAGCGCATGTAGCGGAAACGCCGGAGTTTCCGCCGACGCTGCACTACACTGGCGAAGGACGCTTTAGCGTGATGAGCAATGTGTTGCTCGACAAGCGCGGCGACTTTAAGCCAGAAATGTTAATTTAACTGCTTGAATTGAAATGGGCTTGCCCCCACTTTGATCCTTTCGTCCTGACAGGAGTAATTATAATGGCAACCGAATATGCGGTGATCGCGGGTGGCTGTTTCTGGTGTACCGAAGCAGTGTTTAAAGATGTGATTGGCGTGGAGTCAGTCGAGAGCGGTTATACCGGCGGCGCGCGCCCGAATCCCACCTATGAGCAGGTGTGCAGCGGCGCGACCGGCCATGCCGAAGCGATTCGCGTGGGTTTCGATCCGGCGCAGGTGAGCTACGGCGATCTGCTGGATATCAGCTTTGCCACGCACGATCCTACCCAGCTTAACCGCCAGGGCAATGATATTGGCACCCAATACCGTTCGGCGATTTTCCCGGCGAACCCTGAGCAGGAAGCTGAAGCCATTGCCGCCATTGCACGCGCGCAGGAAGGCTTGAGCGATCCGGTGGTGACCACCATCGAGCCGTTGAAAGAGTGGTATGCGGCGGAAGGTTATCATCAGGATTATTGGGAAGGCGCAGGCCAGCGCAACGGTTACTGCATGGCGGTAATTCCACCAAAACTGCAGAAGCTGCGTAAGAGTTTTGCGAATCGCGTCAAATCAAGTTAATTCCGTAGCGTAGGGTCGCCATTCATGGCGACCAGGTGCGCATAAATGCGCACCCTACGAATTTAATGCACATACCGTAGCGGCGCGATTCATCGCGCAATACATTGCGCCGCTCCCCTCTATGCGCGCGCAGGAAGATCCTCGCATGACGCCTTTTTGGCGACCTTGCCTCTTTTATCCGTCATAATACTCGCCCTCTTCTCATCCGAGAGCGATCATGTCTTCTCCACAGCAAGGAATCGCGGCGCGCAAGCAGCCGATGAAGCTCAATACGCTGGTCACTTTGATGCTCAGCGCAGTGATTGTGCTGGTGCTGCTCAGCGTACATATGTTCTATTTCTTCCAGATTGGCGCTGCGACCCGCGCGCAGCTGGAAGATAAAGCGATGGCCGTGGCGCGCACGCTGGCCGATTCACCGGAAATACAGCGCGCGCTGGCGTTTCCGCCGGACGGCACACGTATTCAGCCGATCGCCAAAGCGGTTGAAGAGACCAATAACCTGCTGTTCATTACCGTCACCAACATGGACGGCATTCGCTATTCGCATCGCAATCCCGAGCTGATCGGCAAACACTTTATCGGTGATGACCTTGAGCCTGCGCTGCGCGGCCATGAAAACGTTTCGGTGAATAAAGGATCGCTGGCAAAAGCGCTGCGCGTCTTCACCCCAGTTTATAACGATCAGCATCAGCAGATTGGCGTGGTGGCGATTGGCATCTCGCTGGATGCCGTTTCGGTGCAGATCAATGAGAGCCGCTGGAGCATCCTGTGGACCATTTTTATTGGCACGCTGGCGGGCGCCATCGGCACCTTTGTGTTGGTGCGCGTGCTGAAACGCATTTTGTTCGGCCTCGAACCTTATGAAATTTCCACCCTATTTGAACAGCGCCAGGCGATTCTCAACTCCCTGAAAGAGGGCGTAGTGGCGATGGACGAACAGGCGCAGGTGACATTGGTGAATCAGGCCGCGCGGTCGTTGCTTAACGAGTCGATGGGCACCATCAGCGGCGAGCGCATCTACGATGCGTCGGTGATTCATGATCATCTGCGCGATGTATTGCACAGCGGACGCGCGCGCCGTGATGAAGAGCTGAATGTGAATGGCCGCGTATTGCTGAGTAACACTGTGCCGGTGCGCAGTCAGGGACGGATTATCGGCGCGGTCTGCACCTTCAGGGATAAGACGGAAATCAGTCAACTGATGCAGCGTCTGACGGGCATGGTAAACTACGTCGATGCGCTGCGTGAGCGCTCACACGAATTTATGAACAAGCTGCATGTGATTCTTGGCCTGCTGCACATGAAAAACTACACGCAGGTGGAAAGCTACATTCTCAAGACGGCCAATAATTACCAGACAGAGATTGGTTTTCTGCTCGACAAGATTAAGTCGCCGGTCATTGCCGGTTTCTTGCTGAGTAAAATCAATCGTGCGTCAGATTGTGGCCATCGCCTGACCATCAGCGATGCCAGCTTCCTACCCGATAGCGGCAATGAGCAGCAGATGGCGGCGCTGATCACGGTGATCGGTAATTTGATTGAGAATGCACTGGATGCCATGAGCGAGCAGGTTGAAGGCGAGATTCACGTGATGTTGCACTATCAAAACGGCTGGCTGACCTGTGAAGTGAGTGACGATGGTCCGGGCATTGAAGCCGATCGCCTTAGCACCATTTTTGAAAAAGGCTTCTCCACCAAAGGTGAAAACCGCGGTGTCGGGCTGTTTCTGCTGCAGCAGCAAACCGAGAATCTCGGTGGCAGTGTAAGTGTAGAATCAGAGCCCGGCGTGTTTACCCAATTTTTAGTCCAACTTCCCTGGGATGGAGGAAACCAATCCGCATGATCAATGTGTTAGTGGTCGATGATGACGCCATGGTCGCCGAGCTTAATCGCGCGTATATCGGCCAAATTCAGGGCTTTCACTGTTGTGGCACCGCCTCAACCTTGAAGCAGGCGAAAGAGATCCTGTTTAACAGCGATACCGTGGTCGACCTGGTATTGCTGGATATCTATATGCAGCAGGAGAATGGCCTCGATCTGTTACCGGAGTTGCGAACGGCGCAGAGCGCGGTGGACGTGATCATCATTTCGTCGGCGGCCGATGCGGAGAATATCAAAACCTCGCTGCACTACGGCGTGGTGGATTACCTGATCAAACCGTTCCAGTTCCCGCGTTTTGAAGAGGCGCTCACCGGCTGGCGGCAGAAGAAATCGCTGATGGACAATCAGCATTACTATCAGCAATCGGATGTCGATCTGCTGATCCACGGCAGCCCGGCGACGCAACACGATAATAAGCGCCTGCCGAAAGGCTTAACGCCGCAAACGCTGCGTACGCTGTGTCAGTGGATTGACGCGCATCCGGGTCACGAGTTCTCCACTGATGAGCTGGCGGCTGAAGTGAATATTTCGCGCGTATCCTGCCGTAAATACCTGATTTGGCTGGCACAGATTAATATTCTGTTCACCAGTATTCACTATGGCGCCACCGGGCGTCCGGTGTACCGCTATCGTTTGCAGCCGGAATACCATTCGCTGCTGCAGCAATATTGTCAGTAACGCAGCTGCCAATTGAAATCGAGCTGCTGGAAGTGGAAGTGATGCGGCGAGGAGCAGATAATCTGCCGGTCGCGCGTGACAAAAACCGCGTCGATGTCGGGCTGGTCAGCGAGCGTCGCCAGCCCTTGCTCGACGCCCATGCCATAAAGCAACGTGGTGTAGATATCGCCATCAATCGAGCGATCGGAAATCACTGTCACACTCAGCAGTTCGTTATCAAGAGGATAGCCTGTTTGCGGATCAAAAATATGGTGCCAACAGCGATCGTCCAACTCGAAGTAGCGCTCATAAATCCCCGACGTCACCACTGATTTTCCCTGCACCTGCAGCACGCCTAACAGTTCATCATCGCCACCAAACGGCTTTTTCAGGCCGATACCCCAACCTTGCGGCTCATGCGGCGGCGAGCCCAGCGTTTGCACGTTACCCCCCAAATTAATCAGCGCCTGCTGTACGCCCTGCTGACGTAAAAACGCCTGTACGCGATCGGCGATATAACCTTTGGCGATGGCACCAAGATCGATCTCCATGCCCGACTGTTGCAAAAACACCGAGCGCTCAGCGGGATTGAGTACCACCTGATGCGGGTCGGTTAGCGCCAGCAGTGCGGCGATCTCCTGCGCGGGCGGCACGGCGCGACCGTGAAAACCGATTTTCCAGCGCTTCACCACCGGGCCGATGGTGAAATTAAACGCGCTGTCCGGCAGCAAACTCACTGCGTGCGCCACGCTGATCAAGGCAAACACCGGTTCGCTAACGATCACCGGATGACGGCCTGCGGCGTGGTTGATCGACATCACTTCGGATTCGGCGCGGTTGACGGTGAACAGGTTTTCTTGCTGTTTAATCAGTTGAAATACGTGGCGGGCAAGCGTGGGATTGTCATCAAACAATTTGAGCAGAATGGGCGAACCCATGAGTACGGCAGAGTAAGAAAAGACGCCAGCGGTCATTGCATGCCTCTAATGAAAACGATGCCCGCACAAGGCGGGCATCTTTACAACTTAGTGTCCTAGCGCCAGTTTAGCGGCATTGTGACCGGCTTTGATACCAAAGATGATGATATCGGCCACCGCGTTACCGCCGATGCGGTTCGCGCCGTGGATACCGCCCACCACTTCACCTGCCGCCCAGGCGCCTGGAATCACCGCTTTCTGCGCATCCAGCACCGCGGTATCGGTGTTGATTGTCACGCCGCCCATGGTGTGGTGCACGCCCGGTGCGATGCGAATCGCAAAGTACGGACCTTTGTTCAGCGGGTGACGTAGCGCGGTTTTACGACCGAAGTCTTCGTCATCCTGCTTCGCCACAAACTCATTGTAACGACCGAGCGTGGTTTGCAGCGCTTCCTGATCCATATTGAGTTTCACTGCCAGCTCGTGCGGCGTCGGTGCGCTGATCACGAAACCTTTGGCGATATACTCATCAGCCGCTTTGTTATTGGCGCGTACCTGCTCATCAAACACGATCCACGCACTTTTCTCTGGCAGCGCGATGATCTCAGCGGAAACTTTGTCACGGGTTTCCATTTCATTGTAGAAACGCTGGCCCGCCTGACTGACCAAAATGGCCCCGCCACCGCGCATCGCTTCGGAAATCAGGTACGACGTGGTTTGCTCAACCGTTGGGTGAATCTGGATTTCGCCCATATCGACAGTATCCGCACCGATGTGCTGCAACATCGCGATGCCGCTGCCGGTGGCACCTTTATGGTTGGTGGTCACGAAGCCGTCCAGCTCAGGACGATATTTCACCACCATCTCGCGGTTAGCACTGAAACCGCCGGTGGCGACAATCACGCTTTTAGCGTTAATGATGCGGCTATCGTTGTACTCATCGACCACTTTCACGCCGCTGACCGCACCGTTTTCCACCAGAATTTCTGCCACCGAGGTTTCCAGCAGCACTTCGATATTGCGCTGATTAACGTTCTTCACCAGGCCGCTGATCAGGAAGCCGCCGACTGCAGAACGATCTTCCGGACGGTGCGTACGATCGATGCTCATGCCGCCGGTGATAGTGATGTCACACAGCTCGATCTCTTTCGCCGCCAGCCATTCAATCGCTTCAGGTGCCTGCTCAACAAACTCGCGTAGCAGCACCGGATTGTTTTTGAATTTTCCGCCCTTCAGCGTCTCTTCGTAGAACAGTTCTTTACTGTCTTCAATGCCTTTCAGCTTCTGATAACGGGTTTCTGCCGCGTTCATGCCAACCGACGCTTTGATGGTGTTACCGCCGATGGTTGGCATCTTCTCGATGATCACCACGCGGGCGCCATCATCATGTGCCTGAATCGCCGCCGCCAGACCGGCACCGCCGGTTCCTACTACCACCACATCATAATTCAC
Organism: Pantoea sp. X-Soil-ISGK-421; assembly: GCF_059730785.1. Classification (NCBI taxonomy): domain Bacteria; kingdom Pseudomonadati; phylum Pseudomonadota; class Gammaproteobacteria; order Enterobacterales; family Erwiniaceae; genus Pantoea; species Pantoea sp. X-Soil-ISGK-421. Next base: position 1,680,125 of record NZ_AP035979.1, on the reverse strand, counting down.
CGGTGCGTTCGGGTTACCGCCCTCTTCAATCACATACTCTTTGCTTGAGGTGGTCATGGCACGCGATACCGCTTTTTTCAGCGCTTCACTCTGCGTGGTGGCGCCGGTAATGGCATCGACATGCGGACTGTTCGCCACCAGAATGCGCTCACGCAGGCTTTCAAAGGTGCTGGTGAAGTCGACGTCAAGGCTCGGATCCGGCACCAGCGAGATGTCGGTAATACGGTCGGTGTCGAGCGTCACGTTAATTTTCAGCTTCAGCGCTTCGGCTTCCACTTTCGCCTGATAGACGCCGGCTTTGTATTTACGGCCGGTATCGCTGACGTCGCGGATCATCGCATCCACCAGCGAGAAGCGCCACAGTGGTTCCGGGATGGTCAGCTCTTCGCGCTTGGTGCTGTCGATATACAGCTCCATGTGCTGATTCTTGATAACGCGATCGGTCCAGTCCGGATAGGCGATGCAGGCTTTACCCACGGCAACCAGATCGAAACCGTGCTCTAGCGCGTTCTCGGCATCTTCTTTATTCACGATGCCGCCAACGCCAATAACCGGTACTTTCGCCAGGTTGGGTGAGCGTTGCGCCAGATATTTGGTGATCAGCGGCGTTGGGTCTTTGGTGTCGACAATCGACGGACGCAGCAACTGGCCGACAGAGAAGTGAACGTAATCCAGACCGCGTTCCGCCAGTTTCTCCAGCAGATACAGCGTGTCGTCCCAGCGGATGCCCGGTACTTCCAGCTCTTCCGGTGAGAAGCGATAACCGATGATAAAGTCTGCCGCGGCGAAGCGGTCAGCCATTTTGTGGGTGATCTCCAACACTTCGAGTGGGAAGCGGGCGCGATTGTCGCGGCTGCCGCCCCATTTATCGTCACGCTGGTTAGAGTTTGGCGAGTAGAACTGCTGGATCAAATAGGTATTCGCACCGTGGATCTCTACGCCGTCAAAGCCGGCTTTAATCGCACGGTTCACTGCGTCACCAAACTTGGTGATCATCACGTCCACTTCTTCTGCAGTCAGCGCTTGTGGCGTGGTTGCACCTTCACGCGGTGCGGCAATGGCGCTAGGCGCAACCGGCGTTTTACCGCCGATCAGCGCGGGTTCCACCATGCGGCCGCCATGATAAATCTGCAGAACGGCTTTAGAACCTTGTGATTTGATGGCATGGGCGATTTTCGCCAAGCCGGGGATTTTGTTATCGCTATCAATACCGAGCGCGCCCGGGAATGCAGGGCCGCGATTATCGACAAAGCAGCATTCAACAATAACGGTGCCGATGCTACCGGCACGGACGCGATAATATTCGACAAGGTCACTGGTGACACCGCCATCGTAATAGCCGGTACAGGTGGTCATGGGGGCCATAACCAACCGGTTTTTAAGCACCGCACCTTTCGGCAATGTCAGCGGATTAAGAATCGGGGTGAGCGTATTCATGATGAGCAACTCCAGAATTAAGAAATTTTGTATTCAATTCTTTGGCAGTTCGGAGGAATTTTATATTTATTTGAGTGGTCCGACTTCATGCCATAAATATACCATTTAATTTACTTACATAACCTTATTCGTTAGTTATATAAGTTTTACGCATGAAAATAATATTTGATGCTAATTGCTGAAAGCTGCGTTCCGCTAAGTTTTAACCAAGACTTGACAAAAATCAACTTTTTCCTTACATTTAAAACAAAGCCAGTCTTATCATAAAGATAAATCACCGCCCTTCTCTGTTTTTTGCTTGATTTGTTGCGTTTCGTTTGCCTTGCACAGTTAATTTTCACCTTATGGTTCATTTATTAACAGGCGCATGCTTAAAGCAAAAAAACCACCGATAAATTTTATTGATCTGGATCAAAATAGATATTTTAATTAATCGCATCATATTCACATTCAATAGATAATTCGCGTATCGAATTTTGAAATCAGCGATTTATTAAAACTCAGTTTTAAATGTCACGGCTAATCTGCTACAAGGGTTTTGTAACTTAAAAAACCATTTAGTTCGGGGCGTATAAACGCATTCTCCATAACTTGCAGACCAAAACTATGAACACACAAACAACCCAGAGTGAATCCCTAACAGCGCCCCCTCCGGCGCCGGGGAAAAAGAACCGCCTGTTTATGTTGTGCCTGCCAATTATTGTGGCTGTGCTGTTGCTGCTGGTACCGACTCCTGCGGGATTGGAACCTTACGCCTGGCACTTCTTCGCGATTTTTGTCGGGGTTATTGTGGGACTGATTTTCGAGCCGTTGCCGGGCGCCGTTATCGGTTTGACCGGCGTGGTGGTGATTGCGCTGTGCAGCCAATGGGTGCTGTTTAGCCCGGCGGAACTGGCCGATCCCAAGTTCAAAACGGCAGCACAGTCCTTTAAATGGGCAGTAAGCGGTTTCGGCAACTCTACGGTCTGGCTGATCTTCGGTGCGTTTATGTTCGCCGCGGGCTACGATAAAACCCAGTTTGGCCGCCGACTGGCGCTGATTCTGGTGAAATATCTGGGTCGCCGCAGCCTGACGCTCGGTTACGCCATCACCTTCGCTGACCTGTTGCTGGCCCCGTTTACGCCGTCAAACACGGCGCGCAGTGGCGGTACCATTTATCCCATCATTGCTAACTTGCCGCCGCTCTACGGTTCAAAACCGAATGACCCAAGCGCGCGTAAGATCGGTTCTTACCTGATGTGGGTTGCTATCACCGCCGCGTGTATCACCAGTTCGATGTTCCTTTCTGCTCTGGCACCTAACCTGCTGGCGCTGGCGCTGGTGAAAAGTGTGGTGGGCTTTGATATCTCGTGGGGCATGTGGTTCCTCGCCTTCCTGCCGCTGGGTGTATTGCTGATTCTTACCATGCCTCTGCTGGCTTACTGGCTTTATCCGCCAGAAGTGAAAGTCAATGATGAAGTGCCACGCTGGGCGACCGCTGAATTGGCAAAACTGGGCAAGCTGAAACGCAATGAAATTCTGCTGCTGGGCTTCGTGGTTGCTGCGCTGATGATGTGGATCTTCGCCACCGCATGGATTGAGCCCGCGATGGCCGCGCTGTTGGTCATCGTACTGATGCTGTGGACCGGTGTACTGAACTGGAACGACATCACCAGCAATAAAGCCGCCTGGAACACCTTTGCCTGGTTCGCCACACTGGTCGCGCTGGCCGATGGCTTAGCCCGTGTGGGCTTCATTGCCTGGCTGGGTAAAGAAGGTGCGATGCTGCTGCAAGGCTACGATCCACAGGTTTCAGCGGTGGTCCTGTTAATTGCCTTCTACCTGCTGCACTACCTGTTTGCCAGTACCACGGCGCACACCACCGCGCTGCTGCCCGCGATGCTGACCATTGCTGCCTCTATCCCGGGTATCAATATGCCGGTGTTCTGTCTGATGATGTGTGTTTCTCTCGGTGTGATGGGCATTATCACCCCGTACGGCACCGGCCCAAGCCCGATTTATTATGGTAGCGGCTATCTGCCAACTAAAGATTACTGGCGTCTGGGTACCATCTTCGGCGCGCTGTTCCTGGTTCTTCTGATGGTTGTCGCCTATCCATGGATGGTGATGATGTTCTGATGATGTTGCTTCGATGTTAAAAACGGAGCCGCGCATTACCGTGAAAATGTTATGATACTCGCCAGTCAGCCCTGCGGAGGGCTGGCGAGAGAAAACCAAATAACAGAACGCCTAATTTGTCGCCCGTCATGCTGGCGGGCTACACGAAGCTAAGTGAGCCAACATGTCGAACAAACCCTTCTATTATCAAGATCCCTTTCCTCTCGCCAAAGATGATACCGAATACTATCTGCTGAGCCGCGATTACGTTTCTGTGGCTAACTTCGATGGCGAAGAGGTGCTCAAAGTCGATCCCAAAGCGCTGACGCTGCTGGCGAAGCAGGCATTCCATGATGCCTCCTTTATGCTGCGCGCCTCGCATCAGGCGCAGGTCGCGTCGATTCTTGCCGATGACGAAGCCAGCAAGAACGACAAATACGTCGCCCTGCAGTTCCTGCGCAACTCGGAAATTGCCGCCAAAGGCGTGTTGCCAACCTGTCAGGATACCGGCACCGCCATCATCATGGGCAAGAAAGGTCAGCGCGTCTGGACCGGCGGCGGCGATGAAGCCGCACTATCACAAGGCGTCTACAACACCTTTATTGAAGATAACCTGCGCTATTCTCAGAACGCCGCGCTGGATATGTATAAAGAGGTGAACACCGGCACCAACCTGCCGGCGCAAATCGACCTGTACAGCGTTGATGGTGACGAATACAAATTCCTGTGCATTGCGAAAGGTGGCGGTTCCGCTAACAAAACCTATCTGTATCAGGAAACCAAAGCGCTCATTACCCCCGCGAAGCTGAAAAATTATCTGGTCGACAAAATGATGTCGCTGGGTACCGCGGCCTGCCCGCCATACCATATCGCGTTTGTGATTGGCGGGACTTCTGCGGAAAGCACGTTGAAAACGGTCAAGCTGGCCTCAACGCATTACTACGATTCGCTGCCGACCGAAGGCAACGAACATGGCCAGGCTTTCCGCGACGTGCAGCTAGAAGAAGAGTTGCTGAAAGCCTCGCAGGAGCTGGGCCTGGGCGCACAGTTTGGGGGTAAATACTTCGCGCACGATATCCGTGTGGTGCGTCTGCCGCGTCACGGCGCATCTTGCCCGGTTGGCATGGGCGTGTCCTGCTCCGCAGACCGTAACATCAAAGCCAAGATCAACCGCGAAGGCATCTGGATTGAGAAGCTGGAAGACAATCCAGGCCGCTATATTCCGGAAGCGCTGCGTCAGCAGGGCGAAGGCGAAGTGGTACAGGTTGATCTGAACCAGCCGATGAGCGAAATTCTGGCCCTGCTGTCAGCTTATCCCGTCTCAACCCGCCTGTCGCTGAACGGAACCATCATTGTGGCGCGCGATATTGCCCACGCGAAGTTAAAAGAGCGTATTGATAACGGTGAGGGTTTGCCGCAGTACATTAAAGATCATCCGGTGTATTACGCGGGTCCGGCGAAGACGCCAGAAGGTTACGCCTCTGGCTCCCTCGGCCCCACCACCGCAGGCCGTATGGATTCCTACGTTGATCTGCTGCAGGCCAACGGCGGCAGTATGGTGATGCTGGCCAAAGGTAACCGCAGCAAACAGGTGACCGATGCGTGTCAGAAACACGGCGGTTTCTACCTGGGAAGCATTGGCGGTCCGGCAGCGGTGCTGGCACAGCAGAGTATTAAGAGTCTGGAATGCGTGGAGTATGCCGAACTGGGCATGGAAGCGATCTGGAAGATTGAAGTGGAGAACTTCCCGGCCTTCATTCTGGTGGATGACAAAGGTAATGACTTCTTCCAACAGATCCACAATAACTGTGCCGCCTGCGTGAAGTAATATTTCCCGCGTGCCATTTCTTAAGCCGTTATCATCGCGATAGCGGCTTTTTTATTGCGATATGTCTGGCGAAGAGTTCATCGAATAAGGTAGGTAGCAGCGTTAAAAACGGAATTGACTCTCCAGCTGACGCAGCGTTTCCATGCGCTGTGCCGTGGCGATTTCACGCGCCTTCACTTCCAGCAGCAGGTCAGCATCATTCTGACCAATCACATACACCACCTGACGGCCAGGCAGATTAACAGTAATAATATTTTGTTCCACACCGTCCAGCATCTCATCATGCTGTTCCAGGAAGTTATACAACGTGTTCATGGGTTCTCCTTAAAATTGGTGTGGCATTTTGCCGAATTGCCCTCTTTAAAGAACACAAGACCTGGCTTAATGATGTCGTTTCATCAGAAATTTCTTGTGACGCCATTATCTTGCCCCAGCAAGATGACCGGCAGATGAAAAGGCAGCAGTATTGCCCCGCTGCCATTAGCCATCAGAAGAAACCCAGCGGTTGCGTGCTATAGCTCACCAACAGGTTTTTGGTCTGCTGGTAATGATCGAGCATCATTTTGTGGGTTTCACGGCCGATACCTGATTTCTTGTAGCCGCCAAACGCCGCGTGGGCCGGATAGAGGTGATAACAGTTGGTCCACACGCGACCGGCTTTAATCGCGCGGCCCATACGATAGGCGCGGTTGATATCGCGCGTCCAGACGCCTGCACCCAGACCGTAAATCGAGTCATTCGCGATAGCCAGCGCTTCCGCTTCATCTTTAAACGTCAGCACGCCGACTACCGGCCCAAAGATCTCCTCCTGGAATACCCGCATGCTGTTGTCACCTTTGAGTAACGTCGGCTGAATGTAATAACCGCTGGCAAACTCTTCACCAATTTTTTCTACGCCGCCGCCATGCAGCACTTGTGCGCCCTCTTGCTGCGCAATCTCCAGATAGGAAAGGATTTTATCGAACTGCTGCTGCGACGCCTGCGCACCAATCATGGTTTCAGTATCGAGCGGATCGCCACGTTTGATGGTTTTGATGCGCTTCATCACCGCGGCCATAAACGGTTCAAAGATCGATTCCTGCACCAGCGCGCGTGACGGACAAGTACAGACCTCACCCTGATTGAGGAAGCCTAGCACCACGCCTTCTGCGGCTTTCTCGATGAAGCTCTCTTCGGCATCCATGATGTCTTCGAAGAAGATATTCGGCGATTTTCCGCCGAGTTCAACGGTAGAGGGAATCAGACTTTTTGCTGCCAACTCCAGAATATGACCGCCGGTGGCGGTTGAACCGGTAAAGGCGATCTTGGCAATGCCCGGATGCGAAGCCAACGCTTCACCCGCTTCTTTACCGTAGCCGTGCACCACGTTAACCACGCCCGGCGGCAGCAGATCTTTGATCACGTCCATAAACAGCGTAATCGACAGCGGCGTTTGCTCGGCCGGTTTTAGCACCACGCAGTTACCTGCGCCCAGTGCCGGCGCCAGTTTCCATGCCGCCATCAGCAGTGGGAAGTTCCATGGGATGATTTGCCCTACTACGCCCAACGGTTCATGGAAGTGATAAGCGGCGGTAAACTCATCAATTTCAGCGGCGGTACCTTCCTGTGCACGCACGCAACCAGCAAAATAACGGAAATGATCTACCGCCAACGGCAGATCCGCCGCCAGGGTTTCACGTACCGGCTTGCCGTTATCCCAGGTTTCGTTGACTGCGATATATTCCAGATTCTCTTCCAGCCGGTCAGCAATTTTCAGCAAAACCAATGAGCGCGCCTGCGGCGAGGTTTTGCCCCACGCATCAGCGGCGGCCTGCGCGGCAGCCACGGCGTTATCGACATCAGCGCGGTCCGAACGCGGAAACTCGCCAATGGTGGAAGCATTAATCGGTGAGGTGTTGACGAAGTAGTTGCCGTTAACCGGCGCAACAAATTCGCCGTTGATAAAGTTGCCATAACGCGATTGCAGAGTAATGAGAGAACCTTGTTCTCCCGGAGCAGCGTAACGCATGGTGTTTCTCCTTGCGGACAGAGTGGCGATTAACAACTAAGAAACCTGTTATTAACATTGAGCGATCAATGCCAGCCTGTCAGATCGCCGCACAGGAAACTGTGACCGCGCCGAGGGAAATATGGCGCACGGCGTGACCTACAGATAAATCCGAGTTTTCCCACATATGCAGCAAAAAGCGGAACATGGGCGAAATATGTGGTCAATATGAAGCAGGATACTAACCAGGAGAAACAGATGTTGGCTTCAGCCCTGACGTTAATGCGCGCCAAAGCGAACTTTGTTCAGCAATTTATCCGCAACCCGCGCAAAATGGGCAGCATCACGCCCTCTTCCGCCGCGCTGTGCCGCACCATGTGTGATGCGGTGAATTGGGATAACAGCCTGCGTATCGCCGAACTCGGCGCCGGTGATGGCGTGCTCACCCGCCACGTGCTGGCGCGCATGTCGCCGCAAGCTCAGCTTGATGTGTTTGAAATTTGCCCGGAACTGGTGAAAAGTCTGCGTGGATTGCCCGACACACGCATGCAGGTGCGCGCCTGTTCGGCGGAATATCTCGCCGGGGAATATGACGTGATTTTTTCTGGTTTGCCGCTGCTGTCACTGCCGCCCGCCACGCGCGACAACATTCTCAGTGCGGTGCATGATGCGCTGGGTCCCCACGGCGTATTTGTACAGTTTCAATACACCTCGTTTACCCAACCGAATCTGTCACGCTACTTCACCTGGGAACGCCAGCGGGTGCTAAAAAATATGCCACCCGCATGGGTTTATCGCTGCACGCGTCACTACGCGCCCTGAGCCTGCACGCGCGGCTGCGGCCGCGTTTGCAGCCAGAAGCTGCGCAATAATTCGCGCGACCAATCTTCGCCCGCCAACGGCGTCCCATCGTCACTCACCTCCGCCGGCAAACAGGCGGTCATGATGCTGTGGGTAAACTCCGGATGGAACTGCACCGACATCGCCTGAGGTGAATAACGCAAAATCTGACAGCTATCCAGCGCCGAGCTTGCCAGCACTTGCGCATGCTGCGGCGGCGTCAACACCGATTGCCGATGTGACAACCACGCCTGAAATTCGCCCGGTAAATCAGCCAGCCACGGATCGTTGTTCGCCTGCGCGCTGCGCGTCAGCGACTTAAGTCCTCGCTCCCAGCCATTGGGGTTATCGCCCACTTTGCCACCCAGCGCATACGCCATCAGCTGGTGTCCGTAACACACGCCAAGCAGCGGCAGATCCGCCTCCAGCGCGCCACGAATCCAGGCGGCAGTGCGTTCGCTCCAGTCAGCATGATCGGTGACCATCGCCCAGGAGCCGCTGAGGATCGCGCCACTGACGCGGCCAAAAGTCGGTAAATCATCGCCCAGATGCGGACGCACAATCACATAGTCATCAGGCTGCAGCTGCAGCGCGTCGATAAACCACCGGGGTTGTTCACCAATTTGCGCCACCACCTGCGGCGGCGGAACGTCGAGTTGAATCAGAGCAAGAGGTAAAGCGCGGGTATGTGTCATGCCGAATACGGTCCTCATTATGGTCGCCTTTCGGACGTTTACTCTGACAGTAAATTACCGACATGTCTTATTTTTTTCCTGCATGAGCTAATGCTCCCTCGAAAAAAAAGTCGTCGGTAGCGCCCGAATTCGCTGGCTTCATGCCATCATTAGCCGGTGATAATTCTGATTACCCGTGAAGGAAGACATTGTGGCAGTGCGGCATTTACTTATGGTTTTGATGGTGGTTTCCATCTGGGCTTTCAATAACGTAGCGGTAAAGTGGGGATTGCTGGAACTTCCTCCGCTGTTTCTCACCTGGATGCGCTTTGTCGTGGTGGCGATTGTGCTGGTGCCTTTCTGTCGCATCACGCGCGCACAGCTGCCGTGGCTGCTGACGCTGGCGTTCACCTTCGGCTTTATGCACTTCTCGCTGCTGTTTGTTGGCATGCGTTACACCGATGCCGGTACCGGCGCCATCGTGGTGCAGCTCGGTACGCCGATTGCCATGCTGTTGGCGATGGTGATTCTGAAAGAGAAATTGCGCTTGATACAGCTGATCGGCATCGCAATTTCATTGAGTGGCGTCGCAGTATTGTCGGGCAGCCCAACCATTCCGGCATGGTGGGTGCTATGCATTCTGCTGTGCAGCGCCTTCGGCTGGGCAATCAGCAATATGATTGTAAAAAAATCGCCGCCGATTAAGCCGCTCACGCTCACCGGTTGGATCTCCTTCCTCGCGGTGCCGATTGTTGGCGCGGCCTCATGGCTCACCGAATCAAACCAGATTTACGCGTTAAGCCACGCGGGCTGGCGCGGCTGGTTTGGCATTCTGTATAGCGCCCTCGCCTCGTCGATTGTGGCCTATACGCTGTGGTACGCGTTGCTGAAGAAGTACAACGTCAACCTGATCATGCCTTATTCGCTGCTGACGCCGGTGCTGGCGGTGTTGATGGGCGTGCTGGTGCTCGGCGACAGCATGAACAGCTTCAAAATCCTCGGCGCCTCATTGGTGGTGCTGGGCACCGCGATTGCGGTGATTAACCTGCGTAACCTGCGCATGCACGCGCGTTTCCCGCGCTTACGCCGCCGTTAAATTCCCTCTGCTATGCTTGAGTCTCGCGCGTTATCCGGAGACTCAACATGGATTCTCAACGTGCTGCCGCACTCTGGCAGCAAATGTGGCAGGGATTGCGAGGCACGGCCCCGCTGCCCGCGCTCACCTTTCTCCAGCCCGATACGTTCTCGTCTGCCTTCGCCGTGAGCGAACTGGCGGCCACCAGCACGGGCCTCGCTTGCCAGGCGCTGAGCGATCTGCTCGGTCAATCCACGCCGGTCAGCGTCAACGTGCGTCTCGCCTCGCGCTGGTTTCAACACAGCCTGATCCCGCTCAATCGCCCGCCCGCTGCTCTGTGGGACGAATTCGCCGGTGATTATGCCAGCGCTGACGGCTGGATCCGCCTGCACACCAATGCGGCTCATCATCGCGCGGCGATGGAGCGCGTGCTTGGTCAGCATGCGAATCGTGCCTCGCTGGCCGCCGCGGTCGCACGCTGGTCCGCCACTACGCTGGAACAGGCGGTGATTGATGCCGGCGGCTGCGCCGCGCAGATGCGTAGCGAAGCGCAATGGTTGCAGCATCCACAAGGCCGCGCCGTGCAACAGGAACCGCTGATCGCGCAGCAGGCAAACGGTGAAGCAGCGATCCCAGCCTGGGCGTTATCGCCCGCGCGCCCGTTGCTCGGCGTGCGGGTGTTGGATCTCACCCGCATCATTGCCGGGCCGGTGGCGACGCGCTTTCTTGCCAGCCTCGGCGCCACGGTATTGCGCATCGATCCGCCCGACTGGCACGAACCGACGCTGGAAGAGGAGATCACCTGCGGCAAACGCTGTGCGCGGCTTGATATCAAATCGCGCGCCGGGCGTGAACAGCTGCGCCACCTGTTGCAGCATAGCGATGTGCTGGTACAGGGTTATCGTGCTGATGCATTAGAAAAACTCGGGCTGGATGCCGATGCACGCCGCAAACTCGCGCCTGGCTTAGTCGATGTAAGCCTGAATGCATGGGGTTGGAGCGGGCCTTGGCGCAACCGACGCGGATTCGACAGTCTGGTACAGATGGGCTGCGGCATCGCCGAACAGGGCATGCACTGGAGCGGCAGCAATAAACCAACGCCGCTGCCGGTGCAGGCGCTTGATCACGCCACCGGTTACCTGATAGCCGCCACGGTGCTGGAAGGTTTGCGTCAGCGTTTACGCCATGGCGTCGGTTGGCAGGCACGTTTATCGCTAGCCCGCACCGCGCGGCTGTTGCAGCAGTGCGGTGCCGCGCCAGAGAATGCGCAAAACGGTATTCATGCGCAGCGTGATGATGTGCTGAGCAGCGTTGAGTTCAATCAGTGGGGCATTGCGGAGAGATTGCGTGCCGCGGCTTATTTGCCCGGCACGCCAATGATCTGCGCGACACCGGGCGTGAAGCTCGGTAGCAGCGCAGCAAGCTGGTAACGATTAGGCTTCGTCGCCCTGCTCTTCGTTCAGCTCGTCGTACATCGCCTGAATCGCCTCACGGCTCAAGGCCGCTAGCGTGCGATAAAACGCCGTGGTCGCATGCGCTTCCACTTTGCCCAGGAATGCGCCGCACCACGGCAGCAGGTACTCATCAAACAGCGCCAGCTGCGCGGCGGATTCATCTTCTGCCGACTGATCTTCCAGCCACGATGCCGCCAGCAGCAGCACGCCAAAGTGATCGGCTGGCGCTTCGCTCAGCGGCATGCCACGAGCACTGAGGAACGCACGCACGTCCGCTTCAGCGACACCGTTCGGCCACTGTGACGCATACGGCGGCACGCTGCACTCGCTGCCGACAAACAGCGCATTATAGTCGGCGGCCAGCGCCTGCGGATCGCTATTCTGCTGCAGACGCGTCAGCAGTTCATCCTGCTCCAGCGGCCACTGCTGTTGCAGTTTGCCTTCACGCAGCAGAGTGAACAGCGGTACCAGCAGCGGATCCTGCGGCTGGCGATTAAACAGCGAGCCGATAACGCGGCAGAGAATGGAAAACTCATTCATGCAACAGAATTCCTTGAGGCAAAAAAGTTAAAAATCAGCAAATTCAGCAATGTGTTTGCCGGTACGCTGTTCGAGGAAATCGAGCAGGCGACGCGGCGTGACATTTAACACGCGATCTTCAGGAAAATCCACTGCGCTGGTGATGCGCAGACAGTGCTCAAAATGTCCCAGCGTAAAGGCCGTGTGTGAATCTGAGCCAAAGGCCAGACGGCCACCGGCATCGCGTACCGCTTCGGCAATGGCGCGGCAATTCGGTTCGCTGCCCGGACGCGAATGGGTAAAGGAGGAGTTGTTGATTTCCAACGCGACATCATAATGCGCGGCGGCTTCAGCAATCGCGCGGATATCTACCGGGAATTTCGGGTTGCCGGGATGGGAAATGATATGCACCAGCCCGCCGGCCATCGCGGCAATCATCGCTTCAGTGTGATGCGCTTTGTCACGCGGCGCATAAACCGGTTCATGGAAGCCTGCGACAATCAGATCCAGCGCATCAAGCATCGGGCCGCTGCAATCAATCTCGCCCTGCTGATTTTTAATGTTGGCTTCAATACCACGCAGTACGCCGACGCCATCAATCACGCGCGGCCAAATACGCATATTAATGAAGTGCCAGTGGTGCGGTGCATCGGCCATATCGGGTCCGTGATCGGTAATCGCGAATAGCTTTAGGCCATTTTGTTTTGCCTGCACCACATAATCGTGCAGCGTGCTGTAAGCATGCGTACTGGCAACGGTGTGCATATGTAAATCAACGGGATACATCTTCATCTCCTGACCAATGTGCATTAATAGCCGCGTTGGCGATCAACCAAACCGCCCGGCTGTTTACCCTGCTCAAGCGCAAGTATGGCATCCGCAATGTAATCCATCGCCTCGCCAGGCAAAGTAATGGCCGCAGTATGGGGCGTGATTGTGACATGCGGATGAGACCACAACGGATGATGCTGCGGCAATGGCTCGGTCTGAAACACATCCAGCGCGGCAGCCGCCAGTTGACCACAATGCAGTGCCGCCAGCAGATCGTCCTCTACCACATGTGCGCCACGCGCCAGGTTAAGGAAGTACGCGCCTTGCGGCAATGCGCTGAGCAATGAGCTGTCGATTAAATTTGTGGTTTCCGGCGTGGTGGGCAGCAGGTCGATGAGCACCTGTGTGCCACTCAGGAAGGCATCAAGCTGTTCACGGCCATGGAAGCTTTGCACACCGTCGATGTGCTTCGGCGAACGGCTCCAGCTGCGCAGCGGGAAGCCCCATTGACGCAGGCTTTCGAGCACGCTACGCCCCAGCACGCCCGCGCCGAGCACGCCAATGGTGAAGTTCTCGCGATCGAAGCCGTCCAGCTCCTGCCACTGCGCCTGCTGCTGCAGTTGACGATATTCAGCGAAACGGCGGAACCAGCCCAGCACGCACCAGTTAGCGTACTCCTGCATCTGGCGCGCCATGCCGGTATCTTCCAGACGGAATAACGGCACGTCGTCTGCCAGCATCCGCGGATTATCGCGCAGCTGTTTGAGGATTTCGTCCACGCCCGCGCCCATGGCAAACACGCCTTTCAGCGGGCGGTCCGCCAGCATTTCAACCGGCGGAGAACGCACCACGGCATAATCGGCCGGTGCAGTGTCGTCCGGCTGCCAGCAGCGCACGCGCGCCCCCGGTAAACGCTGATGCAAGCCGTCGAGCCAGCCCTGGGGCGCCAGCGACGGGTGATACCAGATAATCTCCATACGACTCTCCTTTTTTTGCTTAAGCCTCAGGCAAATAGCCGAACAGGGCAAGCAAAAACCTTAGCCTTGATGCAATTTCTCGCGTGATTAATTCCGGGTGCTTCACATTTCCGCCGCTGTGCGAGGCTAAGCGGCGCGATAGCGACTAAAGTTGTTCGGGTGGTCAATGCGTTAGCACACCACCTTTTCGGACAAGGAGAAAAACCGATGATAAAAAATGCCGTATTCACGCCCGCGCGTCTGACCTTTTTACTGAGCGCCGCTCTGCTGGCCGGTGCCAGCGCCGCGCACGCCGACGATCAAACCCGCATGCTCAGCAACCAACCGCAGCCACCGGATGTGCGCCTGGGACCGTTGTTCAATGCGGTACAGCAGGCTAAATTTTATCCGGACCAAAAAACCTTCGCCGATGCGGTGCCGAAATCTAATCCCTCTTCGATTCTGGCCGACTGGCAGATGCAAAAAAACCAGCGCAACTTCGATCTCAAGCACTTTGTCGATAGCAACTTCACGCTACCAAAAGAGGGAGACAAATATGTGCCGCCTGCCGGGCAAAGCCTGCGTGAGCACATCAACGGTTTATGGCCGGTGCTGACGCGCACGGCGCAGAGCGCCAGCCAGTACGATTCGCTGCTGCCGCTGCCAAAACCTTACGTCGTGCCTGGCGGCCGTTTCCGCGAAGTCTATTACTGGGACAGCTACTTCACCATGCTCGGTCTGGCGGAGAGCGGTCACTGGGATCGCGTGCAGGATATGGTGGAAAACTTCGCCACCGAACTCGATAAATATGGCCATATCCCCAACGGCAACCGCAGTTACTACCTCAGCCGCTCGCAGCCGCCGTTCTTCAGCTTGATGGTTGACCTGCTGGCGACGCATAAAGGCGACGATGTCTATCGCCAATACCTGCCGCAGTTGCAGAAAGAGTACGATTACTGGATGGCGGACAGCGACAAAGTCGCTGCCGGACAGGCCAGCAAACGTGTGATCAAACTCAGCGACGGCACGCTGCTCAACCGCTACTGGGACGATCGCGATGCACCGCGTACCGAATCCTGGCTGGATGACGTTAACACTGCCAATAAAGCGCCAGAGCGCAACAAGCAGCAGGTCTATCGCGATCTGCGCGCGGGTGCGGCGTCAGGCTGGGATTTCAGTTCGCGCTGGTTCACTGATGCGCACAACCTGGCGTCCATCCGCACCACGCAGTTGGCACCGGTCGATCTCAACAGCCTGCTGTTCCACCTCGAACAGACATTGTCTAAAGCGTCCAAACTGGACAAGCAGGATGACAAAGCCAAACAGTTTGCGGCGGATGCCGAGAAACGTCAGGCCGCGATCAATCGCTATCTTTGGGATGACAAAAAAGGCTGGTACGCCGATTACGACTTCCAGAAGAAGCAGGTTCACCCACAGCTGACCGCCGCGACGCTGTTCCCGCTCTATATGCAGTTGGCCGGCGACAAGCAAGCCGCACGCACTGCTGCAGCGGTGGAGAAACAGCTGCTGAAACCGGGCGGACTGGTGACCACCACGGTGAATAACGGCCAGCAATGGGATGCGCCAAACGGCTGGGCGCCGCTACAGTGGGTGGCGGTGGAAGGTCTGGAGCATTATAACCAACCGAAACTGGCGCAGCAGATTGGTCAGCGCTTCCTGCAAAACGTGCAGGCCACCTATGACAAGGAGCACAAACTGGTGGAGAAGTATGTGGTTGAAGGCGCACAGTTGGGCGGCGGAGGCGGCGGTGAGTATCCGTTGCAGGATGGTTTCGGCTGGACCAATGGCGTGACGTTGAAACTGCTCGACAAGTACTGCCCGAAAGACAAAACCTGTAACAGCGCCGGTGATATTCCTGATATGCCGGCGTTAACCTCCGCGAAGTAACCTTGTTCCTTAGCCCGGGTGAATACACCCGGCAACCGCACAATCCGTAGCGGCGCGATTTATCGCGCGTAGTAATGGCGGCATTATGCCCATCCAGAGAATGCGCAATAAATTGCGCCGCTACGGATGCTACGTGCCACCTTGTGCATTTTTCTCACACCATTCTTACAACAAATTCACACCTTGAAACACACCTCGCAAAAGATAATAATTCTCAATCTAATTTCTATAGCCATTCTCATTAAAACAACAGGAACCTCTCATGACCTCGCTGTTTACCTTTAAACGTGGCCGCGTGCTGTGTGCGCTGGCGCTGGCTTTACCGGCTGCCAGCTTCGCCGAAGAGTCGATTGTCGTCACGGCGCAACCGCAAGAAAGCGCCACCTCACCGACGCAGGGTTATCTTGCCACGCGTAGCAGCGGTGCCAGCAAAACCGATCAGCCGCTGATTACCACACCGCAATCCATCTCGGTGGTAACGCGTCAGCAAATGGAAGATCAGGGCGCACAAGATCTTAATCAGGCACTGGGCTACACGCCGGGCGTATTCACCAACTTTGGCGGCGCGGCCACGCGCTACGACACCATCGCGCTGCGCGGTTTCCACGGCGGCGATGTCGATAACACCTTCCTCGATGGCCTGCGCGTCATGAGTGACGGCGGCAGCTTCAACATCCTGCAGGTGGATAATTGGTTCCTCGATCGTATTGATGTGATTAAAGGTCCCTCTTCCGCGTTGTATGGCCAAACGGTGCCGGGTGGATTGGTGAACATGGTGAGTAAGCGTCCACAGTTCGCCGAAGAGGGCCATTTCCGCCTGTCGAGCGGGACGAACGCCACCAATAGCGCTGCGTTTGATTACACCAACGCCATTAACGATCAGTGGGCATTTCGCTTAACCGGCATCACGCGCAACAGCGATACGCAGTACGATCACACGCGTGAAGAGAAGTACGCGATTTCACCGCAGCTGATGTGGCAGCCAAGTGAAGACACCAATTTAGTGTTGCGCGCCTACCTGCAGAAAGATCCCTCTGGCGGCTATCATGGATCGGTACCAGCAGAAGGCACGCTTTACAGCCACAATGGCCGCACGTTGAGCGACGGCTTTTACGAAGGCGACAGCGCGCTCGATCAGTTCAAGCGTCGTGAACAGATTTATAGCTATGATTTTTCCCACCGCTTCAACGAAGTATGGTCGGTACACTCCACCGGCAGCTATAGCCACTCGAATACCGAGCTCGATCAGGTGTATCAAATTGGCTGGAATGCCACCAATCCAGACCTGTTGAACCGCTACTTCTCCGGCGAGCGTTCTTCGCTCAGCGCATGGGCTAACGACAACCAGTTGCAGGCCGATTTTGCGACGGGCGCGGTCCAGCATCGTGTGACGCTGGGCGCGGAGTATCATCGCTATAAAAACGACATTACTGAAGCCAGCGGCGCCGCCAGCGCGCTGAATGCGTGGAACGGTGAAGAAGTGGGCATCATGCCGGACTTCTCCTGGACATCGCAGACGCGCCGCTACTATCAGACCGGCTTGTATCTGCAGGACGAGTTGCAGTTGGATCGCTGGCATCTGGACTTATCGGGCCGCTATGACCGCATCGTCTCGGAAAACGGCACCAGCCGTCGTCAGGACGATCACATCAGTGGCCGCGCCGCGCTGTTGTATGCCTTCGACAATGGTATTTCACCTTACGTGAGCTGGAGCCAGGCGATTACGCCAGCTTCATTAACCGATCCGCAGGGCAATCAGCTGAAACCGACCACCTCTGAGCAGTATGAAGCGGGCGTGAAATATCAGCCGGTGGGCACGCGCGATATGTATTCGATCGCGGTGTACGATCTGACGCAGGACGATGTCGCCAACCGCAACGTGCAGGACGGCACGTACACGCCGTCGGGCAAAGTGCATTCGCAGGGCATTGAGCTGGAGGCGCGTAATCAGCTGACACCGCGCTTCAGCACCATCGCGGGCTACACGCTGAACCATCTGCGCTTTAAGGATTCCGTAGACGGTAACGACGGCCATACGCCGTATGTCACGCCGAACAGCATGGCGTCGTTGTGGGGGCATTATCAGTTTGATTACGGCTTGAGCGCCGGTGCCGGTGTGCGTTATATCGGTAAGCAATGGGCCGATAACGAGAACACTACGCGTTTGCCATCCGTGACGCTGTTTGATGCGTCGGTACGCGCGGATCTTGGTGCGTGGAATTCGCAGCTGAAAGGCGCCTGGCTGCAGGTTAATGCCAACAACCTGACCGATAAAAAATATCTGGCCGCCTGTTACGGCACCGGTTACTGCTATCGCGGGGCTGAGCGTACCGTGATGGCCACGGTGGGCTACGACTTTTAAGCAGGCATAAAAAAATCCGCCATCCTTTGCGGGATGGCGGATTTCATCAAATCTCTGCGCGGTTAACTTCGCACTTTACGGTAGATCCACAGCACCACAATGGCGCCAATGACCGCCACCACGAAACTGCCGAAGTTGAAACCATCAACTTTACCGAAACCAAACAGGGTACTGATCCAGCCACCGACAACCGCACCTACCACACCCAGCACCACGGTAATGATAAAGCCGCCGCCATCTTTACCCGGCATAATCCACTTGGCGATAATCCCGGCAATCAGACCAAAAATAATCCATGAAAGAATACCCATTTACTGCTCCTTACTTTATTAATCAATGTGTTCACCGCAACAAGTATAGCCGGGATTTTTTGATCTGCATCGCAATTCAGCACAGTAAATCATCGTTCGCAGGCTAAAGCTTAGCGAAGCGTCGCCGATAACAGACGAACAGCATTGTCAGTCGTGAAAATAATAATCGGATAAGTGGAGCAGGACGTGGGTGAAGCCGATAAAGAACAATACCTCAAGCGAGGCACGTTAGCTGTTTTAGGCGTGATGAAAGACCTGTTGCGTTTTCAAACCCTGTTGATGGTGAATTTTTCGCGCGGTCAATTTATCAGCCGCTTGCTGTCAGCCGATGAAGATCAGGTGATCTTTGACCTCGGCAGCAACGCGCTGGATAACGATTTAGCGCTGCAAGGTGGCGAAGTGAATATCGCCGCCGAAACGCACGGTGCCAAAGTAGAATTTGGTTTAACCGGTTTACAGCGTATTGAATTCGAAGGCTTACCTGCTTTTGCCGCTTCACTACCCGAACTGGTATGGCAGATTCAGCGTCGTGAATTTTTCCGCGTCAATGCGCCATTGGAACCGGTTTTTTATTGCCACAGCCAGTGGCCGGACGGTCGCACGGCGCGTTTCCGCCTGCAGGATCTCTCATTAGGTGGCGTGGGCGTGCTGCTGGACGAAGCGCTGCCGGAAGGCCTTAATCGCGGCGATACGTTTAAAAAGCTGCGCGTCGATCTGGCTGAATACGGTCATTTTGAGGTGACGGCTCAGCTGCTGCACATTGGTGAACGTACCGTGGTGACCAGCAAGAACGACACCCGTGTTACACCGCGCCTCAGCTTCCGCTTTACCGCCATCGAACCGATTCAGGAACGCCAGTTACAGCAGGTGATTTTTGCGCTGGAACGTTTGGCACGTGACAAGGCGAATCGTTTCCAGTAATCCCGCTGCGCATCGTGCAATCGTAGGGTCGCCATTCATGGCGACCGCCTGGTCAATGCGGCTGAAAACGGCAGCGCGCCACCGCATCCAGCCAGCCTTGATAATTTTCCTGCATGCTTTGCGCCTGTTCCTCACGCGGCATGATCACGCTGCCGCCCTGTAACGCCTGCATCTCACTGCCCTGCTGCCACCAGCCCAACGTGCGGCCCGCCAACAGGGCCGCACCCAGCGCTGAAACCTCTGGCGTCGGCACGCGTTTCAGCGGCCGCTGCAACACATCGGCTTGCATCTGCATCAACCAGCTATTTTCTGTGGCGCTACCATCCACGCACAACGCAGGAAGTTGCACACCGCTGGCCTGCTCCATGGCAAAAAACACGTCGGCGATCTGGAAGGTGATCGATTCCAGCGCCACGCGCGCCAGTACCTCTGGCGTTGCCGCATCGGTTAGCCCGCACACCATGCCGCGTGCTTTTAAATCCCACCAGGGCGCACCCAGGCCCGAGAGTGCTGGTACAAAATAAATACCCTGATTGTATTCGCTGCGCTGCGCCAGCGCGGTGAGCGCTCGCGGATCATTGATGCCCAGCATGCGGCCGAGCCACGCCGCACCGGAACCGGTGTGCGTAATGTTGCCTTCGAAGGCATAGCGCAGCGTGCCGTCGTGCCACGCCACCGTGGTGCTGAGGCCATTTTCCGTTAGCAGCGGCGTTGCCATCGACATCATCAGCGATGAACCGGTGCCGTAAGTGGCTTTGACCACCTCTTCGCTGCCGTTGCGCTGGGCTTGCAGCGCAGCGTGCGAATCGCCGATGCGTGACAAAATCGGCGTGCCGGGCGCTAAACCGGGAATATCATTGCGTGTTACCACGCCTTGCGCGCTGGCGGAGGCCACAATCTGCGGCAATGCCGCGCGCGGAATATGGAACAGCGCCAGCAATTCATCATCCCAGTCACCGCTGTGCAGATTGTAGAGTTGAGTGCGCGCCGCATTGGCATGATCGGTGACGAAGCTTTCGCCGTCGCTCAGCTGCCAACTGAGCCAGCTATCCACCGTACCGATGCAGAGTTCTCCCGCCTGCGCGCGTGCTAATCCATTTGGCAGCGTCGCGAGCATGCCAGTGAGTTTGCCGGCCGGAAACATCGGGTCGACCGCTAATCCGGTGAGTCCAGTGATGCGCGGCGCTTTACCCGCCACGCGTAAGTCGCGGCAAAAAGCCTCTGAGCGGCGATCCTGCCAACTCACCAGCGGAGTCAATGGCTCACCGTTATGTCGCTGCCAAATCAGCACCGATTCGCGCTGGTTGCTGATCGCCACCGCTGCTACCGCAGCACCTGAGCACTGTGCCAGGCAATCGCTTACGGCCTGTTTCACCGCCTGCCAAATCGCCAGCGGATCCTGCTCCGCCAGTCCGGGCTGTGGATGTTCCAGCGTCAGCGGCTGGCTACCGCGTGCCACCACGTTTCCGGCGCGATCCACCGCAATGGCTTTAGCGTTGGTGGTACCTTCATCAATTGCCAGTATTAACGAACCTGCCATCTTTACGCTCCTGCACAGATGCGCACTGCACTCTTCACCACGCTGGCGGCATCAATACCGTGACGCGCGCGGGTTGAGGCGCGATCGCCCGCAATCGCGTATTCGCCATCGGGGATGCCTAAACGCAACAGTGGAATGCCACAACCGCCTTCCGCTAACACTTCAGCGACCAAACTGCCGACGCCGCCGTTGACGTTGTGCTCCTCCACGGTAATCACCGCTGGATAGTGATTTAACAGCTCGCGCAGCTGTTGGGTATCACAAGGTCGAATCGATGGAATGGCGATCACACCCGCTGTAATGCCTTGCTCATGCAGTTGCTCGGCGGCGTGAACCACCTCGTGAACGGTGGAGCCCATCGCCACCAGTACAATGTCATGACCTTCACGTAAAACATCGATTTGGCCCGGACGGAATTGATAGTTTTCATCGTGCAGCTGTGGCAGATCTTTGCCATCGAGACGGATATATACCGGGCCGACGTGGGCCAGCGCATACTCAATAATCTGGCGGCACTCCAGCGGACAAGAAGGCGCATAGATTTCGATGTTGCCGAAGCCACGCATCACTGCAATGTCGTCGATGCTGTGATGGGTGCTGGCGAGCGGGCCGTAACTGGCCCCGGCATTCAGGCCAAACAGTTTGACGTTGGTATTGTTGTAGCAGACATCAACTTTGACCTGCTCATTGGCGCGAGAAACCAGGAACGGCGCGGCGTTACAGGTAACGGCGACTTTGCCACCAATCGCCAGGCCAGCGGCGGTGCCGACCAGCGTTTGCTCCGCGATGCCAACGTTGATCAGGCGATCGGGAAACGCCTTGATAAAAGGCGCAATTTTGGCGGTTGAGGTGGAATCGGCCACCACCGGCACTAAATCGACGCCGCGATTAACCGCATCAATAAATGCCTCGACCATTACTGTCGCCAGGTGTTTTGCATTACTCATCTTTCAACTCCTCCAGTGCCAACTCAATCTCTTCCCCTTTCGGTACGCGGTGATGCCATTCCGGTTTGCCCTGAATAAAGGAGATGCCGAAGCCTTTTTCGGTATGCGCCACAATCACCTGTGGCTTGCCGCCGTTACGCGGCAGGTTTTCGATGGCCTCCACCACAGCAGCCATGTCATTGCCATTGCACTCGCTCACGTCCAGACCAAAGGCGCGCCATTTATCCGGCAGCGGATCGGTGTTCATGATGTCGCGTGTGTGGCCCGCCAGCTGCAGCTTGTTCTTGTCGTTGATGATCACCAGGTTATCGAGGCCGTAATGCGCCGCGACCAGCGCCGCTTCCCAGTTACTGCCTTCTGCCAGTTCACCGTCGCCGGTGACGACAAAAATGCGTCGGTCGCTGTTATCTTTTTTCGCGGCCAGCGCAATGCCAACTGCCACGGGTAAACCGTGGCCCAGCGCACCGGTGTTCAGCTCAACGCCCGGCGTTTTTTGTCGTACCGGATGGCCCGGCAGGTGCGAATCTGAATGCTGATATGTCGGCAGCCATTCGGTGGGGAAATAACCGGCTTCTGCCAGCACGCAGTAATAACCACCCACCGCATGACCTTTTGACTGGATATAGATATCGCGCTGCGGATCGTTGGTACGATCGGGCGCGCAGTTAAGAATGCGGAAATAGAGCGCGGTGAGGATCTCCACCTGAGAGAGATCGGCACCGGTGTGACCGCCCGCCGGGCTGCCCGCGTTCAGCTGGATAATGCGGCGGCGCACGGCGCGCGCTTTCGCTGCCAGATCCGCTACCGAGTATTTGAAAGGATTCATAGACACCTCTGAATTTTAAAGCACGGATGAATATTTATTCACAATGAAGAAAAAAAGGTGCAGACAATCAGCGCCTGCACCCAACCGATTAACTTTTTGCCGGGCTACCGCCCTCCTCAATCAGCGCTTTCTGCGCCACTACTGCCGCTTTCTGCTGCATACGGCTCTGCATTTGGTCGATGATCACGGCCACGATAATGACGATGCCTTTGATCACCATTTGCCAGAACTCGCTAACGCCCATCATGATCAAACCGTCCGCGAGGAAGCCGATAACAAAGGCACCAATCAGCGTGCCGAGAATAGTGCCGCGTCCACCCGCCAGCGAGGTGCCGCCCAGCACCACGGCAGCAATCGCGTTCATTTCAAACGACGTCCCGTTCGCCGGATGGCTGGCCACCAGCTGTGACGAGACCACGATGCCGGCAATCGCCGCGCAAAAACCGGAGATGGCATACACCCAGATTTTTACGGACTTCACTTTCACACCCGAGAGCTCCGCGGCGCGTTCGTTATCGCCGATGGCGTAAACCTGGCGGCCAAACGGCAGACGTCGCGCAACGTAAGCGATCACCAACGCCAGTAGCACCATCATCCAGATGGCCCACGGCAAACCGAGGAAATAGCCCGCGCCAATCTTGTCGAATCCGGTATTTCCCAGCATGTCATTGCCCTGCAGGCCGGGAAACGTTTCGCCGCCCGAGGTGAGCATGGCCGTGCCGCGCAGGATGTACATAGTACCGAGCGTGCAGATGAACGGCGCCACGTTGTAACGGGTAATGATCCAGCCGTTTGCCGCGCCAATTATCCCGCCAATCAGCAATACAACCGGCACAATCACCCACACGCTGGGGAAGATGGCGATGCCAAACATCGGCAGCACAATGCCTTTGGTAATCAGCCAGCCGGCAATCATGCCGCACAAACCGAGCGTGGCACCGATCGAGAGATCGATACCTGCAGTAATGATGACAAAGGTGATGCCGAGTGCGAGGAAGGCGTTAATGGCGATGTGTTTCACCATGATCACCATGCTGCCGACCGCGAGGAAATCCGGCACCGTAATAGCGAAGAAACCGACAATCAAAAACAGCGCAATAAAGGTGCGCAGTTTTAGCAGCAGCAGAATCAGGCTTTCGCGTGAGTTAAAGGCTTTACCAGGCGATGCGAGCGCGAGCGCGCCGTTGTTTTTCATATCAGAACCCTTGTGCGCTTGCTTTAACCAGCGCCGCCTCTTCCGCTTCAGCGCGCGGTAGGTCAGCAGTCAATTTGCCGCCAGACATCACAATGATGCGATCGGCGACGGCCATGATCTCTTTCAGGTCGGAAGTCGAAAACACCACCGCAATGCCCTGCTCCGACAGCTTGACCATCATGCGGAACACTTCGGCTTTGGCTCCGACGTCAATACCACGACTTGGCTCATCCAGGAGCAACAAACGCGGATTGGTCAGCAGCGAACGGCCAATCACCACTTTTTGCTGATTGCCACCGCTTAAGGCGCTGATGGCAACGTCTGGCGAAGAGATCTTAATTGCCAGATTGCCCACAGTGCTGTTCACCACTTCGCGTTCGGCCTGTTCAGAAATTACAGTGCGATGTGAGAGACGTCGCCACAGGCTGGCGATGGTCAGATTACTCGCCACCGATGAGATGGGAAAAATGCCCGAGCGTTTACGATCTTCCGGTACCAGACTCATGCCCATGCGGATGCGTTCAGCGGTTGGCAAACGCGTGGGCAGCGGTTTGCTGTCGAGCCACAGCTTGCCGAGATAATTGCGTTGCGTGCCGAGTAGACACTCAAACAACTCGGTGCGCCCCGCGCCCATCAAACCGTAAATGCCGACGATCTCACCAGAACGCACCTGAAAACTGACGTCATCCACCAGCGTGTTGCCGTTGGGGCTGACGCAGGTAATGTGTTCCGCTTCCAACACCGCTGCACCAAACTGGCGATGCGTCGGCAGGAAGGTGTTAACCGGATCGCTACCGAGCATTTCATGCACAATCCACGGCACATCAATATCGCTAACCTGCGCTTCGGCCTGAAAGCGCCCGTCGCGCAGAATGGTTATCACATCGCCAATCGCCATCAGCTCTTCCAGCCGATGCGAGATATAAATGATGGAAACGCCCTGCCGCGTCAGCTCGCGGATTACCCGAAACAGGATCTCCACTTCGGTTTTGCTCAGTGCCGAGGTGGGCTCATCGAGGATCAGGATGTCGGCGTCTTCCGCCAGCGCTTTGGCGATCTCCACCAATTGCTGTTGACCGACTTTTAGGTTGCCGACCTTCTCATCCGGCGAAATCGGCTGATCGAGTCGCTGCATCAGCGCGGCAGTTCGGCGTTTCTGCTCGGCTTCATTAATGGGCCTAATGCCGCTCTGGATCTCACGGCCAAGGAAAATGTTCTCCGCTACGCTGAGGTTTTCAAACAGGTTGAGCTCCTGATGCACCATGCCGATGCCGTGGTGCGCGGCATCACGCGTGCTGTGAAACGCCACTTTGTTGCCGTTGAGGAACATTTCACCGCTGCTCGGCTGCTGCACGCCGGCGAGAATCTTCATCAACGTCGATTTTCCGGCACCGTTTTCGCCGATGATGACATTGACTTTACCGCGCCACACGCGGTAGTCCACCCGGTCCAGCGCTAACGTGCCGGGGAACAGCATCGACATCTGGTTGGCCTGCAGAATAATCTCGTCGCTCATTCTGGATTCCCCTGCTGCAGGTGAACCGCCACCGCATCATCCACCGTGCCCGCGCCCATACTCACCGCCAGCAGCGCCTGCGCCGGTTTGCCCACCCAGCTGGCATCCACCGTCGGCAGCTGCTTCACCGCATGGCGGTTGAGCGCTTTGGTCAGCTGCGCGTACTGCACCTGATTGGTGAACTCTTCGAAGCGGAATCCAGCTGCATCGCGAATGGCGTTGCCGCGCAGCACCGGGCCGATCAATACCTTCACCGGTTTACCGTTAATGGTGAGGGTGAGGCTGCGTTCCCGTTCATTGCTGTGATCAAATGCCGTCACCGTGCCCGACGCGCGCACAAACACGCTCTCGCTGCCGCCCGCTTTGACGGTGTGGCTCTTGGTTTCCATATCTGCCCAACTCAGCGCCTGCTTCTCTGCCGGCTGCTGCACGCGGCTGGTCCAGCTTGATTCCGCGATCTGCTGCGGCGTTTGATCGCTGTACCCCGGCTTGGCATGAGGATCTTTCGGCATGATGGGCTTGCCGTCTGCATCAAGATCCACCACGGTGCAGGCGGCTAACATCAGCGTCAGCAGCGCGACCAACATGCCGCCCAGCGCTTTCCCCTTCATGCCGACCTCCACCTTATTGCGCCAGCTTGAAGGTTTTCAGCTTCGAGGCGTTGCTGTCGTCAATTAGCACGCAATCCATCAGCTGCTTCTCTTCTTTCTGCGCTTTACCATTCTTCAGGTAATAATCCACCTGCTCGACGGCCATTTGCGCCTGATCCCAGCCCGGCTGCAGGACGGTGGCTTTGATGTTGCCTTTATTTATGATGGAGTCACGGGTGTAATCGCTGCCGTCAAAGCCGACAATGATCACATTGGTTTTACCGGCCGCTTTCAGCGCCGCTTCCGCACCCAGCGCCATGGTGTCGTTACCCGAGATCACACCAACGATGTTGGGATTTTTCTGCAGGATGGTTTCCATGCGGCTGAAGGCTTCGGTCTGGCTCCAGTTGGCACTCTGCTGTGCCACCATTTTCAGGTCGGGATAATCATCCAGCACGTCGTGATAACCCTGTGAACGTACGCCTGCGTTGGTATCCGACTCTTTGCCCAGCAGCTCCACATAATCCCCTTTACCGTTCAGCAGTTTGGCGAACTTCTCCGCGCCGAGCTGCGCGCCCTGATAGTTGTTGGAGACGATCTGAGCCACGGCGATGCCGGTTTTGTTGATTTCGCGGTCGATGAGGAAGGTCGGAATACCCGCGTCTTTGGCTTTTTGTACCGGGCCAACCGTGGCATCAGCGCCGGCGTTATCCAGGATGATGGCTTTGGCTTTGCGCGCAATGGCGGTTTCAATCAGCTGGTTTTGCTTGTTGACGTCATCGTCATGCGATGCCACCAGCGTGGTGTAACCGAGCGCTTTGGCTTTTTCCTGCGCACCGTCGGCTTCGGCTTTAAAGAATGGGTTGTCATGCGATGGCGTAATGATGGCCAGCAACCCCTTATCCGCTGCCAGCGACGCCGCTGACATCATCATGATAGAAGCAAGTAGAGAGACTTTGAGGACAGAGGCTTTCATTTGTTATCTCCGATTGAATATATATTCAATTGCGATTTTATATGCATAATGACTATGCGCTGGCTTTCTGAGCACGTCCAATGCCCAATCGTCAAAAAGCGAAAACGATCACAAAATGTTCTGCGTTGTTATTTATGACCGGCTGATTAACAATACCAGGCAGATTAAGAGAGAGAAAAAACCATGGCAAAACAGGATGAACAGCGGCTGATGGTGAAAATCGCCACGCTTTATTATGTGGAAGGCAGGAAGCAGTCCGACATTGCGCAACTGCTGAAGCTGTCGCAATCCTTTGTCTCGCGCATCCTCAATCGCAGCGTGAAAGAAGGGGTAGTAAAGATCAGCGTGGTGCCGCCGGCCAATGTGTTTCCCGAACTGGAAAAAACCCTTGAGCAGCTTTATCAACTGCCGCAAGTAATTGTGGTGGATGTGCCAGATCAGGCTTCTGCGTTGCAGATCAAACAGGCGATCGGTTCCGCCGCCGCGCACTATCTGGAAACACGTGTGCGTGCCGACGAGCTGATTGGGATCTCTTCATGGAGCGGCACGATCCGTGCCATGGTCGATGCCCTTCATCCGTTGAGCGCGCCGTGTAAAGGGGTGATTCAACTGCTGGGTGGCGTGGGGGCCAACGGCAATGTGCAGGCCACTATACTGACACAGAATCTTGCGGCACTGCTGGATTGCCCGGCGTGGCTGCTGCCATCGCAATCGATTGAACATTCGGTGCAGGATCGCCAGCGTTTGTCGGTCAATCCCGATGTGGCGGTGGTACTGGAGAAGTTTGATCAGGTGGATCTGGCGATTGTCGGCATCGGCGATCTTGAGCCCTCCGCCCTGCTGCGCAATTCCGGCAACTATTACGATGGTGAGATGCTACAAACGCTGGCCGAGCGCGGTGCGGTGGGCGATATCTGCCTGCACTATTTCGACGCCGATGGTCAGCCAGTGCTCAGCGCGGCAGAAGATCCGGTCATCGGCATGGAGTTAGAGCAGGTGAAACGCTGCCCGCAGGTGGTGGCGTTAGCGGGCGGCAAAGAGAAGGCCCAGGCGATCCGCGGTGCGTTACGCGGCGGTTACGTACAGGTGTTGATTGTCGATTATCCGACGGCGAGATTATTAGCAGAGGGTTAGCGTGGTGCGGTTGTTGATAAGGTCGCTATGAATGGCGACCCTACGAACATCAACCGATGGTGCGATAGGCGGTGGTGACTTTCCACAAATAGCGCGGGGCCTGCGCCGCTGGATGCTTGTTCTGCACGTGCTGGTAAAACTCATTCGGCGTCATGGAATTGATCATCGCAATGGCGCGGTCGCGGTCACGCGAGAAGGTGCGCAGCAAGGCGCCCGCACCGTTGGCATAGGACACAATGGTGGCGTAACGCAGGGTCAGCGGATCGCGGATACCGGCTAACGCGGAGTCCTGCAGGATTTTAAGGTAGGCCGCGCCGATATCGATGTTCTTCGCCGGATCGCGCAACTCAGAAGAGGAAGGCTGACCATGACGGCCCTGAGTGCGATAGACTTCGCGGCCCGCAGTAGAGGCCTTGATTTGCATCAGACCGACCGCATTGGAACGGCTCACTACGGTGGGATTGCCGCCGGATTCGACACTAATAATGGCGCTGATTAACTTCTCATCAACGCCATAATGACTGGCGGCATCTTCGGTAAACATTGACCATGCATCATTCACTTTCGACGGCGGTGCCTGGGTTAACGGCGTATTCTTTTCGGGCAGTGCCGGTTTTTCCGGCTCGCTTGAACAGCCAGCAAGCAGCAGTGCAGAAAGCATAAGTAGGCGAATTTTCACTGATTTTTGGTTCCGCAATAAGGTTGGCGCAAGCTATCATACCTGGCGCAGCGCGATGCAAAATTACCGTTTATCCTAAATCGTTAAAAACCCTTACGCTACCGTGACTGCGATAACGTATTTCGTCATCATCGGCCAGCGACTCTAAGCAGGATGGAAGTTATGGTTACGCCCCGCACACTACGTCTCATCGCCCCTTCAGGTTATTGCCACAATCAGGATGCCGCCGAGCGCGCGGTGGATCGTTTAGAGACCGCAGGTCATCACCTTGAGAACCTTTCAGCGATCGCCCGCCGCTATCAGCGTTTCGCCGGTGATGATGCACAGCGGCTGAATGATATCAATACGTTGGCAACTTTGGATGCCCTGCCCGATATCGTGCTGGCGGTACGTGGCGGCTATGGTGCCTCACGATTACTGGATAAGATCGATTATGCGGGCCTGCAACGTCGCTTGCTTGAACAGCCGGTGGCGCTGTGCGGACACAGCGATTTCACCGCGATTCAGCTGGCGTTACTGTCGCATAGCGGGCTTATTACTTTCAGTGGCCCGATGCTGGCCGGTAATTTCGGCGCAGAGACATTATCTGATTTTACCCTATCGCACTTTTGGCAAACGCTAACATCACCTACAGTTAATCTGAGTTGGCGCAGCGAAAGCCCGGACCACGGTCGCTGGCAAGGCACCTTGTGGGGCGGCAATTTAGCGATGATTTGCTCGCTGATTGGTACGCCGTGGATGCCGCAAATCGAAGGCGGCATTTTGGTGATCGAGGATGTGAACGAGCATCCGTTCCGCATCGAACGGATGCTGATCCAGCTGCAGCAAAGTGGCATCTTGTCACGCCAGCAAGCGATTATTACCGGCAGCTTTACCAGCACCACGCTGTCGGCGTACGACAACGGTTTTGATTTTGCCACCGTGTGGCAGCGCATCCGTGACGAGTTCCAGATTCCGGTGATCAGCGATCTGGCTTTTGGCCACGATGCCGATACTGTGACATTGCCGCTCGGTGCCAGCGCCACGTTGCAGATTGAGAAGGGAGAAGCACAGTTCGCCTTCACCGGCCACCCGACATTGCGCTAACGTTTTGCCGCAGGAGACCGACATTGAAGCCACTGTACGACGACTTGTGGATCTCCACCCCAGAATTCCCCGCTGAAGAGACGGCGAGTGATTTAATGATGCATGGCTTTATGCTGTGCCATCCACGTGGCAATTTATTGATTGGTCGCGTGGAGCATCCGCTCGACCATGAATTCATCAATGATGCCGGCGGTATTATTCGCCACTATTTCACCCACTGGCATGAAGCCGCGCCAGGCGCAATCGCTATTCAGCAACGCTTTAATAGCGCGCTTTATTGTCACAGTCGTTCGCTGGGTCCGGTCAGTTTGGTGATTGAGCCTGACGAAACCTTCACCCAGCAAGAGACGCACTTCGGCGATTTTCACCTGTTGCCAACGCCCGGTCATACGCCCGGCAGTAGCAGCTATCTCTATCACTCGCCGCTGGGCCACACGTATCTTTTCGTTGGCGATACGCTTACCCGCGACTACAACCGCTGGATCAGCGTGCTGATGCCGGAAAGTAATCCCACCGAATTGCAGCAGTCGCTGGAGCTTTACCGCTCATTGCGTCCCGATGTGGTGTTAATGAGCACCACGCGCGGCCATCTTTCATGGGCAAAAGTGAACTTGCAGAGCTGGCTCGCAGCGATTGATGAGGCGGAACAGTCACCGCTGGATCTGCGCCAACGGCAACTGATTTAAGTCACGAGTGAGGACGTGCGCTGTCGTCGTAGCGTTCCAGCGAAAGAATCTGCGCGTCACGTTGATCGGTGCGGCTACAGGGCAGCAACTTGTTGCTGTTGGCATAGACGAAGAAGGTTTCATCGTTATTTTTATTCACGATTAGCTGATCGCCATTGCGAAAACGGGTGATGGCGACTTTGTCACCGCCTTTCAGGCTGGTACGCTGCTGTCCGGCAGCAATCTGGAAATGGCGCGTGGGCCACATTAAAGTGCTCAAACCATATTCGGCACGCGATACCGTCATAGTGGGACGACCGGGACAGGTGATTTGATATTCGGTTTCGCTCCAGGCGGGCGCAATCTGACAAGCCAGCACGCCAACGGCCATTATTATCGCCTTCATTGGATTCTCCGCTGAGGTTACATGATGATTTCGTTGGTATTTTCTACAGAAGGGTAGCACATATTGAATGCCAGGCAGCAGAAAGATGAAGACGTAATGGCATTGCTGCTGCGGTAAGTCTTTCGACTTAACAGCAGCAATGCCATTTTACAGAGTACGCGACGGGATGGTAGGGAAGAGGAAACTACTCAGCAGCCACTTGTGCCGCGACTAACATCAATGCCAGCCCGGCCTCGTCGGCATCAAAACGCTGCATTACTTCCTGGATGGCCGCTACGCAGTTCATGACCTGCTTTTTTTTGTCGGCTTCTAATTTGTCAATCGCGTGCTGAAGAATCATTAAACTCGCTTCTTCTTCTTTCATTCATTTACCCTTGTTTTGCTTACCTGATGCGCAACGCTGGCAAGAATACCGTTTCTCTGCTACTAAAGTCACCCCTTAACATTCCTTCCGCTTAACGATTATACAAATGACAAATGGGAAGCAGCGTCAGACCTGCTATGATCCACTTACCAGTACGCATTGGCGTGCCATTGCAAACCAGGGAAAGAAGCAGGTGCTCATGTGGCGAATTACGGTTGTACTCACCCTTTTAGTTTTAGCTGGCTGCAGTTCCTCGCCGAAAGGTGTCGATTGTCCGGGCGAAGTGTCGACGATTTATGGACAATCGATGGGCAATACCCAAGCGCGCATCTTTGATTTGGTGAGCGCCTTCGCTGTGTCGCGCGATGGGGTAAAAGTGCAAAGCGGAACGTTGCACTCCACCGATCGTTTTCAATATGTGCCCTCGGCCGTCACCGCTGAAGGCCTGTACGCGCAGCGTTTGTCGGATAAACAATTCCGCCTGATCAATCCCTATCAGAACACCATGATCACCTGGACGTGCCCATAAGCCGTGCGTCGCAGCGCGAGATGGTTTATTGTCTGCCCATCTCACGCTGCGGACCTGCATGATGGAAAAAAGTCTGGATAACAACGGCTATATCGATTTCCCCTTCCCGGCCACCACCAATACCAATGGCACGCTTAATCCCTGTGGATTTGACCTCACGCTGGAAACCGATCGTATTGATGAAATCAGCGCAGGTAAACATTCCGAAAATATGCGGCGTCTGCTGGAAGAGGTGAATTTGCAGGATGGCTTGTTTATGACGCTCGCCTGCGATTGGCAGCAGCGTGAAGATGGCGTGTGTGGTTTTATCGACGTGGCGTTTCGCCCGACAATCGCTGGCTTCAACACGGAAGAGACGCAAAATCTCGATCGGGCGTTTGAGATCTACCTGAGTCGGCAAGAGAAGCAGCACAATATGCAGAGCGGCACGCTAGTCAATTACGCACGTGCCGTGCTCGATTGGGGCTGGTCACCGCTGCAGCAGCGCCATCTGCGCTATGAGAAAGTGACCATACGCTATTATTGCCAGCAAGCCGATGATGCCGAATGGTGTTTTGATCATCTGCGCCACTTTTTGGTCAGCTGGTATCCGGCTTATCGTGGAAACGAATAGCTTTCTGCAAGAGACAGAATTTTCGCGTACTGCAAACTGCTGTTACAACCTTTACCGCTGCGTCATTTGCTGACTACAGTTTCTCTGACTACGCTTTACAGGACATTCACCACTATCAGGGAGTTATTATGAGCGACAAAGCGGAAGCAAAATTGAATGAAGCGGCAGGTGCCGTACAGGAAAAATTTGGCGAATTCACCGGCTCACGCCGCCAGCAAGCTAAAGGCGCGGCGCGTCGTTACCCGGCTCAGGCCAGCTATGCGGTTCAGGACGCAGCGGATTGTGTGGTGAAATCGGTACGCGATAATCCCGCGACCGGCCTGGCAGTTGCAGCCAGCATTGGTGTGATTGTCGGTTTTCTGCTCGGACGGAAATAATCCGTCAAAACGGGGCCGTGCTGGCCCCGTTACTCGTTATTCTGTAACGTTCAAGCCTGCGAACGCCGCGCCTTATAGCGCGCAACCATGGTCATCAGCGCCTGGTATATCAATCCCGCATACAAGCTCATCACGATTACCATGCCAAACTCTTTACCCTGCGCCTGCCACGACACAAACCACATAAAAACGCCCCACAACAGGGAAAACAGCAACCAGCCTTTGACGAACTTGATGACACCTTGCATACCACCTCCTAAATCGTAAGCGTTGAAGATAGCGGGTTAATGGGTAAGACACACTGTCGCTAACGCTTAATTGCTATCGATTTCAAATTTCTGCGAAAGGGAATGTAAACCAGAGATGATGTAGACTATTGCGCACGCGTCGTATATCGCCTTCGGCGTGTTTATGTTTGAATTCCCGCCAACACTGTCCGGCATGTGGTTGAAATGAATTACTTAAGCAAGATACAAAATTTTATTGAGGGCAACACGGTGCTTTCGGCCGCTTTTAGCCTGCTATTACTGATGTTTGCCGGCATGATTGCTCATCTTATCTGTAAATTCTTTATCGTTAAGGTGGTCAGAAAGGTGTTCTTCAGCACGCACAAGAATCAGGTGCCGCTGGATAAGGACGTCAGGCTGTCGGAGAAGCTCTCCAACTTTATCCCGGTGATCACGGTTTATTACCTGCTGCAATTTATGCCGGATTTACCTGAGCATTTGCTGATAGCGATAAAGACCATCTGCGGCATTTTGTTCTTCGTCTATTTATCGCTGTTCTTTACCGAAGTACTGGAGATTGTTAATAACTCCTATTCGAAAAAAGCCAAACGCAAGAATCACTCGATCAAAGGTTATATTCAGGTCGGCAAAATTCTGGTGCACATTATTTCGGCGATCATGATTCTGGCGATTATGTCGAATAAATCGCCGGTGATTATTATCTCCAGTTTGGGTGCGGTCGCGGCGGTATTGATGTTGGTGTTCCAGCACACGCTGATGTCGCTGGTGGCCAATATTCAGGTTTCATCAAACGATGTGTTGCAACTTGGCGACTGGATTGAGATGCCGGATAACGGCATCAGCGGCGAAGTGATCGATATCGCACTGCACACCATCACCATTCGTAACTGGGACAATACGCTGTCGCGCATCCCCACCAAAAACTTCCTCACGGAAACCTACACCAACTGGCAAGCGATGTTCTCTTCGGGCGCTCGCCGCATCATGCGCAGTTTTCATCTCGATCAGATGTCGATACGCTTTCTCGATCACGACATGGTGCAGCAAATGAGCCAAATCCGTGGCGTCAGTGAGCAACTTTCAGCACTGATGGATGGCCGCGATAGCAATGCAGTAGGCGAACGCTGGTTTGCTGAAAACGGCATTACCAATTTGACGGTATTTCGTAAATACCTGACGGCATGGCTGTCGCAGCGCGATGATATCAAAAAGGACATGTATATCGTGGTGCGCGCCATGAAACCGTCGCCTGAGGGCTTACCGGTTGAAGTGTATTGCTTCACCTCGTCAGTGCTGTGGGTGGATTACGAGAACTCCCAGTCGGCTATATTCGAATATATTTACGCGATAGTAGGTCACTTCTCGCTGCGGATGTACCAGCAGCCGGGCGGCAGCGATTTCTGGCGGTTGTCGCAGGAGCGGGCGCAGTTGGCCAAACCCAATGAGCAGCAAGTCGATTGATGCAAGCCATCAAAACGGGAGCCCATGGCTCCCGTTATTTTTTTGATAATGAGTGAATGCATTTCGCTGAAGACATGACTGAGAAAACGTTGATTTTACAACTTTATTTATTCCACCTCAGCATGTAAAATTCCCATCCATTTTGAATATAATGATGTCGCCATGGCTAACATTTCAGTATGTTAAAACTCTTCTCTCGTTTTTTATCCGTTGGCATCATTAACACGTTGATACATTGGATGGTGTTTGCCGCTTTGTATTCTATGAATACTCGTCAATGGCTGGCTAATCTAATGGCTTTCAGTGTCGCCGTGACATTTTCATTCTTTGCTAATGCACGCTGGACCTTCAAAACCGAAGCCACAACACTTCGCTATGTAATGTTTGTTGCTTTTATGGGCATGATGGCTGCAGGTATTGGCAGTTTTGCCGATCATACGCAAATCAATCCGATTATTACGCTTATTTCATTTTCTCTATTAAGCTTAATATTTGGCTTCATCTATTCAAACTTTATTGTTTTTAAGGTGAAAAAGTGAAAATTTCTCTGGTTGTTCCCGTTTTCAATGAAGAAGATGCCATTCCCCTATTTTACCGTACCGTTAAAGAAAAACTCTCTTCTTACGATCTCGAAATCATCTTCATTAACGACGGCAGTAGCGATAAAACAGAGCAGATTATTCAGTCACTTCGGGATGATGACGAGTCTGTGTTAGTCATTAGTTTAATTCGAAACTTCGGTAAAGAAGCCGCACTGCTCGCAGGCATTGAACATGCGAGTGGTGATGCAGTGATTCCGATCGACGTTGACCTTCAGGATCCTATTGACGTGATTCCCCTGCTAATAAAAAAATGGCAGGAAGGCTGGCCGATTGTATTAGCAAAACGCATTGATAGAAGTAGTGATAGTCATTTTAAGCGTCAAACTGCCGCATGGTTTTACAAGCTACACAATAAAATCAGTTCACCAAAGCTTGAGGAGAATGTTGGCGATTTCCGCTTACTTTCCCGCGCCACAGTAGAAAACATCAAGCTGTTGCAGGAACGAAATCTGTTTATGAAAGGTATTCTAAGTTGGGTTGAAGGTGATGTTGCCATCGTAGAATATAGCCGCTCAGCGCGCGTCGCAGGAAAACCCAAGTTTAACGGCTGGCGACTTTGGAATCTGGCTCTTGAAGGACTAACCAGTTTTTCAACCTTTCCGCTAAGAGTTTGGACCTATATTGGGTTTATGGTTGCAGCGTTGTCTTTCCTTTATGGGGCATGGATGATTATTGATAAAATAATCTGGGGAAACCCTGTAGCAGGTTATCCATCATTGCTGGTATCAATACTCTTTTTAGGTGGAGTTCAGTTAATAGGGATAGGTGTATTAGGTGAATATATTGGCAGAATATATATTGAAACCAAACATAGACCTCGATATATAAAAAAGGAAACAAATGACTAACATATTTAGAAGCAACCTCAAAGTTTATATTTTTTTAGCTGCCGCTTTGTTTGCCTGCTACAGTCCTGTTTTTCTCTCAAGCTATGCTTTTTCTGATGATTGGTACTATTTGTTCAATTCTCAGAGTGATCCCGCAAGCATTTTTAAGTGGGACGCCCTTTCAGGAAGGCCAGCATATGGCGCTTTGCGCTTCCTGTTCTCTTTCCTGATATTCAGTGTCGATTCATTAATACTGCTAAGGTTGTTATCTGTTTTTACTCTCATAATACTGAGTTGTTATTTATACAGATTCATCACTGAGAGAGAGATTCTAAGAAATAATTTTCAGCGAGTGATATTCTCTTTAATAATTTGTTTACTGCCCTCTTTTCAGGTATTCAACGCCTGGTCGGTGTGTTTTCCGTTTGTCACATCTATTCTTCTTGCGGGATTAAGCTACTCGGCCCTCACTAAATTGCGTGGTTTTATCGGAATTGCCTTGTCAGCCTTGCTGATTATCCTGTCCTTTGCTATTTATCAACCCACCGCAATGTGTTTCCTTTTTTTTGCCTTTATGGATACCTGTCTAACCGCACGGAAAGTCGAAAAAAAGCAACTGTTGCGCATTTTTGCCATGATATTCTTTGGCATGTTGATGGCATTGATATTAGCCAAATCTGTACCGCAGCTGTTGTTTGGCGAGACACTGTCAAGAAGTAACATTACTTTTGACGTGGTTGGAAAAATAAAATGGTTCTTTGCTGAACCCTTAAAAAATGCCATCTGTAATTTTGATACCGGCAGAAAAGCATTATCAATCATTATTTCTCTCTTCTTTATATTCATTGGATTGAATAAGATTAAAGATCATGGCAAAGAGAAAGTCGTGTTATCTTTGCTGTTCGCTATTGCAGCTGTGACACCAAACTTGCTCGTCACAGAGAGTTGGGCAGCTTACCGCACTATAGTGGCGATCTCATTGATTACCACATCCTGTTTCCTGATCGGGCTTTTCTTTATTATCGATAAAACCAGATATTCACGTTATATCACTATTTTGCTTCCTGTCGCTGCCGGATTACTCGCAGCCAGTAATATTAACGAGGGCTTTTCTTCGCCTCAGCAAAAAGAATATGCGCTTTTACAGGCCGAGATCACTAAAGTCGTCCCAAAAGAGTTTGATGGCGCCCTTTACTACCGATTGAATACTGAAAATTTGCCTAAAATTGCAAAATCATCGAAATATGATGAGTTTGGTTCTTTATCTTTGGGTATGCCCTGGACATTTGCAGGTATGGCATTCACCGTGAAAAAAGAGACGGCGATGAATTTCATTCTACCTATGTCACCTGTGCTTACCGGTAATGAGAACTGCACAGGCAAGTGTATGATCATTGATGCTCAGTCGGTGCTGGCAATGCAGTAAATTTAAGTCGCGGTAACCGCGAATTGTAGATTAAAAAAAACGGGAGCCATTGGCTCCCGTTATGCTTTCTGCCTGAAGGGCAAATTACATGTTGCTGATGATTGCGTCACCAAACTCTGAACATTTCAGCAGCTTAGCGCCTTCCATCAGACGTTCGAAATCGTAAGTCACGGTTTTGTTAGCGATAGCGCCTTCAACACCTTTCACGATTAAGTCAGCCGCTTCGAACCACTCCAGATGACGCAGCATCATTTCTGCTGACAGAATCACTGAACCTGGGTTCACTTTATCCTGACCTGCATACTTAGGTGCCGTACCGTGGGTCGCTTCGAACAGTGCACATTCGTCACCGATGTTCGCGCCAGGGGCGATACCGATACCGCCAACCTGAGCCGCCAGGGCATCAGAGATGTAGTCACCGTTCAGGTTCATACAGGCGATTACGTCGTATTCAGCTGGACGCAGCAGGATTTGCTGCAGGAAGGCATCGGCGATCACGTCTTTAACGATGATCTCTTTACCGGTGTTCGGGTTCTTGAACTTCATCCACGGGCCGCCATCGATCAGCTCGCCGCCGAACTCTTCTTTCACTAACTGGTAGCCCCAGTCTTTGAAAGAACCTTCGGTGAACTTCATGATGTTGCCTTTGTGAACCAGGGTCAGAGAATCACGATCGTTGGTGATGGTGTATTCAACCGCTGCGCGCACCAGACGTTTAGTCCCCTCTTCCGAGCATGGCTTAACGCCGATACCACACTGCTCAGGGAAGCGAATTTTCTTCACGCCCATCTCTTCGCGCAGGAACTTGATCACTTTATCCGCTTCTGGCGTGCCCGCTTTCCACTCGATACCGGCATAGATATCTTCTGAGTTTTCTCGGAAGATCACCATGTCGGTCTCTTCTGGACGCTTAACCGGGCTTGGTGTGCCTTTGTAGTAGCGAACTGGACGCAGACATACGTACAGATCCAGCTCCTGACGCAACGCAACGTTAAGAGAACGAATACCGCCACCGACTGGGGTGGTCAGCGGGCCTTTAATAGCAACGCGGTATTCTTTGATTAAATCGAGGGTTTCCTGCGGCAGCCAGACATCCTGGCCGTAGAGTTCTACTGATTTTTCGCCGGTGTAAATTTCCATCCAGGAAATTTTTCGCTCGCCGTTGTAGGCTTTCTTCACAGCGGCATCAACCACTTTCAACATTACCGGGGAAACATCAACGCCGATACCGTCACCTTCAATGTAAGGAATAATCGGGTTATTCGGAACATTCAGTTTTCCCTGATCCA
This sequence comes from Pantoea sp. X-Soil-ISGK-421, assembly GCF_059730785.1. Lineage (NCBI taxonomy): Bacteria > Pseudomonadati > Pseudomonadota > Gammaproteobacteria > Enterobacterales > Erwiniaceae > Pantoea > Pantoea sp. X-Soil-ISGK-421. Next base: position 1,641,689 of record NZ_AP035979.1, on the reverse strand, counting down.
GGGTGATTTTTTGACCTTCCGCCGGAACAACTACTTTGCTTTCCATCAACCTCTCCTTCGAGCGATTTTTTGTTAATGATTTGTAAGATGCGGGTCAATACTACTTGATTATTTCCGCTACGCCAATCACCGTAGTTTCGCGCTATAATGCGCCGAATGTTTCTGACTGCAAAGCCCATGCGAAAAACTTCTCAACGAATTCACCAGGATAAGCGTGCGAACGCCCCGGTACGTAAGCCCATGCGCCGCGATGCCCGTCCACAAGGCCCAAGACGCGTCATACTCTTTAACAAACCATTCGATGTTTTACCGCAATTTAGTGATGAAGCTGGACGCTGCACGCTGAAGGATTTTGTGCCGGTAAGCGATGTTTATGCCGCAGGCCGCCTCGATCGTGATAGCGAAGGTTTGATGATTTTAACCAACGATGGCGCACTGCAGGCCGCGCTGACGCAGCCCGGCAAGCGCACCGGGAAAGTCTATTTTGTGCAGGTGGAAGGGTCACCGCAGGAATCAGATTTATCCCCATTACGCAGTGGCGTGACGCTGAAAGATGGCCCAACTTTGCCGGCGGGCGTGGAGTTAGTGGCCGAGCCTGAGTGGCTGTGGCCGCGCCAGCCGCCGATTCGCGAGCGCAAAGCGATCCCCACTTGCTGGTTGAAAATCACCCTGTTTGAGGGGCGTAACCGGCAGGTTCGCCGCATGACGGCACATATCGGTTTTCCGACGCTGCGCCTGATTCGCTTTGCGATGGGCGAACATCAGTTAGGCGATTTGCCGCCGGGTGAATGGCGCGACATCAGTGCAGCCATTTAATAACTTTTAGTTAACAATTTCGGAGGAAGGATGTTTAAACCTCATGTAACCGTCGCCTGTATGGTGCAAGCACAGGGACATTTGCTGGTGGTCGAAGAGCGCGTGCATGGCCGCATCACCTGGAATCAGCCCGCCGGGCATCTTGAAGCCGATGAAACCATTCTCGAAGCTGCACAGCGTGAACTGTTTGAAGAGACCGGCATCGACGCCCAACCCGAATATTTCCTTGGCGTACAGCAGTGGATTGCGCCGGACGATACACCTTTTGTGCGTTTCCTGTTTGGCCTCGATTTGGCCGAAAAAGTCGAGACTTCGCCGCACGATCGTGACATCGATTGCTGCTGGTGGCTGCCGCCAGAGCAGATTCTAACGGCCAATCGCCTGCGTTCGCCGTTAGTGGCAGAAAGCGTGCGGCTGTGGCAACAAGGCGAGCGATATCCTCTGCAACTGGTCGCGCCGTTCCAGTGGCCGTTTCATGAGGGTGCGCGCCCCGCTTCTGCATGATAGAATGCGCCGCCTGTTTTTATTGTAATTTAAGAGTGCGTCATGTCTGACAACAGCCAGAAAAAAGTGATCGTCGGAATGTCCGGCGGCGTCGATTCTTCCGTTTCCGCCTGGTTACTGCAACAGCAGGGCTATCAGGTAGAAGGCCTGTTCATGAAGAACTGGGAGGAAGACGATGGCGAGGAGTATTGCACCGCCGCCGATGATCTGGCCGACGCACAAGCCGTGTGTGACAAACTCGGCATCAAACTGCACAAAATCAACTTCGCCGCTGAGTACTGGGATAACGTGTTCGAACACTTCCTGGAAGAGTACAAAGCCGGCCGCACGCCGAACCCCGACATCCTGTGCAATAAAGAGATCAAGTTCAAAGCCTTCCTCGAATTCGCGGCGGACGATCTCGGCGCAGACTTCATCGCCACCGGCCACTATGTGCGCCGTCAGGATGTTGACGGGCAAAGCCGTCTGCTGCGCGGCCTCGACGGCAACAAAGATCAGAGCTATTTCCTCTATACCTTGAGCCACCAGCAGATTGCGCAAAGCTTGTTCCCGGTGGGCGAACTGGAAAAACCAGAAGTGCGCCGCATCGCTGAACAGCTCGATCTGATCACCGCGAAGAAGAAAGACTCTACCGGTATCTGCTTCATCGGCGAGCGCAAGTTCCGCGACTTCCTCGGCCGCTATTTGCCTGCGCAGCCGGGCGAGATTGAGACCGTTGACGGCGACATCGTCGGTGAGCATCAGGGTTTGATGTATCACACGCTCGGCCAGCGTAAAGGCCTGGGCATTGGCGGTCGTAAAGAGAGCAATGACGATCCCTGGTATGTGGTCGACAAAGATGTGGCGCGTAATCGCTTGATCGTCGCGCAAGGTGGCGAGCATCCGCGCCTGATGTCCGTGGGTTTGATTGCCCAACAGCTGCACTGGGTCGATCGCCAGCCGATCACCGCCCCACTGCGCTGTACGGTGAAAACGCGCTATCGCCAGACCGACATTCCATGTGAAATCATTCCACATGGCGACGACCGTATTGAAGTCCGTTTTGACGAGCCGGTTGCGGCCGTCACGCCAGGCCAATCCGCCGTGTTCTATCTCGGTGACGTGTGCCTTGGCGGCGGCATTATCGAACAACGCCTGCCTCTGGCAGAAGCCTAAGGTCGGCGCTGCCCGACGCGATGACAGGAGTTAAGCGTGGCTAAGAACTATTATGAGATTACGCTGGCGCTGGCGGGCGTATGCCAGGCCGCCCATGTGGTGCAACAGCTCGCGCAGCAAGGACATTGCAATAACGCGGCACTGAATGTGTCGCTGCGCAGCCTGATCGATCTCAACCCCGGCTCGACGCTGGCGGTGTTTGGCAACGATGAGGCCAATCTGCAGTTAGGCTTAGAAACGTTGATGGCCGTGCTGAACAGCAGCAACCGTAAAGGTGCTAGCGCGGAACTGACCCGTTATACGCTGAGCATGATGGTGCTGGAGCGTAAGCTACACGGCAATAAAACCGCGATGGATATGCTGGCACAGCGCATTAGCCAACTCGACCGCCAGTTAGCGCATTACGAGCTGGAATCGGACACCATCACCAGCGCGATGGCCGGCATTTATGTGGATGTGATTAGCCCGCTGGGCCCGCGCATTCAGGTAACGGGTTCGCCGCAGGTATTACAGAATTCACAAGTGCAGAGTAAAGTGCGTGCCGCCCTGCTGGCCGGTATTCGCTCTGCGGTGTTATGGCAGCAGGTTGGCGGTGGCCGTCTGCAGCTGATGTTCTCGCGCCAGCGTCTGCTGGGCGAAGCCAAAACCATTTTATCCCGCCTGGGCCCGGCGTATTAAGCGCTGCCCTGGCATCATTGTTAAACGATTCAGGAGTTGCACTGATGGAATTATCCTCTCTGACCGCCGTTTCACCTGTCGATGGTCGTTACGGCGATAAAGTCAGCCCACTGCGCGCCATTTTCAGCGAGTTCGGTTTGCTGAAATTTCGCGTTGAGGTTGAGGTTCGCTGGTTACAAAAACTGGCTACGACTGTAGAGATCAAGGAAGTTCCTGCATTTGATGCCGACGCAAACGCTTTCCTTGATGCCATTGTCGCCAATTTCAGCGAAGAAGACGCGGCACGCATTAAAACCATCGAGCGCACCACTAACCACGACGTTAAAGCCGTGGAGTATTTCCTCAAAGAGAAAGTGGCCAATGTGCCCGCCTTGCATGCGGTGTCTGAATTCATCCACTTCGCCTGCACCTCAGAAGATATCAATAATCTGTCTCATGCGCTGATGCTGGAAACCGCACGTCGCGATGTGATCGTGCCGTTCTGGAACCAGCTTATCGATGCCGTTAAAGGTCTGGCGCACGAATACCGTGACATTCCGCTGCTGTCGCGCACCCACGGCCAGCCCGCGACGCCGTCGACCATGGGTAAAGAGATGGCGAACGTGGCGTACCGCCTGGAGCGCCAACTGCGTCAGCTGAGCAAGATTGACGTACTGGGTAAAATCAACGGTGCGGTCGGCAACTACAACGCCCACATCTCTGCTTATCCGGAAGTGGATTGGCATCAGCTGAGCGAGCAGTTTGTGACCTCGCTGGGCATCACCTGGAATCCGTACACCACGCAGATTGAGCCGCACGATTATATCGCTGAACTGTTTGACTGCATCGCGCGCTTCAACACCATTCTGATCGACTTTGATCGTGATATCTGGGGTTACGTCGCGCTGAATCACTTCAAACAAAAAACCATCGCCGGTGAAATCGGTTCTTCCACCATGCCGCACAAAGTGAATCCGATTGACTTCGAAAACTCCGAAGGCAACCTTGGCCTGGCCAACGCGATGATGCAGCATCTGGCCAGCAAACTGCCGGTTTCACGCTGGCAGCGCGACCTGACCGATTCTACCGTGCTGCGTAACCTGGGCGTAGGCATCGGCTATGCGCTGATCGCCTATCAAGCCACGCTGAAAGGCATCTCTAAACTGGAAGTGAACCGCGATCGTCTGCTGGATGAGCTGGATCATAACTGGGAAGTGCTGGCTGAGCCGATCCAAACCGTGATGCGTCGTTACGGCATTGAAAAACCGTACGAGAAGCTGAAAGAGCTGACGCGCGGAAAACGTGTTGATGCCGCAGGTATGCAGACCTTTATTGACAGTCTCGACCTGCCGGAAGAGGAAAAAGTGCGTCTGAAGCAGATGACGCCAGCCAACTACCTCGGCCGTGCAATTCAGATGGTTGATGATTTGAAGTAATGCGTTAACCAGGCGCGTTTCGCGCGCCTGGTTGTTCTCTGGTTTAGCTGCCTTCGCATATACTCTTTCCAACATCACTACGTTGGAAGCTAAGGAAATACTATGCGTGTTCTGGTTGTGGAAGATAACGCGCTGCTGCGACATCATCTCGCCGTGCAGTTGCGTGAAATGGGCCATCAGGTCGATGCCGCAGAAGATGCCAAAGAAGCGGATTATTTCCTGCAAGAGCATATCCCCGATATCGCATTGGTGGATCTCGGTTTGCCCGATGAAGATGGCATGTCGCTGATCCGTCGCTGGCGCACCGATGCCGTTCGCCAACCGATTCTGGTATTGACCGCGCGCGAAGGTTGGCAAGCCAAAGTTGAAGCGCTGGAAGCCGGGGCCGACGACTACGTAACCAAACCGTTCCATATCGAGGAAGTTGCCGCCCGTTTACAGGCGCTGATGCGTCGTAATAGCGGACACGCTTCGCAGATTATCTCCATGCCGCCGTTCCAGGTCGATCTGTCACGCCGCGAACTGACGGTGCAAGACGAACCGGTGAAACTCACCGCTTTTGAGTACACCATCGTCGAAACATTGATTCGTAACGCCGGTAAAGTCGTGAGCAAAGATTCGCTGATGCTGCAACTCTATCCCGATGCTGAATTGCGCGAAAGTCACACCATCGACGTGCTGATGGGTCGTCTGCGCAAAAAAATTCTTTCACTCTATCCGAGCGAAGTGATTAACACCGTGCGCGGCCAGGGCTATCGCTTTGATCTGTGATTTATGACGTGGTTACAACGTTTACGCCCTTTTTCACTCCGCGCCCGTTTTTTGCTGGCGACAGCGGCGATCGTGCTGTTTCTGTCGCTCTCCTACGGCATGGTGGCCGTGGTTGGCTACGTAGTCAGCTTCGATAAAAATACTTATCGCGTGATGCGCGGCGAGAGCAATCTGTTCTTCACGCTAGCACAGTGGCACGACAATCAACTCACCATCGGCCAGCCGGAGCGCATGACGCTCAATTTCCCCACCTTGGTATTTATTTACGATGAGCACGGTAAGCTGCTGTGGCAACAGCGTGACGTGCCGGACATCCGAACCAAGATTCATCGCGAATGGCTGCTCAAACCTGATTTTTACGAAATCGACACCAGCACGCGTACCAGCATGGCGGCGATGGGAAATAACACGCAAGCGAAAGAGCGGCTGCATGCTCTGGATAGCGACAGCAACGATACCTTTACCCACTCGGTGGCGGTTAACCGTTACGATGCCACGACCAACTTACCCGCGCTGACCATCGTGGTGGTCGATTCGATTCCACAAGAGCTACAGCACTCTGATGTGGTGTGGTCGTGGTTTAGCTATGTGTTGGCGGCCAATCTGTTGCTGGTGATTCCGCTGCTGTGGCTGGCGGCGCACTGGAGTTTGCGTCCGATTGGCGATCTTACTTCGCAGGTGCGCGAGCTGGAAACCGGGCAGCGCGAGAATCTCAATGATAATCCGCCGCAAGAGCTCCGTAGCCTGGTGCGCAATCTTAACCTGCTGCTGACTAACGAACGCCAGCGCTATACGCGCTATCGCACTACCCTTTCAGATGTCACCCACAGCCTGAAAACGCCGCTGGCAGTGCTCCAAAGTACGCTGCGTTCCGTACGCAATGGCAAAGAGTTAACCATTGAAGAGGCCGAACCGGTGATGCTGGAGCAGATCAGCCGCATCTCGCAGCAAATTGGCTATTACCTGCATCGGGCCAGCATGCAGGCCGATCACAATCCGCTTCAGCGTGATTTGCATTCGGTCTCGGCGTTACTTGATAGCCTGTGTTCTGCCTTGAACAAGGTCTACCAGCGCAAAGGCGTGGCGATTACGCTGGATATCTCGCCAGAGCTCACCTTTATCGGCGACAAAAATGATTTTATGGAAGTGCTGGGTAACGTACTGGATAACGCCTGCAAATACTGCCTCGAATTCATTGAAGTCACCGCGCGCCAAACCGACAAAACGCTGCATCTGTTTATCGATGACGACGGGCCTGGTATTCCGGAAAACAAACGCGACCTGATCTTCGTGCGCGGTCAGCGCGCTGACACGTTGCGCCCAGGCCAGGGATTAGGTTTAGCCGTGGTGCGCGACATCCTCGAACAGTATGCCGGTCAGGTGATCGCCACGACCAGCCCGCTCGGTGGCGCGCGCATGGAAGTCATTTTTCAGCGACAGGAAGTCGAGCATCACCGCGAGTAGAATGGGACGCGGGCTGTTATACTTGCCATCATTCTTTGCAGCAAACGGACGCCTTATATGGACTATCAGCTCGACATCAACTGGCCCGACTTTATTCAGCGCTACTGGCAGAAACGCCCGGTGGTGCTTAAACGGGGTTTTAAAAACTTCGTCGACCCTATTTCTCCAGACGAGCTAGCCGGTCTGGCAATGGAAAATGAGGTGGATAGTCGCCTTGTTAGCCATAACGAGGGCAAATGGCAGGTCAGCCACGGTCCGTTTGAGAGCTACGATCATCTCGGCGAAAGTAACTGGTCGCTGCTGGTGCAGGCGGTAAACCACTGGCATGAACCTTCTGCTGCGCTAATGCGCCCGTTCCGTTTCCTGCCCGACTGGCGCGTTGACGATCTGATGATCTCCTTTGCCGTTCCCGGCGGCGGCGTGGGCCCGCATTTTGATCAATACGATGTGTTTATCATTCAGGGCACTGGCCGTCGTCGCTGGCGCGTGGGTGAAAAAGTGCCGTTGAAGCAGCACTGCCCGCACCCGGATCTGCTGCAAGTGGAGCCTTTCGACGCCATTATTGATGAAGAGATGGAGCCCGGCGATATTCTTTATATTCCGCCTGGATTCCCGCATGAAGGCTATTCGCTGGAAAACGCCATCAACTATTCGGTCGGTTTCCGCGCGCCAAATGGTCGCGAGTTGATCAGCGGTTTTGCCGATCACATGCTGGCTAACGAATTGGGCAGCTATCGCTACAGCGATCCGGATGTGCCATCGCGTGATTGCCCATCGCAAATCCTGCCGTCGGAACTGGAAGGTATCCGTCAAGTGATGATGGATGTGATTAACCAGCCGGAGCAGTTTAATCAGTGGTTTGGCGAATTCATTTCCCAGTCGCGTCACGAACTGGACGTCGCCCCGCCGGAGCCGCCTTATCAGCCGGATGAAATCTATGATGCGTTACAGCAAGGTGATGCGCTAACGCGACTCGGCGGCCTGCGCGTGTTGACCATCGGCGATGTGGTGTTTGTCAACGGTGAATCCGTCACCTGCAGCCATCCGCATGTGCTGGCAGCATTGGCGCATAATCACGTGCTGACGCTGGAAGATTTCGGGGATGCGCTGGACGATCCTTCACTGCTGGCGCAGCTGGCAGCGTTGGTAAATAGCGGGTATTGGTTCTTCGGCGAGTAAGCTACTTTTCGGCCGCCATGAATGGCGGCCCTGCGTTGTAAGGTGCGCATTTATGCGCACCGGTTACTGTCACTTCTTCTGCCCCGCCAGCTCAGCCAAACGCACAATTACCTCCACCGACTGCGCCATCACATTGAGTGAGGCGAACTCGTGCTTGCCGTGATAGTTGTAGCCACCGGTGAACAAGTTCGGGCAAGGCAATCCTTTCCACGATAGCGCAGAGCCATCGGTGCCACCGCGAATGGGTTTGACGTTCGGTTCAATGCCACAATCGCGCATCGCCTGCAGCGCCAGCTCAATAATGTGCGGGTGCGGTTCAACCTTCTCACGCATGTTACGATAGCTATCGCTGATCTCGACTTTTATCGAACACTCGCTTTGCAGCCCTTGGCTCACGCGCTGGCCAATCTCTTCCAGCAGTTGTTTACGCTGGGCATAGCTGTCGGCATCAAAATCACGGATCAGGTACATCAGCTCGGCATGCTCAACCGTCCCTTTGATGGTATGCAGATGGAAGAAACCTTCATAACCGTCGGTATACTGCGGCTTCTCTTTGGCTGGCAGTTCAGCGTGGAAGCGCATTGCCAAATCCAGCGCATTAACCATCACATTTTTGGCGCTGCCAGGATGCACGTTGTTGCCGGTGATTTTAACCATCGCGGTGGCAGCGTTAAAATTCTCGAACTCAAATTCGCCGAGATCGCTGCCATCGACGGTGTAAGCCCAATCGGCAGCGAAACCTTCGACATCGAAGTGCGACGCACCGCGGCCAATCTCTTCATCCGGCGTAAAGGCCACGCGAATCGCCCCGTGCGGCGTATCACTGGTTGCCAGACGCGCCATCGCGGTCATGATCTCGGCGATACCGGCTTTGTCATCGGCACCCAGCAGGGTTTTGCCATCGGTGGTGATCAACGTATGACCAATGAGCTTATGCAGGATCGGGAACATCACCGGCGACAGAATTTCATCGCCGTTGCCGAGGGCGATATCGCCACCACGGTAGTTTTCGATAATCTGCGGATTGACGTTTTTGGCGGTGAAATCCGGAGACGTGTCCATATGCGAAATAAAGCCGATCACCGGCGTAGCCCAATCGACGTTTGCCGGTAAAGTACCCATTACGCAGCAATGATCGCTCAGAGAAACATCAACAAAGCCTAGCGCGATGAGTTCTTCCTGTAATTGACGCGCCAGCGCCCACTGCCCTTCACTGCTTGGCACCTGTCGTGCCTGAGGTTTTGACTGAGTTTCTACTGCGACATAACTGAGAAAACGCTCAAGTAATTGATCCATCTGTCATCCCTCTAAAGAACCTGCGTCATTATCATGGTGGCCTACTGCCGCCATGTTGCGTCAAATCATTATCCTTCAGGTTAGCTCTCTCAACGGGAATTGCGTTGAAAATTCGCTCACTGTTGCCTGTCCGACTTTCCCGTTACGCATACTCCGGCATTTTTCGGAGTTTTCAAGGTAAATCCGTGGCAAAACATGGCATTGACACATTTTTGCGGTATCATCGCGCCCTTCATCACCGCAAGCCGTCAACCGCGGCTATGCTGTAACCTGATTCACCATCAGACTGAGTGACTAAAATGACGCAAACACGCGCTCCCGCGCTGGTTACGCTTTCTGGCATCAGTAAAGCTTTTGATGGCAAAACCATCATCTCCGACTTCGACCTGACCATCCGTCACGGCGAATTCATCACGCTGCTCGGCCCTTCCGGCTGCGGAAAAACCACCATTTTACGCCTGATTGCCGGACTGGAAGATGCCGATCGCGGTCACATCACTCTTGATGATAATGACATCACCGATCTGCCGGCCGAGCATCGCCACATCAACACCGTGTTTCAGAGCTATGCGCTGTTTCCGCATATGTCGGTGTTTGAAAATGTCGCTTTTGGCCTGCGTATGCAGAGAACGCCATCAGCGGAGATCATCACGCGCGTTAACGATGCGCTAGCGATGGTGCAGCTGGAGAGCTTTGCCGATCGGCGTCCGCATCAGCTTTCTGGCGGTCAGCAACAGCGCGTGGCCATTGCACGCGCGGTGGTCAACCGTCCGAAAGTACTGCTGCTGGATGAGTCGCTGTCGGCGCTGGATTACAAGCTGCGTCGTCAAATGCAAAACGAGCTAAAAGCGCTGCAGCGTAAGCTCGGCATTACCTTTGTCTTTGTTACTCACGATCAGGAAGAGGCGCTGACCATGTCCGATCGTATCGTGGTGATGCGCGATGGCCGCATCGAACAGGACGGCACACCGCGCGAAATCTACGAAGAGCCCGCCAACCTGTTTGTAGCGCGCTTTATTGGCGAGATTAACGTGTTCGATGCCGAGGTGCTAAACAGCGATCATGCGCCCACCATCCGCGCCTGCGTGGAAGGCCGCGAATGTGAACTGCAGTGTGATTTTCCGGTGAGCGTGGGCGATAAGCTACATGTGCTGCTGCGTCCGGAAGATCTGCGCGTGGAAGAGATCGATCACGACAGCCGCAGCGATAATCTGATCGGCTATGTGCGCGAGCGCAACTATAAAGGCATGACGCTGGAATCTACCGTTGAGCTGGAGAACGGCAAGTTGCTGACGGTGAGCGAATTCTTCAACGAAGACGATCCCGATTTTGACCACTCGCTGAACCAGAAGATGGCCGTCAGCTGGGTAGCAAACTGGGAGGTGGTGCTGCCGTATGAAGTTGATGCGTAACCGTCTGCAGAACGTCATTGTGCTGCTTATCGTCAGCTGGCTGACGCTGTTTGTGCTGCTGCCCAACATGATGATCTTCGCCACCAGCTTCCTGACGCGTGACGATGCGCATTTTGTCAGTATGGCCTTCACCCTCAACAACTACACGCGGCTGCTCGATCCGCTTTACGCCGATGTGCTGCTGCATTCGCTGAATATGGCGTTTATCGCCACGCTCTGTTGCCTGCTGCTCGGTTATCCGTTTGCCTGGTGTTTGACTAAGCTGCCCGCGCGTCTGCGTCCGCTGATGCTGTTCCTGCTGATTGTGCCGTTCTGGACCAACTCGCTAATCCGCATCTACGGATTGAAAATTTTCCTCAGCACGCGCGGCTGGCTAAATGAATTTTTGCTGTGGATCGGCGTAATCGACAAACCGTTTCGCATTATGTACACCTCAGAAGCGGTGATTCTGGGGCTGATCTACATTCTGTTGCCGTTTATGGTGCTGCCCCTCTACTCCAGCCTGGAAAAGCTGGATAAATCCTGCCTCGAAGCGGCACGCGATCTTGGCGCGAATAAAGTGAAAACTTTCTGGCGCATCATTTTGCCGCTGACCATGCCGGGCATTGTCGCCGGGTGTCTGCTGGTGTTTATCCCGGCGATGGGCTTGTTCTTCGTGGCGGATTTACTGGGGGGCGCAAAAAATTTGTTGATTGGTAACGTCATTAAGAGCCAGTTCCTTAATATCCGTGATTGGCCGTTCGGTGCCGCCACCAGTATTGTGATGACGCTGCTGATGGGGCTGATGCTGCTGGCTTACTGGCGTGCGGCGCGTATGCTGAACAGCAAGGTGGAGCTGCAATGATGGCGCGTTGGTTACGCAGCGGCTTCATGACCGTGATTTATGCCTGGTTTTATATCCCGATCATCATTTTAATCGTCAACTCCTTCAACAGTTCGCGCTTCGGCATTAACTGGCAGGGCTTCAGCACGCAGTGGTATCGCCTGTTGATGAATAACGACAGCTTGATTCAGGCGGCACAACATTCGCTGCTGATGGGCGTACTCTCCGCCAGCTGCGCCACCCTTATCGGCTCGCTGACCGCTGTCGCCCTGTATCGCTATCGTTTCCGCGGCAAACCGTTCGTCAGCGGCATGCTGTTTGTGGTGATGATGTCGCCGGATATCGTGATGGCAATTTCACTGCTGGTGCTGTTTATGCTGCTGGGCATTTCGCTCGGCTTCTGGTCGCTGCTGTTTTCACACATCACCTTCTGCCTGCCGTTTGTGGTAATTACCGTCTATTCGCGCCTAAAAGGGTTTGATGTACGCATGCTGGAAGCCGCCAAAGATCTCGGTGCCAGCGAAGTCACCATATTACGCAAGATTCTGCTGCCGCTGGCGCTACCGGCCGTCGCAGCGGGTTGGCTGTTAAGCTTTACGCTGTCGATGGACGATGTGGTGGTTTCGTCGTTCGTCACCGGGCCGAGCTTTGAAATCTTGCCATTAAAAATTTATTCGATGGTTAAAGTTGGCGTATCACCCGAAGTGAATGCGCTGGCGACAATTTTGCTGCTGCTGTCGCTGCTGTTGGTGGCGCTCAGTCAGCTGCTGCTCCGTGATAAAACCAATTAGAGGATAATCGATGAAAAAATGGTCTCATTGGCTGGCGGCTGGGGCGCTGGCATTGGGCATGCAGAGCGCGCAGGCAGATGACAGCAAAACGCTCTATTTCTATAACTGGACCGAATATGTGCCACCGGGGCTGCTGGAGCAGTTCACCAAAGAGACCGGCATTAAGGTGATTTACTCTACCTACGAATCCAATGAAAGCATGTATGCCAAGCTGAAGACCTGGAAAGATGGCGCCTATGATTTGGTGGTGCCTTCAACCTACTTCGTCGCCAAAATGCGCAATGAAGGCATGCTGCAAAAGATTGATAAATCTCAGCTCAGCAACTTCAAAAACCTTGATCCTAATCTGCTGAATAAGCCGTTTGATCCTAACAACGATTACTCGATTCCCTATATCTGGGGTGCAACGGCAATTGGGATCAACACCGATGAAGTGGATGCAAATAGCATCACCCGCTGGGCCGATTTGTGGAAGCCGGAGTATAAGCAAAGCCTGCTGCTGACCGACGATGCACGAGAAGTGTTCCAGATGGCGCTGCGCAAGTTGGGCTATTCGGGCAATACCCGCGATCCAAAACAGATCGACGCTGCCTACGAAGAGTTGAGAAAGCTGATGCCGAACGTGCTGGCGTTCAACTCCGATAACCCGGGCAACCCGTTTATGGAAGGCGAAGTGAACGTTGGCATGATCTGGAACGGTTCGGCGTATGTTGCACGCCAGGCGGGCACGCCGCTGCAGATTGTCTGGCCGCAGGAAGGCGGGATTTTCTGGATGGATAATCTGGCGATTCCGGCTAACGCGAAAAACCGTGAAGGCGCGCTGAAGCTGATTAACTTCCTGCTGCGCCCGGCAGTCGCAGCGCAAGTGGCGGAAACCATTGGTTATCCTACACCCAACCTGGCGGCGAAAAAGTTGTTGCCGCCGGAAGTAGCCAACGATCCTTCGCTTTATCCGTCAGCCGACGTGATTAAAAACGGCGAATGGCAGAATGATGTTGGTGATGCCAGCGTGCAGTATGAGACGCTGTTCCAGAAGTTGAAGGCGGGACGTTAATCACTTGTAAGGTCGCTATTCATGGCGACCTGGAATACCGGGTGCGCAAAAATGCGCACCCTATAATTTTCTCTACTTATACAACCCACGCAAGAATGTATGCACAAACTCCGGCACCACTTCGCTGGCTAAGCCGTAATGACGCTCGGCAAACTCATTGCCGACCTGGCTCGGTTCCAGATTCAGTTCCACGGTATGCGCGCCCTGCAGTTTCGCCTCATGGACAAACCCAGCGGCGGGATAGACATGGCCAGACGTGCCAACGGCGATAAACAGATTCGCCTGCTCAATCGCCTGATAAATCTCTTCCATCCCCAGCGGCATTTCACCAAACCATACGATGTGCGGACGCAACATTGCCGGGAACTGGCAGCAGGTGCAGCGATCGTCCGGCGTTAAATCTTCGGTCCAGTCCAGCACTTGTCCGCTGTTCACACAACGCACCTTCAGCAGCTCACCGTGCATATGCAGCACGCGTTGGCTGCCGGCACGTTCGTGCAGGTTATCGATATTCTGCGTCACCAACAGGAAATTATCGCCCAGCACCTGCTCCAGTTCTGCCAGCGCTTTGTGCGCAGCGTTAGGCTGAATCTCTGACTGCTGCAGCTGTTGACGGCGCGCATTGTAGAACGCCTGCACCAGCGCAGGATCGCGCTGAAAACCTTCCGGCGTGGCGACATCTTCCACGCGGTGCTCTTCCCACAAGCCATCGGCGGCACGGAAAGTGCGAATCCCCGACTCGGCGGAAATACCCGCGCCAGTCAGCACTACCACGCGCGGTTGCGGATGCGCAGCCAGTTCAGCTTTGCGATCGCGCTCGAAGATGCGTTGGCGAAAGCGCTGATGCACCTTGCGGCGGTTTTTTTTGTCGCGGGCGAGTCGTAGGCGGCGGCGCGGTATGCGCATAAAAGCTCCTTATCTGCGGCGTTTATCGCCGCGCTTCGGGTATTTTTCGGGCCAATCTGCCCGATAATAGCAGCCGCACGGCGGCTGCGTTTTATCTTTACTGACCGCTGAGCACGCGGGCCGGATCGATACGGCTGGCGCGCCGTGCCGGATACCAGCTGGCAATCAGGCTCAGCACAATCGCGGTGCCCAGCACCGAAATCACATCAATCCAGTGCAGTTCAGACGGCAGAAAATCGATAAAGTAGATATCGCCCGCCAGCAGCTGATGGCCGGTAAGGTGCTCAAACACGCGCATCACCGGCGTGAGATTGAGCGCCACCAGCACGCCAACCACCACGCCGCTGACGCTGCCGAGCAGGCCAGCCAGCAAGCCGTACCAAATAAAGATGGCGCGAATCAGGCCGTCTTTAGCGCCCAGCGTGCGCAGCACCGCGATGTCGCTGCTCTTATCTTTTACCGCCATCACCAGCGTCGAAACGATGTTAAAGCAGGCCACACCAATCACCAGCACCATGGCTAAATACATAATGGCGCGAATCATCTGGATGTCACGGTACATGTAGCCGTAAGTGCCAATCCAGCTCTTGATATAGACGTAAGAGTGCGTCACTTCACCGGCGTCACGCACCAGCTTCTGCGCCTGGAACGGGTCGTTCATCTTCAGCGCAATACCGCTGACGCTGTCGCCCATATCCAGATACGTCTGCGCATCGGCCAGCGGCACCAGCGCCAGGCTGTGATCGAGCATGCCGCTCAGTTGCAGCACGCCGCTGACCTGCAGACGAATACGTTTCGGCTGCAGCAGTTTATTTTCGCCATCATTATTCGGAATCATGATGGTGATCCAATCGCCCTGTTTGACGTTAAGCGATTTGGCGATGCCGCCACCAAGGATGATCTGTTGTTTGCCGGCCGCGAACTGCGACCAGGCATCACCGGCGACAAAGCTCGGTAAGGCGCTAAGCCGCGATTCCTGCTGCGGATCGACGCCTTTTACCTGTAGCGCTTGCAGCTTCGCGCCACTCTCAATCAGCCCGGTAAAGTTGATGTACGGCGCAGCCGCGGCAATGCCGGAAACCTGTTCAATGGGGGCGATCATCGGTTGCCAGTGGCGGAACGGCTGATTAACCGGTTCGATTTCACCGTGTGGCACCACCGCCAGAATGCGGTTATTGAGCTCACGTTCAAAGCCGTTCATGGCGCTCAGGCCGATGATCAATACCGCCACGCCCAGCGCGATGCCAATGGTGGAAATGATGGAGATCAGCGAGACCATGCCACCACGCCGCCGTCCGCGGCTAAAACGCAGCCCGAGCAGCAGAGATAATGACGAAGCCATCAGATCACTCCCAGCGTCAGTTGGTCGCTCAGCTCACCGTCGCGCATCTCCATTTGACGGCTTAGGCGTTTCGCCAGTTGCAGATCGTGCGTCACCACCAGGAAGGCGGTGCCCTGTTTGACGTTCAGCTCGCCCAGCAGTTCAAAAATCGCGTCGGCGTTACGGGCATCGAGGTTACCGGTAGGTTCATCGGCCATCACCAGACGCGGACGATTTACCAGCGCGCGGGCAATCGCCACACGCTGACGTTCCCCACCCGACAACTCAGAAGGCCGATGCGCGGCACGCTTTTCCAGCCCAACCGCCGCCAGCATTTCACGTGCGCGGGATTCCGCTTCCGCTTTGCCAATTTTGCCTATCAGTAGCGGCATCGCGACGTTCTCCAGCGCGCTGAAGTCTGGCAGTAAATGGTGGAACTGATAGATAAAGCCCAGCTCGCGGTTACGCAGCTCTGCTTTGGCGGCTGACGACATGGCGTTCAGCGATTTGCCATCAAAAACCACATCGCCCGAGGTCGGTGCATCCAAACCGCCCAGCAGGTGCAACAAGGTACTTTTCCCTGAACCGGAGCTGCCGACAATCGCCGTCAGTTCACCCGGCTGCAGACTGAAAGCGACATTGCGCAGTACATCGGTCTGCACGCTGCCTTCCTGATAGCGTTTGCACAGGTCACGACACTGCAACAAAGGAGTATTACTCATAACGTAAAGCCTCAGCGGGTTGGACGGCAGCAGCGCGCCACGACGGATAAAGGGTAGACAGCAGCGCGACGGCCATCGAGACCAGCGCAATCGTGATCACCTGCAACACGTTGATGTCGACCGGCAGCGCCGCGCCATCAAGGAACAGGCCAATCACCGGCATCAAATTATTGAGCTGGCTGGCGAGCAGCACACCCAGCAGAGTGCCAAGCAGCGCGCCAATAATCCCGGCGCTGGCGCCCTGCACCATAAATACTGCGACAATCTGACGACGGGTTAATCCCAGCGTTTGCAGAATCGCCACTTCGCCCTGCTTTTCCATGATCAACAGGCCAAGCGAGGTAATGATATTAAAGGCCGCTACCGCGATGATTAGGCTCAGCAGAAGGCCCATCATGTTTTTCTCCATGCGCACCGCCTGGAACAGATCGCCTTTACGCTCACGCCAGTCTTTCCACGTCAGGCCATCTGGCAGCTTTTGCTGGCTGAGCGCATCAACGCTCAACGGCTTATCCAGCCATAAACGCCAGCCGGTGATATTGCCGAGCGGGTATCGCATCACGCGTGACGCATCTTGCTGGTTGACCAGAATCTGATAGCCATCAACTTCGCTGTTTGCCGCATAAGTGCCCGCCACGGTGAAAATACGCTGACTCGGCAAACGCCCCACCGGCGTGAACTGACTGACCGACGGCACCATTAAACGCAGTTGATCGCCGCGCTTTACGCCGAGCTGCGCGGCAAGTTGTTCACCGAGGATGACGTTATATTGGCCGGGTTGCAGCACGCGTTGCTGCGTGTTAACGAGGAACGGCGTCAGCGGATCTGCTTCATCAGGATTGATGCCAAGCATCACGCCCACCGAAACGTTACGCGCGCTCTGCAATACCACATCCGCAGTAGTCAGCGGAGCCATGCGCTTGACGCCTTGCAGTTTGAGGCCCTCCGCCGGCAACGCTTTCGGGTCAATGCTGCCCTTGTCGCTGGTGACCAGCGCCTGCGGCATCAGGCCAAGGATATTCCCTTCCAGCTCGCGCTCGAAGCCGTTCATCACCGATAACACGGTGACCAGCGCCAATACGCCGAGCGTAATACCGATAGTAGAGAGCCAGGAGACGAAGCGACCAAAGCGGTCTGAGGCACGTCCACGCATGTAGCGCAAACCGATGAATAACGCGACTGGTTGATACATGAGATCCGTCTTGGCAGTTGCCTGAAAATAAGTAGTGGGATGATAAAGGAGGTGCCTGCTTTATGAAACCTCTAACCCTCTGAGTTAGCGGCAAAGTTGTGTCAAAAACCGTATCAGCCCAAGGTTATGCATAAATTTGCGACAAATTAATGATGTTATTTGTACGTTTATTGGTCATGGGCTGGCGTAGACTTATTGATGAAACACCGATGGCGACGAGGAGTACACCATGTTCAAGTTCCCCAAAAACAGTATTGTGAAACACAAATCGGGTGAAATCAGAGGCGAGATTGTCAACGTTTTTGAACAGGGAGATGCGCCAACCGGCTATTACGTGAAGTGGGACGACGGCAATCACAGTTACCATCTGGAGAAAGAGCTGTCATGGGCCAATGTTGATCGTCCACGGATGCACTACACACAGCAATCGAGTAAGTGATTTGTGGTCGCCATGAATGGCGTAATGCATGCCAGTTAAGAGATGAAGAACCCGATTGCCGAGCGTACACATTGTAGCGGCGCAATTCATTGCGCGATAAATCGCGCCGCTACGGAAAGTGCGGTGATTTGATGCGGCGCTTGCTATAGGCATTTCGCCATTAATGGCGACCCGACGCGTTTTGTAGGGGCGTCATTTATGGCGACCAGGCAGAAACTCCGAAACGACAGATGATCCTCAGGGCGGATTATGGAATGATGACGCCCTGTAATCCAAGGAGAGAATGTCGAGATCCCATGTCGGAACAGAGTCGTTATACCCTGCCAGTCAAAGCCGGCGACCATCGCCAGCTCGGCCAGTTAGTCGGCGCCGCGCAAGCGCTTGAGTGTGCCAGCATCACCGAACGCCACAGCGGTCCGGTGTTGATGATTACCCCGGATATGCAATCTGCCCTGCGCCTGCAGGAGGAGATACGCCAGTTCACCGATCTGCCGGTCACCCATCTCGCTGACTGGGAAACCCTGCCCTACGACAGCTTCTCGCCGCATCAGGACATCATCTCCGCTCGCCTCTCTACGCTGTATCAACTGCCCAATTTAACGCGTGGCATGCTGATTATGCCGGTCAACACGCTCATGCAGCGCGTCTGTCCGCACAGCTTCCTGCACGGCCATGCGCTGGTGATGCAGCAAGGGCAAAAACTGTCGCGCGATGCGCTGCGCGATCAGCTGGAGCAGGCCGGTTATCGCCACGTTGATCAGGTGATGGAGCACGGCGAATACGCCACGCGCGGCGCGTTGCTCGATCTCTTCCCAATGGGCAGCGATCAGCCCTATCGCATTGACTTCTTTGATGACGAAATTGATAGCCTGCGTCTGTTTGATGTTGATACCCAGCGCACGCTGGAAGCGGTCAATGCCATCAACCTGCTGCCGGCGCATGAATTCCCGACCGATAAGGCCGCCATCGAGCTGTTCCGCAGCCGCTGGCGCGAAACCTTTGATGTGCGTCGTGAACCGGAGCATGTCTATCAACAGGTGAGCAAAGGCACACTGCCCGCCGGGATCGAATATTGGCAGCCGCTGTTCTTCGAGCAGGAACTGCCGACGCTGTTCAGCTACCTGCCGGGTAATACGCTGCTGCTCAACAGCGGCGATTTGCTGGCTAGCGCCGAGCGCTTCTGGCTTGATGCCAACGCGCGCTTTGAGAATCGCCGTATCGATCCGATGCGTCCCTTGCTGGAGCCGGTCACGCTGTGGCTGCGTCCCGATGCGCTGCTGAGCGAACTAAAAGCCTGGCCGCGTATGCAACTCAGCAGCGAGACGCTGCCGGAGAAAGCGGCGAACACCAACCTGGGTTATCAGCCGCTGCCGGAATTAACGGTGCAGGCGCAGGCCAAAGCGCCGCTCGATCTGCTGCGTCAATTCCTCGAACAATTCAGCGGTCAGGTGATTTTCTCGGTAGAGAGTGAAGGCCGCCGCGAAAGCCTGCAAGAACTGTTGACGCGCATCAAATTGCGTCTGCACGCTATCGATCACGTTGATCAAGCCGCCGATCAGCCGCACAGCTTGATGATTGGCGCCAGCGAGCGTGGCTTTATCGATACGCAACGCCATCTGGCATTGATCTGCGAAAGCGATCTGCTCGGCGAGCGCGTGAGTCGTCGGCGCCAGGATAATCGTCGCACCATCAATCCCGATGTGCTGATCCGCAACCTTGCCGAGCTGCATCCCGGCCAGCCGGTAGTGCATCTTGAGCACGGCGTTGGGCGTTATATTGGTCTGACCACGCTTGAAGCTGGCGGCATCGTCGCCGAATACCTGATGCTCTCCTATGCTGGCGACGCCAAGCTGTACGTGCCGGTTTCGTCGCTGCATCTGATTAGCCGCTATGCCGGCGGTGCGGATGAGAATGCGCCGCTGCATAAACTCGGCAGTGATGCCTGGTCACGCGCGCGGCAAAAAGCGGCCGAGAAAGTGCGCGACGTGGCGGCGGAGCTGCTGGATATCTACGCCCAACGCGCGGCCAAAACCGGCTTCGCCTTTAAGCACGATCGCGATCAGTATCAGTTGTTCTGTGAAGGTTTCCCGTTTGAAACTACGCCGGATCAAGGTCAGGCAATCAATGCGGTATTGAGCGACATGTGTCAGCCGCTGGCGATGGATCGCCTGGTGTGCGGTGACGTGGGCTTTGGTAAAACCGAAGTGGCAATGCGCGCCGCCTTCCTGGCGGTTGAGAACGCCAAACAGGTCGCGGTGCTGGTGCCGACCACGCTGCTGGCGCAGCAGCATTACGACAACTTCCGCGATCGTTTCGCTAACTGGCCGGTGCGCATTGAGATGCTGTCGCGCTTCCGTACCGCGAAAGAACAAACTCAGGTGCTGGAGCAGGCGCGCGAAGGCAAAGTCGATATTCTGATCGGCACGCATAAGCTGCTGTCGAACGATCTGAAATGGCACGATCTTGGCCTACTGATCGTGGATGAAGAGCATCGCTTTGGCGTGCGTCACAAAGAGCGTATCAAGGCGATGCGCGCCGATGTGGATATCCTGACGCTCACCGCTACGCCAATTCCGCGTACCCTGAATATGGCGATGAGCGGTATGCGCGATCTGTCGATTATTGCCACGCCACCGGCACGACGCATGGCGGTGAAAACCTTTGTGCGTGAGTACGATAGTCTGGTGGTGCGCGAGGCGATTCTGCGTGAAGTGCTGCGCGGCGGCCAGGTTTACTATCTCTATAATGACGTGGAGAACATCGAGAAAGCGGCGCAGCGGCTGGCCGATCTGGTACCGGAAGCGCGTATTGCCATTGGGCATGGTCAGATGCGCGAGCGCGATTTGGAGCGGGTGATGAATGATTTTCACCATCAGCGCTTTAACGTGCTGGTGTGTACCACCATCATCGAAACCGGTATCGACGTACCCAGCGCCAACACCATTATCATCGAACGCGCCGACCACTTTGGTCTGGCCCAGCTGCATCAGCTGCGTGGCCGCGTAGGACGTTCGCACCATCAGGCCTATGCGTGGCTGCTGACGCCGCATCCAAAAGCCATGACCACCGATGCGCAGAAGCGTCTGGAAGCGATCGCTTCGCTGGAAGATTTAGGTGCCGGTTTTGCACTGGCGACGCACGATCTGGAGATTCGCGGTGCCGGTGAACTGCTCGGCGAAGATCAGAGCGGCCAGATGGAAACCATCGGCTTCACATTGTATATGGAGCTGCTGGAGAACGCGGTCGATGCGCTGAAAGCAGGCCGCGAGCCGTCGCTGGAAGATCTTACCAGCAATCAAACCGAAATCGAATTGCGTATGCCTGCCCTGCTACCGGATGATTTTATTCCGGATGTAAACACCCGTTTGTCGCTCTACAAGCGCGTAGCCAGCGCGGCGGATGCGCAGGATCTGGCGGAGTTGAAGGTCGAGATGATCGACCGCTTCGGTAAACTGCCGGATGCTGCGCGTAATCTGCTGGATATCGCCGGGTTGCGCTTAGTGGCGCGCGAGTTGGGGATCCGTAAGATTGAAGCCAGCGATAAAGGCGGTTTCTTTGAGTTTGCGCCGCAGAATCAGGTCGATCCGGGTTGGCTGATTGGGCTGCTGCAGAAAGATCCCCAACAGTGGAAGCTGGATGGTCCAACCCGTCTGAGATTTACCCGTGAAATGGCCGACCGAAAAATTCGTATGGAATGGGTGCAGGGATTTGTCAGCGAACTGGCGAAAAAACGGGTTTAATGCCGTAGGGTCGCCATACATGGCGTAATGCTCGTCAGTTAAGCATGCGCTGAGCTGTGCACTGACACCGCAGAGGTTCCGCCCGCTAGGCATCCGGCAGTTTCAGAACGCGTCAAGCAGGCGGCCGGGCTAAGGTCCGAAGGCGCGGACCTTAGCAATCCGCGCCTGCGCCGTCCTCGCTGTTCCCTCGCTTATCCCTCCGGCCTGACGGACCGCGCGGATTCGCCATCCCTGGCTCATGCCGCGCTTTCGCCGACGTCGTGTCGGCTCATCCGGGCCGTCGCTCTGCGCTCGGCGCTGCGGATGGCGCCCAACACCGCTGCCTGTGAATGCAATATCTGGTCTGAAATTTCGTTGGCTGAAGGTTTAAGCAAACCTGGTCGCCATGTATGGCGGACCGACGAAAAAAGCGCCTTGCGGCGCTTTTACGTTACGGCTGCTGTGATGCATCTTTGCCCAATTAGGCCTGATTCGAATTGAGTATTAGCTGACCATTTCGGTCGAGTGGAATGCGGGTGCCAGGGTCGTTTTCCATGCGGATTTTGCCCTGCTGGTCGCCTATTTTATAGGTCACATCATAACCCAGCATTTTTTCCTGTTTATCGTATACCGTTTTGCAACGTTGCTCGTTGGTGGTGTATGTATCGCGATCCTGCAACGCACCTTGCACCTGATTACCGCCGTAACCACCAGCCAGCGCACCCGCTACTGTAGCGACATCGCGTCCGCGTCCGCCACCAAACTGATGGCCCAACACGCCGCCTGCTACCGCGCCCAGCACCGAACCGGCAATACGATTCTCATCCTGTACCGCACGACGATGGGTTAAGGTCACGTTGCGACACTCCTGTCGCGGCTGTTTGATGCTCTCTTTGATCGGTGTTGCCGACAAGACTTGTGCAAACTGCGGGCCGCGATCGAAAACATCCATGCTGGCGACTGCGGCAACACCTAACGCTGCTGCTACGCCGATACCGATACCCGCTAACATTGATTTATTCACAGGAATGTCCTCCTGAAGGTTGTTACCGCGCATTCCTGCCGCTACGAAATCCTGTGTAGCCGAGGCATAACCGGCGTGCGCGCCGCGCCGTGTTTGTTGGTAATAAGTTTTACAGATGGACCGTAATTGCAACATCAGATTAATGGAGGAAACGCAGCGGAAACCCATCAGGGCCAGCTTTTAGGAGAGTTCTGAGAGCGGGTGAAATCGTGCCGTAATCTTAAGCTGAACGTGGATTTTTCAGCGGCTTAAGGCAGCTAGCATAGCGTGGGGCGGCATTACACCGCCCGGGAATCATTAGTGCAGCTTGAGGCGCGGACGCAGTACGCGGTTAAGACTGCCGACCAGCATCATCAACCCGGTCTTGAAGTATCCGTGGAGCGCAATCTGGTGCATACGATATAGAGAGATGTAGACAAAACGCGCAATGCGCCCTTCCACCATCATCGATCCGCGCATCAGGTTGCCCATCAAACTTCCTACGGTGCTGAAGCGGGAGAGCGATACCAGCGAACCGTGATCTTTATAGACATAGGCTTTCAATGGCTTGTCTTTACGCTGGGCGAGAATATTGTCCAGTGCCCGCGACGCCATCTGATGCGCCGACTGCGCACGCGGCGGCACAAATCCGCCACCCGGCAGCGCGCAGGATGCGCAATCGCCAATGGCATAGATGTCGTCATCCAGCGTGGTTTGTAACGTCTCTTTCACCACCAACTGATTGATGCGGTTGGTTTCCAGGCCGCCAATCTCTTTCAGGAAGTCTGGCGCTTTAATACCGGCCGCCCACACCATCAGATCGGCATCAATGAATTCGCCGCCTTTGGTATTCAAGCCCTTTTCTGTGGCGCTGGTTACCATCGTTTGCGTCAATACACGCACGCCGAGCTTAGTCAGTTCCTGATGTGCCGCGGCGGAGATACGCGGTGGCAACGCCGGCAGAATACGTTCACCGGCTTCCACCAGCGTGACATTCAACGAGCTGCTATCCAGACCTTTATAGCCGTAGCTGTGCAGCTGTTTCACCGCGTTATACAGCTCTGCGGAGAGTTCCACGCCAGTGGCGCCGCCGCCGACAATGGCAATATTCACTTTCTCCAGGCTGCCTTCGCTGGCCGAGAAACGCAGGAACAGGTTAAGCATTTCGTTGTGGAAACGACGTGCCTGATGCGGGTTATCGAGGAAGATGCAGTGATCTTTTACCCCCGGCGTGCCGAAGTCGTTTGAGGTACTGCCGAGCGCAATGACCAGGCGATCGTAGGCCAGCTCACGCTGCGGCACTAATAACGCACCTTCCGCGTCGCGGATTTCGGCCAGCTCAAGGGTTTTGCTTTCACGGTTGATTTGCGTCAGCGATCCCAGTTGGAACTGGAAGCCATGATTACGCGCGTGGGCCAGGTAGCTCAGCGCATCAATCCCTTCGTCCATCGAACCGGTTGCCACTTCATGCAGCAGCGGTTTCCATAGATGGCTGTGGTTACGATCGACCAGAATGATCTCGGCTTTCTTCTTGCGTCCCAGCTTGTGACCGAGCTGCGTTGCCAGCTCTAAGCCACCCGCACCACCGCCGATGATAACGATTTTTTCCATAGATGTAGTCAACAAAGACCCCCTCAAAGTTGTAAACCAATAGTTAATTAATGGTTAATAAAAACCTTAATAAACATAGGGTTGGCGACGTTAAATCGCGAGCTGAGGGCAGAATATCACGGCGTCGGAGACATCACATAAGAAAATTGATGTACATCAATCTTTCAGCTGAATTATCAGAATGTTACACATTTTATGCGCCGCATCACACGGCGCGCTGGCGATCAGGCGAGGAGTTTGAACGCTTTGATGCGCTGTAAATGCGGCGCGATATTCTTAAATTTATGGCTGGCTTCGTCATCCCAGATGATTTCATAGAACGGATGCAGATGCCCCGCACTGCGCTGATTATCCAGCGCTTCATCCTGACGAGAGAGAATCGCCAGGCACTTTTCGCGGTTCTTTTCACGAAAATCGCTGACGCACTTGGTAGCAATATCGAGATACTCTTCCGGGCGATCGATTTTGCCTTCCATGTTTTCAAACGGGAACAAATTAGGATTGAACATCACCTGACGCATGCCGCAGAGAAAACCAATGCGCTCGGCCCAATACCCGCCCAGCCCAACCCCGCATATCAGCGGATGCGCATCATCGCCCTGTTGCTGCAGCTTGTCGCACTCTTTGAGCAGAAACTGCATGTCGTGTTTGGGATGGCGAGTGCTGTAGCTCACTAATCTGACGTCCGGGTCGATAAACTGCAGCTGCAGCACCTTTTCATGGTTGCCCGGACTGTTGGAATCAAAACCGTGCAGATAGATGATCATGATTATCCTCAGCGTGGAATGAAATCCGGGCAGCGACGCTTATCTGCCCGAGACTTTGTGCGCCAGCCAGCGCTCTTGTAACGCGCTTAACTGACGCTGATTTTGCCGCCAGCGATCGCTTGCCAACAGGCTTTGACGGGTTAAACGGCCTTGATGGTATAACTGTGTAACGCGCTCTGCCTCGATCGGCGTCAAGTTATCCAGCACGCTCACCGCGCCCGCGCGCTGATTGCACACCAGGATCATATCGCAACCGGCATTCAGCGACTGCTGTGCGCGTTCGGCGTAGCTGCCCATCACCGCCGCGCCTTCCATTGATAAGTCATCAGAGAAAATCACGCCGTTGAAGCCGAGCTCTTTACGCAACACGGTTTGCAGCCAGTACGGCGAACCACTGGCGGGCAACGGGTCCACCTCAGTATAGATAACGTGCGCCGGCATCACCGCATCGAGTAGCTGCTCGTCAATCAACTGCTTAAAGATCGCCATGTCATGCTGACGCAGCGTCGCGGCATCGCGAGGGTCGCGCGGCGTCTCTTTATGCGAATCCGCGCTGACCGCGCCGTGACCTGGGAAATGTTTACCGGTGGTTTTCATGCCCGCTTCATGCATGCCGTTGATAAAACGACGCGCGACCTGCAGCGCGATGGACGGATCTTCATGGAACGAACGATCCCCAATGGCCGCACTGATGTGACCAATATCCAGCACTGGCGCGAAACTGATGTCGATGTCCATGGCGATCATCTCTGCCGCCATTTGCCAACCCGCCTGCTGCGCCAGTTCACCCGCAACGTTGAGATCGTGTAGCGCGGCGAAAGATTGCATGGCCGGCAGCTGCGTGAAGCCGTCGCGGAAACGCTGTACGCGGCCGCCTTCCTGATCCACCGCCACCACCAGACGATGACGCGAAGCAGCGCGAATCTGGCGCACCAGCTCTGCCAACTGCTCGACATCGTGGAAGTTGCGGGTAAACAAAATCAGCCCGCCCACCAGCGGATGCTGCAGAATTTCGCGCTCTTCGGCGTCCAGCTCATAGCTTTCGACGTCGAGCATCAGCGGTCCAGGCGTGTTCATGGTCATGTTTAAAATCCTAGGTTAAAGATCGTGCCAGCTGGCCTGCGCCAGCTGTAGTAATGTGTCATCCTGGCTCTGCTCGGCACGCAGCTGATACCAACTGGCCATCAACAATTGCAGCCACGGCTGCCAGCGCTGCATCTGGCGCGCCAGCGCTTGCTCGTCCAGATGGGCCTGTGCGGCATAACCGCTAATCCACGCCGATCGCGTATCACCATCAACTGCACACACCGCCGCCAGTTCCAGCGCCACGTCGCCGTCGGCGGCATATTCCCAGTCGATCAGGCGTAATCCGGCAGGCGTAGCAATCAGGTTACCGGCATGCACGTCCATATGCAGTGGCGCAAGGCGCAATGGCTGCGGTTCGCCCTGCTGTAATAAGCGCTGCAGACGACGCTGCCAGCGCCAATGACGCTGATGGCAAAGCTGCCAATAGCGCTGCAGCAGCGGCGCTAAGCGTAAACGATAGCCGGTTAACGGCTGTTGGTGCAGACGCTGCAGCAGCAGCAAAATCGCCTCTCGCTGCGCGTTAAACTGCGCGGGCGTGAGCACCTCGCCCGATAGCCAACTTTGTAGTAGCCAGGGATCGCGCCACGCCAGCGGCTGCGGCCCCAACTCCGCGTGCCTCAGCCGCTGCAACACGCGGTATTCGCGCTGGCGATCAACAAACGGAATCACCTGCGGCGGCGCACGTCGCGCCAGCAACTCGCCCTGCGACGTCTGCACGCGCACGCTTTGCCCGCTCAGTCCCGGCAGCGCGAAAAAATGACCGGCAGCTTGCGCCGTCGGCCATTGTTGCTGAATCATTTTTTGCAGCTGGGGATCAGGGTTGAGCAACACCGTTTCCTGACCAGATGATTTCACCGGTCTGCACCAGCATCAGCTGCATTTGCAGCGTCGGCGCTTTCACATCGCCCTTCGCATTGCTGTACAGCACATACTGCGCGTTGACGTTGCGTGCCAGACCAATCGCTTTACTGCGCGAATTAAGGCTGTCATCTGGCGATAAGCCCAACGTCTGCTTGGCCTGCGCCAACTGCTCTGGCGTGATCAGCGTGAACTTGCCGTTATTGGCCAGCGCATTCTGGATCGCGTCGGTGGCTTTGTCAGTTTGCAACGCGCCGTTAGTGCTGTTCTTAATGCGATCCACCAGCAACACGCTGCCCGGATTCACGCCTGAAGATTGCACCATTTTACCCACCAACGGTTGTATGCTGGCGTCCCAGTTAATGGTTTTTAGCTTCGGTGGCTGCGGCACGGTTTGCGGCGGCGGCACTGGCTGCGTTGGCGGCTCTACCGGCTGAGTAGGCGTGGTCGGCTGCGTGGGTTCTACCGGTGCCGGCGTCTGTTGTTGCACAACACAACCGGTGAGCATTAGCGCAAACAGCAGCGCGCCCGAACGTTTAATACTGCGAATCACAGCTTACTCCTTAAAGATAAAGATAGAGACGCACCTTACTGGCGGTCGGATTGCCCATTTGTGAAGCCACTTCTACGCTACCATGCGCCGGTACGATTTGGATCTGCGCTGGCTCTTCCGGCGTAATTTCCAATCCTTTATCGTCGTACCAGTAGAAACGATAGTGTACTTTCACCGGCGTTTCACGCTGGTTGTACAACACGCTCATGGCACGCTGCTGACCATCTTCTTCGGTCAACTTAGGATCATCAGTAATAATACCCGCGGATAACACCGCCGATTCCATTACCAGCGACTGTGAAGTATTAATCATCGGCTTATCACTGCTGCAACCCGCAAGGGTTAGCAACAGCAAGCCACTCAGCCATTGACGCATCACGTTGTCCGCCTGAGTTAGATGGCCAGCATTGGGCCCAGCGGCTGACCGCCGACCAAATGCATGTGGATGTGATAAACCTCCTGACCGCCGTGACTGTTACAGTTCATGATCAGGCGATAACCGTCTTCGGCGATGCCTTCATCACGGGCAATTTGGGCTGCCACGGTGATCATGCGGCCCAGCGCCTGCTCGTGCGCGGCCTGCACATCGTTGGTTGTTGCAATCAATACATTGGGGATGATCAGAATATGGGTGGGCGCTTTGGGCGCGATATCACGGAAGGCGGTGACCAGTTCGTCCTGATAAACCACGTCGGCGGGAATCTCGCGACGGATGATTTTACTGAAAATGGTTTCTTCAGCCATGGTGCATTTCCTTAAGCCTGAGTTCAGTCAGGCAGTATGCGTGAGGAATTCCATTTCTTTCAACCTCAGGACCACATTTCCTTCATTAAATGGCTGCCTTTAAGCCGATTTCTCACCTGAACCTCAGTGTGCTGGACCTCGCATTTCTAACACTTCATTAACCACAAAAATGAAACGCTGTTTTATAAATTAGAGATATCACAGCATTTTCTTTGTAATTTTGCCACTCACCTGCGAGTCATTGCGAAATAACGAAGGTTTGCCGGCTTAAGCCGCTCTACTTTCAATCCAATCCGAGCAAGTTGTACGGAGTAATGAGGGATGTGTTTACCGACTTATTCAAGGAGAACCTGCCATGCGCTCTCGTAAGATTGGCCTGGGCCATTATCTCGCCTATGGGTCCGGGGATTTCCTCGGTGCAGGCACCACGGCGTTAACTGCCGCCTGGCTGCTCTACTTTTACACCACTTTTTGTGGGCTCTCGCCGATACAGGCCACCTTCATTTTCGCCGCCGCCCGCGTGCTGGACGCGGTGGTAAGCCCGCTAATGGGCTTCCTGACCGATAACTTTGGCTCGACCTGGCTCGGCAAGCGCTTTGGTCGTCGCAAGTTCTTTATCCTGCTCGGCATCCCATGTGTGTTCAGCTACAGCCTGATGTGGGTTGGCGACATGAGTTTCTGGTGGTATCTGCTGACCTATCTGCTGTTCGACATCGTCTACACCATGATTCTGGTGCCTTACGAAACGCTGGTGCCGGAGATGACCGATGATTTCAAACAGAAAACCCGTTTCTCCGGCGCGCGTATTGGGCTGGCGCAGCTGTCGGCCATTCTGGCGGCGTTCCTGCCGGGCGTACTGATTGGTTGGTTTGGCAAAGAAAATCCCATCTCCTTCTTCTATGCCAGCCTGGTGTTCTCCGTGATTTGTGCGCTGGTATTAACGCTGGTCTGGCTGTTTACCTGGGAACGCGATCCGGATGATTTCTCCGCCGAATCGCGCCGCGCAGAGCAGGAGAAATCACAGCTGACCTTGCTGCAAAGCCTGAAACGCCTCTACACCGAGTTGGCCTCAACGCTGCGTATTCGTATTTTCCGCCAGCATCTTGGTATGTATCTCGGCGGCTATATCGCGCAGGACGTGTTCAACGCGGTGTTCACCTGGTATGTGGTCTTTGTGCTGATGCAAAGTGCGCAAATCGCCTCCAGCTTGATGGGCACCATGGCGGTGATGCAGTTTATTGCGGTGATGGCGATGATTCCGCTGTGTATTCGCCTTGGACCTGCGCCCGCGTACCGTATGGTGGTGGTACTGTTTGGTCTTAGCGCCCTCTCCTACGCCGGATTGTGGTACACCGGCATGAACGACAACTTTGCCTTACTGGTACTGATTTCTGGCCTCGCAGGTCTGGGTCGCGGCGGCATCAACTATGTGCCGTGGAATACTTACACCTATATCGCTGATGTCGATGAAGTGATTACCGGTCAGCGCCGCGAAGGTATTTTCGCCGGCATCATGACGCTGACGCGCAAAGCCTCGCAAGCGGGTGCGGTGATGTTCGTCGGCATCGTATTGCAGCTGGCTGGATTCTCTTCCGGCCAGGCCACGCAGGTGCCTGCTGTCGGCCATACCATTCTGGCGATTCTGAGCGTCGGTACCCTTTGTGTGCTGGCCTGCGGCTTCATTATTTCACTGCGCTTCAAACTCAACCTGCAAACCCACACCGTATTGCGCGAAGAGACGTTGAAGATGCGCGAAGCCGGGCGCGTGGTGCCAGAACGCATTACGCCGCAGGCGCGGGGCATCGTCGAAATGCTGGCGGGCATGCCGTATGAAAATCTGTGGGGCAACAACAACGTCGGTTATCTCAACCGCCACAAAGCGGCAGCGCCGCCGCTGCCGGCTCAACCAAAATCTTTACCTTCTCTCTCTACCCTGATTAACGATAGGAATGAACCATGACTGTATTTCCTGTAAAGCACAGCGCGTTATTGCGCCAGCCGGAATATCTGTTGCCACGCACCGAACTGGTACAGCTCATTCAACGGCTAACGCAGAATCTGGTAAACATTACCGATCATAGCGGTGAGTTTTTACTGCGTCTCGATGATGGTCGCGTGATCGATACCAAAGGCTGGGCCGGTTGGGAGTGGACGCACGGCATCGGTTTGTACGGCATGCTGCATTATTATCAACAGACCGGCGATCAGGCGACGCTGAAGATTATTGATGATTGGTTCAGTACGCGGCTGGAGGAAGGCACCCCGACCAAGAACGTCAATACCGTCTGTCCATTCCTGACACTGGCTTATCGCTATGAAGAGACGCGAAATGCAGCGTGGCGACCGGTGCTGGAGCGTTGGGCAGAATGGGTAATGTATGATATGCCGCGCACCGAACAAGGTGGATTGCAGCACATCGTTTACAACAACGAGAACACCCAGCAGCTGTGGGACGACACGTTAATGATGAGCGTGATGGCGCTGGCGAAGATTGGGCAACTGCTGGATCGCCCGGAATTTGTCGAAGAAGCCAGCTATCAGTTCCTGATTCATACCCAATATTTGATGGATCGCCAAACCGGCCTGTGGTTCCACGGCTGGACGTTTGAGGGGCGGCACAATTTTGCTAACGCACGTTGGGCGCGCGGCAACAGCTGGGTCACCATCGTCATTCCTGACTTCCTTGAAATGATGAATTGGCCGGAACATCACGCCACGCGTCGTTTTCTGCAGCAGGTGCTGGAGAGCCAGGTAAAGGCGTTGCGTGCCTGTCAGCACAGCAGCGGATTATGGCATACCCTGCTCGACGATCCCAACAGCTACCCAGAAGCCTCCGCGACCGCCGGGTTCGCCTACGGCATTCTAAAAGCCGTACGGAAACGTTATCTTCCGGCTGAGTATTTACCCGTTGCAGAGCGCGCACTGCGGGGTGTGGTCGGCAATATCGATGAGGATGGAGAGTTGAAACAAGTGTCGTTCGGCACGGCAATGGGCAGCGATCTGGAGTATTACCGCCAGATACCGCTTACCTCGATGCCGTATGGCCAGGCAATGGCGCTACTGTGTTTAACGGAATATTTGCGCGTTTATTTATAAATAAAAAATGCCCTCATATGAGGGCATTTTTACGCACCGAAATTAAAGTGCGTTGAAGCGGCGGCAGAGGAGGAAAGCATCCCAAGCCAGGGATGGCTTGGGGCGAGCCCCAGGGATGGTTTATGGCGTCTTTACGATCTGACGCCGCGTCATCGCACCGGCTCTGCCCGCCAACTTAGGTTACATACTGCGGATATAGTCATCCATTTCGGTTTTCAGGTTATCGGATTTAGTGCCGAAAATCGCCTGAACACCGGAACCTGCCACCACCACGCCACGTGCGCCAAGGCTTTTCAGTTCCGCCTGATCAACCTTACCGACATCCGCCACGCTCACACGCAGACGGGTAATACAGGCATCAAGATTAGTGATGTTCTCTTTACCACCAAACGCGGTAACCAATTTGCCTGCCATTTCACTGCCAGTTGCGCTGCTCTGCTCCATCGCAGTGTCCTCACGGCCAGGTGTTTTCAGGTTCAGTTTCACAATCAGGAAACGGAATACGCTGTAGTAAATCAGGCCGTAAATGATGCCCACAATCGGGAACAGCCAGATTTTGCTGCTGTTACCACTCAGCACGATAAAGTCGATCAGACCGTGTGAGAAGCTGGTGCCATCACGCATGCCAAGCAGAATACAGATTGGGAAGGCCAGACCTGCAAGAATCGCGTGGATCACATACAGAATCGGTGCCACGAACATGAAAGCGAATTCGATCGGCTCGGTGATACCGGTCAGGAATGAAGTCAACGCGGCTGAGATCATGATGCCGCCCACTTTGGCGCGGTTTTCTGGTTTTGCCGTGTGCCAAATGGCAATCGCTGCTGCTGGCAGACCATACATTTTGAACAGGAAGCCGCCAGAGAGTTTGCCTGCAGTTGGGTCGCCCGCCATGTAACGTGGAATATCGCCGTGGAACACCTGACCTGCGGCATTAGTGAATTCACCAATCTGCATCTGGAAAGGAACGTTCCAGATGTGGTGAAGACCAAACGGCACCAGCGAGCGCTCAATCAGGCCGTAAAGTCCAAAAGCCACAACCGGATTTTGATAGGCTGCCCACTGCGAAAATTCCTGAATCGCCGTACCGATTGGCGGCCAGATGAATGACAGCACGACACCGGTGAAAATCGCGGCCAGACCGGAAATGATCGGCACAAAGCGTTTGCCGGCAAAGAAGCCGAGATACTCAGGCAGTTTAATGCGGTAGAAGCGGTTGAACATATACGCCGCGATGGAACCTGCGATGATGCCGCCCAGTACGCCGGTATCAGCCAGATGCTTCGCTTCGATTTCCGCAGCGGAGATGTGCAGCACCAGCGGTGCGACCACTGCCATGGTTTTCACCATAATGCCGTAAGCAACCACGGCCGCCAGCGCGGAAACGCCGTCGTTATTGGTAAAGCCGAGAGCCACACCAATCGCAAAGATCAGCGGCATATTGGCAAACACCGAACCACCCGCTTCGGCCATAACGTGGGAAACCACTTCCGGCAGCCAGCTGAAGTTTGCTGAACCAACACCTAACAAAATACCGGCAATCGGCAGAACCGATACCGGCAACATCAGCGATTTACCTACTTTCTGCAGGTTCGCAAATGCGTTCTTGAACATAGAAACTCCTGAGTATGAGTGCAATTTTTTGCGCAATGCGCATGGCTTAGGGGGAGGATCCTTCGCCGGGGTGACGCTAAGCGTCTTTTGATTTATTACGAAGAGTAAAATAAATCGCTAATTGTTAAATTGACGGCCATCACATTTCGTTAAGGATGGGGCTTTGCTTTCAGTCATTTCTTACTGACTTGCGCTAATAAAAAACAATAAAACACTGCCTGCGCCCTTTCAGGCACAGTACAGTTGAATGTTTTCTGATTAATTACAGCATTTGAAATAAAGCGGTTAACCGCCGAGACGACTCATCGGGATGTGGAACAGGCGGGAGAAGTTTTCCGTGGTGGCAGCGGCCAACGTTTCGATATCAACGCCCTTTACTACCGCCATATAATCGGCAACGTCACGCGTAAAGGCCGGTTGATTCTCTTTACCACGGTGCGGTACCGGCGCCAGATAGGGCGAATCGGTTTCCACCAGCATGCGATCAAGCGGCACATAGCGCGCCGCCTCGCGGATCTGCTCGGCATTGCGGAACGTCAGAATGCCGGAGAAGGAGATATAAAAACCGAGATCAAGCAGCTTAGCGGCGGTTTCTTTATCTTCGGTGAAGCAGTGCAACACGCCGCCGCACTTCTCCACTTGCTCTTCACGCAGAATCGCCAGCGTGTCTTCCCGTGCATCACGCGTGTGCACAATGATCGGTTTATTTAGCGCGATGCCGGTACGGATGTGCTCACGAAACGAGGCTTGTTGCTGCGCCTTGGTTTCCTGCTGATAGAAGTAATCCAGTCCGGTTTCACCCAGTGCTACCACGCGATCTTCGGCAGCCAGGCGGCGAAACTCTTCAACGTCATACGGCGCTTCCTGATTCAACGGGTGCACGCCACACGCCAGCGCAACGTTTTCACAATCGCCCACCAACTGTTTAATTTTGTAGTAATCCGGCAAGGTGGTGGCAATCGCCAGCATAAACTTCACATCGCGCGCCGCCGCTTTAGCGATGACATCATCCAGATCGCGATGGTGCTTTTCATAATCGAGGCCATCAAGATGGCAGTGTGAATCGACAATAAACATAGTTATCTCTTATTTCGCTTAGCCGACCGTGGCTGGAGCCAATAAACGGCTCCAGGCGAGTAAACGATCGGTCAATATTAACTCTCGGTTGAGCGCGGCCACATGCAGTAACTGTTCGCGGCATTTCATCCACTGCTGCGCGCTGCTATTCAGCGCACCGCTATTCATCTGCTGTGCCAATTGCGTGACCACATCCGGACGATCGCCATTGCTCAGCCACTGACTCGCCCCCTGCTGCACTTTCATCGCATCTACCAGCAGCGAAATCAGCCAGCTGAGACGTTCAGCAACATCGTCGCTGTTCAGCGCCGGTAACAGCTGCAGGATATCGCCGTTAAGCGCTTTGATCAGCGTTTCACACAGCGTTTCACGCGCCTGCCAGCGCTCGGGCTGTAACAGCGTCAAGGCGGCTGCAGGTGCGCCATTACTTAAACGCAGGGCGGCGCGCAGTTTTTCTTCCGGCTGCGGCTGCTGTTTCTGCAACCACTGCAGGCTATGTGCCTCTTCCGGCGGTGACAGATGCCACGTCATGCAGCGACTGCGCAGCGTTGCCAGCAGGCGTGAAGGTTCACGCACGCTGAGGAAGAACCAGCAATTTGCCGGTGGCTCTTCCAGCGTTTTCAGTAACGCATTGGCGGCAGCTTCCGTAAGCTGTGCGGCATCGGGCAGCCATACGATCTT
The DNA here is from genome assembly GCF_059730785.1 of Pantoea sp. X-Soil-ISGK-421. Lineage (NCBI taxonomy): Bacteria > Pseudomonadati > Pseudomonadota > Gammaproteobacteria > Enterobacterales > Erwiniaceae > Pantoea > Pantoea sp. X-Soil-ISGK-421. The sequence goes on along the minus strand of NZ_AP035979.1, from coordinate 1,606,942 downwards.
TGCGCCGCCCTGCTGGGCAAAGTGATACAGCTTTTCAGTGACATCACGCACCGCATCAATACCCAGTGAAGATTTACCCTTGTCGGCTTCCAGGCGATACCAATCCGGGTGTGTGTGCGCCTGCATTAACTGGCAGCCGTGGCAATGACCGCAGCTTTTCAACCCTTCCGGCTGCAAACACATCAGCCAACGGCTGACGCCCCAGATCAGCGCATCATCACCCATGCCTTCGATGGCCTGCACCAGCAACGCGTGATGCGCCTGACCGCTTTGATGGCGCGCAATGATCTGTCGATAAGGCTGATTCAGCCACGGATACCAATTCATGCGGATTGGCCTGCCAGCCAGTTACGCAATGCGCTTTGAAGTGACGATGTCACGTTTTCGATATTCTGCGTCGCATCAATGGTAAGGATGGAGGAATCCTTAGCGGCTAAGGCCAGATAGCGTTCACGCGTGCGCTCAAAGAAACGCAACGATTCCTGCTCGATACGGTCCAACTCGCCGCGCGCGCGCGCTCGTTGCAGACCAATTTCTGGCGTCACGTCGAGATAGAGTGTGAGATCGGGGCGGAAATCGCCCAGCACCGCATCGCGCAGCGTGGTCATCAGCTGCGCGTCCAGGCCACGGCCGCCCCCCTGATAGGCTTGTGAAGAGAGATCGTGACGATCGCCTATCACCCAAGCCCCGCGTGCCAGCGCAGGTTTAATTACGTTCTCGACCAGCTGTACGCGTGCTGCGTACAACATCAGCAGCTCGGCTTTATCCGTCACCTGTTCGCCATCAATGCCCTGTTTGACCAACACCCGCAGCTGTTCTGCCAGCGGCGTGCCGCCCGGCTCGCGCGTAAAGACGACATCATTAATACCGTGTTCATGCAGTACGGTAACCAGCGCATCGCGCGCGGTGGTTTTACCTGCACCTTCCAGGCCTTCAATGACGATAAACTTACTTTTCATTTTTTTCCTTCATTGCCAGCCTGTAAACCTGCACCGCTTTGTTGTGACTGGCCAGATTGGTGGTAAAGGTGTGCCCACCTTTGCCATCTGCGACAAAATAGAGGTAATTGGTCTTCTCCGGATGTGCAGCTGCTTCAAGGGAAGCACGGCCCGGCATCGCAATCGGTCCCGGTGGCAAACCGCTAATGGTGTAGGTGTTGTAGTCGGTTGGCGTTTCCAGATTTTTACGCGTTAACGTGCCGGTATAGCTGTCGCCCATACCGTAAATCACCGTGGGATCGGTTTGCAATTTCATACCGGTACGCAGACGGTTGATAAACACCGACGCTACGCGCGCGCGCTCTTCACTCACTCCGGTCTCTTTCTCAATGATCGACGCCATGGTAACCAGATCCTGCTCTTTCTTGTAAGGCAGATTGTCCATGCGCCCCTGCCAAATCTCATCAACCAGCTTGTTCATACGCGTGTGCGCACGTTCCAGCAGCGCCACATCACTGGTATTGGCGGTGTAAAGATAGGTATCTGGGTAGAAGCTCCCTTCAAGCTGGCTCACATCAAGTTTGAGCGCAGCGGCGACGGTGGCAAATTGATCGTCGGTTAGCGTGTGTTTCAGGTATGGCGCTTTACGCAGTTCTGCTAACCACTCGGTAAACCGGGAACCTTCAATGAAACGCACCGGGAATTGTGCTTCTTTACCGCTTGCCAGCAGTTGCAGTAGCTGTCGCACCGTCATGCCGGTTTCCAGGCGATAGGTACCCGCCTTAAAACGTGCCAGTTCCGGCTCCAGTTTCAGCAACGGCCCAAACCAGATGCTTTGAGGAATGATGTGCTGGCTTTCCAGTTGCGCTTCCAGCACTACGCGACCGCTGCCCGCGGGCAAGGTATAAATGGTTTCCTGCTGCAGTGTTAACGGCGTATCGGCTAAACGTTCAATCTGCCAATAGCTAAAGGCGGCGGCAAGTCCTGCGACCACCACGGCGCCTGCGAGAATTTTTTTCATTCGAGTCATGATACTTCCATCGTCGGGCAACTGGCGCGCAGTTGCTGATACAGCGAACGTGCGATAAACGATACGTCGTCAATTTGTCGCACGGGTAAAACCGGCATCAGGGCGTTACAAATCACCACTTCATCGGCGTTCAACACCTCGTCCCTGTTGCCATCAATAAGCTGACAAGTCTGGCCATTCGCGGCCATCTGCGCCATCAGATAACGACGCATAATCCCATCCACGCCAGCCTGTTCAAGATTCGGCGTATAGACGTTGCTGCCTTTGCGCCAGAATAAATTGGCCGCACAGCATTCCACCACCGTCCCGCCAGTGTCAAGCACCAGCGCTTCGTCGCCGCCTGTCTGGTCAAGATGCTGGCGAATCATAACCTGCTCAAGCCGATTCAGGTGCTTCACTCCGGCCAGCAACGGGTTGCGCGCCAGACGTATTGGGCTGGTGTGGAGCACTGCGCCCTGCTGTTGCAGCGTAGCGTAATGCTGGGGCCACGGAGCGCGCGCGATAATGCGGGTTGGTGAGTGGCAACCAGCGCGGCTGTAACCGCGTCCACCTGCGCCCGGCGTTAAAATAACTTTCAATACCGCCTGCGCTTGTCCCGCAGCGGCCTGGCGCATTTCTGCTGAGAGTTGCAGCAAATCAGGCGCATCCATTATCAACCGGGCGCAGCTATCCTTGAGACGCTGCAGATGCGCTTCCAGCATAACAACATTGCCGTTAATCACCGCGGCGGTAGTAAAGCAGCCATCACCAAATTGCACCGCGCGATCGCGTGCTGAAAGCTCGGTTTGCTGTATGCCGTTTATCCACATATTGGCCACCTTGAATACCGCGGTAGAAATATAAAAAAGGCCCGCATTGCGGGCCTCTGTATGGCTGAGGAGCGATTATACCTTGCGGAAGATCAGCGAGCCGTTCGTGCCGCCAAATCCAAAGGAGTTACACAAGGTGTACTCCAGTCCGCTGACCTGGCGCGCCGTATGCGGCACGAAGTCCAGATCGCAACCTTCGTCAGGATTGTCGAGGTTGATGGTCGGTGGAATCGCCTGGTCGCGCAGCGCCAGAATCGAATAAATCGCTTCTACCGCACCCGCAGCGCCCAGCAGGTGGCCGGTCATCGACTTGGTAGAGCTGACCATCACACTGTGAGCCGCAGCACCAAACACCGATTTAACCGCCTGCGCTTCCGCTTTGTCACCGGCTGGCGTCGAGGTGCCGTGCGCGTTGACGTAGCCAATCTGGTCAGCGTTCAGCTGTGCGTCACGCAGCGCGTTGATCATCGCTGCTGCTGCACCTGAGCCGTCTTCCGGAGGTGATGTCATGTGATAGGCATCGCTGCTCATACCGAAACCAATGATCTCAGCATAAATCTTCGCACCACGTTTCTTAGCGTGTTCGTACTCTTCCAGTACGATAATGCCAGCACCATCACCCAACACGAAACCGTCACGATCTTTATCCCACGGACGGCTTGCCGCCTGAGGATTGTCATTCCGCGTGGAGAGCGCACGAGCAGCACCAAAACCGCCTACACCTAACGGCGTACTGGCTTTCTCCGCACCACCGGCCAACATCACATCTGCATCGTTATACGCAATGATACGTGCCGCATGACCAATGTTATGCACACCAGACGTACAGGCAGTTGCGATAGAGATGCTAGGACCTTTCAGGCCGTACATGATGGTGAGGTGACCTGCAACCATGTTTACGATGGTAGAAGGCACGAAGAATGGGCTGATTTTGCGCGGTCCACCGTTGACTAGCGAGCTGTGGTTATCTTCGATTAAACCCAGGCCGCCAATGCCAGAACCGATTGCCGCACCAATGCGACCAGCATTCTCATCGGTTACGACCAGACCTGAGTCTGCCATAGCCTGAATACCAGCAACGATGCCGTATTGGATGAAGTCATCCATCTTGCGCTGATCTTTGCGCGAGATGAAATCATCGCAATTAAAACCTCTTACTAAGCCCGCAAATCGCGTTGCGTAGGCACTAGTATCAAAATGGTCGATCAGGCTAATGCCGCTCTGACCGGCAAGGAGAGCACTCCAGGTAGACTCTACGGTATTGCCGACAGGAGACAACATGCCAAGACCAGTCACAACTACACGACGCTTAGACACGCACGTCCTCCAGGGAGGGAAAAAATAACGCTATGTGGGGCAAACATAAAACTCAGGCGGTCGAGGTGACCGCCTGAAGATATTCATTAGCCTTTATGGCTATTGATGTAGTCGATCGCTGCCTGAACGGTAGTGATTTTCTCAGCTTCTTCGTCTGGAATTTCGGTATCAAACTCTTCTTCCAGAGCCATTACCAGCTCAACGGTGTCAAGAGAATCTGCACCAAGGTCTTCAACGAAAGAAGCAGTGTTAATCACTTCGTCTTCTTTAACACCCAGCTGCTCAGCTACGATTTTCTTAACGCGTTGTTCGATATCGCTCATACTATTTAATTTCCTATCAAAACTCGCTTTCGCGATGGTTTTCGTAGTGTATAAAATGTTGAAAAAGATGCAACAAAATCCCGGCTGGTCGAACCACGATTTTGCGTTATTCTGCGGTGTTTACCGCAGATAAAGCAAATGTTTTCGTGATTATCAGACCATGTACATGCCGCCATTGACATGAAGCGTCTCACCCGTGATGTAGGCTGCTTCGTCAGAGGCTAAGAATGCAACAGCATTGGCAATCTCCTGCGGGTCACCTAAACGACCTGCAGGAACTTCTGCCAAAATACCGGAACGTTGATCTTCGTTCAGTGCACGCGTCATGTCCGTCTCAATAAAGCCCGGAGCCACGACGTTTACAGTAATGCCACGTGACGCAATTTCTCGCGCCAGTGATTTGCTAAAGCCAATCAAACCTGCTTTTGCTGCCGCATAGTTTGCCTGGCCCGCGTTACCCATGGTCCCAACTACAGAACCGATGGTAATGATACGGCCTACGCGTTTTTTCATCATGGCACGCATAACCGCCTTGGAAAGACGGAAGACAGATGTCAGGTTGGTATCCAGGATATCCGCCCACTCATCATCTTTCATGCGCATCAACAGATTGTCACGCGTAATGCCTGCATTATTGACTAAAATGTCCACTTCGCCAAATTCGGCGCGAACTTGTTCGAGGACGCTCTCAATTGAGGCTGCATCAGTAACGTTCAGCAGCAGGCCTTTGCCCTTGTCGCCGAGGTAAGCACTGATTGCTTCCGCACCGCTTGCACTGGTGGCGGTACCCACCACTTTCGCACCGCGCGCAGCCAGCGTTTCCGCAATGGCGCGACCGATACCGCGGCTTGCACCGGTAACCAGCGCTACTTTACCTTCAAAGCTCATGTTTTTCCTCTTATTCCTGTGTAAGCGCCGCGCTCAGTGAAGCAGAATCGTTCACGGCAGCAGCACTCAGGCTATCCACAATTCGTTTGGTCAGACCGGTCAGGACTTTCCCTGGACCGACCTCCAACAGCTGCTCAACGCCCTGCGCAGCAATAAACTCGACCGATTCGGTCCAACGTACTGGGCTATAGAGCTGACGCACCAGCGCGCTACGAATCGCAGCACCTTCAGTTTCACACTTCACGTCGACGTTATTTACCACGGGCACCACCGGTGCACTGAAGGTGATGGCTTCAAGCGCAACAGCCAGTTTATCGGCTGCGGGCTTCATCAACGCACAGTGCGATGGCACGCTGACCGGCAGTGGCAGTGCACGTTTGGCACCGGCAGCCTTACATGCCGCCCCTGCACGCTCAACCGCTTCTTTATTGCCAGCGATAACCACCTGACCCGGCGAGTTGAAGTTAACCGGTGAAACCACCTGACCTTGTGCACTCTCTTCGCAAGCTTTACGGATTGAAGCATCATCCAGGCCAATAATGGCCTGCATGGCGCCGGTACCTTCCGGTACGGCTTCCTGCATCAGCTTACCGCGCAGCTCAACCAATTTAATGGCATCAGCAAAATTCAACACGCCGGCACAAACCAGCGCTGAGTATTCACCCAGGCTGTGACCTGCCATCAACGTTGGTTTTACCGCATTTTTGCTTTGCAATACGCGATAGATAGCCACTGAAGCTGCCAGCAACGCAGGCTGCGTCTGCCAGGTTTTATTCAGTTCTTCAGCCGGTCCCTGCTGGACCAACTGCCATAAGTCATAACCCAGCGCATCAGAAGCTTCACGAAAAGTAGCTTCAACCTGCGGGTTTTCAGCAGCCAAATCGGCTAACATGCCGACGGTCTGCGATCCCTGTCCTGGGAAAACATAAGCAAATTGCGTCATCTTTCGTTCCTGTCAATCAAAAGCGAACCAGCGCAGAACCCCAGGTGAAACCACCACCAAAGGCTTCCAGCAGAATCAGTTGTCCCGGCTTGATACGGCCATCACGCACCGCTTCGTCCAGTGCACTTGGCACTGACGCGGCAGACGTATTACCGTGACGATCCAGCGTAACCACAACTTTCTCCATGCCCATGCCGAGCTTTTTGGCGGTTGCGCTAATAATGCGCAGATTCGCCTGATGCGGCACCAGCCAGTCGAGCATTTCACGATCAAGATTATTGGCTTGCAGGGTTTCATCAACAATGTGCGCGAGTTCAGTCACGGCCACTTTGAAGACTTCATTGCCCGCCATCGTCAGGTATGCAGGTTCATCCTGGTGGGCACGATCCTGATACGGCAGCGTCAGCAATTTGCTGTAACGTCCGTCGGCGTGCAGATGGGTAGAAAGAATGCCTGGCTCTTCGCTCTGGCTCAGCACCACAGCACCGGCGCCATCTCCGAACAGAATGATGGTGCCACGATCGTTAGGATCAAGCGTTCGCGCCAGCACGTCAGCACCGATCACCAGCGCATGCTTCACCACACCATTTTTGATGTATTGATCGGCAACGCTCAGTGCATAGGTGAATCCCGCACAGGCAGCGGCCAAATCGAAGGCAGCGCAATCGTTAATCTCCAGCATTTGCTGGATCATGCACGCTGAACTTGGGAAGGCGTGACTGGAAGAGGTAGTCGCCACAATAATCAGGCCAACGTCGCTCGCATTCACACCCGCCATATCCAGCGCGCGCTGTGCGGCCGTGAAGCCCATGGTCGCAACGGTTTCTTCCGGTGCTGCAATACGACGCTCGCGGATGCCGGTACGAGTAACAATCCACTCGTCCGTCGTTTCAACCATTTTTTCCAGATCCGCATTGGAGCGAACCTGCTCAGGCAAATAACTGCCGGTACCGATAATTTTGGTAAACATCTACGCTTTGTCACTCCTGGCTAATACAGTGTCAAGGCGCGCCGCAATCCTCTGGGGGACTTGCTTTCGCACCGTCTGCTCTGCCTGCTCTATCGCCACGGTAAACGCGCGTTGATTCGCCGCACCGTGGCTTTTGATCACTGTTCCGCGCAATCCTAACAGACAAGCGCCATTGTACTGGTCGGGGTTGAGGTGGCCGAAACGCTTTGCCAGACGCTTTTGAATCCAGCGTCCCAGCAATTTTAACCACCATGCCCGTTTTTTTCCTTCCTCTGACGATTTGAGCAAAGAAAGGAACATTCTTACCACGCCTTCCATGGTTTTTAGCGTGACGTTACCGACGAAGCCATCACAAACCAGCACATCCGTCTTGCCGGTGAGGAGATCGTTCCCCTCAAGATATCCAATATAGTTGATTTGCGGTGATGCTCGCAGCACAGCAGATGCGGCGCGGATTGTTTCCAACCCTTTGGTCTCTTCCTGACCAATATTCAGCAGCGCAACACGCGGTTGAGCGATCTCCAGCACTTCTTCGGCCATCACTGCGCCCATGATCGCAAACTGCACCAGCATCGCGCTATCGGATTCGACGTTAGCGCCGAGATCCAGCACCACCGTTTTACCCTGCTGCTGATGCGGCAATACCGTCATCAACGCCGGACGCTCAATGCCATCCAGCGGCTTGAGCAACATTTTCGCCAGGCCCATCAGTGCGCCGGTATTTCCCGCGCTGACACAGGCTTGCGCTTTCCCTTCTTTGACCAATTCTAACGCCACACGCATTGAACTGCCGCGGCTGTTACGAATCGCCTGAGAAGGTTTGGCATCACTTGCAATAACCGATTCGGCAGGAATAACCTGCACACGCCTCTGTAACGAGGAATCCGCTTTGGCAAGAAATGACGAGATGATGTCGGGATCACCGACCAGAAGAAGAACCAGCTCCGAATGAGAGGCCAGTGCCTGCAAGGCTGCAGGCACTGTCACGCAAGGACCGAAGTCCCCGCCCATGGCATCAACTGCCAGGGTCAAACGTGTCAAGGTATCGCCTTGTGTAATCGCGAGGATTACTTGGTGATAACCTTGCGACCGCGGTAGTAACCATCCGCAGTGATATGGTGACGCAGATGAGTTTCGCCAGAAACTTTATCTACTGACAGAGCAGCAGTGGTCAGAGCATCGTGTGAACGACGCATACCACGCTTAGAACGGGTTGGTTTATTCTGTTGTACGGCCATGGACCTTACTCCTATTACTTACGCTTTAAACTGGCTAATACGGCAAAGGGATTTGGCTTTTCTGCCTCTGGAGGCAGTTGACCAAATACCATGTCCGCGTCGGACACTTCACAGTGTTCAGAATCATGCACCGGAACCACGGGCAGGGCGAGGATGAGCTCATCTTCGATCACTGCCAGCAAGTCGATCTCACCAAAATCATTGACATCAACTGGCTCGTAGGCTTCCGGTAGTGCCTCAGCCTGATCATCAGAAGAGACAGGGCTGAAGCAATAGCTTACGTGAACATGACGTGGAAACGACTGGTTGCAGCGTTGACATGACAGAGTCACCTGCACTTCGGCTGTTCCTTGCAGAACGGCGAGGCGCTGGTTGTCAACCGCAAACGACATATCGCATTCAACTTCACTGTCCACACTCACGACCGTTTCGGCCAAGCGCGCCACCAATTCAGGTGCATAAACACCATGATAATCAAGGCGTTTTTGCGCGGCGCGGACCGGATCGAGCGTCAGGGGTAATTTTACCTTTTGCATAGGGCGCGCATATTAACTTTGTAACGTCATAGAGTCAAAGAAAAAGGCCGGTTTACGGCATCTTTCACCCGTTAGTCGCATCCAGTGCGGCGCATAGTTTAAAATGACTGTCATCTTTACGCTATCTATTCTGAAAAAAAATGATGACACCTTTAGTTTTAGCTTCTACCTCCCCTTTTCGTCAGGCGCTACTGAGCAAACTGGGCCTGCCTTTTATTACTGCGGCCCCTGATTGCGACGAATCACCACGCCCACATGAATTCGCTCCCGAGCTGGTGCAGCGGCTGGCACTAGCCAAAGCGCAGGCGCTCGCCGCACGTTACCCGGGCAGTTGGATTATCGGTTCCGATCAGGTCTGTGTGCTAAATGGTGAGATAACCGGCAAACCGCATACCGTGGAGAAAGCCTGCCAGCAACTCGCGGCCGCCAGCGGCAACGCCATCACCTTTTATACCGGGCTGGCACTTCTGCAACCGCAGAGTGGCAAACAATCGGTCATTTGCGAACCCTTTACCGTGCATTTCCGCGAGTTAAGTGCCGAAGAGATTCGCGGCTATGTTGAAAAGGAACAGCCGCTGCAGTGCGCCGGCAGTTTCAAAAGCGAAGGATTGGGAATTTGTTTATTCGACAGGCTGGAAGGTCGCGATCCCAATACTTTAATTGGCTTACCGTTGATCGCGCTGGGTGAGATGTTAAGAGCGGTGGGCATCAATGCATTATGTTGATGCCCAAAAATCAGGCTTTTTTCTGACGCAATTGCGCGAGGCAATGTTTCAGGGCGCCATCCAGTGGCGCTTCCATCCGCAGCACTTCTCCGGTGTTGGGATGGGTGAAAGTTAACGCTGCCGCATGCAGGAACAAACGCGATAAGCCCGTCGAACTCAATTGGGCATCAAAGTCGCGGTCGCCGTAACGATCGTCAAAGGCGATCGGATGACCACCGTGCAGCGTATGCACACGAATCTGATGGGTGCGGCCCGTTACTGGGCTGGCTTTCACCAGGGTGGCGAAACCAAAACGCTCTTCCACTTTAAACCGCGTCTCTGAAGGCTTGCCGTCCGCACTTACTCGCACCACTCGCTCGCCACTCTGCAAAATATTCTTCAGCAGCGGTGCCTGCACCACTTTGAGGTGCGAAGGCCAGTCACCGCGCACCAGCGCCAGGTAATCTTTTTGCATGCCCTTCTCGCGCAGTTGCTCATGCAGCGAACGCAGCGCCGAGCGCTTCTTCGCCACCAGCAGGATGCCAGAAGTATCGCGATCGAGGCGATGGACCAATTCCAGAAAACGCGCTTCCGGACGCAGCGCACGCAGCCCTTCAATCACACCAAAACTCAATCCGCTGCCACCGTGTACCGCCGTGCCCGACGGCTTGTTCAGCACTATCAGGTAATCATCCTCATAAAGGATGGCATTGGTGAGCGCTGCAACTTTATCCAGCTTGGGTGAAACGGTATTCTCTTCGCGCTCGGCAACCCGCACCGGCGGAATACGCAACTCATCGCCATCCTCCAGCTTATATTCCGGTTTCACGCGTTTTTTGTTCACCCGCACTTCGCCTTTTCGCAAAATGCGATAAATCATGCTTTTCGGCACACCTTTTAGCTGGGTGCGCAAAAAGTTATCAATTCGTTGTCCGGCATTTTCAGCCGTGATGGCGACATACTGTACGCCGGGATTCTCTGTTTTCATGGCGGCGATTCTAATTAGTGTCCCTGGATAGCGCCACCCCTTTTTCTGTGCTTAACTCTCTCTTTGTCGCGTCATGAAGCGGTGAAAATGGTGACATTTTCAGCGATGCGATGATTAGCCCTGCAAATGAACAGGTTATGGATGAATAAACTTCTCAGCTTGGCAAAAGTCGCCTTGCTATATGTTGGTGAGCAATGGAATAATGCAGGTGTTTCTGCCTGGAAAGATTCAGGCAGGAAAAAGAGCGAAATAAGTCATTTTGCCGGATTGAACGGACACGCAGCAATGGCGTAAGACGTAATGTTAAATCAGGCACTTAGCGGGCTGCGGGTTGCGGCCTGGACGACAGACTAGGATGTGTGGATTTTTGAATACTCTGTAACATTTCCACCTTCAGGCGCTGGATTTCCTTATGAAAAACAGGCCACCGACAAGATTTGCGCCCCTTTAGCCGCCGACAACCGTGAGGTTGACGTCAGTGCATTAAGACACGGGGCCATCGGTTGATTCTCGTCCAGGGTAACGATGCCCGCAGCTAGATCACTCATGTGAGAATAACGAGTAAGTCACGATGAAAAGAATGTTAATTAACGCAACTCAGCAGGAGGAGTTGCGCGTTGCCCTGGTTGATGGACAACGTCTGTACGATCTGGATATTGAAAGTCCTGGACACGAACAGAAAAAAGCCAACATATACAAAGGTAAAATCACCCGCGTTGAACCCAGCCTTGAAGCTGCATTTGTCGATTATGGTGCAGAACGTCACGGTTTCCTCCCTCTGAAAGAAATTTCCCGCGAATATTTCCCTGCCAATTACAACGCACATGGTCGTCCGAATATCAAAGATGTGCTGCGTGAAGGTCAGGAAGTTATCGTTCAAATTGATAAAGAGGAGCGCGGTAATAAAGGTGCAGCACTTACCACCTTTATTTCTCTCGCCGGTAGCTATCTGGTATTGATGCCGAACAACCCACGCGCTGGCGGTATTTCACGTCGCATCGAGGGTGACGATCGTACCGAGTTAAAAGAAGCCCTTTCCGCACTGGAACTTCCAGACGGCATGGGATTAATCGTCCGTACTGCGGGCGTGGGTAAATCAGCCGAATCACTGCAGTGGGATCTCAGCTTCCGCATGAAGCATTGGGAAGCCATTAAGAAAGCCGCAGACAGCCGTCCCGCGCCGTTCCTGATCCATCAGGAAAGTAATGTTATCGTGCGCGCTTTCCGCGACTATCTGCGTCAGGATATCGGTGAAATCCTTATCGATAATCCAAAGGTATTGGAGCTGGCACGTCAGCACATTGCTGCACTTGGCCGTCCAGACTTTAGCAGCAAAATCAAACTGTACACCGGTGAAATCCCGCTGTTCAGCCATTACCAAATTGAATCGCAGATTGAATCGGCCTTCCAGCGTGAAGTGCGTCTGCCGTCAGGCGGCTCGATTGTTATCGACAGCACCGAAGCACTGACCGCCATTGATATCAACTCCGCACGTGCTACCCGCGGCGGTGATATTGAAGAAACCGCGTATAACACTAACCTGGAAGCGGCAGATGAGATCGCTCGCCAGCTGCGTCTGCGCGATCTCGGCGGCCTGATTGTTATCGACTTCATCGACATGACGCCAGTGCGCCACCAGCGCGCCGTGGAAAACCGTCTGCGTGAAGCGGTACGTCAGGATCGTGCCCGTATCCAGATCAGCCACATTTCACGCTTCGGTTTGCTGGAGATGTCACGTCAGCGTCTGAGCCCGTCACTGGGTGAATCCAGCCATCACGTCTGCCCACGCTGTAGCGGCACCGGCACCATCCGTGATAACGAATCGCTGTCGCTGTCTATTCTGCGTCTGATTGAAGAAGAAGCGCTGAAAGACAACACCAAAGAAGTTCATGCGATTGTTCCGGTACAGGTCGCCTCTTACCTGCTGAACGAAAAGCGTGATGCCGTGAGTGCCATCGAAAAACGCCAGGGCGGCGTGCGTGCCATCATCGTGCCAAACGATCAGATGGAAACGCCACACTACTCTGTGCTGCGTGTGCGCACTGGCGAAGAGACGCAAACGCTGAGCTATCACTTGCCGAAACTGCACGAAGCGGAAATGGCGCTGCCTTCAGAAGAAGAGCACGCTGAGCGTCGCCGTCCAGAGCAGCCCGCATTGGCAGCCTTCGCGATGCCTGATGCACCGCCAGCGCCAGTTGAAGTCGTTCAAGAACCTCAGCCCGCAGCAGAAGCGAAAACCAAACCTGTGGTTGCTGCGCCTGCGGTAACCAGCACCGGTTTCGTCGCCCGCCTGCTGGGTGGACTGAAGAAGCTGTTTGCCGGTGATGCGCCAGCTGCCGCGCCAGCTGAAACCCAGCAAGAAACACCCGCTGTGTTGTCTGCCGCTGAATCTGAGAATTCGCAGCAGCGTGGCGAGCGTCGCAACAGCAACAACCGTCGCAACAACCGCCGTGAACGCACACCGCGTAATGGCGAGAATGGTCAGGTGCGTGAAGGCCGTGAACCACGCGAGCCGCGAGAAGCGCGTGAGCCACGTGAAGCGCGCGAACCGCGTGACAATCAGGACAACCGTCGCAACAAGCGTCAGAACGAACCGCGTGAAGCGCGTCCAGTACTGAGCGATGAAGCGCTTGAGCAGCGTGATGAGCAGCAGCAACAGCGCCGCGAACAGCGTGCCGATCGCCAGCGTCGTCGTCAGGAAGAGAAACGCACTCAGCCGCAGGATCAGAAAGCCGCTGAACCGGTTGTTAAGCCCGATGTCGTTGACGAGAATGTTGCGCAGGAAGAAGAACGTGTTCAGGTAATGCCGCGTCGTAAGCAGCGTCAGCTGTCACAACGCGTCCGTGGCGGTGATACCGGTGACGTCGCCGCTGAAGCGCCAGCACCTGTTGTGCACGAAACCCCGGTGGAAACTGCGCCGCGCGCTTCGTACATCGAACATCCAGAAGCCAGCAATGACGAGCAAGATGATAGCGATAACCGTGATAGCGCCAATATGCCGCGCCGTTCACGTCGTTCACCGCGTCACCTGCGCGTAAGCGGTCAGCGTCGTCGTCGTTACCGTGACGAGCGTTACCCAACGCAGTCTGCAATGCCGCTGGAATCTGCTGCTGCATCACCAGAAATGGCGTCAGGCAAAGTTTGGATTTCTTATCCGGTAGCGCAAGCGCAGGAAGAATACACCACGCAAGATGCGATGCATGAAGTGTCGGATTACGGCTACCAGCAAACCGCAGATGCCGTGGCTCAACCCGCTACTGTTGAACCGGCCGTTGAACCGGTTGTTGAGCAGGTTGCCACTGATGAAGCCGTGCATCAGGCTGAACCGCAGGCGCACACTGATGTGCCGGTGGTGAATACTGATGACGTCACGCCGATTGCTGCGCCCGTCAACGAAGAACCTGCGGTGATTTCTGCTGCTGATGAACAGGTTGCACAGGAAACCGCAGCAGAAGCGGAACCGGCGGCCGTCGTTGAAGAAGCGAAGCCTGAAGTACGCGAAGTGGCTGACGTTGTTGAGCAGGCACCGGCAGATGTATCGCCAGCAGTTGAAGCGCAGGTTGAAGACGTGCTGGCTACACCAGTAGCGGCTGATGCTGAAGTCACCCCAGTCACTGAACCTCATGCACCGGTTGCGGCACGTGATACCGCAGTGACCACGGTTGAGACGCGCTTCAAGCATCACGCTACCGCTCCAATGACCAAAGCACCGGCACCGGCGTGGGAATCTGAGCCGGTTCGCAACAGCGACTGGGTCCGTCCGCCGTTCGACTTCGAGGGCCGCGGCTCTGCAGGTGGTCACAGCGCGACGCATCAGGCAACCGCACCGGCAACCCGTCCGGAAAGCGCGTAAGCTTTAGCAAGTCAGTAAACATCGAACCCCGGCCAGTCCGGGGTTTTTTATTGCCTGTTATTCAGGCAAAAAAAATCCCACAGCCTCGAAAGGCGGTGGGCGAAACTAAGCGCACCCGGTTAAAGTACGCTCAAAGGTTCAGGTCTATTACGAATTAAGCTGGAACAGTGACAACTTCGACATATCAGTGAAGGTTTTATACGATGCCTGCAACGCCGTTTGCTGCATGGTGTAGCTCGAAATGGCTTGGGTGTAATCAACCTGCACCAAATCCGTCATTTGCGAAGCCATAATGGTGTCGCGGTCATCACCTTGCGCATCCAGTGTATCCAGTTCAGCCAGCTGTGAACCCACCGCCGAACGCACTGACAGCACGTTGTTTAATGAGTTGCTCAGCCCACGGTTGGACTTATCCATCGCATCCTGGAATACCTGCTTGGTTGCATCATCAGCCTCATCCTGCGGCGTCTTTAATGCAGCAATTGCACTATCGAGCATATTGAACAGGTTCGTTTCGCTCGCGCTACCGTCCGGCTCAACCTTTGAGTTGCTGGTAATCGACATAAACACCGACGAGCCAGTGCTGCTAACCGCCATCGTACGGCCATCATCCACTTTCTGTGTAATGGCATCCGCGCCGCCGACGTAAGAGACGCCCGCTGGTGCACCTGCGTCACTAAACGGTGCGACATCAGTTTGATAGCCGGCAAAGATGTAACGGCCATTACCATCACGGCTATTAGCCTGATTCAATAACTGTGACCGGATACCTTCTAATTTAGTGGCAATCGATGCACGGTCATCATCACTCAAGGTGCCGGTTGAACCATAGACGATCATGGTCTGCGCATCCTGGATGCTGCTGGTCACGCTGGAGAGTGCATTCTCTTCCATCGACAAGCTCTGATCGGCAAAGCTGCGTGCCGTAGCATACTGGCTACTTTTCGCCTGCGATTGGGAAAGCACCACGGCGCGTGAGGCGGCGATGGGGTCATCTGAAGGATTGCTAACACGCAGCCCGGTAGAGAGCTGCTCACCCACTTTTAACCACGAGGCTTGCGAATTGCTAATACCGCGCACCTGCTGGTTAAAAATCATATTGGTACTTAAACGCATGGTTTTATCCTCTATGCTTAGCCGCGGATGCCCATCAGCGCATTAAAAATGGTACTCGCCGTTTGCAGCACTTGCGCATTCGCCATATAGAACTGCTGATACTTAGTCAGGTTAGAATACTCTTCATCGAGGTTGACGCCTGACACTGACTGCTGGCGATCGCTCAACTGCGTGACCACGTTTTGCTGGGTGGTACTGGCGGTTTCCAGCGTGCTGGTTTTGTTACCGACGCTACTAACAATGCTGGCATAAGCCTGGGCAATGGTCGCATTGCCATTCACCAGCTTGCTGTCCTGCAAATCCAACAATTTCTGCGCATTACGGTTATCACTTTCACCGCTGGTCGCACTGGATGCCGCAGCAATTTGCGACTCATCGGTGATCGCCACCGACATACCAGCAATGACGTTTTGAACCGGCTTGACCAGGAAACTGTCTTTCGCGTTAGGTGCAGGTGAGGTGCTCACCGTCAGTTTCAGGCCGTCAAAATTGAGGGTACCGTCGGTCGCATCAGGCGTAACGCTAAACTTCACGTTGTCAGACATGCGAGTTACCGACCAATTACTGCCGTCATAACTCACGGTGTAGTTAGAGGCTTTCATTGCGCTGGTATCTGACCAGGCAGCAGTAACGGTAGCCGCTGAGGTATTTTTACTGTTACCCACCACGGTTGGCGAACCGATGTTGAAGAAATCGCCCCCTTGATCGCCGTTGCTGTCATACCCTTCGCTGTGCACGGTATTGAAGCTTGTGGTGAACGCCGCGGCTAACTGACCGAGCTGATTTTGCGCGCTATCCAAATCCTGCGAGCGGAACGCCAGCAAACCGCCAAGTGAACCGGTGGTCAGCGTTTTCTCCGGGATCTCAACGTTACCCGCCTGCTTATCGACATAGCCGACGGTGGTTCGCGTTGAATCACTGCTGGATGGCATTGCCACCAAACTGGTGGAGTTTTTGCCATTCACCAGCGTCACGTTGCCCATTGAGACGATATAGCTACCGTCCTGTTGGGATACGTTCACGCCAACCACATTATTCAGGCTATTCACCAACTGATCGCGTTGATCTAACAAATTATTGGGTGCCGCACCGCCGCCGGTGGTGAGCTTGGCGATCTGGGTGTTGAGGTCAGCGATCTGGCTGGTGAAGGTGTTGATCTGGTCAACGCTTGAAGCAACGTCGGTATTGACGCTGTTCTGCATATTATTGAGATATTGCGCCGTGGTCTGAAACTGATTCACCAGACCTTGTGCGTAGCTCAGCATTGATTGACGTGCCGACGGATCGTTGGCGTTGCTCACCACGTTCTGGACGTTGGTAAAGAAGCTTTGGATTGAGGTCGACAAGCTGGTGGTTGACGTCGACAACAGATCATCAATGTTAGAAATTTGGGTGTATTGCGTATTCACAGCGCTGTAATTAGCGCTAGAGCCGCGCAGCTGAGCAGTAATGAACTCATCGTATTCACGCTGTACGCCAGAAAGCGTCACACCGTTGCCGTAATAGCTGTTGCCCTGCAAGGTGCTGTTCGACTGCGACAGAATCGCCGTCTGACGCGAGTAGCCCGCTACCGTGTAATTGCTGATGTTGTTACTGGTGGTGCTTAATGCAGCCTGTGCGGCGCTCAGCCCACTCATCGCTGAGTTTATTATGCTGGACATCTCGGTTCCTTAATTTCCCGTTAACCGGGCTGGCAGTCATCAATGCGATTGCGCGGACGGTGAAGGCCCGCGGCATGTGATTGTTATCGGCGTGCTTAAGTGAAACTTGAGAGCAAAAATCAGAACAAATCGGTGATATCGTTGCTGTACGCCTTCACCACTTTTTCGCCCATGTTTTTGAATTGCTGGATCATTCCCACCAATTTCTGCGCGTACTTTGGATCGGTAGCGTAACCGGCAGCCTGCAGAGCGCGGGCGCCCTGCTCCGCACTCGGTGCGTTGGCAACAGCGGCATAGCGAGGGTTATTAGAAAGCAGTTTGACGTAGTCGCTGAGTGCTTCCATATAGGAGCCATACACGCGGAAGCTGGCGCGCACTTTTTTCGCAGCGCCACCTTCATATTCGGTGGTCATGATATCGGTGGTTTGCCCCTTCCAGTCGCCGCTGGCCTTAATGCCAAACACGTTGTAGCTCGGCTTGCCGTCGCGCGTCAGTATTTGACGCTGGCCCCAGCCCGATTCCAGCGCGGCCTGCGCCAGAATCAGGTGATGCGGAATACCACTCTGCTGGCTGGCGACCTGCGCCGGCTGCGCCAACTGGGCGATAAAATCGCTACTGTCGCTCGGCAAACTGCTCGGCGAAACCGGCAAGCGCGGCACCGCTTTACGCACCATCTGCTCCAGCTGATTCGACGGCAAGTTGCTATAGATGAAGCTATTATCCAGCTTCATCGGCACCGTGCCGGCGGTTTCGTCCGGCTCCTGGGCTGGCTGCATCTGTTTCACGATGATATCAGCCATACCCAAGCCGCGTTTACCGATGTCCTGCGCAATCTGCTGATCGTACATGGAGGTGAAAAGACGCGTTTGATCGTTGCTCAGCAGGCCATCCTGCGGCAGCGCGGCACGCATACTTTTCATCATCATCTGCACGAACATCCCTTCCACCTGCTTGGCCACCTGCATTGCCTTCCCTTTCGGGTCGGCGGCGGCTTCACGTTTCAGGTCGTTCAGCGAGCGGCTGTCGTAAGCCGCATTCACCAGCGATTGCGTATCGTTCATCAGATAATTTCCAGTTTGGCGCGCAAGCAGCCCGCACTTTCCATCGATTGCAGAATCGACATCAGCTCAATCGGTGACGCACCCAGCGCATTCAGCGCACGCACCACGTTGTTAAGGTTCGCGCTGGAGTTAACACGTTGCAGCGCGCCGCCACTCTGACGCAGATCGATCTGGGTGTTGTTGGTCGTCACCGTCTGACCACCGGCCAATGGCGTATCAGGCTGACTAACGTTCTGCTGCTGATTGACAGTAACCGACAGGTTGCCCTGCGCCACGGCACAGGTATTCAGCGTCACTTCGCGGTTCATTACCACCGAACCGGTACGTGAGTTAATAATCACCTTGGCATCTTCCAGCGGTACCGAAACATCCAGGTTCTGAATCTCTGCCAGCAAACGTACCTGCGAACTGTTATTCGGCGACACGCGGATCTGCACGGTACGTGCATCCAGCGGCTGCGCCGAGCCAATGCCACGGCTGTTGATCGCGTCAGCGATGCGCTGCGCCATGCTGAAGTCTTCATTATTCAGCTGCAGGTTGATGGTGTTTTGGCTACCAAAGTTGCTCTGCAGTTCACGTTCGACCGTTGCACCGCCGGTAATGCGCCCCCCGTTCAACTGGTTGACTTGCACGCTGCTGCCACCCGCAGAAGCACCGGCGCCGCCGACGAGGATATTGCCCTGCGCCAGCGCATAAACCTGGTTATCGACGCCTTTCATCGGGGTCATCAGCAGCGTACCGCCGCGCAGACTTTTGGCGTTACCCAGCGAAGAAACCACGACATCGATATCTTGTCCCTGGCGCGCAAACGTCGGCAGCCTGGCGGTGACCATAACGGCGGCCACGTTTTTCAGCTGCATGTTGGTGCCGGCCGGCACGGTAATGCCGAGCTGAGAGAGCATGTTGCTCACCGTTTGCGTGGTGAACGGGGTTTGCGTGGTCTGGTCGCCGGTGCCATCAAGGCCCACCACCAACCCGTAACCGATTAGCTGGTTATCACGCACGCCCTGCACTGAAGTGAGATCGCGAATGCGATCAGCATGAGCCATTACGCTGAAACCGAGCAGCAAGCCCAGGCTCAGGCGGAGCAGAGTCGTCATATTCATTCTTACTACCTCTTACATCGGCGAGACGTTCAGGAAGAAACGCTGGAACCAACCCATCGTCTGCGCTTCATTGATATAACCATTTCCGACGTACTCAATACGTGCATCGGCCACCTGCGTAGACAACACGGCGTTGCTGGCGCTGATGGTGCGCGGGTTAACCACGCCCGAGAAGCGGATGAACTCGGTGCCTTGGTTAATTTCGATCTGTTTCTCACCGACCACGCGCAGGTTGCCGTTCGACAACACCTGATTAACGGTGACGGTGATGGTGCCGGTAAAGGTGTTGTTGGCCGTTGCGCCACCTTTGCCTGCGAAGTCATTTTTGCCATTGGCATCAAGCGTGGCTTTTTCGCCACCGGCCCCCACCAGGCCACTTAAGCCGGTTGGAATACCTGTAACACCAAAACTGTTGCTGCCATCGCGACTGGCGTTGGCGGACGAGCTTTTGCTGGCGCTGACGTTTTCCTGCAAGGTGATCGTCAACGTGTCGCCAATGTTGCGTGGACGGCGATCCTCAAACAGCGGCTGATATCCGTAGTTAAGCGGCGCGACGCCCTGAAAGATGGAACCGTTCACCACTGGCGGCGCGGATGGCGTCGGCTCAGCTGTGGTCGACCCATGTACCAGTGGCGTGCGCGGCACTAACGCACAACCGTTAAGAGTGAGTAGCATTGTGGCTACCAACCAATGACCAGGCTTGAGAATCACTTGCTTCGCCACGGAGTTCTAACCTTTTTCATGTTGCTTAATCAGGCCAGCAACGCTGGCCCAACGACACCAGCATTACAGCTGGGTTAACTTCGCCAGCATCTGATCGGAGGTGCTGATCGCCTTGCTGTTGATTTCGTAAGCGCGCTGCGTCTGAATCATGGTGACCAGCTCTTCCGCCACGTTGACGTTCGAGGTTTCGACATAGCCCTGATACAGCAGACCTGCGCCGTTCTGGCCTGGCGTGCTCTGGGTAGCTGCGCCCGACGCCTGTGTTTCCTGATAGAGGTTTTCACCCTGACTATTCAGGCCGGCATCGTTCATGAAGGTGCTTAGCGTCAGCTGACCGACCTGCGCCGGGTTCGTCTGGCCCTGCTGCGTCACGCTCACCACACCATCACGCGAGATAGTGATGCTGGTAGCGTTAGCTGGAATCGTAATGCCTGGCTGTACCGGATAACCGGCGTTAGTCACCAGCTGACCGTTTTGGTCCACCTGGAACGAACCATCACGGGTATAGGCTGAGGTGCCATCCGGCATCTGCACTTCGAAATAACCCTGGCCGTTGATCGCCACGTCTTTCGAGTTGCTGGTTTGCGACAGGTTGCCCTGCTGATGCAGACGTTCGGTGGTGACGGGACGCACACCGGTACCAATCTGCAGACCCGACGGCAGCGTGGTTTGCTCCGACGACTGGGTGCCCGGCTGACGCAGGGTTTGGTACATCAAATCTTCAAATACCGCGCGCGAACGTTTAAAACCATTCGTGCTCACGTTCGCGAGGTTGTTGGAGATGACGTCCATGTTGGTTTGCTGAGCGTCAAGACCGGTTTTGGCGATCCATAAAGAACGAATCATGGTGTTTTCCTTACGCCTTAGCTGCTCATATTGAGCAATTGATTGGCTTTTTGTTCGTTTTCATCGACGTTGGAGATCACTTTCATCTGCATCTCAAAACGTCGGGCGTTGGCGATCATATCGACCATGGTTTCCACCGGCTTGACGTTACTGCCCTCCAGTACGCCAGGCATCACGGTGACGGTGGCATCGTTCGCCAGAGCCGCCCCGCGCGTTGCCTGCGCTTGCTGGGTAGGACGGAACATGCCGTCATCACCACGCTGTAACTCATTACCGGTGGCGCGCACCAGTTTCAGTCGGCCAATCTGCACCGTGGCGTTCGGCGCATCACCCGCGTTACGCGAGGTGATGGTGCCGTCGGCGGCAACCGTCAGTTCGGAACCTTGCGGTATGGCGATCGGACCGCCATCGCCCATCACGGGATTGCCCTGAATGGTCAGAATACCGGTCGAGCTGATCTGCATGTTGCCGTTGCGGGTGTAGGCTTCAGAACCGTCAGCGGTACGCACCGCCAGCCAGCCATCTTGCTGTACTGCCACATCCAGCGGGCGGCCGGTGTTGTCCATCGAGCCTGGCGACATATCGGCGCCAGGTGTTGAAGCGGCAACCAGCGTACGCGTCGGCAGCGACCAACCGCTGACCGGTACCGCGCGCAACGCGTTGAGCTGTGCACGGAAGCCCGGCGTTGAGGCGTTGGCGAGGTTGCTGGCCGTCACCGATTGTTGATCCAACGTCTGACTGGCCGCGCCCATTGCGGTATATATTGCGTGATCCATAAAGCAATCCCGTTAGCGAATTAACGTAAGTTAACCAGGGTGTTAAGAATCTGGTCCTGAGTTTTGATGGTCTGGCTGTTAGCCTGATAGTTACGCTGCGCAACGATCATGTTTACCAGCTCTTTACTCATATCGACGTTGGAGGCTTCCAGCGCACCTGAAGTCAGGTTGCCGTAAGTGCCCGTGCCTGCCAGACCCACTGCGGCCTGACCTGATGAGCTGGTCGCTGACCAGACGTTGTCACCTTCAGACTTCAGACCTTCCGGGTTAGAGAAGCTCGCCAACACGATCTGACCCAACAACTGGGTTTTCTGGTTGGAATAAGTGCCGGTAATGGTGCCGTCATCGTTGATGGTATAGCTGGTCAAATCGCCCGGCTGATAGCCATCCTGCGTTGGGTTACCAAAGGTGGTGGCACCGGTGTTTTGTTGCAGGCTACCCAACATGCTCATGCTGATGTTCATGCCATCCGCACCGTTGGTGCCGCCCACAACCAGGGTAGCCAGTGAGGCGCTGGTGGTCGCGGTATCCGCAATCGCGGTGCCCGGGTTAGCCGGATCGTCAATCATTTTTGATACGCCGGTCAGCTTACCGTTAGCATCAAACTTCATCTGATAACCCAGGTTGTCGCCAGCTGCGGTGTTACCGACTTCATTACCTGTGGTGGAGTCAACCATATGCACAGTCCAGGTGTTATCCGCCGTTTTGATGTAGTACATATCCAGCTGATGATCGTTACCCTGCGTGTCATACACCGTCATGGTGGTTTTCGCGTTGTAGCTGTCAACGTTGGACTTATCAAACGTGGTCACACTTGGCGTGGTGCTGGTGGAGTTCAGGTTCGCAACCTGGGTGGCGGTCGTCGTCGCACGTGCGCCCATCTGCGTGGTAGGGATACTCAACGCAACGGGGTTGGCACCGGTCTGAATGGTTGGCGGTGTGCCGCTGGCCGGATAGCCGGAGACGTTCAGACCTTGGGTGTTCACCAGGTTACGGTTTGCATCCAGCGTGAACTGACCGTTACGCGAATAGAACACGCCGCCGCTGGCATCGGTCATGCGGAAGAAACCGTTGCCGCTCAGTGCTACATCCAGCCCACGACTGGTTGACGTGGTACTCCCATCACCAAAGTCCTGGATGACGGCGGCAACTTTAGTACCCAGACCTACGTTAGAACCGGCAAACATATCGGCAAAAGCAATGGTGCTGGATTTAAAACCGGCTGTGGCGGAGTTGGCGATGTTGTTACCAATCACATCCAGGTTGCTGGAGGCAGCATTCAGGCCGCTCACCGCTTGTGAAAAAGACATGTAATTTCTCCTGCTAAAAGGTTAATCAGAGAATCTGACGAATTTCATCGAGGGTCGCGGAGCCCATGGTGCCGAGATCCAGTTTTGTGGTGCTATCCGTGGTGCTCACGCCATTGACGTAGGCATAGTTCAACGGCTGCGCCACCAGTTGCGTGCTGCCATTGCTGGCGGCCAGTGAGACAGAATATTTGCCATCCGCGGCGGTAGAGCCGTCATCCATTTTGCCGTCCCACGAGAAGGTGTGGACGCCTGCACTCAGTTTGCCGAGGTCGATGGTGCGGACCGTCGCGCCATTGCTGTCTTTTATGGTGACGCTGGTGGCGGTAGACGCGCTGGCCAGTTCCACACCAAACGGCGTAGTTGTTCCACTGCCCACCAGCACCTGAGAACCATTGACCATCACGCCGTGCCCAATCAGCGTTGAACTCTGCAACGACTGACTGGTGGTGATCTGGCCGGAGATAGATCCCAGCGTGGTATTCAGTTTTTCAATACCACTCAGGGTGTTGATCTGTGCCAGCTGCGTGGTGAGCTGACTGTTATCCATGGGATTGGTCGGATCCTGGTTTTTCAGCTGCGCCACCAACATGTTGAGGAACTGGTTCTGCAGGTCAGCGGAAGAGTTACCGCTCGACGCACTGCTGGAGGTCAGTACCGTTGGGTCCAGACTGTCTTTAATCCCTACTGCTACGCTCATATTCGTTCTCCGTTACTGACCGATGGTGAGGGTTTTCATCATCATTGACTTCACCGTGTTCAGCACTTCAACGTTGGCCTGATAGCTGCGCGACGCTGACATGGTGTTTACGGTCTCGGACACGACATCAACGTTGGGCATCTTGACGTAACCCTTCTGATCCGCCAGCGGATTGCCTGGGTCGTACACCAGTTTTGCCGGAGTTGGATCGTTAACCACGCCCGCAACCTTAACGCCGCCGGTCGCTGCACCTTGAGCGGCGTCGGTCTGGAAAATCACCTGCTTCGCCACGTAAGGCTGGCCATCAGGGCCGGTTACGCTGTCGGCGTTTGCCAGGTTACTGGCGCTGACGTTGAGGCGCTGTGATTGCGCTGTCATCGCAGAACCGGCGATATCAAAGATATTCAGCAATGCCATGCTTATTGCCCCTGAAGAACGCTCATCATGCCTTTGATCTGGCTACTGATGAGGGTGAGATCGGTTTGGTATTTCAGGCTGTTATCAGCAAACTGCGTACGCTCGCGATCCATATCCACGGTGTTGCCATCCGCGGCAGGTTGATCGGGAATGCGGTACAGCAGATCCAGTGACGGCTGAGAGTTGGTTTGCGCTTCAATGTGGCGTGAGGACGTCACATTCAGCGCCAGACTGCTGCCTTCGGCGCGGCCGTTTTGCATGACCTTGCTCAGTTGGCTGGCAAAGTCGATATCCCGAGCCTGGTAACCCGGGGTATCGGCGTTGGCAATGTTTGACGCCAGAATTTCCTGACGCTGAGCACGTAGGTTTAACGCTTCTGTACCAAATCGCAGCGCGGCATCGAGTTTGTCGAGCATGCTTCCTCCGCGAATGAGAATTTCGAGCTGACAGCTTAAGTCGACAAAAGCAAGGGTGATCGTCTGAATAACAGCAAAAATCACGGCTATTTTTGACATTGATTTTTTTGCGCAGGGCGTAGAATCAGTGCCATCTTCTCGTCAGGAGGCGTTATGCGCAGATATTCCACCTTGCTAGCCACCGTTTTGCTGGCACTGGCGCTACCCAGTTATGCCGCGGACCTTACCGCGCAGTTGACCCAATTTTTTAAAGCGCGCGATCCACAACATGCCGCTGGCATGACGGTCGTCGTGCGGACTCCGCAGGCGCAATGGCCAAGCTGTGAAACGCCTGAACTGCAACTTCCGGGGAATAGCCGTCAGTGGGGCAACATCAGCATCGCCGCTAACTGCGATCAAAATCGTCGTTTCTTGCAGGTTCAGGTGCAGGTCACCGGGCAATATCTGGTGGCAAGCCGTCAGGTGGCGCGCGGCAGCAATCTCAGCGCCACTGACTTCCGTCTGGAAACCGGCCGACTGGATGAATTGCCGGCACGCGCGCTGGTTGATAGCAGTGGTGTCATCGATGCCGTTGCGCTGCGTGATATCCCGCCGGGACAGCCAGTGACCGCCACCATGGTGCGTCAGCCGTGGCGTGTAAAAGCCGGTCAAAATGTGATGGTAGTCGCGAGTGGAAACGGGTTTAATGCCAGCAGCGAAGGACGTGCGCTGAACAACGCCAGCGCGGCACAAATGGTGCGCGTGAGGATGGGAAATGGTCAGGTTGTCAGCGGTCGCGTGGACGCAGATGGGAATATTCTTATATCGCTATAAAGCGTTAAAGAACCCTGTTGTTCTGCCGATAGAGATATCAACAACGACATTACCCTATGCTGATTCAGTTGGCTGACCCCCAACTGACCTTACAGGAGCCTTACCATGAGCATCGACAGAACGCAGCCTACTAATCCGGTCAGCACTGTTCAAACACGCGACAGCAACGACAACAGCGGCAAAGTGCGTCAGAGCGCTACGCCCGTAGCCAGCACCACCACTGAAAGCGGTGCGGAAGTGAAGTTGAGTCCGGCGCAGGCGCAGCTGATGCAGCCTGGCAGCAAAGACATTAACACAGCGCGCGTTGAGCAGCTGAAGACGGCCATTCGTAATGGCGAATTGAAAATGGATACCGGTAAGATCGCCGACGCGCTGATCGCCGATACCAAGGCGTATTTAGAGGGTAACTAATCCCAATGGACAATCTGCTGATCACCTTAGACAAAATGCAGGACGTGCTGACTTCTCTTGCCGTAGTAATGGATGAAGAACAACAGCAACTTTCTGCCGGCCAGATTAATGGCAACATGCTGCAGCGTATTTCTGAAGACAAAAGTGCGCTGCTGACCACGTTGAATTATCTGGACGAAATGCGCCGCACCACCGAGAAAACGCTCGGCACGCAGGCGCCCTATGGTGATCACCGCGATCGTGAAAGCCGCTGGATGCGTATTCAACAGCACACGCGCCGGTTGCGCGATGCCAATACGCACAATGGGATTTTGTTACAGCATCAAATCGGCTTCACTAATGAAGCATTAGCGGTATTGCGACCGCACCAAACCCAGGCGTTTTACGGCCCGGATGGTTTGGGTAAGGGTCAGGCGACGCTAAGTCGTAAAGGGTAGAAAAAGTGGGTTTGAAGAGGCTGCTATCTTTTGGGATGGCGGCCTTTTTGTTGTGTGCGGGACCTGCAGCATCTGCCGCTGCCGGGCGGTCCTCGCGCCGCTTACGCGGTACCTTCAGCTTCAACGTTGTGCCGACGGACCGTTCGGGATCGGGCTTCCTGCCCGGCCCGAACTGAGTCCCGCATCCATGTGGGACTCTCCTGGCCCACCGTTTACGCTTCAGCGCTGCGGATTGCCCTTACGCAGCGGCAGACGCTGCATGTCCGTTAAGAGAGTGCGGCCTTTAAACCATAGTGCGGCGCGCGAAATCGCGCGGACGGAAGCCCAGCAGGCCGAGCATCACGAAATACGCCCCGCCACCGATGGCACAAACTGCGGCCAGGCGAATCAGTCGCCACCACATCTGCCCCTCTTCCCATGCCGGCATCACCTGCAAAATACCCAGCAGCGCTGCGGCCATCACCACCACCGCAATCAGCAGACGCGACAGGAAACTAAACCAGCCCGGCTGCGGCTGGAAGATATCCTGCTTACGCAGTTGCCAGTACAGCAATCCGGCATTCAGGCAGGCGGCTAAACCGATCGACAGCGACAAACCGGCATGTTTGAGTGGGCCGATAAATGCCAGGTTCATCAATTGCGTGACAATCAGCGTCACGATGGCAATTTTCACCGGAGTTTTGATGTCCTGACGGGAATAAAAACCGGGTGCCAGTACTTTCACCACAATCAAACCCATCAAACCTACCGAATAGGCAATTAGCGCACGCTGCGTCATCAACGCATCAAAAGCGGTGAATTTGCCGTACTGGAACAGCGCAACCGTCAGTGGACCGGATAAAATCCCCAGCGCGACGGCGCTCGGTAACGCCAGCAGGAAGCAGAGGCGCAAACCCCAATCCATCAGGCGTGAATACTCTTCCTGATTGCCGCTGGCAAAACTCTTCGCCAGCGAGGGCAGCAAAATCGTGCCCAGCGCCACGCCCAGTACGCCGGAGGGAAACTCCATCAGACGATCGGCGTAGTACATCCACGAAACCGAGCCGGACACCAAAAATGAGGCGAAAATAGTGTTAATGATCAGAGAGATCTGGCTCACCGACACGCCGAGAATTGCCGGCCCCATTTGACGCATCACGCGCCACACACCCGCATCGCGCAGATTCAGGCGCGGCAAAACCAGCATGCCAATCTTTTTAAGATGCGGCAGTTGATAGCCCAACTGCAGCACGCCGCCCGCCACCACCGCCCAGGCAAGCGCCATCACCGGCGGATGGAAATGCGGCGCGGCAAACACCGCGAAACCAATCATGCTGACGTTCAGCAGCGTCGGTGCAAACGCCGGGACTGAAAACCGGTTCCAGGTGTTAAGGATCGCGCCAGCCAGCGACGCCAGCGAGATCAGCAGAATATAAGGAAAGGTAACGCGCAAGAGCGCGCTGGTTAAGGCGAATTTATCGGGCGTATCGGCAAAACCTGGCGCCGTCACCACAATTACCCAAGGTGCAGCGATCATCCCCAACACGGTCACCACCGCCAGCACCAGCGTTAATAAACCGGAGACGTAAGCAACAAACACGCGCGTGGCATCTTCGCCCTGCTTGCTTTTATATTCCGCAAGAATCGGCACAAATGCCTGGGAGAATGCGCCTTCAGCAAAAATACGACGCAGCAGGTTCGGCAGTTTGAAGGCAACAAAGAAGGCATCGGTGGCCATTCCTGCGCCAAAAACGCGCGCCACAATGGCATCTCGGGCAAAGCCCAGTACGCGGGAAAACAAGGTCATCGAACTGACCGCAGCCAGCGATTTCAACAAATTCATATTGAGTGGCGCATCCTGAAAAGTGTCGGAGAAATGAGCGACTTAGCGCGGACATCCCGTGATGTCCGGCGATAGTCTACTGCCACGGCGGGAAATGACCAGCATTGAGTGTTACAAGGAATTATTCGCGTTCGGCATCGCGCCACAATTTTTCCACCAGACGCTGCGCCACCAGCGCTTGTTCGCCACTGGTTTCCGGCATCGTCTGATTTTCTACGCACTGAATAAAATGGTGTGCCGCACCACTAAAACCGCGCTGGGTAAGATGACTTTGCCACGCGGGCGGTACATCACGCACGATACCGCTGCCGTTCTCCTGCTGCCAGTCGCGCATCTCATTAATTTCAATGTAATCTCCGTCGCAGATCGCGCTCACCACTTCACGTTGCGTACCAGCACGACGATGCATACTGGTGGTGATTTGCAGCGTGCCAGCGGAAAAATGGTGTTCGGCGTACAGCATCGCGCCATCATCATTGGTCTCAATGTGTCCCAATTCACGCGTCAGGGTGCCGCCCGCCAGCCACAGTGCGGTATCCACCACGTGCAGATAATCGTCCAGCAAGGTAAAACGCAGATCGTGCGGGCCGACGCTATCGGCGCGGTGCTTCTCGATGCGCAGCGAGGCGGCACGCGGCATTTCACTTTTTAGCTGCTGGTAACGCGGCGCAAACCGACGATTAAACGCCACCATCAGCTTGCGCTTTTGCTTGTGTGCCAGCGCCACCAGCGCTTCGGCCTGCTGCAGGGTTTCGGCTAACGGTTTATCCACGCAGACATCTTTGCCCGCCAGCAACAACGCTTTAACCACCTCGAAATGGCTGGCGGTGCTGCTGTGGACAAACACCGCATCACTGGCGGCCGCCAGCGCATCCAGTTGACCAAAGTAAGGTATGCGATAGCTATCGCAAATGGGCTGCGCCTTTGCCTGATTGGGCGAAAACGCACCGGCAAGCTGCCAGCCACTGGCCTGCGATAACACCGGCAACCACGCTTTTTGCGCGATTCCACCCAAACCCACAATGCCAATTCGCAGCGTCATCTCAGCGATCCTTTTGCAGCAGCTGTTGCAGTTGCGCCTGCAACTGAGCAACCGTTTCTTCAAGTTGCGCGACACGCGCCGTTAAATCGTCACTGTCACTAACGGTTTCTGCACTGGCCGCTTCCTCCGCCACGTCGCCACCAAACAGATGCATATAGCGACTTTCACGTTTACCCGGTTCGCGCGCCATACGCACTACCATTGGCCCCTCATCGCGCGTGATTAAACCGTTAAGCGTTTGCTCGACTTCGTTCATATCACTAAATTCGTGCAGACGACCGCTGCGGGTACGCAATTCGCCAGGCGTCTGTGCGCCGCGCAGGAACAGCAGCGTCAGTACCGCCACTTCAGCCGGACTCAATTGTAGATTTCCGAAGGCTGAATTGCAGAAGCGTTGTTCATATTTGCTGACGCGCTGACCAAAGCCGTTATTGGACGTCACCAAATGCTTTTTCACCAGCTCATCAAGCTGCGCTTGAACTTCCATCTCGCTGAGGTTCAGCACCGGTTCACGGTTGGATTTCTGATTACAGGCGGTGACGACGCCATTGAGGGAGAGCGGATACTGATCCGGCGTGGTGACCTGCTTCTCCAGCAGGCAACCAATCACGCGCAGCGCCTGCGCTGATAAGGCCATTTTCATTGCGTTAATCCTTTTTTTTATTGTCCACGGCGATCCGGGTTCCACTCCCGCCAGGTCAGCGCTGTGAGCACATGATCCTGCCAGCGCCCATCAATCAATAAGTAATCTTTGGCGTAGCCCTCTTTTTCAAACCCAAGGCGCGCCAGCAGATCGCCACTGCGCTGATTGTGCGGCATGTAGTTGGCCATAATGCGGTGAATACGTTGCTGTCGTTGCATATAGCGAAGGGTGGTGTCGAGCGCTTCAAACATCAGTCCCTGACCTTGCCATTTCTCGCCCAGCGAATAGCCGAGATAGCAGGCGTGAAACGATCCGCGTAGCACGTTGCTGTAATTAGCAACACCACGCACTTCAGTCTCTTCTGGGTCCATCAGCACAAAATAGTAGGCTGAGCCCTGTTTGTGCATATCGGCAATCAAGCCAAGGCGCGCTTGCCAACCCGAAGGGTAACAATGGCTTTCATCGCGCACTGGCTCCCAGGGTTTTAGAAATGCACGATTTTCAGCGTAATAATCCGCTAATCGCCAGGCATCGCGTTCATGTACTAAACGCACCACTAAGCGATCGGTTGTGAGGCGTACGCGTGGGCCAGCAGAACGATAGCCAAACATCATGACTCCTGAAATCCATAACTTAAGAAAGATGTACGCCAGCGGCGATACGTCTCACTATAACCGTCACCCCGCTTGCGGTAAAACCCTTGAACGCGTTCCTCTGGATTCATCCTGATTTAGGATTAATATTTCTGCGGATTCGATGAAAAAATATCATCCTGAGAAAGCTGTTTTTCGCCCCTGCGCAGGCGGAAAATAGACCAATTGGTCTCTTATCTCCTCTCACTTGCTCAGGAATTAGCATGTCTCGGGTTGCGCGGGCACGACGCCTCGGTAAAACATTTCTCTTAGTGGATAACATGTTGGTGGTAATGGGATTTTTCGTGGTATTTCCCCTTATCTCTATCCATTTTGTCGAACAGCTAGGTTGGGCCGCGTTGATGGTCGGCATTGCGCTTGGCTTGCGCCAATTCGTCCAGCAGGGATTCGGCATCTTTGGCGGTGCCATTGCCGACCGTTTTGGTGCACGTCCACTGATTGTCACCGGCATGCTAATGCGCGCGGCGGGTTTTGCCTGCATGGCGCTGGCGCATGAACCCTGGCTGCTGTGGTTCGCCTGTTTGCTTTCCGGTCTTGGTGGCACGCTGTTTGACCCACCACGCAGTGCGCTGGTGATGAAACTGGTACGCGCACGCGATCGCGGCCGCTTCTTCTCGCTGCTGATGATGCAGGACAGCGCCGGTGCCGTGCTTGGCGCTCTGATTGGTAGCTGGCTGCTGGCGTGGGATTTCCGTCTGGTGTGCTGGGTCGGCGCGGCAGTGTTTGTCAGTGCTGCGCTGTTTAACGCTATTTGGTTACCCGCGTGGCGTATCTCGACAGAACGCATTGCGATGCGTGAAGGGATGCAACGCGTCTGGCAGGACAAGCGCTTTCGCCTGTATGTGCTGACCTTGACGGGCTACTACATTCTCGCCGTACAGGTGATGTTGATGCTGCCGGTGATGGTGAATCAGGTGGCCGGTGCGCCCGCTGCGGTGAAGTGGATGTACGCGATTGAAGCGCTGCTGTCATTAAGCCTGCTTTATCCGCTGGCGCGCTGGAGTGAGAAGCGCTTCCGCCTGGAAACGCGTTTGATGGCCGGTTTGTTCCTGATGACCTTCAGCCTGCTACCGGTTGGCATGACCGACTCGTTGCCGTCGCTGTTTATGCTGATCGCCGTCTTTTATCTCGGATCCATCATTGCCGAACCGGCACGTGAAACGCTTAGCGCGTCGCTGGCCAGTTCACGCGCTCGCGGCAGTTATATGGGCTTCAGCCGCCTCGGCCTCGCGATTGGTGGCTTAATTGGCTACTCCGGCGGTGGCTGGATGTTCGACATGGGCCAGCAATGGGCGCTGCCCGAACTGCCGTGGATGCTGCTGAGCAGCGTTGGCATGATCACTCTTTTGGCACTTTGGTGGCAGTTCCAGCCGCGTTCGGTGGCACCCGCAATTTTCAGCAGCTAGTTTGCCCCTGCCGTAGATCTCTTCCATACTTCCCGCACGTCAGAAAAAAGGGTGACCTCCGTCACCCTTAGAACCACAGGAGAAACGGGATGAAACTCTACATCTACGATCACTGCCCTTTCTGCGTCAAAGCACGCATGATTTTCGGGTTAAAAAATCTGCCGTTAGAACTGATTGTTATGCTGAATGACGATGAGCAAACGCCGAAAAAACTCATCGGCCAGAAGATGGCGCCGATTCTGCAAAAAGCCGATGGCAGTGCTGTACCAGAAAGTATGGATATCGTACGGCTGGTGGATAAGTCCGATCATGAGCCGCTGCTCAACGGCAAAAGTAATCCTGCCATCAGCGACTGGCTGCGCCACGTAAATGGTTACGTGAATAAGCTATTGCTACCCCGCATTGCTGATGCCTCCTTCGCTGAATTCGCTACGCCGGAAGCGCGCAGCTACTTTAGCGAGAAGAAGCAGGCCAGCGTGGGTGATTTCACCGAGTTGCGTAAACACGCGCCAGGCCTGATCAAAAATATCAGCGATGACCTGCGCCAGCTAGACAAGCTGATCGTCAAACCGAATGCGGTTAATGGTGAGCTTTCCGAAGATGATATTCATCTGTTCCCGCTACTGCGTTCATTGACGTTGGTAAACGGCATTGAATGGCCAAGCCGTGTTGCCGATTATCGCGACAATATGGCGAAACAGACTCAGGTCAATTTGCTCTCCTCTATTGCCGCGTAATTCCTATCCCTAGAGAGGCGCTACGGCGCTTCTCATCTCTCTCCTGGTGACACGTGCCGCTGAATCAGGCAGGCTATCGCTGTTTTGTTTTGCCGTTTCAATCAGGATGAGGACATTATGAAAAAGGCGTTTCCTGGGCTATTCGCCCTATTTTTTGCCGTGCTACTCAGCGGCTGTAACCAATTGACGCAATACACCATCAGCGAACAGGAAGTGAATCAAGCGCTGCAAAAACGCAATAACTTTGAAAAAGATATCGGTGTTTCCGGGCTGGTGAATGCGCACATTGTGCTGAGCGATCTCAACAGTCAGATTGGTCGTGAAGAACCCGGCAAAATCACGCTCTCGGGAAAAGCCAATATCAATGTCAGCTCACTGTTTGGCCCACAACAGGCCGAAATGCTGCTGAAAATGAAAGCGCAACCGGTCTATAACGCGCAAGAAGGCGCGATTTATCTGCATGATATGGAGATTGTCGATGCGCAGGTGCAGCCAGAAAAAATGGCCTCGATCATGAAAACCCTCACGCCCTATCTTAATGCGTCGCTGAAGCGCTACTTCAATGAGAAACCGGCCTATGTGCTGAGCGCAGATCGCAGCAAAGGCGAAGCGCTGGCGAAAAAACTCGCCAAAGGGATTGAAGTCAAACCGGGGCAATTAGTGATTCCGTTTACCGAATAATCCGCGTAACCGCACCTTCGGGTGCGGTTTTTGTTTGTCACGATAAAATCCCGTGCAAACGGTTGCCCACATCCTTATGATTACTCCCCGGCCTAAACGTGCCTCTCGTTTTCTTCTCAGCCGGAGTCTTTTTGAATGACAGCCCAACCTCAGCAAATCACTATTCGCCGCCCTGACGACTGGCACATCCATCTGCGTGATGGCGCGATGCTCAACGCCGTACTGCCGTATACCAGTGCTGTAAATGGACGTGCGATTGTCATGCCAAACCTGGTTCCACCGGTTATCAGCGTGGCCGCAGCCGTGGCTTATCGCGAACGCATCATGGCCGCATTACCTGCTGAGCATGCTTTTACTCCGCTGATGACCTGCTACCTCACCGATTCACTCGACCCCGATGAGATCGAACGCGGCTTTCGTGACGGCACGTTTACCGCCGCCAAACTCTATCCTGCGCATGCCACCACCAACTCCAGCCACGGCGTCACCAATATCGCCTCGATTGCTAAGGTGTTAGAGCGCATGCAGCAAATCGGCATGCCGATGCTGGTGCATGGCGAGGTAACCGATTCTCACATCGATATTTTTGATCGCGAAGCCCGCTTTATTGAAACCGTGCTTGAACCGCTGCGTAAGCAGTTCCCGGCGCTGAAAGTGGTGATGGAACACATCACCACCAAAGAAGCGGCGGAATATCTGGCAGCCGGTAACGATTTGTTGGGTGCCACCATTACGCCGCAACACCTGATGTTCAACCGTAACCACATGCTGGTGGGTGGCGTACGTCCGCATCTTTACTGCCTGCCGATCCTAAAACGCAATATTCACCAGGAAGCATTACGTCAACTGGTCGCCAGCGGTAATCGCCGTGTCTTCCTCGGTACCGATACTGCGCCGCATCTGCGTCACCTGAAAGAAGCGAGCTGTGGCTGCGCCGGGGTGTTCAATGCGCCAACCTCGTTGCCCGCTTACGCTACGGTATTTGAGGAGCTGAACGCGCTGGAACATTTTGAGGCTTTCTGCTCGGAAAACGGGGCGAATTTCTACGGCCTGCCGCTGAATGAGGGCACTTTGACACTGGTACGTGAATCCTGGAAGGTAGAGGAGAGCATTGCACTGGCGGATGACACGTTGGTGCCTTTCCTCGCCGGTGAAACGCTGAACTGGCGTATCAAAGAATAATTTTCTGCTGCTTGCCTTCGGGATAATTATACTGTACAAATAAACAGTATATTATTCCGGAGGCTTCTATGCGTGTTGAAATTACCGTAGCAAAAACTTCGCCCCTTCCTGCTGGTGCACTTGATGCACTCAGCGTCGAACTGGTCCGTCGCATTACGCACGATTTCCCTGATGACGATCATCACGTCAAAGTACGTTACGCCGGCGGCAACCAACTCAGCGTGTTTGGTGGCTGCAAAGAATCACGTGAACGCATCAGCGAACTGTTACAAGAAACCTGGGAAAGCGCGGACGACTGGTTTAATAACGATTAACTGCCACTGTGCCGTTTTTGCCGGGTTTCGCCACCCGGCTTTTTTGTTTTTATTTCCCTCTCGCCAGAAAAACTTCCTGCATCTAGACTCATGTTAAGCGATCCCCTATTCTTGCCTCGTCATGCTTACAGGAGGTGTTTTACATGACTACTGAAAAACCAGAAGAGGCGATGACCTTTGGGGAATTGCTGGCATTTATTGCTGAGCAACAGCGCCGCTTAACCGTATTAGAAAATGCTTTTGCCACATTGACCTTCTGTCTCGACGATCGCGCCAATCAGTTACTGGTACACAATCTGACGTTGGAAGCACAAAATCAGAACCATGACGAGCAGTTACAGCAGCATTTTACGCGGCTGGCTGAAGAGATTCAGAAACGTCATGGCCTGCTTCCCGCTGAGCCACACGCATAACAGTGCCGCATTTTTTGGCTTAACGTTTCCCAACATTAAAGCCGATAATCTCGTCAGCACTCGCCGTAATATTTGCAATAAAATGCCTGAGTCCTCGGGCATTTTATTATTCCCTTTAATGGCTATTTTGAGGACGTTTATTTTTACTCTGTTTAACTTCGTCATACCTTTTAACTATTGCACTCGCTAATTCATGTTATAATTGCTTCGCTAGTGCACGATACAGCCGCATTGAACCTCAAGAAGCACTTCGTTTAACGAGTAATACGGAGGTTATAATGGACAGAAATAAAGACGTCATCCAGACTCATCCATTGGTAGGATGGGACATCAGCACCGTAGACAGTTATGACGCCATGATGATTCGCCTGCACTCGCTCTCCTCGCAGGATCAGAAAGAAGAAGAAGCTGACGTGGGCCCGACCTACTGGCTGACTACCGATGTCGCCAGACAGTTTATCTCCCTACTTGAAGCTGGCATTGCAAAAATAGAGTCCACTGAGCAGTACCTACGCGACAATCAAAAGCATTAATTTCTACTATCGCGTGAAAGGGCACCCAACAGGGTGCCTTTTTCATGGGCGCTCTCTTTTGATATGCTGTTGAAAAATTTCGCCGTTTTGCTGGAGTGATGTGGTTATGGTTTATGATCTGATTGTGGTGGGAAGCGGTTCGGTTGGTGCAGCCGCCGGCTTTTACGCCACTCAAGCTGGTTTATCCGTGTTGATGATTGATAGCGCCCATCCCCCACACAGCCAAGGCACCCACCATGGCGAAACCCGCTTGATTCGTCATGCTTATGGTGAAGGTGAACGCTATGTGCCGCTGGTGCTGCGCGCTCAGACACTGTGGGATGAACTGGAACGTCAAAGCGGCGAGCGCATTATGCATCGCAGCGGTATCCTTAATTTAGCACCGCTCACCTCCTCCTTTATTCAAAATGTCATTGATAGCGCGAAAGCGTGGCAGCTGGATGTGAAAATCCTGCAGGCCGATGAAGTGCGTGCACGCTGGCCGCAATTCACAGTGCCGGATGGCTATATCGGTGTATTTGAACCCCACTCGGGTTTTCTCAAATGCGAGCAAGCGGTGCGCAGCTGGGTGCAACTGGCGGAACAGGCTGGCTGTGCGCAACTGTTTAATTGTCCAGTGACGGAAATTGGCCGCGATGGCGATCTGCAGCAGGTCACCACAAGCGATGGCATTTTCCGCGCACGTAAACTGTTGGTCAGCGCGGGAACCTGGGTCAGTCAGTTGGTCGCCGATCTGCCGGTCACGCCCGTGCGTAAAGTTTTTGCCTGGTATCAGGCGGATGGTCGCTATAGCGAGAACAACAAATTCCCAGGTTTTACCGTGGAGATGACCGACGGCAGCCACTTTTATGGCTTCCCGGCGGATAACAACGCGCTAAAAGTAGGACGTCATGATGGCGGCCAGCTGATGCAAACACCGGAAGATCGCAAACCCTTTGGCAGCATCGCAGTGGACGGTAACGAGTCCTTTAATTTCTTGCGTAAATTCCTGCCGGGCGTGGGTGTCTGCTTGCATGGCGAAGCCTGCAGCTATGACAACACGCCAGATGAGGATTTTATTATTGATACGCTGCCGGATGAGCCTAATCGCCTTATCATCACCGGTTTGAGCGGACATGGTTTTAAATTTGCCAGCGTGCTGGGCGAACTCGCCAGTGAGTTTGCGCAAAATAAACCGTTCTCTTTTGATATCAAGCCATTCTCGCTCGCGCGATTTAACTAATTCTTGCGTGTCGGCGTAATGATGCGCCGGCACACTTGACGCAAGTTGACATTTAATTACCTTTATAGACATTCAACTCAAGGATTTGCCGCATTTGGTGTAGCCAATATGCCCTATCCCGTCACTACCCTTGTCTTTTAAGTCCGCCCTTCAATTATCCTGACTGAGTTTTAAATAAACCCTCATTTATTCCGAAGGTGATTTTCGACTTTATAGAAAAGTAAGGTTAATTGATCTTTCATTGCAAAATGTAGATGCTGATGACCACTTATTTCATTCTGCTGGATATTCATATGTGGTGTAATTCCACACAGCATTTCGGTGCCGTCTCCATTTTATTGCATTGGCTGATGGCGCTGGCTATTTACGGCATGTTCGCGCTGGGTTTATGGATGGTCGGATTGGGTTATTACGATGGCTGGTATCACGACGCACCTGAAATTCATAAAGGTGTCGGCATAATGCTGTTTGCTGCATTACTGCTGCGTCTCGGCTGGCGTTTTATCTCGCCGCCGCCAAAACCGCTGTCGAGCTCTTCGCCTTCCGTGCAGCGCAGCGCCAGCGCCGCGCACTGGATGTTATATGGCTTGCTGCTGGTGCTGCTGTTTACGGGTTACCTCATCTCCACCGCCGATGGCAAACCGATCTCAGTATTTGGCTGGTTCGACGTTCCCGCCCTGTTTAGCGGTGCCGCGCAACAAGCGGATCTGGCAGGTGACGTTCACCTTTGGCTGGCATGGGGTTTGGTGCTGCTCTCCGCCCTGCACGCGCTAGCTGCCCTGAAACACCATTTTATCGACCGTGATGTGACACTGAAAAGGATGTTGGGTTACCGCATCCCGATACCCTCTGAAAAGGAAAAGTAACATGCTAAAGAAGACATTATTGGCAATAGCCGCGGCCGGATTATTGAGCACCAGCCTAACGGCCAGCGCGGCTGACTATAAGTTTGATAAAGAAGGCCAGCACGCGTTTGTTCAGTTCCGCATTCAGCATCTGGGCTACAGCTGGTTATACGGCACCTTTAAAGACTTTGATGGCAGTTTCACTTTTGATGAAGCCAATCCTTCGGCAGATAAAGTCAACGTCACCATTAATACCAATAGCCTCGACACCAACCATGCCGAGCGCGACAAACATCTGCGCAGCGCGGATTTCCTCAACACCGGTAAATTCCCACAGGCAACCTTTGCCTCTACTGCGGTGAAAAAAGAGGGCAAAGATTACAAGATCACTGGCGATTTAACGCTGAATGGCGTGACCAAGCCAGTGACGCTGGATGCAAAATTGATCGGTGAAGGTAAAGATCCGTGGGGCGGCTATCGTGCAGGATTTGAAGCGAGCGGTGAAATCGTGTTGAAAGAGTTCAATATCAGCAAAGATCTTGGCCCGGCATCGCAGAAAGCTGAACTGATTATTTCAGTGGAAGGCGTGCGTAAGTAAAGCAGTTACAGCCTGAAGTTGGATGGCTTCAGGCTGTGTTGCGCTTATTTTTTATCTGGCGCCGGAATCGCCATCGTCATGTTCAGCAAACCACGTGATTTGTTAAACACCTTGTTGCCATTTTCACGGCCCGCACGGCGTGCGCGCTGTTCTTCTGGCGACAACGTTGACTCTTCCATGCAGATTGGGCTGCAGCAGTTATTGTATTTTTCAGCGCAGCTGGGGCACTGAATAAACAACAAATGACAGCCATCATTGATGCAGTTGGTATGGCTATCGCAAGGCGTGCCGCACTGATGACAGCTGGAAAGAATATCGTCGGATATCCGCTCACCCATGCGTTCATCAAAAACAAAGTTCTTACCTTTGAAACGCACCGGTAAACCCTGCTCGCGCGCCCGACGGGTGTATTCAATAATGCCCCCTTCAATGTGATAAACATCATTGAAACCGTTGTGCTTCATCCAGGCGCTGGCCTTTTCACAACGAATACCGCCAGTGCAGTACATGACAATTTTTTTGTCTTTCTGATCCTGCAACATATCAATGGCCATCGGCAACTGATCGCGGAAGGTATCCGCCGGCACTTCCATGGCATTATCGAAACGCCCCACTTCATATTCGTAGTGGTTGCGCATATCGACGAACAGCGCATCGGGATCGTCAAGCATCGCATTAACGTCAGCCGCTTTAAGATAAGCGCCCACATCGCTCGCATCAAAGCTGTCGTCTTCAATCCCATCCGCCACAATGCGCTCACGCACTTTAAGGCGCAGTACCCAGAAAGATTTACCGTCATCATCAAGCGCAATGTTCATACGTAGATTATGCAGAGCCGCATCAAAAGCATAGAGCGCTGCCTTCATTGCTTCATAACGGCTTGCCGGCACGCTGATTTGCGCGTTGATACCTTCATGCGCGACATACACGCGGCCAAACACCTTGAATTTCGTCAACTCAACGTAGAGGGCATCACGGAACGCTTTAGGATCGGCAATCTGGAAGTATTTATAAAAAGAGACTGTGGTACGTGGTTCGGTTTCCGCCAACATACGTTCTTTCAGCTCTTTATTGGAAACAAGGTTATGTAACACTGGCATGGTGTTCGTTCCTGTTAGCAATCAGAGAAATTTAGCGCGCGTATGATACCTGAAGCGTGAGGCAAAATCTTTGGTTTGTTAAGCCTGACGGTTACGATTACAGGCGCATTAGTGCATTACAATTGCGTTTTCGTGCGTATATGTGCTGCTGGATAGCCCTCCGCAGTCTATGCTTGATTTCAGCCAGGACGAAAAAATGGCATAATCACAAAAAATTACAGAAACCGGACTCTCTGGCATAAGACGCAGGATACTGACATTTCCATGACTCAACTTCCCCAACTCACCCGTGAACTGCTTCATCCGCGCTACTGGCTTACCTGGCTTGGCATTGGTTTTCTTTACCTGCTGGTACTGCTGCCCTACCCGGTACTGCATGCGATTGGCTGTGGGCTTGGACGCATTGCAATGCGCTTTATGAAGCGCCGTGTAGAAGTGGCGCAGCGCAATCTGGAAGTGTGCTTTCCTACTATGCCGACCAACGAGCGTGACGCGATGGTGAAGCATAATTTCGAATCTGTGGGCATGGGGCTGATTGAAACCGGCATGGCATGGTTCTGGCCGGACTGGCGCATTCGTAAATGGGTGACCACCAGTGGCCTGGAGCACGTTTCCAACGCACTG
The DNA here is from genome assembly GCF_059730785.1 of Pantoea sp. X-Soil-ISGK-421. NCBI lineage: Bacteria > Pseudomonadati > Pseudomonadota > Gammaproteobacteria > Enterobacterales > Erwiniaceae > Pantoea > Pantoea sp. X-Soil-ISGK-421. Next base: position 1,566,800 of record NZ_AP035979.1, on the reverse strand, counting down.
GCTGAGAAACGCGGCATATTATTAATTGGCATGCACTTCCTCACTCTGGAGTTGGGGGCGCGCGTATTTGGTATGCACAATCCAGGCATTGGCGTGTATCGCCCCAACGACAATAAATTGATCGACTGGCTGCAAACCTGGGGCCGCATGCGTTCGAATAAAAGCATGCTTGACCGCAAAGACCTTAAAGGCATGATTCGCGCCATGAAGAACAACGACATCATCTGGTATGCGCCGGACCATGATTATGGCCCGCGCAGCAGCGTGTTTGCTCCCTTCTTTGCGGTGCAGGACGCGGCGACAACCACCGGAACCCATATGTTGATTCGTCTGGCAAATCCTAGCGTGGTACCTTTCCTGGCACGACGACTGCCGAACGCGCGTGGTTATGAGCTTAAAATGATGCCTGACATCCGCGATAAATTTGCCCTGGAATCAGAACTCGAGACCGCTGTGGTAATGAATAAAGTGGTAGAAGAGACGGTTCTGCTGGCTCCCGAGCAATATATGTGGCTGCACCGCCGCTTTAAAACCCGCCCGCAGGGGCAGCCTTCCGTTTATTAAAAGTGAGTCGGGGCGCAGATGGCGCCTCGATTTTCCCCTCGAAATTTGCCTTATCACATGACATTCAACGATCTTCTGTTAATGAAGTGGTACCAGTCTTAACTTAGGCTGATCGTGGCATTAGCGCCGATGTTAGTCACATGAGAATCCGCAAATTAACCCGGATGCCCTAAAATATTTATCTTTCAACATCAGGGCTGTCCGTAAAATCCAGCATGTTATTGATTCTGGGTTTTCGAACGCATTAATATTTACTCATCATTTTTGTGCCACTACGGCCCTGATTTTGAGCACTTCCAGGTCTATTCCTATTTAATATCCCTAAACTCTTCGACTTCACTTATCAATGTAGTAAAATTAACTTACGAAACAAGGTATTGTCCTAATAAAAACACTCATATTCCATTTAAATAAAATAAAGCACCCTCTTATATCATTATGGAATTTGTTCGTGAAATCGATTCCAGCTAATTTCGGTCATGTCAGTTAGCACGTTAAGTCGCTTTTTTAAAAAATATAAAAAGATTACACACAGCAAATATATCTCAGGACAAATCTAAAATGAATAAAGGCATCTACTACTACGTAACGATCAGTACCGATCAGGAAGGTTATCATCTTCTACATCGAAAGGAGTGCAAACGGCTACCCGTAAAGGAGGATATGGTTTTTATTGGCACTCTATATAATTTAAATCAGGCACTATCAACCGCACGTATTAATTTCAAAAAGGTTAAGCCCTGTATTAAATGTTGTATTCGTTACTCAGCTCCAATTATTCATGACTCTGTACGTCCGGTATTACACTTCCCTCAGAAATTAATCTGACTGGTTGGGCGGTTGAATTTCACTCAACCGCCCAACCGATATTCCCTGACGCCCCGCACTTCCCGATTTTTCGTCTATTCTTCTGTGAAATCCTTTTTTTTCCTATGGAGTTGATGATGAGCCTGTTTAGCACCCTTGAAGAAGCCATTGAAGCCGCTCGCGAAGAGTTTCTCGCCACCCAACCTGAAATCGCAGAAGAAGATGCCAGCGTCAGCCAGTTTGCCCTGCAGAAGTACGTGATGCAGGATGGCGACATTATGTGGCAGGCAGAATTTTTCGCTGAAGAGAATGGTCAGGGTGAATGCCTGCCCATTTCCAGCGGAGAAGCCGCGCAGGCAATATTTGACGGCGATTTTGATGAAGTCGAACTGCGTCAGGAGTGGCAGGCAGAAAATACGCTGCACGAATGGGACGAAGGCGAATTCCAGCTAGAACCACCGCGTGACCTGGAAGAAGGCGAAGCGGCAGCGCAAGAGTGGGAAGACGATAACAGCCCTTCTGACAATCTGTAATTGACGTTATTCGTACGGACCGTGATTGGCATCAACCGGCAATAAAAGTGTGTCCATCACCAGCGATAGCGGTAAATCGAGAATGGTCAGTACACGCCACGGTCCGTCACGAACATCCCACTGCACGCCGGGATAATATTGATTACCGTGACCCTGGCCGGGAAAGGTACGGCTGATAATGCTGCCACAGCCGGATAATAAAACGATGGCGACGCTAAGCGCGGTTAGTTTCAGGAAATCATTCACAACATTTACTCACAGTGGACTGGTGTTAGTTTAACCGCCTGTGAGATGAAATAACCACTACCTACGCGTAAAGATTTCGTCAGATTAATGGCGAAAAAAAGCGGCATTTCTGCCGCTTTTCACTCTCTCATCCTCAGCGCTGTGGCAGCGCTTCTGGATTGAGCTTCAGCTTCTGATAGCTTTCCACCCACTGATGATATTTGTCCGCGCTTTCCCACAAGCGTGAGTGCACACGAGCCAGCACCACCGGATCGCTGATCAGCTGCAAACGCTGCTCACGATTCAGTTTTTCTGGCGCGTCGCTCAGAGCCTGATCAACACGACGATCGCGTGCATGGTCCAGCAAATCACTCTGCTTATGACGCGATGTTGCCATTGCCGTCGCCAGAGCATTGAACGCTGGGTTAAACAGCGCATGCATAAAGCCATTTTTCAGCGCGCGTTGACGGTTGATCTGCAAGTAGTGATCGGTATCGACCAGCTCTTTCGGTGGCTCATACTCTTCCGGAATCAGGAATAGTTTGGCGTTTTTACTCTTCTGCCCCACCGTCGCGCGGCTCGACATCACCGACACAAATGGCGACAGGATCAGCGAGAAGACGATTGGCGACAACCACCAAAGGAAGTTCAGATCGAGGAAGCCCATGCCGCCTGCCCACACCAGACCTAACAGCATCTGTGAACCATGGCGACGGAAAGCTTCGCTCCACGGCGTAGCATCATCATCACGCTGCGGTGAATTCCACACCACTTCCCAACCGAGGAACGCACTGACCACGAACACGGTGTGGAACAGCATGCGCACCGGCGCCAGCAGCACCGAGAACAGCATTTCCAGAATCAGCGAGCAGAACAAGCGGATGGCGCCACCGTAAGGTTTCGCTCCTTTGCACCAAATCAGCACCACACTCAACAACTTCGGCAGGAACAGCAGCACCAGTGTCGTTGAGAACAATGCAATCGCCAGATCGGGACGCCACTGCGGCCATACCGGGAACAGCTGACGCGGTTGCAGGAAGTAGGTCGGCTCCATGAGCGTATGCACCACCTGCAAGGCGGTTGACAGCGCAAGGAACATGAACCACAACGGCGCAGACAGATAAGACATCACGCCCGTCAGGAACACCGCACGGTGAACCGGATGCATCCCTTTTACCAGGAACAGACGGAAGTTCATCAGGTTACCGTGACACCAGCGACGGTCACGCTTCAGCTCATCCAGCAGGTTCGGAGGCAGCTCTTCATAAGAACCCGGCAGATCGTACGCAATCCATACGCCCCAACCGGCACGACGCATCAGTGCCGCTTCAACGAAGTCATGCGACAGAATCGAACCGGCGAACGAACCTTCACCCGGCAGCGGTGCCAGCGCACAGTGCTCAATGAACGGCTGCACACGAATGATGGCGTTATGGCCCCAATAGTGTGATTCACCTAACTGCCAGAAGTGCAGACCGGCGGTGAACAACGGACCGTACACACGCGTGGCAAACTGCTGGCAACGGGCATACAGCGTATCCATGCCAGACGCTTTCGGCGACGACTGAATAATACCGGCGTTCGGGTTAGCCTCCATCATACGTACCAGACCGGTGAGACACTCACCGCTCATCACGCTGTCGGCGTCCAGCACCACCATATAGCTGTAGTTGACGCCCCAGCGTCGGCAGAAGTCATCGATGTTACCGCTTTTACGCTTCACACGACGACGACGACGACGATAGAAAATCTTGCCCGCGCCACCGACATCACGTACCAGTTCCATCCAGGCTTTCTGCTCGGCGATAGCGATATCCGCGTCGTAGCTGTCACTCAGAATGTAAACGTCGAAGTGTTCGGCATTACCGGTACGTTTAACCGATTCCCAGGTCGCACGCAGGCCCGCAAACACACGTTCTACGTCTTCATTACAGATCGGCATGATCAACGCAGTACGATGTTCCGGATTAAGCGGTTCATCGCCGGTGGTTGAATACGAAATACTGTATTTATCACGACCAATCAGCAACTGCAGGAAGCCCATCAACGCGGTCCAGAAACCGGCTGAAACCCAACAGAACAGGATGGCAAAGAGGAACAGAATCCCGGTCTGCAGAATGTACGGCAGAATCAGTTCAACCGACTGCAACCAGTTCTGGTTGAACATCTCGATAGGATCGATCAGCGTCCAGCCCTGATACGGCAGAATGGTTTTCATGTACCAGGTCGCCACCACGGTCTGCAGAATCGTCAGAATCAGCAGCACGTAACGACGCACCGATCCTACATGGCGCCATTTATCTTCGTTTTTCTGCTCTTCAACAGTGGCATAACGTGGCGTAGATTTCTGGCCGCGTAGGGAATCCCAGGCGCGCGCAATCGGATTGGTGCGCCAGATCTCCGGGAACATCAACGAGCGCTTCACCTTCGGCATCGCCTTTAGCGTAGTGCGGTCGAGATAATCCTTGCTCAGTTGCTGACCATCAGCCAATGAGTCCGGCCAGGCCATTTGCACACGGGATGACACCGATTTCAGCGGCGCATCATCCGGGCGCTCGCTGGCGGCGTTATCCTGCCCCAGCGACGTATGAATAGCGTGGAACGCCTGGGCATTCTGGAGTGAATCGCTCAGACGGGCGCGCCCTGCCGCATCAAGCGGCAGAGCCTCCACGTAAGATTGAGGTAGAAATATCGATTTATTCATTGGCAGGTAGCTGATAGCTCCAGGTTTCCGTCAATGTCTTGTCGCCGCTCACCAGCGCCGCACGCATCTCAGTCGGCTGCTTGTTATCTTTCACTCGCAGACGCAACACCAGACGCCAGCCCTTGGTCACCGGGTTGTAGCGCACACTCTGCTCAACCACGTCAGCGTTATTACCCACGCTCACCTGCGGTGCCACTTGCGTATCTTCCGGCAGCTTGCTCATCGCTTTGCCAACGAAATCTACAGTGAAGGCGATTGAGCCGTCTGGCTGACGTACCAGATTCGACTGCTTCACATCACCGGCTGAACGCAGCGTGTCTTTCACCCACGCGATATCGTCTGAGTGCAGCTGATTTTCATCGCGCGTGAAATGCAGGCGATACTGGAAGTTCATCTCTTTGCCTGGCTCTGGCAGTTTTTCCGGCGTCCAGAACGCAACGATGTTGTCGTTGGTTTCATCCGCCGTGGGAATCTCTACCAGTTCAACGCGGCCTTTACCCCAATCACCTTGCGGCTCAACCCAGCCACTTGGGCGCAGGTCGTAGCGATCGTCGAGATCCTGGAAACGGCTGAAATCACGCGAGCGCTGCAGCAGACCAAAGCCTTTCGGGTTCTCTACGGTAAAGGTGCTGACCGCCAGATGTTTCGGGTTATTCAGCGGACGCCAAATCCATTCACCGTTACCGGCATGAATTGAAAGACCATTCGAATCGTGCAGCTCTGAACGGAAGTTGGTCACCGGCGATGGCTGGTTCGCACCAAACAGGAACATGCTGGTCAGCGGCGCCACGCCCAGTTTGCCGACGTTGTCACGCAGGTAAACTTTCGATTGCACATCAACCGTTGATTCTTTGCCCGGATGGATGGTGAAGCGATAGGCACCGGACGCACGTGGCGAATCCAGCAGCGCATAAATCACCAGCTGTTTATCCTGCGGTTTTGGACGTTCAATCCAGAACTCTTTAAAGCGCGGGAACTCTTCACCTGACGGCAAGGCGGTGTCAATCGCCAAACCGCGCGCCGAAAGACCATATACCTGGCCTTCGCCAATCACACGGAAATAGCTGGCACCGAGGAAGCTGGTGATCTCGTCGTCTTTGCCCTTTTTATTTAAAGGATACAACACCTTAAACCCAGCAAAGCCGAGGTTTTTGACTGAATCAGCATCGTGTTTTACGTTGCCGAAATTGAAGTAGTCAGGGTTATATTTAATTTCACGTACTGAAGACGCCGTGACTTCGTTAATTTTCACCGGCGTATCGAAATACATGCCCTGATGATAGAACTCAAGCTTAAACGGCGTGCGCAGTTTGCCCCAATAAGCTTTGTCGTGGTTAAACTGGATCTGCTGGTAGTCAGCAAACTTCATTTCACGAAACTGAGAGGGTAAATTGCTCTTTGGCGCTTCGAAACTTTTCCCTGCCAACGCCTTGGCTTGTTTTGCAACATCATCAATGTTAAACGCCCAACTATTGTTGGCATACATAGCCAGCAGAACTGCCGCGCCTACCCAGCGCATCTTTACCAGTCCCACTTTATTATTCACATTATTCAGCACATCCCCCCCTTTCGTGTGCTTAGATCAAACCCGATTATCTTAAAGGATTATTCGGTTTTCCGACAGCGTATGTAATAGATTGTTCCGCTGATTTGTAAGCTGAAAGTGTGCTTTTCGGATAATTAAACCCTGCAAAATCACATACAGATTCACCTGATAGTATACCCTGTTTACAGCCGGTAGAATTTTCCTTCGGCATAATCCGGTTTCAGGGCGAAACCGGCAAGTAAACTGACTATTGGAAGATTATGAGTTCAGCTAAACCCGAACGTGAATATTTCCTCGACTCGATTCGAGCGTATTTAATGTTATTAGGCGTGCCTTTTCACGTCTCACTGATTTACTCTACGCAAAAATGGGCTGTGAACAGTCCTGACGCCTCAATGTGGTTAACGGTGTTGAACGACTTTATCCACGCCTTTCGCATGCAGGTGTTCTTTGTAATCTCAGGCTATTTTTCCTACATGCTCTACTTACGTTACCAGCCGCAGCGCTGGCTCAAAGTCCGTCTGGAGCGCGTCGGCATTCCCCTTTTGACTGCTGTTCCCCTGATTACGTTGCCGCAATTCTTCATGGTGAAAAATCTCACCGATAAAATTGGCGACTGGAACAGTTTCTCCTTGTACGACAAGTACAACACCTTGATGTGGGAACTGATCTCGCACCTGTGGTTTTTATTGGTACTGGTGATTCTGACTACGTTAGGCATGCTGACGTTTCGCTGGCTTGGCAAACAGCAGCGCCGCATTGATTATCAGCACATCGGTTGGGGCAAATTAACGCTGGCGCTGTTGGGTTATGCCCTGATGTGGTGCTTGTTCCGCCGCGTGCTGTTTACACTGGCACCGGCCGTTTTTGCCGATGGTCTGTTCAGTATTGCCGTCATGCAGACGTTGACGTTCCTGCCCTTCTTTATGCTGGGCGCGTTGAGCTGGAAACATCAAGCGTTGAAAGCGCTGTTTGTGCGCTTTAATCCGGTGATGTGCTTTGGCGCTATTGCAGTATTCATCGCTTACAGCCTGAATCAGCGTTACAGCAGCGGTGAAGGTTGGCTGTATGAGCTGGATATGATCATTTCGACGCTGATGGGGTTATGCATGCTGAACGTCTGTTTTAGCTTCGGACATAAGCTGCTGAACAGCCATTCGCCGCGCATCATGTATCTGGTGAATGCCTCACTGTTCATCTATCTGGTGCACCATCCGCTGACCATTTTGTACGGCATCTACATCACGCCGCACATTGGCAACAACACGCTCGGCTTCTTCGTCGGCTTACTGATGGTATTTGGCGTCGCTTTCACGTTATATGAAATTCATCTGCGCATTCCGCTGCTGCGCTTCCTGTTCTCCGGTAAGCCGCAACGTAAATGATATTCGGGCCAGCTAAGCTGGCCCGTTTTATTTAAAGCAACCACTCAACCGGCAAGCGCCACACCAATCGTACCAGCAAGCGCTGAAGCAGCGTGCACTGCGGTTCGTGTTTATGCACGACTTCGCCCTGCTCGTTAGCAAACTCCACCCAGTTGACGCGTCCCCACTTATCCAGACGCAGCGTCCAGGCACGATGGCGCATCCCGGCAATAAAGCGCTGATGGGTTTGCTGTGCCAGGGTTTCGCTCTCAATCACCAAACCCATTTCGGTATTCAGCATGGCGGAACGCGGATCGAAATTAAACGATCCGATAAACACTTTGCGATTGTCTACGGTGAAGGTTTTGGCATGCAAACTGGAACCGGAATTACCGGTAATACCGCGATCGTGTGGCGCACTTTGCGGATTATCCTGCGGCTTCAGTTCATACAGCGCGATGCCGTGGCGCAGCAGTTTTTTGCGCCAGCGTGCATAACCGGCGTGCACCACCGTTACATCATTGGCAGCCAGTGAATTGGTGAGTATGGTAATTTTTACGCCGCGCCGCTTCAGCGCCAGCAACTGCGCTACGCCCGAACGCGTTGGGACAAAGTAGGCCGAGATGATATCAAACTGCTGCTGCGGCGTGCCGATCACTTCCAGCATGCGCTGCGGCAGCAAACTACGGCGTTTCGCCTTGCCGAGCCCTTTACGCGGATCATCGCTTAGCAGGCGCGATTCTGCCCACGTCATCTCCAGTTCGCCCTGCGCCATCTGGCTGATAAATGATGAGTGCTCCAGCCGGGCCAGATAGCGTTCCACCGCTTCACTCTGCTGCCACTCTTGCGGCAAGCGCACCGCCTGATGCGTATCGCCGCTTACGTCAACCACCTTACGCAGTGACGACACCGCTTTGCTGCGCCAGTAACGATCGAAATCCTGCGTTACTTCGTCCACCACCGGACCAATCGCCAGCACATCAAGATCGGTAAACAGCGGTTCATCGCCGGTTCCAAAATATTCGTCGCCGATATTGCGCCCGCCCACCAGCGTGGCTGCACCATCCACCGTCAGGCTCTTATTGTGCATACGCCGGTTGAGGCGGGAAAAATCGGTGAGATAACCGAGCGCGCGTAGCGTGCGGAACGAGAACGGATTGAACAGCCGCACGGCAATATTGGCGTGGCGATCAAGTTCCGCCAGTGTTTCATCTAAACCTGGCGTGTTGTTGTCATCCAGCAACAATCGCACCTTCACCCCGCGCTCGGCGGCGTCCAGCAATGCGCTGAACAGCAAGCGGCCGGACATGTCGTTGTGCCAAATGTAGTACTGCACATCGATGGTGTGCTGCGCCATGCTCATCATTTGATAGCGCGCAGCAAAGGCGTCCAACCCATCGTTGAGCGGATGAATGCCGCTCATGCCCGGATGCCGGGCGCAGCGCGCCTCAACACTGAATTTCAGTCCGTTGCCCGGTTGTTCCTCGGACGGCAAAGATGTTGCTGCTTCACTCATAGTGAATCCCTGAAGACTGTGGACCTATTATTGTTAGTATCGGCGCGAAAAATGGCAATCGGAGGCTTCCTCTTCTGCCAGATGGCGCGACGTCAATTTAGTCTAGACTTAGCCAAGCGTTCTGCATCCGGCGTTCACCGTGAGGAGAGCATCATGACTCAGCCATCCCTACGCCATCACCCTCAGCTGTTCCGCAGTTTCTTTCAGGGCAGTTTTCCCTGTTCAACCGCCTGTCGCGCGGGCGGACGTCGGCTGGATATGGTGATCAGCAGCGGTCACGACATGCTGCTGGAGAAAGATTATGCCGCACTGGCGCAAGAAGGTTTGCACACGGCGCGCGATGGCGCACGCTGGCATCTGATTGAAGCCGTACCCAACGAATATGACTGGCGCACCTTTCTGCCGATGGTTCACGCCGCGGCGCGTCACGATATGCAGATTATCTGGGAGCTGGCGCACTTTGGCTATCCCAATCATCTGGATATCTGGAAAGCCGGCTTCGTTGATCACTTCGAACGCTTCGCCCGCGCGATGGCGCAACTGATGCGCGATGAAGGTATTGAAAAGCCGTTTTTCACGCCGATCAATCAGATCTCATTCTGGTCGTGGGCTGGCGCTGATGTCTCCTGGCTCGATCCTTACGCCAGCGATCGTGGTCGCGAGCTGAAGCGCCAGCTCGTCCGCGCCTCGCTGGCGGCGATGCACGCCATTCGCGAGATCTATCCTGATGCCCGCTTTGTACTGACCGACCCGCTGGTACAAGTCGCGACGCATCCCGATAATCCTGACAGCAAACCTTACGCCGACGCGCAGCATCAGGCACAGTTTGAAGCCTGGGATTGGATTGGCGGACGCGATGCACCTGAATTGGGCGGTCGTGAAGATTTTCTCGATATCCTTGGTCTCAATTACTATCCCGATAATCACTGGTTTTTCTCGGGCGAAACCATTCCGCTCGACCATCCAACGCGCCAACCGCTGCACCGATTGCTCATCCAGTGCTGGCAACGCTATCAGCGCCCGATGATTCTGGCTGAAACCGGTGCCGAAGGAGATGCGCGTGCGCCCTGGCTGCGTCAGATAAGTGAAGAGGCGCGTTTGGCGCTGGATCACGGTGTAGCGCTGGAGGGCATTTCGCTCTATCCGGTGGTGGAGTATCCGGCGTGGGCCGACGATCGACGGTCACCAGGGCCGCTGTTTGGCCTCGGCGATCCGAATGGCAATCGTACCCTGCATGAGGCGCTGGCGCTGGAGTTGCGCAGTCAGCAGATTAAGTGGCAGAACTGGCAGACAAAAAGCTAAGACTGTTGCGTGGTGGTCAGTTTTTGCGGGCAGGTTTGCACATCAAGTGAAGGATCAGCGGGATGACGCACGTCGGTGAGCCAGGTCATGGTGAAGAGAAACACCACGCCAATCAAGCACGCGGAGAGCAGGCCAATTATGGCGATCAGTTTGTCATCTCTGGATTCCATCGACATCTCCTTGCAGACTTCCTTTTCCCGGGGCTGACCTTAGCTCATCCACAGCGTAATCATCAGGACAAAGATTATCAGCGTAACCGAAGTCACTGCAAGTACCACAATGGCGAAGAGCGCGTCGTCGAGCGGCTGCCGATAAGGTTCGTCGTGGTCGTCTGGTGGTGCAGGTGAACTCATGATGACTCAAAGATAAAGGCGAGTTTTCGCGCAGGATTGCCGCACAGAGTGTAATGCAATGTGCCGTAAGGTACAGGAATATTTCTGGCGAAGAAATAACGGGGCGTCAATCCGCCCCGTGAGGAACTGATTAGAAATCGTAGCTCAGTGAAACCTTGACCGTGCGCGGTTCACCCTGAGACAAATAGGTGCCGCTGTCATCAACGTTGGCCCAATATTTCTCATTGGTAACGTTATCCACGCCCACGCGCCACACCATATCGTTCTGGTTAACCTTCATGCGATAACGCAGACCTAAATCCAACGTGGTGTAGTCATCCAGCTTGGTGGTATTCGCCAGGTTGGCATACTGCGAACCGGTGTAGTTCAGCAAGGCTGTGGCGGTCAAACCGTCAACGGGCTTGATGTCATACTCAGCACCCAGCGCCGCCGTGAAGCGCGGTACGCCAATGGCGTTTTTGCCATCCTGATCGCTGTCACCGGTTTTGGTCATATCCGGATCGATCCAGGTGGCACTGCTGTTCAGACGCAGACCCAGCACCGGTTCGCCAAACACATTCAGCTCAACGCCGCGGTTACGCTGCTCTCCATTCAGTTGGTACACCGAATTGTTCAGCACGCCTACCGGCTGTTTGATTTCAAACAGCGCCAGCGATCCGCCAATACGGCCAAAGTCCGCCTTCACACCCACTTCGTTCTGCTTAGCATGCACAATGCCGGTGACGCTACCGTAGTTGCTGGCGGTAAACGGCGCAGCAGTGCCCGGCGTGAGTGATTCGGTATGGTTGGCATACAGCGAGATATTTTGCGTGGCTTTATACAGCAAACCGTACGCTGGCAGCCAGCGGCTGCTATCGAAACGTGTGCCCGCATCTTCTACACCGTCATAACCGTAATTACGCACCACCACTTTCTGATGACGCGCACCCACGGTGGCCAGCAAGGTGTCATCAAAGAAGCCCAGCGTGTCGCTCAGCAGGTAGCCCTGCGAACGTGAACGGTAAGTGGTAAGCGGATCGCTGAACTTAGCGCCACCAGCGAACATGCTGTCCGGTTCAGCCACATCCTGCGGATTATAAATATTCACACTGGCATCGTTGCCCGACGACATGCGATAGCTGTTTTTCGCGTTCGTGGTCATCGCCGAATAGCCGAAGTTGATTTTATGCGTCACTGGACCGGTGGTGAAATCGCCACGCAGGCCAACCATGCCGCTCATGTTGTCCTGCACGCGATTGGTACGGAAGCGGCCAATAGTGGCGTTGCCCGCGCTATCGAGGATCTTCGGAATGCCGTAGTTGCCGACTTCATGGGTGTGTTGCGCGCCCAGGCCCGCATAGGCGGTCCACTGATCGGTGAGATCGTATTCGGCTTTCGCCAGACCAAATTCCGACTCGATATCGCTGAATACCCAGTTCTGGCTGTAATTTTTCGTGTTGGAGGGCACCTCAGGAATGAAATCGATGCCGCTGATATTGATGCCGTTACGCGCATCGTGGAAGGTTTTCTTCTGGTAGCCAACGTCCAGCGACGTACGCAGACGGTCGCCACGATAATCCAGCCCCAGTGACGCAGCGGTAGTGCGTTTCTTCTCGCCATCTACCTCAGTGCCGCCTTCGCGGTTAACGGCATTCAGACGGACGCCAAACTGGTTATTGTCACCAAAACGGCGGCCAATATCCGCGGTGCCGCCCACTTGTGAACCGGAGGTGTAATCTACGCCGATGCGCGTCAGCGGCGTATCATCAGCGTGCTTCGGCTCGAGGTTAATCATGCCGCCGACGCCGCTCTCCGCCGAACCGTTCAACAAGGCGTTAGCCCCTTTGAAGATTTCCACGCGATCAATCAACGAGGCATCCATCACCTGACGCGGCACGATACCTGCCAGGCCGCCATAGGTCATGGCATCGCCATCCAGCTTGAACCCACGAATACGATAGCTCTCAGCGAAGTTGCCGTAGCCTTTCAGATTCTGCACGCCGGCATCGTTGCGCACCACGTCACCGATGGTTTGCGCCTGCTGGTCTTGAATCATTTTCGAGGTAAAACCGATGACGTTAAACGGCACATCCATGGCGTTTTGCTCACCCAGCATGCCGAGTCGGCCGCCGTGTGCAACCTGTCCATCAAGGTAAGCCGGTACCAGATCGTCGCCGCCGGGTTTGAAATCGGTTTGCGGCGCCGCGGTAACGGTTAGCGTCTGCTGCTCGTTTTTCGCGTCAGTGGGTGTTGTGGTGTTGGTGTTAGCAGCCATCACTGGCAAACAACCGGCGCTGACCATTACGGCCAACAGCGTCGGTTTCAGTCCGGGATTGAAAGGCAGAGTGCGCATGGGATCCCCTAATGCAAACGAAGTGATAATCATTATTATTGCGGTTTGCGATTATGCGCAGTCGTTGCCCGAAAGCAAGAAAAATCCTACTTTCGCCACACAGATAATGGAAAGGAGCGGCATCAGGTCGCCATAAATGGCGTAATGCCGATCAGTTGAGCCCCGTATTGAATCACCGCACGTTCCGTAGCGGCGCGATTTATCGCGCAATGAATTGCGCCGCTACAACGTGTGCGCTCGATTATTGGGGTTTCATCTCTTAACTAACCAGCATTACGCCATTTATGGCGACCTGCTATATCAGGCATCACGCCAGCGTTTAAACACCAGAGAGGTATTAATGCCGCCAAACGCGAAGTTGTTGGATTGGATGTAATCGGTCTCAATATGCCGTGCTTCGCCGACAATGTAATCAAGATCGCCACACTCTGCCGCCGGTTGTGTCAAATTGAGCGTCGGCGCAAACCAGCCTTCACGCATCATCTCAATGCTCATCCAGGCTTCCAGCGCACCGCATGCGCCCAGCGTGTGGCCAAAATAGCTTTTCAGCGAAGAGATGGGCGTACTGTTGCCATAGATTGACGCCGTCGCCAGGCTTTCGGCAATGTCACCACGGTCGGTGGCGGTGCCGTGGGCGTTGATGTAGCCGATCTGCTCCGCCGTGACACCGGCGGTTTGCAACGCGCGCTCAATACAAATCTGCATGGTTTCACGCTGCGGCTGGGTGATATGCGCGGCATCGCAGTTGGTGTGGAAACCCACCAGCTCCGCATAAATGGTGGCTCCGCGCGCCTGTGCATGTTCAAGGGATTCGAGGATCAAGGTGCCCGCGCCTTCGCCAATCACCAATCCGTCGCGCTGTTGATCAAATGGCGCGGGCGAGCTGTGCGGCGCGTCGTTGCGCTGGCTGGTGGCAAACAGCGTGTCGAATACCGCTGCTTCGGATGGGCATAACTCTTCCGCGCCCCCCGCCACCATCACCGTTTGGTAACCATGGCGAATCGCCTCCCATGCGTAGCCGATGGCCTGGCTGCCAGATGTACAGGCGCTGGACGTCGGGATCACCCGGCCGCGCAGCCCGAAGAACAGGCCCGCATTCACTGCGGTGGTGTGCGGCATCATCTGCACATACGTGGTGCCGGTGATATTGTTGGTGTGTTTTTCCGTCAGCATGGTGGCAAATTCACTCACCGGTCCGGTGCTGCCGGTTGAGGATCCGTAAGCAATGCCGGTTTCACCGTTGGTGAGTACCGGATGGTCGATCAAACCGGCCTGCTCTAGCGCCAGCTCGGTAGCGCGCGTCGCCATCAGCGAAACGCGGCCCATCGAGCGAATGCGTTTGCGCGTGTAATGCGCTGGCGGCGTGAAGTCATCCACTGGCGCGCCAAGCAGCGTGTGCAAGCCGTCGTAAACCTGCCATTCCGGCATATGACGCACCGCGTTTTTACCTTGCTTAATACGCTCTGACACCGCGCTCCAGCTCTCACCAAACGCGGTCACACCGCCCATGCCGGTTACCACTACACGCTGGATCACAGCATACCTCCATTGATTGAAATCACCTGACGAGTGACGTAACCCGCGATATCCGACATTAAGTAGCTGGCCAATCCGGCAACTTCATCTGCCGCGCCCATGCGCTTCATCGGGATCAGCTTCATCGCTTCATCAATCACCAGCGGCTCAAGATCGGTCATGCCGGTATCAATCAAGCCTGGTGCGATGCAGTTGACAGTAATTTTGCGTTTCGCCAGCTCAATCGCCAGCGCTTTAGTGGCGCCGATAATCCCAGCTTTGGCGGCGCTGTAATTGACCTGGCCACGATTGCCCATCATTCCTGACACGGACGACAACGTAATAATGCGTCCGCCCTTGCGCAGGCCAATCATCGGCATTACGCACGGATGAATCACGTTGTAGAAGCTGTCGAGATTGGTATGGATCACGCTGTCCCACTCATCCTCAGTCAGCGCCGGAAACGCCGCATCGCGCGTGATGCCCGCATTGCTCACCACGCCGTAATAGGCGCCATGTGCGGCGATATCCTGCTCCAGTGCGCTGCGCGTAGCAGCGCGCTGCCCGACGTCAAACTGCAAGGTGCGTCCACATCCCCCCGCCGCCACAATTTCCGCCAGCGTCTGCGCTGCACCGTCGCTGTCACGATGATAATGCACGACCATCTCAAAGCCGTCCTGCGCCAGACGCAGTGCGATGGCGCGGCCAATACCTTTACTTGCGCCGGTCACTAATACGCTGCGTGTCATGGCTGAACTCCTTGTTTTAACGGAACGTGTTGCAATTGGATTAACTCTTGTTCATTGGGCTGATAAGTATTCAACCGACCGCTGGCGATGATTGCATCGTCGCTGCGGATTTCCCCTTCAAAACTGCCCAATCTGTCGTCGCGCATCAGTAGACGCATTTCAATGCGCAAAGTGCTATTGACGGCAAAGGCAGCGCTGCTGGCGCGATAGCCGCGCCCACCAAGCAGCATACCGGGCCGAATCTCATCGTCGCCGCGCTGTCGTGCATGGAAGCCCGACCAGACGCCAACGGTCTGCGCCATAATCTCCACGCCATACCACGCCGGCAAATCACCCTGCACAGTGAGAAACGGCGCCAGCACGCCCGCCGCGTTAACGCGGACTTCGCAAATTACGCTGTCGTCAGTGACCTGGATGACGCGGTCGAGCAGCAGCATCGGCGCGCGATGCGGCAGATAGGCAGCGACAGGCAGAAAATCACTCATGAGGTTTTCCTACAATCAGGCAGGTATTGTTCCCGCCAAAAGCAAACGAATTTGAGGCAATCACCGGACGCGCCAGCGGCTGCGGTGCGGTGATTAGACCGCAGTCCGGCAGCGAGGTATCGCGTGGCGCAATGGAGAAGTCCTGCGGCGGCAGCGGCAAATTCTGCTGCAGGATCAGTGCGGCCAGCGCCGCTTCGGTCGCGCCTGCTGCGCCCAGCGTATGGCCGGTAAGGTGTTTGGTTGAGCTGCACGGCACGCCATCGCCAAACAGGCGATGAATAACCGCAGATTCCACCTGATCGTTCAGCGGCGTGGCGGTACCGTGCAGATTGATGTAACCGATATCCTGCGGCTGTAATCCGGCCTGCTGCAGCGCCATCAACATGGCACGCTCCGCACCGACCCCCTCTGGATGGGGTGCCGACATGTGCCACGCATCCGACGATTCACCGCAACCGATCAGCGCCAGCGACTGCTTTTCACGTGTCAGCAACAACAGTGCGGCGGCCTCGCCAATCGAAATGCCGTCGCGATCGGCGCTAAACGGCGCGCAAAGGCGTTCAGAAAGGGAATCGAGGCTGGCGAAGCCGTTGATCGGCATGCGGCTTAGCGAATCAGCTCCTCCCACCAATGCCACATCCACCAACCCGGCATCAATCAAACGTTGACCGCTGATCATCGCGCGCGCGCTAGAGGAACAGGCAGTAGAAATCGTGTAAGCCGGACCATCCAGCGCTAAATAATGCGCCAGGAAGCGCGACGGATCGCCCAACTCCTGCATGCGGTAATCGTAACCCGGTAGATCGCCGTCCACCTGACGATCGCCTTCATCAACGCCGGACGTGCTGGTGCCGAGCACAATTGCCACCCGCTCACGCCCATATTGGGCGATGGCCGCATCCAGGGCCGGGCGCATCTGCGCCAGCGCGGCCAGCAGTAGCTGATTATTGCGCGTGTTATGCGCCGCCAGCGCGGCAGGAATCACCGGTAATTCACCCAGTACCTCGCCCAGCCAGCAGCGTTTGCCGTCTTGCAGCCAGCCCTCGCGCGGCTGCATACCGGGCGCGTGACCCGCTTGCAGCTGCGTGGCAATGTGCGCCAGATTGTTGCCCAGCGCATTCACCATGCCAAAGGCGGAAATGTAAATCATGATGACGCATCCAGATGTTGGATTTGAATCTGATAGCCAAAGGCGCGTTGATCGATGCTGATCGGTTCACGCCGTTCGCCGCGCTGCAGATAGCGAATCAGCGTTATTACCTTGCCGGACGGATCGCGCAGCTCTCGGCGATCCTCGATGTCGGTCAGCGTCCAGCCACGCGGCAGCTGCGGCTGCCACGCGCTGATCGGCCAGTGGCTCAGCATCACATCAGCCAGCACCTGACTGACTGGCGGCATTTCCGGCAGCGCCATCATCTGCTGTGTGTGAATGCCGGTGTTATCATAGGTGACGCGGAACAGGCGAATGCCAAGCGATGACAAACCGGCGAGACTCAGCTGTTGCGAATCGGCGCTCAACAGCACCAGCAGCGACTGGGTTTTGCCTTTAGCGTGACCGGTCAGCAACTGCTGTTGCTGAAACGCGGGCGAGATGCCCGGTGCCGGCAACGTGACGCGCACGCCGGGTTTCAACCACGCGCTCGGCCGGTTGAGGTCACTGTCATGCTGCGCGCAGCCGCCCACGAGCAGGCTCAACAGCAGCAAAATACCCCTTTTCATCGTTGCTTCCTTTTCCCCGGGGCCAGCGCCAGCGGCGCCAGCAAGAATGCACAAAAAATCCCGCTGCACAGCACGGTACCAAAACCGCTGATGGCGGCGGTACTGCTGAACACCAGCATGCCGAGCGTTAACAGCGTGGTCATCATCGCCAGCGTCACCGCCAGCATCGAGGTTAACGGCGTGCCGCGCGGATTGCTGAAGAACAGCGTGTAGTTGATGCCGATGCCCAGCACCAGAATCAGCGCCAACAGGGCAAACAGATTAAGGCTGGCGCCGATCCAGCCCAGCGTCGCCAGCGCCGCCGCCAGCGAAAGCCACGACGGCAGCGCGCTGCGCATCCCGGCTTTCACGCCGAGCCGCAGCATGTAGCTGGCGGTAATCAGCAGTAGCGCCAGCGCCAGCAATCCGCTCAGCAACGTGCGCCAGAAGCGGAACAGTTCATCATAGCTGGCCTTACGATCAACCCAACTGACGCCCGCCTGCTGGGATGCCAGCTGTTGCAGCGCGGCGCTGTTTTTTACGCCACCGATTGGCACCAGTACGCTGCTACGCCCGTCCGGTAGCGACAGCCAAAGCAGCCGCCAGCCTTCACTGAGCGGGCTCGCCAGCCAGTCGCCGACGGTGACCGGCATGGCGCTGAGATCCGCCTTCGCCACCGTGATGCCCGCCTGCTTCAATCGCTCCAGAATAGTCGGCGCAGCCTGTTGCAGTAGCGCCACATCCTGCTGCTGCTGCGCCAGTGAACTGAGCGGCAGCACGCGATAATGAGCAAACCATCCTTGCTGCTGCGCCTGTTGCAGCGTCGGCGTGAGCGCGCTGAGCCGCTGCAGCGCCTGCTGTTCATCATCGCCCCACACCACAAACCAGGTTTGATCGGCCTGCTGACCGGTAAGCTGCGCTAACTGGCGGTCCTGCGCTAATAATTTCGCTGGGGCACTTTGCAGATGGGCAATATCGTCATCGACATGCAACTGCAGCATGCCGCTAACCGCATAGATCGCTACCAGCGCCGGTAATCCGCGCTTCAACCAATTATTGCGACGCCACGCGGCTAGCCAGCGCGCCAGCCACACCATGGCCGGAATCGGACGTACCGGTAAGCCGCGCACCAGCCACGGATAAAAGCAGATCACCGTCAGGCAGGACGCGCTCAATCCACTGGCGGCAAACACCGCTAACTGGCGTAAACCGGGGAACGGCGCCAGCAACATCAGCAGCCAGGCTATCGCCGTGGTGCCCAATGCCAGTAGCAGCGTGCCGCGCACCTTGTGCAGGCTTTGCCACGGCGTCGCGTCTTCGCCGTGCACCATGCGTTCCGTTAGGTAGTACAGGGTATAATCGGCCGAGATCCCGACAATGCTGAGGCTCATGACTAAAGTAGTGAGATGCAGCTCACCAAAACAGAGCAATGTCAGTACCGTGCCCGCCATCGCGCCGATGGCGACCGACAGCGCACACAGCGCCAGCGGTCGCAGCGAACGGAAGACCAGCCACACCAGCAGCAGCAATCCCGCTAAGGTGACGCTGCCGAGGGTTTCGACATCATGCTGCGCACGCTGGCTGGCATCGTCGCTAAACAACACCGTGCCACGCGTCAGCAGTTGCGCATCTGGCCAGCGGGTTTTGAACTGTAATTCCAGCTGGTTGAGCGCGGTCACCAGCTGATGGCTCTCTTTAATACTGAAAGCATTGCTCGCCAGTTCTCCGTGCAGGAAATACCAGCGGCGCTGCTGCGCATCGTTTACCGTCAGCCAGCCGTTATGCAGCAGCATCTTGTTGGCGTTTTGCTGTAATGCCAGCTGCGCGCCACGCACCAACAGCAGCGGATCGTTGCCGATCTCTTTGCTGCCCACGCCGGCAAATGCTGAGAACAGCTGCGCCAGAATCCAGTCGGCCTGTGCGCCGCCGCCGTTTTGCAAGCGTGCGCGCGTCGCCGCATCGATCAAGCCGTTACGATGCTGAAATGCGTACGCGCCCCAGCGCTGCATCTGATCGTCATTCAGCTCGCCGCTCACCTGTTTCAACATCGGCAAAGCGTGCAGTTGCGCTTGCCACCAGGCTGCGGCCGCCTCGCCCTCTTGATCGTTGGCGCTTACCAGCCACACCAACTGGCGATCGAGGCGCTGCATAAACCCGTGCTGAATTTCCGCCGGTGCCTGGCCGAGGTTCTGCTGGGGTAACAACGCCAGTACGCTGCTGTTCAGCTGGCTGCGCGGCAGCAACACCGCCAGTGCCACCGCTAACGCCAGGCACACCGCCAGCCACAGCAGCGCAACGGTTTTTTCACTGCGCTGGGGCAAAACGGGCTCGCTCTTCATCAGTTAACTGTGTAGGTTCGGTTCGGGTATCGCTTAGCGTGATCTCGGTTTTATCGCCCTGCTTGTCGTCTAGCGTGATGCGATTGAGAAACGCATCGCCCTGCAGATCGATACGGCTAAAAATTCTATTCAGCGGCGCGGCTTTCGGCGTCAGGCCAAGCTGCCAGCGGTTGTTGCCGCGATCGTGGAAATCGAGCTCAAAATTCTCACGCAGCACTTTTTCATCCGCCTGGAACAGCGCGCGCAGCAGATGGTTGAACTGGAACATCTGCGGATTGCTCTCGGCGGTGATCACCTGCGGCGGCTGGCCGCTCATGCTCTGCACCATGCGCTTATCGTCGAGGATGAGCATCAGCGGAAACGGCGTGACTTGCTGCCACCACAAGCCCTGCTGCTGGGCAATGAGCAACTGACCGCGCGACACCAGCGGTTGCGCCATACCTTCAATAGTGCGCACCTGGACAAAATTGGCGCGGATCACCGGTTGGCTGGCAAAGCGCTGCTGCAACTGTTCGAGCGTGACCGCGCTGGCGTTGGCACACATCACCAGCAGTAACAGACAAAGGGTTCTGATCACGGTTTCACTCCGAGGCGTTCAAACAGAATGTCAGGCGAGACAAAACACATCTCCTGCGTGGCGGCATTCACCGCGACCTGCAGCGTGTGCGCTTTGGTGGTTACCTGCCCCGCCGCGTTGCGAATCACGTAATCGATACGCAAACGGTTTTCATATTCGCTAATGCTGGCGGCAATACGCACCACCTCTTCACAGCGCAGCGGCTGGCGATATTTCACGTGGGTATCCACTACCGGCCAAACGTAGCCGCTGGCAGCCATTTCGCCGTAGCTGTAATTGACGCTGCGCAGCAAGGCTTCGCGCGCCACTTCAAAAAAGCGGAAATAGTTGCCGTGCCACACCACGCCCATTGGATCGCAGTCGTGAAACGACACCGTAATCTCCACCTCAGCGCGGTAGATGCTTTCACTCATCGCGGCTTTTCTCCTCGGACAACGTCCAGAAATCGTAAAAGTTAAACCAGTCGAGCGGCGCCAGTAACGCATGCTGTTGTAGTCGTTCGGCGTAGCGATCCACGGTGTCCTGCAACGCCTGCTGGCGCTGCGCACGTGGCAGCAGCAGCGGATCGGCAAAGGCTTCGCAATGCACGCTCAGCTTGCCCTGCTCGCGCAGCGCGAACATCAGCAGTACCGGACAGCGTAACGCCGCCGCCAGCACAAATGGCCCCTGCGGAAACGGCGCAGGATGGCCCATAAATTCGCTCCACACCACTCGCCGTTCGCCGCCACGTTGGCGATGAACGGCGGTGCGATCGCCGACAATCGCCACCCATTCGCCGGCATCGAGTTTTTGCTGCAGCAGAATGGCCGTATCGGGCCCGATATCGGTGACCGGCATCAGATTGACGCCCGCCTGCGGCGCAATGCTCTCCAGCACCTCGCGAAAGCGTTGTGCATTATCGGTAAACACCAGCGCGTTAATCACCAGACCGCTGACCTGTTTCGCCATCGCACGGCAGGCTTCGATATCACCCAGATGCGACGCCAGAATCAGATGGCCTTGCCCTTCGGCGGCGCGAACGGTGGCTTCGGCACCGGGCGCAAAATCGATATCGCGTCCCCATTGCAGGTCGCCACGCCAGCTGGCGACTTTATCCAGCATGCTGTAGCCGAAACGCAGGAAGTGACGATAGCTGTTCACCGGCGCAGGCAGCGCGATATTTTGCTGTTGCGCCACCGTTTGCACCCGCGTCAGCCACTGCTGCGAGGCAGCGCGCGCGGTGCGGCCCGTGAGCCAATAGACAGCCACTACCGGCCACAGTAACAGCACAAACGGCAAGCGTCCGGCGCGGCGATAGAGCCACAGCATAAAGCGCAAACCGCTCTGCCCGCGACGTTCCGGCGTGGCAGACCAGTGTTGCGCATCGCCACGCTGGCGCAGCAATTGCGGTATGCGCGGCAGCATGCCGAAGAACAGGCGCGTGTGCATCCATGAGATGCGCAGGTTGTCACGCAGCGCGTCAAAATGCGATACACCGCTTTCCGGATAGGTCACACGCGTGGCGAGAAAGCGGCTTGGCGTGCCCTGCCAATAGAGGCGCACCATGATTTCGGTGTCGAAATCCATGCGCTGACCAATCGGATGCCGATCGCACAACGTCAGTGAAGGCGCGAGTGGATAGACGCGGAAGCCGCACATGCTGTCTGTCAGCGAGAACGAAAGGGTTTCGACCCATACCCAAAAATGGGTGATGTAACGACCATACAGGCGCGATTTGGGAATGGATGCGTCGTAAAGCGGCCGACCGGAGATCAGGCAATGCGGATAACGCTGCGCTTCGGCCAGCATGCGAGGCGTGTCTTCCACCTGATGCTGGCCATCGGCATCGAGTTGTAGCGCGTGGGTATAACCCGCCGCCGCCGCCGCGCGCATGCCGGCAATCACCGCCGCGCCTTTGCCCTGATTGTAGGCCAGCGTGAGTACCTGCAACTGCGGCGCATTCAGCGCCGCAATCTGCTGTTTAGTCGTTGCATCGCTGCCGTCATCCACCAGGATTACCGGCAAATTGAACGGTGCCAGTCGCGCCAGTACCGACGCCAGCATCGCGCCGTGGTTATAGCAGGGAATCAATACGCAGGGCGTGAAGTGAGCGTTCAACACAAGCGGATCTTCCCGCTGCTGGCCACCGTCGCCAGCGCGCCATTGATCACGCTGTAGCTGAAACTGAGCAGCGATTTTTCTGCCTGCCAGTGCAGTTGCAATTCGAGTTCGGCATCCGGCGGTACCGGCTGCTGGAACTTGATATTGTCAATCGCGGCGAAGGATTTACCGATGGCTAAACGCGTCAGGCCGTAATGCAGTGCCCAATCGAGTTGCGCTACACCGGGCAGAATCGGCAACGTCGGGAAATGGCCGCGGAACCAAAGCAGATCGGCGGCGGCGCGCAGGCGCAATGTTAGAGCATCGCCCTGCTGCTGGGCATGCAATTCAACCGGCAACATCAAACAACTCCTCAATTTGTGGCCAGGCGCGCTTGCTTTGTGCCGTGACCGGAATCGACGTCACCACGCGCCAGTAGCGCGGCATCGCCAACGGCTCCAGCCAGGGTTGCAGCGCGCGTTTCCACGCAATTTTTAGCTGGTGCAGCGTAACCGCATCCACCCTGTCGGGCAGCGCCAGCACCACGCCAATGGCGTGTCGGCTGTGACGCTGAATCACCAGCGCGGCGGCATCTTCCACGCCGGGCAACGCCAGCAAGCGGCGTTCAATTTCACTCAGCGAGACGCGCTTATCTTCAATCTTCACCACGCGATCCTGGCGACCCGCCAGCTGAAATTGGCCCGACGACTGCAGCACAATGCGATCGTCGAGCGCGCAACCGTCATCGGTTTCCAGCAGGGCGGAAAATACCCGCCAGCGCCCAGCGTCTTCCTCGCACAAGGTGATATGCGGAAAACCGTGCCACAGCGCGTTCTCTTCTGTGGCGCAGCGCCAGCCAATCACGCCAGTTTCGGTGCTGCCATAAATTTCATCGACGGTGCAGCTCAGCGCCTGTTGTGCATGCTGCGCGGCTGTCCACGGCAACGCGCCACCGGCGGACACAATCAGTTCACAGCGCGGTCCGGTCAGCGCAGGATCCAGCCGACGCAGAAACGCCGGGCTGCTGATAAAGACGTAGCGACGATCGGCCGATTGGTCGGCCAGCTGTTCGCTGTAGAAAATTTGCTGCGCGGCAAAGGGTAACCCGAGCGCCATCGGCAAGATGATGCGGAAACTCAGGCCATACAGATGTTGATGGCTGACGGAGGCAATCACATGGCAATCGCGTAATCGTGCGCCCCACAAGGTATTGAGCCAGCAGGCTTCAAGTTCCAGCGCGCGCAGCGACTTCACCACGCGACGCGGCGTGCCGGTCGAACCGGAGGTGAACAGCACCAGCGTGGCGTCGGCGGCGATCGCGGGCAACGTTCCGCTCGCCATGGCGCCATCCCAGCGCAGCTGCGTCAGAGATAGCGCCAGCGGCATATCGCTGATTACCCCATCGAGACTGTCGGCCATCTCTTCCAGCTGGGCCGCGCGGCAATGTCCAGGCATTACCGGCGTTTTTCCGGCGTGCCACAGCGCCAGCAGCGCGGCTGTAAACGCATAGCTATTGTCAAAACACAGCGCCCAATGTTGGCCCGGCTGGTGTTGCAGCCGATCGACCAGCGCCTGCACCTGCTGACGCAAGGTGTGCAGCGTATATTGCTGCTGGCCATGCCAGGCAACAATGCGATCTGGCGCGGTGAGCCACTCGCGGAGGCTATGTGGGTTCATGCCTGTTTCCTTATGCGCTGACGCAGCAGCCATTCGCCAGCCATCAGCGTCCCCATCAGCAGATAGCTGATGCCCCCATTCCAGAGGGTCCAAAGCGTGACATCATTGAGCAGACAGGTGACAAGCGCCACGCTGCCATTGAAGATGAAAAAGCCGCACCACACTTGCGTCACGCGACGGGTATAACGCACCGCGCGCGGCGGCAGATGCGGTTCGCGCAGCCGCGCCAGCCTTTCCACCAGTGGCATGGGGCTCCACAACGACGCAGCAAACAGCAGCAGCATCAGTGCGTTGACCACCAGCGGATACCACAACAGCAGATGTTGCGATCGCAGCAGCAGGCTGGCGAGACATAACGCGGTGCCCACCACCGCCAGCAGCAGCATCACGCGCCCCATCGGGCCGGCTGCACGACGTAAACGCCAGACGCGCAGCACAAACAGCAGCGCCAGCAAGCCCGTCACAGCGCGCCACTGTGGCTGGGTGATGGTCAGCCACACCAGAAACGGCCACGCCAGCAGCGCCAGTCCATTTAACAGCCGCAACAGCATGCGATCAGGCTTCGTCGCGCATCAGCTGGTCGACGGCGTCAACCACGTCCTGCACGGTTCGCACCGCGCGAAAGGTTTCCGGCTTGATCTTACGACCGGTACGCTTTTGCAGGTGCACCACCATATCGACCGCATCGATGCTATCCAGCTCAAGGTCTTCATAGAGGCGAGCCTCGGGATGAATATCCTGCGGCTCAATTTCAAACAGCGAGGTGAGCAGCGAAGCCACTTCCTGGTAAATTTCAGTTTTGTTCATCATGTTGACTGCTCTCAGGCTTGCTGTTGTTCAACAAACGCGGCCAGTGTTGCCACGGAAAAAAAGTGCGCGCGCAGCGTTTCGCTCTCGGCAGAGAGCTGTACGCCGAAGCGATTTTTCACCGCCAGTCCCAGTTCCAGCGCATCGATTGAATCGAGGCCTAGCCCCTCGCCAAACAGCGGCGCGTCGGTTTCAATGTCGTCAGGGCTGATATCTTCCAGATTCAGCGTGTCGATAATCATCTGTTTGATGTCGTTAATCAGTACTTGCATAACTTAGTTGGTCTCGTCAGGCACCAGCGCCTGTTGCAGATGTCGCGTCAGGCGACGTGCGGCCAGCGGCTGCGCATCCTCTTCCGCTTCACTAAAGGCGTGGCTAGCAATTCGCGATTGGACGCGTACAGTAAAAATCGGTTTAACCAGCGGAATCTGATACCAACGGCTTTGCTTATCGAGCATGCGCTCGGTGCAGCTGATATGCACCACACGCAAATCGCATCCAGCACGCACCGCAATATTCGCGGCACCGCGCTGCAGCTTGAGCGGTTCACCATAGCGCGTGCGCGTGCCTTCCGGGAAAATCAGGAGGGTATCGCCGCGCGCCAGCCGCTGTTGGCTATCCGGCAGCAGCGTATCGGCTTCGCTGTTAATCAGGTAATCGGCGGCGCGAATCACGCCACGAAAGAAAATATTGTGCTGCAGCTCGGCTTTGACCAGACAATCCATCTCCGGCAGCACTGAAGCAATCATCACGTAATCGATTAACGACGGATGATTGGCGACGATGAGACAGCCGCGATCCTGACGCAGCTGTTCAGCGCCAATAATCTGGTAATCGTACACACCGACAAAACGGCAGAATCGCAGGAAGCAGCGGAAACTCCAGGCAATGCTACTGCGGGCGATTTGGCGACGGCGCAGGCCATCGCGCTGCACTAAAAGCAGCAAATTGAACCAGATTAGCGACAGCAACAGACCGCCCACGCTGAACAGCGTAAAGCTGACGCCAGTCATCACCAGTCGCCAGTAATAGTTGAAACCGGGACGCGCCTCGGTTAGCGAATTATCCACCATCGTTACGCTCCCAGATCCACTGATGGCGCTCGCCGGCAATGCTAAAGCCTGGCGTGTCACGCAGTACGGCCGCGAGAAGTTGCAGACTTTGCGGCAGATCGTTGTGCGGCTCTGCGGGTTTGCCGGCCCGCGCCTCGCAGCACCACTCATCGCCAGCACGCAGCAGCAGCGCCACCGCATACGGCGCATTGAAGCGATCGATTTCCGGCAGCCAGGGACGATAGTAATCTGGCACCACGCCGTCAAAATCCACCAGCAACACCTGCGCGTATCCCGCCTGTTGCAGCGCCGCCACTTCAATCAGTCCTTGCTGGAAACTATCGATGCCGGCCGAAATCGAGGATGACACCAGCGGCTGACGCGCAGCGATGGTTAAGCTACCCACTGCAGAGTTGTGAACCGACATGGCGAAATCGGTTGGCGACAGCGCTTGCTGTTCCGCCAGCGCGGTGAGAATGCGCAGGTTACGTTCCAACTCGCCGTGGCGACTGGTGAAGACGATGGCATCCACGCGTTGCCGCGCCAGCAGCGCCAGCCCGCACTCAACGGCAGCACGGCTACCGGCGCTGAGACGACGCGCGGTCATCATCGGCAAAAATTGGGGTTTCGCGATAGGTTGCGTGGCATCCAACGCCGGCGCCTGTTGCGCCCAGCGTTGCCACTGTTCTGCGGTGCTGTTGCCCGGCGCGATGGCGTGCCAGTCAACAAGGGAGTAAGCGAGTTTCATACCTGTATTCTTTCTTCAGCCTCAGGGATGGTCAGATTTTCGCTGCACGGCATCCCTTCCTTGCTCTCTTTACCCGTCATCCCATGCGGATGTCGCCGATTAACAAGGCGGGCACAAGGCCCGCCTGTTTCTATTTCGGCAGCGTTGCGGCTAACTTTACAACATTATGTCAGCCATCTCGCTTCGCGCTTATTTAACGGCTTCAACCGCGAGGCGCGTTTGGATGCCCTGGCTCAGGTTCTGAATCCAGCGGTTGTAGTTGCGGTGAATCTGACCGCTACCTGCTTTCAGATTCTGGCTGCTGACATACTGAATTTGATAGCTGTTCGCAGTGTAGTTCACACGGATATCCGCCGTGTGACCGCGCTCGGCCAGGTGACCATTCATCACGCCGGGACCTGCTGGCGTCATCACCCAATGGTTAGCGGCACCCGCCTGCACGATCGCTTGCTTCATTTGATCATCTGAGTAGCCTTGACCTACGGTCTGGCTAACATTCTGGATGGGTGCCGTACGCGGTGCGCAGCCGGTTAACAGGGCCGCTGTTACCCACAACGCTAAACCGATTTTTTTGTTCATCATTTCCTTTTCTTCCCCTGTCTCTGCAAGCCGCTTAGGCTTACGACCGCGCCGGTAAACTTACCAACACTGTTCCGTTCAGACTGTGTAAAGCGGGCGGATAATAACATTATTTGTAAAGACAAGTAAAAAGAAGCATGAATCACTTAATAACGATTTACGTCCGATTTAAAACCAGCTGCAGACCGATATACGGCGGAACTTCTACCGAAAAATGGCCTTGTAGCATGATGTTTAACCCTGCCAGCCGCCGCCGAGTGAGCGGTAGAGATCAATCTGGGCTAACAGCAGCGTATTTTTTACTGACACAATATTTAGCTGGGTGCTGAATAGCGTGCGCTGCGCGTCCAGCTCATCCAGATAAGATGCGTAGCCGTTTTGATAGCGGTTATGCGCAATGCGATAGGCTTCCGCCACATAACTCTCCTGCTTCTGCAACTCCGTCAGCTGCTCCTGACTGCGGCGAATCGCATCCAGCGCGTTATCCACATCGGAAAAGGCATTACGCACCACTTTCTCATAACCGTACAGCGCCTGATTCCGCGTCGCCATTGCCACATCCACCTGAGCCGTGAGCGCTTCACGATTCAGCAGCGGAGCCAAAATGCTGCCGCCAATGCTCCACAAGCGGAACGGATTATCTAACAGCTGATGCAGTTCGCTGCTTTGCAAGGTGCCGCTGGCGGTGAGATTCAGCGATGGCAACAGTTTGGCCTGCGTTGACGCCAGCGAAGCATCGGCAGCCAGCAGCTGGCGCTGTGCCTGCACGATATCCGGCCGGCGATTCAGCAACTGCGACGGTAGCAGCGAGGGCAATGTCTGCGGCTTGATATGATCAAACTGGCTACTGCGCGCAATTTCACGCGGATTCATGCCCACCAGCACGCTGAGCGCGTTCTCCTGCTGCTCGATTTGATGCTGCAACTGCGGGATCTGCGCTTTAGCGGTTTGGTATTCCGATGCTGCCTGCATCCACTCGAGGCGCGAGGTGTAGCCGGTTTCAAACTGACGTTGTGCGAGGTTGAGGGCGTTCTCACGCGTCGCCAGTGTGGCTTCGGTGACGCGCAGTTGTTCGTCCAGCGCGCACAGGCTGAGATAGCCCGAGGCCACCGAACTGGCAACGGTTAACTCGGCGGCAGAGGCGGCGGCACGCTGCGCATCCAGCGAAGCTTCTGCGGCGCGAATGCTGTTACTGCGGCTGCCCCATAAATCCACTTCATAGTTGGCCTGCAGCAATCCCTGAAATACCGCGCTTTCATACGGTTGACCGGTCGCCGCCGACAGCGCACGCTGATGCGTGGCCGCCACGCCCGCGGACAGCGTGGGGAAATTATCACCCTGCGCAGCACGCAACTCGGCGCGATATTGATCCACACGCGAACGCGCCGTGAGGACATCGCTGTTGTGCTGCAATGCCTGATTAACGAGGCGATTGAGCTGCGTATCGCCAAAGTTCTGCCACCACTGCGCTTCAGGTGCCGCGCTCGGTCCCACCTGCTGACGCCAGCTGTCTGGAATCGGCAAAGAGGATGGCGCTTTTTCCACTTCTGTTGCACAGCCGCTCACCATTAGTGCCACGCAGGTGGCTAGCAGTAAGCGCTTCATGGCGCATCCTTGTGTGGTTCAGCAGCAGTATCAATGTGCACCTCCACCGACATGCCTGGGCGCAGGGCCTGCAGATCGTCGTTGAGAATTTTGATACGCACTGGAATGCGCTGGGCAATTTTCACAAAGTTGCCGGTGGCGTTATCCGGTGAAATAGCGCTGAATTCGGAACCGGCGGCTGGCGATATAAACTCCACCCGGCCGTCGTAATGCTTACCGTCGAGCGCATCGACGCGAATGCTTACCGGCAAGCCGGGACGCACGCGAGCCAGCTGAGTTTCTTTCAGGTTGGCGATGATCCATTTATTCTCCGGCACCACCGAGGTTAACCGCGTGCCAGCGGTGACATAAGTGCCTTTACGCACTGACAGCTGGCCGAGCTGACCGCTGTCCGGCGCGATGATGCGCGTATTCGCCAGATCAATGTTTGCCAGTTCTAGCGCTGCCTGCGCGCTGGCGACATCGCCTTGCAGTGACGCGCGATTTACCACCACGGTTTGCAGGTTTTGTTGTGAAACGGCAACCTGCGCATCCGCCTGACGCAATTGCGCTTGTGCCTGTGCATTAGCCGCACGCGACGCGTCACGTTCACGCACCGACAGCGAACCGTCGGCCGCCAGATTCTCCACACGCTTCAGGTCGAGGCTGCTTTTCAGCGCCTGGGCTTTGGCATTCTCCAGCGCCGCTTTGTTGCTGAGAATATTGGCTTCGGCACTTTTGCGCTGCTGCTGGTTATTGTTCTGCGCGGCGATTTTCATATCCAGCTGCGCCTGCGCCTGATGCACTCGCTGACGATAGATACGATCGTCGATGGTCATCAGCAACTGGCCTTTGGTCACTGGCTGCAGATCAACGACGTTAACCTCAGTGAGATAGCCATTGACCTGCGGGCTGATAAAGGTGACCTGACCGCGCACGTAGGCATTTTCCGTCGATTGTATGGTGCTGGTGAACGGCCACAACTGCCAGGCATACAAAATAACCAGTACACCGACGATAACAATGCCGCTGCCGGCGGCGATCGAAAGAATGCGTCGGCGGTTAGTGCGCTCGCGCTCTGCAGCCTGAATGTCGTCCTGTTGGCTCATGAATTCTCCGTCGGGGTTACTGGGGGTTGTGCCGCATTCATTTTAGTCTGTCGCCAGGTGAGATAACGTAAACGCGTCAGGCGATACAGCACCCAAATTAAGGTGACGAACGCCAGCGCGGCGGTAAGAAGATAGGTGTCGTTATAGGCCAGCACGTTGGCCTGCAGCGTGGCCACCGTTTGCAGCTGTGCGCTGCTTTGCGCGCTGAGCAACAGGTTATCGGGCAGCTGACTGCTAAATAATGAACTGTATTGGCTAAGTCGTTCAGTGACGTTGGGATCGAGCTGCGACAGCTGGTCCCCCAGCAGGCTGGAGTGATACTTTTCGCGCCACGTCTGGAAGGTACCGAGAATCGCTGCGCCGATCAGTCCGCCTAAGTTCTGGCTCATGCCGAACAGCACGGAGAAGCTGACGAGGTTCTTCGGCTGCGTTACCACCCCACCAATTCCCAGTAGCATGGCCGGCCCAAGGAAGAAGGCGCTGCCGAACCCGAGTAAAAACTGGCTGAAATAGAGATTGTGGGCACGCGTCAGCGGGTTGGATTGCGCATCCATCAGCGAGGCGACGATCATTACCACCAGCGAGGCAACAATCGGCCAGCTCAGATGCGTCGGTTTAATCGTTAAGGCACTGGCAATCATGCCGCAAATCACCCCAGCAATGATGGCTAACGCCAGGCCGCGCATTTGATCGTTAAGTAAGCCCAGCTGCTGCAGGAATCCCACCGCGCCGGTGTTTTGTTCCGCCAGCAGGATGCGCATCATAATCATCACAATGCCCAGCCGCACAATCATGCCATTGCTGAGCCAGCGCGTGTTGAGCAACGGATTCTTGCGATTGTGCTCCACCACTATCGCCGCCACGATCAATACCAACGCCAGCGCCAGAGCCACCCCGAGCCAGGGCGTGCTGAACCACCATTCGATGCGTCCCAGCGACAAGACCGCGCACAGCAACGCCATGCCTGGGGCCATAAGCATAAAGGTGAGGAAATCCATTTTTTCAAACGCTTTGATGCGATCGCCGGGCGGCAACTTCACGACCAGTACGCAGCCTAACGCAATCAGCGCCAGGCCGAGTTCAAACAGATAGAGGCCGCGCCACGCTTCAAGTTGCAACAGTTCGGTGGAAAATAAACGCGCCAGCGGGATCGCCAATTGCGAGGCGGTAATACCGATAACCAGTGCCTTAAGGCGGTGCTTCGCAGGCCATGCCTGAATCTGGTAATAGATGCCGAGCGAACTGAGCGCCGCCCCCACCATGCCATGTGCGGTACGCACGATAATCGCCGAGCTGAGATCGTTGGCGAGGAGATGGAAAAACGCCACGATCACGTACAGCACCAGAAACGCTTCGGTAAAGAGCCGTAGGCCAAACTGCTGTCGAAACTTCACCAGCAGCAGGTTGATCGAAATATTGCCCATCACATACACCGCGGGCAGCCAGGCGATCTCATTGCTGTATGCGCCGAAAGTGCCTTGCAGATTGGTGAGGTTGGCAGAGACCAGCGCATTACTCAGTGCGCCGGTGATGGAAATCAGCAGACCGATGATGCCAAAGGCGATGCGCTTCGACGGCGAGTGCAGCGGGGTTGAAGGCGAACCCGGCAGCATCGGTTTTTCGTGAGGCAGCCATTCGCGTTGAGCATAAGGATTACGTTTTGCCACGATTAGACGCTTCCCAGACGCGTAAGCAGTTGTTGCAGCACTTTTTCTGTCACGGCCAGCGATGCGGGATCGATATCCGCCAGCAACTGTGCACGCAGCGCATCCGCTTGAGTTTTGACTTCAGCAAATGCCACGCGACCTTGATCCGTCAAAATGAGCAGACGTTTGCGGCGGTCTTCCGGCGGCTGAACGCGTGCCAGCAGTTGCTGCTTAACTAATCGATCCACCAAGGGCACCACGCTGGCCTCTTCTAAACCGAGCATCTGGGCCAGGGCTTTTTGCGTTGGCGGCTCAGCCGCGGTCGCTACGCTAGTAATCGCCATCCAGCTGCTCATACTCAGTCCGCTCTCTTTAAGACGACGATCTACGGCCAAACGCCACGCGTGCGCGGTCAGATGCAGCAAACGAGAAAAGGGTTGGGGACAGTCGCTCAAAACGTAGTGGCCTAATGGTTAGGTATCTAACTAAATGGGAGCGTTATTATATGCGAAGCCGCCCGCCAATGAAAATGTTGCTTACCTCAGCAAACGTAGCTGGCGCGGCAAAGAATCTCCAGCTTTCTTTATGAGTTGTACAACTGGCGCTGAATTTTGGCTGAAATGCCGGTATCTGTATAGCTTTTAGAAAACATTACAAATTATAACTCATTGTTTAATAATGATTAGCACAAATTGCTCAAAATCCTGATTGTACAAGTTACACTAGATTGTATAAGTTTACGTCCCGTGAGCCAGCTGATGGCTCCGTAACGAATGATGCACTTTGCGTCGCCTCTGAAGGTGTTGTGGATTTCCACCTTCAGAGGTGTCTTTTTGCGTTGGTTGATGGTTTGGGTCTTGCGCGCCTGTCCGCGTGCGAGTTTTTTTCATCATGGAGCTGAAGGCACATTGCCATCAGGCCGATCTTAAGGGCTTCACACATGCAAAACGTCGCCACCAGTAATAACGCCCTCGCAGACTTTTTCAAACTTGCCGGTAACAGCGATAGCACCGAGATGGAAGTTTTCGGGCAGATCATTGCCGAAATCCTGCAAGCCGGTATGCCGGTTTCCAATAAAGCAATTATTTCCTCTCTGATTAACCGTCTGGAGATGGAAAGCGATGTGATTCAGCTAGATATTTATCGCCATCTGCTTGAATTGGTCGTGAATAAGACACCTGACGATCTCGCGGTCTAAAGCCGGATTCCAGGGATGGAATCACTCTCACCCACCCCATCATGCTAGCGTCTCATCCTTTTGCCCGGTAACATCCTTCCTCGGAAAATTCTAACTGATTACTGCCTTACCGCGACGGTAGGCGCACATTACTATAAGAGCCTGCATAATCTATGAGCCAACCAACTGAGCGCACCACTGCGGTGGAGAGCGATATCACCGTGGGCCGCGTGTTACGTTCGCCCGCCCTGTTAACCCGTGAGTGTCTGGCGGGAATGATTACCGCGCTGGCGCTGATCCCTGAAGTTATCTCCTTCTCCGTCATTGCGGGTGTCGACCCCAAAGTCAGCCTCATTGCCTCGGTGGTATTATGTCTGACGCTGTCGATTCTCGGTGGGCGTCCGGCGATGGTCACCGCCGCAGCCGGTTCGGTAGCGCTGGTGATTGGCCCGATGGTGCATGCACACGGCGTTGAATACATCCTGCCGGCGGTAATTATGGCCGGCGTTATCCAGATTATCTTTGGGCTTGCCGGGTTATCGCGCATGATGCGCTATATCCCGCGCTCAGTGATGATAGGCTTCGTTAACGCCCTTGGTATCTTGATCTTCTTTGCGCAGGTCCCGCATGTATGGGGACAATCCGGTTTGGTGTGGGTGCTGTTCGCTGTCACGCTGGCGATTGTGCTGCTGCTGCCGAAAGTGCTGAAAAGCGTACCCTCACCACTGGTAGCCATTGTGGTGGTGACGGCTGTGGCGTTGCTGCTGGGCTATCGCGTGCCGAATGTTGCGGATGAAGGCCCAATGACCGCGGGTCTGCCAGGCTTCACTACGCTGCTGGTGCCGATCAATCTGCACACGCTGCACATTATCTGGCCGACCGCCCTGAGCATCGCCTTCGTTGGCCTGATGGAGTCGCTGCTGACCGCCAAGCTGGTGGATGACATTACCGATACGCCGTCTGGTAAACGCCGTGAATCCTGGGCGCTTGGCGTCGGCAACATTCTGGCGGGCTTTTATGGCGGCATCGCCGGTTGCGCCATGATTGGCCAAACCATCGTAAATGTCGAATTAGGCAAAGCTCGTACGCGTGTTTCAACAGTCGCGGCGGGTATCGTGCTGCTGTTACTGGTTACTGGATTGAGCCACGTTATGGCGCAGATCCCGATGGTGGTGCTGGCGGGGATTATGATGGTGGTGGCAGTGAAAACGGTGAACTGGCATAGCCTGCAACCGGCAACGTTGAAACGCATGCCGTGGTCCGAAACATTTGTGATGGTGCTGACCGTTGCCGTCACTGTGTGGACTGGCAATCTGGCGATTGGCGTGCTGATAGGTGTGATCCTGGCGATGATGCTGTTTGCGCGCCGCATCGCCCACGTGATTCACGCTGAACGTCAGTTGAGTGACGACGGTGAACAGGTTAACTACATCGTACGCGGTCCACTGTTCTTCGGCAGTAGCAATGATTTGTTTGAACACTTCAATTACGGCCACGATCCTAAAACTGTTACCATCGATTTGACGCACGCGCAGATTTGGGATGCTTCCAGCGTGGCGGCTCTCGATGCCATCGAGTATCGCTATCACCGCCACGGCGCGAACGTCACCTTCATCGGGCTGGATAACCGCAGTAGCGATTTTCGCGATCGACTGAGTGGGAACCTAGGATAGGTTGTTTTAGGATTGAGATGAAAAACGCCGGAAATCCGGCGTTTTTTATTATTCTCGCCGCGTTTCGCTTGCGTAAATCGCTGCTACTGCCTTTGCTTACCTCACGGTCAATCCTTTGATCTCTTTGAGATTGGTAACGCAATCGATTTTTAAACTGGAGAAGCAGATGCAGATTTTAACAAAAGCAGTGTTGGTGACGTTAACCTTGGTATCGCTTTCCGGCTGTATGCACAAAAGCGATGCGGTCGGCGGTGATGGACGTCCACATGCACCAAGCAACCAACCGGTGCCGGGCGCAAGCGAAGGTGCTGGACCGGTGGGACAACCGCAATCGTAATGATTTGCCCGGCATTGCCGGGTTTTTTATTGCGCAGCATGAAGGGACAAAAACAAAAAAACCGCCCTTGGGCGGTTACGACATTACTGCTTATTGTATTGCTTTTATAAGGTTTTTTTACTACTTCGAATATGGTGCCCGGGGCGGGACTTGAACCCGCACAGCCATAAGCCGAGGGATTTTAAATCAGGTTTTTTATTATTAATTATCAATCATTTAACCATAATAATCATAATATAAATAAATCTACTCAACTAGATTTATCATGGACTTAGCCTTTGAACTTCCATTATATTAGGATTAGAAACAGCCCCCTTTTAATTCCAGCAACTCATCAAAATCTTTGAGGGTAAAATGCTTGACAAAATAATTAATATTGCAACAGATAATCTTATTAAGAAAAGTTCTTTAATTTCAACTTTACATCATCCATTAGAGAAGGGCGTATTTAGAGAGTTTTTTATATCTGAAATATTGTCTCCCCTACTTCCTCATCACTACGATATTTCTTCAGGAATTATTGTGGATTGTAAAGGAAAGCAGAGCCCGCAAATGGACGTAATCATTTACGATAAACGTAAATTTCCACCCTTGATGTTAAGAGCAGGCGCAGGAATTATTCCTCTAGATAGCGTCATGTGCGTCATAGAAGTTAAAAGTGAGCTTAATGCAACTGATTTAAGAAGCTCTCTACATTCAGCCACAACTCTGAACCCCAATTACATTGATCATCTTGAAATGGCAAAAAGTTCTCAAGCTTCAATTTACCCTCTTTATGCTGTATTCGCATATAAATCAAGCACTCAACTTAAGGAAGAAGACGATAGAGCAAACGAAGAATATATTTCCGAAAAGATTCAAAATAAATTCAAACCACATTCTACTAGCACTGCCAAGCCTATAGGCGATCAACTTTTAAAATTAATATGTATTCTTGATAAAGGAGTATGGTCAAAAATAAATGCAGGGGAACATACAATTCCTTTCAGAAGAAGGTTATCTCCAACCGAAAATATGAGGAATTTTGTATGGTTATTGCTTTCTCAAATTGAGGAAACTGCGCATACGCGTGGGGGTTTTGACATCAAAGAATGGATGCAGCTTTCATAATTAAGTTAATATTGATCTTGTAATAAATGCTAAAAAAATCATTCTCCGTCATTATAGTTGTTAGAGAATGATTTTTTTAAATCGGCGAACCATCCTGCTCTTGCACTGATGTAACCTCATGCGTAACTACACCGACGACCGCCACGTCTTCCAGCAGGTCATCCGTAATAAATAATCCATCGTCTGTAATAATCCGCCGCGGTGTAATCATGATCATCGCCTACTCATACATGCCGGACATATCCAGCAATACGGTATCACCGTTCTGTGGCCGCCTCTTCTCATCAACGATGCAGCTACGGCCCTTCAATTCCACCAGGTAGCAGCTCTTGCTGGTTGGGATGAGATGCTGCAGTGGTTGAAGCAAAAACGTTACTTCGCCACGGGCAGGTCTGACAGTCTGGTTGTGTATGCCGGCGACAACATTTTGCGCTTCATCTCCCATGATTTCTGGATACCCTGTCCTGCAAACCATAATTTACCCTTCCCGCTCTGGTTGAGACCGTCAACAACGCGCATAAGCGCCTCGCTGTTGGCCTGTGGTTTGAATTCGTCAAAGAGATTGAGCTGAGAGACGCCTTGGCTGTAAAAGTCGCCCAGCATCACGCCTGCTTTCATATATCGGCAACCATCGCGCCATATATGGTCGAGCCCCTGCATGGCAACCCGAATGATGTCGCGCGTATCGTTGCTCGGAGTTCTCAGCTTGCCCATTGCCTGATTGCCGTAGAACACCTCGCCTTCAGCGTGCGGACTGGTTCGGACGAACACGGCTACCTGACTGCAATACTGGCGCTCCCTTCTAAGCTTCTCCGCGGCTCGTTCTGCATACGAGCAAACTGCCTGCCTCATGTCTTCGTATTCAGTAATGCGGGTGCCAAACGAACGTGAGCAGACTATCTGTTGCTTAGTCGGCGCGAACTCTTCCAATTCGAAACAGGGCTCGCCGCGCAGCTCCCGGATGGTTCTTTCCATTATGACAGTGAAGTTATCGCGCATCAGCTTGATGGTGCTGTTAGCTAAGTCCAGAGCTGTGTTGATGCCCATAATTTTTAAGCGTTTGGAAATCCGCCTTCCCACGCCCCACACATCCTCAACGTCTATCAGCGCCATAAGTTTTCGCTGACGCTCCACGTCCGACAGGTCAAGCACGCCGCCGGTCTTCGTCCACTTTTTAGCAGCATGGTCAGCACCGCCTGGAGACGACCGGAAGACGAGGCTGCATCTAAGCGTCAGTGGATCGCTGCATTCGCTGAGAACGGAATCCACAGCAAGCAGCAGCTGTCAGCAGGCATGAAGCACGCACGCGCCAGCGGCTCTCCATTCCTGCCATCACCGGGCCAGTTCATTGAGTGGTGCAAAGAGGCGTCATTCAGCGCTGTTGGCCTGCCGAATGAAGACAGCCTGTATTTAATGGTGATGACCTACTGCGCCAAACGTGGTGATTACGAGACCGCTGAGCTTTATCCGTGGAAGACCAACGCCGATTACTGGATGGTCACCGGCCTGTACAGCATGATGCGCGCAGGGAACCTGAGCGAGGCAGAACTGCGTGTTAAGTGCCGGTCCGAGCTCCGTAAGATGGCTCAGCGCATTGAATCAGGCGAGGAAATCCCTGAACCGCGCAAGCAGCTGCTGAAGCTCTCCATCCCATCAACCAGCGAGAAAGCACTCGAAGGCGTTGCCATGCTCCGCGCAAAACTGAAATCAGCGAGGTCATCATGAGCGAAGGGGTACGCATCAGGTTTAGCGCCTCTACCGTAGCGTGCACGGCGATAAGCATGACCTGCGCAGGACGTACATGGAATATCGCGATGCTGTTGTCGATCGCGCGTTTTTCTTCTGGCTGGAAGTCGCAGAACAGCGCATGTGGACACGTAAATGCTCTCGTCAGAAAAGGTTACTTGAACCGTCTTCGTGGTGTGAGCCGCAGCCTGGTTCTGCCAGATTAAGGGAGTGTGTCTCTGCCGGAAGTAAGCGACAGCGAATATTGATTTGAGGGTGTTTTTCAGCACCGCTGTTACGAAAGGGATGTGGTGAAAGCTGTTCAGGCAGCCGGCATGAAAGTTACATATCCGTCCTGAGCTAATTCACCAGCCACAGAAGTAGCAGATATGATTGACTCAAAAGTGGAGGTGAATTTTCGCATCGCAAAAAATCAATAAATTCTGCTTTATGTTTCACAGCGTGAATTTGACTTGCGCCTTACCGGTAACATCTTATTTCAGATGGAGAGTTTAATACACCCAAACTAAAGAGGGATATTTATGGCTAAGCATCACTTCATAAAAACACTTGAAATATCAGCAATTGTTATTTTTGCGCTGGTTTTGGCTTATCTGGCTGTAACCGGAATCCTTTCATCTGCGGGCATAGACCACTCCTGGCCGTATCCGAATAAGTAAAAAGGCATTACACCAGGGAAATAAGCACCGCTTAAATATAAACATAATAAATCACATGACCGATATCTCTATAAATGGGGTTCGGTTACACAAATCGAACTTCATCGCCATCGGGCAACAGCTTCTTCCTCTGCTCGAATCTGGCGAAAGCTACCGGCTAATCGTTAAGCCGTGGAAAGAAAAACGCAGCATCAACCAGAACTCCTTATCCCATATGTGGTACGGCGAAATCAGCGCCTATCTGATTAAGTCCGGCCGTGCCGACGCCAGGCCTGAATGGGTAAAGCGAAACCTCAAGCGCACCTATCTTGGATGCGAAGAAATCACCTACACCGACTTCGTTACCGGCGAGAAGGTCACCACCTACGAACCCCGACACACATCCAGCCTAGATACCGGAGAGATGCATTTCTTTCTGAATCAGGTTGAGCGGTGGTGTGCGCAGTTCGGTCTGGCGCTGACAATCCCGCACGATAGCGAATACCAAAAGCTGAAGGAAAAACAAAATGCCTAAGAAGACGTGGAGTGAAAAAGACCTGGCATACATCGAGCGAGTGGCCTGAAAAGTGCCGGTTACCTTCATGGCGTTCCGCATCAGGCGGATGTCGTTCGACCAGGCTGGCTACTTCGGGATGGTCTCAGCAATAGCTGGTCCACGATGCCACCACAACGCCAAAGCTAACTGACAGGAGAATGACCATGAATGCACAAGAAAAACGCCGTGCAGCTCGTGCTGAGAAACAATCAGCATGGAAGCAAGCCAACCCCCTGTTGGTTGGCGTGAAAGCTTCGCCAACGTGCCGCCCTATCCTCACGCTGAACCGTAAACGGGCTGATCGTGTAGTGAAGGCAGTCGACACCGAGACGGAGTATCACAAGCAGATTCTGACGGGTGCTTCGAAGTATATGGGTAGCGAAATAGAGAGCGGGATGTGTATCCCCCAGGTTGCGTTATATCAGGCCGGTCATCGAAAGGTGCGTAAAGACGCGGTTCACATAGTTAAGTGATGTCCATCCAATAAACCATAAAAATTCTTTTAGCAAAAAGGGTTAAATAAGCTGTTTAATTGATTCTAATCGAGTGTTTAGACCTCATACATAGAAGTAGAATTGGTCGGTACAACTTTGAGAGCAAGGATTGATAGCATGACCAATAAAATCACAGGAATTTCTTTAATTGCTGCATCAGTTATTCTGGGCACATCGATATTTACCGCTGCAATGGTGAATAGTGGGCTTCTATTACAGAAGGAACATGTGCAACCTAGAGAAAACATTCTTACCACCACGGTAGGTCATGTAAATCTTGGCAAGGTTTACAGTGAGAGCCGTGGCATGGATATAACTCTGGTTAATTCAACAAATAAATCACCAGCAGCCATAAATTTAATCGATGTTGATCCTAGTAACTTTTCAAAAGATCTTCATGAGGCTTTAGTTAAAATTGCAAAAGATGTCAATGAAAGCCAAAATCTCACTGGCGATAAAGCGATTAAAGCAGAGAATTTATCGGGTACAGTTGCATTTAAGTTAAAAATCAAAACTTACATGAAATATACATCTGAACACATGCCGATGTTTACGCTAATGATTCAAGACAAAGAATTGATTATTGATAAGAACGAAAACTTAGAAAGTCGCATTACCACTGAAGCTCAAAATGTGTCTAAAGACAGCTTACCCGCATTTTCATCAAGTAGTTTTATAAGTAGCCCATCACTAAAGCAATAATTTAACTGAGATTATAAATGCCCTTATGGCCGCCTGATGCGGCCTTTTTTACGGCAACTGTTCATCAAACATTGTGGGCAAAGCAGGCATCTCCTGCGCAATGCCTATCTACCTGCGCCGGCACCGCTCCGAGCACTTACGCACTTCATCCCAGCATTTCTCCCACTTTTTCCGCCAGGTGAAAGGCCTTCCACACATGGTGCAGACTTTGGTTGGGAGCTCACTTTTCTTCATAACGCACCTCATGCGCATAGTGTCACAGAGTCAATATGCTATACGAATTCATTAGGCCGCCAGCCCTTGCCGAGCAAGCCAGATATTATGCACGTGGTTATGAATAGACCGCAATAAGCGGGACTATTTTTGAGAAACCTCTTCATGAGGTTTGGCCTCAACAAGAATCAGCGGGCATTTTCTCACCTTACATGCCTGTGAATACGCTAGCTCACATACATCACAAATGCTCCTGACCTCTGTCTGATATTCGTACTCCATGTAATAACGGAAATTTCCACCGCACGTTTCAGTTCTCCAGAAACGTAACGGTTCGAGCACTTCATCAAGTTGCCTGAAAGTCAGGCCTGTTGGGTTATGAAAACCCACTCTTACACGGTATGTAGTCATGATTTGATAATCCCTAACCCTCTGATTCTTTACAAGCCAGTTATGAATCTTGCTGTGATAGGGATTTCCTAAATAAACCCGCCTATGTGCGGGTATTTTTTTGCCCGCAGGAGAAGGAAATGAGTGAAACAACGGATTTAGCAGTACTGGAAATTAAGCCAGAACAAGCGCCAGCGTTGTATGTGCCGAACGGACTTGATGGTTATCTGGAGCAGATTCGCCAGCTGGCATCAGAAGTTCCTGACGT
The DNA here is from genome assembly GCF_059730785.1 of Pantoea sp. X-Soil-ISGK-421. Taxonomy (NCBI): domain Bacteria; kingdom Pseudomonadati; phylum Pseudomonadota; class Gammaproteobacteria; order Enterobacterales; family Erwiniaceae; genus Pantoea; species Pantoea sp. X-Soil-ISGK-421. The sequence goes on along the minus strand of NZ_AP035979.1, from coordinate 1,525,606 downwards.
AAGCACCAAAAAGGGACGCGAGCGAATTGGCTCTCTGGCTCGCATGGTCGGTTCAAGCAAGAAAGCCATAGAGGAGCCCGGGCGGGTTTATCTCAAGCACCTCAAAGAGACAGTTAAGCCGGCAGAGGAAGAGCTTCGCCGTTTCACCCGTGAGTGCGACACCATCCGAGACAAGATTTTAGCGCCGCGCACTGAGTGGGATGCTGAGCAAGACCGCATTGCTGCTGAAGAACAGATGATCGCCTGGCATGTTGAAGCGCTGGAAATGAACGAAGCGCATGACAAGGCTGCAGCTGAGAAATTTGAAGCTGACCACGAAGTAGCCCTACTCCTGAATGAGAAATTTGACCGGGACGCAGCAGAAGCGAAAGCCGAAGCTGAACGCCAGCGCATTGCCCACGATGAAGAGATTAAGCGTCAGGCTGTCGAGCAGGCACGCATTGAGGCTGAGCAGAAAGCGCAGCAGGAACGCGTAGCAGCAGCACAGCGTGAGCGTGATTTGCAGGCCAAAGCAGAGCAATCCGAACGTGACCGCATCGCCTCACAGGAACGCGCTGAGCGCGAAGCCAAAGAGGCGCAGGATCGCACTGCAAAACTGGCGCAGGAAGCGCGTGAACAGGCTGAACGAGAGAAGCAGGCAGCGATTGCAGAGGAGCAGCGTAAAGCCAAAGCAGTGGAAGATGCTCGTCTCGCTGAAGAGAAGCGCATCGCCGACGAAGCCGCAGCGCGTGCTGCAAATGAAGCGCATCGCAAGAAGATTGGCACTGAAGTTGTCACCGCTCTTTTGGCCGTACAAGCTTAAACCGCGAGCAGGCAATTGAAGTTCTGGTAGCGCTGAAAGTCAACCAAATCCCTCACACCCGCATCACCTACTGATTTAACCAATTTACCAACACCAAGGAATCACCCATGCAGACTTACGCCGTCGCTGGGGCCACCCACATGGGTGACTTCGGCTATAACACGTCACAACTTGATCGTCTCGTTCGCCGCCTCCGTTCTGGCTGGCGCTCCCTTATCGACACATTAAACCAGCCGGGGAAGCCATGAAGAAAAATCACTTCAGAAAGGCACAGGAGCTTTCCCGTGAAGCTGTCCTGTATAGCAGCGCCGCTAAGTGGGCGGTGGCGATGAATCTGTTGAGGAGTGCGCTGGCATGAAGATGAAAATCGAATGCGGGGAAATTGAAACCCGCGCCGGACAACGCCCCGGAATGATGATCGCCGAAATAACAGAGGTGTCTCTGCTGGATTTCGACGGCAGGAAGGTTCTCAACCAGCTGGACATCAAGGATGTCATGGAGTGGCTAACCGCGAGAAAGCTTTTATGTCACGCATGTACCGCTGGGGATATGAGCGCGGCATGGTTAAAGGGAATCCTACTAAAGGCGTTAAAAAGTTCAGGGAAGAATCCCGAGATCGGTACGTTACCGACGCTGAATATAAAGCTCTTTATTCATGTGCTCCAGACATCGTTAAAATTGCAATGGAGTTAGCGTATCTATGCTGCGCCAGACAGGCAGATGTTTTGTCTATGAAAAAGAGCCAGATTATGGAAGAGGGTATTCTGATCAAGCAGAGTAAAACTAGTGTTGCACAAATAAAAGGCTGGTCCCCTCGCCTTACAGAAGTCATCGGAATGTCTTCACAACTTCCACTTAAGCTTGGAATGAGCAGCGTTTTTATAATCCACCAGCCAAACGGTTCAGGATATACGCGTGATGGTTTCAACAGCCGCTGGAGTTCAGCGCGTGAAGAAGCGCGTAATAAATTTCCTGAGTTACTTTTCGATTTCACATTCCATGATTTGAAAGCCAAAGGAGTATCTAACTTGGAAGGTGATCTTTATGAGAAGAGAGCTATAACTGGTCATAAAAATGTTGAACAAACTGCAGCATACGATCGCAAGATCGTCGTCGTTCCAGTGGTTGGCGGCCAGAAGAAGAGCGTTTGATATTAGGAAGGAAGCAACGGCCACAAAAAAACCGCCCTTGGGCGGTTACGACATTACTGCTTATTGTATTGCTTTTATTAGGTTTTTTCAGACTTCAAATATGGTGCCCGGGGCGGGACTTGAACCCGCACAGCCATAAGCCGAGGGATTTTAAATCCCTTGTGTCTACCGATTTCACCACCCGGGCAGGGTGTAAATTGGAGGCGCGTCCCGGAGTCGAACCGAGGTAGACGGATTTGCAATCCGTTGCATGGCCACTCTGCCAACGCGCCTTTAATCTGAGATGTAATTCGTTGAATACGAACCACTAAATTTGGAGCGGGAAACGAGACTCGAACTCGCGACCCCGACCTTGGCAAGGTCGTGCTCTACCAACTGAGCTATTCCCGCATAACCATCGTATTTGAGTTTGCCACTGCGTTGGCTTCCTTCACTCACCCAGGTCACTTACCAATGTAAGCTCCCAGGGATTCGTTCAGTTGCCGCCTTGTTGCCAACTCAACTACTCGGTTCTGGTATTTCTTCATCGAACTTACTGATTTAACTCAGCTTCTTGCAGACTCGCTGCCGTTCGATGCGATGCATTCTACTTATCTGACGCAATGAGTCAATAGAATTATCCACACACTGCGTCCGTTTGCTGCTTTTTAAATCGCATCGATCAGCTATCGAGCAAATCGCCGCGTGCCGCGCTCAAATACTGGAACATTGACCAAAACGTCAACACTGCCGCAATGTACAGCGCAACAACACCCACACCGACAACTGTCGCTTCGGGACGCCACAGCAAAGCAAACAGCGAGAACATCTGCGCGGTGGTTTTCACCTTGCCGATCCATGACACCGCTACGCTGCTACGTTTACCAATCTCCGCCATCCACTCACGCAGCGCAGAGATAATGATTTCACGAGCGATCATGGTGGCAGCTGGCAGCGTAATCCACCAGGCGTGGAAATGTTCCGCCACTAGCACCAGCGCAATCGCCACCAGCACTTTGTCAGCTACTGGATCGAGAAACGCGCCAAAACGCGTGGTCTGCTTCCAGCGACGTGCTAAAAAACCATCAAACCAGTCAGTGACCGCAGCAATCACAAAGATCAGTGCAGTCGCAAAGGGAGCCCATTGAAATGGCAGATAAAACGCCAGGACAAAAAAGGGAATAAGTACGACTCGAAACAGGGTAAGACACGTCGGAATGTTAAATTGCATATGCCAGTAACTGTCTGGTGTGAGTAGGGTTTCATGTATGTTCCTACATTGCCCCCCCTCTTTCAACGTTAGTGTTTAAGTGAGTAGTAGATTTTTTCCGCCAGCGCAGTGGAAATCCCCGGCACTTTCGCAATCTCATCAACGCTGGCATTCATCAGCGGTTGCAGGCCGCCCATATACTTGAGCAGCTGTTGACGCCGTTTTGGCCCTACGCCTTCAATGCTTTCAATCGCGCTGGTGTTCTTCACCTTGGCACGTTTTTTCCGGTGACCTGAAATCGCATGATTGTGAGAGTCGTCACGAATATGTTGGATCACATGCAGTGCTGGCGAGTCCGGCGGTAAGGAAACGCCCTCACCTTCCGCTTCAAAGAACAACGTTTCCAGGCCAGCTTTACGATCGCTGCCTTTCGCCACGCCGAGTAGAATCGGACGATCTTTATCCCACGGCACATTCAGTTCGGCGAACACCTGCTTTGCCTGCGCTAACTGACCTTTACCGCCATCGATAATGATCACGTCAGGGATTTTGTCCTCTTCCAACGCTTTGCCATAACGGCGGCGCAGCACCTGATTCATCGCCGCATAATCATCGCCCGGCGTAATGCCTTCAATGTTGTAGCGACGATAATCGGAACGCAGTGGGCCATCGCGATTAAACACCACACAGGACGCGATGGTCTGCTCGCCCATGGTGTGGCTGATATCAAAGCACTCCATGCGATTGATGGTATCGAGTTCGAGGAACGTCGCTAACGCCGCCAGACGCTGCTGGATGGTTGAGTGCTGTGAAAGCTTGGTGGTCAGCGCGGTTGCCGCGTTGGTACGCGCCAGCTTCAGGTAGCGCGCACGGTCGCCACGCGGCTTGCTTTGAATATTCACCTTGCGTCCAGCTAATGCGCTGAGTGATTCGGCCAGCAGCTCACGTTCGGGCAGATTGAAGTCCAGCAGGATTTCTGCCGGCAAGGTGCGCGCTTCGCTGCCTTGCAGATAGAACTGCCCGACAAAGGTCTGCACCACTTCGGTCAGTTCAGTATCCGCGGGCACTTTAGGGAAATAGCTGCGGCTGCCGAGCACTTTACCCTGACGGATAAACAGCACGTGTAAACAGGCCATCCCGGCATCAAAGGCGACGCCCATTACATCCAGATCTTCACCCTGATTAGAGACAAACTGCCGCTCAGTTACGCGCCTTACCGCTTGAATCTGATCGCGTAACATCCCCGCTTCTTCGAAACGGAGCTCCTCACTGGCCTTTTCCATGCGCTTAACCAGCTGATTGATAACCTGATCATCTTTCCCTGCGAGGAAAAGACGCACGTAATCGGTTTGCTGCGCATACTCCTCTTCGCTTACTAAACCCGCAACGCACGGGCCAAGGCAGCGGCCAATCTGATATTGCAAACAGGGGCGCGAACGGTTGCGATACACGCTATTTTCACATTGGCGAATCGGAAACACCTTTTGCAGCAGCGCCAGAGTTTCACGCACCGCATAACCGTTTGGAAACGGCCCAAAGTATTCGCCTTTGGCATGCTTCGCACCACGATGCATCGCCAGGCGCGGATGACTATCGCTGCTGAGGAAAATATAAGGATAGGATTTGTCATCACGCAGCAGCACGTTATAGCGCGGCTGGTAGAGCTTGATGTAGTTATGCTCCAGCAGCAGCGCTTCCGTTTCGGTGTGCGTCACGGTGACGTCGATATTCTGGATGTTGCTGACCAGCACTTCCGTTTTGCGACTGCCCACCTGCGTACGGAAGTAGCTGGTCAGGCGCTTTTTGAGGTCTTTGGCTTTACCAACATAGATCACCGTGCCGGCCATATCGTACATACGATAGACGCCGGGTTGGCTGGTCACGGTGCTGAGAAAGGCTTTGGAATTGAAAACGTCACTCACTACTGATTAATGGCTCCGCATTGAACAGGCCATGTCGAATGGCCAAATGCGTTAACTCGACGTCGCCACTGATATTCAACTTACTGAACATGCGATAGCGGTAACTGTTAACGGTTTTCGGGCTGAGACTAAGCTGTTCGGAGATTTCCGTCACCTTCTGCCCGCGCGTAATCATCAGCATAATCTGCAATTCCCTTTCCGACAAACAGCTGAACGGTGATTCTGCTTTTTGCGGTTCAATCTGGCTGAGTGCCATTTGCTGGGCAATATCCGAGGCGATGTAGCGTTGCCCCGAATGCACCGAACGAATCGCACTCACCACTTCCTGCGGCGCGGCACCTTTGCTGAGATAACCCGCTGCGCCCGCCTGCATCACTTTCGCCGGCAGTGGATTTTCGGTATGAATGGTCAGCATGATGATGCGGATATCCGGGTTAAAGCGCACAATTTTGCGTGTCGCTTCCAGGCCGCCGATGCCGGGCATATTCATATCCATCAGCACCACGTCGACCGGATGACTACGACACCATTTTACCGCGTCTTCACCACAGGCAGCTTCACCGGCTATGACAAGTCCTTTCATATCTTCCAGAATGCGACGAATACCGGCGCGTACCAGTTCATGGTCATCAACAAGAAGCAAGCTGATCAACGGGAAGTACTCCGCAAGTTAAGAAAGGGAAATATATTTCAAGTGGCCATCTTACCGGTTTTCAGGTGGAAAAAACATCTATCGGCACAGATAAATCTCAAACGAAATGATGTAAATCAATAACATTCATTTGATCATGCTTTTGCAGCGAAGCTGCGATAACATGCAAAACTAGACAAGTAAAACAATCAATAATATCATTAAGTTATAATTTATAGCTCAATTTTATTGCTGCATTATGTTTGCTCAATAAATAAGGTCTAAACGCCTAATTCATTTGCTGATAAATAGCGCAAAGAGCAATTAAATCGTCGTGTGGCTTTTACCGCTTCGGCTGCATTAAATTCGACTGACAACCATATGATATACTCTCTTTTTTACGCACAAGATGAATGTGTCTACATTGAGTAACACCACCAAGGAGTCAAATATGAGTGATGAAGATTTCGCAACTTCACGAGACACGCAGGCGCTGGCAGACGAAGTGGCCTGTCTAAAAATGATGGTGACGCTGATTCTGAAAGGAATGGGTCAAGCCGACGCCGGTAAGGTGATCATCAACATGGAGCGTTATGTGCAGGCATCGCTAGGCGATAAGCCGCAGGCGGAAGTGTTTAACAATACCATTCGCCAGATCAAAACCGCGTATCGTCAATAAACAATGTGCCCCGCGCGTGATGCGCGGGGTAGTTAACTGTGTGACTGCCAGTTCACCGATACACCTAACGATGGCAGCACTTCCTCCGGACTAAAGCGTCGCGTTCCACGATACTTCTCTGCCAGCGCCGGTTGATTTACCGGAATGCGAATGGCAAACAGATTGTCTTCAGATTGGATCAAGCCCGGTGAAAGAGGTTCGTAGACCACCTGATGTTGTTCAAACATTTTTTCCAGCATCGGCGTAGCTGAACTGATCAAATACTCCATGCCACTCAGTTCGGCTAATTGCACTGAGTGCCACAAAATAGTGAGCGGCAACTCCGCATCCACTTCAAGGCGTGCCGAGAAGCGCGACATTTCCCACACTTTCTCCTGATCGAAAGGCAGTACAAAGCCCTCCGGCACTTCCGGTTCGTGCCATGGCAGCAGACGTGCGCAACCGCAAATCCCCTGACGTGCATTCCAGGCTATCAGCCAGGTAACATCCGAGCGATCAAAACGATCGTACTCTTGCCCAGGCGTACTTAATCGCGGGGGAATTGACCATCCTTCACCCCGCGCAAATACGCTATAGCGATACGTTCCCAATTCTGCCAACAGTGAGGACGGCATATCCTTAAGCTGTGTTTGAATTACTTTCATCATGCGCCCCTGACATCCCCATGTATGCAATGATTTCTTTGAGCCAGCCTGGCAACGTTGCGCGCAGGGTAGACAACTGACACTGGAGAAGGAACTACTAAAATTAGTAGTTGCGTTTTCGCTAAATCAAGCCAGTCGCTGCGGCATAACAGGCAATCTGCGTTTTATTGGAAACATTAAAACGCTTTTGCATATTCTTTTGGTGAAAGTTCACCGTATGTTCAGATATGGCTAAAATAAGTGAAATTTCCGCAGAAGTTTTTCCTTCAGCCGTCCATTTCAGAATTTCTAATTCACGCTGACTAAAATCGTTAGATAAAACGACCATTGAATCGTCATTCAGACGTTCTAACACGCGCAGACTCAGTTCCGCCAGAAGATGCAGTTTCACCTCTAACTCTATGCGTAAGTGCTGCGTCTGACTGTTAAGCGTCGATGCAATAGATAATATACCAATGGTACGATTTGGTGCCATTGCCGAGCAGGAAAAGCCGCTCAATAATCCTGCTGCATTAGCTTCTGCCCATAAATTACCCGCGCCGGTAAACAAATCGCGCGTCCATTCCACACCGCGTCCAGGCCGCTGACAGAGTAATAGCACGGGATCAACCGCATAATAGTTCTCACTTTCGTAACGCTTTACCCAGCTTTCTGGGTAAGTACTGAACAAAAACAGGCGCGGCCGGGTAAAAGGCACCGGGTGTTGAACCAAAAAAGCAAAGTAATCAAAACCCAGTTTTTCAATCTGTTGTTGCAATAGTGATTTCAATTGCGCCGCTTCTGTCAGCGCCATAAATTCATTTTCCATTTCGCCTCGCCAGACGAAATAATTATCGGTCGTCATTATTGCCCTAGCGCTATTTCACGCTTTACATTCTGAAATTAGTTAGTGTTAACGCAAAAAAAATAAATTAGCCTGACAAAAATTATTGATTGAAAAGAGAGCAAATTCGTAAAAACGTTCACAACTCCAATAATGTCAATACGTTAACGTAAAGGGAATGTGTAGGTTGACGTTATTTGTTAACAGATTCACAACGTTAATTCCTCAGCTGATTAGAATAGGATTTTTCTGAAGTAGTTTCAATCATCCGATTGATTGAAAATGATCGTTAGATTGATAAATTTTTAGCATCGTCATTAACTAAAATTAACCTATAGCAGAGCAGATTCTTTTGCATTGAGAGGGGTATGTACGGTGAATGCGTTTTGGCAACATCTTAATTCCACCCCTTTCTGCGGTTAAGATAATTCCTCAAGTAATGAGGTAATTTCTCTCGGGCTGATTTACGGCTACGCTTACTTCTTACGGAGAAAAAAATTTAGGGTAAATGGGTAATGGGAGACAGTGCTCCAACACGGCTCAGGCGCATTGTCGCAGGTAGGTGGGAAAACAGCGGAATTGACTATGTTGAACCAATTTGCATTACCTTTCCTTGTTTTAGGCGGCTGCACAGCCCTGATGATTTTAAAAGATCTTTTTCGCCATCCGCATCCTGTTGCGGTAATGAATATCATCTGGCCAATAACAGGGTTGTATCTGCCCTTTATTGGTTGGATCGCCTGGTGGTACTTGGGTCGTAAACCATCACAACAGCAAAAGCTTGCTTTATTGGTTCCACAAAAAATACGCAGTAATGCCAGCTGGCAAACTATCTTTATTTCCACATCATTATCTGCAGCAGCTTGTATATTCGGCGACATAATGACAATCCCGATAGTCACCTTACTAAAACACTTTGCCATTAATCCGACATTATGGATGCAAGCGCTTATTTGCGTTATCGCTTCATTGTTTATGGGATTACTTTTTCAATTTCTGGCTATTCGCCAACGTGAAAAACATTCATTTGGCAGCGCCTTATTATTAGCAATGAAAACCGAGGTTTTCCCCCTACTGATTTATCAGTTAGGTATTTTTATCTTTATGGCATTGGCTCTAAAGTTTGTGCTGAACGGGCAGGTCAATCCGCTGCTGGTGGCATTCTGGTTTATGCTGCAACTAGCAATAATGATTGGCTTTCTTTTCTCCTGGCCAGCTAATCATTTCCTGATAAAACGAGGACTTAATCCTGCGGCTTAGCTAGCGACAGTAACCCGATCCACGTATGCCGAGATGAAAATGGCTGGCATGCGCGGCGTTGTAATCCGGCCCCAACGCATTTCCGAAAGTGGCGCAACCATTGCGCCATAGCGCGTGCAGTCCTGCCGCCGCATCTTCTGGCTGTTGCCAGTTCTTTCCTACCTGTAACCAGCGCCCATTCGCCAGTTGAAATCCGGTAATATCCCAGGCATCGGCGCTAGCGTGCTCACTCAAACGCCCTTCCTGACGATGATAAATATTGCGACAAGCATAGCTGCCGACATGGGCAATGCGTTTCAACGGGCTAATGAAACCCACCTGACGTAATGCGCTGTCGCTGTTAATCACGAACATGGTGCTGGTCACTGCCATCGGACAGCTGGCAAGAAAACTGCTGCTCAGGGTGACGTCACCGTAGCCGCTGATCCGCAGCGGCTGGTCAATCGGGCAATCACCTTGCATCGGGGGCACCACGCGAAATTGCACCAGCCGCTGTTCGCTGGCTTGCCGCATCACCGCCATGCAGGCAGCCGGATCGCCACTCAATTTTTTTAGCTTGTAGCGCGTCATCCAACCCGGCGGATCGGTGACGTTAAGCGGCGTAAAGGGATTCCACTGAGGCGGTAGATGCGTTTTTAACCACGGCAAACTGAGCCAGCCGCAAACAGCCAGCAACGCGATGGCGAACAGAGCGCGCACAATGCCTCACTTTTACTGATGAAATGAACTAACAAGTGTAGAAGTCATACGCGCGAAAAGTGACGTAAATCGCTTAATTGTTGAAGATTTACGCAAAATGACTGCACTTTAAACTCTGTAAATAATTACTGACACAGCTAAGTGCGTAAAAGGTCACTCAGGGGGAAAAACCATTACCGAAACTGCCTGCCTTTCCTCTATCTTATGCCCCTTGCCTGGATAAAGGCACATACCTCATCAGCCAATAGAGCTGACACAACATCCCCCGACAGGAAAGAAAAATTTATGGTTGATCAATCAAAAGAGGCGCTCATAGAGGCCGAACAGCCGGATAAACTCCAGCGTAACCTGCACAATCGTCATATTCAGCTGATTGCTATCGGCGGCGCCATCGGCACCGGGCTGTTTATGGGTTCGGGTAAAACCATCAGCCTCGCGGGCCCATCGATCATTTTCGTCTACATGATCATTGGCTTTATGCTGTTCTTCGTCATGCGCGCCATGGGCGAACTGCTGTTATCTAACCTCGAATATAAATCCTTTAGCGATTTTGCCGCCGATTTACTCGGTCCGTGGGCGGGCTATTTTACCGGCTGGACTTACTGGTTCTGTTGGGTGGTAACCGGCATTGCCGATGTGGTCGCCATCAGCGCCTATTTCCAGCTGTGGTTCCCCGACTTCTCCATCTGGATGAGCGCCCTGCTGTGCGTCTTTGTTTTCCTGGCATTGAACATCGCCACGGTGAAGCTGTTTGGTGAGATGGAATTCTGGTTCGCGATTATCAAAATCGTCGCTATTGTGGCGCTGATCATCACCGGTATTGTGCTGGTGAGCCTGCATTATCCGTCACCCAACGGTGGCACCGCGGCATTAAGCAATATCTGGGATCACGGCGGCATGTTCCCGAAAGGGTTGAGCGGCTTCTTTGCCGGCTTCCAGATTGCGGTTTTCGCCTTTGTCGGCATTGAGTTGGTGGGCACCGCAGCAGCAGAAACCAAAGATCCGCACAAAGTTCTGCCACGGGCGATTAACGCCATTCCGCTGCGCATCATTATGTTTTACGTTCTGGCGCTGATGGTGATCATGGCGGTAACGCCGTGGAATCAGGTGCTGCCAAACCGCAGTCCGTTCGTTGAGATGTTTGTGTTGATTGGCTTGCCTGCCGCCGCCAGCATCGTCAACTTCGTGGTGCTGACGTCCGCTGCTTCTTCCGCTAACAGCGGCATCTTCTCTACCAGCCGTATGCTGTATGGCCTGGCGGAACAAGGCGTGGCACATAAATCCTTTGGTCGCCTCTCGTCGCGTGCGGTGCCAACAACTGGCCTGTTCTTCTCCTGCCTGTGTCTGCTGGCTGGCGTGGCGCTGATTTACCTGATCCCGGATGTGATGACGGTGTTCACCATGGTGACCACGGTGTCGGCGATTCTGTTTATGTTCGTCTGGACCATCATCCTGTGCAGCTATCTGGCGTACCGCAAGCAGCATCCACAGCGTCATGCTGAATCAACATTTAAGATGCCGCTGGGCAAGATTATGTGCTGGGTATGTATGGCATTCTTCGCCTTTGTACTGGTACTGCTGACGCTGCAGGAAGATACCCGCCAGGCGTTGATGGTGACGCCGCTGTGGTTCGTGATGCTGACCATGGGTTGGTTATTGCGTCGTCGCAAAGCGTAAAACGTTATGGGTCGCCAGAAATGGCGACCCTACGCAATCAGAGTCGCTCGCGTAATTTGTGCCATGCTTGCGCCAGCGAAGGACGCACCGAAGGTTCACGCTGTGGCGCTATCTCCGGTGACTGCGGCGCTCCCAGATTAAAGGTGAAGGTGTAATTCGGCTCTTCACCCATCCGCAAATCACTGATCAAAGTCCGCTCGCCCTGCTGCTTCATCGCGTAAAAACCGTGACTAAACCACGCCACACGCTCGGCATGCCATTGACCTTTAAACGGCGCTAACAGCGCGGGCTGACGATCGTGCCAGCTGATCTGCAGCGGACGCCCCGGTGACAACAGCGACCAATAAGCTTCGCCATAACGATCCGGCGTCATAATCACCGTACGCCACACCAGCGTGTTAAATGCGGTCGGCGTCACCAGCAATTGCTCAGGTTGCACCGCTTGCTGCGTCAAATCTTGCTCAATGTGCTGCGTGGCGATGCTTTGTGCCACCATGCTCCAGCCGAGATACAGTGTACTCACTAATAATCCCACCTGATTCCAGCGCAAGCCCACAGCATCTCGTCGCCACAGGGCGACCAGCAGCGCAATCAACAACGGCAAAGTATAGAGCGGATCGATGATGTACATGCTGCCAATGGCATAGGGGAAATCAGTGAGCGGCAGGCCCAACTGCGTACCGTAAACGGTGGTGAGATCCAGCAGCGGATGCGTGACCAGCGCCAACCACATCGCCAGCGTCCAGCCGCGCCAGTGCGATCGACTGCGCGTTGCTCCGGCCACCAGCCAGCCAAGCAGCGCTGCAATTAAAGTGAGAAATATCAGCGCATGACTTTCGGTGCGATGCAGCGTCATGTTGCGGATGGCATCGCCATGATCGATAAACACGTCGAGATCCGGCAAAGTCCCTGCCACCGCGCCTACCAGCGCCGCTTGCCACAGCGGAACGCGTTTGCCCATTACCGCAACGGTAACCGCCGCGCCTAATGTCAGTTGCGATAACGAATCCATCCACTCTCCTTGAAAAAAGCGGGATCAGCGCACGCGGATCCCTTCAATAATCATGCGCTGTACATTTTCCAGCGTCTGTTCAAAGAACGCAGGATCGTTCAACGTCTGGCCGGTAATCGCCTCCACCTGAGAAGCGAAATCGGCATAGTGTTGCGTGGTGGCCCACAGCAGGAAAAACAGATGCTGCGGCTGCACGCCCGCCAGCCGCCCTTCGGCGATCCACTGCTCGATAATCGCCGCCTTCTCATCCACCAGCGCTTTTAAATCACCCGCGAGTTCACCTTTCAACAGCGGCGCGCCCTGCAGCATCTCAAGGCAAAACAAACGCGACGCTTGTGGATGGTCGCGCGAGACTTCCAGTTTCAGGCGAATGTATTTACCAATCGCCGTCAACGGATCGTGATCGTGCTGCAGCGCGCGCAGCGGCGCCAGCCACACATCGAGAATCTCTTTTAAAACGGCTATATACAGCACTTCTTTCGACGGATAGTAATACAGCAGATTGGTTTTAGAGACATCCGCCCGCTCCGCCACTTTATCCAGGCTGGTGCCGTGAATGCCGTATTGCGAGAAGAAGGTTAACGCCGCTTCCAGAATGGCTGCCCGCTTTGCGGCGACCGCACGCGAACGACGCCCCGGTTTTTTTTCATCGCTTTTCACACTGTTACCTCTTCCGTCCTGCCTGAACGCATCATAACAAAGGCCCTCTTTCCTGCCTAATGGCTCGCCTGCACCTTTTTTGACCATACCGCGCATGAAAAACGTGCAGAACGTTTTGACCAAACGGTCTGAATTGGACCAATTACTCCAGATTAGAGCAGGCGAAGATTTTAACATCTTGTTATCTAAGTCTTTTAAAAATGTGGCACAGGCTTTGCACTTTTGTGATGGAGCGCCGCCCGCAGGACGCGTGCAGGAAGCAGCGCAGCGCGTGAAGCAGTCCCCGTCTAATGCAGAGAGGTTTCACATGAAAATTGGCGTCTTTATCCCGATTGGTAATAACGGCTGGCTGATCTCCACCCATGCCCCGCAGTACAAGCCGACCTTTGAACTCAACAAAGCGATCGTACTGAAAGCGGAGCATTATCACTTCGACTTTGCCCTTTCGATGATCAAGCTGCGTGGCTTTGGCGGTAAAACCGAATTCTGGGATCACAACCTCGAATCCTTCACGCTGATGGCAGGACTCGCGGCGGTGACCTCACGTATTGAGATCTACGCCACCGCCGCCACGCTGACCTTACCGCCCGCGATTGTGGCGCGCATGGCATCAACCATTGATTCCATCTCTAATGGCCGCTTTGGCGTCAATCTCGTGACCGGCTGGCAGAAACCGGAGTACGAGCAGATGGGCTTGTGGCCCGGCGATGCTTACTTCTCCAGCCGCTACCAATATCTGACCGAATACGTCACCGTGTTGCGCGATTTGTGGGGCACCGGCCAGAGCGATTTCAAAGGCGAATTCTTTACCATGAACGATTGTCGCGTCAGCCCGCAGCCGCAAAAACCGATGAAGGTGATTTGCGCCGGACAGAGCGATGCCGGCATGGCGTTCTCGGCGCAGCACGCCGATTACAACTTCTGTTTCGGTAAAGGCGTTAACACACCAACCGCCTTCGCGCCAACCGCCGCGCGCATGAAGCAAGCTGCCGATAAAGCGGGCCGCGACGTCGGTTCCTATGTGCTGTTTATGATTATCGCCGCTGAGAGCGACGAAGCCGCTCGCGCCAAATGGGAGCACTACAAAGCCGGAGCCGATGAAGAAGCGCTCGCCTGGCTCACCACACAAAGTCAGCAGGACACCAAATCCGGCAGCGACACTAACGTGCGCCAGATGGCCGATCCGACTTCAGCGGTCAACATCAATATGGGCACGCTAGTGGGTTCTTACGCCAATGTGGCACGAATGTTGGATGAAGTTGCTTTAGTCGATGGCACGCAAGGCGTGTTGCTGACCTTCGACGACTTCCTGCAAGGCATCGAAGATTTCGGTGAACGGATTCAGCCCTTAATGCAGTGTCGCCACGATTTAATTGCATCCCAGCAGGAGGTTGCCTGATGAGTACCGTTGTTTGCGCCCATACCTCAAGTTTACCGAACGTCACCTTACCGGCGCGTCCGGAAGCTATCGCGCTGCCGCCCAAGCAAAGTGCGCTGATTGTGGTGGATATGCAGAACGCCTATGCCACCCAAGGCGGCTATCTCGATTTGGCTGGCTTTGATGTCTCCGCCACCAAACCGGTGATTGCCAAAATTCATCAGGCGGTGACCGCGGCGCGTGCCGCCGGAATGCAGATTATCTGGTTCCAGAATGGCTGGGATGACCAATACGTTGAAGCCGGTGACGCGGGTTCGCCGAATTTCCATAAATCCAACGCGCTGAAAACCATGCGCAAACGTCCTGAATTGCAAGGCACATTATTGTCGAAAGGCGGCTGGGATTATGCGCTGGTCGATGAACTTGTGCCGCAGGAAGGCGATATCGTACTGCCGAAACCGCGCTACAGCGGCTTCTTCAACACTTCACTCGACAGCATGCTGCGCAGCCGAGGCATCCGCCATCTGGTGTTTACCGGCATTGCCACCAACGTCTGCGTGGAATCGACGCTGCGCGACGGCTTCTTTCTGGAATATTTCGGCGTGGTACTGGAAGACGCAACCTATCAGGCGGGTCCAGCGTTTGCGCAGCAGGCAGCCATTTTTAATATCGAAACGTTTTTTGGCTGGGTCAGCGATACCGACACCTTCTGCGAAACGCTGAAAAGCTAACACCCCGTTTCATCTGCAACCCATAAGAAGAGGATTTCGCCATGCCTAAACGTGTGATTATTCCGCCCGGCAGCGGTACGCCGATCGCGCCATTCGTGCCCGGCACTTTAGCTGACGGCGTCGTCTACGTCTCCGGCACCTTGCCGTTTGATGCCAACAACAATGTGGTACACGTTGGTGATGCCGCTGCGCAAACGCGTCACGTGCTGGAGACCATCAAAAAGGTCATCGAAACCGCCGGCGGCACAATGGACGATGTGACGTTTAACTCGATTTTTCTCACCGACTGGAGCAACTACGCGGCAATAAACCAAATTTACGCCGAATACTTCCCCGGCGATAAACCGGCCCGCTTCTGCATTCAGTGCGGGCTGGTGAAACCGGATGCGCTGATCGAAATCGCCACCATTGCCCATATCGGCAAGCAGGAGGCGTGATGCAGCTCGAGATTCAAGGTTTAACCGCAGAGGATGCGCCGACGCTGGTGCTGGCGTCTGGCTTGGGTGGCGTAGCCGGTTTCTGGCAGCCGCAGCTGGCGGCGCTGACGCCACATTATCGCGTGGTGACCTACGACCAGCGCGGCACCGGCCGCAGCGCCGATACGCTGCCGGATGGCTACAGCATGGCGATGATGGCGGCGGAACTGGCGCACGCGCTGGAACAGCACGGCATTCAGCATTACGCCATCATCGGCCATGCGCTGGGCGGCTTAATCGGCCTGCAGCTGGCGCTGGACTTCCCGCAGCGCGTGGATCGCGTGGTGGTGATCAACGGCTGGCTTTCGCTGGATGCGCACACCCAGCGCTGCTTCCAGGTGCGTCAGGATCTGTTGATGAACGTTGGCGTTGAAGCCTTTGTGCGCGCGCAGCCGCTGTTCCTCTATCCCGCTGAATGGCTGGCACGCAATCAGGAGCGCATTAACGCGGAAGATGCGCATCATGTCGCCCATTTTCAGGGCATGGAAAATCTGCTGCGCCGCTTGCATGCGCTGAAAAGCGCGGATTTCCGGCCACATGTCGCGCGCATCACCCAGCCGGTGTTAGCGATTTGCAGTCAGGACGATCTGCTGGTGCCGTGGAGCTGCTCACCGCAGCTGGCACAGGCGCTGCCCAACGGTAGCCTGATTGAGATGGCCTGGGGCGGGCACGCCATGAGCGTCACCGATGCCGACAACTTTAACGCGCTGCTGCTGCGCTGGCTGGCCGATACGGCTGCGCCTGCGCAACGTGCGGCCAGCTAATCACAGGAGCAACCGATGAGCGTGCATGAACTGCCTGTTATACCCCTTGTGGAGCGCGATGCGTTTCGTAATGCGATGGCGTGCTTAGGGGCGGCGGTGAATATCATCACCACCGATGGCCCAGCCGGTCGCGCCGGTTTTACCGCCTCTGCAGTGTGCAGCGTGACCGATACGCCGCCAACGCTGCTGGTGTGTCTCAATCGTTCGGCATCGGTGTGGCCGATATTTCGCGACAACGGTTATCTGTGTGTCAACACGCTGGCCGCCGGACATGAAAATCTTTCGACGCTGTTTGGCGGCAAAACGCCGATGGCCGAACGCTTCGCTGCCGCGGAGTGGCAAACGCTTGCCAGCGGTTCTCCGCTGTTAGACGGCGCGCTGGTGTCGTTTGATTGCAAAGTGGCCCAAGTGGTCAGCGTCGGGACACACGACATCCTGTTTTGCGAAGTGCTGGCGCTGGTGCGCAATGATGAAACGCACGGCCTGGCGTGGTTTGACCGTGGATATCATCACCTTTTACGGCAGGACGCCCGCTAACGCCGCCCTGCGCGGCTCGCTTTCACTGACACCCTGGAGATGACAATGGCGAGTTCCTGGTTCCCCCGCTGGCAGAAAAAGTCAGCCTTGACCGATAATGGGCTGATTGCGCCGGACGAAACGCTGCCGTTTGCGCAGACGGTGGTCCTTGGCCTGCAGCATGCTGTGGCAATGTTTGGCGCAACGGTATTGATGCCGTTGTTGATGGGACTGGACCCCAATCTGGCGATTCTGGTTTCTGGCATCGGTACGCTACTGTTCTTCCTGGTCACCGGCGGACGCGTACCCAGCTATCTCGGCTCCAGCGCGGCATTTGTCGGGGTGATCATTGCGGTAACCGGCTTTAACGGTCAGGGACTCAATCCCAATCTGGCGCTGGCGTTGGGCGGCGTCATCGCCTGCGGCGCGCTTTACACGGTGATTGGTCTGATCGTGATGAAAGTGGGCACCGGCTGGATTGAGCGCCTGATGCCGCCGGTAGTGACGGGTGCGGTGGTGATGGCGATTGGTCTGAATCTGGCACCGATAGCGGTGCACGGCGTGTCTGGCTCGATGTTTGACAGCTGGATGGCAGTGATGACGGTGCTGTGCATCGGCCTTGTCGCGGTGTTCACGCGCGGTATGATCCAGCGCTTGTTGATTCTGGTAGGACTGATTGTGTCGTGGGCAATTTACGCGCTGCTGACCAACGTGCTGGGCTTTGGCAAACCGGTGGACTTCAGCGGTCTCGCCAATGCGCCGTGGTTTGGTCTGCCGCACACCACCGCGCCGATCTTTGATATGCAGGCCATTGTGATGATTGCACCGGTGGCGATCATTCTGGTGGCGGAAAATCTCGGTCACATCAAAGCCGTGGCAGGTATGACCGGGCGTAATCTCGACCCATGGATGGGACGCGCCTTTGTCGGCGACGGATTAGCAACCATGCTATCCGGTTCGATTGGCGGCAGTGGCGTCACCACTTATGCGGAAAATATTGGCGTGATGGCGGTCACCAAAGTCTATTCAACGCTGGCCTTCGTTGCCGCCGCGGTCATTGCCCTGGTGCTCGGCTTCTCACCGAAGTTTGGCGCGCTGATCCACACCATTCCTGGTCCGGTGATTGGTGGTGCTTCAATTGTGGTATTTGGCTTGATTGCGGTGGCAGGTGCGCGTATCTGGGTGCAGAACCATGTGGATTTCAATCAGAACGGGAATCTCATCATGGTGGCGACCACGCTGGTGCTGGGTGCGGGAGATTTTGCCCTGAAAATCGGCAGCTTCACCCTCGGCGGGATCGGAACAGCGACCTTTGGTGCCATCATTCTTAACGCGATTCTGCAACGCCGCGGTGCCGCGCTGGCAAACCAGGCGGCCCGGCAGCATCCTTAAGGTTCAAGCGGTGTCTGTTCGGGCACCGCTTTCTTACGACGAATCCGCAGTTCGCTGACAATCACACCACACACGATCAGCGCCGCACCCAATAGCGCAGCGGCCGGTAAACGCTCACCTGCTATGCGCCCCACAACGCCCGCCCACACCGGTTCACCGGCATAAATAACCGTAGCCCGCGTTGGTGAGACGCTGCGCTGCGCCCAGTTCATGGTGACCTGAATTAAGGCACTGGCCGCGCCTAACCCTAAGGCGCTGAGCAGCAGCGGCGTCGACATTACCGGAACCGATTCGCCATTCGGGATCATTAAAACGAAGGCACACGCCGAGGCTACCATTAGCTGAATCAGCGTCACGCGGCGCACATCCACCTGCCCGGCATAGCGGCTAATCAAAATGATCTCGGCCGCAATCGCCAGCGTGCTGAGCAAGGTGGCAATCTCACCGGCGTTGAGCGTCAGGCTGCCATCCTGCGGACCGGCCACCAGCACCAAACCGGTAAAGGCCAGCAGAATGCCTAACCACGCCATCAATCCTGGTGGACGCCGCAGAAATAGCCATTGCAGCAGTGGTACTACCGGCACATAAAGCGCGGTAAGAAACGCCGACTGACTGCTGGAAATGGTTTGCATGCCCCAGGTTTGCAGGCCATAACCTCCAGCAATCGACAAGCCAATTAAGGCCCCGGCTTTAATTTCCAGCCAGGTGACCTGCTTGAGATAGCGACGGAAGAAAAACGCCAGCAGAAGCGAGGCCGTGGCAAACCGCAGTCCCACGAAGAAAAACGGACCGGAGTGCGCCATCGCCCGATGCACCACCAAAAAGGTGCCGCCCCAAACCATGGTGATAAAGATGAGAACCATTTCCTGACGTGAAATACGCAGGCTAAGACGCGAGGATGAACCGGACATAACGCACCAAAATAATCAATTGGTGGTCAGTTTGCTCAGAGAGCGGAGAAATTGCAATGCTTGTTACCGCCGGGTGAACCCGGCGGCCGGGAGATTAACCAGCAGCGACTCTATTTCTTGCTGCGGCTACGCCCCCCTTTTTCACCGGCTTCAGAAGCGCGTTGCGGGTCATTTCTGAAATTCCCGCCGCTGTTTTTGCCACCTTTGCGACCTGCTTCGGCGGCCCTTTCACGATCCTCTGCGAAATTGCCTGATCCTCCACGATGTTGTGCCATCATTTCCTCCAGGGATTGAGCATCCAGGTTGAGGGCTAATCACGTTACTGCCGTGAGAAGCGTGGTGACGGATGTTCCGCCCACCTGGATAAATAATAGACAACCCGCGCTAAAAACTCCGGTTCGCATTCATACTTTGAAACAGATAATTCACTCATTTATCAGCGAAAAAGCAAATTAACCGCCGCGTTACAAGCAGTTAGCTGCAGGTTTATAGCAGCTGCTTAACCTCTGTACAGCAGCCTGCTCAGGCTCTTCTATACTTCTGAATACTCATCACCCCAGCAGGATGAAAACTATGGCAAAGATTTTGGTGCTCTATTATTCGATGTACGGACATATTGAAACCATGGCGCAAGCTGTGGCCGAAGGTGCAAAGAGTGTTAGCGGTGCAGAGGTCACGATTCTGCGCGTGCCGGAAAGCATGGATGCGGAACGTTTTGCGCAGGTTGGCGGCAAAGTAAATCAGGCTGCGGCGGAAGCGAAACCGGAAGATTTGCCGCAGTACGATGCCATTATCGTCGGCACGCCGACGCGCTTCGGTAACATGGCCGGTCAGATGCGCAACTTCTGGGATCGCACCGGCGGACTTTGGGCCTCAGGTGCGCTGTACGGCAAAATTGCCAGCGTGTTTGCTTCCACTGGCACCGGCGGCGGCCAGGAGCAAACCATCACCTCCGTCTGGACCACCCTCGCCCACCACGGCATGGTGATTGTTCCCATCGGATACGGCACGAAAGAACTTTTCGACATCTCCCACGTACGCGGTGGCACGCCTTATGGTGCAACGACCCTTGCGGGCGGAGACGGATCGCGTCAACCCTCGGCGGAAGAGCTGGATATTGCCCGTTTTCAGGGCCAACACGTCGCGGGTTTGGCAGTAAAGCTGAAAGGATAAAATCCACAACAGGAGATCTTCATGACAACAGAACAGTCGAAAGAGCATCACGTCGGTGAATGGGCTTCGTTACGCCACACCTCACGCGAAATCGCTGAAGCCATTTTTGAGGTCGCTAACTACGACGAACGTTTAGCAGAGCAGATCTGGAGTCAGCAAGGCAGTGATGAAGTGCTGATTCGCGCATTTAAAAAGACCGACCAGGATGTTCTGACCTGGGACGATAAAACCGTCGAGCGCAAAAACGTTTAAGTTGCAGGCGGGCAATGTCCCGCCTTTGTTATTTTACATCGCCAAGGAGCCTTGTATGTCAGCCTATCAAAGTATCAATCCAGCCAATAACCAACTGCTAAAAGCGTGGGATGAGCACGATGATGCCTATGCACAACAAGCACTGAAAACCGCGGATGAGCTTTATCATTCCGCGTGGAGTAAAGGCGATATTCAGCCGCGTCTGCAGGTGTTGCACCGTTTAGCCGACTTAATCGACCAACGGGCCGAAGAGTTGGCAACCATCGCCAGTAAAGAGATGGGCAAGTTAATTGGGCAAAGCCGCGGTGAAGTGAAAATTTGTTCACAGATTGCCCGCTATTACGCTGAACATGCTGCCACCTTTTTGCAGCCGCAACCTTATGCCAGCGACGTAGGCGACGCCTGGCTTGAATATCACCCGATTGGTGTGATCGTCGCGGTTGAACCGTGGAATTTCCCTTACTATCAGCTGATGCGCGTGCTGGCGCCAAACCTGGCGCTGGGCAATCCGGTACTGGCTAAACACGCTAACATCGTGCCACACTGCGCGGATGTGTTTGAAAAGCTGGTGTCAGAAGCCGGTGCACCTAAAGGTGCGTGGACCAATCTGTTTATCTCCACCGATCAGGTGGCGGATTTGATTGCCGATTCGCGCGTGCAAGGTGTGGCGCTGACCGGTTCAGAACGTGCCGGCAGCGCGGTAGCGGAACAGGCCGGTAAGCATCTGAAAAAATCGACGCTGGAACTGGGCGGCAATGATGTGTTTGTGGTGCTCGACGATGCCGATATTGATGAAGCGGTACGCCAGGGCGCGCAAGGTCGACTCAGCAACTGCGGCCAGGTGTGTACCGCCGCTAAGCGCTTCGTTTTGCATGAGAAGATTGCCGATAAGTTTATGGCGAAATTCAGCGCCGCCCTGCAATCTGCCGTTCCCGGCGATCCCCTGGATGAGAAAACCACGCTCGGCCCGTTGTCATCCAAAGATGCTCGCGATCGTTTAGTGAAGCAGGTTGATGAAGCCGTGAAAAATGGCGCGCGTGTAGAGTTTGGCGGGCGCGCCATTGAGGGCGTTGGCTGCTATTACCAGCCAACGGTGCTGACTGGTTTGACCCCAGAGAATCCTGCTTACTATCAAGAGTTCTTTGGCCCGGTGGCACAAGTGTATGTGGTGGCGGACGACAACGCCGCCGTAGCGCTGGCCAATGATTCCCATTACGGACTTGGCGGATCGGTCTGGACCAAAGACATTGCGCGCGGCCGAAAGATGGCCTCACAGATTGAAACCGGCATGGTTTTCATTAATTCCCAAAGCGACACTTCGGCCGAGCTGCCCTTTGGTGGCGTGAAGCGTTCGGGCTATGGCCGCGAATTGTCGGACCTGGGTATTAAAGAGTTCGCCAACCAGAAATTGGTGGTCGTGGCCGGCTAATCATCGACATTCAGATTAGTTAAGTACATGTATGAGGCTGCAATGGTTAACATTGCAGCCCTTTTTTTACCAAAACATCGCTTTAAACCGATTTATAACAAAACGTTTTAGTTTAAGCCCTAACATTAAACTTCTGTATTTGTTGAAATTATTTTGAATTGGTTTTAATCAATCCGGTTGACTGCGGGGATTGAGACAAGTCGGATCATCTTTTTTTTATGCATCTCCGATTATGCGCGCATCGCTACGTATGGTGCGTGGCCTTCAAAAGAGATCAAATCGATGTCTAAATCGACGACTAGTAACCTCTCGCGCAGCAGAAGCGAGACTTCACACTCATCTGCAATGAGCAGCACAACCGCCGCGGCAACCTCTTTAAATAACGTATTGTCATCCGTTGATGCGCCGATCAAAGCCAACGAAGCCATCATTGATGCCATTCATTCTGAAAGCTACGGCAATACTTTACAGCCGGGCGAATTAGCAAGTAGCAATGTGCTGGTCTTTGAAGGCCGCGCGCAACCTAACAGCAGCGTGTTCCTGTACGACAACGGCAGAATCATTGCGCAAATTCGCACCTCCGCTAGCGGCAAATGGGTCTATTCAGACAATAAGTTCGTGCCGGGCGCGCATGATTTCAAAGTGCAGATTGTAAGCTACAGCACAGTGAATCCGCTGTCTGACAGCTTTGAAGTATCGGTGCCGCAGGCCGCCGCGAAGCCGATTGAGGTCTTTGGTGCCATTGACGATGCCAGCGAATATGCGCATTACATTCAGTCTGGCGCAACATCTAACGATACCACGCCGCAATTCCGTGGCCAGGCCGCTGCAAATGTGCTGGTACGCGTATATGACAATAATCAGGAAATTGGCTCGGTGATGACCGATCGTGACGGTCGTTGGGTCTTCAACGCCAACCTGAACGGCGGCAATCACAATGTCGTGTTCAAAGGCAACGATGGATCGGAGAGCAAAGCGTTTGCGCTGACCATCCAGACGCCCGATGCTAAACCCGTTTCCGTGTATGGTGCCATTGATGATGCGGGACAGTACGCGCATTACATTCAGTCTGGCGCCACCACCAACGACACCACGCCACAGTTCCGCGGCGAAGCCGGTCCGAAAACGCTGGTGCGCATTTATGACAACGGCAAAGAGATCGGTTCTGTCATGAGCGGCAGCGACGGTCGTTGGGTTTACGATGCGAAACTTGATGGCGGCAACCACAGCCTGGTGTTTAAAGCCGGTGTCGGTACGGACAGCCAGCCATTTGTATTGAATATTCAGTCGCCTGACACTAAACCGGTCGAAATTTCCTATGTAGTTGATGATGCAGGCCAATACCCGCGTGCCATCGGATCTGGTTCAACCACCAATGACACCACGCCACAGTTCAACGGTAAAGCCGGCCCGAACGTATTGGTTCGCGTGTATGACCACGGTAAAGAGATCGGTTCAGTAATGTCTGCCAGCGATGGTCGCTGGGTGTATAACGCTAAACTGACTGGCGGCAATCACAGCCTGGTATTCAAAGCCGGTGCAGGTTCAGAAAGCCAGCCGTTTACACTGAATATCGTTTCCAACGAAAGCCAGCCAATTGAGATCTATGATGTCAAAGATGACAGCAACGGTTCATGGCGTTCGGTCACACCGGGAGGGAGCACCGAAGATACAACCCCTACTTTTGCTGGCCAGGCGGGAAAAAACGTTGTGCTGTATGCGTTTAATGGCGATGCGTTGATCGGCTCTTTCACCACCAACAGCTCGGGTTTTTGGTTCTACGAGCCTACGCTCGACGTGGGAAGCTACAATCTGATCTTCAAAACCAGTGCTGGTACAGAAAGCACACCGTTTAGTTTCACCATCACCGCGCCAGAACCTGAAGTGCCGGTTGACCCTGAACCTGAAGTCCCTGT
The DNA here is from genome assembly GCF_059730785.1 of Pantoea sp. X-Soil-ISGK-421. Classification (NCBI taxonomy): domain Bacteria; kingdom Pseudomonadati; phylum Pseudomonadota; class Gammaproteobacteria; order Enterobacterales; family Erwiniaceae; genus Pantoea; species Pantoea sp. X-Soil-ISGK-421. The sequence continues at coordinate 1,501,519 of NZ_AP035979.1, read as the reverse complement.
CGATCCTGAGCCTGAAGTACCGGTTGACCCGGAACCTGAAGTCCCTGTCGATCCTGAGCCTGAAGTGCCGGTTGACCCGGAACCTGAAGTCCCTGTTGATCCTGAGCCTGAAGTGCCGCAAACGCCGGTTATCGATTACATTCGTGATGACAAAGGCGTGGGTCGTCTGGTGGGTGAAAACGAAACGATTGATGACGATACCCCAACTCTGTTTGGTACTGCAGAGCCCGGCTCTTTGGTGGAAATTTGGGATAACGACGTCAAAATTGGTGAACGCCGCGTGGGTGCAAGCGGTTCATGGGAGTTCACACCTGTAAGGCCAGCCTGGCTGGAAAACGGCAAACACAGCTTTGTGATCAAATCCAGCAATGGCACTGAAACGGCACCGTTTGACATCATCATTCACGTTCCTGTCACCATAGATTTGGTCAGCAGCAATGAGGGTCACAAAGGCGAAGGCCCGAACGAAACGGCAGATACCACACCAAGCCTGTTTGGTACCGGACCAAAAGGCGTAATTGTCCGTCTGTATGAAGGCGATGTAGAGATTGGCTCTGCGGTAACCAACAGTGGTAACGGCAACTGGGTGATCGTGCTGACGCAACCGTTGAGTGCGGGTGCCCACGCGGTTGTCGCTAAATTTGGTGATGAGAATGTCAGCAATGAGTACGCTTTCACTATTACCAGCCAGGATAGCGTTGAACCTGAAGTGCCTGTCACACCAGTTGAACCTGAAGTGCCGGTTGAGCCTGAACCTGAAGTTCCCGTCACGCCGGTGGAACCTGAAGTGCCGGTTGAACCTGAACCTGAAGTTCCCGTCACGCCGGTGGAACCTGAAGTGCCGGTTGAACCCGCGCCAGTGTTTCGTATCAGTCAGGTTACAGATAATTTCTTCAATACGGGTATGCTCAATGCCAATGGTTTGACTGACGACAATCAGCCACTGTTCAGAGGTTCTGCACCAGCGAATACCTTGGTGCGTATTTACGACAATGGCATTGAGATTGCGTCTGTTACTGCCAACAGCAATGGCCTTTGGACATTTAAGCCTACCAGTGCATTGGCCTTGGGTGAACATGCGTTCACTGCGGGTGAAAATGCGGCCAACACCAGTCAGGCGTTTAATTTCACAGTGACACCAGCCGATGCGGTGCGCGGTATCGTGCTGGAAGGTATTGATAACCATGATGCGGTGAATCAGTCCATCGGTTATTTCAGCAAAAATGACAGCACCAGCGACAACACCCCAGGTTTCTCCGGCGTGGCTATCGCCAACTCCATCGTTACCATTAATATCGATGGTCGCGATGTCGGCACCACTATGTCAGATGCTTACGGTCGCTGGAGCTTCCAAACTACCGAAGCCTTAGATTCTGGTCGTCATGTCGTTATGGCAAATGACACTGGCAGCCTGCCGGGTGTACCGTTCGAGTTCTCGGTCAAACACCCAAGCGACATCCGCATCGATTTCCGCGTGTTCAGTGACGACGACGGTGAAAGCGTAGTGACCTACGGTGCTACCACCGACGATGCCACTCCGCTGCTGCGCGGTGTGGCGGGACAAAATATCGTGCTGCAAATCTTCGACAACGATAATTTGGTGGGGAGCGTGCTGACAGCCGCCGATGGCCGCTGGTCCTTTACGCTGGACGCGCAGAACGGCGATCATTCGATCGTGGTTAAAGGTGAATATCTGGAGAGCTTTGCCTGGACGTTTACCGTTGCTGCTGAATCTAGCGGAGAATTAATCCAGACATCGGCTCTTGATGCAATGAACATTATGGGTATAGGTGTCAGCGATCTGCTGGGTGACGCGGAGAAAACGTTGCTGACTAATGGCGAAACGCAGGAGCCTGAAGCAATTGCGTTGCAAATCACGTCTGAAGATTTGTCGGTTACTACAGCGCATGGTATTGCAGCACAATTCAACGCCACACTGCCTGCCATTAACGATGATGAGTATCACGTTATCTAAAATGAAACAGTCGGGAAGTTAAACCAAACGGATGGTTCTCCATCCGTTTTTTTGCCCAGTTAATGGGTGTAAAAAAAAGGCCGCAACGTTAACCGCTGCGGCCTTTTTATCATGCACTATCCTACGAAGGGGATTTTAGTTGCTGCTAGCCGGTTTTGTTGGCTCTTCCGGCTTGGCTGGCGTGGCATCCGCCTGCGCTTTTTGCGCAGTAGCAGCATCCGCTTTCGCTTTGTCATCCGCTGCTTTTTGGGCTGAGGCTTTCTCTGCTTTCGCCTTTTCATCAGCAGCTTTCTGCGCGGCCGCTTTATCCGCTTTCACTTTCTCTTCAGCGGCCTTCGCCTCTGCTGCTTTCTGAGCGGCAGCTTTATCTGCTACTGCTTTGTCTGCTGACGCTTTATCGGCAGCAGCCTGATCGGCTTTCTGATTGGCATCGTCACTGGCTGGGGCCGCGGCGGCAGGCGCCGGCTGTGCGGCAGGCGCTGGAGCAGCGGCAGGCTGCAATGGCGTACCCTGCAATGCACCGTTTAACGCACCAGTGAACTGATCCCAGCTGCAGTAGCCATTGGCATCGGTATCACAACCCGCCAGCTGCAGCGTGACGCGCTTTGGAGGATTCTTCAGGCTCAACACATCGGCATCGCGCAGCTGATCCGCAGTTTGGTATACATATTCCACCTTCAGCAGATCTTTGTTGTTCTTCACATCGTGCCAGCGTTCGAATACCACCTGACCACCGATCGGCGTTTTCTCGTCGTTGCCCGGTAATTCATACGGCTTGACCTGTAACGCGCTGAGTAACGAAGCGATGTTGGAATCATGGCCAACCATCAGCGTCACTTTTGGCGCGTTAGCTTTGTCCTGATCGACTAACTGGCTGCGGATATAATCCACCAGCGGTGCGGCCACTTCGCGCGCCACTTCAGGAGAAGCAAACAGCGCATCCTGATAACCGTTTTTGATCGACGCCAACGCTTTCCACTGCTCAGGCGTTTTGATCTGGCCCCACGCGACCTGATCGGCTGGGAAACCTTCGTAATATTGCAGCGTGAATGCATCGACCAATGAGTTGCCGATTTTCAGCGGACCGCTTACGTTAGGTTCTTTACCGTTATCCGCGCTGAAGGTGTTATCACCGCTGCTCAAATCACACTGCTTTTTGCCGTTACAGGCCGGTGCAGATTTGTAATCAACAATTTTTTCCAGATGCTGGAAGGCCGGCTTCAGCGCCAGTTTTTCGTTGGCGGCGGTCATGGCAGCCAACGCTTTTTTGTTGAATTCATCGCTGCCGTCGGTGACGACGGGATTGAAGATCGGGTCCATGGTGCCCATCGCATCCTGATGGGTTACCGCAATGTCACAGCCTGGGAATGCGCCAGTGATAAAGTACTGCGCGGTTGCCACGGTGCGCTGCAGGCTGTTGGCGTAAACAAAGATGTTGCTGCTGTCCGGACATGTCCCGTTCTGGACTAAGCCCTGCTGTGCCAGCCACTGACGGGTGTAATTACCCATATAGACTTCCAGCACGCCACCTTTGGTGGTCAACTCGCCACCCGCGACATCCCACTGCGGCCAGCTCTTTTTAGTGGATTGCTCCAGCACGCTGCCATTATTGGCAAGCGGCGCACGCAGATTATGACGGCTTAACATCAGCACCTGCTGGAGTTGCATATCTCCGTCCGCAGCGTATGCGGACATGCCCATCGGGAGCGCAGCGATGACTGACAACGCGCAAAGACTCAGTTTCTTGATCATTGTGCCTATTCCATAATTCATCAGTGAAACACTCTGGCTTTCAAACGATTAGCCCGCCAAAGAGCGAATTACCGCACAGTGTAACTCAGCTTGCATCGGAAAATCGCCAGATGTTTGCAAAAACCGTGATTGGAATATAGCAGTAAACGCGCGCGGCGTTGCTGAACGGCAGCAGATTGAAAAGCAACGCGATGTTTTTCGGAATCTGTGAATGCAGAAAAGCAAAAAGCCCGCATTTCTGCGGGCTTCTTTAATATGGCGGAGGAACAGAGATTCGAACTCTGGGATGGTTTCCCATCGACGGTTTTCAAGACCGTTGCCTTAAGCCACTCGGCCATCCCTCCGGGGATTTCTTGTTGCGTCACTCTGCGAGAGTGAATGGCGGAGGAGGAGAGATTCGAACTCTCGGATGGTTTCCCATCGACGGTTTTCAAGACCGTTGCCTTAAGCCACTCGGCCACCCCTCCGCAATGAGGCGCACTATAAACATCCCCCATAACGATGTAAAGCCTGCAATGAATCGTTCGGCTGAAAAACAGCCAAATTTTATTTTTTTGGCGTCAAATTCACCATTCTGCTCAGTGAAACAGCAATTTATCGCGTAAAGATGGGTAAAACGCCTTTTCTGTCTCTCAGTCGCTGCGTATCCTCGTGACATATTTGGTGTTTCTCTCTTTAAGGAGCGCATGATGGAAAGAATTTTTAGCTCGTCGCAGCAATCGTTAGTCAGCACCCACAAAGTGCTGCGCAATACCTATTTGTTACTTGGCTTTACGCTGGCCTTCTCAGCGGTCACAGCCACACTCAGCACGGTATTTGCCTTGCCTTCACCGGGCCTGATTCTGATGCTGGTTGGCTTTTATGGTTTGATGTTCCTGACACATAAACTGGCTAACAGCCCGGCAGGTATTCTGGCTGCCTTCGCCTTTACCGGTTTCCTCGGCTACTGCCTTGGCCCAATACTCAGCTCATTCCTCACTGCAGGCATGGGTGATGTGATCGCCATGGCGCTGGGCGGCACCGCATTGGTGTTCTTCGGTTGCTCGGCCTATGTGCTGACCACGCGCCGTGATATGTCATTCCTGAGCGGCATGATGATGGCCGGCTTTGTCGTATTGCTGGTGGCGGTGGTTGCGAATATCTTCCTGCAACTGCCTGCGCTGCATCTGGCGATTAGCGCCCTGTTCATCCTGTTCTCTGCCGGTGCTATCCTGTGGGAAACCAGCAACATCATTCACGGCGGCGAAACCAACTACATTCGTGCAACCGTGAGCCTGTACGTATCGCTGTATAACATCTTTGTTAGCCTGTTGAGCCTGCTGGGCTTCGCTAATCGCGATTAAGTTACCGCAACAGCAATTAAACCCCGCTTCGGCGGGGTTTTTGCTTTTTGGGGCCGAGCGAATTTACAATGTATGAATTAACATCATGAGGAATAACTGTGATTTTTGCCGGTAATGAAATAGCCACCGATGCGGAAGGCTATTTGAAAAATAGCGCGGACTGGAGCGAGCCACTGGCTGCGGCTATCGCAGAACAAGAAGCAATAGTAATGAGCGAAGCACACTGGGAAGTGGTGCTCTTTGTGCGTGCGTTTTACCAGGAGTTTAATACCTCACCAGCGGTGCGTATGCTGGTGAAAGCGATGGCGCAAAAATATGGCGAGGAGAAAGGTAACAGCCGTTATCTGTTCCGCCTGTTCCCGGAAGGCCCGGCGAAACAAGCCACCAAAATTGCCGGATTGCCAAAGCCGGCTAAGTGTTTGTGATTAGCCCGTGGTGAATCGGGTGGGCATTTCCGCTGGCTGATGCGGCTCCACCAGCACCTTATCCACCCGCGCACTGCGCGGCCCGCCAGCTTTCAACCAGCTGATTAATTCATCGACCTGTTGTGCTTCGCCGGACGCCAGCACTTCAACGCTGCCGTCGGCCAGATTGTGCGCATAACCGTTAAGATTCAGCTCTCTGGCCTGCGCTTGCGTGTGGTAGCGAAATCCCACGCCCTGCACCATGCCATGCACCCAGATTTTGCAGCATGTGGTTGCCATTGCGTTCTCCCCTCACCTTGCGTTGCAATTTGTCGCCATCCGCCGGAAAATGGCGCCTCATTTTTTCAGGTAAGCATAGCAAACTATGACCGTTCGATTGATTCTCGCAAAGGGACGTGAAAAATCCCTGCTCCGCCGCCATCCGTGGGTGTTCTCTGGTGCCGTTGCACGTATGGAAGGTAAAGCCCAGTCTGGTGAAACCATTGATGTCTGCGACAGCAATGGCAAATGGCTGGCTCGCGCCGCGTATTCTCCGCAATCCCAAATTCGCGCACGCGTCTGGAGCTGGCAACAGGATGAGTCAATCGACATCACCTTCTTCGTGCGCCGCTTAGAGCAAGCACAATTATGGCGTGACTGGCTGGCAAAACGTGATGGGCTGGATAGCTATCGCCTGATTGCCGGTGAGTCAGATGGCATGCCGGGCGTTACCATCGATCGTTTTGGCAACTTCCTCGTACTGCAACTGTTGTCTGCGGGTGCGGAGTATCAGCGTCCGGCCATCGTCTCAGCACTGCAACAATGCTTCCCGGAGTGCGCTATTTACGATCGCTCAGACGTCGCGGTGCGTAAAAAAGAGGGACTGGAGCTGGCTCAGGGTCCAGTTTCAGGTGAACTGCCGCCTTCGCTGCTGCCGATCACTGAACATGGCATGAAGCTGCTGGTAGACATTCAGGGCGGCCATAAAACCGGTTATTACCTTGACCAGCGTGACAGCCGATTTGCCACGCGTGGCTACTCAAAAAATGCGCGCGTGCTGAACTGCTTCTCCTACACCGGTGGTTTTGCGGTTTCTGCATTGATGGGGGGTTGCCGTGAAGTCATTAGCGTTGATACCTCGCAGGATGCGCTCGACGTGGCGAAACAGAACGTTGAGCTTAATGGTTTAGATGTGTCACGCGCGCAGTTCGTACGTGACGACGTGTTCAAACTGTTGCGCCGTTATCGCGACAGCGGCGAGAAGTTCGATGTGATCGTGATGGATCCGCCGAAATTCGTCGAGAACAAGAACCAGCTGATGGGTGCCTGCCGCGGCTATAAAGATATCAATATGCTGGCGATTCAGCTGTTGAATCCCGGCGGCGTGTTGCTGACCTACTCTTGTTCCGGCCTGATGCCGACCGATTTGTTCCAGAAAATCATCGCTGACGCCGCCGTTGATGCGGGTCGTGATGTACAATTTATAGAGCAGTTCCGTCAGGCAGCCGACCATCCGGTGATCGCCAGCTATCCTGAAGGGCTTTATCTGAAAGGTTTTGCCTGCCGCGTGCTGTGACTTGAAAACACTGTTCCTGCCTCCATATCGGTAGCAGGGCAGTCTTTTGGGAGGTCACAATGATTACGACTAAATTTGGAATTGGACAGCAGGTCCGACATCGTCTCTCCGGGGTGCTCGGCGTTATCGTGGATGTCGATCCGGAGTTTTCGCTTGATGAGCCAGAGGTTGATGATGTCGCTGCTAGCGAAACGCTACGCGCCGCGCCCTGGTATCATGTGGTGATGGAAGATGAAGAAGGCGATCAGGTCCACACCTACGTGGCTGAAATTCAGCTGGCAGGTGAAACCTCATTCGAGCATCCTGAACAACCTTCGATGGATGAGCTTGCTGCTACAATCCGGCAACAGCTGCAGGCGCCAAGCCTGCGACACTAATGACAACGGCGACGCAGGTCGCCGCTTCTGTTTTACTGTGTGATGCCCAGTCGTGGGATTTCAATCTTTGGACAACGGTCCATTATTACGGTCATACCGGCATCTTGCGCCAAGACCGCCGCCTGCTCATTAATCACGCCAAGTTGTAACCACAATGTCTCCGCACCAATGGCGATCGCTTCCTGCGCCACGCCCCACGCCGCTTCGGCATTGCGAAATACATCCACCATATCCACTTTTCCCGGCACATCCGCCAACGTGGCATAAGCCGTTTGGCCGAGAAGCTGTTGTCCTGCCAGTTTAGGACTGACCGGAATCACCTCGTATCCTTGATCAAGCAAATATTTCATGACGCCATAGCTCGCGCGGTCGGGACGATCGCTGGCACCCACTAATGCGATACGTTTGGTTTTGGTCAGTACATCGCGAATTGTTTGATCATTCATCTTTTTTCTCCGGGTTCATTCGCTTAAGTGTAGATGGCATTGCGTTTCACACTGCAACTGTTAAGCATGAGAACTTTGCGCGTCAGCACGAATAAATATGTAAAAATGTAAATTTACTGCCATAATGTAATACTTTGCTACACATAATCGATTTACCCCCTTTTGCCGGGAGTTGAAATGAAGCTGTCCTTAACTGCTACGGGTTTACTGATGTTGCTCGTATCAGCCTCCTGCCACGCCATCACTCTCAAACTTGATCCCGAGATCGAACTGCTGGTGCTGGACGGGCGTAAAATCTCTGGTTCGCTGCTGAAAGGTGCTGGCAGTCTTGAGTTGGAACGGGGGCAGCATCAATTTCTATTTCGTGTGGAAAAACCTGGCGCTGACACCTCGCACTTTCAATCCGTGCCGATGATTGTCACTTTTAACGCCAACGCCCATTCAGTAGCTATCCGTTTGCCCGCGCTAAATAATCGTCGCGAACGTACGACCTTTAATAAAACACTCAACTTTCAGCTGATTGATGAACGTGGCATGGAGATCACCAGCCTGCGCGACCAGTTGCCGAAGGAGAGTGATCATGATTTTGAAAAGGCGATGGTGAATTACAACCGCGATGCGCATGCCGCGTCTGTACCGCGTTTCGCCTTGCATTCGCTTAGTGCCAGCGAGGCGCAGCTGAATCTGGATTACGCCTGGCAGGACGTCAGCGATCTCCCCTCTTTACAAGGCTGGTTCAAGCGTTTTGATGCCGCCACACGTTTGCGTTTTATTAGCTGGATGAAAACTTTACGCACAAGTTGATAGTGATGAAATGCCAGGGGTAAACTCCTGCATTAATAAATAATGCATGAGAAGAAACAGGAAGCCCTATGGAGCAGACCGTTCGTACCCTTCAAGTTCAAAAACATGTCGCCCTCGTTGCGCACGATCACTGTAAAGCCTCGCTGTTAGAGTGGGTGCAAATCAACCAAAGCACGCTCCAGCAGCATGTGCTTTACGCCACCGGCACCACCGGTAATCTTATTAATCGTCATACCGGATTGGATGTAAATGCCATGCTGAGCGGCCCAATGGGTGGCGATCAGCAAGTGGGCGCATTGATTTCGGAAGGGAAAATTGATGTGCTGATTTTCTTCTGGGATCCGCTAAATGCAGTACCGCACGATCCGGATGTGAAAGCGTTGCTGCGTTTGGCCACGGTGTGGAATATCCCGGTGGCCAATAACCGCACCACCGCAGATTTTATTATCCAGTCACCGAAATTTGCACAGCAGATTGAGATTCAGATTCCAGACTATCAGCGTTATCTCGCCGATCGTCTGAAACCCTAATCATCAGGCCTTACGGCTTTGCGGCACACCCAACTCGCGCAGGTGTTCGACAAATACCGAAGGCCGGTCTTTATCGAACATTAGCCACACCTGCTGACGTGCGCGCGTCATCGCCACATACGCCAGACGTCGCTCCTCCGCATCCGGGAAATCTTCCGGCTGCGGCAGCAAACCCTCTTCCATAATTGATTCACGCGCTTCAGCCGGGAAACCATCGCGTCCCTGATACAGGCCAAGCACAATGACAAAATCCGCCTGTTGACCTTTGCTGGCATGTATCGTCATAAAATCCAGCTGCAGTTTCGGCCAGCGCGTTTTGGCTTTATCGAGGATTGATGGACGTAAATGGTGGTACCGCGCCAACAGCAGCACGCGCTCATCGGGTTTGGCATAACCACTTAACTTATCCAACAACGGCTCCAGCTGCTCCTGCGGCAGCAACGTCACCGATTTTTTGTTGCCCTTGCTCAAACTATTCAGCGGCTTGCGCAGCTGATGCGGGTTTTGCTGCACAAAGCGATTGGCAATCTCACCAATGCGATCGTTAAAGCGATATGTGGTATCGAGCACGCAGCGATCGCCATCGCCGAAATAGTGATGGAACGCGGTGGTCAGGCTCATTTCAGCACCGCTAAAGCGATAGATTGCCTGCCAGTCATCGCCCACCGCGTAAAGACTCGTGCGTTTGTTTTGCTGGCGCAGCGCCGTCAGCAGTGCGGCTCGCTGCGGTGAGATATCCTGAAATTCATCGACCAGAATATGCTTCCAGGGGCTGATAAAACGCCCTTTTTCCAGAACAGCAATCGCCTGATGAATCAGACCGGAAAAATCGACCGCGCCCTCCTCTTTTAGCGCGCTTTTCCACGCTTTGAGCAGTGGTGCCATCAGTTTGACGCGCTTGCTAAAGTTATCGCGCTGCGCTTCTGCAACATCCGCAATCATCGCCGCCTGCGCGCCACCGTGCATACGCATCAAACCCAGCCAGCGCTCCATGCGTGAGGCGATACGCTGCGCCAGTTTGTCATCCTGCCAAAACGGACCTTCGGGGATCTCCCACTCCAGCTCCTCCTGCAACCACTGACGCCAGCCGCTTGCCTGCGCTTTCTTGCTGTTGCACTGCTCACGCCAGGTCGCAATCAGCAGTTGTCGGCGCGCCTTGCTGTCGCTTTCCAGTTTGCTGATCACCGGCTGTTTGTTACTGCCTTCACGGATGATATGCAGCGCCAGCGCATGGAACGTACGCGCCTGAATCGCGCTCTCGCCAAGACGCGTTTGAATACGGTCATTCATCTCTTCTGCCGCCTGACGACCAAACGCCAGCAGCAAAATTTGATCCGGTTGCGCCAGCTTGCGTTGCAGCAACCAACCCGCGCGCGCCACCAGCACCGAGGTTTTGCCACTGCCGGCACCCGCCAGCACCAGCAGGGCATCTTCGCCATTCACCACGGCTTCACATTGCGATGGGTTAAGCGGTGTCGTTTCAACCGTGGAGAAGAATTCGTGATAATCGCTGAGGATCTTACGGGTCCATTCGCGATTGCGTTGGCGAATGGCCGTTTCACCCTGCTCTAGCCATTGCTGGCAGAATTCCCAGCGTTCACGGCAGTTGTCGAACTCGGCAATGCGAGCCAGGGGCAACGGCAATGCGGAAAACTGACGCGTAATACTCTCTTTTACCGTGCTCAGTTCGCTGCGTTTTAGCCAGCGGTCCTGCTGCGTGAAGGCGAGGATTTCCTGCTCCAGCGCGACGAGCACTTCAGCGCTCACCTCGCTCATCTCCAGGCTCCACTGCTGCCAGGCGTGTTGTAAGTAGTGGAAAAAACGCTGAGTTTCCTGCCATTCAGTGCCATGCAAACGCACCACTTTCTCGCCAGGCAGCAAAAACTCCAGTTCGCCCCACACCATGCCGCGTTTGCAGGCAATGTTGAGTAACTGGTTAAACGGAATCAGATATTCATGGCGATCACCACTGACTTCCACGCCGGCGGCCAGCAAACGCACCCGATTATAGGGATGCTGTGCCAGACGTTTGCCCATCGATGTTGCTTTCAGTTCCATGTCCGCACCGTCATGTGGAATTCTTTATCGCGCAGTTTACCTGTCAGACTCTTGGCGCTCCAGCCTTAAAACAGGCTAAACTTGGCGCCACATATTGCGGATTGCAAAAGGAAAATCGCGTTTATGCGTACCGTACTTAATATTCTGAACTTCATTCTTGGCGGCTTTTTCACCACCCTCAGCTGGCTGTTTGCCACGCTGGTCAGCATCGTGTTGATTTTTACGCTGCCCTTGACGCGCTCCTGCTGGGAAATCACCAAACTTTCTCTGCTGCCCTTTGGCAACGAAGCCGTGCATGTGGATGTGCTGCGTCCCGATAGCAAAAGCCATGTGATGAACACTGGCGGAACCTTCCTCAACATCTTCTGGCTGGTGCTGTTCGGCTGGTGGCTATGTCTGGCGCATATCTCGGCCGGTATTGTGCAGTGCCTGACGATCATTGGCATCCCTGTAGGCATCGCTAACTTCAAAATTGCCGCGATTGCGCTGTGGCCAGTAGGCCGCCGCGTGGTCTCGGTGGAAGAAGCTCAGGCTGCGCGTGAAGCCAATGCGCGTCGCCGTTACTGAGGCCGTTCAATGATCCATAACGCTTTGCCAGGCTGGCGACGTTACTTGTTTAACAGCAGTTTGCGCTATCTGCTCCGCATCTTCTTTGCTTTAACCGGATGTGCGGCGGTGCCGTGGTGGCTGCATCAGATTGAGTGGACCATTCCGCTGACGCTTGGCGTGGTCGCCGCGGCGCTGGCCGATCTCGACGACCGCTGGATTGGGCGCGTGCGCAATCTCGCGATCACACTGGTGTGTTTCTGTATCGCTTCGGTGTCAGTTGAACTGCTGTTCCCACATCCGTGGGCATTCGGACTGGGCCTGGCGCTTTCCAGCTGGGGCTTTATTTTGCTCGGTGCACTGGGACAGCGTTATGCCACTATCGCTTTCGGTGCGCTGCTGATTGCGGTTTACACCATGCTGGGCATCGGCCTGTTCCCACAATGGTGGATGCAGCCATCGCTGCTGTTGATCGGCGCCCTTTGGTACAACTTGCTGACCTTCATCGGCCATTTGATGTTCCCGGTACGTCCGGTACAGGAGCAATTGGCGGGAAGCTTTTCTCAGCTCGCGCGCTATCTCGAAGCCAAAGCAAACCTGTTTGATCCCGATGGCGACGAGCAGGATGATGCCACGCTGGTGGCCACGGCGATGGTTAACAGTCAGTTGGTGGCACAGTTAAATCTGACTAAAAGCACCATTCAAAGTCGCCTGCGTGGCGATCGCGGTTCACGCAGCACGCGTCGCAGCCTGCATTACTATTTTGTTGCGCAGGATATTCATGAACGTGCCAGCTCCTCGCATCTGCAATACCACCTACTGCGCGACAATTGGCGCTATAACGAGGTGCTGTTCCGCTTCCAGCGTTTGATGAATATGCAGGCGCGGGCCTGCCGGCAACTGGCTGAGACTCTTTTGCTACGCCAGCCGTGGCATCACGATAGCCATTTTGAACGCACCTTTGAACGACTGGAAACCGCGCTGCAACGGCTTCAGCAAAATGAGCCGCAGGATCCCCATATTCATGCGCTCTTTTGGTTGCTGCGCAATCTGCGCGCCATTGATGCGCAGCTAGCATCAATTGAGTCGGAGCAGATGCTGGCAGAACCGTCACCGCACAGCGATCACCATCTATCGCGTGAAGGGCTTAGCGGCTGGGCGGATATCCGCTTGCGCCTGAGTCGCCATCTCAGCCCCAACTCTGCCCTCTTTCGCCATGCAGTGCGAATGTCACTGGTACTGTGCGTTGGCTATGCCTTCATTCAAATCACTGGTGTCGATCGCGGTTACTGGATCTTACTGACCAGCCTGTTTGTCTGCCAGCCCAATTACAACGCCACCCGACGACGCCTCGCGTTGCGAATTGGTGGCACGTTAGCCGGCATCGCCATCGGCCTGCCGGTATTGTGGCTGGTGCCATCGATTGAAGGTCAGCTGGTGCTGATTGTTTTGAGCGGTGTGCTGTTCTTTGCTTTCCGTCAGATTCAATATGCGCAAGCCACGTTGTTTATCACCTTACTCGTTCTGCTGTGCTTCAATTTGCTGGGCGAAGGGTTTGAAGTGGCGTTGCCGCGCGTGGTGGATACCTTGCTGGGCTGCGGTCTGGCATGGCTCGCCGTCGCCTTTGTTTGGCCAGATTGGCGTTTCCGCAAAATTACTGCCGTCGCCGATCGTACGCTGGATGCTAACTGCCGCTATCTTGATGCCATTATGGAGCAGTATCATCAGGGGAAAGACAATCGCCTCGCTTATCGCGTAGCTCGTCGCGATGCACATAACGCCGATGCTGAGCTGGCATCCGTGGTGTCCAATATCAGTGGTGAACTCAAGCTGCAACAACCGCTGCGTGAGAATGCGTTTCGGCTGCTATGCCTCAACCACTCCTTTCTCAGCTATATCTCCGCATTGGGAGCGCACCGCGAGCGTCTCGCGGATAGCACCTTACTTACCTTACTGGATGATGCGGTGTGCTTCATTGAAGATGTGCTACAAATCGAACGTGTCACGGATGCACAAGCTGCAGACATGCAGCAGGTGCTTATGCAACGCATGAGCGAAATGAAGATTAGCCCGGATGCACGCGCACCGTTAGTCATTCAGCAATTGGGATTGTTGGTTGCGCTGATGCCCGAAATTGCACGTCTGCGTCGTAGCCTCGTAAATAACTAAGGTTGTAAATGCTCCGCCGCGGCATGTTGGCGGAGCATTTTGAGATACCAGGCGTATAACTCCTGCCTGATTGCGCCGGGTAATGCCGCTTCATGATGTCCAGAAATTGCACCTTCCAATGCCAGCAACGTTTTTAGCCCTATATGCTTATTCACCGCGCGCAATTTCAACCAGCATTGCCGCGATCCTGTTTCACACAGCAGCTGCACCGAACTGATCCCCACCTTATGTAGCATCAACTCCAAACGCAGGCTCAGATTTGGCAGGTCTTTCAAACGTAGCGAGACAAGTCTGGTCGCAATTTCATCCTGCGCAGCACGAAGAGAGCTGGCTGATAAATGCAGTAATTGCTCTGGATCTTGCCACAGCTGTTTGTCGACCTTGAAGTAGCTTAAGGTCACCGGCACGCCACGCTTACGGTATACCAGCGGTTCCAAAGAGCGCTGCGCGTTGTAGACGTGAAGCGCCTCGCTGGCGCGCAGATAGAGTGCATCCTCATTGATGTAAGCAAAAATCACCCTCTCAACAGTCAGCGCGTAACCCCCAAATTGCGTACGCGATTCGATTTTGCCTAGTGCAGCCAACTGCGTTTTTGATTGCTCAACTACTGGGTTATATCTCTTCATAATGCCCCCTTCATTGGATTCCATGCACGGGAAATTTCCTATAAAAGCTCGCAGATTCATCTGGTTAGAAGATAAAAAAAACGATTTAGCTGTTCAATGAATAAAAGCATGTGGGACAGAACTTGTGCAGAAATTGCGAGGCGTTTTCAGAAATTGAGGTTGATCTTTATCCAGGAAGCCATTACTGTATATTCATACAGTTCATTACTGAGTGATTAAATTATGCGTACTCATTTCTCTGGCCCTGCTGATCGTTCTCATCGTTTCGCTTCACCAAGCTTAACGCAACCTTCGCTGGGTGGAATCACTGAACTGCGCTCCAGCGAACAACCAGAAATGATGCAACTTATGCTGCTACCGGTACTAAAACAGCTGAGCGAGCAATCACGCTGGCAGTTGTGGCTCACGCCGGCTCATAAGCTGAATCGCAGTTGGATGCAGCAGTCGGGATTGCCGTTAGACAAGAGTATGCATATCACCGAATCTGAGCGTTTTAACACCGTTGAAAGTATGGTTAAGGCGTTACGTACAGGCAATTACAGCGTCGTGCTTGCCTGGATTCCGTACGAATTGAGCGATGAAGAGCGTTTAGAATTGGAACAAGCTGCAGCAGAAGGTGAAGCGCTCGGTTTGATTTTGCGTCCGCAAGGACGTCAATTTGCTCATTCCAGACAACCTAACCCAACAAAAATTCCCTCAGATTTGTTTCATTAAGTAAATCCAGGAATTTTCTCAGCATTTTTTTTGCAAAAGTTGCATCTAAGCTACTGATTCTTTTCCCGCCAGCTATGACAATGGCTTAGACGCTTTTTTGTTTTCTAATACCGAAGATTTTGCCATGTGATTTGTTAAAATGTGTGTATAAATCCCTGTTTTTTTGCTGCGCAGCGTCACATCATACTTGTAAGTTTCCAATCTCGTTGTAGACTTTAGCTCGCCAGGGTGCTCAATAACCTCCGTTTTTTCGGTAGAGTCAAAAGCGAGCGTTTAGACCCGGCGAAGGATTAACACAAAGAGCAACCTTTTTGCTCATTGCCTATTTGGATGATAACGAGGCGCAAAAATGAAAAAGACAGCTATCGCAATTGCAGTGGCACTGGCTGGCTTCGCTACCGTAGCGCAGGCCGCACCTAAAGATAACACCTGGTATACCGGTGCTAAACTGGGCTGGTCTCAGTATCACGATACTGGTTACTACGGTAACGGTTACGCGAACAACGATGGTCCAACTCACGAATCTCAGCTGGGTGCTGGTGCATTCGCAGGTTACCAGGCTAACCCGTACCTGGGCTTCGAGCTGGGTTACGACTGGTTGGGCCGTATGCCTAACAAAGGCAACCAAGTGAATGGCGCGTTCAAAGCACAAGGCGTTCAGCTGGCCGCTAAACTGAGCTACCCAATTACCGAAGACTTCGATGTCTACACCCGTCTGGGTGGTATGGTATGGCGTGCTGATTCAACTCAAAACAACAACGGCGTTCGCATCAGCGACCACGACACCGGCGTTTCTCCGCTGGCTGCTGTTGGTGTTGAATACGCACTGACCAAAAACTGGGCGACTCGCCTGGACTATCAGTGGGTTAACAACATCGGTGACGCAGGTACCGTTGGTGCACGTCCAGACAACAGCATGCTGAGCGTAGGCCTTTCTTACCGTTTCGGTCAGGATGAAGATGCAGCGCCAGTTGTAGCTCCGGCTCCAGCTCCAGCGCCAGTTGTTGAAACCAAGCGTTTCACCCTGAAGTCTGACGTTCTGTTCACCTTCAACAAAGCTTCTCTGAAGCCAGAAGGTCAGCAGGCTCTGGATCAGCTGTATAGCCAGCTGAGCTCAATGGATCCAAAAGACGGTTCTGTTGTCGTACTGGGCTTCACCGATCGCATCGGTTCAGAGCAGTACAACCAGAAGCTGTCTGAGAAACGTGCTCAGTCTGTAGTTGATTACCTGGTCTCTAAAGGTATCCCAGCTAACAAGATCTCTGCACGCGGTATGGGCGAATCTAACCCAGTTACTGGCAACACCTGTGACAGCGTGAAAGGCCGTAATGCCCTGATCGACTGCCTGGCGCCAGACCGTCGCGTTGAAATCGACGTGAAAGGTATCAAAGACGTTGTAACTCAGCCACAGGCTTAAGTTATCACGCAGTAAAAAACCCCGCTTCGGCGGGGTTTTTTTATGGCTGAATGTAATGAGAGTGAAAAGAATTTTATTCTTTTTCCGAACCGCCGTTACCCAGGATCGCTTGCAAGTCTTGCTTCAGGGTCGTCATCTGACTGGCGTACTTCTCTTTGCGCTCGGCATCTTCAATCAGCTGCACAATGGTTTCTGACAGCGTGTTACTGCGCCGCTGCGCCAATCCCGCCAAACGCTGCCACACCAGATATTCCAGATCGATAGATTTCTTGCGCGTGTGTTGATGCTCAGCATTGAAGTGACGCTTACGGCGTGCTCGTATCGTCTGCTTAAGACGATTGTCCAAATCCGGATGAATATGCTGCGCGATCCACTCATTAACCTCGACCGGGCTATTCTCCATCGAAAGCAGCGTATCGACTGCAGCTTGGGCCGCACTAAGCTCTAGATGACGAGTGATCAGTTCACCCTCCCGATGCTTTTTCACCAGGTATTTCCACTTCCATCCACTTTCAAGATTTTCGAGTTGCTGGTATTTCATCGGAATCTCATCGTGATCACGTAACAAACTAAGAATAACAGCTTTTTTCCTGGATGCAGCAAGGAAAAACATGTTGCAGCCGTCACAATCCGGGCCGGAACTCCGCCGTGATTAACCGGGTTGATTCCTGTATAATCGCGCTTTTCCTAAATCAGACTAATGCGAATATTTTGACCAGCACTCAAATTACGTGGCAAGCCCTGCAGCCGGATAGCGACCGCTACCAATCCATTTTCTCGAATGTCTCACTGGAAGATTGCGATAGTCTTGCCGCGGTTCAGCCGCGTCTGCTGAATGCGCTGGCGCATTTGCATCATCAAACGTTGGGATTCCCGCTGCTGTTATTACGCAGTCAGGAAAACAGTGATTACCTGGCTTGCATCGCCGATGCGGCACAACGCTTCCAGCCGGATGAAATTTCCCTCTATGGCGGCGACTATCATGTGATGGGCGATACCGTTAGCCTGCTGGCGCCTACCGATATCAATCGTCCGTTTACGAGCCAGGGTGGCGTGCATTTCGCGGACTGGATTGAAGCTGAACAGCTGTTCGGATGCGTACGTCAATACAAAGACCGCGTTCAACCTGAACCCGGCCTTCTGCATCGCGCCAATGGTGGCACGTTAATCCTGGCCGTCAATACCTTACTGGCGCAGCCGCTGCTGTGGTTGCGTTTGCGTAAATGCATCGAGCAAGGTCGCTTCGATTGGTATTCGCAGGATGAACGTCAACCCCTACCCGTCGCCATACCGCCGCTACCGCTGCAGCTGCGACTGGTGTTGTGCGGCGATCGTGATGCGCTGGCTGCTTTCCAGGAAATGGACGTCGAAGTTCATGAGATGGCGCTCTACAGCGAATTCGAAGAAAGTTTACAGATTCTCGACGAAGATGACATGACATCGTGGTGCCAGTGGACATTAACCCAGGCTGAACAAGCGGGTCTGGCCCAGCCTGAAGCGGATTTCTGGCCATTATTGATTACCGAAGCAGCTCGCATGACGGGCGATCAAGATACCTTGCCATTGTGTCCTCGCTGGCTTCGTCGCCAACTGCAGGAAACGGCGCTGCATGGTGACAGTATCAATGGTGAAGCGTTGAAAGAAGCGCTTGAAGCCCGGCAGTGGCGTGAAAGCTTCCTCGCAGATCGCATGCGCGATGAAATCCTGCTCAATCAGATCATGATTGAAACTGAAGGTGAAGTGGTTGGGCAAATCAACGGCCTGTCGGTGGTTGAATTCCCCGGTCATCCGCGTCCCTGGGGCGAACCCTCACGCATTACCTGCGTGGTACATCCGGGCGATGGCGAGTTCACCGATGTCGAGCGCAAAGCCGAGTTAGGGGGCAACATTCATGCAAAAGGCATGATGATTATGCAAGCCTACCTGATTGCCGAGCTGGAACTGGAGCAGCAGCTGCCCTTCTCCGCTTCACTGGTTTTTGAACAATCCTATTCGGAAGTAGATGGCGACAGCGCCTCGCTGGCTGAGTTGTGTGCATTAATCAGTGCGCTCGCTAATCAGCCAGTCAACCAGCAGATTGCGGTAACCGGTTCAGTCGATCAGTTTGGTAATGTGCAGCCGGTGGGTGGGCTGAACGAAAAAATTGAAGGTTTCTTCCACATCTGTAATTCCCGCGAGTTGACAGGCAAGCAAGGTGTGATTTTCCCTGCTAGTAATGCGCGCCATCTCAGTCTGAATCAGGATGTGGTGGAAGCGGTGAAGGCCGGACAATTCCATCTCTGGGCCATTGAGAGCGTAGATGAAGCGCTGCCGCTATTGACCGGTATTGCCTGGCAAAGTGAAAGCGGCGAATCACTGCTTAGCACCATTCAGGAACGTATTACGCAGTTGAATCAGCAGGAAGCTCGCCTGCGTCCATGGCCATTGCGTTGGCTCAACTGGTTCAACCACAGCTGATAACATTGCTCAGCGTACAACTGTTCGCTAATATTCGGGCTTCACTAAAAGAAGGCATATTGAGAACATGGTAGATAAACGCGAATCCTATAGTAAAGAAGACCTGGTTGCCTCGGGTCGCGGCGAACTGTTTGGCGAAAATGGACCGCCGCTTCCATCCAACAACATGTTGATGATGGACCGCGTGGTCAAAATGACCGAAGACGGCGGTAAATTCGACAAAGGTTTCGTAGAAGCCGAACTGGATATCCGCCCTGACCTGTGGTTCTTTGACTGCCACTTCATCGGCGATCCAGTTATGCCAGGCTGTCTCGGCCTCGACGCCATGTGGCAGTTGGTCGGTTTTTACCTCGGCTGGCTGGGCGCAGAAGGTAAAGGCCGTGCATTGGGCGTGGGCGAAGTGAAGTTCACTGGACAAGTCCTGCCTACTGCGAAGAAAGTGACCTATAAAATTCACTTCAAGCGTGTGATCAACCGTAAACTGGTGATGGGCGTGGCAGATGGCGAAGTCTTCGTAGACGGGAATCTGATTTACTCCGCGACGGATTTGAAAGTGGGTCTATTCAAAGACACTTCCGCTTTCTAATCCTTCCAAACGAAAACCTCCGCACGCAGCGGAGGTTTCTTCCTTAATGATAGACATTCAGCAGTGCTAGGCCACCGCCGACCTGTCCTCCATGGCTTGACGCCAACCTCCCAACCAGTAAGACCGCGCATCGATCATTTGATAAGGGCATATCTCTTTCGAGCGGCCCGTAATACCGGCTTGATAGCCTCGTGAATGTGCTCGTTCCAGGCGGTCTCTCTTCTGTCTCTTCATGCCTCGTTTCCCTCATTTCAGGTCTGGTGGAATCTGGGTGGAAAGAAAGAGTGGCGATATAATGTTCAACCACAGTAATGTTCTAACCCGATGCAAAAGAAAGGTCAATGCGCAAAATTCACGCCAATGTCATCAATTTGACGTCAAATTGATATGTAGAATTGTCAGTTAACTGTCTATCTGGCTGATTCAGCAATAAAAAAAGCCCTTGATTTGACTGCGATCACACTACAGTAAATCAAGGACTTATCATAAGCTTCGAACAAATCTTAATTTAGCGAAACGACACTATTTGCGATTTGTTGCGCCGTTTGCTGCCAGCCGAGAGCCAGAGTACGCACCAGCGCATCATAGCCATCTTCGGTTTGCGGCAGCGTCAGATTAAAGCCATGTTTGATTAGACGTCCTTGATGCTGCAGTAGCCATTCACCACTTACTACTACCTGCCCATCGTAGCGCCCCTGGAAACCGGTGACGTTCACTGTAAGCGTATCGTGAGTTTCACCCAGCGGCGAACCGGCTATCAGGCGGCCAGGCAGCGCTTTACTGAGATTGCTAATCAGCGTTTGCTGCAGCTGCTGATCGAGTGGGCTGGCCCACAGGTTATTCGACGCGATCACGTACTTCACATCGCTGGTCTGATAAACCAAACCGTTGCCCGCCATAAAATCCGGCACCGTCACCTGCTCGACCCAAATCATCGGTTGATCAGCGCCAGCTGCACTTTCAACACGCGCCACATTGCTGCCCGCAGGCAGCTGATAATAGGTGTTTTCAATGCTGCTGCTGCACCCTGTCAGCAGCAACAGTGCACCAATAATTAGCCCTTTTTTCACTGTTTCGCCCTCTTTGGCTGTGGATCCTGGCCCGGCTTGGCTTCAAACACCAGCGCGTTACTTTTGCTATTCAGCGTTTTCAGCACCGGCTGCAGTTCACGCAGCACCTGATCAAGCCGCTGCATATCGCCCACCAGCTTGCTGTAAGCTGGCGAACCTGGCTGCAGCCCTTTCATGCTGCGATTCAGTTCGCGCAGGGTTTGCTGCATGTCTGAAGGCAGGGTTTTCATCGCCGGATTAGCCGTGACCTGATTCAGGTTATCCAGGGTTTTCTGCAACTGCTGCAGCGTGCGCTGGCTCTCTTTCAACGTACCGGTGGCTTCGTTGAGCACAGGATTGAGTGGCAAACCGTTGATCTTATCTAGCGCCGCCATCAATTTCTGTTGAATCTGCGCCAGTCCACCGCTGACGGTTGGAATCACTTCCAGACCAGCCACTTCGTTCGGGCCTTTATAAGCGGGCGCGTTGTCGTAGAAATCGAGGTCGATAAACAGTGCGCCCGACAACAGGTTGCCAGTCTTGAGCGTCGCACGCAGTCCGCGTTTTTTGCCTTCCTGCAGATGCTGTTCAAGATTGAAATCGCCGCCTAACCGGTTAACAAAGCGATCTGGCTCAATTCGAATCAACACCGGCACACGGTAGTCGTTATTCAGCGCCTGATTCACACCCGGAATCATATAAGGCACCTGCGAAACCGTGCCCAAGCGGATGCCACGAAACTCAACCGGTGCACCGACTTGCAACCCACGAATTGAATCAGTAAAGAACAGCAGGAAATCAGTATGGCTGGTATAGAGCGAGTCCTGAATGCTGCGCTGATCGTCGAACAAATGGTATTCCGCTTTGTTCTCAGCAGCACGACCAAGTTCGGCCCCATCAGGCACATCAAAGCTCACACCACCGCTAAACAGCGTCGTAAGCGAGCCCATTTCAACACGCATGCCTGAAGCCGACATATCTACCGCAATACCGCTGTCTTTCCAGAAACGCACATTGGTGGTGATCAAGCGATCGTACGGTGCTGCGATAAATAACTGATACGTCATCATACGTTTATCAGTATCAAAGCTGCTGGTTTCGACCGAACCCACGCGATAGCCACGGAATAGCACCGGATCGCCGGCATTAAGCTGACCGGCTTTTTTACTGTCGAGCGTTACGCGAATACCTTTGGCATCCGGTGGTGCAAGGGGTGGCGCATCCAGCAATGGGTAACGCTCTGGTTTGTCACCTTTGGAACCCGGCTGCAGTTCAATATAGGCGCCTGAAAGTAAGGTGCCGAGGCCGGTAATCCCTTCACGGCCAATCTGCGGTTTTACCACCCAAAACACGCTGTCACCTTGCAGCAGTTTCTCCATACCGGAGTTAAGCCGCGCTTTGATTTCTACATGGTGAAGGTCATCAGTGAGCACCGCACTTTCCACCACACCGACGTTCACGCTGCGACTTTTAATTGTGGTTTTACCTGCCTCAATACCTTCGGCACTTTCAGTAATCAGCGTCACTTCCGGGCCTTGATGGCTGAAGTGATAAAAAAGAATCCATCCGCCGATTAACAGCGTGACGATGGGTACAATCCAGACCGGCGACCAGCGTTTAATCTGGTCGACCTTAGCAGTCCCGTGATGGTTGTCCGTCAAGACGCGGCTCCTTACGTTCAGTTTCTCGTTGTCGATCCCACAGCAGGCGCGGATCAAAGGTCATTGCGGCAAACATGGTAAGAATCACCACCATGGCAAACAGCAGCGCGCCCGGCGCAGGATACACACTCATCAATCGCCCCATCCGCACCAACGCAGAGAGAACGGCGATAACAAACACATCAATCATTGACCAGCGGCCAACGAATTCAACCACCTCATAAACCACGTGCATCTTTTCATCATCGCGCCCACCGCGTCCGCTGCCGTGCCAGCAAAGCCAGGCGATCGCCAACATTTTCAGCGAGGGCACCATAATGCTGGCGATGAAGATCACCAACGCCACCGGCCACGAACCGTCGCTCCATAGCAAAATCACCCCGGCCATAATGTTCGAGGGATATTGCGAGCCGAGCGTTTCGGTCACCATGATCGGCATGATATTCGAGGGAATGTAGAGCATCACCGAGGTAATCAGCAGCGCCAGCGTCCATTGCAAACTGTGCTTACGGCGGACATGCGCCTTCACACCGCAACGCGGGCACGCCAGTTGGTCGGCAGGCAGAATGGCGGTACAGCAGGGACAACTGCGCAAGCCTTGCTTTAAGCCGCTAATACCGGCTTGCGGCACCTTTGGCAGCGGCGGTAACGGATCGATACGTTGCCACACCCAGCGGCGGTCGACACATTGAAACGCGCGCAGATGCAGCACACAGAACAGGCACCACGGCCAGAAACTGCTGCCGAGACCAATTTCGCCATACGCCATCAGCTTTACGAAACTGACCAGCACGCCGGCCATAAAGATTTCGGCC
Source organism: Pantoea sp. X-Soil-ISGK-421 (assembly GCF_059730785.1). NCBI lineage: Bacteria > Pseudomonadati > Pseudomonadota > Gammaproteobacteria > Enterobacterales > Erwiniaceae > Pantoea > Pantoea sp. X-Soil-ISGK-421. The sequence goes on along the minus strand of NZ_AP035979.1, from coordinate 1,478,214 downwards.
ATGCCCCAGTTGCGCAGCTGAAACAGAATGCGCGCCAATCCTAGCCGCACGTTATGCGGCATCCGTACCTGATTGACCAGCAGGATAATCGTGACCATGCAAAAGGCAGGAATGCCCTGCACAAACAGCAGGAACAGCGTGGCCAGGCTGCGGTAGTCTTCACGATCCATCACCTGCGGGATTTCGAGCAGCGATATCTGGCTGCTCAACCCGGCGACGTGCATATTGATGAAAGGAAACAGATTAGCCAGCACCAACATAAACAGTGCTGAAATGGCGTAGCCGGTCGGACGTCGACGCGGCTCCTGCCAGTTGGCTTGCAGCGTGGTGTGACAACGCGGGCAACGCGCACGGCTGCCAACCGGTACAGCGGGCAGCTTTACTGTTAAATCACACTGTGGACAAAGACTCCACTGCTGCGCCTGATCCGCTGCACACATGCTGACTCCTTCCCGATTATGCGCCGTTTTTCAGCGCTTCCAGCTCTTCCCAACGTTCAAACGCCACTTCCAGTTCCTGTTCGGTCTGCGCTAACGCATCCAGAATCGGCTGGGTTTTATCGTGTGGCTGACTAAAGAAGTCTGGATGACTCATTTTGGCCTGCAATTCACCGATGCGTGTTTCCAACTGTTCCAGCTTCTGCGGCAGCTGTTCCAGTTCACGTGCCAGGTTATAGCTTAGCTTGCTAGCCGGACGTTTGGCGGCTTCACTTTTCTCAGCGGTTTTCGCCGGTGCAGCAGATTTCGCCTGGGATGCTTTTCCTTGCTTATACGCCGCGCGCTGCAGCTGCGCATCGTGATAGCCACCCACAAAGGTGCCGATTTCGCCGTTGCCTTCGAAAATCCAGCATTCAGTCACGGTGTTGTCGACGAATTGACGATCGTGGCTCACCAGCATCACGGTGCCCTGATATCCATCCACCAGCTCTTCCAGCAACTCCAGCGTTTCAACATCGAGGTCGTTGGTCGGTTCATCAAGAATCAGCAGGTTGCTAGGTTTGAGGAACAGACGCGCCAGCAGCAGGCGGTTACGCTCACCGCCGGACAACGCGCGGACCGGCGTCATGGCGCGCTTGGGATGGAACAGGAAGTCCTGCAGATAACCGAGTACATGGCGCGGTTTACCGTTAACCATCACTTCCTGTTTACCTTCAGCAAGGTTATCCATCACGGTACGATCGGGATCCAGCTCAGCGCGGTGCTGATCGAAGTAAGCGATCTCCAGCTTAGTGCCGCAATGCACACGGCCGCTGTCCGCTTTCAGCTGATCCAGCATCAAACGCAGCAAGGTGGTTTTACCGCAACCGTTCGGGCCAATCAGGGCAATTTTATCGCCGCGCTGTACCTGAGTAGAGAAGTCTTTCACCAGGGTTTTGCCACCCACGCTGTAATTGACATCTTCCATCTCAAACACAATTTTGCCTGAACGTGCCGCTTCGCCGACCTGCATATTGGCTTTGCCCATCACTTCACGACGTGCAGAGCGCTCGTTACGCAGCGCTTTCAACGCACGTACACGGCCTTCGTTACGCGTACGACGCGCTTTGATACCCTGACGAATCCACACTTCCTCCTGCGCCAGCTTGCGGTCGAATTCGGCGTTCTGCATCTCTTCGACGCGTAACGCTTCTTCTTTACCGGTCAGGAACAGATCGTAATTGCCCGGCCAGGAAACCAGCTTACCGCGATCGAGATCGACAATGCGTGTTGCCATGTTGCGGATAAACGAACGGTCATGCGAGATGAATACAATGCTGCCGCTAAAGGTCTTGAGGAAGGTTTCCAGCCAGTCGATGGTTTCAATATCGAGGTGGTTAGTCGGTTCATCAAGCATCAGCACACGCGGGTTGCTCACCAACGCGCGACCCAATGCCGCTTTACGCAGCCAGCCGCCGGAGAGTGAAGACAACTCGGTATCGGCATCGAGGCCAATCTGCAGCAGCACATCATTGATGCGGCTATCCAGCTGCCATAGATTCTGGTGATCCAGAATGGTCTGCAGGCGGCCCATCTCGTTCAGGTTCTTCTCGCTCGGATCTTCCATCACCAGATGGGAAATGGCGTGATAAGCCTTCAGATGCTCAGCTTGCTCGGCCACGCCTTCGGCGACGAAGTCGTAAACGGAACCAGTAATGTTGCGCGGCGGATCCTGCTGCAGACGCGCGACCACTAAATCCTGCTCATAAATAATGCGGCCGTCATCCAGCGGCTGTTCGCCGTTGATGATTTTCATCAGCGTCGATTTACCGGCGCCGTTACGGCCAACCAGACAGACGCGTTCGCCCTCTTCGATATGCAGTTCGGTGTTATCCAACAGCGGCGCATCGCTGAATGAGAGGTAAGCGCCATGGATACTGATCAGTGACATAAAACTTATTCCTTACCGGCGTGGCTAACCAGCCAGCAGTTGTGAATTTGACGGTTGCGCGCGAAATCCTGCGACAGCGTTTTTTGGGTTATTTCCTGCGCCTGCAGACCGAGACGTTCTAAACCGTCGAGGTCCATTTTAAAGCCGCGCTTATTGTTGGAGAACATAATGGTGCCACCGCGACGCAGCAGACGTTTCAGATTCTGCATCAGCATCATGTGATCGCGCTGCACGTCGAAATCGTCTTCCATGCGCTTAGAGTTAGAGAACGTCGGCGGATCGATAAAGATCAAATCGAACTGTTCGTCACTCTCGCGCAGCCAGCTCAGGCAATCCGCATGCATCAGACGATGCTGACGTCCGGTCAAACCGTTCAGACGCAGGTTGCGCTCGGCCCACTCCAGATAGGTGCGTGACATATCCACGGTGGTGGTGGTTTTCGCGCCACCCAAACCGGCATGTACGCTGGCTGTGCCGGTATAAGCGAACAGGTTAAGGAAATCTTTGCCTGCACTCATTTTGCCCAGCATCTGCCGCGCGATACGGTGATCGAGGAACAAGCCAGTATCCAGATAATCGGTGAGATTCACCAGCAGGCGCGCATCAAATTCCTGCACTTCGAAGAAATCACCCTTCTCGCCCAGCTTTTGATACTGGCTTTTGCCTTTCTGGCGCTCGCGGGTTTTCATCACCAGTCGATTCGCCGGGATCTCGAGCACGCTCAGTGTCGCGCTGATCACATCGAACAGACGCTGACGCGCTTTATTGGCATCTACGGTTTTCGGCGGCGCATATTCCTGAATCACCACCCAATCGGCGTAGCGATCGACCGCCACGTTATACTCGGGCAGGTCGGCGTCATACAGGCGATAGCAGTCGATATTTGACTGCCGCGCCCACTTATCCAGCTTCTTCAGATTCTTACGCAGACGGTTAGCAAAATCTTCGGCAATCTGCGCGCCGCCTTCTGCGCTGGTCGCAGCCAGCTGATAGTTTTTCTGCACGCATTCCAGCGGGCCATTTTTAGCTTTAAACTGGCGATCGGCACGCAGTTGCAGGCAGCTCAGCAGCTCTGGCGAGGCGCTGAACAGCGACAGATTCCAACCGCCAAAATTCTGCTTCATGATGCGACCGAGCTGGCTGTGCAGCGCAATTAGCGCCGGTTCGCTTTCCAGACGCTCACCGTACGGCGGGTTACTCAATACCGTGCCGGTAATGTCCTTGCCCGCCAGTGGATTTTTCAGCTTAATAACATCCTGCTGCGCAAAGGTGAACAGCTCGAATACGCCCGCACGACGCGCGTTGGCGCGCGCGGATTCCAGCACGCGGCTGTCATTATCGTAGCCAAAGAAACGGGCGGTCGCAGCGGCGGTTCCAACGCGCGCGCGCTCTTTTGCTGCAGCGTGAACATCCTGCCACACGGCCTGATTGTGTTTCTTCCAGCGATTGAAGCCCCAATGGGTGCGCAGCAGGCCGGGCGCGCGATCGCAGGCGATCAACGCCGCTTCCAGCAGCAGCGTACCGGAACCACACATTGGATCGACCAGCGGCGTACTGCTCTGCCAACCAGAACGCATCACGATCGCCGCCGCTAAGGTTTCTTTTAACGGTGCTGCGCCGGTTTGCTGGCGATAGCCGCGCTGATGCAGAGAATCACCGCTGAGATCCAGAGCGATACTGACGCGATCTTTGTTCAGCCACGCATTAATGCGGATGCCCGGTTGCTCGCGATCGACATTTGGGCGTTCCAGATTCTGCCGGGTGAAGCTATCAACGATGGCATCTTTAATACGCAGCGCGCCGAACTGGCTGTTGCGGATCACCTCATTGGTGCCGCTAAAATGGATGGCAAAACTGGTGTTGCTGTCGAACATCTCGGTCCACGGAATACTTTGCGCACCCACGTAAAGATCGAGATCGCTCCAGACGCCAAATTCTCCCAGCGGCAGCAAAATGCGCGAAGCCAAACGGCTCCACAGCAGGCTTTGGTACATTACATGGTCGTCGGCCTGAAAGTGGACGCCGCCCTGCACCACCTGCAAATCCTGCGCACCCAGCGCGTCTAGCTCACTTTTCAACAGCTCTTCGAGCCCACGCGCCGTACTGGCAAACAGAGAATTCATATCGTCACTTTTTACTCTTGCTTAAATTGCTGCGCATTATAGCGAATCAGCGTGCTATGTCATAAAGTTAGCTTCTTTTAAACTTATGACCCTATTTTTGGAGTGGTGATGATTACGCTTTCGCGCCTTTACATCCATCCCGTTAAATCGATGCGCGGCCTGCAACTGTCGCATGCGCAGGTGCTGGAAAGCGGTCTGGGCTTTGATCGCATCTTTATGGTGACCGAACAGGACGGTACGTTCGTCACCGCCCGCCAGTTTCCGGAAATGGTGCGTTTTACCCCGGCACTGCTGCCTGATGGGCTGTTTCTGCAAGCGCCGGACGGTTCGCAGGCGCTGATCCGCTTTGCTGATTTCACGGCCGAGCAGGCACCCACCGAAGTGTGGGGCAACCATTTCACCGCGCGTATTGCACCTGAAACGATCAATAGCTGGTTAAGTACGTTTTTCCCACGTCCGGTGCAACTGCGCTGGACCGGCGTGGAGCCCACGCGCCGCGTAAAACGTTTTGATCATGTTCCCCTCAGTTTTGCCGACGGTTTCCCCTACTTACTGGTGAATATGGCGTCGTTGCAGGATCTCCAGCAGCGCTGTCCGGCCAGCGTGCGCGTGGAGCAGTTCCGCCCCAATCTGGTGGTGAGCGGCGCGGCCGCGTGGGAAGAGGACAGCTGGAAACGGCTACAAATTGGCGAGATTACCTTTGAGATGCCGAAGCCGTGTAGCCGCTGCGTGTTTACTACCGTCGGCACCGAAACGGGCCGTAAACATCCTGACGGCGAGCCGCTCACCACGTTGCAGGGTTTTCGTAGCGCGCAGGACGGCAGCGGCGATATCGATTTTGGCCTGAATTTGATCGCGCTGAATAGCGGCATTATTCGCGTTGGCGATGCGGTAACGATTCTGGAGAAACAGACGCCGCGCGCTTACGGCGCTGGCGCAGTGGTCGAAACCCTGGCGCCCACTGCCAGCAGCCACAGCGCAGTGACCATTGATTATCAGGGCGCAGCCTTTAGCGGCGACAATCAACAAGTGTTGCTGGAACAGCTGGAGATGCAAGGTTTCCGCATTCCCTACTCGTGTCGCGCCGGCATTTGCGGCAGCTGCAAAGTGACATTGGTTGCGGGGGAAGTGAAAGCACTGAAGAAAAGCGCGGTGCGTGCGGATGGCACGATCTTAAGCTGCAGCTGTATTCCGGCAGGTGATATCGAACTGGCGTAAGCCGATTACACCGCCCGCGCAAAGTGGGCGGTTTGCTCTTCCTGCTGCGGACGCAAACGATCGTTCATGATCTTAATGGCATCACCTAACTGCATACCTTTACCTGCCACGCTCAACGCGTTTTGCGCTAATAAGCACAGCGCCGCATTTTCACTGCTTTCCACTACAAAGAGCTGCGCCTGTTCACCGCTGTCGGCCAACGTCACCGCCACCATATCGCCCGCAGCAGGCTGCCAGCTGTGTGCGTGATTGGTGAAGTGCCAGCTTTTTGGCATCAAGGGTTTGAGAAAACGACTGGCTACCAACGCGTTTAAGACTAATTCGGCGCGCTGATTGCCTTTTAATCCACTCTGACGGCAACGTTCTTCAAAGGTAAAATAGAGCGCGGCATCATCAACACAAAAACCGCTGACATTAAAGGCGTCGGGTGTCAGCATTTTGCGCGAGAAGCGCGAGCGAAATAACATGCCATCCGCTAAATCCAGCATCATGCGGTCATGCTCTGCGTCAAAATACCAACGCCAATTGTCATCAGGTTTGATTTTCATGATCTGCCCTGTGGTTATTCGCTGCGCTAAATGGCGCTTAAATTAAAAAATATATTTGGGAAAAGGCTGAAAAATGCACCAGCAGGACAAAATATAAACGAGCCGAAGGGATAAATAAACCCCTCGGCGCAGTAAAGTGGGAAATGTCTTAGAGGTGAGTCACGATATCTTTAATTAAACCCGGGCCTTTATAAATAAATCCGGAGTATATCTGCACCAATGTTGCTCCCGCGGCGATTTTTTCACGCGCTGAAACCAGCGAATCAATGCCACCTACGCCAATAATCGGTACGCGCCCCTGTAGCTCTTGCGCCAGGCGGCGAATCACTTCAGTACTGCGTGACTGAACCGGACGACCACTTAATCCGCCCGCCTCTTCGGCATATTTAAGGCCAGTCACCAGTGAACGATCGAGCGTGGTATTGGTGGCAATCACACCGTCAATATTGTGGCGCACCAAACTATCAGCAACCTGAATCAATTCTTCTTCGGTAAGATCCGGTGCGATCTTCACGGCGACGGGCACATATTTAAGGTGCCGTGCTTGCAGCTCTTGCTGTTTTAATTTGATTGCAGACAGAAGCTCGTCCAGCGCGTCGCCATATTGCAGCGTGCGTAATCCCGGCGTGTTTGGCGACGAAATATTGATGGCAATATAACCGGCGTGGGCATACACCTTTTCCATGCAGATCAGATAATCGTCTTTGCCCTTCTCGACCGGCGTATCTTTATTTTTGCCAATATTGATACCGAGAATGCCTTTAAAGCGTGACTTTTTGACGTTCTCAATCAGGTGATCGACGCCATGATTATTAAACCCCATGCGGTTAATAATCCCTTCTGCAGGCACCAGGCGGAACATGCGCGGTTTATCATTTCCCGGTTGTGCCAGCGGCGTTACCGTTCCCACTTCGACAAAACCAAAGCCCATGGCACCGAAGGCATCAATGCACTCAGCATTTTTGTCGAGGCCGGCCGCTAAGCCGAGCGCATTCGGAAAGGTCAATCCCATACAGGTTACCGGACGGGATGGCAGCGACTGGCGAATCAGCCCTTCCAGCGGCGTACCGCTGATAAAACGCAGTTGTTGAAAGGTGAGTTCGTGCGCACGCTCAGGATCAAGCTTAAACAGCGCCGGCCGGACGATAGGATATAACATGCACTCTCCTCAATGACGAAAACCAGGGAAGTCGGGGTGCACGGGAAATTGTGCGCCAGAATGGTAAGGTGCTCTGGCGCAAAAGTAAATTGTTCTACTGCATCACAATTTGATCGGTATCAGCGTCGCGCAGAATAGCGGCCAAGTTGTTCACGACACGCCTGCAGGCCACTGTAAATCGTCGGGCAGTACCACATCAGCTTCAGACGCGCGCTCTGCTGCAACACATTGCGCACCAGTTGATTCACCTGCGGCTGCCAATCCGCTGGGATCACCATATGATTTTTGCGCATCTGCGACAGGCAGCTGTGCATCACCGTTTGGTAATAGCTGTCCAGCAAGGCCGCATCCACCGGCAGTTGCTGGTCGCGTAAGAACTGTTCGCTGCTTTCACGCGCTATGAAGTAGTTTTTCACATAGGAGAAATCGCGCGTGCTCTGTGACAGCGAGGTCAGCATAAAGCGTTTGTAATAATAGCTTTGGCTGGTGCAGTAAATGTTACGCGCCTGCAGATAGAGCGCAAACATATAGGGCGCATCTTCATGGTTTTGGATTGGCAGAAACTGCAGCGCCAGTTGGTCAATCAAGCGACGGGAAATAATGCTGCTCCACACGACGCGATGCGCGGATTGGTGCTGCATTAGCGTACGCAAGCTGGTGCTGCCGCCAGGCAGTAATCCGCTGACATGACGCTGATGAATGGTTTGATAGTGACGCTGCGCGGCGGGCAGATCGAAGAACATTTTCGCGCCAAAGCAGAACAGATCGATATCTTCATGGCGCGCCTGCACGCGACGGAAGTCGGCAAACAAGTCAGTGGAGACAAAATCGTCTGCATCCATGAAATAAACAAAATCCCCGCTAGCCACCGAGAGACCTTTCATACGCGCGGCACTGACGCCGCCGCGCTCGCCACTCAGCAACACCACCTGCGGGTGCTGCTCAGCGAATGCGGTTAACCAGGCAACGCTGTTATCACTGGATCCATCGTCAATAACAATGATCTGTTCCGGCGGCGATGACTGGCGCAGCAATGACCCCAGCGCTTCTGGCAACCAGGGCGCGCAATTCCAGTTCGGAATGATGACCGAAACCGAAGGGATACGGTGAGATGACATCATGCTCATCCTCTTTCCTCAACGTTAAATAATGGAATTCTGAGACGCTTCAACACCACGCTATGCAGCAGGCAGCAGAAGCCGAGATTGAACGCACCAATCAAGCCCAACCACAGCAGGTTTATCCAGCGATTCTGATTCCACTCGATAGGCAGCAATGTGCTCAACCAGGCGATAGCGGCTGAAACCGCCCAAATCAGCATTACGTCACGGGTTAACCAGGTGAAATGGATGCCCGGCGCAAAGCGGCGATGCACCAGCCACGCCCAGCCCACCAGATAGAAGATATTCTGTCCCAGCCACAGCCAACCGGTGCCCAACGCGCCATAGTGAATGGCGCACCAGATGTTGAGCGGCACCAGCAGCACGGCAAAGCAGGTGAAGCCTTTCATGTGCAGCTTGAGGTTGCCGTTGATGTACTGCAGGTGATAGAGCAAGCCACAGATTGCCTGAATACCGCTGCCCAACGCGTACAGGCTAAGGACAAATGACATCTCATCCACAATCTGGCTCTTCTGCGTCCACGCCCATAGCAGCGGGCCGGCATAACAGGCAATGGTGATACTGAGCGGTGCCATGAAAATCGCCACGGCCTGCGTGGTGTAGCGGTAAAGTTTCAGTGACTCCGCATCACCTTCTTTACGGGTTTTCATGCCGGTCATGCGTGGCACGATGGCCTGCATAATCGGGCTGCTGAGCAGCAGAATACCCGTCGCGGCGGTCGCCACCACGGTAAAAGAACCGTATTCGCTCAGCGGCAGCGTCTTGGAAAGCACCAATCGGTCGATTTGCGAAATGAAGGTCCACACCGCACTGGAAAACGCTGCGCTGAGTGCAAAACGAATAAACGGTTTCAGCACTTCTTTCAGATCGCCGCGCTTCTCTTTGCGCGCCGCCTTGGGAATGAGCTGGCAGGATTTGTAGATACAGCAAGTCGCTTCGGCAATCGACACCAGCAACTGCCAGACAAAGAACGCCAATACCGGATTAGAGAAGAACTGTATCACCAGCACCGCACCGAAGGTGCGTAAGGTGGTGATGATCAGGTTAACGCCGTTCAGCCATACCTGATGTTCGAAGCCGACAATCACACTGCGATAGGGGCTGGTGCGCCAGCGAATCGCGGCGGTGATCACCATAATTGCCACGGCAATCACCACATCGCCTGACGGAAGATGTTTTGCATCCAGCCAGTGCGTGGCAATCCACGGTGTCGCCAGCCAGCCCAATACCACCAGCACGATAGTGGAGAACAGGAAGAATTTGGTCAGCGTGGCAAACAGCGCCGGGAACCAGACGAATTCTGCCTGATTCGCGCGATAGCGAGCCGCTTCACGCATCAAGGTGGTGGAGACACCGGCATCAAGTAATTGCAGCCAGGTTAATAAAATCGAGAAGAAGCCCACTAAACCGTAGGCTTCCATTCCTAAGTGTTGAATATAAAGAGGTACAACCAAAATACCTGACAGCGTCAGATAGATTTGACCAACATAATTGGCAATCGCGTTACGTTTTATAGACATAGGTGTTTTGGCATCTGGGGATTTATCTCAGTGGCCTTAAGCGTGACATAAATCTATTCACACGCACACCGGAGTTATTCTTAAAATTAATCCTGGTGCTAAGCGCCCAGCCTTTTTCTCATTTTCATAATGGCGAAATAGATGTCAGGTTGTTTCAACATGAGTTTTTCCATTGCACCCTGCGCGGGGAAATTTTCTGCAAAGTAGGTTAATGCATGCCGGGTATTATCTGAGAATGTTGTTGCGCCCCTTAACTCCTGCTGGACTAATTGTAATAAGCCGCTGCGTAAATAACTTTCGCGATAACGGTTTCGCTCTGGAATAAAGTGTGACAAGCGGGTGAGTTTTTCATAATCGGTAATAAATTGCTGATAGGTGAAGGGCTGAGGTGAATGAGCTTTGGTCATCAGCGATGTTTCACTGGCATAGTCAAGCACCCATGCAGTTTGCGTATGGAGTAATCCGGCGAGCATCACATCCTGAATGCGCGTCAACGGCGCACCCGCGCGGGCCAGGCCGGCACGCAAAATCACGGCAAAGGCGCCCTGCTGCCACCAGCGCTGTTCATGCAGCTGTTTAAACAACTGGGTTGACGAGTGTAATCCGCTTGCCAGCTCGCGCTTCGCCAGAGAAACAATAAAGCAGTTCAGCTCTGGACGTTGATCGCTGAGTTTCGCCACATCCTGCAACAGACTGGCAGGCAACGCGCTGCACTCCGCGCTGAACAGCAGGAAGTCATCTTCAGCAGGAGTGCTGTGCGGAAAGGTCGGTAGCAATGACGAGGCGAGTTGCGTTCCTGCAGCATCCGTTTGTAGCCAATAACACAGCAACTCTTCGTCCGTTTTAGGGGGTGCAGTGAGACGATTGAAGGGTGCAGATACAGCCTGCTGCTCAGTTAGTTCGTGAGCAAATGAGGAACTACCCATATTTATCTCCCTAAGAATAAATTGGCTTGCCGCAACGGCAGTTAACGCCACAAAGCACGGGCGTAAATTAATAAGCGAAATATCGTTATCGAGTTCTAGCGGAAATTATCTCAACCAATTATAAACAGGCGGCGAGTATTAATTCCAACCTCGATAATAAGATGCGTAATTCCTAAGCATTTAACTGTTCAGTATTTCTGTACTAACGTTGAGATTCACGATAAAAAAGTAACAGCAGTTGTTACTGTGTCATACAAGACTGATGCGCTTTTTAACCTTTACTCGTGTTTAGACATGGGTTTCATCAAATAAAAACCAGGTAATACTGGAGAAGAAGGGGATCAATCTGCGCTTATTCCGATTCCTGCTGGCCAGAATAATGGCGAATCTCAAGCTTTTTTTCATTTATTTCAATATAGCAGCGGCCCAATAATCTTCAGCCAGCTCGAATGTGTCGATATATTTCTTCGTTAGCGACTCCATTTTAGCCATGTATAACGTGCTTTAATCATTAGTCATCGCCATCAGGCTGTTCCGATTAATATAATGCTCGCCAGAATCGAACGATTTTCAGATTAAACCTAAACATCAATATAGCTCCTTTTTGACCTTCCTTTATATGCCCTCAGCTATCCCATTTTCCAACTTAGGATTACCAGATAAATCATTTAAGCCTCGCTGCCTGCTCTGACAGTATTGAACACATCAGTTCTGAATATTAGATAATCAATAACTTTTAGTTATAAGGAGTGACCATGCGGGTTATTACGCTGGCGGGTAGCCCTCGCTTCCCTTCACGCTCAACAGCGCTGCTGAGCCTGTGCCAACACGCACTGGAAGCACGCGGTGTGGAGGTGATTCCATGGAATATTCACAATTTCCAACCAGAAGATTTGCTCTATGCGCGCTTCGATTCTCCCGCATTAGCCGCTTTGAAAGCCGATTTGGCACTGGCAGATGGCGTGATTGTCGCCACGCCTATTTATAAAGCTTCGTTTTCCGGCGCACTGAAAACCTTGCTTGATTTGCTACCAGAACGCGCGCTGGAACACAAAGTGGTGTTGCCACTGGCAAGCGGCGGCAGCGCTTCGCACCTGTTAGCGGTGGATTACGCGCTGAAGCCAGTACTCAACGCGCTGAAAACGCAGGAAGTGCTGCACGGCGTGTTCGCCACTGACGGCCAGATTACTGATTACGATCGCCAGCCGCGGCTCGATCCGCTGCTGTCGCAACGCATTGATGAGGCGCTGGATACCTTTTGGCACGCGCTGCATCGCCGCCACCCACCCTACGCCCAAGCGGTATAAAGGAAGAGAGATGAAAAGGATATTGATGGGCTTACTCCTGCCAGCCGTGGCGGCGATGCTCTCGATAAGCGTGAGCGCACAGGCCGCCGGCGCTCCCGAACAGCTGCGCATCGGTTATCAGAAAGGCTCGGTGAGCATGGTGTTGGCGAAAAGCCATCAGCTGCTGGAGCAGCGTTTCCCGCACACCCAGATAAAGTGGGTGGAATTCCCAGCGGGCCCGCAAATGCTCGAAGCGCTGAACGTCGATAGCATCGATTTGGGCAGTACCGGCGATATTCCGCCGCTGTTTGCGCAGGCCGCGGGCGCCGATCTGCTGTATGTCGGCTCGGAACCTCCCAAGCCGCAGGCTGAAGTGATTCTGGTGCCGAAAGATAGCCCGATTCACAGCGTGGCCGATCTGAAAGGCCATAAAGTGGCATTCCAGAAAGGCTCTAGCTCGCACAATTTGCTGCTACGCGCGCTGGAACAGGCTGGACTGAGTTTTAACGATATTCAGCCAACCTACCTGACGCCCGCCGATGCGCGCGCCGCGTTCCAGCAAGGTGACGTTGATGCCTGGGCGATTTGGGATCCTTATTACTCTGCCGCCCTGCTGCAAGGCAACGTGCGGGTGCTGGCCGATGGCAGCAAACTCAATCAAACCGGCTCCTTCTATTTAGCCACGCGCAACTATACCGAGGCTAACGGCGACTTCGTGCAGCAGGTGCTGAATACGTTTAGCGATGCCGATGCATTAACTCGCAGCCAGCGCGACCAGAGTATTGATCTACTGGCAAATGCGATGGGCTTACCGAAGCCGGTGATTGCCAGCTATCTCGACCACCGTCCGCCGACCACCATTACGCCGGTCAGTGCCCATACCGCACAGGCCCAACAGCAAACGGCCGATCTGTTTTATGCCAATCATCTGATGCCGGTAAAAGTGAATATTGCTGACCGCATCTGGCAGCCACAATCCGCCCAGCCTAAAGGAAATTAATCATGAGCGTATCCGTATTTTGGTTTCTCCCCACTCACGGCGATGGTCACTATCTCGGCACGGCGGAAGGTTCGCGCCCGGTTGATCATGGTTATCTGCAACAGATTGCGCAGGCAGCGGATCGCCTCGGCTTCGGCGGCGTGCTGATCCCCACCGGCCGATCCTGTGAAGATGCCTGGCTGGTGGCGGCATCATTGATTCCGGTTACGCAGCGTCTGCGTTTCCTCGTCGCTCTGCGTCCGGGCGTGATTTCACCGACTCAGGCGGCACGTCAGGCCGCCACGCTGGATCGCCTGTCCAATGGACGTGCGCTGTTTAACCTGGTCACCGGCGGCGATCCGGAAGAGTTGGCAGGCGATGGCGTGTTCCTCGATCACCGGGAACGCTATGAAGAATCCGCCGAGTTTACCCGCGTCTGGCGGCGCGTTAGCGAAGGCGAAACCGTCGATTACGAAGGCAAGCATGTGAAGGTACGCGGTGCGCGTCTGATGTTTAAAGCGGTGCAGGAACCGCGTCCACCGCTGTGGTTTGGCGGTTCCTCGGATGCTGCGCAGGATCTGGCCGCCGAGCAGGTGGATGTTTATCTCACCTGGGGCGAACCGCCTGCACAGGTAAAAGAGAAAATTGAGCAGGTGCGCGCCAAAGCCGCAGCGCAGGGTCGCACCGTACGTTTTGGTATTCGTCTGCACGTCATTGTGCGCGAAACCAATGAAGAAGCATGGCAGGCAGCCGATCGCCTGATTGCCCATCTCGACGATGCCACCATTGCCAAAGCGCAGGCGGCATTTGCGCGTACCGATTCGGTGGGCCAGCAGCGCATGGCGGCGCTGCACGGTGGACGCCGCGATAAGCTGGAGATCAGTCCGAATCTGTGGGCCGGCGTAGGTTTAGTCCGTGGTGGCGCAGGTACGGCGCTGGTGGGCGATGGTCCAACCGTGGCGGCACGTATGCAGGAGTATCAGGATCTTGGCATCGAGACCTTTATTCTCTCCGGTTATCCACATCTGGAAGAGGCGTATCGCGTCGGTGAGTTGCTGTTCCCGCACCTCGATCTGGCGATCCCGGAGGTGCCAAAACCACGCGTGGTGCAAGCGCACGGTGAAGCGGTTGCCAATGATTTCACGCCGCAAAAAGTGTCGCAGAGCTAAAGGAGCCGATGATGGCGAACGTTAAAAAACAGCTGAGTAATGCCGTACTGCCTTGGGTGTTGCCGGTGGTGCTGATTACGGTATGGCAACTGGCTTCGCAGGTCGGTTGGCTGTCGACGCGCATTTTGCCGTCACCGGAAAACATTCTCATCACCTTTTGGAAACTGACGGTGAGCGGCGAACTGTGGCAAAACCTGGCGATCAGCAGCTGGCGTGCCGCCATTGGTTTCTCCATCGGCGGTTCGATTGGTTTGATTCTGGGCTTGATCACCGGGACTTCGCGCGTGGGTGAACGTTTGCTGGATACCTCGGTGCAGATGCTGCGTAACGTGCCGCATTTGGCGCTGATTCCGCTGGTGATTTTGTGGTTTGGCATTGATGAATCTGCCAAGATTTTCCTCGTGGCGCTGGGCACCTTATTCCCGATTTATCTCAACACCTATCACGGCATTCGTAACATTGACCGTGGTTTAGTCGAGATGGCGCGTAGCTACGGTTTGTCCGGTTGGAGCTTGTTCATTCAGGTGATTCTGCCGGGTGCGCTGCCATCCATTATGGTTGGCGTACGATTTGCCCTTGGTCTGATGTGGCTGACGCTGATTGTGGCCGAGACCATTTCCGCTAACTCGGGCATTGGTTATCTGGCGATGAACGCCCGTGAATTCCTGCAAACCGACGTGGTGGTGGTGGCCATCATTCTTTATGCCCTGCTCGGCAAACTGGCCGACGTTGCGGCGCAGCTGCTGGAGCGCGTCTGGCTGCGCTGGCATCCGGCCTACCAATCGAAGGAGAACGCATGAGCAACGCAACCCTAAATCCGGCGCGTTTAAATCGCGGTACGCCGGTTGGCGTCAATGGCGTCAGCAAGCAATATGGCGATCGCACCATCCTGAATAATATTGATCTGCATATTCCATCGGGGCAGTTCGTCGCGGTCGTCGGCCGCAGCGGCTGTGGGAAAAGTACCTTACTGCGTCTGCTGGCAGGTCTGGAATCGACCACGCGCGGTGCGTTGCTGGCTGGCAATGCGCCCTTATCCGAGGCGCGCGAAGATACACGTTTGATGTTCCAGGATTCACGCTTACTGCCGTGGAAGAAGGTGATTGATAACGTTGGGCTGGGACTGAAAGGCCGTGAATGGCGTGCCGCCGCGCTGGAAGCGTTGGACGCGGTCGGATTGGCGGATCGTGCCAACGAGTGGCCTGCAGCGTTGTCCGGCGGGCAGAAACAGCGTGTAGCGCTGGCGCGTGCGCTGATTCATCGCCCAGGTTTACTGCTGCTTGATGAGCCGCTTGGGGCGCTGGATGCGTTGACGCGTATCGAAATGCAGGGATTGATTGAGTCGCTGTGGCAGCAGCATAACTTTACCGTGTTGCTGGTAACGCACGATGTCAGCGAAGCGGTGGCAATCGCCGATCGCGTGCTGCTCATTGAGGAAGGTCAGATTGGGCTGGATTTGATTGTCGATCTGCCGCGCCCACGTCGTCGTGGGTCGCCACGCCTGGCCGAACTGGAAGCGGAAGTGCTGGATCGGGTGATGAAGCGCGGTTCGTCGGAGCAGCCGCTAAAGTTTGCGCAGCAGAGTTAAAAAAAGCGCGCATAAATGCGCGCTCTACGAAATCCGCGTAGGGTCGCCATTCATGGCGCCCCACATGATTACGCGTTCAGCGCCTTGGTGATCTTCTCGTACAGATCGCCAGACAGCTTATCCAGCCCTTTCAACGTTTCCAGCGCTTTACGCATCAGCGCCTGGCGATCGGCATCATAACGTTTCAGGCGAATCAGCGGCTCAATCATACGCGCAGCCACTTGCGGGTTACGCGTGTTGAGATCGGTCAACATCTCCACCAGGAACTGATAACCACTGCCATCTTTGGCGTGGAATGCCGCTGGATTACCTGACGCAAACGCACCAATCAACGAACGGATACGGTTCGGGTTGCCCATGGTGAACGAACGGTGATTTAGCAGCTCGCGCACCTTGCTCAACACATCCGCCGCTGGGCTGGTGGCTTGCAGCACAAACCATTTATCCATCACCAGACCATCCTGATGCCAGCGCTCGTCATATGCCGCCAGCAACGCATCGCGGCAAGGCAAGTTGGCTGCCACAGCCGCAGCCAACGCCGCTAACGCGTCAGTCATGTTATTCGCCTGCTGATATTGTGCCTGCACCAGCTTGTCCGCCTGTGCCTCATCGGCGAAGGCCAGATAACCAAGGCAGACGTTTTTCAGCGTGCGCTTACCGATCTCAGCGTGTTCAATTTTGTATTCGCTGCTTTGGTTGGCCAGATAGAGCGCGAAGAATTCGTCACCCAACTCTTTTGCCAGCGTACGTACCAGCGCATCACGCACCGCCGAGATCGCCAGGGGATCGATGACATCAAACAGTTCGGCGATTTCATTCTCAGACGGCAGCGACAGAATCAGCGCTTTCAGTGCCGGATCGCCCTGCTCATCCAGCAGCACCGCGCGGAACGCATCGGCAACATGCAGCGGCAGCGACAGCGGCTGGCCCTGCTGATGACGCGCCACATTCAGCCGAATGTAAGTTGCCAGCAGGCTTTGCGCCGCATCCCAACGGGCGAAATCATTGCGCGCGTGACGCATCAGGAAGGTGAGCTGCGCATCGCTCCATTTATAGTCGAGCTTCACGGGTGCAGAGAACTCACGCAGCAGCGACGGCACCGGCTGGAAGTAGACTTTATCGAAAATGAAGGTCTGGAACTCTTCGGTAACGTTCAATACGTGATGTACCGGATGACCATTATGCTGCAGCGGGATCACCTTGCCTTCGTTATCGTAAAGTTCGATATCCAGCGGAATGTGTAACGGCAACTTCTCTTTCTGCTCGGCGGTGGCTGGCGTGCGCTGGGCCACGTGCAGCGTATACTGCTCCAGCTCAGGATTGTAATCATCGCGTACCGTCAAAATAGGCGTGCCCGCCTGGCTGTACCAGCGGCGGAACTGCGAGAGATCAACATTTGAGGCATCTTCCATCGCCTGTACAAAATCATCACAGGTGGCCGCGCTGCCATCGTGACGTTCGAAGTACAGCTGCATGCCTTTCTGGAAATTCTCTTCGCCCAGCAAGGTGTGCATCATGCGGATCACTTCTGACCCTTTCTCGTACACCGTTAAGGTGTAGAAGTTGTTCATTTCGATCACCTGATCCGGACGGATCGGGTGCGCCATTGGGCTGGCGTCTTCCGCAAACTGCGCACCGCGCATCACGCGCACATTATCGATACGATTCACCGCGCGCGAGCCGAGATCGGAACTGAACTCCTGATCGCGGAACACCGTCAGACCCTCTTTCAGGCTGAGCTGGAACCAGTCGCGGCAGGTCACGCGGTTGCCGGTCCAGTTGTGGAAGTATTCGTGACCGATAACCGCCTCAATGCCGAGGTAATCTTTGTCGGTGGCGGTTTCAGCTTTCGCCAGCACGTATTTGGAGTTGAAGACGTTGAGGCCTTTGTTCTCCATCGCGCCCATATTGAAGAAATCCACCGCGACGATCATAAAGATGTCGAGGTCGTACTCCAGGTTAAAACGCTCTTCATCCCACTTCATGCTGGCTTTTAGCGAGGTCATCGCCCAATCGGCACGATCGAGATTGCCGCGATCGACAAAGATCTCCAACGCCACATCGCGGCCAGAACGCGTGGTAAAGCTATCGCGCAGTACGTCGAAATCACCGGCCACCAGCGCAAACAGGTAGCACGGTTTTGGGAATGGATCTTGCCACTTCACCCAGTGGCGACCATCTTCATGGCGGCCGCTCTCCAGCTTGTTGCCGTTCGAGAGTAAATAAGGATAGCGTGCGCCATCGGCGATAATGGTGGTGGTAAAGCGCGCCAGCACGTCTGGGCGATCAAGATACCAGGTAATGTGGCGGAAACCTTCGGCTTCACATTGGGTACACAGCGCTTCGCCAGATTGGTATAACCCTTCCAGCGCGGTGTTTTTATCCGGATGAATGTCATTGATGATGGTCAGCGTGAAGGTGTCCGGCAGCTGGCTGATGAACAACGCGCCCTCTTCTTCGCGGTAATGCGGCCACGGATTGCCATCCACCGCCAGTGATACCAGCGTGAGGTCTTCGCCATCCAGACGCAGTTCAGCATCCGCAGCGCCAAGACGCTTCACCTGGCTGACCGCAGTGACGCGCGTTGAAGCAGCATCCAGATCAAACGTCAGGTCGATATCGGTAATGGTATAATCCGGCGCACGGTAATCGTGGCGATATTTAATTTGCGGCTGTTGCGTCATGAGTCCTTCTCGCATCGTTTAATCGTTAATATGTTGACCCGTCAAAGTCTAAGCGGGTTGTGCCTCTGTTGCCACGTACAATGCGTGCGTTCGTTGAAAAGGCTACAATTCATTAACAATGGCACAAATGACCCTCGACCTGCCACCCGCAATTATGGTGTGATCACGGTCATTACTGTTTTATACTCCTGCGTCTTTATGACTTTGTTGAACACCGGGCTCTGCTCCGCGGAAGAGGATGCTGAAACGCACCATGACTGGACATGCTTCCCCGATTTTGACCACGCTGCTTGATACCGATGCGTACAAGCTCCATATGCAGCAGGCCGTCTATCATCGCTATTATGATGTCCCGGTTACGGCGGAATTTCGCTGCCGTGGCGACGAGCTGCTCGGTATTTATGCGGACGAGATCCGCGCGCAGATTGAAACCCTGCAAACGCTCACCCTGAGCGACGAGGAGTATCACTACCTCAGCGGACTGCCGTTCTTTCAAACCGATTACCTTAACTGGCTGCGCCAATTCCGCCTCGATCCTTCACAAGTCAACGTGCGTAACAATAACGGCCATCTGACCATTCAGATCAGCGGTCCGTGGCGTGAAGTGATTCTGTGGGAAGTGCCATTGCTGGCGCTGATAAGCGAAGTAGTCCATCGCCATCGTACGCCGCAAATGGGAGTGGACCAGGCGGTAGCGCACTTGCAGCACAAGCTGGTGGATTTTCGTCAGCAGGTAGGCGATTTGGATATGTCGCGCTTCCAACTGATGGATTTCGGCACCCGTCGCCGTTACTCCAAAGCGGTACAGGAAGCGATCGTCAGCACGCTAAAAGCGGAGTTTCCGTGGCTGGTTGGTACCAGCAACTACGATTTGGCGCGCCGCCTGCAGCTTAATCCGGTAGGGACTCAGGCGCATGAATGGTTCCAGGCGCACCAGCAGATCAGTCCGGTATTGGCGAATAGCCAACGTGCCGCGCTGCAATCCTGGCTGGATGAGTATGACGATCAATTAGGCATCGCCTTGACCGACTGCATCACCATGGACGCCTTCCTACGCGATTTTGGTCCCGGCTTTGCCCATCGTTACCAAGGCTTGCGCCATGATTCTGGCGATCCGGTGGAATGGGGTGAGAAAGCCATTGCGCACTATCAGCGCCTGGATATCGATCCAAAAAGCAAAACGTTGGTGTTCTCGGATAACCTCAACATGGATAAAGCACTGACGCTCTATCGTCACTTTGGCCAGCGCGCCAACGTGGTGTTTGGTATCGGAACACGTCTGTCCTGCGATATTCCTGGCGTTACACCGCTGAATATCGTGATTAAATTGGTGAGCTGCAACGGCAAACCGGTGGCAAAACTCTCCGACAGTCCCGGAAAAACCATTTGCCAGGATAAAGCCTTCGTGCGCGCTTTGCGCAAAGCCTTCGATCTGCCGCTGGTTAAAAGAGCCAGCTGATTCTTATTGCAGGGTGCTTGCACCCTGCTCCCCGTCAACAAATCTCCCTGTCGCGCGGCAATTTTGCTTGTTTCCTGTCGGCTCGCAAGTAACATAGCAAAACCCCGAAAAGGGGCTTTTATCCACTATATATATAGAGAGAACTTTATGAGCGTTGTGCCTGTAGCGGATGTACTGCACGGCCGTGTTGCGGTTGACAGCGAAGTCACCGTACGTGGTTGGGTGCGTACCCGAAGAGATTCCAAAGCTGGTCTTTCCTTTATCGCCGTTTACGACGGTTCCTGCTTTAATCCCGTTCAGGCCGTCGTCAATAATTCTCTGAATAATTATCAGGATGAAGTGCTGCGTCTGACCACCGGCTGTTCCGTGATCATTACAGGGAAAGTGGTCGAATCGCCGGGCGAAGGCCAGGCCTTCGAGTTGCAGGCGACCAAGGTTGAAGTCACTGGTTGGGTTGACGATCCGGATACCTATCCAATGGCGGCAAAACGTCACAGCATCGAATACCTACGCGAAGTGGCGCACCTGCGTCCGCGTACTAACCTGGTGGGTGCGGTGGCGCGCGTGCGTCATACGCTGGCCCAGGCGCTGCATCGCTTCTTCCACGAAAACGGCTATTTCTGGGTTTCTACCCCGCTGATTACTGCGTCTGATACCGAAGGTGCTGGCGAGATGTTCCGTGTTTCGACGCTGGACATGGAAAATCTGCCGCGCGATCCGCAGGGCAAGATCGATTTTGATAAAGACTTCTTCGGTAAAGAAGCGTTCCTGACCGTATCTGGCCAGCTCAACGCCGAAACCTATGCCTGCGCGCTGTCTAAGGTATATACCTTTGGTCCGACTTTCCGCGCCGAAAACTCCAACACCAGCCGTCACCTGGCGGAATTCTGGATGCTGGAACCGGAAGTCGCTTTTGCGACGCTGGATGATGCGGCTGCATTGGCAGAGTCCATGCTGAAATATGTGTTCCAGGCGGTGCTGAACGAGCGCGCCGATGACATGGCGTTCTTTGCTGAGCGTGTGGACAAGGACGCCGTTGCGCGCCTGGAGCGTTTTGTTCAGACCGATTTTGCGCAAGTGGATTACACCGATGCGGTCGACATCCTGCTGAAGAGCGGTCAGACCTTCGAGAACCCGGTTTCATGGGGCGTGGATCTGTCATCCGAACACGAGCGCTATCTTGCGGAGCAGCACTTTAAAGCACCGGTTGTGGTGAAAAACTATCCGAAAGACATTAAAGCCTTCTATATGCGTATGAACGACGACGGCAAAACCGTGGCGGCGATGGATGTGCTCGCGCCAGGTATTGGTGAAATCATCGGTGGTTCACAGCGTGAAGAACGTCTGGATGTGCTGGATGCACGCCTGGCAGAAATGGGCCTCAATAAAGAAGATTATTGGTGGTATCGTGACCTGCGTCGTTACGGCACCGTGCCACATGCTGGCTTCGGATTAGGTTTCGAACGATTAATCGCCTATGTCACTGGCGTACAAAATGTAAGGGATGTTATCCCCTTCCCACGTACCCCACGCAATGCGAATTTCTAAATTTAGCGATTAATTATAAGAAATTCATATATATAAAGAGGTCGGCCTAGCCGGCCTTTTTTTATTTTTGTAAATTTTGAGTTCTCTCACAAAGTTCCCTATTTTTTACAAATTGTAATACATTTTTTCCTTTTGATACTCAATTGAGAGATTTGAATCATCTTCGGGCTAGAATTAGCAACCCTGTGATGGAAAGATGCGTGCAGACACAGGAGACATCAAACTTCTTTCAAGGTTCTGTAAAGATTTCTTGGCAGCAGTGGCAGATGTCCAAATAACTCCAATGAGGGTAATAAAAAATGATGAAGCGCAACATTCTTGCAGTGGTTATCCCAGCTCTGTTAGCTGCTGGTGCAGCAAACGCAGCAGAAATTTATAACAAAGACGGCAACAAGCTGGACCTGTACGGTAAAGTTGATGCGCGCCACACTTTCTCTGATGATCCTGACAGCGATGGCGACCAAACTTATGTTCGCTTCGGTTTTAAGGGTGAAACTCAGATTACTGACCAGCTGACCGGTTACGGCCAGTGGGAATACAACGTTCAAGCGAACGTTGCAGAATCTCAGGGCACCAGCGGTTCTAAAACCCGTCTGGGCTTTGCAGGTCTGAAATTTGGTGATGCAGGTTCATTCGATTACGGCCGTAACTATGGCGTTATTTATGACGCAATGTCTTACACCGACCAATTACCGATATTTGGTGATGACACCATGTATCAGGAAAACGACAACTTCATGATTGGTCGTTCAAATGGTCTGGCTACTTACCGTAACAGCAACTTCTTTGGCCTGGTTGATGGTCTGAGCTTCGCTGCACAGTACCAAGGCAAGAACGAAGGTCGTGACGTGCTGCATGACAATGGAGACGGCTGGGGTACTTCTGTAGCCTATGACACTGGCATGGGTGTTAGCGTTGTAGGTTCATACGCTTCTTCTGACCGTACCGATCAGCAAGCACTCGATGGCAACGGCGATAAAGCTGACGCATACGGCTTCGGTCTGAAATATGACGCGAACAACGTTTACCTGGCAGCATTCTACGGCGAAGCACGTAACACCACTGCTTACGGTAATACTGCTCGTCAGACTGCTAACAAAACTCAGAACTTCGAAGTGGTTGCACAGTACCAGTTCGACTTCGGTCTGCGCCCATCCATCGCTTACCTGCAGTCTAAAGGCAAGCAGCTGAATGGTAACACCGCTAACGGTGCAACCTTCGCTGGTGGCGATGCTGACCTGGTTAAATACATCGAAGTGGGTACTTACTACTACTTCAACAAAAACATGTCTACCTATGTTGATTACAAAATCAACCTGCTGGATGACAACGATTACACCCGCGCTCAGGGCGTGAGCACCGACGACGTTGTTGGCGTTGGCTTGGTATACCAGTTCTAATCACCCGATTAGATTTGCGTAATACCTAAAAACGGAGCCTTAAGGCTCCGTTTTGCATTTCAGTGATCGGCCTCGCAATTAGCTTTTCTACTTTCAGCACCCACCCTATTTCTTTTTTATATCAGCGGTTGGCAAGTGTGCCGACTGACGTTAACCTGATAGCTCATTTCGCTAAAGTTCACCCAAACGGAACTGACTCATGTTTGAATCGATCTCTGCCGCACCTGCCGATCCAATTCTTGGACTGGCTGACCTTTTTCGTGCCGATGACCGCCCGAATAAAATCAATCTTGGCATTGGTGTTTATAAAGATGAAACCGGTAAAACGCCGGTACTCACCAGTGTTAAAAAAGCTGAGCAGTATTTGCTGGAAAATGAAACCACCAAGAACTACCTGAGCATTGATGGTCTGGTGGATTTCGCACGTTGTACTCAGGAGCTGCTGTTCGGCAAAGAGAGCGCGCTGATTTCTGCGGGTCGTGCCTGCACGGCACAAACACCAGGCGGCACCGGTGCCCTGCGCGTTGCGGCGGATTTCCTGGCAAATCAGACCAGCGTTAAGCGTGTTTGGGTGAGCAACCCAAGCTGGCCTAACCACAAAAATGTATTTAACGCCGCGGGTCTGGAAGTCTGCGATTACCATTACTATGACGAAGCCAGCCATAGCCTTGATTTCGCTGGCATGGTGGCATCACTGCAGGAAGCAAAAGCGGGCGATGTGGTGCTGTTCCACGGCTGCTGCCACAACCCAACCGGCGTTGATCCAACGGCCGATCAGTGGCAACAGCTGGCGAAGCTGTCACAAGAGAAAGGCTGGCTACCGCTGTTCGATTTCGCTTATCAGGGCTTTGCTCGCGGTCTGGATGAAGATGCGGAAGGTTTGCGTATTTTTGCCGCCTCTCACCAGGAACTGATCGTTGCCAGCTCTTACTCGAAGAACTTCGGTTTGTACAATGAGCGTGTAGGTGCATTGACGCTGGTTGCAGCAAGCAGCGACGTGGCGAAAACCGCGTTCAGCCAGGTGAAATACACCATTCGCGCTAACTACTCTAATCCACCGTCCCATGGCGCGGCTGTAGTTGCCACCATTCTCAGCAATGACGCGCTACGCACCATCTGGATACAGGAACTGACGGATATGCGTCAGCGCATCCAGCGCATGCGTCAGCTATTTGTGAACACGCTGGCGGATAAAGGCGCGAATCAAGACTTCAGCTTTATCATCAAGCAGAACGGCATGTTTTCGTTCAGCGGGCTGACCAAAGATCAAGTGGTACGTCTGCGTGAAGAGTTTGGCGTGTATGCGGTGAATTCCGGTCGCGTCAACGTGGCAGGCATGACGCCAGACAATATGTCGGCGCTGTGTGAGGCGATTGTCGCGGTTCTATAAGCCAGACGGCGAATAAAAAAATGGGCCATTTAGGCCCATTTTTTTATTCTTGAAGGAACGGATTGCTGATGCGCTCGCGACCCAACGTTGAGATAGGTCCGTGACCCGGCACGAATATAACATCATCGCCGAGCGGCAGCAGCTTGGTTTTAATCGCATTGATTAAGTCGCTGTGACTGCCCTGCGGAAAATCGGTGCGTCCAACGCCGCCGTTGAAAATCACATCGCCTGAAATAAGAAGACGCCCTGCGCGATCGAAGAACACAATGTGTCCCGGCGTGTGGCCCGGACAAAGCAGCACGTCCAAATGAACATTCCCCACCTGCACGGTCTCTCCCTCTTCCAGCCAGCGATCGGGCGTGAGCGGTGCGCATTCGGGTAGTCCAAACATGCGGCTTTGAGTTGGCAGATTATCTAACCAGAAAGCATCAAGCGGATGCGGGCCGACAATCGGCACCTGATAATGTGCCGCGAGTTCAGCGGCGGCACCGACATGATCGAGATGTCCGTGCGTGAGCAGGATTTGCGACGGCGTTAAACCACGTTCTGCCAACACGGCTTTGATGGTTTCCGCATCGCCGCCAGGATCGACTAATGCCGCTTGTTGGGTTTCGTCATCCCAAATAACTGAACAGTTCTGGGAAAAAGCGGTAACCGGGATAATTTGGTAATTCATAGCGCTCCATGACCGACACACGCAGCGCTGCCGGTATCAGGACCAGTGCCTTGCAGGCCCGGTATCAATGTGTACGAAGTTGCTGCGCGGGTAATATCCTACACCACCAGCGCGCATTGATAACGCCGCTTTGCGAACATTGCTCAACGAAATTCCCTCAATATGGAAATCCATGGCTTGTCCTTTGGTGTGGTAGCTTTTTTTCGCCACGCCCGGACCCGATTCACGCAGCATGGTGTTAGTGGCTAACGTGCGGTAACCGGAAATCAGCTGCACTGGTTTACGCGTATCAAGTAGCGTTTGCAGGCGATAAAGCTGGTCAAAAAGATGCGGATCGATGTTCTTCACCTGATTGGCGCGATAATCACGGAAGAAGTGATTTAAGCGGGCTAACTCATCCTTGTCATAACGCTTACCGTTAAAAAACTCTGTTTTAAGGGTTTCACCGGTGTGAAGGTTACTGAGTGTCAATACTCGAGGGCGGGCGGTGGAAAGCGAAGCCAGCGCGGAGCCAGGAAGCAGTGATAAACCTGCTGCTGCGCCTCCAATCAAGAGTAATCGACGACGTTGAGAATCAATATTAGCCATGAAGCGAGGTTACCTAATCTAAAGCGGATAAAATATGTGCGAAAAGTACACAAGGCCGAACAGTAACGTCCACCTAAGACTCAGTCAACCCGGAATATGATTCAGAAGGCCAAAACCAGCTCAAAATCAAATTTTCGAGACTGGTCTTGGTTAATTTAATGTAAAAGGAGAACAGTCAAATCAATCACTAGAGTAGCAATTGACCTGCTTTATTCAGCACCTGACTGCCAGATCGCGCGGGGTTATCATAATTGTAAATATCTGTACGATATTGCGGTTGCCCGTCGTCAGCAACCCAGGCGGTTAAGTAGTAAAGGTTGACCGGAATACGATGACGAATCGGTACATAGCGCGTATTCCCCTCTTTCAACGTGTCCGAAATACGTCCGTCATTCCAACCCACATCCTGTAATAGCAGATCGGCCAACTCGGAAGCTTTGTTCACGCGGACACAGCCTGAACTGAGCGCACGGATATCGCGCTGGAACAGCGTATGGTTGGGCGTATCATGCAGATAAATGGCATCTGAGCTTGGCATGTTGAATTTGTAACGGCCAAGTGAGTTCGTCGCGCCTGGCGCCTGACGAATGCGATACGGGAAGCTCGCCGCCGACACCATACGCCAGTCAATCATGGAGGGATCGATCACTTCCGCATCCGCGCTCCAGCCGGACAGCAGCGTATAACCGTGCTTGTACAGATAAGTCGGATCCTGCTTCACCTTTGGCACAATATCCTGACGCACCAATGTAGTTGGCACGTTCCACGGTGGATTAAGCACCACATTATTCAACGCGCTGCGCATCAGCGGCGTTTTGCGGTCGGGACGACCGACGATCACGCGTGATGACAAAATGGTGGCACCATTGTTGTAGTAGGTCAGCGAGTAGTTGGGAATGTTTACCATGATGCCGTTATGCATATCATCCGGCAGCAGGCGCAGACGTTGAATATTCAGTGCCAGCAGCGATGCACGCATCTGCGGAGGTACATTCAACCACTCGCGCGTGCGCGGACCAATCGCACCGTCATCGGCCAATCCCTGCCAATGCTGGAAACGCTTAACGCCCTCCACTAGCGCGGTGTCATACACATTGGGGCCGACGGCTGTCGGATTAGCGGCAACATTATTGGCCACTTCAGGTGAAGCGGCCAGAGCGGGAGCAGCATCAATATCATCAAAATTGGCGGCAGACGGACTCACTGCTACCGGTTGATCGCTTTGACTCACCGGAACCGGGGCGGTTGGCACCGCATCTTCCGCCGGCGTAGGCGTGCTGCTGTGGCTGGCGGTTAACATGCCGGTGCGTTGCAGAATTTCGCGTAACGCAGGCACATCATTGCTGATTTGTCCCGGACGCAGTGTGGTACTGTCGCGCAGTTGCGGCCACGGGCGATTATCGGTCAGCAACGTTTTCAACGCGCTGTGCATCGGTGCGTATTGAGGGTGTTGCGGCTGTAGAGAAACCACGAAAGTGCGGCTGCCGCCCGCGTTGACCGCGTTCTGCCATTGATTAATCGCCGCCAGCGTCGGCATCGTCAGCTTGTAAGGCACGTTGCTGTAGAGCCAGGTTTCACCCTGCGAAGGCACATTGGCGACAAATTGCAGATAGCCGAGCATCGCATCGCTCAGCACGATATCGCGCGCCAGACCTTTAATATTGGGATTGGTTAGACGCTCCACCCAGCGGCTGAACTGCGGCTGTACGCCAGAGAGCGCCACCTCCGCCAGCTGCTGCTGAAAAGCCTGCACCGCTTCGTGGTCTTGCCACAGCGGAGCCATATCGCGCGAAGCATAAATGCCGGCTAAGCCCGGCAGATAGAAGGGTTGTTCAGTGGCGCTAAACGCCTGCTGGATCTGTTGCTGGCTGGCAGCAACCGACATCGAACGGTGCGTGGAGTGAGGCAGCGTGGAGGTGATAGCCGCATAGCTGACCGCCAGCGGTGACAATACCAGTGACAAACCGAGTACTCCTGCAGCACGACTCATTTTGCTTTTATTGTTTAGCAACATCCCTGCCCCCTTCTCACCAATGACATAGCGCCCTGTTATCGCTATGTACAACCATACTCTTAATGTTGAGTATACGAATAAAAAACGGCATCTGCCTTTAAGTGCAGATGCCGCTTACAGATTAAACGTAGCGCTGTTTTTTAACCAGATTTAGCGCTAGCTATTTTCCGTTTCAAGACCAAGCCCGGGCGTTTCCTGTTTCACGGGTGCGGAATCCGCTGAGAAGCCGCGCAGACCCACTACATGCACATGTTCGGTGTTGTTAAACATTTTACGCACCAGCTTATAGGTGGTGCCTTTTTCCGGGCTGATGTTCTCTGGTGCTGCGATGATCAGCTGCATCTCCAGACGTTCGCACAGCTCAAACAACGTGGCGATAGAACGCGCATCCAGACGGGCCGCTTCATCGAGGAACAGCAGACGACACGGCGAAATATCTTTGCCGCGCAGACGACGCGATTCTTCTTCCCAACTCTGTACCACCATCACCAGAATCGACATCCCGGTACCGATCGCTTCACCGGTTGAAAGTGCGCCACTTTCCGCGCGCAGCCAGCCATCAGTACCACGATTGACCTCCACTTCCATCTCAAGATAGTTGCGGTAGTCGAGCAGCTCTTCACCGATGGTTTGCGGCGTGCGTTGGCCCATATCGATCTGCGGATTCAGGCGCTGATAAAGTTTCGCCAGGGCTTCCGAGAAGGTTAAGCGATTGCTGGTAAACAGATCCTGGTGCTGTTCATGCTCTTCCGACAGCGTATCCAGCAGCGTGGAGTGCGCTTCACGCACGTTCACGTTGAGGCGCACGCTGCGCACCTGACCAAAGCTCACGGCCTGCAAACCTTGGTTCAGCTGGCGAATACGGTTTTGCTCGCGCTGAATGGTTTTGCGAATAATGTTCGCGGCGCTGCGTGAACTGATCGCCAGCGTCTGTTCGCGCGCCGTTAGCTCTTCGGTCAGGCGATTCAGTTCAATCTCCATCTGCTCGATGGCTTCAACCGGATCGTCAGTACGAATGATGTCCTGACGGATACGTTCGCGCAGATGCTGGTACACCGCGATAAAGAACTGAATCTTACGCTCCGGACGTTTCGGATCTTCAGACATGCGCAGCACATCGCGCAGATGTTCATTATCCGCCACCGCCAGACGCAGCGCACCGAGCGCTTTATCCGACATGGAACGTAGCTCATCACCGCTGAGATAGGCCAGTTCGCGGCGATGCAGACGACGCTCAACACCGTTCTCTTTGACCAGACGCAGCACCGCGCACCAGCCCGCTTTAGCATTCACTACCTGCTGACGAATCTGGTGATAATCGCGTTCCAGCTTGCGCAGTTTCTTCTGCAGGCTATCCATTTCTGCTTCACAGAAGGTGATCTGTTTTTCCAACTGGTTGCGACGCGCGCGGTTGTGGCTCAGTGCGCTATACAGCTCATCCCGACGGATGCGCGCGCGCTCTTCTGCGCTGGCATCAGCATGCACGCCGATATCCTGCATCTCTTGCTGCAACTCTTTCAGCATGTCGCGTTTGGCGTCGTAAGAGCTTTTCAGCGACGCCAGCACTTGCGAATACTGCGTCAGCTGTGCCTGATGTCCACGCAGACGTTCACGTGCGCGGCTGCGTTCGCCTTCCGCCTGCTCCAGACGCTGACGCAATTTTTCATTGAGATCGCTGTTACCACCCAACATGCCAGCTGAACTTTCATAGCTGAAATGCGCCCGGCGCTGCACCACCTCGGTCAGCGCAAACGCCTGCTGACGCGCATCACGCTGCTGTTGCTGCGCCTGCTGATAATCGCGCTGCAGCTGATCGTGCTGCTGCGGATCGCTTTGCAGTACCGAAATCAACGGCTCCAGCTTGCTGAGTTTGCTGCCGTGTTGATGCAGGAAACGCGCGGCTTCCTGCGCTTCTTCTACCCGCTCGCGGATCTCTTCACAACGATCGCCGAGCGTGTCGTCGAGCAGCAGATTAACGCGCGGCAACAGGCGGTTCAGCTGGCTGACCCCCTCTTTTGCCTGCTCAAACTGTGCGCGCTGCTGCTGATTATCGTTTTCATGCTGCGCTAAAGCCCGCTCCAGCTCGCCACGGCGGCTGTTGAGCTGACGAATCTGCGCTTCCGGATCTTCATCAAACGCTACCGCTAAATGGCTACCAATAAAGCGGCTAAAGGATTGGTGCAAACGCTGGGTTTTCTGCACATCAAACGACAGCGTGGCATAACGCTCGGCCAGCTGTTCACGTTCATTGTTCAACAGTTCCAACTGATTTTCACGCGCCGCGCGGCCAAACAGCGGTACTTTGGGGAAGCGGGAGTAGCGCCACTGACGCTCAGCCACTTTTACCACTACCGCTTTTTGCAACTCTTCAACGCTAAATACGCTGTCGTCAAATGCCTGCGGATCGCCTTCAATCAGATAGAGATCTTCCGGGCACTCGTCTAAACGGTCGAGCAGTTCGCGCACCAGCGACAGATCCGGCACCACGATGGCGTGACGCGAGGGACCGTACAACGCCGAGAAGTACGGCGCATCATCCAGCGTAACGTCATCATAAATTTCTGACAGCAGCACGCCGCCAAAACGTTCCGCCAGTTGCGTCAGGCGAGCATCTTCCGCGCCGCCCGGTTGACTCAGACGTTCAATCTGCTGTTCAACTTCGCGCTTCCGCGCGGCCAGTTCGTCACGCTCAACCGTGGTTTCACGCTCACGCTCCAGCAGTTGCTGCATAAATTCGGTAATCTGCTGGCTGCTGGTCAGCTCCTGGCCGGTTTGCTCACTCAGTTGCGTGAGGATCTCCTGCGCTGCCAGCCAGTGTGGCGCGCGGGCGGTCAGCGCCGTAATGCGCTCACGCAGTTGCTCCAGCTCTTGACGCATCAACATGCGGCGTTCGCCGGCATCCGCTACGCTCTCATTCAGTTGTTCAATCTGCGCTTCGAGTTCACGCTGCAAACCGTCAAGCGCATCCGCATCGTATTGCTGGCCCTGACGTTTGCAGAAATCCGCCAGCAGACGCTCAGCATCATGTTGCTCGCGCAGACGCGTTTCCAATTCATTCAGGCGCAGACGCAGCGAGGAGAGTTGTTCGGCATGATGACGCTGATTGCTGGCATCACGCAGTAATTCACGGCCCACTTGCCACGCATCCTGACGACCGACGTCACCCGCAATGCTCGTGACTAATGTCAGCGCCTGCTCGAACTGGCTGTGTGCCGCTTCGGCGACGCTCAGTTTCTGCTCGAGACGCAGCAGACGTTCGGTCGCTTCTTCTTCACGCGCCTGGAAGGTTTCCTGCCATTCAGCGGCATTATCGATAGTTAAATCGGGCAGCTGGCACTGCGTACGCGCTTTCTCCAATGCCTGTAAGGCTTGCTGATACTGGATGGCACGCGTCTGCTGCACATCAAGCGCCTGCTGGAAGTCAGCGAGTTGGCTTTTCAGCTCATCCACCTCAACTTCAGCCGCTTCGGCGCGCGCTTCGTTCTCTTCCTGCACTTCACGCGCTTCGGCAACAACTTCGTTCTGCTCTTCAAGACGATAGGTCAGTTCTTCCAGATCGGCATCGTAGCGCTCGATCTTTTCCGCCTGGCGCATCGCAGTTTGCACCAGATTGAGATGATCGCTGGCACCCTGATAATCGCTTTCCAGATCGCTCTCGGCACCGTTGTGCTCGGACAACTCGCGCGCCATTTCGATATGTCGATACTGTTCGGAAATGAGCTGATTACGGCTGGTAAAAAGCTCATTACGCAGCTGCAACGCGCCATCAAGGTGAAGGCGACGCTCGTTAGCGTGGCGCATGTAGTCAGCGGAAACATAGCTGGTAGCTTCAGAAATCAGATGTTTAAACAGGTCGCGATCCGACTGCGTAACGCGAATGGCTTCCAGCGTCATGCGGTTTTCACGCAGCGCAGCTTCCATATCCTGGAAAGCTTTGCGCACGCCGCCGTTTTCGGGCAGCAGGTAATCGCGCAGCGATCGGGTGATGGCGCTGGAAATACCGCCATACAGCGAGGCTTCGATCAGACGATAGAATTTGCTGCGATCGCTGGCATTACGCAGACGACGTGGCACCACGCCGAGTTCAAACAGCACCGAGTGATAATCGGTTACAGAGTTGTACTGTTTGAACTGTACGCCTTCCTGCGCTTCGACACGTTCCTTCACTTCCGTCAGCGGCAAAACGCGCGCCTGACGGTTATTGAGGACTTCGGTCAGCATATCGGTAGGCTGTGAATCGCTCGGCAAGCCGTGAATACTGAATGGTTTGATATCGACTTTTTTATCGCGCCCTGCCACCTGCTGAAGACGTACACCCACTATCACGCGTTGATGGCGAGAGTTGACCACATCCAGCACCGAATAACAGACGCCAGCACGCAGTTTGCCGTGCAGGCCTTTATCACGCGAACCGGAAGTGGCACCCGCTTCGGTGGTATTACGGAAATGCAGCAGCGTTAAGTCAGGAATCATTGCCGTAACGAAAGCGGCCATGGTGGTGGATTTACCTGCACCGTTACCGCCTGACAGCGTGGTCACCAACTCATCGAGATCAAAAGTACGGGCAAAGAAGCCGTTCCAGTTGATCAGCGTTAGCGAACGAAATTTACCGCGTTCAATCATGCTTGTTCATCCTCCGCGTTGTCACTCGCGTCGCTTTCAGCGTCAATATCGTTATCTGATTCATCGGTTTCTGTCGCAGCTGGCGCGCTTTCCAGCGTCATCGCTTCACCGTCACGGATCAGGCGCAGCTGCGCTTCACGCGCATCATCACCGCTGCGCACGTCAGCACCAAAGCGGAATACCGATTCGGTGATGCGGAATTTACTGCTGTCGTTACCCATAAACCACACCATGCCAAGACGACGCAGGCGGCTCAGCGACGCGCGCATTTTTTCCTGCAGCTTGGCACGATCGAGATCGGAACCGGTGGAGCGCTGATTTACCAGCTTGAGCAGTTTGCTCTCATCGGCCAGCGACAGCAGTTCGTCGTACAGCTCTTGCTGGGTAAAAATCCCTTCATTCGCCAGACGTTCCGGGCTGAGATAGAGATAGCAAAGAATCTTGCCGACCATCATGTCCAACTCGGACAATACCGAGCGCGGGATCAAGGTGGTTGAACGCGGACGCAGATAGAAGAAGCCTTCCGGCGCGCGGATCAGCTCAACGTTATAGCGCGTGTAAAACTCTTCGAGATATTCCTGGTAATCCATCAGGAAGGCGTGATTATCCAGCTCTTCAATGCCAATGTGGCGACCCGCGCGTAACTGGCTATCGAGCGCCGGGAAAATCGGGTTTGCCAGAGCCAATGCCAGTTTGACTGGCATCACTTGTTCAATATTTGTCGATGACATGTGCCTGCACCTTGGCTCCGTAATCATTAATGGCCTGCCATTGCGCAGGCAGACCGGCTAAATCAGCTTCGGCCACGCCGAGTCGCACGGCTTGATCGATGACAATACGCGCCAAATCAAAGTGGCGCGCGCGCGGATACTGCGACAGATAGTCGCGCATCACCGTGGCAAGATGGAGTGGCTTTTGTTCCTGCTTATAAATCAGTAGCGCCTCTTCGATCATTGCGGCCAGCTGTTCGCGAATCTCATTAAACTCTTCGTATTCCATTTCCGGCGGCAGCTCGCCCATCACTTCGTCATTACGCAGCGTCATCTCTTCATCGCGCATATCGTAAAGACGATCGGCATTGGCGTAGGTCAGCGCCCACGGCTGGTCGAAATAATTTTGCACCGACAGGCGTAAACGCTGTGCAAAGACGCGGTTCTTATCCATGTCGATAGCGGTACGGATAAACTTGTGCACGTGACGGTCGTAGCCAATCCACAGGTCGATTGCCTGCTGGCCCCAACTGATGATGCGATCCAATTTGTTTTGCAGGTCGTACACCAGCTTATCGACAAAACCTAAATCCGGGCTGCTCAGCGTCGCGTCCTGAATACGCAGCAGGTTGGCCTGCAATTTATCGCCCGCCGCTTCCAGCGTATCCTGCAGCTCGCGCAGTGTACCGGAGGTTTCCGACAGCAACATTTCACAGCTGGAGATCGCCGCGCGCCAATCTTTGTTAAGCAGGTCGGCAATGTCGGTTTTCACCGCTTGCTGCTGCTCATCCATCAGACGCTGCGTCATGTCGATGCTATCGAAAATTTCTGCCACCGAATATTTCAGCGGCGCAAATACGTTGCGATGCCAGTGGAATTCGTCACCGTCTTCTTCGGCAGCATCTGCGGCACGCTTCAACTCCTGCGCCACGATCGATAACTGCATTGACAAGCGCAACGTGGAGAATTCGCGCTGGCGGATGTAATAGTCGGTAATACCGATAGCGAGCGGCGTCAGACGATAAATGGCATGCCCTTCCGTCAGTTCGCTGGTAAAGCGGTTAAGCAAGCGCTGACGCACCATGTCGTTGATGGCGTTGTTGGCACGTACCTGCACGGTTTCGTGGGTTTGTTCAAAAGCTTTGCTAACGTGACGGAACGCGTCAATTAGCTCGCCTTCACTCATCTCGCCGTCCATGCGCTCACCGTTTAAGGTGGCGATGGCCAGCAAAAAGGCCAGACGCTCTACCGGCAGCGCAAGCGAAAAATCGTTCTTGCGCGCCCATGCCACCAATTCGGGGACCGTCTGGGAAAATTCGCTCATAGTTGATCCTTCTGACTGGGTTTGCGCGCGGTCACGTGGATATAGCGCCCTAAACTTAAAAAGGGCTCCTGGCGACAGAAACGCCGTTCCATCTCAATGATTTCCTCAACGCTCTTCCCTGCGCCGGGTTGCGGCTTCATGTAATCACAGAAGACGCGAATGCCCGCACGCCGTTCAATGTCAAATCCGCAGTTTTTCAGCCAGCGCGTCACGTCATCAGGATCGCGTGGGAAATCCGGCGACAGCGTGCGCTTTTTGCGTTTGCTCATATTGGCGCGCATATAGCCGAAATTGCCGAGCGTCAGAGTGCGGAAGGTTAAGCCGTGCGCGTTGTAAAACATCAACGACAGCACACCGCCGGGCTTGAGCGTGTGCCACAGCGCTTGCAGCACTTCTTCTGGCTGCGCCACCCATTCCAACACCGCGTGAAACAATACCAGATCAACCTGCGTATCCAAATGTTCGCCCACCTGCTGAGCGCTAATTTGTTTGAATTGCATGTTGTGGCTCACACCCGCTGCGAGCGCATGGGCTTCCGCCAACTTCAGCATCTCAGCAGAAAGATCGCACAGTACAACCTGATGACCGCGCGCCGCCAGACCGCTTGAGACTTGTCCCACGCCGCCACCGGCATCCAGCACCTGTAAGGGCCCGACAGGCAATGACGGTAACAGGGCTTCCAGCTCGTCCCAGACAATCGCCTGGCGCACTTGCCCTTTGCGCGTGCCATAAATGTTCTGTGAGAATTTGTCCGCCAGATCGTCAAAGTTACGATCCTGCATGATGATGGCTCCGCTTTGCTGCATTCAACTTGTGCTATTTTGTCACAGGCTCAACAAGAATGAACCTTTCATGCCGCAGTAACCGTCTGGCTGCTGTTTTTTCGGACAAAAGAGACCCTATTCGATGTTTTTCGCATTTAAAAAAGTCATTGGCGGGATGTTGCTGCCTTTACCGCTGCTGTTATTACTGATGGCGGCAGGACTTTTGCTGCTCTGGTTCAGCCGTTGGCAAAAAAGTGGCAAAATCCTTATCTCTTCCAGTTGGCTGCTGCTGCTGGTTTTGAGCCTGCAGCCGGTTGCCGATCGCATGCTGTCACCGCTGGAAAATCATTATCCCACCTGGAACGGTAACGAGCCGGTCGATTATATCGTGGTGCTCGGCGGCGGCTATACCTTCAATCCGAATTGGGCGCCAAGTTCAAATTTGATAAACAATAGTTTGCCGCGCGTGGCAGAAGGCGTACGTCAGTGGCGGCGCTACCCGCAGGCGAAAATGATCTTTACTGGCGCAGCGGCAGGCGAAAATCCACGTAGCAGCGCCAGCGTGGCGGCAGAAGTCGCGGAGAGTCTTGGCGTGCCGCCAGAAGCGATTATTCAGTTGGATCAGCCGCGAGATACGGTTGGTGAAGCACGCGCGGTGAAGCAAACAATTGGGCAACATCCGTTCTTGCTGGTGACGTCGGCCAACCATTTGCCGCGTGCCATGCATTTCTTCCAAAGTGCCGGTATGAATCCGCTGGCCGCGCCGGCTAATCAACTGGCGGTGACATCGCCGTTGAACGGGTGGGAACGCGCCATTCCGTCATCGCTGTGGCTCGCACACAGTGAACGCGCTATCTATGAAATGCTAGGACAGGCCTGGCAAAAGCTGCGCGGTGATGATCTCACCTCAACCCAGCCAGGGGAGTAATTGTTCACGGGCGTGATCAAAGCGCGGACGGTCAAATTGCCCGCTGCTGACCAGCGTGTCGATGCAATCCCACAGCTGATACAACCAGCGTCGCCAGAGGAAACCTTCTGCCACTGGCGCACGCTGCAAATAGTGCTGTAGCAGTGATGCTTCTGCCCCGCTATCTGCCAATCGCATGAGATCGTATTCCCGCGGAGCCCAGAGAATGTTGCCTGGCTGCATCATCGCAATCAGCTGATCGCTATGGGCTTCTTTCAGCATACTGGCTAAGCGCAAATTGCCATGCATCAACACGCAAGGATCGTCAAAGCCATTAAACAGACGAGGTAAAAGCTGGCGGCTACGAAACAGAATCTGACGATCTTCTAGCGTGAAAAACGGCGGGGACAGATAACCCAGCGTTGACCACAATACTTCCACTCTTTGGCGATACCACGCGGGCCAGCTATTTTCCTGCACACTGTCTACACTGCCGACTAAGCCATGGCTGTCGATGCGATGCCAGGCCAGCACGCCTTCCACAATCTGTTCACAAAGCTGTTCCCAGCGAGCTGCGCTGCGAGCAGGCGCTTCCGCTGACACGCCGTTAAACCGCGCCATCAGCAACATCTCATGCACCGGCTTTTGCTGGCTAAGCACCAGACCAAACACCGCAGGCACGGCGACTAAGCCATCATGACCCAGCATGGTGAGCTTTTTGGCTTCCAGCGCAGCGCGTCCCTGGTGACGAAAATACTTTGCCACCAGCGGCATGGGTTTACCGGCGTTATCATAAAGCGCATACAGCCGCGTGTGCCTCTGTTCGCTGATGGTTTCAAGACGGCTGATACTTTCACCAAGCACCAACGCAAGTTCTGAACGGAGCTGTTCCATGCGATATCCTCCGATGTCAAAGGGGTATGCTGGAGGTGATGGCGACGCAAAACTTAGCGCCAGATCAAACGTTAAGGCCAGCGAGAGCCGCTGGCCGGTCGGAGATTATCCCTGCATAGCGAGGCGAACTCGCTCAAGGTCTTCCGGCGTATCCACCCCAACACTAGGGATTGTTTTTGCCACCGCGACGTGGATTTTTTCACCGTACCACAGCACGCGCAGTTGTTCGAGCAACTCAATGTGCTCCAGCGGGCAGGGTTCCCACGCAATGTAGCGGCGAATAAAACCGGCGCGATAGGCGTAAATGCCAATGTGGCGTAGCAGCGTGTCACCGATCTGCTCGCGTGAGCGGGCATAACGCTCACGATCCCACGGAATGGTGGCACGTGAGAAGTACAGCGCATAACCTTTGGCGTCCATCACCACTTTCACCGCGTTCGGGTTAAAGGCTTCTTCTGCATCGGTGATCGGCACTGCCAGCGTCGCCATACCCGCTTCGGACTGCGCCAGATTACCTGCCACCTGACGTACGATTTCCGCCGGGATCATTGGCTCGTCGCCCTGCACGTTGACGATGATAGTGTCATCAGCAAACTGATACTTCTCGATCACTTCTGCCAGACGCTCAGTACCGGATTGATGATCTACGCGCGTCATGCACACTTCGCCACCCGCCGCCGTTACCGCCGCCGCCACATCCGGATGATCGGTCGCGACAATCACACGATCGGCGCCCGATTCACGAGCGCGTTCCATCACGTGCAACACCATTGGTTTCCCCTGGATATCCACCAGCGGTTTGCCGGGCAGACGCGTTGATGCGTAACGCGCAGGAATAATGGCAACAAAACTCATGGATGAATCTCTTCAACAGACAGCGTACGCGCTTCAACTTCCAGCAGCACGGGAATACCGTCACGTACCGGGTAAGCCAGGCCATCCGGTTTACAGATCAATTCTTGCTGCTCTTTGTTGAAATACAGTTTTCCGTTGCATACCGGGCAGGCAACGATTTCGAGTAAACGGTGATCCATAATCTTCTCCTTTCAGGACCGATTCAGGCGGTTAGCATATCATAATAGCGTGTGCGTTTATGAGGCACTCAAGCCGGACATCGTGCGGCTTTACCCGCCAATCGACCAGCGATTTGACCAGACAGCCCGCAATTTAGCAGGCGCATTTTCGATAATCACTTCTTTGGCACCCTGCCACTCGGCAAAGCGATTAAGGGCTTTTTGTACATCATTGAGGAAAGCGTTACTGACGCGTGTGCCCTCTTCCAGCCAGAATGCTCGAATCACTAATTGCTGCGCCTGACGCTCCATTTTAGCGTCGATGCGCGCTTTCAATAAGCCGCGGTGCAAGACCGGCAGGACAAAGTAACCATATTTGCGTTTCTCTGCTGGGGTATAGCACTCAATGCGGTAATCAAAATTAAACAGTTCCAGCGCACGACGACGATCCCATACCAGCGGATCAAAAGGCGATAACAGCGTGGTATGCGTGGCCGAAAGCGGTTTTTCCAGCAGCGGCAATAAGGCATGGTGTAACCACATTTCGCCCAGTTGCTCAACCTCAACGCGAACAATCTCTCCGCGCGTTGCCGCATCAGCAAGCCACGGTTTGATCGGTGCGCGTTTAAGGCGATAGTAATCCGCTAACCAACTGCCCCGGAAAATGCCGAGGCTGCGCGCACTGTGACTTAACATCTTGATGACCGCATCGTGTTCACTCAGCGCATGCTGTTCATCAATCCAGTCCGGCATCACACGACTGTGCAAATCGTATACCCGCTGGAAGTTACGCCGCTCCACCACCATTAACTGACCGGCACTGAACAAGTTTTCCAGATGACGCTTATGCGGTTTCCACGCCCACCAACCCGGTTTGGTCTGTTTATCATGGCTGAAATCAGCGGCTCGCACTGGACCATGGGTGGAGATGTGTTGCAGAAGGTCAGTGATTTCCTGTTGATGTTCCTCTACCCACTGTTGATTGTACTTCCAACCCAGTCGCTGTGGCTCGAGCATGCGATGGCGCAGCAATGGATAATCTTCAAAGGGGATAAAACAGGCTTCATGTGCCCAATATTCAAATAGTGCGCCCGATGACAACGTCTCTTCCAGCCAATTAGCCGGGTAAGCACCAAGACGGCTAAATAGCACCAGATATGGACTGCGAGCCACCACATTAATGGTATCGATTTGCAGCAGGGACATCTGGCGAACAGTATCATGAATGTCGGCATAGCGCGCACGGCGGCCCAAAGGACGTAACAGTCCTTGTGCGGCCAAATGGAGATGACGAGCGGTTTGTAACGACAGGGAAGTAACGAGGTTCATGACTCATTTCCCTTTGCGAATGTTAACGCGAACGGGCGTCGCGTGCAGTCGTACAGAGTTGGATTATGTCGTCTAGCAAAGTAGCGACAGCCGTGCCTTGCAAATGCGCATCGACCGGCAAATACCACCAATTCGGGCGAGCAAAGCTGCGACATTTCACCGCATCTTTTTCCGTCATCAGCAAGCACTGTTCTGCCTGAGTCAAACGACGCAATTCGTCTTCGCTATAAGCGTGATGATCGGCGAAGGCAATTTCTGCCACCGGCTTAGCACCTTGCTGTTTGAGCGTGTTAAAGAAACGTGGCGGATGGCCGATACCCGCCATCGCTACGATCTCAGGCAGTTGCTCTAACGATGCCGTGGCACCGCTGATCAGATTCACAGCCAGACCAGGTTGTAATGTCATCGCAATTTCGCCAGCCTGCGCACTGCCGCCGTTAACGATCACCGCATTCACAGTCTGAAGTCGCGTGGCACGTTCACGCATCGGCCCAGCCGGTAACCACCAGCCGTTGCCAAAACGACGCATACCATCCACCACCACAATTTCACGATCGCGCTGCAGCGCATAATGCTGCAGGCCATCATCGGTGATGATGACATCCAGATCGTGCGCAGCGAGCAATCCTTCCACTGCCAGACGGCGTTGAGGCGCTACGGCTACCGGCACCTGAGTGCGCTGAGCGATCAATACGGGTTCATCGCCAGCCTGCGCCGTCGGCGTTTCAGCCGTAACCAGCAGCGGATAACGTTCAGCTTTCCCGCCGTACCCGCGCGATACTACGCCCACACGCATTCCGCGTTGTTGCAGCGCCTCTACCAACCAGATCACTACTGGCGTTTTACCATTCCCCCCTGCGGTGAGGTTACCCACCACAATGACAGGGCAAGGCGCACGCCAGCTTTTTCGCCAGCCACGCTGGAAACTAAAGCGTATCAGCCAGCTGATCGCCCCATAAAGCAGACTCAGCGGCCATAGCAACAGCCATAACGGCGAGCGCCCGCTCCAGATGCGTTCAATCATTGACCGAACTGCAGCTTGTGAAGTTGCGCATAGGCGCCCTTCTGTTCCAGCAGCATACTGTGAGTCCCGCGTTCGACAATTCGACCATCTTCTACCACGACGATCTCATCAGCTTTTTCAATGGTCGACAGACGGTGAGCAATGACCAATGAGGTGCGGTTTTTCTGTAACTCATCAAGTGCAGCCTGAATCGCACGTTCGGATTCGGTATCCAATGCCGATGTGGCTTCATCAAGAATCAAGATTGGGCAGTCACGCAGTAAAGCTCGCGCAATGGCGATACGTTGACGCTGGCCACCAGAAAGCAGCACACCATTCTCACCAATAACGGTATCGAGACCTTTATCCATTTTCTGGATGAAATCCATCGCATGAGCCATGGTCGCAGCCTGTTCGATTTGTTCGCGCGTGTATTGACCATTGCGGGCATACGCAATGTTATTGGCGACAGTATCGTTGAAAAGATGCACATTCTGGGAAACGAGCGCGACCTGATTACGCAGCGAACGCAGGGTATATTCACGCAGGTCGTGGCCGTCCAACAGGATTTCACCACTATCAATGTCGTAGAAGCGCGTCAACAAACTGGCCATAGTGGATTTACCCGAGCCAGAACGCCCTACCAATGCGACCGTTTTACCGGCTGGCAACGACAGGTTGATATCACGCAGCGCAGGGATATCACGACCAGGATAGGTAAAGGTCACATTACGGAATTCAACATCACCTTTAGCACGGTCCATCTCTAATTTGCCATTATCGACTTCCTGCTCACTGTCGAGAATCGAGAACAGCGTCTGACAAGCCGCCATGCCACGCTGGAACTGCGCATTCACGTTGGTCAGTGACTTCAGCGGACGCATCAGTGCAATCATGGAAGAGAACACCACGGTAATGGTACCGGCTGTTAGCGTCTCCATCACGCTTGGGAAACTAGCGGCATACAATACAAATGCCAGTGCCAGCGAGGCGATCAGCTGAATAACCGGATCAGAAATGGAAGATGCCGACACCAGTTTCATACCCTGCTGACGCATCCTGTTGCTGACCTGAGAAAAACGGTTTGCCTCAACTTCCTGGCCACCAAAGATCAGCACTTCTTTATGCCCTTTTAGCATCTGCTCGGCGCTGGTCGTAACCTGTCCCATGGTGTTCTGCATGTTTTTACTGATGCTGCGGAAGCGTTTGGAAACGGTACGAATAGCAAAGGAGACAATCGGCGCCAATACAATGAGAATCAGTGACAGCTGCCAGCTGTAATAAAACATCATAATGAACAAGCCAATGATCGAGGCCCCTTCACGCACCACAGTCACCAAAGCACTTGAAGAGGAAGAAGCAACCTGTTCAGAATCATAGGTGATGCGTGATAGCAGCGTACCCGTTGATTGCTGATCAAAGAACGTTACCGGCATGCCCATCATATGACCGAACAGACGGCGACGCATGTTCATCACCACGTTACCGGATACCCACGAGATACAGTAACTGGAGACATAGCTGGTTACGCCTCGCACCAACATCAGGCCGATAACCACCAGCGGCATCCACAGCATTACGGATCTGTCAGCTTTACCGAAGCCATCATCCAGTAAAGGTTTCAACAGAGAGAGCATCAGGGTATCGCCTGCCGCATTGAGTATCAGCGCCACCGCTGACACATACAGGCCAGCCTTGTGGGGCGCAATCATCGGCCAGAGTCGACGAAATGTCTGCCACGTTGAGAGATCTTTATCTTGATGCATTATTTATTCACGCTGTTTGAAATAGCCGCTCATTCTACCTGGAATCGCGTTTGACGCCAAACCACTGATGGTACCATCGAGGCATTATTTGCTCTCTCAAGCCCTTAATTTGCCAATGACCTTGTCTGATACCCACATGGATCTGCCCAGATTGGGCCGTGTCGTACCACCTATAACCCAGCTGCTGATAGCGCTGTACCACGGCAGGTGCCGGCATACGCCAGGCGTTATAACGCGCCACCGAAGCAAATGCAGCCTTGCCAGCAACATTACGTAACAGTAATGGTCCTGACGAAGTCCGGCTACCATGGTGCGGAACCTGTAAAAGTGTCGCCTTTAGCGCATCTTTTTCCAGCGCGACAATTTTCCTCTCGGCTGCCAACTCAATATCACCCGTGAGTAACAGACTGAATTGCCCATCATCGACTCGCACCACACACGAATCGTTATTTTGCCCCTGAGTGTGATTCTGCGGTGGCCATAAAGCGGTGAACTGTAATTTTCCCCACTGCCATTGCTGGCCGCGGAAGCATGGCAGGTGCCCATCTTCTGCTAAGGCACTTCGGATTTCTACCGCTGGATTCGCAATGAGCAGTGAGTGTAGCCCACCACGGTGATCAAGGTGCTTATGGCTTACTATCAGAGAATGAAGGCTTTTTCCGTGATACTGCAGCCATGGAAGGATAACGCGCGAGCCGGCATCATCCTGCTTCCAGGCGGGTCCAACGTCATACAGCACTACTTCATTGCCCTGAGTGATGGCGATTGCCAGGCCGTGCCCCACATCAATCATGTCAATTTGCCAATCATCACGCTGTGAAGTAGTGCGCCAAGCCGCGATGGCGAGCATTAAGCTACAACAAGGCATTAAGCTGTGATAGATGAGTCCGCTTCGCCATAACAACAATCCTAACCAAAGTAATAGGATCGCAGGCAACGTTTCACTCCATGCCCACCAGCCTGCGGGTAACCACTGCAGCACGAGCATCACTTTGC
This sequence comes from Pantoea sp. X-Soil-ISGK-421, assembly GCF_059730785.1. NCBI lineage: Bacteria > Pseudomonadati > Pseudomonadota > Gammaproteobacteria > Enterobacterales > Erwiniaceae > Pantoea > Pantoea sp. X-Soil-ISGK-421. The sequence continues at coordinate 1,435,122 of NZ_AP035979.1, read as the reverse complement.
TAATAGAAATATCCGCTAGATACCATAATCCCTCTGCAATGGGCGGTACCGGCAACAACATTGCCAACAATATCAGCGGCACCGTGACAAATGACACAACGGGTACTGCTATTAGATTTGCCAATAAAGCACTTAGGCTTATTCCCTGAAACAGGAAGATTTGTAGCGGAGCCATGAGAATCATCATGCCTAGCTGCAGATGCAGCAATTGCAGTGGTATCCACCGGCGCTGCGTACGAAAGCGGTTTGGCATCGGGAACCATTGATACCAGGCAACCAGCATCGCGACCGCAAGTGCCGATAACCAAAAGCTTTCTGATAAAACGGTCAGTGGATCGAGTGCCAGCAATGCACCAAGACATAACGTCCAGACTTGCCAGCCACTGAGTTGCCAACCGGCAGTACGAATTCCCAGCCATAGCATGAGCGCGATAATTGCGCGCTGGGCCGGTGCGTGACTGCCAGAAACCCATGTGTATGTGGCTGCGGTTATAACGCTAATCAGCAGCGGGAATAAATGACCAATCAGATGAGCAGGTAAAATCACCTGGATAGCACGCGCTAATAGCCATCCAACGCTTGCAGCTAGTGCGATATGCATACCTGAGATGGCCATCAGGTGGGCAGTGCCTGTTTCTCGCAGGAGTTGTCGCTGCGCTTCGCTCATGTTTACACGTATACCAAATGCCAGAGCCTGCATAATCGCAGGTTGCTGGAGCGAATCGAATGCCGGTAAGTGGTGATTGATTAAGCGTGTCCGCCAATTGCAGGTTAGCGATTCGGCCTGCTGGCTGATGATGCGCCCTTGTAGCGGCGTATGATTAGACAAGGCAAAGCGCTGCAGATCGAACTCGCCTTCGTTTAATCTTCCATGCACAGCACGCAGTCGCAGTTTCATCTGCCAGCGTTGACCGGCGCAAAACGGTTGGTTCGCAGAAGCGTTATTAAGCGTGACGAATAGAGGTGGAAATTGATAACGCTGACCGACACGCAGGATTTGCGCCGTTAGCTGCTGCTTGTCTTCCCGCACTTCGGCGATTTGTAATGTCGCCTCAACAGGCGTTACAACCAATTGCTCAATGGTATTGATCATCTGACGGGCTTCAGCCAATGCCCAAACCAGCATCAAAAGAGCAATCCCTGTTATCCGCAGCAACGTTATTGGCATCAGTCCAAGCACCACCGCGAATCCAAAAATGATGAGTATTACGCTGGCTGCGGGTATGTGCGGCAATATGCCTAACGGCAACGCGGAGGCAATCATCAATCTGGCCAGAACAATCCAGTAAATATGCATTAGTACTCTCCCTGATTGGTGGAAGAGTGTGCAGTGAAGAGGAGGGATTTGCTTTAGTGAAAAGTAAGAGTGTCGCGATGGGTTCAGAGACGTTTGCAGAGATTACATAGTTGAGACTTCATTTTGGAAACCGGATCGCAATATTGCCGGCTTCAAGCAAAAAAAAACGACACCCTAAAGTGTCGTTTTTATCGTTCGGTAACGGCTTAGCCGTAAATGTTCGCACGGTCACGCAATTCTTTGCCCGGCTTAAAGTGGGGAACGTATTTACCTTCCAGATCCACTTTATCACCCGTTTTCGGGTTACGACCCGTACGTGGTGCACGGTAATGCAAAGAAAAGCTGCCGAATCCCCGGATTTCAATGCGCTCGCCCTGGGCCAACGTCGTGGCCATGTGCTCAAGCATCTCTTTGACCGCATCCTCAACGACTTTCGCCGGAATATGAGTGTGCTGGCCAGCAAGTCTTTCAATCAGTTCTGACTTGGTCATGTAACCTCCGGTTAATCCTTATTTGGAAAGGTATGACAGCTTTTACCGAAACCGGACGATTTGCATCGTCCGGTGCCTTAGGTCGATTACTCGCCTTTAGCCGCTTTGAACGCTTCAGCCATCGCGCTAGAGAAGTTGCTGCCTTCATCCTGTTTGGTGTTAACAGTGTTGATAGCTTCTTTCTCATCAGCCTGGTCTTTAGCACGAACAGACAGGCTCACAACGCGGTTCTTACGGTCAACGCCGGTGAATTTAGCTTCAACGTCGTCGCCAACACTCAGAACCAGAGTTGCGTCTTCGATGCGGTCCAGAGAAGCTTCAGAAGCGCGCAGGTAACCCTCTACGCCGTCAGCTAATTCTACTGTAGCACCTTTCGCGTCAACTGCAGTGACTTTACCAGTCACGATAGCGCCTTTCTTATTCAGGGTGATGTAGTTGTTGAATGGATCTTCAGCCAACTGCTTCACGCCCAGAGAGATGCGCTCGCGCTCTGCATCAACCTGCAGTACAACGGCAGCGATTTCGTCGCCTTTTTTGTACTCACGAACGGCTTCTTCGCCAGTCGCATTCCAGGAGATGTCAGACAGGTGAACCAGACCGTCGATGCCACCGTCCAGGCCGATGAAGATACCGAAGTCAGTGATTGACTTGATTTTACCTTCAACGCGATCGCCTTTGTTGTGGGTCTCAGCGAACAGCTGCCATGGGTTAGATTTGCACTGCTTCAGACCCAGAGAGATACGACGACGCTCTTCATCGATGTCCAGAACCATTACTTCAACCACATCGCCTACGTTTACAACTTTAGACGGATGGATGTTTTTGTTGGTCCAGTCCATTTCAGAAACGTGTACCAGACCTTCAACGCCTTCTTCGATTTCTACGAAGCAGCCGTAATCAGTCAGGTTGGTTACACGACCAGTCAGGCGGGTGCCTTCTGGATAGCGCTTAGCGATAGCTACCCAAGGATCTTCGCCCAGCTGTTTCAGGCCCAGAGATACACGGGTACGCTCGCGGTCGAACTTCAGCACTTTAACAGTGATTTCGTCGCCCACGTTGACGATTTCGCTCGGATGCTTAACGCGTTTCCAAGCCATATCGGTAATGTGCAGCAGGCCGTCAACGCCGCCCAGATCCACGAATGCACCGTAGTCAGTGAGGTTCTTAACGATACCTTTAACTTCCATGCCTTCCTGCAGGTTTTCCAGCAGCTGATCGCGCTCAGCGCTGTTTTCAGATTCGATAACCGCACGACGTGAAACCACGACGTTGTTACGTTTCTGATCAAGCTTGATTACTTTGAATTCAAGCTCTTTGCCTTCCAGGTGCAGAGTGTCGCGAACCGGACGAACGTCTACCAGTGAACCTGGCAGGAACGCACGAATACCGTTCAGCTCAACTGTGAAGCCACCTTTAACTTTGCCGTTGATAACACCGGTAACAGTTTCAGCGTCTTCGTAAGCTTTTTCCAACGTGATCCAAGCTTCGTGACGTTTAGCTTTCTCACGGGACAGCAGGGTTTCACCGAAGCCGTCTTCTACTGCGTCCAGCGCAACGTCAACTTCGTCGCCTACCTGGATTTCCAGTTCGCCGGCTGCGTTCTTGAACTGCTCTGCAGGAATTGCAGATTCAGATTTCAGACCCGCATCAACCAGAACTACGTCTTTGTCGATAGAGACAACAACGCCACGAACGATGGAACCCGGACGGGTTTCGATTTCTTTCAGGGACTCTTCAAAGAGTTGAGCAAAAGATTCAGTCATATTGATAATCTTAGGATTCTTCAATTTAACGTCCACCTGACATCATTGTCGGATGGGGTTGTTTCACATGCCCAGCACCGGGTCCTTGGTACAGGGTTACAACAATTCGGTTGCCGAAAGATTAAATGCCTAGCTTTTGCCTGGCATAATCGAGCGCCTTTTCAATCACTTGCTCAATCGACATACTGGTTGAATCCAGTACCAGAGCATCTGTGGCAGGCACTAAAGGTGCGATGGCGCGATTACGATCGCGGTCGTCGCGTTCCTTTATCTCGGATAAAAGGCGATCAAAGTTAACATTAAAGCCCTTATCCTGCAACTGTAGCATACGGCGATGCGCACGCTCTTCCGAGCTGGCATCGAGGAAAATTTTCACTGGCGCGTCTGGGAAAACAACCGTACCCATATCACGTCCATCGGCGATTAAACCCGGTTCTTCACGGAAGGCGCGTTGGCGACGAAGCAGGGCCTCACGCACCCGCGGAAAAGCGGCAACGCGCGAAGCAGTATTGCTCACCTCTTGCGTGCGGATTTCACCGGTAACGTCTTCACCTTCCAGGATCACCTGCATTTCACCGTCAACCGATAAAAAACGCACATCAAGATGCGCAGCCATCGGTACTAATGCTTCTTCAGACTCAATATCCACCTGATGGTGAAGTGCAGCCAAAGCTAAAACGCGATAAATAGCGCCAGAATCAAGTAAGTGCCACTGCAACGACTCCGCCATCGCTTTACATAAGGTCCCTTTACCCGCGCCACTTGGCCCATCGATGGTAATAACCGGGGCGATTGCCGTCATTGTTCTCTCCTGTTGCTGCGTGCTTATTGTCAGCCCTTCCAGGCCGCCTGGAATACGCGGCATTATACGCTGCCTGCGACAGGTTAGTTATCCTTTAGCGTAGACAGCGCTAGAAATATAGACAGATTCAGAAGAATTTCCGCCTGATAAGGCCAGAAGAGAGCAAAGAAACCCAGTGCATCGCACCGGGTTTGGTGACTATCAAGCGTGGCTGATTTTCGCCAACTGCTGGAAATAGCTTGGGAAGGTTTTAGCGGTACAGCCCGGATCAAGAATTGTTACTGGCGTATCAGACAGTGCCACCAGCGCAAAACACATCGCCATGCGGTGATCGTTGTAGGTGCCGATGTCCGCATGTTGCAACTGAGCCGGAGGTGTAACGCGGATAAAGTCGTGCCCTTCTTCCACTTCAGCACCGACTTTGCGCAGTTCGATCGCCATGGCTGCCAGGCGATCGGTCTCTTTTACGCGCCAGTTATAAATGTTACGCATCAGCGTGGTGCCTTGTGCAAACAATGCAGTCGTTGCAATCGTCATTGCCGCATCGGGAATATGATTCATATCCATATCGATCGCCGTCAGCGAACCGCGCGTACAAGAGATATAGTCATCGCCCCACTCAATCACTGCGCCCATTTTTTCCAGCACATCAGCAAAACGGATGTCGCCCTGCACGCTGTTGCGGCCAATACCTGTTACGCGTACGGTGCCGCCTTTAATGGCTGCCGCAGCGAGGAAATAAGAGGCGGAGGACGCATCACCTTCCACCAGGTAATCACCTGGAGACTGGTACTGTTGCTGCCCTTTAACTACAAATCGCTGATAATTTTGATTATCAACTTCCACACCGAAACAACGCATCAGGTGTAAGGTGATATCAATGTAAGGCTTGGAAACCAGATCGCCTTTAATCGTGATGGTGGTATCTTGCTGCGCCATTGGCGCGGTCATCAACAAAGCCGTCAGGAACTGACTTGAAACACTGCCATCTACACTGACTTCACCACCGACAAACCCACCATTGAGGCGCACCGGCGGATAATCAGTCTGCTCAAGGTAATCAATGCTTGCTCCGCCCTGACGCAGTGCATCAACCAGATGACCAATCGGACGCTCTTTCATACGCGGCTCGCCAGTCAGGACGATAGACTGCTGGCCCAAACACAGCGCGGCAGCCAATGGGCGCATTGCGGTGCCTGCGTTACCGAGAAACAATTCAAGCGGCTTTTCAGCGCGTAATGGGCCCGCGTTGCCCACAACTTCACATACGGTGCGATCGTCTGAGAGCGTAAAGCTGACACCCAGCGCTTTAAGCGCATTTAGCATATGTTTAACGTCATCGCTATCAAGCAAATTAGTTAGGCGGGTGGTGCCATTTGCCAGCGCGGCCAGCAAGAGTGCGCGGTTCGAGACGCTTTTTGAACCCGGTAAGTTTACCGTGCCGTCAACGCGAGCAATCGGTTGTAGAGTCAGGGAGTCCTGCATGTGAAACCAAATCTCCAGAAAATACGAGACCCCATCTTATGACGGGGTCTGATACCAGACAGGCTGGCATGAAAAAACTTTTAGCCGTGGCGACGTTCGAAATCGACCATGAATTCAGTCAACGTTTTAACGCCTTCCAGCGGCATCGCATTGTAGATCGATGCACGCATACCGCCAACCACGCGATGACCTTTCAACGCGTGCAAACCTGCCTTGAGAGATTCTTCCAGGAACACTTTGTCCAACGCAGAATCGGCTAACTGGAATGGCACGTTCATACGTGAACGGTTTTCACTTGCCACATCGTTGCGATAAAACGCGCTGTTATCAATCACGCCATACAGTAGGTCTGCTTTTGCTTGATTCAGCTTGTCCATCTCGGCCACGCCGCCCTTCTCTTTCAGCCATTTGAATACCAGGCCAGAGAGATACCATGCAAAAGTTGGCGGAGTATTAAACATTGATTCATTTTCGGCCAGCACTTTGTAATCAAGGATAGAAGGCACATAACGCTGTGCTTTACCCAGCAGATCCTCACGCACAATCACCAATGTTAAGCCTGCTGGCCCGATATTTTTTTGTGCCCCTGCATAAATAACGCCATAGCGACTCACATCGATTGGACGAGACAGAATAGTAGAAGAGAGGTCAGCAACTACGATTTTATCGCCAAATTGCGGCTCTTCATCAATGGCAATGCCATCAATAGTTTCGTTCGGGCAGAAATGGACATAAGCCGCATCATCATTTAACTGCCATTCACGCATCGGTAATAAAGCACGCTTACCCTCACGCGTGGTTTTAATATCAATCGTATTAGGCGAACAGAATTTTTCGGCTTCTTTAATTGCGCTATGAGCCCAGTAACCGCCGTCAATATAATCCGCGGTTTTAGCGTCACCCAGCAAGTTGCCGGGGATTGCAGCGAACTGTGCACGGGCACCACCGTGGCAGAATAAAACTTTGTAGTTGGATGGGATCTTCAGCAGATCGCGAAAATCTTGTTCTGCTGCTTCCGCAACAGCAATAAACTCTTTACTACGGTGACTGATCTCCATCACCGAGGTGCCTAACCCGTGCCAGTTTGTCAGTTCTTGTTCTGCGCGACGGAGCACTTCTACCGGCAGCATAGCCGGGCCAGAGCTAAAATTATAAACCTGAGTCATTTCCCCTCACCACTGTCATATCGAACGGTTATGAATACCTCACCGGTTTTATCATTGCCTCCAGATGGCTGCAATCATTAATCCGGCGGCGATCACATTTCCAGAGCCAGCCCCACCGCAGCTTATGTCATAAATGCATTAAGCCGCGGAATTTTGTGAGGCGGTTTCAGAAAGAAAAATCTGGAAGCCAAAGGGTGTAAAAACCTTAGCCAGACTGAGATAAATTTGGCGGACTGAATAGCGAAGCAAGTATAAAACCCGTATTATTGCGCGCTTTACGCCCACCCCATTGACTTAAGAGAGCGCCACCATGACGCAAACGTTTATCCCCGGAAAAGACGCCGCACTGGAAGATTCCATTGCACGCTTCCAGCAGAAACTGCAAGACCTTGGTTTCAATATTGAAGAAGCTTCCTGGCTGAATCCGGTGCCACACGTCTGGTCAGTGCACATTCGCGATCGCGACTGCCCGCTGTGCTTTACAAATGGCAAAGGTGCCAGCAAAAAGGCCGCTCTGGCTTCTGCGCTGGGTGAATATTTTGAGCGTCTCTCGACCAACTACTTCTTCGCCGATTTCTGGTTAGGTAAATCAATCGCCAATGGTGATTTTGTTCACTATCCGAATGAAAAGTGGTTCCCGCTCACAGAGGATGACAGCCTGCCGGACGGCATTCTGGATGCGCGTCTGCGCGAATTTTACGATCCCGAAGAAAGCCTGGGGGCTTCTGAGCTGATTGATCTGCAATCGGGCAATGACGAGCGCGGTATTTGTGGTTTGCCCTTTACTCGTCAATCTGACCAGCAAACGGTTTATATCCCGATGAATATCATCGGTAACTTGTACGTTTCGAACGGCATGTCTGCCGGTAACACCGCGAACGAAGCGCGTGTGCAGGGCCTGTCTGAAGTTTTTGAGCGTCATATCAAGAATCGTATCATCGCGGAATCTATTAGCCTGCCAGAAATCCCTGAAGCAGTGATGCAGCGTTACCCTGACGTGATTGAGGCGATTGAACGTTTGGAAGCGGAAGGTTTCCCAATTTTCTCTTATGACGCTTCTCTGGGCGGCAAATATCCGGTGATTTGTGTAGTACTGTTTAATCCGGCAAACGGCACCTGTTTTGCTTCCTTCGGCGCACATCCCGACTTTGGCGTGGCGCTAGAGCGTACCGTAACCGAACTGCTGCAAGGCCGTGGTTTGAAAGATCTCGACGTGTTCACTCCACCGACATTTGACGATGAAGAGGTGGCAGAGCACGCTAATCTGGAAACGCACTTCATTGATTCAAGCGGTCTGATTTCCTGGGACCTGTTTAAAGACGATGCGGATTATCCCTTCGTTGACTGGAGCTTTGCAGGTACGACTCACGAAGAGTTCGACACCCTAATGGCGATCTTCCGCGCGGAAGACAAAGAAGTATACATCGCCGATTACGAACATCTTAGCGTGTACGCCTGCCGTATAATCGTGCCGGGCATGTCGGACATTTATCCGGCAGAAGATCTGCTGCTGGCGAATAACAGCATGGGCGCACCGCTGCGCGAAACGCTGCTGGCGTTGCCAGAAAGCCAATGGGAACCCGAAGCTTATCTCGATCTGATCGTGCAGCTGGATGAGGAAGGTCATGATGACTTTACCCGCGTGCGCGAACTGTTGGGTCTTGCATCTGGTAAAGACAATGGCTGGTATACGCTGCGTATTGGTGAGCTGAAAGCGATGCTGGCTTTGGCCGGAGGCGACCTGGATCAGGCGCTTATCTGGACTGAATGGACGATGGAATTCAATCAGTCAATCTTTAGTGAAGAGCGCGCTAATTATTATCGCTGCCTGCAAACTTTGCTGTTGCTGGCGATGGAAGAGGAGCGCGATCCTCTTCAATACCATCGCGCCTTTGTTCGTATGTATGGACAAGCAGCTGTTGATGCAGCTTCCGCCGCAATCAGTGGTGAAGCGCCATTCTATGGATTGCAAGCTGTCGATCTGGACCTGAAAGCTTTCCCTGCGCATCAGTCCCTGTTAGCTGCCTATGAAAAATTGCAGACCGCTAAACGTCGTTATTGGGCATAAAAATAAACTTCACTCATTAATGATTATTGATAAAAATTAGCGGAAGCGTAAATGGCACTGATAAAATCAGTGCCATTTTTTTATAAGGGTTATGCATAGAGAGTAAAATACATTATTAAATAACAGTTCAGCTTCAATCGTTAATGAAATTTAACAGAACCAAGCCTTCACCACCATCCCCTTCAACTTATTTTGCATTAATTAAAAATTATTTATTTCATTAAATTCAGTGGTTTAATATAAAAAAAGACTAATTATCGCTTCGCTTATCGTCAACCTTCCGGGCAAATATGATCCACATCAATTTCTGACCTATACTCCTTTGTTAGTATCTTTACAGGCAATTTTTGGAGAGCGTTAGTGTGAAAGCTGACAACCCTTTTAATTCATTATTACCGGCGGCAATGGCGAAAGTTGCAGAAGAAGCCGGCATATATAAAGCTACTAAACGTCCTTTAACTACATTCTTCCTTGCCATCACTGCTGGCGTATTTATCTCAATCGCGTTTGTCTTCTATATCACTGCTACCACCGGAAGTGGAGCAATGCCCTATGGCATAGCAAAACTGATCGGCGGCATTTGTTTCTCGCTAGGTTTAATGCTGGTGGTGGTTTGCGGTGCTGATTTGTTCACCTCAACCGTGCTCATCGTAGTGGCTAAAGCCAGCGGTCGAATTACCTGGCTGCAGTTGGGTCGACATTGGTTGACCGTTTATATTGGAAACCTGTTTGGCGCGCTGTTCTTTGTCGCGCTGATCTGGTTAGCCGGAGAACACATGGTGGCGAATGGTGCCTGGGGTTTGAACGTCCTGCAAACCGCTGACCATAAAATGCATCACACCTTTATTGAAGCTGTCAGTCTCGGCACCCTCGCCAATCTGATGGTTTGCCTGGCAGTATGGATGAGTTACTCCGGTCGCAGTTTGATGGATAAGATGTTTGCGATGATCTTACCGGTAGCGATGTTTGTCGCCTGCGGTTTTGAACACAGCATCGCCAACATGTTCCTGATCCCAATGGCCATCGTTATTCGCGATTTCGCCAGCCCTGAATTTTGGCAAATGGCCGGTGCCAGTGCCGCACAGTTTCCATCACTTAGCGTTAGCGATTTTATTCTTAATAACCTTATTCCCGTGACCATCGGCAACATTATTGGCGGCGGATTATTAGTCGGTTTGACCTACTGGGTAATCTATCTGCGTGGTGATGAGCCGGTGCATTAATGAATTAGTACGGGCGTGCTGAGTCAGTGCGCCATACGTCAAAGTCTCCCTAAATAAGGCAGGTATATCATGTCCGAACTGAATGAAAAAATGGCGTCAGCCTGGGAAGGATTTAGCGCCGGCGAATGGCAGAATAGCGTCAACGTCCGTGACTTTATCCAGAAAAACTATACACCGTATGAAGGCGACGAATCCTTCCTTGCAGGCGCGACTCCAGCAACCACTAAATTGTGGGACAGCGTGCTTGAAGGCATCAAAATCGAAAACCGCACTCACGCGCCGGTTGATTTTGACACCGATCTGGCATCAACCATTACCTCTCACGATGCGGGGTACATCAGCAAGTCCCTGGAAAAAATCGTTGGCCTGCAAACTGAAGCGCCTTTAAAACGTGCCATTATCCCGTTTGGTGGCATCAAGATGGTTGAGGGCTCATGCAAAGTTTATGGCCGTGAACTCGACCCAGCGCTGAAAAAAGTCTTTACCGATTATCGTAAAACCCACAACCAAGGCGTATTCGATGTTTATACCCCAGACATCATGCGCTGCCGTAAATCAGGCGTGCTAACTGGCCTGCCCGATGCTTATGGTCGTGGCCGTATCATTGGGGATTACCGTCGCGTTGCGCTGTACGGCATCGACTATCTGATGAAAGACAAAGTCGCGCAGTTCAACTCTCTTCAGAGCGATATGGAGAACGGTGTAGATCTGGAAGCCACCATTCGTCTGCGTGAAGAGATTTCTGAGCAGCACCGCGCGCTGGGTCAGATTAAAGAGATGGCCGCTAAATATGGTTCAGATATTTCGCTGCCAGCCACCAATGCACAAGAAGCAGTTCAGTGGACTTACTACGGCTATCTCGCTGCGGTTAAATCACAGAACGGTGCAGCGATGTCCTTTGGTCGCGTATCGACCTTCCTGGATGTGTACATCGATCGTGATATTCAGGCAGGTAAACTGACTGAAGAAGATGCTCAGGAACTGATTGACCATCTGGTGATGAAACTGCGCATGGTACGCTTCCTGCGTACGCCTGAATACGATGAGCTGTTCTCTGGTGACCCAATCTGGGCAACAGAATCACTGGCCGGTATGGGCGTCGATGGCCGTACGCTGGTGACCAAAAGCACCTTCCGTTTCCTGAATACGCTTTACACCATGGGTCCATCTCCGGAACCAAACATGACCATTCTGTGGTCAGAAAAATTGCCAGTTAACTTCAAGAAATACGCGGCAAAAGTTTCTATCGATACGTCATCATTACAGTATGAGAATGATGACCTGATGCGTCCTGACTTCGACAACGATGACTATGCTATCGCCTGCTGCGTTAGCCCAATGATTGTCGGTAAGCAGATGCAGTTCTTCGGCGCGCGTGCCAACCTGGCAAAAACACTGCTGTATGCAATCAACGGTGGCGTTGATGAGAAGCTGAAAATGCAGGTGGGTCCGAAAGAAGCTCCCATCACTGACGAGATTCTTGATTTCGACATCGTGATGGAGCGCCTGGATCACTTCATGGACTGGCTGGCTAAGCAGTACGTCACCTCCCTGAATATCATTCACTACATGCACGACAAGTACAGCTACGAGGCTTCACTGATGGCGCTGCACGATCGTGACGTTTATCGCACCATGGCATGTGGTATCGCAGGCCTATCTGTTGCGGCTGACTCACTCTCTGCCATCAAATACGCCAAAGTGAAAACCATCCGTGATGAAGATGGCTTAGCGGTAGATTTTGAGATTGAAGGTGAATATCCGCAGTTTGGTAACAACGACTCGCGTGTTGATGATATGGCCTGCGATCTGGTTGAACGTTTCATGAAGAAAATTCAGAAACTTCAGACTTACCGTAATGCGGTACCAACACAATCGGTACTGACCATCACTTCAAACGTGGTTTATGGTAAGAAAACCGGTAATACCCCAGATGGTCGTCGTGCTGGTGCGCCATTCGGGCCGGGTGCTAACCCAATGCACGGCCGTGATCAGAAAGGTGCGGTAGCTTCACTGACCTCAGTAGCGAAACTGCCATTTGCTTACGCGAAAGATGGCATCTCTTATACCTTCTCCATCGTGCCAAATGCACTGGGTAAAGATGACAACGTGCGTAAAACTAACCTTGCTGGCTTGATGGATGGGTATTTCCACCATGAAGCCAACATTGAAGGTGGTCAGCATCTGAACGTTAATGTGATGAACCGTGAGATGCTGTTGGATGCCATGGAACATCCTGAGAAGTATCCGCAGTTGACCATTCGCGTCTCTGGTTATGCTGTACGCTTCAACTCGCTCACTAAAGAGCAGCAGAAGGATGTAATTACACGTACATTCACTCAGTCGTTGTAATCACACTTTAATGAGATTAATAGGCTCCTGCGGGAGCCTTTTCTCCACAAGTCTATTTTGCCAGTTTGCTAATTCTGGCGGCCTGGCAAAATCGACTTTCACTTTTAGAGCACAACAGAGATTGTGCTGCCTGATGTTCAGGCTCACCTGGAGAACCCATCGCAATGTCAACCATCGGTCGTATCCACTCTTTTGAATCCTGCGGCACCGTTGATGGCCCAGGCATCCGCTTCATTACCTTTTTTCAGGGCTGTCTTATGCGCTGTCTGTATTGCCACAACCGCGATACATGGGATACGCATGGTGGAAAAGAAGTTACTGTCGAGGAGCTGATGAAAGATGCGCTCTCTTATCGCCACTTCATGAATGCATCGGGCGGTGGCGTTACGGCATCGGGTGGTGAAGCGATCTTGCAAGCGGAGTTCGTGCGGGACTGGTTCCGCGCTTGCCAGGCAGAGGGTATTCATACCTGCCTCGATACCAATGGCTTTGTGCGCCGCTATGATCCGGTAATCGATGAGTTGCTGGATGCTACTGATTTAGTGATGCTCGACTTAAAACAGATCAATGATGATGTGCATCAGATTTTGGTGGGCGTCTCAAATCACCGCACATTGGATTTCGCACGCTACTTACAAAAGAAAGGCAAACGAACCTGGATCCGCTTCGTCGTGGTGCCGGGCTACTCAGATGATGATGATTCTGTTCACCGCTTAGGTGAATTCACTAAAGATATGGATAACATCGAGAAGATTGAGTTGTTGCCGTATCACGAGCTGGGTAAACACAAATGGATTGCGATGGGCGAAGAGTACAAGCTGGATGGAGTTAAGCCGCCGAGTAAGGAAATTATGGAGCGAGTGAAGAATATCCTCGCCAGCTACGGCCATGAAGTAATGTATTAACGCAAAAAAAGGGAGCCACTGGCTCCCTTTTTTACATTCCAAATGAATGCGTTAAGCATGCGCAACCGGCGTTGCCTGATGATCGGCTTTACGCAGTAACATCACCAGATAAACCAGTGCAACGGCAGCAATCATCACGAATAACAGACGATCAGAGTAATTTTGCATCAGCATCGCCGTCATTCCCGGCCCCACCAAACTGCCAACGGTATAGCTAAACAGCAAGGCCTGGTTCATCGCCACTAACTCATGATGCGCCACGGTTTCACACGCCCACGACATCGCTACCGGATAGAGTGTAAAACCAGCCAGACCTAACACGAACAGCGCCGGCGCCATCGCAGCATCACCTAGCATGGCGATCGCACCCAGAATAACCACGAATACTTGCACACGCAGCACCATCAGGCGACCAAAGCGATCGGCTAAACGCCCTACTGGCCATTGACCCACAATGCCTGAACTGACTAACAATGCCATCCAGTAACCTACTGTTGCATCGCTCATTCCCTGATGAGAGAGATACAGCGGCATCAAGCCATACAGCGAGCCAAGGACGATACCGGAAATAATGCAGCCATTGATACCCAGACGGGAACTGCGACGACGTAACATGACCCAAATATGCCCAGTGGATGTTTCTTCCGTCGCTGCGTTAGCATTAACGTGTACAAACACGACAGGTAAGACAGCGCAAATAATGAGTGCCGTGACCCACGGAATCACGTGCAGCAGTTCTGTGGACACTCGACTAACCAGCAACTGGCCCGCAACCGTGCCGAGATAGTAGATAATCATGTAGGCAGCAAGTAATTGCCCACGATTACGTACGGTACCGCTGCACAACAAGGCGCTCTCAACCACTACCCAAATCAGTGCGCAGCCTATGCCTGCGGTGAAGCGCAGCATCGTCCAACTGTAAAAACCCTCTAGCATCACCATGCCCATGGTCGCCACTGCAAAAAGCACGCTGGCCAGGTAGAAACAGCGATTAAAACCATAACGATTGATCAACCAGCCAGCCAGCAAGGTGCCCAGCAAGTTGCCGGTATAATACGATGAACTGGCCATACCCACTTGCCAGGTTGGCAATTGATCATGAGTGAGCCACAGCGGTACTAGCGTATTAAGCACAGCGATAGACACCGTCATGAGCATTAAGCCGCAAAGCAGCAAAACGACGGGGCGCGACCAGGTTGACATAGGGAATAAAACCAAAAGAGATGACAATAATTGCGCGCAGTTTGCCATTCACTATTTTAAAGTCAATGTGCAAAAAATCGTCGCCGCACGATTTGCTGTGGAACAATTTATTTTTTTTATCTTCAGCAGGTTAGAAGCGTATGGAACAAACCACGATGAATAGCTATCTAATTGAATTAACGATTTTTAATGCTTTACGGCCATTTGCCATCGATAACGTTTATTTCTGATTAATTCCGACTAAAAAATAATTGTTTTTTAGCTTAAGAAATAAAAAACCCGGCATTGCCGGGTTTATTTAATTGAGCGTTAATTAGCCAACGAATTCCAGGCCGCCCATGTAAGGACGCAACACTTCAGGTACTTCAATACGACCATCGGCCTGCTGATAGTTTTCAAGTACCGCAACTAAAGTACGACCCACCGCCAGACCTGAACCGTTCAGTGTGTGCACCAAACGCGGTTTCTTGTCGGTTTTGCTGCGGCAGCGCGCCTGCATACGACGCGCCTGAAAATCGCCCATGTTGGAACAAGAGGAGATTTCTCGGTAGGTGTCCTGGGCAGGCAACCAAACTTCCAGGTCATATGTTTTAGCAGAGCCAAAGCCCATGTCCCCTGTGCAAAGCAGCATTTTACGGTATGGCAGATTGAGCAACTGCAGCACTTTTTCTGCGTGACCGACTAACTCTTCCAGCGCATCCATGGACTGTTCGGGCGCGACAATCTGCACCATCTCCACTTTGTCGAACTGATGCATACGGATTAAGCCGCGCGTATCGCGCCCGTATGAACCGGCTTCGGAACGGAAGCACGGCGTGTGTGCAGTCAATTTGAGCGGCAAAGATTCCTCTTCGACGATTTCATCACGCACCAGATTGGTCAGCGGTACTTCAGCGGTAGGGATCAGCGCATAGTTGCTGCTACCCGCCTCTTCGCCCAGGGGTTTGGTATGGAACAGGTCTTCACCAAACTTCGGCAGTTGTCCGGTCCCATATAGCGTTTCCTGATTCACCAGATACGGAACATAGGTTTCAAGATAACCGTGCTGCTGCGTATGAAGGTCAAGCATAAACTGGCTCAGAGCGCGATGCAGACGTGCGATCTGGCCCTGCATCACAATGAAACGTGAACCGGTCAATTTCACCGCTGCTGCAAAATCCAGACCTTTAGCGGCTTCGCCTAGCTCAACATGATCTTTGACCGGGAAATCAAACTGGCGCGGCTGGCCCCAACGACTGATTTCCTGATTCTCGCTGTCATCTTTGCCCAACGGGACTTCGTCGACCGGGAGGTTTGGCAAAGCGAGGGCAAAATCACGAATTTCGTTCTGCAGGGCATCCAGTTCTGCTTTAGCCGCATCCAGGCGTTCGCCCAGCGCGTTCACTTCCTGACGCAGCGGCTCGATATCTTCCCCACGTGCTTTGGCCTGACCGATGGATTTGGATCGGGAGTTACGCTCAGCTTGCAGATTTTCAGTTTCCACCTGCAAGACTTTACGACGCTCTTCGAGCGAACGTAAGGTTTCCACATCCAGTTTGAATCCTCGGCGTGCCAGTTTTTCTGCGACTGCGTCTGGCTCGTTACGCAGCAGGTTGGGATCGAGCATGCTAATCCTGTGTAATAAAAGGTTGATTGAACGAATGGCGGGACTTGCATCCCTATGGAATGCAATGAAATCCTTGCTCACCTTACCGTAAGGTGTTTATCAGCGGTAGCGTTTTATCGGGCTATTTTGATCCTGCTCAGCCAGCCAGGCGAGTTTTTCGCCGATTTTTCCTTCAAGCCCGCGATGAGTCGGTTGGTAGTAGCGTGTCTGCGCCATTTCAGGCGGGAAATAGACTTCACCCGCCGCATAGGCGTTGTTCTCGTCATGTGCATAACGATACTCTTTGCCCAGCCCCATCTCCTTCATCAATTTAGTCGGCGCATTGCGTAAATGTTCCGGCACATCGTAATCAGGAAATTCGCGCGCATCGCGCATCGCGGCTTTGAAAGCAGTATAAACCGCATTACTTTTGGGAGCGCTGGCAAGGTAAACAATTGCCTGCGCAATCGCACGCTCGCCTTCGGCCGGACCAACGCGGGTAAAACAATCCCAGGCGGCAAGTGCAACCTGCATACCGCGCGGATCGGCGTTACCGACATCTTCCGAAGCGATAGCCAGTAAACGGCGTGCGACATACAGCGGATCGCCGCCCGCTGTGATGATTCTTGCATACCAGTAAAGCGCCGCATCGGGCGCTGAACCGCGCACCGATTTGTGCAAAGCAGAAATTAAATCGTAGAAACGATCGCCTTTGTTATCAAAGCGCGCAGCCCTTTCACCGGAGACTTCGTTGAGCAATTGTGGTGTTAATTCACGCTGGCCTTCCGCGTTGCTTTCCGCCATATCCGCCATCATTTCCAGCGTATTCAATGCCCGACGTGCATCGCCGTTTACCAGCTCTGCAATCATGCGACGCGTATTCTCCGGCAGCACAATATCGCTTTTGCCATAGCCGCGTTCTTCATCCTGCATTGCCTGCAGTAGCACCTGTTCAATATCGGCCGTAGTAAGGGATTTGAGTAAATATACGCGGGCGCGCGATAGCAACGCCGAGTTGAGTTCAAACGAGGGGTTTTCAGTGGTGGCACCGATAAAAGTTATAGTGCCATCTTCAATATGCGGCAGGAAAGCATCCTGCTGGCTTTTATTGAAGCGATGGACCTCATCGACAAACAGAATAGTGCGACGACCAACCTGGCGATTTTGACGCGCTCGCTCGATCGCTTCACGAATCTCTTTGACGCCGGAAGTCACCGCAGAGATGCGTTCAACGTCCGCTTTACCATAGTGAGCAATGATCTCGGCTAAGGTCGTTTTTCCTGTCCCCGGCGGCCCCCACAAAATCATCGAATGCAGATGCCCCGCTTCAATAGCGCGCGGCAGCGGTTTACCAGGCGCCAGCAAATGCTGCTGCCCAATGTAGTGTTGCAGTGTCGCTGGCCGCATACGCGCGGCCAGCGGCTGAAACTCATTCGATGGAGCAAAATCCAGAGACAGGTTACTCACCGTGACCTCACTGACGTTGATCGTCCACCGTTACCCCTTTTGGCGGCGTAAAGGTGAATTTGTCTGGGCTAATTGCGCCGTTGTTCTGACTTTTCAGCTGATAATCGCTGTGCTGACCATCTTGCTCAATCGCGCTGAACTTATTGATGGTGCCAGAAGATGTCACGTTAATGGTGAATTGCTTGAGATTGCCATCACTGCTCTTCGGCGTGAGCTCGAAGTTATCACCCTGCTGTTTGATGTTGTACTGTTTCCAGTCGCTCGGCTGGTTACGCGCAATCAGCATAAACGGCGTGTTACTGGCGGCATTTTGCAGCAGGCTAACGCTTGCTTGCTCAACGAAGGGATTATAGAACCACAGATTTTTGCCATCAGAAATAATTACGCTTTCGTCCGGCGCAGTCATATGCCAGTTAAACAAACTTGGACGCTTGACCCACAACTCGCCTTCACCATCCTGCACGTTGGCACCACTGCCATCAGTGACTTTCTGACTGAAGCTGGCGTGGAAGCTGTTCACCTTATTAAGACGCTGTTGCAAATCGCTGGAAGCATCCGCCAATACTGATGCGGAAACAAAACTGGCCAACAGGCCGCAGGCAATAACGCGTAATTTCATCTGATTCGATTCCTTATTCATTGTTTCCCGACACTTACAACATTAAACGTAGTTACCGCCCTGTCACTTCGACAGGAGAAAAAGCCGAAAGCTCCCTAAAAGATGGGGATCGACCAACAGATAAACAATGGGCCAGTGTTAACTGGCCCATAAGTGAACAATTGCACGCGAAAAATTACATTTCGTGTGGCGGCGGTGACAGGACTTCGCGGTTGCCATTATGGCCCGGTTCAGAAACGATGCCCTGCGCTTCCATCTGTTCGATGATACGTGCGGCACGGTTATAACCGATACGGAACTGGCGCTGAACCCCAGAGATTGAGGCACGGCGTTTTTCCACCACGAAAGAGACCGCTTGATCAAACAGCGGATCCAACTCTTCATCACCCATCATACCGCCAGCCGCGCTATCACTCTCTTCTCCAGCTGTGATGCTTTCGATGTATTGTGGGCGACCGCGTGCTTTCCAGTCCTGAACTACCGCGTGGACTTCCTGATCGCGGACAAATGCACCGTGCACACGCACCGGCATTGAGGAGTTTGGCGGCATATACAACATGTCACCCATCCCCAACAGTGATTCCGCGCCGCCCTGATCGAGGATGGTGCGTGAGTCAATCTTACTGGAAACAGTAAAGGCGATACGCGTTGGGATGTTGGCTTTAATCAGACCCGTGATGACATCAACCGACGGACGCTGAGTCGCCAGCACTAAGTGAATACCCGCCGCACGCGCTTTCTGTGCCAGACGTGCAATCAACTCTTCGACTTTCTTACCTACCGCCATCATCAGATCGGCAAATTCGTCGACCAGCACCACGATATAAGGCAGTTTTTCCAGCACTGGCGGAGTGGTGTCCATGCTGTCGCCCGGCTTCCAGAACGGATCGGGAATGGGTCGGCCCATCGCAGCAGCCTGCTCAATCTTTTCGTTGTAACCGGCAAGGTTACGCACACCCAGCGCGGACATTAGCTTATAACGCCGCTCCATTTCACCCACACTCCAGCGCAGCGCATTCGCAGCATCTTTCATGTCGGTAACCACTTCGGTCAGCAAGTGCGGAATACCTTCGTAGACTGACAACTCAAGCATTTTCGGGTCGATCATGATAAAGCGGACTTCTTCCGGCGTAGCCTTATACAGCATGCTAATAATCATGGTGTTAACGCCAACCGACTTACCGGAACCGGTGGTACCGGCAACCAGCAAATGAGGCATCTTCGCCAAATCAGCGACAACCGGCTGTCCTGCGATGTCTTTACCCAATACCACGGCAAGCGGAGAAGGATTTTCACGGAATTTAGGGCAATCCAGAACTTCGCGTAAATAAACGGTTTGACGGTGTTTATTGGGCAGCTCAAGGCCTACGTACGGTTTGCCAGGAATGACTTCCACCACACGCACCGCAACAGCTGACAAAGAACGCGCCAGGTCACGCGACAGGTTGGAGATACGTGAAGCTTTCACGCCAGGAGCCAGATCAAGTTCGAAGCGGGTGATAACCGGGCCAGGCGAAATACCAACAACTTCCGCCTTCACACGGTAATCAGCCAGTCGAGCCTCAACCAGTCGCGCTGTTTGCTCAAGCGCAAACATATCCACCGGCTCTTCTTCTGCCGGTGGTGACGTGAGTAAGTCCAGCGTTGGCAGCGGTGTAGTTGGTTTTTCCAGCGGCTGTTCATGGCGAACCAGGAACGGATGGAACAAGCTGTCCTGCACGGGCGCAGCGGGTTTCACTGGTGCAGGCGGCGCCGAATAAGCTTCCTGCTCCGGTGATGACCATGGGCTGGATTCAGCACTTAACGAAGGCAGTGATGCTGGCTGCGGCGCAGCTGGCTGCTGCCATTGCGGCGGCGCTTCAGTTTCCGGCTCTGGCTCTGGCGTTGCCGATAGGGTAAAGAGCGGCTCACTTGGCGTATCGTCAACCAAATCTTTCATGGGTGAGAAATCAAAAGCAGAAGAGGTGTCCAGATTAAAGACTGGCGCCTCTTTCACTTCAGGCTCGTTATAGCGTTGCTGCTGCTGATCGGCGAACTGACGTGCGAGTTGAGCTTGCTGTAGCGCCTCTTCATCTTCGGGCTCACGCGCATCCTGCCAGCTTTCACCGTAGCGATTCTGCTGCTGTGATGCGAAGGCTTCGCGCAGTTGTGCTTCCTGTAATTCAACATCATCCTCTTGTGAAGGAGCGCTGTAGGAAGCGGTTACTTCGGGTTGTTGCTGTTCAGCATCTTTGGCCTGCTCTTCCGCCATTCGTTGAGAAGGCAGTTTGATGCCGTAAGATGCCAATTCACGTCTTGTTGGCAACTTAACTTTGTTGGGACGCGGCAGCTCTGGGCCAATGCCCTGCTTCACCTGCGGGTTGTAATCACGCTCAGGCACGATATCAAAGGCAGGCGAATACGCTGTTGATGCACTCGCCGCTTTTACCGCGCCGGCGGCAAGTGATGCGGCAGCGACGGTATTAATTGTTGCTGAAGACGACGCAGCATCCTGCCAGTTGCCCATGCTCGGCCCCTCATCGTCATCAGCAGGCGAGAACGGAGAAGATGCTGGTTCATTTGGCACTTCAAAGCGATAAAGTGGCGTAGAAGATTGCGCGATCGGCTCAGGCGCGACAGCAATAGGCTGAGAATTCGGGATCGACTGAACCGTTGTCTCGGCAAAACCTGGCGTAACGGTAGGTTCCACTACTGCGCTTGCCGCAGGCTGCGCTACGGCAGGAGTCTGCTGGGCGGCTTGCGTGGTAACAGCAATCGCAGCGGCAGTGGCAGCACTGGCTTTCGCCAGCAGTGGATCGTCACCTAACGCGTGTGTAACGGGGTCACTAACCTTACGCGGTTTTGCTAACAGCACATCATCGTCTTCATTAGCCGACTGTGCAGCATGCATTGGAGGCGCGACCTTTTCAGCATGATCTTCGTCGTCGTACTCTTCTTCCTGCCAGGGTTCGTCATGCCGTGAACGGTTGCTGGCGAAGGTCAGAACACCCATCACCACGCCGCCGATCTTCTCGGCAATCGTCAGCCATGACCAACCGGTATAGAGCGTGATGCCTGCAGCCCATACGCAAAGCAGCGTCAAGGTGCCACCAGCCGAACTGAACCACGGCGCCATGGCATTGCTCACCAGGCTGCCAATCACGCCGCCTGAGGTAAAATACCAGATGTCATCAACGTTGAGTGCTGCAAGGCCACAAGTGGTCACCACCAAGGCCAGCACGCCAATCAGGCGCAAACCTACGGCAAAGTAGTCGATGTAATCCTGACGATCGCGTTGACGGAAGGTGATCCAACAGAGGCCAATAATGACGGGAGGAATGGCATAGGCCATCACGCCAAAAATGAACAACAGGGTATCTGCCAGCCATGCGCCAACGCTACCACCCAAATTATGGATAGGCTCATGCCATGCGGTTTGTGACCAGCTTGGATCTGAAGGGTTGAAACTCACCAATGACACCATCAAGTAGATGGCGAACAAGGCCACAAGAATGAGCAATGCTTCCAGCAGCCTACGTCCACTGCTCAGCGGTTGTAACGAAACGTCTTTATCTTCTGTATATTCCTGGCTCAAGAGAACTCTCCAGGTGCCTGTAAAATAAGAAGGCAACAACGTCGGGCATGCCCGACGTTGGTCCTGTATGAATTCACAGGAGTGTACCTAAATCCTGCAAGCTTTGCACCTGCCCTGCACTAACGGGTTTTGATCACCAGACGATTGCTCTGTTTGACCTCTTCCATCACCACATAAGTGCGGGTGTCATTAACGCCCGGCAGACGTAGCAAGGTTTCCCCCAGCAGTTTACGATAGGCGGACATATCCGGTACACGGGTTTTCAGCAGGTAGTCAAAGTCACCGGAAACGAGGTGACATTCTTGAGTTTCCTCAAGTTTTTGCACTGCGGCGTTAAATTGCTCAAACACATCCGGCGCACCACGATTCAGAGTAATCTCAACAAATACCAGCAGTGAAGCATCCAGATAGTGGGGATTGAGTTGCGCGGTGTAACCCAGAATGAAGCCTTGACGCTCAAGGCGACGCACGCGCTCAAGACAAGGTGTTGGCGATAATCCAACACGCTTTGAAAGCTCGACATTGGAAATACGACCGTCTTTCTGCAATTCATTCAGAATGTTTCTGTCGATACGATCTAAATCTTTTCCGGGGCGTTTCTTATTGTCTACCATTATTATTGTCTCTCTTAATTCCTTCCCTTTACCTGCCACACCCTGAAAACGCTCATTGTTCAGGGCCTTACTGAAGTGAAGACCATAAGCCTGTGCAGTAACGCTACCATCCGTATGACGCATGTTGTCTGTCCACATCATGCGTCATTACCAATGTCAGGCTGAGTTTATTCGGCTAAAAAGCCCAAAACAGAAATGAAATTCTGTTTTGAATCGCTAAATATTCTCTGCTTCTCCCAATGTTTTCGCAAAAGCGCAGGCGATTGTCAAAGTAAAACATCCAAATTCAGTACAAGATGCCAGATAGAGTTCTGGGTTGCTGTTTTTAAATGAGAATTTTAGTGCTGCTGCACCACTATTTGCCGAGCTTTGCCCCCTTTTGGCGCACACCGCGTGCAAAATCTGCACTCATCGTCTACGCCGCTTGCAGCGATTGTTAACAAAATTGCTGAAGCCTTTTTTTGCGGCGTTAATTTCCCTACAATCAAAAACTATGTTGTCAGAAAAAAATTGAGGAACGCATGAGTACGGCCAAACACAGTAAGCTGCTCATTCTGGGCTCCGGCCCTGCCGGTTACACTGCTGCAGTTTATGCAGCGCGCGCCAACCTGAATCCGGTGCTGATTACCGGACTGGAGAAAGGCGGTCAACTTACCACAACCACAGAAGTGGAGAACTGGCCAGGCGATGCCAATGATTTAACCGGTCCCGCGTTAATGGAACGCATGCAGGAGCATGCTGAGAAATTCAACACCGAGATCATTTTTGACCACATTCATACTGTCGATTTGCAGAACCGTCCGTTCCGTTTAATCGGCGACAGCAGTGAATACACTGCCGATGCTTTGATTATTGCAACAGGCGCTTCAGCGCGTTACCTCGGTCTGCCATCAGAAGACGCTTTCAAAGGCAAAGGTGTGTCCGCTTGCGCTACCTGCGACGGTTTCTTCTACCGCAACCAGAAAGTTGCCGTCATTGGTGGCGGTAACACCGCTGTTGAGGAAGCGCTTTATCTGGCGAACATTGCCGCTGAAGTGCATTTGATTCACCGCCGCGACAGCTTCCGCGCTGAAAAAATTCTCATCGACCGTTTGATGGAAAAAGTGCGCAATGGCAACATCGTGCTCCACACCGATCGCACGCTGGACGAAGTGGTGGGCGATCAGATGGGCGTAACGGGTTTAAAACTGCTGTCTACCAAAGGTGAAGCAGCTGAATCACTTGACGTCGCTGGCCTGTTTGTCGCCATCGGTCACAGCCCAAATACCGCCATTTTTGATGGCCAGCTGGATTTAGAAAATGGCTACATCAAAGTGCAGTCCGGTTTGCATGGTAACGCTACGCAAACCAGCATCCCAGGCGTGTTCGCTGCCGGTGATGTAATGGACCACATCTATCGTCAGGCGATTACCTCTGCAGGAACCGGTTGTATGGCTGCATTGGATGCTGAGCGTTTCCTTGATGGACTGGTTAAAAACGATAAGTAAGTTGTTAATAACCTGATCATAATCGTCTAAAGGCGGCCAGTTTTGGTCGCCTTTTTTGTTACCTGCATGCTACAGTTCAGGCGCCCGACATTGCTGGGTTTTCATCCGGGATTGACATCTCTTTTGAGTTACCAAACGGCATCGCATGAACAAATCACGGCAACAAGAACTTCTCCGCTGGCTCCGTCAGCAACGTCATCACGGTGCGCGTAACTTACGTGCTGCCTCACTGTTCGGTTTTGCTGGCGCTCTGGTCATTATTGCTCAAGCCTGGTTAATGGCTTCGCTGCTGCAAAATTTGATTGTGGCGCAGCAACCGCGCGCAACACTTCTCACCGATTTTCTGCTACTGCTCCTGTGCTTTGTTCTGCGCGCCGGCTTGCATTATGCTCGCGAAATGGCCGGGCATCGCGCTGGCGTCGCCATTCGAAGAGCGTTACGCCAACAGGTGCTGAACCGACTCAATGAATTAGGTCCGGCATGGATTCAGGGCAAACCCGCAGGCAGTTGGGCTACGTTGCTGCTCGAACAAATCGAAGAGATGCAGGAATACTACGCGCGTTATCTGCCTCAGATGTCGCTAGCGGTATTTATTCCGTTAGCTATTTTGATCGCCATTTTCCCGATTAACTGGGCTGCGGGATTGATTCTGCTGGTAACCGCACCATTGATTCCGCTGTTTATGGCCATGGTAGGCATGGGCGCTGCAGATGCCAACCGCCGCAACTTTGTTGCTCTCGCCCGCCTTAGCGGTGATTTTTATGATCGTCTACGCGGCCGTGAAACGCTGCGCCTGTTCAATCGCGGCGCGGCAGAGCAACAGGCAATTGCCGCTAGTACCACGGATTTCCGCCAACGCACCATGGACGTTTTGCGCCTGGCGTTTCTCTCTTCCGCCGTGCTGGAGTTTTTTGCTTCACTGGCGATCGCTGTCGTCGCAGTCTATTTCGGTTTCTCTTACCTCGGCGAACTGAATTTCGGTCATTACAGCACCGGCGTAACACTGTTTGCCGGTTTTCTGGCACTAATTTTGGCCCCGGAATTTTTCCAGCCATTACGCGATTTGGGCACCTTCTATCACGCCAAAGCGCAGGCGATTGGTGGAGCTGATGCGCTGGACCAGTTTCTATGTGAAAGTCCCGATCCTGCCGTAGAGCAAGCTTCACCTGCGTTTACTCTCACTGGACCGCTTAACATCCAGGCACAGAATTTAGTGGTGATGACCGCGAGCGGTGAAGCGCTGTCGCAGCCACTCAGTTTCACTCTCGACGCTGGCAAGCGTGTAGCATTAGTCGGGCAAAGCGGCGCGGGGAAAACCGTGCTAATGAATGTGATGCTTGGCTTCCTGCCTTATCAAGGTTCGCTGCAGGTGAATGGACAGGAACTGCGAGATATCAGTCGTGATAGCTGGCAAAAACATCTCGCCTGGGTAGGCCAAAATCCTCATTTACCCGCTCAAACGCTGCGTGAAAATCTGCTGTTCAATCATGACATTGATGATGCCACGCTCACTGCGGTACTGCAGCGTGCGGGAGTTAGCGAATTTCTGGCCCGTTTGCCGCAAGGATTAGATACCTTTTTAGGCGATGGCGGCGTTGGTCTTTCCGTCGGCCAGGCACAGCGTATTGCCGTGGCGCGTGCACTGCTTAAACCTGCGCAATTACTGCTGCTTGATGAGCCTGGTTCTGGGCTGGATAGCCAGAGCGAGCAACATGTTATCAGCGCTTTGCAACAGGCTGCCACCCAGCAAACCACGCTGATGATAACGCACCAACTGAACGAGCTCGTAAGCTGGGATGAAGTTTGGGTAATGCAGGCGGGGCAACTGGTTCAACAAGGTCATTGGCAGCAGCTGATTGAACAAGATGGACCGCTGCGCGAAATGGTGCAACATCGTCGAAAGGAGATCGCATGATGAATCATTTACTGCCTTTCCTGCGTCTGTTTAACCGTCATCCATGGCGTTTAGGGCTAGGCATAATTCTTGCGATCGTCACCCTACTTGCCAGCATTGGGCTGTTAACGTTATCCGGGTGGTTCCTCGCCGCCTCTTCGCTAGCGGGTATGACGGGACTTTACACGTTCAACTACATGTTGCCCGCTGCTGGAGTGCGTGGTGCGGCGATCACGCGCACAGCAGCGCGTTATTTCGAACGCCTGGTGAGCCACGATGCTACCTTCCGTGTGCTGCAACATTTGCGCGTTTTCACCTTCAGTAAACTCATCGCCCTCGCACCTGAACAGTTGGGACGTTTTCGTCAAGGTGAGTTGCTCAACCGTTTCGTCAGCGACGTGGATACGCTCGACCATCTTTACTTGCGTGTGATTTCGCCGTTAATCGGCGCTGTAATTGTGATTGTGGTGGTCACCTGCGGTTTAGCGCTATTGGATGTGCCGTTAGCTTTGCTGCTCGGCGGCATTATGTTATTGACGCTGTTGCTCATGCCGCCGCTGTTTTGGCGGCTTGGCACTTCAGTCGGACAACAGTTAGTCCAGCATCAGGCCAGTTGGCGCCTGCAGTTAACGCATTGGATTACCGGCCTGTCTGAGCTGAAAATCTATGGCGCTGCGCAACTGTGGCGTGACCAGCTTGATACGGAAGAACTTAAGTGGCAACAGGCGCAACGTAGACAACATCGCCTACAGGCGTTGGCACAAAGTCTGCTGCTGGTCATCAGCGGTGTGACGGTTACGCTGCTGTTGTGGATTTCCGCTACTAGCGTAGGTGGAAATAGTGCGCCGGGCGCGTTAATCGCGCTGTTTGTGTTCTGCGGACTGGCGGCGTTTGAAGCATTGGCGCCGGTTGCCGGTGCATTTTTGCCGCTGTCGCAAGTGACCAGCGCAGCGAAGCGGGTACAGGAAATCATTGATCAACCTGCAGCAATACGTTTTCCCGACACTAAAATTGCTAGCGCATCAGGTATCAGCCTGAAGCTGGAAAATATCTGTTTTAGCTATCCACAGCGCCCTGAACCGGTGCTGCAGCATTTCTCACTATCGTTAGGGGCTGGTGAACATCTGGCGCTGCTCGGCCCCACCGGCTGCGGGAAGTCCAGCCTGCTGACACTCATTACCCGCGGCTGGGAAGCGCAACAAGGTTCGATTAGCCTGAACGATATCGACCTCGCCGCCTGGGACGAAGCTTCGCTACGCAGCCGCATCAGTGTGGTGACACAGCGTGTACATCTATTTAGCCAAACGCTGCGCGACAATCTGCTACTGGCAAAACCGGATGCTAGCGATGAACAGTTGATTAATGCCTTACATCAGGTTGGTCTAACGCATCTCGCCGAGCACAATGAAGGATTAAATGCGTGGATGGGCGATGGCGGTCGACCGTTATCTGGCGGTGAATTGCGTCGTCTGGCAATTGCACGTGCCCTGTTGCACGATGGCGATTTATGGTTGCTTGATGAACCCACTGAAGGTTTGGATGCCAGCACCGAGCAACAGATCCTGACACTATTGCAGCACGTCACCCACGCTAAAACACTAATCATGGTGACGCATCGCTTAAGTGGTTTGGAGTCCATGGACCGCATTTGTGTTATGGATCAGGGAAAGATTATTGAATCCGGCACGCACGCCGAATTAATCTCAAAAGCAGGCCGCTACTGGCGTTTCCATCAGCGCTTTACGCTATAGTCTTAGCCAACAGCCCTGAGTGTGATTGACGCAATGAGACTGATACAGCTTTCACGGGATTCATTAAATTTCCCACCCCCTGAAATGGCGCTGCGCGAGCCCAACGGATTATTGGCGATGGGCGGCGATCTCTCCCCTGCCCGCCTGATGAATGCTTATCAGCGGGGAATTTTCCCGTGGTTTTCTCCAGGCGATCCGATTCTTTGGTGGTCGCCGGATCCCCGCGCGGTCATGCTGCCAGAATCTTTCCATCTGAGTCGCAGTATGGCGCGCTTCCATAAGCGTTCGCCCTATCGCGTTACCATGAATCACGCGTTTCCACAGGTGCTGGAAGGCTGTGCCAGCGGCCGACAAGAGGGAACGTGGATCACCTTTGAAGTGAAACGTGCGTGGTTACGTTTATACGAATTAGGCCATGCGCATTCGATTGAAGTCTGGTGCGGTCAGCAACTGGTGGGCGGCATGTATGGATTGGCACTGGGGCAAATTTTTTGCGGTGAATCGATGTTTAGCCGTCAGGAAAATGCCTCGAAAACTGCGCTGTGGGTGTTCTCACAACACTTTGTGGCGCATCAGGGTCGACTGATTGATTGCCAGGTGCTGAACCCGCATACCGCCTCATTGGGTGCAGTTGAAATCCCGCGCGTCGATTATTTACAGTATGTGCAAACCCTGGCGTGGCAACCGGTTTCTGACAGCTGCTGGCAAACACAAACCCTTTTTTGACATGGCTCACCGATGTTTTGCACACAATTCCCGACAAAAGTGATACAATAAGCGAGTTTGGTATGTCGTCCGCGCTTCGCTGTGGCGAGCCGGAATTGCCAGGTTGGGGATCTCACACATTTCCCGAAGCTGTTTTGATTGTGCAACTGATGCCGATTGCTACAGATTCTTAGCCCGCTAATCCCCCGCAGACGTCAAAAAACACCCTAATTTATCCGTACTGCACGCGCAACGGCGCGACGCACGGCGAAGCGTTGGCAAAATCATCAACGGTTCTTTACATAAATCATGGAATTCGGCATTATCTTGCCGGTTCAACAGTTTGGTAGTACACCCAGAGGATTCGATGGCCAAAGAAGACAATATTGAAATGCAAGGTACCGTACTGGATACGTTACCGAACACCATGTTCCGCGTAGAGCTTGAAAACGGGCACGTGGTTACCGCTCATATCTCCGGTAAAATGCGCAAAAACTATATCCGCATCCTGACGGGCGACAAAGTGACTGTCGAGTTGACCCCGTACGACCTGAGCAAAGGCCGCATTGTCTTCCGTAGTCGCTAAGTAGAGATTCATATCTCGCGCTGATCGCACGAACTTAGCGCAAAAAAAAGGCCGGATTTGCATCCGGCCTTTTTCATATCTGCATCACGCTTAGTGAACTGTACCTTCGGTTTTACGTTTTTCCGCACTCAGGAAGTGGTAAGTAAGCTGGTTTTTATCTTTATCCAGCGCTACTGATACCGATCCACCATCAACCAGCGAACCAAACAGCAGTTCATTCGCCAACGGTTTCTTCAGGTTTTCCTGCACGGCACGTGCCATCGGACGCGCACCCATCGCTTTGTCGTAACCCTTATCAGCCAGCCAATCGCGCGCATCATCGCTCACTTCCAACGATACGCCCTTCGCATCCAGCTGCGCTTGCAACTCAACGATAAATTTATCTACTACCTGATGAATCACTTCCTGAGACAGGTGACGGAACCAGATGATGTTATCGAGACGGTTACGGAACTCTGGCGTAAAGATTTTTTTGATCTCTTCCATCGCGTCAGTACTGTTGTCCTGATGAATCAGGCCAATCGACTTACGTTCAGTTTCGCGTACGCCGGCGTTGGTGGTCATTACCAGCACCACGTTACGGAAGTCTGCTTTACGTCCATTGTTATCGGTCAGCATACCGTTATCCATCACCTGCAGCAGCAGATTGAAGACATCCGGGTGTGCTTTCTCGATTTCATCCAGCAGTACAACAGCGTGCGGATGCTTGATGACCGCATCCGTCAACAAACCGCCCTGATCGAAGCCGACATAACCGGGAGGCGCACCGATCAAACGGCTAACGGTGTGGCGCTCCATATACTCGGACATGTCGAAACGCAGCAGTTCGATACCCAGCGCTTTAGCCAACTGGACGGTAACTTCTGTTTTACCAACGCCAGTTGGGCCCGCAAACAGGAAGGATCCGACCGGTTTACGATCCTGGCCCAAACCAGCGCGGCTCATCTTGATTGCTTCAGTCAGTGCTTCAATCGCATTATCCTGACCAAACACCAGCATTTTCAAACGGTCACCGAGGTTTTTCAACGTATCGCGATCGGTTTGTGACACGCTCTGCTCTGGAATACGTGCAATACGCGCCACCACGGTTTCGATATCCGAAACATTAACCGTTTTCTTACGCTTGCTGACCGGCACCAGACGCGCACGCGCCCCGGCTTCGTCAATTACGTCAATCGCCTTATCCGGCAAATGACGATCGTTGATATACTTGACCGCCAGCTCTACCGCCGCACGTACCGCTTTCGCGGTATAACGCACGTCATGATGCGCTTCGTACTTCGGCTTCAGGCCGTTGAGAATCTGCACGGTTTCTTCCACAGAAGGCTCAGTAATATCAATCTTCTGGAAACGGCGCGCCAGCGCACGATCCTTCTCAAAGATATTGCTGAATTCCTGATAAGTGGTTGAACCCATCACGCGAATTTTGCCGCTTGAAAGCAGCGGCTTAATCAGGTTTGCCGCATCCACCTGGCCACCTGATGCCGCACCCGCACCAATAATGGTATGGATTTCGTCAATAAACAGGATGCTATTACTGTCCTGCTCCAGCTGTTTCAACAAGGCTTTAAAGCGTTTTTCAAAATCACCGCGGTATTTGGTTCCGGCCAGCAGCGAACCGATGTCGAGTGAATAGATGGTGCACTCTTTCATCACTTCCGGCACGTCGCCCTGCACAATGCGCCAGGCAAGCCCCTCAGCAATCGCTGTTTTACCCACGCCCGATTCACCCACCAGCAGCGGGTTATTCTTGCGACGACGGCACAATACCTGAACAGTACGCTCCAGCTCTTTATCGCGGCCGATCAGCGGATCGATTCCGCCGACGCGAGCAAGCTGATTAAGATTGGTGGTGAAGTTTTCCATACGATCCTCCCCGCCTGCTTGCTCTTCGTTAACCGGATTTTCCGCATTGTTCTGCGGCTGGCCGGGTTCGTCTTTACGCGTACCATGGGAGATGAAGTTCACCACATCGAGACGGCTCACTTCATGTTTGCGCAGCAGATAGGCCGCTTGCGACTCCTGCTCGCTGAAAATAGCGACCAGCACGTTGGCACCAGCGACTTCGCTGCGACCGGAGGACTGGACATGGAATACCGCACGTTGCAGCACGCGCTGGAAGCTGAGCGTAGGTTGGGTATCGCGCTCCTCTTCGC
Organism: Pantoea sp. X-Soil-ISGK-421; assembly: GCF_059730785.1. NCBI lineage: Bacteria > Pseudomonadati > Pseudomonadota > Gammaproteobacteria > Enterobacterales > Erwiniaceae > Pantoea > Pantoea sp. X-Soil-ISGK-421. The sequence continues at coordinate 1,403,929 of NZ_AP035979.1, read as the reverse complement.
TGGCAGGCAACACCGGCGTGGTTTGTTCGATGAAGGCTTCGAGTTCCTGACGCAGAGCCACGATATCCACCGAACAGGCTTCCAGTGCCTCTCTGGCCGACGGGTTACTGAGCAATGCCAGCAACAGATGCTCGACGGTCATAAACTCGTGACGGTGCTCACGCGCTCTGGCGAAAGCCATGTTTAAACTGAGTTCCAGTTCTTGATTGAGCATTTGGCACCTCCCCCAATTATCGCTCTGACAACCTATCTCCTATATGGAGATGGCTTCAGGCTTTTTCTAGCGTACACAGCAACGGATGTTCATTATCTCGTGCGTAATTGTTCACCTGGGCTACTTTGGTCTCCGCCACTTCTGCAGTGAATACACCACAGATTGCTTTTCCATGGTAGTGAACTTTCAACATCAGCTGCGTTGCACGTTCAATATCATAAGAAAAGAACTTTTGCAGAACGTCAATAACAAATTCCATAGGTGTATAATCGTCATTGTTCAGAATGACTTTATACATTGAAGGCGGCTTTAACCCTTCGCGTACTTTATCTTCGGCTAGATGTTCAAAATTAAGCCAGTCGTTTGTGTTTGCCATAATGTTCCGTCGAAATTCTGCGTTACGATTGTGCGCATTTCTGCGCCCATTCCTAAAGTTTAACATGCCTGTCAAGCCGGCTTTGACTTGCTAAAAAGTGGCCCTAAAAGCACATGCGCGACCTGTATCACAAAATTTGCAATAGCGTTAACTGCCTCAAATTTTGATGAATTTATCCCCATCCGCCAGGACCGTTTGCTTGACGATAAGGTCCGTTTCTCTACATTCTACTAACACAAGCTGATTGAGTTTTAAACAAGCTCGACTCACAGCTTCAATGACCTCACCTACTTATCAAAATGTCTTGCGAGGGAAGTAAAAGCATGGAGACGGGTACTGTAAAATGGTTCAACAACGCCAAAGGCTTCGGGTTTATCTGTCCGATTAGCGGCGGCGACGATATCTTCGCACACTACTCCACGATCCAGATGGAGGGATACAGAACGCTGAAAGCTGGCCAACAGGTTCAGTTTGATGTCCATGAAGGACCAAAGGGCAATCACGCCAGCCTAATTGTGCCCTGTGAAGCCACGCAAGCTGCGGTCGCTTAACGCGCAGGCTGTTTCACGTATTCTGACCACTCCCGAAAAAAAATGCCAGCCGCAGACGCTGGCATTTTTATTTGCCGAATCGACCCTAACTTCAATCCGCCCGGCCGCGCGCCAACCACATCACGTGAGCGAACAGCTGATCCAGCAGCGACGGAATGGCCTCTGGCCCGCGTTCCGCCGCCGCCATCGCAACAGCAATTGCCAGCTCAGGTTTCGAACTGTGATGAATGGCTTGACTAATAATACGCCGCATATTCATAGGCGCGTTTAACGGCAGGTGCGCCATCTGATGATAAACATCGCTAAAGCCTTGCTTGTAGAGAAAATGCTCGATGTCAGGTGCCGGGAATTGGGTGAGATGATCGCTTTCCCGTGCATGCGACGGTAGCTGGCTGCGCGCGGTGGCGGCATATTTGCTACCCGCCTGGTCGCCGTCGGTCAGTACATGCCAGGCGATGCCCATGCGTTGGGCGAATTTTAGCAATGGCTTCAGGCCAGATTGCGCAAACTCAATTACTTTCACCCCTTCCGCCGCGAAGTGATAGCCGCGCTGTCGTGCCAGTTCATTAATAATCCACACTTCGGTTTCGCCTTCCACCAATAGCCAGCAGCGGGCAAACAGCGCCGATGGGCGGTTCACTCGGATGTGAAAACCAATGCGGCGGCTCTCTTCAGCACTCAACCCTTCCGGCCCAATGCGCCAGGCTGCCACGCGCGCGGGTTCACGCACCAGACGGCAAATATTCTCCAGCGGCACCTGCGACAGTAATTCGCCCGAGTTGGTCGTGGCAATTTTTTGCAGCGGCATCAGTTCCAGTAAATTCCACGCCACCGATAGCATGATGGGATGCAAGCGCGTCTCCGGATCTTCCACCAGCAGCAGCGGATGCGCACCCGCGGGCAATGGTTCGTTGCCGTGCGCCTGAATCAACAGCGAGAACATGCGCAGCAGAATCACCTGACGACTGCGTGATTCAGTGCCGGCAATCAGATGATTAAGTTTATCCAGCGAGCGCCAGCCTTCGCTGCCATCACGGACTTCCGGGGCAACGCGCATCGCGCTACTGCCTGACTGCTGCACCAGAAAATAGTGTTCCAGCAGTTGCTGCATAGTATGCATTCCCTGACGCAGCAGATCGTCGCTTAACGTTTGTGGCCGCACCACCAAATCGCGCGTCAGCTTTTCCACTTCCTGCGCCAACGCCGTTAAGGTGGTTGCGCGCCGCTGCTCATCGTTGTCCGTAAGCCGGGTTCTGCGGCCAAAACGCGCATCGCGTAAGCGCAATACCGGATAATACGCGCGCAGATGCGCCAGCGCGGCGTCAGTGCCCGCCATTGGCAACACATCGTTGTTCTCATCGATAAAACGCCAGGTGGTTTTTACACCCTGCTCCTGACGTTTGGCGCGGGTGCTGAAACGGATATAGCGACCGTTTTCATCGTGCAGCCAGAAGGGCTGAAACAGTGCGCCATCATCAGCGCCCTGCGCGCGAAAGCGAAATACCAGCTGCAGGTGGCGCATGCGCGCATCGATATCACCGGGTGGAAAGTGAAAGTCGTGTTCAGTGAATTGATAAGGTTCTGCAGCAGGTGCCAGTAATAGCGTTAATGCGTCCAGCAGGCTCGATTTACCCCAGGCATTTTCTCCAATCTGCAGATTGGTGTCAGTCAACGGCAATGACAGCCGATTAATGCCGCGAAAACCGTGAATATCGATATGTTCCAGAATCATCATACAATCCATCCGTTACCTTGTCTGAGCATGGTCCGCCAAGCTGCGCTGGTCAAGTCAGCGCAAGGGGAAAAGGTTTACACTTCAACTGTTTTTCGCTAGCGTGACAGCCCTCAAATCATGGATAGAAACCCACTATGTACGGATTGATTATTATCCTGTTGCCGCTAATTTTCGGCTATCTGCTGCCACTGCGGCAAACATCACTTTTACAGGTTGTAAGCCGCACGCTGAGTGCGCTGGTGTATATCATTCTGTTCTTTATGGGCACCAGCCTGGCGTTTCTCGATAACCTGAGCAGTAATTTACTCGCCATTTTCCACATCGCCTTGGTCAGCATGCTGAGCATTCTTGCCTGCTCGCTGCTGGCGCTGTGGCTGCTGGAGCGACGCTGGCCGTGGCACCACCAGCACAAGCCGCAAACACTGCCGTCGCGTCTGCATATGGCGCTGGAGTCGCTCAAGCTATGCGGCTCGGTGCTGGCCGGCTTTCTGCTCGGTTTAAGCCAATGGGCACCGCTGCGCCATGCATCAACCATTAGCGAATACGCCTTGATGCTGATGCTATTGCTGGTGGGTATTCAACTGCGCAGCAGCGGCATGACATTGCGTCAGATCACCATTAATCGCCGTGGCATGGTGGTGGCGCTGGTCTCTATGTGCAGTGCGCTGCTCGGAGGCACCATCGCTGCGCTGCTACTGAATCTGCCGATCAAAACCGGTCTGGCGCTGGCGAGCGGTTTCGGCTGGTATTCGCTTTCCGGTATTTTGATGAGTGAATCCTTTGGCCCGGTGATAGGTAGCGCAGCCTTCTTCAACGATCTGCTGCGCGAACTGATCACCATCATGCTGATCCCGCTGTTAATTACCCGTCAGCGCAGCATGACGCTGGGATTAAGCGGCGCAACATCGATGGATTTCACGCTGCCGATCCTGCAACGCACCGGCGGCATGGAAATTGTCCCCGCCGCGATTGTGCACGGTTTTATCATGAGTTTACTGGCCCCGATCCTCATCGCCCTGTTCTCGGCATAATTGGCCCAGCGCATTTTTTCACGGCTGCGCGCCAGCTTCATCGTCTACGCTTTCTGACTGACACGTTTTCGCCATCGGCATGGATGGCTCAACACCAGAAAGGAGCAAACGATGAAGCAAACTGTGGCGGCACTGCTGGCAAAAACCCTTGAAAACGCCGGGGTGAAACGCATTTGGGGCGTCACCGGCGACTCGCTGAACGGCCTGAGCGACAGCTTGAATCGTATGGGCACCATTGAATGGATGCCGACGCGCCATGAAGAAGTCGCGGCATTCGCGGCCGGCGCCGAAGCACAAATCAGCGGTGAACTGGCGGTATGTGCCGGTTCATGTGGGCCTGGCAACCTGCACTTAATCAACGGCTTGTTTGATTGCCACCGCAACCACGTTCCAGTATTGGCAATCGCCGCTCACATTCCTTCCAGCGAAATCGGCAGCGGCTATTTTCAGGAAACCCATCCGCAAGAATTGTTCCGTGAGTGCAGCCATTATTGTGAACTGGTTTCAAATCCAGAGCAGTTGCCGCAGGTGCTGGGTATTGCGATGCGTAAAGCCATTCTCAATCGTGGCGTATCGGTCGTGGTCATCCCCGGCGATGTGGCGCTGCAGCCTGCACCGGAAAGCGCGCGCAGCGAATGGTATCCACCGCAACTGCCGCATGTGGTGCCTAACGCCAGTGAAGTGGCCGCGTTGGCTGCAACACTGAACGACGCGAAAAATATTACCCTGTTGTGCGGCAGCGGCTGCGCTGGGGCGCATGCCGAAGTGGTTAAGCTGGCTGAGACGTTGAAAGCGCCAATCGTACATGCGATGCGCGGTAAAGAGCACATCGAATACGACAACCCTTACGACGTCGGCATGACCGGACTGATTGGCTTCTCCTCCGGTTTCCACGCCATGATGAACGCCGACACCCTGGTGTTGCTCGGTACACAATTCCCCTATCGCGCCTTCTATCCTGCCGATGCCAAAATCATTCAGATCGATATTAATCCCGGCAGCCTCGGCTCGCACAGCCATGTCGATATGGCGCTGGTCGGTGATATCAAAACCACCTTGCATGCGCTGCAGCCGCAGCTCAGCAGCAAAACCGATCGCCAGCATCTGGACAAGGCGCTGGAACACTACGTCGATGCGCGTAAAGGATTGGACGAGCTGGCCACCGCCAATGACAAGCTGCCGATTCACCCACAATATCTGGCCCAGCAAATCAGCGAATACGCCGATGACGACGCCATCTTCACCTGCGACGTGGGTACGCCAACCGTGTGGGCGGCGCGCTATCTGAAGATGAACGGCAAGCGTCGCCTGATCGGTTCGTTTAATCACGGTTCGATGGCCAATGCCATGCCACAAGCCTTGGGCGCACAGTCGCTGGACAAACAGCGTCAGGTGGTCGCGCTGTGTGGCGACGGCGGTTTTAGCATGCTGATGGGCGATTTCATCTCGGTGGCACAACTGAAATTGCCGGTGAAACTGGTGATCTTCAATAACAGCGTGCTGGGCTTTGTGGCGATGGAGATGAAGGCCGGCGGTTATCTCACCGATGGCACCGATCTTGAGAATCCAGATTTCGCTGCCATCGCCGCCGCCTGCGGCATCAAAGGTATGCGCGTGGAGAAAGCCTCGGAGCTGAACGGCGTGTTGCAGGAAGCCTTTGCGCATGATGGTCCGGTACTGATTGACGCGATTACCGCCAAGGAAGAGTTGTCGATGCCACCGCAGATCAAAGCCGAACAGGCCAAAGGTTTCAGCCTGTACATGATGCGCGCCATTCTGAATGGACGCGGTGATGAAATCGTGGAGCTGGCGAAAACCAACTGGCTGAGGTAAAACAATTCAGGCCAAACATGATGACAATGCGGGCGCTTCGCCCGCTTTTTTATTTCAGGAGAGCGACGTGATCGATTTACGTAGTGATACCGTAACCCGCCCCAGTGCTGCCATGCTCGATGCCATGATGGCAGCCGAAACCGGCGATGATGTCTACCGCGATGACCCCACCGTCCACGCACTGGAAGTTGAAGCCGCACGCTTGAGCGGTAAAGCCGCTGCCCTGTTCTTCCCCACCGGCACGCAAGCTAATCTGGTGGCGCTGCTGTGTCACTGCCAGCGCGGCGATGAATATATCGTTGGCCAGCAAGCGCATAACTACAAATATGAAGCCGGTGGTGCCGCGGTGCTCGGCAGCATTCAGCCGCAACCGATTCTGCACGCCGAAGATGGTTCCCTGCCGCTCGCCGATGTTGCTGCCGCCATTAAACCCGATGATTTTCACTTCGCCCGCACGCGCTTGTTAAGCCTGGAAAACACGCATCACGGTAAAGTGCTGCCGCTGAGCTATCTCGAACAAGCATGGACATTCACTCGCGAGCGCAAGCTGGCGCTGCACATCGACGGCGCACGTATTTTTAATGCCGTGGTGGCGCAAAATGTTGAACTGGAAGCCATTGCGCGCTACTGCGACACGTTAACTATCTGCCTGTCAAAAGGACTCGGCACGCCGATTGGTTCGCTGCTGTGTGGCGATGAAGCCTATATCGAAGAGGCGCGCCGCTGGCGCAAAATGACCGGCGGCGGCATGCGTCAGTCAGGCATTCTGGCCGCGGCCGGGCTCTATGCGTTAAAGCACAACGTGGCACGCCTTAAGGACGATCATGACAACGCGGCGTGGTTGGGCGAGCAGCTGAGCGCCATCGGCGTTGAGGTGCTTAATCAACACACCAATATGCTGTTTGTGAAGGTGTCACCGGAGCAGGTTGAAGCACTAAAAAGCTGGATGCAGGCGGGCGAGGTGCTCATTAGCGTGGGTCCAGTGACGCGCATTGTGACGCATCTGGATGTCAGCCGTCAGGATCTGCAACGTTTGGTGGCGCACTGGCAGGCATTTCTGCAGCAATAAACGCCGGTGCGCGATGTTCCGTAGGGTCGCCATTCATGGCGACCAATATGGAGCATCACTGCGCCGCACCGTACTTCGCTAATAACGCGCGGGCAATCGCCAGGGTTTCCGCATCGGCGATGCCGCGATAATCATGCGGGCGGAAATGCATCTGAAACGCCGCAATCAGCTTGCGCTGCATCTGTGGCGTAGTGGCCGCTGATACGTCGTAACCATAACGCTGTAGCGTATCCAGCAGCTCAGCCTGATCCACCGCTTCATCAGCGGGGCATCCGTTGAGATAGCGCTGTACCGTCGCCTGCTCGGGCCACGCACCTAAACCTTGTTCTGCCAATCGCTGCCACGGAAACAGCGGACCGGGATCCTGCTTACGCTGCGGCGCGATATCGCTGTGCCCCACCACATTTTCCGGCGAGATGCCGTAGCGCTGTGTAATGTCTTCAACCAGCGCCGCCAGCGCGCTGATCTGCTGCGGCGTAAAGGGCTGCCACTGTAAACCTGTCAAAGTACGGCGGTAGCCACTGTTAACGATTTCAATACCAATCGACGTGTCATTGATGCGTGTAGCACCGCGCCAGAAACTGGGGCCTGCGTGCCACGCGAGTTGGCTTTCTGGTACCAGTTGCCACACCACGCCCTTGCCGTTTTTCTGCGGCGGATGCTGTGGAATCAGATAGTGCGCGCTAACTTCCCGATCGGTGAGTGTTGCCAGCGAACTGGAAAAATCTTCGGCGGTGTAATGAATCACCACCACTTTGATGCGCGGTCGTGCGCCCTGCGCCGGATGAGCGGTATCCACCCAATAACCGTGGCGCGCTTCAATCGATGACTGACAGGCGCTCAGCAAAAAGGCCATCGCCAACAGGACAACCACGCGCATTAGCGAATAATCACGGCGGTGCCGGTGACGCTGACCATCAACATGCTGCCCTCTTTACCCACGGTTTCGTAGTCGATATCAATGCCCACTACCGCGTTGGCGCCGAGCGCTTTCGCCTGCTCCTCCAGCTCTTTGAAAGCGATCTGGCGCGCTTTACGCAACTCTTTTTCGTAGGCGCCAGAGCGACCACCGACGATATCGCGGATGCCGGCAAAAAAATCGCGGAAAATATTGGCGCCAAGAATCGCTTCACCAGCGACCACGCCGCAATATTCACTGATGCTGTGTCCTTCCAACGTGGGCGTTGTAGAAAATTTCATGGTGTTCTCCTTTTCTGAATCAGCTGGTTATAGCTCGTACGGCGTAAAAGCAAGGCTATACTCTATGCTAAAAATGGCGCTTTGCCAGTGAACAATAAGGAAATCGAGATGAGAAACAATGCCTTTGCGCTGCTTATTCCCGCGGCGTTGCTGCTAAGTGCCTGTACCACCGTTGAGCCGGTCATTAAGGATAATGGCCCGCGCACCGCGGCCTGCGTTGAGGGTGGTCCAGACAGCGTGGCGCAACAGTTCTACGATTTACGCGTTAGCCAGCCAACGCAAGGTTTGCCAGACAGCAACACGCTGGCGAAATATCGCCCTTACCTGAGCGATCACCTGTATCAGAAGCTGCTGAGTGCCAGCAGCCAGAACCCGAAACCCGCGGCGTGGACCCGCGGCGACCTGTTCTCCAGCCTGGCGCAAGGCCCAACTTCGGCTGACGTCGCCAGCGCATCCACCATTCCCAATCGCGACGCGCGCAATATCCCGCTGCGCGTTGAGCTAAGCCGCGACAATAAAACCTGGCAAGATGAAGTGCTGATGATCCACGAAGGCACCTGCTGGGTAGTTGATGATGTGCGTTATGTCGGCCAGGTGCCACACGTTGGCGGCGGTTCACTGACGCAACTGCTGGAAGCGAAAAAGTAACCGTTCACTTTTCCTACAGTTAACACCATTGATTAGCGCGCCGCATCCTTGCGGCGCTTTTTGTTGATATTTTGTGAACTAAATAGGGCTCGCCAGCCCTCTGCCACCTTGAGTTGCGCGATATTGTGCTACGCTTTGGTTGTTTCACTGCTCTTTAATAAATATTAACCCACCACAATTGCATAACTATTCTGGTGACGTTAAAATCCGCGACACTAATTACTATTCATTTTTTGCGCATGAGTATTCAACTAAACGCCATAAACTGTTTTTACGGTGCCCATCAGGCGCTGTTCGATATCAACCTGGCTTGTCCGCAGGGTGAAACGCTGGTGTTGCTCGGCCCGAGTGGCGCGGGTAAAAGTTCGCTCCTGCGCGTCCTCAATTTGCTGGAGCAACCGCGTTCCGGCAGCCTGCAGATTGCCGGCAACCAGTTTGATTTCACCAAAGCGCCTTCTGACAGCGCGATTCGCGAGTTGCGTCAGAACGTGGGCATGGTATTCCAGCAATACAATCTGTGGCCGCACCTGAGCGTGCTGCAGAACCTGATTGAAGCGCCGTGCCGCGTGCTCGGTCTCAGCAAAGACGCCGCGCGAGCGCGTGCCGAAAAGCTGCTGGAACGTCTGCGGCTGACGCCGTATGCCGATCGTTTCCCGCTGCATCTTTCCGGTGGTCAGCAGCAGCGCGTGGCAATTGCCCGTGCGCTGATGATGGAGCCGCAGGTGCTGCTGTTTGATGAACCGACTGCTGCACTCGATCCCGAAATCACCGCCCAGATTGTCAGCATTATTCGTGAGCTGGCCCAGACCAACATCACGCAAGTGATCGTGACGCACGAAGTGGAAGTGGCGCGTAAAACCGCCAGCCGCGTGGTGTACATGGAAAACGGTCACATCGTTGAGCAAGGCGATGCCAGCCACTTTACACAGCCGCAAACCGACGCGTTTGCTAATTATCTTTCGCATTAAGTCAGGAAGCTTCTAATGAAAAAAGTTGTAATTGCTGCCCTCCTTGCCGGCCTGAGCCTGAGCGCGTCTGCTGCACAGACATTGCGTTTCGCTACCGAGGCTTCATATCCTCCCTTTGAATTTGTTGACTCTGACAACAAAATTCAGGGCTTTGATGTCGATCTGGCTAACGCGCTGTGTAAAGAGATGGATGCGACCTGCACCTTTACTAATCAGGCGTTTGATAGCTTGATCCCAAGCCTGAAATTCCGTCGTTTTGATGCGGTAATGGCGGGCATGGACATCACGCCCGATCGTGAGAAGCAAGTGCTGTTCTCTAAACCGTACTACGACAACTCGGCCATCTTCATCGCGCAAAAAGGCAAAATGGCTGACGTAGCCGCGCTGAAAGGCAAACGTGTTGGCGTGCAAAACGGTACCACGCACCAGAAATACCTGTCTGACAAACACAGCGACATCACCGTGGTGCCTTACGACAGCTATCAGAACGCGGTGCTGGATCTGAAAAATGGCCGCATCGACGCCGTATTCGGTGACACCGCGGTGGTAAACGAATGGCTGAAACAGAACGCCAACCTGGCGCCGCTGGGTGAGAAAGTGACGGACAAAGATTACTTCGGTACCGGTTTAGGTATTGCGGTGCGTCAGGGCAACAGCGAGTTGCAGGGCAAATTCAATGCCGCGCTGGAGAAGATCAAGGCCGACGGTACTTACAAAACCATCTACAGCAAATGGTTCCAGCAGTAATTTCTAATGAATGAAATGATTCCACTCGCAAGCGCCGCCGGCATGACCGTCGGCCTTGCCGTTTGTGCACTGATCGCCGGCCTGGTGCTGGCGATGATTTTTGCTGGTTGGGAATCAGTGCGCTGGAAACCGCTGGCGTGGCTCGGTACTGTGCTGGTGACCTTGATTCGCGGCCTGCCGGAAATTCTGGTGGTGCTGTTTATCTATTTTGGCGCCTCTCAACTGCTGCTGACGCTCTCTGATGGCTTCCATATCAATCTTGGCCTGTTCAACATTCCGGTGCAGGTACAGATTGAAAACTTCGACGTCAGTCCCTTCCTGTGTGGTGTGATTGCGCTGGCGATGCTCTATTCCGCCTATGCGTCGCAAACCCTGCGCGGCGCGCTGAAAGCGGTGCCGGTCGGTCAATGGGAATCGGGTCAGGCGCTTGGCATGAAGAAGTCGGCGATTTTCTTGCGCCTGATTATGCCGCAGATGTGGCGACACGCGCTGCCAGGTTTGGGTAACCAATGGCTGGTGCTGCTGAAGGATACCGCGCTGGTATCACTGATCAGCGTGAATGACCTGATGCTACAAACCAAAAGTATTGCCACCCGCACTCAAGAGCCGTTTACCTGGTATCTGGTGGCGGCGGCGATCTATCTGATTATCACGCTGTTCAGTCAGGCTGTATTGCGCCGTATTGAATTGCGCACCACGCGTTTCGAGCGAGGGGCCTAACGCATGCTGGATTACTTACCCGAGCTGCTAAAAGGGCTTCATACCAGCCTCACGCTGACCGTGGCATCGTTGATTGCCGCGCTGGTGCTGTCGGTGCTGTGTACCATCGTGCTGGCGCTTAAACTGCCGGTGCTAAACTGGCTGGTGAAAGGCTATATCACCCTGTTTACCGGTACGCCGCTGCTGGTGCAGATCTTCCTGATCTACTACGGACCCGGCCAGTTCCCCAGCATCCAGAACATTCCGTGGCTGTGGCATCTGCTGTCGCAACCCTGGCTGTGCGCACTGCTGGCGCTGTCGCTCAACAGCGCCGCCTATACCACGCAGCTGTTTTACGGTGCGGTGCGTGCGATTCCGTCTGGTCAATGGCAATCCTGTGCTGCGCTCGGCATGAATCGTAAAGATACGCTACGCATTTTGCTGCCGTACGCCTTTAAGCGCGCCCTATCCTCCTACTCCAACGAAGTGGTGCTGGTATTCAAAAGCACCTCGCTGGCTTACACCATCACGCTGATGGAAGTCATGGGTCACGGACAGTTGCTGTATGGCCGCACTTACGATATCTCGGTGTACGCTGCCGCTGGCCTGATCTATCTGGTGGTTAACGGCTTGCTGACGTTAATGATGCGTCTGGTTGAGAAGCGTGCGCTGGCATTTGAGCGCCGTAACTGATGTAACCACAGCGGGCGCCCGAAAAGGCGCCCGTTTTCATTTAAATCATTAAGCAAAAATATTGCATATAAATTCATTAACTGGCATCGTGTAACCCGTTCCGTCTCTGGCATGGTTTACAGGAGTTACATAATGAAAAAATGGATCGTTGCTGCTGCGCTGGCAACTCTGGCAATGAATGCTTATGCGGCTGAAAAAATCCGCTTCGCCTCTTCCGCAACTTATCCCCCGTTCGAATCCCTCGATCACGACAACCAAATCGTTGGCTTCGATATCGATCTGGCAAAAGCACTGTGTCAGCAAATGAAAGCGGATTGCACCTTCACCAATAATGCCTTCGATAGCCTGATTCCTTCACTGAAATTCCGTCGCTATGATGCCGTGATTTCAGGTATGGATATCACCGCCGATCGCAGCAAGCAGGTGGATTTCACCCAGCCTTACTACGCTAACTCGGCGATTGTGATTGCGCACAAAGGCCAGTTCACTGACTTCAGCCAGCTGAAAGGCAAACGTGTTGGCGTGGAGAACGGCACCACGCATCAGAAATACCTGCTGGAGAAACATCCAGAGGTGATTGCGGTGGCGTATGACAGCTACCAAAACGCGATTCTCGATCTGAAGAACGGCCGTCTGAACGGCGTATTTGGCGATACGGCAGTGGTAAATCAGTGGCTGAAGGCCAATGAGGATCTCAGCGCGGTAGGCGAGCACATCACTGACACCGATTTCTTCGGCACCGGTTTAGGGATTGCGGTGCGTAAAGGCAATGAGCCGCTGCTAAATGAGCTGAACAGCGCGTTAGTGGCGTTGAAAGCCAACGGCACCTGGCAGCAGATCAATCAGAAGTGGTTCCCGGAATAAATATTATGGAATAGCGTGGCGTGCGTCTGGCAGGTTCTGCACGTCCTCCGTTCAGGTAAACGCTATGCTGTTCCGCCCTTCTTGATCAGCAAACACAGCACTTCAAAATGCGCGGTATGCGGGAACATGTCGAACAGCTGCACGCGGCTCACGCTATATTCCGCCAGACGCACAATGTCCTGCGCCATGCTGGTGGGATTGCAGCTGGAATAAAGAATATAGTCGGGCGCCACCTCACTGAGATAGGCACACAACTCCGCGCCGATACCGCGACGTGGCGGATTGACCAGCACCAGCTGCGGCACCTGCTCACGTGAAGTGGCGAATTGCGTGGAATCCAGCGCGGCAAAGCTCACTTTCTCTAATCCAAGCTGTTGGGCCGACTGCTGCGCACAGGCGATGGCCTCGGCATTGATCTCGATGCCGGTCAGCTGCATCTCAGGCGTGGCGCAGTGCAAGCCAAATCCCCCCACACCACAAAACAGATCCCACATGCTGCTCACCGACAACTGCGCGACCCAATCGCGTGCGGTGGCGTAAAGATCGGCCGCCACTTTTGGGTTGGTCTGGAAGAAGCTCTGCGGACGGATATAGAGCGGTACCTGATTGAAGCTTTCCGCCAGCGCCTGATCGGACGTCAGCGCAATCTCTTCATCACCTTCAAGAATCGCCATATGCACTGGCTGAATATTGGCGGAGATCACCTTCAACTGCGGCAGCTGTTGTTGCAGCCACGGCAGGGCATCGCGCAGCTGTTGTAACTTACTGGTGGAACGCAGCACAAAGCGCAGCATCATGCCACCCTGCGTGCTTTCAGTTAACAGCAGAAATTTCAGCTCACCGCGTTTGCGCGCCACGTTGTAGGGGGTTAAACCGGCGCGGGCGATAAAGGGTTTAAGCACCTCAAATACCGCGCCAAAGCTATGCGGATACAGCGGACAGGCGCATAAATCCACCGGCTCACCGTCGCGTGCCACCATACCGAGAATCGGCCGCTCAACGCTGCCGCTAACCACCATTTTGGCCTTATTACGAAACCCTTGCTGCCCGGATGCCACCGGCGGCAGCCATTCGCCTACCGGCCTCTCAGCCAGCAGTTGTTCCAGCAGCGACTGCTTGTCGTTGAGCTGTTGCGGATAGGGTTTTTCCAGCCACTGGCACGAGCGACAGCGACCGGCATCATAAAGCGCGCAATGCATGCAAATGCCTGTATTCAGAATCGGGAGAAAAAATGGGGGGCGATTGTATCACCGGTACCGGAAAAAAGCGCGGCTGCTGGCGGGCACAAACAGCAGTCCTAGCACCACTAAATCCGGCAGCTTTTGCAGCAGCGTGTGGTGAATAATCTGCGCGTTACTTTCGCCGGGAATGCTGAAAATCTCCGGGTAAATCCAGCCCACCGAGGCCATCAACATATAGATCAGTACAATGATTTGTGTCGCAACATAGCCCCAGCGCCCACGATTATTGCCGCGCATCAGGGTAAAGGCACAACGCAGTTCAAACAGGAAAATCAGCTGGCTGGCGATAAAGATCAGGGTGGAATCCCAGGCTTGTGCGCTGCGATGCACAAAGTTGGCGAGTTCGTCATAACCCAGTTCGTTAGCCAGCATCAACACGCTGAGGCAGCGCGTAATAATGATGGCGTTGCCCGCCACCAGCACAGGCACCGGCGTAACGTTAATCATTGCACCGTTTTTCAGGGTTTCCGACATGGTTTGGCTCCGTCACCATAATAAAACGGGCCGATATAATCAGCCCGTTCTTATGGTGGCAAATGTTACGACGTTCAGCCACGTTTTGCTTTCTGAATATCGCGTAAACGCTGCTTTTCTTCGTGCGCCATAAAACGCCAGGCGATAAAACCGACTAAACCGACGACAAACAGAATCAGCGAGGCTAACGCATTGATCTCCGGATTCACGCCACGACGCACGGTGGCGAAAATCGCCATCGGCAAGGTGGTCGCGCCAGGGCCGGTCACAAAGCTGGCTATCACTAAATCATCGAGCGATAACGTAAACGCCAGCAGCCAGCCAGTCACGATAGCAGGTGCAATCATCGGCACCGTGATGACGAAAAACACTTTCACCGGCGTTGCGCCGAGATCCATCGCCGCCTCTTCAATCGAGCGATCCAGCTCGCGCAAACGCGAGTTAATCACCACCGCCACGTAAGCGGTACAGAAGGTGACGTGCGCCAGCCAGATGGTCAGCATGCCGCGATCGCTTGGCCAGCCAAAGGTATTGCCCATCGCCACAAACAGCAGCAGCAGCGATAAACCGGTGATCACATCGGGCATTACCAGCGGCGCGGTCAGCATAAAGGCGAAGCCGTTATGCCCACGGAAGCGACCAAAGCGCACAATCACCACCGCCGCCATGGTACCGAGCACCACCGCCATGGTGGCTGAAAGCGCGGCGATAGTCAGGCTGAGGCCCACCGCATCGAGCATTGCCTGATCCTGAAACAACACTTTGTACCAGTGGAATGAAAAATTCTCCCATACCGTGACCAGCGGCGAACTGTTAAAGGAGTACACCACCAGCAGCAGCATTGGCGCGTACAGGAACATAAAGCACAGCACCAGAATCACGGTGCGCCACGGAGATCGAATGGTCGGTAACTGGCTCATTCCTTCTCTCCCACTTCACGGTTTTGATGCTTATGGAACCAGATAATCGGCAGAATCAGGATCAACAAAATGATCACCGCCAGCGCGGATGCGACCGGCCAGTCGCGGTTGTTGAAGAACTCCTGCCACAAAATACGCCCAATCATGATGCTGTCCGGACCGCCCAGCAGTTCAGGGATCACGTACTCGCCCACCGCCGGAATAAATATCAGCATTGAACCGGCAATAATCCCGCCTTTGGTCAGCGGTACAATCACACTGAAGAAGGTCTTCAGCGGGCGTGCGCCAAGATCCAGCGACGCTTCCACCAGTGAATAATCGATACGCGTCAGCGCGGTATAAATCGGCAGTACCATAAACGGCAAATAACAGTAAACGATGCCGATATACACCGCGGTATTGGTATAGAGAATCACCAGCGGATGATCGATAACGCCGAGCCACATCAGGAAGCGGTTGAGAATACCGTTGTTATTGAGCAGCCCCATCCACGCGTAAACGCGCACCAGGAAGGATGTCCACGACGGTAGGATCACCAGCAACAGTAGAATGGTGCGCATCGACGGCTTGCTGTGCGCCACCGCCCACGCCAGCGGATAACCGATCATCAGGCAGATAATGGTGGAGATGCCCGCCACTTTCAGCGACGTCAAATACGCATCGGCATACAGCGGATCGTCGGTCAGCGTGAAGTAGTTGCCGAGATTGAGCACCAGATTGAGCTGGCCATCCGCCCAGGTAACCAAATCGGTATACGGCGGAATCGCGCGCGCAATATCGGCGAAGCTGATCTTCAGCACGATCAGGAACGGCAGCAGGAACAGCAGGATCAGCCACAGGTAAGGCAAAGCAATGACCAGCTTGCGACCGTGCTGCATTTTGATACGCGTGGCCCAGCGCTGCAGCGGCGTGCCCACCACTTCAGGCGCGCTGCGTTGAGAAATCTGGCTCATATCGCCCCCTTAAACCGTCAGAACCACACAGCTGTCGGCGTCCCAGCAGAGACGCACTTCATCGCCCCATGTTGGCGCGCCTTTGCGGTAGCGATGGGCGTTTTGCAACTGTGCGCTGATCATCTGGCCGCTGCGCAGACGCACGTGATAAATCGACAGGTCGCCGAGATAAGCAATGTGTACCACTTCACCGACAGCAAAGTTGCAGCCATCGGCTGGCACCTCTTCGCACAGCATCACTTTTTCCGGACGCAGCGCAACGTGCACCGGCACGTTATCGACGATTGAGACATCGGTCTGCACTTTTAGCGGATGCACCAGGCCGGGCGCATCAATGATCAGCGCGTCTTCACCACGTTCGCGCAGCAACCCTTCGAACACATTGACTGAACCGATGAACTCGGCGCTGTAGCGGCTGGTGGGATGCTCGTAGATCTCTTCCGGCTCGCCGATCTGCACGAATTTACCGCGGTTCATGATGGCGATGCGGCCCGCCATGGTCATCGCTTCTTCCTGATCGTGCGTCACCATCACGCAGGTGGCACCCACACGTTCGAGAATATCGACCACTTCGTGCTGCATACGATCACGCAGTTTTTTATCCAACGCGCCCATCGGTTCATCAAGCAGCAGTAATTTTGGACGCTTCGCCAGGCTACGCGCCAGCGCCACACGCTGACGTTGACCGCCAGAAAGCTGATGCGGCTTACGCCTGGCGAACTCCTGCATATGCACCAGTGACAGCATCTCTTCGACGCGGCTGCTGATTTCGCCTTTCGGCAGTTTGTCCTGCTTCAATCCAAAAGCGATGTTCTGCTCCACCGTCATGTGCGGGAACAGCGCGTAAGACTGAAACATCATGTTGATCGGGCGCTTATACGGCGGAACATGCGAGAGATCCTGACCATCCAGCACAATCTGGCCGCTGGTGGGTGGCTCGAATCCCGCCAGCATACGCAATAAGGTCGATTTGCCGCAGCCGGAAGCACCCAGCAGCGCAAAAATCTCACCTTTGTAAATGGTCAGACTGACATCATCCACGGCATGCTGACCGTCAAAAGATTTGGTCAGGTTGCGAATTTCCAGCAGCGGCGTTAACGCCTTAGCGGTTTTATTTGGGGGGCGGGGAATCGCATCGTTCACTAACATTTCTCCGGCGCTAAAATCGCGCGGCACAGCCAGCCGCTAAAAATGGCACAACAGAGGCCAATACCGCACCTCTGTTGTCGTCTTCAGGCAATAATCGTTCAGAACGAGTTACTTACCACTTTTTACTTTAGTCCATGCACGGGTACGCACACGATCCAGTTTCGGATCCTGGACCTTGAGCACAAACAGTTTGGCCATGGCATCCGGCGTTGGGAAAATGCCCGGATTGTTACGCACGTCCGCATTAATCAGCGGCAGCGACGCTTTGTTACCGTTGGCGTAGTTGATGTTGTTGGAAACATCAGCAATGACTTTTGGATCCATCATGTAATTCAGGAACTTGTATGCGCCTTCCACATTTTTCGCGTCTTTTGGAATCGCGAACATGTCGAAGAACGCCAGTGCGCCCTGCTTCGGCACGATATAGCCGAGATGCACACCATTGTTGGCTTTGTCCGCACGATCTTTGGCCTGCAGGATATCGCCCGACCAACCAATTGCGACACAGATATTGCCGTTCGCCAGATCATTGATGTACTGCGACGAGTGGAAGTAACGGATGTTCGGACGCAGCTTCAGCAGCAAATCGGTAGCCGCGCCAGAGTAATCTTTCGCGTCAGAGCTGTTCGGATCTTTGCCGAGATAGTTGAGCACGGTGGCAAAAATCTCTTCTGGCGCATCGAGGAAGGACACCCCGCAACCTTTCAGTTTTTCCAGATTCTCTGGTTTCAGCACCAGATCCCAGCTATCCAGCGGCGCATCTTTGCCCAGTGCGGCTTTCACTTTATCGATGTTATAGCCGATGCCGGTGGTGCCCCACAGGTAAGGAATCGCGTATTTGTTACCCGGATCGTGCTGGGCCACTTTCGCCATCAGATCGGGATCGAGGTTTTTGTAGTTCGGCAGTTTGCTCTTATCCAGCTCCTGGAATACGCCCGATTGCAACTGACGTGCAAGGAAACTGGACGATGGCACCACCACGTCATAGCCGGTGCTGCCGGCCATCAGTTTGCCTTCCAGTACCTCGTTAGAATCGAAAACGTCGTAGACCACCTTGTCGCCGGTCAGCTTTTCAAAATTCGGTACCGTATCCGCCGCGATATAATCGGACCAGTTATAGACATGCAGCGTTTTATCTTCTGCCTGAGCACCGGCGGCCGCAGCCATCAGCACACCAGCAACCACACCTGGCAACCATTTTTGACGTTGGTTGAACATGTTTTCCTTCCTCCTGAGCGGGTCATTACAACGCTGTATACACGCGATCCGAACGTTGCGATTACTGTAAAAATTACAGGCACACAATGAATCAATATTCAGCGGGAGTTTAATAGCAAAAACCTATACCTGCGCTGAGGTTGCACGTCTCAAGCAGCCCCGCAAGAATAGCCCCCCCGCACCACCTTCACCAGATCCCAGCTTAAAAAACGCCTTTTTGCGATAAGTTATGCATGTTTCTGCTATGGGGTTTGGCACTAGTGGCATAAAGCACAACTAATATCTGGCAATAAAGGGCAAAATGCAGAATAAAAAGTGGTAGGGCTAAAATGAAAACTGCCGCAAAAAGCGGCAGTTAGCGAGGCGGGGAACTCAGTGCAGCATCGCGTGGCTGCTGGCGCTGGGTTGTCGCTCCTCATCTTCTTCCACTATCAGCAAGTGGTTGGCAAAGGCTTCCATAATTACCATGGAAACGCCCTCTTCACTCTGCTTCATAAAGTGGGAGAATTGACCGAAGGTTAATCCGGCGCTGGTACTGATCGACTGGCAAACAATCAGCTTCGGCAGATTGTCGTCCTGAATATCAACAAAGGCTTTAATGGTCAGCGAGCTGGCGTTGATCTGCGATAAATCGCCTACCAGCGGAATCAGCGCCGTGGGTTTTACTTCTGCCAGCGCGGAGAAGAGGATGACGTTATCCACCAGGTCAATTTTTGCATCAAACACCCCGTCAAAATTCTGCATGTGCGGCAGGTGCAGTGCCTGACAGGCATCGCATTCGAACCAGGTGATATTTTGTTGATCCAGCCAGCGACGCAGTACGTCAATGTCCGGAACGACCAGTGAATCCATCGTAATATCCTGTGGGGTGAAGAAATGAGCGCCTTAGCTTACGGAAAAACCGATCTGGATGCCACGAAAACCGCTGAAAAGCGCGGCTTAGCCGCCGGTTTTAGGACGATAGCCGGGGCAAGCATGCTGCTCAATCCACTTGATCATCATGGTGGCGATATCTAAACCGGTAATGCCTTCAATCCCTTCCAGTCCCGGTGAGGCATTCACCTCCATCACCAGCGGCCCACGATGGGCGCGAAGAATATCCACACCGGCCACGGCAAGCCCAAGCGTGCTGGCGGCTTTTACCGCGATATCCCGCTCCTGATCGGTGATCTGCACGGCGCGCGCTGTGCCGCCGCGATGCAGATTGGAACGAAAATCACCCTCTTTCGCCTCGCGCTCAATCGCCGCTACCACCTCGTCGCCAATCACCAGACAGCGAATGTCGCGGCCTTGCGCTTCCTTGATGAATTCCTGCACCAGAATATGGGCATTGAGGCCACGAAAGGCATCGATCACACTCTCCGCCGCTTGACGCGTTTCCGCCAGTACCACGCCAATGCCCTGCGTGCCTTCCACCAGCTTCACCACTAGCGGTGCCCCGCCGACCATGGCGATCAAATCCTCGGTATCATCCGGCGAGGAGGCAAAACCGGTGATCGGCATATCGATACCTTCACGCGCCAGCAACTGCAGCGAACGCAGTTTGTCGCGCGCGCGGGTAATCGCCACCGACTCATTGAGCGGATAGCTGCCGCGCACCTCAAACTGGCGCAGCACTGCAGTACCGTAAAAAGTGGTGGCGGTGCCGATGCGCGGAATCACCGCATCAAAATGCCCCAGCGCCTCGCCGCGGTAATGCACCGCCGGCGAATCGGAGTTGATATTCATGTAGCAGGAGAGCGGATCAATGATCTGCACCTGATGGCCACGCGCCTCCGCGGCGTCGTGCAGACGTTTACACGAATAAATCGATCCATCGCGGGTGAGAATGGCCATCTTCATTGCAGAGTTCCTTGTGATTAGCGTGTCGCCCACCCCTGCTGATGCAGGTAATCCAGAATAAAGGGACGCGTTTCTTTGATGATCAGACGCTGAATCAGCTGACTCCAGGTTTCAGAACGCTGGTTGCTGTCGCGCTGCTGATAATAGGCGGTAATTTGCTCATCGTACTGTGCCAGCACGCTTTTATCGACGGGTTGATAGCTATTTTCATGCACCAGCATCGCTTGTGGCATGCGCGGTTTAACGTCCGGTACATCAGCCGGATGGCCCATGCAGAAGCCGAACAGCGGCAGTACAAACTTCGGCAGCTCAAGCAGTTCGGTCACTTCAGCGATGCTATTGCGAATGCCGCCAATAAATACGCCGCCAAGGCCGAGCGATTCGGCCGCCACCATGGCATTTTGCGCCATTAGCGCGGTATCAACGCAGCCGAGCAGCAGCTGTTCAGCACGTCCCAGTTGCGCATCCGGGCAAATCTGCTGATGGCGATTGAAATCCGCGCAGAACACCCAAAACTCCGCCGCCGCGCTCACCCACGGCTGGCCGCCAGTCAGCTGCACCAGTTGCTCGCGTTTTGCCGCATCGGTGATACGAATAATGGAGGAGCACTGCAAAAAGCTGGAGGTGGAAGCCGCTTGTGCCGCTGCAATAATGGCGCTGCGTTGCGCCTCATTAATGCCCTGTTCGGTAAAGGCGCGAATGGAACGGTGGCTGCACAGTAAATCGATAGTCGGCGTCATAAACCTCTCCGGTGGTTACTTCTTTTTGTTGGATTGATTGAACAATTGCGGGGCCATCGCCTTCGCCGTGCGCCACATCATCATCCATGCGGCAGGCAGCATCAGCGCGATGCCAAGAAAAAACAGTAGCGTCGCCAGTGGCTTTTTCGCGATGAAGCTGGGAGCGCTCACCCAGTCGTTGGTCAGCAGCAGTGCGCCAACCACAGCAAGCACGCCGAGCACTTCAAGCAGCAACACGGGTTTGGGTAATGTGGCGAGATTACGCATGCGATGGATCCTTTAACGTACAATCAGTTTTAGCGTCTGCATAGGCAGCAGATATCAGAATAACAGGTAACTTCTTCTTCCTTTAAGCAGGATGGGCGGGCATGATGTGACGCATTATTCACGCTGTGATGTGATTCTAGTCACAAAACAGCAGCGGAAGGAGAGAAGCAATGATTGCAGTGATTTTTGGCCGTTCAAGCTGCCCTTACTGCGTACGTGCGAAAGAGTTGGCTGCCAGGCTGACCAGTGAGCGCGACGACTTTAACTATCAGTATGTTGATATTCAGGCCACCGGCATTACTAAAGCCGATCTGGAAGCGCGTGCTGGCAAGCCGGTCACCACTGTGCCGCAGATTTTCCTCGACGATCAGCACGTAGGCGGTTACACCGAATTCGCTGCCTGGACGAAAGAAAATCTGGGTATCGAAGCGTAAGAGAACGGGCCTGCGGGCCCGTTTTTGATCGTGCTATTGGGCACGCATCGCCAGCATTATACGCAGCAAGCGTACCAGCAGCGCACCACAGCCCGCCCAGAACAGCGCACTTAAACTCCAGGCCACAATCAGCAAGACGCTATGCGTCATCGGTATGAACAGCATCAGCCACATCATTCCCAGCAGCGTGCCGCCTAGCGCCACCCACAAGGTGCTGACCAGCGGACTCTCTGGCTGCAATAGCGCCATTAACATCCCCGGTAATAAAAACAGCAGTAATTCTGGTTGTCCGCGCACGGCTTGTTCACTGGCGGCGGCCCAGAAATGATGTGCATAAATAAACACCAGCGTATAAAGCATCACGCCCAGAACCGATGCTGGCCAGCGATTATTGCGCTGCAACATAATTAGCCTCAACTTTTACGTTAACAATTATGAAACTTTTTTGCCCTGATGCGCACGACTGGAAATAAAAAGAAACAGCTTAAGGCGGAAGGAATGAAAACTGCCGATAGCTGAGGGTGTTAATTATGATTAGAATGACGCCGCTTTAGATTTGGTCTGCGCTATCCCTGCGGCCAAACCTTGGCGTCGGCACAAGATAGCGAAAAAAGACCCTCTCATCAACTGGTTACAAGTTAAGAAGAAGTTAAACCGTGAACATTAACGTCGCAGAATTGTTAAGCGGAAATGACGTTCTGTTATTATTTGTCGTTTTAGCACTCGGACTCTGCTTAGGCAAATTACGCCTTGGCTCAGTCCAACTCGGTAATTCCATTGGAGTACTGGTTGTTTCGTTGATTCTAGGTCAACAGCATTTCGCCATTAATACTGATGCATTAAGTCTTGGCTTTATGCTGTTTATTTTTTGTGTGGGCGTTGAAGCCGGGCCTAACTTTTTCTCAATATTCTTCCGCGACGGTAAAAACTATTTCTTTTTGGCGATTGTCATGGTCGTTAGTGCGCTGTTAATCGCCCTGACGCTTGGCAAACTGTTCGGCTGGGATATTGGTTTAACCGCGGGCATGTTAGCCGGTTCGATGACGTCGACACCGGTGCTGGTTGGTGCCGGAGATACCTTGCGGCAAAGCATCAGCGACAGCCATCAACTCACATTGATGCAGGATAATCTCAGCCTCGGGTATGCCCTGACCTATCTGGTGGGTTTAGTCAGCCTGATTTTTGGCGCGCGCTATCTGCCGCGCCTGCAACATCAGGATCTACCGACCTGCGCGCAGCAAATTGCGCGCGAGCGCGGCCTCGACGCCGACAGCCAGCGCAAAGTGTTTCTGCCGGTGATCCGCGCATATCGCGTGGGTCCTGAATTGGTGGAATGGAGTGGCGGTAAAAACCTGCGTGAGTTGGGCATCCATCGCCAGACCGGTTGCTACATTGAGCGTCTGCGCCGCAACGGTATTCTCGCCAGCCCCGACGGCGATGCGATGTTACAACTGGGCGATGATATCTCGCTGGTGGGCTATCCCGATGCGCACGCGCGTCTGGATCCTAGCTTCCGTAACGGCAAAGAAGTATTCGATCGCGACCTGCTGGATATGCGCATCGTCACGGAAGAGATCGTGGTGAAAAATCATAACGCAGTTAACAAGCGTCTGAGCCACCTCAAGCTGACCGATCACGGCTGCTTCCTCAATCGTGTGATCCGTAGCCAGATTGAAATGCCGATTGATGACAGCATTATGCTGAACAAAGGCGATGTGTTGCAGGTGAGCGGCGAGGCGCGCCGTGTGAAAAGCCTGGCCGATCGCATTGGCTTTATCGCTATTCACAGTCAAATCACCGATCTGCTCGCCTTCTGCGCGTTCTTTATTGTCGGTTTGATGGTCGGGATGATCACCTTTCAGTTCAGCAATTTCAGCTTCGGCATCGGTAACGCCGCGGGGTTGTTGTTCGCCGGCATCATGCTCGGCTTTATGCGCGCTAACCATCCCACCTTTGGCTATATCCCGCAGGGTGCGCTGACGATGGTAAAAGAGTTTGGCCTGATGGTATTTATGGCGGGCGTTGGTTTGAGCGCGGGCAGCGGTTTGCAGCACGGCTTTGGCAGCGCTGGCGCGTTGATGCTGCTCAGCGGCTTATTGGTGAGTTTGCTGCCGGTGGTGATTTGCTATCTGTTCGGTGCTTACGTGCTGCGCATGAACCGCGCCCTGCTGTTTGGTGCCATTATGGGCGCCCGCACCTGTGCGCCGGCGATGGAGATCATCAGCGATACCGCGCGCAGCAGCATTCCAGCCTTGGGCTATGCAGGTACCTATGCGATTGCCAACGTATTACTGACTCTGGCAGGCACCTTGATCGTCATCGTCTGGCCACTATTGCCGTTCTAAAAATATATTTGACGCTATTTCGAACTTTCTTTTGGGGTCGCAGTCTGAATAAGTGCCACTGCTTTTCTTTGAAATCCCCAAATTGTGGAGCCCGCCGGTCACTGACTTGCGGGTTTTTTTATGGCTGCAATTCTGCCGCTTAAGGTTTTCCTCAGATTAAATTGCCACTCTGCCATCCTGATGTCGTATTTTTAAATCTTCATGCAACTTTCATCAAAGTTAAACACTCCAACAACCCGCGATAAGATTAAGAGCACGACTATTTAATCCTGGTTCGGACGCTTCTAGGCTATCAGCTTTATTTTGCTGGCAATTTTTATGCTGGTGTTTTTTGGGTAAACAAGACGAGGACAAGGAATCGTGATGGAAGCACTGAACCACACGCTCTTTTTATGGATCAACGCCACAG
This sequence comes from Pantoea sp. X-Soil-ISGK-421, assembly GCF_059730785.1. Classification (NCBI taxonomy): domain Bacteria; kingdom Pseudomonadati; phylum Pseudomonadota; class Gammaproteobacteria; order Enterobacterales; family Erwiniaceae; genus Pantoea; species Pantoea sp. X-Soil-ISGK-421. Next base: position 1,379,309 of record NZ_AP035979.1, on the reverse strand, counting down.
AGGATTCACCGCAGTGGTTGATTAGTCTGGCGACTTTTATCGCCAAAGATGTGATTGCCATCGTGCCGCTGCTGATTGTGGCGCTGTGGCTGTGGGGACCGCGCGCTCAAGTGCAGTCTCAACGCGAGCTGGTGCTAAAAACCGGCATGGCGCTGCTTTACGCGCTGAGCATTTCGTGGTGCGTCGGACAGCTGCTGCCGCATCCGCGTCCGTTCGCTATTGGTTTTGGCCATCAGTTCCTGTCGCACCGGCCTGACGATTCCTATCCGAGCGATCACGGCACGACCATTTTCACCTTTGCACTGGCGTTTATCTTCTGGCATCGCCTGTGGTCAGGTGTGCTTTTACTGGTGGTCGGCAGCGCCATCGCCTGGTCCCGCGTCTACCTTGGCGTGCACTGGCCGATGGATATGCTGGGCGGATTTTTGGTTGGCTTGCTGGGTTGTCTGGCGTCGCACATGGCGTGGCAGCTTTATGGTGAGCGGATGCTGGCATTTACACATCAGGTATATCGTGCGCTGTTTGCCATGCCGATTAAGAAGGGTTGGATTCGCGAGTGAGCGATAAGGACGCCAGGAATGGCGCCCCTACAACTGCCAGAAGTACGCCTTTAAGTGTTCTTAACTCACTAATGAGTTCGTAGGGTCGCCATTCATGGCGACCAGGTGCGCATTGATGCGCATTGATGCGCACCGTTTATTTCCTGACACTTAACTAAACCACTTCCCGAACCAGCCGTGGAATTTCATCATGATGAAATCCCAAATCCGACCTATAAAGCCGCCTTCCGGTACTGCTTCCATTGCGACCAACGGACGTTGTTCAATGGTTTTGCCATCCAGCTGGAAATCAATCGTGCCGACGACCTGATTTTTCTCCAGCGGCGCTTCCAGCTGGGGCGCGTTGAGGGTAAAACTGGCCTTAAGGTTTTTCATCTGCCCTTTCGGCACGGTAATGGCTGCGTCTTTTGCCACACCAAGATTCACCTGACTGCGATCGCCAAACCATACGCGTTGCTGAGCAAAGGGTTTGTCGGCCTTAATTGGCGTGACGGTTTCATAAAAGCGGAAGCCCCACGTCAGTAATTTCTCACTTTCGCGGAAACGCGTCGCATCCGTCGCGGCACCCAGCACCACGGAAATCAGGCGCATATCCCCTTCTGTTGCCGACGCCACCAAATTATTGCCTGCGCCGGAGGTGTGGCCGGTTTTGATGCCATCCACCTTCAAATTGGTGCTCCAAAGCAGACGATTTCGGTTCATCTGTTTGATTTTGTTGAAGGTGAACTCTTTTTCACTATTCAACGCATACTCTTCCGGCACATCGCTAATCAAACGCTGGCCAATAATCGCCATATCACGCGCGGTGCTGTACTGCCCTTCGGCATCCAGACCGTGCACCGTCATAAAGTGGGTGTTTTGCAGGCCAAACGCTTTGACGTAGTTGTTCATCAAACCGATAAACGAATCCTGGCTGCCCGCGACATAATCCGCCAGCGCGATACAGGCATCGTTACCGGATTGAATCACCACACCTTTATTCAGTTCTGACACCGGAATACGGTCACCAGGTTTGAGGAACATCAGCGACGAACCGCGCAGTTTTGGATTGCCGGTTGCCCAGGCATCCTGGCCGATGGTGACCATGTCATCGTTGGTGATTTTGCCTGATTTCAGCGCCTGGCCGACCACATAGCTGGTCATCATTTTGGTCAAGCTGGCGGGGTCGAGACGCTGATCGGCATTAGATTCCGCCAGCACTTTGCCGCTGTTGTAATCCATCAAAATCCAGGCTTTGGCATCAATTTGCGGTGCCGCAGGTGCCTGTACAGCCAGGGTGGCAGTGGGAATAAAAAGTAACAGGAGTGAAGATGCAGCCAGCGGCCGCCAGACAGAAGCGAAGGTGTTTTTTCTCATGAGCGTGACCAGATTGTCCTTGTTAAATCTCGATTTTCTTGCAGGCAAGACATGTCTCGCCCCACGCTAACGGTTAAGGACAGCGAAAAAAACCGTCCAATCGTAAAGTTTTATAGAGTTTATTAGAGTAACCCTGGCAGCAACCGTGCAGCGCCGCCACCTTTACCCCTAAACATGCCGATAAAAATTGCGTGTAATTCCGATTTTTCGCAGAACGGTTAAGCCAGTCACAAATTTCCGCTAACCTGAATCCAGTCAGCCTGAGGAGAACAGCGATGGACTTAGCCATTTTCGATCTGGACGAAACCCTGATTTGTGAAGACAGCACCAGCCTGTGGCTGCGCTGGTTGGTTTCACAGGGCTTTGCCCCCGAAGAGATCATTCATCAGGAAAAAATCCTGATGGAGAAATATCACACCGGCACGTTATCAATTGAAGAGTATATGAACACCACGCTGGCACCATTAGCGGGCATGGCCACCATGACCGTTGAAGGCTGGGTGCGCCGCTTTATCCATCGCGACATCATGCCCCGCGTTTACCCCGCCGCCCGCGAGCGCATTGAGTGGCATCAGCAGCGCGGCGACACGGTAATGATCATCACCGCCAGCGGCGATCACCTGGCCGTTCCCATCGCCGATCGTCTTGGTGTACACGGTGCGCTGGCGATTGGTGTAGAAGTGGTGGATGAACGCTACAGCGGACACACTTACGGCACCATGACCTATCGCGAAGGCAAAGTGACGCGCCTGAGTGACTGGAAAGCGTTACAGCAGGATCAACACTTTGAACGCACCTGGGCTTACAGTGATTCGATGAATGATTTACCGCTGCTGACGCATGCCGATCATGCGTGGGTCGTAAATCCTAATCCGCTGCTGCTGCAGGAAGCGCAACAGCGCGGATGGGAAGTGTGTAACTGGGTGCGATAACTATCCTTGCGGGGTGCTGGCGTCCGTCAGCCCCACTTTCAGTAACTTGCCGTTAGCAGCATCGGTCAGCACATAAAGATAACCATCCGGCCCCTGCCGCACATCACGAATGCGCTCGCCACGGTCGCCGAGTAATCTCTGCTCTTCAACCACTTTTTCGCCGTTGATCTGTAAACGTATCAGGCTCTTTTCCTTCAGCGCGCCGATAAACAGTGAGTTTTTCCACTGCGGGAAACGTGCGCTGTTGTAAAACGCCATGCCGCTGATGGCCGGTGAGACTTTCCAGTAATGCAGCGGTTGCTCTGTTCCCTCGACCTCACTGCCCTTTGCTTCCGGAACTTTCTGGCCGCTGTAGTCAATGCCGTGCGTCGCCAGCGGCCAACCATAATTTTTGCCCTTCTCTGGGATATTTACCTCATCGCCGCCGCGTGGACCGTGTTCACTTTCCCACATTTGCTGCGTCCACGGATTGAGCGCCAGCCCTTGCGGATTGCGCATGCCGTAGGACCAAATTTCAGCGCGCGCGCCCTGACGATCGACAAACGGATTGTCCGGCGGGATTTCACCGTCTTTGGTCAGACGCACGATTTTGCCGGAGAGCTTATCCAACTGTTGCGCGCTGCTGCTGGCAAAGTTGTCACCAAAGGCGATATAGAGAAAGCCCTGACGATCAAAAGCCAGGCGCGTGCCGATATTGGCGCCACCCGATAGCTTTGGCGTTTGCTCCAGCACGACCTTGAAATCATTGAGTTGGCGGTTGTCATCGCTGAGACGACCAAAGCCCACCACGCCACCGGCGCGACCGCTCTCATCTGCGGTGGTGTAGCTGAGCCACACGCGGCGACTTTGGGTGAAGTCCGGCGCCAGCACCACATCCAGCAAGCCACCTTGACGATTCGCCCATACCTTTGGCACACCGCCGATCGGCTGCGACAAGCCTCGGCCTGGCTGCCAGCTGCGAAGTTGGCCGGATCGTTCAGTAATTAATAGCGTTTGATTGTCGGGCAGAAAGGCCACCGACCACGGATGATCGAGCTTGTCTTGCAAAACCTGCACCTGCACATCGGCAGCGAGCAGCGGGGAGGAACAGCTTAAGGCGCCAAACAGAAGCGCGGCGGGCAGTAATCGCATGGCATTCTCCTTTATCACGGTCTGCCGTTAAGGGTAGTCAGCGCGTAACAAAGGATGGGACGGATTTACAAAACATTAAGCCCGGCACGCGGCCGGGCACAGATTCACGGCGTGGAGAAGGCTACGACATCACGCACCATCTCATCAATCGCCGGACGGAGATCGTTGAGTGTGATTGGGGTGCTGCTGTTCGGCAACGGCTTGCCGAAGGCTTTACGCACCACTTTGATCAGCGGCTTACCGGTTTGTCCATCAACCGCTTCCACTTCCAGGAACAGTGCACTCTCTTGTGTGCGATGTCCGGTGGCCGCCATGGTACTCGCCACTACCGCCGCGACCGGCACCACCTCATAGAATTGCATGCCCTTGTTTTCAGCCGACACCGCAGTGATAGCCGTTTTCACCACCAGCGTTTGTGGACCTTTTTGTGTAACCAGCGGTTTGCGCTCAGAGATTGCGCGTTTCAGCTGGCTATCAGTATAGCTCCGCACCTCGTCCAGCGTTTGCTGGCTGACACGTGCATTGGGATGTGGCACCGGATAATAGACCACTGGCGTATAGACCACGCCGCGATAATCCGCATCGCGATAATCGGGAGATACCCAGCGTAGCGTTGGTTTGCCGCTCGGTGATTTTTCCGGTTGCAACTGACTGTAATCGCCGAGAAAGCCCGAATATTGTTGTTTGTCAGCAACATGAGAAGTACAGCCCGCCGCCAGCAATGCCAGCGTTAACACAGGAACAAAAAGGGGAAATCGCATGAGAAAGCCCTTATCAGAGGTAATTGCTTCTCAAGTGTAGAGGTTGGTTTTCAGCGCGGTGGGAAATATTCATGAAATGCGAAGAGAAACCACCTGCTTTGCAGGTGGTTAGCGGGAATTACTCGAAGCAGGTTTCTGGATTTTCCGACAATGAAATGAAGGATTCACCGCCTTTGGTCAGCGCGATAATCCCGCCGCTCTCAATATCATAAACCCACCCGTGCAGGCGAACTTTGCCTTTACGCAGCGCCACCGCCACGGAAGGGTGTGTTTTGATATTGTGCAGCTGCGCAATCACGTTCTCTTTCACCATCTCATTGAGACGTTTCTCCACGCTATCGTAGTTGCGCTCTTCCACCACCGCTTTAGCCGCGTTAGCGTAGTGCAACCAGTGATCGACCGCTGGCATGGTTTCCAGATCGGCATTAGAAGCAATCGCGTTCATGGCTCCGCAGTTGGAGTGACCACAAATAATAATTTCGGTCACACCCAGCGCTACAACCGCGTACTCAATGGTTGCTGACACACCACCTGGCTCGGGTCCAAACGGCGGCACAATGTTACCGGCGTTACGGATCACGAACAGCTGGCCAGGCTCTGACTGCGTCACCAGCTCTGGCACCAGACGGCTGTCTGAGCAGGAGATAAACAGGGCTTTGGGATTTTGGTTGGATGCCAAACTTTTGAAAAGATCCTTCCTTTCAGGGAACACATTCTGTTGAAAATTCAGAAAACCTTTGACGATCTCTTGCATATGTCTGCTCTCACATTATCCACTTCTGCCCTGGCAGTGAGGATTCACCATCAGTGCGATTTGAAATTTTCAGTGAAGATAACAACTTACCTTCACCGACCCAACATTTAAGCAAAAGGCGCCCGCTTACACAACTCGGATGACCCTCTGCAGCCGGGCGCGTAGAGGGTGCGCCACAACGAATTAAACGCACCGCCAAATGAGTTAAGCATAATCACAACATATTGGTTACCCCTTAAGGAGATTCTTACACAGCCTATACATTTTCCTCTGCAACCTCTGTACAATCGCCCCCCTATCCACACTAAATATGATGAATTTTTATCCTTATGAGCCATGTCAAAAATCCACCACGCGTGGGGTTCGTCTCCCTCGGCTGTCCGAAAAACCTCGTCGACTCTGAACGCATCCTGACGGAACTGCGGACTGAAGGCTATGACGTGGTGCCACGCTACGATGATGCAGAGATCGTCATCGTTAACACTTGTGGATTTATTGATAGCGCCGTACAGGAATCTCTGGAAGCGATTGGTGAAGCACTTAACGAAAACGGCAAAGTGATCGTCACCGGCTGTCTGGGCGCCAAAGTGGATCAAATCCGCGAAGTGCATCCTAAGGTGCTGGAGATCACCGGCCCGCACAGCTACGAACAGGTTCTGTCGCATGTGCACACCTATGTGCCAAAGCCGGAGCACAACCCGTTCCTCAGCCTGGTGCCGGAGCAAGGTGTCAAACTGACGCCGCGCCATTACGCGTATCTGAAAATTTCCGAAGGCTGTAACCATCGCTGCACCTTCTGCATCATTCCCTCCATGCGTGGCGATCTTGATAGCCGTCCCATCGGTTCGGTGCTCGACGAAGCCAAACGTCTGGTCGAGGCGGGCGTGAAAGAGCTGCTGGTGATCTCACAAGACACCTCCGCTTACGGCGTGGATGTAAAACATCGCACCGGTTTCTGGAACGGATCGCCGGTGAAAACCAGCATGGTGAGCCTGTGCGAGCAGTTAGCCAAACTCGGCGTGTGGGTGCGTCTGCACTACGTTTATCCTTATCCACATGTGGATGACGTCATCCCGCTGATGGCCGAAGGCAAGATTCTGCCGTACCTCGATATTCCGCTGCAGCACGCCAGCCCGCGCATCCTGAAGCTGATGAAGCGTCCTGGCGCGGTAGAGCGTACGCTAGAGCGCATTAAGCGCTGGCGTGAAATCTGCCCGGAGCTGACGCTGCGTTCAACCTTCATCGTTGGTTTCCCTGGAGAAACCGAAGAAGATTTCCAGATGCTGCTCGACTTCCTGCAGGAAGCGCGCCTCGATCGCGTTGGCTGCTTCCAGTACAGCCCGGTGGAAGGTGCGACCGCGAACCAGCTACCGGATCAGGTACCGGACGAGATAAAGCAGGATCGTTTCGATCGCTTCATGCAGCTGCAGCAGAAGATCTCCAGCGAACGTCTGCAGGAGAAAATCGGCCGCGAAGTGCTGGTGCTGATTGATGAAGTGGACGAGGAAGGCGCGGTGGGCCGCAGCATGGCTGATGCCCCGGAAATCGATGGCGCGGTCTATCTGAACGGCGATCGTCAGGTAAAAGTCGGCGACGTGGTACGCGTTAAAGTCGAACACGCCGACGAATACGATCTCTGGGGCACGCGCGTTTAACCATACTTCTGCTGGTGCGCACGCTTGCGCGCCAGATAGTCAGTATCCGCGCGCAGTTTATCCCAGCACGCTTTGAAAACGGCCGCCGCAGCGGCCTTTTCTTTTTCTGTGGTGCGCGGCAGTTCGTTGCCCGCCTCGTCATATTTGCGCCCGCCCTGATGATTGCTGTAACGGCGCGCCCGCGTATAACCCATCTGAATATATTTGCGCGCCATGTCCATGCCGACAAAATCGTCCTGCGCGCGATACGCCTCAAATAGCTGCATGATCTGCTGGGAAGATTGTTTTGCCAGTTCCACGGTGCGAAAACGCCAGTGCGGAAGAATCTCACTTTTGTAAGGTTCGACCATCAGCACGCCCTGCTCGCCGCGTCCCACCTGATAAAGATCGGGCTGCTGGCGAAAGTCGATGTGCTTGAAATCTTGCTCATAATTAAACGCTTTCATCTGTTTTTTCCTGCCTCTCATCATCCCGTGACGTAATTATTTCCTGCTGGCACTTAAGCGGTGTGCTTTTACACCGATAACCTAACTATTAGCCTACTTCCTCAGAGACGCACCTATGTTTAAACGAATGAAAATTGTGACGGCCATCATGATGATATTGGTGGTTTTCACCGCAATGCAGGCGATTTCCGGCTCGCTGTTTTTATCCTCACTGATTAACGGTCAGCATAATTTCACCACCAGCAATCAGCTGTCACATCAGCAGCGCGAGCTGGCCGACGGCTGGCAAACGTTGGTAAAAACCCGCGTGATCATCAACCGCGTTGCCATTCGTATCCTGAAAAAACAGACGGATGAAGCGTCAGTCGCCGCCATCAACAAGCTGCTAATCAGCGCCGGTGCGTCACTGGATGAGGCAAAGCAACATTATGAACGCTACAAAAACATGCCGCGCATGGCCGGACAAAGCGCGGATTCAGCCAGTGTAGTCGACGCTAAGTTTGCTGCCTTCGCTGAATTGCTAAAACAGTCGGCGGCGTTCCTGCAAGCCAATGATTATGCCGCCTATGGCAATCTTGATGCTCAGCAGGCGCAGGACTATCTGGAAGCCGCTTACAAGCAGTGGCGCGAACAGAACGTGCAACTGCTGGCCGAGCGCAATGCGGAATATGACAATACCTATCAGCACATGTTGGTGTTAGTCACCGTAATGGCGGTGGTGGTGGTGCTGTTGCTGATTGCCGTGTGGATGCTGGTGCATCGCATTCTGCTGGCGCCAATGAAGCAGGTACAGCAGCAGATGGAGCGCTTCGCCGACGGCGATCTCTCTGCCCGTTTGCAGGTGGAAGGCCGCAGTGAAATGGCATCGATTGCTGCCAGCCTCAACCATATGCAGCAGTCGCTGCTAAGCACCATCAACAATGTGCGTGATAGCGCGGATGCGATTTTTGGCAGCGCCAGCGAGATTGCCACCGGCAATAACGATCTCTCCTCACGCACCGAGCAACAAGCGGCGTCACTGGAAGAGACCGCCGCGAGCATGGAACAGTTAACCGCCACGGTGAAACAGAACGCCGATAATGCGCGTCAGGCCACGCAGCTGGCGAAAACCGCCTCGGAAACCGCTGATAAAGGGGGCAACGTGGTGGATGGCGTGGTGAAAACCATGCGCGATATCGCTGACAGTTCGAAGAAAATCGCTGACATCACCAGCGTGATTGATGGCATCGCCTTCCAGACCAATATCCTCGCGCTCAACGCGGCGGTAGAAGCGGCGCGTGCCGGTGAACAGGGCCGCGGCTTTGCCGTGGTGGCAGGTGAAGTGCGTAATCTGGCGCAGCGTAGCGCGCAGGCCGCCAAAGAGATCAAACTGCTGATTGAGAATTCAGTCCAACGTGTGAACACCGGTTCGCAACAGGTGAGCAGTGCAGGTGAAACCATGCAGGAGATCGTTAGCGCTGTCACCCGCGTCACCGACATCATGGGCGAGATTGCGTCGGCATCTGATGAGCAGAGTCGCGGCATCGACCAGATCGGTCAGGCGGTGAATGAGATGGATCGGGTGACGCAGCAAAACGCCACGCTGGTGCAGGAATCGGCGAACGCGTCGGCCTCGCTGGAGCAGCAGGCCAGCAGCCTCTCATCGGCTGTCGCACGCTTCAAAACCGGCACGCGCCAGGCGATCGTGCCGGTAGCGAAAGTAAGTAAACCGGCGGCCGCGCCAACCCGCGTGCAGACTGCCACCGCGCACAGTAATGACAACTGGGAAACGTTTTGAGGCTATAAATCGGTGTGCCGTTCGCACCGGTCGCCATCAATGAGCGGCCGGAGGTGTGCGGTGATTGAAACGGTCGCCATGAATGAGCGGCCGGAGGTGTGCGGTGATTGAAACGGTCGCCATGAATGGCGACCCTACGGTTTTGTAGGGTGCGCATTTATGCGCACCGGGTTTTCCATCAGGTCTTCAATTTCGGATCAAGCGCATCGCGCAGGCCATCGCCGAGCAGGTTGAACGCCAGCACGGTAAGGAAAATCGCCAGGCTTGGGAAGATCGCCACGTGCGGCGCAATCACCATATCGGCGCGCGCTTCATTGAGCATCGCGCCCCATTCCGGCGTGGGCGGTTGCGCGCCCAACCCCAGAAATGACAAGCTCGCAGCGGTAATAATCGAAGTCCCGATTCGCATGGTGAAATAGACCACAATCGACGACACCGTACCGGGCAGGATGTGACGCATAATAATGGTCCAGTCCGAGGCGCCAATACTGCGTGCCGACTCAATATAGGTTTGATGTTTCAGCACCAGCGTGTTGCCGCGCACCAAACGGGCAAATGCCGGAATGCTGAAGATCGCCACCGCGACAATCACGTTGCTCATGCCGCTGCCCATGATCGCCACCACCGCAATCGCCAGCAGAATGCCGGGAAAGGCGAACAGCACATCGCAAATACGCATGGTGATGCGATCCCACCATCCTTCGTAATAGCCCGCCAGCAGGCCTAAAACGGTGCCGATCAGCGCGCCAATCGCCACCGAGAAGAAACCGGCAATCAGCGAGATGCGCGTTCCCACCAGCACGCGGCTAAAGATATCGCGCCCCAGCGAATCGACGCCAAACCAATGCAGCAGCGACGGGCCTTCATTCAGCCGGTCGTAATCGAAATAGTTCTCTGCATCAAACGGCGCAATCAGCGGTGCGATAAAGGCCACCACAATCAGCAGCAGCACAAACAGTCCAGCCAGCAGCGCCACATGTTGACGACGAAAGCGTCGCCAGAATTCGCGCCACGGCGTGCGTACCCGGTTTTCCGTGATAGTCGGCAGAGTGGTTAATGCCGCGGCGCGTCGCCAGTTCTTCAATTGCGACTCCTTACTTGTAGCGAATTGCCGGGTTGATTGCCGCGTAAAGCACATCGACAATCAGGTTAATCAGGATGAACTCCAGCGAAAACAGCAATACTTCGGCCTGAATCACCGGGTAATCGCGCATCTCAACCGAATCCACCAGCAAGCGGCCTAAGCCTGGCCAGTTGAACACCACTTCCACCACAATCGAGCCGCCGAGCAAGAAACCAAACTGCAGGCCCATCATGGTCACCACGGGGATCATCGCGTTGCGCAGGCCGTGTTTCACCACCACCAGCGATTCGCGTACCCCTTTGGCGCGTGCGGTGCGCATGTAATCTTCCTGCATCACTTCCACGAATGATGCGCGGGTGAAACGCGCCATCACCGCCGCCACCGCTGCACCCAAGGTGATCGATGGCAAAATGTAGTGTTTCCAGCTATCCGCGCCGACGGTCGGCAACCAACCCAGTTCGACCGAAAACACCTGCATCAGCAACATGCCAAGCGCAAAGGCCGGGAACGAAATACCTGACACCGCCAGCGTCATGCCAATGCGATCCGGCCAGCGATTGCGCCACACCGCTGAGGTGATGCCAATGGTCATGCCGAAAATCACCGCCCACACCATGCTGCTGAGCGTCAGCCACAGCGTGGGGAAAAAACGCGCGGCAATTTCGTCAATGACCGGACGCTTCGAGACCAGCGAATGGCCGAAATCGCCCTGCACCGCATTGAGCATAAAGTGCCAGAATTGCTTGATGAGCGGCTGATCGAGGCCGAGATCCTGACGCACCAGCGCCACCACCGAAGCATCCGCTTCCGGGCCAGCAATCAGGCGCGCCGGATCGCCCGGTAGCAGGTGGACAAACAGGAACACCAGCACCGCCACAATCAGCAGCGTGGGAATCAGTCCCAATAATCGTTTGAAAAAATAGTTGAGCATGCAAAATCCTGGGCAGCATCGGCCAGCCCCGCAAGGCTGGCCGCGCCTGTTACTTCAGATCGGCCTCATCAAAATTGAATGAGGTATCGGGCATGACATAAAAACCACTGAGGTTTTTATTGTTGGCTGACAGCAGTTGTTCCACCACCAGCGGGATCCACGGATGGTCGTTCCAGATGCGATCCTGTGCGTCTTTATACAGCTTGGCTTTCTGATCGCGATCGGTGGTTTTCAACGCATCGGCGAGATCTTTATCCACCTGCGGATTGCTATAAAACGCGGTATTGAAGATCGCTGGCGGCCATGATGTGGTGGCGAACAGCGGTGTTAGCGCCCAATCGGCTTCACCGGTTGAAGCGGACCAGCCGGTGTAGAACATGCGCACACCGCTCTCTTTCTGCCCTTTGCTCTCCACTTCAGCGGCACGCTGACCGGCATCCATCGCCGTCACTTTCACCTTCACGCCCACCTGCGCCAGCTGCTGCTGGGTGAACTGCAGCACTTTCTGCGCGGTACTGTGGTTATGTGATGACCACAGCGTGGTTTCAAAACCGTTCGGGAAGCCCGCCTCTTTCAACAGTTCGCGCGCTTTAGCCGGATCGTATTTGATCGCCGGGTAGCTCTGCGCAAAGTCGATGCTCGGCGGCACGATGCCGGTAGCTGGCGTGGCGTAACCGGCAAAGGCGACTTTCGCCAGCGCCTGACGGTTGATCGCGTACTCCAGCGCTTCACGCACTTTCGGGTTATCAAACGGCTTTTGCGTGACGTTAAGGCTGATGTAGCGCTGCATGATCGACGGCGTAGTGACCACATCAAGCTTACTGTTGCCTTCCAGCAGTTTGGCCTGCTCGAACGGCACCGGGAAAGCAAAGCTCGCTTCACCGGTTTGCAGCATTGCCGCGCGGGTGTTGTTATCCACCACCGGACGCCAGGTAATGCTATCCAGCTTCGGATAGCCTTTTTTCCAGTAGCCATCCCACTTCTTCACTTTCACGAAGTCGGTCTGGTTCCAGGTATCAAAGGCAAACGGGCCGGTTCCCACCGGATGGAAGCCAATATCCTTGCCATATTTCTTCAGCGCGGTCGGTGAAATCATCACCGCCGCAGGGTGCGCGAGGTTGTTGATGAAGGCCGAGAACGGTTGCTTGAGGGTGATTTTCACCGTGCTCGGATCGACCACTTCGGTGGTCGCGATATATTTAAACAGGTTATAGCGCTTGAGATGGTTATCCGGATTGCTGGCGCGATCGAGGTTAACTTTCACCGCTTCGGCATTGAAATCGGTGCCATCCTGGAATTTCACGCCGGAACGCAGCTTGATGGTGTACGTCAGACCATCGCTGCTCGCCTGATAGCTTTCCGCCAGCACATTGGTCAGCTTCATGTCTTTATCGAAGCCGAACAAGCCCTGATAGAAAGACTTCGCCACCGCTTGCGACAGCGTGTCGTTAGCATCGTAAGGATCGAGTGTGGTAAAGGTCGAGGCCACCGCAATCACCGCATCTTTCGCCGCCCACGCGGGCAGCGCCAGCGCCGAACTCAACAAACCGGCAGTGATAACCCCTTTTCGCATAATATGGTGCATCGTTATCGTTCTCCTGTAATCCCTGTCATGCGCGACATCCTAAGATGTGCGGTTGTTTGCTGCTCAGGCGCCGCTAATCGCGTGCCGGGCGACAAAATGGCCCGGTGCCACTTCCAGTAAAGGCGCCACTTCCGGCTCATCGCCCAGCGGGCGAATCGGGCTGGGGATCTCATCCACCATCAGCGCCCGCTCACGATGCCGATGGGCCGGATCGGCCACCGGCACCGCGGCCATCAGTTTTTTGGTGTAAGGATGGCGCGGCTGTTCAAACACCGCCTGACGCGGCCCCATCTCCACAATCTGTCCGAGATACATCACCGCCACGCGATGGCTGATGCGTTCCACCACCGCCATATCGTGCGAGATAAATAAGAAAGCGATACCAAACTCACGCTGCAAATCGAGCATAAGATTAATGATCTGCGCCTGAATCGACACGTCCAGCGCCGACACCGACTCATCAGCGATCACCACCTTCGGGTTAAGCGCCAGCGCGCGCGCAATGCAGATGCGCTGACGCTGACCGCCAGAAAATTCGTGCGGATAACGCTGCGCATGTTCCGGCAGCAGGCCGACGCGTTCCAGCAGCCAGGCGACGCGTTTTTCTGCCTGACGCCGGTCCAGAGTTTTATGCACCAGCAGCGGTTCCATAATCGAGAAACCCACCGTTAAACGCGGATCGAGCGAGGCGTAAGGATCCTGAAAGATAAACTGGATATCGCGGCGCAGCGATGCCAGCGCATTGCCCTGCAGCGCATCGATACGCTGGCCGTCAAAGGTGATGGTGCCGCCCTGGCTGGCCACCAGCCGTAGCAGTGAACGTCCGGTGGTGGATTTTCCGCAGCCGGATTCCCCCACCAGCGCCAGCGTTTCACCGGCATACAGATCGAAACTGACCTTCTCCACTGCGTGTACGCGTCGCTTGACGCGATTGAGCAAACCACTGCGAATATCGAAACGCGTGACTAAATCGCGCACCTGCAAAATCGGCGGGCGATCGTGGCGAACCGTGTCCTGCGGTTGCGCCTGTTCTTCACGTCCGTTGGCATGTAATAAGGGAAATTTAGCCGGTAGCCGCTGGCCGTGCATCGCGCCGAGCTTGGGCACCGCCGCCAGTAACGCTTGGGTATAGGGCTGTTGCGGTTGGGCAAACAGCTGCTGCACCGGCGCGCGCTCCACCACATCGCCGCGATACATCACCTGCACGCGATCGGCCATCTCTGCCACCACGCCCATATCGTGGGTGATAAAAATCACCCCCATCTGCATCTCTTTTTGCAGCACGCGGATCAGTTGCAGTATTTGCGCCTGAATGGTGACGTCGAGTGCGGTGGTGGGTTCATCAGCAATCAGCAGCGCCGGTTTGCACGACAGCGCCATCGCAATCATTACGCGCTGGCGCATGCCGCCGGAAAGTTGATGGGGATAGCGCGACAACACATTTTGCGCTTCGGGAATGCGCACCAGATCGAGCATGCGCCGCGCTTCCGCCAGCGCCTGCTGGTGGCTTTTCCCCTGATGCAAACGGATGGATTCCGCAATCTGCTCGCCGACGGTGAACACCGGATTGAGCGAGGTCATCGGCTCCTGAAAGATCATCGCCATATCGGCGCCGCGCACTTTGCGCATTTGTCCGTTGGAGGCACGCATCACATCCAGCACCTCGCCATTGCGGCGACGCAGCTGGATTTCTCCGCTCACCTCGCCGCCGGCCTGCTGAATCAAGCGCATCAGCGCCAGCGAGGTGACGGATTTACCCGAGCCCGATTCGCCCACCAGCGCCAGGGTTTCACCACGATGCAGGTCGAGCGACAGGTTACGCACCGCTTCGGTAATACGCCCTTCATGCTCAAAGCGCACGTTAAGATCGCGCACCGCCAGAACCTGCTCCGGCGCAAACTGCAGCTGTTGGTCCGTCATGCCTGCTCCTTAGCTGTCGCGGTAAATCGCTACCTCAACATCGCCATCCACGTAAGCGAATCCGCGATACATACCTTCGCTGTTAAACGGCAGCGCCACATTGCCCGCGGCATCAATCGCAATCAGCCCGCCGCTGCCTTCCAGCTCCTGCACTTTGTCGTGGATGACGTTGGCAGTGGCCTGTTGCAGCGAACGTCCAGCGTAATGCATCTGCGCGGCGACGTCATAGGCCGCTAAAGTGCGGATAAACACTTCGCCGGTGCCGGTGCAGGAGACCGCAACAATGTCGTTGCTGGCGTAGCAGCCCGCGCCGACCAGCGGCGAATCGCCCACGCGACCGGCCTGTTTGTTGGTCATGCCGCCGGTTGAGGTGGCGGCGGCCAGATTACCCTGAAGATCGAGCGCGACTGCACCGACGGTGCCGAATTTGCGATCGGGGTCCAGCGGATCGTCGCTGTGGCTGTTTGCTTCCCCGTCGTGATCAAGCACCATCTGCTGACTGTGCAGCGCGCGCTGTAACTGTTCCCAACGCTCCGGCGTGGAAAAATAATCGGCGCTGACCGGCGCTAAGCCTTGCGCCGTGGCAAAGGCTTCTGCGCCCGCGCCGATAAACAGCACGTGCGGGCTATTTTCCAGCACTTTGCGCGCCGCCAGAATCGGATTGCGGATGTGGCTGACGCCCGCCACCGCGCCCACGTCCAGCGTGCGCCCATCCATAATGCTGGCATCAAGTTCATGCGTGCCCTGATGGGTGAACACCGCGCCCTTGCCCGCGTTAAACAGCGGACACTCTTCCAGCAGGCGCACGGCTTCGGTAACGGCATCTAAAGCGCTGCCACCCGCAGCAAGAATCTGCTGGCCTGCGGTAACGATTGCGGTGAGTTGCTGACGATAGTGCTGCTCTTTTTCGGCGCTCATTGCCGCACGCGTAATCGCGCCCGCACCGCCGTGAATAGCGATAACTGCTTTAGCCATAACCGTACCCTGTTAAGAAATCAGAACCAAAAACACTGATTTAGAATGGTTTTCATCTTTTTTTGGCGATTTTCGACTATAGGAAGGCACTCCCATCTTGTAAAGCATAAACTGCCTGCGCGGTCATAACCTTTTATTGTGGATTATGCTTTTTTCGCTCAACACCTCTGGGCGCACATTCCGTAGCGGCGCGATTTATCGCGTAATAAATTGCGCCGCTATGGAATGTGTAATGATTGCGTAAAACGCGCTCTCGCTTAACGTCCACGCATTACCCATAATAGACCGCATCTGAAATTAACCAGGCTGAGATAGACATGGAACCTTTTACCGCAGGATTAATCTCCCTCGAAGACGCGCAGCAAAAGATGCTGCAACAGCTCACGCCAATTAGCGATTCGCTGAACGTTTCGCTGTTTGAAGCCGCCGGACGCATCACCGCAAAAGCCATTAACTCGCCGCTTGATGTGCCGTCATTTGATAACTCCGCGATGGACGGTTACGCCGTGCGCCTCGCCGATATCGCCCCCGATCGCGTGTTGCCGGTGGCCGGTAAAGCATTTGCCGGTGCGCCGTTTAACGGTGCATGGCCAGCAGGCAGCGTGATTCGCATCATGACCGGCGCGCCGATTCCCGCGGGTTGTGATGCCGTGGTCATGCAGGAGCAAACCGAGCAGCGCGACGATGGCATTGTGATAACCGCACCGGTGCAGGCCGCGCAGAACATCCGTCGCATCGGCGAAGATATTCAGGCGGGCAAGCAGGTGCTGGACGCCGGTGTGCGCCTCGGTGCCGCCGAACTGCCGCTGCTGGCATCGCTGGGAATTGCTGAAGTGAGCGTGCTGCGCAAACTGCGCGTGGCCATCTTCTCCACCGGTGATGAACTGCAGGCGGTCGGTCAACCGCTGGCGGCAGGCCAGATTTACGATACCAACCGTTTTACCGTGGCGTTAATGCTTAACAAGCTGGGTTGTGAAGTGATCGATCTCGGCGTGGTTGCCGACGACCAGGCGGCGCTGCGTACTGCCTTTACCGAAGCCGATCGCCAGGCCGATGTAGTGATCAGCACCGGCGGCGTGTCGGTTGGCGAGGCTGATTTTACCCGGGCAATGCTGGAAGAGTTGGGTGCTATCACCTTCTGGAAACTGGCAATTAAGCCGGGCAAACCGTTTGCCTTTGGTCGGCTGGCCAACAGCTGGTTCTGCGGGTTGCCAGGCAATCCGGTGTCTGCAGCGGTGACCTTCTACCAACTGGTGCAGCCACTGCTGGCGACGCTGACCGGCCAGACCACGCGCATTATGCCGCTGCGCCAACGCGCGCGCGCCACACAGCGTTTGAAGAAATCGCCGGGACGTCTCGACTTCCAGCGTGCCATTCTCAGCCGCGGTGATGATGGGGTGCTGGAAGTGCGCAGCACCGGCGCGCAAGGTTCGCATGTGTTCAGCTCGTTTGCGCTGGCCAACTGTTTTGTGGTGCTCGAGCGCGATCGCGGTGATGTGGAACCGGGTGAATGGGTGGAGATCGAAGCCTTTAACAGTCTACTGGAGGGCTAATGAGCGTTGAGTTGAGCGATGAAGAGATGCTGCGCTATAACCGCCAAATCGTACTGCGCGGTTTTGATTTTGATGGCCAGGAGACGCTGAAGGCAGCACGCGTGTTGGTGATCGGCCTCGGCGGCCTCGGTTGTGCGGCAACACCCTATCTGGCATCGGCGGGTGTGGGACATCTCACATTGCTCGATTTCGATACCGTTAGCCTCAGCAATCTGCAGCGCCAGATCCTGCACAGCGATGCGAAAATTGGCGTAGCGAAAGTCACCTCGGCGCAGCAACAGCTGGCGGCGATCAATCCGCATTGCCAATTGGAGCCGATTGATGCGCAGTTGGATGATGCGCAGCTCGGCGCGTTAATTGCGCGGCACGATGCGGTGGTGGATTGCACCGATAACGTCGACACCCGCGAGCAGATCAATCGCCTCTGTTTCCAGCATAAGGTGCCGCTGATTTCCGGCGCAGCGATTCGCATGGAAGGCCAGCTCAGCGTATTTACCTGGCAGCCCGGCGAACCGTGCTATCGCTGCATCAGCCGTTTGTTTGGCGATCAGGTGTTAAGCTGCGTGGAAGCCGGCGTGATGGCGCCACTGGTTGGCGTGATCGGTGCAATGCAGGCGATGGAAACCCTAAAAGTGCTGACGGATTTCGGTCAACCCGCGCGCGCGCGCCTGCTGATGTACGACGCGATGAGTACGGAGTTCCGCAGCATGAAGGTGGCGCAGGATGCGCATTGTGAGGTATGCGGAGAATAAGGTCGCCATAAATGACGCCCCTACAGGCGTTACAGCGATGATGAGTCAGTCATGGGCATTATTACTGCAGCGTGGGTGTTGAGGCGACATACCAACCCGCTGAGCGAGTGAGGGATTCCAGGGCGAGCCGCAGGGATGCGGCGAGAGGCGGCGCTGAGCAGGAGCGAATCGCCGTCGGTCCGTCAGGAATCGTGAGTGAGTGAAGGAACCGCGTAGCGGCGGGCTGGGCTGGGCTGGGCTGGCGCAGGGCCCGGGAGTGCAGAGGGCGCGGCCTGGCGCCCTCTGCTCGGTCGCCGCACGGCAGTAATGAAACTGCTCCAGTCTGTGGCGAACGAAAGTGGCTCATTGCTTAACTGATCGGCATTAGGCCATGAATGGCGACCTTACAATCCCGTAGGGTGCGCATGCATGCGCACCGGATTTTTCACCGTTAAACAATGCCCTGGCTGCGCAGGTAATCTTCATAGTTACCGGTGAAGTCGACAATACGATCGGCTTTCATCTCCATCACGCGCGTGGCCAGCGAGCTAACAAACTCACGGTCATGCGAGACGAAAATCAACGTCCCTTCATACATCTCCAGCGCCATGTTGAGCGACTCGATCGATTCCATATCAAGGTGGTTAGTTGGTTCATCCATGATCAGGATGTTCGGCTTCTGCATCATCAGCTTGCCAAACAGCATGCGGCCCTTCTCACCACCTGACAGCACCTTAGCGGGCTTGTTAATCTCGTCGTGGCCAAACAGCAGACGACCGAGAATACTGCGCACCGCCTGCTCGTCATCGCCTTCCTGTTTCCACTGGCTCATCCAGTCGAATACCGTCAAATCGTCAGCGAAGTCTTCCGCGTGATCCTGGCCGTAATAACCAATGCGCGCATTTTCAGACCATTTCACCGTACCGCTATCCGGCGTATGTTCACCGACCAGCGTTTTCAGTAGCGTGGTTTTACCGATACCGTTAGCACCGAGAATCGCCAATTTCTCGCCGACTTCTAACATCAGGTTGAGTTTATTAAACAGCGGACCGTTATCAAAACCTTTGGTCAGCGCTTCCACTTCCAGCGCATTACGGAACAGCTTCTTATCCTGATCAAAACGGATAAACGGGTTTTGACGGCTGGACGCTTTGACTTCTTCCAGCTTAATTTTATCAATCTGCTTAGCACGTGAAGTCGCCTGGCGTGATTTAGAGGCGTTGGCGCTAAAACGGCTCACGAACGATTGCAGATCGGCAATTTGCGCTTTCTTCTTGGCGTTATCCGATAATAAACGTTCGCGTGACTGCGTAGCCGCGGTCATATATTCGTCATAATTACCTGGATAAACGCGCAGTTCGCCATAATCCAGATCCGCCATATGTGTACACACCATATTCAGGAAGTGACGGTCATGCGAAATGATGATCATGGTGCTGTTACGTTCGTTGAGCACTTGCTCCAACCAACGAATGGTATCGATATCCAGGTTGTTAGTCGGTTCATCGAGCAACAAAATATCTGGATTGGCAAATAATGCCTGCGCTAAAAGGACACGCAATTTCCAGCCCGGCGCAATTTCGCTCATCGGACCGTAATGCTGCTCCACCGGAATGCCAACGCCCAGTAATAATTCACCGGCACGTGATTCCGAACTGTAACCGTCCATCTCGCCGTATTCGACTTCAAGGTCGGCCACTTTATAGCCTTCCTCTTCGCTCATTTCTGGCAATGCATATATACGGTCACGCTCTTGCTTCACTGCCCACAATTCATTGTGGCCCATGATCACGGTGTCCAGCACACTATATTGCTCAAAGGCAAATTGGTCCTGACGTAACTTACCGATACGCTCATTTGGGTCGAGGGAAACATTTCCACCCGTTGGCGCCAAATCGCCGCCCAGTATTTTCATAAAGGTAGATTTACCGCTGCCGTTCGCACCGATTAAACCGTAACGATTACCGCCGCCAAATTTAACGGAGATATTTTCGAACAGCGGCTTACTGCCGAACTGCATGGTGATATTGCTGGAAACTAACACGGCATTGACCTTTGTTACGCAGTGGAGGAAAAAACAGCGGGCATTATGCCAGAAGCGGGCACCCGGACGCCACCTCTGCGCCAGAGGCAGACGTTGCAATAGGCTAAAGGTGTTGTTGCTCATACAGAAATAAAAACAACAAAAAAGCCGGGGGCATTTGCCCCCGGCTCCCACTTACAAGGATTGTGCGGATTATTTGATCAGGAAAGTGTCGAGGCTTTTACCTGAATCCAGTGCTTTTTTAATCGCAGCTGGCGTACGGCCCTGACCGGTCCATGATTTTACTTCACCGTTTTCGTCGGTATAAGAATATTTTGCAGGACGTGGTGCACGCTTAGCGCGTTTTTTACCAACTTCCAGAGCACCCAGTAATTCGTTCGGGTCAATACCGTCAGCCAGCAGCATTTCGCGATATTTAGACAGCTTCTCTTCTTTTTCGCGGTTCTGCGCTTCTTCAGCGTTTACTTCGTCACGACGTTCAGTCACAACAACAGTTAATTTTTCCAGAATTTCTTCCAGATCGGTCAATGGCAGTTCACGAGCCTGCGCACGTAATGTGCGAATGTTGTTCAGAACTTTAAATGCGTCACTCATCACAATGTCCTTGCTTAAGGGGGTTAAATAAACTGTAGTGGCAAGATTACCTAATTCAAATAAAAAAATAAATTAATTTTATTGCCTGGATTAATCTGAAGTTGCTTACATATTTCTTACGTTGTGGTTTAAAACTGGGATAACCGCTTTAATTAACCCTGAATTAACAACCCTCACCTGTTCCTAATGCTGGAACTGGAATCGATTTCAAACCAATATTACCAAGGATTAAACAATCATTTAGCGGCTATTGAGCGGCGCAGCATTAGTGAGCATAAAGGTAAGAAAGGATTAATGGTGTAACGGAAAACCTCTTTTCATAGGGGATTATTATATTGCTGAGGATGAGAGAAGAATCTCATTTTTTCTTATCGTGCCGATAAAAAAGCCGGTGATTAACCGGCTGCTAAGTAAAATTAATGCACTTCCGTTGCGGGACCAAACACAGAATAGTCTGGTAGGTTGACATTTTGATAGGGTTCCCAGCCACCGCCAAGCGCTTTATATAACGCCACTAAATCAAGCGCACTTTGCATGCGCGCCTGCGTCGATTGTGCTTTGGCTTGCGCCAATTGTCGCTGCGCATCTAATACATCCAGGAAGGTGGAAATACCCTGACGATAACTGTCGCTGGCCAAATCAAATGCGCGTTGTAATGCGCCGGTGGTCTCATCCAAAGCGATAACCTGCTGCTGATCGGCACGATAACTTACCAGCGCGTTCTCCACATCCTGTAATGCAGTTAATACTGTTTGACGATAATCGAGTGCCGCGCTGGCTTGCTGAGCGCGCGCCAATTTTACGCTTGAGACTAAACGTCCGCCCTGAAAAATAGGAATCGACAGCGACGGACCCACGCTAAAGAAGTGGCTGCTCCAGTCATCCAGATAGCTGGCATCGGTATTTCGCACGCCAAGCTGGCCAGTGAGCGACAGGCTGGGAAAGAGATCGGCCACTGACACGCCAATATTGGCGGTTTGTGCATGCAGCGTGGCTTCGGCCTGACGAATATCCGGGCGTCGGCGCGCCAGCGTGGACGGAATGCCGACCGGCACCAATTTTGGCAAATCGGGCAGCGGTTTTTTATTCATCAGTTCGTTATCCAGCGCGCCAGGCGTTTTACCCAGCAGCACCGCCAAACCGTTCATTGCCTGAAGTTGCTGCGCCTGATATTGCGGTAACTGCGCATTCAACGATGCCAATTGTGCGCGTGCATTTTCCACATCCGTCGTGGGCGCTAAGCCGTTTTTCTGCTGGCTTTGCGTCAATTCCCAGGTTTGCTGCGCGACGTCAATTTGCTGCTGCAAGGTGGCCAGCACCGCCTGTGAACCACGCAATTGCAAATAGGCGCGTGCCACTTCGGCTTCCAAAGACACCAACGCATCGTTGCGCTGCTCAATCGCCGCCTGCTGCTGCGCATCAGCGGCTTCCATCTGGCGACGCACTTTGCCCCACAGATCCAACTCCCAGCTGGCGTCAAAGCTGCCCTGATATAAAGTCACAGAATGGTCTAAACCGTTCAGCTGATTAGCAACATCGCTATCGACTTGATCATAAACACCGTTGGATTTCAGCAAGCCTTTTAAACCCAACTGCTGACGGGTGACTTTCGCCGAGCCGTTAAGCGACGGGAACAACCCGCCGCGCGCCTGCGCCAGTTGCTCACGCGCACCGGCGATGCGCAGCACCGATTGTTGCAGCGTTAAATTACCGGCAATGGCGCGCTCAATCAGGCTATCGAGCTGCGGATCGTTAAAGCTTTTCCACCATAGCGGATGGGTCGCCGCCGCCAGTGGCTTCGAAGCCTGTTGTGAAGGCAGATCGTGATAACCGCCCGGCGTATGCGCCTGCGGTGGCTGATAATCAGGTCCTACGGCGCATCCGGCCAGCAACAGGGACAGCGCCAGCAACGTCAGTGACGGCGTAGAGCGCGAAAACTTGTTCATTTTAATGTGCTCCTGCACCGCCTTCGCTCTTAATCGGCGAAAGCAACCAACAAAATGGAATCAATAGCAGAGCCACGATACTCAGGCCCATAAATACGTCGATGTACGCCAGAATGCGCGCCTGCGCGATCATCTCCTGATAGAGCTGCCCACTCGCCAGCACCAGCGGATCGCCCACAGCGGTGGTGAAATTGCGGATCGAGTCAGCCCAGTGTTGCAGCGTGAGATTGTAAGGCTCATTGAGCGGCGACATGTTGTGCACCATGGTGGCCGATCGCGTCTGCATGCGTTCGGTAATCCCCGCCGTCGACAGCGAAATACCGATCGAGCCGGCGACGTTGCGGAACATGGTGAACAGCGCCGACGCATCGGCATTTAATCGCTGCGGCACGGTGATAAACGCAATCGTCGTCAGCGGCACAAACAAGAAGCCGAGGCCGATCGACTGCGCACTACGCATCATCACCAGCGTGGTGAAATCGACATTGGGCGTCAGCGTGGTGGAATAGAAGAACGCGCTAGCAAGACAAGTGAAGCCGAAGGCGATGATGTAGCGCGTCTGCACTATCGGCATCAGCTTCAGTACGATGGGTATCGTCAACACGATCAATATCGCGCCGGGCGACAGCACCAGCCCCGACCAGGTTGCGGTGTAGCCGAGATCCTGTTGCGCCAGTTGGGGAAGCACCACCGAACTGCCGTACAGAATCATCGCCATGCCCGCCATCAGCAAGCCCGCCACCCAGAAGTTGCGATCTTTCATTACGGTGAGATCGACTACCGGCTTACGCGCATACAGCAGCCAATAAATGGCCCCAATAATGCCGATTACCGCCAGCATGGCGAACAGCCGAATAAAGTGTGAGGCGAACCAATCTTCATCTTCACCGCGATCGAGAAACACCTGCAAACAGCCGAGCCCTAAGGTGATCAGGCTGATCCCGATGTAATCGATCTTCAGGCGACCTTTATCCCACTTACGCTCCCACGGCGGATCTTCCAGCAGCTGATAAATGGCCATCACGGTTAATATGCCGACCGGAATGTTAATGAAGAACACCCAGCGCCAGCTGTAGTTATCGGTGATCCAGCCGCCGAGCGTGGGACCGATGACGGGTGCAACGATGATGGCAATCGACGACAGGCCAAAAGCTTTGCCGCGATCTTCTGCTTTGAAGTAATCAAGCAGCACCGATTGTTGTACCGGCTGCAAACCACCGCCAAAAAAGCCCTGCAGGATGCGGAATAAGATAATTTGCCACAGCTCGGTGGCAATGCCGCACAGGAAGGAGCAGATGGTGAACATCACGATGCAGATCAGGAAGAACTGCTTGCGGCCAAACAGTCGGCTAAAGAACGCCGAGATCGGCAACACAATGCCGTTTGCCACCAGATAAGAGGTTAACACCCAAGTCGATTCGTCATAGCTGGAGGAGAGCGAACCGGCAATATGCGGCAGCGCAACGTTGACGATGGTGGTGTCGAGAATCTCCATAAACACCGCCAACGTAACCGTTATGGCGACCAGCCACGGATTGCTGGCCGGACGCCAGCTTTCGCTCGCACTCATTCCACTGTCACCTTCGGTTCAACCGACAAGCCCAGCGGCAGCGGATGATTGGCATCTAATCCCTTATCGATGACGATTTTCACCGGCACGCGCTGCACGATTTTCACGTAGTTGCCGGTGGCATTTTCCGCCGGGAAAGTGGAGAAGCGCGAGCCTGAACCCATCTGTACGCTATCCACATGCCCTTCCAGTTTCATATCCGGCCAGGCATCTACGCTAATGTCGACTTTATCGCCCGGCTTCATTCGCGCCAGCTGCGACTCTTTGAAGTTGGCGTTAATCCAGATTTCAGGCGAAACCAGTGAGAACAGTGCGCTGCCGGCCTGCACCAGCGTGCCCAACTGCACATTACGCTTGGTGACAAAGCCATCGTAAGGCGCGCGAACCTGGGTATAAGAGAGATTCAATTCAGCGGTATTGAGCTGCGCTTGTGCCTGCTCAACCTGCTGCTCGCGCGCTTCCACATTGGTTTCCTGCTGACGAATTTGTAGCTTCACCTGTGAAGCCACTTCGACCTGCGCCTTAGCACTTTGCAGTTGCGCTTCTGCTGAACGCAGCTGCGCGGCGGCCGTATCAATATTGCGTTGTGAAGTTGCACGCGGATCAACGCCGCGTTGACGACGATAATCGGCCTGCGCATTGAGCAAATTCGCTTGCGCTTTGGCTTGATCGGCGAGGGCTTGATCGCGCTGCGCCGGATATTGCACACGGGACAAGGCTAACTGCGCCTGCGCCTGATGCAACTGCGCTTGTGCCAGACCAAGCTGGGCTTTTGCCTGATCGCGCTGCGCTTCGCTATCACGCGCGTCGATCTCCACCAGCAAATCGCCCTGCTTCACGCGCTGGTTATCTCTCACCAGCAACTTCACCACATAACCGGCCGCTTTCGGCGCGATGGTGACCGCATTGCCTTCGGTAAAGGCATCGTCAGTGCTTTCAATGTTTCGGGTCGTCAGCCAGAACCATAATCCCACCACGATCATAATCACCACCACAATGGCGAGAAAAATCAGCGGCTTCTTTCCGGGACGTTTACGTTCTGGTTCGTTGTTATCTTGATGGGTGTTAGAGGTGTTTTGCGGATCTTGCTGATCGCGTTCAGACGGTTGGTTCTGGTTTTCACTCATAATTTTTCATCGTAGGCAGTTGTCCCGATTCCCGGGCAAAAACGGTCAACATAACCTTAGATGGGAAATTGACAAATGCCAATGCAACTTTACACAAGCCGACATTGGCACTCGGCTAGCGCAATAGGTGCAACAGCAGCCATCCGCCCGCCATCGACCAGGCAAGCATCGGGATTGAAAACAGATGGAAGCGCCACCAAACCCGCGCATCCTGCGCCATACGTAAGGCAATGAGATTGGCGAGCGATCCTGGTAGTAAGCCAAATCCACCGATATTCACCGCCCACGCTAACACGTCGGAGGGTGGCACTTTCTGCAAAAGCAGAATGGTGGCGGGAACGTTACTGATAATTTGCGAGAAGCCGATCGCCAGCAGGTAGAGGCCGCCTTCACCGAGCTGACCAATGGCGGCAAAATGCGGCTGCAGCCAGGATAAATGCATTAACAGGAAGACATCGATAAACATCGCCACGAATACCAGCAGCAAACTCCAGTCAATGCTGATCAACACGCTGCGCGCCATGATCAGGAAACAGGCCGCCACCAGCAGCAGCGCCCAGCCGGTCATTTTTAGCTCCAGCGCGACGATAAACACTATATACAGCACCACGCTGACGACGAACAAAGACTTGCGCCACGCCTGGGCTTCACCTTGCTCATGCTTTTGAATTGTGCGTGCCGGGAAACTCCACCAGGTGAGCGCCATCAGCGTCAGCATCAAAAATGCCGCCAATGGCGCCATCTGCGCAATAAAGCCGGGCACGCTGAGCGTACCGTGACTCCACAGCAAAATGTTTTGCGGGTTGCCAACCGGCGTTAATAACGAGCCGGCGTTTACCGCCAGCGCTTCGAAAATGATCAGGCGGGAAATAGGCAGGCGCGAGAATTTGCGCAGCGTCAACGTCAGTGGCACCAGAATAAACAGTGCGACATCGTTAGTGAGAAAAGTAGAGAGTAACGCGGCGGCGCAGACCATGAACAACGCCAGCGCGCGTTCGTGCTGGAAGCGTTGGATCAGGCGCGCGCCGAGCACATCAAAATAGCCGCTGTTTTCCAGCCCTTTGGTTAACATCAATAGGCCGGTGAGCGTCATGATGGTATGCCAGTCAACGGCAGTCGGCAATTGCGACCAGCGGAAATTCGCCAGCGGCAACATGATCACACCCAATAACAACAACAAATGCAAAATACGATCGCGCATTAAGGAACGAAGCAGATTGGGCATGATGGCGAAAGGCCTTGTGGTTAACGACTCTCGTAAAATTTCTGGAAGACGGCCAACGTTTCATCACTGACGTGATGTTCAAGGCCTTCTGAATCTCGGCGTGCGGTTTCCGGGCTTACGCCCAGCGCCAACAGGAAGGTTTCAACAATATGATGACGAACGCGGCTCGCTTCAGCCAGCTTCTCACCCTCAGCGGTCAGGAACACGCCGCGATATGGCACTTGCTCGACTAAGCCGGTGGTGCCAAGACGCTTCAGCATTTTCGCCACGGTGGGCTGGGAAACGCCCAGACGTGCGGCCATATCCACCTGACGCGCTTCGCCAAATTCGCGAATCAAATCAGAGATTAATTCTACATAGTCATCGATCAGCTCACGACGATGCGCCTCGCGCACCTGACGAAATCCTTCGACATGCTCCTCGATCTCTTTTAGCGGGCCCTGGGGCATGTTGGTGGCAATTTTTGCACGACGACTCATTCAACTTCCTCTTTATTATCTGCCGCACTTTACCTACGGTGCGGGCTGGCTGCGCCCATTGTAAACCAGGCTCAAATAAGCACAAATTTTTCCTAAATAGTGTTGGCTAAAGAGTATAGCC
Organism: Pantoea sp. X-Soil-ISGK-421; assembly: GCF_059730785.1. Taxonomy (NCBI): domain Bacteria; kingdom Pseudomonadati; phylum Pseudomonadota; class Gammaproteobacteria; order Enterobacterales; family Erwiniaceae; genus Pantoea; species Pantoea sp. X-Soil-ISGK-421. The sequence continues at coordinate 1,352,052 of NZ_AP035979.1, read as the reverse complement.
AATGCTATCTTTGTTGATAATGTAAGCGAATAGCTTACAAAGGCTACAAAGAAAATGTCGTCATTCACTCGGGAGGTGAACATGACTACCATGAAAAACTGCCTCGACTGTGGCAAATGTTTCCAGGCTGAACAGAGCAAAACGGCTTTTGAGCTGAAATCGCTGCTGTGCCTGTTTACCCGCTCGCCATTTGCGCTGCGTTTGATGCTGATTGAAAAGCTCACCGGCAAACAGCTGGTTGAACGTCCGTGCCCAAAACTGATCTGGCGCGGCTAACGTTCCCACTCATTCTTTTCAGCAAAGCCCGCTCATGTAGCGGGCTTTGTGTTTATAGACGTGGGTAAATCGCTTATTGCACCCATAAAAAAACGGCCCCGAAGGGCCGTTCATTGTGCAACCGGTCTAAGCAAGAACTTAGAAGCTGTAACCTACGCCAGCAATCCAGGTGCCAACGTCGACGTTGCGGATACGGCTCTGCTCGTAACCTACGTCCAGTGCGACGTTCTCGATTGGGTTGAACTGCATGCCCGCACCATAAGAGAAACCGTAGTCGCTGGTATCAGACTTAGAACGTACAGAGGTGTCGTTCTGCTGGAATTTACCGTAGCCCACACCTACAACACCGTAGATGCTTGCCCAGTCGTTCAGACGGTAAGCTGGACCACCGGTGATGCCGTAGTACTGAGCTTTGTTATAAGCGCCAGCATCAGTACGATCTTTCTCGGTGTAGGTGAAAGAACCGATCCAACCCAGTGGGTTAGAACCATCTTCGTAACGATATTTCAGGTTGAAGCCGTTTGCTTTGTTAGCAACGCCTTGATAATCGCTCTGAGCGTAACCACCGGTAACGGTGCTTTGTGCCATGGCAGAACCTGCAGAAACTGCAAGTACACAAGCCAATGCTGAAAGACATGCAATTTTTTTCATAACCACCTCAAATGTGAATATACTTCTCTCCTGACAACGCTATAAATATAACAAAAAACAGCAAGAAACTCTGCCCGCATTTTGTTGTCTAACAGATTGTTTGGTGTAACAGAAAGTTAATGAAGTTTCCTATGTCATTCATTTTACTTATAAAAACCATCATATTCCTGCAACAAAATTTCCGATCACAAAAAATGCCTTTAAGTAAATTCCTAAACTAACCTGACGTTTCTTTACGGAAATGGCACTAAAAATGGCTAAATTCTGACCGGTCAGCGCGTTTTATTTCCCCGCATCGCGCCTCCTTATTTGCTGCAGATTCCTTTACACTGAGCGCTTGTTACTCTGCTGTTAATAAATAAAAGGAATGGATTACAGGATGTCTGCGCCTCTAACGACCAAAAATATGGCCCCGGTGTTGTTCCCTATTGCCGTATTACTGATTGCGATGCTCTCACTGCAGGGCGGCGCTTCACTGGCGAAATCGCTGTTTTCTACCGTTGGCGCACCGGGCATTACCGCGCTACGTCTTGGTCTTGGCACCCTGATCCTCTGCATCATTTTTAAACCCTGGCGTTTGCGCTTCACGCGTGAGCAGCGCAAACCGTTGCTGATGTATGGCTTAGCGCTTGGCTGCATGAATTATCTCTTCTATTTAGCCATTCGTACTGTGCCACTTGGTGTGGCGGTGGGCTTAGAATTTCTGGGACCGCTAACGCTGGCCTTGATTGGCGCGCGCCGCCCGCTCGATTTTATATGGGTGCTGCTGGCGGTGGTCGGTTTGTGGTTCCTGTTGCCGATCGGTGAAGGGATGAGTCATATCGATCCACTTGGTGCGCTGCTGGCGGTGGGAGCCGGCGCTTGCTGGGCGGTCTATATTCTTGCGGGGCAACGTGCTGGCGCGGAACATGGTCCGGCAACCGTCGCGATGGGCTCGTTGATTGCCTCGGTCATTTTTGTGCCGCTCGGCCTGATATTTGCCGCACCGGGAATCTGGCATTGGGATGTGCTGCCGCTGGCGCTGCTGATCGCCCTGCTTTCCAGCGCCATTCCTTATTCTCTTGAGATGATGGCGCTGACGCGTCTGCCGGCGCGCATTTTTGGCACTTTAATGAGTCTGGAACCGGCGATGGCCGCGCTTTCAGGCATGCTGTTCCTCGGTGAGTTGTTAACGCTGAAGCAATGGCTGGCGTTACTGGCGATCATCATCGCCTCGGCAGGCTCGACGCTAACCATGAAACAAAAAAGCGCCAAAATAAGCGAAGTGGATATTGCCAATCCGCAATAAATAGGCTTATTTCAGCCTGCTTGACGGCAGGCTAAATATTTAAGCATTCTCATTATCACCTTCACCGAGATTTTGAAGCATTCTCTGTTATTATTTTGCAACACGATTAATAAATAATTAACACAAGCATCAAACCTATGTTTTTAAACAACTAAAAATAAAAAAGCACAATCCATGAGCAATATTAAGATTTATCTATCCCTGCCATTGACTTAATCAAGCCTGCAAATTAAAAAACTGCTGCTATACTTATTTCCGTGCTTGATTAGGACAACCATCAATAAGAGGACATTAATGATGAGTACCGCAAAACTGGTTAAAACTAAATCGTCTGATCTGATTTACACCCGTAATGACGTCGCTGACAGCGATAAAAAAGCGACCATCGAGGTGCTCAACCGTCTGGTAGTGGAGTTTATTGACCTGTCGCTGATCACCAAGCAGGCGCACTGGAACATGCGTGGCGCCAACTTTATTGGCGTACATGAGATGCTGGATGGTTTCCGTACCGCCATTACCGATCACCAGGACACTATCGCTGAACGTGTGGTTCAGCTGGGCGGTGTGGCGCTGGGTACCACTCAGATCGTCAACGACAAAACACCCTTGAAAAGCTATCCGCTAAACATTCATAGCGTGCAGGATCATCTGAAAGCGCTGGCCGATCGTTATGCGATTGTGGCGAATGATACCCGTAAAGCCATCACAGAAGTAAGCGATGAAGACACCGCGGATATCTTCACAGCCGCATCGCGCGATCTGGATAAATTCCTGTGGTTTATCGAATCAAATATCGAATAAATTTCAGTGTAATAACGAAGGCGGGTTATCCCGCCTTTTTTTACGCCTGTAACATTATGGTGCTTTTTTTGACGTTGTTAACAATTCCTTAATCCCTTCTTTCGCTCTCCCCGCCCTTGGTGCACACTGTGCCTGCACCACAACAGCACTACGCACCAAAATGAAGCACCAATAAGGTGCAAAACTTTTCGTCTGCGCAAAATCGTGTCAGCAAGTGCTTAAAACTACTGATTTCGATCAAAATGAAAAGTTGGCATAATTTTTTCATATGATAGGCCGTACATCGGGCCATCAGGCCTGAAGGGTAATAAGGAAAAAAATGATGAAGTCATTGATTAAAGTCTCCGTGGCCGCGCTGGCGCTGGCCTTCTCGCTTTCCTCCACCGCAGCAGACAAAAAACTGATCGTCGCAACCGACACTGCATTCGTTCCCTTCGAGTTCAAACAAGGCGATAAATACGTCGGTTTTGATATCGATCTGTGGGATGCCATCGCGAAAGAACTGAAACTCGATTACGCCTTCAAGCCAATGGATTTCAGCGGCATCATTCCCGCCCTGCAAACCAAAAACATTGACCTGGCGCTGGCGGGTATCACCATTACCGAAGAACGTAAAAAAGCCATCGAGTTCTCTGACGGCTACTACAAAAGCGGTTTGCTGGTGATGGTGCGCGAGAATGAAAAAGATGTGAAGAGTATCGACGATCTGAACGGTAAAGTGGTCGCAGTGAAAAGCGGCACCGGTTCGGTTGATTACGCGAAAGCCCACATCAAATCGAAAGACCTGCGTCAGTTCCCTAACATCGACAACGCGTACATGGAGTTAGGCACCCAACGTGCTGATGCCGTGCTGCATGATACCCCTAACATCCTGTACTTCATTAACACTGCCGGTAAAGGCCGCTTTAAAGCGGTTGGCGAGTCGATTGAAGCGCAGCAGTATGGCATCGCGTTCCCGAAAGGCAGCGACGATCTGCGTGAAAAAGTGAACGGCGCACTGAAAACCCTGCGCGACAACGGCACATACAACACCATCTATAAAAAATGGTTCGGTACTGAACCAAAATAATTCCGGCCTCAGCCGATTTTGCAGCAGGGAGCATAACACTCCCTGCTTTTTACATTTCCACGCAACAGATTTGGAGTCACACCATGGAGTTTGACTGGAGCGTCATTTGGCCTGCCCTGCCGATTTTAATCGAAGGTGCCAAGATGACCCTGCTGATCTCGGTCCTCGGCCTGGTCGGCGGTTTAATTATCGGCCTGGTTGCCGGTTTTGCCCGCGCCTACGGCGGCTGGATCACCAACAACATCGCCTTAGTTTTCATCGAACTGATTCGCGGTACGCCAATCGTGGTGCAGGTGATGTTTATTTACTTCGCCCTGCCAATGGCCTTCCCGGATCTGCGTATCGATCCATTTAGCGCCGCAGTGGTCACCATCATGATCAACTCCGGTGCCTACATCGCAGAAATCACGCGCGGTGCGGTACTGTCGATCAACAAAGGCTTCCGTGAAGCGGGTCTGGCGCTGGGCCTGTCGCGCCGCGAAACCCTGCGTTACGTGATCATGCCGCTGGCACTGCGCCGTATGCTGCCACCGCTGGGTAACCAATGGATTGTCAGCATCAAAGATACCTCGCTGTTTATCGTGATTGGCGTGGCCGAACTGACGCGTCAGGGTCAGGAGATTATCGCCGGCAACTTCCGTGCGCTGGAAATCTGGAGCGCCGTTGCCATCATCTATTTGGTTATTACGTTGGTGTTGAGCTTTGTGCTGCGCCGTATTGAGAAAAGGATGAAAATTCTGTGATTGAATTTAAAAACGTCTCGAAGAATTTCGGCCAGACTCAGGTTCTGCACAACATCAACCTGAAGATTAACCAGGGCGAAGTGGTGGTGATTATCGGGCCATCCGGTTCCGGTAAATCTACGCTGCTGCGCTGCATTAACAAGCTGGAAGAGATCACCACCGGCGATCTGATTGTCGATGGTATGAAGGTCAATGATCCGAAAGTGGATGAGCGCCTGATTCGTCAGGAAGCGGGCATGGTGTTCCAGCAGTTCCATCTGTTCCCACAGATGAGCGCGCTGGATAACGTCGCCTTTGGCCCGATTCGCGTGCGTGGTGCGAAGAAAGAAGAAGCGCATAAACTGGCGCGCGAACTGCTGGGCAAGGTCGGCCTTGCCGAACGTGCGCATCACTTCCCGTCGGAGCTTTCTGGTGGTCAGCAACAGCGCGTAGCCATTGCGCGTGCGCTGGCGGTGAAACCAAAGATGATGCTGTTTGATGAGCCCACCTCAGCCCTCGATCCTGAGTTGCGTCACGAAGTGTTGAAAGTGATGCAAGATCTGGCGGAAGAAGGCATGACGATGGTCATCGTGACGCACGAAGTCGGTTTCGCCCAGAAAGTCGCTTCACGTCTGATCTTTATCGACAAAGGCACCATCGCGGAAGATGGCAACCCGGACGATTTGATCACTAACCCGCCAAGCGATCGTCTGCGCGAGTTCCTGCAGCACGTATCCTGATAGCTTGGTCGCCATGGTTGGCGACCGATTATGTAAGGTCGTCATTGATGACGACCTTCTTCCCCACCGCCCCACACAAAAATCAATTTTCCTTTCAGAATCTGTACCTTCCATCACTGACTATACTTCTCTCTTGTGCCGTTCAAGGAGAAAGCGATGTTGTCTGCCAGCCCACCCGGTCGTTCCACCCTGTGGTTACTTTTCAGTTTGTTCACTCTGTTTGTCATCGCCCCGGCGCAGGCCGTTAATCTGCCGCAGGCGGCCGTTGCGGCACAGCAGTCGCAAAAGCCCGCCGCTGAGACACCAGCCGAAGGTGAACCCAGCGTAGAAGAGAAAAAAGCCGCGTATGCCGCGCTGGCCAATATTCTGGATAACAACACCTCACGCCAGGAGCTGATCGATCAACTGCGCCAGGCCGCTAACAGCAAATCCACCGATGAACACCCGGTGCTCGCGCCGCCGCAGGCCACTCAGGACGATCCCACCGTGCTGGAGAGCGTCACCAGCGTAACGCGCCAATATGGCGGCGCGGTGGCCGCGCAGTTTGTCCAACTGCATGACAACATCACCAATGCGCCACACAAGTCTTTTAACCAGCAAACCTTCCTCAACGCGCTGAAATACTTTGCCGCCCTCGCCGCCGCGGTGTTTGCTTTGTACTGGCTAACACGGCGCCTGATGTGGCCGGTCTGGCGACGTATGGGCCGCTGGGGGCGCCATCAAAACCTTGAACGCACCAAGTGGTTGCACTTGCCCGCCACCATCATGATGGCCTTCGTTCTCGATATTGTGCTGCTGGCATTAACGTTGTTTGTCGGTCAGATCATCAGCGACAACTATCATGACGGCAACCGCACCATTGCCTATCAGCAAGGGCTTTTCCTCAACGCCTTCGCACTGATTGAATTCTTCAAAGCGGTTCTGCGCCTGATTTTCTGCCCGCATTTCCCGGCACTGCGCTTCTTCCACTTATCAGATGCGCGCGCCAGTTACTGGAACACGCGTCTGAGCTGGCTAAGCGGCATCATCGGTTACGGTTTACTGGTGGTGGTACCGATTGTCTCCAATCAGGTCAATATTCAGGTGGCCGCGCTGGTCAACATGCTGATTATGGGGATCATGACCGGCTGGGCGCTGTGGCTGATTTTCCGCAACAAAAGCAATATCCATCAAGAACTGTCGCGTCTCGCCGATCGCAGCATGAGCTTCTTTGCCCTGTTTATCCGCGCCTTCGGCATGGTCTGGCACTGGCTGGCCAGCGCCTATTTTATCGCGCTGTTCCTGTTCTCCATCTTCAATCCCGGTGACAGCCTGAAGTTTATGATGTCTGCCACGGTGCGCAGCCTGGCCATCGTGGTTATCGCTGCGCTGATTTCCGGCATGCTGACGCGCTGGATCAGCAAAACCGTCACGCTGTCGCCCGATATGCGCCGCAACTATCCCGAGCTGCAAAAACGCGTCAATGATTGGGTGAAAGCGCTGCTGAAACTGGCGCGCGTGGTTACCGTATTTGCCACGCTGTTGCTGCTGCTCAATGCGTGGAATCTGTTTGATCTCTGGCACTGGCTCACGCTCGGTACCGGCCAAAAAATGGTCGATGTGCTGATTCGTATCGTGATGATTGTGCTGCTGTCGGCGGTGGGCTGGACGCTGCTGGCGAGCCTGATCGAAAGCCGTCTTGCCTCGGACTCACACGGCCGTCCAATGCCGAGTGCGCGTACCCGCACGCTGTTGACGCTGTTCCGTAACGCGCTGGCGGTGGTGATCAGCACCATCACCATCATGATTTTACTGTCGGAAGTGGGTGTGAATATTGCGCCGCTGCTGGCCGGTGCCGGTGCGCTCGGTCTGGCGGTGTCGTTCGGTTCGCAAACGCTGGTGAAGGACATCATCACCGGCATCTTTATTCAGTTTGAAAACGGCATGAACACTGGCGATCTGGTGACGATTGGCCCAATCACCGGCACGGTGGAACGTATGTCGATCCGCTCGGTGGGCGTGCGTCAGGATACCGGCGCGTATCACATTATTCCGTGGTCATCGATCACCACCTTCGCCAACTTTGTGCGCGGCATTGGCTCGTTCGTGGCGAACTATGATGTGGATCGCAGTGAAGATAGCGAACGCGTGAACCAAACGCTGCAAGCTGCGGTAAAAGATCTGCTGGAGAACCCGGATATTCGTGGCATGGTCATTGGCGAGCCGAGCTTTGCCGGATTAGTCGGATTAACCAACCAATCCTTTACCGTGCGCGTGTCATTCACCACGCAGCCGCTCAAGCAGTGGACGGTGCGTTTTGCGCTGGATGATAAGGTGAAGAAGCATTTTGATGCGGCCGGCATTAAAGCGCCGCATCAAACGGTGGAAGTCATGCAGACCGGCAGCGATATCACCTCAGCAGCAACCTTGCCGGCGTTGCCACCGGCACAATGAGGTTAGCGTTTCAGTCGTTTAGCGCGTGTTGCTGGCGGCTGGAACGTCCAGGCGATAAAGCGGCTCTGCTTCTGCCCCTGCGCCATTTCGATGATACGGACTTCATAGGCATCGAGATCGCGCAGCTGGTCACGCAGCGCGGGTAGATTCTCTTTACGCGACACCAGCGAAGTGAACCAGCCAATATGGTCTGCTTGCGCCACGCTTTCAGCGATCATCTGCCCGACAAACTTGCGCTCACCGCCATCACACCATAGCTCGCTGTGATGGCCACCAAAATTGAGCGGTGCGTTTTTACCTAAGCCGAGGTTACGCGTTTTGCGCTGACCCACAGTGGCGGCCTCTTGCGCAGAAGAGTGGAACGGCGGATTACACAGCACGGCGTGATAGCGCTCATTTTTGTGCACCACGCCCGCAAAAATGGCCGACGCATCCTTTTGACGGCGCAGACGAACACCGCGCTGCAAGCCCGGATTACTCGCCACGATCTGACCCGCAGCGGTAATCGCTTCGGCGGTGATATCGGTCCCGGTGAAGCGCCAGCCATATTCGGCGTTGCCAATCAGCGGATAAATGCAGTTCGCGCCGCAGCCGATATCCATCACATCCAAATCGCGCGGAATCACACCGCCGTTGTCACTCGCCAGCAGATCGGCCAGCGCATGCACATAATCAGCGCGCCCTGGCACCGGCGGCGTAAGGTAGCCTTTCGGCAGTTGCCAGTTGAGATTATAGAACAGCTTCAGCAGCGCCTGATTCAGCAGCATCACTGCTTCGGGATCGGCGAAATCCACCGACAACTCGCCGTAGCCGTTGGGACGCACTTTCACCGCCAGCGGCGGATGGGCTGCGGTCAGAGCAGCAAAATCATAACGGCCTTGGTGGCGGTTACGCGGATGGAAAGGTGACGCGGCGGCTGGCTTGTTCATAGTTTCTCCGGAAAATAGCGCGGGCGTAAGATACTCTGGCTCGCGGCATCGCACAATGCGCTTAATCGAATTCACCGTATTAGATGAGATTAGTGCAGTAAACTCAGTTTCCCCTTTAAGGATAGTTATGACACGTCAACGTTACTCTTATCAGCCACGCGCTGGACACGGTTTGCCGCACGATCCGCTGAATGCCATCGTCGGTCCACGCCCCATTGGTTGGGTCAGCTCGCAAAGCGCCAGCGGCGTACGCAATTTAGCGCCTTACAGTTTCTTTAACTGCTTTAACTACCACCCGCCAATTATCGGCTTCGCCAGCAGCGGCTGGAAAGACAGCGTGCAGAATATCTCGGAGACCAAAGAGTTTGTCTGGAACCTGGCGACGCGCCCGCTGGCCGAGGCGATGAATGAGAGCTCCGCTTCGGTGGCATCTGAACAAGATGAATTTGCGCTGGCGGGATTAACGCCGCTTGCTGCCTCACACGTCAATGTCAGCATGGTGGCGGAAAGCCCGGTGAACTTTGAGTGTAAGTTGACGCAGCTGATTCAACTGCAGGATGCCCAAGGCAACCCGATTGATAGCTGGCTGGTGCTGGGCGAAGCCGTCGCCATCCATATTGATGAAGCCTTGCTGGAGAATGGCATTTACCAAACCGCCAAAGCACAGCCGATCCTGCGCGCCGGTGGCCCCTCGGCTTATTACGGCATCAGCGAAGAACTGCGCTTTGATTTGGTGCGCCCGGATGCGAGACGATCTTCGTAAGCCTGGTCGCCATAAATGGCGACCCTACGCTGGGCCAATGCGGTTTGTAGGGTCGCCATTCATGGCGACCGCGTAAATTCACGCTACAACCCACTTTTCAACACCTCAACCGCGCGGGCGATCTCCGGTGCCAGCCAGCGATCTTCCTGCCAGTTGGCCACCACCACGCGCAGGCGACGTAGTGCATGCGCCGTGCCTTGCGCCAGTTGCTGTTCGCCGTGGAAATCCAGCGCCTGCGCCGCCAGCAAATACTCAATCGCCAGAATCTGCCACACGTTACCCACCAGCTTGAGCAGCTTGAGCGCCGCGCCGGTGCCAAGGCTGAGATGATCCTCTTGCAAACCGGACGTGACATAATTATCCAGCACCGCCGGTTGTGCCAGTTGGCGATTCTCCGCACACAGTGACGCCGCCACATACTGCGCGATCATCATGCCGGAGTTGACGCCCGGTTGCGCCACCAGAAACGCCGGTAAACCGCTCACCAAGGGATTAACTAAACGATCAAGCCGCCGCTCGGCGATGCTGCCGACTTCCGCCATGGCAATCGCTAGCAGATCCGCCGCCATCGCCACCGATTCGCCGTGCGGGTTAGCCTGCGACACCACGCGCCAGTTATCCGGCGTGCCGAGCACCAGCGGATTGTCCGTGCAGGCATTCAGTTCGGTCTCAATTTGGCGCGCCGCGTGATCGAACTGATCGCGGCTGGCCCCGTGCACCTGCGGCATTGAGCGCAGGCTGAGCGCATCCTGAGTACGAATGCCAATGCTTGCCGCCAGCAGCGGACTGTCGCCGAGCAGTTCACGTAAGCGTTGGCCGCTCATCTGCATGCCCGGACTGGCTTTCAGCGCCATCACTTCGGCATCAAAGGCCACCAGCTGTCCGCGCAGCGCCTCAAAACTCATCGCGCCGGTGACATCCGCCCAATCCAGCAAACGCGCCGCATCATCCAGCGCCAGGCAGGATAAACCGGTCATGCACGGCGTACCGTTGACCAGGCTCAACCCCTCTTTGGCGCCCGGACGATAGGGTTGCAAACCCGCCAGCGTTAACGCCTGCGCAGCGGGCATAATCTGGTTTTGATACTCAACGTCGCCGACACCCATCAGCGCCAACCCGATATGTGCCATATGGCTGAGGTAGCCCACCGAACCTTGCGACGGCACCTGCGGCGTAATCTGCTGGTTGAGCAGCGCCAGCAGATGCTGCACCAGCGCCACCGACACACCCGATTTACCGTGGCTGTAATTGGCAATTGCCGCACACAGAATGGCGCGCGCCTGTTCACGCGTCAGCAGCGGACCCACGCCACAGGCGTGACTCAGCAGCGTATTGCGCGACAGCTGGCTGAGCTGCTCTTCCGGCAGCGTGATGTTGCACAGCGCGCCCAGGCCAGTATTGATGCCGTAGGCGATCTGGCCGCTGGCCACAATCTCATCGACAATGGTGCGCCCTTGCGCAATGCGCTGCCAGGCGCTGACGCTCAAACTGAGTTCCGCGTCGTGCCGCGCCACCTGTACCAGCTCTTGCCAGGTTAATGGGCTATCGCCCCACACCACGGTCATGCTGGCTGCTCCGCACCGTGATGGCTGGAAATAAACTGCTTAAAGCGCTGCGATCCCTGTACGCCAAACATCTCTTCCGGCGCGCCCTGGCAATCAATGGTGCCCTGATGCATAAATACCACGCGGTTAGAGACGTTACGTGCAAAGCCCATTTCGTGCGTCACCACCAGCATGGTGCGCCCCTCTTCTGCCAGGCTGCGCATCACTTTCAACACTTCGCCCACCAGTTCCGGATCGAGTGCCGAGGTTGGTTCATCGAACAGCATCACTTCTGGATCCATCGCCAGCGCGCGGGCAATCGCTACGCGCTGTTGCTGACCGCCCGACAGTTGCGCTGGGTAGAAATCTTTGCGATTCAGTAAGCCCACGCGATCCAGCAGTTGCTCCGCCTGAGCGATGCAGCTTTTTTTGTCGCGCTTCAGCACATAGTGCGGGCCTTCAATGACGTTTTGCAGCACCGTCATGTGCGACCACAGATTGAAGCTCTGGAACACCATGCCAAGGCGCGAACGCAAGCGCTCAATCTGTTTTGGATTGGCCGCCAGTTGATGGCCACGCGCATGGCGCTTCATCTCAATGGTTTCGCCGCCGACGCTAACGACACCGGCATCCGGCGTTTCCAGCAGGTTGATGCAGCGTAGCAAGGTACTTTTGCCCGAGCCGCTGGCACCAAGAATCGAGATGACATCGCCTTGGTGTGCCTGCAGCGAAATGCCTTTGAGCACTTCCATCGCGCCAAAGGATTTATGGATATCGGTGGCGGATAAGGTTACGGGTGATGTGGAATGCATATTACTCTCCGGCAAGCGGTTTAACGGCGGGCAACGGCTTTTTTGCGACACGATGTTGCACACTCAGACGGCGCTCTAACAGCGCGTACAGCTGGACGATAATAAAGTTGAGGATCAGGTAGATCGCCGCCGCGCAGACAAAGACTTCCATGGTGCGATAAGTACGCTGAATGATCTGCTGCGCCACGCCGGTGACGTCCCAAACGGTCACCAGACTGGCAAGCGCGGTGGATTTCACCAGCAAAATCGCTTCGGTGGAGTACGCCGGCAGCGCATAGCGCAGCATGATCGGCGCGATAATGCGGCGCAGCAGCAGCCAGCGCGACATGCCGCAGGCGAGACCGGCTTCCACTTGTCCGGCTGGCACGGCGAGCAGCGCGCCGCGCAGAATCTCGGCGGTATAGGCCGCGGTACACAGTGACAGCGCCAGCACCGCGCAGATAAACGGCTCACGCAGGAACGGCCAGACGAAGCTGTGGCGGATCACGCCAAACTGCCCCAGGCCGTAATAGATGAGGAACAGTTGGATCATCAGCGGCGAACCGCGAAACACCAGAATATAACCGCGCGCGAAACCGCTCAGCACCCGCCAGCGGCTCATGCGCAATGACAAAATACCCATCGCCAGCACGCCGCCGCAAAGAAAGGCGCTGATAAACAGCCCGAGCGTCACCGGCAGCGCGGCGCTCAGCTTGAGAAAGGTATCAGAGAGAAAAGCGAAGTCGATCATGCTGCTGCTCCTTAATGCTGTGCCGCAGTGCGACTTTGCCACGCACGACCGAGGCGCGACTCCGCCCGACGAAACGCATGATTAGACACCAGCGTCAGCACCAGATAGCAGGCGCCGCCAACCAGATAGAAAGTGAAGTAATCGCGCGTGGATCCGGCTGCAACCTGGCTGGCACGCATCAACTCGACAATGCCGGTGACCGATACCAGCGCCGAATCCTTCAGGCTCATCTGCCACACGTTCGACATACCCGGCAGCGCATAACGCACCACCTGCGGCAGCAGAATACGTTGGGCAATGCGCCAGCGCGGCATACCAATCGCCACTGCGGCTTCCACTTCGCCTTTAGCCAGCGCCAGACGCGCCGCGCGATACACTTCGCCCTGATACGAACCAGAAATGAGCCCGATTGCCAGCGCACCAATCAGGAACGGCGGCGCTTCGATAAAGCCATCCGCGCCGAACATCTGCCCAACCAGCGTAATCAGGCCGGATCCACCAAAATAGAACAGGTAGATCACCAGCAGTTCCGGGATGCCGCGAAACACCACCGAATAGCTTTCACCTAACCAGCGCAGCCAGCGTTGAGGCGATAACTTGGCGGCCGCCACACCAGAACCAACCACTGCTCCAATCATCAGCGCCACCAGCGACAGCAGCAGCGTGGTGCAGGCCGCGCTCAGGATCAGGCGGCCCCAACCATCAGCACCAAAACTCAGCAGGCTCATCATCTTTCACCTCACTTACGGGGTTACGTCAGTTTTAAACCATTTCTCACTGAGTTTTTTCACCGTGCCGTCAGCCAACGCGGTGTGGATCGCCTCATCCAGCTTGGCTTTTAGGTCGTTATCCGCCATGCGCACGCCCATCGCTTCGCCCTCGCCCCAAATTGGGCCGCCGAGCTGTGGGCCGCTGAAGACCAGATTATTGTTCTCTTTGCGCGCCAGCATCGATTGCGCAAAGGTCACGTCATCGAACACCGCATCGATTCGGCCAGACTGCAGGTCGAGCATCGCATCCGCCGATGAGGTGTATTCGCGTACCTCGGTATCGCCTTTGAAGTACTTATCGATAAACGGGGTGTACACGGTGCCGGAGGCGATACCGATGGTTTTGCCCTTCAGCGCCGCTTTCAGCGGGGCAATCGCCGCGTTGATCTCTTTCTCATCGTCATGCAGCTTGATGATGTTGTGATCGGCCGGCAGCAGCGGGCTCTCTTTGGTGGTGATGAAAGTCGCCGGGGTTGAGGCATAAGGCGTGGTGAAGTTGACCACTTTTTTGCGGTCCGGCGTGATGACAATCGCATCCATGATCACGTCGTACTTACCGGCATTCAGGCCCGCGATCATGCCGTCCCAGTTCTGCACCACCAGCTTGCACTGGATGCCCATGCGCTTGCACAGATCGTCCATCAGCTCGGGTTCAAAGCCGCCTAACTTGCCGCCTGGCAGCGTCAGGTTCCAGGGTTCATAGCTGCCTTCGGTAGCGATGGTGATCGATTTCCACTCTTTCGCCTGTACGGCAACGCCGCTGATCATCAGGCTGGCAAACAGGGTCGTGAGGCAAAAACGGCGAATCGGGGCGCGGTGCGTCATGCGGCTTCTCCTGGCTATTAATCAAGTTTGGCAGTCTCTGCTCATGCAATACTCACAGATGACCTTTCATGTATATACAAGTTAGCCTGCGGCAGATCATTGTCGGCATAAGCTTTTTGTGAGCCAGCCAGTATAAAAATGAATAATCGCTGCGTGGTCTTTACTTGTACATACAACCTAGCAAGCGCTATGCCAAATCAGCAAAGCCGTAAAATCAGGGGATAATCACGCGATGAACGTAAACAGCGCACCACAAGGAGGCGAGATGTGCATCACTATGGTGCACGTAGGGTCGCCATTCATGGCGACCGTCTGGATGTACGCACCGGGTAAATCGGTCGCCATAAATGGCGACCCTACGGATGTTGGGAGCGGGTTTAAACCGGTTTACCCGCTTCAATAAACGCCTGCATCAGCGGTTTCAGCACCTTCTGCAGCTGCGCAGCGCGATCCTGCTGCCAGGCAAACGGCGGCGTTTCGTCCATATAATTTAGCTGCGCCAGCTCTAGCTGCACCGCCTGCACACCCTGCTCCGGCTGGCCGTACGCGCGAGTGATGTAACCGCCTTTAAAACGTCCGTTGGCGATCCAGCTGTAATCATTTTGCGCATTACACACCTGTTTGATCGCGTCGATCACCGCCGTTAAGCAACTGGCGCCATCATTGGTACCAATGTTGAGATCCGGTAAACGTCCGTCAAACAGGCGGGGAATCACCGAGGCGATCGAGTGCGCATCAAACAGCAGCGCGTAACCGTGCTGCGTTTTCAACCGCGCCAGTTCCTGCTGCAACTGCTGGTGATACGGTTGCCAGATCGTGTCCAGATAACCCTGACGCACCTCGGCGCTCGGCGTTTTACCCGCTGCAAAGGTTGGGCTGCCGTCGAACAAGGTTTCGGGATATAAGCCGGTGGTCGCCGTGGTATAGAGCGGCTGATTATCCGCTGGACGGTTAAGGTCGATGACAAAACGTGAATAGTGACCAATCAACACGCTGGCACCGAGATCGCGTACAAAATCGTACAGCAGCGGTAAATGCCAGTCGGTATCCGGCAAGCCGCGCGCCGCGTTGCTCAAGCCGGCGTCCACTTCCGGCGTTAATTGCGTGCCGGCGTGGGGAATGCTGACCAGCAGCGGAATCTTACCGGCGGTGAAATGAAAAGGTGTCATTGCGCTTCTCCACGATAAATAATCTGGCACGGCAATTCGCCGCCCAGCCAATAAACCAGCTCTGCCGGACGCGCCAGCGGCCAGTGAACAAAATTCGCTACCTTGCCTGCTTCCAGCGAACCGTGCGAGTGCTGTAATCCCAGCGCTTTGGCGCCCCACAAAGTCACGCCCGCTAATGCCTCTTCCGGCGTTAAACCAAACAGCGTACAGCCCATATTGAGCATCAGACGCAGCGAAAGCGCCGGTGAGGTGCCCGGATTGGCATCGCTGGCCAGCGCCATCGGCACGCCGTGTTCACGGAACAGCGACACCGGTGGACGTTGCGTTTCGCGCAGCAGATAAAACGCGCCCGGCAGCAACACCGCTACGGTGCCGTGCTGCGCCATGGCTTTTGCGTCCGCTTCCGTCGCGTATTCCAGATGATCGGCGGAGAGCGCGCCGTAACCCGCCGCCAGCGCCGCGCCGCCCAGCGCCGAAAGCTGCTCGGCGTGCAGTTTCACTGGCAAATCTAAGGCTTGAGCGGCATCGAAGACCGCGCTGACCTGCTGCGGTGAAAAGGCTAAATGCTCGCAGAACGCATCCACCGCATCCGCCAATCCTTCGGCTTTCACCTGCGGTAACAGGCGTTGGCAGATGATATCGATCCAGCCTTGCGGGTTGTCTTTAAACTCCGGTGGAAAACCGTGCGCGGCTAAGCAAGTGGCCTTTACATCGGCGGGCACCGTTTCCGCCAGCTCACGAATGGCGCGCAGCATGGTCAGCTCGCTAGCTTCATCAAGGCCGTAACCGGATTTGATCTCAACCAAAGTGACGCCTTCCGCCAGCAGACGATCCAGCCGCCAGCGCGCGCTTGCCACCAGTTCTTGCTGGGTTGCCGCACGCGTGGCGCGCACCGTGGAGAGAATGCCGCCGCCCTGCGCCGCAATCTCCGCATAGCTCACGCCATTGAGACGCTGCTCAAACTCCTGGCTGCGATCGCCGCCAAACACCAGATGCGTATGGCAATCCACCAAACCGGGGGTGATGATGCCGCCAGAAAATTGGTGCTGTTCCCGCGCGGTAAACGCCGGGCATTCGCTGCGCGGCCCCACCCAAATCAGTTTCCCCTGATCGACCGCCAGCGCGCCGTCGGCAATCAGATTGTAGTGTCCGTCACGCATCGTAACGATGTCGGCCCCCAGCCACAGGCTGTCGATCTGCTTCGTTTCTGCCATCCCACTCCCCTTCACGTTCGGCGATTTACACTACGCATCAAAGTATGTATATGTATATACAACTTTCCGCCATGCAGGATCAACCATGACAACCTATTTTGCCCCACGCGCACTGTTGGCCGACGGCTGGCATGAGCGCGTGCTGATCGCCACCAACACGACCGGACACATCACCGAGATCACCCCCAACAGTGAGCCCGGCACGGCCACGCGTCTTGCCGGGCCGGTGATTCCGGCGATGGCTAATCTGCATTCGCACGCCTTCCAGCGCGCGATGGCGGGACTGGCCGAAGTGGCAGGCGACCCGCAAGACAGCTTCTGGACATGGCGCGATCTGATGTATCGCATGGTGCAGCGCCTGTCGCCCGAGCAGGTCGGTGATATTGCGACGTATCTCTACATCGACATGCTGAAAGGCGGCTACAGCCAGGTGGCGGAATTCCACTATTTGCATCACGATCCGCACGGCAAACCCTACGCCGATGACGCTATGCAGCTCGCACTGATAGCAGCGGCGGAGCGCGCAGGCATTGGCCAAACCTTGTTGCCGGTGCTCTACAGCTTCAGCGGTTTTGGTTCGCAGCCGGCCAGCGACGGCCAGCGCCGCTTCATTCAGCAAACCGATGCCTACCTGCAACAGCAGCAGCGCGTGGCGCGCTGGAGCGCGGAGAAGCCGCTGCTTAATCATGGCATCTGCTTCCATTCACTGCGCGCGGTGAATGAAGCGCAGATGCACGACGTATTAGCCGCCTGCCCGCAGGAGGTGCCGGTGCATATTCACGTCGCCGAGCAGGAAAAAGAGGTGAACGATAGCCTGGCGTGGAGCGGCGAACGTCCGGTGGCCTGGCTGCTTAATCGTTTTAAAGTCGATCAGCGTTGGTGCCTGATTCACGCCACCCATCTTGATGACGACGAAATTCAGCGCATGGCAGCAAGCGGCGCGGTGGCGGGCTTGTGTCCAACCACCGAGGCGAATCTCGGCGACGGTATTTTCCCGGCGGTAGAATATATCGCTCACGGCGGCCGCTGGGGGATTGGTTCCGACAGCCACGTGTCGCTCAGCGCACTGGAAGAACTGCGCTGGCTGGAGTACGGCCAGCGATTACGCGATCGTCGTCGCAATCGTATCACCTTGCCCCATCAACCTTCCGTGGGCGATCTGCTGTGGCAGCAAGCCGCACAGGGCGGCGCGCAGGCATGTGGTTTGCCAGCGGGCGAACTGGCGATTGGCAAACGTGGCGACTGGCTGGTGCTGGCTGAAGACGCGTTCCTCAGCAGCGTCAACAGCGCTTCATTGTTAAACCGCTGGCTGTTTGGCGGGCAGCGCGAACAGATTCGTGACGTATTCGTGGCGGGCAAACAGGTGATCAGTGCAGGCCATCATGCGGCAGAAGAGCACGCCGCGACGCGCTTTGCCGTGGCGATGAGGGCGTTGCAATGAGAACGCGCTTTGTCTATGAGCAGCTTCCAGTCAGCCGCTGGCGCAACGGCGGCGGCGAAACGCGCGAAATCATCAGCTATCCGCCGGGTGAAGCGCAATTTGCCTGGCGCGCCAGCATCGCCACCATCTCCGCCGACGGGCCGTTTTCGCCCTTTCCCGGCATTGACCGGGTGATCACTTTGCTGCACGGCGACAGCGTTTTACTGCAGAGTGAACAAGCCCAGCAACGCTTAGCGCCGCTGCAGCCGTGGGCGTTTCCCGGTGAATGGGCGATTAACGCTCATGTCAGCGGCAGCTGTCAGGATTTTAATATCATGACGCGGCGCGACAGCTGGCGCTCTGCGGTAAGCATCGCGCAAGAAGTGGTCAGCAGTGAAAACGGCGTGGCGTGGGTGATCGCAGGAGAATGGCACACGCCAGCCGGGGAAGCGCTGGCGGTTGATCAGGGGATCTGGTGGCTGGAGGAAAACATGCAGCTGGAGCCGCAAACGCCGGATGCCAAATTGCTGTTTGTGGTGCTTAGCCGTGTCCTCTAAAGCGCCCCAGCAACTTATAGCGTGAACCCGGATACAGCAGCCGCGCATAGGTCACAATCTTGTTGTCGCTCCACGTCTGACGGCGAATCAGCAGGCACGGCTCATGTTCATCCAGCGCCAGATGCTTACGCTGGCGCAGATCCGGCAACACCGCTTCAACAATATGCTCACCTGCCGTCAGCGGCGCTACGCGCATCAAATAAGTGTACGGCGTCAGTTGATGGTAATCCTGAATAAGATAATCCGGCGCCATCAGCGGGTTCACTAAGCGATCTTCCAGCTGCACCGGCAGGTCGTTTTCGTAATGCACAATCAGCGAGTGGAACAGCGTTTGCCCGGTGGAGAGTCCCAGCACCGCCGCCTGTTCCGGATCGGCTTTCATCTGGCCAATCGATAAAATTTTGCAGCTGTGTCGATGACCGCGCTGCGCAATCTCGTCGGCGATGTTGTGGACTTCCAGCATCGCGGTATAGCCCTTCATCTCCGCCACAAAGGTGCCCACGCCCTGCATGCGCACCAGAAATCCTTCGCTGGTGAGTTCACGCAGCGCGCGGTTAATGGTCATACGACTGACGCCCAGTTCGTTCACCAGTTCACTTTCAGACGGCACGCGCTGGTTGGCTTTCCAGTGACCTTCGCGGATTTGGCTGACGATCGCCTGCTTCACCCGCTGGTAAATCGGCGCAGGCTCATCACCCATCGCCGCAGCCAGCTGTGCTACTGCTGTTTGCTCCGCCATTTCCTGTTCCTTTTGAAGAATAATGCCCAAAGTTTACTGTCTCAGTCCGTAAATGTATATACATCTAATGGTGCAGACAGCTCAGCATTGGTGCAGCTTGCGCCCTACTCCGGTGCAATGACGCTGCGGTTATACCGCATAACGCGCATTGCGTCGTAATTCACAGAACAACAACAATCTGGCATAGCGCTTGCTACTTGTATAGACAAGATTAGACACTTATGTTTCACTCAACAAAATTCACGGCAAATCGGACAGCCACATCGCAAAATATCGGCGTCCAATAACTGCCAGCTCACTTGTATAGACAGGAGTAGACTATGTCAGGTTCGGTTCAGCAAATTTGCCTCGTTCCCGGTAAAGTGAACCTCGCTACCTTGCGCGCCATTTATCAAAGCAAGGTAACGCTCACCTTGGCCGATGAAGCGCGAGCAGCTATCGCTCGCGCCCATGAAACTGTTGATGCCATTGTTGCCTCCGGCAAGGTGGTGTACGGCATTAATACCGGTTTCGGCAAGCTGGCGCAGACGCAGATCCCTGCCGCGCGGCTGGCAGAACTGCAGCGTAATCTGGTGCTGTCGCACAGCGTTGGCCTGGGCGATTTGCTGCCGGACAATGTAGCGCGTCTGGTGGTTGCCACCAAAATTATCAGCCTCGCACGCGGCCATTCTGGCGTGCGCATCGAACTGATTGAAGCGCTGCTGGCGCTGTTCAACGCTGGCATCATGCCGTGCATTCCGGAGAAAGGATCGGTCGGCGCGTCTGGCGATCTGGCGCCGCTGGCACATCTTTCCTTGATGCTGCTGGGCGAAGGTCAGGTCCGCGTCGACGGCGAATTAATCCCCGCAACCGAAGGCTTAGCGCGCGTTGGCCTGCAGCCGATTGTGCTGGGACCCAAAGAGGGTCTGGCGCTGCTGAACGGCACGCAGGTCTCGAATGCGCTGGCGCTGCGCGGTCTGTTTGAAGCGGAAAACGTATTCGCGGCGGGCCTGATGGCCGGTGCGCTGTCGCTGGAAGCCATTAAGGGCTCGGTGAAACCTTACGATGCGCGCATTCACGAGGCGCGCGGTCAGGTTGGCCAGATCAACGTAGCCGCTGCCGTCTCCTCTTTATTAGCCGGTAGTGAAATTCTCGGCTCGCACACCGACTGTGGCCGGGTGCAAGATCCCTACTCGATTCGCTGCGTGCCGCAAGTGATGGGCGCCTGCCTTGATAACCTGACGCACGCCGCGCGCGTGTTGCAGATTGAAGCCAACGCCGCATCAGATAACCCACTGGTGTTCAGTGACAGCGGCGACGTCATTTCCGGCGGTAATTTCCACGCCGAGCCGGTAGCCTTCGCCGCCGATATTCTGGCGCTGACAATTGCCGAAATCGGTGCGATTTCCGAGCGTCGTATGGCGCTGCTGCTGGATACCGGTCTTTCAGGTTTACCGCCGTTCCTCGTCAATGATGGTGGCGTTAACTCCGGCTTTATGATCGCGCAGGTTACGGCAGCAGCGCTGGCGTCTGAAAACAAATCACTGGCACATCCCGGCAGCGTTGACAGTCTGCCGACCTCCGCTAACCAGGAAGATCACGTCTCGATGGCGACTTACGCCGCGCGCCGTCTCGGCAGCATGTGCTTCAACACCGCCGCGGTAGTCGGCATTGAAGCGATGGCCGCCGCGCAAGGCATTGATTTCCATCGTCCGCTGCAGAGCTCACCGCTGCTGGAGCAAGAGATAAGCCGCATCCGCGACAACGTAGCCTTCCTCGATCATGACCGTTTACTGGCGCCGGATATCGAATCCATGCGTCTGTGGGCCAGCGCAACCGCATGGCCTGAATCCCTTACCGCGCTGCTGCCAAGCCAGCGTAAGACTGTTAATTAAGGAATCGATAATGAGCGAAACTTTGACTCAGGCTGTAGCCCGTGAAATCCGTGCGCCGCGCGGTAATGAATTGCACTGCGCCAACTGGTTGATTGAAGCGGCTTACCGCATGATCCAGAACAATCTCGATCCTGACGTAGCAGAGCGCCCGGAAGATCTGGTGGTGTACGGCGGCATCGGTAAAGCCGCGCGTAACTGGGCGTGCTTCGAGCAGATCCTGCGTTCGCTGCGCGCCCTGCAGCCCGATGAAACATTGCTGATCCAGTCTGGCAAACCGGTGGGCGTGTTCCGCACCCATGCCGATGCGCCGCGCGTGCTGCTGGCTAACTCGAATCTGGTACCGCATTGGGCCAACTGGGATCACTTCCACGAGCTGGATAAAAAAGGCCTGATGATGTACGGCCAGATGACCGCGGGTTCGTGGATCTACATCGGTGCGCAAGGCATCGTGCAAGGCACGTTTGAAACCTTTGCCGAAGCGGGTCGCCAGCATTACGACAGCGATCTCCGCGGCCGCTGGATCCTCACCGCCGGTTTGGGCGGCATGGGCGGCGCACAACCGCTGGCTGGCGTATTGGCCGGTGCTAGCGTGCTGGCGATTGAGTGCCAGGAATCACGTATCGATTTCCGTATCCGCACTCGCTACGTTGATCACAAAGCGTATACGCTGGACGAAGCGCTGGAACTGATTGATCAGGCGAATCAAGAGAAGCGCGCAATTTCTGTTGGCCTGTTGGGCAACGCCGCTGAAATCGTGCCAGAGCTGGTTAAACGCGCCAAAGCGGGTGGCATGAAGCCGGACATCGTTACTGACCAAACCTCAGCACACGATCCGATTAACGGTTATCTGCCGGTCGGTTGGGATGTCGCGCGCTGGGAAGCCGAGCGCGTCAGCAACCCGAAAGCGGTGGAGAAAGCCGCGCGCGCCTCCATGGCGGTGCATGTACAGGCGATGCTGGATTTCCATCACATGGGCGTGCCGACCGTGGATTACGGTAATAACATCCGTCAGGTGGCGCTGGATGAAGGCGTGAAAAATGCTTTCGATTTCCCTGGCTTTGTCCCGGCCTATATTCGTCCGCTGTTCTGTGAAGGTAAAGGCCCGTTCCGCTGGGTGGCGCTATCAGGCGATGCCGAGGATATCTATAAAACCGATGCCAAGCTGAAAGAGCTGTTCCCGGATCATCAGAATCTGCATCGCTGGCTCGACATGGCGCAAGAGCGTATTGCCTTCCAGGGCTTACCCGCACGTATCTGCTGGCTGGGCCTTGGCGAGCGTCACAAAGCAGCGCTGGCGTTCAACGAGATGGTACGCAACGGCGAGCTGAAAGCGCCTATCGTCATTGGTCGCGACCATCTGGATTGCGGTTCCGTGGCGTCACCGAACCGTGAAACCGAAGCGATGAAAGACGGTTCGGACGCGGTATCCGATTGGCCGCTGCTGAACGCCTTGCTGAACACCGCAGGTGGCGCGACCTGGGTCAGCCTGCATCATGGCGGCGGCGTCGGCATGGGCTTCTCACAGCACTCCGGCGTGGTGATTGTGTGTGACGGTACCCAAGAGGCTGATGCGCGCTTAAGCCGCGTGTTGTGGAACGATCCGGCCACCGGCGTGATGCGTCATGCGGATGCGGGTTACGAATTAGCGCAAAGCTGTGCGCAGCAACACGATCTAAATCTGCCAATGCAGAAATAATCCCGCTGCGCCGAAAACCGCGCACTATCGTCGTAGGGTCGCCATTCATGGCGACCTATTTTATCCAATCCGCTTATTCCATTCCGCTATACCCTATAGCCAAATTATTCCGTTCCGCGATAGACGCCGCCATGCCCTTGCCACTACAGTAAATACATTATTTTGCAGCTCACGCTGCTGATGGAGAGCCTTACCTTATGAGCCTGCCTGCTGTCCTGCTGGAAAACGCCTTGAACTGGCGTCGTCGGTTACACCAAAACCCTGAACTGGGTTACCAGGAGCAGCAGACCAGCGCGCTGGTCGCTCAGGTATTGGCGGATGCCGGACTACAGGTGTTTCGCGGCTTAGCCGGCACCGGCGTGATAGGAACGCTTGAAAACGGCCCTGGTCCGATTATTGGTTTGCGTGCCGATATGGATGCCCTGCCGATCACCGAAAAAGGCGATCCACAGTGGAAGTCACAGAAAACCGGTGTGATGCACGCCTGTGGCCACGATGGCCACACCGCTATTCTGCTGGCTGCGGCCTGTCAGTTGGCGGCGACGCGCAACTTCAGCGGCACCCTTCACTTCATCTTCCAGCCTGCCGAGGAGAACCTCGGTGGCGCACGCAAGATGGTGGAAGAAGGTCTGTTCCAGCGCTTCCCGATGGATGCGGTTTACGCCATGCACAACTGGCCGGGCATGCCGGTGGGCACGCTGGCGGTGAATCCGGATGCGATGATGGCGTCACTCGATTCGTTTGAAATTACGCTGCACGGTAAAAGCTGCCATGCGGCGATGCCGGAAAGCGGGGCCGATCCAATGGTGGTCGCCGCAGAACTGATTCTGGCGCTGCAAACCATTCCGTCGCGTCGCCTGTCGCCGCTGGCCTCGGCGGTGGTGAGCGTGACGCAAATTCACGGCGGTGAAGCGATTAACGTCATCCCTGAACAGATTGTATTGCGCGGCACCGTGCGATGTTTGCAGACCGACGTGCGCAATCGCGTGCGCGGTCTGATTGAGGATTTTGTCACCACCTTGCCGCGCCCGTTTGGCGTCAGCGGCGAGATTCACTGGTATCCCGGTTATCCGGTCACCGCCAACCATGCGGAGCAAGCCGAACAAGTGCGCGCAGTTGCCGTGGATATGCTCGGTGAGGCGCAAGTTAACTGGCAGGTGAACCCATCCATGGCATCGGAAGATTTTGCCTGCATGATGGAAGCTTGTCCCGGCGCCTATTTCTGGTTGGGTGCTGATGGTGCCACGCCGTCCGCGCCGCTGCACAACGCCAAATACGATTTCAATGATGAACTGCTGCCCATCGGCATTACCTTCTGGCAGCGGTTAGTGGAGAGCGTGCTGGCGAAAGCGTGATGATGGTCGCCATAAATGGCGCCCCTACAAAATGATTGCGCGATTGGTCGCCATAAATGGCGACCCTACGAAACCTTCAAATCCCTACCTGCTGTAACCGCGCTTCCGCATCCGCCAGATTGGCAGATTCTCCGGTGGCTACCAAACAACACGCCAGCTGCAAACGCAGCGCCTGCGGCACCGCGCGTTCCCCGGCTAATACCTGATTGATCCACGCGGCGGTATCCTGCGCGTTTTTGCTTTCCGGCAGTTCCACACTCACTTCAGGCTGGCGTTCAACCCACACTTCCGCTTCTGCACCCGCGCCGCGAATGTAGTTGATGGCCGGGCAGCGTTGCGGGTTGGCGTACACCTCACCTTCCGTGCCGTTCAGCAGAATCGCCGGCGCATCGATATCCTGGAAGAATTTCCCGACGCGCGGCACATATTCCGGATGCGACACGCTGGCCAGACGCAGCGCGGCGCGTTCCGCAAATGGCGTCGCCAGTTTCGCCAGCGTATGCGCGCTGTTACGCACGCCCATGCGCCAGCGCAGCGACAGCTGTTGCGCCATCGGCGCACACAGATGATCGATGGTGATAAACGCCAGCTCGCCGTTATCCAGCTTGGTCTGCGCCTGTTCGGCGGAGGTTACCGGCGCGATCTCCAGCGCCGCCAGCACCGCTTCCGTGGTGATGCGCGTCGGGTCGTCGCTGACGCCGTGCAGCAGCACCGGGAAACCGAGTTTCACCAACAGCAGCGCCAGTAACGGCGTCAGATTACCCTGACGACGCGCGCCGTTGTAGCTGGGGATGACAATCGGCATCGGGCGATGAGCGGGTGCCTGCAGCTGCATCATCTGTTGCTGCATCGCGTGATAAAAACCGCGCATCTCCTCTTCGCCTTCGCCTTTGATACGCAGCGCAATCAGTACGCCACCCAACTCCAGTTCCGGCACGTCTCCGGCCAGCATCGCGGTATAGAGCGCCTGCGCGGTGTCGAAATCGATATCGCGCGCGTGATTTTTACCGCGCCCAATCTCTTTAATGATTTTATTCAGTTCCATCAGGCATTCCCGCTTCCAGGGCGCGCCGCCATGCGGCTGCCAAAATTGATCGTTATGTTTTTTTACTGCGGCGTTTTTTCGTCTTGTCACTGCTGGCTTCCGGCATAGGCGGTTGCTCAATCGGGAACACCGGTAATGCGGCCAGCAGTCGGCTGCCATAAGCTTTATTGAGTAAGCGACGATCGTAAATCACGATTTCGCCAAAGCAGCTGTGGCTGCGAATCAAACGCCCTACCTGCTGAATCAAGGTAAAGGAGGCGCTCGGCAAACTCTGCACCTCGAAGGGATAACGTTTCAGGCTTTTAAGCCATTCGCCCTCGGTCAAAATTACCGGACTGTCCACCGGTGGAAAAGCGATTTTGTGAATATGCACCTGCGACAGCAGATCGCCTTTCAAATCCAGCCCTTCGGCGAACGATTGCAGCCCGACCAAAATACTGATTTTACCGGCCTCAACACGTTCACGATGCAGCGCCACCAAGCGCGAACGCGGCTGATCGCCCTGTACCAGCATCGACAGGCGCAGGTCAGGGATGTGGCTGACAAATTGCTGCATAGCCCGGCCACTGGCAAACAGCACCAGCACACCTTTGTGCTTCTCTTCGGCAATCTGCTGGCGGAAGAAACGCGCCATCTCTGCGATGTGCTCCGCTTCCTGCGCCATCTGCGGCTCATACTGCATCTGCGGAATGACCAGCTTGCCCTGATCGATATGATTAAACGGCGAATCCAGCGCCACAAAGCGGTCGCCGGCTTTTTCGCTCAGGCCGGACATCTCTTGCAAGCGGTTAAAGCTGTTCAGCGATCGCAAGGTGGCCGAAGTCACCACCACATGCGGAATTTTGCGCCACAGGATTTTTTCCAGCTGATCGCTAACGCGAATTCCGGCGCAGTGGAACAGCAAATGCGCCTGCCCTTCACGAATCTCACGCGTAATCCACTTCGACACCGGCGCATTCGAGGCTTTCTCCATCGCCGCCAGCCGCCACAGTTTACTGATCGATTCAAACCAGCCGAAGTGGCGATTGAGCTGGATGATGGCTTTATGCAGCCGCATGATGTCGGCTTTCCCGGTTTGATCGCCCAACTCGTTGAGCAGGCCTTCGCTTAAGCCGCGCAGCGCGTCACTCAACTTGAACAATCGCGCGCACAGGCTCAGCAGCTCTTCCGGCAATTCGCCCAGTACAAAGCGGAACTCGCCCGGCTGATTATGGCCCGGCAGCAGCGGATTAAGGGCATCGCAGAGAGTCTGCAGCAGCTCGCGCATTTCGTCGCAGTGACCTTTCAGGCGTTCCGGATTGGTCAGCGGCGGCGGTGATTTCGGACGGAACTGCGCCATGATGGTTTCCACCAGCCGCACAAACAGATCGAGCTGCAAACTGCTCCAGCCCGGCGTGATTTCCGCGCTCATCTCCAGCGCATCGCGCGCCACTTCCGGCAGATGATGGCCTTCGTCCAGCACCAGCATCAGGTTTTTCGCCGGCGGCAGCACCGATTCATTCTCCATCGCCGCCATCACTAACGCATGGTTGGCGACCACCACATCCGCTTGCTCAATCTCGCGACGAGCGACAAAGAACGGGCATTCGCGATACCAGCGGCAGTGATGACCCAGGCAGTTGGCTTTGTCGGTGGAGAGGCGTTGCCACAAGCTGTCCTCAATGTTGACATCCGTGTGATCGCGCAAACCATCCCAGCGGTAGCTGCTGAGCTGCTTCTCCAGTTTGGCGCAGAATTTCTGCTCCTCTTTCGAACCGGTGACCGCTTCGTCATCAAGATAGAGCAGCAAATCGCCCTGCTGATCTTCAGTCGCGGCCAGTGCCGCAAGGTTGCGTGGACAGACATAGCGTCCGCGGCCAAAGGCGGCGGTAAAAGTGAGATCGGGAATAATTTTCTTCAGCAGCGGCAGATCCTTAGTGAAGATCTGATCCTGCAACGCCACATTGGCGGTACTGATCACCAGGCGTTTTTCCTCGGCGCGGCTCACCGCAATGCCGGGAATCAAATAAGAGAGGGTTTTACCTACGCCGGTTGGCGCTTCAATTGCCAGATGGCGCCCTTCGTCACCGGCCAGACTTTTCGCCACTTCGGCAATCATCTGGCGCTGCGGCGCACGCGGGATAAAGTCAGGAACCTGCTGCTGCAGCGCCTTATACCATTGCGCAATCTGGCTTTTTATCGCTGCTGTCAGGGCCATTGTCGTTACTGTTTGCTGAATTGGCCTGTATTTTTACACAGTATTGGCGCAGCGTCAGCTTTCGCTGCTATTTTTTCGCGCTGGATTCAGAATTTCACGCATCGCGCGGATCAAGGTTTCCCGCGCGCGGCCCCGGCGGAAAGCAAAAGAGAACGGCGCACGGAAGTGAAAATGATGCGGTAGCAGGCGCCGCAGCGTGCCCTGCTGTTCCCCGCTGCGCGCGTAGTGTTCGGGCAAATAGCCGATGAAGCGGCCGGAGAGAATCAGCGTCAGCTGCGCTTCAATGCTCTCTACCGACGCATTGCTCTGACGGAAGCCGCGCTTGTTCAGCTCCTGCTGATTCCAGTAGCGGCGCGTTACCATGCCGGTTTGCTGCACGGTGCGCACATCGGGTTGGCCGGTCGCCAGCGGATGTTCAGGGCTGCAATAGAGCCAATGCTGCTCTTCATACAGCGGAATGGTCACCAAATTGCTGGCGCGCAGTGGAAAATGACCAATCGCCAAATCGAGCCGATCCTCCAGCAGCTGCTGCTGTAACTCATTGGGATCGCGCACGCTCAGATTAAAGAACACCGCCGGAAAACGCTGGTTGAAGCGAGCAATCGCGGCGGGCAGATCCAGCGTGCTGTCGGTGACGGTGGCATCCACCACGCCGAGCGAGAAGGTACCGCCCTGCGCGCTTTTTAGCGTTTCCACCTGCTCTTGCCAGCCCGCCAGCGTGGCCAGCATCTCCTGGCTGTAGCGATAGAACTGCTCCCCTTTGCTGGTAAGCGTAAACCCGCCGCGCCCGCGCTGACACAGGATAAAACCGAGCTGACTTTCCAGCTCGCTCATGTAGGCGCTGATGGCCGGCGTGGTCATGTTCAACGCCTGCTGCGCGCGCGAATAGCCCTGATTTTCCACCACGCTGGCGAAGACCTGCAGCAGTTTAAGGTTGGGAAGTGTCTGCACCGATTTTCCTTCAGTGATTGCTAACTAAAGTTAAGTAATCTCTGAAGTGATTATCGGCTGTCAAGGATTTTTCCCGTCAGACAACCGGGTAATGATGGGCTTCACTTAACCGAAGGAGCCCGAGATGACCGATTTCCCCCAGCCGCAAGGCGGCAATGAGATGCCCCGCTTCGCCGGACGCGGCACCATGATGCGTCTGCCCGCCGTGGAATCCCCGGCCGATTTGGATGTGGCGTTCGTCGGCATTCCGCTGGATATCGGCACCTCGCAGCGCAGCGGCACGCGCTATGGCCCGCGCGCCATTCGCGCCGATTCGGTCATGATTCGCCCGTATAACATGGCCACCGGTGCGGCGCCGTTTGATTCGCTGCGCGTCGGCGATCTCGGTGATGTGCCGATCAACACTTACAGCCTACTGAAATCGGTTGATATCATTGAAAACTATTATACCGAGCTGAATAACTGGCCGATTATTCCCTTAACGCTCGGCGGCGATCACACCCTGACGCTACCGATTTTGCGCGCACTGGCGAAGAAGCACGGACCTGTAGGTCTCATTCACATTGATGCGCACACTGATACCAACGATGAGATGTTTGGCGAGAAGATCGCCCATGGCACCACCTTCCGCCGCGCGGTGGAAGAAGGCCTGCTTGATTGTCAGCGCGTGGTGCAGATTGGACAACGTGCACAGGGTTACGCCGCCGATGATTTTCAGTGGGGCGTCGATCAGGGCTTCCATCTGGTACCCGCCGAGCAGTGCTGGTATCGCTCGATGACGCCGCTGATGGCCGAGGTGCGTGCGCGTATCGGCGACGGCCCGGTGTATCTCTCTTACGACATCGACAGCTTCGATCCCGCGTGGGCGCCCGGTACCGGCACGCCGGAAGTGGGCGGTTTAACCTCAATGCAGGGGCTGGAGATCGTGCGTGGCTGCCGTGGACTCAATCTGGTGGGCGGCGATCTGGTGGAAGTCTCGCCGCCGTATGATATCAGCGGCATGACCTCGCAGCTGGCGGCCAATATCCTTTATGAGATGCTGTGCGTGTTGCCCGGCGTCCGTTACACAGAGAAAAAGTGATGACCCAACAGAATCTGGTGTTTCCGGCGCGCGTGCTGCGCGGTGCCGGCGTGATCGATCAATTAGGCGCAATCTGTGCCGGACTGGGCCAGCGTGCGCTGCTGATTGGCGGCCATCAGGCGTTGCAGGCAGTAGAAGCGCAGGTGCGTGCGCAACTGCTGACCGCCAACGTCACGCTGCTGGCGCAGGCGTGGTTTGGCGGCGAAACCTCGATCACGCACATCAATCGTCTGGCGGCGATGGCCAGCGAACTGCACGCCGAGCTGCTGATTGGCGTCGGCGGCGGTAAGTCGCTGGATACGGTGAAAGCGGTCGGCGCGCAGCTCGGCTTGCCGGTGGTGACGCTGCCAACCATCGCCGCCACCTGTTCAGCGGTGACGCCGCTCAGCATTCGCTACGACGACAACGGCAATTTCTTCGATATCTTCCCGCTGCCGCAGGCTCCGGCGGCGGTGATTATCGACAGCGAATTGCTGGCTAACGCGCCCGCACGCTGGCTGGCGGCCGGGCTGGGCGATACGTTGGCGAAGTGGTACGAGTTTCGCGCGGTCAGCGCACGTCATCCCGCGCGCGCAGGCAATGCGCTCTCGTCACTGGCGCACAGCCAAATCTGTTATGAGGTGATTGCCGAACACGGTCCGGCAGCGTATGCGGCAGTATTACGCGGAGAAAGCAGCGCGGCGCTGGATCAGGTGCTGGATGCAATCTTCACCTGGGCCGGATTGACTTCGCTGATGAGCAACGGCGCACACGCAGCGGCGTCGCACGCGATTTATGAAGGCTTTACCTTCTGTGATAAAACTCGCGAGTTTGGTCACGGCTTGCTGGTCGGCTTCGGTAATCTCTGTTTGCTGGCGCTGGAGAACCGCGCAGATGAGGAAATACTGGATGAGATGCGCCTGGCGCGCGATTGTGGCGTACCGCTGACGCTGAGTGCGATTGCGCCGCTGGATGAGCGTGAGCTGGCGCTGATTGTGCGCGAATCGGTACACGCGCCGGATATGGCGAATATGGGCGAAACGGTGACCGAAGCACGGTTGCTGGCGGCGATTGCGCGGGTTGAAGGGTTGGCGGCACGAATGTGATAGCGGTCGCCATAAATGGCGACCTTACAATGACCGTAGGGTCGGCATTCATGCCGACCTGGTGTTTACCTAAACGCCAACAACGCCACCATTTCCCGCACATCCGCCACTTCATCCAGCTCCAGACACACCGCCTCAAGCCGTTCAACCTGCTGCAGCGGCAGCACGCGCCGCGCCAAACTGCGGTACTTCGCCAGCAGCGCCTCAAGGCTTAACGGATTAGTTGGCGCACCCGACGGCACCGGCACATGCAGCTGCCACTGCGCGCCCTGCACGGTTTCCAGCCGCACCCACGGCTCGTCGTCGCGGCTTTGCTGCTCATCGATCACCAGATCAATGCGCGCTAGCAAAGCTTCGACATCAGGATGCAGGCGTTTGGCATCGTCATAACTCGCCAGCTCTGCCGAACCGTACAGCGCACGCGCTGCCAGCGCATAAGGTAGGCTCATCTGCGCGGCCGCCAGACTGTGCAGCTCGCGCCCGCCGCACATCTCCAGCAGGAAGGGATTAACGCCCACCACAATGCGCGCAATCTGCTCTACCCGCACAGCATGCTGCTGCAGCAACATCCCCAGTGCATCAATCGCCGCATGGGTACCACGGCACGAGGCGTAGGGCTTGATGGAACAGCGCGCCAGCTTCCACACCTCGCCAAGATCCGCCGTCAGCGCCTGCGGCTGCTGCGTCTCTGGCGCGACGGTTTGCAGGAAGCCGCCCCAGCGTGGCTCAAACACGGCGGAAGGCCCGCTGATACCGCGTTGTGCCAGCAGTGCGGCCTGCACGCCACCTTCCGCAGCCCGCGCGGCATGCAGCTTTTTGGTGTGCGAGCCGTCGTGGATAAAGCCCCATAAACCGCCGCTGAAGCTGGCAGCAATCCCCAGCGCGGAAGCACACTGCGCGCGATCCAGTTGCAGCAGCGAACAGACCGCCGCTGCCGCACCAAACACGCCGCAGCTGGCGGTGGAGTGCCATCCTGCGCCGTTGTGCGCTGAATAGCCGCCGCAGGCTTCTAACACGCGGCGGCCAACATCATAGCCAATCACCATCGCGACGATCAGCGCCTGGCCATCCACCGGCTGCGTCGCCAGCGGCAGTGCCGCCAGCAGCGCCGGGATCACCACCGCGCCGGAGTGATCGCAGCCACCGGTATCGTCGAGTTCATACATGTGCGCGGCCACGCCGTTCAGCCATGCCGCCTGACGCGCATTAACCTGCTGCGCGCTACCCCAAACCTGCGCCTGTTCGCGTCCACCTTCTGCCTGCACCAGCGCCAGACATGCACGCCAAATCGGGCTGTCACAGCCGGCCAGCGAGGCGCCGAGCGTATCGAGCAGATGGCGCTTCGCCTGCTCGACGAGCGGTTCGGGAAGCTGCTCAAAGCGCGTATCGGCGATAAACGCCGCCAGTTGATCAAGCGTGTTCGCCATGCGCACCTCCAATGATGCGGGTAAAGACTTCGGCCGGATGCGAGACTTCATTATCCGGCTGCGTCTGCCAGTGCGTCGCCGCCTGCTCAGCGGTGGCGATCCACACGTTGTGCTGTTGCAGCGTATCGAGCAGCGAGCGCAGCAGCCCAATGCGCCCGGCGGTGCCGATAATTTCCGGGTGCAGGCGCAGCAAATAACACAGGCCAAAGCGGTGGAAGCCGTGGAAATCCTGCGTCAGGTTAGCCAGCGTTTCGGCATAAGGCGCAATGCGCGATTGTCCAGGCGGAATCGCCGGGCTGAGGTTAAAAGCAAAGTACGGCTCATCTTCCAGCGTATAGTGCATCGGCAGTTCAACTAAGCGCGTGCCGGGATGGAAGTACGGCAAATCATCGCCGCGCCAGCTCGATGACCAGCGAATGCCGCGTGCGACCAGCGCCTCAGCCAGTCCTGGTTTCCACTGCCCGGCGGGTGTACGGAAGCCGATAATAGGGCGGCCAGTGATGTGCGCCAGTTTGTCGCAACCGCGCGTGACGCTGGCGATCTGCTGCTCCAGCGTCAACGCCGAGAAATCTTCATGGCTATCGCCGCTACAGGCAATTTCATGGCCATCCGCCACCATGCGCCGCACTAATTCCGGCTGCTCTTCAGCAACAATCGCTGGCATACACCAGGTTGCTTTGAGCTGCTTTTCCGCCAGCAGCGCCAGCAAGCGATCGACGCCGCGCAGGGTGCCGTAGCGCCACACCGACAGCGTTTTATCGCGCCCCGCCACCGCCGGCGCCTGAGTGAGAATGCCGTGAATGTCGTTGAAGTCGATGGTGAGGATCGCCGCCGACTGGAAGCCCAGCGGCCAGCGTGAAGGGTCAGTCATGCTGTTGCTCCTGCAAATACCATTGCGCCACCGCGTCGCAGCGCGCAAACCACACGTCATCGCGCGCCGTCATATGTTCAAACAGCTGTTCGAGCAGCAGCAGGCGTCCCGGCTGACCGGAGATTTTCGGGTGGAACAGCGTAGTGAGGCACAAACCTTCATCCATCGCGCCATCGAACTCGCGCTGCCAGTTATCCTGCGTATGCGCATAGCTGGCGATGCGGTCGCCGCCTTTGGGGAAATCGGGCTGGCGCGTATAGGCCAGCGAGGCGTAATCGTCCATCTCCCATTTGCCGGGGATCTCCACCAGCGGCGTATGGCCCGCCACCGCAATGCTGTAAGGGCGATCGTCGCCGCGCATGCTGCTGGAGTAAATCACACCCGCGTCGCGAAGGATCTGCGGCGTTTCGGCATGCCAGTCGCCCGACGGCGTCCGAAACCCGCAGGCGGTGATGCCGAGATAATGCTTAAAGATCTCAGCGGATTTCGCCATTACCGCGCGCTGTTCTTCCGGTGAAATCGCCCAGAAGGATTCGTGACGATAGCCGTGATAGGCCACTTCGTGGCCCTGTTCGATGATCGCCTGACACTGCTGCGGCCACTGCTCCACCACCCACGCCGGCACAAAGAAGGTGGCGGGGATCTGGAAGGCGCGCAGCAGATCAAGCAGACGCCCGAGCGCGCGGTACGGCCCGTAAGCGCCAAAGGTAAAATACTCTGGCGTTGACCACAGGCTGCCATTCAGCATGGCATCGCCGGTGGGACCGTCGAGGTCAAATGCCAGCGCCATACAGCCGCGTTTACCCTGCGGCCAGCGCACTGCGCCCGGTTGCTGCATCTGTGTGCTCCTTTAGCCTTGGTTGACCGTTGCTTTCGTCACGCCGTTGTCGGCCAGGCCCCATTTGCTGAGGATTTTCTGGTAGGAACCGTCGGCAATCATCGCGTCGATAGCGGCCTGCACCGCCGTGGTCAGCTCGCCCGCATCTTTGCCAATCGCCATGCCGGTGTATTGGAAGGAGAAGGCTTTATCGAGTGGCTTATATTTGCCTTTTTCCAGATCCATGATGTACGGCAGCGTTTCACTGCCCTGCACCACGCCATCGAGACGATTTTGGCGCAGCTGAGTACGCGCATCAGCGGTACCTTCGGCGCCTACGACAATGATCGCGGGCTTACCGGCGGCTTCACAATGCGCTTTGGACCAGTTGGCAATCTCTAACGGGAAGGTGGTGCGGCGGCTGGTGCCGACTTTCTTGCCGCACAGATCCATCGCGCTATTGATATCGCTGCGCGCGGATTGGGTGTAGAACTGCGGGCCGGTTTTAAAGTAATCGATAAAATTCACCACCTGCTGACGCTCTTTGGTGTCAGTCATGCCAGACATCACCAGATCAACGCGTTTGGTCACCACCGCATTTACCATCTGCTCGAAGGCGATCTCCTGCCAGTTGATCTTCACGCCCAACTTTTCACCAATCGCCTGGCCGAGATCGTAATCCACGCCGGTCAGCTGGTTGGTCGCCGGATCTTTGAAATCCATCGGCGGATAGTTCGGCATGATGGCAACCGTCAGCCCTTTCTCTTTAATGGCGGCAGGCACGGCGATATCTGCCCAGGCAGAGGATTGCAGCAGCACGGCGGCACTGATGGCACTCAATAACAGCTTTTTCATATTCACCCCGGTCACGTTAAAGAAGAATCGCGTTAATAAAGTTTTTCATCCGTGGATTTTGCGGGTTCAGCAGAATGTCTTCCGGTGCGCCCTGCTCGATGATGCGTCCCTCGTCCATAAACACCACCTGATTGGCCACCTCGCGGGCAAAGCCCATTTCGTGGGTGACCACCAGCATGGTGGTGCCCTCTTTTGCCAGCTGGCGCATCACCGCCAGCACTTCGCCCACCATCTCCGGATCCAGCGCCGAGGTAGGTTCATCAAACAGCATCAGTTTGGGTTTCATCGCCAGCGCGCGGGCAATTGCCACGCGCTGCTGCTGGCCGCCGGAGAGCGACTGCGGATAGTCGTGCGCTTTGTGCGCCATACCAACGCGATCCAGCAGCGCCATCGCCTCTTCACAGGCTTCGCGTTTCGGGCGCAGCATCACGCGGCACGGCCCTTCGATAATGTTCTCCAGCGCAGTTTTGTGTGGAAACAGGTTGAAGCGCTGGAAAACCATGCCGGTTTGCAGACGCTGACGCGCTATCTGCTTGTCACTTAACGCGTGCAATTTGTTA
The DNA here is from genome assembly GCF_059730785.1 of Pantoea sp. X-Soil-ISGK-421. NCBI lineage: Bacteria > Pseudomonadati > Pseudomonadota > Gammaproteobacteria > Enterobacterales > Erwiniaceae > Pantoea > Pantoea sp. X-Soil-ISGK-421. The sequence goes on along the minus strand of NZ_AP035979.1, from coordinate 1,316,786 downwards.
CCGGCGATGCGATAGCCCGCCAGCTCGTTGTCGACCCAAATCCCGCCTTTATCGACTTTCTCCAGCTGATTAATGCAGCGCAAAAAGGTGCTTTTACCGGAGCCGGACGGACCGAGGATGCACATCACCTCGCCGTAATTCACTTCCAGGCTGACATCTTTCAGGGCGTGGAACTGGTCGAAATATTTATTCACCTTAACGGCGCGCACGATGTTTCTCATGTTTGGCTCCTGATTACTGACGCTGACGATGGCCGCGTGAGAAATAACGTTCCAGCCGACTCTGTCCAAACGACAGCAGCGTGACCACAATCAGGTACCAGATGCCCGCCACGAACAGCAGTTCCATTACGCGCGCGTTGGCGAAGTAGATGGTTTGCGTGTTGTAGAGCAGTTCGGAGTACTGAATCATGCTGGCAAGGCTGGTGGTTTTAATCATGCTGATAAATTCGTTGCCCACCGGCGGCAGAATCACGCGCATCGCCTGCGGCAGAATAATGCGATGCAGCGCCTGCAGACGCGGCATGCCGATGGCTTTCGCCGCTTCGTATTGCCCGGTATCCACCGACAGCAGGCCGGCGCGCACCACTTCCGAGGTGTACGCGCCCTGATTGATGCTCAAACCGAGCAGCGCGGCGAGGAACGGCGTCATGATGGTGACGGTTTGCACGCTGAATACGCCGGGAATGCTGATGGTGGGAAACACCAGCGCAAGGTTGAACCACAGCAGCAGCTGCAAAATCAGCGGCGTGCCGCGAAAAATCCACGCGTAGCCCACGGCGATATAGTGCAGCACCGGATTCGGCGACATGTACATGATGGCGGTGATGACGCCAAACAGCACGCCGAGCCCCATCGCCAGCACTGACATGATCAGCGTATTGACCACGCCGTTGAGGATTGCCTGGGCCGTAAAGAACTGGCCGACAAACGACCATTCAATATTGCCGTGAGCAAAGGCGTTCACCAGCAGCGCCAGCAGCACCAAAATCACCGCTGATGCTGTGATGCGGCCGTAATAGCGACGTGGCACCACCTGATAGCGGTCAAGATCGTAATGCGTCTGCTCGCGGCTGTTGTTCAAACTCGGCTCAATGGGCGTTGTCGACATAGCGATCTCCTCAGGCGCGTGGGCCAGCGTAATCTTCAGTCCAGCGCTGCTGGTCCTGCATCAAAGTTTGCAAACGAGCCAACTGTTCACGCACCCGCACCGGCGCGGTGCCGCCGTAGCCGCTGCGCGCGGCCAGCGCGGCTTCCAGCGTCAGCGCGCTGCGCACTTCTGGCGTTAAACGCGCATCCACTGCGTGAAGCTGCGCATCACTGAGATCCGCCAGGCCGCAGCTTTCGCGCTCGCACAGCTGCACCAGTTGGCCGGTGATCTCATGCGCCTCGCGGAAGGGCACGCCGCGCATCGCCAGCCAGTCGGCCACTTCGGTCGCCAGCGTGAAGCCGTCCGGTGCCTGCTCTCGCATCACCTCGGTGTTGAATTTCAGCGTCGCCATCATGCCCGCCATCGCCGGCAGCACCAGCAGCAGCGTATCCACGGCATCTATCACGTTGCGTTTGTCGTCGCTGAGATCGCGGTTGTAGGAGAGCGGCATCGCTTTCATGGTGGTGAGCAGCGCCATCAGGTTGCCGACCAGACGTCCAGATCGACCGCGCGTCAGTTCGGCGATGTCCGGATTTTTCTTTTGCGGCATGATCGAACTGCCGGTGGCGTAGCTGTCGTGCAGCTCCACCCAGCGGAACTGACGTGACGCCCACATGCACACCTCTTCACACAAGCGCGACAGGTTGATGCCAATCATGCTGGTGACAAACAGGAATTCGGCGGCGTAATCGCGACTGGCAACGGCATCGATGGAGTTTTCGCACGGCGCAAGATAGGCAAGATCAGCGGCGGCTTGCTCTGGCTGGCGGGCAATGGCGGAACCGGCCATCGCCGCAGCACCGAGCGGACAACGCGCGCTGCGGCGATCCCAATCCTGCATACGTTCAATATCGCGGGCAAAGGATTGCGCATGCGCCAGCAGTTGATGGCCAAACACAATCGGCTGCGCCTGTTGCAGGTGGGTAAAACCGGGCGCGACGCTTTCGGTATGCTGCGCCGCCTGCTCGACCAGCGCCTGCTGCAAACTCAGCAGCGCGCTAACCACCTTGCGGCCGTTGTCGCGCAGATAGAGACGCAGGTCGTTGACGGTTTGATCGTTACGTGAACGCCCGGCGCGCAGCTTGCCGCCCAGCGGTCCTAAACGTTCGGTCAGCGCACGTTCGATAAAGGTGTGGACGTCTTCGTCAGCGGCAATCGGATGCAGCTGACCGGCGCGGTATTCGGCGTCCAGCGCGTCAATCGCCGCCAGCATGGTGCGGAGTTCTTCTGCGCTCAGCAGATCCCCACGCGCCAGTTCACGGGCATGCGCCCGGCAGCCCGCCAGATCGTAAGGTGCCAATGCAAAGTAATAATCCGGGCTACGAGACAGCGCGGTTAAACTCGCCGCCGGTGCCGCTTTAAAACGCGCGCCCCATAACAGTTCGGCATTATCAGACATGCTATTTCCCCTTACAGATAATTCAGCGATATGAAAAAGATATGAATAATCAATCAGCGATAACAAAAACTTATTTCCTGGCTACGCTGGTATTAAAGTCACATTTCAGGTTCACTGTACAATCACCGTATTTATTCCGGAGTTGAATAGCAAAAATGGAAAGTAAAGTTTCCCAGTCCGGAAACAATGCAAATAATCGCAGCGATAATGCAGTTCTGGCACTGAGTAATATCGATTTAAAATTACTGCGGGTATTTAAATGCGTGGTGGAAGCGGGCGGATTAACCGCCGCCAGTCACGAATTGAATATTGGTCTGGCAGCGATCAGCAAGCAGGTGTCCGATCTGGAGATTCGTCTCGGCATGACACTTTGCAGCCGCGGACGCGAGGGTTTTGAGCTCACCCAATACGGCATCAACGTCTACCAAGCCACGCTGGAACTGTTCGTGTCGTTGAATCTGTTTCGTGAGCGGCTGCACAATAGCCGCAACGAACTGCTGGGCGACATTGCGATTTGCGTGGTGGATAATACCATTTCGGATCCGCAATCGCCGGTCACCGCGGCGGTGCAACAGCTGCACCAGAAAGCGCCAAAAGTGCAAATTCGACTGCAAACCGCCCAGTTAGATGATATTGAGCGCGGCATCAGTGAGGGCCGTTTTCATTGTGGTATTGCACCGGTTTATGAAATGAAAAGTGATTTTGATTACTTTCCGCTTTATACGGAATATTCAAAATTATATTGCTCCATGTCACATCCTTTATATTCAGGCTCCCGTGATAAAACTATCTCTTCCGACATATTACGTGAGCAAAAAATTATTAATCATTTATATGTGACGCCACGCGACGATCATCGCATCGTTCCGTTGCAGGACAGCGGTGCGCAAGCGGTTCAGGTTGAATCTGTCGCCATGTTGATTTTAACCGGCCATTTCATTGGCTATTTACCGGATCATTATGCCGCCACCTTTATTGCGCGCGGTCAGCTATGCGAATTGGGTGATGATTCGATTCGCCGGGAAAACCCGTTTTGTCTGCTGATGAAAAAGGGCCGCAAAATAAACCCGATCATTCGGCTGTTTATGCAGTCGCTGGGGATTGCTGAGGCGGAAGCGGCGCACTGAGTTGGTGCAGGGTTTGCAGAGGTCGCCATGAATGGCGACCCTACGGTAGGGGCGGCATTTATGCCGACCTGGTCAGCGCAGCTGCTTAAACATCACCGTGGTGGCATCCAGCACGCCTTCAGTTGACTCCGCATAATGAGGAATCGATCCGGCAATCTGCCAATCCATCGACAAATACAGATCCGTCGCCACGTCGCCGCTGCGCGTGTCCAGCACCAACAAGGTTTTGCCCTGCTGCGCCGCCCGCTGCTCGGCCTGTTGCATCAAGCGGCGCGCAATGCCCTGACGCCGGGCCTGTGGATGCACCAGCAGCTTGCTGATCTCCGCACGATGGCGACCGTTGGGCATTGCGCTGAAACCCACCATCACCGTCGCCACCATCACGCCCTGCTGATAGGCCACCAGCAGTTGATTATCACCGCTCGCCAGACTGTAAATTTTGTCCTGCCAGAAGCGCTCAATGGCGTCGCGATCGTCTGCATCAATAAAGCCCACACTGGCGCCGTCGGCCACACAAGCTTGCAGCACATCACTCAATGCCGCCAGCAGCGGCTGCGCCTGAGTGGCGCTGAGAGGTTCAATTTCAATCATGGTTTGCATACCACCAAAATGTAGCGCGCGCCGCCTTCCGCATGGGCGGCAAACGCAGATTTGCCGGTGAGATGGAAGCGCAGACAATCGCCCGCCTGCAGCGTCCAGTGCTGATCGTCCATGCTGATGGTCAACTCGCCTGATTGCAGCCAGATATGCTGCTCCAGTCCCTGAATGGGCGGCGCATCGTAATCAATACGCGCGCCCGGACGCAGCACGCCTTCCACCACTTCCGCTTTAAAGTGGCTGGCGGGCGGCGATACGTTACGGCGCTGGAAACCGCTGGCGTCGTCATGCCACACCGGCTGCTGCTCCGCTTTCAGCAGCAGCGCCGCCTCCTCTTCCACCTCGCTGAGCAAGCGCGACATGGTCACACCATAGGCCACGCAAAGTCGGTTAAGCAAAGCGGCTGTGGGGCTAGTTTCGGCGCGTTCAATGCGCGACAATGATGCCCGACTGATGCCGGTCGCCATCGCCAATTCATCTAATGACCAACCGCGTTGTACGCGTAATTCGGCCAGTCGCGCCGCCAATCTATCGTCGGTATCCGAAGCAGACATCTTCACCTCTCATTTATGGGAAATTAATCTCACATATGAGATATGACCGTATTTAAGCCAGCCGGTCAAGTTGTACAACTAAAAAATCATTGTACAACCCAAGCATGGGGGTTAAGGTGTTGTTATGCAGGTCAGAATTTTTGAGGACTTTATGGCCTTATACAGTATCGGGGATGTTGCCGAACGCTGTGGAATCAACCCGGTAACGCTTCGCGCCTGGCAGCGACGTTACGGTCTGTTAAAACCCCAGCGCACCGAAGGTGGTCATCGGCAGTTTGATGATGAAGATGTTCAGCGTATCGAAGAGATAAAACGCTGGATAGAGAGCGGTGTGCCCGTCGGCAAAGTGAAAGCGTTGCTGGAAGGTGCCACCATCAATGTGCATGACGGCTGGTCGGCGTTACAGGAAGAGTTGATGAGCGTGCTGCGGCACGTTCGCCCAGCGAAATTACGCACCAAAATTGCCACCATCGGCCGGGAACATCCGGTGGATGCGCTGATCGATCACGTGTTCGTGCCGGTTCGTCAGCGTCTGGGGTTGGATCAGAATACCGCGCGCACCATGTGCAGCCTGCTTGACGGCGCGCTGATTGACTATGTGGCGTTTTGCCTGGCCGGTGCGCGTAAAAAAGCCGGTAAAGATGCGCTGATGGTGGGCTGGGCGGTGGAAGATCGTACCCGCATCTGGCTGGAAGCCTGGCGCTTGTCGCAGCAAGGCTGGCGCATGGATGTGTTGGCGGAGCCGCTGGACATGCCGCGCCCTGAGCTATTCCCCGGTCAAAACCTGTTTATCTGGACCGGCAAAAAACCGACACGTCGCCAGGTTGAGCAGTTTGAACACTGGCAGGCACAAGGTTTTGCTGTTCACCTGCACGATCCCGCATAAGTAAAAATCGCACACACGGCCTTTGCCTGGCGTGGTGTGCGCGTTATCATGCCGCCCTAAATTTCTTTTCTCAGGTCTCCTCATGAACTGGAATAAACTCCTTATCGGTTCCCTGTTTGCCATCATGGCGCTTGGCGGCATGGGCGGCATGATGCTGGTTGGCTACAGCCTTATTGTGCATACCAACTAAGTTTGCGCTGCACGCGCTCTAACAGGCGATCGCAAATTAACGCCAGCAGCGCCACCAGCAGCGCGCCCTGAATCACATAGGCGGTGTTAAAGCCGCTTAAACCGATGATCACCGGCGATCCCAGACTTTCCGCCCCCACCGTAGAGGCGATGGTTGCTGTGCCGATGTTGATCATCACCGAGGTCCGCACGCCCGCCATGATCACCGGTGCCGCCAGCGCCAGCTCAATCTGCCACAAGCGTCGCCACGGCCCCATGCCAAGCCCCACAGCGATTTCACGATTGCTGGCTGGTACGCTATCTAAGCCCGCCAACGTACCCTGCAAAATCGGCAGCAAACCGTAGAGAAACAGCGCCATCACCGCCGGGGCAGCACCAAACCCCATCACCGGCACCGCAATCGCTAATACCGCAACGGGTGGGAAGGTTTGCCCGGCCGCCGCAACGGTTTCCAGCAGTGGACGAAAGGCGCGTCCGGCATGACGCGTGGCAAACACCGCGCAACCCACGCCGACCACCAATGCCAACACACTGCCGCTCACCACTAACGCCAGATGCGCCAGCGCCAGACGCCAGAAACTCTCCTGCTGATACAACGGGCGCTCCAGCTGCGGAAACCAATGTGCAAACAATGGACCGCTGTGCGGCAAGCCCCACAGCAACAGCAGAAATGCCGCCAACAGCCAGTAAAGCGGATCGCGTAACAGCCGCATCAGCTCGCCTCCCGCTGGCGCAGCAGATCGCTGAAATGCAGCACGCCGAGCGGCTGTTGATGCTGATCGATTACCGGTAATTTGTCAGTGCGGCGTGCAATAAACTGCGACAGCGCTTCACGCAACGTCAGCGATTCGGCAATCGGTTCGACATCAAGCCATTCCCCGCGCCGCGCCGCGTTGCCCGCACGCCCCAGCGCCAGCAACCGCACGCCCAGCTCGCTGCGACCAAAAAACTCACGGGCAAAGTCATTCACCGGTTGAGTCAGCAGATCGATCGGCCTGCCCTGCTGCACAATTTCGCCGCCATCCATCAGCACCAGCTGATCGGCCAGCGTGAGCGCTTCGTCGATGTCGTGCGTCACCAGCACCACGGTACGACCGGACATTTTCTGAATACGTAGCATCTCGTGTTGCAGCGCCAGACGGTTGACCGGATCGAGCGCGCCAAACGGCTCATCCATGAGCAACAGTTCGGGATCGGCCGCCAGCGCGCGCGCCACGCCGACGCGCTGCTGCTGTCCGCCCGACAGCTGATGCGGCATGCGCGTTGCCAAATGGCGATCGAGATTGAGCAGCGCCAACAGTTCGTCGACGCGTTGGTTGATCTTCGCCTGCGGCCAGCCGAGCAGCGATGGCACGGTGCCGATGTTCTTCGCCACGTTCCAGTGCGGAAACAGACCAATTGACTGAATGGCATAACCGATGCGGCGGCGCAACGCACGGGCGTCCATACGTTCGATGGGTTCGCCGGCAAAGCGAATTTCTCCGCTATCGTGTTCCACCAGCCGGTTGATCATCTTCAACGTGGTCGATTTGCCGGAACCTGAGGTGCCGATCAGCACGGTAAAACTGCCCTTCTCAATCTTCAGCGATAAATTGCGTATCGCCTCTTTTCCGGCGAACACTTTGCTCACCTGGTGGAATTCAATCATGACGTCTCTCCAGCAGTGCCGACAGTAAACGCAGCAGTGCATCAAAAATTACCGCCAGCGCCACCACTGGAATCACGCCCAGCAGCACCAGATCCAGCGCGCTGCTCAGCAATCCCTGAAAAACAATGGCGCCGAATCCACCTGCGCCAATTAACGCGGCGACCACTGCCAGGCCAACGGTTTGCACCACCACCACGCGCAAACCGGAGAGCCACACCGGCAGCGCCAGCGGCAGCTCGGCGTGCCAGAACTGTTGCCACGCGCTCATGCCCATAGCGCGCGCGGTTTCACGCACTTCCTGCGGCACCTGCTGCAAACCGGCCACCACGCTGCGCACCAGCGGCAGCAGCGCGTAAAGTACCAAAGCAATCAAGGCCGGTGCGATGCCGATACCGCTAATACCCCAACGCGCCAGCAGTGGGAAATGCGCCACCAATCCCGCCAGTGGCGCAATCAGCAAGCCGAATAGCGCCACCGACGGCACGGTTTGAATCAGGTTGAGCACGCTGAACGCTGCATTTTGCCAGCGCGGACGACGCGCAATCGCCAGACCGAGCGGCAAACCGATCAGCACCGTTGGCAGCAGCGTGCCGCCGAGCAGCCACAAATGCTGCGTGAAGGCCGCATCAAACACCGCCGTGCGGTTAGCGTACTCTTTCATGAGCGAGAGACGATCGAGATGGCCGCTGAGTAACAGCGCCAGCGGCAATAGCCAGATTTGCAGGTTGAGCACAATGCGCCACGGCGTACTGCACGTGATTTGCCGTACCGCTTCCGCCGCCAGCAGCAGTGTTAATGCTGCCGCACACCACAAACCGCTGCCAAACGCGGTGCGTGCAAGCGGGCTGCCGTTGTTCGCCAGTTCGCTGGCCTGCGCACCCGCCAGCCAGATGAGTAAGGCCAGCAGCACTTCGGCCGCCAGCAGCAAGGTAACGGCGCTGATGCGGCGCGGTGGCCACCATAAGCCCTGCCACAGCCACACCAGCGGTAGCAACAACAGTGCGCTGTTGGTCACCTGCCACAACGGCAGCGGCTGGCCGGAGACCAGCCGATTGGCGGCAAAGCTCAGCAGCGGCAAAGCAAACAGCGCCAGCGTGATAAGCACGATCAACACCAGCAGCACCGGCTGCTGGCGCGGTCTCAATAACAGCGACAACACTGCTTACAGCAACTTATTGGTCTGTAACCACTGTTTCGCCACCTGGCTGGCATCCTGACCATCCACCGCGATCTGCGCATTCAGCTGCTGCAGGGTTTTCTCATCCAGCTTGCTGAAGACCGGTTGCAGCCAGTTGCCGATGTCAGGATATTGCTTGAGCACGCTTTCGCGGATCACCGGCGCAGGGGCATAAATCGGCTGCACGCCTTTTGGATCGCTCAACGTTTGCAGACCCAGCGCCGCCACCGGACCATCGGTGCCATACGCCATCGCCGCATTCACGCCGGAGGTTTGTTGCGCCGCCGCTTTGATGGTCACTGCGGTGTCGCCGCCGGCCAGCGACAGTAACTGCGACTGCTCCAGCTTGAAGTTATAGGCTTTCTCAAAGGCCGGAAGCGCGTCGCTACGTTCAATAAATTCGGCTGACGCCGCCAGTTTGAAAGTGCCGCCTTTTTTCAGGTAGGCGCTGAGATCGTCCAGTGAAGTGAGGTTGTTTTTTTGCGCCACATCGCCGCGTACCGCAATGGTCCAGGTATTGTTGGCGGGCGCGGGCGTCAGCCATACCAGATGATTTTTCTCGGCATCGAGTTTTTTCACTTTCTCGTAGCCCTGCTGCGCGTTTTTCCACGCGGCGTCTTTCTCATCGTTAAAGAAGAACGCGCCGTTGCCGGTGTATTCCGGGTAGATATCCAGCTCGCCGGCGGTGATCGCGCCGCGCACCACTTGCGTGGTCCCCAGCTGAATTTTGTTAACGGTTTTCACCCCATGTTTGTCCAGCACCTGCAGGATGATGTTGCCGAGTAACGAGCCTTCGGTATCAATCTTAGAACCGACTTTCACCGCATCCGCTGCATGCGCCGCAGACACGCTCATTGCCAATGCCATCATTCCCCATAAACCCTGCTTTATCATCTCGCTTCCCTCATTTGTTTTCGTTGTGTAACGATCAAGCGTAGCCTGGCGAATGGGGATGGGCGCGGTCAAGCGGCTTACTTCGTGCTTTTTTTGCTATCAATATCGCTTCGGTTATAACCAAATCGCAGCACTTATACCCAAATTGAATTTTCGATGCCGGGCCGGCGGATTATGCTCACAGGCCCACTCATTACAATAAATTACAAAACATCATGACCGATTTAGCATCTCCGGCGCACGTCGCGCAGGCAGGGAATACGCCAACCGGTGAGACCAAGTGGATCCGCAGCGCGGCCGATGTCTCCGGGTTGGTAAATAACAGCAACGAATCGCGCAGCAACGCGCGCATTGTCATCGCCATTGCGCTGGGCGGCGTGTTCCTCGACGCCTACGATCTCGGCGCCCTGGCCTTTGGTATTAAAGACGTCACGCGCGAGTTCCAGCTGACGCCCGCGGGCACCGGCATGGTGGCGTCGGCGATTACCTTTGGTGCGATCGTCGGCGCGCTGATTGGTGGCTACCTCACCGACAAAATTGGTCGTTATCGCGTGTTCATGGCCGATATGTTTTTCTTCGTGGTGGCAGCGTTAGCCTGTGCCTTTGCGCCGAACGAGTATGTGCTAGCGGGCGCGCGTTTTGTGATGGGCCTTGGCGTTGGCATCGATTTGCCGGTGGCAATGGCGTTTCTCGCCGAATTCTCGAAGCTGCGCGGACAAGGTAATAAGGCCGCCAGCGTGGCGATGTGGTGTCCGACGTGGTACGCAGCGATCAGTATTTCTTATCTGCTGGTACTGCTGCTGTATGCGGTATTGCCAGAAACCCACACCGATTGGCTGTGGCGTTTGATTCTGGGTTTTGGTGCGGTGCCTGCGCTGCTGATCATCGCCATTCGCAGCCGCTACATGAGTGAATCGCCGATCTGGGCGGCAAACCAGGGCAACCTTGCAGGGGCGGCCGAGATTCTGCGTAAAGCCTATAACATTAACGCGCAGGTGGCGGATGATGCCGATCTGACGCCGCAGAAAGCGGTACGTAAAGCCAGCTGGCGCAACTACGGCGCGCTGCTGCAGGGCGTCTATCGCCGTCGTACCATTCTGGCTACCGTCACCTCCATCGCCTCGTCATTTGCCTATAACGCGGTGGCGTTTGGCCTGCCGGTGATTATCTCCAGCTTCTTTGCGCAATCGATGCTGACCACCATTCTGGTGTCGCTGGCGCTGAATTTGCTGTTTGCGTTTGTCGGCGGCTTACTGGCGGTGCGGCTGGTGCCGCGTCTCGGCGCGTGGAAGATGTCGGTTGCGGGTTACGCCTGTCAATGCGTGGCGCTGCTTGGGCTGGCGTTGATTGGTCGTCCGGAAGGTGGCGAACAAGCGGCGGTGGCGATTGCCATGCTGGCGCTATTCCTGTTCGGTCAGGGCTTTGGTCCCGGCTCGCATACCATGACGTTTGCGTCGTTGAGTTATCCGGCTTCGCTGCGCGGTGTGGGCGTCGGCTTCAACCAGACGCTGATGCGCGGCAGCTCTACCGTGTCGCTGTTCGCCTTCCCGCTGCTGGTGGCGGCGTTTGGAACTGGCGTGTTCTGGGTGATTTTCCTCGCACCGCTGATTGGTTTACTGGCGCTACTGGCGATTCGCTGGGAACCGTCAGGATACGACGTGGATGCGGAAGATTTTCAGTGATACCTGAACACTGACGTCACCGAGCACATGTTGTAGCGGCGCAATTTATTGCGCCGCTACGGAATGTGCAATCATGCAGTCAGACGGAAATCACCCAGCGTATTGGGAATGCGCGGAAACGTGTGCAGGAACCACGGCGTGAATTGCTGTGGATTTTCCGCCATCTCCTGCTGGATCTGCGCAATCGAGCGATAGCACCATGCATCGGCCTCTTCCGGATTGAGAACCGGCTGCTCGTCGCTGATGGCGAAGAACACGTGGCCGTATTCATGCTCGGTTAAGCCGTTGCTCAGCGGCAAGTTGTAGCTCAATTCAAACACCGGCGTTAGCGCCACATTCATGCCCATCTCTTCACGCAAGCGGCGTTCAGCGGCATCGCGCGTGGATTCCTGCGGATACGGATGACTGCAGCAGGTGTTACTCCACAATCCACCACAATGATATTTACTGCTGGCACGGCGTTGCAGCAGCACTTCATGTCGCGAATTGAATACGTAAACCGTCACCGCGCGATGCAGCAATCCTTTTTCATGCACTTCCAGCTTTTCCATTTTGCCGATAGGGCGATCGAGGTGGTCAACGAGAATAACTTCAATGGCGGACATGACATCTCCTTCGGAAAATTCGCAACTATTGTACACAACCGCCAAAGGGTTGATGGAGGAAATAGCGCACATTCCGTGCGTTAACGTGGGCACATTAAAGCGTAGCAGCCTGCGGAGAATTCAGCATAAAAAGGCGGGGAAAGGTGTTTAGAGAGGAGATTACGGTGTGGCACAGGGCATTAATCTGTAGCGGCGCACTGAACGGCGCCGCTACGATGGGTGTTATCAATTACAACTTAAAGCTCTGCACCACCAGCTCCAGCTGCACGCTCTGCTGCTCCATCGCTTGCGCGGCGGCAGAAACCTGCTCGACCAGCGCGGCGTTTTGCTGGGTGCTGCCATCGAGTTGGGTAATGGCCACGTTAACCTGATCGATACCCAAACTCTGCTCGCGGCTCGCCGACATGATCTCGCTCATCAACGTGGTGACGCTGCTAACGCCCTGCATCAGCTCATCCATGGTTTGACCAGCCTGCTCGACCAAATCGCTGCCGGTATCAATGTTGGCCACCGACTCTTCGATCAGCTTTTTGATTTCACGCGCCGAGTTAGCCGAACGCTGCGCCAGGTTACGCACTTCCGATGCCACCACGGCAAAACCGCGTCCCTGTTCCCCGGCACGTGCCGCTTCTACCGCCGCGTTCAACGCCAGGATATTGGTCTGGAAGGCGATGCTGTCGATGACGCTAATAATATCCACCACTTTACGCGAGGAGTGGTTAATCGCGCCCATGGTACTGACCACCTGACGCACCACTTCCGTGCCGCGTGCAGCAACCTGCGAGGCGCCATCTGCCAGCTGGTTAGCGTGCGTGGCGTTGTCGGCGTTCTGGCGCACCGTGCCCGTTAACTCTTCCATCGACGCGGCCGTCTCAACAATCGAACTGGCCTGCGATTCAGTACGCGCCGAGAGATCGGCGTTGCCGCTGGCGATTTCACGCGAAGCCGCCGTGATGGCCAATGCGCTGTCGCCCACCTGGCGCATCAGGCCTTGCAGATAGGCGATAAACTGGTTGAAGCTCTGCGCCACGGCGTTGAATTCCGGGCTGTTGCTGGCGGGCAGACGCTGCGTCAAATCGGCGCCGCCGGTTGATAAAGCTTCGATGTTACGATGCAGCAAGGCAAGGCGTTTCATCATGGCGCGCACGAAGCCAAGCAGCACCAGCAGCAGGATCACCGCCAGCGGGATTTGCACCAGACCCAGACGCGTCAACATGCTATGCGTTTGCGCATCCAGCAAGCTGGACGGCACATCGCTGGCGAGATACCACGGGCTGCCAGCAATCGCCTGTACGAACAGCGTGTGTTCGCCATCTTCACCCTCAAAGGTGCTTTGCATCGGTTGGCTACCCGCCTGCGCTAACAAACCTTTCAGCGCAGATGCCATCGGCAATTGCGTATCAGCAAGGTTTTCCAGCTTCGGTGCGTCATCCACCAGCGCGGCGTTACCCACCACTTTGCCGTCGGCTTCAACAATCAATACGCGGCCCTGAATCGCCTCGCCCATCTGTTTTGCCAGCTGGTTGAAGAAGCCGAGTGTCACGTCAATCGTTGCCACGCCCCACGCCGTGCCATCGCGATAGATCGCCATGGCGCAGTTGGTTCGCGGCTGCGGGCTGGCGGCATCCTGATAGGCTTTCGCCCAGGCACACTGGCCTTTCGGCGCGGCTAAACCGTCTTTGTACCAGGACTGCTCCCAGTATTTGTCGGCGGCGTCAGAGTTCCAGTAGGTATTAACCTGCAGCTGGTTGCTGGCGTTTCGCGCAAAGAACGAACTGTTTTTCTCTTTCGCCGGATCGCGACGATTAGGTAACGGCCAGATGCCGCCGCCGAACACGTTGCTGTCCTGATATTGGTTGACTAAGGCGGGCAGCAAGATGTCGATGGCGGCGCTGTCCATCACGCCAGCGGCTTCAGTAATAGCGCGCTGCTGCGCCTGCACACGGTTCATCTGCTCGACAATGCGTCCGGCCAGGCCGTCCACTTCGTAACGCACCAAACGACTTTCATTATGTGAGAGCTGCGGAGCGATGAACTGATTGATTACCAGCACGGTAATCAGCATCAGACCCGCAAAAAAAGCGACCAGCGTCGCGGTGAAACGGGATTGTGTTGTTTTGAACATGTTGTGTGCCCTTACCCTGGTTGGCGAGTTGCCTGATCGAGGTTAACGGCGTGTTAAAGGGGATCTTGAGGTGAGCGAGATCACAAAGAAGTGAAATAGTTGATTTGGGTGATAATTTAAAAATCGCAAGGTCGGCACGATGCCGACCTGATTTACGGTGCGGGGGTTTCCACCACTTCCTGCCGTGGCCGAAACACATGGTTATTCCCGTCCACCAGCAAACGCTGCAGCAGCTGCTGGCCACCGCGATCGTCAGCCTGCGCGAACTGGCGTTCGGCTTCGGTTATCGGCGTAGACCACAGCAGATTTACCCGATCGCCCTCGCGTTTCGGCAGGCGGAACTGCGCCGCTTCCGGAGCGAGATCATTCGCCAGCAGGAAACTTTCAAAGCCAACCGGCGCCACTTCTGATGCCAAAGTATGCCCTTCGCCAATCCAGGTCAGACGCGCCCACGGCAGATGAGCAAACTCCGCCAGTGCACTCGCCATCTGCACCGCATTCGCTTCGGTCATCACTTCTCCGTCCACCGCCATCGCCAGCTCAACACGGCGATACTGCGGGGCCAGCTCGTCAAACAGGTGATCGACCTGTGGCATCGGGCGGATCCCCATGCCAAGCGTGAGGAAGTACCAAACACCATTATGCCAATGCTGTGAAATCGCCATCGGCGGCCAGTTACCTTGATCGATGGCGTAATATTTTATCGACTCGCCAAACTGCGCCTGATAGCACTGCATGAGTTCACGCTGCACCACATCCCACAGATGACCGTCGTGCCAGTCACGCCAGAAGTGACGCTGCTGTTCAGCGCGCGCATAGTAATCGTTGGTGGAGGCCGAACCGAGCGGCGCCGTCAGGCGATTCTCTTTGATGCAGGCAGCAGAAAAACTCACCTGCTTATCCTGATACAGACTCCAGCCGGGGATCACCGCCAGCAGTTGGCCGTAATACCACAGCGCGGCGCCGTCATCGCTGGGCTCCCACAGCACCTGTAAGCCGGCGGGATCGAGCATCGGCTCAGCTTCCAGCGTACGGCAATACTCGGCACTCAGCAGCGGCGCAATGCCCTGCTCCATCGCTTCACGATCTTCCTGCGCCGGCGCAGGCAGCAGATTACGCAGCCAGCAGCCGCGCACCGCGTATTGACTGCGAAACAGGTCGTTCGGCCAGATGTAAAAATAGGCCGTACGCGCATCCTGCTCAACGATAGCGGTTAGTGTGTGTTGCTGATTCGGCACCTCAGCAATCAGAGGTTGGTGGGTCATAACGCCTCGATATTACCTGGAGGAATCCATTTTCCCCGAGAATAGAGCAGGATCGGCACTCGTGCCATGTGACACAAGGGTAAAACTCTCAAAGTGCAGGGATGAATAGATGAGCGTAGCTGATGAATAGCCGCATAACGCGCTGACACGCTTCACATTAATTCGCGATTCTTTTGTCATGCCGCATGATATTGTCTGCGCACTCGCCTCAGTGGATCTGTCAACATGGTGCTGCAAAACCTTGATTTGAACGTGCGCGATGTGGTGATTTTCGCGCTTTTGGTGTGGCTGTTTATCCGCTATACGTGGGTGATGTCGGCGCTGAGCATTGTGCTAAGCGGCGTGGCGTTGCTGGTGTTGTTACCCATTGATATCTATTACAGCTTGCTGCCGCTGGCACTTATCGGGCTCGGCTTGGGGATGTTGCTGCATCATTACCAACAGCGTCAGCTGGCGCTGAAACGTGAAGCGCGCACGCCGCGCACCTACACGCAGAAGCAGGATGAGCTAAACCTGTAACGCTAACGGCCCATGCGCTGCATGGCGCGTGAATAAGCGCCGCGCTGAATCGACCAGCGCAGCAGCCCGCCGAGCACCGCAATTTCCCGATCGACTCGCCACTGGCTGAGCGGACCAACCGGCTGCTGGATTTGCTGTTGCGCCCAGTCAGGCAGTAATCCCATCCCCGCTTTCAGCATCACCCGCATTGCCGGTTTTGCCTGCCAGCTCGGTGCAGGCGCGTTGATTAACAGCTGCATCACTTCCCGGGTGCGCGCATCGTAGATCAACGCGGGCCGCATCCTCTGTAGATACTCCTCAACCGCCTGCACGCTTTTTGGCACCTGCTGCGCGCCAAGCGCTTCGGCCACCCGCGCGGCTTCCTGATAATAACGATTCTGATCGGCCAGGCTGAGCTGCGGATTTTTGTAGCGCAGATGTGCCGCCAGAAAGCGGCTGGTTTCGGCGACGTGCACCCAGGTAAGCAGATGGGGATCGCTGGCGGCATAGGGCTTGCCAGCATTATCGACGCCGCTGACGCGCAGATGAATCCGTTTGACGCGCTCGATCAGGATGTTGGCATCTGCGGTATTGCCGAACGTGGTGACGGCAATAAACTGGCTGGTGCGACGCAGGCGGCCCATCATGTCCTGACGGAAATTGGAGTGATCCCACACGCCCGCCAGCGCTGCCGGATGCAGCATCTGCAACATCAGGGCGCTGATGCCGCCACACAGCATCGAAGTGAAGTCGCCGTGTACGCGCCAGATAACATGATCCGGGCCAAATAAGCCGGGATCGCCAGGCGGCTGCGAGATATCGAATTCGTTGAGCGACAGGCCGTTAAGGCGGAAAACTTGCTGTTGGATGCGTTCGCGAATGTTCATGGGTTGATGCGCTCATTGGCCTGGTCGGCATCAATGCCGACCCTACAGATCTGTGAAGCATAACATGTAGGGTCAGCATTCATGCTGACCTGGCCAAACGGCGTTGCCTTACTTAGAGATAATCAAACTGCGCATCCTGGGTGCGCACCGAATCCAGTCCAATCATCACGTTAATTTTGCCTGGCTCGGCAACGTGCTGCATCTTCTGGTTCCAGAATTTCAGCGCATCAACATCGATCCTAAACTTCACGGTCTGCGATTCACCGGCTTTCAGCATGATGCGCTGGAAGCCGCGCAGCTCCTGCACCGGACGGCTAATGCTGGCCACCGGATCGTTAAGATAGAGCTGCACCACAGTGGCACCGTCGCGTTTGCCGCTGTTGGTGACGGTCACTGACGCTTCCACCGAGCCGTTACGCGGCATGGTACGCGAGGACATTTTCACTGGCGACACGGTAAACGTGGTGTAGCTCAGACCGTAACCAAACGGATAGAGCGGACCATTCACCGCGTCGTAATAATGCGAAGTATATTTATTCGGCTTGGCGAAGTTATACGGACGACCGGTTGGCAAATGGTTGTAGTAAATCGGAATCTGACCCACCGAACGCGGGAAGGAGACCGGCAGCTTGCCCGACGGGTTGTAATCGCCAAACAGCACATCGGCAATCGCGTTGCCGCCTTCGGTGCCGCTAAACCAGGTTTCCAGCATCGCATCGGCTTGCTGATCTTCCTTCACCACCGTCAGCGGTCGGCCGTTCATCAACACGATCACCAGCGGTTTACCGGTGGCTTTCAGCGCGGCCAGCAGCTTCTGCTGACTTTCCGGAATCGACAGTTCACTGCGGCTGGATGCTTCGTGCGCCATGCCCTGCGCTTCGCCGACGGCAGCCACCACCACATCGGCTTTTTTCGCCTGCGCTACCGCGTCATCAATCAGCTCCTGCGGTGAACGTTTGTCCACACTCACGGCTTGCTCATACAAATTGAGGAAGTCCTGAACGCCTTTGTTATCGCTAATGTTAGCGCCTTTGGCATACAGCACCGTGCCTTTGCCCGCCATCGCATTACGCACGCCTTGCAGCAGCGGAATCGACTGTTTCGCTACACCTGCGGCCGACCAACTGCCCATAATGTCGCGCTGGCTATCGGCTAACGGTCCCACCAACGCAATGGTGGCGTCTTTCTTCAGCGGCAGCGTTTCACGCCAGTTTTTCAGCAGCACAATGCTTTTACGCGCCACGTCACGCGCTTCAGCGCGATGCAGACGGCTTTCGGCGTTGGTGTCCTGCGGATCGCTTTCTTTCGCGCCCAAATGGCTATAAGGATCGTTAAACAGGCCCATGTCATATTTGACGTTCAGCACATGCCGCGCGGCATCATCCACTTCCGCCATGCTCACCGCGCCGCTTTTCACCAGGCCCGGCAGATATTTGCTGTAGTACTCGTCGCTCATGCTCATGTCGACGCCGGATTTCACCGCAATGCGCACCGCGTCCTGCGGATCGCTGGCCACGCCGTGTTTCAGCAGCTCTTTTATCGCGCCGTGATCGCTGATGGTGATGCCTTTAAACTTCCAGTCGCCGCGCAGCACCTCTTTCAGCAGCCAGCCATCCGCGGTTGCCGGCGTGCCATTGAGCGAGTTGAGCGCCACCATTACGCCGCCGCTGCCGGCATCAAGCGAGGCTTTATACGGGGGCAGATAATCCTGGAACAGCCGCTGCGGACTCATGTCGACGGTGTTGTAATCACGCCCACCTTCCACCGCGCCGTAGGCGGCAAAATGTTTCACGCTGGTCATGATGTTAAAGCGATCCGCCGCGCTTTTGCCCTGCATGGCTTTCACCATGGTGCTGCCCATTTGTGAGGTCAGGAAGGTATCTTCACCAAAACCTTCAGAAAAACGGCCCCAGCGCGGTTCGCGTGATACATCGACCATCGGCGCCCACGTCATGTTCAAACCGTCATCTGCCGCTTCGTAGGCTGAAACGCGCCCCACCTCGGCCACGGCATCCAGATCCCAGCTCGCCGCCAGGCCGAGTGGAATCGGGAAGATGGTGCGCTGACCGTGCACCACGTCATAGGCGAAGAACAGCGGGATTTTCAGGCGGCTGAGCTGCATCACCTGATCCTGCATGGCGCGGATATCCTGGCGCGTCACGGTGTTGAAGATTGCGCCGACCTGACCGTGCTGAATCATGTCGCGAATCGCCGATTTTGGCGTATCCGGTCCTACGCTGATCAAACGCATCTGCCCGATTTTTTCATCAAGGGTCATTTTGCTGAGCAGCTGATTCACAAAGGCGTCGCGCGCCTGTTCAGTCATCGGGTGTGGGCCAAATAGGTCGTCCGCGAAAGCGGGCTGAATGGCTAAGGAGACAGCGAGGCTAACAGAGTAAATCCATTTCATCAGGTCGGGTTCTCTTAAGTGACTGCGCAATATCGAAATAACCGGGGCAGTTTGCCACAAGATGAGGATAGCAGGTAGCCGCCAATGTCACACCGCGCCCCTTGCGGCTTACGCATGCTACAGTAGAAACGCCACGTTAAAGACAAGGACAGGCCAATGAATAACAACACTTCGCACCCTACTCTGCTCGCCGACCTGCGTCGCCTCGTTGGATCGACGAACCTGTTAACCGACGCGGAACAGACCGCACGCTACCGTAAAGGCTTTCGCTCTGGCGAAGGTGAAGCGCTGGCGGTGATTTTCCCCGGTTCACTGCTGGAGCTATGGCGTGCGTTGCAGGCGCTGGTTAGCGCCGATGCGATCATTTTGATGCAGGCCGCCAATACCGGCCTGACGGAAGGTTCCACGCCGAATGGTAACGATTATGATCGTCCAGTGGTAATCATCAGCACCTTGCGTCTGGATAAGTTGCAGCTGATCGACAACGGCAAACAGATCCTCGCCTTCCCTGGCAGCACGCTGTATCAGCTGGAAAAAGCGCTAAAACCGCTCGGGCGTGAGCCGCATTCGGTGATCGGCTCGTCCTGTATTGGCGCGTCGGTGATGGGCGGGATTTGCAATAACTCCGGCGGCTCGCTGATCAAGCGCGGTCCGGCCTACAGCGAAATGGCGCTATTTGCGCAGATTGATGCCAGCGGCAAACTCAAGCTGGTGAACCATCTCGGCATCGATCTCGGCCATTCGCCGGAAGAGATGCTCGGTCGCCTGGATGACGATCGCTGGCAGCAGAATGATGTGCGCTGGGATGAACGTCACGCCTCGGATCACGAGTATGCCGACCGCGTGCGCGATATCAATGCGGATACGCCCGCGCGCTTCAACGCCGATGAGCGCCGCCTGTTTGAAGCGTCTGGCTGCGCCGGTAAGCTGGCGGTTTTTGCGGTACGTTTGGATACCTTCCCCACTGAACCGCAGCAGCAGGTGTTCTATATCGGCACCAACAATCCGGCTGAACTGGGCGATATTCGTCGTCATATTCTGGCGGAATTTACGCATCTGCCGGTGGCGGGCGAATATATGCACCGCGACATTTTCGATATCGCCGAGGTGTATGGCAAAGATACCTTCGTGATGATCGACAAGCTCGGCACGGACAAAATGCCGCTGTTTTTCACCCTCAAAGGCCGTGTTGATGCCTGGCTGGGCAAGCTCAGCTGGGTGAAACCGCATCTCAGCGATCGCCTGTTGCAGCGCGTCAGCAGCTGGCTGCCGGCGCATCTGCCTAAACGCCTGAAACAGTATCGCGATAAATACGAGCATCACCTGATGCTGAAGATGTCTGGCGACGGCGTGGCCGAAGCGCAGGCCTATCTGAGCGAATATTTCCGCGAAGGCGGCGGCGCGTTCTTCGCCTGCGACGCCAAAGAGGGCGCGCACGCGTTCCTGCATCGCTTTGCCGCCGCTGGCGCCGCCGTGCGTTATCACGCGGTACATGCTGATGAAGTGGAAGACATTTTAGCGCTGGATATCGCGCTGCGTCGTAACGATGAAGCGTGGTTCGAGCACCTGCCTGCCGAAATCGACAAGGACTTAAGCCATCGCCTCTATTACGGCCACTTCTTCTGCCACGTGTTCCATCAGGATTACATTGTGAAGAAAGGCGTGGATGCGCATGCGCTGAAAGAGAAGATGTTGGCGATTTTAGCCGCGCGCGGTGCCGAATATCCGGCTGAGCATAACGTTGGCCACCTGTATCAGGCAAAACCGCAGCTGCAGGCGTTTTATCAGCAGCTGGATCCCACCAACAGTTTTAATCCGGGGATTGGTAAAACCAGTAAGCAGAAGGGTTGGGCGGTAAAGGTTTGAATACGTGCGGTTGTTGAAAAGGTGGCCATGAATGGCCACCTTACATGTAGGGTCGGCATTCATGCCGACCTGGTCATATGGGGCGCCGGAATTACGGCAGTTGCTCGCCCTGCTGCTCTTGCGCAGCCGCTGCCAAAGCGCGGCGTTCAATAATCATGGTCTGCGGCGTTGACAGCATAATGCCCTCTTTACGCAGACGCGTCAGGATATCAAACAGCAAATCACTCTTGGCACCGGAAATCTGGCGCTGACCCGAAACGTTACCGGTGACGCTCAACACGATGCCCGCAGGTGTCAAATCTTTGAACGATACCGACGGCTCTGGCGTGTCGAGAATACGCTCGTTCTCCTGATACACTTCCAGCAGGATTTCACGTACTTTCACCGGATCAATATCCAGCGGGAAGGTTAGCTGGATGGTCACCACACCCTGCGCGTTGCCCATGGTAGCGTTACGCACGTTTTGCGAGATGAATTGCGAGTTCGGTACGATCACCGTCGATTTATCGCCCAGCTGAATTTCGGTGGCGCGCACGTTGATACGGCGAATATCCCCTTCAATGCCGCTGATGCTGACTAAATCGCCCACCTTCACCGGACGTTCCGTCAACAGAATCAGACCGGAGATAAAGTTCTTCACAATCTCCTGTAAGCCGAAACCGATACCGACCGACAAGGCGCTGACGATCCATGCCAGTTTGTTCCATTGCAGGCCCATAATCGACAGCGTCAGCAGGATAATCAGCACGTAACCGATGTTACTGAACAGCGTCACCAGCGACACACGCATGCCGACATCCATGGTGGTTTTTGGCAGGAAGTCTTTGTCCAGCCAGCGACGCACCGAGCGCAGCACGTAAATTCCCACCACCAGACACAGAATCGCATTGACCATATGCGCCGGCACAATGTTCAGCGACTCCAGCCCTTTGCCGCCCCAGAACTCAATCACCTTCTGGATCAGCTCAATTGGCGTTGAGGAGGCAAACGTGCCGTTCAACAATGCCAGCGCGAGGATGGCAATCAACAAGGTTTTACCCAGCGCGCTCAGCAGCGTTGCCGCCTGCTGTAAATGACGCTCGTCGATGTTAAGCGACGTTTGCAGACGCTTGCCGGTCACATTACTGGTGGAGAACAGACTTTCGCAGCCGTCCTGCACCAGATGGCTGAGGAAATAGAACGAGCCAAACAGAATGCCGCACCAAATCAACTCATAGCTGAGGAAGCGCGCCAGCGTAACATAACCGATGATCAGTGAAATCAGGACCGCCAGTGCGGTTAGCATTAACGCCAACTGCACCAATCCCACCAACGTCGAGCGCGCTTCGGGCTGATTGCCTTCCAGCGCCATACGGCGACGCACGCGGTTTACGCGCATGCTAATAGCAAGACCGGTGCAGCCAATCAGCAGTGCGGTCAGGCCGTTAGCAAAAATGGTGGTGTTAAGGCTGGTGCCCACGCTGTAGTTAAAGGCTTCAACCGTCTGGAAAACAAACACCAGCGCCGCGGTAAACGGCGGGAACGGCTTCAACGCCTGCGCCACTTCGTTGGAAATGGCAGGTAAACGCCAGCTTGGACGACGCGTAGAGAGGAAGGCGCGCCCTAAACCGGCAATCAAGCCGCAATAAACGCTAAGCTGCACCAGACGATCAACAAAATCCTGCACATCGCCAGAAACTTCATCACGGCGCGTAAAGGCCAGCGCGATAAAGTTGAAAGTCAGCACCACCGCGGCCAGCGTGGTCAGTGCCGTTGTTGATGCCAGGAAGCTACGCCGTAAACGTCCTTCCGGCATTTTATGAATGCTGACCCAGGCAAAGAACTCTTCGCTGTAACGGCGACCCAGCGTCATCACCAATACCGCCGCCATCAGCCAGGCGACAGTGCCAACGCGCCAGCCTGATTCCCATGACAGCGCTGCCGTGTCTTTAAGTTCGTCGCGGAAGTCACTGATTTTTTCGCCATCAAGATCCTGACTGCTGACCAACGGCGCCCAGAAACGCGGGCCGAGAATACTGCCGGAATTGAGCGCCAGTTGGCTTTTCAGCTGGTCACGCCGCAGGTTGACAATCTGCGACGACAGCACCAGCGCGCCGTTTTTGATGCCATCGGCCTGCTTGATTTGATCGTCCAGTTTGGCTTTCTGGCTCTCCAGCGCCGCACGTTTGCGTGTGACTTCAGGCGTCTCTTTCACGCCGCTGTCGGCTTTTGGCGCCGGGCCAAGCACCGCCAGTTGCGCATCCAGCTGCTGACGCTGTGGGACCAGCGCCTGGCCGAGGGTTTCGGCATTTCCGGACAGCTCCAGCGCCATCTCATTGAGTTGGTTAAGCTGGCTTTCATTGGTATCGCCCGACACCTGACCTTTAATTTTGTCGAGAATTTTCTGCATTTTAGGCAGCTCGACCGACGCATTAACTTTCGGTGCAGCGTCCTCTTGCTGGTCGGTGACGGCACTATCGGCCGCAAAGCTCAGCGCCGGGGTTAACCACACCAGCAGCAGTAAAAACGGGGTAAGTAAGCAACGGAACGTGAACATATTTAATAAGATTCCAGCGTAATAACAGCCGATAAACGCAAGTGCGATGGTGAATGGCGGCTAGTTTAAGACGTTGCCGACACTGAAACTATAGGAATGAAGGTGTAAAACTTTGGCGCTAACGATAAGCGTTTTTGCAGGTGAGCCGAGCTGAATGGAGTCGCCATGAATGGCGACCCTACGACATACCGCCGATGACCTGTAGGGTCGCCATTCATGGCGACCAAAACAAGCGCGCTATTCCGCCTCGCTATTGCTGGCGGTCAGACCCGACTTCTGCTTTTTATACGCCAGCGCAGCGGCCGGAACCGGTGCGGCTTTGCCCGTTTCCAGCCAGTCGCGCAGGCGATTGGCATCTGCGAAATGGGTGTATTTACCAAAGGCATCCAGCACCACCAGTGCCACTGGACGGTTATTAATCACCGTGCGCATCACCAGGCAGTGCCCGGCTTCATCGGTGTAACCGGTTTTGGTCAGCTGAATACGCCAGTCGTTTTTGTACACCAGATGATTGGTGTTACGGAACGGCAGCGCATAGTTCGGATGCTTGAAGACGGCGGTGTCTTCTTTGGTGGTGCTCAGTTCGCCAATCAGCGGATACTGGCGCGTGGCTTTCACCAGCTTCACCAGGTCTTCCGCGCTGGAAACGTTCTGAGTCGACAGGCCCGTCGGCTCGACATAACGCGTATGCGTCATGCCCAGCGCACGTGCTTTGGCGTTCATCGCGCGAATAAAGGCATCGTAACCGCCCGGATAGTGATGCGCCAGGCTGGCAGCAGCACGGTTTTCCGAGGACATCAGCGCCAGCAGCAGCATGTTGCGGCGACTGATTTCACTGTTCAATTTGACGCGGGAAAACACGCCGCGCATTTCAGCGGTATGGCTGATATCCACCGACAGCATCTCATCCATCGGCAATTTGGCATCCAGCACCACCATCGCCGTCATTACTTTGGTCAATGAAGCAATCGGACGCACGCGATTAGGATGGCTGGAAAACAGTACTTTGTTGTTTTCCAGATCGACAATCATGGCACTCCCCGAGGCGATTTGCGGTTGAGCAATCGGCGCGAGGTTAGAGAGTGCCGCCGGCGCAGCGAGCGCGGGCGTCACAGCGGCTGGCGCGGCGACAAACAGTGCCAGCGACAGCAAGGAAATACGCATTTTTGCAGACATCGTGTCAAAAAAGTCCGGTAAGGAGTTTTGCGCTGTGTTAGGACACAGGCCGCCCGCAACAATCCAGACTGGATGCGGGCTGGCAGCAGTATCATACGCACTTACCTGAGAAATTTCTTAACGAGATTGTTTCTGAGCGTTAAAAAGGTCGCCATGAATGGTGACCTTTTGGTTTGGGTGCAATTTTACGTGTAGGTCGCCATAAATGGCGACCCGGCGAGCGTTAGAACAACCGTGGCCCATAACCCCACAGAATTACCGTCAGCGCCAGCAGCACCTCAAACACCAGCACACCAATCGCCAGCGTTGAACCGGAGAAGCGCAGGCTCTCTTCACGATCGATACTCAGGAATACCGGAATGCCGACGTAAAGCAGATAACCGGTGTAAACCAGCGCAATGGCGCCCACCAGTACGCACAACCACACCAGCGGATAGAGCGCCACCAGCCCGCTGAGGAACAACGGCGTCGCCACATAGCCGGCAAACACCGTACAGCGCTGCAGACTGGGACGTTGCGGGTAATTACGCGCCATCCAGTGGATCACGCGGCCCATCACCGCCACACCGCCGAGAATAATCAGATAGAACAGAATGCCCAGACCGATACCGGTCAGTAGATTGAGTTGTACGAATTGCCCTTCGCCCAGATTCCAGCCCAGTTGCGTGGTGCCGATAAAAGCGCAGATCACCGGGATCGCCGCCATTAGCAGAACATGATGGGTGTAATGGTGCGAAACGCTCTCATTTTCCTGTTTAATATCGCGCATTTCCTGACCTGGATGCGCCAGTAAACCCCAGACATGATTCATACAGTTGCTCCTCTCATGCTATGGGCTGCCCCTAAAGCAAAAGACCTCGTCAACGCAGGCAGCGTCCCTCAAGTATAATCGTCGCCGTCGTTTTTGCGGGCCGCCACACAAATTAAGCCGCTGGTATACACTAATAGCGTTTTCACTATTTGCAGGGAGAAAAATTTGCATCTTGATATCAATGGATTAATCACGCAATACGGTTATCTGGCGCTACTGATTGGTTGTATCGCTGAAGGGGAAACGTTCACGCTATTGGGCGGTGTGGCGGCGCATGAAGGCTTATTGCACTTTAGCGGCGTGGTGCTGGCGGCGATGATCGGCGGCATTATTGGCGATCAGTTGCTGTTCTGGCTGGGACGGCGTTATGGCACGCGTATTTTGCGTCGTTTTAGTAAACATCAGGAAACTATCGGCAAGGCCAAGCGCCTGATCCAAAAACACCCGAGTTTATTCGTGATTGGCGTGCGCTTTATGTATGGCTTCCGCATTGTCGGACCGATTATTATCGGCACCAGCCGCCTCAAGCCGCTGCGCTTCTTTATTCTGAACGTGATTGGGGCAGCGCTGTGGGCGCTAATCTTTGTCTCGCTCGGCTACTTTGCCGGACAGATTGTCGCGCCGTGGCTGCATAAGATCGATCAGCATCTCAAGCCGGTATTATGGTTGGCGGCGGCGGTGATTTTCGGCATCGTACTGCGCTACATTATTCGCCACTGGA
Organism: Pantoea sp. X-Soil-ISGK-421; assembly: GCF_059730785.1. NCBI lineage: Bacteria > Pseudomonadati > Pseudomonadota > Gammaproteobacteria > Enterobacterales > Erwiniaceae > Pantoea > Pantoea sp. X-Soil-ISGK-421. Next base: position 1,290,584 of record NZ_AP035979.1, on the reverse strand, counting down.
ACCACCGCCGCGCGGGTTGATTACGGGTGGTAACCCTTGAACTGCGGATTGGCCAGCATAAAACCACCGTCGACAATAAACGATTGTCCGGTGGTATAAGTTGCCCACTCCGAACAGAGCCACGCCACTAAACTCGCCACTTCACGCGTATCGCCGGGACGCCCAATCGGGATTTCCGGCATACGTCGCCCTTGCTGGTCATCTTTCATATCGTTCATCGCCGTGGCAATCGCGCCCGGTGCCACCGCGTTGACCAGAATGTGGTGCGGCAACAAACTCAGCGCCATCGACTTAGTCAGGCCGCCGAGCGCATGTTTTGCGGCGGTATAGGCGGTGGCATCCGGCAATGGCGTGTGTTCATGTACCGAAGTAATGTTGATAATGCGTCCGCCGTCGCCCTGATCGACCATATGGCGTGCGGCAATCTGCCCGCAAATAAATGCGCCATCGACATCCACATCGAACACTTTGCGCCAATCTTCAAAGGTGACATCAAGAAAGTCGGCTTTGGTCATCACGCCCGCGTTACTCACCAGCACGTCAATGCGCCCCAGCGAGTTGATCAACTGCGCCAGTTGCTGTCCGCCGGCTTGCGGATCGGCGAGGTCGACCTGCCGCACCTGCGCGATCTGTCCGCGGCTCTCCACCAACCGTGCGGTTTCCTGGGCGCCCTCTTCATCCGCACTCCAGGTGATGCCAAGCGTATAGCCCGCTTCGGCCAGCATCACCGCACAGCTGCGACCAATGCCAGAACTGGATCCGGTAACCACAGCGACTTTCTGTTTTCCTGCGCTCATAACGTTCTCCTGATTGAGGGTGTCTTAACAGTATAGAAGTTATCCTTCTGTGCCTCGTGGCCGCCGAATCTGCCGTTTCGTCTATAGTTAACAATTACATACGGCGAAGGGGGCACGATGAGCGAGATTAAACGCAGAATAGACGACCACGGCGTGATTGGTGATTTACGCACCTGCGCACTGATTGCCAACGATGGCACCATCGATTACCTCTGCTGGCCAGCACTCGATAGTCCTTCCATATTTGCCGCCCTGCTCGATAGCGATGAAGCCGGCCTTTTTTCCCTCGCACCCGACTGGAAACATGCCCGCCAGCAGCAACTCTACTTGCCTGATACCAATATTTTGCAGACCCGCTGGCTGGATGATGCGGGCGTGGCGGAAATCACCGATTACATGCCGATCTGCGATGAGCACCGCAAAACGCCGCGTCTGGTACGCCGTGTGAAAATGGTGCGCGGCACGGCGAAATTTCATCTGCTGTGCGCGCCGCGTCACGACTATGCGCGTGCGGAAACCACCACCGAACTGCGCCCCGGCGGCATCGCCTTCCTGGCCAGCGGTCAACCCACGCTGCGCCTCAGCGCTACGGTGGTGATGACGCGCGAAAATCACAGCGCGGTGGCCGAATTTACCCTTAAAGCCGGCGAATCCGCCGAATTTGTTTTCGGCAACGATGACGATCCTCACGTGGCAGTGATCGCCACCGAGCAGTGTTTCCACGACACGCTGGAGTACTGGCGCCGCTGGAGTAGCCACAGTTCATATCGCGGGCGCTGGCAGGAAATGGTCACGAGATCGGCGCTGGCACTGAAACTATTGACGTCGCATCAGCACGGCTCAATCGCCGCTGCCGCCACTTTTGGTTTACCGGAAGAGTTGGGCGGCGAACGTAACTGGGATTACCGCGCCTCGTGGATCCGCGATGCCTCATTCAGCATGTACGCGCTGATGCGCCTCGGCTACACCGAGGAGGCGCGCGACTTCACCAAATGGGTCGGCCGTTGCGTCGAGCACAGCCACCACGACACGCCGCATCTGCAGGTGATGTATCGCCTCGACAGCGGCACCGAATTACACGAAACCGAGTTGCTCAATCTTTCCGGCTACGCCAATTCGCGTCCGGTGCGCATCGGTAATGACGCATGGCGGCAAACCCAGCTCGATATTTACGGCGAATTGATGGACGCCATCTACCTCGCTAATAAATACGGCGAAGCGATTTCGCATCGCGGCTGGAAGTACGTCTCCGATATGATCGATTACGTCTGCGTGAACTGGAACCAGCCCGATGCCGGGATTTGGGAGATGCGCGGTGAGCCAGAGCATTTCCTGCATTCACGCCTGATGTGCTGGGTGGCGCTCGACCGCGCACTGCGTCTCGGCCTGAAACGCTCGCTGCCAATGCCCTACGAACGCTGGGATAAGGTGCGCAGCGAAATCCGCGACGATATCTGGCAGAACTTCTGGAACCCGGAACTGGGCCATTTCACCGCCACGCGCGGCGGCAATTTCCTGGATGCGTCGATGCTGCTGATGCCGCTGGTGCGCTTTGTGAGTTCGACCGATCCCGACTGGATTTCAACGCTGGACGCGATTAAAACCCATCTGGTGAGCGATGGTTTAGTCAGACGCTATAACATTCACGAGACGCCTGCCGATGCTTTAGAAGGCGGAGAAGGCTCGTTTGCTGCCTGTTCATTCTGGTATGTGGAGTGTCTGGCGCGAGCGGGTCGCGTGCATGAGGCGCATTTTGAGTTTGAAAAGCTGCTGAGTTACGCCAATCCACTGGGTTTGTATGCCGAAGAATTTACGTCGCATGGCGAAGCATTGGGTAACATGCCGCAGGCGTTAACGCATCTGGCATTAATCAGTGCCGCTTTTTTCCTCAATCGTAAACTGAGTAATGAAGTGACGCTGTGGCAGCCGTGAAATTCACATTTTGGGCGGCGGATCCAAGAGAATATTCGGGTAAAGACAAGGATTTGAGTAAAGTATCCGCAGCCAGCAAAAATCCTGATTTCCATCAATGCACCAATGCACATATAATGCGCAGCGGGTCATACTGACCACGATGGATTCGACACACTGACAAGCCTGAAACATGGCCATAACGACTTGAAAAACATGAAAATGAGCATTCGCGCGTTCGCTTCACTCGCCCTCGCACTGGCGGCGTTCAGCCAGTCGGCACTTGCAGTAGTCTATCCGCTGCCGCCGGCTAATAGCCGTCTGATCGGCGAAAATATTGAAATCACTGTCCCTGATGACAGCAAACTTCCGCTGGAAGCCTTTGCTGCGCAGTATCAGATGGGCCTCAGCAATATGCTGGAAGCCAATCCGGGTGTTGACGTTTATCTGCCAAAAGCTGGCACTAAAATGATCATTCCTCAGCAGTTGATTCTGCCTGACGCACCGCGTGAAGGCATCATCATCAACAGTGCTGAAATGCGTCTTTATTACTATCCGAAAGGCACCAAGACCGTGGTTGTGCTGCCAATCGGCATCGGTGAGTTGGGTAAAGACACGCCAATGAACTGGACAACGAAGGTTGAGCGTAAGAAAGATGGCCCAACCTGGACGCCAACCAAAGCGATGCATGCGGAATATGCGGCACGCGGCGAGAGCATCCCAGCGGTGTTCCCTGCGGGCCCGGATAACCCGATGGGTCTGCACGCGCTGTATATCGGCCGCCTGTATGCGATTCACGGCACGAACGCCAACTTCGGTATTGGTCTGCGCGTGAGCCACGGCTGTGTGCGTCTGCGTTCTGATGACATCAAATGGCTGTTCGATAACGTGCCGGTCGGCACACGCGTTCAGTTCATCGATCAGCCGGTGAAAGCGTCCGTTGAGCCAGACGGTTCGCGCTATGTGGAAGTCCACAACCCGCTGTCGACCACGGAAGAGCAGTTCAACTCGCGTGAACTGGTGCCAATCAACCTGACGTCTGCCGTGACCAAAGTGATTGCCGATGCCAGCACCAACCAGGATGCCGTCAACAACGCTATCCAGGCGCGTAACGGTATGCCGATCAAAATTAACGGTCCAGCAGGCGAAGTACAGCCAACACCGGTTCCGGTGCAGGAATCTTCTGATGCATTGCCGAAAGAAGAGCCCATGACCCCGCAAGGTGCAAACGACGCTGCGCCTGCTGCGCAGCCGGCGACCAGCCTGTAATCGCGATTCAAGCGCAATAAATTGCGCCGCTACAAATACGTGCACATACCGTAGCGGCGCGATTCATCGCGCATTATGACTCAATCCCGCGGGCGTCGAAACGCCAGCCAACCCGCCACCAGCGTAAACGCCAGCACCACTAATACCAGCAGCAGAAAACCGTGCGGATTATTCGCCAGCGGAATGCCACCCACGTTCATGCCAAAAAATCCCGCCACGATATTGATCGGCAGCGCCAGCACGGTAATCACCGTCAGCAAAAACAGCGTGCGGTTGCTTTGCTCCATCAGACGCGCGGCAATCTCTTCCTGCAGCAAGCGAATCCGCTCCATCAAACTCGCCAAATCATTCAATGCTACGCTGAACTCTTCGGTGAAAATCCGCAGTTCGCCTAACGGTTCGCGCTTCAGCCATTTAGGCGGACGATTCAACAGGCGAAATAGCGCCGCCGGTTCCGGTGCCAGCAGACGCTGCACGCGCAGCAGCATGCGCCGCAGTTGCCCCAACTCACGGCGATTGGTTTTGATCGCCGCACTCAGCAAGCGCTCTTCTATGGCATCCACCGCCTGACTGGAGCGGCGCACCACCTGCTCAAGCTGCGCTTCCTGCTCGCCGAGCAGCCACAGCAGCATCGCATCTGGCTCAGCGAACGTCAGACGATCCATCTGCTGATGCATACGTTCGATCATGCCCACCGGGCGAAAACGCGCAGTAACCACCACACGCGGGCAGCACCACATCCACAGCGTGGCGTTCTGCGTGCTGCGTTCCTCTTTACTGAAGGTGACGTCGTTGAGCACCGCCAGCAGCGCATCGTTTTGATGAGCTAAACGGGTGCGCGGCGAAGCCGAATGTATCTCGTCGAAAAAGTCGTGGTCTACGCCAAAGTGGTCCTGAACCCAGCGCTCCGCACGCGCGTGATTAAGGTTGATATGCAGCCAGATAAAGTAGGACGCGGGCAGCTGCTGCTGCGCCAGTTGGGCCGCTTCACGGGCATTCAGCCGCTGTGGCGGCAACGCGGGGGTAAACAGATAACCGTGGATTAATCCGGCGACTTCGTTATTAAAGTCCGGCAGAGAAGTAAGCGGTAATACGGGCTGGAGCATGGCAACAGATCATTCCGTAGCGGTCAGATCCACAGCGTGCGACAGGGATGTTGCAGCAAGATGACATTGGGCGTGCGCCATCATCATTCTGTCATACAAACCCCGTATCACACTGGAAGTCACAGGGTGCCGTTCGAGCATCGTGATTTAACACTGAGGTGTTTTATGGCTGAAAACAGTTTACCTGCATCGACATCCTCGTCCCACAGCGGACGCCCGAACCTTAACCGCGGCAACGGCCCTGCCTCACGCCTGATCTTTGTGCTGTTGCTGATTGCTGGCCTGATGTATGCCGGCATTAACCTGTTCAATGACGTTGAAGAGACTGGCGCGGTGGTCACCAGTTACACGCCGTTCGTGCTGCTCGGCGTCGCGCTGATCATTGCGCTCGGTTTTGAATTTGTGAACGGCTTCCACGATACCGCCAACGCGGTTGCGACGGTGATCTACACCCATTCGCTGTCGCCGGGCGTGGCGGTGATGTGGTCCGGTTTCTGTAACTTCCTCGGTGTGCTGCTTTCCAGCGGGGTGGTGGCATTCGGCATTATCTCGCTGCTGCCGGTCGAGCTGATTTTGCAGGCGGGCAGCGGCAACGGCTTTGCCATGGTGTATGCACTGCTGTTCTCAGCGATTATCTGGAACCTCGGCACCTGGTATTTTGGTTTGCCAGCCTCCTCTTCGCATACGCTGATCGGTTCGATTATCGGCGTCGGCGTGGCGAACGCGTTGCTACATGGCCGAAGCGGCACCAGCGGCGTGGACTGGGATCAGGCGATCAAAGTCGGCTACGCGCTGCTGCTGTCGCCGATTGTCGGTTTTATCTGCGCTGGATTGCTGCTGCTGGCAATGAAAGCCTTTATCCGTAACCGCCAACTGTATGAAGCGCCAACAGGCAACCAGCCGCCGCCAATATGGATTCGCGGCTTGCTGATTCTCACCTGCACCGGCGTTTCCTTCGCACACGGCTCGAATGACGGTCAGAAAGGCATGGGCTTAATTATGCTGATTCTGGTCGGCACCATGCCGATTGCCTACGCCCTAAACCGTTCGCTGCCGCCGGATCAAATCCCGCGCGTCGCCGCATTAACCCAAGTCACCGAACAGCAATTGTTGACGCTGCAACCCACGCCAGCGGCGATGCCCGCCCCGCGTGAGGTGCTGACCGAATTCGTGCGTACCAACCAGAATCGTCCTCACGTGTTGCCCGCGCTCGGCATGATGCTGGGTGATATCGGCGACCAGATTCGCCGCTACGGCGCGGTGGAGAATATTCCGGCGCAGGCGGTGACCAATACGCGTAATGACATGTATCTGGCATCGGAAACCATTAAGCATCTGCAAAATGCCAAAGTAGCGCTGCCGGAAGAGACCGCACGCAACCTGACGGCGGTGAAAAAAGAGCTGGATGCCGCGACGCGCTTTATCCCGATGTGGGTGAAAGTGGTCGTAGCGATTGCGCTGGGCCTCGGCACCATGGTCGGCTGGCGCCGCATTGTGGTCACCGTAGGTGAACGTATCGGTAAAACGCATCTCACTTACGCGCAAGGGGCCAGCGCCGAATTGGTGGCAATGGCGACCATCGGCGCGGCCGACGTGTTCGGCCTGCCGGTTTCCACCACGCACGTGCTCTCTTCCGGCGTCGCCGGTTCCATGGCCGCCAACCGCTCAGGTCTGCAACTCGCCACCCTTCGCAATCTGGCGATGGCGTGGGTGCTGACGCTGCCGGTCTCCGTTTTACTTTCGGGGCTGCTGTACGCCCTGTTTATCCACCTGTAACGGGAGAAAATGATGGCGACACACGACAATAGTTTCCATAGCGAGACCTTTAACCAGCGTCTGCTGCAGGAATTTTACGACAGCTACGACGAAGAGCTGGAGATGGAACTGGATGACCTGCGTTTTAACCACAGCGGCGAAACACAGGCTGAGGACGATAAAGCCTTTCGTCGCCGCTATTTCCGCGAACTGCTGCATCTGCAAGGCGAGCTGGTCAAGCTGCAAGATTGGGTGATGCGTACCGGACATCGCGTGGTGATTCTGTTTGAAGGGCGCGATGCGGCGGGTAAAGGCGGCGTGATCAAACGCATCACCCAGCGCCTCAATCCGCGCACCTGCCGCGTGGCCGCCCTGCCCGCGCCCAACGATCGCGAGAAAACCCAATGGTATTTTCAGCGCTATATCGCCCATCTTCCAGCCGCCGGTGAGATCGTGATGTTTGACCGTAGCTGGTACAACCGTGCGGGCGTCGAACGCGTGATGGGTTTCTGCGACGAAGATGAAGTGGAAGAGTTTTACCGCAGCGTGCCGGAGTTTGAAAAAATGCTGACGCGCAGCGGCATTCAGATTATCAAATATTGGTTCTCGATCACCGATGAAGAGCAGGAACTGCGTTTTCTCAGCCGCATTCACGATCCGCTCAAGCAGTGGAAGCTGAGCCCGATGGATTTGGAAAGCCGGCGTCGTTGGGAAGACTACACCGAGGCGAAAGAGGAGATGCTGGAGCGCACTAACATTGCGGAAGCGCCGTGGTGGGTGGTGCAGGGCGTAGATAAGAAACGTGCGCGCCTCAACTGCATCAGCCATCTGCTGCAGCAGATGCCGTACGAAGAGAGCGAAGCCAAACCGATTATGTTACCGACGCGCGAACGTTCTGAAGACTATCGCCGCGCGCCGGTACCCGAGCACATGGTGGTGCCGGAGAAGTATTAATCGCTCACCGCTTGCGCGGCCGACGGGCGGCCGTGCTGCTGGAGCAGACGCAGCGTGATCGCAAACGCGCCCAGCACCATCAGCGCCGCCGCCAGATAGACCGACTGCATGCCCCAATGCCCAATCAGCAACCCCGCCACCGGCCCGGTTAATCCCAGCCCTAAATCGAGAAAGGCTGAATAGGTGCCCAGCGCCGAGCCCTGATCCTGCTGCTGTACGCGTTTCACCGCTTCCACGCCCAACGCCGGGAACACCAGCGAGAAGCCGCCGCCGGTGAGGAATGCCCCTAAATCTACCAACCACACGCTATCGGCCTGCCAAATGAGCAGTAATCCGGCGCACTCCAGCACGAACGACATCAGCGCCACTTTTAAGCCACCAAACCGCGTGATATAGCGGCCAAAACCGAGACGCACGATCACGAAACCGAGGCTAAATAAGGTGAGTGCGAACGCCGCACCGCTCCAGTCGCGGCTGGCAAAATAGAGGGTAATAAAGGTGGAGATCACGCCAAAGCCGATGGTGCCAAAACCGAGCGCCAGGCCAAACATCCATACGCGGCTGACCACGCGATGAAACGGGATACGCACGCCCGCAGTGACGCTGACGCCCGCTTTGCGGCTCGCCATCCAGAATCCGGCAACGCCCATGATCGCCACCAAACCAGCAAAGCCGCTGATGCCAAACCACTGATTAAGCAGCACGCCAAGCGGCGCACCAATCGCCATAGCGAAGTAAGTCGCCACGCCGTTCCACGAAATGACGCGCGCGGTTTGTAGCGGACCGACAATGTTCATGCCCCACAAGGTCGATCCGGTGCTGCTAAAGCTTTCACCCACGCCGAGGAACAAGCGCCCCGCCGCCAGCAGCGCCAGGCTCAGCAGCGGTACATCGCTGCACAGCGCGGCGATTATCGATAACACGCCGCTCATGCCACAGAACACCAATCCCATCATCACCACGCGTTTTGGACCAAAACGATCTGCCAGACGACCGGAGTGCGGGCGGCTTAACAGCGTGGCAAAGTATTGCAGGCTGATGATCAATCCGGCGATAAACGAGCTGAATCCAAGCTGGTTATGCACAAATCCCGGCAGCACCGCGAGCGGCAAACCCACCGAAAGGTAGCAAAAGAAGGTAAACACAATCACGGAGAGAATACGTTTATTTAACTGAGCATTACTCAGTACAGCGGCGTCAGACATGGAAGATGGCGTCGGGAACGGTGATGAATTGAGGCGTCACTATAACCTTAGCCTGCTAATAGATCGCGGATTTTTTAGTTATAAAGTTTTAACCAGCTTGAGGAAATAATGAACGCACATGTCGTAGCGGCGCGATTTATCGCGCAATAAATTGCGCCGCTACGACATGTGCGTGATGTGAGTTAAACAACAATCACCGATGCATGCCGCTCAATCGCTGTGGCGATCTCGGCGGAAACTTTGAGGGTGCGGACTTCACTGAATAAGCCATCGGCTTCGTGATACGCCTTGCGCAGATAGCCAAGCCACTGCTTGATGCGTGCCACGTGATACATGCCGGTATCGCCCTGCTTCTCCAGCTGGGTGTATTTCAACAGCAAAGCGACCACGTCAGGCCATGCCATCGGCGCTTCATTGTACTTCACCACGCGCGCCAGATTTGGCACGTTAAGCGCACCGCGTCCAATCATTACTGCATCGCAACCGGTAATACGCATGCAATCCTGCGCGTCCTGCCAGTTCCAGATTTCACCGTTAGCGATCACCGGAATACGCAGACGCTGGCGGATTTCGCCAATCGCCTGCCAGTTAATACTTTCGGCGCGATAGCCATCTTCTTTGGTACGACCGTGCACGACCAACTCGCTGGCACCGGCTTGCTGCACTGCATCGGCGATTTCAAAGCGACGATCGCCGGAATCCCAGCCAAGGCGCACTTTTACCGTCACCGGCAGATGATCCGGCACCGCCTCACGCATCGCTTTTGCGCCGCGGTAGATCAGTTCGGGATCTTTCAACAAAGTAGCACCGCCGCCGCTGCCGTTGACCAACTTCGACGGACAGCCGCAGTTGAGATCAACGCCCCAGGAACCGAGTTCCACCGCGCGCGCGGCATTCTCTGCCAGCCACTCGGGATATTGCCCGAGCAGCTGCATACGAACGCGCGTGCCTGACGGTGTGCGGCTGTAGTTATGCAGCTCAGGACACAAACGATAGAAGGATTTTACCGGCAGCAGCTGATCGACCACGCGTAAAAACTCAGTCACGCATAAGTCATAATCATTTACCCCGGAGAGCAGCTCACGCACCAGCGAATCGAGCACGCCCTCCATTGGCGCCAGCAAAACCCTCATGACGTTAGGCGTTCCCGGTTTTCTTCGGTGCCGGACGACGACGACCGCTGTTGGCTGCTGGCGCGGCCTGGCTGGCGCCCTGCGCTGGACGACGCGCTGAACGCGCTTCACCCTGCGGACGTGGTGCATTGCCGCTGTGCGGACGAGAGACATTGCCGCCCTGACCGCGACCCTGACCTTGACCACGCCCCTGGCCCTGACCGCGACCACCGCCCTGCTGCTGACGACCGTTCTGGATTGGCTCCGCTTTGATGCTTGGATCGACTTCGAAACCAGGCAGCTCAATACGCGGAATTTCACGCTTCAGCAGACGCTCGATATCACGCAGCAGTTTGTGTTCATCGACGCACACTAGCGACAGTGCCACGCCGGTTGCCGCTGCACGGCCGGTACGACCGATGCGGTGAACGTAATCTTCCGCCACGTTTGGCAGCTCGTAGTTCACCACGTGCGGCAGCTCTTCGATATCCAGACCGCGCGCCGCGATGTCGGTGGCAACCAACACGCGAATGCCGCCGGATTTGAAGTCAGCCAATGCACGGGTACGTGCGCCCTGGCTCTTGTTGCCGTGAATCGCTGCGGCGGTAATGCCGTCTTTGTTCAGCTGTTCAGCCAGGTGATTTGCACCGTGTTTGGTACGGGTGAACACCAGCACTTGCTGCCAGTTATCACGACCAATCATCAGCGACAGCAGTTCCCGCTTGCGCTTCTTATCAACGAAATGTACTTGCTGTGAAACTTGCTCAGACGCGGTATTACGACGCGCGACTTCAACCTGTTCTGGGTTGGTGAGCAGTTTTTCCGCCAGTGTTTTGATCTCGTCGGAGAAGGTCGCGGAGAACAGCAGGTTTTGACGCTTAGCGGGCAGACGTGCCAGCACGCGACGGATGTCGTGGATGAAGCCCATATCGAGCATACGATCTGCTTCATCCAGCACGAGGATTTCAACCTGTGACAGATCAACCGCGTTCTGGTGCGCCAGATCGAGCAGACGGCCCGGTGTGGCCACCAGCACGTCAACGCCGCCGCGCAGTTTCATCATCTGCGGGTTAATGCTGACGCCGCCGAATACCACCAGCGAACGGATATCGAGATATTGGCTGTACTCACGCACGTTCTCGCCAACCTGAGCCGCCAGTTCGCGGGTCGGGGTGAGGATCAACGCACGCACCGGACGGCGGCCACGCGCCGCTGACGGTTTTGCCGTGAGACGCTGCAGCAATGGCAGCGTAAAGCCGGCGGTTTTACCCGTGCCGGTTTGGGCGCTCGCCAACAGGTCACGACCTGCCAGCACTACAGGAATGGCCTGACGCTGAATTGGCGTCGGCTCTTGGTAGCCTTGTTCTGCTACCGCACGCAAAATATCGGCACTTAAGCCGAGAGAGTCAAATGACATGCAGGTGTATTACTCCGAACCGTCCTGACCGCCGTTAGCGGTGTAGTTTTCAGGAGGGATATGACGCAAGCGCGGGGCTCACGTGTGAAAAGGGCACAAACTACCATGCGTAAGGGCGCGAGTTTAGCAGCTTTCCGCCGTTACAGCATCCATAAAAAAAGGAGCCGCGTGTGGCTCCTATTTATTGAGTCCGCATTGCAGCGGTCCTCAATCGATCAACTGCGCTTCTTCTCGATGCGGCGAACCGGTTCTTTCGCCAGCAGAGAAACCAGCGCCGGCCCCACCAACATCACCACGCCGAGCATACCAATCAGCAAATTATTGTGGATAAAGCGGGAGATCAGGAACAGCGTTAACATTGCTGCACCAAAGTAGTAAGTGGTGGTCACCTCTTCGAGGGAATCACCCATTCTACGTAAACGGGCACTACGCTGCATGACCAGCATGGTAATAAATACCACCGCATAAGCTGCCACCAGGGTACTGCTCACTTCAACCAGCGCCCTATGTTTCCAGCCCCAAACCAGCGCAGCAACCACCAGCAGGTGCATTGCAATGTGCAAACAGGTTTGTCCGGTAACAATCTGAACACGATTAGACCATTTCATTCTCTTCTCCTGGCAGACCCAATAGGTCGCCCAAGTGTATCTGGCTGGAGGCCAGACGAACGTCCTCAATGTAAAGCAAATTTCGGATTACGCCCTAATTTTCTGCCCTTAACACCACTCATTTGTGACAAAGACTACACTTTGTGCTGTTGATGATGAAAAGGAGCGCGTCGCAGTATGCCACAAAATAAGCAAGGATTTTCATTTAAAGTCCTGACGATCAATACCCACAAGGGGTTCACCAGCTTCAATCGTCGCTTTATCCTGCCGGAGTTGCGTGACGCTGTCCGTGCAACCTCAGCGGATATTGTCTTCCTGCAAGAGGTGATGGGCACCCACGCTATCCATTCGCTAAACGTTAATAACTGGCCGGAAACCTCGCATTACGAGTTTCTGGCCGATACCATGTGGGACGATTTCGCCTACGGCCGCAACGCCGTTTATCCTGAGGGACATCACGGGAACGCGATATTGTCACGATTTCCCATCATTGAATATGAAAACCGCGATATTTCCGTCGCCGGGAGTGAAAAGCGCGGCATGTTGCACTGCAAGATCCGCCTGCCGGATCGGGCCGAGCCGCTGCATGTGTTTTGCGTGCATCTCGGCCTGAAGGAGAAGCATCGCCAGGCGCAAATGAAGATGATGTGCGACTTCATTGATACGCTGCCACCCGATGCGCCATTGGTCGTGGCAGGTGATTTCAATGACTGGCAGGTTAGCGCCAATCGCTTTCTTAAACGCGCGGTCGGCTTAGAGGAAGTATTCAGTATCAAAACCGGTCGCCCTGCCCGCACCTTCCCGGCACGTTTCCCGTTGCTGAGGCTCGATCGTATCTACATCCGCAACGCCACGGTGAGTAAACCCTGGGCGTTACCGGTTAAACCCTGGTCCCACCTGTCCGATCATGCGCCGTTAGCGGTGGAGATTTTCCTATGAGTTTCAATTGGCGCGACGGTAACCAGCTCCGTCTATTAGAAAATGGGGACCAATTTTTCCCGCGCGTATTGGGCGCGATCCAACGCGCCGAGCGCACGCTGCTGCTGGAAACCTTCATTCTGTTTGAAGATGAAGTGGGCACAGACCTGCACGAAGCACTGTTGCAGGCGGCGCAGCGTGGCGTGAAAGTCGAAGTGATGGTGGATGGCTACGGCTCGCCAGATCTGTCCGATCGGTTTGTTGATAGCCTGACGGCCGCCGGCGTGCGTTTTATCTATTACGATCCGCGTCCGCTGGTACTCGGCATGCGTACCAATGTGTTTCGTCGTCTGCACCGCAAAATTGTGGTGATCGATGACGCGATCGCCTTTGTCGGCGGCATTAATTTCTCTGCCGAACACAACATCGATTTCGGTGCGCAAGCCAAACAGGATTATGCGGTGGAGGTGAAAGGTCCGGTGGTGCTGGATATTACCCAATATGTGCAGCAACAAATGGGCAGCGAACAGCACACCCGGCGCTGGTGGGGCGCGCGTTCCCATCGTCCGGCGGTGAATGCGATGCCCGGCGAAGCGCAGGTGCTGTTTGTGTATCGCGATAACGACGAACACCGCGATGACATTGAGCAGCATTATCTCGCCATGCTGCGCAAGGCACAGAAGGACGTGATCATCGCGAATGCCTACTTCTTCCCGGGCTATCGCCTGCTGCGTGAGATGCGCAGCGCGGCACAGCGCGGCGTACGTGTGAGGCTAATTGTGCAAGGCGAACCCGATATGCCGATTGTGAAAGTCGGGGCCGAGTTGTTGTACAACTATCTGGTCGATGGCGGCGTAGAAGTGTATGAATACTGTCGCCGCCCGCTGCACGGCAAAATTGCGGTACAGGATCAGCAGTGGTCTACCGTCGGCTCCAGTAACCTCGATCCGCTGAGTTTGTCGCTCAATCTGGAAGCCAATTTGATGGTGCACGATCGCGCCTTCAACCAGACGCTGCGTGACAATCTGGAATTGCTGATTCAGCAGGACTGCGTACGCGTGGACGATGACAAACTGCCGCCGCGCAACTGGTGGCAGCTGACCAAAGGCGTGATTGTGTTCCACTTTTTACGCCATTTCCCGGCCATCGCTGGCTGGTTGCCTGCGCATACGCCGCGTTTGTCACAGGTCGCTCCACCGGTACAACCCGAAATGGAAACCCAGGATCGGGTTGAAGCCGATAACTCAGGAGCAAAACCCTCATGACGAAAAAGAATCCGCGCTGGCAACTGACGAAGAAAATCCTTACCTGGCTGTTTTTTATCGCGGTGATTGTGCTGCTGGTGGTGTATGCGCGCAAGGTGAACTGGGAAGATGTCTATACCGTCATCGTCGGCTATAACCGCTATGTGGTGTTGAGCGCCGCCGCCCTGGTGGTGGTGAGTTATCTCACCTATGGCCTGTACGATTTGATCGGGCGCGCTTACTGCGGTCATAAGCTGGCAAAGCGTCAGGTGATGCTGGTGTCGTTTATCTGTTATGCCTTTAACCTGACGCTCAGTACCTGGGTTGGCGGTGTGGCGATGCGCTATCGGCTCTACTCACGACTCGGTTTGCCGGGTAACACCATTACGCGCATTTTCTCACTGAGTATCGCCACCAACTGGCTTGGCTATATTTTGCTGGCGGGCGTCGTGTTTGCAGCGGGCATGGTGCCGATCCCGTCCGGTTGGTTTATTGGTGAAACCACGCTGCGCATCATCGGTGCCGCGCTATTAGTGGTCGTCGCAATCTACTTGTGGGCCTGTGCGTTCTCAAAGAAACGTCGCTGGACGGTGAAAGGCCAACATCTGCAGTTGCCTTCGCTGCGCATGGCATTGTTCCAGTTTGCGGTGTCCTGCGCCAACTGGATGGTGATGGGGATGATTATCTGGCTGCTATTGGCGCGGCAAGTAGATTATCCCATCGTG
Organism: Pantoea sp. X-Soil-ISGK-421; assembly: GCF_059730785.1. Taxonomy (NCBI): domain Bacteria; kingdom Pseudomonadati; phylum Pseudomonadota; class Gammaproteobacteria; order Enterobacterales; family Erwiniaceae; genus Pantoea; species Pantoea sp. X-Soil-ISGK-421. The sequence goes on along the minus strand of NZ_AP035979.1, from coordinate 1,275,563 downwards.
CTGGGCGTGCTGTTGATCAGCAGTATTGCTGGGGTGATTATTCATATTCCGGCTGGGATTGGCGTTCTTGAAGCGGTATTTTTGGCGCTGTTAAGCGGGCAGCATGCGTCACACGGCACCATCATCGCGGCGCTACTGGCTTATCGTGTGCTCTACTTTATTCTGCCGCTGTTGGTGGCGCTGGTGCTGTATTTGTGGCTGGAAAGTCGCGCAAAACATTTGCGGCAGAAGAATGAACAGAAGATGGAGAAATCAGTTTCGCGCTAGAGATCTTCGTAGGGTCGGCATTGATGCCGACCCTACGAAAATATGCGAGATTTAACGGCGGTTGCCGAAAATACGCAGCAGCATCAGGAACAGGTTGATGAAGTCGAGATACAGCGTCAGCGCGCCCATGATTGAGGTGCGACGCAGGTTCTCTTTGTCATTCACATTGATGTTTTCACCAATCGCTTTCAGCTTTTGCGTGTCATAGGCGGTTAAGCCGACAAACACCACCACGCCAATGTAGGTAATCGCCCACATTAACGCCGGGCTTTTCAGCCAGAAGTTCACCAGTGACGCCAGCAGAATACCAATCAGCGCCATAAACAGCAGGCTGCCAAAGCGGCTCAGATCGCGCTTAGTGGTGTAGCCGTAGAAGCTCATCGCCCCGAACATCCCGGCCGTTACAAAGAAAGTGCTGGCAATGGATGAATAGGTGTAGACGAGGAAAATACTCGCCATGGTTAAGCCGGTTAGCGCCGAATAGAGCATAAACAGTGCGGTCGCCACCGCGCCACTCATACGTTGCACCATGCCAGACAGTACAAACACCAGCGCCAGCTGTGCGATGATCAAACCGAAGAAAGTGATGCGATTCGCAAATACCAGTTCCATTACTGCAGGTGTGCGGGCAGCAAACCACGATACAAACGCGGTGAGCAGCAAGCCGCAGGTCATCCAGCCATACACCTGTGCCATGTAGGTCTGCAGCGAGGTGGAAGCCTGTTGCACGATTGAATCATTACGTGGATATCGATCCATGAAGCGCCTCATTAAATGTTAGACAAACTCTGTAAGTGTGGAGTGTACACCCGTTTGCGTCAACGGCGTGTCAAGCACTGTTGATAGCGGCCATTTACGCGCTGAGCAAACCACGCGGTGGTGAGATTGCGGGTAATTTTCGGGCTTTCCAATTTGATACCCGGCAGCATTTCTCGTGGCAGACGTTTACCGGCCATCTTATCGGCGAGAATAAAGGTCTGTTTCCACAGTGTGCTGCTGGCGAAGTCGGCTGTGTCACCCTTCTCCAGATCGCGGCGGATTTCACGATTGCTCATGTCCAACTGCTTGCTCAGGCTGCGTACCGCCAGTTCAGTGGAACCGGCCTGCTCGCTTCCATAGACGATCAGGTCGCCATCAAGTGCCAGCTTGATGCCGCTGGCTCGGGCGATGGCCGCCTGGAATGCGGCGTTGCGGCTGGCATACCAACCGGCGTTGAAGTCGGCGAAACGGTACAGCGGCTGGCTGTAATCGGCGGGATAGCCGAGCAAATGCAGCGTGCCGAAGTAGATGCCACCGCGTCGGGTAAAGACTTCACGGCGAATCGAGCCGTCAACCGCATACGGATAACCTTTGGCGTGCGCTTCAGCAAACTCAATGCTGACCTGCATCGGCCCGCCGGTGTGAATTGGGTTGAGGTTACCAAACAGCTTCTGCCCCATCGGCACCATATCAATGAAATCATCAAAGATGGCGCTCAGCTCTTTTTCGCTGCGCACTTTATCCAGACGCGACGCATAGCTCTCACCGTTCGGTGATTTGATCAGCAGCGCGGTGCGCACCAGAAACGCCGGAACGTGGACTTTGGCGGCGCGGCGATCGATTTCACCCCAGGCAATTTTCGGTAAGCCCGGCACCACCGCATCGGCGCTGAAGTTAGATTCCTGATCGGTAACGGCAATCACCGCACAGATATTGCTGACGCTGGCATCGATTTGCTGCACGCGGAACGCGGTATAGATGTCGTCGGCCCAGGCCGATTTTTGCGTCACGTCGCTGGGCAACAGCTGTTGAATTTGGCTCTTCACATCGGCGGGCTGTCGCGCCGGTGCCTGCGGCTCTTTTTTCGTGCTACAACCGGCCAGCACCAGCGCAGCCAGCAATGCTGCGCCTTTCATTATCTTGCTCGTGTTCATCATAATCCCTGACGCCAACAAAAACCGTACCTTAACGTTTTCAGTGGCCTGCCGCTATCGGAGCGGGAAGATTTTGCGCGCTAGCTCCAGCGCTCAGCGGCCTGATGATCGCTGTCGCGGGCATCAACCCAACGATCGCCTGCGGCAGTGGCTTCGCGCTTCCAGAACGGCGCGCGGGTTTTCAGGTAGTCCATGATGAACTCGGTGGCGGCGAAGGCGCTGCCACGATGCGCGCTGCTGACGCCAACAAACACAATTTCGTCGCCGGGGAACAGTTCGCCAACGCGATGAATCACCGTCACCTGCTGCAGTGCCCAGCGCTGACGTGCGTCCGCGACGATATCCGCTAGCGCCTTTTCTGTCATGCCGGGGTAGTGTTCCAGCGTCAATGCCGCCACGCTGGCGCCGAGATTGTGATTGCGCACTTTACCGGTGAATGTCACGACCGCGCCGTCGCTGTCATGCGCGGCGAGTTTTTCATACTCTTCGCCGACGTTGAAAGGCTCTGCACTCACACGAATCCGCGTTTCCATCATCAGCCTCCGGTGACCGGCGGGAAAAAGGCCACTTCATCACCCGCACGCAGCGGATGATTCATCGGCACCAGCGTTTGGTTGACCGCGGCCAGCAACTTGCCGGACTCCAGCGCCAGCGCCCAGCGATCGCCCTTCTCCGCTAACGCCGCTCGCAAGGTCGCGACGTCGCCATATTCAGCTGCCAACTCAAGCGCGCTGGTGCCGGTCAGTTCACGTACCTGGGCAAAAAACAGCACCTTAATCATGGCTCACCGCCTTGAAGTCGCCGGACTTGCCGCCGCTTTTGCTCAGCAGACGTAGTTGGTCAATGACGATGTCCTTTTGCACTGCTTTGCACATGTCATAGATGGTAAGTGCCGCGACGGATGCCGCCGTCAACGCTTCCATCTCGACGCCGGTTTTACCGGTCAGACGACAGAGCGAGGTGACGCGCACGCGGCTATGTTGCGGTTCCGCCAGCAAGGTGACTTCCACTTTGCTCAGCATCAGCGGATGACAGAGCGGAATCAGTTCCCAGGTGCGTTTTGCCGCCTGAATACCGGCGATGCGCGCGGTGGCGAACACGTCACCTTTATGATGGCTGCCGTCAATAATCATCTGCAGCGTTTCGACGCTCATCAGCACCAGCGCTTCAGCCTGAGCCTCGCGCACCGTTTCGGTTTTGCTGGAGACATCCACCATGTGGGCTTCGCCAGCGGCATTGATATGGGTTAAGGATGACATACTTACAACTTCTTCAAATGTGAGACGAAATTACACGGACGCGTACGCGCATCCAGTTGATCTTCAATAATGCGTTCCCAGGCGCTGCGGCAGGCATTGGTCGATCCCGGCACGGCAAAAATCAGCGTCTGATTGGCTAATCCGGCCACCGCACGCGACTGTAGCGTCGAGCTGCCAATTTCTTCATAAGAGATCATGCGGAACAGCTCGCCAAAGCCTTCAATTTCGCGATCGAGCAGCGGCAGCAATGCTTCTGGCGTGCTGTTTTTACTGTTAAAACCGGTGCCGCCATTGACGATCACGACTTGCACATCGTCGCTGGCAATCCAGCGCGACACCGTGGCACGAATGCGGTAGCGGTTATCCGGCACAAGCGCGCGATCCACCACCTGATGCCCGGCTTCCGCCAGCGCTTCGCGCAGATAATCGCCCGATGTGTCATTGCCGGCATCGCGGCTATCAGAGACGGTCATCACCGCCACATTTAAGGCGACAAAGTCGCCGGTAGGTTTACCCATGGCCGTAACTCCTGTGTTTAGCCACCAATAAAGGAGAGATTTTGCGTGATGCCGGTATTGCCCTGATGCAGGAAATGCGTCTGCTTTTTCTGTCCAAGGCTGTGCGCAATGCGCGCCTGCAACTCATCCTGCTGATCGTCAGAGGCCAACAGATCGCGCAACGAGACGCCGCCGTCACCAAACAGGCACAGATGCAGATTGCCCAGTGCCGACACGCGCAGGCGGTTGCAGCTGGCGCAGAAATCTTTCTCATAAGGCATGATCAGGCCCACTTCGCCCTGATAATCGGGATGTCGGAACACCTGCGCCGGACCGTCGCTGCGGCCGCGCGGCTGGCGCTGCCAACCTTGCAGAATCAGTTGATCGCGGATCACTTCACCGGAGATATGATGGCGGCGGAACAGATCGCTGCCTTCGCCGGTTTCCATCAGCTCGATAAAGCGTAATTGAATCGGTCGCAGGCGCAGCCATTCAAGGAAGGTACTGAGACTATGGCTGTTCACGTCGCGCATCAACACGCTGTTGACTTTCACTTTCTCGAAACCGGCCTCAAAAGCTGCATCAATTCCCGCCATCACTTCGGCAAATTTGTCCTGCCCGGTAATAGCGTGAAACTGGCGCGCATCGAGGCTATCGACGCTGACGTTGATATGGGTGAGGCCGGCAGCGCGCCACGCACCCACGTCGCGCGCCATGCGGTAACCGTTCGTGGTCATCGCTATCTGGCGAATGGCGGCGTTTTCACGCACGGCGGCGATTATGTCGGTGAAATCACGACGCATGGAGGGTTCGCCACCGGTCAGGCGCACTTTTTCCGTGCCCGCAGCCGCAAAGGCACGCGTCACGCGACGAATCTCATCCAGCGAGAGAAAGCTCTTATTATGCGTACCGTTCGGCTTGTAGCCGTTTGGTAAGCAGTAGGTACAACGGAAGTTACACACATCCGTGACCGACAGGCGCAGATAGTAAAAGCTGCGCGCGTAGGCATCTGTAAATTGTGGCACCTGAACACCTTTCCAAAGTCGGGAGATGCAGTCATTTCTTTCTGCACCCTGGCAGCTCAAGGCTGCGGCCTGCATTCCCTATCGTTAACGACTTAGGAACCCAGGCTTGGGAGTTTGTTGTCATTGTGGACAACACGGTTAAAACGAATGGTAGCGCGATTAGCGATTCGCATCCATCAGTGAATTTCGCTATATATCTTGATGTATAACGTATTTTTCACCGCATTTTCGCGACAGGATACGGTAAAATGCACCCCAGATATTGATGCACATCAGTTCAACTGCGCCTCAACGCGAGGATGTCGGTGACAAAGGAGAAACATGAATCGAACCCTGGCAGATTTGGATCGCGTAGTGGCATTAGGTGGCGGGCACGGTCTGGGCCGCGTGATGTCGGCGCTGGCGCCGTTAGGCTCGCGCTTAACCGGCATCGTCACCACCACCGATAACGGCGGCTCCACCGGCCGCATTCGCCGCTCGGAAGGCGGCATTGCGTGGGGCGATATGCGTAACTGCATCAATCAGCTGATCACCGAACCGAGCGTCGCTACCGCAATGTTTGAGTATCGTTTTAGCGGTAATGGCGAGCTGGCCGGACACAATCTTGGCAACCTGATGCTGAAGGCGCTGGATCACCTTAGCGTGCGCCCGCTGGAAGCCATCAATATCATCCGCAATCTCCTCAAGGTAGATGCCTTTCTGATTCCAATGTCAGAACAGCCGGTCGATCTGGTGGCGCAGGATGGTGAAGGCAATATGGTGTACGGCGAAACCGCGATTGATGAGATGAAGCAGCCGCCGGAAGAGTTGATGTTGCATCCAAACGTATTGCCAACGCGCGAAGCCATAGACGCGGTGGGCGAAGCGGATTTGATTCTCATTGGGCCTGGCAGCTTTTACACCAGCCTGATGCCGATCTTGCTGATGGAAGATATGGCCCGCGCACTGCGTCGTACGCCAGCCACCATGGTATTTATTGGCAACCTGGGTCGCGAGCTGAGCGCCGCAGCGGCCAGCCTGAATGTGGCCGATAAACTGGCGATCATGGAAAAAGCCATTGGTAAGCGCGTTATCGATGCCGTGGTGGTGAGCCCGGCAGCCGATATTAGCGGTGTGGAACAGCGTTTAATCATTCGTGAACCGCTGGAAGCCGCCGATATCAAATATCGCCACGACCGCCAGCTGCTGCGCATTGCGCTGGAACACGCCATTCAAGCCGTTTAGTTTCCAGGTGCGCATCAATGCGCACCCTACGAAAACCCCACTGAATTCGCGTAGGGGCGCCATTCATGGCGACCTAAATACAACGATCACGAAGCCGCAATAAACAGCTCGCGCAGTTGATGTAGCTGATCGCGCACGCTGGCGGCTTCTTCAAACTCCAGATTCTGCGCGTGTTGCTGCATCTGCCCTTCCAGCTCGTGAATTTTCTTCTGCATCGCCTGCGGCGTAAGCGCCATGTAATTGGCTTCCGCTTCTGCTGCAGTACGTGACGCGGTTTTGCCTTTTCCGCGCGTTTTAACCACGTTTTTGCCGAGCTCAAGAATATCGGTGATTTTCTTGTTGAGCCCTTGCGGCACGATGCCGTTCTCTTCGTTGTATTTTTGCTGCTTCTCGCGACGGCGCTCGGTTTCGCCCATCGCGCGTTCCATCGACGGCGTGATTTTGTCGGCGTAGAGAATCGCCCGGCCGTTAATGTTACGCGCGGCGCGGCCTATGGTCTGAATCAACGAACGCTCCGAGCGCAGGAAGCCCTCTTTATCGGCATCCAGAATCGCCACCAGCGACACTTCCGGCATATCCAGGCCTTCTCGCAGTAGGTTAATGCCGACCAGCACATCAAATTCGCCAAGGCGTAAATCGCGGATAATCTCCATACGTTCCACAGTATCGATATCCGAGTGCAGATAGCGCACCTTCTCGCCGTGCTCAACCAGATATTCAGTGAGATCTTCCGCCATGCGCTTGGTCAATACGGTGACCAGCACGCGCTCATTGATCTCGACACGCTTGCGAATTTCCGACAGCAAATCGTCGACCTGCGTCGCCACCGGACGCACTTCCAGAATCGGATCCAGCAGGCCCGTTGGACGTACCAGCTGATCAATCACTTCGCTGCCAGATTTTTCCAGCTCGTAGTTGCCCGGCGTCGCCGAAACATAAATGGTTTGTGGGGCTGCCGCTTCAAACTCTTCAAACTTCATCGGGCGGTTATCCAGCGCCGACGGCAAACGGAAACCGTATTCTACTAGCGTCTCTTTACGCGCGCGGTCACCGCGATACATGCCGCCAATCTGCGGAATGGTCACGTGCGATTCGTCGACCACCAGCAGGCCATCAGCCGGTAAGTAGTCGAACAAGGTCGGCGGCGGCTCACCCGGTCCGCGTCCCGAGAGATAGCGGGAGTAGTTTTCGATACCAGAGCAGTACCCCAACTCGTTCATCATCTCGAGATCGAACTGAGTACGCTGGGAAATACGCTGCTCTTCAAGCAGCTTATTGTTCTCCATAAGCACCTTGCGGCGGTCCACCAGTTCGACTTTGATGTCTTCCATCGCCTGCAGAATACGCTCGCGCGGCGTCACGTAGTGCGTTTTGGGATAGACGGTAAAACGCGGGATCACCGAATCGATCTGACCCGTCAGCGGATCGAACAGCGATAGCCGTTCAACTTCTTCATCAAACAGTTCGATACGCAGCGCAATGTCATCCGATTCCGCCGGGAACACATCGATCACCTCGCCGCGCACGCGGAAGGTACCGCGCTGGAAGGCCTGATCGTTGCGACTATATTGCAACTCCGCCAGACGACGCAGAATACTGCGCTGATCGATAATCATGCCGCGCGTCAGATGCAGCATCATTTTCAAGTAGAGATCGGGATCGCCCAAACCGTAGATCGCCGACACCGAGGCCACCACAATCACATCACGACGCTCCAGCAGTGCTTTGGTCGCCGACAGACGCATCTGTTCAATGTGCTCATTCACCGACGCGTCTTTTTCAATAAAGGTGTCAGAGCTCGGCACATAGGCTTCAGGCTGATAGTAATCGTAATAAGAGACGAAAAACTCCACCGCGTTATCCGGGAAAAACTCCTTCATTTCACCGTACAGCTGCGCCGCCAATGTTTTATTAGGCGCCAGCACCATGGTGGGTCGATTGAGATCGGCAATCACGTTCGCCACGGTAAAGGTTTTACCTGAGCCCGTAACGCCCAACAGCGTTTGATGCGCGAGTCCATCTTCCAGCCCCTCTTCGAGACGGCGAATCGCCTCAGGTTGATCGCCTGAAGGCTTAAAATCGGAGTTGAGTTTGAAGGCTTTGCTCATGTTTTGGCGGTTCCAGCTGGTGAAGTCGGCGGGCAGGCTGCTAATTCTACTCTGCTATGGGGAATTTGCCAGAAAAAAATACTGGACATAATCACAGTAAAATTGGACGATAATGACACCTTCGGACGATTTTCTTCAGCGTAATTGAAGCAGCGAGCAGCAAGCTGTTGTTGCGTAATGTTATCCCCAAGTGGAGGACGCTTTTAACATTTGTCAATAGAGTGTCATTAAATTGCAGTTCGATGACAAGGCAGATAATTCGCATGCTTGATTTTAACTAACCTGCTGTTTTAATTGAAATTGACCCAAAAGCCCAGTTTCTCATCATAATGTGTTAAGGCCGCGAATTTACTCGCTTCCACACGGTTTTCAGTCGCTAATGCACAAGGTTATCCACAGTAATGGTGGATAAGTGGATCGAGCCCCGAGCCCATCGGCTGTGTATAATTTTCTCGCGCCCATCCTTAAGCGCGAAAAAAAATTTTTTCGTATTTATTTTTATCTCCCTGCGTGTCGCAGTAACCCTTCTTTTTGCCTCTTTACACTCTCTTGCCTGCAGAGAACCCAGGCATTAAGGCCACTTATTTCCGCAGTTAATGCCTTACGAACGATCAAATGCACCAGAAACGTTAAGCCTTCAGCACCGTCAAAGTGCAGCCAATTTATCACCGCTGGCAATTGTTAAGCATTACTCAACTTTTAGCGGCCTATTTGCTTCATTTCAGATTGAGAGATGCCTAAATCCTTAACCTGGCCTGGGAATTGCAACGTTCATCGTATGGAGTGACGAGTCCATATCGGCGTGTGCCGATAACAGCGGTGTCCATCAATCGTGCACGACTGTATGCCAGACGACACAGAGCGGGAGCATTCAGGCTAATAATCTGGAAGGAGTATGTCAGATGCTGAGTTTACGTTCGGTGAATCAGTTTTACGGTCAAAATCACATTCTGTGGGATGTGGATCTCGATCTGCCGCCGGGCACCTGCACCGGCGTGCTGGGCAGCCCCGGCATGGGCAAAACCACCTTGGTGAACTGCATTATGGGGCGTTTGCCGATCAACAGCGGCTCGATGACCTGGCAGGAAGATGGCGCGCCGCCGGAAGATTTGCTGCTGCAACCTGCCGAGCTGCGCGCGCGTACCGGCATAGGTTATGTGCCGCAAGGACGGCATATATTCTCGCAGATGAGCGTGGAAGATAACCTGCTGATTGCCCTGATGGCGGCGCAGGATGATCGGAGCCGCGCCATTCCTGAAATGGTTTTTGACCTGTTTCCAGCGCTCTATTCGTTGCGCCATCAACGCAGCGGTGAGTTGCCGATGGAACAACAGCAACATTTGGCATTGGCACGCGCACTGGTGCTGCAGCCAAAACTGGTGATTCTGGATGAGCCGACGGAAGGGATGTCGCCGTGGCTGGAAGAAGAGATGGGCAACCTGATTCGTCGGTTAAACCGTGAATATGGTTTAACCATTTTGTTGCTTGAGCAGCACGTTTCATTTATCCGCCGCGTCGCCGACTATTTCCTGCTATTACATCAAGGACGCAATGTGGCACACGGTAAAGTGGCGCAGCTGGATGACATCACCGTCAACAAGTGGCTAACGGCGACGTGATTATCTTAGGTCGCCATGAATGGCGTAATGCTTGTCAGTTAAGAGATGAAATCCTATTACCGAGCGCACATATTGTAGCGGCGCAATTCATTGCGCGATAAATCGCGCCGCTACGGAATGTGCGGTGGTTAGATACGGTGCTTAACTGATCGGCATTACGCCATGAATAGCCCCCTACAAAATGGCTTCAAGCAATGTAGGGTCGCCATTTATGGCGACCTGGGTTATTGCGGTAGTGTCAAATAGCGCCCGCACTCGGCCTGCTGCGCCTCATCAGTAAGATGTGGGATCTCCCCCAGAAACGGCGCTTCAATACGCTGTCGCAGCGTGGCGATATACTCCTGATGGCGTTTGCCGGGTGGCTGGATATCATTGGCTACCCAACCCGCAAGGCGCAATCCGCGCGCTTTCACCGCCTCGGCAGTGAGCATCGCATGGTTGATGCAGCCTAACTTCACGCCCACCACCAGAATCACCGGCAACTGCTCAGCTGCCACCCAATCGGCGTAAGTTTGCGTCTCGGAGAGCGGTGTGAACCAACCGCCTGCGCCTTCAACTAACACCCATTCCGCCTGCTGCTCCAGTGCGCGCAACCCTGCTGACAGTGCCGCAAAGGTAATCGGTCGGCCCTCTTCTGCGCTGATGATATGCGGCGAGGTCGGTTCGAGAAACGCCAGTGGATTGACCTGCTCGTAGCTTAACGTCAGGCTGCTGTAGCGCTGCAACGCCAGCGCGTCGCTGTTGCGGATGCCTTCCGGCGTCATCTCGCAGCCGGATGCCACCGGCTTGTAGCCAGCGGTGCGTAAACCGGCGGCGCGCGCCGCCTGCAGCAGCGCGCCGCTGGCCACGGTTTTGCCCACTTCAGTATCCGTTCCGGTAATAAACCAGCGTGTCATTTGCTTAAAACTCCATACATCAGGTGATAACTCAGGCGATATCCGGCCTCATCCTGCGGCCAGTGCTGCTCAAGCTGTGCTAGCTGGGATCGGGTCAGCACGCTGGCGCCGCGTCCATCGTGCAGATGTGTGGCACCAATCCCTTTCAGGGAGCGCATAGCGCTGAGCGCACTGGGAAAGTGCAGCGTGATAACCTGCTGCTGCGCCGTCATCGGCAGCGTTGCAGTGGCCGCGTGAAACTGCGCGGTACTGAGAAAACGGTTGGCATGCTGGCGACCATCCAGCTGCGCCCACGCGTGATGCACTTCATGCAGCGATCCGTCGAGCAGCGTGGAAAACAGCACCGTGCCACCCGGCCGCGTAACGCGCAAAAACTGCTGTAACGCAGTGTGTAGATCGCTGCTCCACTGCACCGCCAGATTGCTCCACACGCCGTCAACGCTGGCGTCGGGCAGCGGCACTTCATCGATATCGCCCAGCAGATAGTGCTGCGCCGATTGCTGATCGCACGCGGTTTGCAGCATGTTGGGCGACAAATCGAGCGCCGTCAGAGTACGTCCGCGATCGCGCCAGTAGCGGCTATACCAACCCGTGCCGCAACCGGCATCCAGCAGATGCGGGCCAAAGCTTGCGGGTGCCCGCGCCAGTAACGCATCGCCGCTCAGCCGCTGTAATTGCGCGTGCTGCTCGTAATGCGCAGCCGCGCGACCAAAGGCGTGCGCTACGGCCTGCTTGTTAACCTGCAGCGTCATACAGCGCCTCCAGCAAACGATCAATATCATCGGGGTGATGCGCAGCAGTAAGCGTGATGCGCAGCCGCGCCGTGCCTGGCGGCACGGTCGGCGGACGAATGGCGCTCACCCAACTGCCGGCTTTAGCTAGCCGCTGCGACAACGCCAGCGCCGCACTGTTTTCGCCGACGATGAGCGGCTGAATCGCGCTATTTGAGGCCACCAACTGCCACGGCAAATCCGCCGCACCGGCGCGGAAACGCGCAATGTGGCTGTGCAGTTTTTCACGTAGCGCATCGCCTTGTTGAATCTGCCGCAGTGCTGCCAGCAGCGCGTAGCACTGCGCCGGAGGCATCGCGGTGGAATAGATCAGATGGCGAGAAAACTGTTCAACATAATCGGCGGTGGCGTCATCACACAGCAGCGCCGCGCCGCTGACGCCAAACCCTTTACCAAAGGTGACGATCAGCAGCTCCGGTTTTACCTGCTGCTGCCAGCAGCTGCCACGCCCTTGCGCACCGGTCACACCGATGCCGTGCGCATCATCCACCAGCAGCCAGCCGTTGCCGCGCCGCGTCTCCTCAGCGATCGACGTCAGTGGCGCGCTGTCGCCGTCCATGCTGAATACACCTTCGGTCACCACCAGCGTGCCGCCTTCTGACGGCGTGGCCAGCAGTTTCGCCAGACTTTCCGGCTGATTATGAGCAAAGCGACGCAAGCTCGCCGGGCTGTGGCTGGCGGCATCCAGCAGTGAAGCGTGCGCCAGCTTATCGGCAAAGATGCGATCCTGCTTTTCCGCCAGCAGATGAATCACCGCCTGATTGGCGGCAAATCCCGAAATGAACAGCAGCGCGCGCGAATAGCCAAGCCAGTCTGCTAATTCCGCTTCCAGCTGCGCATGATGACGGCTGTAACCGGTGACATGACCGGATGCACCCGCCCCTGCGCCCGTCTCGGCCGCGCCCTGCTGCCACGCGGCGATCACCGCTGGATGCTGACTGAGTCCGAGATAGTCATTGCTGGAGAAATGGCGATAACGCTGACCGTCGAGCGTAATTTCCCGCACGTTGTTGTGCTCGATGGGACGCCGCAGACGCCAGCCATCAGCAGCACGCCGCGCCGTCAGCGCCTGATCAATACGTTGTGTCCAGCCCATTTACACAGCCGCGTTGTAGAACTGCTCGGTATCGGCGTGCAGCAGCTGCTCGCTGAGCTGATATTGCTGCTCGTTGTCACCCGCGGTGGTCGCGGTATGTTCCGGATTGAGCCCCAGCTTGCGGAATAGAATCAGATCTTTATCCTCTTCCGGATTTGGCGTGGTGAGCAGTTTGCAGCCGTAGAAAATCGAGTTAGCCCCGGCCATAAAGCACATCGCCTGGGTTTGCTCGCTCATTTGCTCGCGACCGGCTGAAAGGCGCACGTGTGATGATGGCATCATGATGCGCGCCACCGCGATGGTGCGGATAAAGTCGAACGGTTCAACGTCATCGTTATCGGCCAGCGGTGTGCCTTTGACCTTCACCAGCATGTTGATCGGTACGCTTTCAGGCGGCGTCGGCAAATTGGCCAACTGCACCAGTAAGCCCGCGCGATCTTTCACGGTTTCACCCAGGCCAACGATGCCGCCCGAACAGACTTTAATGCCCGCGCCGCGCACTTTATCCAGCGTATCCAGACGTTCCTGATAGCTGCGCGTGGTGATGATGTTGCCGTAGAATTCTGGTGAGGTATCAAGGTTGTGGTTGTAGAAATCGAGCCCGGCTTCGGCAAGGCGCTGCGCCTGGCTGCCGTCCAGCGTGCCAAGCGTCATGCAGGTCTCCATGCCCATCGCTTTTACGCCCTGCACCATCTGCTGAAGGTAGGGCATGTCGCGTTCGTGCGGGTTTTTCCATGCAGCTCCCATGCAGAAACGGCTCGATCCCGCCGCTTTGGCTTTGCGCGCCGATTCCAGTACCGCATCTACTTCCATCAGACGCTCGGATTCCAGACCGGTCTTATAACGCGCGCTCTGCGGACAGTATTTGCAGTCTTCCGGGCAGGCGCCAGTTTTGATCGATAGCAGCGTGCTGACCTGCACCTGGCGCGGATCGAAATGTTGACGATGCACTTGCTGCGCTTCAAACATCAACTCAAGGAAAGGTTTATCGAAAAGTGCCTGAGCTTGTGTCAGTGTCCAGCGGTTTGCCATTGCTTACTCCAGAAAAAGGGGGTTCATCCCGACGATTAACGTGGTTATACTTGTAAACTAAATCTTTTTAAAATGGTTTACAACTTACATGTTCACTCAGGACGACCTCAATTTTGACCGCCAGCATATCTGGCATCCCTACACGTCGATGCGCGATCCCCTGCCCTGTTATCCGGTTGTGGCGGCGCACGGCTGCCAGCTGCAGTTGGCCGATGGACGTGAACTGGTGGATGGCATGTCGTCATGGTGGGCGGCGATTCACGGCTATAACCATCCGCGCCTTAACCAGGCGCTGCAGCAGCAAATGACGCAGATGTCGCATGTGATGTTTGGCGGCATTACCCATCCGGCGGCGGTGGAACTGAGCCGCCAGTTGGTTGCTATCACGCCTGACGCGTTGGAGTGCGTGTTCCTTGCCGATTCAGGTTCCATCGCCGTTGAAGTGTCGATGAAGATGGCGCTGCAATACTGGCTGGGACGCAACCAAACGCGACAGAAATTTCTCACGCTGAAGCGCGGCTATCATGGCGATACCTTTGCCGCTATGTCGGTGTGCGATCCGGAAAACTCGATGCACAGCCTGTGGCGCGGCTATCTGCCAGAACATCTGTTCGCCAACGCGCCGCAAAGCGCCTTTGATGATGAGTGGAACGAGGCGGATTTTGCTGATTTCGCGCAGTTGGCAGAAACTCACCATCGTGAGATTGCGGCAGTGATTCTGGAGCCGATCGTGCAAGGCGCAGGCGGGATGCGTTTCTACCATCCGCGCTATCTGCAACAGGTGCGCGCGCTGTGCGACCGCTACGGTTTGCTGCTGATTGCCGATGAGATCGCCACCGGCTTTGGCCGCAGCGGCAAGCTGTTTGCCTGCGAACATGCTGGCATCACGCCGGACATTCTCTGCCTGGGGAAAGCGCTGACCGGCGGAACCATGACGCTCTCCGCCACGCTAACCACACGAGAAGTCGCCGATACCATCAGCCGCAGCGCGGCAGGCTGCTTTATGCATGGGCCCACCTTTATGGGCAATCCGCTGGCCTGCGCGGTGGCGGTGGAAAGTCTGGCGCTGATCGCTGAAGACGGCTGGACAACCCAGGTGCCGACCATTGAACGGCAATTACGCGCCGAACTGCTGCCGTTGCGTAGCCATCATGCGGTGGCCGATGCACGCGTGCTGGGCGCGATTGGCGTGATCGAAACGCATCAGGCGGTGAACATGGCCGCGCTGCAGCAGTTCTTCGTCGAGCGCGGCGTGTGGATTCGTCCGTTTGGCCGATTGATCTACCTGATGCCACCTTATCTGATTTCTGCCGCTGAACTGACGAAACTGACGCAAGCGGTCAGTGCGGCACTGGATGTTGCCGCGCATTTCCACCATGATTGACGGCACTGCACAACCAAAAAGGAGAGATCATGCGCGTATTTAGCCAGGATTTTAACGATGGCGATAAGATGCCAGAACGACACGTTTTCAACGGCATGGGTTACCAGGGCGACAATTTGTCACCGCATCTGGCGTGGGATGATGTGCCAGCAGGCACCAAAAGCTTTGTGGTCACCTGCTACGATCCCGACGCACCCACCGGTTCCGGCTGGTGGCATTGGGTAGTCGCGAACATTCCGGCCGAGGTGACCGTGTTGCCGCAAGGTGCCGGTTCCGGCGTGGCGGAACTGCCGGAGAGCGCCATCCAGACGCGCACCGATTTTGGCCAAACTGGCTATGGCGGCGCGGCCCCACCGCAGGGTGAATCGCATCGCTACATCTTTACCGTGCATGCGCTGGATACGGACAAAATTGAGGTGGATGAAGGCGCGAGCGGCGCGATGGTTGGTTTTAACGTGCATTTCCATGCGCTGGCGAGTGCGTCGATGACGGTGAAGTACGCGTAATAAGAAAGGTCGCCATGAATGGCGACCCTACGACGGATTTTGTAGGGTGCGCATTTATTCGCACCTGGTCGCCATCAATGGCGACCCTACGACGGATTTTGTAGGGTGCGCATTTATACGCACCTGGTCGCCATCAATGGCGACCCTACGGCGGATTTTGTAGGGGGCGCTTTTATGCGCACCTGGTCGCCATCAATGATGACCCTACTAAATATCACAGTTGGTGGATGACAACCCACATTGGGCCTTGTCCTACCGCATAACGCGCCAGCGGATTGAGCAGGCCGCGCGCCTCAATCTTATACACTTCGATATGGTGCGATTTCTGTCCCGCCGCCACCAGATATTGACCGCTGTGATCGATGTTAAAACCGCGCGGTTGCGTTTCGGTCGGCTGGAAACCTTCAATCGCCAGTACGGATCCATCTTCACTGATGCTGAACACCGTAATGGTGCTGCTGGTACGGTCACAGGCGTAAAGGAAACGGCCATCCGGCGTGATATGGATGTCAGCCGCCCAACGCGTGTCACTAAAATCTTTTGGCATCATGTCGAGGCTCTGCACGCGCTCAACCTGACCGTGCACGTTGTTCAGCGCCCAGACATCCACGGTGCTATCCAGCTCGTTCACTACGTAGCCATAGGCGCCGTTCGGGTGGAAGGCCATGTGACGCGGACCCGCACCTTCAACGGTGGT
Organism: Pantoea sp. X-Soil-ISGK-421; assembly: GCF_059730785.1. Classification (NCBI taxonomy): domain Bacteria; kingdom Pseudomonadati; phylum Pseudomonadota; class Gammaproteobacteria; order Enterobacterales; family Erwiniaceae; genus Pantoea; species Pantoea sp. X-Soil-ISGK-421. Next base: position 1,259,249 of record NZ_AP035979.1, on the reverse strand, counting down.
GACCTGCGCTTGTTCACGCGGCGCCAGCGTTCCCTCTGCATTCAGCTGATACAGGCAGATGCGATCCTGTTTCAATGCCGGTACAAACAGCGTTTGGTTGTTCAGATCGATATTCGCTGAGTGACAACCCTCCAATCCGCTAATTACCTGACTCGGCGCCTGCGGCAAGCCATCGCTGCCAATTGGGCTAATACTGACGCAGGCATCGTTGTACGAGCCGCAGAACAGATAGTTACCCTGACGATCGGTGGAAATGTGCGTTGGGCTGCCCGGTAACGGCGCTTCACCGGCGAGGCTCAGCGTACCGTCGGCCGCAATGCGGAACGCCAGCACGCGAAAATTCGGACGAACACCTACATAGAGGAAATCTTTCTTCGGGCTCACCACCATCGGCTGCACCTGGCCGGCAACATCCGTTACCTGCAATAACGTCAGTGCGCCATCTTCCTGCAACTGCCAGGCATGAATCTGCTGGCTCTCGGGACTGGCGGTATACACGACTTGTTTCATGCGTTTTCCTTATTCGCTGCCTGATGAAAGGGATAACTGTAGCGCGTTTCATTTTGTCGCGCTGGATTCATTTGTGCCCTGTTTTTTGTCTCAGGGCCGCTGCCGGGTGTAGACTCAATGCTTTGCCAACTCCCGGACGGAAAGTGTAATGAGCTACCGCGTAATCGCCCTTGACCTCGACGGCACCCTGCTGACCCCGAATAAAACCATTCTGCCTGAATCCATTGAAGCGCTGGCCCGCGCGCAACAGGCGGGCGTGAAAGTGTTGATCGTCACCGGTCGCCATCACTGCGCCATCCACCCTTTTTATCAGGCACTGAATCTCGATACCCCCGCCATCTGCTGTAACGGCACCTATTTGTATGATTATCCAGCGAAAAAGGTGCTGGCCGCCGATCCACTTGATAAAAACCAAGCCGCGCGTGTGATTGAGATGCTGGATGAAGAGAACATCCACGGTCTGCTGTATGTCGATGATGCGATGCTGTATCAGACGCCAACCGGCCATGTAACGCGAACGCTTAACTGGGCGCAGTCGCTGCCAGAAGCGCAGCGTCCGCTGTTCCTGCAGGTGCCAAGTCTGGCGCAGGCCGCGCATGAAGCCACATCAATCTGGAAGTTCGCCTTGTCGCACCCGGATACGCGCGCGCTGCAGCAGTTTGCCGAACGCACCGAAGCCGAATTGGGTTTGGCCTGTGAATGGTCGTGGCACGATCAGGTCGATATTGCCAAAGGTGGCAACAGCAAAGGCAAGCGCCTGGCGCAATGGGTGGAAAGTCAGGGCTTCAGCATGCAAGACGTGCTGGCGTTTGGCGATAACTACAACGATCTCAGCATGCTGGAACAGGTGGGATTGGGCGTGGCGATGGGCAATGCCGATGACGCCATCAAAGCGCGCGCCAAAAAGGTGATTGGCACCAATCTGGAGCCGGGCATCGCCGACGTGATTTATCAGGAAGTGCTGTAATATCAAAAAGGTGCGCATAAATGCGCACCCTACAAAACCGGTATAACGCATTGTAGGGTCGCTATTCATGGCGACCTGTTGCTCACGCCGCTATCGACACACTTTTAATCTGCGCATACAGCCACTGATCGGGCCGGATGCCCAGCTCATCCCGCGCCCACGGCGAGATGCGCGCCCACAATTCGCTTATCCCAATACGCAGCTTAACTTCCACCTGATCGTCAATCTCCAGCAGCTCAACCACCTGCGCCGGTAAAATATTGCGTATCGAGGTGTTATGCGGCGGCTGCAATGCCAGCGACACATCCGCCGAGGCGATACGAATGCGCAGCGGGGTTTTCAGCGGCTGATTCACCCGACTGACCCAAATATGCTGATCGCCGAGCGACAGCGCGGTCATCGGGTAATCCGGATGCTGCTCTAACACCTGCACGCGCAGCACGCTGGTACGCTCGGCAAGCGGCAACCACGGACGCATCGCCGAACTGCTCCACACCTTCTCCAGCGCACCAAAGGCTTTCACCTGGCCCGCATCCAGAACCAGCACGTTATCCGCCAGCTGCAGGATTTCGTCGAGGCTGTGCGACACGTAAAGAATCGGAATATCAACCTGCTTCGCCAGCTTTTGCAGATAGGGCATCAGTTCACGTTTACGCGGCAGATCAAGCGACGCCAGCGGTTCGTCCATCAGCAGAATATCGGGCGCAGTCAGCAAGGCGCGGCCAATCGCCACGCGCTGTTTTTCACCGCCCGACAGCGATGCCGGATAGCGCGTTAACAGCGATTCAAGGCCGAGCAGCGCCACCAGCGCGTTGAACTGTGACTTCATCGACGGTGCCATGCCGTATTGCAGATTGCCGCGTACACGATAGTGCGGGAACAGCCGCGCATCCTGAAACACGTAGCCGATGCGACGCTTTTCCGGCGGTAAATTCACGCGCGATGCTGAATCAAACAGCAAACGATCGTTCAGTTCAATACGCCCGCTTTGCGGCTGCGTTAAGCCACCAATCGCGTTAATCAACGAGGTCTTTCCCGCACCCGACACGCCAAAGATGGCGGTGATGCCGCTGGCGGGAATATTGACGTTGACGTCGAGCCGATGATCACCCAACTGCTGAGAAAGTTGCAGATTTAACATTACGCCGCTCCCAGCCGCTTGCGGCCCCAGCGCGCCAGCAGCTCAGAAGCCACCAGCGACATCAGCGCCAGCGCAATTGCCACCGCACACAGTCGCGCAGCGGTGCCTTCGGCGCCTGGCGTTTCGATCAAGGTAAACATCGCCGACGGAATGGTGCGTGTCTCACCGGGAATGTTGGAAACAAAAGTGATGGTGGCGCCAAATTCGCCCAGCGAACGGGCAAAGGCCAAAACCGTACCGACAATGATGCCAGGCAAGGTGAGCGGCAGGGTAATGGTGAAAAACACGCGCCAGCGACCCGCACCAAGCGTGCGAGCGGCCTGCTCAAGTTTGGTATCAACCGCCTCCAGCGCGAGCCGAATCGCTCGCACCATTAGCGGAAACGCCATTACCGCCGAAGCGATCACCGCGCCGCGCCAGCTAAAGGCAAACGTGAAGCCGAACCAGTCATACAACCTTTCGCCGATGAAACCGCGGCGGCCTAAAGCGATCAGCAGCAGATAACCGACCACCACCGGCGGCAGCACCAGCGGCAGGTGGACGATACTATCGAGCAAGGTTTTGCCTGGAAACCGGCAGCGCGCCAGAATCCAGGCCATCATGATGCCAAACGGCAAGCTGCACAGCACCGCTACACAGGACACTTTCAGGCTGAGAAACACGGCCTGCCATTCGGGATCGCTCAATATCATTTCTTCGGCGTAAATCCATACTGTTTAAACACGGCAGCGGCATCCGGCCCCTGCAAATAGTTATAGAAGGCGGTTACCGTTGCGTTCTGATGTTCTTTGACGATCGCCATCGGATATTCCACCGGCTTGTGGCTCTCTTCCGGGAAACGTCCGACTACCTGCACTTTTTGGCTGGCAACCGCGTCTGAACCATACACGATGCCGTACGGCGTTTCATTGCGTTCAACCAGCGCCAGCGCAGCACGTACATTGTTAGCGGGTGCCAGCTGCGAAGATAAAGCGTCCCACGCGCCGAGTTTTTGTAATGCTTCTTTGGCATAAATCCCGGCCGGTACGTGATCGGGATCGCCCACCGCCAGTCGCTCACCTTTCAGCAGGCTTCTCCAGTCGGTTTTACTATCAATGGTCACCGCTTTGGCGGCATCGCTTTTCGGGGCGATCAGCACTAAGTCATTGCCAAGCAGCGTATAGCGCGTGTTGGTCACCACGCTGTTTTTTGCCACTACATCGTCCATCCACTGCTGGTCGGCAGAGATGAACAGATCGGCAGGCGCGCCCTGATCAATCTGGCGCGCTAACACTGATGAAGAGGCAAATGAAGAGACCACTTCAACGCCCGTTTTCTTCTGGTACTGCGTAGCGATCTCCTGCAACGCATTAGTCAGTGACGCAGCAGCGAACACGGTGATTTTTTCCGCAGCAACCGCTTGACCGGCCAGAGAAAGAGTCAGTGCAGTGACAGCAGCCCAGCGGTAATGATTTTTTTGCATTTGTTGCTCCTTGTTACGTTATATATTTGATAATACAACGTCGGCACAAATGCGTCATGAGATAGTTATCGGCAGGATTTTACGGAAGTTAATAACAAAACGCCCGCAGGGTGCGGGCGTGGGGAAATCAGTGTTGCGAGCTGTTGGCGGGACGATCGTCGCGGCGGCCAAATTTAGAGATGACGTTGAAAAGTTCACCCAGGCCGTAAATCAGACCGAGCATAATCGCCATCACAATCGGCACCATGATGATAGCCACAGCCAGGCTTTTTAACAGTTCCAGCATGGAAACCTCACGCAGAAAATAAAAAAGTGATTGTAACGGTTAGCGAAAAAAACGCACTGCCCTTTTCGTGCTTTTACTTTTAAGCAGTAAACTGAGCGGATTAACCTAAGGAGCTGACATGCAGGCAGAACTTTCTCTCCATATTCGTCTTCAGCAAAAACTGTTTGCCGATCCGCGCCGCATCGAATTATTGAAACGCGTGCAGCAAACCGGCTCTATCAGCCAGGGCGCGAAATTGGCGGGTATCAGCTACAAAAGTGCCTGGGACGCGATCAATGAGATGAATCAACTGGCCGATCAAACACTGGTGGATCGCGCGACCGGCGGCAAAGGCGGCGGCGGTGCACAACTTACACGCTATGGCGAACGACTGATTCAGCTTTTCCAACTGATGGAACAGATTCAGCAGAAAGCCTTTGATGCGTTGCAAAACGACAGTTTGCCGCTCGACAGCCTACTGGCAGCGATTGCGCGTTTCTCGCTACAAACCAGTGCGCGCAATCAGCTGTTTGGCACGGTGCTGGCCAGCGACCATCAACAGGTTCAGCAACACATTGAGGTACTGCTCGCCGACGGCACCACGCGTTTGCAGGTGGCGATCACCGAGCGCAGCGCCGAACGTTTGCAGCTCGACAGCGGTAAAGAGGTGCTGGTGCTGATTAAAGCGCCGTGGATTCACATCAGTCACTCCGCAGACAGCAGCGATAACCAGCTGGCCGCGCAGATTAGTGCCATCGAACCCGGCGAGCAGGTCAGCGAAGTATTGATGGCGTTGCCGAGCGGCGAAACGCTGTGTGCTACCGTCACCAATGACGCAGTGAAGCAGCAGAATCTGCAGGTTGGCGCCCATGTCACCGCCAGTTTTAATGCCGAACATGCCATCATTGCCACGCTGCTCTGAAATCCGCGCCATGATTTGACTTCGTCTGCATCACTGGCTAAAACTGAGCGACACGATGCATAAAACGGAATAGATGATGTCTTCATTGCAAATTTCGCAAGGCACGTTTCACCTTAGCGACACCCGAGCTCTGTCACTCAACGATTTGACCCTCAACAGCGGCGAAAGCTGGGCTTTTGTCGGCGCCAATGGCAGCGGCAAATCGTCGCTGGCGCGCGCGCTCTCCGGCGAACTGCTGCCCGGTAAAGGCAGCGTGCAGCAGAATTTTCAGCGCCGTACGCGCCTGTCGCTGGAGCAGCTCCAGAAGCTGGTCAGCGATGAATGGGAACGCAATAACACCGACCTGCTCAGTGAAGGCGAAGACGATACCGGTCGCACTGCGGCGCAAATCATTCAGGACGAAGTGAAAGATGAGGCGCGCTGTCAGGCACTGGCGCAGCAGTTTGGTATCACTTATCTGCTCGATCGCCGCTTCAAATATCTTTCTACCGGTGAGACGCGCAAAACGCTGCTGTGTCAGGCGCTGATGGCGCAGCCAGATCTGCTGATTCTCGATGAGCCTTTTGATGGACTGGATGTGGGGTCGCGCGCCAGCCTGGCAAACACCCTCAACAATTTGCACCGCAACGGTTACAGCGTGGTGCTGGTGCTCAATCGCTTTGACGATATTCCTGATTTTGTTGAAAAAGTCGGCGTATTAGCCGAATGCACGCTAACGCACGTTGGCGAGCGCCGCGCGATATTGGCCGAAGCGCTGGTGGCGCAGCTGGCACACAGTGAAAAACTCGCAGGCATGGCACTGCCGGAAGCGGATCAACCCGATCAATTGCCGCAGCTGGCTGAAGATGCGCCGCGGGTGATTCTGCGTAACGGCGTGGTGTCATACAACGATGTCGCGGTGATTAATGGCCTGAACTGGCAGGTCAATCCAGGTGAACACTGGCAGATTGTTGGGCCGAATGGCGCGGGTAAATCCACCTTGCTTAGTTTAGTGACCGGCGATCATCCGCAAGGTTACAGCAACGATTTGACGCTGTTTGGCATCCGCCGTGGCAGCGGTGAAACCATCTGGGACATCAAGCAGCATATCGGCTATGTCAGCAGCAGCCTGCACCTTGATTATCGCGTCAGCTGCAATGTGCGCACCGTGGTGCTCTCCGGCTTCTTCGATTCAATTGGCTTATATCAGGCGGTGTCGGACCGGCAGAAAGCGTTGGCGCTTCAGTGGCTGGCGCTGCTTGGTATGGACAATCAGTTGGCGGATGCGCCGTTCCACAGTTTGTCGTGGGGCCAGCAGCGGCTGGTGCTGATTGCGCGTGCGCTGGTGAAACATCCGACGCTGCTGATTCTCGATGAACCGCTGCAAGGACTGGATCCCATTAACCGCCAGCTGGTGCGCCGTTTTGTAGATGTGCTGATCGGCGAAGGCCGCACGCAACTGCTGTTTGTGTCGCATCACGCTGAAGACGCCCCGCAGTGCATCTCCCACCGCCTGAGTTTTGTTGCGCAGGAACACGGTTACGGTTTCCTGCAAGAAACACTGCGTTAATGAGTGGTCGCCATAAATGGCGACCCTACAAATCTCTGCGTATTCATGCGCACCAACCCTGAAATGACGCTTCGATGTAACCGCTACCATTTCATTGCCTGGTATTTCAACAAATGCACGCGATAACCCCACAAAATGAGAATCGTCACCTTGTGTAAACGATACCATTTATCCAGACTGGATCACGCTTTCCCGCTGGTCTTTGTGCTACTTTGATCAAAATCATTTTTATCTGTTTGCTGTTTACCAGGACTCATCATGGAAAAATTTAATCCGGTCGATCATCCGCATCGCCGCTATAACCCATTGATCGATCAATGGGTACTGGTTTCACCCCACCGCGCTAAACGTCCGTGGCAAGGTGCGCAGGAAACGCCGGCGCTGGAACAACTGCCCGCGCACGATCCGGACTGTTTCCTCTGTGCGGGAAACACCCGCATTACCGGTGACAAAAATCCAAACTATAAAAGCACTTACGTGTTCACCAACGATTTTGCCGCGCTGATGACCAACACGCCAGATGCACCGCAGAGCGACGATGTGTTGATGCGCTGCGAAAGCGCGCGTGGCACCAGCCGGGTGATCTGTTTCTCGCCGGATCACAGCAAAACGCTGCCAGAACTGCCGCTAAGCGGGCTGGAAGATATTGTGCGCACCTGGCAGGAACAGACCGCCGATCTCGGTCAGCATTATCCGTGGGTGCAAGTGTTTGAAAATAAAGGTGCAGCGATGGGCTGCTCCAATCCGCATCCGCACGGCCAGATTTGGGCCAACAGCTTCCTGCCGAATGAAGCGCAGAAAGAAGATGACCATCAGCGTCGTTATTTTGCTGAGAAAGGGTCGCCGATGCTGGTCGATTACGCTGCACGTGAGCTGAATGATGGCAGCCGCACGGTGGTGGAAACTGAACACTGGCTGGCCGTGGTGCCGTGGTGGGCGGCGTGGCCGTTTGAAACGCTGCTGTTGCCAAAAGCCCATGTAAAACGCATCACCGATCTCACGGAGCCGCAGCGCACCGATCTGGCGCTGGCGCTGAAGCAGTTGACCAGCCGCTACGACAACCTGTTCCAGTGCTCATTCCCCTATTCAATGGGTTGGCACGGCGCGCCGTTCAACGGCGAAGCCAACGATCACTGGCAGCTGCATGCCCACTTCTACCCGCCGCTGCTACGTTCAGCCACGGTACGCAAATTTATGGTTGGCTATGAAATGCTGGCCGAAACCCAACGTGATTTAACGGCAGAACAGGCGGCTGAACGTCTGCGTTCTGTCAGCGATATCCATTTCCGCGAGGCGCAATAAATGTCATTAAAATCCATTACTCAACAGGTTTTCGCTGACACCTTTGGCTATCAGCCTACGCATAGCATTCAGGCGCCGGGCCGCGTCAATCTGATCGGCGAACACACCGACTACAACGATGGCTTCGTGCTGCCGTGCGCCATCGATTATCAAACTGTGATTGCCTGCGCCAAACGCGACGATCGCCAGGTGCGCGTGATTGCCGTCGATTACGACAATCAGCAGGACAGTTTCTCGCTCGATGCGCCGATTGAGCCGTTAAAAGAGCCAATGTGGGCCAACTACGTGCGCGGCGTGGTGAAACACCTGCAGAAACGCGATGCCAGCTTGGGCGGCGTCGATATGGTGATCAGCGGCAACGTGCCACAAGGTGCGGGGCTGAGTTCATCAGCCTCACTGGAAGTGGCGGTTGGGACCGTATTCCAGCAGCTGTATGCATTGAAACTGGACGGCGCAGCAATTGCGGTGAACGGCCAGGAAGCGGAAAACCAGTTTGTCGGCTGCAACTGCGGCATCATGGATCAGCTGATTTCCGCGCTGGGTCAGCCGGATCACGCCATGCTGCTGGATTGCCGCACGCTCGGCACGCGCGCAGTATCAATGCCAGAAGATGTTGCGGTGGTGATCATCAACTCCAACTTCAAACGCAGCCTGGTGGGCAGCGAATACAATACGCGTCGCGAACAGTGTGAAATCGGCGCGCGCTTCTTCAATAAACCGGCGCTGCGCGATGTTACGCTGGAAGAATTTGAAGCCTCTGCCGGTGAGCTGGATGCATTAGTGGCAAAACGCGTCCGTCATGTGATTACCGAGAATGCACGCACGCTGGAAGCAGCAGAGGCGTTAAGCGCAGGCGATCTGAAACGTATGGGCGAATTGATGGCCGAATCGCACGCCTCAATGCGTGATGATTTTGAAATCACCGTGCCGCAAATTGACCAGCTGGTTGAGATTGTGAAAGCAGAAATCGGCCCGCGCGGCGGCGTGCGCATGACCGGCGGCGGCTTCGGCGGCTGCATCGTGGCGCTGATGCCGACCGATCTGGTCGATGCAGTGAAAGCGGTGGTGGCTGAGAAGTATGAAGCGCAAACCGGCATCAAAGAGACGTTCTACGTGTGCAAAGCCTCCGCAGGAGCCGGCCAATGGTAAGTGATGTGAATTCACACGCGCCAGACGGGCAACCGTGGCGTATCACCGTGTTGCGCAATCGCAACGGCATGGTCGCCACCTTTATGGATTGGGGCGCGACCTGGCTTTCCGCGCGCGTACCGATGCAGGATCACAGCGTGCGTGAAGCGCTACTCGGCTGCGCGACACCATCAGATTATCTGCATCAGGATGCCTATCTTGGCGCCACCATTGGCCGCTACGCTAATCGTATTGCCTCGGCAGAACTCAAGCCGCTCAATCTGCTGCTGGCCGCTAACCAGGCCGCGCATCAGCTGCACGGCGGACCGGAAGGGTTTGATAAACGTCGCTGGCAGATTCTCAGTCAGAGCGAAACCGAGGTGCATTATCGCCTCGATTCACCGGATGGCGATCAGGGTTATCCCGGCAATTTGATTGCCGATGTCATCTATCAACTTGATGATGATAATTGCCTGTCGATTCGCTACGAAGCGAAAACCGATAAGCCTTGCCCGGTCAATCTGACCAACCATGCTTACTTTAATCTTGATGCGCATCATGGTGATGCGCGCCAGCATCGCTTACAACTGCACGCCGATCATTACTTGCCAGTGGATAGCGAAGGTATTCCGAATGCGCCGCTGAAAGCAGTGGCAGGAAACAGTTTTGATTTCCGCCAGCCGAAGCGCGTGGCCGACGAATTCCTCGCCGATGACGATCAAAAAGCGGTGAAAGGCTACGATCATGCCTTTTTACTTAACACCGCCGGTGACAGCAGCCAACCTGCTGCCCATTTGTGGTCAGCCGATGGCAAGCTTGAGCTGAGCGTGTTTACTGCCGCCCCGGCGCTGCAGTTCTACACCGGCAACTATCTGGCGGGAACACGCGCCCGTGAGCAGGACAGCTATACTGCTTTCCAGGGCATCGCTCTGGAGAGCGAATTTTTACCGGATTCGCCCAACCATGCAGAGTGGCCACAGCCCGATTGCTGGCTGCAACCCGGCGACAGCTGGCAGTCCGTGACGCGTTATCGCTTCACGCCGCACTGAGCCACCGGATGAAAAACGCGCACTGCGCTGCCGACAGGCTTACGCAGTGCGATGTTTTCCGCTATGGTATGGCGCTATTAGTGAGCCGCTTCTCAGTGGCCGCAGCCGGTTTCAATACTAATCGTAAATCGAGCATTAAGGAGTAAAGCTATGGCCGTAACTAAGCTGGTACTGGTGCGACACGGCGAAAGCCAGTGGAACCAGGAAAACCGCTTCACCGGATGGTACGACGTTGACCTGTCTGACAAAGGTCGCACTGAAGCCAAAGCAGCCGGTCAGCTGCTGAAGAAAGAAGGTTTCGTGTTTGATTTCGCTTACACCTCAGTGCTGAAGCGCGCTATCCACACCCTGTGGAACGTGCTGGATGAGCTGGATCAGGCATGGCTGCCGGTTGAGAAAACCTGGCGTCTGAACGAGCGTCATTACGGTGCGCTGCAAGGTCTGGATAAAGCTGAAACCGCCGCCAAATACGGTGACGAGCAAGTTAAACAATGGCGTCGTGGCTTTGCCATCACCCCACCAGAACTGGATCGCGCTGATGAGCGTTTCCCAGGCCACGATCCGCGTTATGCGTCACTGACTGATGCGCAGCTGCCAACCACTGAAAGCCTGGCGCTGACCATCGAACGCGTGATCCCATACTGGAACGAAAGCATTCTGCCGCGCATTAAGAGCGGTGAAAAAGTGATCGTTGCTGCGCACGGTAACTCCCTGCGTGCGCTGGTTAAATACCTCGATAACCTGAGCGAAGACGAGATCCTTGAGCTGAACATCCCAACTGGCGTGCCGTTGGTGTATGAGTTTGATGAGAACTTCAAGCCGATTAAACGTTACTATCTGGGCGATGCTGACGAGATTGCTGCGAAAGCAGCAGCTGTAGCAAACCAGGGTAAAGCGAAGTAAGCGACCGCTGAAACGCAAAAAGGCCAGACGCAAGTCTGGCCTTTTTTTATTGCGGTAACGGCTTAGTCGCGACGCTGTTTGACCGCCTGAGCCAGCTGACGCAACGCTTTCTCGGTGTCTTCCCAGCCAATACACGCATCGGTAACGCTCTGGCCGTACACCAGCGATTTGCCGCTTTCGAGGCTCTGATTCCCTTCCACCAGATGGCTTTCGATCATCACGCCGGTAATCGCCTGCTCGCCACCGGCAATTTGCTGTGCCACGTCAGCAGCAACCACCATCTGACGCTGGAACTGCTTGCTGCTGTTAGCGTGGCTAAAGTCGATCATCACCTGTGGACGCAGACCTGCTTTCTCCAGACCGGTTTTCACCGCCGCCACGTGTTCGGCGCTGTAGTTCGGCTCTTTGCCGCCGCGCAGAATGATGTGGCAATCTTCGTTACCGCTGGTTTCAACAATCGCCGAATGACCATATTTGGTGACAGAGAGGAAGCAGTGTGGCGCGCTGGCCGCACCGATCGCGTCAATCGCCACTTTAATGGTGCCGTCGGTGCCGTTTTTGAAACCTACCGGACAAGAGAGGCCAGAAGAGAGTTCGCGATGCACTTGCGATTCAGTCGTACGCGCGCCAATCGCGCCCCAACTCATCAGATCGGCCATATATTGTGGCGTGATCATATCGAGGAACTCACCCGCCGCAGGCAAACCGATATCGTTGATATCCACCAGCAGTTTACGCGCCAGACGCAGGCCGTCGTTAATCTGGAAACTGCCATCCATAAAGGGATCGTTAATCAGCCCTTTCCACCCTACGGTGGTGCGCGGTTTTTCAAAATAAACACGCATCACCACTTCCAGATCGTCTTTCAGCTCATCACGCAGTTTCAGCAGGCGATTCGCATACTCTTTCGCCGCTTCGGTGTCGTGAATCGAGCAAGGGCCGATCACCACCAGCAGACGATCGTCTTCGCCATGCAGAATGCGGTGAATTGCCTGACGTGACTGCGCGACGGTTTCGGCAGCTTTATCGGTAGCGGGAAATTTTTCAAGCAGGGCAACAGGAGGAAGTAACTCTTTGATCTCTCTGATGCGTAAGTCATCGTTCTGGTAATCCATACACCATTCCATTCAAATTTCTGGCCCAGCGTCCGCCGGGCGCAACCTGCCCACTTTAGCCCTTCGCGCCACAGGTGTAAATTCCACAACGCGGTTAAAATGTACATCTCAAATTTGCATTTATATATCCATGCACTAAGCTTTTTAAATGTAAGCACTAAGGAATGACGTGTTTGCAAAATTTAATATTTGAGCGAAGCGTATAAGGTGGATTTTATTCCATCGCGGCACGCTATTTTCGTCACTTAACACCAGTGCGTGTTTGACGGCAACTATCCATTAATTACTGGAGCATAATGATGAATAAGTTTGCAATTATCTTTCTGACGGCAGCGATGACTTTAGGTAGCGGTGCAGCGATGGCTGCTGATAACAACGGCGCGGCGAATGCTTCTGCGGAAGCAGGTGCTGCAGCGGGTGGTGCAAAAGAGAACCTGCCACCCAATAAAGTTGATAATAGCCAAATTAATAACACTGGCACCAATACCAATAGCGCGGCCACGTCTGGCACAGATTCAGGTAATATGTCCGCCAACCAGGTGCACAAAAACAGCATGTGTAAAGACGGCAAATGCCCGGATATGAATAAAAAAGTCGACACCAAAGAGGGTGGCGGCCACGTGAAACATAAAACAGACGGCACCTCACAATAATCATGCCGTCAGTTTTAAATAAGGGAGAGCTTCGGCTCTCCCTTTTATTTTGCCCCCCGCCCTTTTCCGCTATGCTGAAGCAATGAAATTCACAGGAACCGTTTCATGGCTTCATTGCTGCTTATTGATGATCATCCGTTAGTTGAAGTCGCACTGGAAGCGGCTTGCGTTAACGCTCCCATCCCTTTGAAAATTCTCGCCGCTGGCGATGAAGCACAGGCGCGCCAACTGCTTCAGCAACACGCTATCGATTTGATTGTGCTGGATATCGGCTTACCCGATTGCGATGGGCTGGAGCTGTTACGCCGCTTGCGCGTGCGCCATCAACAATGTCCGGTACTGATCTATTCCGCGCAGCAGAGCCGCCACACCTTGCTCAGCGCGGTATCCCTTGGCGCGGCGGGTTACGTGGTGAAGAGTCAAAGCATGATGCAACTGCTGAGTGCGATTCTGGCGGTACTCGGTGGCCAACAGGCGTTCCCGCCACTACCAGAACGTATCGAATTGCCGTTGACCGAGAAGGAACAGCAGATTGTGGCATTACTGGTGCGCGGTTTATCGAATTTACAGATTGGCGAGCAGCTGCACATCAGCAATAAAACCGTGAGCACGCATAAGAAGAACATTCTGGAGAAAACCGGCGTGCAATCGGTCGTTGAACTGGCTGAACTGTGGAAAGCGCAGCAGTGAGGATGTATCTGCTACTCAGCATGCTGTTGCTGAGTGTCATGGCTAAAGCCGATCTGCAACCCGCCAGCAGCGTGATGTTACCCGCAATGATGCCTGCGCCGCATGCCGAGCCATGGCCGGGCGCAACGTTACGTGTTGCCGTTCCGGCACAAAATAGCGCGCCCTGGGCGATGCGCATTGGCGACCATATTTGGGGCATCGATGCTGATTATCTCAGCGCCCTTAGCCAATTGACGGGCACTCGTTTCACGCTACAAAGTTATAGCGACCGCGCTCAGCAATTGCAGGCGCTGCAGCGCGGCGAGGTGGATTTGGTATTAAGTAATCAACACACTCCGCTCCCGCCCGATATTCTGCTGAGCGACAGCTGGTACAGCAGCCCAATTCGTATCTATCGTAATCGCGATAATCAGCGCGCGGTGATGTTCAACAGCGATACCGCGCAGCTCACCATCGCCGAAGCGACATTAACGCAACTGCCTGCCAGGTTTGTACAACAGCATCGCTGGCACACCTTGCCAGGCGATTTGCAGGCGCTGTATGCGCTGCTCAATCAGCAGAGCGATTATCTGGTCGCTGATGAGGCCAGCGCGGGCTTTTTGCTGGGCCAGTTGCAGCAAGGCCAGATTTACCAAATTACCGCCGATCCCGGCGCAGGCGAGCTGACGCTTCGTGCGTTAGCGCGCGATGCAGCATTGATCCACTGGCTTAACAGCCAGCTGCGCCTGCTGCCCGCCGAGTTCAGCAGTCGCGTTCAACAACGCTGGAGTCCGCCGCTGCTGCGCTATCAGGACACGCAAACCTTGATGTTCTCGGCCAGCGAAAAGCGGTGGCTGGCGCAGCATAGTGAAGTTCCCTATGCGGTTGAGGCGGATAACGCGCCGTGGAGCTATCGCGACAGCAACGGCAACGCGCGCGGCTTCGGCATCGATCTGCTAAACGCATTGAGCCAAACTACCGGCCTGCGTTTTACGCCGCGCTGGGTCAACAATCCGCAACAGGCGGCTACGCTATTGCAACAACAGCAGGTGATGCTCAACCTCTTACAGCCTTTGTATGGCGACGATCCCGGCAGCAATACGCTGCCGGTATGGCGCGCTATTTGGGGGATTTATACGCTTTCCACCTATCAGCCGATGAACTGGCAATCGTTACAAGGCCAGCGCGTCGGGATATTGCGCGATGATTTAGCCATGCGTTTATTGCCATCGGGCATCACGCCGCAGCCGTTCGACGATCGGGCGCAGCTTTGGCAGGCGCTGAATAACGGCCAGATTGATGCACTGGTTGATAACGTGCTGTCCGCCCGCTGGCGCATGGCGAATCATGAAGAGAATCGTGTACATCTGGCATTTGCTGCCAGTGATATTGCCTGGCCGCTGGCGCCGCAGGTGAGCGCACATCAGCCTGAGCTTAGCGCCCTGCTCGATCATGCATTGCAGCAGATCCCGCCCGATACGCTTAATCAGATGCGTGTGAGTTGGTCGCAGCCGCCGCAGCCCGGCACAACGATGGCGATGCGCAACATTCCGTTAATGATTTTGATTGCGGCTGGCGTGATTATTGTGTTGTTGTTGGGATTACTGTTACGCCGCTACTGGCAACAGCGTCGCGATCGGTTGCAGCGTGAACAAGCAGAACGTGCCAATGCGGCCAAGAGCCAGTTTCTCGCCACCGCCAGCCACGAGCTACGCACGCCGATGCAGGCTATTCTCGGTTTACTGGAGCTGGAACAGCAGCAGCATCCGAGCGAACGTCTGGCGCTGATGCACAGCAGCGCGCGATCGCTGATGGCGCTGCTTAACGACCTGCAGGATCACGCGCGTATTGAGAGCCAGAGCTTTCGCCTTGCGCCGCGCCCGCTCAATCTGACGCTTTGGCTACAGCAACAGCAGCAGTTCTATCATCCCTTGATGCGCGATGACGGACCGAACTTGATTGCCGAAGCGCTGACGCCGCTGCCTGCCCGCGTGTTACTCGATGGCGATCGCCTGCAGCAAGTGGTGAATAATCTGGTGGCAAACGCGTTGAAGTTTACCCGTGAAGGCGAAGTACGTCTGACGCTGGCGGTTGATGAACAAATCCAGCTTACGGTCGCCGACAGCGGTAGCGGCATTCCGCTCAACGAACAGGCTCAGCTGTTCGAAGCGTGGTACCAGGCGCCATCGGGTAAACGTCATGCGGTGCAAGGCAGTGGGCTGGGCTTGTTTATCTGTCGTGAAATTGTGCAACGTATGGGCGGTTCGCTAACGCTCACTTCAGAACCGGGACAGGGCACTACCGTCAGCGTGACGTTGCCGCTGATACTGAGCGAAGAACCGTTAACCGAACGCACAGCAAGCTGGCCACTGTACCCGCAACTGCGCGTGGCGATCGTAGACGATCACCCAACCAATCTTTTGGTGATGCAACAGCAGTTGGCGAACTTTGGCGTGGAGGCGCAGGTGTTTGAAGAGGGCCGAGCGCTGCTGCGCGCTGATGCTCAACACCCCTTCGATATTCTGTTTATCGATCAAATGATGCCGCGCCCAGATGGTTTGGCGCTGTTGCGTATTCTGCGCCGTCGCCAACGCCAGCGCGGCACAGCCATGCTGCGCGTGCTCTGCTCTGCTGACGTGCAACTGCTGAAAATCAATTTGCAAGACGATGAAGCGTTACTGCTCAAACCCATCGAACTCGATCACCTGGCGCCGCTGCTGGCGCGAGCGGTGCAGGATCCCCTTGCCGCGCTGCCAAACAGCTTATTGATTCTGGCACAGCATAATCAGGCGTTTATTCCGCGCATCTGCCAAACGTTGCAGCGCACGCTGCAACAAGATCGGGATTCGCTGCTGAACGCGTGTGACACCCAGGATTGGTCGGCGCTGGAACACGCGGCACACCGTATGAAAGGCAGCGGGTTGATGCTGGGTATGGATGAGGTTGTCGAGCGCAGTGAACTGTTGATGATGCAGGCTAAACAGCAGCAGTTGCAGCTTGATAATCTCAATTTACTGATATCATTAACAAACAGGTTACTCAAACAACTGGAAAACTATGGCACACACTCATTCCCACGGTGCGGGTAACAGCAATCGCACGCGACTGGCTGCGGCGTTTGGCGTAACGGCGCTGTTTATGGTGGCCGAAGTGTTCGGCGGGCTGATTTCTGGCTCGCTGGCGCTGTTAGCCGACGCCGGACATATGTTGACCGATGCTGCGGCGCTGCTAATGGCGTTGTTGGC
Organism: Pantoea sp. X-Soil-ISGK-421; assembly: GCF_059730785.1. Taxonomy (NCBI): domain Bacteria; kingdom Pseudomonadati; phylum Pseudomonadota; class Gammaproteobacteria; order Enterobacterales; family Erwiniaceae; genus Pantoea; species Pantoea sp. X-Soil-ISGK-421. The sequence goes on along the minus strand of NZ_AP035979.1, from coordinate 1,242,369 downwards.
GGTGCAGTTCGCGCAGCGCAAGCCTAACGCGCGTCATACCTTCGGCTTACTGCGCCTGACAACCTTAGCCGCGTTTGTCAACGCTATCGCGCTGCTGGTCATTACCGTCTTTATCGTCTGGGAAGCGCTGCGTCGCTTTTATCAGCCGCAGCCGATTCAAGGCGGTTTGATGCTAAGCATCGCCATCGCCGGATTGCTGGCGAACCTGCTCTCCTTCTGGATATTGCATCGCGGTAGTGAAGAAAAGAATCTCAACGTGCGCGCCGCAGCACTGCATGTGATGGGGGATTTGCTGGGCTCGATCGGTGCCATTGCAGCGGCGGTGATCATTATGCTGACCGGCTGGACGCCGATTGACCCGATTCTGTCGCTGCTGGTGTCATTGCTGGTAGTCCGCAGCGCGTGGTCGCTGCTGCGTGAAAGTCTGCATGAATTACTTGAAGGTGCGCCGGGCCATATTGATGCGGATAAGCTGTCGCGCGAGTTGACGCGCAATATTGATGAAGTGCGTAACGTGCATCATGTGCATCTGTGGCAAGTGGGTGAAAAACCGGTACTGACACTGCACGTGCAGGTGATTCCGCCGTACGATCATGACGGCCTGCTTCAGCGTATTCACCACTATCTGCATGAGCACTATCAAATTGTCCATGCTACGGTGCAAATGGAGTATCAGCCGTGTAGCGGCCCCGACTGCGAGCTCTGTTTAGATAACAGCGCCGCGCAGCACGATCACCATGATCATGCTGCGCTGGAAGGACATGCGCATCACCATCACTGATGTGACAGCGCGCGTGAGCCATGTTCGCGCGCGCTTTGCATCCACAAGCGCGAACCGTTAAGCGCAATCAACGTCAGAATCGCGTACTCGAGTGACATGGCATACACGCCCTGACGCGCAAAGATCATTACGCTAATCACGTTGATCACCACCCACAATAGCCAGTTCTCAACGTATTTACGTGTCATCAGGATCATCGCCACAATCGACAGCACCATCATGCACGAATCCCAGAACGGGAAGGCATCCGGCTGCAGTTGCGGCATCGCCACGTTGAGACCGACACTTTGCATGATGCTTACGGCAGTTTTGGTGAGTAAGGCAAAGACCGGATCGATATAAAGCGTCATCAGCGCAATCGCCACCACACACGCCGCGCCCCAGCCCAAGGCTTTTGACCGCGGCAGCCAGCGAATTTGCAGCTCAGTTTCATTGTTGGCGGTTTGCCGACTCCATGCGTACCAGCCGTAAACGTTGGCGACGAAGAAGAACAGCTGCAGCAATAAGCTGGCGTAAAGCTGGATTTGGAAGAAGATCACCGCGAACAGCGTGACGTTAATCAGCCCGAAAAAGTAGTTGATGATCTTTTCGAGGCTGGCGAGCCAGATGCACAGCAAGCCCGCCACGGTGCCGACGGCTTCAATCCACGACAGATCGTAACCGCCAACGCCGAGCGGAATGTGAACCAGAATGTTTTGCGTGCTAAAGAAGTCCATAACGGGCACCTGTGTTAAGGGTGCGCGTCATGCGTTCCCTTTTACCTTGAGTTTGAGATCTGCTGCAAAGGATAGCATGCGGTTGAGCGGTCGCAACGCGGCCTCACGCAATGCGCTATCCACATGAATTTCATGCTCGCTGCCACCACGCTCCAACCCTTCGGCAATCGCTTTCAGACCGTTCATCGCCATCCATGGACAGTGCGCACAGCTGCGGCAGGTTGCGCCTTCACCCGCCGTTGGCGCTTCCAGCAGCTCTTTGTTCGGTACCGCTTGCTGCATTTTGTAGAAGATGCCGCGATCGGTGGCGACGATCATTTGCGGATGCGGCAAGCTTTGCGCCGCCTGAATCAGCTGACTGGTGGAACCCACCGCATCGGCCAGATCAACAATTGCCTGTGGCGATTCAGGATGGACTAACACCGCCGCCTCAGGATAAAGCGCCTTCATGCGGTGCAAAGCCTGGGTTTTGAATTCATCATGCACGATGCAGGCGCCTTGCCAGCACAGCACATCCGCGCCGGACTTTTGTGTGACGTAACGACCAAGATGGCGATCCGGTGCCCAGATAATTTTCTCGCCGAGGCTGTCGAGATGTTCAATCAGCTCTACTGCGATGCTGGACGTTACCACCCAATCTGCACGCGCTTTAACAGCGGCCGAGGTGTTGGCATACACTACCACGGTACGATCGGGATGCTGATCGCAGAAGCGATTAAACTCTTCAATGGGGCAACCGAGATCGAGTGAGCATTCCGCCTGCAAGGTGGGCATCAGCACGGTTTTTTCCGGACTGAGGATTTTTGCGGTTTCGCCCATGAAACGCACGCCCGCCACCAGCAAGGTTTTGGCGGGGTGCGTGCTGCCGAAACGCGCCATTTCCAGTGAGTCAGATACGCAGCCGCCGGTCTCTTCCGCCAGCGCCTGAATTTCGGGATCGGTGTAGTAATGCGCCACCATTACCGCATCACGTTCTTTCAGCAAGCGTTTGATTTTATTTTTATAGTAGGATTTTTCATCGTCACTGAGACGTGCCGGTTTCGGCGGGAAAGGATAGATCGCGCTTTCAGGATCGAACATCAGACTCATGACACGGCTCTCGTTTTATCAATTTAACAAAATTGCCTGTTACGGCAATGATGCGGCATCAAAACCGCTATCGTGTTTTATATGCTAAACACGATAGCGGAATTGCGCGAGAGTGTCGTCCCTTTTTTGCGCGCGCTATAGCAACAATGCGCTGCTTAACGACTTCTGCGGACTTTCCAGCTGCAGCAGGAACGCTTTGACTGTGAGTCCACCGGCGAAGCCAGTGAGCTTACCGTTGCTACCGATCACACGATGGCACGGCGCCATAATCGATAGCGGGTTTTTACCGTTCGCCGCGCCCACGGCGCGCACCGCTTTGGGATGGCCAATCTGCTCGGCGATTTGCTGGTAGCTGCGAGTTTCACCAAATGGGATAGTGAGCAGGGCTTGCCAGACTTTTTTCTGGAACTCGGTGCCGACGGTGTCGTACGGCATATCAAACTGCTGCCGCTCGCCGGCAAAATATTCGCGCAGCTGGCGTTCGGCCTCACACAGAATCGGATGCTGATCGTTACGGCTGATTGGCTTCAGCGGCACGCGCTGCGCCCCTTCGTTTTCCCACAGGATTGCCGACAATCCATTATCGGTGGCTACAAGTGTTAGCTCGCCAACCGGCGTCGCGATGATTTTGGCATGATACATGGTGCACCTCCGGCGTAATCTCTGCTGGCGATTATCGCATTTCCGCCGCAGGAAACTGGCTGTTTTCGGTCATCAGCATAAACTGGTTAGCTGTCCGAAAGCAGCGAGTTTTCCTGTTCTATTTGCGCAACCATGCCGTTTATTTGCCGGAGACGATGATGTTTGATGCTGAAATTGCTTACCAGGCGCTGACCTCGCGCGACAGTCGCTTCGATGGGCTGTTTTTTGTGGGCGTGACATCAACCGGCATTTATTGCCGGCCAATTTGTCCGGTGAAAGCGCCGATGCAGAAGAATTGCCTGTTTTTCAGCAGCGCAGAGGCCGCAGAGAAAGCGCACTTTCGCCCCTGTTTACGCTGTCGTCCGGAACTGGCACCCGGCTTTGCGCCGGTAGATAGTCATCATCGCATTGCCGATCGTTTGATTCGACGCATCGAAGAGGGCTTGCTGGAAGAGCAGGAGACGCTCGCAGACATCGCCCGCGAGTTCAACCTCAGCGAACGTCAATTACGTCGTGTGGTGCAGCAGGAGCTGGGTGTTTCGCCATTAGAATTGCGTCAGACGCGCCGTATGCTGCTCGCTAAGCAACTTCTGACGGAAACCTCGCTACCGGTAACGGAAATTGCCTACGCCAGCGGCTTCCGTAGCCTGAGACGTTTTAATGATGTGTTTCAGGCGCGCTACCGCATGACGCCTTCCCGCCTGCGCAAGCAGAGTCAGCCCGATTCTACTACTACGGTTCAGGAAAGCGCCGAACTGCGCCTGAGTTATCGTCCGCCTTACGATTGGGACGCGATGCTCGATTTTCTGCAACAGCGCGTCATGAAGGAGGTGGAATGGGTCAACGACGGCATGTATCACCGTACCGTGGCGTTGGGCAATTGTCGCGGCTGGGTGCGCGTGAGCCATATTGCTGAGAAACAGTCGTTGAAAGTGCAATTCACCACGTCGTTGACGCCAGTGCTACCCGCCCTATTGCGTCGTCTACGCGATCTGTTTGATTTGGATGCGCAGCCACAGCGCATAGCAGAGCATCTCAGCCACGATGCGCTGCTGGCGGAGAGTTTATCGCGCTTTCCCGGTTTACGCGTTCCTGGTGCGTTTGACGGCTTCGAGCTAGGTGTACGGGCGATACTCGGCCAACAAGTAACGGTGAAAGCTGCAACTACGCTGAGTAGTCGCATGGCACAACGCTTTGGCGAACCGCTGGCAACGCCATGGCCAGAGTTGTCTCGTTTGCCGCCCAATGCCGAGGCGCTGGCAACAGCAAGTATTGATGATATCGCTAGCCTTGGGATTGTGAGTGCACGTTCTCATGCTATTCAGGCATTGGCACAGGCGTGTGCTTCTGGTGCCTTGCGATTCAACGCTGCGGTGAATCCTGATGTGGTTCAGCAGCAGTTGCTGGCGCTGAAAGGAATTGGGCCGTGGACAGCGAGTTATATCGCAATGCGCGCGCTGCGTTGGCCTGATGCGTTTCCCAAAGAGGATATTGCGATTCGTAATAATCTCGGCGGCGTGAGTGCCAAAGTGGCGGAGCAGTTATCACAGGTTTGGCGACCGTGGCGCAGCTATGCGGTGCTGCATATCTGGAAAAGTCTGACGCAGGTTAAGAGCAACTAAACCGAGTCAACAGCCGAAAGGACCAGGCGGTTCCGTAAAGGCGCCGTGGATACATCCCTGTAGGCTCTGCCGGCGCATCCATGCGCCGGAAGCTTTACTCCACCGCCCGGCCCTTCCGTCTTCATTAAATCTGGGTGCGGTTATTAAAACCAACGACAAATCGTATGGGCCAGATAAGGCGGGGGCGGAAGGAGCGAAGCGTCCGAGCCATGGACAAAAACGCCGGGAGCGTTTTTGCACAACGCGAAGCGTTGCCCGCTTGCGGGCGAGCCTCATGGATGAGGCGAGTACTTGCGAGGCCGATCCACAGGGATGTGAGGTTTCTTCGCGATCCGCCCCGCCTTATCTGGTCGGTGCACAATCTCACAGCGAATCCGCCTAACATTTAAAAAGCGTAGAAAAGCAAAAAGGCGCCTTTAGGGCGCCTTTCTACATAACTGGTGGGTCGTGCAGGATTCGAACCTGCGACCAATTGATTAAAAGTCAACTGCTCTACCAACTGAGCTAACGACCCGCTGTGGGGCTTACAACCTTATACTTGATGGTGGGTCGTGCAGGATTCGAACCTGCGACCAATTGATTAAAAGTCAACTGCTCTACCAACTGAGCTAACGACCCATCAAGGTTGTGAAGCTTACTGAAGAAATCATCTCACTTACAACGGGTTGAGATGGTGGGTCGTGCAGGATTCGAACCTGCGACCAATTGATTAAAAGTCAACTGCTCTACCAACTGAGCTAACGACCCATCTTCAGTGCTGCCGATACTTGTTAAGATATGTCCCGGCAACGGCGGCATATATTACTGATTTAGCGGGAGGGCGCAACCCTTATTTTCCACTAAATGTCTCAATTGCTTACCTTTCATGCTGTAAGACCAGAAATCACACGAAATCCGGTCTTTTAAGCACAAATTACAACCCGGCGAGGCGTTTTTGCGCCTGCTTAGCAGAATCACTATTTGGGAATTGTTTGATCACTTGTTGGAAAACGGCCTTGGCTTTCGCCGTGTCGTTTTTCTCTTGCATGATCACGCCAACCTTAAACAGCGCTTCCGGGGCTTTTGGCGATTTCGCGTAATTTTTTACCACAGTGGCAAAATAGTAGGCCGAATCGTCTTTTTTACCCTTGTTGTAAAACAGCTGACCTAACCAATAATTGGCGTTCGGCTGATAGGTAGAATCAGGATATTTCTTCACCCAAGCCTGCAGGGCAGTAATCGCCTGATCGTACTGCTTCTTCTCCAGAATCAGCGCAACAGCAGCATTGTAATCCGTGTTCGCATCGCCGGTTTGAGCTGGCGCGGCTGCACTGGCAGTATTGCTGTTACCGCTATCAGAAGCCGCAGCACCCGCTGCAGCGGCATCTGCACCACCACTGGCCTGCGCACCGTTACTGCTGGAGCTGAGGCTGTCGATTTGCTGATAGAGCTGTTTCTGGCGCTCAATCACCTGATTAAGCTGATAGCTGTTTTGCTGGATTTGCCCGCGCAGCGAATCGATATCGCTTTGATTGTCGCTCATCTGCTGCTGCAACTGCTGCAGAAGCTGAGCCTGGGCATTAGAGATACGTTCAAGAGTGGTGACGCGGTCTTCGACCGAGCCTGAGCCAACGCTACTGATTGACGCCTGGGCATTAGCGGCCCAGGGGGCCGCTAAACCAACCAGTAACGACAGACTCAACAGATGAAGTCTGAAGTTACTCATCATAGGATTATCTTAGTAAACCAGTACGGCACGACGGTTTTTGGCATATGCCGCTTCGTCATGACCCAGTACAGCTGGTTTTTCTTTACCGTAAGAAACGATAGACATCTGGTCAGCAGAAACGCCTTTGCCTTGCAGATACATCTTAACAGCGCTTGCGCGACGTTCGCCCAGGGCGATGTTGTATTCCGGTGTACCGCGCTCATCCGCGTGACCTTCGATGGTCACTTTGTAAGACGGGTTGCCACGCAGGAATGCAGCATGCTGATCCAGCATCTGAGCGTAATCAGACTGCACGTCATACTTGTCCAGACCGAAGTAAACGATGTTGTTCTGCTGCAGCTGCTGCATCTGCAGGCGCGCTTGCTCGTCAGAAGACATGTTACCGTTCTGGCCCGCACCAGCACCGTAAGCGCCGTCGTTAGCGCCCATACCAGTCTGATCGTTGTTGTTGTTTTTGTGTGAGCTACATGCAGCTACTGCGATAACTGGCAGAGCCAGCATCAAACCTTTCAGCACTTTGTTCAGTTGCATTTCTTTATCCTATTATTTTGTTTGCCATACATTTTAATCCCCCGCCGTGCAGGGGACCTATGCATCACAGATACGGCGACCAGGCAGGGAATTTGACCTGTCCATCAGTTGCCGGAAGACGCGCTTTGAAACGCCCGTCGGTTGAAACCAACTGCAACACGGAACCCATCCCCTGAGTAGAGCTATAGATTACCATCGTGCCGTTTGGCGCCAGACTTGGCGTCTCATCCAGGAACGTGTCCGTTATTGTTTGAACGGCTCCCGTTACCAGATCCTGTTTGGCGACATGCTGAGCGCCACCGGCGCTGCTGATCATCACCATTGTTTTACCGTCGGTTGACACGTCCGAATCCTGGTTTTGCGCACCTTCCCAGGTAATACGTTGTGGCGCACCGCCGTTAACTCCAATTTTATAAATCTGAGGCGCACCGGCCTGATCCGAGGTATAAGCCAAGGTCTGGCTATCCGGGAACCACGTCGGTTCAGTGCTGTTGTAGCGACCATCAGTCACCTGACGCGTCTGACCTGAAGCCAGATCCATCACGTACAAGTTCAGGCTACCGGTTTTCGACAGCGCGAAGGCCAGTTTAGAACCGTCTGGTGAGAAAGCTGGCGCACCGTTGTGACGCGGATAAGAAGCAACCTGACGGATTGCACCGTTAGATAGCGTCTGAACCACCAGCGCAGATTTGCCGCTCTCGAAGGTCACGTAAGCCACTTTGCTGCCATCTGGCGACCAGGCCGGAGACATCAATGGCTGCGGTGAACGGTGAACCACAAACTGGTTGTAGCCATCGTAATCCGACACGCGCAACTCATACGGGAACTGACCGCCATTGGTCTGAACCACATATGCAATACGGGTACGGAATGCGCCTTTGATGCCGGTCAGCTTCTCGAACACTTCGTCACTGGCGGTGTGCGCTGCATAACGCAACCACTGCTTCGTCACTTTGTAAGAGTTCTGCGCCAATACGGTGCCTGGTGCGCCGCCAGTATCCACCAGCTGATAGGCAATTTGATAGCTGCCGTCAGCGTTTGGTGTGACCTGACCCACCACGACGGCATCAATACCTAATGCGCTCCATGCGGCAGGTTGAACTTCCTGCGCGCTAGCGGGTTGTTGTGGCAGACGCGAACGATCCAGCGGGTTGAATTTGCCGCTGTTGCGTAAGTCGGCGGAAACAATACCGCCGATGTCTTCTGGTGCCGCGCCTGGGCCAGCCCATTGGAACGGAACCACACCAATAGGACGTGCGGTGTTAACGCCCTGCGTAATTTCGATACGGACTTCTGCATGGAGCATGGCTGCCCACAGCAGTACAAAAAAACCTAAGGTTACACGAAGTGCCTGCTTCATTTTTTCTCCCTTACCTGAACCAGAGGTTCATGATAATTCGCACAGTTCCTGAAAAACACGAGTACTCATAGAGTACGGCAAGCTAACCTTAGTTCAACCTGCCGTACGTTACTGCATTATTCTGGTTTGAAACGCATGGGTGCGTTTTTAAACACTTCATATACAGCCTGCGAAGGCGGCTTTGGAATACGTGCCTGCTTCGCAGCAGCGATAGCCGCCTGACACAAGGCGGGGTCACCACCTTCCGATTTAACATCAATCAGCAAACCATCCGGTGCCAGCTTGATGCGCAGGTTGCACTCTTTACCTTTATACAAATCCGCATCGTAGAAACGGCTCTGAATGGCTCCGACAACCTGGCCCAGATAAGAATTAATCTCCGCACCTGACGCACCCGCTTTCTTCTGATTGCCCTGCCCGGCAGCGCCACCCGATGCGGTGCCACTTTTCGGTGCATTCTTGCCAGAAGACAGTCCACCTAACAGATCGTCAACCGCGTTTTCGTTCTTCGCTGCTTCAGCGGCAGCTTTTTTCGCATCAGCCGCCGCTTTCGCTTTTGCATCCGCTTTTGCCTTCGCTGCGGCATCGGCCTTGGCTTTCGCCTCGGCAGCAGCCTTCTCTTTTGCTGCTGCAGCGGCTTTCTCTTTCGCCTCAGCAGCCGCTTGCTCTTTAGCCTCTTTCGCTTCCTGAGCCGCTTTCGCCTTTGCCTCGGCAGCAGCCTGCGCTTTGGCTTCAGCATCCGCTTTAGCTTTTGATTCTGCCGCCGCTTTTGCCTGCTGCGCCGCTTTCTCTTTCGCTGCTTCAGCGGCAGCTGCTTTCGCTTGCTCTTCCGCTTTCTTCTTCGCGTCTGCCGCGGCTTGCTTGGCTTCTTCTACCGCTTTGGCTTTGGCATCGGCGGCCGCTTTTGCCTGCGCATCGGCTTCCGCTTTAGCATCAGCCTTAGCTTTCGCTGCGGCGGCTTCAGCCGTTTTCTGCTGTTCCTGCGCCTGCTTCGCAGCGGCTTCAGCGGCTTTCTGCTGCTCGGCCTGCTGTTTCGCCTGCTCTTTGGCTTCCTGCTGTGCCTGCAAGCGCTCTTTTTCCATCTCTTTCAAGCGCTGCTGCTCAGCAGCTTGTTTCTGTTGTAACTCTTCGGCCTGCTGCTGCGACTGTTTCTGCCGCTGCTGCTCGGCACGCTGACTGTCTCTTTGCTGATTCTGCTGGCGGTTGTATTGCTCAACCACGGCGCCTGAATCGACCATCACTGCGTCAATATCACTGCCGCCACCCCCGCCGCTGGATTCGATTTTCTCGTTAAACGAGCTCCAAATCAGTAAGGCGATCAGCACGATGTGCAGAATCACCGAAACGATTATCGCGCGCTTTAACTTGTCGTTCTGCTCGGTTGCCTTCGACACACTCGGTTCCCAAAAACGGTTCGCTTTAAATCGGCTGCGTCATCAAACCGACAGATTTCACGCCTGCCTGATGTAACAGGTTCAGCGCCTTGATGATTTCGTCGTAAGGGACGTCTTTCGCACCGCCGATCAGGAAGACCGTTTTCGGATTGGCTTCAATCCGGCGCTGCGCTTCGCTCACCACCTGCTCCGGCGGCAACTGCGTCATACGATCGTGATCCACGACCAGGCTGTACTGGCCGACGCCAGACACTTCCACAATCACCGGTGGATTATCATCAGTTGAGACGGTTTTCGAATCTGTCGCATCTGGCAGATCCACTTCCACGCTCTGGGTAATAATCGGCGCGGTTGCCATAAAGATGAGCAGCAACACCAACAATACGTCCAACAGCGGAACAATGTTGATTTCCGACTTAAGGTCGCGCTTACCGCGACCACGGGTTCTGGCCATCGTAAACCTCGACTTACTTCGTGTTGTCGGTGGAGAAAGCCTGACGATGCAGGATAGCCGTGAACTCTTCCATAAAGTTGTCGTAGCCCTGTTCCAGCTTGTTAACACGCTGGTTCAGACGGTTGTACGCCATAACAGCAGGAATGGCCGCGAACAGACCGATTGCAGTGGCGATCAGCGCTTCGGCGATACCCGGCGCAACCATCTGCAGCGTCGCCTGTTTTACCGCACCGAGGGCGATAAAGGCGTGCATGATCCCCCACACCGTACCAAACAGACCGATATACGGACTGATAGAACCTACGGTGCCAAGGAAAGGAATGTGGTTTTCCAGCGTTTCCAGTTCACGATTGAAGGAGATACGCATTGCACGGCTTGCACCCTCCACTACCGCTTCTGGCGCGTGATTGTTAGCACGGTGCAAACGCGCAAACTCTTTGAAACCGGAATAAAAAATTTGCTCAGATCCGCTCAATTCATCACGGCGTCCCTGGCTTTCCTGATACAGGCGAGACAGCTCAATCCCCGACCAGAACTTATCTTCAAACGCTTCGGCTTCGCGCCCCGCCGCATTTAAAATGCGCGTACGCTGAATAATGATCGCCCATGAGGCAATAGAAAAGCCGATCAAAATCAACATGATAAGTTTGACCAGAAGGCTCGCCTTCAGGAACAAATCAAGAACATTCATGTCAGTCACTGCTTGAACTCCGCGACAATAGACTTGGGAAGCGCAATTGGCTTCATTAGATGTGGGTTGATGCAGGCAATCAGGACTTCTGCTTCATTTAGCACTTTGCCTTCGGCATTCACGATACGCTGCGAAAATGTCATCGTTGCTCGCGTCATTGAAGTTACTTCTGTTTGAATTTCCAGAAGATCATCCAGACGTGCAGCCGCAACAAAATCGATCGTCATGCGTCGTACCACAAAAGCCACCTGCTCTTCCAACAGGACCTGCTGATTGAAATGGCGCTGGCGCAACATTTCGGTACGTGCTCGTTCATAGAAAGCAAGATAACTGGCGTGGTAAACCACACCACCGGCATCGGTGTCTTCGTAATAGACACGAACCGGCCAGCGAAACAGCGTTGTACTCACTCTACATCCCGGTCTCATTTTAAACGTTGCTACTATACGCAAGTGAGATCAGCTTGGGAATGGTCCGCCAGAGCCAGGAGAAAATAATTATCACAGGTTAACAACTGGAAGGATTTTTAGGATGTTTCTTGACCGGACGCTGACAAAACCTCACGTCAGCGCCTGAAAATGCAGCATTTTTAAGTCCTGAGCATGGACTTAATGGTAGAACCAGAAAATTCCTGCGACTAAAACCATCATTGCCGGCAAGGGTGAGAACCAAGCTTGCCAGCGCAGGCGCTGAGGACGAAACCCGGTACCGTGAATAACGCCAGTGCAGACGGCCCAAATCAGCAGCATTCCGTGCCCTATCGCTAAATCACTGGTGCGCGCGGCAAAGCGTGCGGGCTGCCAAATGACACAGCCCGCCAACCACAACGCGAGGATGAGCGAAAGGGCCCGAAGCGGGCCCTTATCCATCAGACGATACAGTGTCTGAATCAGTGTGCGCATTAGACTTGCTCGTCCTTCGCGCTGCTCTCTTCAACATGCTCCAGCGCCAGCGCCGTAATCACACCGAACGCACAGGCCAGCAAGGTGCCAAGAATCCAGGCAAAATACCACATGCTTAATCTCCTTAATCAGTACAGGGAGTGCGTATTGCTCTCAATGTGTTCTTTGGTGATACGGCCAAACATCTTGTAATAACACCAGGCGGTGTACGCCAGGATAATCGGTACAAAGATGATGGCAGCAATGGTCATTACTTTTAGGGTCAGTAGGCTAGACGTGGCATCCCACATTGTCAGGCTGATGCCCGGCACGGTGCTGGATGGCATGATGAACGGGAACATCGCAATACCGGCCGTCATGATCACGCAGGCTAACGTCAGTGAAGAGAAGATGAACGCCCAGGCGCCCTTCTCGATGCGCGAGCAGAGAATGGTCAGCAGCGGCAACACCACGCCCAACAGCGGGAATAACCACAACACCGGCGTCTGCTCAAAGTTCACCATCCATGCACCGGCTGCACGCACTACGTCTTTGCCCAGCGGGTTAGAGGCCGCGTGATGATCGATGACGCTTTTCACCACGTAGCCGTCGATGCCGTATTTAACCCAAACGCCTGCCAGTACAAAGCACACCATCATCACCAGCGCAGAGATTTGCGCAGTGCTGCGGCTACGCAGGTGCAGATCGCCTGCGGTACGCATCTGCAGATAGGTTGCGCCCTGCGTCAGGATCATCGCCACACTGATCACGCCCGCCAGCAAGCCAAACGGATTCAGCAGTTGGAAGAAGTTGCCGGTATAGAAGAGGCGCAGATATTCGTCAGCATGGAACGGCACACCTTGCAGCAGGTTACCGAACGCCACACCAATCACCAGCGGCGGCACAAAGCTGCCGATGAAAATGCCCCAATCCCACATGCCGCGCCAGCGCATATCTTCAATCTTCGAGCGGTAGTCAAAACCGACCGGACGGAAGAACAGTGACGCTAGCACCAGAATCATCGCCACGTAGAAACCCGAGAACGCCGCAGCATAGACCATCGGCCAGGCAGCAAACAGCGCGCCACCGGCGGTGATCAGCCAAACCTGGTTACCGTCCCAGTGCGGCGCAATACTGTTAATCATGATGCGGCGTTCGGTATCGGTACGACCCAGAATACGGGTCAGCATACCCACACCCATATCAAAGCCGTCGGTGACGGCGAAACCGATCAGCAACACGCCAATCAGCAGCCACCAGACAAAACGCAATACTTCATAGTCAAACATGGTAGCTCTCCTTATCCACGCACCGGCTGAGATGATGGTTTCAGCGTTTCATGATGATAGCGCCCCGTTTTCAGGCTGCTTGGACCAAGGCGCGCGAATTTGAACATCAGGTACATTTCCGCCACGAGGAACAAGGTATAGAGACCGCAAATCAGCGTCATCGAGAACAGGAGATCGCCCACGGTCAGTGAGGAGTTAGCGACTGCGGTGGGCAGCACCTCACCAATCGCCCATGGTTGACGCCCGTATTCAGCAACGAACCAACCGGCTTCAATTGCAATCCACGGCAATGGAATGCCGTACAATGCCGCTTTCAACAGCCAGCGGGACTTACCGATACGGTTGCGGATCACGCTCCAGAAGGAGAGCGCAATAATGCCCAACATCAGCACGCCACCCAGCACCATGATGCGGAAGGCAAAATACAACGGCGCAACGCGCGGAATAGAGTCCTGCTTGGCTTGCTGAATTTGCTCTTCAGTGGCATTCGCCACATCTGCGGTATAACGCTTCAGCAATAAGCCATAACCGAGATCCTGTTTGGTGGCTTCGAACTGGCTACGAACAGCAGGATCTTTACTGCCACCACGTAGTTCGTTTAACAGTGCGTAAGCTTTCATACCGTTACGAATACGCACTTCATGCTGCGCCAGCAAATCTTTCAAACCGGTCACCGGCGTATCGACTGAACGTGTAGCGATCAAGCCGAGCAGATACGGAATCTGAATCGCATATTTGTTTTCCTGCGTCTCCTGATCCGGAATACCGAATAGCGTAAACGCAGCCGGTGCCGGTTGGGTTTCCCATTCCGCTTCAATCGCTGCGAGTTTGGTTTTCTGCACGTCGCCAATTTCATAACCGGATTCGTCACCCAGTACGATCACCGACAAAATCGCGGCCATACCGAAGCTGGCTGCAATAGCAAAAGAGCGCTTAGCAAAAGCCATATCGCGCCCTTTTAGCAGATACCATGCGCTGATACCGAGAATGAACATCGCGCCGGTGGTGTAACCGGCGGCCACGGTATGCACAAACTTCACCTGCGCAACCGGATTAAGCACCAGTTCGGAGAAGCTCAACATCTCCATACGCATGGTTTCGAAATTGAATTCCGATGCGATCGGGTTCTGCATCCAGCCATTCGCCACCAGAATCCACAGTGCGGACATGTTCGAGCCGAGCGCCACCAACCAGGTCACCGCGAGGTGTTGCACCTTGCCCAGGCGATCCCAGCCGAAGAAGAACAGACCAACAAAGGTGGATTCGAGGAAGAACGCCATCAAACCTTCAATGGCGAGCGGCGCACCAAAGATATCGCCGACGTAATGTGAGTAATATGACCAGTTGGTACCGAACTGGAATTCCATGGTCAGGCCGGTAGCCACGCCGAGCGCAAAGTTGATACCAAACAACTTGCCCCAGAACTTGGTCATATCTTTATAAATTTGTTTCCCTGTGAGGACATACACGGTTTCCATGATCGCCAACAAAAACGCCATACCCAGCGTTAATGGCACGAACAGGAAATGGTACATCGCCGTCAGGGCAAACTGTAAACGCGACAGCTCGACAATATCTAACATGGTGACTCCTTGCTCCTCGCATGAACTTCCCCTGCGGATGACAACGGCAAACAACAGACATTGACGCGCAGAATAAGATTCAGGAACGACTGATTATTGATTCCAGTTTTATTACTGAGATAACAGAGAAAATCTGTTGCCCGATATGCGTGAGTAACAGTGATATAAATTTCCCGAAAAACCGATCTTTTCAGTCTGGTTCAAGCAGGAGTGTCTCGAGGAGGCGACAGAATTGATTTAACAACGCCTGGCACAAACTCCTGAAAAATTATGAAGAAGACTGAATTGATGCAGCGCAATTTATACCGGTTGGCCCGTGCTTAGCCAGTGGTAAAGTTTGTTATAACTCGCCATTTATTGATCTGGATTAAGACTATAAATTTCCAGATATGTATCGTAAGAATGGTTGTTAATTAGTTGTCACAACCCGTGGGTTAAATTAAGAATATAATTACCTTTTCCGCAATTATTTAACCTCTATCTGGAAAGTCACGCATCAATTCTTTGACAGAGATCTAGCGCCTTTTCCCTTCTTTACCTCGATGACAACGTAAGCATAGCCGCACTTTCTTCACCCGTTGCGCTTTTCCCCCTAATTTTTAGCAGGATATTGCCAAAAAAAAGACCACCCGAAGGTGGCCTTTCTGCATCACAACCGTGATGAATTATTGGATGGGCAGAACCGCTTTAACTGCGTCACCAATGTCTGCCAGGCTGCGTACGGTTTTCACACCGGCCGCTTCCAGCGCAGCGAATTTCTCATCAGCGGTACCTTTACCACCGGCAATGATGGCACCAGCGTGGCCCATACGTTTGCCTTTCGGTGCAGTTACACCGGCGATGTAGCCGACAACGGGCTTGGTCACGTGTGCTTTGATGTAGGCAGCCGCTTCTTCTTCCGCGCTACCACCGATCTCACCGATCATCACGATCGCTTCGGTCTGTGGATCTTCCTGGAACAGTTTCAGGATGTCGATGAAGTTAGAGCCCGGGATCGGGTCACCACCGATACCGACGCAGGTTGACTGGCCGTAGCCGATGTCAGTGGTCTGCTTAACCGCTTCATAGGTCAGCGTACCTGAACGCGAGACGATACCCACGCGTCCCGGCTGGTGAATGTGGCCCGGCATGATACCGATCTTACATTCGCCTGGGGTGATCACGCCTGGGCAGTTCGGGCCGATCATACGCACGCCGGCTTCATCCAGCTTCACTTTCACGGTCAGCATATCCAGCGTTGGGATACCTTCGGTGATGGTGATGATCAGTTTGATGCCCGCATCGATGGCTTCCAGGATACCGTCTTTGCAGAACGGAGCCGGAACGTAGATCACGGTGGCGGTTGCGCCCGTCGCTTCTACCGCTTCACGCACGGTGTTGAACACCGGCAGACCGAGATGCGTGGTGCCGCCTTTGCCTGGCGTGACACCGCCAACCAGCTGCGTACCGTAGGCCAGCGCCTGCTCAGAGTGAAACGTCCCTTGACCACCGGTGAAACCCTGGCAAATGACTTTGGTGTTTTTGTCGATCAAAATGGACATTATTTACCCTCCGCTGCAGCGACAACACGCTGTGCAGCGTCTGTCAGGCTAGTTGCTGCAATGATGTTCAGACCGCTGTCCGCCAGTTTCTTAGCGCCCAGCTCGGCGTTGTTACCTTCGAGACGTACCACTACCGGCACGTTGACACCCACTTCTGCCACTGCACCGATGATGCCGTCTGCAATCAGGTCGCAACGCACGATGCCGCCGAAGATGTTAACGAATACCGCTTTAACGGCATCATCAGACAGGATGATTTTGAAGGCTTCGGTCACGCGCTCTTTGGTTGCGCCGCCGCCAACGTCAAGGAAGTTCGCTGGCTCACCGCCGTGGTGTTTCACGATGTCCATGGTGCCCATCGCCAGACCGGCGCCGTTCACCATACAACCGATGTTGCCATCCAGCGCAACGTAGTTCAGTTCCCACTGCGTAGCGTGTGCTTCGCGTGGATCTTCCTGGCTCGGATCGCGCATTTCACGCAACTCCGGCTGACGGAACAGTGCGTTACCATCCGCGCCCAATTTGCCGTCGAGGCAGATCAGATCGCCCTGCTTGGTGATCACCAGCGGGTTGATCTCAACCATCGCCAGATCGCGCTCGAGGAACATGGTCGCCAGACCCATAAAGATTTTGGTGAACTGGCTCACTTGCTTACCGGTCAGGCCGAGTTTGAACGCCAACTCGCGGCCCTGATACGGTTGTGGGCCTGCCAACGGATCCAGTGCCATCTTGTGGATCAAGTGTGGCGTTTCTTCTGCCACTTTCTCGATCTCAACACCGCCTTCCGTCGAAGCCATGAAGATCACGCGACGGGTCGCGCGGTCAACAACCGCACCCAGATACAGCTCTTGATCGATGTCAGTCGCGGCTTCAACCAGAATCTGGTTTACCGGCTGTCCATGCGCATCAGTTTGATAGGTCACCAGACGTTTGCCCAGCCAATGCTCAGCAAAAGCACGAATATCTTCTTTGCTGTTAACGACTTTCACGCCGCCCGCTTTACCGCGGCCACCGGCATGAACCTGGCATTTCACTACCCACGGACCGGCGCCAATTTTAGACGCGGCTTCTTCGGCCTCACGTGGCGTAGTGCAGGCGTAGCCTGTCGGCGCTGGCATGCCATAGCGTGCAAACAGCTGCTTCGCCTGGTATTCATGTAAGTTCATGATGTTCTATCCATTCAGGTAAGATTTTGGGCGCGCCTTCACACCGCGCGCCCGGCGAAATTAGACGTCCAGCAGCAGGCGAGCTGGATCTTCCAGCATCTCTTTCACCGCGACCAGATAGCCAACGGATTCACGACCATCAATCAGACGGTGATCGTAAGAGAGTGCCAGATACATCATTGGCAGAATCACCACCTGACCATTGACCGCCATTGGGCGCTCTTTGATGGCGTGCATGCCCAGAATCGCACTCTGCGGTGGGTTGATGATTGGCGTAGACATCAGCGAACCAAACACACCACCGTTGGTGATGGTGAAGTTACCGCCGGTCAACTCTTCAACCGTCAATTTGCCGTCACGGCCTTTCACCGCCAGCTCTTTAATTTTCTTCTCAATGTCGGCCATGCTCAGCGCATCGACATCTTTCAGCACTGGCGTAACCAGACCACGCGGGGTAGAAACCGCAATGCTCACATCGAAATAGTTGTGATAAACCACATCTTCGCCATCAATAGACGCGTTAACTTCCGGGAAGCGTTTCAGCGCTTCAACCACCGCTTTGATGTAGAAGGACATGAAGCCCAGACGCACGCCGTGACGCTTCTCGAACGCATCGCCGTACTGCTTACGCAGGTCCATGATTGGCTTCATGTTGATTTCGTTGAAGGTGGTCAACATCGCGGTGCTGTTTTTCGCTTCCAGCAGACGCTCGGCCACACGCTTACGCAGACGCGTCATCGGTACGCGTTTTTCGCTGCGGTTAGCCACAGCGGCCTGCGGCGCAGCAGCGGCTGGCGCTGAGGCGGGTGCGGCTTTGCCGCTGTCGGCTTTCTTCGCCAGATGTTTTTCCACATCTTCACGCGTCAGACGGCCGCCAACGCCGGTGCCTTTAATCTGGCTGGCATCGAGGTTGTTTTCAGCGATCAGGCGGCGTACCGCTGGGCTAAGCGCATCGTTGCTCTCTTCTTCCAGAGAAGCAGTCTGGCGCTGTGCAGGAGTAGACTCGTTGCTTTCCGCTTTCGCTGCAGTCTCTTTCCCGCCGCTGTTGCCTTCTTTCAGTCGGCCCAGAATCTGGCGAGAAGTAACGGTCGCGCCTTCATCTTCCAGCACGGCTTCCAGGATGCCGTCAGCAGATGCAGGCACTTCCAGAACCACTTTATCAGTTTCAATCTCTACCAGTACTTCATCGCGGCTCACAGAGTCGCCAGGTTTTTTGTGCCAGGTTGCAACCGTTGCGTCCGCTACGGATTCAGGCAAATCGGGAACGAGAATTTCTACGCTACTCATTTTCTTTCCTTTTTATTAACCAAGGTTCAGCGCGTCATTAACCAGGTCTTGCTGCTGTTTTTGATGTACGGACATGTAGCCCACGGCCGGTGAAGCAGAAGCCGGACGGCCTGCATAACGCAGTGACGCACCAAATGGAACCACTTCGCGGAAATGATGCTGACTGCAATACCATGCGCCCTGATTCAGCGGCTCTTCCTGACACCACACGAAATCCTGCACATGAGCATAGTTTTTCAATACGTCCTGCACGACTTTGTGCGGGAACGGATAGAGTTGTTCGATACGCACGATGGCCACGTCGGTCTGCTCGTTTTTACGACGCTGATCCAGCAGATCGTAATAAACTTTGCCCGAACACAGCACCACACGTTTTACCTGCTGCGGATCCAGATCGTCGATCTCACCAATGGCCGGCTGGAAGCTACCGGTGGCCAACTCTTCCAGGGAAGAAATTGCCAGCGGATGACGCAGCAGCGATTTCGGCGACATCACGATCAGCGGACGGCGCATACCGCGCAGTGCCTGACGACGAAGCATGTGGTAAACCTGCGCTGGTGTGGAAGGTACGCACACCTGCATGTTCTGCTCAGCACAGAGTTGCAGATAACGCTCCAGACGCGCCGAGGAGTGCTCAGGGCCCTGGCCTTCATAGCCGTGCGGGAGCAACATCACCAGGCCACACATCCGGCCCCATTTCTGCTCGCCGGAGCTGATGAACTGGTCGATGACGACCTGCGCACCGTTAGCGAAGTCGCCGAACTGCGCTTCCCAAATGGTCAGCACGCGCGGCTCTGCGGTGGCGTAACCGTATTCGAAGGCCAGTACCGCTTCTTCAGATAACACGGAATCCCACACTTTAAACTGACCCTGACCGTTATGGACATGGTGCAGCGGCGTGTAAGTTGAACCGTTTGTCTGGTTATGGATCACCGCATGACGGTGGAAGAAGGTACCGCGACCGGTATCTTCACCGGAAAGACGCACCGGAATCCCCTCGTCAACCAGCGTGGCGTAAGCGAGGTTTTCTGCTCCACCCCAGTCGAACGCTTTGTTGCCTTCGGCCATCTCTTTACGATCGTTGTAAATCTTCGCGACGCGTGATTGCACTTCTACCGATTCCGGTACGCTGCTGATGCGGCGCGCCAGTTCCTGCAGACGTTTCAGTTCAACGGTGGCTGGATAGCTTTCGTCCCATTCGTGGTTCAGGTACGGTGACCAGGTGAAGGAGTGCAGGCTCATTGGGCGCCATTCCGGCACCACGCATTCGCCTTCATCCAGCGCATCGCGGTACAGATTCACCATCTCGGTGGCATCTTCGCTGGTCGCTACACCTTCGCTTTCCAGCTGATCGGCATAGAGTTTACGCGGCGTTGGATGCTTTTTGATTTTCTGGTACATCAACGGCTGAGTGGCACTTGGCTCGTCGGCTTCGTTGTGGCCGTGACGGCGATAGCACACCAGGTCGATGAAGACATCACGTTTGAAGGTGTTGCGATAGTCCAGCGCCAGGCGAGTGACAAACGCCACGGCTTCTGGATCGTCCGCATTAACGTGGAAAATCGGTGCCAGCACCATTTTGCCGATGTCAGTACAGTACGGTGTAGAGCGCGCATCTTTCGGGTTGGAAGTGGTAAAGCCAACCTGGTTGTTAATCACGATGCGAACGGTACCGCCCACTTCGTAGCCGCGCGCCTGCGACATGTTCAGGGTTTCCTGCACCACGCCCTGGCCGATAACCGCCGCATCACCGTGAATGGTGATCGGCAGAACCTTATTGCTGCTTGGCTCAGCCAGACGATCCAGACGCGCACGCACCGAACCCATGACTACCGGGCTAACGATTTCCAGATGCGACGGGTTGAATGCCAGCGCCAGATGCACCAGGCCGCCTTCGGTTTCCACGTCAGACGAGAAGCCCATGTGGTACTTCACGTCGCCGGTGCCGAGATGTTCTTTGTGCTTACCGGAGAATTCGTCAAACAGATCCTGCGGCTTTTTACCCAATACGTTGATCAGTACGTTCAAGCGACCACGGTGCGCCATACCCAGCACCACTTCGCGCGTACCGCTCTTGCCGGCGTGACGAATCATCTCGCGCAGCATTGGCACCAGCGCATCACCGCCTTCCAGCGAGAAGCGCTTCGCACCTGGGAATTTCGCACCCAGATATTTCTCCAGGCCTTCTGCCGCGGTCAGCTCTTTCAGGAAACCTTTTTTCTCGTCGTTGCTGAAAGACGCGTGGCCCACCACCGATTCCAGACGCTGTTGAATCCAGCGTTTCTCATCGGTGTTGTTGATGTGCATATACTCTGCACCAATCGAGCCACAATACGTCTGCTGCAATGCCGCGAACAGATCGGCCAGCTTCATGGTCTCTTTGCCGATAGCAAAGGAGCCTACGTTAAAGCTTTCCTGAAAATCGGCGTCGGTCAGATCGTGATAAGCCGGATCGAGATCCGATACAGCGTCCTGTTTCCACAGGCCGAGCGGGTCAAGGTTGGCTTGCTGATGCCCGCGGAAGCGGAATGCATTGATCAGCTGCAGCACTTTAACCTGCTTGGAATTGGTCGCCGGATCGGTCACGGTTGAGGTGTAACGCGTAGCGTCTTTTGCCAGGCGGCGGAAGTAATCACGCGTGGTGGAGTGAAATTGCTCAGGTTTCACGCCAGTGCCCGGCAGCTGTTGGAACAGCTCGCGCCACATGTCATCAACTGAGTCAGGATCGGTCAGGAAATCCTCATAGAGTTGCTCTATGTAAGATTGGTTCGCGCCGGCCAGCCAGGAGGAGTCCAGCCAGGGTTTCATCGCGCTGTTCTGCATTGTGATCCCTTAAGCATTAATCTGCTTTTTATGAGGTTTCATTTGTTACCGCTTACGCGGCTTGCCGTAGTGAGTTCAGCGATACGAACCTGTGCGCGACCGGCGCCTGGCTCGTAAGGGAACCTTTATAAGCGTGGTCAGTACCGCGCTTATAGAGGCTTCCGTAAACATCCGGGAACCGCAGTTCCCGGACAGTGACTTCTTTGTTACGCCCCGCGTTGCAGCAGCATCGACTTAATATGGCCGATGGCGCGCGTTGGGTTTAGGCCTTTCGGGCACACGCTCACACAGTTCATGATGCTGTGACAGCGGAAAACACTGAAAGCATCGTTTAGATTGTCGAGACGCGCATTGGTTTCCGTGTCGCGGCTGTCGATCAGGAAACGGTAAGCCGCCAGCAGGCCTGCCGGACCCACAAATTTGTCCGGGTTCCACCAGAACGACGGGCACGAGGTTGAGCAGCAGGCGCAGAGAATACACTCGTACAAACCATCAAGGTGCTCACGCTCAGCCGGGCTTTGTAGATGCTCGCGCGCCGGAGGATTTTCCCCATTATTCAACAGGAAAGGCTTAATCTTCTCATACTGTGCATAGAATTGTCCCATGTCTACCACGAGGTCGCGGATCACCGGCAAACCCGGGAGTGGACGGATGACAATTTTCTTCGAGCCGTTGCCCAGCGCAGAGATCGGCGTGATACACGCCAGACCATTTTTACCGTTCATGTTCAGACCATCTGAACCGCACACGCCTTCACGGCAAGAGCGACGGAAAGCCAGCGTCGGGTCTTTCTCTTTCAGACGGATCAGCGCATCCAACAGCATCATGTCGCGACCATCTTCCGACTCCAGGGTGTATTCCTGCATGCGGGGCTTGGCATCGACTTCTGGGTTGTAACGATAGATTGAAAATTCGAGTCTCATGATGATCTCCGCAATTAGTAAGTACGTGCTTTCGGCGGGAAGGCCGCACGCAGTTTCGGTTGCATGTTCACCTCACGGCGCGTCATGCTTTCCGTCTGCGGAACATAGAGACTGTGGCACAGCCAATTAGCATCATCGCGCTCCGGATAGTCGAAGCGGCTGTGTGCGCCACGGCTTTCGGTACGGAAGTTGGCGGCTACAGCTGTCGCGTAGGCGGTTTCCATCAGATTATCCAGCTCAAGGCACTCAATACGCTGGGTGTTGAAGTCTGGCGAACGGTCGTCAAGGCGCGCAGATTTCAGGCGCTCACGAATCACTTTCAGCTCTTCCAGACCTTCACGCATCGCCTCGCCGTCGCGGAAAACCGAGAAGTTATTCTGCATGCAACGCTGCAGCGCTTTACGGATTTCGACAGGATCTTCACCGGTGGTGTTATTTTCCCAACGGTTGAAGCGTGCCATCGCTTCATTGAGATTTTCCTGCGTGGCTTCACGCAGTTCACCCTGTTCTTCAATACACTCCAGCAGATGTACGCCGGCAGCGCGGCCGAACACCACCAGATCGAGCAGCGAGTTACCGCCGAGGCGGTTAGCACCGTGTACCGATACGCAGGCGATTTCGCCGACGGCAAACAGCCCCGGAATCACCACATCTTCGCCCTGCTCGTTTACGCGCAGCGCCTGCCCAGTCACTTTGGTCGGCACGCCGCCCATCATGTAGTGGCAAGTTGGGATCACCGGAATCGGTTCTTTAATCGGATCGACGTGAGCAAAGGTACGCGACAGCTCAAGGATGCCTGGCAGACGCGATTCCAGGACTTCAGCACCGAGATGATCGAGCTTCAGTTTAATATGCGGGCCCCACGGACCATCGCAGCCGCGACCTTCACGGATTTCCACCATCATCGAACGTGCTACCACGTCACGACCCGCCAGATCTTTGGCGTTCGGCGCATAACGTTCCATGAAGCGTTCACCGTGCTTATTCAGCAGGTAACCACCTTCACCACGGCAACCTTCGGTGACCAATACGCCCGCACCGGCAATGCCGGTTGGGTGGAACTGCCACATTTCCATATCCTGCACCGGCACGCCTGCGCGCAGCGCCATACCGACGCCGTCACCGGTGTTGATGTGGGCGTTAGTGGTGGATTGGTAAATACGGCCCGCGCCGCCGGTGGCGAGAATGGTCGCCTTGGCTTTGAAGTAGACGGTTTCGCCGGTTTCCATGCAGATGGCCGTACAGCCGACAATCGCACCGTCTTCGTTTTTCACCAGATCCAGCGCATACCATTCGGAGAAGATGGTGGTTTTGTTCTTCAGATTCTGCTGATACAGCGTATGCAGCAAGGCGTGGCCGGTACGGTCGGCAGCCGCAGCGGTACGCGCCGCCTGCTCACCGCCAAAGTTCTTCGACTGACCACCAAACGGACGCTGATAAACGCGGCCGTCATCCAGACGGGAGAATGGCAATCCCATATGTTCCAGTTCCAGAATCGCTTCCGGACCGACATGACACATATATTCGATCGCGTCCTGGTCGCCGATAAAGTCGGAACCTTTGACGGTGTCGTACATGTGCCATTCCCAGTTGTCTTCATGGGTGTTACCGAGCGCAACGGTGATACCGCCCTGCGCCGATACGGTATGGGAACGGGTTGGGAAAACTTTGGATAACAGGGCACAGGTTTGGCCCGATTGGGAGATTTGCAGAGCGGCGCGCATACCTGCACCACCCGCGCCGATCACCACGGCATCAAATTCTCTGACTGGCAAACTCATTTACACACCCCACACCACAACGATTCCATAAATTGCATACGACAACAGCGCAACCACAATCACAAACTGCAGCAGCAAACGGGTTGCTACCGGTTTCACATAGTCAGTCAACACCTGCCACATCCCAATCCAGCCGTGGATCAGAATCGAGAACAGCGTCAACATGGTGAACACTTTAGTGAAGGCGGATGAGAAGAAGCCGTGCCAGACGTCATACGTCAGCGTGCCTGTCATCACGACGAAACCGAGGATGTAGATAATGTAGAGCGTAATTAAGATTGCAGCAGCACGCAGTAACAGCCAGTCATGGATACCGTTGCGTCCTAATGCAGAAGCATTGCTTACCATACGAGGACTCCAGCCAAAATTGAGAGCACGACAGTGATAACAAAAGCCGCTTGCGCGGAACGGGTTCCCACCTGCAGGGTTTCTTCCATAAAGCCAAAATCAGCCAACATATGACGAATACCGCCCACAGCGTGATACGCCAGCGCAGTTAAAATGCCCCACATGATGAATTTGGCGAAGAAGCTATCCATGATGGATGCCGCTTGCTGGAAACCTTCTGGAGAGGAGAGAGAGAGACCCAGTAACCAGAGCAGAATTCCGAGGGCGACAAAGGTGATCACGCCGGAGACGCGGTGGAGAATGGACGATATTGCAGTAACGGGAAACCGGATCGTCGAGAGATCCAAGTTAACAGGTCTTTGTTTTTTCACGGTTTTGCCCACACAGCTCTTTTTTATTTTGCTTCCTCCGGTCCTGAGTTGCAACAGAGACACAGCATGTGTTCAGACTGCAACCGCCACCAAAATAGCAACATCCAGTGTTAATAAAGCGGGTAAAACGCTGGGTGGCTCCTGGTGTCAGGGTGTTCCGGAGACCTGGCCGCAGTATAGGAGGATCACATTCTGATTACAATTCCCCTACAATCTCTTTGGTCACATTTAGGTTGAACAGTGATCATGCTCACGAATTTCACAATTAATACATTTTTAATTATCTGATTTGACAAAAGATCAACATTTCAGTTACAAACAATCGCATTAAAGCCCTATGATGCACAAAAGTTATGGGGATACACTTTCCCCTAAGCTCAAGTTATGTAACATTGCCAATACAAGCATTACAAAGCATCAGGTTATTGGTTACCAAGAAGTTATGTCGTGACAGGAACTTTAACATCCTCGATGTGCAGCATGTCATGCCCCGATGCCACCGAATGGCCCAAATTCAGCGTTCACTCTGTAACCCTGCACGAACCACGTTACCGCAGAGTGATGCTGTGAAGATTGTGGTTTTATGCAACATGAAGGCTATTCTGGTGTCTAAGATCCTTACCTTAAAGGCGCTATGGAGACGAAATAATGACAGATAAAAAAGTGACGCTAACCCTACAAGATAATACGTCTGTTGAACTGGACGTGATGCAAGGCACGCTGGGACAAGATGTTGTTGATGTGCGCGCCCTTGGCTCACAAGGCCTGTTCACCTTCGATCCCGGCTTCACCTCTACGGCGTCCTGCGAATCTAAGATCACCTTTATCGACGGTGACGAAGGCATTCTGTTACACCGCGGTTTCCC
This sequence comes from Pantoea sp. X-Soil-ISGK-421, assembly GCF_059730785.1. Classification (NCBI taxonomy): domain Bacteria; kingdom Pseudomonadati; phylum Pseudomonadota; class Gammaproteobacteria; order Enterobacterales; family Erwiniaceae; genus Pantoea; species Pantoea sp. X-Soil-ISGK-421. The sequence continues at coordinate 1,216,522 of NZ_AP035979.1, read as the reverse complement.
GATTGACCAGCTGGCAACCCACTCTAACTATCTCGAAGTGTGTTACATCTTGCTGAATGGCGAAGCCCCGACCCAAGCCCAGTTTGAAGAGTTCCGCACCACCGTTACCCGCCACACCATGATTCATGAGCAAATTACTCGACTGTTCCACGGCTTCCGTCGCGATTCGCATCCAATGGCAGTGATGTGCGGTGTGACCGGGGCGCTGGCAGCGTTTTATCACGACTCCTTAGACGTCAACATTGAGCGTCACCGTGAAATCGCTGCATTCCGCCTGCTGTCGAAAATGCCGACCATGGCGGCGATGTGCTACAAATACTCGATTGGTCAGCCGTTTGTGTATCCACGCAACGACCTCTCTTATGCCGGTAACTTCCTGCACATGATGTTCGCCACGCCGTGCGAAGAGTACAAAGTGAACCCGGTACTGGAACGTGCGATGGATCGTATTCTGATTCTGCACGCCGACCACGAGCAAAACGCGTCTACTTCTACCGTACGTACCGCAGGCTCTTCAGGCGCCAACCCGTTTGCCTGTATCGCCGCCGGTATCGCTTCACTGTGGGGACCGGCGCACGGCGGTGCCAACGAAGCGACACTGCGCATGCTGGAAGAGATCAGCACCGTTGATCACATCCCAGAATTCGTTAAACGCGCGAAAGACAAGAACGACTCGTTCCGTCTGATGGGCTTTGGCCACCGCGTGTACAAAAACTACGATCCGCGTGCCACCGTGATGCGCGATACCTGTCACGAAGTGCTGAATGAACTGGGCATGAAAGATGATCTGCTGGAAGTGGCGATGGAGCTGGAACACATTGCGCTGAACGACCCGTACTTCATTGAACGTAAACTCTATCCAAACGTCGATTTCTACTCAGGCATTATTCTGAAAGCGATGGGTATTCCGTCTTCCATGTTTACCGTTATCTTCGCGATGGCGCGTACCGTGGGCTGGATTGCACACTGGAAAGAGATGCACGACGAAGGCATGAAGATTGCGCGTCCGCGTCAGCTGTATACCGGTTACACCGAGCGTCCCTTTACCTCGGCGCTGGATAAATAAGAGAAAGGCGGCCAAATGGCCGCCTTTTTTATTGCGTGATAAATCGCGCCGCTACGACTGGCATCCCGGACACCAGTAAAACGGCCGCGATGACAACACGCCCTTCTCAATCACCGCGCCGCACCGCCGACATTTCTTACCCTGCCGATGAAACACCTCGAAGCGAAAAGCCGCATCCTCGTGATACTTCTTCATACTGCCACGCATCTGATACGACAAGCGCGGCACCGCCAGCATCGCCTCACTCAGCGCCGTTAACTGCTGTTCGCTCAGATCCTGGGCCCGATGTGACGCCAGCAGTCCGGCGTGCCACAAAATCTCCACCCGCAGATAATTTCCCAAGCCGGCGAGAAAAGCCTGATCGAGCAGCAAGCCGCTGAACTGGCGACGACGAAAACGTGGCGACAGCAGACGATCGCGCACCTCCTCAACCGTTAAGCTGGCATCCAGCACATCCGGGCCCACGCGCTGCAAAAACGGATGCGCGGCTAAGGTATCGGCATTGAGCAGCTCAATATCCGACGCGCTATACAGCAAAATGGTTTTATCCGCAGTTGCGAGCCGCACGCGTAGCTGGCGCGTGGTATTCGGCTGCGTACCGGTGGGCACCACACGCCACACGCCGTACAGCTGATTGTGGCTGTAGAGCGTTAACCCGTTGGAGAAGTGTGTGAGCAGCGCTTTACCGCGCGTTTCGAAGGCATTGATGGTGGCGTCCATCAATGCCGGTTCGTAGGTCTTTAGCGCCGGAAAGGCAAACCACACATCGGTGAGCGGTTTGCCAACCATTGCCTCTGCCAGTTGATCCGCTGCGCGGCGGATCTCCGGTCCCTCAGGCATAAAAACTCCGGTTAATGGGTGGCGCCACCAACGACGCGGATATCACTTTCCGTGCTCAGGATAACCTGCAGCGAAGTCTCCAGCACCTGAATGACGCTGGCGGTGGCCATACTTGCCACACCAGGGTGATTTACCGCTTGTTCCGGCATGTACGGGATGTGAATAAAGCCGCCGCGCGCCTTGCTGTTAGTGGTATGAATCCAGTGCAGCAGGCTGTACATCACGTGATTACAAGTGAAGGTACCGGCAGTTTGCGATACCGAAGCCGGCACGCCCACTTCGCGCAGTGCGGCAACCATCGCTTTGATCGGCAGCGTAGAGAAATAGGCTGCCGGGCCATCGGCCTCAATCGGCTGATCGATCGGCTGCTGCTGATCGTTATCCGCAATGCGTGCGTCATCCACGTTAATAGCGACGCGTTCAACGGTAATATCGGCGCGGCCTCCGGCTTGCCCAACGCACAACACGCGATCGGGTTGAATCTCCTCCAGTGCGCGCGTCAGCACCTCACCACAGGTGGCAAATACCACCGGCAGCTGGCGCACCACAATGCGCGCACCGGCGATCTCTTTACCGTCGAAGCTGCGCACCGCTTCCCACGAAGGATTGATACTTTCGCCACCAAAGGGCTCAAATGCCGTCATTAACACCGTTTTCATGGCAACCTCACAAGAACATCAGGAAGTAGAGCAGGAAAATATTCACTACCAACAGTAGCACACCGGTTGGCACCTGAGCCTTGATCACCGCGTTGCGGTCTGGCAGCTCCAGCAGGCGCGCCGGCACGATGTTGAAGTTGGCCGCCATCGGCGTCATCAGCGTGCCGCAATAGCCGGAGAACATACCAATCGCCGCCATCACCGCCGGATTACCGCCGTGTTGCAGCACCAGAATCGGAATACCAATGCCCGCCGTGACGATCGGGAAGGCGGCAAACGCATTGCCCATTACCATGGTCAGCAACGCCATGCCACCCGCATAGACCGCGACGGCAATCAGACGATTATCAACCGCCAGATACTGCTCGGTGAGATGCGAAATCGCCGTGCCGACCCCGGCGCTGGTGAACAGCAGGCCGAGCGTGGCCAGGATCTGCGGAAGAATAAACGCCCAACCCACAGCGTCCAGCAGGCGACGGGTTTCCTGCATCGACTGCAGCGGCTTTTCATGGGTAATTTTCAACGCAATCAGCCAGCCCAGCAGGCAGCCAATCATCATTGAGAACAGTGTCACCAGCGTGGAGTGATTGCCCGGGCCAAACACGGTGTCCTGCAAACCGGGAATATGGTTAAACGCCAGTACGCCAATCACTGTCACCAGCGGAATCGCCAGCGCCGGCAGGAACAGTTTGTTGCGCAGACGCATTGCGCTTTCCTGCTTCTGCTCATCACTGCGCTGATGATAGCGGCCCAAACGCACGCCGCCGAAACCGGCGATTAACGCCATCAACACCACGGCAACGCCCACGCCGATATGCAACCAGCGGCGGCCCAGTTCGGCATCACCCGCCCATTGCCCCATCAGCTGATAGGCACCATCACCAATCAGGAAAATCAGACCATACAGTGCCCAGAACAGGCCAGTGGTGAAACGGCGCGGGTTGGCGCTGTCACGCCAGGAAAGTACCGCGACAACCAGCAGGATCACCCCTGCCAGCCACATCAAATATTGTTGCTGGAACATTACTTTCCTCCTTTGGCGTTCAGCGCCTGCTGGTTCAACGCGCCCAATTCACGCGAGAGTTGACGATCAAGACGCACCAGACGGGCTGAATGAATGAGGAAAGCACAAATTGCGGTAGGAATGCCCCACAGCGCGATATGCAGCGGTTCAGTGCTGATACCGGCAGATTCCTGCATAAAGTTATGCATGAAGATAATCGCGCCAAAGGCAACGAAGATATCCTCGCCAAAGAACAGACCAATGTTATCGGTCGCCGCAGACATGGCGCGCAGACGGTGACGCACTTCTGGCGGGACTTCACCGTAGCGATTTTCCGTGGCGCCTTCCGCCATCGGTGCCAGCAGCGGACGCACCATCTGCGGATGGCCGCCAAGGCTGGTTAAGCCCAGCGCGGCGGTAGCTTCACGCACGAACAGGTAGACGATCAGCAAGCGACCCGCCGTAGCGGTTTTGATCTGCGCGATCCAGCTTTGCGCGCGCTCTTTCAAGCCATGACGCTCCAGCAGGCCGATAACCGCCAGCGGCAGCAGCAGAATCAGCGGCAGGTTACGCGTATTGAGGAAGCCAGAACCGAGTTTTTCCAAAATATCCGCCAGCGGCAGATGCGCCGCCAGCCCGGTGACGAAGCCCGCTACAATGACCACCAGCACCGGGTTAAAGCGCAGCACAAAACCCACAATGATGGCGGCAATGCCCAGCAGCGGCCAGAGGTTAACCACGTTATCCATGTTGTTCCCTTATGTGAAAAGACAAAGCCCGGCATGATGCCGGGCAATAAGTAAAAAGTTATGCGCTGGTGACAGCAATCCGATGCGTCGCAAATGCCGCACGCAATGTGCGGGCGAACTGCAGCGCATGCGCGCCGTCACCGTGTAAACAAACGGTTTCCGCGTTGACCTTCACCCATTCGCCGCTGATGCTTAGCACCTGACGCTGCTGCACCATCGCCAGCGTTTGCGCCAGCGCCTGATCGGCATCTTCAATCATCGCCTTAGGCTGACTGCGGGGTACTAAAGCCCCGCTTGCCAGATAGCCACGATCGGCAAACACCTCTTCGCGCGTGCGCAAACCATGATGCGCCGCCGCCGTAATCGAGGCGCTGCCCGCCAATCCCACCAGAATCAATCCGCTATCCACGGCTTTTACCGCGCGCGCGATAGCATCTGCTAACTGCGGATCGCCCGCAGCCTGGTTATACAGCATGCCGTGCGGCTTGACGTGCACCAGTCGTTCACCTTCACTTTCCGCAATACTTTTTAGCGCACCAATCTGATAGATCATCTGCGCATACACCGTTTCGGGCGGCAGCTGCATGGCGGTGCGGCCAAAGTTTTCCCGATCGGGGAAGCTCGGATGGGCACCGATCGCCACGCCAGACGCTTTCGCCCAGCGCACCGATTGCAGCATGGTTTGTGCATCACCGGCGTGGAAGCCACAGGCGATATTGGCTGAACTGACCAGCGTCAGCAGCGCCTGATCGCTGGCGCTGCCTTCGCCGAGATCGGCGTTAAGATCAATCTTCATGTGCCAGTCCCCAAGCCATTTGGTCGAACGAACGTTGTTGATGCTGTTTGGCGCTGATCGCATCCTCCAGCGTGCAGTGAATAAAGTGAATGGGCTCGCCAAGGCGAATTTGCGCCAGATGGTAGAGATCGGCTTCGATAACGCAGGCAATGCGTGGATAACCGCCGGTGGTCTGGGCATCGGCCATCAACACAATCGGTTGGCCGTTAGGCGGTACCTGCACCACGCCGGGCACCAAACCGTGTGATAGCAAATCGCGCGTGGCATCGCGCTTCAGTTCACGTCCCTGCAAGCGATAGCCCATACGGTTGCTTTGTGGGCTGAGTTTCCACGGACTGCGCCAGAAACCTTGCTGCGCCTCACGGGAGAACTCGTTATATTCCGGGCCCGCTAAGGCACGAATGCGGTTGCCCCACAGCAACTGGCGCACGCCGGCTTTATCATGGAAGTCACGCGTCGGTTTGCCCAACGGCAGTTCGTCGCCGTCCTGCAATTTACGTCCCTGCCAGCCGCCAAATGCCGCCTTGAGATCGGTACTAACCGAACCGAGCATTTCCGGCACGGCAAAGCCACCGTTCACCGCCAGATAACTGCGCATACCGCGCGTTGGCGTCGCCAGCGTCAGCACCTGACCTTTTTTCATCGGTAGTCGCCAGCCGGTCCAGACGGGATTGCCATCCAGATCTGCATTGCAGCCGGCGCCCGTCAGCGCAAACCAGCCATCGCGGGTAAACTGCACTTTAAGTTGTCCCAGCACGATTTCCAGCACCGCGCTCTGCTCGGGGTTGCCCACCAGCATATTGGCGGTACGCATTGCCGGTTGATCGAGCGCGCCGCCAACGCTGATGCCATATTGGCGGAAGCCGGTGCGGCCGTAGTCCTGTAGCGAGGTCATCATGCCTGCGCGAAGAATTTTTAACATACGCCCTCCTGCTGCGGCACAAAACGCACACTATCGCCGGGACGTAGCAGTGTTGGCGGATGCTGAAGCGGATCGAAGAGGCTAAGCGGCGTGTGTCCAATCAGTTGCCAACCGCCGGGCGCGGCTAGTGGATAGATGCCGGTTTGGCTGCCGCCAATGCCCACGGAGCCACTCGGTACAATCACACGCGGTTCGGCGCGGCGCGGCGTGTGTAAACGCTCATCCAAACCACCGAGGTACGGGAAACCGGGCTGGAAGCCGATGAAATAGACCACGTAATCGATGCTGCTGTGCAGTTCTACCGCTTGCTTTGGCGTCATATTGGCGCGATCGGCGACCACTTGCAGATCCGGTCCGCCTGCACCGCCGTACACCACAGGGATTTCGACCCGGCGCGACTCAGGCAGTTGCGCTTCACTCTCCTCCCACCAACGCTGCAAACGTTCAATGGCATCCAATGCATTGAGTTGCGGATCGCGCAGCAGCAGCGTCAGGTTGTTCATTCCAGGAATGACTTCCTCTACCTGCTCGTTCTGCTGCAAACGCTGACATAATCCCCAGATGCGCTGCTGGCTGGCCAACGAAACCGGCGGTTCCAGCTCCAGCACCACCGCGCGCTCACCTAGCAGATAACAACGTGCTCGTTGCAAAAACAACCTCCTGGTAAAAGTCAAAACATGTCGCGGAACGAATGTTATAGGGGCGCCATGAATGGCAACCGCATGTATCGTTTATGCGTAAAGGCCATAAGTTATGCGAAAGTGACAGAGATGTGTCAACAGATTTGCGCCCCTAACGCAGGTTAAGGGCGTGAAAGGGGAGAAATCAGGCAGGATTGTCGATGTCGATAAAGGTCACATCAAGGCCGTGATGGGCAGCTAACCACTCGCCCAGCGCCTTGATTCCACCGCGTTCGGTTGCGTGGTGTCCAGCGGCAAAGAAATGTAAACCTTGTTCGCGTGCGCTGTGGATGGTTTGCTCAGACACTTCACCGGTAATAAAGGCATCGACGCCAAAGGCGGCTGCGCTATCGATAAAGCCCTGACCGCCGCCGCTGCACCACGCAATGCGCTTTATCAGCGCAGGGGCGTTGTCACTGCAGTGCAGCGGCGTGCGGCCTAAACGCTGGGCAATTTTCTCTGCCAGCGCCGCGCCACTTAAGGGTGCTGCCAGCTCGCCCCACGGCACCAGCGGCTGAATCTCGCCTTTAACTTCAATATCAAACAAGCGCGCCAGCTGTGCGTTGTTACCCAACTCGGGATGCGCATCCAGCGGCAGATGCCAGCCGTACAGGTTGATATCATTTGCCAATAACGTACGCAGACGCTGGCGCTTCATGCCTTTAATTACCGGCGCTTCGCTCTTCCAGAAGTAACCGTGATGCACCAGCACTGCATCGGCGTTGCGCTTTACCGCTTCATCCAGCAACGCCTGACAGGCGGTAACGCCGGTGATGATGGTTTTCACCTCGGCGCGCCCTTCAACCTGCAAACCGTTCGGCGCATAGTCGCTGAAGGCGCTGTTATTCAATTGCTGGTTGACGATCTGTTCTAACTCGACATTATTCATTACGGCTCCCTGACCGCCTTAAGCCGCGCTGCGAGCGCGCTCAAAGGCGTCTAGTGTCTTTTTACGTGCTTCCTTATGTTCCACGATTGGCGCTGGATAATCGAGTTTCTTGTTATTTTTCTGCGCCCATACCTGCGGCTGATGGATATCACTGTCGGGCACTTCGCTGAGTTCAGGCAGCCACTGCCGGATAAAGTCGCCCTGTTTATCGAAGCGCTCGCCCTGCGTGGTCGGATTGAAAATACGAAAATAGGGCGCGGCATCGGTGCCAGTTGACGCGGCCCACTGCCAGCCGCCGTTATTGGCGGCAAGATCGCCATCGATCAACTGTTGCATGAAATAACGCTCGCCTTCACGCCAGTCGATTAACAGATCCTTCACCAGGAAACTGGCGGTAATCATGCGCAGACGGTTATGCATCCAGCCCAGCGTGTTGAGCTGACGCATCGCCGCATCAACAATGGGATAGCCGGTTTTGCCCTGTTGCCAGGCTTTAAGATGCGCTTCGTTTTGCTGCCAATCCACGTTGCGCGTCCAGTCGACAAATGGCTGATGCTTACACAAGGCCGGAAACGCCACCATCAGATGACGGTAAAACTCGCGCCAGATCAGTTCGTTCAGCCAGGTAAAGGCTTTGCCTTCGTTAAGCGCATCAGGATGCTCTTTTAACACCCGGTGCAAGCACTGGCGCGGCGACAGCACGCCAATCGCCAGATAGGCCGATAAACGGCTGGTGCCATCAATGGCCGGTAAATCACGCTGCTCCGGATAATGTTGCACCGCCTGTTGGGCAAAGTGACGCAGCTGTTTTAACGCCGCCTCTTCACCAGCCGGAAACCAGCTTTCATCAAAGGCTTCACAAGGATAATCAAAGGCGGGAATCTTTTTTTCGATGCTGATAGGCGCACCGTCACGCGCTTTCGGTGCGTGATAGCACTCCGGAAGTCCTTGATGCAAGCGACGAACATAGGCTCTGCTAAACGGCGTGAACACTTTGAACATGGTATTACTGCCGGTTTGCACACTGCCCGGCGGCAGTAGCAGACTGTCGTCGAATCCCTGACAAATTACGCCTTGCGCGTCCAGGCGCTTTTCTGCCTGAGCATCGCGTTCTCGTTCGTTGATTTCGTACTGATAGTTATAGAACAGCGCATCAACCTGCTGTTGCTGGCAAAATTCGGCCAGGTAATCAATTGAAGCGGCAAAGTCATCGCACTGATGGTAATGCAATGGAATGCCGCGTTCGGCCAGCGATTGCTGCAATAAACAGAGATTTTGCTGGATGAATGCGGCCTGCTTCGGCGCCATCTGATGCTGCTGCCATTGCTGCGGTGTGGCGATGAACAGCGCAATCACTTTGGTTTGACTATCGCGGCAGGCAGCGGCCAGCGCCATGTTGTCATTGATGCGCAGATCGTTACGCAACCAAACTAAATGGGTGGTCATAAAGCCCCGAAATTATTGCCCGTAGCGCAAACGTAGCGCTTCCGGGTAAGGATCAAAGTAACGTTGCTGAGCCAGCCACGGGTGTGGATACTCCGCCATGTAGTGTTTCAGCATGGTTATCGGCGCTAATAAAGGTTGCACGCCAAGACGATAGCGATCGATAAGTTGTGCCAGCTCCTGCCGCTGTGGCGAACTCAGTTGCGGACGGAAATAGCCTTGTACATGCATCAGCACATTGGTGTGATTACGACGTGATGCCTGATGCGACATAAGATGCATCAGGCGATTGCGGTACTCGCAGGCATAATCTTCAAGCGAATCCCACTGATCCATCGCCGCGACAAAGCGGCCCATTTCACGGTATTCATCCTGCGCATGAGAGAGCAATAGCAGTTTATAGCGGCTATGAAAGGCCATCAGCTTGTGACGCGACAGGCCGCTGCGCCACATCTCGTTGAATTCGTGCAGCGCGTAAACGCGGCCGATAAAGTTTTCGCGAATGGCATCATCGTGCAGGCGTCCATCCTCTTCCAGCGGTAACCACGGCATCTCTTTCTGCAGAAATGCGGTGAACATGCCGGTGCCCGCTTTACGATTGTTGTTGGTTTCGGGTTCATAAACGCGCACGCGCTCCAACCCACAGCTTGGCGATTTAGCACACAGAATGTAGCCGCACAGATGATGCAGCGATTTCACACGCTCTGCGGACCAGCGCTGCATCTTATCGGTAACTTCTTCGCCGCCATCCTTGCTGAAACAGAGATGAATATTGTCATCACTCTCTTTAACCAGACGCAAAGCCGGACGCGGTGTCGGTAAGCCAATTGCCATTTCAGGACAAATAGGTTCGAAGCGCACAAATGGCACGAGTTCATCAGTAGCGAACGTAAAACGTTTATGACCGCCATCGAATCGGACTTTATCCCCGAGCAAACAAGCGCTGATACCGACAGGAATTTTCTCGCTCATACTTGTACAACCTCTGAAATCTTGTAGAGGTTTTAAGTGTAGCTGAATTAGCGTGGGATAACAGTGGCAAGGTAAGCAAGGAGTGAAAATTATCAATAAAAAAACCCGGCGCTTCACGGGAAGTCGCCGGGTTAATGATGCGTAGAAATCGCTTACCAGTGAATTCCGGCAGCCGCTTCCGACTGCGCCAGCCATACCGGTTTAGTACTGGTTTTGCACCACATGCGATGCAGGTAACTGTACAAACGTGCACGATCTGAGCGGAATAACATGACTGGCAGCGCCAGCAAACCGATTGCTACCACCAGCACGCGGCGCAATACGATTTTATACAGTGGATATGCTCTATCCATTTTTTGGCCCCCTTGTGGTAAACGTTGCGTTGAAATGTGATCTGGTTCAGATATTACCCGTTATTGTGTAATTTTACTACTCATCCGACCACCTTATTTGTGCTTTTTTCAATCACTTTGCGCCGGGATGAAATTTAGTTACATAATTGTGAATTAAAGGTTCTTTGCGAGTTAATATCTTCGTGACGGACGGCGGGCCGCTTTATTGCTAAAGTGATACGTTAACTTTTTTGCCGCTGGAGGCAGCGTGACGACCATCTTGATAGTGGAAGATGAAAAAGAGATTCGCCGTTTCGTGCGCCTGGCGCTGGAGAGCGAGGGCCTGAAGATTGTGGAAGCTGAACAGCTGCAGCGCGGCCTGATTGAGGCGGCCACGCGTAAGCCCGATCTGGTCATCCTGGATCTTGGCTTGCCCGATGGCGATGGCAATGACTTTATCCGTGAAGTACGCCAGTGGAGCAGCATGCCGGTGATTGTGTTGTCGGCTCGCAGCGATGAGCAGGATAAAATTGATGCGCTGGACGCCGGTGCGGATGATTATCTGACCAAGCCATTCGGTATTGGTGAACTGCTGGCGCGCGTGCGCGTGGCGCTGCGTCGTCATCAAAGCAGCCAGCCTGAACCGATTGTGAAATTTGGTGAAGTGAGCGTCGATTTGGCAGCGCGCCGCGTGCTGCGCAATGAACAGGAAGTGCATCTGACGCCGACTGAATTCCGTCTGCTGAGCTTACTCCTGAATAATGCCGGCAAAGTGCTGACGCAACGTCAGTTGCTTAATCAGGTTTGGGGGCCAAATGCGGTGGAGCACAGCCACTACTTGCGCATCTATATGGGCCATTTGCGGCAGAAGCTGGAAGCCAATCCGACACAGCCAAGCCATTTGCTGACAGAAACCGGTATCGGCTACCGTTTTATGCCATAAAAAAAGGCCGCTAAGCGGCCTTTTCTCTTCACTGATCTAATCAGGCGTTTTTCAGCACTTCACTAACAATCTCAACCGCTTCTTTCTCAATTTGCTGACGATGTTCAGCACCAAGGAAGCTCTCGCAGTAAATTTTGTAAGCGTCTTCAGTACCCGACGGACGTGCGGCAAACCAGCCGTTCTCCGTCATCACTTTCAGACCACCGATTGACGCACCGTTACCCGGCGCGGCAGTCAGGCGTGCGGTGATCGGATCACCTGCCAGTGTATCAGCGCTCACCATTTCTGGTGACAGCTTAGACAGCGCCGCTTTCTGTGCCGAAGTCGCCGGTGCCTGCAGACGGTTATAACTTGGCGCACCAAAGCGCTCAGCCAGCTCGTCATAATGCTGCTGCGGGTTCTTGCCGGTTACCGCCGTAATTTCTGCGGCCAGCAGGCACAGAATGATGCCGTCTTTATCGGTTGACCAGGCTGAGCCATCGAAACGCAGGAAGGATGCGCCCGCGCTCTCTTCACCGCCGAAGCCAAAGCTGCCATCGAACAGACCATCAACGAACCATTTGAAACCAACCGGTACTTCCACCAGCTTACGGCCAATGTCGTTGACAACGCGGTCAATCATTGCGCTGGAAACCAGGGTTTTACCCACAGCAACGTCTTTGCCCCACTGTGGGCGATGCTGGAAGAGGTAGTTGATCGCTACCGCCAGATAGTGGTTCGGATTCATCAGACCCGCAGGCGTGACGATACCGTGACGGTCGTAATCGGGATCGTTACCAAAGGCCAGGTCGAATTTGTCTTTATACGCCAGCAAACCGGCCATCGCGCACTCTGATGAGCAGTCCATACGCACCACGCCATCTTTATCCAGATGCATGAAACGGAAAGTTTGATCGATCGCATCGTTAACGATGGTCAGATCAAGCTGGTAATGCTCAGCGATGCGCTGCCAGTAAGCAATGCCAGAACCGCCTAACGGATCCACGCCAATTTTCAGACCCGCTTTCTGGATGGAGGCGAAGTCAATCACCTGCGCCAGACCTTCAACGTACGGCTGGATCAGATCCTGCTCAACGATGTGACCGCTCGCCCATGCCTGATCCAGCGGCAGACGTTTCACGTCTTTCAGCTCGCCTTTGATCAGCTGGTTAGCGCGATCTTCTACCACTTTGGTAACGTTGGTATCAGCCGGGCCACCGTTTGGCGGATTGTATTTGATACCACCATCTTCCGGTGGGTTGTGTGAAGGCGTGATAACGATGCCGTCCGCCTGCGCGCCGCCGCGTTTGTTGTGCTCAAGAATGGCGTTAGAGATGGCAGGCGTCGGCGTATAACCGTTGTCCTGCTGCACAATCACGTCCACGCCGTTAGCGGCCAACACTTCCAGCACTGACAGAATTGCTGGCTCAGACAGCGCATGCGTGTCTTTACCGACGTAGCATGGACCGGTGATGCCGTTCTTTTTGCGCTCTTCAGCAATTGCCTGGGCGATCGCTAAAATGTGCTGTTCATTGAAGCTTTGGCGTCCCGCGCTGCCGCGGTGGCCTGAAGTGCCAAATTTCACCGCATGATCCGGATTCGCCACATCGGGCTTCAGGACGTAATACTGCGAGGTTAATTGTGCAACGTTAATCAAATCGCTCTGCTGGGCAGGCTGCCCAGCACGGGGGTGATTGGCCATTGGCGCTTCTCCCTGACGCTTCAGTTAAATGGTGCCGCGAACTTTCTCTGTCAGTTCCTGTGGGAACTGCATAGCCAGCATGATGTGTTCCACCATGCTGCATTTGCGACCTGTATTGGTATTCGTGATCACCCAGTACGGTGTGCCGGGAACGTGCTTAGGCTTGGTATGGGTGCCATTTTGCAGCAGCGTGTGCTCGTCGCCCGCAAAGTAGACGCGGGTACGGCCCTGCAGCGAGGCAGTAGCTTCAGCAAACGCAGCCGGATCAAGACGATAGAGCGTTGACAGTACCAACATAAAGCGGTTAACCGCCTTATTCTGCTCGGCATATTCATCGGAAAGCAGCAGTTCACGCACCGCACGAACGCGATCCTGAGGACGCGCTTCGCGGCTGGCAGATTGAGCTTCTTTCATTGATGCTCCAGCGGCAGGCGCAGCAGGTGCGCTCTGTCCGGCGGTAAACTTCAACATGCGGCGCAAAATATCTGAGGCGCTTTCACCAATGTGCTGCGTGTGGCTGGCAATATAACGGTAGAGTTCTTCGTCAACTTCAATCGTTTTCATCTTTTTCCGTACGATTCTGGCAAATGACAGAACCACGCATTATTGCAACGGCTTTAGCAAAATCCAGTCGTGCAAAATGTGAGCGGGTTCTAACATAAGGATTATAAAGTTAAATCCGTGGCAGCCGATAGCGTTGGCAACGTTTCCGGGCAAAAGTCGGAATATGCCCTAATGCCCACCGGCCTGACTGCTGGACAGGTGAATCCATGATAACCTAAGCCAAGGTCACAACCGTAAGAACTTTAGCCATGATTTTAAACGCCCGTCTGCAAACTGAACAATCTACCCCTGATGCCACGCCGATTCTGTTAATCCATGGTCTTTTTGGTAGCCTTGATAATCTTGGCGTGCTGGCGCGAGGTGTGCGCGATGCTCGTCCCACACTGCAGGTTGATGTGCGTAACCACGGCTTGTCCCCGCGAAGCGATGTGATGAACTATCACGCCATGGCACAGGACATTGTCGCAACGCTGGATGCGCACAACATCGATCGCGCTGGCGTGATCGGCCACTCAATGGGTGGCAAAATCGCCATGGCGCTCAGCGCGATTGCGCCAGAACGCATTGAAAAAATGGTGATGATCGATATCGCGCCCGTTGATTATCAGACACGCCGCCATGACGAAATTTTTGCCGCTATTCGTGCCGTCACCGCTGCGGGCGTCACGCGTCGCAGTGAAGCCGCTGAAGTGATGCGTCAGCATATTGCTGAGGATGGCGTGATCCAGTTTATCCTTAAGTCTTTCGCTGAAGGCGAATGGCGCTTTAACGTGCCCGTGCTGTGGGATAACTACAGCACCCTATCCGGCTGGGAGGAAATTCCTGCGTGGTCGCATCCGGCACTGTTTATCCGCGGCGGCGATTCGCCTTATCTGGATAATCAGCATCGCGAAGCCCTGCTGCGTCAGTTCCCGCAGGCGCATGCGCACGTGATCAACGGCGCCGGACATTGGGTGCATGCTGAGAAACCCGATGCGGTGTTACGCGCCGTTCGGCGTTTCTTTAACCTGTAAAAGCAAAAGCTTGCCGCTTGCGCTTTAGGATTGGCGTCAGGGAAGGCGCTGGAGTATGATGTCGCGCTAAAAATTTGCCACAGCGTGTTTTTCGCCGTGGTCGGGCCGATAATGTTTTAATCGCGCAGCGCCTTTCCGCCGTTCGCGCCCACTCAGTTTTACAAACCATGGCAAAAGAACAGACAGACCGCACTACGCTTGATCTCTTCGCAGACGAGCGGCGTCCTGGTCGCCCGAAAACTAGCCCGCTGACGCGTGATGAACAGTTACGCATCAACAAACGTAATCAGCTCAAGCGCGATAAAGTGCGTGGGCTGCGTCGTGTTGAGCTGAAGATGTCGAGCGAAGCGGTTGACGCGCTCAGCACGCTGGCCGATCAGCAAAATATCAGTCGCAGCGAATTGATTGAACAAATGCTGCTGGCACAGCTCAAACTGTCGTAACGCGCGAAGACCGCACGCTGGAACACAAAGTCACGGCTTTACACGTTCCGCACTTTTTACCGGTCTGCTATTATTCGCATAACTGTGCAGTCAACTGACTTACATTCACAATCAGGATTTAAGAGGTTACCTAACCCATGGCAATCGTAGGCATTTTCTTCGGCAGCGATACCGGCAACACTGAAAATATTGCAAAGATGATCCAGAAACAACTGGGTAAAGATGTCGCCGAAGTGCATGACATTGCTAAGAGCACCAAAGAAGATCTCGAGGCGTTCGACATCCTGCTGCTGGGCATTCCAACCTGGTATTACGGCGAAGCGCAGTGTGACTGGGATGATTTCTTCCCGACGCTGGAAGAGATTGACTTCAATGGCAAGCTGGTAGCGTTGTTTGGTTGTGGCGATCAGGAAGATTACGCTGAGTACTTCTGTGATGCGATGGGCACCATCCGTGACATCATCGAGCCGAACGGTGCGGTGATCGTCGGTCACTGGCCAACTGAAGGCTATCATTTTGAAGCATCAAAAGGCCTGGCCGATGATAAAAACTTCCTTGGTCTGGCTATCGACGAAGATCGTCAGCCGGAATTGACCAACGAACGTGTTGAGAAGTGGGTTAAGCAGATCTTTGACGAGCTGCAGCTGAAAGAGATTATTGAAGCCTGATTCCCTGCTCTGCCCGATGTGGGCGTAATCTCACATCGGGTAACGGAATTTCCTATAAAAATAATAGCTACGGTTTTTTAACTTTTCCCCGCAAATCTGTAGAATACCCGCAATGGTCATCCGCTTATTCCTCTGGCAGTAGAATGAGGCTGAGTGAAATGGAATCCAAAACCCAAGCGTCATGAAGACGTTAGTGACATTATCCTTACAGCCTTTGGTGATTAAGGACGTTGCTTT
The DNA here is from genome assembly GCF_059730785.1 of Pantoea sp. X-Soil-ISGK-421. Taxonomy (NCBI): domain Bacteria; kingdom Pseudomonadati; phylum Pseudomonadota; class Gammaproteobacteria; order Enterobacterales; family Erwiniaceae; genus Pantoea; species Pantoea sp. X-Soil-ISGK-421. The sequence goes on along the minus strand of NZ_AP035979.1, from coordinate 1,200,622 downwards.
GGTTTTCATTTCACTGCTTGAGTTCTATAATGAGACGCAAATGAGAATGCGCGTTGACCTAAACATTCAAGGCCCCTGCGCCGCAAGTGACTAGCAAAGTAACAGGACAATATCCGCATGACTGACAACAACTCCGCATTGAAGAAGGCTGGCCTGAAAGTCACGCTACCCAGACTGAAAATTCTGGAAGTGCTTCAGGGACCTGGCCCCGAGTCCCATCACGTCAGTGCGGAAGATTTGTACAAGCGCCTGATTGATATGGGCGAAGAGATTGGCCTGGCGACGGTGTATCGCGTTCTTAACCAGTTTGACGACGCGGGCATCGTAACCCGTCATAACTTTGAAGGCGGTAAATCTGTCTTCGAACTGACTCAGCAGCATCACCATGATCACTTGATTTGCCTGGATTGTGGCAAAGTTATCGAATTCAGCGATGAATCAATTGAAACGCGTCAGCGTGAAATTGCCACTCGCCATGGCATCAAACTCAGCAACCACAGCCTGTACCTCTACGGTCACTGTGCGCTGGGAGACTGCCGCGAAGACGACTCGCTCCACGATAAGTAATTGAGTGTGCTATGCAGTATAAAAAAACCGGCGCTTGAGCCGGTTTTTTTATACCTGAAATCAGGCAACGAAAGTTTCTTGCAGGTAACGCCAGCGAGGAATGGTGGTGCTGCAATCCAGTACCGCCAGTGAAATGCGGCTCTGATTGGTACCGTTCATCATCTGTAATTCACGATACTGAATCGTCACTTCCTCGCTTTGCTGCGAAATGATGGCGTGCTCACTGGTCGCAATGCGCATACCTTCACGCTGTCCCTGCAGCTGGCGAAAAAGCACTTCCATTTCGTTGAGATCCAATCTTTTGCCTTGCGGCGTCACCATTTTAAATTCGGGATGAAAGTACGACAAAAACAGGTCAATACTGTCGTCGCTACCTTCTGCCTGATTGAAAATACGTTCGATAAGCTGATGTAAAACGACCACGCTATGCTTAGCTTCCTGAGCGAGACTTGTCATTTTTTTTCCTTAGATAACCCGCGGAGCAACGTCTGAGAGCGCATAGCCTACCTGAAAAAAAGTTTTTCACACTGGCAAATGGGTTAATTATTCTAAAGTCAGAATAGTCGCAAATGAGGAATTATAGGCTTGATGAGGCGGGCAGCATAAAAGGTTGTAGCTTGCCAAATAGAGATAATAAAAAAGGGCGATTGCTCGCCCTTACATGATCATATCGCGTGATGTCAAAAACGCTTAATCGCCGATCTTTGCCCAGGTATCACGCAAGCCAACGGTGCGGTTAAACACCAGTTTGGATGGCTGTGAATACACACTATCAGCACAGAAATAACCTTCGCGTTCAAACTGGTACGCTGCCATTGGCTCGGCTACACGTAGACCTGGCTCAACGAAGCCTTGTTTAGTCTCCAGTGAGTTCGGGTTAATGGTGGTGAGGAAATCCTCAGCCGCGCCCGGATTTGGCACACTGAACAGACGATCATACAGGCGGAATTCCGCTGGCAACGCGTGAATAGCAGAAACCCAATGGATGACGCCTTTCACTTTACGGCCATCAGCTGGATCTTTGCTCAGAGTATCAACGTCGCAGGTACAGTAGATGCAGGTGATATTACCTTCATCGTCCTTCGCCACACGTTCGGCACGGATCACGTAGGCATTACGCAGACGCACTTCTTTACCCAGCACCAGACGTTTATATTGCTTGTTGGCTTCTTCACGGAAGTCAGCGCGATCGATCCACACTTCACGGCTGAATGGCACTTCACGCGTGCCCATCTCCGGTTTGTTCGGATGATTCGGCATGCTGATGATCTCTTCATGACCTGCAGGCAGGTTCTCGATTACGACCTTCAGCGGATCCATTACAGCCATGGCACGTGGCGCGTTTTCATTGAGATCGTCACGAATGCACGATTCTAATGACGCCATCTCCACGATATTGTCCTGCTTGGTTACGCCGATGCGGCGGCAGAACTCACGGATAGAAGCGGCGCTGTAACCACGACGACGCAGACCGGAAACGGTCAGCATGCGCGGATCGTCCCAGCCTTCTACAACCTTCTCGCTTACCAACTGAGTCAGTTTACGCTTCGACATCACGGCGTATTCCAGATTCAGGCGCGAGAACTCATACTGACGCGGATGCACTGGGATAGTGATGTTATCCAGCACCCAATCGTACAAGCGACGGTTATCCTGGAACTCCAGCGTGCAGAGAGAATGCGTAATGCCTTCAATCGCATCCGAAATGCAATGCGTGAAGTCGTACATCGGATAGATGCACCACTTGCTGCCGGTCTGATGGTGATCGGCAAACTTAATGCGGTACAGCACCGGATCGCGCATCACGATAAAGCTGGACGCCATATCGATTTTGGCACGCAGACAAGCTTTGCCCTCTTCGAAACCGCCATCGCGCATCTTCTGGAACAGCGCTAAGTTTTCTTCCACGCTGCGATCGCGATACGGGCTGTTTTTGCCCGGCGCCGTCAGGGAACCGCGATACTCACGAATTTCATCCGCCGACAGTTCATCAACGTATGCCAGACCTTTGTTAATCAGCTCAACCGCATAGTTGAACAATTGGTCGAAGTAGTCTGAGGAGTAACGAATGTTGCCGCTCCACTCAAAGCCCAGCCATTGCACGTCACGCTTAATGGATTCGACAAACTCCAGATCTTCTTTTACCGGATTAGTGTCATCGAAACGCAGATTGCACTCACCTTGGTAGTCTTGTGCGATACCAAAGTTCAGGCAGATAGACTTCGCATGGCCAATATGCAGATAACCATTGGGCTCAGGCGGGAAACGGGTATGCACACTGCTGTGCTTACCGCTCGCCAAATCTTCGTCGATGATCTGACGAATAAAGTTCGTTGGGCGGGCTTCAGCCTCACTCATCTCAAAATCCTCAAAAACTATAACGGGTGATTTGTACCACGAAGTAACGGAGTATGATCCACAAAGCGCAGGAGGGAAACAACCGTTTGTTGGTCGTTTTAAAACAAAAAAGGCAGGAATCGCTTCCTGCCTTCTGGCTCAATCACAAGGACTTAGCCTTTAACCTCGTACAGCGGGGTTTGGCCTGCAACCACTGAACCGGTTGCCAGTAAATTCAGACCGGCAAAATCATCGCTATTGCTGACGACAACCGGACTGATCATCGAGCGTGCGTTGGCGTTGAGGAAATCCAGATCCATTTCCAGGATTGGCTGACCTGCCGTTACCGTTGCGCCCTCTTCGACCAGACGCGTGAAGCCTTTGCCTTCCAGCGCAACCGTATCCAGTCCCATGTGCACGACAATCTCGACACCGTTTTCCGCTTCAAGGCAGAACGCATGGTTAGTATTGAAGATCTTCACCACGGTTCCGGCCGTTGGCGCGACCACGGTTTTGCCGGTTGGCTTGATAGCCAGACCATCGCCGACGGCCTTGCTGGCGAACGCTTCGTCAGGCACATTTTCCAGCGCAACAATTTCACCGGTTACTGGCGCGAGCAGCGTAGCAATTACCGCTTTTTCGCTGTTCATTACGGCCTGCGGTTTAACTGCTGGAGCGGGTGCAGCCGTTGACGCAGCGGCAGATGCCGCAACCGGACCTTTGCTCAGGACGGTTTTCATTGCCGTTGCAATGCTTTCCGCTTGGGTACCCACGATAACCTGCACGCTCTGCTTGTTCAGACGAATCACGCCTGAAGCACCCAGACGTTTAGCCACACCTTCATTGACCTGCGCGGAATCTTTGACGTTCAGACGCAGACGAGTAATACAGGCATCAATGTTGGTCAGGTTTTCCGAACCACCAACTGCCGCAATATAACGACGCGCCAGAGATTCAGTTTGGCTTTCGCCGTTGCCGCTATGATCAACATTTACGTCATAACCATCGGTTTCGTCACCGGCAGAGAGTTCACGGCCCGGCGTCATCAGGTTAAATTTCTGAATGGTGAAGCGGAACACTGCATAGTAGATAACGAAGAATACCAAGCCTTGTGGGATCAGCATCCACCAGTGCACCGCCAACGGGTTACGTGTTGACAGCACCATATCTACCAGACCCGCACTGAAGCCGAAACCGGCAATCCACTGCATGCTCGCCGCGATGAACACGGATAGACCCGTCAATGCCGCATGAATGACATACAGCACCGGTGCCACGAACATAAAGGAGAATTCCAGCGGCTCGGTGATACCCGTAAAGAAGGCTGCAAATGCCGCGGCCAGCATGATACCGCCAACTTTGGCGCGGTTTTCAGGACGCGCGCAGTGGTAAATTGCCAGTGCTGCCCCCGGAAGACCAAACATCATGATTGGGAAGAAGCCCGCCTGATAACGACCCGTAATGCCCGGGATTCCTGTACCTTCTGCGATAGACTGCGCGCCACCCAGGAATTTAGGAATATCGTTGATACCCGCAACGTCGAACCAGAATACTGAGTTCAACGCGTGATGCAGGCCAACCGGGATTAGCAGACGGTTAAAGAAGGCGTAGACGCCAGCACCGATTGACCCCATTTTCTGGATGTGCTCACCAAAGCTCACCAGTCCGCCAAAAATGAGCGGCCAGACATACATCAGCACGAAGGCCACGACGATCATCAGGAAGGAGACAAGGATAGGCACCAGACGGCGGCCGCTGAAGAACGACAGCGCTTTTGGTAGCTCAACATGGCTGAAGCGGTTATAAACCTCAGCCGAGAGAATACCAACAAGGATACCGACGAACTGGTTATTGATTTTACCGAAGGCGGCAGGAACTTGCTCCACCGGTATTTTCTGAATCATCGCTACCGCTGCCGGTGAACAGAGCGTGGTCACCACCAGGAAGCCGACAAAACCGGTTAACGCTGCTGCACCGTCTTTATCTTTAGACATACCGTATGCCACACCAATGGCAAACAGCACAGACATGTTGTCGATGATCGCCGAACCGGATTTGATCAGCAGTGCTGCCAGCGCATTGCCTGCGCCCCAGCTATCTGGATCAATCCAATATCCGACACCCATCAAGATTGCCGCTGCCGGCAGAGTCGCTACCGGCACCATAAGCGCGCGGCCGACCTTTTGCAGATATCCTAGAATACTCACCTTATTCTCCCCCTATGAGACTGGCGTTTTGCCGTGGCGCAGGTTGATTTTATTATCCCGTCGCCCGGTACCTTGATGACACTTTTCACCACGAGGCGCAGTGTAAAGATAAATTAATTCGCCTCGCAAATTAAAACCACTACAACTGTGACTTTAATCACCAAAATGGTGGTTTGATAACGCGAAATGCTAGCCAGCACCACAAACTTATTTTATGATGAAAAATATCGAGGCGCACTTTTCCCGGATGGTTACGCTTAAACGCATTACGCTTAAAGGCAGAAAACTGTCAGAGAAACGGCAACTCCACATTTCCAATCTTAATTGAGGTGAAGACATGAGACTGATCCCTTTGGCCACACCGACCCAAGTGGGTAAATGGGCTGCACGCCACATTGTTAACCGCATTAATGCGTTTAAGCCTAGCGCAGAACGTCCCTTCGTGCTCGGCCTGCCAACCGGTGGAACACCGTTGGAAGCCTACAAGCACCTAATCGATATGCACAAAGCGGGCCAGGTTAGTTTCAAGCACGTTGTTACCTTCAACATGGATGAATATGTTGGCCTGCCTAAAGAGCATCCTGAAAGCTATCACAGCTTCATGTACCGTAACTTTTTCGATCACGTTGATATTCAACAGCAAAATATCAATCTGCTGAATGGCAATGCCGAAGACATTGACGCAGAATGTCGCCAATACGAAGAGAAGATCCGTGCTTACGGCAAAATTAACCTGTTTATGGGCGGCGTGGGTAACGATGGTCACATCGCCTTCAACGAACCGGCCTCCTCGCTCTCCTCACGTACCCGCATCAAAACCCTGACGCATGATACGCGCATGGCCAATTCCCGTTTCTTTAACGGTGATGTGGACCAGGTGCCAAAATATGCGCTGACTGTTGGTGTCGGTACACTACTGGATGCAGAAGAAGTGATGATTCTGGTTACCGGCCATCTGAAAGCGCAAGCGCTGCAAGCTGCTGTTGAAGGTAACGTCAACCACATGTGGACGATTAGCTGCCTGCAGTTGCATGCCAAATCTGTCGTGGTCTGTGACGAGCCAGCCACCATGGAATTGAAAGTGAAAACCGTAAAATATTTCCGCGAAATGGAAGCGGAAAATATGAAAGGTGTGTGAAAACACGATGTAATAAAACCTGCTGCTGTTATGCGGCAGGCTTAGCCGGGAGAGAGAAACGATGTACGCATTAGTGAACGGCCGGATTTTTACCGGTCATGAAATTCTGGATAATCATGCGATCGTGATTGCGGATGGCCTGATTGAACGCGTGTGCCCGCGTGATGCCCTGGACGCGGCAATTCCACAGCAGGACGTGGCTGGTGCGTATATCGCTCCTGGTTTTATTGATTTGCAGCTTAATGGCTGCGGTGGCGTGCAATTTAACGATGACATTAACGCGTTAAGCGTCGAGACGCTTGAGATCATGCAGCGTGCCAACGAAAAGTCAGGCTGCACCAGCTATTTGCCGACACTCATCACTAGCACAGATGCGCTGATGAAACGCGCCGTTGAAACGATGCGCGCCTTTCTGGCGAAGCATCAACATCAGGCGCTTGGCCTGCATCTTGAAGGCCCCTGGCTGAACAAAGCCAAGAAAGGCACGCACAACCCTGAACTGATTCGCCTGCCGGATGCCGAGCTGGTGGATTTCCTCTGCGCCAATGCCGACGTGATCACCAAAGTTACGCTGGCGCCTGAGAATGCGGGTAGCGAAGTCATTCGTAAGCTGCGTGATGCCGGAATTATCGTGTCAGCAGGCCACTCCAACGCGACCTATGAAGAAGCAAAAATGGGCTTCAGCGCGGGCGTGAGCTTTGCCACCCACCTCTATAATGCCATGCCGACCTTCGCCGGACGTGAGCCGGGTCTGATCGGTGCGCTGTTTGATTCGCCTGATGTATACTGCGGCATTATTGCGGATGGTTTACATGTCCATTACGCTAATGTGCGCAATGCAAAACGCATTAAAGGCGACAAACTGGTGTTAGTGACGGATGCCACAGCACCGGCGGGCGCGTCGATTGATCAATTCATTTTTGCAGGCAAAACAATATACTATCGCGATGGCCTGTGCGTTGACGAGAACGGTACGCTCAGCGGTTCTGCCTTAACCATGATTGAAGCGGTGCAGAATAGCGTTGAACACTGCGGTATCGCTCTCGATGAAGCGCTGCGTATGGCGACGCTCTATCCGGCGCAGGCGATGGGTGTGGAGAAACAGTTAGGAACGGTCGAAGCAGGAAAAGTCGCCAACCTGACTGTCTTTACCCGCGATTATCAAATCACTAAGACGTTTGTCAACGGAGACAACGTCCTCAGCGAGTAAGTATTGAATGACCACTGGCGGCCAGTCTCAAATAGGAAATGTCGATCTTGTTAAACAACTCAACAGTGCAGCCGTCTATCGGTTAATAGATCAACAAGGACCGATTTCGCGCATTCAGATTGCTGAACATAGCCAGCTTGCGCCCGCCAGTGTCACCAAAATTACCCGCCAGCTTATTGAGCGCGGCCTCATCAAAGAGGTGGAGCAACAAGCCTCCACCGGTGGGCGCCGCGCTATCTCGATTATTACTGAAACGCGTCATTTTCATACTATCGGCGTACGCCTGGGGCGTAATGACGCCACATTAACCTTATTTGATCTAAGCGGAAAATCGCTGGCGCAGGAAGATTATCCGCTGCCGGAGCGCACCCAGGAAACGCTGGAGAACGCGCTGTTCAATGCCATCAGCGCCTTTATGGCGGCGCATCAGCGTAAGATCCATGAACTGATTGCCATTGCGGTGATTCTGCCTGGTTTAGTCGATCCGATTAATGGCATCATCCGCTACATGCCCCATATCGCGGTGAGTCACTGGCCGCTGGTTTCCAGCTTAAAAAAACGCTTTAACGTGACCAGCTTTGTTGGACATGATATTCGCAGCCTGGCACTAGCCGAGCACTACTTCGGTGCAAGTCGCGATTGCGCAGACTCCATTCTGGTGCGTTTGCATCGTGGTACCGGCGCCGGAATCATCGCCAATGGCCATATCTTTCTCGGCAGCAACGGCAACGTTGGTGAGATCGGTCACATCCAGGTCGATCCGTTAGGTGAACGCTGCCACTGCGGTAACTTTGGCTGTCTGGAAACCATTGCGGCTAATAGTGCGATTGAAAATCGCGTACGTCATCTGCTTAATCAAGGCTATCCAAGCACCTTAACGCTGAATGATTGTCTGATGCCGCAGATTTGCCGCGCAGCTAATCACGGCGACGCGCTGGCGTGCGAAGTGATTGAACATGTCGGCCGCTATTTAGGTAAGGCTATCGCCATCGCCATCAACTTATTCAATCCACAAAAAGTGGTGTTGGCCGGTGAGATCACCGAAGCCGATAAAGTGCTGTTCCCTGCCATTGAAGGTTGCATCAATACGCAGGCGCTCGCTGCCTTCCGTAAAAACTTGCCGGTTGTGCGTTCCGAGCTCGATCATCGCTCGGCAATTGGCGCTTTTGCATTGGCAAAACGCGCTATGCTGAACGGTATTTTGCTGCAACATCTGCTGGAAGAGTAATCACCAGCCTGCTGTTTAGCAGGCCCGACCGGATGCAATCTATGACGATTAAAAGCGTAATCTGTGACATCGACGGCGTGTTGATGCACGACAATACCGCCGTTCCCGGCGCGAACGAATTTCTGCAGCGCATTCTGGCGAAGGATATGCCGTTGGTGGTGCTGACCAACTATCCTTCACAAACCGCTCTTGATCTGGCGAACCGCTTTGCCAACGCAGGCATTGAGGTTCCGGATTCGGTGTTTTACACCTCGGCGATGGCCACCGCCGATTTCCTGCGTCGTCAGGAAGGGAAAAAAGCCTATGTAATTGGCGAAGGTGCACTGATCCATGAGCTGTATAAAGCCGGCTTTACCATCACCGACGTTAACCCAGACTTTGTCATCGTCGGTGAAACACGCTCTTTCAATTGGGACATGATGCACAAAGCCGCCTTCTTTGTGGCCAATGGCGCACGTTTCATCGCCACCAACCCCGATACGCACGCGCGCGGTTTTGTCCCTGCCTGCGGTGCGCTATGCGCTGGCATTGAAACCATCTCCGGCCGTAAACCGTTTTACGTCGGCAAGCCAAGTCCGTACATCATGCGCGCTGCGCTAAACAAAATGCATGCGCATTCGGAAGAGACAGTGATCGTCGGTGATAACCTGCGTACTGACATTCTGGCGGGCTTCCAGGCGGGGCTGGAAACGATTCTGGTGCTGTCGGGGGTTTCAACGCTCAGTGATATCGATGCGATGCCTTTCCGCCCGGATTGGATTTATCCATCGGTCGCCGATATCGACCTGTTCTGACGCCAGCCATCACCTCTTCTTATAGCCCTGCACATGCAGGGCTTTTGTTTTTACTGTCGTTACCCATTTCTACGCCGCACTAATTATGCGCATAAAACGAACGACAACACCGATTCATTAGATGCCATCTAAAATACTCATCAATTAATTAGATAATATTCAATATTATTCGCTCCTCAACATTCTTTTTATCAAAGAATCGCAATTTTGCTTGCACCAACACCACCATTTAGCGCATTTTCTTATACATCACGCAGTCGAGGCTGCCGGACAAACGTAAAAATTACTTCGCCACAAGGTGAGATCAGGAGTCAGTTATGTGTTCAATTTTTGGTGTGCTGGATCTGAAAAGCGATCCTATTGAGCTGCGCAAGAAAGCGCTGGAATCTTCTCGTCTGATGCGTCACCGCGGCCCAGATTGGTCAGGTGTTTATGCGGATGATAAAGCCATTCTGGTGCATGAGCGTCTATCGATTGTTGACGTTAACAACGGCGCACAGCCGCTGTATAACGCTGACCACACCCACGTACTGGCTGTTAACGGCGAAATTTACAACCATCAGTCGCTGCGTGCTGAGCTGAGCGATCGTTATGCATTCCAGACCGGCTCTGACTGTGAAGTGATCCTCGCACTTTATCAGGAGAAAGGCGTCGATTTCCTCGATGAACTGCAAGGCATGTTCGCCTTCATCCTGTGGGACAGCGTGAAGCAACAATATCTGATTGGCCGCGACCATATCGGGATTATCCCGCTGTATATGGGTAACGACGAGCACGGCAACCTGTATGTCGCTTCCGAGATGAAAGCGCTGGTGCCGGTGTGCCGCAGCATCAAAGAGTTCCCACCGGGAAGTTACATGTCGAGCGCCGATGGTGAAATCCGTCGTTACTGGCAGCGTGACTGGATGGAGTTTTCTGCCGTTGAGCACAACACCACCGATGCCGCAGAGCTGAAACATGCGCTGGAAGAGTCAGTGAAAAGCCATCTGATGTCCGACGTACCTTACGGTGTGCTGCTGTCAGGCGGTCTCGATTCTTCAATCATCTCTGCCGTGACCAAACGCTTCGCTGCGAAACGCGTTGAAGATGCCGATAAGAGCGATGCATGGTGGCCGCAGCTGCACTCTTTCGCCGTTGGCCTGGAAGGTTCTCCAGACCTGAAAGCAGCGAAATCGGTAGCAGAACACCTTGGCACCGTGCACCACGAAATCCATTTTACCGTGCAGGAAGGTTTGGATGCGATTCGTGACGTGATTTATCACATTGAGACCTACGACGTGACCACCATTCGCGCTTCTACGCCGATGTATTTGATGTCGCGTAAGATTAAAGCGATGGGCATCAAAATGGTGTTATCCGGTGAAGGTGCGGATGAAGTCTTTGGCGGCTACCTCTATTTCCACAAAGCGCCAAATGCTAAAGAATTCCACGAAGAAAACGTGCGTAAATTGTTGGCCCTGCACATGTTTGACTGTGCTCGCGCCAACAAAGCGATGTCCGCCTGGGGCGTGGAAGCGCGTGTGCCGTTCCTCGATAAGAAATTCCTCGACGTGGCAATGCGCATCAACCCTGAAGACAAGCTGTGCGGCAGCAACGGCAAGATGGAAAAACACATCCTGCGCGAATGTTTCTCTTCTTATCTGCCAGAGAGCGTAGCGTGGCGCCAGAAAGAGCAGTTCTCTGACGGTGTAGGCTATAGCTGGATTGATACGTTGAAAGAAGTGGCGGCGAAACAAATTAGCGATCAACAGTTGTCTACTGCGCACTTCCGCTTCCCGTACAACACGCCAAACTCGAAAGAAGCGTATCTGTATCGTGAAATTTTTGAAGAATTGTTCCCGATTGCCAGCGCCGCAGAGTGTGTTCCTGGCGGTCCGTCGGTAGCCTGTTCTTCTGCAAAAGCGATTGAGTGGGATGAAGCATTCAAATCAATGGATGACCCTTCAGGCCGCGCCGTTGGCGTGCATCAGTCGGCGTATAAATAAGGTTTTTACTCAACAAGATAAGGGGCTCAATCGAGCCTCTTTTTGATGCAATAAGTCGTGTAACGTTTAAAATCTGCCGAATAAATCACCAGCCTGGTTACAAGCCAGACAAACAGGCGTTTTTAAGGCGAAATTCGACAAAAAAATTGTTGACGCTACAAGACTCAATACGCATAATGCGCCCCGCAACGCCGATGAAGGTTACGCGAAAAAGATGGCTACGTAGCTCAGCTGGTTAGAGCACATCACTCATAATGATGGGGTCACAGGTTCAAATCCCGTCGTAGCCACCATCTTTTGCGGGAGTGGCGAAATTGGTAGACGCACTAGATTTAGGTTCTAGCGCCGCAAGGTGTGCGAGTTCAAGTCTCGCCTCCCGCACCATTTCAGTCTTCGGCAGCCGGATGGGGTATCGCCAAGCGGTAAGGCACTGGTTTTTGATACCAGCATTCCCAGGTTCGAATCCTGGTACCCCAGCCAATCCGGAACATGTTGTGGATACAAAATCGACGAATGGGATATCGCCAAGCGGTAAGGCACCGGTTTTTGATACCGGCATTCCCTGGTTCGAATCCAGGTATCCCAGCCATCGTTAAAGGCAGTAAGCAGTACAAAGGCTACGTAGCTCAGCTGGTTAGAGCACATCACTCATAATGATGGGGTCACAGGTTCAAATCCCGTCGTAGCCACCAAATTATTGGGGTGTCGCCAAGCGGTAAGGCTCTGGTTTCTGATACCAGCATTCCGGGGTTCGAATCCCTGCACCCCAGCCATAAAAAGACAATTTGATAAACACCTATTGGGGTGTCGCCAAGCGGTAAGGCACTGGTTTCTGATACCAGCATTCCGGGGTTCGAATCCCTGCACCCCAGCCAAATTGCACAATAAAGCCCGCTTATGCGGGCTTTATTGTTTTCTGCTTATCGGCAAGTCAGGAGCGCATGAATGCGCCCCCGGCGTATCACAAACCTAATGCATAACGCAGCACCTTGCGCTTCAACGATCCGGCATTCTGCGCCGCAATCAGCGCCAGGTTACGTACCACGCGTAATGGCGGTAGTTTATTGCTAAACGCGAAGTAGAACAGATCCATCCCACCTTGCATGAGTAAGTTGTCTTTATAACGCTGGCGATGATAACGCTGCAGCACGGCATCCGACGACCAAAGCTCAGCCTGGCTTCGCGCCTCCACCAGCGTCGTGATCAAGGCGTCTACATCCCGATATCCCAGATTAACGCCCTGCCCGGCCAGCGGATTGATGGTGTGTGCCGCATCACCTACCAGCGCTAATCCCGGCATCACGTAACGCGTGGCATGACGTCGCACCAGCGGGAAAGAGGCGGCGGTTTTCACCTGAATACGCCCAACGCGTGACGGGAAATGCGCATAAATCTCTTTCTCCAGCTGCTGGAGCGGCAAACTTTGCAACTGACGGATGCGCGCTGGCGCGTCATACCACACCAGCGAAGCACGACGATCAAATAGCGGCAGAAACGCGCGCGGCCCTTTTGGTGTAAACTGCTGCCAGGTTGAATCGCCGGCATCCTGCTCACACTCCACGCTGATGAGCATGCAGGATTGCGCATAGTTCCAGCCATGCACGCCGATGCCCGCTAATTGACGCACACGCGAGTTGGCGCCATCTGCGCCCACCACTAAACGCGCATCCAGCGTTTGACCGTTATCGAGTTGCACATGCCAGCCGGCGTTATGCGGCTGCAACCCCTGCAAACTCGCCGGGCAAATCAGCTCGATGCCCTCTTCCTGCATTTTTTCCCACAGCGCACGTTGCAGCACGCTGTTTTCCACCATAAAGCCCAACTCAGGCAATCCCAGCGACGCCGCATCAAACGTCACATGCGCGTTTTGCCACTCCCAGGTTTCCAGCTGACGATAAGGCGCACAACGCATCGCCTGCACGCGCGGCCAGACCTCCAGTTGCTGTAGCAATGCCACCGACGAAGCGCCAATCGCGGAAATTCGCACATCCGGATCGCTACTGGCATCAAAGGCCGCGGGTTCCGCTCGTTCAATCACCGCTACGCGAAACTGTTGCTGTGCCAGCCCACACGCCAGCGCCGCGCCGACCATGCCACCGCCCACGATCACCACATCAAAATGTGAATCCTGCATCGACTCTAATCCTTCTTTTTGTCGTGAGACCTGACAGCATCACGTTGATAGCTAAAGTGTACCGGAAATTCGTCGTCTGATCAGATGTGCACTTCACCCTGCATACGTCGCGTGGCAGGAAGCCGATAAGTGCGCTTATTCCAGGCGCTTACAAAAGTAAGTTACTGGGATAAGCGGATGCAACGCACCTGCAGCGTGAAGTATGCAGGGTTAGCTGGTCACAGCAGCAGCGAGGCATTACAATACGCGCCCTGCACTTCGCTTTAATCAATGGCTAGTTCGATGACCAAAAAACTGCATATCAAAACCTGGGGCTGTCAGATGAACGAATACGATTCATCAAAAATGGCCGACCTGCTGAACAGTACGCACGGCTACACCCTCACCGAGGAAGCTGAAGAGGCGGACGTTCTGCTGCTCAACACTTGCTCTATTCGTGAAAAGGCGCAGGAGAAGGTTTTTGCTCTGTTAGGCCGTTGGAAAAAGCTGAAAGCAAACAACCCCGAACTCATCATCGGCGTCGGCGGCTGTGTCGCCTCGCAGGAAGGCGAGCGCCTGCGTCAACGCGCCAGTTACGTAGATATCGTCTTTGGCCCGCAGACCTTACATCGCCTGCCGGAGATGATTAACACCGTGCGCGTTAGTAAAAGCCCGGTTGTTGATATCAGCTTCCCGGAAATTGAGAAGTTTGACCGCCTGCCAGAACCGCGCGCCGATGGTCCAACGGCCTTTGTTTCCATCATGGAAGGCTGCAACAAATATTGTACTTTCTGCGTGGTGCCTTACACCCGCGGCGAGGAAGTCAGCCGCCCAAGCGATGATATTCTGCTGGAAATCGCCCAGCTTGCCGCTCAGGGCGTGCGGGAAGTCAATCTGCTGGGCCAGAATGTCAACGCCTATCGCGGTGCCACTTTTGATGGCGACGTCTGCACCTTTGCTGAATTGCTGCGCTTAGTTGCGGCAATTGACGGCATTGATCGTATTCGCTTCACCACCAGCCATCCGATCGAATTTACCGATGACATCATCGAGGTTTATCGCGATACGCCAGAGCTGGCGAGTTTCCTGCACCTGCCGGTACAGAGCGGCTCGGATCGCATTCTGACGCTGATGAAACGCGCTCACACCGCGCTGGAGTACAAAGCGATTATCCGCAAACTGAAAGCCGCGCGTCCGGATATTCAGCTGAGCTCCGATTTCATCATCGGTTTCCCCGGCGAAACGCAGCAGGATTTTGAGCAGACCATGAAGCTGGTTGGCGACGTGAATTTCGATGTCAGCTTCAGCTTTATCTACTCCATGCGACCAGGAACGCCCGCGGCCGATCTGCCAGACGATGTGTCAGAAGACGAGAAAAAACAGCGTCTTTTCATCCTGCAGGACCGCATCAATCAGCAGGTGATGGCATGGAGTCGCCGCATGCTGGGCACCACACAGCGTGTGCTGGTAGAAGGCATTTCGCGTAAGAATGTGATGGAGCTGACTGGCCGCACGGATAATAACCGCGTGGTCAATTTTGAAGCGCCAGTAGAAATGATCGGTAAGTTTGTTGATGTCGAAATTGTTGATGTGTATGCCAGTTCCCTGCGTGGCGTGCTGGTTCGCACCGAAGCGCAAATGGCGCTGCGTGTGGCCGAAAGCCCGGCGTCAGTGATTGCCCGTACCCGCAAAGAGAACGACATTGGCGTCGCTATGTTCCAGCCGTGAAACCTCGAACGTTGAGCGGCAGCGCACAAAGCGCTGTCGCCTGTTGCATCTTAAAGCCCTTGCTTTACACAAGTGCTGCCCAAATATCGTTTCTGAAGCTTGCGCCTCTGCGCAGCGCCATAAATAATTCCCTAAAGATGCTGAAACTTTTCCTTCAGCCTTCGGCACACCTTTTCAACTGGCCCTGAGTGACCTTAAGGATTCATTTGAATATCGAAACGCGTGAAATCGCCCTTGAACCGGCAGATAACCAACGACTGATGAGCTTGTGCGGTCCGATGGATGACAATGTGAAACAGTTGGAGCGCCGTTTGGGCATTGAAATCAAACGCCGCGATAACCAATTCACCCTGACTGGGCGCGCGCTGTGCGTAGACGCTGCCGTCAATATCCTACGCACGCTGTACGTTGATACCGCCCCCATGCGTGGTCAGATTAAAGATATCGAACCGGACCAGATCCACCTGGCGATCAAAGAGAGCCGCGTGCTGGAACAGAGCGCGGAGAGCGTGCCGGAATTCGGTAAAGCGGTGAACATCAAGACCAAGCGCGGCGTGATCAAACCGCGTACGCCTAATCAGGCGCAATACATCGCCAATATCTTCGCCCACGACATCACCTTTGGTATCGGCCCTGCCGGTACCGGTAAAACCTATCTGGCAGTGGCGGCCGCGGTTGATGCGCTGGAGCGTCAGGAGATTCGTCGTATCCTGCTGACACGTCCTGCGGTTGAAGCCGGTGAAAAACTCGGCTTCCTGCCCGGCGATCTCAGCCAGAAAGTCGATCCGTATCTGCGCCCACTGTACGACGCGCTGTTCGAAATGCTCGGTTTTGAGCGTGTAGAGAAGCTGATTGAGCGTAACGTGATAGAAGTGGCTCCGCTGGCCTACATGCGCGGACGTACGCTGAACGATGCTTTCGTGATCCTGGATGAGAGCCAGAACACCACCATCGAACAGATGAAGATGTTCCTGACGCGTATCGGCTTCAATTCGAAAGCGGTCATTACCGGTGATGTGACGCAGATTGACTTGCCGCGCAGCACCAAATCCGGCCTGCGCCACGCCATTGAAGTGCTGGCAGAAGTCGATGAAATCAGCTTTAACTTTTTCCACAGCGAAGACGTGGTACGTCATCCGGTTGTCGCACGCATCGTGAATGCCTATGAGGCCTGGGAGACCGCCGACCAGAAACGCCGCGATCAACAGGCAGAAGAGCGCAAACGCGAAGCTATCGCGGCTCAGCTTGCCAGCCAAACCAGTACGCAGGAGCGTTCATGAGCCCGGTGATTCTTGATCTACAGCTGGCCTGCGCCGATGAAAACCATCTGCCCGCGGAACATGAGTTTCAACGCTGGCTTGAAGCGGCAGTCACGCCATTTCAACCCGAAAGCGAAGTGACGATCCGCCTGGTGGATGAAGCGGAGAGTAATGAGCTTAATCTGACTTATCGCGGTAAAGATAAGCCGACTAACGTGCTGTCATTCCCGTTTGAAGCACCGCCGGGAATTGAACTGCCGTTGCTTGGCGATCTGATTATTTGCCGTCAGGTTGTCGAGCAAGAGGCTGCTGAACAAGGCAAAACTGTCGAAGCCCACTGGGCGCATATGGTGGTGCACGGAACGCTGCATCTGCTGGGTTACGATCATATCGAAGATGAAGAAGCCGAAGAGATGGAGGCGCTGGAGACCGAGATAATGCTTGCTCTTGGTTATCCTGATCCGTACATTTCGGAGAAAGAAGACGCCTGAGCCGCTGGTTCAGGTTATTGCGCTGCTGGCGTGGATGCTGGCAGCCCCAATCCCTCATTAGAGAGAACTAAATAAAAACGCCATGAGCGACGACCATTCTCAAAACAGCGACGCACCCAGTAGTAAAAAGGGATTTTTCTCCCTGTTAATCAACCAACTGTTTCACGGTGAACCAAAAAACCGTGATGAACTGCTGGGGTTAATCCGCGATTCTGAGCAGAAAGAGCTGATCGACCAGGATACCCGCGACATGCTCGAAGGGGTGCTGGATATTGCCGACCAGCGCGTGCGCGACATTATGATCCCACGCTCGCAAATGATCACCCTGAAACGCAACCAAACTCTGGAAGAGTGCCTTGCGGTGATTATTGAATCTGCGCATTCACGCTTCCCGGTGATCAGCGAAGACAAAGACCATGTTGAAGGTATTTTGATGGCCAAGGACCTGCTGCCGTTTATGACCAGCGCGTCTGAGCCGTTTAGCATGGAAAAAGTGCTGCGTACCGCCGTGGTGGTGCCTGAAAGCAAGCGCGTAGACCGTATGCTGAAGGAGTTCCGCTCGCAGCGTTATCACATGGCGATTGTCATTGATGAATTTGGCGGCGTCTCCGGACTGGTGACCATTGAAGATATCCTTGAGCTGATTGTCGGCGAAATTGAAGATGAGTATGACGATGAAGAAGATCGTGATATCCGCCAGCTCAATCGTTACACCTATACCATGCGCGCCCTGACGCAAATTGAAGATTTCAATGAGGTCTTTGGCACCGATTTCAGTGATGATGAAGTCGATACCATTGGCGGATTGGTCATGCAGGGCTTCGGCCACCTTCCCGCTCGCGGCGAAAGTATTGTCATTGATGGCTATCAATTCAAAGTCGCCATGGCTGACAGCCGCCGTATCATCCAGGTGCATGTAAAAATTCCGGAAGACTCACCACAACCGCAACTGGAAGACGAATAACTTTATGGCTTTAGCCTCTCTTTACTCGCAGCAGCGGGTTCGCCTGCTGCTGGCGTTAATTTCGGGTGCCGTTGGCACCCTTTCCTTTTCTCCCTACGATTTCTGGCCCGCGGCGTTAGTTTCGCTGTTTGGTCTGCAACTGTTGCTGCTGGAACGCCGTCCTGCCCAGGCAGCAGCCATCGGCTTCGTCTGGGGCTTGGGCCTATTTGGTAGCGGCATTAACTGGGTTTACGTCAGCATCGCCACCTTTGGCGGTATGCCCGGCCCGGTTAATATCTTCCTGGTGATTCTGCTGGCGGCTTATCTGTCACTCTATCCGCTGCTGTTCGCCAGCCTGCTTAACCGCTTCTGGCCACGCGCTTCGCTGTGGCGTTTAGCGCTGGCGGCACCTGCCTTGTGGCAAATAAGCGAATTCCTGCGCGGTTGGGTTCTGACCGGATTTCCGTGGCTGCAGTTTGGCTACAGCCAGATTGACGGTCCGCTAAAAGGTTTAGCGCCGTTAGCCGGTGTGGAAACCATCACCTTCCTGCTAATGGTGATCGCCGGATTGCTGGCGCATGCGTTGCATTATCGTAGCGTGAAAAGTTTAATCGCCGCCGCGTTACTGCTATTGCTGCCGTGGCCGCTGCGCATGCTGCAGTGGTATCAGCCGCTGCCGCAACGCAGCGTCGATATTGCGATGGTGCAAGGCAACATCCCACAGTCGATGAAGTGGGATCCGCAGCAGTTGCTGAATACGCTGCGCGTTTACACCTCTTACAGCCAGCCTTTTATCGGCAAGGCACCGATTATTATCTGGCCCGAATCGGCCATTACCGATTTAGAGAGTAACCAGCAGCCGTTCCTGCGAGCGCTGGATGCTGAACTGCGCGCGCGCGGCAGTTCGCTGATTACCGGCATCGTGGATTCTCGCGTGGAAGGTGATAATCGCTATCACGACTACAACTCCGTGATTGTGCTGGGCGGCGAACAGCCTTACAGCTATCAAAGCCAGAACCGCTATCAGAAAAATCATCTGGTGCCATTTGGTGAATTTGTACCGCTGGAAGAGCTGCTGCGTCCGCTGGCGCCGTTCTTTGATTTGCCGATGTCCTCCTTCAGCCGTGGCGCCTATATACAGCCGCAGCTGAAAGTGTCGGGATATAACCTGACCAGCGCTATCTGCTATGAGATCGTGCTGGGTGAACAAGTACGCGCTAATTTCAGGCCCGATACCAACTTCCTGCTGACCGTCTCCAACGATGCCTGGTTCGGTCATTCTATTGGGCCATGGCAGCATTTCCAGATGGCACGCATGCGCGCGCTGGAGCTGGGACGTCCGTTGCTGCGCTCCACCAATAACGGTGTTACCGCGGTAGTGAATGCCAACGGCGAGGTGGAGAAAGCGTTGCCACAGTTCACCCGTGATGTGCTGGAAGCCAAAGTGACGCCGACTCAAGGTGAAACACCGTACGCCAAAGCGGGCATCTGGCCGGTTTGGCTTCTGACACTGATGGGCATTGTTGTGGCCATTCTGCGTCGCCGCCACTGATTCAGGATGCAACTCTGACAGGCGAAGTGCACACTTCGCCTTTTTAATGCGCTGTTTTCTCCCCCTTCTACTCTGCATTCCCCGATTCTCTGCTGGCTTTTCACACTTATTCATCGTACTGGCACGATCATTGCTATTTATTTCAGTGATTTTCGTAAACATCGGCTTTTGTCAGCGTAATGCAACCTTTACGCACTAATTTAAGGCAATGCTGCGCACTGCATTAGCGCATAGGTCGATTTTTGCCTTTTATTGGTGCGGAGCGGCTCGCAAAAAAGAAACTTTTTTGTTTCATTGCGTTAACAATTCGCTATGTTAATCACTATCCTGCGCGCAGTTGCGCTATGGGATAACTAAAAAAGCAGCACGAAATACACACAACATCACAATCTGCGCAGTTTATGTTCTGCGCGACATCCATACGAAGGAGTTGGAACATGCAGATACGCAAAGTGGCATTATCTCTTTTGCTGCTGGGAGCAGCAGCGGGAGCGGCCCAGGCGGAAGATTTCACCGGTACCCTGAAAAAAATCAATGATAGCGGCGTAATCGTCGTTGGGCATCGTGAATCATCAGTTCCCTTTTCTTACTATGACAACCAACAAAAAGTGGTTGGCTATTCACAGGATTATTCAAACGCCATCATTGCCGCCATTAAGGCCAAACTGAATAAGCCCGATTTGCAGATCAAAATGCTGCCAATCACCTCGCAGAACCGTATTCCACTGTTGCAGAACGGGACGTACGATTTTGAGTGCGGTTCGACCACCAACAACCTGGAGCGTCAGAAACAAGCGGCATTCTCTGACACCGTGTTCATCATTGGTACGCGTCTGCTGGTGAAAAAAGGCGGTGACATCAAAGATTTCGCTGATCTCAAGGGTAAAACCGTTGTTGTCACTTCCGGGACCACCTCTGAAGTTCTGCTGCACAAGCTGAATGATGACAAGAAAATGGATATGCGCATCATCAGCGCGAAAGACCATGGCGATTCTTTCCGCACGCTGGAAACCGGTCGTGCTGTGGCCTTCATGATGGATGACGCGCTGCTGGCGGGTGAACGTGCGAAAGCCAAGAAACCTGACAACTGGGACATCGTGGGTACGCCACAATCGAAAGAAGCTTACGGCTGCATGTTGCGCAATCAGGATCCACAGTTCAAACAGCTGATGGATGAAACCATTGCCAAGGCGCAGACCTCTGGCGAAGCGTCAAAATGGTTTGAAACCTGGTTCAAACAACCGATTCCACCAAAGAATCTGAACCTGAACTTCGAACTCTCTAGTGATATGCAGGCCCTGTTCAAAGCACCGAACGATAAAGCACTCTGAATTAACAACGACAACAAGGGCAGTCCTGCTGCCCTCTCGATTGCTGAACATGCGGTGCGGACAGACAGACTGTAACAGGCCGTTCCCCTGAAGCAGGACGTAAGACACCGCTCAACAATCTTATGGGTAGCCTCGCTACCCTTTTTTTACCGGAGCTCGTTATGGGTATCGATTGGAACTGGGGCATTTTTCTTGAACAGGCCCCGTTCGGCAATACGACTTACCTCGGCTGGCTGTGGTCCGGTTTTCAGGTCACCATTGCGGTGTCCTGCTGCGCCTGGATTATCGCCTTCCTGGTAGGTTCCTTCTTTGGCATTCTGCGTACCGTGCCCAACCGACTGCTGTCGACGATTGGCACCTGTTACGTGGAGCTGTTTCGTAACATCCCGCTGATTGTGCAGTTCTTCTTCTGGTATCTGGTAGCGCCTGAACTGGTCGGAGAAAACCTCGGCATGTGGTTTAAAGCGGAACTGGATCCCAACATCCAATTCTTCGTTTCATCTACGATTTGCCTTGGCTTGTTCACCGCAGCACGCGTGTGTGAGCAAGTGCGCGCGGCGATTCAGTCGCTGCCAAGCGGTCAAAAAAATGCCGGCTTAGCGATGGGCCTGACGCTGCCGCAAACGTATCGCTATGTGCTGCTGCCGAATGCCTATCGCGTGATTGTGCCGCCGATGACCTCGGAAATGCTTAACCTGGTGAAGAACTCGGCGATCGCCTCAACCATCGGCCTGGTGGATATGGCAGCGCAGGCCGGCAAGCTGCTGGATTACTCCGCGCACGCCTATGAATCCTTTACCGCCATCACTCTGGCGTACGTCGGCATTAACCTGGTGATCATGCTGATTATGAGTCTGGTAGAACGCAAAATTCGCCTGCCTGGCAATATGGGAGGCAAATAATGTACGAGTTTGACTGGAGTTCGATCGTTCCCAGCCTGCCTTACTTGTGGAATGGTTTGATCATTACCTTCAAGATCACCGCGATTGCCGTGGTGTTTGGCATTATCTGGGGCACGATTTTGGCGGTGATGCGCTTGTCGCCAATTGCACCGGTGCGCTGGTTTGCCAAGCTGTACGTCAACCTGTTCCGCTCCGTACCGCTGGTGATGGTGCTGCTGTGGTTCTATTTGGTGGTGCCCGCATTCCTGCAACAGGTGCTGGGCTTATCGCCTAAATCGGATATCCGCCTGATTTCCGCCATGGTGGCATTTGCGCTATTTGAGGCTGCGTACTATTCGGAAATCATCCGTGCAGGTATTCAGAGCATCTCACGCGGGCAATCCAATGCCGCGCTGGCGCTCGGCATGACGCACTGGCAATCGATGAAACTGATCGTGCTGCCGCAGGCGTTCCGCGCCATGGTGCCGCTGCTGCTGACGCAGGGCATCGTGCTGTTCCAGGATACCTCGCTGGTGTATGTACTGAGCCTGGCCGATTTCTTCCGTACCGCTTCAACCATTGGTGAGCGCGACGGAACCCAGGTTGAAATGATTTTGTTTGCTGGTCTGGTCTACTTCGTGATCAGCCTGAGCGCTTCGCTGTTGGTTACCTATCTGAAAAGAAAGAGGACGGTTTAAATGATTAGCCTGAAAAATGTTTCAAAGTGGTATGGGCACTTTCAGGTGCTGACCGACTGCTCCACAGAAGTGAAAAAAGGTGAAGTAGTAGTGGTCTGCGGTCCGTCTGGCTCAGGTAAATCAACGCTGATTAAAACCGTGAACGGTCTGGAGCCGATTCAAAAGGGCAGCATTCAGGTGACCGGCACCGAAGTGAACAACAAAAAAACCAACCTCGCCCAACTGCGTAGCAAAGTAGGCATGGTGTTCCAGCACTTCGAGTTATTCCCGCATCTCAGCATCATCGAGAACCTGACGCTGGCGCAGGTCAAAGTACTGAAACGTGATAAAGCGGCCTCGCGTGAGAAAGCGCAGAGCCTGCTGAAACGCGTTGGGCTGACTGCGCACGCGGATAAATTCCCGGGTCAGCTTTCCGGTGGTCAGCAGCAGCGCGTGGCGATCGCGCGTGCGTTGTGCATGGATCCGGTTGCGATGCTGTTTGATGAGCCGACATCGGCGCTCGATCCTGAAATGATCAACGAAGTGTTGGACGTGATGGTGGAGCTGGCGAATGAAGGCATGACCATGATGGTGGTGACGCATGAAATGGGCTTTGCGCGCAAAGTCGCCAACCGCGTGATCTTTATGGATGAAGGGAAAATTATCGAAGACACCAATAAGGATGACTTCTTCAACAATCCGCAATCCGATCGTGCGAAAGACTTCCTGGCGAAAATTTTGCACTGATAAGCGCAACAAATTGCGCCGCTACGGCATATACGCGTGTCCGTAGCGGCGCGATTCATCGCGCGGGTTGATTCATTCATCAATCAGGGTTCAAACGGCTGGCGCTGAAACTGATCGTGCCCACACTCCGGGCAGCGCGTTAAGCTCTCCGGCGTATAAATTGCCCGCGTGAAGCCGCACTTCTCACACACCAAATTGCCCAATCCCACCACTTCACCGCTCTGGTAAACGCCGTGATGGCGTAAATCCTGAAACACTTCGCGCCACTCCAACTGACTTTTATCAGTAATATCCGCCAGTTCCTTCCACAGGCTTTCGCGAATCACGCGTAAAAACACGGAATCGCCGACCACATCGGACGACTCCTGATAGCTCAGCGCAAATTCGTGCAAATCACGTCGCACGGCGCGCATCACCTCATTCACCTCGGCGGGCGAAAGCGTTTTTTTCGCCAGCAAACTTTGCCGGGCCTCGGCGACCAGCGCATCGACATCGCGCTCACCGTGATCCAATCGCTGGGATAATGCTTCAATCGTTGCACGGTATTCCTGCGCCACGTTATTCATTTTATTCTCCTTTCCGCTGCGGATACTGCTGTTAAGTTTAGCGGTTTTGTCACAATTGCATGGGCAGCCACCGCAGAAATCACAAAAGGGTGAAAGCGGTGGCGCATTCGGCAGAAATCCGGTCAGCGAGGGCGTGAAAAGTTGTTGAGGCGCAGCCTTATGGGTATGCTATGCGGATCTAAAAGTATGCTTAGCGATTTTCACAAAGGACCACAGGCAGCCATGCAAGAGCAATACCGCCCGGAAGAGATAGAATCCCGCGTCCAACAGCACTGGGACGAAAACGAAACCTTTAAAGTGACCGAGCAGGAAGGCAAAGAGAAATATTACTGCCTTTCGATGCTGCCCTATCCTTCTGGCCGCCTGCACATGGGTCACGTGCGTAACTACACCATCGGCGATGTGATTGCACGCTATCAGCGTATGCTTGGCAAAAACGTACTGCAGCCGATCGGCTGGGATGCGTTTGGTCTGCCAGCAGAAGGCGCAGCGGTGAAAAACAACACGGCACCTGCGCCGTGGACGTACGACAACATTGCCTACATGAAGAACCAGCTGAAATTGCTGGGCTTTGGCTACGACTGGAGCCGCGAACTGGCGACCTGCCAGCCAGAATACTATCGCTGGGAACAGTGGTTCTTTACCAAGCTGTATGAAAAAGACATGGTCTATAAAAAGACCTCTGCGGTGAACTGGTGCCCGAACGATCAGACCGTGCTGGCCAACGAACAGGTTATCGATGGCTGCTGCTGGCGCTGCGACACCAAAGTTGAGCGCAAAGAGATTCCACAGTGGTTTGTCAAAATCACCGCCTATGCGGAAGAGCTGCTCAACGATCTTGATAAGCTGGAAGATTGGCCTGAGCAGGTCAAAACCATGCAGCGCAACTGGATTGGCCGTTCTGAAGGCGTGGAAATCACTTTTGACGTGTCCAACAGCGCCGAAAAGCTGACCGTTTACACTACCCGTCCGGACACCTTTATGGGTGCGACCTATGTGGCGGTAGCCGCAGGTCATCCGCTGGCACAGCAAGCTGCTGCCACCAATCCCGCGCTGGCTGCGTTTATTGACGAATGTCGCACCACCAAAGTTGCCGAAGCTGACATGGCGACGATGGAGAAGAAAGGCGTGGCTACCGGCCTGTTCGCTATCCATCCGCTGACGGGTGAAGAGATTCCGGTGTGGGTGGCTAACTTCGTCCTGATGGAATACGGCACCGGCGCGGTGATGGCCGTTCCAGGCCACGATCAGCGTGACTGGGAGTTTGCCACCAAGTACAACCTGAACATCAAGCCAGTGATCCTGAATCTCGACGGTTCAGAACCGGATCTGAGTGCCGCTGCGATGACCGAAAAGGGCGCGCTGTTCAACTCGGGCGAATACAACGGTCTGGATCATCAAGCAGGCTTCAACGCCATCGCCGACGCGCTCGCTGCGAAAGGCGTGGGCGTGCGTAAAGTGAATTATCGTCTGCGCGATTGGGGCGTTTCCCGTCAACGCTACTGGGGAGCACCAATCCCGATGGTGACGCTGGAAGATGGCACCGTAATGCCAACGCCAGAAGATCAATTGCCGGTGATCCTGCCAGAAGACGTGGTGATGGATGGTATCACCAGCCCAATTAAAGCCGATCCTGAGTGGGCCAAAACCACAGTTAACGGCCAGCCTGCGCTGCGTGAAACCGATACATTTGACACCTTTATGGAATCATCCTGGTATTACGCGCGTTACACCTGTGCGAATTACCACGAAGGTATGTTGGATCCGGCGGCAGCGAACTACTGGCTGCCAGTCGATCAGTATGTTGGCGGCATCGAACACGCCATCATGCACCTGATGTACTTCCGCTTCTATCACAAACTGCTGCGTGATGCCGGTCTGGTAAATTCAGATGAACCTGCCAAACGCCTGCTGTGTCAGGGTATGGTACTGGCTGATGCGTTCTACTACCTTGGCGTGAACGGCGAGCGCAACTGGGTTTCTCCGGTTGACGTGACCGTTGAGCGCGATGAGAAAGGCCGCATTGTTAAAGCCACCGACACCGAAGGTCGTGAGGTGGTTTACGCTGGCATGAGCAAAATGTCGAAGTCGAAAAATAACGGCATCGATCCACAGCTGATGGTTGAGCGTTACGGCGCAGATACCGTGCGTTTGTTCATGATGTTTGCCTCTCCAGCAGAGATGACGCTGGAGTGGCAGGAATCTGGCGTTGAAGGTGCCAACCGCTTCCTGAAGCGCGTATGGAAACTGGCTTACGAACATATTGCGAAAGGCGCCACCGTGGAGCTGGACGTCAATAGCCTGAATGACGATCAGAAAGCGCTGCGTCGCGATCTGCACAAGACCATCGCCAAAGTGGCCGATGATGTTGGCCGTCGTCAGACATTCAACACCGCCATCGCCGCCATCATGGAACTGATGAACAAACTGATCCGTGCCCCGCAGGAGAGCGATCAAGATCGCGCGCTGCTGCAGGAAGCGCTGGTCGCAGTAACGCGTCTACTCTATCCGTTCACCCCGCACGCCAGCTATGTGCTGTGGCAAGCGCTGGGCGGCGAAGGCAGCATTGACGAAGCCAGCTGGCCGGTAGCCGATGAAGCGGCCATGGTGGAAGATTCGCTGCTGGTCGTGGTGCAGGTGAATGGCAAAGTGCGCGGCAAGATTACCGTTGCGCCGGATGCGACACAGGAGCAGGTGCAGGCGCGTGCTGCGCAGGAGCATTTGGTGGCGAAATATCTGGATGGCGTCACCATTCGTAAAGTGATTTATGTCCCTGGCAAACTGCTTAACCTGGTCGTAGGTTAAGTTCAGGAGGAACTGTGCGACAACTGATTATCAGGCTGTTTGTCCTGCTTGCGGTAATGATTACCGCCGGCTGTGGTTTTCACCCGCGCGGCACCACATCGGTGCCGAGCGAAATGAAAACACTTATCGTCCAGAGCGGCGATCCTTATGGCCCGCTGTCGCGCGTAGTGCGCCAGCAGCTGCGCATCAACAATGTGAACGTCATTGAAGACAGCAAAGCGGCCAGCGCCAAATATCCAACGCTGCGCTTGGGTGCTGAAGCCCAGGGACGTGATACCGCTTCGGTGTTTATTAGCGGAACCACCGCAGAGTACTCGCTGGTGATGACGGTAACCGCACAGGTGCTGCTGCCGGGGAAAGGTATCTACCCGATCAGCACCACCGTGTATCGCTCCTTCTTCGACAACCCGAATGCCGCACTGGCAAAGGATGCCGAGCAGGATATGATCGTGCAAGAGATGCGTCAGCGCGCGGCTGAGCAGTTAGTCCGTAAACTGCTGACCGTGCACGCCGCGCAGGAAAGCAACAAAGATACCTTGCCGCAGCCTGAGACGATTGCACCGGGAGAGAACTCACCGGAAGTGTCTTCTTCGTCAGCCACCAGTCTGCAATGATCAGGATTTATCCTGAACAACTGAGCGCGCAGCTTCGAGAGGGGCTGCGCGCCTGTTATTTTCTCACCGGTAACGAACCTCTGCTGATTCAGGAAAGCGCGGATGCTATCCGTGCAACCGCCACAGCACAGGGATTTGAAGAGCATTTCAGCATCACCATCGATGCGCAAACGGATTGGGATGCGATTTTCGTCAGCTGCCAATCGCTCAGCCTGTTTACTCAACGCCAAACCCTGACGCTACAGCTCCCAGAAAGCGGCCCAAACGCCGCTATCGCCGAGCAGTTAGTAAAACTGGCTACGCTGTTGCACAGCGACATTCTGCTGGTGCTGCGCATGGCGAAACTGACCAAAGCGCAGGAGAACAGCGCCTGGTTTAAAGCATTGAGCGCGCAGGCGGTGCTGGTACCGTGTCAGACGCCCGAGCAGGCGCAACTGCCGCGCTGGGTGATCAGCCGCGCCAAAGCAATGAAGCTGAGTGTGGATGATGCGGCGATACAGCTGCTTTGCTACTGCTACGAAGGTAATCTGCTGGCACTGTCGCAGGCGCTGGAACGCTTATCGCTGTTGTGGCCAGATGGAAAATTGACGCTGCCGCGCGTCGAAGCCGCCGTCAATGATGCCGCGCACTTTACCCCGTTCCACTGGGTCGATGCGCTGCTGGCGGGAAAAAGTAAACGCGCCCTGCACATCCTGCATCAGCTGGAGAAAGAGGACAGCGAAGCGGTGATTCTGCTGCGCACGCTGCAACGCGATTTGCTCACGCTGCTGCATTTGCAACGTAATCAGGCGAAACAAGCGCTGCGCACGCTGATGGATCAACAACGTATCTGGCAAAATCGTCGTGCCCTGTTTACCGAAGCGCTGCAGCGCCTTGATGCACAGCGCTTACAGCGTGCGGTGCATTTGTTGGCAGAGCTGGAGCTCAGCATGAAGCAGGATTACGGACAAAATCTGTGGCCGCAGTTGGAAACGCTGTCGCTACTCCTGTGTCACCGCGATTTCCCACTGAGCTTTACCGATGTCTAAACTTTACGCCCTGTTTGGCGGCACCTTCGATCCGATTCACTACGGCCACTTGCGCCCGGTAGAAGCGCTGGCACAGCAGGTGGGTTTGAAAAAGGTCACGCTGCTGCCAAACAATGTGCCGCCGCACCGTCCGCAGCCGGAAGCGAGCGCGCAGCAGCGCGTTGAGATGCTGCGCTGTGCCATCGCCGATCGCCCGCTATTTGATATTGATACGCGCGAACTGGAGCGTGAAACGCCTTCCTGGACCGTCGCCACGCTGGAAGCGTTGCGTGTGGAACGGGGAGCAGAACAGCCCCTCGCGTTTATCATTGGTCAGGATTCTCTGCTAACGTTAGCCAAATGGCATCGCTGGCAGGATCTGCTGTCGCTATGCCATTTACTGGTATGTAAGCGTCCAGGTTATGCAACGCAGATGGAAACCCCAGAGATGCAGCAGTGGCTTGAGGCTCATCTTGCCGATCATGTCCAGCAGTTACATCACTCGCCTGCGGGATACATCTGGCTGGCGGATACGCCGCTACTCGACATCTCCGCCACGGAAATTCGTCAGCGTCGCCATAACGGCGCCTCTTGCGCGGACTTACTGCCTGAAACGGTTATCGGCTATATCGATAGCGTTGGCTTATATCGCAGCTAAAGGCAGCATGCTATACTGCGCCGCTTCATTTTCGGCTACCTTTCTCGAATCGCTAGCCCGTCCATAATCACCTGTTTTTAAGGGGAACCTTTTGCAAGGTAAAGCACTCCAAGAGTTCGTTGTTGATAAGATTGATGATCTCAAAGGCCAGGACATCATTGCGATTGATGTTCAGGGCAAATCCAGCATCACCGATTGCATGATTATTTGCACCGGCACGTCTACACGTCACGTCGCCTCTATCGCCGATCACGTGGTACAGGAATCGCGCGCTGCGGGCCTGAAGCCGCTCGGCGTTGACAGTAAAACGGCCTCCGATTGGGTGGTTGTTGACCTGGGTGACGTGATTGTGCACGTAATGGAAGCAGAGAGCCGCCAGCTGTACGAGCTGGAAAAACTCTGGAGTTAAACCGTGAAACTGCAGCTTGTAGCCGTCGGCACCAAAATGCCCGACTGGGTTCAGACCGGTTTCATGGAGTATCTGCGCCGCTTCCCGAAGGATATGCCTTTTGAACTGATCGAAGTGACTGCCGGTAAACGTGGCAAAAACGCCGACATCAAACGCATTCTGGAAAAAGAAGGTGAAGCGATGCTGGCCGCCGTGGGCAAAGGCAATCGCATTGTTACGCTGGATATTCCCGGACAGCCGTGGGAAACCCCACAGCTGGCGCAGCAACTTGAACGCTGGAAACTGGATGGCCGCGATGTCAGCCTGTTAATTGGTGGTCCGGAAGGACTGGCACCTGCGTGCAAAGCGGCTGCTGAACAAAGCTGGTCACTTTCAGCACTCACGTTGCCACATCCGCTGGTGCGAGTGCTGGTAGCGGAAAGTCTGTATCGTGCGTGGAGCATCACCACGAATCATCCTTATCATCGTGAATAAACGCCTGACAACCCCCAGACAATAGATGTAGCGGATGAAATTACAGAGCAACGCCTTTCGCGATTACACAGCCGAACAGAAACTCTTTGTCCGCCGAGCGTTGGTGGCCTTTGTCGTCATTCTGCTGCTCTCCAGCGTACTGGTGGTCAATATGTACCACCTGCAAATCCTGCGCTTTGACGACTACAGCACCCGTTCCAATGAAAACCGCATTAAGCTGGTCCCCGTCGCGCCCAGCCGCGGCATTATTTTTGATCGCAATGGCGTGCCGCTGGCGCTCAACCGCACCATCTATCAAGCTGAACTGATGCCGGAGAAGGTCGAGAACCTGAAGCAGACATTACAGGCGCTGCGCCCGGTTCTGGATCTGACTGACGACGATATCGATGCGTTTGAAAAAGAACGCAAACGCTCGCGCCGCTTTACCTCTATTCCAGTAAAAATCGGTTTGAACGAGGTACAGGTAGCGCGTTTCGCCGTTAATCAATACCGTTTTCCGGGCGTAGAAGTGAAAGGTTATCAGCGCCGTTACTATCCATACGGTCAGACGCTAACGCATGTTGTGGGTTATGTTTCCAAAATTAACGATCGCGACGTCACGCGCCTCGATCAGGAAGGGAAATGGCCGAACTATGCCGCCACGCACGACATCGGTAAGCTGGGCATCGAAAATTTCTATGAAGATGTCCTGCACGGCAAAACCGGCTATGAAGAAGTTGAAGTCAACAACCGTGGCCGCGTGATCCGTCAACTGCATGAACAATCGCCGCAGGCCGGACGTGACATCTATCTGACGGTTGACCTCAAGCTACAGCAATATATCGAAACCCTGCTGACCGGCAGCCGCGCGGCAGTGGTGGTCAGTGACCCGCGAACGGGCGAAATTCTCGCGCTGGTATCAACACCCAGCTACGATCCAAACCTGTTTGTCGACGGTATCACCAGCAAAGATTACAAAGCGCTGTTAAGCGACGAAAACCGCCCGCTGTATAACCGTGCGCTGCAAGCCTCCTATCCACCGGCTTCCACCGTTAAACCTTACGTGGCCGTGTCGGCACTGAGCGCAGGCGTGATCAACCGCAATACCAGCCTGTTCGATCCCGGCTGGTGGCAGCTACCCGGCTCAGAAAAGCGCTATCGTGACTGGAAAAAATGGGGCCACGGTCGTCTGAACGTGACGAAATCACTGGAAGAGTCGGCGGATACCTTTTTCTATCAGGTCGCCTATGACATGGGCATTGATCGCCTCTCTGAGTGGATGACCAAGTTTGGTTACGGTCATCGCACCGGCATCGACCTGCCGCAGGAGAGCGCCGGTAACATGCCAACGCGTGAATGGAAGCAGAAGCGCTTTAAGAAGCCGTGGTATCAGGGTGACACCATTCCCGTGGGCATCGGTCAGGGCTACTGGACCGCGACGCCAATACAGATGAACAAAGCGATGATGATTCTGATTAACGACGGCGTGATCAAAGTGCCACACCTGCTGCGCGCCACGCGTGAAGGCCAAACAATGGTGCCGTATCGCCAGGTGCCGGATGCGCCGATTGGCGACATTCACTCAGGCTATTGGGAAATTGCCAAAGATGGTATGTATGGCGTCGCCAACCGCGCCAATGGTACCGCGCATAAAAGCTTTGCCGATGCGCCGTATAAAATCGCGGCAAAATCGGGTACGGCGCAGGTCTTTGGCCTTAAAGAGAATGAGACCTATAACGCGCACAAAATTGCTGAACGTCTGCGTGACCATAAATTAATGACCGCCTACGCACCGTATGATAAGCCGCGCGTGGCCGTCACCATGATTCTGGAAAACGGCGGCGCGGGGCCAGCTGTGGGTACCGTGATGCGCCAGATTCTCGACCACATAATGTTAGGCGACAATAATACCGTGTTGCCCGAAGCGACACCGACGCCGCCCGGCTACGAAGGTGAATAAAGATGTCCATGAACGATAGTCCGCAGAAAAGAACCATCTGGACACGCATCCATATCGACCCACTGTTTATGCTGCTCATTCTCAGCCTGCTGGCATATAGCGCCATCGTGATTTGGAGCGCCAGCGGACAGGATCCCGGCATGACCGAGCGTAAGTTTGGTCAAATCGCCATGGGCATCGTCATCATGCTGGTGCTGGCGCAGGTCCCGCCGCGCGTCTATGAAAGCTGGGCACCTTATCTCTATATTGTCTGCGTGATATTGCTGATTGCGGTGGACGCGTTTGGGCATATCAGTAAAGGCGCACAGCGCTGGCTCGATCTTGGTTTTGTGCGTTTCCAGCCTTCAGAAATTGCAAAAATAGCCGTACCGCTGATGGTGGCACGCTTTATTAACCGCGATGTTTGTCCGCCAACACTGAAAAACACCGGTATCGCGTTGATTCTGATTTTCATGCCGACGCTGCTGGTGGCGGCACAGCCTGATCTCGGCACCTCGATTCTGATCGCAGCATCCGGTCTGTTTGTGCTGTTCTTATCCGGTATGAGCTGGAAGCTAATTGGTATTGCAGTATTGCTGGTCGCGGCATTTATTCCGATTTTGTGGTTCTTCCTGATGCACGATTATCAGCGCGACCGCGTCATGATGTTGCTGGACCCGGAAAGCGATCCGCTGGGTGCCGGCTATCACATCATTCAGTCGAAGATTGCCATCGGCTCCGGCGGCCTGCGCGGCAAAGGGTGGTTACATGGCACGCAATCACAGTTGGAGTTTCTGCCGGAGCGCCACACCGACTTTATTTTTGCCGTGTTAGCGGAAGAACTCGGTCTGGTTGGCGTGTTGTTATTGCTGGTACTCTATTTGCTGCTGATTATGCGTGGCCTGATTATCGCCGCGCGAGCGCAAACCACCTTTGGTCGCGTGATGGCGGGCGGTTTGATGCTGATTTTATTCGTTTATGTTTTCGTTAACATTGGCATGGTAAGTGGTATCTTACCGGTGGTTGGCGTACCGCTGCCGCTGGTGAGCTACGGCGGATCGGCACTGATTGTGTTAATGGCTGGATTTGGCATCGTGATGTCGATCCATACTCATCGAAAAATGTTATCTAAAAGCGTTTAAGAGGCTGCACATGCGTAAGGACTGGCTTGGGGTTGCACTGGCATCATTGGTACTGGCTGCCTGTTCCACACCGGAACCGCAGAATAATACTGCGCCGCCGCAACCGGCCTATAACGGCCCGGTAGTGGAAATTCCTGGCGTGGAACCCCGCTATGAACCGATCAACCCTGCCACCAGCCAGGATTACAGCGTCAACGGTAAAAGCTACCGCGTGATAAAAGATCCTTCAAACTACAGCGAAGTGGGACTGGCAACTTGGTACGGTGACGAAGCGCAGGGTAATCGCACTGCTATCGGTGAATCTTACGATCCGGAAGGTATGACCGCCGCGCATCCTACGCTGCCGCTGCCAAGTTACGTGCGCGTCACTAACCTCGCTAACGGTCGCCAAATTGTGGTGCGCGTCAACGATCGTGGTCCTTACACGCCGGGCCGCATTATTGACCTGTCGCGTGCGGCAGGCGATCGCCTGAATATCTCCAACAATACCCGCGTGCGCGTTGACTACATCAAAGTGGCGCCAGATGGCTCACTTTCTGGTCCCGGCACCATTGGTACAACCGTCGCCAAGCAGAGCTATGCCCTGCCCGCCCGTCCAGACCTTGGCGGCGGTATGGTTATGATGGGCGGCAGTGCCAATGCCACACCCGCACCGCCTCCACAGGATGTCCGCGCCGTCGATAACAGCACCTTGCAAAGCAATGGCAGCATGGGTGCGCCAGTACAGAGCAGTGGTTTTCTTGGCGCGCCGCAGCCATTAGCCAATGGCGTGCTGGAAGGCAACGAACCGGTTGCCGCGTCAGCACCAACTACCTCTTCAGCGCCAGCGCCAGCAGCAACTGCTACGCCAACCACCAGCCAGAATGCCCATCCCGGCAGCGGTTATGTGGTGCAGGTGGGTGCCATTAACGATCCAGTGCGCGCACGTCAGCTGGCGGAAAATCTCGGTAAACGCTTTGGCGTACCGGGTGCCGTTGAAGCCAATGGCAACGTCTATCGCATCCAGTTAGGTGGCTATAAAAGCCGCGCCGAGGCCGCCGCATTACAGCAGCGCCTAAACACGGAAGCGCAAATGAGCTCATTTATTACCACTGCCCGTCCATCGATGTAACGGACAGTGACATTTCCTGCTGAAACTGATTTGCAAAGCAAGATGTCGCCCGATCGGGCGTTTGCTATAGTTAGGCACTTTTTTCACTCTAAACCCACGGATGTTGTAGTCCTGAACATGAATACGCTGAAACCTTCTCGTTTTCTGAAACGCCTGACAGTGGGATCACTGGTCGCCCTTTCTCTCAGCCATGTCGCTTTTGCGGACGATATTAATCTTAAGACTATGATTCCGGGCGTACCGGACATTGATGCTGAAGCTTATGTGCTGATCGACTATAACTCCGGCAAAGTGCTGGCCGAAAAGAATGCTGACGCACGTCGCGATCCGGCAAGTCTGACCAAAATGATGACCAGCTACGTAATTGGTCAAGCGGTCAAAGCAGGCAAAATCCATAACGATGATATCGTGACCGTGGGTAAAGATGCCTGGGCAACCGGTAATCCGGTATTCAAAGGTTCATCACTGATGTTCCTGAAGCCAGGCGATCGTGTACCGGTTTCTCAGCTGACGCGCGGAATCGTGCTGCAATCAGGTAACGACGCCTGCGTGGCGATGGCGGATTATGTGGCGGGCAGTCAGGACGCGTTCGTTAACCTGATGAATAACTATGTTGGCGCACTGGGTCTGAAAAATACCCACTTCCAGACCGTACACGGCCTGGATGCGGAAGGCCAATATAGCTCGCCGCGCGATATGGCCTTGATCGGCCAAGCGTTGATCCGTGATGTACCGGATGAGTACGCGGTGTATCGCGAAAAAGATTTCACCTTTAACAATATCCGTCAGACCAACCGTAACGGTTTGCTGTGGGATACCAGCCTAAACGTTGATGGCATCAAAACGGGTCACACGGATGCAGCGGGCTACAACCTGGTCGCCTCCGCAACTGAAGGCCAGATGCGTTTGATCTCAGCCGTAATGGGCGGTCGTACCTATAAGGGCCGTGAAACTGAGAGCAAGAAACTGCTGACGTGGGGCTTCCGTTTCTTTGAAACCGTGGCACCGCTGAAAGCCGGCAAAGAGTTTGCTTCTGAGCCAGTGTGGTTCGGCGATAGCGATCGCGTGCAGTTGGGTGTAGAAAAAGATGCCTATCTGACCATTCCTCGTGGCCGTATGAAAGACCTGAAAGCCAGCTATGTGTTAAACAACACGGAACTGCACGCACCGCTGCAGAAAAATCAGGTGGTTGGCAGCATCAACTTCCAGCTTGATGGCAAAACTGTTGAACAGCGTCCGCTGGTGGTGCTGAACGAAGTGAAAGAAGGTGGTTTCTTTGGCCGCATTATCGATTACATCAAACTGATGTTCCACCACTGGTTCGGCTAAGGCGCGCTTGAAAAAACGCCAATTTGCCCCCAAATAAGCTACTATCTTTGCTCCCGCCACGGCGGGAGCCTGTTTTTTTAAGCACCGGAGCCAAAATATGAAAACCAAGTTGAATGAACTGCTCGAATTCCCGACCCCCTTCACCTACAAAGTGATGGGTTTGGCGCAACCGGAGCTGGTTGATCAAGTGGTTGAAGTGGTGCAGCGCCACGCGCCAGGCGATTACAAACCGGATGTGAAGCCAAGCAGCAAAGGCAATTATCACTCTGTTTCTATTACCATCATCGCCACCCACATTGAGCAGGTTGAAACCCTGTATGAAGAGTTGGGCAACATCGAAATCGTGCGTATGGTGCTGTAATGCTGGCGCTGGCAAAGTCCGCTTTGCCAGCGTTATACTCTGCCTTCCACTCTCTACCGGAACGTCGCTTTGTCAGCTAATACGCTTCTTGTTCGTCAACTCGGCCAGCGCGATTGGCAACCCATCTCCGATGCTATGCATCAATTTACCGATCAGCGCGACAGCAACACGGCCGATGAAATCTGGCTGGTTGAACATCATCCTGTTTTTACCCAAGGTCAGGCGGGCAAAGCCGAACATTTGCTGATGCCGGGCGATATCCCGGTAGTACAAAGCGATCGCGGCGGCCAGGTAACCTATCACGGCCCGGGCCAGCAGGTGATGTATGTGCTGATTGACGTCAAACGCCGCAAGATGGGTGTGCGCGAGTTGGTCACCGCACTGGAAGAAACGGTCATCGC
Source organism: Pantoea sp. X-Soil-ISGK-421 (assembly GCF_059730785.1). Taxonomy (NCBI): domain Bacteria; kingdom Pseudomonadati; phylum Pseudomonadota; class Gammaproteobacteria; order Enterobacterales; family Erwiniaceae; genus Pantoea; species Pantoea sp. X-Soil-ISGK-421. The sequence continues at coordinate 1,164,639 of NZ_AP035979.1, read as the reverse complement.
GACGCTGGCAGACTATGATATCAACGCGCGCGCGCGACCGGATGCGCCAGGCGTGTATGTGGGCGATGACAAGATTTGTTCGCTGGGGCTGCGCATCCGTAAAGGCTGTTCGTTTCACGGCCTGGCGCTGAATGTAGCGATGGATTTAGCGCCTTTCCTGCGTATCAATCCCTGCGGTTATGCCGGCATGCAGATGACACAGCTGAGCCAGTTCCAGCCGGGCGTCACGCTTGCCGACGTGCAGCCGCGTCTGGTGCAGCATTTCGCCCGTTTAAGCGGATTTACCCAACTGGAATGGCAACGTGATGCCGCGGCCCGACCTTGACTGTACGTGCGTATTTACAAAATTGTAACTTTTGCGCCGGCTAATCGGCTGCTTATGGGCAGACGAGATGATATAATTTTTGCCATATTTTCAAAAAAAGTTGAAAGCCTGGTTCTCAGTTTGAGTGAGGAAGCTTTCAAATCGCAATCCCGACCGGAACCTGCAGATTTATGAGTAAACCAATTCAGATGGAACGTGGCGTCAAGTATCGCGATGCCGACAAGATGGCGCTAATCCCGGTGAAAACCGTAGTGGTAGAGCGTGAACAAATTCTGCGTAAGCCGGAATGGATGAAGATCAAACTGCCTGCGGACTCCAGTCGTATTCAGGGCATCAAAGCCGCGATGCGTAAAAACGGTCTGCACTCGGTGTGCGAAGAGGCCTCCTGTCCTAACCTCGCAGAATGTTTTAACCACGGTACCGCGACCTTTATGATCCTCGGCGCAATCTGTACGCGTCGCTGCCCATTCTGCGACGTGGCGCATGGTCGTCCGAATATGCCTGACGCAAACGAACCGCTGAAACTGGCACAAACCATCGCCGATATGGCGCTGCGTTATGTGGTCATCACCTCTGTGGATCGTGATGATTTGCGTGATGGTGGTGCTCAGCACTTTGCTGACTGCATCAGCGCGATTCGCGAGAAAAGCCCCACGATCAAAATTGAAACTCTGGTGCCTGATTTCCGTGGTCGTATGGATCGCGCGCTGGAGATTCTCACCGCAACGCCGCCGGATGTGTTTAACCACAATCTGGAAAACGTGCCGCGTGTGTATCGTCAGGTTCGTCCGGGCGCCAACTATGATTGGTCACTGAAGCTGCTGGAGCGGTTCAAAGAAGCGCATCCGGATATTCCGACCAAATCAGGCTTGATGGTAGGTCTGGGCGAAACCAATGCTGAGATCATCGAAGTAATGCGCGATCTGCGTCGTCACGGCGTCACCATGTTGACGCTGGGGCAATATTTGCAGCCGAGCCGCCACCACTTGCCGGTGCAGCGCTATGTGAGCCCAGCAGAGTTTGACGAGATGAAAGAAGAAGCCATGGCGATGGGCTTTACTCATGCTGCCTGCGGCCCGTTTGTGCGCTCGTCTTATCATGCTGATATGCAAGCTAAAGGCCTGGAAGTTAAGTAATGACCTCCCACGATTGCGCTCCTGATAGGGCGCAATCGTAAAAAACCCCCTTAAAAGTCTTAATCCCTGTCTGAAATCTGTCGCTTTAACCGCTGAGGCCATAAGAGCCTATTTCTCTTTTCTCAGTGTCATTTTTTGAAGGTCAGATAATGCAGACATCCTTTCATGAACAAGGGCTCGAATTTTCCCGAGTACCGGATGTATCACTTTCATCCTCAGATGTGCGACGTTATAGCGCATCAGGAGAGAGTCTGGATGCGCTTAAAGCACGCACCACGCCCATGGACATCACCAATCCCTATACGTCATCTCATGCCTCTTGTGCGAATGCATTTATTGCCACCGCTATCAGTATTGAGCATCGCTTCGATGAAATACATCTGCAACTGCCGGTTGCCGTAAAGCCGTCCATTGCGACTATTCCCATGGTTACGGTTCAGAGCGAAAAAATTGAGGTACAAACGTCTGCGCAGGGCATTCTGGATACCGTGCAACCCGCAATACAGCAATTACCCGAACCTGAATGGAACTTCGGTCTGCTGCAGGCCACTTTCAGTTCGCCATCACCACAGTTTTCGCTGCCCTATACCAGCCAGCAATCGGCAGACGTGGACGTAATCACTTTGCCTCAGCAAAGCAGCAGCGAAACTCATTTACAGACGCAGTTCAAACCAGAGAGCGTCGCGGCAAATGAAGTCATCATTCGCGGTCAGTATCAGCAAGAAAATGATGCCGTGACATTCAGCGGTGAGGCACCTGCTGGCACCCTTTTGCATTTCTATCTTGATGATGTGCTGATTGGCAGCACTGAGATCGATGACGCAGGCTATTGGCAATTTGATCTGCCCGCACAGCTTCCGGAAATTCAGCATACCTTCAGTGCAGTACCGATTAGCCCACAAGGTGTAATGGGCAGTAAAACCGATTTCCCTTTTATCATCGAAGCTAAAATTGGCGAGATTATTTTGCCCGCTGATGACAGCGAAAGTGACAAGATGGATTTGGCTTTTATCGAACGAGTCACTCAGGAGGAAGAACCGCTTGTCACGTTATTGCCACAAGTGTTGATTGACCAGATGCCCGATATCAGAGCGTTTCTGCATGGATTGGGCGTGATGGAGCCAATGCATAAGGTTGCGATTTTTGATATGGATGAGTTGGAAATGGCCAGCGCTATGTGGCATTAAGCTACAAAAACAAAAACCAGACTGGCAACAGCCTGGTTTTTTATTAACGTAATAAATATTTACACTTATTGACGTTCGGCGCAGAGCTTACTCTTTGTGGTTGACACGTTCAGCAGGCACTTCTTCAGCGCTGCTTTTAGATGCGCCGGATTCATCATCTTTCATGGCTTTTTTGAAGCCTTTGATTGCGGAACCCAGATCGCCACCCAGTGAACGTAACTTATTGGTGCCAAAAAGCAGTACGATGAGCGCACCGATGATCAGCAGTTTGGCAATACTGATACCTTCCATAATTTACCTTTCAACCAATGTGAAAAACGGACCTGACTATTAACGCGCAGTTTATAGACGGTCTCAACTGCAATCTGTAACAGAGTGAGACCGCCCACTTAAATAAAGCGGCTGAGAAACGCCTGCGTACGCGGATGCTGCGGGTTACCAATCACCTGCTCCGGACTGCCCTGCTCCACCACTACGCCACCATCCATAAACACCACGCGATCGGCAGCCTCACGCGCAAAACCAATTTCATGGGTCACCACAATCATGGTCAGACCTTGATCGGCTAGCGTACGCATGGTAGACAGCACTTCACCGACTAACTCAGGATCGAGCGCTGAAGTCGGCTCATCGAAGAGCATCAACGCCGGTTTGATCGCTAGCGCACGCGCAATTGCCACACGCTGCTGCTGACCACCCGAAAGATGACGCGGCCAGGCATCGGCTTTGTCACTCAATCCAACGGTCGCCAGTAGTTCATTTGCATGCTTTAGCGCGTCCTGCCGCGAAAACTTGTGCACGCCAATCGGTGCTTCGATGATGTTTTGCAATACCGTCATATGCGGATAAAGGTTGAACTGCTGAAACACCATGCCAATTTTCTGGCGCTGATGAGCAATTTTACGCGCCGATAAACGATGTAAAATACCGCGTTTCAGTTCGTATCCGATCTGATCGTCGCCCACCATAATCGAACCGGCATTCATATCTTCCAGATGGTTAATGCAACGTAAAAAGGTGGATTTACCCGAACCCGATGGTCCCAGGATCACCACCACTTCACCGGGAAACACATCGAGATCGATGCCTTTCAGCACTTCATTATCGCCATAACTCTTCTGCACATTACGTGCACGCACCAACGGCTGAACGTCACTCATATATCCTCCTTCAGACGGTGCGCGGCGACTGGCGCGGCTTCGGTCGCGGCAACACGACGTTTATTCACCACCGTGCGGGTGGTACCACGCGCGTAGTAACGCTCGATTGCCGACTGGCCGACGTTGAGAATCGAGGTGATAAACAGATACCAAATCACTGCGACCATCAGCATTGGAATAATTTCGAAGGTGCGGTTATAAACCGCCTGCACCGAGTACAACAGATCGCCCATAGCAATCACACTCACCAGCGACGTCGCTTTGATCATGCTGATCAGCTGGTTGCCCGTTGGCGGGATAATCGAACGCATCGCCTGCGGAATGATTACGCGGCGCAGCGCACGACTGCGGCTCATGCCAAATGCCTGGGTGGTTTCGACCTGGCCGTTATCCACAGACAGCAGCCCGGCGCGGATGATCTCAGCCATGTAGGCTGCTTCATTGAGCGCCAATCCGGCAATCGCAGCGGTAAGCGGCGTGATCAGATCGTTGGTGTTCCAGCTGGCAAAAGTGATTTCCGTCCATGGCAGAGCGATCGAAATGGTTGGGAACAGCGTCGACATGTTGTACCAAAAGATCAGCTGCACCAGCAGCGGCGTACCACGGAAAAACCAGATGTAGAGCGATGACAAGCCACTCAGCAATTTGTTTTCCGAAAGACGCCAGACGCCCAGCAGCAGCCCGAGCAACGTGCCGAGAATCATCGACACCACCGTCAAGCCGAGCGTGACCTGCAGGCCTTTCATCACCGAAGCTTCGGTAAACCACTGCAGCACCACGTTCCATTCGAAATTGGGGTTGGTCGCCACCAACCAGAGAAAGTTCGCGGCGATAACCAGCACCACAATCCATGAGATCCAGCGCCCATAAGTGGGCGCACTGCGGGCAAAAGCTACATCGCGCTGCTGCACGTCGGCCTTATCCCTGGCTCGCGAATTGTTGGTGACCGGACTCATTTTGCTGCCCCTTGCGCCAGGTTACGTCCCGGCTGCTGCAATACGTTACCGTCTAATTTCCACTTCTTCATAATTGCCGCATAGGTGCCGTTGCTAAACAACTCTTTGTAAGCATCCAGTACCACATTGCCCAGTTCGGATCCTTTCGGTACTACGGTGCCCTGGAAAATGTCGCCAAAGCCGTTTTTCTTGCCTTTGCCTGACAGTTCCAGCTGACCATTGGCCTGTTCGATAAAGTAAGTCAGCGGTGCCTGTGAGGAGAAGAAGGCATCGGACCGTTTGGAACGCACGGCAAGAATCGATGACGGCTGATCGGTAAACGATTGCACCACCACCGCCGGTTTGCCCGCAGCGACACAAGCATCAGACTGCTTGCGAATCACCTGTTCTGCCGAACCGGCCGCCATCACCGCAATGCGCTTACCGCAGGTATCTTCCAGTCCATTAATCTTCGATGGATTGCCTTTCTGCACGCCAAACACCACGAACTCCTGCACGAAGTCGATAAAATCAACCTTCTGCTGACGGTCCGGATAATCGCCTATTGGCCCAATCGCCATCTGGTAGCGACCAGAGTTAATGCCAGTGAGCACGCCCGACAAACCGCTGACGGTGGCATGCTCAATCTTCACGCCCAGCAGCTGCGCCAGCGCTTCAGTCAGATCGGCAGAAGCGCCGTCCATGGAGTGCGGACCATTGACGATCTCATACGGAGGAAAGGATCCGTTATTTACCGAGATCATTTTCCCGCTGCTTTTGATTTCTGCAGGCAGACGATCGTGCAGTGCCTGATCCACTTTTTGCGTTGGAATAGCGTCAGCTGCCTGAGCGAAACAGGCCGTCAGGCCCAATGAAAGCGCGATAGCGGTAGCAATAGTTTTCATCAGTCAGATTCCCCAGCGATCAACGTGGTTTGAGTTCAGGACGAGCAAAACAGCGATTTTCCAGCACCGGCAATACGCTGCGTGCGTAGGCGATGCGCTGCGGATCGAGATCGGCAAACACCAGCGCGGCCGACTCCGGCGCTTTGGCAATCGCTACGCCCAACGGATCGATCACCAGACTGTTGCCAATATTGCGCGGACCACACTCACCCACCGCCACCATGTAACAGGTGTTTTCCAGCGCGCGCGCGGTAGTCAGCAATTCCCAGTGCATCTCTTTTAGCGGACCTTTCACCCATGCAGCCGGCAGCACCAGCACATCGGCGCCATCCAGTACTAAGCGGCGCGCCAGTTCCGGGAAGCGTACGTCGTAGCACGTCATCAACCCCACTTTCATGCCCGCAACGTCCACCAGCGGTGGAATCTCGCGGCCTGGATTAACGCGCTGCGACTCTTGCATAGCGAAAGCGTCATACAGGTGCAGTTTCACGTACTCTGCGATGATTGCGCCGTTACGAATAGCAATCAGCACGTTGAGCGCCTTCTGCCCTTCTGTCGGTACATGCACGCTCATCATGGTGGTTAAGTTATTGCCTTTGCTGACAGCCAGCAGCTGCGTGACGAAAGGACCATCAAGCGGCTGCGCCGCTTTCAATACCAGATCCGGATCGGCGATATCTCGCGCCAGCACGCCTTCAGGCAGCACCAGCAGATCCGCGCCACCCGCAAGCGCCTGATTCATCAGTCCGATGCAGATATCGGTGTTTTCCTGCCATTCGCGGCTGACGGCAAATTGGCCCATTGCAACTTTCATCATTATTCTCCTTGCGCCGCAGCCGGGAAAATCGCTTCCGGCGTCAGCAATGTTTTGGTTAGGCCTTGCTGGAACAGCTCATTCGCAAAGTCGGCAATCATCTTTTTGTTAACGGAAAATCCGTTCTGATTCCAGTTAGCGGGCAATTCCTGCGCGGTGCGCCGCAAATCGTCCAGCAGCCACGGCGTGGTGTCGGCGTATTTTTCACGTTTCTTCATCCACAACTGGTACGAACGATCGATAATGTCGCTCAGCGCCTGGGGCAGCCACGGATGTGCCTCGGCTAACGCGGGCTTGATCGCCAGTAAGTGAATGCCCGGCACATATCCGACGCGATTAAAGTAGTCGCGCTCGGCTCCGGCAAAATCCACCTGCAGTTGGCGCAGACCCGAATCGGCCAGGAAGAAACCTTCCGGCATAAAGGGGGTAAAGACAGCATCCAGCTCGCCGGCTTTCAGCAGTTCGATCAGCGGACGTTCGCCAGGCACGGGTTCAATACGGCCCGGACGACCAAAGCCGGCCAGACGATCGACAATCGGGTGATCTTCGGTTAAGCGGCCGGCAAACCAGTAAGCATCATCAATCTCAACGCCCGCTTCACGCAGCACGGTACGCGTCCAGGTATTGCCAGAATCCTGCCAGCCGGTAACACCGATCTTTTTGCCTTTCAGTTGCGCAGGCGTGGTTATTGGGCTGTCAGCGCGAGTAATGATGCAGCGCTGGCGGAAACCACGCATCAGAAAGTGTGGCAGGCCCAAGAGCGAACTGTCACCTTTTGCCCGAGCCTGAGCAAAGCGGCTGAACGACACTTCACCCGCATCGTATCTCTCGCTGGTGGCGAGGTTATCCACCAATGTGCCAACGCGATCGATCTCCAGCGTAAAACCTTCCGGCTTGATATCGCCAAGCGCCAGCGGTGTGAAGTAATCCCAGTCACGTACCGCTAGTCTGATGGTTATCATAGTTTTGCCTTCCCCGTCTGTTCTGCCAGCCCTGCGGCTGTGATTATTTATGCAGCAAATAGTGCTTGAATTTGAGTCTAAAACGCGAATACTAATCTGAACAATCTATTATTTGTTACTGAACAAAGGATTTTCTTATGACGCAAAGTGTGGATTTGGATTGGCTGAGTCAGAAAATCACCGATGCTTCGGTGAAAGGCATCACGCATGCGGCATCAACACTGATTCGCGAAGGACAGATCGCGGTGGGCATGCAAATGCCTGCGGTGCGCGAGTTGGCAGAGCGGCTGGGTGTCAGTCCCGCAACCGTTTCAGCTGCCTGGGCCCAGTTAAAGAAGCAAAAAGTGCTGGCTGGAAAAGGCCGCAGCGGCGTCTGGGTGAGCGGCAACAGCGTTATGCCGCGTCCCATTCGTTTCGATAAGATCGGTAATTACGGTGAGAATGTTCAGGCATCATTGGCGATGGCCTCGCCCGATCCAGCACTGTTGCCAGATTTGCGTCAGGCGATGGTGGCAGGCATTGCATCGCCCCAGCTGAATAGCTATCAACGGGAGGCGATTTCACCGCAATTGCAGGATGCCGTGACACCGCGCTGGCCCTATCCTGCCGAAGCCTGGCTGGCAACCGATGGTGGATTTGATGCCATGAACCTCATCGTACAAACGTTGCTGTCACCGGGCGATCGCGTGGTAATCGAAGATCCTACTGCTACACGATTATTGGATATTTTAGACAACATTGGCGCAGAAATTCTGCCGCTGCCCTGTGATGAGCAAGGGCCGATCCCTTCGGCGCTGGCTACGCTAATGCAAAAGTCTCCAGCGATGTTTATCTATCAACCGCGCACCCATTCGGCGACGGGACACAGCGTAAGCCAGCGGCGCAGTGCAGAGTTAGCGTTAGTACTGGCGAACAGCAGCATCATTATTGTTGAGGACGATGGCATTGGTGATCTTTCGCGCTGGCCGGTGTGGAGTCTTGGCTTCCACTATCCGGAACGTGTGCTGCATGTGCACTCGTTTTCCAAAGCCTATGGTCCGGATTTGCGCCTGGCGGTGTTATCCGGCACCGCAGAAATGGTGAAACGCCTGCAAGCGTGGCGCAACTTTGGCGTGAGCTGGACCAGCCGTATTTTGCAGGATGCCGTGGCGTGGATGCTCAACGACGCAAACACTCAGCAGCGCATTCAGCAGGCCAAGGCAACCTATGCGCAGCGTCGTCAACAACTGCTGGCAGCGCTGGCGAAACGCGGCTTGGTGCTGGAGGAACGCGATGGATTAAGCGTCTGGATTCCGGTGGAATCCGAGCAGTACGCGATGATCACCCTGGCCGCGCGAGGTATCGCCGTGTTACCCGGTGAACGCTGCAGTATTAACAGCCGGCAATTCATTCGCGTCAGTGCGGCGCTGCTGCCCTTCGCACAGCTCGACAGCATCGCTGATGCCATTGTGATTGCCAGCGGACGCGAGCTTAATGTTAACCCAGAGCTTTAATGTGGTAGCGTGGTGACTCCACATAGCCTTCACGCGCATAGAACTGGTTGGCTTTAAGGCGTGATGAGTGGCAGTGCACTTCCATACGATCGCAACCGCGTGAACGCGCCAACTGCTCGGCGTGGGTCAATAATTGCTGTCCACTGCCTTTACTACGCTCACCTTCGGCAATGCAGAAATAGCTGATGCGGGCAAAATCGCCGGCTAATGCCAGTTGCGGAATAAAGTGTAATGACAGAAAACCCAGCACCTGGCTGCCGTGTTCCGCCACCAACACTATCTCGTCTGGATGATCGCAAAGCTGCGCCAAACGCCTATCGATAAACCCTTCCGTGGCGCTATAACCTAACTCGGTTAACAACGCACTCAACGCAAAACTGTCTTTTGCCTGTGCCTGACGTATGTTCATCCTGCCTCCTCTTTTTTCCCTGAGCAGTTATATAGCGTTGCCGGACAAAAATCTGCAAGTAAGCATTGTTGTGGCTATGTTACGGGACTTATCTGTGAGATGTGCCGCAGAATCTGCCTTGTCATGCAAATGTCATGGCGCCTTAAGGCTGGCTTAATCTGGCGTGGTCATGCTGAAGGAAATGGACCTATGAGGCATGTGTAATGAAAAATGTGATACCGCGTTCGTTCGATGAGCTGATGGCATTGAGCCTAACAACGTGCGTCGTTGTCGCCTGGATGATTATCTGGTGGCATGCTTAAAAAATGGATAAAAAAAACCCGCCAGAAGGCGGGTTTTCAGAATTCGAACTGTTAAATTACAGTGCGATAACGTTAGCAGCTGATGGGCCTTTAGCACCGTCAGTGATTTCGAACTCAACGCGTTGACCTTCAGCCAGAGTTTTGAAACCGTTGCTGTTGATTGCAGAGAAGTGTACGAATACATCTTTGCTGCCATCTTCTGGAGTAATGAAACCGAAGCCTTTCGACTCATTAAACCACTTTACGTTACCTTTGATCTTAGACATCTATATTACCTTTACATGAAAAAAGGACACTAAACTGTGTCGACGTCTAGTACAGCAATTGCGGTGACATTTGTCCAGTGCGATTTGATGAAAAAGTGATAAATATTGATTTTTTGCATGTCGATCACACTTTCTGCGCTCTGCAAAAGCTTAAAACTCAAACCTCAGCCAGGCAAAATAGACATTGCCGTTATTGTAGGTCCCGGGAATGTAAGTCATTTGGAAAGTGGCTGGACCATATCCAATTGATGCTAAAGGCAAAATAAGGGGAACGGGAATATATCGCCAGTTATCTCTGGCCGTCACACCCGCCGTGTAACCCGCCCCCAAATGAAAATTCTGATCGCTCAGCGGTCGCCAGGTTGCTTCCCAACCGTACCCGCCAATCGGCTCCCATTTGTTGAACGAGTCTTTGAACGCCATGACATACAGGCCATGCCAATTCCCTTTTTCATCCCAGCGCGAAACACCTGCACCTGCGCCCCACGGGCGTTCGTTGTACTTATCGATGTGTTCATCGTCATAAGTCCAGCGGTTGTGCCAGGTGATTGCCGGCAGATAAAAATCATAATTCTGCGGCTGCGACCAGGTTTGCGACACGTTGTCACTAAAGGTGTTCCAGCCCGATTTGATGGCTTGTGATGCTGTTTCCGCTGATGCTGAAAAAGAGACCGATGAGGTCAAAATGCAGCCCATTAAAGCTGCAGAAAAGTGGCGATTCACAACAATATTTCCCGTTAAGTCATTCAAGAGCAACAATGCGTAAAAAAGCGGTTTTCACGCTCCCGCACAAAGGCATATCCCACGCTATTGCTTAAAAAGTGTATTGAAAAAACAGGCTAATCTCTCCAGGCCTATTCTTGGTTCAGATACGATCAAGTGATGAATTTTACCTCAGTCATAAGGTAAAAATCGAAATGGCAGGTAAACGAATCGATTGGGTCTGTTGATGTACAAAAAATGCAAACATGCTGTGATGATAACTTAAGGCAATAATATATCATTCAGTGACTTAGCATCAATTATTCACATGGGGAATAAATTAACGAAATTTATCAATTGAACTCGCCAGGCGAATAAGATAAATCTCGACGCTCCAGGACGGAGAACGGAAGGAAGTAACATGACTATTCGTTGTAGCCGCTGCGGTTGCACTAAATTTTTTTATACCTTTTTGGACTGCGAAAAGGTCGATTTTCCAAACCATCATGGCGCCTGCTGCGCGAAATGTTACAAGCCGCTAAATCTGCGCGATCTCATTCAGCCCATCGAGTCATTTGAAGACAGCGAAAAATCCTATGCTGAATGAAAAAATTCAGGCACCCGTAGGTGCCTGTGCTTGTCAGAAAATCAGTTTAAAGACGCCTGTTAATGTCAGTAATCCAACGATGAAGATGATGGCGATGACCCACAGAATTATTTTCATTGTTCGCTCCTTCAAGTATGAAAAATAACGTGTCTGCTATCCAGTATAGATGATCATTCTGCTTTCGCTGGATGCTGCGAGGAGGGTCACGCCCATTGGCTGTCGTTTCGCTTGCCGCAAATTTATTTCTGCGAGACAGGTCGCAGCGATCGATTCTCCTTCTCCCTGCTGCCGTACTCTGAGCCGGTTCACAGTCTAAACTTATACCGCCTGAAGAGGCCTCAATTGTTATCAATGCCTACGTAACAAGGAGATTCTTATGAGCACGATTAATACCAGCATGGGGCGTTACAGCCTTAAGGCAAAGGATTACGGCAACCACATCAGCGGCAGTATCGCTATCAACGATGAGGGGGGTACGCAACTCACCATGCAGGAGTTTGAAGAGCATTATCTTGACGATGTCGTCAACAATGTCATTTACCCGATCACGGGCGGGAACCGTGAAATTACTCGCGCACTGCGCGATCAAATGCTAAAGGCGGGCTTTGAGCAGCCGCACTGAGTTTTTGGGCCACAGCGTGTGGCCCTTTACTTCTTATCGCTGACTTGCGGTCATGACTGTTTTCGTCGCAGGATGGATGATTGATAATGATAAGGAGATTGACCGCGTGAGTACTCTGCATCTGATTCCCCCTTCCCCTCTTCATCAGTTTGTTCAATCCATCTGGCTCCATGCAGGCAGTAGCGCTGAAGAAGCGCGCCTGGTCGCCGATCATTTGGTAGCCGCTAATCTGGCTGGCCATGATTCGCACGGTGTTGGCATGATTCCAGGCTATGTGAATTCGCTGGCACAGGGTTTTCTGCAACTTAACCAACACACAACCCTTGAGAAAGACGCCGGTGCGGTGCTGACGCTGCACGGTCACAATGGCTTTGGTCAGGTGGCTGCCTTTGAGGCGATGCAGCTGGGCATTGAGCGCGCAGCCAAGTTAGGCATTGCAGCGGTAGGTTTACACCACTCGCACCACATTGGTCGCATCGGCCATTGGGCGGAACAGTGCGCAGCCGCCGGTTTTGTCTCGTTCCACTTCGTTAACGTTATGGGCGATCCGATGGTGGCGCCCTTTAACGGAAGCGATCGTCGTTTCGGCACCAATCCCTTCTGCGCCATTTTCCCGCGCCGCAATGCGAAACCGCTACTGCTCGATTTCGCCACCAGCGGCATCGCCTTTGGTAAAACGCGGGTGGCGTGGAACAAAGAGCAACAGGTCGCGCCGGGATATCTGATTGATCATCAGGGCCAGCCCACCACCGAGCCGGGCGTGATGCATCAGGCCCCGTATGGTTCACTGATGCCATTCGGTTTGCATAAAGGCTATGCGCTAGCGACCCTGTGCGAAATTCTTGGTGGTGCGCTGTCGGGCGGACGCACCACACATGATGAAACGCTGGTTACCAGCCCGGATGCCATTTTCAACTGCATGACCACCATCATCGTTAATCCGGATGCGTTTGATGCGCCAGCGATGCAGGAAGAAGCTGAGTCATTCCTTCAATGGGTGAAACAGTCGCCGCAAAGTGGCGATTCACCGATTCAGGTGCCCGGTGAGTGGGAAGAGCACAACCGAGTGGCACGCACACGCGACGGCATTCCACTGGATAGCAATAGCTGGGAGCAAATCTGTGACGCGGCGTTGCAGGTCGGTATGCCGCAAGAGGAACTCGCAGCGTTCCGCGCCTTAACGCAGTAAACCGCAAGCGGCTGAGGCACAATGCCTCAGCCTTGATGCTTAGATAACGTTGGCGAGCAGCAAGCATCCCACCAAACCGCATACTGAAATAATAGTTTCCAGCGCGGACCACGAACGGAAGGTTTCGCCGATAGTCAGGTTGAAATACTCTTTAAACAACCAGAAACCCGGATCGTTAACGTGGGAGAAAATCACGCTGCCGGAACCCACCGCAATCACCATCAGTTCCGGACTGGCACCGCTGGTGACGATCAACGGTGCAACAATCCCCCCGGCCGTAATCGCCGCCACGGTGGCGGATCCCAGCGCAATACGCAGTACAGCAGCAATTGACCACGCCATGAAAATCGGCGAGAGATTGGTTTCATGCATCATGTTGGCGATGTATTTATCAACGCCGCTGTCCACCAGCACCTGTTTGAATGCCCCGCCGCCGCCAATGATTAACAGCATCATAGCGATGATCTTGATCGAATCGGTGATGGTGCCCATCACGTCATCCATGCTGCGTCCACGGTTCAGTCCGAAAGTGAAAATAGCAATTAGCACAGCAATTAAGGTTGCCATAATCGGATCGCCAAAGAATTCCGCATACGGCAGCAGCACGTGACCTTTCGGCAGCAGCATTTCCGCTACCGCGCGCAACGCCATCAATACCACCGGCACCAATGCCGTCCAAACGCTGACGCCAAAGCCTGGCATCTCAGCTTCGGTAAAGGTTTTTGGGTTCCATAATCCTTCTGGGATGGGCTTATCGATACCTTTCAGGAAGCGCGCATAAACCGGACCGGCGAGGATAACGGTTGGAATCCCCAGTAGCGTACCGTACAGCAACGTTTTACCCATGTCGGCGTTGAACAAGGTGGCAATCGCCGTAGGACCCGGATGCGGAGGCAGGAAACCGTGCGTGACGGAGAGCGCTGCCGCCATCGGCACGCCCACGTACAGTAGCGGCACGCGCGCAGAGGCGGCGATACTGAACACCAGCGGCAACATCAGTACAAAGCCCACTTCATAAAACAGTGCAAAGCCCACGGTGAAGCCGGTCAGCACCAGCGCCCACTGAATATGCTTCTCGCCAAATTTGGCGATCAGTGTGGTAGCAATACGTTGCGCCCCGCCGCAATCCGCCAGCAATTTACCCAGCATCGCGCCGAAGCCCATGATCAGCGCGAGACTGCCTAATGTGCCGCCCACACCGGTTTTAATCGAGATGATAACTTTATTGACCGGCATGCCCTGCATCACGCCCACGGCCAGTGCCACCAGAATCAGCGCAATAAATCCGTTCAGTTTGAAACGGATCATCAGTAACAGCAGTAATGCTACGCCAATCGCCACATAGAGTAATGGCATAATTTTTCTCCACTTTTGCGCTCGGTAAGTTACCGGCAGCGGTTTATTTTGGTTATCCCAGAGGACATGAGAATCAACAGCGTTCGCCGCAGGAAAGCATCCTGCTGAGCAATGTTACGGGTATCATGTTAAGGGTAACATTGCGCATAAAGCACCTGCCGCCGCGGCGGAATTTCTGTTTTGCGAAGGTGATCAACTTTTTGCCGGTGGGTTATCAGAATGTTTGCAGCGGGAGTGTCACGGCTTTTGGTTACACTTAAGTCTTTACGCCAAACAAGAAGGACATGCAGGTGAGTGAGAATCTGATCGAGTTGTACAGTAATCAACAAACCCTGTTTGGTCGCGGCAGCATTGACCAGTTGATACCGCTGCTGGCGGGCAATACCCAGCCGACGCTGTTATTTTGCGGGCGCTCTTTTCTTAACGGTCCAGCCTGGGCACGGCTTGGCGCTGCACTCAACGATCAGATTATTGGTTATGAGATCGTCAGCCATGAAGCGTCCCCGGATGAGATTGATGGCTGGGTGCGGCGCTGGCGCGGCCACATTGATCGTGTGGTGGCAATTGGCGGCGGCAGCGTGCTGGATGCCGCCAAAGCCTTCAGTGCCATGATGCAGCATCCGCTCAACACTGCACGCTATCTGGAGAAAGTCGGTGATACGCCAGTGCAAGCGGTAACCTTGCCGCTGATCGCCATTCCCACCACGGCAGGCACTGGCAGCGAAGCCACACAGAACGCGGTGGTGACCGATCAACAACACATTCAGGTCAAAGCGTCGCTGCGCCATCAGGTCTTTGTGCCACAGGTCGCAATTCTCGATCCCGACCTGTTGAAAGGTGCGCCAGATAGCGTGTTGGCCACCTGCGCCATCGATGCCTTCACTCACCTCTTCGAAGCCTATCTGTCACGTAAAGGCAATCTGTTCACTCAGCAAACTGCGCTCAATGGGTTGCAACTGTTCTTCAAAGCCTGGCCGGACTTGAACCAAAATGATGAGCGTGGTGATGCCGCGCGTGAAGCGATGATGATGGCATCCTGGTTAGGTGGCGTGTGTCTGAGCAGTGCCGGATTAGGGGTGATTCACGGCATTGCCGGTGAACTTGGCGCGATCAAGCCATTCCATCACGGTGAAGTCTGCGGACGCTTACTGTTCCCGTTCCTCGAGCTACTGGCCGAAACCGAGCATGCTGAACAGCAACGCTTGATGGCGCAGCTTGGTCAACAGCTGCTGCCGGACGATCCCGCGCCGCCGGCATTGGCGTTAAAAGCCTGGATCCAGCAGCAGGCGATCGTGCCCTTTTGGTTGGATGGCCCAACATTGTCAGCCACCGATGTTGACTGGATTGTATCGCGCGCCAACAGCAAAAACGGTTGGGTCAGCTACGATGCACCCACGTTGACGGAGATGATCGCCGCCGCCTGGCGCATCGTTTAAGTGATAACGGGCAGCTAACGCTGCCCGACAATTTACTGCTCGGCCACTTTAAACATGGCTATCTCTTGCGCCAGCTGCGCCGCTTCATCACGCAGCGCTTGGGTGTTCTCGGCGGTTTGCGTCACCAGCATCAGGTTTTGCTGAATGCCTCGCTCCATCTGCGATACCGCTAGCGTCACTTCGGCAATACCTTTGCTCTGCTCGTCACCGGCCACGCGCATTTCACTCACCACCTGCTTCACTTTATGTACGTCAGTGACCAGCTGGGAAAGCTGCTGTCCCGCGCCTTCCACTAATTTACTGCCGGCCAGTACGTTGCTGTCGGAATCGGTAATCAGCGTCTTGATCTCCTGCGCCGCGGTGGCACTGCGCTGGGCTAACGCACGCACTTCAGACGCCACCACCGCAAAACCACGCCCTTGCTCACCGGCGCGTGCCGCTTCTACCGCCGCATTCAATGCGAGAATGTTAGTTTGAAACGCGATGCTGTCGATTACGGTCAAAATCTCTGCAACACGCCGCGAAGAGGATTGGATGGCGCCCATGGTGCTCACCACTTCGCCCATCATTTCGCTGCTGCTGCGAGCAATCTGTGCGGTCTGTTCGGCCGCCGCATCGGCCAACCGGGTATTTTCGGCGTTCTGTTGCACGGTAGCATTGAGCTGCTCCATCGCCGCGGCACTTTGTTCCAGTGCTGCGGCCTGCTCGGCAATTTTCTCCGACAGCGCGGTATTACTGTGTGCCAGGCCTGATGCGTTAGCCGCTACCGTTACACCACTGCTCTGCACGCGGGTAATGACGCCGGCGATCTTATCGACAAAACTATTAAACGCACCGGCGATATCTGCCAGCTCATCGCGTCCACTTTTGGTCAGGCGGCGCGTTAAATCACCATCGCCATTGGCAATCTCATCCAACGCAGCATGCGTGGCTTTCAGGCGTTGCCCAATGCGTTGGGTAAATGTCCAGGTTAATAGCAGCAGCACGATCATCGCCGGAATTAAGTAGGTGAAGATGTCACGCATCAGGGTATGAGCCAGGCCGCTGACCGCGCGCTCTGGCGTCACAAGGCCAATCACCCAACCGGTGCCGGGCATGCGGAACAGCGTGACCTGCGCACTGTCATGCAAGTAATCGTCAGCGAAATCCGACAGTTGCAATACATCGCCATCGCCTTTCAACTGGCCGATACGAGCGGCGAGTGGAGCCAGCCAGCTGGATTTTCCCGCCAGGCTGCTTAAGGTGGTAAGCGATTTAAGGTCCTGACCCGGGTAATAAAGCAGATTGCCTGCGCTATCAAGCGCAAAGGCATAACCGCCGGTCACCTGCCCTTTCTGCTGCATTAAGCCCGCAAGATTATCCAGTTGCACATCCAGCGTCGCGACACCGGCAAAACGCTCGCCCACCGTGTACGGCACGCTACAGGTCACCATTTTCACACCAGACACCGGATCCTGATAAACCTCAGACCAGCCACAGCGATCGCGTGCTCCATTGCGCACCGCGCTGTACCAACTTTCCTGTTGATAGCCGTTGCCCGCAGGCAGGTTGTAGTCATCGGAATAGGCCAGCGAGCCATCACTCTGCCGTGCCCAGAAGAAGCTGCGACGCTGCACACCGGCGCTAAAGGCATCGGGTTCCGGCCACACGCCGCCGCCCGCAATGGTTTTATTGCCGCTGCTGTTGATGATTTGCGGGAAACTTTGCTGCCACAGCGTGGCATCGTGCGGCAAGACTTCGGCGAGGCGCGCCATGCTGACGGCTTCGCCTTCAATACGCATCAGCTGCTGATTTAATTGGCTGACCAGATTGCTACCGGCCTGCTCAATCAGCGTATGGCTGGCTTCAATGACGCGCGGTTGACCGCGCAACAAGAGAACGGAGAACACCACTGCGGTTGTGACGCACAGTAATAGCAGGCCACCCAACGTCATGCGGGTAGCCAAACGGGTTGGCAACATAATTTATCCTTTCTAACCGACTGCATTCACGATTGAGATAAGAAGTGCCGCTCAGCGGCGAATTGTGCGTTCCGTCACAATCGAATATCGGCAGAGCAAAGAATAAATTCAGCTAAAAATGACGATCAGATGACAAACGGTGGTTTACCGGCCAGCATCTGCTCAATCACCTGTAGCACGCCCTCTTCGTTATTACTCGGCGCTTCAAAGCGTGCCGCGTCTTTGACTTTCTGCGGTGCATTTGCCATAGCAAAGCTAAAGCCAGACTGCTGCAGCATTTCGAGATCGTTGCCGCCATCGCCAAACACCAAAGTTTCACTGCGATCGATGCCCCAGCGTTTACCCAGCAGATCGAGGCCGTGACCTTTATGGTTGCCCGGCACAATCAAATCGACTGAACCGTGGCCGCTGGATGTGGCGGCCGCCGCGCCATGATGCAGACGCTCAATGTCCGCCATCAGCGGCTCCACGTAATCATCGGACAAATTCAGCGCGAACTTGAACAGCTTATCGCCCGCCACTTCATCCAGGCTGCGAATGGCCTTCAGGCGATGGCAATAGTGACGCATTTTCACCAGCCACTTCTCATCAAGACCTTCGAAGTAATACGCGCTGTCGCGTCCGCAGAGGATGTAGCGCAGTTCAGGATAATTACCGTTGTGCAGCGTATCCAGCACCGCATCAATATCCTGACGTGAGAACTCGCCGCAGAATAACTCTTCATCACGATCAATGATCCACGCGCCGTTTTCAGCCACGAAGGCAATTTCACTGGCGATATCAGGGAAGAAAGATTTGAGTTGGTAATATTGATTGCCGCTGGCTACCACAAACTTGATGTCGCGCTGCTTCATTTCCTGGTAGCACGCGTTAAAACGCGCGCGATTGTACTGTTTTTTGTCGTCGAGAAAGGTGCCGTCTTTATCCACCGCCACCATTTTTACCACGGTCATCATCACTCCTTAACGTATTGAAAGGAAAAACGGGTCGTATAGAGAATAACCTGGTGAGCGGATAAAACGGAGAAAAACACGGATGGCCGTGGCCATCCGCAGAGGGAATTAGTTGAACGCGCCGTTGAGCAGAATTGCGGTGATGATACCGGTTGCGGCGGCCACCAGCACGTAATTACCGTCGATATAAGCCCAGTGCTCACCGCGCGGTGGCGCATACAGACCACGATCGCGCCAGTCATCTACACGATAGTGCGGGCCACGAAACTCCGGCGGTGCCGGATAGCCGCGACGGAAGTCATGTCCGCCCCAGGCGAAGCGATCGCCGCCACGATGTCCTTCCGGCATACGATGATCAGCATAACGGTCATGACGATCCGGGCCAGGTCCACGATCGTGATCGTTGCCGCGGTCGTGATCGTTGCCGCGATTCGGTCCGCGGTCGCCGCCACGATCCGGGCCACGTCCGTGGTCCTGGTGCTGGTCGCCGCCGTGCGACTGCCAGCGCTGGTCACCTGGGCCATCTGCCCGGGAAACGCTTGAAAACAGTGTGCTGCATGCAATAAGTGACGCAATAAGACTTAACGTTGTTTTTTTCATGGTGTTGCCTCCAATGATAACGGCAGTTGCTGTGCCGTTGAACACTACTATTGATTAGATGGAGACAAAAAAGCATTTCCAAAACTCTTAAAAAACGGATACTTACAAGAAATTACGTCAAATTATCACTTTCTTAACGATTGTGTATTTTCTGACATTAACGGAATCGAAGAGACGCATCAGTGTTTATTACGGATAGACCGGGGAAATATAAAGAAAAAACCCGATCGCAAGGATCGGGAGGATAATTGAATTTCCGTAAATTGCATAAACGGGTAAACCCTGCAAAAGTGAGGGTAAAACTGAAGCACACAACGCCACATCACTAGCATTGCCGGTAAACAATACCATTTAAATGTGAGAAACTCTTTTGAAAAGCACTATTTTTCAGAAAAATACGCAAAAATCACGGAGACTAAAAATAACATTTTGCGAAACAATGTTTCATTATAAATAAGGTCTGTGCTCTGACCAGAACAACCTTTCGATAAAAAAAGATGCCAGAAACAAGACTCAATGCAAGTCAGAAAACCAAATAAAAACCCGTTAAATCATAATTATAGCATATGAACTCATTTCAAAAACCCTTTTCCGCGACCAGAGTTCAGTGTTATTCATCAATCTCCTAATCATTAATACGATAATATCGCCCCATCATCACATTAATACATGACAGTGATTAATATCGCGCTCAATATTACATCTGTTGCGGAACACTTTAATACTGCGACCTTATCGTCGAGTTATTTAAGGAAAACGTTTACATGGAAAAAATATTAGTCAGTGCCTGCCTGATGGGATATGCAGTGCGATATAACGCCAGCGATAAAGCGCTGATCTCAGACACCTTAGCGCGCTGGCGCAGCGAGCAGCGTCTGGTTATCCACTGCCCTGAACTGGCAGCTGGCTTAAACACTCCACGCTTATCCGCTGAAATTCACGGCGGCAGTGCAGAACAGGTGTTAACGGGCGCAGCGCGCATCGTGGAATCAGATGGCAGAGATGTCACCCAGCATTACGTGCTGGCAGCGTGGTTGGCACTGCGTGCGGCGCAAGAAGCGGGTTGTCGCTTTGCCCTGCTTACTGATGGCAGCCCGACCTGCGGCAGCCAACGCATCTATGACGGCAGTTTTAGCGGCCAGCAACAGCCCGGTCAGGGCGTCGCAGCAGCACTGCTGCGCCAGCACGGCATTGACGTATTTTCCGAATCGCAGCTTACCGTGCTGATTCAGCGTGTCACTGTCGCAGATAAATGTCGTGTCGTGGATGCCGGATGACGTGCTAATGCTGCGGCAGGACGAATTGGTCGACGCACCAGTTCCCCGCTGCAATTTGGGCAACATTGCGCCAAAAGGCCTTCCGCACACGCCACACAAAAAGTGCATTCAAACGAACAGATACGCGCATCCAGTGACTCCGGCGGTAAGTCTTTATCACAACATTCGCAGTTAGGACGTAATTCCAGCATGATTTCCTCCGGTTCATTTCAGCCACCATCATTACTGTAATCACGCCTGTCTTCCAGCCAGTTAACAGACATCAGGCGGACAGAATGGGACATCTTAGGTCTGCTCACTTCAGGGGCTTAAGCGAACCATCTTTGCTAAAAACATTACATTCCCCGTCAGGCGTTCTATAGTTCACTCGCCCTATCTACTGACGAGACTATGTAATGCGTATTAAAGGACTTAATTTAGGCTTCTTTATCGTTATTTTGGCGATCGTCACGTTCGCCTTTTTTGATGTGCTGACACCGTATTTTTCTGCCATTTTCTGGGCCGCAATTCTGGCAGTGATTTTCCATCCATTGAAGTCACTGTTGCGCAGCAAAATGGGGGATCGTAACGGCCTGGCTTCATTCGCCACGCTGCTGATTATCTGCTTGATTGTCTTCACGCCCTTGGCGCTGATCACCTCTTCGATGGTGGTCGAAGTCAACACGGTATACACCAAACTGCAGAACAACTCGGCGCAATTCCCGGTGGTGTTCGCCGAACTGCTGCAGCATCTGCCTTCCTGGGCACGTAACTATCTCGCTGAAAACAATCTGAACAACGCGCAAGAGATACAGCAAAAGCTTTCCGGTTTTGCACTTAAAGGCGGCCAGTACATGGCGGGCAGCGTGTTCCTGATCGGCAAAGGTACGTTCACCTTTACCGTTGGTTTTGGCGTGATGCTCTATCTGCTGTTCTTCCTGTTGAAAGATGGTGCCTGGCTGGTGAATTTGATGCTGGAAGCGCTGCCACTCTCAACCTACGTGAAACATCACCTGATGATGAAGTTCGCTGCGGTATCGCGCGCCACAGTGAAAGGCACTGTGGTAGTTGCGGTGGTGCAAGGTGTGCTTGGCGGCTTCGCCTTCTGGATCACTGGCATTGATGGCAGCCTGCTGTGGGGCACCTTGATGGCATTCCTGTCGCTGATTCCGGCGGTGGGCTCCGCGATTGTTTGGGTACCCGCGACCATCTTCTTCTTCGCTACCAGCGCCATCTGGAAAGCACTGTTCCTGATTGGCTTCTTCGTGGTGGTGGTGGGTTTGGTGGATAATATCCTGCGTCCGCTGCTGGTCGGTAAAGACACCAAAATGCCTGACTACCTGATCCTGATCTCCACGCTGGGTGGCATGGAAGTGTATGGCATTAACGGCTTCGTCATTGGTCCGCTGATCGCCGCGCTGTTTATTGCCTGCTGGAACCTGCTCTCCGGTCGTGATAACCGTGAGAACTCAGAAGAGATCGACGAAGAGTTTATCGAAGAGGGTAAAACCCGCGAAGAAGAGGGTAAAATTCGCGAGTAAGCGCTTCAAACGGCTACCGTTTATCGGTAGCCGCATTCACGCAGGAGAATATCGGCCAGCCATTTGCTATCATCGTGGCCATTGATTACGGCTTGCGACAAAAGAGAACAACATGTCCATGGAATCCTCCTTAGCGCGTGAAAATCAGGTTCTGTCCGTGTTTGATTTTGACGGCACGTTGACCATTCACGATAGCTTTATCCCCTTTCTGCGCTTCAGTTTTAGCAAACGTGCTTTTGCGCGCAGACTCGCCAGGCTGGCGGTACCCACGCTGCACTGCATGCGAAAAAAGCTGACGCGCGATGAGCTGAAAGAGGTGCTGATTAAGACCTTTTTAACCGGCGTTGAGGAGAAATGGGTCCGTGAGCAGGCAAAACTGTTCTGCGCGGCGAACTGGAATAAGCTGATGCGCCCTGCCGGGCTGTTGGCGGTTGCCGCGGAAGTGAACTCCAGCGCGGAAGTGACCATCTGTTCCGCTTCGCCCGCGATGGTGTTAGAACCTTTCGCTGAGCGTCTGGGTATCAATCTCATCGGCACCCAATTAGAAGTGATTGACGGCATTCTGACCGGAAAGATAACCGGTCATAACTGCCGCTGCGGGCAAAAAGTCAAGCGACTGGAAAGCGTTTACGGCCCGCTGCATAACTATCACCTGCGTGCCTGGGGCGATACGCGCGGTGATTTTGAATTACTGGCCGCCGCGCAAGATCCGCACTGGCGTCATTTCCATCCAACGTGGAAAAAACGCCGCGTGCCGATGGAAAAACTGCGCATGCTGCGCCTCGATCCCTAGCCGCACTTTTCCGTATTGGCGCTGGTTATCACCCAACAAGTGCGCATAAATGCGCATCCTACGAAAACCCCGCCGAATAACCGTAGGGGCGCCATTCATGGCGACCCTGCAGGCGCTACAGCGATGATGACTCAGTCATACGCATTATTGCTGCAGCGTGGGTGTTGAGGCGACATCCCAGCCCGCTGAGCGAGTGAGGGATTCCAGGGCGAGCCGCAGGGATGCGGCGAGAGGCGGCGCTGAGCAGGAGCAAATCGCCGCCGGTCCGTCAGGAATCGTGAGCGAGTGAGTGAGTGAGTGAAGGAACCGCGTAGCGGCGGGCTGGGCTGGCGCAGGGCCGGGGAGTGAAGAGGGCGTGGCCAGACGCCCTCTTCTCGGTCGCCGCACGGCATAACTCTAACTGCCCCAGCCTATGGCGAACGAAAGACGCTCATTGCTTAACTGATCGGGATTACACCATTCATGGTGATTGATTCACATCCGTCCTTTAGATAGTAAAAAGCCCCGGACCAGCCGGGGCTTTGATAACCTTGTTTTAAATCAGACGCTCACGCCATGCTGCGATGCCAGCGCGGCCAAGCCGCCCGCGAAGCCCTGACCAACAGCTTTGAACTTCCACTCGGCACCGTTGCGATACAACTCACCGAACACCATCGCGGTTTCGGTAGACGCATCTTCAGACAGGTCAAAACGGGCGATTTCTGCGCCGTTATCATTGTTAAAGATACGCATAAAGCTGTTGCTCACCATGCCGAAGTTCTGCTTACGCGCTTCTGCATCGTAAATGGTGACCGCGAAGACCAGCTTCTTCACATCTGCTGGCACTTTAGACAGGGTGATTTTCACCTGCTCATCATCGCCATCGCCCGCACCGGTGCGGTTATCGCCCTGATGCTCAACGGAACCACACGCGCTCAACTTATTGTTGAAGAAGATAAATCCAGTGTCGCTCAGCACTTTACCGTCGTCACCGACCATAAACACTGAGGCATCGAGGTCAAAGTCCTGACCATCTGTTACACGTGCATCCCAACCCAGACCCGCCATGGCAACATTCATGGTTGGTGCTTCTTTAGTCAGGGAAACGTTACCGCCTTTTACCAGAGAAACTGCCATTTTAAAGCTCCTGCTTTTAATTGGATGATGCGGGCAACGTGAAGTTGCCCGTGAGAGTTATGTCAGCGATTAAGACGCGTTAATGCCGTACTGGGCGCATACCGAGGCCAAACCACCGGCATAACCCTGGCCGACTGCGCGGAATTTCCACTCGGCACCGTTACGGTACAGCTCGCCAAACAGCATGGCGGTTTCGGTGGAGGCATCTTCGGTCAAATCGTAACGCGCCACTTCACTGCGGTCGTCATCGTTTACCAGGCGGATAAACGCGCCGGAAACCTGGCCAAAACTCTGACGACGGGTCTGCGCATCATGGATGGTGACTACAAACACGATTTTGTCGACATCAGCCGGGATCAAATCCAGTTTGATTTTCAGCGATTCATCATCGCCATCGCCTGCACCGGTACGGTTGTCACCGGTGTGGGAAACAGAACCGTCGGAAGAGACCAGGTTGTTATAGAAAATAAAGTCAGCATCGCCGCGGACTTTGCCGCTAGCGGACAGCAAGAACGCTGACGCATCAAGGTCAAAGTCCTGACCATCGGTGGAACGTGCATCCCAGCCAAGGCCAACGAGGACGTTTTTCATGGTTGGTGCCGCTTTGCTAAGCGAAACGTTACCGCCTTTAGAAAGAGAAACGCTCATTGTAATTACCTCTTGGTTAATAATTTTTCAGACTCATTGCTGGCAGAAGATCAACTCTCTTCTTTTTCCTCGGGTTTACCGGGGAACATCACGCTGAGCACAATACCGACCGCTAACACGCCGAGTACCACAAACAGGCTGGCGCTAGCCGAGATGCTGTAGCCGTGATGCCAGATATGATCGGTAGCATTCAGACCCAGTTTCACCGCGATGAAGAACAGCAGCACGATAACGGCTTTCTCCAGGTGAACCAGATACTGCTTCAATGCTTCGAGTACAAAGTACAGGGTACGCAAGCCAAGAATGGCGAACATCATGGCGCTGTAAACAATCAGCGGTTCACGACTCACCGCGATAATCGCCGGCACGGAGTCGAAGGCGAACATCACATCAGAGAGTTCAACCACCGCCACACACAGCATCAACGGCGTGGCATACAGCGCGGCTTTCTTAGCGCGACCGACTGTCACATCTTTGTTTTCTGGCTTCTGCAGCTCTTCATCGACTTCCTTCTGATTCAGCAGGAAGGCGTTGCCACGCATTTTTGGCCAGATCGGGAAGAAACGCTTCACGCCGCGATAGGCAAGGTGCTGCGAGTAATCTTCGATCTCGTCGCTGTCATCGCCGCTTTTCAGCATCATTACCGCTGTCCACGCAACAATCAGCGCAAACACGATTTCGACGTATGGACCGAGACTCAGCAAGCCGGTACCGATCGCCACGAAGATGCCCCTGAAGACAATGGCACCGATGATGCCCCAATAAAGCACGCGGTGACGGTAGCGGTCTGGAACGGCGAACCACGAGAAGATCGCCATCATCACGAACAGGTTATCGACGGAAAGCACTTTCTCCAGTGCGTAACCGGTCACGAACAGGCTGGCAACTTCAGCGCCGTGATGGATATAGAGGAAGCCGGCGAAACCCATCGCCACAGCCACCCAAAACACCGACCATAACGCCGCGCTTTTCAGCGAAATCGGCTTGTCGCCGCGGTGCATGAACAGGTCGATAAAAATAGCTCCCACTGAAAGCGCGATGAAAACCGCGACGGTTTCAGCGGGAAAGCCAATATGTGTAGATTCCATGTTTAACCCTTAAAGGACGAAAACTTAAAGCCCAAATATTGCTGGATCGAAGCCCAAAGCCACGGCGATTTCACGCACTGCTTTCTGCTCGTCAGCATCAAAATCACCGTCACTTTTACCGACAGCAATACCTACGCGGACCGCCAACTGTGCGGCTTCCGGCTGATCTTTTAACGCCAGGATGTACTTCATGGTTTCGCCCTTGCCGATTTCCAGATCGAAATCGAAGCTGCTCACCAGCTTGTTGAAGAAATCAATCACTTCCGTGGTATCAAAAACTTTCAATTCCTCGGAAGCGCGCAGAAAACCGATCATCTTCTGCTTCTCTTCCGCGCTCACACCGCCGTCTGCAACCGCAATGCGTGCGCAAACAGCCACTGTACCTTGCATGAATTTCTTATTTTTAAAGCGGCTAACTTGTTTGGTCAGCTCGTCGCGGCCCGAGTTAAACGCCCCTTTAACCTTGTTGAAAAAGCTCATAGTAAATCCTCTGTCTGTAATTATTTGGAACCGGCTCGCCAGTTGAATCCCCAACCGAAAGCTTTATCCATATCGGAATGCCCGTTAAAGAATTGATTGATACGCTCGACGCGGATACTGCCGTTCTCATTGACCAGACGAGCAATCGCACACATGTTGCGGCGGTTCTCGCCTTCCGTCATACGCGTTTCAATCGGTGGCTGGTCTGGGATGTGCAGCGTCACTACGCCATCCGTTTTGTCCCAGCTGGCCGCGCCTTGATAGATGAAGGCGAAAATCAGCACTTCACGAATCTGACTCCACTCGCGACCGTTGATATGCAGCCATTCACCATCGCTCACTTCGCCGGTACGATCGTCGCCCTGCAAGTGTACGAAAGGTTTGGCATGCATGGCGCCAAAGTTGCCGCCCAGTGCCTGGATCACGCCGCGCGAACCGTCCTGCAGCTCAACGAAGGCGCCGAGATCGAGATCCACGCCTTTGTTGCCGCCGAAGAATGAACGCAACCCGCCACCACCGCTGTTCGTCTCACGATGCCAGTTGAGGTTGATGCGGATTTCACCGAAGTTATCGCGCTTGGTCAGGCTGATCGCCGGTTTCTCTTTGGTGAGAGAAACTTTGCTCAGATTGATTTTTGCCGGCGCGGGCGTCGGAGTTGGCGCCGGAGCCGCCTGCGGCGCTGGCGCAGGTATTGGTGCGGGCGCGGGGTCAGCCACATCGACACCAAAATGTTCCGCCAGCGGCTGCAAGCCGCCGTTGAAACCCTGTGCAATAAAACGGAATTTCCAGTCATTATTGCGACGGTAAAGTTCGCCGAGGATCAACGCCGCTTCCTGACGTCCCACCAGCTCCACGCTGCCATTCAGCAGCACTTCACCGCCCTGCTCCACCTGAATTGCCAGGCGTTGCAAACCCGACACGTTGCGGCCGCCGTCACAGGTGACGGTGAAGGCCACTTTCTGCACGTCAGGGCGCAAGCGGTTGAGATCGACAGAAAAGGCGGCATTGTGCCCTTCGCTTTTCAGGCTGATGGTGCGGTCGTCATTATCCGGCTGACCGTAGAACACCATATCGGCATCGCCGTTCACTTTGCCGCTGGCGAACAGACGAAAAGCAGAAGCATCCACGGCTGCGCCAGAAAGCACGCGCACCGTTAGCAGATTAGCGGGAACGGGAGCATTGCTCCCCGGCGTCATATTCATTAGCGCACCACTGCGGCAACGATGTCATTTTGCATCGCGTCGATGGTACGGCCAGCACTCGCGCGGCCGTGCGCCGTAAAGTCCCACAGACCGCCGTTGCGGTGCAGTGAAGCAATCACGATGCCGGTATGGCTGCCTTGCTCAGTCAGCTGATAGCGCGCCAGTTCTTTGCCATTTTGATCAACAACGCGGCAGAAGGCATTTTCCACTTCGTTAAAGGTTTGGCCCTGGAAGCTGTTCACGGTGAATGCGAGATACTCAACATTGGCCGGCAGACGAGACAGCTCGACGTTGATCACTTCATCATCGCCATCGCCTTCGCCAGTGCGGTTATCGCCGCTGTGTTTCACCGAACCACATTTGGAGGTTAATGCGCGGAACCAGATGGTATCAATGGCATTACCGGATTGGTCCAGTAATACGCAGCTGGCATCGAGATCGATGGAATCGCTGCCGCCACCAAAAAGCTTGCCCATGAAGCCTTTCTTTTTAATTGGATCCCAGCCTAAGCCGAAATGTAATTTATTCAGCGAAGCGGTTTGTTTGCTGAGTGAGACCGTCTGATTCTTGCTTAATGAAACCATGTCATAATTCCTTCAAACAGGTTTGAAAAGGGTTTTATATTTGCTTCAAATTCCATGAGGACAAAATCATATCATGATGATATTGATGAGCGGCATTAATTTTCACAGCAATTTCATGAAACAAAATAAATCGTTTTACAAGAACAACTTAAACAGATCACCGCAGTTCAACCCATGCACTAAACATGACAATTCTTTACATTAAAATTCATAAAGTTACGTTAGGGTAAAAAATCATATTATGATTGACTCCTTTCGAGCGTATAAATAAACTCGCAAGCCATAACCCACCGGCAAGCCTCCAGCGGAAATAATTAGAAATGTCTCACAAAATTTGGCTAATGGAAGGTTTATCCTCCCAGCGCGATATAATTAATGGCATTAAATTCACAGCTAAAAAACACAACTACAACGTGTCTATTTATGCCTCCCATCGCCATCAACGTAATGAAATACTTTCTCTGGCCGATCATGCATTAATAGAACCTAACGATATCAATCAGCGCCTCGAATTTATTCTTTCAACCGTAGAAAAACATGCCATTCAGGCGATTCATACCGGCCGCCATGCCCATTGGTTTGAAACCCATCGCGCGGCAATTGAAGCCAGCGGTGCGCGCTTAACCACTGGCGCACGCGATGTCGCCATGCTGGATCTGGCCGATGACAAAGTCGCTTTCGCCCACCATATGAAAAGCCTGAATTTGCCGGTGGTGCCTTCACTGCGCGTGGATTCGCCCGTACAGTTACGCGAGCTGATTGCCAGCCAGCCGTTTGGCGATCTACCGCTGTGCGTAAAACCGGTTACCGGTATTTATGGCATGGGATTCTGGCAGTTTGATGAAAGCGTCTCGCCGATGGCGGTATTTACCCATCCAGACGCGCGCCGGGTGCAAGCAAAATATTACTTACAGGCGCTGGAAGCCGCCGACAGCATGGAGCCGCTGGTCCTGATGCCGTGGCTGCCGGGACCGGAATATTCCGTTGATATGCTGGCGGAAAACGGCAAGGTGCTAGCCGCTATAGCGCGCCGCAAAGAAGGCGCATTGCAGTATCTGGAGAACAGCGGTGAGGCCTTTGAGCTGGCGCAAGCCTGTGCTGAAGCCATGGGCGCGGATGGATTGATCAACGTGCAGACGCGCAATGATGCCAGCGGCAAACCGTTATTACTGGAGATCAATATGCGCCCTTCCGGCGGCATTGGTTACACCCGCTTCAGCGGCGTAAATCTTCCCGGCTTGTTTGCGCTACGCCAGCTAGGCTTGATCAGTTACCCGCAGGCGATCGACGAATCTCGCAGCGCCTTCACGCCCGCCACCGTCCGCGCGCTGAGCGACGTGGTTGCTTACAACCCCGTCCTGTCCAACCAGCTTCAATGAGGAATTATTCATGACCACACTTTGGAGCAGGACGCTTTCATGCGGCACGCTGAGCGTCACGCCAACTGGCGGCATCAGCGCTATCGACGATCTGTTTGAGATCGCCGAGCGCCGCAACCCCAAGCGCGCTTTTCTCTTCGTCAGTAAAGTACTGGGCCGCCATATTCCGGTCGCGCCGGAAAAAATGCGCGCCGTTTATCGCCAGCTCGCCGAACAGTTTCCGCCTATCGCTGACGGCCCGGTGCTGTTTATCGGCATGGCCGAAACCGCTGTTGGCCTGGGCGCGGGCGTATTTGATGAAGTGCGCCAGCGCGTGAGCGAAGCGGTGTATCTCACTTCGACGCGCCATCCACAGCAAGCGGATTTGCTGTGCGAGTTTAAAGAGAATCACAGCCACGCTACCGATCATCTGATCTATCTGCCCGAGGATGCGCAGCTGCGCCAGCGCGTGCTGAATGCGCGCACGCTGGTGATGATTGATGACGAAGCCACCACCGGCAACACCTTTATTAATCTGCTCGAGGCACTCCGTAATGATGGCGGACTCAGCCACATCGAACAGGTTGTCGCCGTCACGCTGACTGACTGGAGCGGCGATGCCTTAGCCGCACGCTGCCCGGTGCCACTGCGCAGCATTTCGCTGGTACAAGGTGATTGGCATTGGCAACAGGATCCCGACGCCGCGCTGCCGCCGATGCCCGCCGTCGCACTTAACGATGCCGCCACCGTGCCAATAACCGGTAAACAGAGCTGGGGCCGACTCGGCATGGCAGCGCCGGCTGGCGATCTTGGCCGCACCCTTCAGGCACAGCCGGGTGAGAAAATCCTCGTGCTCGGCAGCAGTGAATTTGTCTGGGAACCCTTCTTGCTGGCCGAACGCCTGGCGGCACAAGGTGCGCAGGTGAAATACAGTTCCACCACGCGCTCACCGATCGCCAGCGGCTTTGCCATCGAATCCGCCATCGCCTTCGGCGATAACTACGGCCTCGGCATCGCCAACTTCGTTTATAACGTGGCGCATCAGCAGTTTGACCGCATTGTGTTGTGCATTGAAACGCCCGTCGACAGCGTTGATCCGCTGTTAACCACGGCATTGGCTAAGGTTGCGCCACAGGTGGAAGTGATCAGCTATGAATAAACCGGTAATTTTTTCCGACCTCGACGACACGCTATTTCAGACGCGCCGCAAAATGGTGGACGAGCTAGATCTGCAGCCGTTCCGCACCGGCGCGCTCGATCTCAGCCTGCAGCCGCGCAGCTTTATGACCGAAGAGCAGTCAATGCTCGTCGACTGGATGATTGAGCAGGCCGATTTGATCCCGGTCACCGCGCGTGGCACCGAAGAGATCGCCCGCGTGCAGATCCCTTTTCGATCCTGGGCGGTGACGACGCATGGCGCGGTAATCCTCAACCCGCAAGGTGAGGAAGATGCCGAATGGCGCGCGCACATGCTGGAAAAATTGACGCCCTACGGCCCGGCGCTGCTCTCCATGCAGCAGGCGATTACCGACCTGATGGCAGAGCGCGACATCAACGGCTGGGCGCGCATCAACTATGAATATGGCGTGACGCCGATTTATCTGGTGATGAAGCATCGCGACAGCACGCGCCTCGAGGAGCTTTACGCCATCGCCGATGAAATTGAGCAACGTTTCCCCACCGCGGGCTATTACATCCATCGCAACAGCAACAACGTCGCCTGGCTGCCGAATGTGGTGGAAAAAGGCTTAGCCGTCAGCTTCCTGCTGGAAAAACTGCGTAATGAGCGCGGCGTCTTCCCGGTGATTGGCCTCGGTGACAGCCTCAGCGATCACCGTTTTATGAAGCTGTGCAGCTGGTACGGCATTCCGCGTCAGAGTCAGTTTGCCGAGCGCATCAACCAATCCCTATTCGGAGAACAATAAGATGGTGAATAACCTGCCTTTCTCTGGATCGTACCAACCCGGCGACGTCGAATTTCTACTGAAACCGGTCGAGATCGACATGACGCCGGTTGAGCAAAAAGAGCAGCTGATCCAATCCGGCGCGCGTCACTACTCTGAGATGCTGAGCCAGGAACCGGAACCGACGCGCTGGCATCTCGAGCTGTTTTCGCGCGCGCTGGATCAGGGCGCGGGACGCCTGGCGAAAGAAGTCACCAGGTTGGCGCGAACGCTGGCGCAGCAGTTTGCCGACACGCCAATTGTGCTGGCCAGCCTGGTGCGCGCGGGCGTGCCGCTTGGCGTGATGCTGCAACAGGCGCTGCGCGCGATGGGCCGCGAATCTTACCATTACGGCATCAGCATCATCCGCGATCGTGGCATTGATAGCGCGGCGCTGGAGATCATCGAAGCGCGCCACGGCACCGCAGGCATTGTGTTCGTCGATGGCTGGACCGGCAAAGGCGCCATCACCGGCGAGCTGATCCGCAGCCTCGAACAGCGTCCCGGTTATCCGGCGCAACCGCGTCTGGTGGTGCTGGCCGATCCTTGCGGTCGGGCGTGGCTTTCGGCCAGCGATGATGACTGGCTGATCCCGTTTGGCATTATGGGCGCGCCGGTATCGGGCTTGATCTCGCGCTCGTTGTGGTCTGAAGAAAGTTTGCACGGCTGCGTGCAGTGCGACCATCTGGCGCAATACGATTGCAGCCAGCAATTGGTGGACACCGTCGCGGAATACGCGCGCTCGCTGGATATCAGCGCCCTACCCGCTTGTCAGCAGGATCCACAACGTCAGCAAGCACTAGTCGCAAAAAGTGAAGCGGTAATCGCCATGCTGGCGGCGCGTTATCAGGTGAACAGCATTAACCGTATCAAGCCAGGTATCGCTGAAGCCACGCGCGCCGTACTGCGTCGCGTGCCGGATCAGGTGCTGGTGCGTTCGGTGGACGATCCCGACGTGGCGCTGCTGGTCTATCTGGCCCAACAAAAAGGGCTAACCATCACAGAAGCGGGAGCCGATCTTGGGCAATACCGCGCCGTGACGATAATCAAAAAGGTGCTGTGATGAACGACCGTCTCTCTCCGTGGCGTTTGGGCGCAACGCTGTATATGCCGGCGGTGCGCAGCGATATCGTTGATGCCATTTTGCACCATAAAATCAGCGGCCTGCGCTCGCTGGTGATCTGCCTGGAAGATGCAGTCAGTGATGCGGATTTGCCGCAGGCGTTGCACAATCTCCAGCAAATCCTGCAGGAGCTGAATGCCGAACAGCGTGCCAATGGCAATGCGCAGTGGCCGCTGGTGTTTATTCGTCCGCGCAACAGCGAGATGGGCGCGTGGCTGGTGAAAAACCTCAACCTCAGCGCGATCGATGGCTTTGTGCTGCCGAAATTCACCGCTGATTCTCTGCCGGTGTGGTGGCACATGCTTGAACCGAGCCATCTGTGCATGATGCCGACGCTGGAAACTGAAGAGGTGTTTGACGTAGTGGCGATGCGCGAGCTGGCCCTTACGCTGCAAAACCACCCTTGCCGCCAGCGCGTGATCGCCCTGCGCATCGGCGGTAATGATTTGATGAACGTGCTGTCGCTGCGCCGTTCGCGTCAATTCACGCTGTATGACAGCCCAATGGGTTACACCATTAAAATGCTGGTGGCGGTGTTCGCTTCGCGGGATTTTGCGCTGACCGCGCCGGTATGTGAACACATCGACGATCAGCAGATTATGGATCAGGAACTGGCACTGGATATCGCGCACGGTTTGGTGGGCAAAACCGCTATTCACCCAAGCCAGATCGGCAAGATTCAGGACATGTTGATGGTTTCGGCCAGCGATCAGGCAGATGCCTTCCGCATCCTCAACTCCAGCCAGGCGGTATTTAAATCGCAGGGTGCAATGTGCGAACCGGCGACTCATCGCCGCTGGGCCGCCGCGATACTGGCGCGCGCGCAGGAATATGGCATCGCGCCGGATACCCGCTCCGACGGCGCATTGATGCTGGTGACCTAAATGACAAACCTCGTAGGGTGAGCATTCATGCCCACCGCGTTACCGCGGCGCACCATGTTAAAACGGTGCCAGTTATGAGAAGAGATGCGATTTCACCAAACCGCACACTCCGTAGCGGCGCGATTAATCGCGCGCCTTTGACCTTTAAACGGTGCAAAAGCTATGCACGGTTTTCGTAAGGTGGGCATTCATGCCCACCGCGTCACCACCGAACCACAAACCAGATGCAAGAATTTTCGTAACCTATTTACCTGACATTTAAATACCCTCTGATACTGTCGCAAACCGTTTGCCAGGAGGGCGATACAGACCATTGATCACTAACGCAGGCTTTAATCGACCATGCAACTCAGTACCCGACAGACACGCGTATTTATGCTTGCCTCACTGCTCAGCAGCGGCAAACCGGTCGCATCCAGCCGCATTTTAGCCTCGCTCGACTGCTCCGAACCCACGCTAACGCGCGCACTAAAGGAACTGCGTGAATCCTGGTCAGCGGAAATCAAATACAGCCGCCTCACCCACTGCTATCAACTCACCGCACCTGGCAAGCTGGATAAGAAAAGCCTGCGCCATATTAATGAAGCACTCAAGCTCAACGCCGAACGGCAACAGAGCGAAACCGTTAGCCGGGTATTTCTGGATAAAGAGAAGAAGAAAGCGGTGTCACTGTCATTACGCATGTCTGTTTTGAGGAAAATCGACCAGGTGGTGCGATTAAGTGAAACGACAAGGAGTGATGCGGTGGAAATGCTGGTGGAGAGCGGGCTGGATGAGTTGATTGCGCGGTTGCGGGAGGTAAAAAAGTAAGCGTGAAGTTAATAACATCCAAAAAAGAAATTAATACATGCTAATAAATAGGCGCATTGACGTTGGTTAAAAATATTATTGAGAACATAAAACTGTAAAACTCATTAAAGCCAAAATAATATAACCCTTCCCTGTAATTATTAACGCCTCCATAAAACGCCATACATTCGCGCATACACATTACACGCTAAATAAATACAGCCTCAATAACTACGTCAGGCTGTAGCCCTACGGTTTCGTGACATCGTATGCTGCGAACATAACCCCATGCGCCCTTGCCAGAACGCCACTATTTCGTGGTTAGCGCTTCTAATTGAAAATCTAATTAAATCAAAGAATATAAGTAATCATCACCCGTAAAAGGATGACGTTAACGTTACTTTTAACAGGTTTGGTAAAACCAGCTCATAAATAGAACCGCATTCCAAAATTTGAAATGCAAGCTTGATCAACTATCACTCCATGTAATATCTTCATCACCACTGAAGTTTAAACATTGTTTAAAAGTTTCGCAGTCCAGCATTTTAACTGCTCTCATAATAAACATTGCCAATACACCCGATTTAATTTGTTATCGGATTAAGGGATTAATATTACTCAGTAGTTACCAGGATGGTGCTCATGACGTCTTCAGATCACAATATTACAGTCAATACTCTTGACTCACTGATGCAGGAAACCTGGCTGCTGTCTCTCGCCATACGAAACGGACAAACCATCACGATTGATGATGTGCTCTATCAGCGCTGTTTCACCCTAATTCAGCAGGTTCAGGATAAGCTCAACATCGCGGGTGTCACCCACGCTCTCCGCGAAGAAATCATATTTGCGCATAGCGTATTTCTCGACGAATTGATCATGACGATCCCGGGTGCAGACATTTCCGTCTGGTGGAAACGCACGCCTTTACAAGGTTATTTTCTCGGCCACCTGAATGGCGGCGAGATTTTCTACGCACGCATCTGGAAGCTGCTGCACGAACCCGCGCCTGCGGAAGCCATCGTGGCCTGTTATTACCGCATGTTGCGATTTGGCTATTGTGGAAAGTATCTGAATGAAGATAACGATGAGCGTATAACGCTGATGCAGAAGCTAAAATTACTATTACCTGAGGAGGATGAATCCCCCAACAAATCGGTTTTTATTCAGCGCCCCTCCCTTGAAACATCTTTCTGGCAACGCTCTCCCTGGCTTATTCGTAGCGGTGTGATGGTTACCGTTATCATTGCCACATTCATCATGAACGGTTATCTGCAATATCTGACTGGCAAAGGGTAAACGCCAGACCAATACACATTTCAGGAAGGAATCTGTTAATGGGCAGAAAGGATTTTGTTCTCCAGAGTGGAAATACGCCGGTATACAACCATTATCAGCTCAGCATCCCTGCGCTGAAGAATCAGCACCCGGATATTCAGCTGTCGGTGCTGCGTTTCAGCGGTGAGGAGGCGTTAAATACGCCCTGGCGCTACACGATTGAGATAACCAGTGCCACCCGCGATATTCCGGCAGATATTTTCATTAACAGCACGGCTCAGTTGCTGTTTTATCCCGACGGTCAACCCTGGCAAACGGTAGAGCCGCGCATTCTACGCGGCGTGATTACTGCTTTTCAGCAGTGTGAATCTTCCGCTGATGAAACGCGATATGTCGTGGTTCTGGAATCTCGCCTCGCACTGCTTAGAACGAGCCTGACGTATGGCGTTTATCAACACAAAAGCGTGCCGGGTGTGGTCGAAGACATTCTCAAACACTGGGCATTCTCTTCACTTGATTATCACTTCCTGTTGAGCACTCAGTATCCGGTACGCGATTTCTACATCTCTTACGCGGAAAGCGATCTTGCATTTATTGAGCGCCACCTCGCACATATTGGCGTGTTTTATTACTTCATCTGGGATGACGAAAATCACCGTGATGTGCTGGTGCTGGGTGATAGCTCGCAGGCCTACGCCACAGAAATGCGCATTGCATGTCGTCATCCGTCAGGCCTGTTTGATGGTGGTCAGGAGTCACTGTGGAAAATATCCGTCAACCATCAGTCAGTAGCAGCAAGCACAAAACTCAATGATGAGTATTACCGCCATGCGCAGAATGACATGCAGGCCGAGGTTGAAACCGATCCCGATATACCGGCACTGACGGGAACGCTTTACCGCTACGGAGAGAACTATCAGGAACAAGGCAAAGAGTATCAGGCACTGCCGGAACAGGGACAGTGGTTTGCCCGGCGTCGCCAGGAACGTCTGATCACCGAGCAAATCGTCTTTGACGGCATGACCAATGCCATAGACGTCCGGCCGGGCATGGTGCTCTCACCTCAGGGTAAAGCGTGGCCATACGCGCCGGATGGTCTGCTGGTGGTTTCAACTTCTTCAACCCGAATTTCGCGCAATACGGCCTACATGATCTGCTTTACCGCCGTACCGGTGCGCTCTCGCACGAGTTATCGCCCGCCGTTGAAAGCCAGGCCGCACATTGCGGGAACACTGCTGGCTCGTGTAACCAGCCCGGTCGATAATGCGCAGTAT
The DNA here is from genome assembly GCF_059730785.1 of Pantoea sp. X-Soil-ISGK-421. NCBI lineage: Bacteria > Pseudomonadati > Pseudomonadota > Gammaproteobacteria > Enterobacterales > Erwiniaceae > Pantoea > Pantoea sp. X-Soil-ISGK-421. The sequence goes on along the minus strand of NZ_AP035979.1, from coordinate 1,127,962 downwards.
GCCGAACTTGATGAATATGGCCGATATCGGGTGCGATTCCAGTTCGATCTGAATGCGTCATGGCAATCCGGTTTTGAAAGTGTGCCAGTGCGGTTAGCGAAGCCCTATGCTGGGAATGTCTACGGCTGGCACTTCCCGCTGATAGCCGGAACGCAGGTCATGATTGCCTTTACCAACGGCGATCCGGACAGACCCTATATCCTCTGCTCAATGCACGACTCGCGCCATGAAGACCCTGTTAATCTTTATAATTATCAACGTAATGTATTAAGAACACCGGCAAACAACAAACTCAGATTTGAGGACCGTCGGGGTTATGAGCATGTCAAACTCTCGACAGAGTATGGCGGTAAGAGCCAGCTGTCGCTCGGTCATATCGTTGATAATGCCCGCAATAAGCGGGGTGAAGGTTTTGAACTGCGTACGGACAGCACGGGTACGCTGCGAGCGGGTAAAGGTCTGTTCCTTTCTGCAGATGCGCAAAGCAGCGCAACGGGTCAGGTGCTGGAGATGGCTTCGGCGGTAAGCCTTATCAAAGATGCGCTCAACCAGATTAGTGACTGGCAAACCCTCACGCAGTCACACCACAATCTCCAGCCAGATGCTACCCATCTCAAGGCTTATCTGACCGCAGTCGATCAACTGAAATCCCCGGCAATGCTGCTAAGCGCACCGGAAGGCATCGGTGCGGTTAGTCCCAAAAGTATCCTGCTTAACTCAGGCACTACTCTGCATCTGCAAAGCCAGAAAGAAACCAGTATTGCCAGTGGTAAACGTATCCAGCTTAACGCACGCCAGGCGATTTCTTTGCTATCTCAGCAGGAGGGAATCCGCATGGTGTCAGGCAAAGGACCACTGACGGTGGAATCCCACGCTGACACGCTGGGCCTGACGGCGATGAAAGATATCAGCGTGCAGACCGTTCAGGGTGAACTGCGGTTGACCGCGAAAAATGGCATCGTGCTGGGCTGCGGTGGCGCAACCATCAGGATCACGCCGCAGGGTGATATCCAGATCCATTCACCGGGTAAAACCAGTATCCGTGGCGTTCATGCCTGGAATTCTCCCACCAGCGAAGAAACTCACTTGCCAGAGCTGCCTAAATCGGTGTGCAAAGCGTGCCTGAAAAAAGCGCAGGAAGCGGCGCTGGCTTTTGCGCCGAGGGGCTAGCGATGACAAAAAAAGACAACGGTAAAACATGGCTGCAACAGGCTACTGCCCTTTGCAGAACAGCCGGACAGGATTATATCGATGTGCTGGTGGATCAAGCCGGTACCGGGCAGCCGCTGCAGCAAGCGCTGAACCAGATAACCCCGCCATTACGCTGGTTCGCGCTATTCGAAGGCACGCCGGAAGCCGCAACGGCAGAGTATTCGCCGCTGGTCATGCGACTGCACTGGAGCGCCAGCAGCCACCAGCGTTGGCTGGAACAGCTAGTGGAGCACTTCTCCGGCACGCCGCGCCTGACATTACTGTTATCGCCGCTGGCGTTCGATCTGCTCAGTAGCCATCTCCAGGCACTTTCTCAGGTTCACTGGGAAGAGCAAACCGGCTTACTGCGTTACTACGACAACCGCGTGTTTCCCTCTTTGCTGGAACACGTCCTGACCCCGAAACAGCAGGCAGCGTTCACCGATATCGCGCTGTTCTGGAGCTGGCGAGATCGGGATGACGAGGTGGTGTGGAAAACCGGTACATGGCATCCGGAGCGACAGCTTGCTGATGATCCCGAGATGAATCGCATTAGTGATGCACAGGTTGAGCTGATGGGATGTATCAGCGATGCCGAGGCGCTGATGAAAGAGCGGGCAACTTTGGTTCCTTCACGTGAGGAACACTTTGCACAATGCTTGGTAATAGCTATCAGAGCAAGCCGGGCAGGATATATAGGCAATCTTATGGACTATAAGGAATAAATTAAATGAAAAAATGGACATTTAGCACGTTGAGCAAGCAGTTAATCTGCGCAATTTTGTTTCTGCAGCTAGTTGGATGCGGGACATTGTTGCGCGGCGATAGTCATGAGAAGGTCTATCGCGGAGTTGATACTGATATACGCAATACTACTAATGCATTCATGTGGTTATTTAGCGCTGGAATCTTACCAATTTTCTCAGTTATTTCTATGCCCTTTGATGCAGTGATCGATACACTTTTGTTGCCTGTCGATCTAGCCATGAGCGATTCGCCTAAAGTTTATAAACAACCCTCGACAAATTACGTCCCTTTTTTTGCCGTCAATATGACGGGTCAACCAGACGTTGATTATACTATTCGAAAAAAAAGCACTGGAGAAATACTTACTCAATCCCGAAGTAGAATTATTCCTCAGGCTGGTAGCGCATCGGGAAAACTTGATAAAGCATCCCTGATGATAAAGGATAATCCATCTATTCCCCCAGAATCTGTGACGATTAGCTGGGATGTTGGAACAAGGCTTCTACAAACAGAGTCGACGGATAGCAGTAACATCACTGAATCATATACTCCCGATGACTCTCTACTTAAAGCCGTAAGTGTCATCGCAATATTTTTGCCTTGCAATCGTGTCATGCTAGTTAATTATGATTCTGACTTTTACAACTACGATTTCATTCATAAACAAGCCATACAAGATGTTCTCCAGCAATTACAGTCATTTTCCGAGCGTTCTCAGTGTTCTGCATCAGGGAAAATAACGCTAATGATGAAAGGAGTGTGGCAATGAAAAAGAAAACATCCGATTGGTTGAAGAACAGATTAATTTTTATCGTTGCTTCAATACTTTCAGGTTGCTCGCAGGCAAGCGGTGATGATGGCTATACCGCTGGAAACCTGAGCGGTATCAACCACATGGCTGACAGTGGTGTTAATTGGTTTTCGGTCAATGGATATGGCGGGAGGCTGACTGGTAACACATGCTGCATCATGCTGCCTGAAAAATGGACTCCTGAACTTAAAGCTCGGATTAAATGGGAAGTTGACCCTAATCCTAATGTAATTTTGCCTCCATTAGGGACTGATGAGTTCCGTAAAGCATATGAACAGCATAGAACAAAATATCAGAAACATAGCGCCATAATTAATATTCCACAATATGGCAAGGAGCGCTGTGGATTAACAGTGCACTTCCTGCCCTGCAATCAAGTGAAGGTAACAACAGTTTGTTCCGGATATGGCACTGAAAACTACCCAATCAGGGAACCGCTTAATATGGAGGAGCCAGCAGCATGTCCAGCAAATTAAGGATAAATAAATCAATCATCGGATTTTCATGGCTGGCTTTATTTACTCTTTCCGGTTGCTCGCAGGCAAGCGGTGATGATGGCTATACCGCTGGAGACTTGAGCGGTATCAACCATATGGCTGACAGTGGTGTTAATTGGTTTTCGGTTAATGGTTATGGCGGGGCGATGACTGGTAACACATGCTGCATCATGCTGCCTGAAAAATGGACACCTGAATTGAAAGCTCGGATTCAATGGGAAGTTGATCCCAATCCAAATGAAACTATACCCATGAAGAAAAAGGGATTTGGATATGAAGAGGAAGCTTATGCTCAGCATGCAGCCAAATATCAGCTACATAAAATCATCGTGAAAATTCCACATTACGGCAAAGAGCGCTGCGGCTTAACTGTGCATTTCCTGGCTTGTAATCAGGTGAAAGTGACAACAGCATGCTCTGGATACGGTACATCGGGCTACCCGATTAAAGAGCCCCTTAACATGAAGGAGCCTGCGACATGTCCCGTGAAATGAATTTAGCGCTGCCTTGTTTTGCACCACCTCTATTCCCTGACAGTGGTCGCCTGCCGCTTAGCGAAGCGCAGGTTAATGCCAATTATAAAAAACAGATTCGCGAAGAAAATGATTATCGAGCCAGCCTGGCCGAAGAATCAGGTAAGAAAGGCATCATTCCATGCTGCCGAAGTCTCCATATAAGTCTGTTTTTTGATGGTACGGGTAATAATGAAGGGAACGATACTCATGTAGCAAAACCGCCTCATCCAACCAATATCGCTAAATTATTTCATGCTACATATGCCAAAACAGCAGAACCCGATGGATATTTCGCCTATTACATTCCAGGTGTTGGCACACCCTTCCCTAAAATTGGCGAAATGGATTACAGCAATGATGGTCTGGCTTTCGCCGCTGGCGGAGAGGATCGAATTAATTGGGCGTTGCTGAGATTAGTCAATGCCTTGACTTATGCTGTCACCAAAGGAGCCAAACGCCTTGATGATGACGTTGCGAAAGGAATGCTGCCCAGCATGCAAGCTCGCGGAGCTTTATCAGGGGAAGTGAACCGACGTAATGCGATCAACCCCTTGTTAAAGGCGTTGGAAAGTCAGGCAGCGCAAATCCAGCAGCCCCATCTTCTGGGCATTAAGTTGTTTATCTACGGTTTTTCTCGCGGAGCTGCCGAAGCGCGCACTTTTGTGAACTGGTTAGCCCGGTTGCCCGACCCTAATTTAAAAAACGATCATCTGAAATTCGCTGGTTTACCCATCAGTATTGAGTTTCTAGGATTACTGGATACGGTGGCGTCTGTTGGGGCAGCTCACATGATGCCGGGTGCTGCAGGTCATATGGGCTGGGCGGACAACAGTCAGCAATTGCCTGATGAACGTAAATTCCCAGGAATGATTAAGTGTTGTCGGCATTTTGTTGCAGCACACGAACAGCGCTTATGTTTCCCTCTTGACTCCGTTCGTCGCCCTGATGGCAGTTACCCATCCAACACTCAGGAGGTCATTTATCCTGGAATGCACTCAGATGTTGGTGGTGGTTATCCTCCTGGAGATCAAGGGAAATCATGTAAGGGTACTGGCGAATTATTATCGCAAATTGTTCTTCACGATTTGTATGCAACGGCTTTCGATGCAGGTGCCCCCTTAGCGTTACCTTCCGAATTCACCACACCATTAATCGAAGATATTTCGCCTTCCAGAGTAATGCTACCTTCGAGCGTCAGAGAATTTACTGTAGATGAACGATTGATTAAACGCTTCAACATCTGGCGTCAAACCCTGCTCAACACCACCCTGCAAGGCAGCGAAGAGGCAGGAGATAAATCAGAAGGTTATCGCGCCTATCTACTTTCTCAGACACTTGAAAGCGCACTAATCGATCAGATTGGCTGGATCACCGCGTGGCGCATTGGCCGCTACGCTCACGGCAGCATGCTTCCTCAGGGCGATAAGTTTGCCAACAGTTTCTTTAACAAAGCACCCCAGCTAACTCCTGAAAGACTTAAAAAAGAAGCGGAAGACCATAAAGCAGCGGTAAAAGAGCTTAACTTACGACGAGCAGAGGCCAAAAAGAACCGCTTGCCACTGGACGAAAGTTTACAGGGCAAACCCGATTTAGACCCCACCAATGCACAATATCAACTACGCGAAGCGGCTCGTGAATTTCAGCATGATTATAAAGAGTGGGGCCGAGATATTAATGGAAACTGGTGGGATAAAACCAAACAGATTGCATTGGATGTAATACCGAAACATGCCGTATTTCTGATCAACGGTGATGATGAAAAAGCGGAATACGAGCAGATGAAAGCCAATGGCGATCGTCGTTATCCGCAATTGTTTATCGACAAGCTGGGCACCGGCATTCGTACTCAACCGCGTGCTGAGTTGCTGGCCCTCTTTGACGAACAAATTCACGATTCCCGCGCCTGGTTTATGCAAAGCGCGCTGGCTGGACGTGAACCCTGGGGCGGATATTTCCGCTATCGCATGATTTACTGCGGCAACCAGACCAATAAAAACCTTCGCCTGATTTCCGTCGAAGGCAAAGTTATCAACGCCGCGCCAACATCCAACAATGTCATCTATTTTATCGAACCCAAAACGGCGTATAACAGCGCCACTTATAAAGTAAAGGATATGGCAACCGGCGCGATTCAGACGCTGAATCCGCCGGCAGCCACCACGAAGCCAGGGGCCGCTGTAGCCCTTGCCCGCTCTGATGTTGTGAACTCACAACATCAGACCATGATGACTTCTGCCATCGATATGCTGAAATCATCAGGAGCGAAAGTAGTATGACGCTCAAAAAATTGGTGCGCGTTGGCGATACGCTCAAACCCTACGGCGGCGAAGTGCTCAGCGGCAGTTTCGATGCCTTCGGCAAGCCAGTGGCCTGCGTCAACGATAAAGCGAAATGTAATGAACACGGCATGACCACCATCATGCAGGGAGCGCCTAACAGCACCGTAAACGGTAAGCCCGTGGCGCTGGATGGCCACCGGTGCGCCTGCGGTTGCACGTTGGTCAGCTCACTGCCAGATATGGATATCTGCGGATGAATCAACCCCCAGTCTATGTTGACTATGTCGCCGCTAACCCTGCCCGCTGGCGGCGCTGGTGGGTGGCGCTGCCCGTACTGCTGTTTATCACAGCCATGACCACCATCCTGCTGTGGCCGGAAGGGAAAACAACCCGCTCGCCGCTATTCTGGTTCTGGACACTGGTGCTGCCGCTGCTGTGCTGGCTGCTGGCGGTGGCCTTGCGCTGGCTCACATGGCTGCAAGGCGCTGATAACAGCCGGACGCACGGTGCTGAAATATCGCTGGCGCTGGATGCATGGTGGCGTAATCGTAGCCAGTCATTACCGGTTGAAACCGTACTGCTGGTGACGCCCGCCGGGGATGACGTTGCCGAGCATCTGGCGCTATTGTCGCAACCGCCGGACGCCCCGCAGCCGGGTATCAATGCTGAAGGTTACGCCGTGCTGCGCTGTCCGCTGGTGCTGAACGGCACACGCAATCGCTCTGCGATGCTGGCGGCTTATCTCGCTAACCAATTAACGGCACATCTTCATCAGTCCGCTGAAACCCGCCCTATCACACACTTCTGCTGGCTCGGCGATGATGAAACCCGGGCCGCCTTTAATGAAACGCTGCTGGCTGAAGGCATCGTTCTGCCCGAAGAAATTCTCCGGCTTACATCACGGACTGGCGCTGACACCGTCATCGATCTTATCGCAGAAACTCACCCTGCCCTGCTGCTGTGCGCCGGGAGTGGCGAAGGCGTGCCTGCTTACGACCAGATCACCGGAGAAGCCGCCTTTGCCTGGCTCTGCTCACCGCGAGGCTCGGCACTGCTGCACCGTTCAGAGTGTTGGCAGCAAGTACCCGGTGAAACGGCTGCGCAGACCGTGTCGCAACTGTCCTGTTACGCCGGGCTAGCTGATGTGCCGGATCGGGTCATTGCAGCGGATGTTCCAGCGATGGAAGCGCTGCTGGATGGCGGTTGGTCTGGTCTCGATCATGTACTGACTCCGTGGCTTGGCAACGCCGGGCAAATCACTCCTTTTACATTACGGTCGCTGGCGCTGCTCTCTGCGCTCAACGGTCAGTCCTGCGGCTGGATCGCCTCAGATAGGGAATCTCGATATATTACAGGAGTTTGTGTCCCCCGTGGAAACCTCACGCACTAACCCACGATATTCACTGTTCAGGCTGATTTGTGGCTATCTGGCCGCCATTACCCTACTGGTACTGATCGGCGCCGGACTGTATTACTTTGCAGGCAGCAGCCTTGATCTGCCTGATGCTCTGCCGCATCAGATTGCCTTCTGGTCACTGATCGTCTGGCTGACGCTAGTATGGTTCTGCCCGCTGTTTATCCTCGCCTGGCGGTGGCTGGTACGGCTGCATGCACGCGAGGTAACCGGTGCAACGGGAACGCAGAAACCGCGGCCAGCAGAGAATCAGATGGTGCAGGACATTATCAGCCAGATGCGTTTTCAATACCGCTGGCGCTGGCGCAGGCGAGTACGCATTCTGCTAGTAGTCGGAGATGAACCTCTGGTCGAACAGTGCATTCCCGGGTTGACGACTCAGTACTGGCTGGAAGGGCATAATACGTTGCTACTGTGGCAGGGTAGCGCTCAGGCGGATCCGCAGCCCGCGCAGCTTCGGGCGCTGCGTAAAATCCGCCGCCAGCTGGCTGATGCGGTGGTCTGGGTGGTCAATGCAGAAACAGAAATGACGCAGAATCTGCTGGATACTACGGCCCGCCAGATGCAAAAACGCTACAGCCTGATGGGCCAGGATATCCCGCTGTGGCTGTGGGAACGCCATGCGCGGCCGCTATCAACATCTCCCGAGCAAGCCATAGGATTTATTATTGCCCCCGATGAGGGTGCAGATGATTATCGTCAGTCGCTTGAGGAGCTTGAGCACCAGTTGAGCAAGCGAGGTATGCAACAAACCGACCTTAATCGCCAGCACAGTTTTCTGCTGGAGCTGGCGCACACACTGCGCAGCGGCGGCACCGCGCGGCTGACAAAAACATTGTCGCAACTCTCTGAAGGCGCACGGGCGCTGCCGCTGGCGGGACTGGTGCTTTGCCCAGCGATCACCAGCGGCAGTGCATCACTGGTTCATGCCTGGCAGCCGGGAAAAACCTGGCTGGATTGGCTGGCGCTGCGCTGGCGTAAACCGGTGGCCAACAGCGCCTCATGGCAAAAATCGTTGCTGATGGTCTGCTCCTGCTTGCTGGCTGCGTGGATGGCGTGCCTGGTATTTTCATCTATTGCCAACCTTCGCCTGCTGCAGGCAGATCAACATCTTGCGGCTAGCGCAACGGATACCCGCCAGCCGCTGCATCAGCAGCTGTTCGCACTGCGAGAATTGCAGAAAGAGATCGAGCGTCTGCAGCACCGTAAGCTGTACGGAGTGCCCTGGTATATGCGTTTTGGCCTCAGTCAGAACGATGCGTTACTGCATTTCCTGTGGCAACAGTGGCAACAGGTCGCCATGCCACTATTGCGAGACGCCTCCGCTCAGCGCCTTACCACCCTGATGATCAACTGGCGTAACCTGCCGCCAGACAGTCCGCGGCGAGCAGATGACGCCAAAAAAATGTATGACCTGCTCAAGGCTTACCTGATGCTGGCGCATCCCGACAAATCTGACCCGGCATTTTTCAGTACCACGGTGATGACAATCTGGCAGCAGCGCAGCGGCATGGAGGACACCAGCTGGCAAAACGGTGGCGGCGACATGCTGGCCTTTATGATGACCAATCTGCCGGCACATCCCGCGTGGCGGCTGAAACCGGATTTGCGACTGGTAAGCAGTGTGCGCTCAGCCCTGATGCGCCAGATTGGCGCCAGCAATGCTGAAGCCAATCGCTACCAGCAGTTGCTTGAGCAAGTATCCCGCGACTATGCAGACATGACGTTAAGCGAGATGGTCAGCGGCACCGACAGCCGCATGCTGTTCAACACCGATAAAACCGTACCCGGCGTCTTCACCCGTAAAGCGTGGGAAGAGGACATTCAGCCCGCGATTGAGAAAGCGGCAAAGGTGCGCCGGGACGAGATCGATTGGGTACTGAGCGACGGCAAACCGGCCAGTAATAATGATGTCTCTCCGGAAACACTTAAGACGCGGCTGACCGATCGCTACTTCTCCGATTACGCTGGCGCCTGGCTGAAATTCCTTAACAGCCTGCAATGGCAGCGCGCTGAAAGCCTATCGGAATCGATTGAACAGCTCACCCTACTGGCAGATGTACGTCAATCACCGTTGATTGCGCTGCTGAACACGCTAAATATTCAGGGCCGCACCGGCCAAACCGGCGGCGATCTCACCGATTCGTTAGTGAGCTCAGCAAAGCACCTACTCAGTAGCGATAAAGCAAAAGGGATTACTCAGCCACAGGGTCCGCTGGATGCCACTTTTGGGCCGCTACTGTCGCTAACCGATAGTGGCGCGGCGACAACAGAGAACCTCAGTCTACAAACGTTTCTGACCCGCATTACCCGCGTGCGTCTGCGTCTGCAGCAGGTGACCAACGCCCCGGACCCGCAGGCCATGATGCAGTCGCTGGCGCTGACGGTTTTTCAGGGCAAAGCGGTCGATTTAACCGACACCCGCGATTACGGCAGCCTGATTTCAGCCAGTCTCGGTCAGGAGTGGAGCGGATTGGGTCAGGCGGTGTTTGTGGAGCCGATGGTACAGGCTTGGGAGCAGGTGCTGAGCCCAACTGCAGAGAGCATCAACCACCAGTGGCAGAACGACATCGTTACTCCCTGGAATGAAGCGTTCGCCGACCGCTATCCGTTTGCGAATCGACAAAGCGACGTCTCCTTGCCACATCTGGCGCAGTTTATGCGTACCGATACCGGACGCATTGCGCAGTTTGTTAACCGCCGTTTAGGTGGCCTGCTGCGTCTTGAGGGAGATCGTTGGGTGCCGGATGCCATGCACAGTCAGGGACTGAAATTTGATCCCGCTTTTCTCAACGCGCTGAACAAGCTGGCGCGTATCGCCAATGTCGCTTTTGTCCAGGGAGATGTGGCGCTGCATTTCCAGATGATGGCAAAACCTTCGCGTGAGATGGTGGAGTCTGTGCTGACGGTGGATCGCCAGAAGCTGGAATATTTTAACCAGCCAGAGAGTTGGCAAACCCTGAACTGGCCTGACAACCGCTGGCAGCCACAAACGACGCTCACCTGGCGCAGCGCCAAAGCGGGAACCCGCATTTATGCCGATCATCCGGGAAGCTGGGGCCTGATTCGCCTGCTGGATAACGCCCGGATTACCGGGTTGGGCGGCAATATTTACCGGGTGGTGTGGCCAACGCCGGATGGACTGGCGCTCAACTATCAAATTCGCACGGAGCTGGGTAACGGCCCGCTGGCGCTGCTCGATCTGCGTGGCTTCTTGTTGCCGACACGCCTCTTTGTTTCAGCCACGCCAGATGACGCCGCTTATCAGGGAGATGAACCATGACCAGCCGTTTCTTAATCATGCTGCCGCTCTGTTTTGCGACAATCCTGCTGGGCAGTTGTGGTGCCTGGCAAAAAACCAAACAGGGAACGGCGAGTGTGGCAAAAGCCGTGTTTTATCGTCAGGTGGACACCTTGCATCTGACTTTCAGCGCCCGCGCCGCGATCAATCTGGATGATGCTCACCACGCCATGCCACTGCGTTTAGGTATTTTCCAGCTCAGCGAACGTCAGACTTTCGATTACACCGAATACCACGCCCTGCTCACCCAGCCAGACATTGTGCTGAAAGAGAGCCTAATCGCGCAGCGACAACTCAGCGTAATGCCAGGGCAAAGCATCAGTCTGGCTATGCCGATGGAGAAACAGGCGCAGTTCGTGGCGATAGTTGGCCTGTTCCGCCAGCCCGACAGAGAGCGTGGTACATGGAAGCGGGTATTAAGCCGCGATGATCTTGATCCGGATACACCGCGCATCATTGAGATTCTTAATAACACGCTGGTCTCGTTGCCGGAGCAGCCATGAACGATCACGACTTTCTTAAGTATTTCGACAGTGAAATGCGCTATCTGAAATCGGCGGCGCAAGAGTTTGCTGAACAGCATCCGCAGGCTGCACGTCGCCTCGGCATGGAGGGTGGCTCGCTGAAGATGGATGAGTCTGTAGAGCAGCTCTTCCAGGGATTTTCGCTGCTGATGGCGCAGATGCGCCGCAAGATTGATGATGATATCCCGGAACTGACCGAGCCACTGCTTAGCCATCTGCTGCCTGTGGTAAACCGCACGCTGCCATCGATGGCGATCGTTGAACTCACGCCAGATATGATCGTCCAGGTACGTGATGCGGTGCTGCCTGAAGGCACTGCGCTGCTGACCCGCCCGATGGATATTACCGGCCTGCGCTGCCCCTATCGCACCACCGATGCGCTTAAGTTGCATCCGCTGACGCTGAGCGAGATAACGGCGCCCTTCCATCCCGATGGGCACCAGATGATCTGCCTGCGGTTTGCTCTCAGTTCCCAGGCGGATCCGAGCCAGATCGATCTCAGCGAAATCCCGTTCTATATCCACGGGGATCGTCCGGTGCAGTCGCTGATGTATCAGGTTCTGAGCAACCATATTGAACGGATCACTGTTCGCCTGCCGCAGAGTGATAACGGCGATCCACAACCCTTTACTGGCGATATTCGCGCCCGCTGGCAGCAGCACTGGCGCTCGGTGTGGCCTGAAAGCGACAGCCCAGCCTTGTGCGGCGAAGTGCGTCCGCTGCTGGAGTATTTCAGTTTCCCCGCACGCTATGCGTTCTTTACCCTTTCCGGGCTTAACACGCTGCCCTTTAGTGAAAGCTGCCGGGAGGCGATGCTCGAAATCCATTTGAGACAGCCGCTTCCGCGCGACATTTCGCTGCCGCAAGATGTACTGCGCATTCACTGCGTTCCGGTTATCAACCTGTTCTCTCTCAACGCAGAGCCGCTGAAAGTGCAGCCTGCAGTGCTGGATTATCGCCTGCGGCCGCACCGGCTTGGCGATCAGCATACGGAGATTTACAGCGTGGATGCGGTGGCCGCCAGTGAAAAGCTGGATAAGCGGCGTTATGTGCCGTATCGACACTTCCGGCAAAAAGGCGGCATGCTGCAACACAAAGCGGCATGGCCGGAGCGTTATTTCCACACGCGTATCTGGCGTGGCGTCAGCGGTCTTTATGAAACCCTGCTGATGCTGGGCGGCACCGCCAGCGAAGCTGACCGAGCTCAGGAAGATGCCACGCTGTTTATGAACATCACCTGCACCAACGGCAATTATCCCCGTATGGCGCTGGAGAAAGCGGTATTTGATGGCAGCGCAGTGATCGGCAACCTGGCTGTGCGGTGCAAAACACGACAGCCCCCTTCCATGCCGTATTATCCGCCAACCACGCAACTTTATCAGTGGCACCTGATATCGCTGCTGCATCCCCGCGCCCTGAGCCAGATGATAAGCGATGCCGAAAACCTGCGGGCCGTAATCTCGCTATTTAACTGGAGCGACGAGGAGAACAACCGCCGACGCATCAGCGGTATCCGTCACGTTAGCGGGCATCAGGACTATAACGCCTCGTATCACTGGCACGGCGTGCGTATCCGCATGCTGCTGGATGAGACAATGTTTAGCGGCACGGGCGATGCGCGATTGTTCTGCGAACTGCTGGAGCAGTTTCTGACGCAATACGCCAGCGTCATCCGCTTTACCCAGCTGACAGTGCTACTGACCGCCTCTGGCACCGAATGGGCCTGGCCGGAGCGGCGCATAAACAGGGTATTGATGTGACAGACGAATACAAAAATAACCGTTCACCTCTGCCGTCGTTCTGGCTGGACGCCAACGGCGATGATCAGACGGCGCGGTTTAACTTTTACCGCTTCTGCCATCTACTGGAACAGACAACCCATAGCCGCCTGGGCACGGGCCGCATGCCGGAAAGCGATGCGGTGCGCTTTCGCCCCAACCCACATCTGGGCTTTCCCTCCGGCGAGCTTAAGCGCACCGAAACCGACGCCGATAATCCTGATGCGCCGCCCACCGTCAGAACACATTTCCTTGGCTTGTACGGCGTGGATTCGCCGCTGCCTACGAGTATGATTGATGATATTAATCAGGCCCGTGACGGCGCCGACGCAATGGCCGCGTTTCTGGATATCTTCAATCACCGGTTGATGACACAGTTTTATCGCATCTGGCGTAAATACAGTTATCCGGCCAATTTTGAGCCGGGCGGCAACGATGCCATTTCACAGAGCCTGATGGCGCTGGCGGGTATTACCCATAACCGCGAGCTGCCATCTTCGCGCTTACTGGCGATACTGCAACCGCTGCTGCACCCGACGCACACCGCTGAAGGTATTGCAGCAGTGATTCGCAGCCAGGCACCCAACACGAAAGTTGAGGTTTTCGCACATCATACGGTGAGGATGACGGTGGCGAAAAGCGCACGGCTTACACTGCGTGGCGGTTTGTCACTTGATCAGCAACTGGTGCTGGGGGATGAGATTTGTGTGACTGGTTATTGTTCGCGGGTTGAGCTTTCGACGGATGATGCCGATGAAGCTAAAGGCTGGATGCCCGATGGGCAACTCAGGCAGGATGTGATGGCGCTGCTGCGGACATATTTGGGGTGCGATTATGATCTGCGGTTCTGGCTTTCGATTCCCACACGATTGCTGCCAATGCCGCGGCTGGGCGATGCCGGGTTATTCAACGGATACAATATGATGCTAGGGCTGAGGGAGGATAATCTGAGTGCGATGCCGGAAACGGTGCGCATCAAAGTGGGAAAGCTGCGAGAAAGTAATGTTAAATAACATAAATATCGAGAGTGAATAAATGGAAGAAATAAACTCAGCAATAAATATCTCAACTTTAATAAGCACCGAGTCTCTTAAATTATCTCAAGGTGTACTTGTCCCAGGGTTAATAAAAGCGGCATTACCCTTTATAAAAAGGCTGGCAGGCATTCATTATGCTGAAAAGGCCACTATCACTAAAAAAAGAGCAAAAGCACTTGCCAGCATTTCTAATCTATATGCAAAAAATATAAACTAAGCCACTGAGGATGCTGTTAAGGCACTTTATGATGTAATAGGAATGCAGTATTCGGTAAAAAAAAACGAACTACTCTTAACATTTCTCAGAGATCGAAATATCAGTTATTAGGACCGAGACTTTCAAGGATTTATTAAAACCCCTTGCATCAAGAATATTCATAATGACTCATTTAACAGCTACAACAAACGATACAGAAAGCTAAGGGTTTTTCAAGCCGCATTCATCACTATCGTTTCTATGATCCTTCTCATTGCTCTATTTATATTTGCAGAAATAGCTAAAACCTCATCTGGAACCGAACAAGTGTTTTTCATTGCACTCGCTATGTCCGCCTATTTTTTAAATGTATTTTGGATCCTTTTCATGATGAGTCAATTTGAAAAGTTCAGAAGAGCGAGAATTTTTATAGAACATTTTCTCCATGGCTGCAACAAAAATTGCGTGAGGAAGCTGATATTCAGATAGAACAACAACAGAAGCTGAACTGGCGGAAGAGATATTTGCGCACAGACACGCAAATGCTACATCACTTTTATGATTAATGGTCTGACCTGCTCCCCGTTGATTAATACACCGCGATGTTAGTAATGTCTTCATAAGTCACATGAGGACATCCCAATGAAGAAACGATTTTCCGACGAACAGATCATCAGTATTCTCCGCGAGCTCGAAGCCGGGATTTCGGCCCGTGAACTCTGCCGCAAGCATGGTATTTCAGACACTACCTTCTACACCTGGCGCAAGAAGTTTGGCGGCATGGAAGTCCCCGAAGTGAAGCGGCTCAAGTCACTTGAAGAGGAGAACGCCCGCCTCAGGAAACTGCTCGCTGAAGCCATGCTGGATAAGGAGGCGCTTCAGGTGGCTCTGGGCCGAAAGTTCTGACAACAGACCAGAAGCGGGAAGCCGTGGAAGTCATGTGTGAGACAACGGGTCTGTCGCAACGCCGTGACTGCAGGCTGGCTGGTCTGTCCCTTTCAACCTGCCGTTATTCGGCTCAGCGTCCGACTGCTGACGCGCAACTATCTCTGCGTATCACAGAGCTGGCACTTGAACGTCTCGATTTGGTTATCGGCGCATCTGGCAGTTATTGCGCCGAGAGAGCCTTCACGTCAACCACAAGCGGGTTTACCGCATCTATCACCTTAACGGTCTCCATGTAAAACGCAGGCGACGCCGTAAGGGTCTGCCGACTGAGCGGCTTCCGCTTCTTCGCCCGGATGCGCCGAACCTGACATGGTCGATGGATTTTGTCATGGATGCACTTGCCAGCGGCCGCCGGATTAAGTGCCTTACCTGCGTGGATGATTTCACGAAGGAGTGTCTGACGATAACCGCCGCTTTCGGTATTTCAGGCGTTCAGGTCGCGCGTATTTTGGACGGCATCGCGCTGTTTCGTGGCTATCCGGCAACGATAAGAACCGATCAGAGCCCGGAATTTACCTGCCGTGTGCTCGATCAGTGGGCTTTTGAGCATGGCGTAGAACTGCGACTTATCCAGCAGGGTAAGCCAACACAGAACGGATTTATTGAGAGTTTTAACGGACGCTTTCGGGATGAATGCCTGAATGAGCACTGGTTCAGCGATATTCTTCATGCCCGGAAAATCATTAATGACTGGCGGCAGGACTATAACGAGTCCAGACCTCATTCATCGCTGAATTACCAGACGCCGTTTGAATTTGCAGCATGCTGGCGAAACGGGAAACATGAAGAAAAACCAACCGACATTACTAAATGAAGGGTGTATCTAATACTGGGGGCAGGTCACGGTAATGATGGGTAAATACTGGATTTCAGGCACAAAAAAAGACGTCCGTTGACGTCTAATAATGTTCCGATGGTGCGAAGGCTAGACTAAAATAACAATCACAACCATTTGAATAAAATGAAAAATTACAAAAATCAATATTGAGATGGCCACCATATTGACCTCATTAACGATTTCGAATTGCAAATCTACTACGCATTGGAATTTTTCAATGATGAAAGTAAACATAACCCTCATGAAAACTAAGAAATCCTTAGTAACGTTCATTGTGAAAAATGAGAAATTAAAAGGGTTTGGAAGGGTGAAAAAGTATGCTTGGAAAAAGACTGAAAAGCGCGCGATTAAGAGCTAATTTAACTCAGGAACAACTGGGAATCCTTGCCGGAATTGATGAAGGCTCCGCTAGCGCACGCATGAATCAATACGAAAAAGAAAAGCATGCTCCTGACTTTCATTTGTCATTAAAAATGGCTGACGTGCTGAATGTTCCAGTATCCTATCTTTATACCCCCGAAGAAAAACTTGCCAATATAATTTTATTAGTTCACACCTTAGATTCATGCGAGCAAGAATTACTATTGGATAACCTTTTAAATGGAAAAAATTAAGCATGGAAAAAATTGAAGTAGTTGAGAAAGTAAAAGAATGTACAATATGGTGGATAGCAGAAAGACAGTCTAAATTAAGAAAGTTGATGACAGAAACTATGTCAATAAACCCTTTCATGACACCATTCATATTTGACTATCATTCTTTAGAAAACTTCGATGAACTAGTGGAAGCCATTATCGCCAAACATTTAATGACTGGTCACGACACTGGCTTTGGTAAGCTTATCGATGAAAAAATATTACCACGCGTATTTGGCGCTTACAAACTTGACAAATCATATAGAGCGCAAAACGAACCATTTATACACTCCTGCTTCGATGAAATAGATCATATTATACCAAGACAAAACGGAAAAATAGAATTACTATCTCTTAAAGCGGGGAGATGGACTATACAATTAACAATGGCAGTTCAATTAAATAAGTCTTTTAATGAAATTTTAAATAACTATCCTGAGATATCGGACAATATTGTTGTGGGTGTATTCTATGGCAATGATAAAGGATTAACAGATAAATACCGTATACTTCGTGGGATAAATACTGGTGCCAATCATGACGTCATTGATATAAGAGAAAAAGTACATGTGTATGCTGGTAAAAACTTCTGGTCATGGTTAAATAATGGCCAAGAAGATACTCAGCATTGGGTTCTTCAGGGAATAGAAGAAGCAGTAAACGCTGCCAATATCAAGGAAAATAATAAAGAGCTAATTGAAGAATTTAAAAATCATGTTGCGAAAAAATATAATGAGCAGGTTTTAAAAGAAGATGGGAGTGCTGATTGGCACAAGCTACTGCGCATGATAAACGAATAGACCAAAGTTGGCCCACCCGGGCCAACCTTATGATTTTAAAAAAGTTCTTCCTGAACAACCTCATCTTCTGCGGCATAATATGAAACATCACCATTAAATACCCGACCATTTTTAAAAAAGCTTCTCGTTCTAACATGTGGTCGGATATGGCTCTCTCTGTATGAAGGCTTGGCAATTTTTTCACAATCCCCAGATTCTATTTTGTTTAATATTTCCATTGCTACTTCACCAGCAATTTTACCGAGCCTAACAGGTACGGCGTTACCGATTTGTCTAAACTTTTCAGTCGTAGTCCCCTGGAAATACCAATCCTTTGGGAACTCCTGAATTGCTGCGGCTTCGCCTACAGAGATAGCACGAAGCTCAGTGGGATGACACATGCTTGTTCCAGCATGATTGGGCATCGTCACAACTGTTGGCGAAGGGAACTGAAAAGACAGTTTTCGCCAATAAGCGCTCCGCCCTCCTTTCAGATACCAGCTTTTCCCCATGGATTCTTTTTGGATTTCCTCAGGCATACTCCGCCAGTTACCTCCGGGGGGGACTAAAGACAAGTATTTCAATTTTCTTGGGGAAAAATCCATAACCTCAGGATAAGGATCATTGAAGTTGCTTCCTGGACCGATAACATCGCCTAGAGTTTTAAATGGAGGTAGATTATCTTCAACCCTATTACTAAACTTGGGCTCCGGAAAAACAGCTTCTATACCATAACGATTACCAATAATTATAACCCTTTCGCGGACCTGAGGAGCCCCATAATTAGCGCAATTAACAACAAAGCAATTTACATGATATCCAAGCTCATTAAATTCTTGTGCAACTCTTTTAACTAGCGATCCCTTTTCGAAATAACTTTTATCAACACTCCCTTCAAGTTCCTTTTTTTTAGCTGAAGGCACGAGAGACATTGACAGTAATCCTCTTACGTTTTCCATAATGAAAACCTTAGGGTTAAGCTCTTTTACAATTCTTATATACTCAAATATTAATTGCCCTCGAGCATCTTCAATTCCCAAACGGTTTCCAAAAACGCTAAACGCCTGACACGGTGGACCGCCAGCAACCAAGTCAACTTCTTGTTCTTCTTTAAGGCCGGACAATTCTCTTAATTGGCTACTAGAGCAATTTACTATACTGCCATTAAAAACGGCTAATTCTGGTTTATTTTTATTAATAGTCTTAACAGCCGCCTTGTCCTGCTCCACACAAACTATAGCTTCAAACCCTGCTTGTTCGATTCCTATATCCAATCCCATTGCGCCACTAAATAGCGAAACAAATTTTTTACCAGACAAAATAATCACCTATCTATCTACATGGCCTTAAGAGCGTTATTGTAAAGCACTAGACTGTTTTCACAATTCACTCATATCACAAAGTTACTAAGATACTGATATGAAGAGAAAATAATTTTTAGGCGTTTACCTTGTCAGCGCGCAATGCTATCCCCGCCACGCCGGTGAGAACGGCGCATGGCTGGTGATGGAGGCGAAAACGCTGCGCCGGGAAATCGCCGCGCTGTTTCAGAAGGTGTGCGCACCATTCTCAGCCGCCGGTATCGGCAGCGTGCTGGACACGCTCAAGCTGATGGTACCGCAGATGGGTGAACCGTCCCGCCGCCTGATTGGTTTCCGTAACGGCATTTATGACACCACGACAGGTACTTTCAGCCCGCACCGCCGCGAGCACTGGCTGCGCAACGTCAACAGCGTGGACTACACCGCCCCGCGGCCGGGTGAAAACCTCGCAGACCACGCCCCGGCATTCTGGCGCTGGTTAACGCGGGCTGCCGGGCATAATCACGACAAGCAGCAACGCATCCTCGCTGCGTTATTTATGGTGCTGGCAAACCGCTACGACTGGCAGATTTTTCTTGAGGTCACCTGCCCCGGCGGCAGCGGTAAAAGTGTGATGGCCTCGATAGCCACTCTGCTGGCCGGAAAAGACAACACCACGTCCGCCACTATCGATACGCTGGAATCATCGCGCGAACGCGCCAACGTGGTGGGTTTCTCGCTGATTATCTTGCCTGACCGGGAGAAATGGAGCGGCGACGCGGTGGCAATCGACCCGAAATATCGCGATGCCTATTCAACGCACATCCCGTCGGTCATTCTGGCGGTGAACAACAACCCGATGCGCTTCAGCGACCGACGCGGCGACGTGTCACGTCGCCGGGTTATACGTACCGCGAATGGTGTTCTTGTCCACATGCGCCAACTGCAACTCGATCCATGCCGTGTTATAGCCCTGCTCATGCAAAATGGTACTCATCGTGTGTCGGAATCCATGCCCTGTCGCTTTCCCATGATACACAATCCGCTTGAACACCTGATTGATGCTCGCCTCGCTCATTGGCTTTGCAGCATCATTCCTTCTTGGAAATACAAGTGAATAACGCCCTGTCACAGCCTGTATTTCTCTCAGAGCCCCAACGACTTGAGTAGAAAGAGGAACAATGTGTGGCCGCCGCATCTTCATGCGCTCCTTCGGCACTTCCAAAACCCCTTTGCCCAGATCAAACTCACTCCACTCAGCCAACCTCAGCTCAATGATTCTAACTCCAGTCTGCATCAGAATACGCGTAGCAAGCCGTGTAATCGGACTACCGCTGTAATTCTCCAATGCCTGTAAAAACGCTGGCAACTCATCAGATAGGAAATGAGGAAAGTGTTGAGGTTTTGGCGTCGCCAATGCACTGGCAAGATCTGCAACGGGATTGATTTCCGCCCGCCCCGTCACGATGGTATAGGTAAATACCTGCTTACAGGCTTGCCGAATTTTACGCAGCTTATCCAATACTCCACGCTTTTCTAACTTACGCAGCGTCGTCAGCATCTCTAGCGGTTTAATTTCAGCGATGGGACGTTTGCCAAGATCCGGGAAAATGTCATTCTCCAACGCTTCCATCAGATCATCGGCATACCCCTTAGACCATCCCGGACGCTTGTACTCATGCCATTCAAGAGCAAGCGCTTTGAAGTTATTCTCAATCGCAATCTTACGAGTTTGCTTATCAACTTTCTTCTGCTCGCTCGGATCGATGCCGTTGGCAATCTTCCGCTTAGCTTCGTCACGACGTTGTCTGGCTTCGGAAAGCGAGATCTCAGGATAAACACCTAGCGCCAACGTTTTCTGTTTGCCATCGAAGCGATACTGAAGCCGCCAGTATTTAGAACCGTTCGGATGCACCATCAAATGCATCCCTTCTCCATCGGTAATTTTAAAAGCCTTTTCGGTAGACTTCGCACTTCTGACTTTTACATCTGTTAGCGCCATTGGCTGCTCTACATCACTGGAAGTTAGTACAAAAAGTCATTGACGGGGTTGTACCAACGCATATACCAACAAAGATTATTTGAAGTGGGTTTATGTCGATAAACTCAGGTTGAATTTGAATGCCTGATATAGCGCTAATTTACTGAATTTTAGGCATAAAAAAAGACGCCATTTGACGTCTCTTTCTTTGAATTTTTTTGGTACGCCCTACAGGATTCGAACCTGTGACCTACGGCTTAGAAGGCCGGTGCTCTATCCAACTGAGCTAAGGGCGCATAGTGATTGGGTCGGATTATACGTCCAGCGGCTCGCGCGTCAACGTTTTTGCCCTTCCACAGCAGCGGAGTGCTGCCAGATTAACCAAAACCCCTTAATGCCGCTTGCGCCACTCGCTCATCGACACCAGATTGCCGCCCTGCTCCGTTTCGCCTTCCAGCTCAATCCCTTGCTGGGTGAAGTGCGCATTGTACTGGTCGCGCAGCGCGTGCAGTTCCTGACTGTCCGGCTCCAGCTGGCGCAGAAATCCCAACGCCAGCAACAATTGCTGCCGCGATATCAACGCTGGAAACCCCGCGCGGCCCAAAATGCCATGCCAGCGCTGCATATTTTCGTCGCTGCCATCGACAATCAGCACCTGCCAAATCAGCAGCACCGCCGCACCGTTGTGCAGATGTGTGTCGTTGTCGCCCGCAATGTAGTCGGTAAACTCTTTTGCCGCCTCTTTGCCCATCAGCGACAACATCGATTCGATATGCACCGGCGGCAGCTGCAACCGTTTATTGAGCGCCTGCACCGCATGACGCGAGCTGGCCGTCAGCAGCTGAAAACCGACCACGAACACCACCGCCAGCGTGGCGAGAATTAACCAAATCATCACGTCATCCATCTCATTCACTGCCGGGCATCATAAGCGCTAACGCGGGCTGGCGCCACGGCGAAAAATCGGGAAAGCGGCGTAGAGGGCGAATCTCTACCTGACAGCCGCACGCGCTTCTGACAGAATAGGCGCCATCCCCGATTTAACCCTCTACAGATGGATTTCCTCTCTGATGGCAGCAAAAATTATTGACGGTAAAACGATTGCGCAGCAGGTGCGCCTTGAGGTTGCCGAAAAAGTACAGCAGCGTCTGGCGGCTGGTAAACGTGCGCCCGGTTTGGCAGTGGTGCTGGTGGGTGAAAACCCGGCTTCGCAGATCTATGTCGCCAGCAAACGTCGTGCTTGTGATGAAGTGGACTTCATCTCCCGCTCCTACGATCTGCCGGCCACCACCAGCGAAGCAGAGCTGCTGGAGCTGATTGATAAGCTGAATAACGACAACGAGATCGATGGCATTCTGGTGCAGCTGCCGCTGCCAGCCGGCATCGATAACGTCAAGGTGCTGGAGCGCATCGTGCCGGACAAAGACGTGGATGGCTTCCATCCGTACAACGTTGGTCGTCTGTGCCAACGCGCGCCGAAGCTGCGTCCGTGTACGCCGCGCGGCATCGTCACTTTGCTGGAGCGCTACAATATTGATACTTACGGCCTGAACGCCGTAGTGGTTGGCGCATCGAATATCGTAGGCCGTCCGATGAGCATGGAGCTGCTGCTCGCCGGTTGCACCACCACCGTCACGCACCGTTTCACCAAAGATTTGCGTCATCACGTTGAGCACGCCGATCTGCTGGTGGTGGCGGTCGGCAAACCGGGCTTTATTCCGGGCGACTGGATCAAGCCGGGCGCGGTGGTAATTGATGTCGGTATCAACCGTCTCGAAAGCGGTAAAGTTGTCGGTGATGTGGAGTTCGACGCGGCATCTGAGCGCGCCTCGTACATCACGCCCGTTCCAGGCGGCGTCGGTCCAATGACGGTTGCCACACTGATCCAAAACACGCTGACCGCGTGCGAAGAATTTCACGACATTGAGGAGGCATAATGGCCAGTTTTTCTCTCGGTAAACATGCCCACGTTGATTTGTGTGACCTGCTTAAGCTCGAAGGTTGGGTGCAAAGCGGTGCGCAGGCGAAAGCGGTGATTGCAGAAGGCGAAGTGCGCGTCGATGGCGCAGTGGAAACGCGTAAGCGCTGCAAGATTGTTGAAGGCCAGAAAGTTGAGTTTGCGGGTTTCAAGATTACGGTTGTTGCGTAATTAGGTGGTGGTCGCCATGAATGGCGCCATCACGTTAGGTGCAGTCATTGATAGGGTCGCCAGGAATGGCGACCTTACATAACCCGCGTTTCCCCTTCAATTTGCTCCAGCTCGATATGGTTCACCGCCGTATGTTCGGCAATCAGCGTCGCCAGTTTCGGTGAATGGCTGGTGATCCACAGCTGACTGAACTGGCTGGCTTCGGCGATCAGGCGCGCCAGCGCCGGCAGCAGATCTTCATGCAGGCTGTTTTCCGGTTCATTCAGCGCCATAAACGCCGGTGGACGCGGGCTAAGTAGCGCCACTACCAGGCAAAGAAAACGCAGCGTGCCATCCGAGAACTCAGCGCTCTCCAGCGGCCGCAAAATCCCGCGCCGCGACATCAGCATCTGAAAACGCCCGTTCTGTACATCCACATGAAATTCCGTATCCGGAAAAGCCTCGTCCATCACCTGAAACAGCAACTCGTGATGACCGCGCTCGACGATGGTGGCCCACGCCGCCGCCAGATTGCTGCCATCGTGGCTCAGCACCGGCGCGCGCACGCCAATCTGCGGCACACGGATCGGCGAACCGGGCCACACGGCAAACTCATGATAAAAGCGCCACTGACGCAGCCGTTCGCGCACCTGCGAAAGCTCAGGATAGAGGTGCGGTTCGCCCAGTTGCCCAAACAGCGACTCTTCCGGATGCAGCACCGCCGGATAGCTCACGCGCTCGCCATCGACGTTATGCAGGAAAGCGGTTTGATTGGTGCGTTGCAGGATGCAGGAAGAAGGCCGTCGCCGCTGACCGCTCATCCACAAGCGTTCCTCTTTCACCAGCGGATCGAGGTTGAACATGCTGGTGGCTAACGGCTCAGGAAAACCAACATCGAGCTGATAATCCATGTCGTCCATTACCACTGCCAATGAAAGGCGTTTGGGATCGTGGCGACGATCGCCGCGCCGCAAGCCGCCCGCCCACATCGCTTTCTGAATGCCGCCCTCTTCGGCCAGCGCCAGCGCTAAACGTCCGCTGGCGGCTTCGTGCAGCAGTCGCACCGCTTTATACAGGTTGGATTTGCCGCAGCCGTTGGGGCCGCTCACTACGTTAAGCTGTTGCAGCGGCAGCGTGAGATCCCGCACCGAGCGGAAGCCGTGAATCTGAATCTGTTCAATCGCCATAATAAAAAAGGGCGATTTCTCGCCCTCTCCGGTTATTTGCGTCGCCAGCTGGAACCTTGTGGCCCATCCTCAACGATCACGCCTAATTCGTTGAGCTTATCGCGCGCCACATCCGCCTGCGCCCAATCTTTAGCTGCACGCGCGTCGGAACGGGCTTTCACCCAATGCTCAATTTCCGCCACTTCGTCGTCATTGACCTGCGCCCCGCTCTGCAGGAACAGCTCAGGATCCTGCTGCAGAATGCCGAGTACGTTGGCAATCTGGCGCAGTTTTGCTGCCAGCGCATCAGCCGCCGCTTTGTCTTCGGTTTTCAGGCGATTCACTTCACGCGCCATATCGAACAACACCGAATAGGCTTCCGGCGTGTTGAAGTCGTCATCCATCGCGGTGCGGAAACGCGCTTCAAACGCTTCGCCACCCGCCGCCGTCGCATTGGCATCGGTGTGACGCAGCGCGGTGTACAAGCGCTCCAGCGCCGCACGCGCCTGATTAAGGTTATCTTCGCCGTAATTGAGCTGGCTGCGATAGTGACCCGACATCAGGAAGTAACGCACGGTTTCGGCATCGTAATGCTGCAATACATCGCGCACGGTGAAGAAGTTATCCAGCGATTTCGACATCTTCTCGCGATCAACCATCACCATGCCGGAGTGCATCCAGTAATTTACATACGGACCATCGTGCGCACAGGTGGATTGCGCCACTTCGTTTTCATGGTGCGGGAACATCAGATCCGAGCCGCCGCCGTGAATGTCAAAATGGGTGCCGAGCTGTTTGCAGTTCATCGCCGAACACTCGATGTGCCAGCCTGGACGGCCGTTGCCCCACGGCGAATTCCACGCCGGTTCGTCCGCTTTGGACATCTTCCACAGCACAAAGTCCATTGGATTGCGCTTCACGTCCGCCACTTCGACGCGCGCACCGGCTTGCAGCTGTTCCAGATCCTGGCGCGACAGCACGCCGTAAGCTTTGTCGCTCAGCACGTCGAACATTACGTCGCCGTTGTCAGCGACGTAAGCGTGATTACGTTCAATCAGCGTGCCAACCAGCTCGATGATCTCATCGATATGACGCGTGGCGCGCGGCTCCAGATCCGGCGGCAGAATGCCGAGTGCAGCGAAATCGGTGTGCATCTCGGCGATCATGCGGTTGGTCAGCGTTTCGATGCTTTCACCGTTTTGATTGGCACGTTTGATGATTTTGTCATCGATATCGGTGATGTTACGCACATACTTCAGCTGATAGCCCACGTAACGCAAGTAACGCGCCACCACGTCGAATGCCACAAAAGTACGCCCATGGCCGATATGACAGAGGTCGTAAACCGTGATACCACACACGTACATACCGATTTCACCGGCATGGATGGGTTTGAATTCCTCTTTCTGTCGACTCAGGGTGTTATAAATCTTTAGCATTGAACGGTTCCGTTTGTTTTACGTGTGCGGGATTCGAACGTTAAAAAAGTCAGTTAAGTGCATCGCGGTCGCCATGAATGGCGCCCCTACAGCGTACCGGTGCGATTTTGTAGGGTCGCCATTCATGGCGACCAAAACTACATTGCCCAACTGCACGGCATCAAGCCGGTTATTGTGCCGTATTTTTCTCAGTTGTGCATCGCTCGGTTGCCAACTGCCGTGCGGTTACTGACGCGTTATTGGAAATTGTGATATAAGAAGCGTCTACAAAAATGCCTCGCCGCCTTGCAGGCGCGGCAATTGATACTGACGACAAACCTGATAGGAAGAAAATAATGGTCACTTTCCAGACGAACCATGGCGATATCGTAATTAAAACCTTCGATGACAAAGCGCCGGCTACCGTGAAGAACTTCCTGGAATACTGTGCGGAAGGTTTTTACGATAACACTATCTTCCATCGCGTAATCAACGGTTTCATGGTTCAGGGCGGTGGTTTTGAGCCGGGCATGAAGCAGAAAGACACCAAAGCCGATATCCGTAACGAAGCCAACAACGGCCTGAAAAACACCAAGGGCACGCTGGCGATGGCGCGTACGCAGGCGCCTCACTCGGCGACTGCGCAGTTCTTCATCAACGTAGCAGACAACGACTTCCTGAACTTCCGTGACGAAAGCCTGCAAGGCTGGGGTTACTGCGTGTTCGCAGAAGTGGTTGAAGGCATGGACGTGGTGGAGAAAATCAAAGCGGTGAAAACCGGCCGTAGCGGCATGCATCAGGACGTTCCGGTTGAAGATGTTGTCATCCAGAAAGTGACTGTTAGCGAGTAATGTCGCGCACGCTGTTTATCGCAGATCTGCATCTGTGCACTGAAGAACCGGCAATTACTGCCGGTTTTCTGCATTTTTTGCAGGGTGAAGCGCGCGCGTGTGATGCGCTTTACATCCTCGGCGATCTGTTTGAAGCCTGGATTGGCGATGACGATCCGAATCCGCTGCATCAGCACATTGCTGCCGCGCTCAAGGCGCTGCCGGTGCCGACATTCTTCATTCACGGTAACCGTGACTTCCTGCTCGGCCAGCGCTTTGCGCGGGCTTCAGGCATGACGCTGCTTCCGGAAGAAAAGGTGCTCGATCTTTACGGCCATCGCGTGTTGATCATGCACGGCGATACCTTGTGCACCGACGATGAAGGCTATCAGCGTTTTCGCGCCAAAGTGCATCAGCGCTGGTTGCAGCGGCTGTTCCTCGCGTTGCCGCTGCGTCTGCGCATGCGCATTGCCGCGCGCATGCGTAATGGCAGCAAGCAGGCCAATCAGCACAAGTCGGTCAGCATCATGGACGTCAATCAGCCAGCGGTGGAAGCCGCGATGACGCGTCAACAGACGCCGATTCTGGTTCACGGCCATACGCATCGTCCCGCCATTCATCACTTTGCGTTGCACGGCAAAAATGCGCAGCGCGCGGTGCTGGGCGCCTGGCATGAAAACGGTTCGATGATTCAGCTCGATGCCAGCGGCGTAAGCCTGATCGAATTTCCCTTCTGACATCCGGGCGTAAATGCCCGTTTTCCGCCTACGCAACCGTTTTCCTTGCTGCCATCTCATGCTATTCTCTGTGCCCTTCTTCGCCTGCCCGCCCGGCCAGGTTCGTTTGCATATTCACAGGAGTTGACCGCATGTCATCCAACGCCACCCCGGCCCGTATCGCCATTGTCATGGGTTCCAAAAGTGACTGGGCTACCATGCAGTTCGCCGAGGAAATTCTTAACAGCCTGGATGTGCCCTTCCACGTTGAAGTGGTCTCAGCTCACCGTACGCCCGACAAACTGTTTAGCTTCGCGGAAACCGCCGCCGACAACGGTTTTCAGGTGATCATCGCCGGTGCCGGCGGTGCTGCCCATTTGCCGGGCATGCTGGCCGCGAAAACGCTGGTGCCGGTGCTGGGCGTGCCGGTGCAAAGCGCGGCGCTGAGCGGCGTCGATAGCCTCTACTCCATCGTGCAAATGCCACGTGGGATTCCAGTTGGTACGCTGGCGATTGGTAAAGCCGGTGCCGCCAACGCCGCCCTGCTGGCGGCGCAGATTCTGGCGATTCACGACAGTGCGCTTTCGGCGCGTATCGCTAACTGGCGTCAAACCCAGACTGACGAAGTGCTGAACAACCCGGATCCGCGGGAGGATGCATGAAGCCGGTTTGCGTATTAGGAAACGGTCAGTTAGGCCGCATGCTGCGCCAGGCGGGTGAACCGCTCGGCATCGCGGTCTATCCGGTGGGTTTGGATGCGGAACCTTCTGCGCTGCCAATCGCCGCAAGCGTGATCACCGCAGAAATTGAGCGCTGGCCGGAAACCGCGTTAACGCGCGAACTGGCGAGCCATCCGGCGTTTGTGAATCGCGATATTTTCCCGCGTCTGGCCGATCGCCTGACGCAAAAACAGCTGCTGGATCAGTTAAACCTCGCCACCGCGCCGTGGCAGTTGCTGGCCGATAAAGCCGAGTGGCCGCAGGTATTCAGCACGCTGGGCGAGCTGGCGATTGTGAAGCGTCGTACCGGCGGCTATGACGGCCGCGGTCAGTGGCGTTTGCGTGCCAATGAAACCGACGCGCTGCCGGACGAGTGCTACGGCGAATGCATCGTTGAGCAAGGTATTAACTTCAGCGGCGAAGTGTCGCTGGTGGGTGCGCGCGGACACGATGGCAGCACGGTGTTTTATCCGCTGACGCACAACCTGCATCAGGACGGCATTCTGCGCACCAGCGTGGCCTTCCCGCAGGCCGATGCCGCGCAACAGCAGCAGGCGGAAGCGATGCTCAGCGCCATCATGCATGAGCTGAATTACGTCGGCGTGATGGCGATGGAGTGTTTCATTACGCCAGAAGGTTTGCTGATCAACGAACTGGCCCCGCGCGTGCACAACAGCGGCCACTGGACGCAGAATGGCGCGTCCATTAGCCAGTTTGAGCTGCATCTGCGTGCGATTTTGGGTCTGGCGCTGCCGCAACCGGTGGTGTTTGCGCCGTCGGTGATGGTGAATTTGATTGGCACCGATGTGAATCTGGCGTGGCTGCAACAGCCGCTGGTGCATCTGCATTGGTACGATAAAGAGGTGCGCGCGGGCCGCAAAGTTGGGCATCTTAATCTGACCGATAGCGATCATGCGCGTTTGGCAGAAGCCCTAAATGCGCTGGTGCCGCTGCTGCCGTCAGAGTATGCGAGTGGGATTGCGTGGGCGGTGGAGAAGTTCTGAGTTATCAGGTCGCCATAAATGGCGACCCTACGGCCCAGATTTTGTAGGGTGCGCATTTATGCGCACTTTGTTACGCCACCATCTTCATCGCCACATGGCTCCAGCGATTGAGATGCGTAATCTGGAAACCATGCGCCTCAAACAGCGCATTGAGCGACGCTTCCGAATAAATCGTGATGTGCCCATTGCGTGGCGCGATATACCAATCATTCATTCCCAAATGGCTCACTTCATCCGTGGTGCCTGTGCTGAAGAAAAACACCCCGCCCTTTTTCAAAAAGCCTGACACTTCCCCCAGCGTTTTATGCGGATCGGGTGTGTGCTCAAGCACTTCAAAGCTGGTGATAAATTCATATGAATTAGCTGCAGGATAGTCGCCGGGCACAAACGGATCCCACGCCACCATATCAATCCCCACCTCCTGCATTAAGCGCGCCAGCGTGCCGGTGCCACCGCCGTAATCCAGCATCTTTTTGCCATGAAATTTTTTAAATAAAGCCAAAATCAAATCACGGTTTTTGCCTGGTCGCTCGAACTCATAATTAGGATCAAACTGAGCATAGCCTTCGTTATACACATGCTGCGCATAATCTTCTGGCGTCCAGTCATCAAACGCGTGGGTATACACCAAACCGCAACGTTGGCACTGGTGGTAATAAATCGGCACGCCGGTTAAAGGGAACACGTAGCGACTGGCATTTTGCGCATAACAGGCGGTATTAAAATCGGTGACGCCATACAGTGTGGCTTCGCCCTGGCAAACTTTACAACAGCCGATTTCAACCACGGATTTGACGACAAGTGGAGATGACATTTTTAGCCTTAAATAAGTCTGGTCTGCTTTTGTGAGTCGACACAGCCAGACCAGAACTTAAATTTAAGACAAAATCGTTCTTCCTATCCGGCACTGAAGCTTCTGAACAGCGCCTTCTGTTTCAATAAGCGAATGCCCAGCCAGCCGCCGCACAGCGACAGCAGCAGCGCTCCCCCGACCGGCAGCGCAATCCACAATGTCCAGTCTGGTTGCCACGGGAAATCGAAGATCTTACGCTGTAAGCCCCACAGCGCCGCTTCTGCCCCCAGAGCCGCGGCAATGCCGGACACCACGCCTAGCAGCGCAAATTCGCACCACAGCGTGCCGCGCAGCAGGCGCTTACTGGCACCCAATGTGCGATAGACCACCAACTCCTGGCGACGCTGACGCATACCAACCTGAATCTGCGCCAGCAACAGCAGCACACCACAGATCGTCACCAGCACCACCATGACTTCCAGCGCCTGACTCACCTGCGTCAGTACCTGGCCGATCTGCCGCATCATGCTGCCGATATCCAACAGGCTCAGCGTTGGGAAGGCGCGATTGAGTTGCGCCAGCAGCGCCGGATTGCTCTCCATGCGGAAGCTGGTCAGCCAGGTTTGTGGCTGTTGATCAAGCGCGCCCGGCGGAAAGATAAAGAAGAAGTTCGGCCGCAGACTTTCCCAATCCACCTTGCGTAAGCTGGTGATTTTGGCGCTGAATTGCTGGGTATCACCGCTGAACGTTAAGCTATCACCGAGCTTCACACCGAGACGATCCGCCAGCTCCACTTCCATAGAGACTTCGCCGGGTTTTGGCGGCCAGCTGCCGGAAATCAACGGATTGTGATCCGGACGCTCTGCCTGCCACGTCAGATTGAGTTCGCGGTTCAGCGCGTTATCCAGCGTCGGATCGGCCTCTTTGCCGTTGAGCTCGGTCAGACGCGCGCGCACTATCGGGTAGAACGTTTCCGGCTTGAGCTGATGCCCGGTCAGGAAATCACTGACTTGCGGCACCTGCTCTTGGGTGATGTTCAACAGGAAATAGTTCGGGCTATCCGGCGGTAATTGCTGTTGCCAGCGATCGAGCAGATCGCCGCGCATTACCAGCAGCAACGCCAGCAGCATGAATGACAGCGAAAATGCCGCCAGCTGGCTGAGCGTCATCGCCGGTTGCCGCAATAGACGGTTGATCGCCAGGCGCAGTGCCAGATTGCGCACCACCAGCTTACGTAACAGCAGCAGCGTGCCCCAGCCCAACAAGGCCAGCAGCAGCGCCAACATCACCACACCCGCCAGCAGCGCCCAGAGCATTTTGCTGCCGCCCATCAGCAGCGCCAGCAGCCCCATCACCACCAGCGCCATCGCGGGCAGATAGAATCGCAGCGGCCAGACGTTCGCTACCGCATCCCGGCGCAATACGCGCAGCGGTTGCGTCGCCATCAGCAGGCGATACGGACGTAAACCCACCAGCAGCGAAATCACAAACATCGCGCCAATCGCCCACAGCCACGGCCAGAAACTCGCCGCAGGCAGCGCACCCGGCAGCACCGGTTTCAGCATCAGCAGCAGAATCACTTCAATCCCCTGCCCTAACGCGCTGCCCACTACCGCCGCCAGCAGCAGCACCGCCAGCCACTGGCCGATGATCAGCCGCTGCAGCGCCTTACGCGTTGCGCCCAGCGTTTTCAGCACCGCCACCAAGTCGTAGCGACTGCGGCAGTAATGGCTCATTGCCACCGCCACCGCGGCAATCGCCAGCATCAGGGTCAGCAAAGCCGAAAGCAGCAAAAATTGCTGCGCACGCTGCATTGAGCGGCCCAGCGCATCTTCCGAATTATCGACGCTGATCCAACGCTGATCGGCTTTCAGCTGCGGCTCGATCCAGCTGTCATAGCGCGCCAGCGGTGCCGGTTCGCCGGAGAATTTATAGCGCCAGCTCAGGCGACTGCCGGGCTGCACCGCGCCGGTTTTCTCTACGTCAGCCAGATTCATCAGCAGACGCGGCGCAGTCTGGAACGGATTGAAGCCACCATCCGGCTCCTGAATCACTTCACCGGCAATGCGCAGCGTGGTATCGCCGACATCCACGCTATCGCCCACTTTCAGATTCAGCAGTGCCAGCAAACGTGGCGCGGCCAACACCGTGCCCGCTTGTGGGCGTAAGCCTGGCGGATTGGTTTGCAGCGTACCGAACATCGGATAGGCATCATCCACGGCTTTTACGTCCGCCAGCTGCGGCGTCTCTTGTGCGAAGGTCATGGTCATAAAGTGCAGTTGGCTGCTGACCGACAGACCTTCATCACGCGCTTTGTTCAGCCACGCGTCTGGCGCAGGCGACGCGGTACGCAGCGTGCGATCGCCGGCCATAAAATCGCGGGTCTGCTGGCTTAAGCCTTTTTCCATGCGATCGCTGATCGATCCCAGCGCCAGCACGCAGGCCACCGCCAGCGTCAGTGCCAGCCAGACAATCAGCAGCGAGGGCGAACGCCACTCGCGCCAGAACCAGCGCCAAATCATGACTCCTCCCACAACTTGCCATTGCGCAGCCGTAAGCGACGATCGCAGCGCGCCGCCAGTTGTTCATCGTGCGTCACCAGAATCAGCGTGGTGGCAAAATCGCGATTGAGGGAGAACAGCAGATCGGCGATACGATCGCCGGTTTTGCGATCGAGATTGCCGGTGGGTTCGTCGGCAAACAGCAGGCCGGGACGGCCGCTAAAGGCACGCGCCAGCGCCACACGCTGCTGCTCGCCGCCGGAGAGTTGCGCAGGCAGATGGTGCAGACGATCTTTCAGGCCTAGCACCGTCAGCAGCTCCACCGCCTGGCCGCGACTTTCGCGATCGCTGTCGCCACGCAACAGCGCCGGCAGCTGCACGTTTTCCAGCGCATTCAACGTCGGCACCAGCATAAAAGATTGAAATACAAAGCCGACTTCGCGCGCGCGCAGCGCCGCACGCTGCTCCTCGTTCATGCTGTGCAGCGGCTGGCCGAGCAGATGCACTTCGCCGCTGCTGCCATCGTCCAGTCCGGCCAGAATGCCCAGCAGCGTAGATTTGCCGGAGCCCGACTCACCAATCAAGGCAATGGTCTCCGCTGGTTTGACAACCAGCTCAACTCCGGTAAGGATGGTCAGCTGATGCTCTCCCTGACCGACGGACTTAGTAAGATGATGAACTACAACAATGTTTTCCGCTGGCATTATCCCTTCCTGTTGTTATTGCTTCTGCTGGTGTCGCGACTCGCCGCCGCCGATACCTTGCTGGTGTTGGGCGACAGCCTGAGCGCCGGGTATCGCATGTCGGCTACGGCGGCGTGGCCAAGTTTGCTGAATAAAGAGTGGCAACAGCAGCCCAAAGTCGTCAACGCCAGCATTAGCGGTGATACCGCAGGGCAAGGGCTGGCGCGTTTACCGAGCCTATTAAAACAGCATCAGCCCCGCTGGGTGTTAATCGAATTGGGCGGTAACGATGGCCTGCGCGGTTTCCCACCGCAGAATATCGCCGAGGATTTGACCAAAGTGATCGACGAAGTGAAAGCCGCTAAGGCGCAGCCGCTGCTGATGCAGATTCGTCTGCCCGCCAATTATGGACGTCGTTATACGGAGGCATTTAGCGCTATCTATCCGCGCCTGGCACAGCAGTACGACATTCCTCTGGTGCCCTTCTTTATGGAGCAGGTCTATCTGAAGCCGGAGTGGATGCAGCAGGATGGAATTCACCCCAATCCGGATGCGCAGCCGTTTATCGCTAACCTGATGGCGACCGAACTGGCTCCGCTAGTAAAGCATGATTAATGCAGGCGTGTGATTTTTAACGGGTAAAGAAATGCAAAAAACGATTCTCATCACCGGCTGCTCCAGCGGCATTGGTTTAGTCGCCGCTAACCATCTTTTGTCACGCGGCTATCGCGTGCTGGCCGCCTGCCGTCGTGCGGATGATGTGGCGCGTATGGAAGCGCTGGGCTTTATTGGCGTGCAGCTGGATCTGGATGATGCTGCCAGCGTCGATGCCGCCGCCGATCGCGTGCTAGAACTGACCAATCATCGCCTGCACGCATTATTTAACAACGGCGGTTTTGGTCAATATGGGCCGCTCAGCAGCGTCTCACGTCAGCAGTTAGAGAAGCAGTTTTCCACCAACCTGTTTGGTACCCATCAACTGACCATGCGCCTGCTGCCCGCACTGCAAGCCAGCGGCAACGGACGCATTGTGAATACCAGCTCGGTGCTGGGCCTGATCTCCACGCCGGGTCGCGGCGCGTATGCCGCCAGCAAATGGGCACTGGAAGCCTGGAGCGATGCGCTGCGTCTCGAAGTGCGCGATTCCGGTGTGCGCGTCAGCCTGATTGAACCGGGCCCCATCAGCTCCCGTTTCACCGATAATGTGCATCAGGGCGAGCAGGATAAACCGGTGCGCAATCCCGGCATCGCCGCGCGCTTTACTCTGCCGCCGGAAGCCATTCTGCCGAAACTGCGCCACGCGTTAGAGAGCAAACATCCGCGCCTGCGTTATCCGGTGACACTGGTAGCCTGGGCGATGAGCCTGCTAAAACGCCTGCTGCCAGGTTGGATACTGGATCGCATTTTGCGCAGCAACTAAGCTGCAACACAGAATCAAACTTGAACCGGGGCAGCTTGCCCCCATATCCTCAACACACTTTCTGACAAGAGACGTATTCATGTCACACGCTTTGATTATCGACATCAACGAATCCAACCTGCAGCAGACCTTAGAACAGTCGATGCAGTTGCCGGTGCTGTTTTATTTCTGGTCCGAACGCAGTCAGCATTGTCAGGAATTGACGCCCGTGCTGGAGCGCCTGACGCAGGAGTATGCCGGTCAGTTTATTTTGGCGAAGCTGGATTGCGATAAAGAGCAGATGGTGGCATCGCAGTTTGGCCTGCGCTCAATTC
Organism: Pantoea sp. X-Soil-ISGK-421; assembly: GCF_059730785.1. Lineage (NCBI taxonomy): Bacteria > Pseudomonadati > Pseudomonadota > Gammaproteobacteria > Enterobacterales > Erwiniaceae > Pantoea > Pantoea sp. X-Soil-ISGK-421. Next base: position 1,093,498 of record NZ_AP035979.1, on the reverse strand, counting down.
CGACGGTTTATCTGTTCCAGAACGGTCAGCCGGTTGATGGCTTCCAGGGACCGCAGCCGGAAGAGGCAATCCGCGCCCTGCTGCAAAAGGTCTTGCCGCGTGAAGAAGAAGTAAAAGCGCAGCAAGCTATGCAATTGATGCACGAAGGCAAACCGCTCGATGCGCTGCCGCTCTTGAAAGACGCCTGGCAGCTTAGCAACAAAAACAGCGAAATTGGTTTCCTGCTGGCAGAAGTGCTGATCACCCTGAACCGCAGCGACGAAGCGGAAACCGTGCTGGATGCGGTGCCGTTGCAGGATCAGGACACGCGCTATCAGAGCCTGATTTCACAAATCGATCTGTTAAAGCAGGCCGCTGATACACCCGAAATCCAGCTGTTGCAGGAGCAGTTGGCCAGCGATCCGACCAATGCTGAGTTGGCTGCTAAACTATCGTTACAGCTGCATCAGGTTGGCCGCAACGAAGAAGCACTGGAGTTGTTGTTCAGCTTCCTGAAAAGCGATCTCAGCGTCGGTGACGGCCAGGTGCGTAAAATGTTCCAGGAAATTTTGGCCGCACTCGGCACCGGAGACGCCCTCGCTACCCGCTATCGCCGCCAGCTTTACTCGCTGCTGTACTGATCGGTACTGCACGTTAAACGGGCCGAACGACTCGGCCCGACAATCTGACAGCCTGGAGGTTATATGTTAACGGTAATTCCCGTCCTGATTGTACTCGCACTCGTTACCGTGTGGGCTGGCGTAAAAATTGTTCCACAGGGCTATCAGTGGACCGTAGAGCGCTTTGGCCGCTACACCAAAACCCTGGCGCCCGGCCTCAATCTTCTTGTGCCTTTCATGGATCGTGTTGGTCGCAAAATCAATATGATGGAACAGGTGCTTGATATTCCCTCGCAGGAAATCATTTCCAAAGACAACGCCAACGTCACCATTGATGCGGTGTGCTTTATTCAGGTTGTCGATCCGGCGCGTGCCGCCTATGAAGTCAGCAACCTTGAGCTCTCGATCCTTAATCTGACAATGACCAATATCCGTACCGTGCTCGGTAGCATGGAGCTGGATGAGATGCTGTCGCAGCGCGATAACATCAACACCCGTCTGCTGCACATCGTCGATGAAGCCACTAATCCGTGGGGCGTGAAAATCACCCGTATTGAAATCCGTGACGTGCGTCCGCCGCAGGAACTGATTGCGGCAATGAACGCGCAGATGAAAGCAGAACGTACCAAACGCGCCGATATTCTCGCCGCCGAAGGCGTGCGTCAGGCTGCAATATTGCGTGCCGAAGGTGACAAGCAGTCCCAGATTTTAAAAGCAGAAGGTGAGAGAACCTCCGCCTTCCTGCAGGCCGAAGCGCGCGAACGTCAGGCTGAAGCGGAAGCCACGGCGACGCGCATGGTATCCGAAGCGATAGCCGCCGGTGATATTCAGGCGGTGAACTACTTTGTGGCACAGAAATACACCGATGCGCTGCAAAAAATCGGCGAGGCCAACAACAGCAAAGTGGTGATGATGCCGCTGGATGCCAGCAGCCTGCTCGGTTCGATCGCCGGTATCAGTGAATTGCTGAAGGAGAGCCGTACGGAGCGCAGACCATGATCCTGATGGAGCTGATTGCGCATCCACACTGGTTCTGGCTGACGTTGGGCGGCCTGCTGCTGGCCGCCGAAATGCTCGGTACCAGCGGTTATCTGCTGTGGAGTGGCCTGGCGGCGGTGGCCGTCGCGCTGATTGAGTGGCTCTATCCTATCTCATGGACCAGCCAGGGAATGGTGTTTGCGGTGATGACGCTACTTAGCGCGTTCTTCTGGTATCGCTGGATGCGCTATCGCGAAGCGTCGCAGGAAGCCAATACGCTTAATCAACGCGGTAGCCAGTTAATGGGTATGCAACTGACGCTGGATAACGGGTTGAAAAATGGGCTCGGTCACGTGCGCATCGGCGACAGCAGTTGGCGCGTGCAGGCAGATAGCGATTTACCGGCCGGCACGCCAGTGATTGTGACTGGCGTGGTCGGTATTACGCTGATGATTCAGCCGCGCTTTCCCTCAGCGTGATGGCAGCAGCCTGCCAGGTGATTGATGATCGGGCACTCCGCACTGTCATCGCCAGGACACGCTTCCGCCAGCGCCAGCAAGCGCGCGCGCATCGCATGCAACTCTTCAATGTGCGCGGCAATCTCATCGGCTTTCTGCAAGGTGCGCGCTTTAACATCGGCGCTGTGGCGCGCGGGATCATTGAATAGCGTGACCAGTTCACGACACTCTTCCAGCGTAAACCCCACCTGACGCGCCTGACGTAACAGATTCAGTTCATCAATATGATGCGCCGCGTAATGGCGATAGCCATTGTCACTGCGCGACGGCGGCGTCACCACGCCCTTCTCTTCATAAAAGCGAATCGCTTTGCTGGTGAGTCCGGTTTTTTTTGCCACATCGCTGATGTTCATCTTTCCCCCTTGACCTTCCATTCAGGGGAAGGTTTAGGCTCTATATCTAATGCAAATTTTGCATACAGTCAAAACATGAGGAGTACACCATGTCACACACCCAACTGCTGGCGCTGGACGGGTTGACCTGCGGCCACTGTGTTAAACGCGTAAAAGAAGCGCTGGAGCAGCGTAGCGATGTCGAACAAGCCGAAGTCACGCAGCAAGAAGCGCGTGTCACCGGCGCGGCGAGCGCCAGTGATTTGATTACCACGGTTGAACAAGCCGGATATCACGCGGTGTTGAAAGACGGCGCAGCCAGCCCAAAGCCTGATCCGTTGACAGCTACAGAGCCGCCGCCGGAGGCGCTGACAACGGAGTCGCAACCGGCAACATCTATTGAAGACAGTCTGCCCGTGCATCATTTACTGATTGGCGGCATGAGCTGCGCCAGTTGCGTAAGTCGCGTGGAACAAGCGCTGCAAAAAGTGCCGGGCGTTAGCCAGGCACGCGTCAATCTTGGTGAGCGCAGCGCGCTGATATTGGGTGATGCCACAGCCGAGGCGCTGGTTAGTGCCGTCGATCAGGCCGGCTATTCCGCTGAAGTGATCGATGATGAACAAACCCGGCGCGAACGCCAGCAGGTCAGCGCCCGGCAGGCTATGCGCCGCTTTAGCTGGCAATCGGCGCTGGCATTACTGCTCGGCGTGCCGATGATGATTTGGGGCATGCTCGGCGACAACATGATGCTGAGCGCAGATAACCAAACGCTGTGGCGCACGTTGGGCGTGATCACCTTGCTGGTGATGGCGATAACCGGTGGTCACTTCTATCGCAGCGCGTGGCGCAGTTTGCGTCATGGCACCGCCACTATGGATACGCTGGTGGCGCTGGGAACCGGCGCGGCGTGGCTCTACTCGATGAGCGTCACGCTTTGGCCCGAATACTTTCCGCATCAGGCGCGTCATCTCTATTTCGAAGCCAGCGTAATGATCATTGGCCTGATCAATCTCGGCCACGCGCTGGAACAGCGCGCACGCCAGCGCGCCTCTAAGGCGCTGGAACGATTACTGGATTTAACCCCGGCGCAGGCGCGAGTTATCAGCGATCGGGGTGAAACGCTGCTGCCGCTCAGCCAGGTTGAGCCAGGCATGACGCTTAAACTGGTGACCGGCGATCGCGTGCCAGTAGACGGCGAAGTCGCCAGCGGCGAAGCCTGGCTGGATGAAGCGATGCTAACCGGAGAAGCAGTACCACAAGCCAAACAGCCGGGCGATAACCTCTTTGCCGGTACGCTGGTGCAAGATGGCACGCTGCACTTTGTGGCGCGCGCCACCGGCAGCCACACTACACTGGCACGCATTATCAATCTGGTGCGTCAGGCACAAAGCAGCAAGCCAGATATTGGCCGGCTGGCGGATCGCATCTCCGCCGTGTTTGTGCCGGTGGTGGTGGCGATTGCGCTGCTGAGCGGCCTGATTTGGTATCTATTTGGTCCACAGCCGCAACTGGCGTATACGCTGGTGATTGTTACCACAGTACTGATTATCGCCTGCCCTTGCGCGCTGGGCTTAGCCACACCGATGTCGGTGATTGCGGGCGTTGGGCGCGCAGCCGAGCTGGGCGTGCTGGTGCGTGACGCCGATGCACTTCAACGCGCCAGCGAAATCGATACCATTGTGTTCGATAAAACCGGCACCCTGACACGCGGCACGCCGCAGGTGAGCGATGTGATGCTTTACAGCGACTGGAATCGCGAGCAGGTTCTTAGCGCGGCGGCGCAGATGGAGCAAGGATCCAGCCATCCGCTCGCCACAGCCATTCTTGACGCCGCACCCGCGGTCAATGCCGAAGCGGTTAAGCAATTTCGTACAATACGCGGCAAAGGCATCAGCGCTACAGTTGCCGACAGGCCGTTACTGTTAGGTAATCAGGCGCTACTGGACGAACAGCAGATTGATTACCGCGCCGCGCAGGCCGATATCGAGCGCTTCGCCGCACAAGGCGCAACTCCGGTGCTGCTGGCCAATGAGCATCAGCTGCTGGGATTGATTGCGCTGCGAGACAGCTTGCGCCCTGAGAGCAAAGCGGCGCTGCAGCGTCTGCATCAGCAGGGGTATCGCCTGATTATGCTGACCGGCGATCACCAGAAAACCGCACAGGCAATTGCCGCTGAAGCCGGAATGGATGAAGTGATTGCCGGTGTGCTGCCGGATGGCAAAGCGCAGGCGATTACCCAGTTGCAGCAGCAAGGCCGCAAAGTGATGATGGTGGGTGATGGCATCAATGATGCGCCCGCGCTGGCACAGGCGGATGTTGGTATTGCGATGGGTGGCGGCAGCGATGTGGCAGTGGAAACCGCCGCGATGACGCTGATGCGTAACGATTTGCACTGCGTCGCCGATGCGCTGTCGATATCCAGCGCCACGCTGCGTAATATGCGGCAAAACCTGTTGGGCGCTTTTATTTATAACAGCCTGGGCATTCCGATTGCTGCGGGCGTGCTTTATCCGTTTACCGGCATGCTGCTGAGCCCGATTGTCGCGGGCGCGGCGATGGCGTTGTCATCCATCACCGTGGTGAGCAACGCTAATCGTTTATTGCGCTTTAAGCCCGCGCAACGGCAATAGCCATTACAGCCCTGTTTTTCATTGGATGAAATCGCTAGCATGGTTTTTTGCCTTAAAAAGGACAGGGAATGAGACACGGTCTGTGGCACAGCATCCAACAACGGATCGCGACCCTTTTTCCGGCCAGTTACAGCTGGCCGGCCATGGATATCACGCTGGGCGATCGTCGCCTGCATCTGGCGGGTAGCATTCATATGGGCACGCGCGACATGCAGCCACTGCCCGCTGGACTCCTGCGCCAGCTGAATAAAGCCGACGCGCTGATTGTGGAAGCCGATATCACCCAAGGCGCATCGCCGTTCAGCAATGACGATGAGCATCCGCCGCTGGCAACGCGGCTCGACGACAAGGTTCTGCAACGCCTGCAAGCGCTGTGCGATGAGCTGTCGCTGTCATTGAGCCTGTTCGATACGCTGCCATTCTGGCAAGTCGCGCTGATGCTGCAGGCGCAGCAGGCGCAGCGGCTGGGATTGCGTCCGCAGTTTGGTATCGATTATCAACTGTTGCAGGCCGCCAAAGCAGCGAACAAACGCATTATCGAGTTAGAAGGGCCGGAGACGCAGATCGCCCTGCTGAAATCGCTGCCACAGGATGGTTTGCCGCTGTTACTGGATACGCTGGAACACTGGCATACCAATGCACGACTGCTGCAAACCATGATCAGTTGGTGGCTGGATGCACCGCCAACTCAGCAACCGGTCGCGCTGCCGACCACCTTCAGCAGCGAGCTGAACGATACGCTGATGCGCAATCGCAACCAGCACTGGCGAGAGTTGCTGCTGGCATTACCCAAAGGGCGTTATGTGGTCGCGGTGGGCGCGCTGCATCTGTATGGGGATGATAATTTGCCTGGGTTGCTGAAAGCATAATATTTGCACTATCCCGTAGCGGCGCAATTTATTGCGCATTGCCAGCGCGAGCGTGCGGCAAAAACGCGCGATAAATCGCGCCGCTACGGATATATGCGGTTAATAAATTGCGTAAATAGCAGAAAAAAAGAAGGCCAATAATAATATTGGCCCGTCAAAGAGGAATTTGTTTATGATTTTGGTTATCACCAACAATCTCTTGCTGGCGCGGGCCAATTCTCGCGCAAAGTTCAGAATTTCGCCACTGTTTTTCCATCAAAACTGAAATAAGAATTTTCCTAACAAGGACCGATCATGACGCCCGCGGTAAAACTTCTGGAAAAACATAACGTCACCTTTACCCTGCATCCGTACGATCACGATAGCCATGAAACCCATTTTGGTGACGAAGCCGTGCGTAAACTGAATCTGGATGCGCGTCAGGTGTTCAAAACCTTGCTGGTGTCGCTCAACGGTGATGCCAAAGCGCTGGCTGTAGCGGTCACGCCAGTCTCAACCCAGCTGGATCTTAAAAAGGTCGCTAAGGAGCTGGGCGCGAAGAAGGCGGATATGGCCGATCCCCAACTGGCACAGCGCGTGACCGGTTATCTAATCGGGGGAATTAGTCCGCTGGGACAGAAAAAACGTCTGCCAACCGTGATCGATCAACAAGCGGCGGAGTTCGCGACTCTCTTTATCTCCGGCGGTAAACGTGGATTGGATATCGAACTCTCTGCACAAGATTTGTCTCGCCTGCTGGATGCGCCACTGGTCGATATCGCGCGGCGCGATTAATCAGGCTGCTGAGCGCAGAGTTGATCGATCATCCAGCGCCCGGCCGGTCCTGGTGGATTCCGCCGCGACCACACTACATCTACCGCAATGCGCTGCGGCCAGCCCGGCACCGGCAACTCCTTTAGCACCTGATGGCCAAACTGCTCCACCAGCCAGCGTGGCAACACGCTCCAGCCAAAACCTTGCTCCGCCATCTCCAATAACAATAAATAGGACGGTGCTGACCACACGCGCCCTGCGGGCAAGGGTTCCCGGTTTTGCACCCAGGTATTGAGCCGTAAATGTCGCAGCTCACCTAACTGCCCTTCACTCACCTGCTGAAGCTGTGACAGCGCATGATCCTGATGAAGGTAGATCGCCATCTGTGCCCCCACTTGCAAACGCGCCACCGCCAAATCCGGCGGCAGTTGCGGCTGCGCCCGCACCACACCAAGATGCACGCGTCCAGCTTGTAACAAATCTAATGCATCAGCATCCTCGGCGATCATGCACTCGAATTCGATATCCGGATAACGTGCCTCAAACCGGTTAAGCAGATTTTCATGGTGATCGGCCTGCCAGAAATCAGAGATCGCCAGGCTAAGGCGCGGTTCGACGCCCTGCGACAAGCGCACTGCCAGCTCATCGAGCCGCTGGCTGGCGGCCAGAATCTGCTGCACCTGCGCAAACGCGCGCTGGCCATGCTCGGTCAGCACCGGATTGCGCCCGCTGCGATCAAACAGCGTAAAACCCAAATCATCTTCCAGATTAGCGACGGCCTGGCTAATGGTGGATTGGCTTTTCGCCAGCGCGCGCGCCGCGGCCGAAAAGGATCCGCTGGCCACGGTTTGCACAAACGCCTCAAGGGATTCTGGGGAGTATTTCATAGTGAACCATCGCTTTTATCGATAGGTAATCATTTTATCTTAGCATTACACAGTGCGAAAATACGTGTCATACCCATTAAGGAGATTTATATGCGTACCCGTTCGCTGAAAGAACGTTTTTGTCATGCCGCAGGCTTTGAAGGATTGGCCCTTATCACGGTTGCGCCGCTGGCAGCATGGATCATGGAGAAACCGCTGTTTCAGATGGGCGCGCTAGCGATTATGCTGTCGACCGTCGCCATGCTGTGGAACATGATCTATAACACGGGTTTTGATCGCATCTGGCCGCCGCAGGTAAAACGCGGATTCGGTCTGCGCGCCATGCATGCGCTGGGCTTTGAAGGGGGCTTTATCCTGATTGGCTTACCGATTGCCGCCTGGATGCTGAATATTTCGTTACTGGAGGCGTTTGTGCTGGAAGTGGCATTCTTCCTGTTCTTCCTGCCCTACACCATGGTTTACAACTGGCTGTGGGATAAGTTGCGCCACCGCTGGGTGACGCAGAAATCGTGTCAGGCGTGATGAGCAAATGGAAAGAGGTCGCCATGAATGGCGACCCTACAGGCGTTACAGCGATAGTGATTAAGAACCAGGCATTGATGCTGCAGCGTGGGTGTTGAGGCGACATCCCAGCCCGCTGAACGAGTGAAGGATTCCAGGGCGAGCCGCAGGGATGCGGCGAGAGACGGCGCTGAGCAGGAGCGAATCGCCGCCGGCCCGTCAGGAATCGTGAGCGAGTGAAGGTACCGCGTAGCGGCGGGCTGGGCTGGCGCAGGGCCCGGGAGTGCAGAGGGCGCGGCCAGGCGTCCTCTGCTCGGTCGCCGCACGGCATAGCTGAAACTGCCCCAGCCGAGGGCGAACGAAAGTCGCTGGGCGCTTAAATGAGCAGCATTACGCCATCAATGGCGACCCTACGTACGCTGAGTTCAATGCTGCGCAGCGCGCGGCCAAATCCACGCCAGAATCATCTGCGGATAGCTTGGCTTATGTTGTTTCTCCAGCGCTTTATTGCGCTGCTCAATCTGCGCTTCCGTCAAATGTACAATGCCCGTTGGTTCATAATCACTCACCTTCAATGGCGAATGCTGGCTGACATAATCTCGCAGCACATCCGCATCGCGCAGCCCGCTATTGCTGAAACCGGCATGAGTTTCGATGTTAGGATAGCCGTCGCCACCGCTGGCGTTAAAGCTGTTGGTTGCCATGCGGTAAGTTTTATCTTTTTGCAGCGGCTCACCGTTAATCTTTACCTCACTAACGCCTTTTCCATCCGCCACCAAACTAATATGGGTGAACTGCGCGAAGCCGCCTGAATCCGCTTTGATATTGGCGACCGTCGCCAGATAACTCAGCAATTCATTGCCAGTCAGCGTGACCGATACCACCTGATTACCGAACGGCTGCACCTGCAGTAAATCGCGCCAGCTGAGATTGCCCTGCGTCAGCGAAGTGCGAATGCCGCCGCCGCTCATCACCGCAAAGTCCGCTTTGGTCGCCGCCATCTGCGCGCGTAAAATCAGTTGCCCAAGATTGGTTTGCTCAAAACGTACCTTGTCGCGCTCACCAACAAACACGCCGTCGCTGCTGCCGACTTTTACATCCAGCTTCTTGCCTGCACGCAATTGGTAAGGCGTTAACAGTTTCATCATCGCGCTGTTTTTCGGGATCTCTTCCTGCCAGGTAAGCCAGGATTCGCTGCCATCAAGATTCTTCACTTTGTGTTTCAGGTTGACCGGGATCAGCTGGTAATTCTCCAGCGTCAGCTCGCCATTACGGAAGGTGAAGTCGCCGCGTCCAACAAATTTGCCCCACTCTTTCGCCTGCATGATCCACACGCCATTTTGACGATCCGGCTGGCAAGGCTGGCCCGGCTGATAATCTTTAACGCTGACGTTCTCTTTCTCCATGCACACCGCATCCTGCGAATGGCCGCCAATGATCACATTGAGGGTACCCGGCGGCAGGCTGCGCGCCAGTTCAACGTCGCCCGGCGCATTGCTGCCGTGCTGGCCGTCGTCGTAATGCCCCATGTGAGTTAACGCAATGATAACGTCAGGCTTTTCGCTGGCGCGTAATTCCGCCACCGCTTTCTCGGTTTCTTTCACCGGATCGCGAATATCTATCGTCGAAATATTTTCTGGATTGGAGATGCGCAGCGTGTCGGTAGTGGTCAAACCGATTACCGCGATCTTCAGTCCCATGCGATTAAAGGTCGCCCACGGCTTAAATAAACGCGTGTCGGTTCCCTTTTGATAGATGTTGGCTGACAGGAAAGGAAACTTGGCCCACTTCTGCTGCCTGAGCAGCACGCTAAGCGGTTTATCGAATTCATGGTTGCCCAGCGCCATGGCGTCATAGCCCACCAGATTCATGCCGCGAATATCGGGTTCGGCATCCAGCATATCTGACTCTGGCACACCGGTGTTCACATCGCCGGCGGAGAGGATTAATGCACCGCCACCTTTGGCCTGAACATCATAGCGCTGCTGATCCATCAGCGTTTTCTGCGCCGCCAGGCCATATTCGCCCTGTGCATTAGGCCAGTAGCGACCATGATGATCGTTGGTATGCAGAATACTGAAACGATAACTGCGATCTGTTTGCCACGCCTGCGCCAGCATCGGCAGCAGTAACATTATCAGCGCCAACCAGCGCCCTTTTCGCGGTGATAAAAACAAAGCCGATCTCCTTATTCTGCATTTTTCCACTGAGCGGTGGACTTGATGTGCTTAATCGCCCCTCTGTGTCGCACAGATGGCCCATTAACTCAAGATGAATGACACATTGTAAGGTTCAGTGTGCCATCTTCCGCTGACAATGGCGGGAATTTGATCTGGCCTCCACCGGCCAAATCTCAGCCTGGTTGCCTGTTATCCGCTTTTCGGCTGCTTTACCCGCGATTACCCCTTCTCCTGAGCCTGTTTCGCTGGGAAACTGTTTTTTCCCTCCGGCCCTTCATTCTGCGTATTTCCAGCCGATATAGTGAGATAACTGAGGAAAATACAGCTTCAGCTGCATTTTGGTCTCATTTTTTCAATTTACTGGTCTTTTACCGCTCAAATGTTTAAACGCGGTAAGTCATTGTGCATTACACTAGGTTGTTACAAGCGGATACATTTGCACACAAGGAGACAGGCATGCATCACACCACACCGTTGATCACTACCATTGTCGGGGGACTGGTCCTCGCATTTCTCCTTGGTATGCTGGCAAATCGCCTGCGCATCTCACCGCTGGTCGGTTATCTATTGGCTGGCGTATTGGCCGGCCCTTTTACACCAGGCTTTGTCGCGGATACCAACCTTGCGCCAGAACTGGCTGAACTCGGCGTGATTCTGCTGATGTTTGGCGTGGGTTTGCACTTCTCGCTAAAGGATTTGATGTCAGTAAAGTCGATTGCCATTCCTGGCGCCATCGCGCAAATCGCCGTGGCAACGCTGCTGGGAATGGGGCTTTCCTGGACAATGGGCTGGTCGTGGATGACCGGTCTGGTATTTGGTTTGTGTCTTTCTACCGCCAGTACCGTGGTGCTGCTGCGCGCACTGGAGGAGCGTCAGCTGATTGATAGCCAGCGCGGGCAAATCGCCATTGGCTGGTTGATCGTAGAAGATTTGGTGATGGTGCTGACGCTGGTACTGCTGCCGGCCATTGCTGGCATGCTGGAACAAGGTAACGCCAGCCCAACGCTGCTGTTGTGGGATCTGCTGTTGACCATCGGCAAAGTTGTCGCCTTTATGGTGCTGATGATGGTAGTAGGCCGTCGCGTGGTACCGTGGATTTTGGCCAAAAGCGCCGCCACCGGTTCGCGTGAACTGTTTACCCTTGCGGTATTAGCACTGGCGCTCGGCATCGCTTTTGGCGCGGTGGAATTCTTTGATGTCTCCTTCGCGCTTGGTGCCTTCTTCGCCGGCATGGTGCTCAATGAATCTGAACTCAGCCACCGCGCGGCGCACGATACCTTGCCGCTGCGTGATGCCTTCGCCGTGCTGTTCTTTGTTTCCGTCGGTATGCTGTTTGACCCAATGATCCTGATTGAACAGCCGCTGGCAGTGCTAGGCGCGCTGGCGATCATCGTGCTGGGTAAATCGATCGCGGCCTGGCTGCTGGTGACGCTGCTTGGCCATTCGCGTCGTACCGCGATGACCATTTCGGTGAGCCTCGCGCAGATTGGTGAGTTCGCCTTTATTCTGGCCGGTCTCGGCATCTCACTCGGCATGCTGAGTGATGAAGGCCGCAATCTGGTACTGGCGGCGGCGATTCTCTCCATCATGCTGAACCCGATTCTGTTTAGCGTGCTGGAGCGTTATCTCGACAAAACCGAGACCATCGAAGAGCAGACGCTGGAAGAAGCTATCGAAGAAGAGAAGCAGATTCCGGTGGATATTTGCAATCATGCGGTGCTGGTCGGTTATGGCCGCGTAGGCAGCCTGCTGGGGCAAAAACTGATGGAAGCGGATGTGCCGCTAGTGGTGGTTGAGAACTCCCGCCCGCGCGTTGAAGCGCTCCGTGAACAAGGCATCAAAGCAGTACTGGGTAATGCAGCGCGCGTGGATACCATGGATTTAGCACGCCTCGACTGCGCCCGCTGGCTGCTGCTGACCATTCCAAATGGCTACGAAGCCGGCGAAGTGGTGACTGCGGCGCGCGAGAAGCGTCCAGATATTGAGATTATCGCGCGTGCGCATTATGACGATGAAGTGACTTACATTATGGAGCGCGGTGCCAATCGTGTGGTAATGGGCGAACGTGAAATCGCCAACAGCATGTTGCACGTGCTGGAAGAAGAGATTGCACAGAACCCGATTGTGCGTGAGTGCCCGATTTAAATTTGTTTAGTTCCTGGCCAGGTCGCCATAAATGGCGACCCTAAGATGTAAGGTGCGCATTAATGCGCACCGATGCCATCATCAACGATCCCAGTACGACTCTTCTAAACTGTCTTCCCGCTCTGGCAGGCCGCGTGTCAGACGCGGTGAATGCTGGTTCAACACCTGATAACTCACCCGGTTGGCGTATTTACACACTTGTGCCAATGACGAGTACGTCAGGTATTCACGGCCGTGTTTACTGGAGTTAGGGACCTTTTGACGATGGAAGTTGTTGGCGGTGATGTCGTGCAGCAGCGCCGCTAGCGCGCCATCGCCTGCGCCGTTGGTGTTCATGATCTTTTCCGGTCCGCCCATATAAGGCGCGATATGCGAGAAAATGCGCAGCGGCTGCTGGCAATCTTTGTGACGCATCGCGCGGCTAAATTCATATTGGTTGAATTCAGCCAACGCGCCCGGTAGCAGTGGATGGTTGGTTTTGCGCTTGTACTCTTCTTCGGTGAAACCGGCCATGTACAATCCGGTTGGCCCGGCGGTACACAGCACCAAATCCACCCAATCCAGCGCCATATTGGACGCCAGCAGCGGATCCTGTTCACCGGTCAACGCAAACGCTTCTTCTTCGTTCATCGCCACAATCGAGACGTGGTCGCGCAGGAAATCACGCCAGAACTGCGGGTTATCCTGAATCACATATTTAGTGCCAAGCGTCAGCACCACCGGCACATTGTGCTTCTTCGCATATTCGATGGCACGCAAAGTGGCTTCCGGCATCGGCTCGCCCGGCTGGCAGCGTACCAGATAGGAGGTCAGTACTAACGCCGACGCGCCCGCAATCACCTCTTCCGGAATATTGTTAGCCTGCAGCTGATTCATCAAGCCGGGACTGATGGCGAAAGTACGTTCGCCCTGCTCGCCAATCAGCGTAAAGCAGCGACCAATCGCACCATCAACGCCCTGCAGGAAGTTAAGATCCATGCGGCTGGAGGTGTTGCACAGATAGCGATAGGCGTAGCCGCCAATCTGGATATTGTTGCACATCACGCCCAGCAGTACCGAGCGGTCATCCGCCAGCACCGAGTAGTTATGCAAGGTATTTCCGATGGTGCCACCGGCAAATTGATGACTGATGAGCTCTTCGCGCATCAGTTCATTGTAGAGCGCCTCGGCTGTAGCATCGTCGATCACCAGCGAGTGACCGGCGCTTAAGCCGTAACGCTGCAGAAAGTCATCATCGACTTTGGCTTCGATATCGACCAGCGTCTGATCGATACCCACCACCCAACTGCCCTCTTCCTGCTCTTGCTGCGTAGCCTGCAGCAGCGGATCGCGTGCGTTGACGGGGAAATAGTGTTTGGATTTGCGTTTGCCGGGAAATTTCATCGAGAGTGCCGTCAGGGAAAATCAGGCAGAGAATGATATCACACTCTCTGCCACACCCTTAACGGCGCGCGTTGACCAGCTGCACCATCATTTCAATGTGCTCAGCATCGTCGTTGAGCGCCGGGATGTACTCGAACTTTTCGCCGCCAGCATGCAGGAAGATCTCGCAGTTCTCTCCGCTAATCTCCTCCAGCGTTTCGAGGCAATCCGCGGCAAAGCCGGGGCTCATCACCTGCACGTGCTTAATCCCTTTAGCCGGCAAACTCTTCATGGTTTCGTCGGTGTACGGCGTGAGCCACGGCTCGCGACCAAAGCGCGACTGGAAGGTCATCATGATCTTATGCGGCGCAATGCCTAACGCAGCGCTCAGCGCATCGGTGGTGTCTTTGCAGCGCAGCGGGTAATCATCGCCTTCATTGGCGAAACGCTGCGGAATGCCGTGGAAAGACAGCACCAGCAGCTCCGGTTCACCATGCTGCGCAAACGAGCGTTCAACCGACGCTTTCAGGGCGGCGATGTAGGCCGGATGCTCAGCGTAATCGCGAATAAAAGCCACTTCGGGCAGCGAACGCAGCGGCTTGAAGCTGGTAGCGAGTCCATCCCACACGGCAGCCACCGTTGAGCAGGAGAACTGTGGATAGAGCGGCAGCACAATAAGTTTGGTGACGCCCTGCGCCAGTAAGCGCTGCAGCGCGCTGTCGAGGCTTGGCGTTCCGTAGCTCATTCCCAGTTCAACCGGCATATCCAGCCGCTGCGCCAATGCTTCACGCTGACGCTTGCTAAACACCATCAGCGGCGAGCCTTCATCCATCCAAACGGAAGCATACAGTTTCGAAACGCGCGGTGAGCGGAATGGCACGATGATGAAATTGAGAATCGGCCACCACAACCAGCGTGGTGTATCAACCACGCGCGGATCGCCGAGGAATTGTTTCAGATAGCGTTTAACCGCCGGTGTTGTCGGTGCGTCTGGTGTGCCTAAATTCACCAGCAGAACCCCGGGCTTTTCTTGCCTCATTGTATTTCCTTGATGTCGAAACGAATGGGTCAAATGCAAAATCAGGGGGAAATTGTAGCGGAAAATGTGGGAGGGGAAAGCAATTGCTGCAAAAGGGCCGGACAACCGGCCCCAGAACGCATTAACCGAGGATAGTGGCCAATTGCGTGCTCACTTCAGCGACAGGGCGTGTGCCGTCGATTTTGTGATATTCGGTGTTACCGTCTTGCGCTTCTTTGCCGTAGTAAGCAATCAGCGGCGCGGTCAACTGATGGTATTCCACCAGACGCTTACGCACGGTCTCTTCCTGGTCATCTTTACGCGTGGTCAGCTCTTCACCGGTCAGGTCATCTTTACCTGCCACTTTCGGTGGATTGTAGGTGACGTGATAAACGCGGCCAGATGGCGTATGGACACGACGACCGACAATACGATCCACAATCAGCTCGTCCGGTACGGCAAACTCCAGCACATAGTCAACCTTGATGCCCGCTTCTTTCATAGCGTCAGCCTGCGGGATAGTGCGTGGGAAGCCATCGAGCAGGAAACCGTTTTTGCAGTCTTCCTGCGCGATACGCTCTTTAACCAGCGCAATCACCAGCTCGTCAGTCACCAGTTTACCGGCATCCATGATCGCTTTTGCCTGTTGGCCCAGTTCCGTGCCCGCTTTTACTGCCGCACGTAACATGTCACCCGTGGAGATCTGCGGAATACCGTATTTCTCCATGATGAATTGAGCCTGAGTGCCTTTACCTGCGCCCGGAGCTCCGAGCAGAATAATACGCATTGCGTAATTCCCCTTGCGAATCGCATTGTTCAATCTGAGAAGGCGAAGAACATACCATTATGACCCGCACACCACAAGGAAACGGGCGCGCTCGCCATGAAAGGTCTACTTTGACCTGCTTTGACAGTAAATACCAGCAGAGTGCCCGTTTTTAGGAATCACGGCTAAGCATCAGCACGTCTTTCAGACGTTTTTTTAGTGCGGGCGTCACGTTCTGGTATTTGTTGACCCCGCCACGCACGTTGGCGCGCAGGCGTAAACGCGCCTGATCGGGCAGAACCTGCATATCCTGGGGCAGTTGATGCGCATTCAGTCCATTCGGCAGAGGAAAAAGGGCAAACGGCAAACCGGGTTGCTGAATGGAGTGCAGTATTATCGGCGAATCGAGCGCGATACTTTCTACTGTGGCGATGTTGAAGGGACGCCATGCGCTATCCTCCATCATCGCCAGCGCCTGTTCTGGTCCCGCGCCCAGCGCTAATCCTTGCTCAAACAGTCGCAATTCACTGCGCACCAGCGTACTGAAATCTGCGGTGCGCAGGGCGATCAACACCAGATCACTACATAACGCGGCATGACGATCAAGCCGTGCCACAAAAAGCCGCGCATCGCTCACCAGGCGTTTATGCAATTGGGTGGCAAACGACTCCGATGCATCAGTCACGCCCTGGCTCTGGCATTCGCTCAGCGTCTTAACGCGGCCTTGCTGCATATCGACATGATCCACCAGGGCAATGTTACCCGCCGTCATCGGCAAAGCAGGTAGCACGTTGAGTTCGCTCACCGGATGATGTGAGGCGTAACGCGTGTGATTGCGCGCCTGCTCCTGACGCAGAAATAACTGGGAGAGCAGTACCCGAGCGATGTGCAATGAAGGCGCAAAGAAGAGATCGTAATTTTCAAGCCGGTAATGACGTGAAAGCAAGCCGCGAAGCTTATCGCGCGCCGCAGTAGCCAGTTGTGGAGCCATCGCGTGATATTTCTCTTGTTATTGTGCTGTGTGGTAGGTGAAGCGTGGCAATGAGGTTCGGCACACGACACAGAGAGGCTGAGCCGTCAACCCGCCAGAATCAGGGGGAAAGGTTAGGCCAATGCGGCTGGACATTAAAATGATATAAACTGACAATCCCTGTTAGGTTTTTACACAGGGGACGAGTATGACCGCGCTTCCATCGTTACGGGCACTGCACTATTTCCATCAGGCGGCACTGTATAGCAGTTTTAGCGTTGCGGCCGAGCGTCTGCATGTGACCCACAGCGCCATCAGCCATCAGATTCGGCAGCTGGAAAGCTGGATGGGAAAGCCACTGTTTGTGCGCACCAATGGACGCGTCAAATTAACCTCACACGGTGAACGTCTGCTGGTGAGTTGTCAGAAAGCCTTTAGCGAACTCTCCACCACCTGCGAAAGCATTCGTACCGGCATGCGCCATCATCTCAGCGTCTCCTGTGCGCCCAGCTTTCTTGCTCAATGGCTGATTCCGCGCATCGCCAGCTTTTATCAGCGCTACCCCGATATTGAAGTGCAGTTTCAGCCGCTGGTGGAGATCGACCAACTGCGCAGCGAGCACACCGACGTGCTGATCCTCAGCGCTGAGCAATCACCGGATGATGACATCGATGTCACGTTAATTAGCGATGATTATATCGGCCCGCTGTGCGCGCCGCAGTTTGCGGCACGTTTTCAAAGCGAGCAGGATCTCGCCTCATTGCCTTTACTGCACGCCGATACGCGGCTGCATGCGTGGGCTGAATGGGCGAAAACCAGCGATGCGCGTGGCAATTTCTGGATCGGCAAGCATTTCGACAATTTGACGTTAGGGATTCAGGCGGCGAGAAATGGTTTGGGTGTCATTATGGCGCCGCGCTTGTTGGTGCGTCAGGAGTTGAATGACGGGACGTTGATAGCGCCGCTGGGCTTTGTGCGTGTCGATCGCGCCACCCTGATGATGACCAAGATTTCGCGTCAACACGATGCAGAGATTACGTTGTTCCGCGACTGGTTGCGGGATCAGGCGCAGATATAAAAGCAGATAAAAAAAAGGTCGCCATGAATGGCGACCTTCGAGTTTGGCGCGGTTTATGCCGTCAGCAGCTGGTTCATGCGACGGATAAACTGGTTCGGATCGTCGAGCGTACCGCGCTCGGCCAGCAACGCCTGATCAAGCAGCAGCTCCACCCATTCGGCAAAGTGCGTTTCATCCTGCGTATCGGCCACGCGTTTCACCAGCGTATGATCCGGGTTGATTTCGAAGATGTACTTCACCTCCGGCACGTCCTGACCGGCCGCAGCAAACAATTTCGCCATCTGCGTAGTCATTTCGTTGGCATCGGTGGTAACGATCGCTGGCGTGTCGGTGAGACGATGCGTCAGACGCACCTCTTTGACGCGCTCGCCCAGCAGGGATTTCACGCGCTCAACGAACGGCTCCAGCGCTTTCTCCGCTTCTTTCTGCTCGTCGGTCTCTTCGTCGGCCAGTTTGCTCAGCGAATCATCCGCTTTGCTCACTGACTGGAAGGTTTTGCCGTCGAACTCGGTGAGGTAGCTCATCATCCATTCGTCGATGCGATCGGAGAGCAGCAGCACCTCGATGCCTTTTTTGCGGAACAGTTCCAGATGCGGGCTGCTCTTCGCGGCGGCATAGCTGTCGGCGGTGATGTAGTAAATCTTGTCCTGACCTTCCACCATACGGCTCAGGTAATCATCGAGCGAAATGGTCTGCTCGGCGCCTTCACTCTGCGTGGTGGCAAAGCGCAGCAGTTTGGCAATCGCCTGCTGGTTGGCGTTGTCTTCGGCTGGGCCTTCTTTCAGCACCAGGCCGAACTCTTTCCAGAACTGCTGATATTTCTCTGCATCGTCTTTCGCCAGTTTTTCCAGCATCTGCAGGCTGCGCTTGGTCAGTGCGGCACGCAGGCTTTGAGTAACACGGCTGTCCTGCAGGATTTCACGCGACACATTCAGCGGCAGGTCGTTGGAATCAATCAGGCCACGCACGAAGCGCAGATAGTTCGGCATAAACTGCTCGGCGTCGTCCATGATGAACACGCGTTGCACGTAGAGTTTCAGACCGTGCTTGCTGTCGCGGTTCCACATGTCGAACGGCGCACGCGCCGGAATGTACAGCAGGCTGGTGTACTCCTGCTTGCCTTCCACGCGGTTGTGGCTCCAGATCGCCGGATCGCTAAAATCATGGGCGATATGTTTGTAGAACTCGTTATATTCGTCGTCGCTGATCTCAGACTTGTTGCGGGTCCACAGCGCCTGGGCTTTGTTGATCTTTTCCCAGCTGCTTTCACCGCTCTCTTCGTCTTTGGTTTCAATCTCAACCGGCAGCGCGATGTGATCGGAGTACTTACTGATCACGTTACGCACACGCCACGCATCGAGGAAATCGTCTTCGCCTTCACGGAAGTGCAGCGTGATTTCGGTACCGCGATCGGCCTTCTCAATCTCCGCCAGCGTGTACTCGCCTTCACCGGCTGATTCCCAGAACACCGCTTCATCGGCTTTGGCGCCGGCAGCGCGGGTGCGCACGGTGACTTTATCCGCCACGATGAAAGCGGAGTAGAAGCCAACGCCGAACTGGCCGATCAGCTGGCTGTCTTTTGCCTGGTCGGAACCCATGGATTCGAGGAAAGATTTGGTGCCGGACTTGGCGATGGTGCCGAGGTTCTCAATCACCTCATCACGACGCATACCGATGCCGTTGTCGCTGAGGGTCAGCGTGCGGTTTTCCGGGTTGACCGAGATGCGTACACGCAGGTCGCCGTCGCCTTCGTACAGATCGGGCGTCGACAGCGCGCGGAAGCGCAGTTTGTCGGCGGCATCTGAAGCGTTGGAAATCAGCTCGCGCAGGAAAATCTCTTTATTTGAATAGAGTGAATGGATCATCAGGTGCAGAAGTTGTTTTACCTCTGACTGGAAGCCACGCGTCTCTTGTCCTTTCATGGTCATTGCTACCTCAACTGAATCGGGGTTGTTGATGATACGTTGAGAGAGAAATGGGGATGAAGCAGAGGATTTCAAGCCGATGTCCGCGAAGACATCGGCAAGTGATTAGAATTTAATCTTGTGGCGTCCGGCGAGCGAGTGCGACAGCGTGGTGCCATCGACCATCTCCAGCTCACCGCCAACCGGTACACCGTGCGCAATGCGGCTAGCATCAACGCCATATTGCCCGCACAGTTCGCCGATATAGTTGGCCGTGGCTTCCCCTTCCACCGTGGGATTGGTGGCGAGGATCACTTCGGTTAACGTTTCGCGCTCCAGACGCTGCTCCAGCCGATCCAACCCGATATCCTGCGGACCAATGCCATCCAGCGGAGACAAATGGCCCATTAGCACAAAGTAGCGGCCGCCAAACTGGCCGGTCTGCTCAATGGCGTGGATATCAGCCGGGCTCTCCACCACGCAAATCTGGCCGTTTTGTTGACGGCGCGGATTGGCGCAGATGGTGCAGATTTCCTGCTCGGTGAAGGTACGGCAATCGGCGCAGTGGCCGATTTCCGACATGGCGCGGGTCAAAGCCTGTGCCAGACGCATGCCACCGCTACGATCGCGCTGCAACAGCTGAAAAGCCATGCGCTGCGCCGACTTTGGGCCAACGCCCGGCAGACAGCGCAACGACTCCATCAAAGATTCAAGCAGTGGACTGGTTTGCATCAGAACGGCATCTTGAAGCCAGGTGGCAGCTGCATACCGTTCGATACGGAAGCCATCTTCTCTTTCTGCGTTTCGTCAATACGACGTGCCGCATCGTTGAAGGCCGCAGCGATCAGATCTTCCAGCATATCTTTGTCATCTTCCAGCAAGCTAGGATCGACTTCGACACGACGGCAGTTGTGCGCACCGTTGATGGTTACTTTAACCAAGCCAGCGCCTGATTCACCGGTCACTTCGATCGCGGCGATCTCTTCCTGAACTTTGGCCATTTTGTCTTGCATCTGCTGGGCCTGTTTCATCAGGTTGCCCAATCCGCCTTTACCAAACATAGTTTTCTCTCTCTGCTGGGGCTGCGCGCAGTTGACGCGCGGCAGCATGTTCACACCGGTCGAATACTCTCTTCATCCAAATCGGCATCGAAGAATCGACGCAATGTCTGAATATGGGTATCGCTTTCGATCGACTGCCGCGCTTGCGACAGCTTCTCTTCATAAATGGCCTGACGCCACTCCAGTGGCGTCAATACCGTAGGATTATCGTCTTCAATAATGGTCAATTCAACCGGCTGACCGGCAGACTGACTCAGCGCTTCCGTCAGCGCCTGCTTCGCAGAGGCAGAATTGAGGTGGCGCTGACTGCTGCGCAAATGCAGCGTAATGCCGGTTTCGCCCACCTCTTTCCACGCATTAAGCGCCACCTGCTGCACCAGTTTCGGCAGCGTCAGCGCCGCGATTTCTGCGGCCCATGCATCGCGCTGCTGCGCCTCTTCCGCCAGACGCAGCGCCAGCTCAGGCGTTTTCTCATGCTCCAGCGCGGAACGCAAGGCTTTTGGCGTCGCCACCGGTTCCGCTTTAACCTCAACCGGCAGCTGGGTTTTCCAGCGATAGGCTTCCGGTTTTGCCGGTGCTTTTACCGCGGGTTCAGACGCACGCTGCTGCACACGTTCTGTGACGCTAGCGAGACGTTCCAGCGCCGGATTCGCCGGCCGCGCGGAACGCGCTGCCGGCTCACTCTTTTTTGCTTTGCCGGCTCCCTGACGCAGCAACTGCGTTCGCGCCTGTAATAACTGGCTGGTGGAATCGGGTAACGCATCGGGCGCGGGTTGCATGTCAGGATAATCATCTGACATGGGCGGCGCGTCGTTGACTGGCGGCGCCATTTGCGGCTGCGCAGCAGGCGCAGGCGCGGCTTTCGGCATTGTTTGTGGTGCCGCGACTGGCGGAGCGGCTTGTGGCGTCAACGTTGGACGCGCCACCGACTCTGCAATCGCCGCCTGCGGATGGAACGCCAGCGCGCGCAGCAAAGTCATTTCCACGCCAAGGCGACGATCCGGTGCCAGCGGCAGATCTTTACGTCCCATCAACAACGTTTGGTAATAGAGTTGCACGTCGGCCGGTGGCAGCACGCGCGCTAATTCGCGCAGACGATCGGCCTGGCTGAGATCGTCCTCGCTGAGCGAGCTCGGCAACAACTGCACCATCGCAATGCGGTGCAGTAAACGCAGCATCTCTACCAGCAACGCTTCCCACTCAACACCACGCGATGCGGCCTGATTCAGCAGCGCCATCACCTGTTCGCCCTGCCCCTCCACCAGCGCCTCAATCAATGCCAGCGGCTGTTCATCGTCAAGCGTGCCGAGCATTTGCGCCACGGTGTCACGCGTGACGCTGCCCTGCCCCATGGCAATGGCCTGGTCGGTCAGACTGAGCGCATCACGCATACTGCCATCCGCGGCGCGCGCCAGCAGATGCAGCGCACGCGGTTCAGCGGCAATTTGCTCCTGCAGCAAAACATGCGCCAGCTGCTGCTGAATTTGCTCAACGTCGAGCGCTTTGAGATGGAATTGCAGACAACGTGACAGGATCGTCACCGGCAACTTCTGCGGATCGGTGGTCGCCAGCAGGAATTTAACGTGTGATGGCGGCTCTTCCAGCGTTTTTAGCAGCGCATTAAAGCTATGGCGCGACAGCATGTGCACTTCATCGATCAGATAGACCTTGAAGCGACCGCGCGCCGGCGCGTATTGCACGTTATCGAGCAGATCGCGCGTATCTTCAACTTTGGTGCGTGATGCAGCATCGATCTCAATCAGATCGACAAAGCGACCTTGCTCAATTTCGCGGCAGTTATCACATTGCCCACAAGGCGTCGAAGTGATACCGGTTTCACAGTTAAGGCCCTTCGCCAGCAGACGGGCGATCGAGGTTTTCCCAACGCCGCGGGTGCCGGAAAAGAGATAAGCATGATGGATTCGTCCCAGTGACAATCCGTTGGCCAGCGCAGTCAGCACATGTTCCTGACCGACTACGTCAGCGAAGGCCTGGGGACGCCATTTTCGCGCAAGTACCTGATAGCTCATGTGGATTCAATCACTGGAATTTAGGGAGAAGGGAGAAAATGCAGCTTCGCAAACCCTGTTTATTTTGGCAGTAGTTTAACAGCCACAAGCGGATCAGCAACCACTAACTTTGCAGAGGTGGCGCCCCGCCGTACAGCGGAGCGCACAGGCCTTAGTGGCCGGGGAAATTCACCAGGCTGAAGCACTCAACGCCCATGGCAGTCAGGCGGGCTTCACCGGTCAGGTCAAACAGATTAATCACGAATGCGGCGTCTTTGACCTCACCCCCGGCACGGCGGATCAGTTTCACGGTCGCTTCCAGCGTGCCGCCGGTTGCCAGCAGATCGTCCACCACCAACACTACATCGCCCGGCTTGATGGCATCTTTATGCAATTCCAGGGCATCGGTGCCGTATTCCAGCTCATAGCTTTCGCTGAAGGTTTCACGCGGCAATTTGCCTGGCTTACGAACCGGCACAAAACCCACGCCTAAACCCAACGCGACGGGCGCACCAAACAGGAAGCCGCGCGCTTCCGTTCCCACCACCTTGGTGATGCCTTTGTTACGATAACGCTCAACCAGAATGGCGATCGACGCGGCATATGCCTGCGGATCTTCCATCAGACTGGTGACGTCACGGAACAGAATGCCCGGCTTCGGATAGTCAGGAATGCTTTTAATGCTGTTTTTGATGAGTTCAAGCTGCTGCGCAGTTGCGGTCATAAATGTTACGCCTGGAGAAAATATCTAATACGCGCAGCTTCTCTAGCGCCAAACCCCGGAAACCGGGTTAAGCGAAGTCGTTTATAAGGGAAGCCACGCACGAAGATGCCCAAATCTATGCAAATACCCGGCTAAATGCAACCCTCGCGCTACTGTTGCGGTGGGTTGATGCTTTCTGCCACTACCGGAATACGCCACATAAAAAGCAGCAGCAGACACAGCATAACGCCTAACAGAATGCGCACCCACAGCAGATTCACCAGATAAAGGGAGATTGAAAAGGTAATCACAATCAGCAACATGGCGCGGCCTTTTGCGCCGGGCGGCATAGCACGATGCTGCTGCCAGTGGCGAATATAGCGGCCAAACGGCGATCGCCACAGCAGCCAGTGATGAAAACGCGGTGACGATCGGGCAAAACACCAGGCCGCCAGCAACACAAATGGCGTCGTAGGTAATAAAGGTAATACAATGCCCAGCGTACCTAGCACAATCGCCAGCCAGCCAAGGCTCAGTAATAAAATGCGCTGCATGCCCGATGCCTGAATGAGTCAAAACAGCGTTACGTTAACACAGTCGGAAACAGAGTGATGCCCCAACCGTCCGCACAGCAGCGTCTTCACGCCTTGTTAGATTTACTGCGCCAGCAAATTGCGCAGCAGCCGGATGGTGTCTGTCGCCAGCCCCGTTTTGATTCCCAACTGTTTCGCACCCGCGGTACGCGTCTGGCGGATTATCTGCACGAGTTGGAGGGCAACGTTACGCAATTAACTGCGGCCGACACCGATGTGGTGCGCCGCCAATGGCTGGCAGAGAAAGTGATGGATCAGATTGCCGCGTTGCAGCGTGAATGCCACAGTCAGCAACTGCGCGTGAAGCGCGAGCGTCCACGCATCGATGCACGCCAGACCAAACGTGAAGAGTATCAAGGCTTCGAACAGCGCTTACTGGCAATGATTCAGCAACGCGAGCAGCATCTGGCCCGCGCCGAAACCCTGAGCGTTCAGCAGCAGTTGATTCGCGAAGTTGATCAGTTGCAGGAGCGTCTGGCACGCTGCCGCGCCGCTATTTACAAACTCGAGTTGCCGTCTATGCCACGCTAAACGCGACGCTTTTTCCTCTATACTCGTTGCAGTGAGAAAAAGGAGAAAAAACATGACGCTGCTTTTTTGGATTGCGATTGGCTTAGTTGCAGGTTGGCTTAAGCGGGTGTTTTTTCCTGGCCGTCCGGGAGGATTTGTGCCGACGCTGATGCTGGCTGTGATTGGCGCGTTAATAGGCGGTTATATCGCCACCTACTTCACCACGGGCGATCTTGCCGCCTGGCATCCTGCCGGTTTCGCCACTGCACTGCTCGGCGCACTATTAATGCTGCTGGTTGCGGCGAAATTACGTATTTAGGAGAAATAATGTCACTGGACAGCGCGTCAGACGAAATCAAACTTGCCGTCGATTTGATTCAACTGCTTGAAGAGAATAATGTCCCCACCGCCACGGTACTGGCGGCGCTGGCGATCGTTCAGCGTGATTATCAACAAAAGAAAGCCGCGGAAGATGCAGCTTAACGTGGCCCGGTGGTGAGCGTTGGACTGAGGCGCAGCATATCAAGAAACGCATCCACCAGCTGCGGTGCATCAGCAGCCAAATCATAGGCCTGTGGATTGAATAACCAGTTTTCCATCATGCCGTTGATGTAGCCACACATCAGGCGCGCAGACTGGCGAGTGTTGATGTTGCTGGGCAATTGTCCCACCTCAATACACTCTTTAAGCACCACTTCAATGCGGTCGTAACACTCCAGCAGTAAGCTTTGACGCATATCCTGTAAGGTCGACATTTCACCAACAAACTCACATTTATGAAAGATAATCTCCATTAATGCGCGTCTTTGCGGATCCTTTGCTGTGGCGTCAAGGATATAGATCAACATTGAACGTACAACAGAAAGTGGATCGCCCGGGTATTTTGTCTGATACTCAAGTTCCACATCGTCCAGCCCAGCATCACAACGTAGCCAGATCTCCTGTAAGAGATCGGCTTTATTTTTGAAATGCCAGTAAATAGCCCCGCGCGTGACGCCGGCCGCTGATGCGATATCCGCCAGAGACGTGGCGGCCACACCGTGTTCGGAAAAGTGTGCTAGTGCGGCGTCAAGAATTTGATGCCGTGTTTCAAGAGCTTGCGCTTTGGTTTTTCGTGCCATGCTGGGCTTTTTTTACAAACTTGTAAGTTTACATACATTTGTGAATGTATGTACCATAGCACGACCCGTGTTTTAACGCAGCAATGGGTTTATCGGTTTGTGATCCATTGATCATTTGATATCGGACACTAGAGGTTTATTTATGAATAAAAACAGAGGATTAGCGCCTCTGGCGGCCGTCCTGATGCTTTCAGGCAGCTTTGTGTTAACAGGATGTGATGATAATAAATCCCAGCAAGCCGCCCAGCAGCAGCCCCCAGAAGTGGGTGTTGTGACGTTAAAAAACGAACCCTTGAAAATTACCACTGAGCTGCCGGGTCGTACCTCGGCTTTCCGCGTTGCGGAAGTGCGTCCTCAGGTGTCGGGGATTATTCTCAAGCGTAATTTTGTTGAAGGTAGTGATGTAAAAGCCGGTCAGTCGCTGTATCAGATCGATCCCGCCACTTATCAGGCGGCATACGACAGTGCCAAAGCCGATTTAGCTCAGGCTGAAGCCAATGCCCGCGTCGCGCAGTTAACCATTACTCGCTACAAGCCGCTGCTGGGTACGAAGTACATCAGTCAGCAGGACTATGACACCGCAGCAGGCACTGCAGCCCAAACCGCTGCCGCCGCACAAGCTGCGCGTGCCAACGTCGAAACCGCGCGCATCAATCTGGCGTATACCAAAGTGACGTCGCCGATCAGCGGTCGTATTGGTAAATCGTCGGTGACCGAAGGAGCACTGGTGTCCAATGGGCAAACCACCGCGCTCGCCACCGTGCAACAGCTCGATCCTATGTATGTCGATGTGACCCAATCCAGTGATGATTTCCTGCGTTTGCGCGCAGAGCTGGAGTCCGGTCAGCTGAAACAGAACGACGGTAAGGCCAACGTCACCCTGCTGATGCAAAACGGTAACGCATACCCGCAGACTGGCACATTGGAATTCTCTGATGTGAGCGTGGATGAAACCACAGGTTCGATCACGCTGCGCGCCATCTTCCCGAACCCGGACAATCGCCTGCTGCCAGGTATGTTTGTTCGCGCACGTCTGGATGAAGGCACCAACCCAACCGCACTGCTGGTACCGCAACAGGGCGTCACACGTACCCCAACCGGTCAGGCAACAGCGATGGTGGTGGGCGCGGATAACAAAGTGGAATCCCGTAATATCACCGCTAATCAGGCATTTGGTGACAAATGGCTGGTGACGGAAGGTCTGAAAGAAGGCGATCGGGTGATCACCACCGGTATCCAGCGTGCCAAACCCGGTGCGCAGGTGACGCCACAAGAAGTCTCCGACGATGCCAAAGCTGCGCCAGAATCACCGTCTGCTAAATCATCGTCATAAACAGGAGCCACTGATACATGGCTAAGTTCTTTATTGATCGCCCCATTTTTGCGTGGGTGCTCGCCATCATCATCATGTTGGCCGGTGTGCTATCGATTATCAGCCTGCCGATTGAGCAATATCCCAATGTTGCGCCGCCGGCGGTTGAGATCCAGGCCTCCTACCCGGGTGCTGATGCGAAAACGCTGCAAGATTCGGTGACGCAGGTCATCGAGCAAAACATGAACGGTATCGATGGACTGATGTATATGTCCTCGAGCAGTGACTCATCGGGTACGTTGACGCTGACACTGACCTTCCAATCCGGTACTGATGCCGATATTGCGCAGGTTCAGGTGCAGAACAAACTGCAGCTGGCCACGCCGTTATTGCCACAAGAAGTGCAGCAACAGGGGATTCAGGTTAAGAAATCTTCCAGTAGCTTCCTGATGGTGGCCGGTTTCGTCAGTGATGACGGCACCATGACGCAGAATGATATTTCTGACTATGTTGCTTCCAACATCAAAGATCCGGTCAGCCGTATGCCGGGTGTCGGTGATACGCAGGTGTTTGGTGCGCAATATGCGATGCGTATCTGGCTAGACCCACACAAGCTGAATAACTTCTCACTGACGCCAGTGGATGTGATCAGCGCGCTGAAAGTCCAGAACACCCAGATCGCCGCAGGCCAGTTGGGAGGTACGCCACCTGTACCGGGCCAGCAGCTGAACGCCTCGATCATTGCGCAAACCCGTCTGACATCAACAGACGAGTTCGGCAATATCTTGCTGAAAGTGAATCAGGATGGTTCGCAGGTGCGCTTGCGTGACGTGGCGAAGATCCAATTGGGTGGTGAAAACTACGAAATCATCGCGCGTTATAATGGCAAACCGGCTTCCGGTATCGGTATCAAACTCGCAACCGGCGCTAACGCACTGGATACTGCGGATGCCGTAAAAGCGGAGCTGGCAAAACTGCAGCCGTTCTTCCCGGAAGGCATGAAAACCGTTTATCCATACGACACCACGCCGTTCGTTAAAATCTCGATTTTCGAAGTGGTGAAAACGCTGTTCGAAGCGATCGTGCTGGTGTTCCTGGTGATGTACCTGTTCCTGCAAAACTTCCGTGCGACGTTGATTCCCACCATCGCCGTTCCCGTTGTTTTGCTCGGTACCTTTGCGGTTATCAGTGCTTTTGGTTACTCGATAAACACCCTAACGATGTTCGGGATGGTGCTCGCCATCGGCCTGCTGGTGGATGACGCCATCGTGGTGGTAGAGAACGTTGAACGTGTTATGGCCGAAGAGGGCTTACCGCCCAAGGAAGCCACTAAACGTTCAATGGAGCAGATTCAGGGTGCATTGGTGGGTATCGCGCTGGTGTTGTCAGCGGTATTTATTCCAATGGCATTCTTCGGCGGTTCAACCGGCGTAATCTATCGCCAGTTCTCGATCACCATCGTTTCCGCGATGGCGCTGTCGGTACTGGTGGCGTTGATTTTGACGCCAGCGCTGTGTGCCACCTTGCTGAAGCCAGTGGCAAAAGGCAACCACGGTAAAACCACCGGTTTCTTCGGCTGGTTTAACCGCATGTTCGATAAGAGCACCAACCACTATGTTGATAGTGTGGGTCATATCGTGCGTAGCACTGGTCGCTACCTGCTGATTTATCTGGTTATTGTTGTCGGCATGGCTTATCTGTTCATCAAACTGCCTACCTCGTTCCTGCCTGAAGAGGATCAGGGGCTGTTACTGGCGCAGGCGCAGCTGCCGGCCGGCGCAACCCAGGAACGCACCCAGAAGGTATTGGATCAGGTGACGGATTACTTCCTGACCAAAGAGAAAGACAGCGTGAATTCCGTGTTTACCGTTAACGGCTTCGGCTTCGCCGGACGTGGACAGAACACCGGTATCGCGTTCGTCAGCCTCAAGCCGTGGGATGAGCGTGGCGATGCCAACCTGAAGGTCCCTGCGATTGCCGGACGTGCCATGCAGGCGCTCGGTCAAATCAAAGATGCGATGGTGTTCCCGTTCAACTTACCCGCAATTATCGAACTGGGTAATGCTACCGGCTTCGACTTCATGCTGACCGATCAGGGCAACCTGGGTCACGAGAAGCTCACCGCCGCACGTAACCAGCTGTTTGGCATGATTGCCCAACATCCGGATACGCTGGTAGGCGTGCGTCCAAACGGTATGGAAGATACGCCGCAGTACAAACTGATCATCGATCAGGAAAAAGCGCAGGCATTGGGTGTGTCGCTGTCAGACATCAACACCACTCTGGCTTCAGCATGGGGCGGTTCTTACGTTAACGACTTCATTGACCGTGGTCGCGTGAAGAAAGTGTACGTAATGGGCAAGGCTGATTCACGTATGTTGCCGGACGATATCAGTAAGTGGTTCGTGCGCAACAGTGGCGGCACCATGGTTCCGTTCTCCGCCTTCTCTTCGGCGAAGTGGCAGTATGGTTCGCCGCGTCTGGAGCGTTATAACGGTCTGCCATCAATGGAGATTCTTGGCCAGGCTGCACCAGGCAAGAGTTCCGGTGATGCCATGAACCTGATGGAAGAGTTGGCCGGAAAACTGCCTGCGGGTATCGGTTACGACTGGACCGGCATGTCTTATCAGGAACGCTTGTCAGGTAACCAGGCACCGGCGCTGTATGCCATCTCGCTGATTGTCGTGTTCCTGTGTCTGGCCGCGCTGTATGAGAGCTGGTCAATTCCGTTCTCGGTCATGTTGGTGGTACCGCTGGGTGTTGTCGGTGCACTGCTCTTCACGACTTTACGCGGCTTGAGTAACGACGTTTACTTCGTGGTGGGCTTGTTGACCACCATAGGATTGTCGGCGAAGAACGCCATCCTGATCGTCGAATTCGCTAAGGATTTGATGGAGAAGGAAGGCAAAGGACTGGTGGAATCGACACTCGAAGCATCCCGTATGCGTCTACGTCCGATTCTGATGACCTCTCTCGCCTTCATCCTTGGTGTAATGCCGCTGGCGATCAGCACCGGTGCGGGTTCTGGCGCGCAAAACGCGGTAGGTACTGGCGTAATGGGCGGAATGGTAACAGCCACAGCGCTGGCTATCTTCTTCGTTCCGGTGTTCTTCGTGGTGGTACGTCGCCGCTTCAGTAAGAATAAGGGCGATATCGAGCAGAGTCATCCTGTCGAGCACAAACACTAAGTTTTACCCTTCCCTAAAAGGCCGCTGATGCGGCCTTTTTTATTCGCGCTTCCCTGCCCTAACAAACCCCTGCGTTTAACACGGTTGCAATCACACGTTTTCGGGCTCATAATATTGTTATAGTATAACATTACATAACGAGGTTATCATGAAACCGAATATTCATCCCCTTTATCGCCCTGTTGTGTTCCACGACACCTCGGCCAACGAGTACTTCAAAGTCGGTTCGACCATCAAAACCGAGCGCACCATTGAGTATCAAGGTGAAGTGCTGCCGTACATCACGCTGGATGTCTCCTCGAAATCCCATGTGTTCTACACCGGTAAGCAGAAAGATTTTGCCAAAGAAGGCAGCACCGCGCGCTTCAACCAGCGTTTCGGCAGCTTCCTGACGCGCAACAAGTAACGCGGGAGAACACGCATGCAGGTATTAAGTTCATTGCGGTCTGCGAAGACACGCCATAAAGATTGCAAAGTGGTGCGCCGTAAAGGTCGCATCTATGTCATTTGCAAAACTAATCCGCGCTTTAAGGCGGTTCAGGGAAGAAAGAAAAAAAGGTAGGAAAGTGTCGTGATAATTGGCCGGGATGCTCCCCGGCTTTTTTTTTACTTCATGCTCTGCAATATGGCGTCAACATTGTGTCTGAACGCTGCGACATAGGTCGCCGCTGGACCATTTGCTTCAGATAACGCTTCAGGGAAAAGTTCTCCCCCCGGCTGGGCGCCGGTTTCGCTGGCAATCTGTTTCACCAGGCGCGGATCGGTCTGGTTCTCCATGAAGTAGGTTTTAATGTGTTCGGCCTTCAACTGCGTAATGATCGACGCCACATCGCTGGCGCTGGCTTCCGCTTCAGTAGAGAAGCCAACCGGCGCAAGAAAACTAACGCCGTAGCGTTGGCCAAAGTAGCCAAAAGCATCATGGCTGGTCAGCACTTTTCGTTTATTCTTCGGCACTTCAGCAAACGCGTTTTTCGCCCAGCTATCCAGCTTCTGCAACTGCTGAATGTAACTTTCACCGCTTTTGCGAATCTCAGCCGCATCTTGTGGATCCGCCTTGATCAGCGCATTCATCACATTCGTGGCGTAAATCACACCGTTTTGCATGCTGTTCCACGCGTGAGGATCGGTAACCGTTTTACCGTCCTCTTCCATTTTGCGCGTGTTCACCCCGTTGGATGCCACCACAATTGTGCCTTTGTAGCCTGATGCGCTGATCAAGCGGTCCATCCATCCTTCCATCCCTAAACCGCTAACAAATACCACATCGGCCTTCGACAGCGCCTGACTATCCTGCGGTGTAGGCTCGAAGGTGTGCGGATCGCCATTCGGGCCGACTAACGATTTTACAGTGACGTGATCGCCCCCCACCTGTTTAACGATATCCGCCAACACGGTAAAACTCGCGACAACATCAACACTTTTCGCTAGCGACAGCGGGCTGACCAGCATGGCACCCATTGCCAGACTCAGCGGTAACTTTTTCATTCATATCCCCTTATTGGTTTCGTTATCAACGGCGCAACAGGCCGCCACATGGTCCTGTCAAAACAGAAAGCAGAAACAGCACCGCAGCACTCAGCACCACCGCCGGTCCTGCCGGCAGTGAGAAATGCCACGAAAGAATCAGGCCGATAAACGCAGAGACGATCGCCAGCAGCATGGCAATACCGAGCATGCAAGCCAGATGGCGACTCCAGAAGCGAGCACTGGTGGCCGGCAGCATCATCAAACCCACCGACATCAGCGTGCCCAGCACCTGAAATCCAGCCACCAGATTAAGCACCACCAGCATCAGGAACAGGCCGTGCACCAGCGGGGCGCTCCATTTACCCTGCGCGCGCAGGAAATCGGGATCGAAAGCATCAATCACCAGCGGGCGAAAAATCACCGCCAGCAGCAGCAAGGTGAAAGCCGCAATGCCACCAACCAGCAGAATGGCCGCGTTATCTACCGCCAGCAGCGATCCGAATAACACGTGCAGCAGATCGACGCTGGAACCGCGCAGCGATACCAGCGTGACGCCAAGCGCCAGAGATCCGAGGTAGAAGCCAGAAAAACTGGCATCCTCTTTGAGCGGCGTATAACGGCTAACGGCACCCGAGAGCAGCGCCACTGCCAAACCGGCAATCAGGCCACCGATGCCCATTGCCACCAGCGATAATCCCGACACCAGATAACCAATAGCCGCGCCAGGTAAAACGGCATGTGATAACGCATCGCCAACCAAACTCATGCGGCGCAGCGAAAGGAAAATGCCCAGCGGTGTGGCGCTAATCGCTAATGCAACGCAGGCCACTAGTGCGCGGCGCATAAAACCAAATTCGATAAAAGGTTGGATTAAGGTCACGATGCTACCCTGCGCAGCTGGGGTGTGAGTGCGGAGGCAGCGTTATCAAGTGACAACACATCCTGGAAATAACGCGCCACCAGCGGACGATCGTGCAACACCACCAATAATGTGGTGCCCGCCTGCTGCTGCTGCTCGAGGATCGACATCAATAGAGTGACGGTTTGCGTGTCGATGCCGTTGAAGGGTTCATCCAGTAGCCAGAGCTGACTGCGCTGCAGCATTAAGCGCGCGAACAGCACGCGCTGTAGCTGCCCACCGGATAAGGTTGATGGCTGAGCATCGGCAAACTCACGCATCTGCACCGCATC
The DNA here is from genome assembly GCF_059730785.1 of Pantoea sp. X-Soil-ISGK-421. Lineage (NCBI taxonomy): Bacteria > Pseudomonadati > Pseudomonadota > Gammaproteobacteria > Enterobacterales > Erwiniaceae > Pantoea > Pantoea sp. X-Soil-ISGK-421. Next base: position 1,060,853 of record NZ_AP035979.1, on the reverse strand, counting down.
CAGCGCGGCATCGATTTCCAGGCGCAAGCCTCTATTAATGCCACCAAACCAGCCGCAGCGTGGCCAACAGCCCATCGCCACCAGCTCATAGGCAGTTAGAGGGAAGCGAGTTTCAAGTTCGGTGCGTTGCGGTAACCAACCCAGCGCTTTGCGTGGGATCTGTAATTCGCAGTTGCCGGAAATCGGCGGCAGTAAGCCGGCGATGGTTTTCAATAAGGTCGATTTGCCCGTGCCGTTTGCGCCAATTAGCGCAGTCATGCTGCCCGATGCCAACTCACCGTCGACAACTGGCGTCACTGCGCGGCCTTGGTAACCTGCTTGTAAGCGGTTGAAACGCATCATTTCTGCATTCCCCACCATAAGGCTAACGCCAGAAAGGCGATCAGCGCCAGCATCACTAGCAAACGGCCGCCAAGGGACAGAAGTAAACCGCTGTGATTCATATTCAACAACCAATAATGTTATAACATAACAATTATGATAGCCGATTATGGCTCCTTTGAGCCCGGGCAAAAGTGTTTCAAAAGTTGATCGTTCACGAAGATATCCGCTGTAATTTACCCTTTATGCATGATTGAGTTATGAAACCCATCACAACGATTACTCTTTCTGTTTATTAGCGACTTGCAATGTCGTGCGATAAGCTCAATGATAGAAACATCATTCTTTTACTGGATACAAAATGCCGTCTATTATTCATTGTGATATTGCTGTGGATGAGGACGATTGCGAAAAGTTGCTAAGAATTATCCAGGGGAATATTCTCAAAATAGCCGAGGCATTAGCCGGCGATTTACAGTGGTATTCTCAAAACGCGCAATTAGTTCCCGATAGCGTTAAGATTATTTCTATTCATCCAACCGACAACAATCGATTTAAAATGCTTTACGATTTCCGCTGGAATTTATTTAATCCTTGCCTGGATATAAATGAAACATCTCATCGTCGTGAAGAAGTGTTTTTTCAGGTAAAGCCCGGCGCACTGGTGTTTGACGTGATTGACAATGCGCGCCCCTCTCCTGCCGATGAATTGTAATATTTGGTAATTGAGGTGAGCAAAGCTAATGATTGTGGATTACATTTAAGGAGTCGCTGAATTCATTTTATTCGAGATCGCTTCCTGGTAGCTTTTCCTAATCTCGCCGCGCTGCGGTAACTGTGCTAGCTATGGAGGGGAAAAAGATGGACGAATACTCACCGAAACGGCATGATATTGCCCAGCTTAAATACCTGTGTGAGAACTTGTTTGACGAAAGTATGGCGACAATGACTGATAGCCATCACGGCTGGGTTAATGATCCTACTTCTGAAAGCAATTTACAGCTCAACGATTTGATTGAGCATATCGCTTCTTTCACGATGAATTACAAAATTAAGCACGTTGAAGATGAAGCCCTGATAACGCAAATCGATGAATATCTTGATGATACCTTTATGCTGTTCAGCAGCTATGGAATCAATACTCAGGATCTACAACGATGGCAGCGTTCAGCAAAACGCTTATTTAATCTGTTTGCCGAAGAGTGCGCTTATCTCCAACAACCTAGCCATTCCTTTTAGCACCAGACTGAGACCGGTTTATTTATGAGCAACCAAGCCTTAACCAAAACAGATTATTTGATGCGACTGCGCCGCTGTCGCTCAATCGATACCCTTGAGCGGGTTATCGAAAAAAACAAGTATGAATTACCTGATAATGAACTCGCGGTATTCTATTCGGCAGCCGATCATCGTCTGGCTGAACTGACCATGAATAAGCTTTACGATAAAGTACCGGTTTCTGTCTGGAAGTTCGTCCGCTAAGTTTTTCCCCTAACAGCCGATCGGCAACATCATCGTATTAATCAAGGAATGAATCACAGGCAAAGGATTGCCAGATTTCTTTGTGCGTTAAATTCAGTGGGGTTTTAGGTAGGTAGAATTGGGTGGGGGCCCTGCCAGCTACATCCCGGCACACGCGTCGCCTGCTGCGGCTGCTTCCTTCCGGATCTGACCGAGTTCACAAGTTAGCATTGCGGGAGAACCAACAGGGCCCCCATTGACAAGCCCTCATTTCGAGAGCGCAGGCATTATCAAGTAACCCCCTGGCAATTGCAAGCGTAGTCCCGACAACCGTTGGTTTCTTGCTCAAGCACACAGCAAAGCGCTGCTGTCTACCCTTCTGCATGCTAAAGTTTGCCCTTTCCTCGATAAAAAAAGGCTGCGCATGAGCGAGCATAACAATTTCTCTGAGCGCGTCTGGCAGATTGTTGCGGCCATTCCGCCAGGAAAGGTCACCACCTACGGGGATGTTGCGCTGCTGGCAGGATCGCCGCGCGCAGCGCGTCAGGTCGGTGGCGTACTACGTCGTTTGCCGGAAGGCAGCAAACTGCCCTGGTTTCGCGTCATCAATCGCCATGGCCGCATTTCACTGCAAGGTGACGATCTGTTTCGTCAGCGTGATGCGCTGGAAGCGGAAGGGATTGAGGTGAGTGATGCTGGTGAGATCGCATTAGAAAAATATCGCTGGCAGATTTAGCGGTGCAAGAAAGATTAGCGGTGCAATATGTTGCACTCAAGCCCGCTGCCGTTCCGTAAAGCCGCTGTCTCATCCCTGATCGCTCGGCACACGCCATCCATGGCGTGTGACGCTTTACTCCACGGCAGCGGGCCTGAGCGCTTGGCTTATGCCGTCTGGAAGATTACAAACTCGTCGGTGCCGGCACAGACGCTGATGGCGTCACCTGCGTCGGTGAAGTCGACGGCACTGTGGTCGCCGCACCCGGCTGGGTTTGCATCGCAACATTCGTTACCGGTACCAGCAGCAGTTCAGCTTTGGTTCCGCCCTGATTGATCACCGGTTTCACCGTATCGGTAATAAATGCCAGCTTGCCATCAATCGAAATCGCTGCACTCAACAGGATGCGTGCGTTCGGCTGGATATCCGCTGGATTGAACGGCAAGACAAACTGGAACGGCGCCTGTTTACCTTCCGTACGCACCACACGCTGCGACAGCACTTTCGATGGTGCATCAGCCAGCGACGCATCCGACAGTGTCACGGTCAGCACTGAATCCGGTGGTAGCGCAATGCGCTGGCGGATATAGACTGAACCGCTGACATTCGGCTGCGCGATCGCGGTCTGCTGCCCTGCCACTGCCGAGCCAAGTGTAGGTGTGGCTACCGGCTTGCTGTGGTCCGCACAACCGGTAATCGCCGCAGCCAAGGTCATACCGCTAATTACTTGCCATAGTTTCATCGATGTCGTCTCCTTATGAACAGGCCTTAATTCTGGCACAAATATCGGCATTACGCCTGAAGCGGCCGCCAGTCCGCTGAAATCGCGGCAAAATCATTGACGGCAACTGGTCGGATCTTTCACACTGACGCGATAAGTCACGCTGAGGAATCCGCTATGAGCCAGGCACTGCATAACCTGCTTAATTTATTAAATCTCGAAAAACTGGAAGAAGGCCTGTTTCGTGGTCAGAGCGAAGATCTCGGTCTGCGCCAGGTGTTTGGTGGTCAGGTCGTCGGTCAGGCGCTGTATGCTGCAAAACAAACGGTGCCGGAAGAGCGCATCATCCACTCCTTCCACAGCTACTTTCTGCGTCCTGGCGACAGCCAAAAAGCCATCATCTATGATGTCGAAACGCTGCGTGACGGCAAAAGCTTCAGCGCACGCCGCGTCAGCGCGGTGCAGAATGGCCAGCCGATCTTTTATATGACGGCCTCATTCCAGGCACCTGAAAGCGGTTTTGAACATCAGAACAACATGCCGCAGGTGCCGGGCCCGGAAAATCTCCCCTCAGAACAGGATCTGGCGAAAAAGCTGGCCGCGCACTTGCCACTTAAGCTGAAAGAAAAGTTCCTCGCTGAGCGTCCATTGGATATTCGCCCGGTGCAGATTCATAACCCGCTGAAAGGCCACGTCGATGAACCTGTGCGTCAGGTATGGATTCGCGCCAACGGCGAACTGCCGGCCGATCGTCGCATCCATCAATACCTGCTCGGTTACGCCTCCGATCTCAACTTCCTGCCCGTCGCGCTGCAACCGCACGGTAAAGGCTTCCTTGAAGCTGATATGCAGGTTGCCACCATCGATCACTCAATGTGGTTCCATCGCCCGTTCGACTTGTCTGAATGGCTGCTTTACAGCGTAGTGAGCACCTCCGCATCCGGCGCGCGCGGTTTTGTGCGTGGTGAATTTTATACGCAGGAGGGTCGGCTGGTAGCCACCACGGTGCAGGAAGGCGTGATGCGTCAACGCGAGGCATAAAAAAAGGGGCGATATCATCGCCCCTTCTGTTTTTTTATAATTTTAGCGCACTGCTCTTCTTTAGCCCGGCTCTTACTGGTTGTAAGCGTTCTCGCCGTGGCTGTTTACATCCAGACCTTCACGTTCCTGATCTTCCGGAACACGCAGGCCGACAATCATATCCGCCAGTTTAAAGCCGATGAAGGCAACAACGGCAGTCCAGACGATAGTCACGCCCACGCTGAACAACTGAATCCACACCTGATGGCCCATGGTCACGCCTTCTGCGTAGCCTACACCGCCCAGTGAAGACGAAGCGAACACACCAGTCAGGATACAGCCGAGGATGCCACACACGCCATGGACACCAAACACGTCACATGGGTCATCAACGCGCAGCCATTTCTTCAGGGTTGTTACGCCCCACAGACCTGCTAAACCACCTGCCAGACCAATAATCAGCGCGCCACCGACACCAACATAACCACACGCTGGGGTAATCGCCACCAGACCGGCAATGAAGCCTGAGCATGCACCGAGCAGAGAAGGTTTGCCACGTACCGCCCACTCGCCAAACACCCACGACAGCACCGCACCTGCTGTGGCAACCACGGTATTCAGGAATGCCAGCGCAGCGATTTCGTTAGCCGAGGAAGCAGAACCGGCGTTGAAGCCGAACCAGCCCACATACAGAATCGCGGTACCGAGGAACACCATCGGCAGATTGTGTGGTTTGAAGGCTTCTTTGCCAAAACCCGCACGTTTGCCCACCAGGTAAGCACCCACCAGACCAGCAACCGCGGCGTTGATGTGAACTACAGTGCCGCCCGCGAAGTCGAGCGCGCCATCTTGCGCCAGCAAGCCACCTGCCCACACCATGTGTGCGATTGGCAGATAAGCCAGAGTCAGCCATACCACCACAAAAATCAGTACCGCAGAGAAGCGAATACGTTCCGCCAGCGCACCGACAATCAGGCCGACGGTAATACAGGCAAAGGAAGCCTGGAACGCAACGTGAATGTACTGATAGAAGCTGCCCATCAAGGCTTTCAGCTCAATATTTTTCAGCATCGCCCACTGGAAGCTACCGAAGAACGAGTTACCTTCACTGAACGCCAGCGAGTAACCGTAAATCACCCACAGCACGCACACCAGCGAGAAAGTCACCGCAACCTGGGTCAGCATGGACAGCACGTTCTTACCGCGGATTAAACCACCGTAGAACAGCGCAATGCCGGGAATAGACATAAACAGTACCAACGCGGTACAGATCATCATAAAGGCGTTATCGGCTTTATCCGCGACGGCAGGCGCTGCCGCCATCGCCAGAGACGGTAACAGCGCGAGGCTGGTGAGGCCCAACTTCGTTATCAGTTTATTCATTTCTTTCCATCCCATCACAATTCAGAGCCCCAGTTACAGTGCTGCTTCGTCGGTCTCGCCGGTACGAATACGAATGACGCGCTGCAGTTCTGCGACGAAAATCTTGCCGTCGCCAATTTTGCCGGTATACGCGGCTTTGCTGATGACATCGACCACTTCGTCAAGTTGGTCGTCCGCAATAGCGATATCAATTTTTACTTTTGGCAGGAAGTTAACGCTGTACTCGGCACCGCGATAAAGCTCTGCGTGACCTTTCTGGCGACCGAAACCTTTGACCTCGGTAACTGTCAGCCCCTGAATGCCAATAGAGGATAAGGCTTCACGCACGTCCTCCAGCTTAAATGGTTTGATTACCACGGTAACCAGCTTCATACGTTCCCCTCCGGATAAGAAATTGAGTGAGTCTCGCGGACACATAGGGATATAAGCAAAGGTTGTGCCATAAATAAAAAAAGGGGAATGTCAGCAGCATAGGCGCGCTGCATCACGCTTCGTTATGTGAAGCGCGGCGCAAATTAGGGAGGGTAGCGAGGAGCAGTGTTGCAATTTTGCACTCCTTTGGTGCTTTAAGCCTCAAAGAAGTGCATCAATACAGAACATTCCGATAAAACTGTGCAAAAAAGGTGCAATTCACCCTTCGGATTGTACGGGGATGCCCGCCGCGAGTTCATCGCCCGCCTGCTGCAGCTGATACATTTGCCAGTAGCGGCCTTGCTCAGCCAGCAGTTCAGCATGCGTTCCACGCTCAACCACCTGACCGCGATGCAACACTAAAATCTGATCGGCTTCCGTGATGGTGGAAAGTCGATGCGCGATCACCACCAGCGTGCTGTGCTGGCGAAGTGCGCGTAACGCGTGCTGAATCGCCTGTTCAGTTCCGGAATCGATATTGGCCGTCGCTTCGTCGAGGATCAGAATCTGCGGCAATGACACCAACACGCGCGCCAGCGCCAACAACTGTTTCTGCCCAACCGACAGATTATTGCCCTGCTCGCCTAAACGCGTATGAATGCCATCCGCCATGCTGCGTGCCAGCGGGGCCAACTGCACCGTCTCCAGCGCCTGCCACACGTGGTCTTCCGGAATATCGCGTCCCAAACGCACGTTGGCCAGCAGCGAATCCGCCAGTACGACCGGATCCTGTTGCACCATCGCCACGCTTTGACGTAAGGCGGCGTGCGACAGCTGCATCAGCGGGCGGCCATCCAGCTCGATGCTGCCGCGCGTCACCGGATAATAGCCCATCAGCAGATTGGCTAACGTACTTTTACCGCTGCCGGTATGCCCCACCAGCGCCACAAAATTACGCGCGGGCACTTCAAGATTGATGTTACTGAGCACATCGCGATTATCGCGATAAGCAAAGCTCACATCACGCAGCGAGATGCTGCCGGAGGCCAGCGGCTGAATATCATTGCCATAACCCTGCTGATCCGCATCCATCAGTTCGAAGATACGCTCGCCAGAGACAACAGCTTGTTGCAGCATCGACTGCTGCGTGGTCAGCTCAATCAGCGGCTCATTGAGGCGGCCAAGGTAGGTAATGAACGCGTAGAGCACACCAACTTCAAACACGCCCGGCGTGGCGAAGCTGAACAGCATCAGCAAACCGCACAAAATCATGGCCGAAAACAGACTCAGCAATGGGCGCAATAAAAAGCCATCCAGTCGCAGCGTTTCCATACGCGCCAGATAGTGCGAACGGCTGGCTTCGCCCATGCGTTCACCAAAGCGCGCCTGCTGGCGGAACTGCTGGATCACACTCATCCCGTTGATCACTTCATTGAAGCCGTTGTTGATGTCCGCCAGATAGCTGCGCACGCGACGCGCAATTGGTGTGCTGAAGCGCTGATAAATCAGCATCACCGTTAGCACCAGCGGGAAAATCACGATCGCCACCAGCGCCATACGCCAGTCGAGGGAGAACATCGCCACCAGCATCGCGCCAATCAACGCGGCAGCGCGCAACACCGTCGCTACCACGGTGACGTAGAGATCTTTGATCACTTCGGTGTCGTTGGTGACGCGCGAAATAATTTGCCCGACTGGCTGCGTATCGAAGGCGCTCAGCGGCTGGCGTAGCGCCGCGTTCATCACATCGACGCGCAATTGCTGCACCACGCCAATCGCCGCGCGGTTAAACAGTAGCGCCTGAAAATAGTGCAAACCAGCGGCCAGCAATTGCAGCAGGATAAAGCCCACCAGCAGGCCCGCGACAATGCCCCACGGCATCTGATGTTTCGCTACCAGATTATCAATGAAATAGCTCACCAGCACCGGTCCGGTCACTTCGGCCGCTGCGGCAATCCACAGCATGCCGACCGCCAGCCACAGCGATTTACGCCACGGTTTGCCATACGCCAGCAGACGTTTCAGCGTCGGCCATAAACGTTGAGATTTAGCCACGGCTGACTCCTTCTGCCACTTCATCGTCATCCAGTGCGGCTTCCAGTTGCTGATAACGGTACATATCGCGATACCAACCCTCTTTTGCTGCCAGGGTGTCATGATCGCCACGCTGCGCCACGGTGCCATGCTGCAACACCAGAATTTCGCTGGCCTCGGTGAGCGCCGACAAACGATGCGCGCTGATAATCAAGGTGCGCCCTTTGCCCCACTGGCGCAGGTTATGCAGGATGTCATGTTCAGTGCGACCATCTACCGCCGACAGCGCATCATCCAGAATCAGGATTTCCGCATTCAGCAGCAGCGCGCGTGCAATCGCGATGCGCTGCTTCTGCCCGCCGGACAACATCACTCCACGCTCGCCTACTTCGGTTTCATAGCCTTGTGGCAGGCGCAGAATATCGTCATGCACGCAGGCCATCTGCGCCACGTGCTCCAGCTCTTGCTGCGTTGCATTAGGACGGCCGAGCGCCAGATTGGCGGCAATGGTATCGGAGAACAGAAATGGCGTCTGGCTGACCACCGCCAGCCGGCTGCGCCAGCTATCGAGGCGCAACTGCGTCAGCGGCGTATTGTGGTAGCGAATATCACCCTGATCGATATCGAAATGGCGCTGAATCAGGCTCAGCAGCGTACTTTTTCCGCAGCCGGTTGGCCCGCATAAGCCGAGCATCTGGCCCGGTTTTAACTGGACGTTAAGATGGCTCAGCACCGGGCCAGAACTGGCCGGATAGCGGAACTCACGAATAGCAACCTGCATCACGCCGGGTTCGGGCGGCAACACTTGCTGTCCATCTTCAACGGCAGGCGCTTCCGCCAGCAATGAGCGAATACGGCTCCACGCCGCGCTACCGCGTTCGACGATATTAATCATCCATGCCAGCGCCAGCATTGGCCAAATCATCAGGCCGAGATACATCACAAAGCTGGTGAGCTGACCAAGCGTCAAACTGCCGTTCCACACCATCCAACCGCCACCGGCAATTGCCAGCAAGTTGGAGAAGCCGACGGCGATATAAATGATCGGGTCGAAACGCGCATCCACGCGCGCCACATGCAGGTTTTTTTTGCCGGTATCCGCGGCGATGCCCGCAAATTGTTGCGATTGATGATCTTCGAGGCCAAACGCTTTGATCATGCGAATGCTGGTCAGGCTTTCCTGAGTTTGATCGTTCAGGCTGGAGAATGCCGCCTGCGCCACTTTGAAACGCTGATGCAAGCGTGCGCCATCTTTCTGGATGGCGAATGCCATTATCGGCATCGGTATCAGCGCCAGTAACGTCAGTTCCCAGCTGATTTGTGTGCTCATCACGATCAGCACCACCAATCCCATCACCAGTGAGTCCACCAGCGTCAGCACGCCTTCACCGGCAGCAAACACCACGCGATCGACATCATTGGTGGCGCGAGCGATCAAATCGCCGGTGCGATGGCGCAGATAAAATGCTGGATGCTGGCGACTGAGCTGACGGTAGAAATCTTCACGCAGTTCAACCGCTAATTGATAGGATGCACCGAACAGCAGCACGCGCCAGACGTAGCGCAGCAGATAGACGATGACTGCAGTCACCAGCATCACGCCGATCCACATGAAAATGTCCCCAGCGCTTAAATCATGCTGGGTAACGCCGTCAACTATCACACCGACCACATGCGGTGGCAGCAATTGCAATAATGCAATAACGATCAGCAAGCTGACGGCGCCCAGATATCGCCGCCACTCGCGCAGAAAATACCAACTTAACTGGCTGAATAATTGCACAAGCGTGTCTCTTTCTTTGCCCGTTAGGGCGCTACCGGCAATGCGGTGGTGTATTTAATCTCTTCCATGGCAAAACTGGAGGTCACATCCATCAGGCCTGGCACGCCATTCACCAGGCGCTTATAAAAGTTGTCATAACTCTTCATGTCCGCCACCTGAATGCGCAGCAAATAGTCGTACTCGCCCGCCATGCGGTAAAACGCCATCACTTCCGGCATCTGTTGCACCACGCTGACAAATTGCCTGAACCACTCGCTGCTGTGCTGCTGGGTTTTAACAAACATAAAGGCGGTGAGTGACAGACCAATCTTTTCGCCGTCCACCAGCGCCACGCGCGCACGAATAATGCCATCATCTTCCAGTTTTTTCAGGCGTTTCCAGCACGGCGTGGTGGTGAGATTCACCGCATCGGCCAACGTCTGCAGCGAAAGCGTGCAATCCTGCTGCAGCATTGCCAGCAACATGCGGTCAGTTTTATCTAACATTTGCCACTCCCGGAGAAAAATTTTCTCTAAGCGCACCATTATAGCCCGATTAAAGCAACCTCTTTTTCCTGCCAGTGCCTTACACTGGGCGCAATGATGATTATGGAAATGCACTATGCAAACGCCTTGGGTTCGCCATGCTATCAATGAAATTAACGCCGATTTTCAGCGCTCTGCGGATACGCATCTGATCCGCTTTAAGCTGGATGATTTTCCCGGCATTCACTTCTATCTGAAGGATGAAAGCACGCATCCCAGCGGCAGCTTGAAACATCGCCTGGCGCGCTCACTGTTTCTTTATGGCCTGGCGAACGGTTGGATCCACGAAAATACGCCAATCATTGAAGCCTCATCCGGCAGCACGGCGGTTTCGGAAGCCTACTTCGCACAACTGCTTGGCCTGCCGTTTATCGCGGTGATGCCCGCCAGCACCGCCAAACGTAAAATCGAGATGATTAGATTTTACGGCGGCGAGTGTCATTTCGTCGCCGATCCCTGCCAGCTGTACAGCGAATCAGATCGTTTGGCGCGCGAGCTAAACGGCCACTTTATGGACCAGTTCACTTATGCCGAGCGTGCGACCGACTGGCGCGGTAATAACAATATTGCCGAAAGCATATTCCGTCAGATGTCTCACGAACCGTTCCCGATACCGCATACCTTGATTATGAGCGCTGGCACGGGTGGAACTTCCGCCACATTGGGTCGCTACATCCGCTATCAGGGCCACGATACGCGCCTGCTGGTGGTCGATCCGCAGCATTCGGTGTTCTTCGATTATTGGCATTGCCGTGACAACACGCTGCGCAGCGAGCGCGGCAGCCTGATTGAAGGGATTGGTCGTCCGCGCGTTGAACCGTCATTTTTACCAGACGTGATTGACGAGATGATGAAAGTTCCGGATGGCGCGACCGTCGCCGCTATGCTGCAGCTGGAAAGGGTGCTGGGACGTCGTCCTGGCGCCTCAACCGGCACTAACTTCTGGGGCATGTTGCAGGTGGCAAAACGCATGCGGGAAAACGGCGAGCAAGGTTCTCTGGTGACATTACTGTGTGACAGCGGTGAGCGCTATCCCGACACTTATTACAATGTGGAGTGGGTGAAGCAGAACATCGGCGATATTGCGCCTTGGGTGCGCGAACTACAATAAAAAACCGGACGTCCTGTCCGGTTCACTGTAAGCCTCAGCATTCGGGGGAATAATCGAGGTGTGGTGTGGTCATCCAGTGATTTAAGTAGTGAGACACCGCCTGTGTCTCGCAATGTCCGATAATCGGTAAATGCGGCAACGAAGCTTTCAGTTGATTCATCGCGTTAGCCATAATAAAACCGTTGCCGACACGCTCCAGCATTTCGCGATCGTTCATGGCATCACCAAACGCCATACAATCCGCCAGCGACAGCGAAAGATGCTGGCACAAACGCTCCAGCGCCGCGCCTTTATGGCAATCGACCGGTAACACTTCCAGACAATCCCACGCAGAGAAGCAAATGTTCGCTCGCTCGCCCAGCGCGGCCTGCAATTCACTTCTTAACGCCTGTAACATTTCATGCGGCGCAATAAAACAGATCTTAGTGACTTCATGCGCTGACATGCGACGCAAATCACGAAGCTGATAATGGAAGCCGCTCATGGCATGCGCTTCCAGCGCGCCGAGCGGCGGTTTATCAGTAAACCAGCCTTCATCGTTAAAAATATGAATCGACGCTGGCGTCTGCCAATGCGTATGCATCACCTCTTCCGCCACCGATGGCGATACATCGCAGCCGTAAAGTTGATTCCCTTCCAGATCGTGAATACGCGTGCCGTTGCCGGTGATCAGCCACGCAGGCAAGGTGATTTGTTCGCGTACTCGCTGCATATCCATAAGATGACGACCGGTGGCAAACGCTAACGTCACGCCGCGTTGATGCAACGCATGCAGACTTGCCAGCGTTTCATTACCTAAGCGGTGCGTAGGCAGTAACAATGTGCCGTCCATATCAAATGCTGCGAGGCGAGCCATGCGAATTCTCCTGTCGGTGTGAGGGACTGACTATCGCCTGGTAATTACGGAACTAATAGTGAATACTTTTAAAAAAATGTTCCGGGTTTAACTGTGCGTGAACTTCATCGTATTAATCAGTTTCAGCGTTTGTGGCAACTCAGCCACGGCGAGACGCAACGTCTCAGCGTTGCAGCAATCGCTCAACACTGCTTTTGCAGCGAGCGCCATGTGCGCACCCTGCTGCGCCAGTGGCAGAATGCGGGCTGGCTGCGGTGGCGTGGCGAATCCGGACGCGGCAAACAGGGCGAGCTGACTTTTTTGCTCTCACCGGAGCAATTACGTCAACAGCTATTAACGCAGCAACTTGATGACGGCGAAGCGGTTCAAGCTTTGCAAGTACTCGATCTGCATCCCGAGCGACTGGTGAGAATGTTGCGGCCGCTGATGGGCGGGCAATGGCAGAATCAATCGCCCGTGCTGCGCATTCCTTATTATCGGGCGATGGAACCGTTACGCCCGCTCCAGCTGACCGGACGCGCTGAGCAGCATTTGGCACGGCAGGTTTTCTCCGGCCTGACACGTTTTCGCGATAATGATGTTGAAGGCGATATCGCTCACCATTGGCAGCATGATGCCAGCGGTCGTGACTGGTACTTCTGGCTGCGCCCGCAGCTCAGCTGGCATAACGATGAACCGGTGCAGGCGGCACAGTTAGTTGAGCAGTTGCAGCAGATTATGCAATCGCCGCGCGGTTCGCGCCTGCTGGCGGCAATAGATCAGATTGAAGCCCCGCATCCACTGGCGATACATATTCAGTTGCGCGAAAGCGATTACTGGCTGCCGCAACGGCTGGCGCACCAGTTTTGTCTGTTACCTCATCCTGAATTCGCCGACATTGGTAGCGGTCCCTGGAAGCTCACCCATTTCACCGCAGAAATGGTGCGGCTGGAGAGCCATGCGCGCTGGCATTTGCAGCGCCCGCTGATCCAGCGGATGGAATACTGGATCACGCCACAACTGTTCGATCGCGATCTCGGCACCAGCTGCAGTCATCCAGTGCAAATCGCGATTGGCGATCCTGACGAACTCGGCTCACTGCGTCCGGTTGATCGCAGTATCAGCCTGGGATTTTGTTATCTGGCGCCCCGCGTCACGGCCCACTTTAGTGCCGAACAGGCCCAATCGCTGATTGCCTTGATTCAGCGCAGCGGTGTGATTCAGCAATTGCCGCTGGATGAGGGGTTGATTACACCCAGCCTTGAGCTGCTCCCTGGCTGGCCGGTGCCGCGTGCAGAAAGAGAAAGGATTTCACTGCCGCCAACCCTGACGCTGCATTACCATTTGCCGGTCGAACTGCATGTGATGGCGCAGGCGCTGATCCCTCTGCTGGCACACCATGGCTGCGCCCTCACCTGCATCTTCCATGATGTCAAAAGCTGGCGCGACGACATCGATCTCAGTGAGGCCGATGTGGTGATGGGCGACCGGCTAATTGGCGATGCCCCGTTGTTTACGCTGGTGAATTGGCTAGAGAACGATCCGGTTTGGCAGCCGTTGCGCGAAAAGGTACTGCAATCGCCGCTTAGCGCTATTGCCCAACAACCTGATGCGTTGCAGCGTGGTGAATTGACTCAGCAACTGTTTCAGCAACTGATGCGCGATGGCTACTTGCTGCCGCTGTTTAACTATCGCTATCAGGTTTTTGCCCCGCCCGGCGTGGAGGGCATTCAGCTTAATAGCCTGGGATGGTTTGATTTCACTCGCGCCTGGATTCCACCGCCAACCACAGCCAGTGCTGTTCAGCCTGCGTCCGAGCCAGTACCATAGGCGCACTGATTTTTGGGGAAGATAAAATGAAACGAGCCGTTGTGGTATTCAGTGGCGGACAAGACTCCACCACCTGTTTAATTCAGGCGCTGCAACACTACGATGAAGTGCACTGCGTCACCTTTGATTATGGCCAGCGCCATCGGGAAGAGATCGAGGTTGCGGCTGAACTGTCGCAAAAACTGGGCGCGCGTGCGCACAAAGTGCTGGACGTTACGCTACTCAACGAGTTAGCCGTCAGCAGCCTGACGCGCGACAACATTCCCGTGCCAACCTACGATCCGAATGCCAGCGGTTTGCCGAGTACGTTTGTACCGGGCCGCAATATTCTGTTTTTAACGCTGGCCGCAATTTATGCCTATCAGGTTGAAGCCGAAGCGGTGATCACCGGCGTGTGTGAAACCGATTTCTCTGGTTACCCGGACTGCCGCGACGAGTTTATTAAGGCACTGAATAACGCCGTCAGCCTTGGCATGGCGCGTAACATTCGCTTTGAAACGCCGCTGATGTGGCTGAATAAAGCAGAAACCTGGGCGCTGGCCGATTACTGGCAACAGTTGCCGCTGGTACGCGCTGAAACCCTCACTTGCTACAACGGGGTGAAAGGCGATGGCTGCGGCGAATGCGCAGCCTGTCATTTGCGTGCGCGTGGACTGGCGGAATATCAGGCTAACGCATTGACCGTGATGGCAGCAATGAAGCAAAAAAGCAGCCTCAACTAATTCAGGCGGCGAGTTAAAACTGGCGTCAACGGCGCCAGTTATTCATTCTCGACCATTAATGACGCCAGACGCTCACGCAGCTCCCCTTCCATCGGCACCGCTTTTTGCGTGCGTAGATCAATGCAGACAAAGGTCAGCGCCGCATCAGCCACCACCGAATCATCCTTTGCCAGCACTACCCGCTGTGCGATGACACCGCTCTTACCGCTGAGCTGTGACACTTCACTGTCAATGTTCAGTACGTCGCCCAATACCGCCGGACGACGATAGTTGATGTTGATATTCACTACTACAAATGCCAGCTGCTGCTCCATCAGCCAATGAAAGGCATTGACCTCCTCCAGCCACTGCCAGCGCGCCTCTTCAAGAAACTCCAGATAGCGCGCGTTATTCACATGCTGATAAACATCCAGATGATAACCGCGCACTTTGATAGTGGTTTGCATTGTTGCTCCTGTTCAGGCTGAGAATGACAACTGGTAAGACCTGTTGAGCATAGCACAGCCTGAATCCGGGCTTTTTCAATCCTTCAAAGTCGCGAGATGCTTCACAGTTTAAGCCGGGCGCTATTGCGTTCAATCAGGGCGCTGCCGATGCCCGGCACCTCCTTGAGTTGTTCAATAGCGGTAAATGGACCGTATTGTTCGCGATAACTGACAATAGCCTGCGCTTTCTTCAGGCCGATACCGTTCATGCCAGCCGCAAGCTGTTCGGCGGTGGCGGCATTGATGCTGACTTGTCCTTCCTGTGGCGTTGAGACTTGCGTCGCCTGCGTTTCACTGGGACTTTCGGCAGCCGCCAGTCCGGTGGTATAAACTGCGCCACCCAGCGCCAGCGTAATACATAGGGCTTGAAAAGTTGATTTCACCATGCTGTGTTTCTCCTTGTGTTTGACAGCAACAGCAGGGTGTCACAGCTAGAATTTAGGCTCAAAAGGGCAATTAAAGAAATGGAAAAGGCCGCATAAGCGGCCTTTCGATATTGCAGTGATTTAACTTTTTTTGTGAGGCTTACTGGTTTTGTGCAGCGGCACCGTACTTAATCTTCGCCTCTTTACGCAGGTTTTCCAGCAGCGCTTCAAAGGCAATCTGCGCGTTATTCTGCGTCACGCCTTTCACCATCTCATCGGTCTGCGCCTGCGGCATGTTGCCCGCGCTGACTTTGTCCAGCGCGACCAGCACCACATTGCCTTGCATATCTTCGCTTACACCCCACGACGGCTTATTGTCGGCAGGCTGTGGCAGATTGAAGGCTGACTGCGCAACCGGATCCTGCGCATTGCGATCAAAGGATTTGCTGGCGCTAAGCGTCAATCCTGCAGCCTGCAGCGCATCCGCTTTACCGGCTTTCAGTTCGGCCAGCAGCTTGTCTGCCTGCGCTTTTGCCTGCTGTGTCGCTTTATCGTGTTTCAGCGTATCCACAATCTGTGCTTTTACCTGATCCAACGGCTTCACCACTTCCGGTTTGTGCTCGCTGATACGCAGTACAAAGGCACGATCGCCATCCACTGAAATGATGTCAGAGTTATTACCCGGCGCACCATTTTGGCCAACTAAACCACCATTAAAGATGGCCTGCTTAACCTGATCGAAATTCAACTCATCGGGCAGGTTATCGCGCGTAATCCATTGGGTTTCTACCACTTTCAGACCGGAAGCCTGCGCTGCGCCCGCTAACGATTCATTATCGTTGCTAGCGGCTTCGCTCACTTTCTGCTGAACTTTGTAGAAAGCATCAACCGCTTTCTCTTGCTTTACTTTGTCCGCAACAATGTTGTGAACATCGGCTAAAGGCTTAACCTGCTCCGGCTGGATATCATCCAGACGTACCACGAGGAAACCAACAGACGATTTGATCGCACCAGAAAGTTGGCCTTTCTGCGTCAGATTGGCGTTTTTCAGCTCGTCTGGCGTGGTGCTCGGCTCCAGCCAACCCATGTCACCGCCTTTACGGGCTGAGATGGGATCAATAGATTTGCTCTTCGCCAGCGCGGCGAAATCTTCACCTTTTTTCAGCGCATCCACTACGGCGTTAGCATCAGCTTCCGTCTTGGTTTGGATCACGCTGTAGCGATTACGCTGTGGCTGGGAATAATCCGCTTTATGTTGATCGTACCAGCTCTGAATGTCTGCTTCGCTGGCCGTTTCCTGCATACTAGCGGCATCCATTTTGATGTAGCTAACGCGGAACTGCTCGGGTGCCATAAAGCTGTTTTGATGCTGCTGATAATACTGGCTGACTTCGTCGTCGCTGACCGTCTGTTTAGCTGCCAGCGCGTTAACATCAATCACCGCCTGACGTACTTCACGCTGCTGTGACACCAAATCCACCAGCTTGCTGGTTTCGCCTTTTAGCATGAAATCGGTGTTGGCAATGGCGTTAATCAGCTGCTGCGTCGCCAGCTGCTTGCGCAGTGCTTCGGCATATTGGTCAGCGGTGAAGCCCATGCTGGTGATCAGGCCACTGTATTTGGCGTTGTCGAACTTACCGTTGGTCTGGAAGGCTTTCTGATTGAAAATCGCCTGTTTCACCTGATCATCGTTGATACCGATGTGCAGATCTTTGATGTACTGATCAAGTAACGCCTGATCAATCAGCTGTGATAGCGCCTGCTGGCGCATCTGCTGCATGTAGCCTTCGTTGCTGGCTAACTGCGAGAATTGATCGCCCAGCATCTGCTGCTGACGATTACGCTCGTTGTTAAAACCCTGCTCCAGCTCTGCACGGCTGATCTCGTGACCGTTAACTTTGGCAGCATAATCACCGCCGCCACCGATCAGGTAGTTGCCCACCCCGGTAAGTACGAAAGACAGGATGATCAATCCCAGAATAATCTTGAGCACGACATGATTCGACGCCGCGCGTAAATTGTCCATCATGGTATGACAACACTCCGCTGTAGTGTGAATGTAAAGCTCTAACACGATGTCATCATCGTGCAACTGCTGTTCAGGCTGGCAGTTGGCAACCATGCGGAGACAACAACCAAAGGCTATCGCCGCGCATCAAGAATAAAAAAGGCACATCAAAAATGATGTGCCCGTATGTTACATGAGAACGGCTTTTGCGTCCTCAATCCACGGAAGAAAATGCTTCAATGGATGTATCAGCGGTCATTAATTGACGGAATCTTTCAGTGCTTTACCTGCACGGAAGCCCGGAACTTTACCAGCCGGAATGGTGAGCTCTTTGCCCGTTTGTGGGTTACGGCCTGTACGAGCTGCACGCTCACGTACAGAGAAAGTACCGAAACCAACCAGTGCCACTTCATCACCGCCTTTCAGAGCTTCGGTAACGGAGTCCATGAATGCATCTAAAACACGTCCCGCTGCTGCTTTAGAAATGTCAGCATCTGCAGCAATTTTGTCGATCAACTGTGACTTATTCACTCTCTTCATCCCCTCTTTTATTATTCACATCGCACCCGCGCTTCCCGCCCGGTGCGAACGCGCAGCAAGTTATATCAAGCCTGTGGAGCTGAAACAACGGTATTCATCTTATTCGTTGATCCAGCAGCCCACTAAGTTAGCGGCACAAAAAAAAGCTGGCAAGCACCATTTTGCCTGCCAGCTTCGCTTTTTAGCGGTTTATGCCGCTAATCACTATTTTGCGGTCACAACCTGCATGCCGTAAGGCGCATTTTCCAGTGCCAGGTTCAACACTTCTTCAATACGCTTCACCGGATGAATATCCAGATCGGCAATCACGTTCTGCGGAATATCTTCCAGATCGCGCTTGTTTTCGTCCGGGATCAACACGGTTTTGATGCCGCCACGGTGTGCCGCCAGCAACTTCTCTTTCAGGCCACCAATCGGCAGAACCAAACCACGCAGTGTGATTTCACCGGTCATCGCCACATCAGAACGCACCGGGTTACCGGTTAAGCATGACACCAACGCGGTGCACATGGCGATACCGGCGCTCGGACCATCTTTCGGCGTCGCACCTTCTGGCACGTGCACGTGGATATCACGTTTCTCGTAGAAATCACCGTTGATGCCCAGTTTCTCAGCACGCGCACGCACTACAGTCAGCGCGGCCTGAATCGATTCCTGCATCACTTCGCCCAGCGAACCGGTGTATGTCAGCTTACCTTTACCTGGCACGCAGGCGGTTTCAATGGTCAGCAGATCGCCACCCACTTCCGTCCACGCCAGTCCGGTCACCTGACCCACACGGCTTTCACTTTCTGCGCGACCGTAATCAAAGCGCTGCACGCCAAGGAAATCCTTGAGGTTATCGCCGTTGATCACGATGTGTTTTTTCGACTTATCCATCAGCAGCGTTTTAACCGCTTTACGGCACAGCTTAGAGAGTTCGCGCTCCAGACTACGCACGCCCGCTTCGCGGGTGTAATAGCGGATGATGCCAACAATCGCACTGTCGTCGACGGTGATCTCTTTTTCTTTCAGCGCATTACGTTCGATCTGTTTCGGCAGTAAATGCTGCTTCGCAATGTTCAGTTTTTCATCTTCGGTATAACCCGAAAGACGAATAACTTCCATACGGTCAAGCAACGGTGCCGGGATGTTCATGGAGTTCGAGGTCGCCACAAACATGACGTCAGAGAGATCGTAATCCACTTCCAGATAGTGATCGTTGAACGCGATGTTCTGCTCAGGATCCAGCACCTCAAGCAGCGCCGAAGCTGGATCGCCACGCATGTCAGAAGACATTTTGTCGATCTCATCCAGCAGGAACAGCGGGTTTTTAACCCCAACTTTTGCCATTTTCTGGATCAGTTTACCTGGCATAGAACCAATGTAGGTACGACGATGTCCGCGAATTTCCGCTTCATCGCGCACGCCACCCAGCGCCATACGCACGTATTTACGTCCGGTTGCCTTAGCAATCGACTGTCCCAGCGAGGTTTTACCCACGCCTGGCGGTCCAACGAGGCACAGAATTGGCCCTTTGATTTTGCTGACGCGACTCTGTACCGCAAGATACTCAAGGATACGGTCTTTGACTCGTTCCAAACCGTAATGGTCGATATCCAGAGTTTCCTGCGCTTTACGCAGGTCTTTTTTCACCTTGCTGCGCGCAACCCATGGAACCTGAACCATCCAGTCGATGTAGCCACGTACCACGGTCGCTTCTGCCGACATCGGTGACATCATCTTCAGCTTCTGCAATTCAGCTTCGGCTTTTTCACGCGCTTCGGTCGGCATTTTGGCCGCTTCAATCTTACGTTTCAGCGCCTCATATTCATCCGGCGCGTCATCCATTTCGCCCAGCTCTTTCTGAATGGCTTTCATTTGCTCATTCAGATAGTACTCACGCTGGCTTTTCTCCATCTGCTTTTTAACACGGTTGCGAATACGCTTCTCAACCTGCAGCAGATCGATTTCTGATTCCATCATCGCCATCAGATATTCCAGACGTTCATTGACGTCGGACATCTCCAGCACGGACTGTTTATCAGCCAGTTTCAGCGGCATATGCGCTGCTACGGTGTCGGCCAGACGGGCCGCATCGTCGATGCTGTTGAGGGAAGTTAATACCTCAGGTGGGATCTTTTTATTGAGCTTGATGTAGCCTTCAAACTGGTTGATGGCTGTGCGCACCAGCACTTCTTGCTCGCGCTCTTCAATTTCTGGCGAGACAAGGTATTCAGCCTGGGCAACAAAATGGTCGCCGTTATCAGCCAACGTGGTGATGTGCGCGCGTTGTAAACCTTCAACCAGCACTTTTACCGTGCCGTCTGGAAGTTTCAGCATCTGCAATACAGAAGCGACGGTCCCTACTGAGAAGAGATCGTTAATGCCAGGTTCATCCGTTGAAGCCTCTTTCTGTGCAACCAGCATGATCTTTTTATCATGATCCATCGCGGCTTCGAGGCACCGAATCGATTTTTCCCGACCAACAAACAACGGAATTACCATGTGCGGATAAACCACCACGTCGCGCAACGGCAACACGGGGATTTCAATGCGTTCAGAACGCTCAGGATTCATAGAGCTCTCTCTTAGTTTAATGTCCGCCAGGTGATGGGTACCGCGCAATAGAGGTTTTGCAGTTAAACCCACAGGATATTGAGTATATGGGGATGCTTATACGACATTCAATGTCACTGGCGAGAGAAAAACAAAAGGGGAAAGATTTTTCCCCTTTTTTAAGATAACAACATGGTGCGATTGTTTATTTATTCACCAGAAGCCTGGGCTTCATGCTTTCCATAAATCAACATTGGCTCAGATTGACCTTCAATCACTGACTCATCAATCACCACTTTTTCAACGTCATCCATTGAAGGCAAGTCGTACATGGTTTCAAGTAACGCACCTTCAACGATAGAACGCAGACCACGCGCACCGGTTTTACGCGACATCGCTTTTTTAGCGATCGCCGTTAAAGCTTCGTCACGGAATTCCAGTTCTACGCCTTCAAGATTGAACAACGCCTGATACTGTTTGGTCAGCGCGTTCTTCGGCTCACGCAGGATCTGAATCAGCGCTTCTTCACTCAGTTCGCTCAGCGTTGCCACGACGGGCAGACGACCGATGAACTCAGGAATCAAGCCGAACTTAATCAGATCTTCTGGCTCAACCTGCGACAGCAATTCGCCTTCGCTCGCCTTCTGGGATTTGCCCTTCACCGTTGCGCCAAAGCCGATGCCGGATCCGGTTTCAACACGCTGGGAAATCACTTTATCGAGACCGGCAAATGCACCACCGCAGATAAACAGAATCTTAGAGGTATCAACCTGCAAGAATTCCTGCTGTGGATGTTTACGTCCGCCCTGCGGCGGTACAGCTGCCACGGTGCCTTCAATCAGTTTAAGCAGCGCTTGCTGTACACCTTCACCCGAAACATCACGAGTGATTGACGGATTATCAGACTTACGCGAAATTTTGTCGATTTCATCGATGTAGACAATGCCGCGCTGTGCTTTCTGCACGTCGTAATCACATTTCTGCAGCAGTTTCTGGATGATGTTTTCAACATCTTCACCCACGTAACCCGCTTCGGTCAGCGTGGTGGCATCGGCCATGGTAAATGGCACATCCAGCAAACGCGCCAGCGTTTCTGCCAGCAAGGTTTTACCGCTACCCGTTGGACCGATCAGCAAAATGTTACTTTTGCCCAGTTCAATACCGTTGCTGGTATCACCATTGCGCAGGCGTTTGTAGTGGTTATATACCGCTACGGCCAACACTTTCTTCGCCCTTTCCTGACCAATTACATAATCGTCAAGATGATGGCGGATTTCGTGCGGCGTCGGCAGTGAACTGCGCTCGCGATGCGGCGCAACTTCCTTTATCTCTTCACGAATGATGTCGTTGCAAAGATCAACGCACTCATCGCAAATGTATACTGACGGCCCGGCAATTAGCTTACGGACTTCATGCTGGCTTTTGCCGCAGAAAGAGCAGTACAGCAACTTACCTGAACCGTCTTTGCGCTTATCTGTCATCAGCTAACCTCTTTTCTTTCTCAGACCAAATTTGTTGTACGGCGCTGGCCGTACATCAACGGCCGATATGCATTCAACCCATCTGCCTGCTCCCCGTTAACTATAGCGTAAGGGGCAAACAGATGTGTCTTATTGGCGATGCGTCAGGATTGAGTCGACTAAACCATACTCTACCGCTTCACCCGCAGAGAGGAAACGATCGCGCTCGGTGTCACGTTCGATCTCTTCCAGCGATTTGCCGGTGTGCTCAGCCATCAACTCATTCATGCGCTGCTTCACTTTCAGAATTTCGCGCGCATGGATTTCAATATCTGTCGCCTGGCCCTGATATCCGCCCAACGGCTGATGAATCATCACACGTGAATTAGGCAGGCAGAAACGTTTGCCTTTGGTGCCCGCAGTCAGCAGGAACGCACCCATAGAACAAGCCTGACCCATACAGATGGTACTCACGTCGGGCTTGATAAATTTCATTGTGTCGTAAATCGACATCCCTGCAGTAATCACGCCGCCTGGCGAGTTAATGTAAAGGTAAATGTCTTTTTCAGGATTCTCAGCTTCCAGAAACAGCATCTGCGCCACGATCAGGTTAGCCATATGATCTTCAACCTGACCCGTCAGGAAGATCACACGCTCTTTGAGCAGGCGAGAGTAGATGTCGTAAGAACGCTCGCCGCGCGAGGTTTGTTCGACCACCATTGGCACCAGCGCCATGTGCGGTGCAGTAAATTCACGATCGCCACTGTATGACATTACCGTCTCCTGATAAATTTCATTGGCAACATTCTGTACCGATTTTACGTAAGCCGCGGCAGGAACACTACGAGCCACGGTCTCAAACCGAGATAACCACTCGGTTAATCAGTCAGTCTCACTGTTTTCATGCATTCTCCCTGTATCTGGGGATGCTGCCCAGTTGTTTCAAGCATAACAACCTTTTGCCCATTCGCTAACACGGAAAAAGAGCTTAGCCGATAATTTGCCGATTAATTAAGCAAATAGAGGACAAATCTGTGTACTTAGCGCCAGAAACGAAAAAGCCCGCGACTTTTCAGTCACGGGCTTAGCACTAACGGTTAACGAATAAATCAGGCCGCTGAGGTCTGGTTCATCAGTTCCTGGAAGTTAGTGGCTTTATCGGTCACTTTGGCTTTCGCCAGTACCGCTTCAACCGCTTGCTCTTCCAGAGCCACGTTACGCATGTTGTTCATCAGCTCGCTGTTCTTGCTGTAGAACTCGATCACTTCCTGCGGATCTTCGTACGCAGAAGCCATCTCTTCGATCAGCGTTTTAACGCGATCTTCGTCAGCCTGCAGTTCGTTGATACGAATTACTTCGCCCAACAGCAGACCCACAACAACGCGACGTTTAGCCTGCTCTTCGAACAGTTCACGTGGCAGTTCCAGCGCTTGCTTCTCGTTGCCACCAAAACGCTGTGCAGCCTGACGACGCAGAACGTCGATTTCGCTGTCGATCAGCGCAACCGGAACGTCGATGTCGTTGGCGTTAACCAGACCGTCGATTGCCTGAGTCTTCACGCGATTACGGATCGCGCCTTTCAGCTCGCGATCCATGTTCTTACGTACTTCAGCACGCAGACCGGCGATTGAACCATCTTCCACGCCAAAGCGCTTGATGAACTCTTCAGTCAGTTCTGGCAGCTCACGGGTTTCAACTTTTTTCAGCACGATTTCAAACTTCGCGTCTTTCCCTTTCAGGTTTTCTGCGTGGTAATCGTCTGGGAATTTCACGTCGATAGTGAAGGTTTCGCCGGCTTTATGGCCAACAACGCCTTCTTCGAAGCCTGGAATCATACGACCCTGGCCCATCGCCAGCACGAAGTCAGAGGCTTTGCCGCCTTCGAACTCTTCGCCGTCAACAGAACCGCTGAAATCGATGGTCGCGCGATCTTCAGCTGTCGCTGCGGCATCGCTCTCTTTCCAGGTCGCCTGCTGCTTCTGCAGGGTTTCCAGCATGGTATCAACGTCAGCGTCAGTCACTTCTACGACTGGCTTCTCGACTTCGATGGCGTCCAGGCCTTTCAGCTCAACTTCTGGATACACTTCGAACTCAACCGCGTAGGTGAAGTCTTCACCTTCTTTATATTCGCCCGGCACATAGTTAGGTGCGCCAGCCGGATTGATTTTCTCTTTGATGATGGCGTCAACGAAGTTGCGCGTCATCAGCTCGCCCAGCACGTCCTGGCGAACAGAAGCACCGTAGCGCTGAGAAATGATGTGTGCCGGCACTTTGCCTTTACGGAAACCGTCGATACGGACTTTCTTAGCCACTTCCACCAGTTCTTTCTTCACTGCGCTTTCGATGCTGTCAGCTGCAACAGTAATCGAAATGCGACGGCCCAGACCCTGAGTGGTTTCTACTGAAACTGTCATCTTGTTACCTCAAAAAATCACGTGCTCGGTCAACTTCAGACACCACACATAAATGCGCCGTATCCAACAACCGGGACGGCCTCTGCAGGCAGAACCTAATCCCTGTCACCAGAAGCGTCCCGAAGACATTCCGGAAAAATAGACGCCGCATTATAGCGGCATCGCTGGAATGAGTCGAGGCTGCAAACTCACCACTTTTTAGCGGTTTTGCTGCTTTTTTGCGCCGTAGATCGCGTTTGAGTGTAATAAATGAAAAGAAAACGGCCCGCAGGCCGTTTTTTGAGAAGGGTGAAGAAAGAAAATCAGGCGAGGGTGCCGGCTCCGCGACAATTCGGTGAAGCCAGAACCGTATCCTGCAATCCATCCCACTCTTTTTGCGTGTAGGTATGCAGTGCCAGCGCATGTACGCTGCCCGCTAATTCAGTTGCCAGTTCGCCATAAATAGCGCGATGACGTTGCAGAAAGCGCTGACCGGTAAATCGATCGCTTACAATCACTACTTTAAAGTGACTTTCAGAACCGGCGGGCACGTTATGACGATAGCTCTCATCATGCACTTCAAGAAGTGCAGGCTCGAAAGCGTTACGCAACTTTTCTTCTATTTGTTCGCGAATCATGATTAACACTCCTTTCCGGCGAGCGCTGTGCCCATCTGTTTAAATATTAGTAGGTTTTACACCGCTTCCGCAGATTAGCCGCAAATAAATCCCCCGGCGCTGCGCATACTAACCTGCTTATCTCATAGGTCAATGACACAGCACTTCACCCTGTGCGAAAAAAGCCTTTACAATCAATTTCCATTGGCCCGGGGCTTTTTTCGCCGCGTCGCAATGCTATGATGGCCGCAGTTTTGCAAACCAACCTATATGCTAACGAGAATGAGTATGTTGAAAAAACTGTTATTCCCTCTGCTGGCTGCTTTTATTTTGGCCGGCTGTGCCAGCAACAACACCACATTGGATATTCAACCGAAGATCCAGTTACCGCAGCAAGATCCAAGCCTGATGGGCGTCACCATCAGCGTTAATGGTGCCGATCAACGTTCCGATCAGGCGCTGGCGAAAGTGAACCGCGATGGGCAGTTAATCACGCTGACACCATCACGCGATCTGCGCTTCCTGCTGCAGGAAGTGTTAGAGAAGCAGATGACGTCACGCGGCTATATGATTGGCCCAAGCGGTGCCGTTGATCTGCAGATTGTCGTTAATGGTCTGTATGCTGATGTGACACAAGGCAACGTGCGCTACAGCATTACCACTAAGGCCGATATTTCCATCATTGCAACCGCGAAAAACGGCAACAAGCAGGTGAAAAATTATCGTCAGACTTACAGCGTAGAAGGCGCGTTCACTGCCACTAACGCTAAGATCACTAACGCGGTTAACTCAACCCTGAGTGACGTGATTGCTGATATGGCGCAAGACACCAGCGTTCACAACTTCATCAAGCAGAACGCCCGCTAATTTCCGCAGTAATTTGCCCGGCTAAACTTCGCCGGGCTTCATTTCAGGTTGGCTATGACATCTCACTATCTGCGTATTTTTACCCAACGTAATGCAGCGGTATTGCTGCTGCTGGGCTTTGCCTCTGGCTTGCCGCTGGCGTTAACCGCCGGGACATTACAGGCGTGGATGACGGTAGAGAATGTTGATCTGAAAACCATCGGTTTCTTTTCCCTTGTCGGCCAGGCATACGTGTTTAAGTTCTTGTGGTCGCCGATGATGGATCGCTACACGCCGCCGTTTCTCGGTCGGCGTCGCGGCTGGCTGCTGGTCACACAGTTAACGCTGATTGGCGGCATTATCGCCATGGGCTTTATGCAACCTTCGCACGACTTAACCCTGCTAGCCGCGCTAGCCGTGCTGGTTGCCTTCTGTTCGGCTTCGCAGGATATCGTGTTTGATGCCTGGAAAACGGACGTGCTGCCCCCGGAAGAACGCGGCAGCGGTGCGGCCATTACCGTGCTGGGTTATCGTCTGGCGATGTTGATTTCAGGCGGATTGGCTCTGTGGTTAGCCGATCGCTATCTCGGCTGGCAAGCCACTTACTGGCTGATGGCGATGCTGATGGTGCCGGGCCTGATTGCGACGCTGCTCGCAAAAGAACCGGTTACGCCAGCGCGCGAACCACACTCGCTCCGACAAGCCGTGACGTTCCCACTCAAAGATTTCTTCCAGCGCAACAATGCCTGGCTGCTAATCACGTTGATTATCCTTTATAAGCTCGGCGACGCCTTTGCTGCCTCGCTCACGACAACCTTCCTGATTCGCGGCGTCGGTTTTAGCGCCGGTGACGTCGGACTGGTGAACAAAACGCTTGGCCTGCTTGCCACCATTATTGGTGCACTGTATGGCGGCGTGCTCATGCAGCGGCTGAGTTTGTTCCGCGCCTTGATGATTTTCGGCGTACTGCAAGCGGTGTCGAACTTTGCTTACTGGTTGTTGGCGGTGACGCCGCCGCATTTGTGGAGCATGGCGAGCGCGGTATTTATTGAAAACCTGTGTGGGGGCATGGGCACCGCGGCATTTGTCGCGCTGTTGATGACGCTGTGCAACAAATCCTTCTCGGCAACCCAATTTGCGCTGCTGTCGGCCCTTTCTGCCGTGGGACGCGTTTACGTCGGTCCCGCCGCCGGTTGGCTGGTTGAAATGTGGGGCTGGCCGACCTTCTATGCCTTCACGGTATTTGCCGGCGTGCCGGGATTGCTGTTGTTGTGGCTGTGTCGTGGCACCTTGCACAGCATTCAGCAAAGCGGGGAGTTTGTGATACGCAGCTTATGGCCACAAGGCTATCGCTGGACGGTACGTCTGTTCAGCATGGGCTGCGGCTTACTGGCGTTGTGGCTGCTGGCGTTGGCGCTCAATGTCAGCGGAATTTTGCAGATCGATGCGCTGCTCACGCCAATCTTTGAAGCCGGTATGGCATTCGCGCTGATCGCCGTCGCGTTGGGTGTGATATTAGATAGTTTGGCATTGAAAAAAGCGGCGCAAGAAAATCTGGGTTAAGTCATCCAATTTTGGTGATGAAATAATTGGCTAAACAATGTCGGTAACTGATTTTACCAATAGCATTTTTTTTAAAGCGAATTAGAAACATTAAATTAACAATTAATGGCGAATATTTAAATCCGGTGCGCAATTACTTTGTATAAAAGTCATCGCTGAAATGATGCAGAAATGTTAAATAAATGAGTATTAAGAGTACGGGTTATACTTTCCCTGATTTTTCTGCGGTTTCTACCATTGTTTTTTGTTATATTAACGCCAACTGCTTGTCGCAGTTAATAATTTGTCACCCTGCGTAACATCTGTGACACCCTTAGCAAAAGGTGTCAACAGCCTTCTGACACATCCTTAAGCTGGTTTACACTGCATAAACCTTCCCGTAAAATGCGCGCACACTTAAACGACAATAGAGCCCTTTGTCATTGAGGTCGTTAAATGAGACTCAGTAAATACAATAAAAGTTTGGGGATTTTGTCATTAATTGCAGGCGCTGTATTACTCAGCGGCTGTGATAGTGCGTTGTTAAATCCCAAAGGACAGATTGCACTGGAGCAACGTTCGTTGATTCTGACAGCTTTCGGCTTGATGATGATCGTAGTTATCCCGGCAGTCTTCATGGCAGTATTCTTTGCCTGGAAATATCGGGCAACCAATACTAACGCAACTTATAGCCCTAACTGGTCACACTCGAACAAAGTGGAAGCCGTGGTCTGGACCATTCCGATCCTGATCATTATCTTCCTCGGCGTTTTGACCTGGAAATCAACCCACGCGCTGGAGCCGAGCAAACCGCTGGTTTCTGACGTTAAACCGGTTGAGATCGATGTAGTCGCGCTGGACTGGAAATGGCTGTTCATTTACCCGGAACAGGGTATTGCCACCGTTAACCAGATTGCCTTCCCGGCAAATACTCCGGTGAACTTCAAGATCACTTCCAACTCCGTGATGAACTCCTTCTTTATTCCTACTCTCGGCAGCCAGATCTATGCGATGGCCGGTATGCAGACCAAACTGCATCTGATCGCCAACGAGCCAGGAACATTTGACGGTATCTCTGCCAACTTCAGTGGTCGTGGTTTCTCTGGTATGAAGTTCAAAGCCATTGCAACGAAAGACGATGCGGAATTCCAGCAGTGGGTTGCCAAAGTTAAAGCGGCACCTAACGCGCTGAACACCATGGATGATTTCGAGAAACTGGCTACGCCAAGCGAAAATCACCCGGTGGAATATTTCTCTACGACGAATCCTGAACTGTTCAAGCAAGTTATTGATAAGTTCAAGATGAGCCACGGGAAGATGGACATGCCAGGACATGAAGGCATGGACATGAGTCACGCCGCTTCCGCGGGAGCCGAGGAATAATACGATGTTCGGAAAATTAACACTGGATGCAGTGCCATACCACGAACCCATTATCGTGGTTACGGTCGCCGCTATCATCTTAGGTGGTCTGGCACTGGTTGCTGCGATTACCTATTTTGGTAAGTGGCAGTACCTGTGGTCAGAATGGTTCACCTCCATTGACCACAAAAAACTGGGTATCATGTACATCATCATGGCTTTCGTCATGTTGCTGCGCGGCTTTGCCGATGCGGTAATGATGCGTACCCAACAAGTGATGGCTTCCGCTGGGGAAGCCGGCATACTCCCGCCACACCACTACGACCAGATCTTCACGGCTCACGGCGTGATCATGATCTTCTTCGTGGCGATGCCATTTGTGGTAGGTCTGATGAACATCGCAGTACCGCTGCAAATCGGTGCACGTGACGTTGCCTTCCCGTTCCTGAACAACCTGAGCTTCTGGTTTACCGCGATCGGTGTGATCCTGGTGAACATCTCTCTGGGTGTGGGCGAGTTTGCACAGACCGGCTGGTTGGCTTATCCGCCGCTTTCGGGTGCGGAGTACAGTCCTGGCGTCGGGGTCGATTACTGGATCTGGAGTCTCCAGCTGTCCGGTATCGGTACCACGCTGACCGGTATCAACTTCTTCGTTACCATTCTGAAGATGCGTGCGCCGGGCATGGACCTGTTCAAAATGCCGGTGTTTACCTGGGCATCACTGTGTACTAACGTCCTGATCATCGCTGCGTTCCCGGTACTGACCGTTACGCTGGCACTGTTGACACTTGACCGTTACCTTGGCTTCCATTTCTTCACCAATGAAATGGGCGGTAACATGATGATGTACGTCAACCTGATTTGGGTCTGGGGTCACCCAGAAGTGTACATCCTTGTTCTGCCGGTATTTGGTGTCTTCGCTGAAGTCACTGCGACCTTCTCTAAAAAGCGTCTGTTCGGTTACACCTCTCTGGTGTGGGCGACCATCGCGATTACCGTACTGTCGTTCATCGTTTGGCTGCACCACTTCTTCACCATGGGTGCAGGCGCTAACGTAAACGCCTTCTTCGGTATTATGACGATGATCATCGCTATCCCGACCGGCGTGAAAATCTTCAACTGGCTGTTCACCATGTATCAGGGTCGCGTTGAGTTCCACTCAGCGATGCTGTGGACCATCGGCTTCCTGGTTACCTTCTCTATTGGTGGTATGACAGGTGTTCTGCTGGCGGTTCCGGGTGCAGACTTCATTCTGCACAACAGCCTGTTCCTGATCGCGCACTTCCATAACGTGATTATCGGTGGTGTGGTGTTCGGTTGTATGGCTGGCGTGACCTACTGGTTCCCGAAAGCATTTGGCTTCACGCTGAATGAAAAATGGGGTATTCGCGCGTTCTGGTTCTGGATCATCGGCTTCTTCGTGGCATTCATGCCGCTGTATGCGCTGGGCTTCATGGGTATGACGCGTCGTATCAGTCAGGATATCGATCCACAGTTCCACTCTCTGCTGGTGGTTGCAGCAGGCGGTGCGGCGCTGATCGCGTGCGGTATTCTGTGCCAGCTGACCCAGTTCTACGTTTCTGTGCGTGACCGCGACCAGAACCGCGATCTGACCGGTGACCCGTGGGGTGGACGTACGCTGGAGTGGGCAACCTCTTCACCGCCGCCGTTCTACAACTTTGCTGTTATCCCTCAGATCCACGAGCGCGATGCGTTCTGGGAAATGAAAGAGAAAGGCGAAGCGTACAAGCAGCCAGAAAAATATGAAGAAATTCATATGCCGAAAAACAGCGGCGCAGCTGTTGTTATCGCGGCCCTGATGACTGTGTTCGGTTTCGCTATGATCTGGCATATCTGGTGGCTGGCTGGCCTCACATTCGTGGGTACTATCGTGACCTGGATTGTGAAGAGCTTCGACGAAGACGTGGATTACTACGTACCGGTTGCCGAAGTCGAGCAGATCGAGAAGAAGCACTTTGACGAAATCAGCAAAGCAGGTCTGAAATAATGTCAACTGAAACTGCAAAACACCACCACGACGCCCATGCGGAGCATGGGCATCACGATGCAGGAGCCAATAAAGTCTTTGGCTTCTGGATCTACCTGATGAGTGACTGCATTATCTTCGCAACCCTGTTTGCGACCTATGCAGTTATGGTCAATAACACTGCCGGTGGCCCGGCAGGTAAAGACATCTTCGAACTGCCGTTCGTCCTGGTCGAAACCGCGCTGCTGCTGCTCAGCTCCATTACCTATGGTATGGCAGTGATCGCGATGAACAACCAGAACAAGGGCTCGGTCATCAGCTGGTTAGCCTTGACCTTCCTGTTCGGTGCGGGCTTCATCGGGATGGAAATCTATGAATTCCATCACCTGATCAAGGAAGGCTTTGGTCCTGACCGCAGCGGCTTCCTGTCAGCGTTCTTTACGCTGGTCGGCACGCACGGTCTGCACGTGACCTCTGGCCTGATCTGGATGGCAGTCATGATGTTCCAGATTTCTAAACGTGGTCTGACTGCAACCAACCGCACCCGTATCATGTGCCTCAGCTTGTTCTGGCACTTCCTGGATGTGGTATGGATCTGCGTATTCACCGTTGTCTACCTGATGGGAGCCATGTAATGAGTCATTCTGTTAACGAACATGGCGCTTCGCACGGTAGCGTGAAGTCTTACATGATCGGCTTCGTCCTCTCTATCATCCTGACCGGTATTCCGTTCTGGATGGTAATGGATGGCGGCGCTTCACACGGCACTATTCTGGGTGTGGTTCTGGTGTGTGCGGTAGTTCAGGTGCTGGTTCACCTGGTCTACTTCCTGCACCTGGACAGCAAATCAGAAGGTGGCTGGAACATGGTGGCCATTGTCTTCTCAGCACTCATCATCTTGATTGTTGTAGTGGGCTCACTGTGGATTATGTGGAACCTCAACTACAACATGATGGCCCACTAAAGAGTCGCGTAATGATTAAGCAATACCTGCAAGTAACAAAACCAGGAATTATTTTCGGCAATTTAATTTCTGTGATCGGTGGATTCCTGCTGGCTTCGAAAGGCAGCATTGATTACACCCTGTTTCTCGCCTCGCTGGTTGGCGTATCGCTGGTTGTCGCATCAGGTTGTGTTTTCAACAACGTGATTGACCGCGATATCGACATCAAAATGGAGAGAACGCGGAACCGTGTTCTGGTCAAAGGCCTGATCTCGGCGAAAGTAAGCCTGGTTTATGCAACCGCATTGGGTATTGCTGGCTTTGCGTTGCTGTATTTCGGCGCTAATCCGCTGGCCATGTGGCTGGCGGTGATGGGCTTCGTGGTCTACGTAGGCGTTTACAGCCTCTATATGAAGCGTAACTCTGTCTACGGCACACTGATTGGTAGCCTTTCTGGCGCTGCGCCGCCGGTAATTGGCTACTGTGCAGTGACCAACCAGTTTGATGCTGGCGCGTTGATTTTACTGGCTATCTTTAGCCTGTGGCAGATGCCGCACTCCTACGCGATTGCCATCTTCCGCTTTAAAGATTATCAGGCGGCCAACATTCCGGTTCTGCCGGTGGTGAAAGGCATCTCGGTGGCAAAAAATCATATTACGCTGTATATCCTGGCGTTCATGATTGCCACGCTGATGCTGACCCTTGGCGGTTACGCGGGCTACAAATATCTGGTGGTGGCTGCGGCCGTTAGCGTGTGGTGGCTCGGCATGGCACTCTCAGGTTACAAAACTTCAAACGATAAAGTTTGGGCGCGTAAACTGTTTGTGTTCTCGATTGTTGCGATAACCGCCCTGAGCGTGATGATGTCGGTTGATTTCATGACGCCAGCATCGAAAGACCTGCTGACTTACGTCTGGTAATTCAGCTCCGCAAAACCAGAAAGGGCGCGATTTTCGCGCCCTTTCTTTTTGTTACCACTGCTTAAGAACAAATGTTTTACCCGCCCTGCCCTGCTGCCTAAAATGGGCGCAGCATAATTTTGAGGTAAACATGAACGACAATAAAATGACGCCAGTAGAGCTTCGCGCTACATGGGGTTTAGGTACGGTTTTTTCCCTGCGCATGCTGGGGATGTTTATGGTCTTGCCGGTACTGACCACGTACGGCATGGCGTTACAGGGCGCCAGTGAAACATTGATTGGTCTCGCCATCGGTATCTATGGTTTGGCACAAGCCCTCTTCCAGATCCCCTTCGGTCTCCTTTCCGATCGCGTTGGCCGTAAGCCGCTGATCGTCGGCGGACTGCTGCTGTTTGTTTTCGGCAGTATCATCGCGGCCACTTCAGATTCCATTTGGGGCATTATTTTAGGCCGCGCCTTACAAGGCTCAGGCGCGATTGCTGCTGCCGTAATGGCGCTGCTGTCAGATTTAACCCGTGAACAGAACCGCACCAAAGCGATGGCGTTTATCGGCATCAGTTTTGGCGTCACCTTTGCCATTGCGATGGTAGTTGGCCCGATAGTGACTCATGCCTTGGGCTTGCACGCGCTATTCTGGATGATCGCTATCCTCGCCACGCTCGGTATTGTGATTACGTTATTAGTGGTGCCGAACGCGCCGAACCATGTATTGAATCGTGAATCGGGCATGGTGAAAGGCAGCATTCGCGCGGTGCTGGCCAATCCAAAACTGTTAAAACTGAATATCGGCATTCTTTGCCTACACATTCTGCTGATGTCGAGCTTCGTCGCGCTGCCGGGACAGTTTGAACAAGCGGGTTTACCGGCAGCCGAACACTGGAAAGTCTATCTGGTGACGATGCTGGTGGCCTTTGTTGCCGTGGTGCCTTTCATCATCTACGCCGAAGTGAAGCGCCGCATGAAGCGCGTGTTCGTTGCCTGTGTGGCCATCATCATCATCGCAGAAATCGTTTTATGGGGCGCAGCGGGCCACTTCTGGACGCTGGTGATTGGTGTGCAGCTGTTCTTCCTCGCCTTCAACCTGATGGAAGCCATTCTGCCGTCGCTGATCAGCAAAGAGTCGCCGCCGGGCTACAAAGGCACCGCGATGGGCATCTACTCCACCAGCCAGTTCATTGGCGTAGCGATTGGCGGCAGTATGGGGGGTTGGATCTTTGGTCACGTCGATGCACAAACTGTATTTCTGGTCGGTGCGATTGTCGCGGCAGCATGGCTGTTTGTGGCGATGTCGATGCAGGAACCGCCTTACGTGAGCAGCCTGCGCATCATGCTCAGCGATGCCGTTTTGGCGGTACCGAACCTTGAAAAGCGTTTGAAAGCACAGCCGGGCGTGGCGTCAGTGTTCATCGTGCCGGAAGAGAAAAGCGCTTACATCAAAATAGACAGTAAAGTGACGAGCCGCGTCGAACTCGAAGCGCTGCTCGCCAGCTGCTAAAGCATCAGCCCGACCGTTGCGTCGGGCTTGTTGTTACAGCGACATATCCACCACGATGCGCCCTTCAATTTTACCGGCGTGCATACGCGCAAAAATATCGTTGATGTTAGCGAGCGGCTCCACCGCCACGGTGGCTTTCACCTTGTGACGACCGGCGAAATCCAGCGCTTCCTGCAGGTCTTTGCGCGTACCGACAATAGAACCACGCACCGTAATGCCATCCAGCACCATATTGAAGATCGACAGATCGAATTTGCCCGGCGGCAAACCGTTCAGCACCATGGTGCCGCCACGACGCAGCGTACCAATCGCCTGTTCAAATGCTTTCGGTGAAACAGCCGTGACCAGCACGCCATGTGCTCCGCCGAAGCTCTCCTGAAACACTTTCGCCGGATCGACATTTTTCGCATTCGCCACCACGCTGGCACCCAGACGTTTCGCGAACGCCAGCTTCTCATCATCGATATCCACTGCTGCGACGTTCAGGCCCATGGCGACCGCATACTGCACCGCCATATGCCCTAAACCGCCGATGCCAGAAATCACCACCCAATCGCCGGGTTTGGTATCGGTCATTTTTAATCCTTTGTACACGGTGACGCCCGCACAAAGGATTGGCGCGATTTCGTTGTAATCGACGTTATCCGGAATGATGCCGACATAGTTGGCATCGGCGAGGCAATATTCCGCGAAGCTGCCATTCACCGAGTAACCGGCATTTTGCTGCGCCAGACACAGTGTTTCCCAACTATCCAGACAGTGTTCGCAGTGGCCGCAGGCGGAATAAAGCCATGGCACGCCGACGCGATCGCCCATTTTCAGATGCTTGACGCCTTCACCCAACGCCACAACCTGACCTACGCCTTCGTGGCCGGGAATAAACGGAGGATTGGGTTTGACTGGCCAGTCACCTTCAGCCGCGTGCAAATCGGTGTGGCACACACCGGTTGCTGCAATCTTCACCAAAACCTGTCCCGGCCCGACCTGCGGTACCGGCACCTGCTCAATCACCAGCGGCTCGCCAAAAGCTTTCACGACAGCGGCTTTCATGGTGGTTTTGATTTGCATATTCATCTTTCACTCTCCATTTGATCGGATGCGGTCTCAGAACAGGCCCAAAGGCGCGGTACCGTAGCTAACCAGCAGATTTTTGGTTTGTTGATAGGCGCTCAA
Source organism: Pantoea sp. X-Soil-ISGK-421 (assembly GCF_059730785.1). Taxonomy (NCBI): domain Bacteria; kingdom Pseudomonadati; phylum Pseudomonadota; class Gammaproteobacteria; order Enterobacterales; family Erwiniaceae; genus Pantoea; species Pantoea sp. X-Soil-ISGK-421. The sequence goes on along the minus strand of NZ_AP035979.1, from coordinate 1,025,368 downwards.
TGCCATTTTGTGCGTCTCACGACCCACACCCGATTGCTTGTAGCCGCCGAATGCTGCGTGAGCGGGATAGATGTGATAGCAGTTGGTCCAGACGCGACCGGCTTTGATGCCGCGTCCCATGCGATACGCCAGATTGGTATCGCGCGTCCACACGCCAGCCCCGAGACCGAACTGGGTTTCGTTGGCGATGGCGAGTGCTTCTGCCTCATCCTTAAACGTGGTGACGCCAATCACCGGCCCAAAAATCTCCTCCTGGAAACAGCGCATCTGGTTAGTTCCTTTGATTAACGTCGGCTGAATATAGAATCCGTCATTCAACTCAGCGGCAACGCTTGCGCGATCGCCTCCGGTCAGAATCTGCCCGCCTTCGTCGCGTGCGATGTTGATATACGACAATATTTTGTCGAATTGCTGGCGCGAAGCCTGCGCGCCGATCATGGTGTCAGTATCCAGCGGATCGCCGCGGCGGATGTTCGCCACCTTCGCCATAACGCGATCCATAAAAGGTTGATAAATCGATTCATGAATCAATGCGCGCGATGGACAGGTACAGACTTCGCCCTGATTGAAGAAGCCGAGCACCAACCCTTCCACCGCTTTCTCAATAAACTCATCCTCACCATCCATCACATCGGCGAAGTAGATGTTCGGCGACTTGCCGCCCAGCTCAACGGTGCAGGGAATGATGTTTTCGGCGGCGCAGGCCATAATGTGTCGGCCCACGGGCGTTGAACCGGTAAAGGCGATTTTGGCGATGCGTTTGCTGGTCGCCAGCGCTTCACCCGCTTCACGACCAAAGCCCTGAACCACATTCAACACGCCAGCCGGGAACAGATCGCCAATCACTTCCATCAGCAGCGTAATGCCCAGCGGCGTTTGTTCCGCCGGTTTCAGCACCACACAGTTCCCCGCCGCTAACGCTGGCGCCAGTTTCCACGCCGCCATTAACAGTGGGAAGTTCCACGGAATAATTTGCCCCACTACACCCAGCGGTTCATGGAAGTGGTACGCCACGGTCGTTTCATCGATCTCGGCGGTGCTGCCCTCTTGCGCACGCAGACAACCGGCGAAATAGCGGAAGTGATCCACCGCCAGCGGCAAATCGGCATTCAGGGTTTCGCGGATCGGTTTGCCGTTATCCCAGCTCTCCGCCACCGCCAGTTGTTCGAGATTGGCTTCGATGCGTTCCGCCACCTGCAACAGAATGTTAGCGCGATGCTGCACGCTGGTTTTCCCCCAGGCGTCGGCAGCCTGATGCGCCGCATCCAGCGCTAAATCGATATCGCGCGCATCCGAACGAGGGAACTGCGCGATATCGCTGCCATTCACTGGCGAAGTGTTAGTAAAGTAGTGGCCGCTGAGCGGCTCGACGAATTTGCCCGCAATATAGTTGCCGTAAGTCGCCTGAAATGAAACCAACGCGCCGGGCGTGCCGGGATGTGCATAACGCATCGCAAACTCCTTTATGTAGGGTCAGATAATCTGAAAGGAAAATCTCCCTCCAGATCACTCGCTGTCAAAGGAGCTATTGCAGCGTGCGTGCCAGCTTTTTTCATCAGACGATTATTGGAGAAATTGTTATCTACATCATCATGTTATTCATCTGATCGCAGCATGGCTTGCAGATGTTGTGCAGAAAACTTCACCATCTGTGTTGCGTATCGCAACAGTAAAGAAACTGACTCGCTACAATGCCGCAACACTTTCGCTTGGGCATGAGGTCATCAATGCAGGGAAATCTATCCGCGTCTGCCGTTAACACCAATCCGCTGTTAAGCGACTCCTGGTTCCGTAGCCAGCAGTATGGTCTCGACCGCACCGCCGATGACTTCCCGCGAGTTCGACAAGGTGAGCTTGCCGACTTACTCGCCAGCAATGCCGGCCTGCAACAGTTCGCGCAGCCCGTCATTAAGCAACTGGCGCAAAAGTTAGCCGAGAAACAATCAGTGCTGATTTTGTCGGATGCCACCGGTTTGGTGCTCAATACGTTTGGCGATATGCCCTCAATGAAAAAAGCCCAGCGTTATGCATTGGCGCCGGGTAATTTGTGGAGTGAATGTGGCCGTGGCACCAATGCGATTGGCACCGCGCTGGCGATTGATGACGGCTGTGAGATTGACGGTCATCAGCACTTCCTGACGCTCAATCAAGGCTTGTATTGTGCAGCGATGCCGCTGCAAATGCCGACGGGTCAAATTGCGGGCGTACTGGATATTTCTGGCCCAGCCCACTTCCCCCACCCGCAAACCTTTAACTGGGTCAAAGCGGCAGCAAAACAGATCGAATATCTGTGGGTGAAGCAGAGCCTGCATCCGCAGCAGTGGTTGATGAGCCTGCATTTTCAGCCGCAGGGCATTGATACCAGCGATGAACTGCTGCTGGTGTTCTCAGATAACGTCCTGACCGCCGCCAATCGTCTGGCGATCCGCGAACTGGCGCTCAAGGTCGAGCAACTTGGCAGCGTAACTTTCCAACAGCTGTTCCCGCAGCAGCCGCAACAAGCCAACACCCTTCCCGTTCCGCTTGATTACGCCACGCAGCGCTACTATTTCCGCCTGCGGGCACCACAGCGTAGCCATTTCGCCACGCCGGGCGAGCCCGCCCGCGATCTGCCCTTCCCGCTGAGTCGCGATGGCGAAAAAATGGTGCGCCTGCTCAATGCGGGCGTTTCGTTATGCATTCATGGAGAAACCGGCAGTGGAAAAGAGTATGTCAGCCGCGCACTGCATCAGCAAAGCCGCTGGCGTACAGGCAAGTTTATTGCCATTAACTGCGCAGCGATCCCCGAAGCGCTGATTGAATCCGAGCTGTTTGGTTATCAACCTGGCGCATTTACCGGCGCGAGCAAAAATGGCTACATCGGCAAAATCCGTGAAGCGGATGGCGGCGTGCTGTTTCTTGATGAAATCGGCGATATGCCGCTGACGCTGCAAACTCGCTTACTGCGTGTGCTGCAGGAGAAAGAAGTCGCGCCGCTCGGATCCAGCCGCAGCTGGCCGGTGAATTTTGCGGTGATTTGCGCTACCCACCGTGATTTGGCACAGCGTGTAGCTGAAGGTGAATTCCGTGAAGATTTACTCTATCGGCTGCAGGAATTTTCCATGACCATTCCACCGCTGCGCGATTGGCCCGATGTGGAAGGTTTTATCCGCCGTTTATGGCTGGAACTGGGCGGCGCGGATCGCGATATTCAGATTTCGCCGGCACTGCTGACGGCTCTGGCGCAGCTGCCATGGCCGGGCAACGTGCGGCAATTGCGCAGCTTGCTACGCGTGCTGCTGGCGCTGGCGGATGACGGCGAGGAAGTGACTGAGGTGCATTTACCGGCAGAATATCGTCGCGCAGCGTCGCAGCCACCCTTCGATCGGCAGAGTCATGATGAGCGCTTGATTAGCGAAACGCTGCAGCGCTTCAATGGCAATATCAGTAAAGCGGCGGCCGCATTGGGCGTCGCGCGCAGCACGCTCTATCGTCGTGCGGCGCGCGACAAACGCGATTAGTCGCGGAAGTTTTTGAACTGGAAAGGCTGACCGAGGTTGCCACCGCGCACCAGCGCCATCGCACCTTGCAGATCGTCGCGTGACTTACCGGTGACGCGCAGTTCTTCACCCTGAATCTGCGTCTGCACTTTCAGCTTGCTGTCTTTGATCAGCTTCACCAGCTTTTTCGCGATATCGCTTTCAATACCTTTCTTCAGCTTGGCTTCCACCGACCAGCTTTTACCGCTGTGCACGATCTCTTCTGGCACGTCAATCGCCGCGCCTTCAATACCACGCTTCAGCAGCTTTTCACGCAAAATATCCACCAGCTGTTTGACCTGGAAATCAGATTCACTGCTGAGTTTGATGGTCTCATTCTTTTCGTTGAGCTCAATGGTTGCACTCACGTTACGGAAATCGAAACGGGTTGAGATCTCGCGGCTCGCATTCTCCACGGCATTTCGCACTTCCGACAATTCGACTTCGGAAACGATATCGAAAGATGGCATCTTTTCTTCTCCTGATACTAAAGTGACATGCATAATACGCGTCTTGTGGCGCTAATAAAACACGATACGCGGAAAGCTATACTTACTCGTATCGTGAAAACAGGAACCCGCCCACGGGAGGCAAAATGAAAATTACCGTGTTAGGGTGTGGCGCCTTAGGTCAAATTTGGCTCGCCGCTCTCGCCCGTCAGGGACATGATGTGCAGGGTTGGTTACGTGTGCCGCAGCCGTATTGCTCAGCCAACGTGGTCGATCCGCAAGGCCAGGTGAGTAATCACACCTTTATCGCCAACGATCCGCTGTTCCTCGCCGAAAGCCAGCTGTTACTGGTGACACTTAAAGCGCCGCAGGTTTCACCTGCGGTGAAGAACCTGCAAAGCGTGCTGCCGACGCATGCCCCCATTCTGCTGCTGCATAACGGCATGGGAACGCTGGAGGAGCTGAAAGATCTGCGCCAGCCTCTGCTGCGCGGCATCACCACGCACGCTGCGATGCGCGATGGCACAGTGATCAAACATATTGCGCACGGCATCACGCACATCGGTCCTGCCAATCGGGAGAGCGCCGCGCTAAGCGATGTCGCCGATATTCTGCATCAGGCGCTGCCGGATGTGGCCTGGCATGACAATATTGCCGCCGCCAGCTGGCGCAAACTGGCGATCAACTGCGTCATCAATCCGATGACCGTTGAGCATGATTGCCAGAACGGCGCACTGCGCGCCTGGCCGGCACAAATCGCCACCTTGTGCGAAGAGATCGCCTGGGTGATGGAGCGCGAAGGCCAGCATATAGCGGTGGATAATCTGCGCGACATTATTTACGACGTGATCGATAGCACCGCCGCCAATACCTCATCGATGTTGCAGGATGTGCGGGCGCAGCGTCTGACTGAAATTGATTACATCACTGGCTACCTGTTACGTCGCGCCCGCGCGCAGGGCATTTCGCTGCCGGAAAATACCCGTCTCTACGATCTGATTAAACGTAAGGAGTCCCACTATGAGCGCGAACGCATCGGTTCTGGTTTGCCTGGCACATGGAAGTGAAGAGACCGAAGCGGTCACCACTATCGATTTGCTGGTACGCGGCGGGATAAGCGTCACCACCGCCAGCGTGGAGAGCGATGGCACACGTGAGATCGTCTGTTCGCGCGGCGTGCGCCTGCTGGCGGATGCGCCTTTAGTTGAGGTCGCGGACAACGAATACGACGCGATTGTGCTGCCCGGTGGTTTGAAAGGCGCGGAAACCTTCCGCGATAGTCCATTGCTGGTAGAAACCGTGCGCCAGTTCCATCTCTCCAGCAAGATTGTGGCGGCAATCTGTGCTGCACCGGGCACGGTGTTGGTGCCGCACGATCTCTTTCCCGTTGGCAATATGACCGGCTTTCCCGGCCTGCGTGACACCATTCCGGACAGCAAATGGATGGAGCGTCGCGTGGTGTGGGATCCGCGCGTCAATCTGCTGACCAGTCAGGGACCGGGCACTGCCATTGATTTTGCGTTAAAGCTGATTGATTTGCTGGTGGATAAAGAGACGGCGCGCGAAGTGGCTTCGCAACTGGTGCTGGCGGCGGGCATTTATAACTATCAGGAGTTCGAAGAGCGCTGAATGGCAGAGGTCGCCATGAAGGGCGTAATGACGCCCCATTGAGCATAGAATTGCCTGGTTATGCAGGTGCGCATGAATGCGCACCCTACGAAAACCCAGCGCTGTAAACCCAGGGTCGCCATTTAGGGTGACCCTGGCTATTACGGGCGATAAACCTTCACGTTTTTGAAGCCTTGCTCATGCAGGTAAAGCGCCTGCAGACGACTCATCACACCGCGATCGCAATACAACAGCCAGGTTTTACTCTGGTCCAAATCGCCGAATTGGGTGCTGAGCTTATAAAACGCCAGAGGTTTGACCTCAACGCCTTCCAGCTCCAGCGGCTTCGCGTCCTGCTCATCAGCCGAACGAATATCTAACACCACATCGTTGCTGGTGAAGGAGTCGACGGTTTCAACTTCCACCACTTCTTCTTCCGTCTGCTCGGCGATTTCACGAATATCGACGTTGCTGGCTTCCTGCACCACACGATTCAGTATCTCAAAATCGAAATTCAGCTCTTCTTCTTCGATTTTTGCCTTCACCGCTTTTACGGTTGGGCTCTTCGAAATCACGCCACAATATTCCGGCATGGTACGGGCAAAATCTTCGGTGCCGATCTTACGCGCCACATCAATGATGTGCTCTTTGTCATGGGAAATCAGCGGACGCAGAATCAACGTATCAGAGGCGTTATCGATCAGACGCAGGTTAGTCAACGTCTGGCTGGAAACCTGTCCCAGCGCTTCGCCAGTGACCAGCGCTTGCACGCCATAACGTTCCGCCACCATCGACGCCGCACGCACCATCATGCGTTTCAGCACGACGCCCATCTGGCCGTCGTCCACTTTCTCCAGAATCTCACCCACCACCGGCTCGAAGTTGATCGCCACGAAACGCACGCGATGCGATCGACCAAAACGCTGCCACAGGTAATGTGCGACCTGACGTACGCCAATCTCATGTGCCGCACCGCCAAGGTTGAAGAAGCAGTAATGCACGCGGCAGCCGCGACGCATCAGCATATAGCTGGACACGCCGGAGTCGAAACCGCCCGAAATCAGTGACAATACATCTTCCTGCGTACCAATCGGGAATCCGCCCAAGCCTTCATAGCGTGCGGTGATCAGCAACAGGCGATCGTCGTCGATTTCCAGATTGACCGTTTCATCCGGACGATTGAGTTGCACGCGCGCGCTGGCGATGTGCTGGTTGAGGCCGCCGCCCACGTAACGCTCGACGTCCTGCGAGCTGAAGCTATGCTTACCGCGACGCTTCACGCGAACGCTGAAGCTTTTGCCTTCCAGCCGTTCACGATTCAGCGCCAACGTCTGCTCGAAGATATCGTGCATATCGGTGTACGAGCGATCTTCTACCGCCAGAACGTGGTGAATGCCGGGAATGCGCGTCAGCTCGGTGACAATAGTCTCGCGCAGCGACTCATTCTTAGAACGCACTTCAATGTGGTCCCAGTGACGCACCACCTTGATGTCGTCATCGACGGTGCGCAGGATATTGCGAATGCTGCTGGAAAGAATCTTGATAAAGCGCAGACGCACCGACTGACTTTTGATGGTGATTTCTGGGAACAGCTTGATGATAAACTTCATGGCGACAGGGGTTCGTTTGGGCAAATAAGTGCTAAAAGCATCGGCACTTAGCTGTTAAAATCATATAATTGCGGGTTGATTCAGGAGCCCCCGCATCCGAGGCGCAAAAGTATATCACCTTTGAGGGGTGACTGCTTTAAGCAACCTTCATCACATTCATTATTTTGCTAATTAATCCTCGTCGGCTACCATGACCGATTGCAAGATGATGTTCTAACCTGTGAGTCGACACTGATTATGCCGAAAAAAGCCGAAGCGCCAGCCAGTTTTGAAAGCGCATTACAGCAGCTGGAACAGATTGTCAGCCGCCTGGAAAGTGGCGAGCTGCCGCTCGAGCAGGCGCTGAACGAATTCGAACGCGGCGTACAATTGGCACGTACCGGTCAGCAAACCCTGCAGCAGGCAGAGCAGCGCGTGCAAATCTTGCTCAACGACGAGAAAGACGCCGCTCTCGCCCCTTTTACCCCGGAAAATGAGTAATGGATTTTGCTAAACTGCTGAGCGCGTACCATCAACGCGTCAATCAGGCGTTGACACGCTTAATAGATCCACTTCCTTTTCAGAGTTCTCCTCTGGTGAATGCCATGGAATATGGGGCATTATTAGGCGGTAAGCGTCTGCGTCCCTTTCTGGTGTACGCCACAGGCGAAATGCTAAAGGCCGATACGGCCAGCCTGGATGTGCCGGCCGCGGCCGTAGAGTGCATCCATGCTTATTCCCTGATTCATGACGATCTGCCGGCGATGGATGACGATGCGTTACGCCGCGGTCAGCCAACCTGCCATATTAAATATGGTGAAGATACGGCGATTCTTGCCGGCGATGCTCTGCAAACTCTGGCCTTTTCGATTCTGGCCGATCAGCCGATGCCCGGCGTCAGCGCCGAAGCGCGTATTGCGATGATTTCCGAACTGGCACAGGCCAGCGGCGTGGCAGGTATGTGCGGCGGCCAGGCCTTAGATTTGGCGGCAGAAGGCAAACATATCGATCTGGCGCAGCTGGAACAGATTCACCGTCATAAAACCGGTGCGTTAATTCGTGCTGCGGTGCGATTAGGTGCTTTAGCTGCGGGCGATCGTGGCCGCGCCGCGTTACCGGTATTAGATACCTATGCAAACGCCATCGGACTGGCGTTTCAGGTACAGGACGACATCCTTGATGTCGTCGGCGATACCAGCGTGTTAGGGAAAACGCAGGGCTCGGATCAGGCATTGGGTAAAAGCACCTATCCTGCATTGATGGGGCTGGAAAATGCCCGCAGTAAAGCCTGGGATCTCTATCAAGAGGCACTCGGCGCGCTCGATATTCTGGCGGCACAGTCTTACAACACAATCGCCTTACAAGCGCTGGCAAGCTTCATAATTGAACGCGATAAATAACTTTCATAATGAGTCTCTGATGAGTTTTGATATTGCAAAATACCCGACACTGGCGTTAGCAAACACGGTTCAGGAATTACGTTTATTACCGAAAGAAAAACTTCCGGAGCTGTGTGACGAGCTGCGTCAATATCTGTTGGACAGCGTGAGCCGCTCCTCTGGCCACTTTGCTTCGGGTCTGGGCGTCGTCGAGCTAACAGTGGCGCTACATTATGTTTATAACACCCCGTTTGACCATCTGGTGTGGGACGTGGGCCATCAAGCCTATCCGCACAAGATTCTGACCGGACGCCGCGATCGTATCGGCACTATCCGTCAGAAAAATGGCCTGCATCCGTTCCCGTGGCGCGGTGAGAGTGAATACGACGTGCTAAGCGTGGGTCACTCCTCCACCTCAATCAGCGCCGGCCTCGGTATGGCGGTTGCCGCCGAGCGTGAAGGCAAAGGCCGCCGCACCGCCTGCATTATTGGCGATGGCGCGATCACTGCCGGCATGGCGTTTGAAGCCATGAACCATGCGGGTGACATCAAACCGGATATGCTGGTGATCCTTAACGACAATGAGATGTCGATCTCCGAAAACGTCGGCGCGCTTAACAATCGTTTGGCACAGATCCTCTCCGGGAAAACCTATTCACGCCTGCGCGAAGGCGGCAAGCGCGTGCTAGGCGGTTTACCGCCGATTAAAGAGCTGGTGAAGCGCACCGAAGAGCACCTGAAAGGCATGGTGGTGCCGGGCACGCTGTTTGAAGAGCTGGGCTTCAACTATATCGGTCCGGTGGATGGCCATGACGTGCTGACGCTGGTGAGCACGTTGAAGAACATGCGCGATCTGAAAGGCCCGCAGTTCCTGCACATCATGACCAAAAAAGGCAAAGGTTATGCCCCGGCGGAAGAAGATCCGATCGCCTGGCATGCGGTACCGAAATTTGATCCGGCGAGCTTAGCACTGCCGAAAAGCGTGCCGGGCCTGCCAAGCTACTCGAAAATCTTTGGCAACTGGTTGAGCGAAATGGCCGCCGACGATCCGCGCTTGATGGCGGTGACGCCAGCGATGCGCGAAGGTTCAGGAATGGTGAGCTATTCACGCGATTATCCGCAGCAATATTTTGACGTGGCGATTGCGGAACAGCATGCGGTGACGTTCGCGGCGGGTATGGCGATTGGTGGCTATAAACCGATTGTGGCGATCTACTCCACCTTCCTGCAGCGCGCCTATGATCAGCTGATCCACGATGTCGCCATCCAGAAATTGCCGGTCCTGTTTGCTATCGATCGCGGCGGCATTGTCGGCGCGGATGGTCAAACCCATCAGGGCGCATTTGATATCGCGTTTTTACGCTGCGTGCCAGAGATGGTGATCATGACGCCAAGCGACGAAAACGAGTGTCGTCTGATGCTGTATACCGGTTATCACTATCAGGATGGCCCAAGCGCGGTGCGTTATCCACGCGGTACCGGCACGGGTGCGGTGCTGGAACCACTGGCGAGTTTGCCGCTGGGCAAAGGTATCGTGAAGCGTCGCGGCGAAAAGCTGGCGATCCTTAACTTCGGTACTTTGCTGCCAGAAGCGGCAGCGGCGGCTGAAGCGCTAAACGCCACGCTGGTGGATATGCGTTTTGTGAAGCCGCTCGACGAAGCCTTGCTTGCCGAGCTGGCGGCCAGTCACGATTCGCTGATCACGCTGGAAGAAGGCGCAATCAAAGGTGGTGCCGGTAGCGGCGTCAACGAGTACGTGATGGCAAAACGCCTGCGCGTGCCGGTGCTCAACCTTGGCCTGCCGGATGAGTTCATCCCGCAAGGTACCCAGGAAGAAGTCCGTCAGGATTATCAGCTGGATGCCGCCGGTATTCAGCAGCAAATCGTTGACTGGCTCGCCCAGTAAACTGCCCGACTCGCTCACCGCCCGGTGAGCGAGCCTGCTGCTATGCTTAGGGAACGATTTCCCTCAAGCATAAGAGCAGGAGCCCAAATACATGAAAACCATTCCCTTAGGCCACACCGACTTACAGGTATCGCGTCTCTGTTTAGGCTGCATGACCTATGGCGATCCAACGCGCGGTAATCACGCCTGGACATTGCCGGAAGAGAGCAGCCGACCGCTGATCAAGCAGGCGCTGGAGGCTGGCATTAACTTCTTCGATACCGCAAACAGTTATTCCGACGGCAGCAGCGAAGAGATCGTTGGCCGCGCGCTAAAAGATTTTGCCCGCCGCGATCAGGTTGTGGTCGCCACCAAGGTCTATTTTCCGCTCAGCAATTTGTCACAAGGCTTATCGCGTAAGAATATCCTGCAATCGATTGATGACAGCCTGACGCGCCTGGGCATGGAATATGTCGATCTGTTGCAGATTCACCGCTGGGATTACGACACGCCAATTGAAGAGACGCTGGAAGCACTGCATGAAGTGGTGAAATCCGGCAAGGCGCGCTACATCGGCGCATCATCAATGCATGCATCGCAGTTTGCTCAGGCGCTGGATCTGCAGAAGCAATATAACTGGGCACGCTTTGTCAGCATGCAGGATCAGTACAACCTGATTCAGCGCGAAGAAGAGAACGACATGCATCCGCTGTGTCAGCGCGAAGGGATTGCGGTACTGCCGTGGAGTCCGCTGGCGCGTGGCAAGTTAACGCGTCCCTGGGGCGAAACCACCGCGCGTTCGGTCTCTGATAATGTGATGGAAAAACTGTATACCGGCACCGAAGAGAACGATGCGGCGATTGCCGAGCGTCTGGCGAATGTTGCCGCCGATAAAGGCGTGACGCGCGCGCAAGTGGCGCTAGCGTGGCTGTTGCATAAACCGGCGGTCACCGCACCAATTATTGGTGCCTCGCGCGAGCAGCAGTTTGCCGAGCTGGTTAAAGCGGTAGATGTGGAGTTGAGTGCGAATGAGATTGCAGAGCTGGAAAGCGTTTATCATTCGCATCCAGCGGTGGGATTTGAGTGATTCAGAAACCAGGTCGCCATTTATGGCGACCCTACGGGTTTTGTAGGGTGGCCATTCATGGCCACCACTTTCACCTGGTACCGAAGTGATCAAACCCTTTCACATCCACGCGGCGCGGCTTGCCGTTCTCCAGCAAACTCAGCCCTTCCGATTCCGGGGCAATCTGACCAATGCAGGTATAAGGCACGCCAAAGTGGCCAAGCGCCACGTCCAGCGCACCGCGATTGACTTCCGGCACGGTGAAGCACAGCTCGTAGTCTTCGCCGCCGCTCAGCGCCCATTGCAGCACCAGCTCAGGCTCAAAGTGATCGCGCAGCGCGGGTGAAAGCGGTAACGCGTCGAGATTGAGACGCGCACCGACACGGCTGGCAGTCAGCACATGGCCGAGATCAGAAATCAGGCCATCAGAGATATCGATCGCCGAGGTCGCCAGACCACGCAACGCCTGGCCTTGCAATACACGTGGCATCGGGCGCAGATGACGTTTGATCAACGCTTCGTGCACCGCCGGATCGTTCAGACGATGACGATGTTGCAGCAACGACAAACCGGCCGCGCTGTCACCCAGCGTACCGGTGACAAAAATCCAGTCGCCCGGCTTCGCACCCGAGCGCTTCAGCGCCCTTCCCACCGGCACCAAACCGTGAATGCCGAGCGTCATGCTGAGCGGACCGCGCGTGGTATCACCGCCAATCAGCTGCATATCGTAGTAATCCAGCAGCTCAAACAGGCTATCGCTAAAGGCCGCAACCCAATCTTCATCGATGTCAGGCAGCGTGAGCGCCAGCGTCAGCCAGGCAGGATCGGCGCCCATGGCCGCTAAATCGCTGAGATTAACCGCGACGGCTTTATAGCCGAGATCGGCGGGATGGATATCACGTAAGAAGTGGACGCCCGCAACCAGCGTGTCGGTGCTGATGGCAAGAGTCTGTTTTTCTGGCACGTTGAGTAACGCGCAGTCATCACCAATTCCTTTCTCCACATCGCGGCGGGAGCTGGTGACGCGGTTAAAGTAACGTGCAATCAGTTCAAATTCACCACAAGACATAAATCAGGTCTCAATGAGAAAAAGGCCGGTAAACCGGCCTTTAAAACTATTTTTTATTGGGTCGAATTTGCGGGGCAGCTTTGTCGAGGACACCGTTGACGAATTTGTGGCTATCTTCAGCACCAAACACTTTTGCCAACTCAATGCCTTCGTTGATGGCCACTTTATAGGGCACATCAGAACGCTTGCTCAGCTCATACAGCGAAATACGCAGGATGGCTTTTTCTACCTGGCCCAGCTCTTCCAGCTGACGCGACAGGTAAGGCTTCATCAGACCGTCCAGGTACGCGCTGTTGGTCGCCACACCGGCCAGCAATTCGCGGAAATAACTAATATCGACGTCTTTGACGTCTTGTTCCGCCAGAAACTGGTATTCCACATCGGCAATGTCGTTCTTTGACAACTGCCAGGAGTAAAGCGCCTGAACAGCGCACTCACGGGCGCGACGACGAGCAGCAGGTTTCACAAAATTCCCCTTACAAAAATCAGGCTTTGATGGCTTTCAATACGTTGATCATTTCGAGTGCAGTCAGGGCCGCTTCGGCACCTTTATTCCCTGCTTTCGTGCCGGCGCGTTCAATCGCCTGCTCGATATTTTCAGTGGTCAACACGCCGAAGGTCACCGGGATTTCGCTGGTCATAGCGACGTGCGCAATGCCCGAGCTGGCTTCACCGGCCACATATTCGAAGTGTGCGGTGCCGCCACGGATCACCGTGCCCAACGCAACGATAGCGTCGTGCTTACCGGCATTCGCCAGTGCGCGTGCTGCGAGCGGCAGTTCGTATGCACCTGGAACCCAGACCACAGTGATGTTATCTGCTTTAACCTGGCCGATACGCTTAAGCGCATCAACCGCGCCGTCCAGCAGGCTGTCATTAATGAAGTTGTTAAAACGCGCAATTACGATGGCAATGTTTGCATCAGGCGTGGCAACAGGAGCTTCGATAACTTTCATACATATCCTTTGGGTTGTTTTATGGCCCCGCAGAAGGGGGCGGATTCTATCATACTCTTTGGCGACGCGCTCAGGCTTTTCCGCGCGCTTTCAACGCGGCGTCAGCGTCAGGCGCAGGTCCTCGCCGACCAGGCGGATATCACTAAAATTCAGCGCGGGCGCATCGGCCAATTGTTCCAATCCTGGCAGCGCGCATAAGCCGCGTGCCGTGTTACCCAGCAGCTTCGGTGCCATGTAAACGATCAGTTCATCTACCAGCCCCGCTTGCAGCAGCGCGCCTGCTAAGTTCGCGCCTGCTTCAACCCACACGCTGTTGATCTGTCGCTGACCGAGTAACATCATCATGGCGACCAAATCGAGCTGCTCACCGTGCAGCGGCACCGCAATCTGGCTCACGCTGGCAGGCCACTCCTGTTCATCAGGCTCGCTGCGCATCAGCCAGGTTTCGCCCGGCTGATCAATCAAACGGTGTTGCGGCGAGACGCGCTGTTGGCTGTCGATGACCACGCGCACCGGTTGGCGCAGCTGGCTTTCGTCGAGCTGCGCACGTACCTCTTCATTCAATTCATTCCAGCGCACCGTTAAGGACGGATTATCCGCCAACACCGTGGCGCTGGTGCTAAGGATAGCTGAACTCTGGGCGCGTAAACGTTGCACATCGCGCCTTGCCGCTGCCGAAGTGATCCACTGACTTTCGCCATTAGCCATCGCGGTGCGCCCATCAAGGGATGCGCCGAGTTTCAGTTGAATCCACGGGAAGCCGGTGCGCATGCGTTTCAGAAAACCACGATTCAACGCTTCCGCTTCATTCATCATCAAGCCGTGACTGACATCAATGCCCGCCTGCTGTAAACGATAGAGTCCACGTCCCGCCACTTGCGGATTGGGGTCCTGCATCGCGGCGACTACGCGCGTCACGCCTGCGGCAATCAGCGCATCGCAGCACGGCGGCGTGCGCCCATGATGGCTGCAAGGTTCCAGCGTGACATAGGCGGTTGCGCCATTGGCGCGTTCCCCGGCCATACGCAGCGCGTGCACTTCGGCATGCGGTTCACCGGCGCGCTGATGCCAGCCTTCGCCGACGATCTCGCCCTCGCGCACAATCACACAGCCAACGTTGGGATTCGGTGTCGTCGTAAAGCGTCCGCGGCGCGCCAGTTCCAGCGCGCGCGCCATGTAGCGTTCGTCAGTCATGGATTAGTCCTGTAAGCGGGCGATCTCTTCACCAAAATCGCGAATATCTTCAAAGCTGCGATAGACCGAGGCAAAGCGAATGTAGGCCACTTTATCGAGCTTTTTCAGCTCATCCATCACCAGATTGCCGATCAGCGCGCTCGGCACTTCGCGTTCGCCGGTGGCACGCAGCTGGGTTTTAATATGATTGACCGCGCTTTCAACCGCATCGGCGCTCACCGGGCGTTTTTCCAATGCCTTGATCATGCCGCTGCTGAGTTTATCTTCGTTGAAGGGTTCGCGCACATCGTTGCTTTTCACCACGCGCGGCATCACCAGTTCCGCCACTTCAAAGGTGGTAAAACGCTCATGACAGACCAGACACTGACGACGGCGACGCACCGACGATCCTTCACTAACCAGACGAGAATCAATCACTTTGGTGTCCACAGCGGAGCAGAATGGGCAATGCATGAGGCTTCCTGATGCGAGATAAATAGGCCACACAGTGTAGCGCGATCGCGACACAAAATGTATGTGTGTGGCACAGAATGTGTGAATGGCGGTTTGTGACATTAAGCCAAATGCCAGACATCACCTACATGACCTCAGGCAAAAACCCACTACGCTTATAAAGCCGCCAGCCAGGCGGCCAACATCATAAAAATCTGGAGGATGTATGGGTCTGTTTGATTTCGTGAAAGAGGCTGGAGAAAAACTGTGGGATGCCGTAAGTGGCGGCGGTGACGATGCCAGCAAGAAATTGCAGGATCACATCAACAAACTCGGTTTGCCTGACAGCGATAAGGTGAAGGTGGATGTGAAAGGCGATACGGTGACGGTCACCGGTGATGGCATTTCCCAGGAGCTGAAAGAGAAGATTTTGGTGGCGGCGGGTAACGTTGCAGGGATCACCAAGGTGGATGACAAGGTCACCACCAGCGATTCCGCTACGCCCGCGAAGTTCTATACCGTGAAAAAAGGCGATACCTTGAGTGCGGTATCGAAAGAGGTCTACGGAAATCCTAATCAATACAACAAGATTTTCGAAGCAAACAAGCCAATGCTGACGCATCCTGATAAGATCTACCCTGGCCAGGTTTTACGAATTCCCGAATAAAGAAAGGACATTGCATGACGATCAGGACGTTTTGGGCACCGGCAGCACTCTCTTTGCTGGTTCTCAGTGGTTGTAGTTCAACGCCGGTTTCACCGCAGGTCAAAGAGTTGCATCAGGAAGTAAGTCAGCTTAATCAGCAGATGCGCAAGCTGACTAATCAGGCAACGGCGTTGGAGATTCAGGGTCAGCTGAACAGCCAATCCACTCAGGGCGCGTGGCTGTTGCCGCAGGCCAATACGCCGGTAGAGCTGCAGACGCAGCTCGGTAAATTGCGTTTGTCGCTTACGCAGGTGGCGGGTGAAGCCAGCGGCAGTCGCGCTAACCTGAATATCCGCGCCACGGATGACCAGCCAATTCCGGCACTGCGCGCTACTGTGGTATGGGGCGAAATGGATCCGGCCAGCGGTAAACCGCTTAATGCGGGCAGCCTGAGTCAGACCATCGATGTTCCCGCCGAGTTAATGCCGCGCAGTTCCGTGACTGTGCCGCTGCGGCTTAGCGGATTAACCCCGGATCAGCTCGGCTACGTGCGCGTGCATGATGTTGAGCATACCGCAGCAAAAAACACGCCCTGATCGCCAGGCATAAAAAAACGGGCTGCCACTGGCAGCCCGTTTACTTTCTTACACAGCGTTACGGCAGAATCGAAGGCTGATCTGCGCCCTCTTTTTCCACTTTCTGCACCAGCATGTGTTCACGCTTCATGCCAAGTTTCAGCGCCAGCGCTGAAGAGACATAAATCGATGAAATGGTACCGATGGTGACACCGATCAGCATGGTCAATGAGAAGCCTTTCAGCAACGCACCACCAAACACGAACAGGATCATGATCATCGCCAGCGTGGTGAGGGAGGTGATCAAGGTACGGCTCAGCGTTTGGGTCAGCGACACGTTGGTGATGTCGTAAGAAGACCCGCGGCGAATCTTGCGGAAGTTCTCACGAATACGGTCGGATACCACGATCTTATCGTTAAGCGAGTAACCAATTACCGACATCAGCGAGGCGACAATCGTCAGATCGATCTCCACGCGTGACAGCGACAAAATGCCGCAGGTGATGATCACATCGTGCGCCAGCGCCAGTACGGTGCCGAGCGCCAAACGCCACTCAAAGCGGATGCCGATGTAGATCAAAATCGCAATCAGCGCCGACAACAGCGCCATCGCACCGGCCTGCGCCAGATCGCTTCCCACGCTTGGGCCAACGAACTCGATACGTTTCACGGTGGCGTTCTGCTGCGTGGTCTGGCTGATGGACGCCAACACCTTGTTGCCCAGTTCGGTACCGGCATTGCCGGTCGCCGGTGGCATACGCACCATCACATCGCGGCTGCTACCAAAGTTCTGCACCAGCGGCTCTTCAAAGCCCGCCTTCACCAAACCTTCGCGCAGCGCATCGAGATCCGCCGGTTTTTCCAGGTTAATCTCAATCACCGTTCCGCCGGTAAAGTCGAGGCCCCAGTTGAAGCCTCGCACACCGATAATGGCAATAGACGCCACAATCAGCAGACCGGAGATGATGAAAGCCAGCCGATCCCAGCGCATAAAGTCGACGACTTTACGCCCGTGGTTTAGCTGCTCAATACTATATTCCTGTGCCACAACGCACTCCTCAGATAGACAGCTTGTTGATGCGTTTGCCGCCGTACACCAGGTTAACGATGGCACGGGTGCCGACGATAGCGGTAAACATTGAAGTTGCGATACCGATAGCCGTAGTAATCGCAAAGCCTTTGATTGAACCGGTACCGACCGCATAAAGAATGATGACTTTAATCAGCGTCGTAACGTTGGCATCGACGATACTGGAGAAGGCGCCTTTATAGCCTTCATGAATCGCCTGCTGCACCGAGCGTCCGTTACGCAACTCTTCTTTAATACGTTCGTTAATCAATACGTTAGCATCAACCGCCACCGCCAGCGTCAGCACGATACCGGCGATACCCGGCATGGTGAGCGTGGCGCCAGGCAGCAGTGACATGATGCCGACAATCAGCACCAGGTTACACAGCAGTGCGCTGGTGGCGATAAGGCCAAACTTCTTGTAGAACACCACCATAAAGATGATGGACGCGATCAAACCCCACAGACAGGCTTCGAGACCTTGTGTGATGTTCTGCTGGCCCATGGTTGGACCGATGGTGCGTTCTTCTACAATCTGGATTGGCGCAATCAACGCACCCGCGCGCAGCAGCAGCGACAGCTGGCGTGCTTCGTTCGGGTTATTAATGCCGGTGATACGGAAGCTGTTGCCGAGGCGCGACTGGATGTTCGCCACGTTAATCACTTCTTCCTGTTTCACCAGAATCGAACGGCCGTTGGCATCTTTCTTACCGCTGTCTTTGTACTCCACAAACAGGGTCGCCATCGGCTTACCGATGTTGTCCTTGGTGAAGTTCGACATCATGTTGCCGCCCGCGCCATCCAGTGAAATGTTCACCTGTGGCTGGTTGTACTCATCCATGCTCGACGTAGAGTCGGTGATGTGGTCACCGGTCAGAATGACACGCTTGTACAGCACCACTGGCTGCCCTTCGCGCGTTTTCTTCACTTCCGAATCGCCCGGCACACGGCCGCTGGCTGCGGCAGTAGGATCAACGCTGGTATTAACCAGACGGAATTCCAGCGTGGCAGTTGCGCCCAAAATCTCTTTCGCGCGCGCGGTGTCCTGAATACCCGGCAGTTCTACCACGATGCGGTCAGAACCTTGACGCTGCACCAGCGGTTCGGCGACGCCAAGCTGGTTCACACGGTTACGCAGAATCGTGATGTTTTGCTGCACCGCATATTCACGCGCTTCGCTCAGACGTGCATCGCTCATTACCGCACGCAGCGCATCGCTGCCCTGGCTTGAGATCACCAGATCGCGGTGGCGCGTGGACAAGTAGCTGATTGCCGCGTCACGGCTGGCGCCGTCACGGAAACGCACTTCTACGCCATAGTTCGCGATTTTATTAACGGTGGTATACGGAATGCTTTTGTCGCGCAGGTCGCTGCGCAGGCTGTCGGCGTTCTGCTCTTGCAGTTTGCCCAGAGCCGTATCCATATCCACTTCCATCAGGAAGTGAACGCCGCCGCGCAGATCAAGACCGAGTTTCATCGGCTCCGCGGCCAGCATGCTCAGCCAGCGAGGGGTTGCTGGCGCGAGGTTGAGTGCCACAATGTAGTCTTCGCCCAGCGTGGTGGTGAGTGCATCACGCGCGCGCAGTTGCGCATCCTGGGTCGCAAAGCGGGCCAGAATGGCACCATTTTCCAGAGCGAGGGATTTGCTCTCGATATTGTCTTGTTTTAATACGTTCTGGATCTGATCCAACGTTTGCTCACTGGCGGCGCCACCGCGCGCACCAGTGATCTGAACGGCCGGATCCTCACCATAGAGGTTAGGAAGCGCATAGAGCAGGCCGACGAGAATCACGACGACCAGCATGATGTACTTCCACAAAGGATAACGGTTTAACACGGCAGTTCCCTTCGGGAAGAAAAAATTACAGCGCCTTCATAGTACCTTTCGGCAGAACGGCGGCCACGAAATCACGTTTAACAACTACTTCAGTGGTGTCGTTCAGGGCAATTGAAACATAGCCAGTTTCTGCCACTTTGGTCACACGGCCAACTAAACCACCGCTGGTCAGCACTTCATCACCTTTAGAGATGGAATCCATCAGCTTCTTGTGATCTTTGGTACGCTTCTGCTGTGGACGCAGAATCATGAAGTAGAAGATCAGACCAAATACCACCAGCATGATCACCAGAGAATACGGACTTCCCTGAGACGGTGCGCCTGCTGCGGCTACGGCGTCAGAAATGAAAAAGCTCATTAAATTTCCCTCATTGATGAATTATCAGACGTTCAGCGGAGGAACCGCTTTCCCCGTCCGTTGGTAGAACTCGCTAACAAAGTGCTCTAATTTACCCTCTTCGATAGCCTTACGTAAACCGGCCATCAAACGCTGGTAATAGCGCAGATTGTGAATCGTATTCAGGCGTGCGCCCAGTATTTCGTTACAGCGATCAAGATGATGCAAGTAGGCACGGCTATAATTGCGACAGGTGTAACAATCACACTCAGCATCCAGCGTTGCGGTGTCATCTTTATACTTGGCATTACGGATTTTCACCACGCCATCGGTAACAAACAGATGACCGTTGCGCGCATTGCGCGTTGGCATAACGCAGTCAAACATATCGATACCGCGGCGAACGCCTTCCACCAGATCTTCTGGCTTGCCGACGCCCATCAAATAACGCGGTTTGTCTTGCGGAATTTGCGGACAGACGTGCTCCAGGATTCGGTGCATGTCCTCTTTAGGCTCACCCACCGCCAGGCCGCCCACAGCGTACCCATCAAAGCCAATCTCTACCAGACCTTTAACGGAGACATCTCGTAAATCTTCGTAAACACCGCCCTGAATAATGCCGAACAATGCATTTTTATTTCCCAGCGAATCGAAGCGGTCACGGCTGCGCTGTGCCCAACGTAAAGACATCTCCATCGAACGTTTGGCGTAATCCCAATCCGCAGGATAAGGCGTACATTCGTCGAAGATCATCACTACGTCAGAGCCGAGATCGAACTGAATCTCCATCGACTTTTCCGGATCAAGGAAAATCGGGTCGCCATTGATCGGGTTGCGGAAGTGCACGCCGGCTTCGGTGATCTTGCGGATATCACCGAGGCTGAACACCTGGAAACCGCCTGAATCGGTGAGGATTGGACTTTGCCAGTTCATGAAATCATGCAGATCGCCGTGCAGTTTCATGATCTCCTGGCCTGGGCGCAGCCACAGGTGGAAAGTGTTGCCGAGCAGGATTTGTGCGCCGGTCTCTTTCACTTCTTCCGGCGTCATGCCTTTCACCGTGCCGTAGGTGCCCACGGGCATAAAGGCCGGGGTTTCGACAACGCCACGATCAAAGACCAGACGGCCACGGCGCGCGCGCCCGTCGGTAGTATCTAATTCAAATTTCACATTAACCTCTAATCAGAGAAACAGTCTGATTCAATTACGCACCAACGCTTTCGTCAGGTGCCTGGGGATTACGGGTGATGTACATCGCATCGCCGTAGCTAAAGAAACGGTACTGCTCTGCCACCGCGCTGTGATAAGCCGCCATGGTGTGCTGGTAACCGGCAAAGGCCGATACCAGCATAATCAGGGTCGATTCCGGCAGATGGAAATTGGTGATCAACGCATCAATCACCTGATAGTGGTAGCCGGGATAGATAAAGATCTGGGTGTCATCGAAGAACGGGGCAATCAGCGCATCCTGGCTGGCCTTCGCGGCGCTCTCCAGCGATCTTACCGAGGTGGTGCCGACGGCGACCACTTTATTGCCGCGCGCTTTACACGCCAACACCGCATCCACCACCTCCTGTGGCACTTCCGCGTATTCGGCGTGCATGATGTGATCTTCGATGGTTTCCACGCGCACCGGCTGGAAGGTGCCGGCACCGACGTGCAGCGTGACAAACGCCATTTCAACGCCTTTGGCTTTCAGCGCCTCCAGCAGCGGTTCATCAAAGTGCAAACCGGCGGTGGGTGCGGCAACAGCACCGGGACGCACGCCATACACGGTTTGGTACAGCTCACGGTCGGCATCTTCATCGGGACGATCGATATACGGCGGCAGCGGCATATGGCCGACGCTGTTGAGAATATCCAGCACTGCGCGATCGTCTTCGAAAGCAATTTCAAACAGCGTGTCATGACGCGCCACCATGGTGGCTTTAACGCTTTCGTCATCGCCCAGCAGCAACTCTGCGCCTGGCTTCGGTGCTTTAGAGGCGCGCACATGCGCCAGCACGCGTTTGTCGTCCAGCATGCGCTCAACCAGCATCTCGATTTTCCCGCCGCTGGCTTTACGGCCAAAGACGCGTGCGGGAATCACGCGAGTGTTGTTAAACACCAGCAGATCGCCCGGATTGAGCTTATCCATCACGTCAGTAAATACGCCATGGCTTAACGCGCCGCTTGGGCCATCCAGCGACAGCAAGCGACAACCGCTTCGCTGCGCCTGCGGATAGTGGGCGATTAATGATTCTGGCAACTCAAAGGTAAAATCGGCTACGCGCATGCTTCACTTCTTCAGGACTTAAAATCAGGCGGCATAGTCTAGCTGAAAAGCGGCAAATTCTGAACAACTGGCTGCGCTTCTGTGATTCTGCCTCAACACACCCTCATTCGAGTCAGTGATTCGGGTACATGAAAGCAGCCAACGCACCTGTAACTTGCAGTATGACGTGTATATAATGCGCCATGAACTTTCTCGCTCACCTTCACCTGGCGCAGCTGGCAAACAGCTCTCTGCTGGGCAATCTCATGGCCGATTTCGTGCGCGGCAACGTGCAATCGCAATGGCCCGCGCCCGTCGTGGATGGCATTGCCATGCATCGCCGTCTTGACGTGTTAACCGATAACCTGCCCGAAGTGCGTATTGCGCGTGACCTGTTTCGCCCTGAAACGCGCCGCGTGGCGCCGATCACGCTGGATGTGATTTGGGATCACTTCCTTGCGTTACACTGGGAGAAATTTCATCCCACGCAATCGCTGGCAGAGTTTACGCAGGCGGCTGAACGCAACATCGTGCCGCAGCTGGCCGGTACGCCGGAAGGCTTCATTGAATTGAATGCCGTGATGTGGCGCGAGCGCTGGTTTGAACACTACGCGGAACCGACACGGCTGGCGCGCGTGCTAAGCGGCATGGCACATCGTCGTCCGCGTCTGGTTGCGCTGCGTGATTCCTATCAGGATTTCATCGATCACTATGATCGGCTCGAACCCCTGTTCTTCCAGTTCTATCCGCGCCTGATGGCCGACGCGCGCGCGCAACGACTGTAGAATTCAAGACCCGTCTGTTGGACGGGAAATTTCCCATCCCCTACCCTGCGTGACCTTAATTTTCGTCACACTCAGGGAAATCTTATGCAGCATCTTATTGCAAATCGGCTCGCAGAAGCCGGCCTTAGCTATACGCACATCATGGCATTGGGAATAGTGATTGCCATTATCTTTGCCATCTCGCTTATCACTCACGCCATTCTGCACCGCGCTATCTTGCCGCTGCTGCGTCGTTACACCGAAAAAAGCAGTCGCCAGTGGCCGAAGGCGTTGATTAACAGCCGCCTGTTTAGCCGCAGCGTATGGCTGATGCAAGGCGTGCTATTTAAATTGCAAACCGAATTATTCCTGCATGACAGCAGCCAGTTATACAGTGCGCTGCTGATTGTCGCCCAGCTTTGGATGATGATCTTCGCACTTCTCATGCTGTTCTCCTTGCTGGATCTGCTGCAACAACTCAGCGTTAATAGCATGCTGGCACAGCAATTGCCGCTGCGCGGAATCATCCAAAGCGTGAAACTGATCGCCGCTATTTTAATGGTGATCATGATTATCTCGCTGCTGCTGGGAAAATCTCCGGGCGTATTGATCACCGGACTCGGTGCCATGACGGCGGTGTTGATGCTGGTATTTAAGGATCCCATTCTGGGCCTGGTTGCCGGTATTCAGCTGGCAGCAAATAACATGCTGAAAATGAATGACTGGCTGGAAATGCCGAAATATGGCGCGGACGGTGCGGTGATCGATATTTCACTGACCACGGTAAAAGTACGCAACTGGGATAACACCATTGTCACTATTCCTGCCTATGCGCTTATTTCTGATTCATTTAAAAACTGGCGTGGCATGTCGGAATCGGGCGGACGTCGTATTAAACGCAGTATTCATTTAGATACCACCAGCATTGCCTTTCTCGATGACGCAATGATGCAGCAACTGAAAAGCGCTCATCTGCTGACGCCGTATCTGAACAGTAAAAGTGAAGAGGTCGCTGCATGGAATGCGCAGCTGGGCTGTGATTTGAATTCACCGCTGAATGGACGTCGCTTAACGAACGTTGGTACTTTCCGTGTCTGGTTGCAAAGCTGGCTGGAGCAGCATCCGCGCATTCATAAAGAGATGACGTTAATGGTACGTCAGTTAGCACCGGGTGAGAACGGCTTGCCGCTGGAAGTCTATGTCTTCACCAGCACCACGGTGTGGAAAGAGTATGAAGATATTCAGTCAGATATCTTCGACCATATTTACGCGGTTCTGCCTGCCTTTGGACTGCGCGTTCACCAATCACCAACCGGTAATGACATGCGTCAAATTGGCGTGCGAACCCGCCACTAACGCTTCATCCCGCTTTACCAGCCAGCGAAAATAAAAATTTCGCTGGCTGTGCTTCTCCTCCTCTTGTCAGGCGCGGTCATCTACGGCTTAATGAAGCCTTTCTTAACTTTTGTTAAGTCCGTCACACAGCCAGGACGCCATTTTCGGCGTCAGTTGTTGCTCCTCCAGCCTGACAATCATAAGAGGGAAAGATGTCTTCAGCTTCGCTTACCGAACTCGATGCACGCTATCACTTCGCCTGTGATGTTGCGAAAACCGCCGCCAGCCGTGCTTTATCGTGGTATCAGCAACGTCATCAGCTCGTCGTTGAGCATAAGAAGGATCTCCAGGATGTGGTCAGCGAAGCCGATCGCAACGTTGAACAACTGGTCAAGCATCTGATCCACGAACGTTTTCCTGACGATGCGGTACTGGGCGAAGAGAGCGGCGGCATGACCTCCGGCGCGCGCTTTATCTGGGTGATCGATCCGATTGATGGCACCAGCAGCTTTGTTAATGGCCTGCACAACTGGTGCGTTTCGCTGGCCATTGTCTGTGAAAATGAAGCGGTAATTGGCGTGGTTTGCGATCCCAATCATCAAGAAACTTTTCATGCCTGTCGGGGAAAAGGGGCATGGGTCAATGATAAACGCATTCAATCGCACAGCGCGCAGCAGCTCGATCAGGGATTGCTGGGTCTAGGCAGTTCCAACAGCCAGCCTATTGAACCGCTCACTACCTTTATCGGCGCGTTACTGGCACAGGGTGGCATGTTTATCCGCAACGGTTCTGGCGCGTTGATGAGTGCGTGGGCGGCGGCGGGTCGATTAATGGGTTACTACGAAGCACACATGAATCCTTGGGATGGCTTACCGGGCATTGTGCTGATGCGTGAAGCGGGCGGCATCACCAACGATTATCTCGGTCATGAAGGTTTGCAGCACGGCAATCCGGTGCTACTGGCCAATGCCGTGATTTATCCACAGTTGAAAGCGCTGCTGCCTGCACATGTGACGTTATAATTTTTTTGAGGTTAAGCGCGTTAAATTATGCGAGCTTAACTTTTCAGGAAAATCACTTAAATTAACTGTAAGTAATTCTCTATTCCCATGTGGGAGTTTTCTCTTTTTTTTCTGAACATGCCGACAACAATCAAAATGCGATATGCTGAGTAAGTCAAACATCCCTTAGCATTACTTATTTTCTCCTTTTTTGATGTATTTTCGGCGACAGGATGCGCCGAATTATTTTTTGATCACATCACTGCTTTTGACTATTTAATATTTCTCGTTGTTTTCTACGTTTTATTTTGCGCTTGCGATTAACGCACATTCCGTAGCGGCGCGATTTATCGCGCAATAAATTGCGCCGCTACAAATTGCGATATATCCAATAGGTGCTCACTGATGCGCACCTGAAATAACATCAGCCCTTACGCTTTTTCACCAGCGGCCACGTCAGCAACAGCACGGCAATCCACGCGAAACCAACGTACAGCGACACGCGCGTATCCGGGAAGTAACCAATCAACCCAATAATGAATGCCAGGAACACCACGCCAAACCACGCGGTTGCACTGCCACCCGGCATAGCGAAATCCAACTTCCCAGCTTGCTCATGGCCAATTTTGCGGCGGAAGGCAATTTGCGACAGCAGAATCATGATCCACACCCAAACGGTCGCAAAGGTGGCGAGCGAGGCGATCACCAGGAACACTTTTTCTGGCATCAGGTAGTTGAGATAGACCGCGATTAACATCGCCATCATCATTACTAATACGGTCACCCACGGAATCCCGCGATTAGACACTTTCTGGAATACCTTGGGTGCGTGACCTTGCTGCGCCATACCGTGCAGCATTCGTCCCACGCCAAAGACATCGCTGTTAATCGCCGACAATGAAGCCGTCAGCACCACGAAGTTGAGGATTGAAGCCGCCGCCGCGATACCCAAATGCTGGAAGGTCAGCACGAACGGGCTGCCGGAAGTGCCCACCTGATTCCACGGATAAATCGACATGATGACAAACAGCGTACCCACATAGAACACCAGAATACGCATCGGCACAGAGTTGATAGCGCGAGGAATCGAAGTCTTCGGATCGTCTGCTTCACCGGCCGTAATCCCGATGATCTCAATGCCGCCGTAAGCAAACATCACCATCTGCAGCGACAGCAGCATGCCGACAATGCCGTGCGCGAAGAAGCCGCCGTTGGTCCACAGATTGTGAATGCCGGTCGGTTGCCCTCCGTTACCGATGCCCCAGAAAATCATGCCGAAGCCGGCAAGAATCATGATGATAATGGTGGCGACTTTGAAGAAGGAGAACCAGAACTCCACTTCACCAAACACTTTCACGCTCATCAGGTTGATGGCGCCGATAATCAGTACCACGCTCAGCACCCAAATCCAGTGCGGTACCTCGGGGAACCACACGCCCATGTAGATACCAAACGCCGTTACGTCGGCAATCGCCACGATCAGGATTTCAAAACAGTAGGTCCAGCCGGTAATGTAACCTGCCAGCGGGCCGAGATAATCCTGCGCATAGCGCGAGAATGAGCTGGCCTGCGGGTTGTTGACCGACATCTCACCCAGCGCACGCATGATGATGTACGCCACCGCACCGCCGATGATGTACGCCAGCAACACGCTTGGGCCTGCCATTCTGATGGCATCGGCCGAGCCGTAAAACAGCCCGGTGCCAATCGCCGAACCCAGTGCCATAAAGCGAATATGGCGCGTGCTCAGTCCGCGTTTGAGCTTATTGGTTTCTTGCATAACACTCAGTACCTTGAAAATGAAAAACCACGGGCAAGCCCGTGGTTGGAATTAACAGCAATGTCGCTTACTGATGAACGGCGACCTGCTCACGTCCTTTTGCCCGATCAACCACCGCAGCAATCACCATCATCGCCAGCGATGGCGGCAACCAGGAGAGTCCCTGATCGGCCAGCGGCAGATGCTGACTGAACAGCGGCAGCACATCTTTAAAGCTGGTGGTTTTGATGGCATCAACGATACCGAACAGCAGGCTGACCAACATGGTCGGCGCGATGATACGTGAACTTTTGTTCCACAACTTCAGCGTGAAGCTCAGTACCACCAGCACGATACATGGCGGATAAATCGCCGTCAGCACCGGAATCGAGATCTGAATCAGATGGCTCAGGCCGAGATTCGACACCACCATGGAGAACAGACCCAGAATAAATACCAGCGTTTTATACGACAGCGGAACATATTGCGCAAAGAATTCTGCGCAGGCGCAGGTCAGGCCCACCGCCGTCACCATGCAGGCCACGAAGATCAGCGCTGCAAGGAAGAAGCTGCCCATACCGCCGAAGGTCTGCTGCACGTAAGCATGCAGAATCTCAGCACCATTGGCGCTCTGCGCAACCAACGCACCGCTATCGTTGCCGAGTTTGAACAGCGTCAGGTAAATCAGCGTCAAACCGATACCCGCAATGATGCCGGCCAGCATGGTATAGCGCGTGAGTAATTTGGCATCTTCAACGCCGCGTGAGCGCGCCGCATTGACGATAACAATACCGAACACCAGCGCACCCAGCGTATCCATGGTCAGATAACCATTGACGAAGCCGCTGGAGAAGGCCGCTCGCTGATACTCTTCCGTACCCGGTGAAACGCCACCGGCAGGCCAGATCAGCACGGCGACGCCAAGCACAATCAGCGCCAAAATTTTCAGCGGAGCAAGGAAGTGGCCCACGGTATCCAGCAGTTTGCCTGGATAGAGCGAGATGCCGATCACCAGCGCGAAGTAAATCAGGCTGTAGATCAACAGCGGCAGCGCGCCATCGCCGGTCAGCGGTGCAATGCCGACGGCAAAGGAGACGGTAGCGGTACGCGGCGTGGCAAACAGCGGCCCAACCGCCAGGTAGCAAACCGTCGCCAGCAGCAAACCGGCGGCTTTACCAATCGGTGAGCTCAGCGCATCAATGCCGCCGCCCACGCGCGCCAGCGCGATGACGGTGATCACCGGTAAGCCGACAGCGGTAATCAGGAAGCCGAATGCCGCCACCCAAACGTGTTCGCCAGACTGAATTCCCACCATCGGTGGGAAGATGATATTTCCTGCGCCAACGAACAGGGCAAACGTCATAAAGCCCAGCGCCAGGATATCCTTGGAGGTTAAACGGTGTGTCATAAACTTCTGTACTGCCTGTAGCTGATGTTGCGGTGGAAGTTGGGTTCGTGTTGTCCTCTGGATGCGCTAAAACAAAGCCTTATCAGGCAAGACCAGCGTGATATGCGGTCTAAAACGCTAAAGCGCAGGTGATTTAAACTACTTTTCTTCTGTTCGCAGAGGGATAAATCGACAACGGCGCAAATTAGAACGTTTATAGCGAAGAAAGGCAATACGGGATCGGAAAACCAGAAGGATATAACAAGATAGCGGGATAAAGCAGTGAATCACGGTGGAATAGCGGGAAAACACCCCAGATGATTTGCTAAAACTTTCCTCAGTACGGGAGATTTCTTTGCATAAATCGGCCTTGAGATGCACAAAAGGCGCGATTTACGCGCCTGTTTGTTCAGGTTTACAGCATTACCAGACCGTTCTTGCTATCTCGACCACCAGACGAATCTTCTGCCACTGTTGCTCTTCGTTCAGGCTGTTGCCCTCTTCGGTAGACGCAAAGCCACACTGCGGGCTGAGGCAGATTTGGTTGAGGCTAACAAACTGCGACGCTTCCTGCAGACGCGCTTTCACCTGTGCCGCATCTTCCAGCTCACCGGTTTTGGTGGTGATCAGGCCCAGTACGACCTGCTGATGGCCTGGCTTAAGGAAGCGCAGCGGCTCGAAGCCCCCCGAACGTTCATTGTCGTACTCAAGGTAGAAGGCATCGATATTCACGCCACCAAACAGCACTTCGGCTATCGGCTCATAGCCACCTTCGGAGATCCACGTCGAGCGGAAGTTGCCGCGACACACATGCAGACCAACGGTCAGATCTTCCGGCTTGCCTTCCAGCGCGCTGTTTAGCACTTCAGCATAGATGCGCGCCAGTTCCTGTGGATCTTCGCCACGTTCGCGGATCTGCTGTTGCTGGTCAGTTGAGCACAGGTATGCCCACACGGTGTCATCCAGCTGCAGATAACGGCAGCCCGCGTCGTAAAACGCTTTGATGGCATCTTTGTAGGTCTGCGCCAGATCGGCGAAGTACTCTTTGAGGTCGGGATAAACCGTAGCATCGATCACCTTACGGCCACCGCGGAAGTGCAACACGCTTGGGCTTGGAATGGTCATTTTGGCAACCGCATCGCCCGCCACGCTTTGCAGGAAGCGGAAGTGATCCAGCATCGGGTGTTGAGGATTAAAGGCCACTTTACCGGTGACTTTCACGCCGTGCGCTTTGGTCTGCACGCCGTTGAACTGAATGCCCTGCTCCGCTTCGAACAGCTCTACGCCGTGCAGATCGCCGAAGAAATCGAAGTGCCACCAGGCGCGACGGAATTCACCATCGGTAACGATCTGCAGGCCGTTGGCACGCTGCTGCTCCACAACGTGACGGATTTCGCGATCTTCAACCTGGCGCAATTGATCGGCACTGATTTCGCCATTGGCAAACTGCACACGCGCCTGCTTGATGGCTGCGGGACGCAGAAAACTGCCGACGGTATCGGCACGGAACGGATTATGACGTGGCATCTTCTCTCCTGGCTGAGCGCATAGTTGCGTCAGGGTATAATTTCGCTGAGTTATATCAGCCATCTGGACGGCTATATGTCTAAGAAGAATGCCACGCTGTTACACATTCGGCAACGGAAGAAAATTCAGGTCACATGAAACTATTTCATGTTCAGATGCACGTTCTTCAATTTCCCTCAATTGCCGCGCGTGCTTGTGACATCTGGCTATCCGACAATGGCAGATAACCGGCTTCACTCACCCGACGTTGACCCTGCGGCGACAAGACCTGATGCAGAAACGCATTGACCAGCGGCGGCAGCGGTTTACCCGGCGCTTTATTGACATAGATATAGAGCGGACGCGACCACGGATAGCGGCCGCTGCGAATGGATTCGGCATCCGGCGTCACGCTGTCGCCGTTTGCCGTGACGACCGGCAGCATTTTCACCCCGCTGAGATGAAAGCCAAAACTGGCATAACCAATGCTGTTAGGCGTGGCGGCAACGGCTTGTACCACCGCCGCAGAACCGGGAAATTCGGCAACGTTAGCGCGAAAATCCCCTTTGCACAGCGCCTGCTGCTTGAAAAAGCCCCACGTTCCCGAAGCCGAGTTGCGGCCATAACGTTGAATGCTGCGCGTGGCCCAGCGGCTGTCGCTCAGGCCGAGATCGCCCCAACGTTGCGGCACTTGCCGCCCGCCACACAGGCGGGTAATGGAGAACAGCGCGTCGAGCTGTTGCGGCGCAATGCGCGGCAACGGGTTATCCTGATTGACCACTACCACCAGCGCATCCATCGCCACCGGCACGGCCAGCGGCGGGTAGCCGTAGCGCGCGGTAAAGAGTTGACGTTCATCGATTTGCATCGGGCGGCTCATCGCGCCCAGTTGAGCAGCACCCGCCGCCAGCGCGGTCGGTGCGGTTGAAGATCCCGCCGCCTGCACCTGAACGTTCACGCCCGGCGACTGACGGCTAAAATCCTCGCCCCACAAGGTCATCAGGTAGCCAAGCGTGTCCGATCCGACGCTGCTCAGATTGCCGGTCAGCATGGTTTGTTGGCCATGTGCTAAAGCAGAGCAAAGCAGCATGCAGGAGAGCAACAGCGATTTCATGAGCGGTTCCGCAATTCAATAAGGGCTCTATTCTGTCGCGGCGCGATTTAACGCGCAATAAATTGCGTCATGGCAATCAGTGAGGCACGAAAAGGTCGCCATGAATGGCGTAATGCTGGTCAGTTAAGAGATGAAAACCCCAACTACCTGGCGCACACCTTGTAGCGGCGCAATTTATTGCGCGATAAATCGCGCCGCTACGGAATGTGCGGTAATTAATACGGCGCTTAACTGATCGGCATTACGCCATGAAGGGCGACTCTACGTTTACGGAGCTGGGTTTTCGTAGGGTGCGCATTTATGCGCACCTGAATGCATAGGCAATAAATTGACTCACTCGGTGTTAACGCGCTCTTGAGCCACGTTAGCCACAATCAACCGCTGCGGCAGAAGAAAGCTGAAACAGGTTTCCTGATGCGGCACGCTGGTGATTTCCAGCCGCGCGTTATGATGGCCCAGCGCATGTTTCACAATCGCCAGCCCCAAACCGCTGCCGCCAGTAGCGCGCGAACGCGCTTTATCCACACGGTAGAAACGCTCGGTGAGGCGTGGCAGATGCTGCTCGCTGATGCCCGGCCCGTCATCGCACACCTTAAACTGCGCACCTTGCTTGGTACGCAACCAGCTGATGTCGATGCGCGTGCCTTCCGGCGTATGATTCACCGCGTTGTAGACCAGATTGGAAATGGCGCTACGCAGCTGCTCGTCATTGCCGAACACTTTAAGGTGCGGATCGGTGTGGAAATGGATGGTATGACGTCCCTGACTCAGCGTTTCCGCTTCACGCTGCAACAGCAGCAGCATGCCAGGCACATCCACTGTCTCTTTCAGATCGATGGCCGGAGCCGCTTCAATCCGCGATAAGGTCAGCAGCTGTTTTACCAGGCTGTCCATGCGTCGCGTCTGCTCTTGCATGGTATGCAATGCCTTGCTGCGCGTGCGCTCGTTCATTACCGAGTCGTCCATCATTTCCAGATAACCTTGCAGCACCGTTAGCGGCGTACGCAGTTCATGGCTGACGTTAGCAAAGAAGTTACGTCGCGCGCCTTCCAGCTGGTGCATTTGGGTGACATCACGCGCCACCATCAGCCACTGCCCTTCGCTGTATGGCATCACGCGGAATTCCATATGATGCTGATTATTGAGGATCTGCGTCAGCGGCATGTCGAACTTGCGCTGGCGGATATAACGGGAAAATTCAGGATAACGCAGCAAATTGAGGATGTTCTGGCCGTTATCCTCCGGCCAACGCAAGCCAAGATGCTGTTGCGCCAAACCATTGCACCAGAAAATGGTGCCCTCTTCGGTGGTCAGTACCACGGCATCCGGCAGCGATTCTGCACCGCTGCGGAAACGTTTGATCAGATTACCCAGCTCACGCCGACGCCGCCGGTTGCGCAGCTGCATCTGATACAGACCATAGAACAGCGGTTCCCAACTGCCGCGTCCGGTGGGCGGCGTCATTGAACGATCGACCCACAGCCAGTGTGACAAACGCATCAGATTTCTGAAATGCCACAACATCACGCCGCTCACCGCAATCAGCAGCAGCCACGGCAGATAGCCGAACAACAGACCCAACACCAGCGCAGGTAAACAGACCAGCGCCAGCTCGGTCAAAAGTCTCTTCCAGGAGAGTCGTTCCAGCACGGTAAAAACTCCGTTTACGTTTAGTAGCGGGCTGAGAAACGATACCCTGTTCCGCGAACGGTTTGAACCATGCGATCGTGGCCGGTCAGTTCCAGCGCTTTACGTAAACGGCGAATATGCACATCGACGGTGCGATCTTCGACATACACATTGGTGCCCCACACGTGGTTCAGCAGCTGTTCGCGGCTGTAAACGCGTTCCGGATGCGTCATAAAGAAGTGCAGCAGTTTGTATTCGGTCGGTCCCATCTCCAGCGGCGTGGTTTCCGACATCACGCGGTGCGATGACGGATCGAGGCTCAGCCCCTGCATCTCAATCACCTCTTCCACCGCCATCGGCGAAATACGGCGCATCACCGCTTTGATACGCGCCATCAGCTCTTTTGGCGAAAACGGCTTGGTAATATAGTCATCCGCCCCCACTTCCAGACCGCGCACGCGATCTTCTTCTTCACCGCGCGCCGTCAGCATCATCACCGGAATGTCGCGCGTCATGGCTTCACGCTTCAAATGCTTAATAAACTGGATACCGCTGCCGCCGGGCAACATCCAGTCCAGCAGAATTAAATCAGGCCAGGGTTCGATCAGCTTACCAATCGCGCTGTCATAATCTTCCGCCTCAATAGGCTGGTAATCATTCTGTTCCAGCACGAAACATAACATTTCACGGATGGGAGCTTCGTCTTCCACAACCAAAATGCGCTTAGCCATTGTAACTCCTGCTAGTGTGACACCGTGTCACTGGGATTTGCGGCGTCATTATGCGTCAGTTTTGTGACACTTTTATGAAAAACACTGCCTTAAGATAGATAGATAAAAAACGGAAATGTCACAATAAAAATCTGCTTTTTTTCTTTGTGATCTTAAGTGGTTATAATTCGCCTTCGCTAAACTCAGCACGGAGCAAACATGCGCATCATTCACACCGCTGACTGGCATCTCGGCCAGTTCTTTTACAGCAAAAGTCGCGCCCGGGAACACCAGGCGTTTCTTGACTGGTTGCTGGATCAGATTGTGCAGCATCAGGTGGATGCGCTCATCGTCGCGGGCGATCTGTTTGATACCGGCTCGCCACCGAGCTACGCGCGCGAAATGTTTAACCGTTTTGTGGTGGCGCTGCAGCCGAGCGGCTGTCAACTGGTGGTGCTGGCGGGCAATCACGATTCGGTGGCGACGCTGAATGAATCGCGCGAGCTGCTGGCCTGCCTGAATACCCAGGTGATCACCAGCGCCACACCACAAGGCGAACAGCAGGTGTTAACGCTCACGCAGCGCGATGGCGCGCCGGGTGCGCTGCTGTGCGCCATTCCTTATCTGCGTCCACGCGATATCCTGCGCAGTCAGGCCGGACAATCGGGGCGCGAGAAGCAGATTTCGCTGCTGGAAGCGATCGAGCAGCATTATCAGCACTGCTATGCTGCCGCGCTGGCGCAGCGCGAGGCGCTGGACAGCACGCTGCCGATCATCGCCACCGGCCATCTCACCACTGTCGGCGTGACAAAAAGCGATTCGGTGCGCGACATCTATATCGGCACGCTGGATGCGTTTCCGGCGCAGGCGTTTCCACCCGCGGATTACATCGCGCTCGGTCACATCCATCGCGCGCAGCGCATCGCCAACAGCGAGCATATTCGCTATAGCGGCTCGCCGATTCCGCTCAGTTTTGATGAACTCGGCCGTGAGAAAAGCGTCTTCTTGCTGACGTTCAGCACCACGCTGGAGACGGTCACGCCGCTGACCATTCCGCACTTCCAGCCGATGCAGATGCTGAAAGGCTCAATGGCGGAGATCGAACATCAGCTGGCGCAGTTCCGCGAAAGCGCCAGCGAACAGCCCACGTGGCTGGATATTGAGATCACCACGCAGGAATATCTCAGCGATCTGCAACGCCGTATTGAAGCACTGACCGAAAAACTGCCGGTTGAAGTACTGCTGGTGCGCCGCAGCCGGGAGCAGCGGCAGCGCAGCCTGGAACGGCTGGAGAACGAAACTCTGAGCGAATTAAAAGTGGAAGAGGTCTTTGCCCGCCGCCTGGCGCAGGAAGATCAGCTGGATGCAGAGCAGGCCGAGCAACTCACGCAGCTGTTCCGCACCACCCTCGCGGCGCTGGAGAATCCATCTGCATGAAAATTTTGACGCTACGCTTTAAAAACCTCAATGCACTGCGCGGCGAATGGTTTATCGATTTCCGCCGTGAGCCTTTTGCCAGCAACGGATTATTTGCCATTACCGGCGCCACCGGCGCGGGCAAAACCACCTTGCTTGATGCCATTTGTCTGGCGCTCTATCACCAGACGCCGCGCCTCGGCACGCTGTCGCAAACGCAGAATGAGCTGATCACGCGAGACACCGCCGAGTGTCTGGCCGAAGTGGAGTTTGAGATCAAAGGGGAAGCCTGGCGCGCCTTTTGGAGCCAGAACCGCGCGCG
This sequence comes from Pantoea sp. X-Soil-ISGK-421, assembly GCF_059730785.1. Lineage (NCBI taxonomy): Bacteria > Pseudomonadati > Pseudomonadota > Gammaproteobacteria > Enterobacterales > Erwiniaceae > Pantoea > Pantoea sp. X-Soil-ISGK-421. The sequence continues at coordinate 990,562 of NZ_AP035979.1, read as the reverse complement.
CGGCCTGGCCGACGGCAAGCTACAGGTGCCGCGCGTCGAGCTGGCACGCGTAGCCGATAATCAAATCATCGCCGATAAAGTCGGCGACAAACTGAAAGCAATTGAAACCCTGTCGGGACTCGACTTCGCCCGCTTTACCCGCTCGATGATGCTGTCGCAGGGCCAGTTTGCCGCCTTTCTGAATGCCAAACCCGGCGAACGCGCCGAGCTGCTGGAAGAGCTAACCGGCACCGAAATTTACGGACAAATCTCGGTGCAGATTTACGAGCGCTGGCGCACCGCGCGTGGCGAACTGGAGACGCTGCGCGCCCGCGCCGGCGGCATGTCGCTGCTCGATGAAGCGCGCCGCTCAGAACTGACGCAGCAGTTGGCGGATCTGAGTGTGCAGGAGAAAGCCCTCAGCGAACAGCTAACGCTGGCGCAACAACAGCAACAATGGCTGATGCAGCAACAGCAGCTAATGCAGGAACAGCAGCAGGCGGAACAGACGCTGCTTGCCGCGCAACAGGCCTGGCAGCAGGCCGATGGCGATCGTCAGCGGCTGGCGCGGGCCGAACCGGCAGAAAAACTGCGTGAGAAGCTACAACAGCGCGAACAGTTGCAAAGCGATCGTCGCACGCTGGAACAGCAATCACAGCAGCGACAGGCGCAACAGCAGCAGGCCAAAAGCGCGCTGCAACAGCACGAAAGCCACTATCAGGCAGCGCAGCAGGCACGCGAGCAGGCGTTACAGCAACAGCAGCAGCTAGAAACGCTGCTGACCGAGCAGGTTATCCCGCTCGATCAACGCATCACCACCCTGTCACAGCAGTTGGATGAGCAACAGCGGCTGCATGTGCAGCAGCAACAGGCGCTGCAAACCAGCCAAACCGCGCTCAGCAAGCAACAGCAGGTAAGTGAACATTTACAACAGCAGCTGGCGCAGCAGCAGGAATTCCGCTCCCGAGAAGCTGCAGTGGCCCATTGGGGCGCTGAACTGACCCGCTGGCAGGCGGAGATCGCCCGACTGGATGAACGCGAACAGACGCTAAAACAGTTGATTGCGCAGCAACAGCAGCAGCGCAACCAACTGGAGCAGCATCAACAGGCGCAGACCCAGCGTGAACAGGCGGCGCAACCCTTGCAGCAAGCCGAAGCGCAGGCCGCGCAGCAGCGGCTGCAAGCGGAGCAAGCACTGACTTCGCTTGAGTCTGAAGTCGCCAGTCCGCAGCTGCGTGCTGCCTTGACGCAACATCAAGCGCAGCGTGCTGCGCGGCAGCAGCTCAGCCTGCTCGCCGCGCAGTGGCGCTCGCTACAGCCGCAGCGGGTGCAGCGTCAGCAGAAACTGGCGCAGTTACAGCAGGAACATCAGGAAGCTGAACAGGCGTTGCAGGTATTGCGCGAAGCCTACAAGCGGGAACATCAGGCGCTGCTTGATGTGCGCAAAATCTGCGAGCTGGAGCGCACTATCGCCCAGCTGGCTGATGAGCGCGCGAAACTGCAGCCGGATCAGCCCTGCCCGCTGTGCGGCTCGTGCCAGCATCCGGCTATCGCGCAATATCAGCAGCTTGAGCCAGGCGCCAATCAGCAGCGTCTGGCCGAGCTGGAAACGCGCGTGGCGCAGCTGAAAGAGTCCGGCACCGCCAAAGGCGAGCAGCAAAAATTGTCGCTGCAACAGCAGCAGTCGCTGCAGCAGGAAATCAGCGAATACGACCAGCAGCTCACAACGGTGAACACCCAGTGGCAAGCGCTGTGCGGTGAGCTGGCACTTACCTGCACACTGGAGCAACAGGATGACTTTGCGCAGTGGCAGCAACAGCAGGATGCGCAGGAACAGACACAGCAGCAGCAGCTACAGGTGCGGGAAAACGCCGCACGTGCGGTACAGCAGGCAAAAGACGCCCATCTGCAACAGCAGCAACGGTGGCAACAGCATCAAAATCAGCAGCAGCTGGCGCAGCAGCAGATCATCAGTACGCAGCAGACACTGGATGAAATCATCCAACGCGAAGCCACTGAACGCAGCGCCATGCAGCAACTGGCGCAGCAGCTGGAACAACAATTGTCGCAGCATCAGCTCAGCCTGCCACAAGCGGCAGCGCGGGAAGGCTGGATCAACGCGCTGCAGCAGCGTTGGACTTCATGGCAGGAAAATGAGCGTTTATACAGCGAGTTGCAGCCACAGCTGGCAAAAGCAGAGAGTGAACGCAGCAGCTTGCAGCAGAATTTGGCGCGTGAACAGCAGCGGCTTGATGAGCTGCAGCACTCGCTCAACGCTCTGCAACAGCAGCATCAACAGCAGCAGCAGCAGCGTCAGCAGTTGTTTGGCGATCGTCGGGTGGCGGAAGCACGTCAACAGCAACACGCCGCGCTACAGCAGTGTGAGCAGGCGCTGGCGCAACAATTAGAGCAGTGGCAACAGGCACAAAGCTTGCTGCACAGCCTGAATGGGCAATGTGAGCAAATTGCTGCGCAGCAACACACGTTGAGTGAACGCGTCGCTGCCGCAGAAAATGCCTTCCTTGCCGCGCTGCAGCAAAGTGATTTTGCTGATGAATCGGCACTGCGCGCCGCCCTGCTCGATGAGCGCGAGGTGCAGCAACTCCGCCAGCAGTTGCAGACGCTGGATCAACAGCGCCAGCAGCAACTTACCCTGAGTGAACAGCTTACGCAGCGCGGCATAATGCATCAGCAGCAGCGCCCGGCGGATCTCAGTGATGAAGTCGCCGCCCACATCCAGCACCAGCTGGAACAGCTACGCGTGACCCTGCGTGACAATGCGCGTCAACAGGGCGAGGCACAGCAGCAGTTGCACAGCGATGCGCAACGGCGTCAACAGCAGCAGTCGTTGCTGACGCAAATCGCTACTGATGAAGTGGAGCTGGCGCAGTTGAGCCGCCTGAACGATCTGGTTGGATCGGCCAAAGGCGATAAATTCCGCCGCTTCGCGCAAGGCCTGACGCTCGATCATCTGGTGTGGCTGGCGAACCGTCAGCTCGATCGTCTGCACGGTCGCTACCTGCTGCAACGCCGCGTCAGTGAAGAGCTGGAACTGGAAGTGGTTGATACCTGGCAGGCGGATGCCACGCGCGACACCCGTACGCTGTCGGGCGGTGAGAGCTTCCTTGTCAGCCTGGCGCTGGCGTTAGCGCTGTCGGATTTAGTCAGCCATAAAACGCGCATCGAATCATTATTCCTCGACGAAGGCTTCGGCACGCTGGATGCCGAGACGCTGGATACCGCCTTGGATGCGCTCGACGCCCTGAACGCCAGCGGCAAAACCATTGGCGTGATCAGTCATGTGGAAGCGATGAAAGAGCGTATTCCGGTGCAGATCCGGGTGCGTAAGATGAATGGATTAGGCTACAGCAAACTGGAGTTGCCGGGCGAGTAAAAAACCAGGTCGCCAAAAATGGCGACCCTACGTAGGGTGCGCATTCATGCGCACCGGGTTTTACCTTACTGTCGCCAACTTATAACGCGGGCCGACCAGTAAACCGCCCTGCTCGTTTTGCGCTAATAAACGGGCGCTGGTGACACCGGCGATAGTGTGCGCCTTATCGGACACGTTGCTGGAAATCTGCTTAATCGCAGCGGAGACCAACATGCCGATAATGCCGCCGTTATTGTTGTTGCCGTCTTCCGCGTCGCTGGCGGTGGCAATCCCCTGCCACAGCTCTTTACCGCTGCGCAAATCCACCAGGCGTGCCGTTGCCGACACCTTGGTCACGCTCTGAATGACCTGATAACTGCTGCCGTAATCGGTTACAGAAATGTACAACGCGCTGTCGGCGTGGAAAATATCGTGCAGGCGCTGCGGGCTAACGGCCTGGATTTCATGGCCATTGGTTAATCCGTTCTGCTGGAAGGTTTCATCTACCACCGCCACCGGGAACACGTAATAGCCTGCTTCGGCCAGTGGACGCGTCACCAAAGAGGTGAAGCTGTTGGCCGCATTCACATCGGGCGCACGGTTATCCGCCGGTAGCACCAGAATAGATGCCGGTTTGCTGGCGCGGAAGGCGCTGTAGTCATACGGCTTTTTGTGCGCACAACCGGTCAGCAGCAGTGCGGCGAGCACACCACAAGCAGCAATGATTTTTTTCACTGGGCAACTCCTTGTTTTTTCTTCATCAGAAAGTCCATGTACGGGGCCGATTCCGGGAACAGCTGTTTCTCGGTGGCAAACTGGCCGAAGGCTTTATCGGTATCACCGTTTTTGGCGTACAGCAGCCCCAATTGCGCGTGCAGGCCTGGCGCCACTGGCTTGTTAACCGCTTTGGCTTTTTCGATATCCAGATTCAGTGCCTCAATCTGCTTTTGCGGATCGCTGTCATTTTTGTAGTAGCTGTAGATCTGCTGCTGATAATCGCCCCAGTAGTAGATGGGCTCCGGCCCTTTCGGTGCGCAGCCCGCCAGCACGCCGGCGGCGAACAGCGCCGCACTCAGTTGCAACAATTTCATGCTCAATATCCTTATTTCGCCGGACGCCATGCGCCGCTGTTAATGCCATCGACTAAGTGATCCACCGCTTCACGGATCGCCAGATCCATCACTTTGCCATTCAGCGTCGAGTCATAGCTGGCCGTACCGCCAAACCCGATAACCTCACGCGCCGACAGCTTGAATTCGCCCGCGCCCTGCGCGCTGTACACCACTTCTGAGGTGGTAACATCAACCACATTCAGGTTCACTTTGGCGTAGGCGATTTGGTTCTTACCGCGTCCCAAAATGCCCCACAGCTGCTGATCGCCCACTTCTTTACGGCCAAATTCGGTGATATCGCCGGTGATGATGTAGGTGGCGCCTTTAATGTTTTGCTGGCTCTTCTTAAAGCCCGCTTCCTGCTGCAACTCTTTCAGGTTGCTGCGATCCAGCACGTTGAAGCGATTGGTCTGCTGCAGATGGGTGACCAAAATGGTTTTCGACTGATTGCCAAGACGATCAACGCCGTCGGAGAAGATGCCGTTCATGTACGACGAGCGGTTATCAAACTGGCCGACCGCAATCGGGCTGCGTACGCCTTGGTACGCGGGCTGGCTGGCCGCGCGTACTTGTGGCGCTTCAATAGCACGTGACGATTCGGTGGCGCAACCGCTGAGCACCGAAACGCTTAACAAGGAGAGTGCCGCAAGGGCATATTTTTTCTGCATTTCTAATCCATGAATCAAAAGGAGATAAAGCCGCGAAGTGGCGGCAAATTCTGGTTCTGCCGACAGTCAGAGTAATGCCATAGCATTGATTGAATCGGTCTGTAGACTGTCGGCATTGAGGGAGAGGAACTTTAGTGAAAAGACAGGCATATTAATGAATTTAATTAATCGAATGACGGGATTATTGGGCGGGTTAATGATTGCTTTCGCGCTCAGCGCTTGCCAGCATCCTCAGCCAAAGCAACAGGATAGCATCGCCAATCTCTGTCAGCCGCAGCGCGCGCCGGGTAGCGCATCGTGTAAATGGGCTGATGAAATGCAGCATCAGCTCAACCAACATTTCCGTGATGCCCGGCGTTATGCGGGTCAGCAATGTCTGGTGCGACTCGAATGGCAAAGCAGCGGGCGCTACGCGGTGACGCAGACGCAAGGCGATGAAACGCTGTGCCTGCGCGCCTGGCAATTGATTGGTCAAAACAAAGATTTACCGCCGCCGCCGGATACTAGCCAGCCAGCGTGGTTCGGTTTTGCCCCGGCGACGCCGATCCATCCTGACGCCACTGGCGCGGGCTAATACCAAACCAGCGACGGAACGCACGAGAAAAGGCGCTGACTTCGGAATAGCCGAGCAGCAGCGCCAATTCTGAGATCGGCAGCTGCTTTTGTTGCAAATAGTGAGTCGCCATCTCGCAGCGCACCTTGTCGACCAGCGCCGTGAAACTGATGCCCTCTTCACGCAGCCGCCGTTGCAGCGACCAGCTCGACAGCCCCATTTTATCGGCAATCTCCTCCAGCACCGGCTCGCCTTGCATTAGCGACAGATTGACCTGCGAACGCGCCTGTTCCACCACGCTTTGCAGGCTGGCACAACTGTTGAGACGGCGAATGGCATCCTGCATCACCATCAGCAACATCGGATCCTGTTCTGGCATCGTGCGCAGCAGATCGCGTTTTGGGATCAGTAATGAATTGAAGGGTTGATCGAACCACACTGGCGCATCAAAGACTTTGCAGTGCTCGTGCCACTGCTCCGGGCGCGGGTGTTCAAAATGCACTTCGCGCGGCGCCCAGTGCTTGCCGGCAACATGGCGGATCAGGTTGAGGAACATGCCGAGCGTCAGCTCAGCATCCTGACGTCGTGAGAGAATCGCACCGTGGCGCACCTGATAATCGAGCCGCCAGCACTCGCCTTTATCCACCAGCCGCGTCAGCGTATCGTGCTGATGCCATGGAAACGCATTCACCACGTTGTGCAGCGCCTGCTCCAGCGTGGGCGAACAGAGCCCGATATACCCAATCAAGCCTAATGACTGCGGTTTGAACTGCTTGCCGTAATGCAAACCGAAGTTATCAAAACCGGAATGGCGCGCCGCTTCTTCCATCACGCGGCAGTAGTTCACCAAACCCAGACTCAGCGTGGGGCTTGCCAGCAGTTCGGCGTTGATGCCACTAATGCCAAAGATACGGTCAACATCGCCGCCTTTGTCAGTGATAAAGCCGCTGAGTCCGGTGGCCGCCGCTGCCAAAACGCCGCGGTTACTGGCGTCGACGGTTAAGGCGCTAAAGGCTTCGGTGGGTGTCATCAGAGATTGCATTGGAACCTCACAAGGTGGCGCGAAGGGAACGGATTGAGGATTCCAGCAATTTTCGTACCAGGCGGATGATCTGCGGGTTTTATTGCCAGGTCGCCATGAATGGCGACCCTACGTTTACAGAGCTGGGTTTTCGTAGGGTGCGCATTCATGCGCACCTTGGTACCAACGTCGGCATTACGCCATGAATGGCGACCTCGATTGCGCCGTGACAGCGCAAAGCTGCTCACTGCTGGTGCATCAAACGCCAACCGGCAGCTGATTGGTTTCCAGGTAACGTCGGCACAGCCGCACCGAATGGTCAGCCCAGCGCGGTCCAAGACTCAGCGCCATTTCCGTATCCGCATGCGATCCCATCCACGCCGTCATCTGAATACGCCGCTGGATCAATAACGTCGGCACCAGCGCCATCTCTTCATCGCTGATATGCGCCACTTTTTCGTAACCGAGGATCCAGTTATCGACCCATTCGGCGGCGCGTGGATGATGCTCCACGAAACTGATCGCCGCAGCCAGATCGTGCAGATACCAGCCCAGTCCGCAGTCATCAAAATCGATCACCCGCGTTTCACCTTTGTGCAGCAACAGATTGGTCAGGCGCAGATCGGCGTGGATCAAACCATAACGATCCGCACCTTTACCAAAGCCTTGCAGCTCCTGCCCCACACGCGTCACCGCTTCGGTAACGATGCTGTGATCGGCCGGATTGAGGTTCGGCGCATCCTGCCAGCGTCCCCAATGACTATGATCGCTGACCATGGTGTGATGATCCCAAATGATGCGCTGGAAACCCGCCGGTTTCTGCCAGCTGCGGCTGTGCTGATGCAGGCGCGCAGTGATGTGGCCGAGCTGTTGGAAAGCTTTGGGATCAACGTCGGTGGTGGGCATTTCACCTTCGATCCAGTGGAACAGCACCGCATAACGCTCTGCGCTGTTCGCCATCGGCAGCGTCAACACGCTTTCGCCATCGCTGGCCGGGATCGCCTGCGGCACCATGATGCCGATGTCACGCAGCGCATCCAGCCACAGCAGCTCGCTTTGGATGTCCGCTTTGCTGTGGTAGTTAGGGCGATGCAGGCGCAGCGCATAGCGTTTGCCCGCCGCCTGCAACAGAAAGGTGGCATTTTCCGAGCGGCATAGCAGCTTCAGCTCGCCACGCAGCGCGGCGGGATAACAGGCCAGCGCCTGATGCGCCAGCAGGGTGATTTCAGCATCGGTTAAGCTATCGGATTGTTCGGCACTCATTCATCAGTCTCCAGCATCAAGCACGTGTTATCAGCATGGGATGACGTCGTCCTGACTGCTTGACCGCAGACAACCCAAAGTTGACCGCAGCGTGCATCTGGCACTTTTCTTGCCTCAGAGTTGACCGTGGAGGACAAAACTCACTGCGCCCGCGTCAAGTTTTCCCGCGCCAGGCCACGGCATTATCACTTCACTGTAGCGTAAAGATAAAAAAGCGCGGTGAAGCTGCCGCACCAACAATGACGACGGGGAGAAGATGATGACGAATAAGCTCAAACCCACGCTGGGCACCCTGCATTTGTGGGGCATCGCGGTTGGACTGGTGATTTCCGGTGAATATTTTGGCTGGAGTTATGGCTGGGGCGTGGCGGGCACGCTGGGATTTTTGATCACCACCGCAATGATCGCCACCCTGTATACCTGCTTCATTTTTAGCTTTACCGAACTGACCACCGCGATTCCCCATGCCGGTGGCCCATTTGCTTATAGCCGCCGCGCGTTCGGTGAAACCGGTGGTTTGATTGCCGGCCTGGCCACGCTGATTGAGTTCGTGTTCGCCCCACCCGCTATTGCGATGGCGATTGGTGCCTACCTCAACGTGCAATATCCCGATCTCAATCCGAAAACCGCTGCGGTGGGTGCCTACATCGTGTTTATGACGCTGAACATTCTCGGCGTAAAGCTGGCGGCGATGTTCGAATTGGTGGTCACGGTGCTGGCGGTTCTGGAGCTATTGGTGTTTATGGGCGTGGTGTCGCCGGGCTTCAGCCTCGCCAACTTTGCCGCCAACGGCTGGGCGGGCAGCGATCACTTTGGCATGCCGGCAATGTCGGGCATCTTCGCCGCCATTCCCTTCGCCATCTGGTTCTTCCTCGCGATTGAAGGCGCTGCGATGGCGGCGGAAGAGGCCAAAGACCCGAAACGCACCATTCCCAAAGCCTATATCACCGGCATTTTGACGCTGGTGGTGCTGGCGATTGGCGTGATGTTGCTGGCGGGCGGTGCAGGTGACTGGCGCAAGCTGTCAGATATCAACGATCCTTTGCCACAGGCGATGAAGATGATCGTGGGTGAAAACTCTAACTGGATGCATATGCTGGTGTGGATTGGCCTGTTTGGTCTGATTGCCAGCTTCCACGGTATTATTCTCGGCTATTCGCGCCAGTTCTTCGCCCTCGCCCGCGCCGGTTATCTGCCGCCCAGTTTAGCGAAACTGTCACGCTTCCAGACGCCGCATCGCGCAATTATCGCCGGTGGTTTGATTGGTATGGCCGCGATCTACAGTGATGGCTTCATCAATTTGCAAGGTATGACGCTGACGGCCGCGATGATCACCATGGCGGTGTTCGGCGCGATAGTGATGTATCTGATGAGCATGCTGAGCCTGTTTAAACTGCGCCGGACGGCGCCGGAGATGGAACGCAGCTTCCGCGCGCCAGGTTATCCGATTGTGCCGGGTATCGCGCTGGTGCTATCGCTGGTGTGTCTGGTGGCAATGCTGTGGTTTAACCCGGTGATTGGTGCCTTATTTGTGGCGATTATGGCGGTGGGATACGTCTACTTCCTGGCAACCAAAGCCCAGCGCGATAATGCACCGCAGGATTCGATGTTAGTGGGTGAGTGATGTTAGCAGGTCGCCATAAATGGCGACCTTACGGAATGTGTCGGGTGTGTAGGGTCGCCATTTATGGCGACCTCTGTTAACTCTTTACCGGCCACAGCCACGCCGCACCACGCACACCACTCGAATCACCGTGAACCGCCTTCAGCACCGGTGTTTCACACTCGCGGCCAAACACCCACTGCTTCATCAGCGCTGGCACGGTTTGATACAAGCGATCGTTATTGCTCATACCGCCACCCAGCACAATCACATCGGGATCGAGCAAGTTCACCACTTGCGCCAGTGATTTCGCCAGACGCATTTCGTAGCGATTCATCGCCAGTTCCGCCACGGGATCCTGCTGCTCAATCAGCTTGATGATTTCCGCACCTTTTAACGTTTTGCCGCTCAGACGCTGATAATCGATGGCAAAACCCGTGCCCGACACGAAGGTCTCGATGCAGCCCTGCAAGCCGCAATAACACGGCACTTCAGCGCGATGGCGCAGTTCATCCTCGTCCATCCACGGCAGCGGATTGTGGCCCCACTCACCCGCATTGCCGTTACCGCCAATGCGCGACTCACCGCCAATCGCCACGCCTGCACCAGAACCGGTGCCGATAATCACGGCAAACACCAGCGGTTGACCCGCGCCCGCACCATCAACGGCTTCGGAAACCGCCAGACAATTCGCGTCATTGGCGATGCGCACGTCACGATTCAGCGCCTGGGCTAAATTCTTATCCAGCGGCTGACCGTTTAACCAGGTTGAGTTGGCATTCTTCACCCGCTGCGTATACGGGGAAATCGTGCCGGGAATGCCGATGCCGACCGTGCCCTGCTGACCGGTTTTTTCTTCCGCCAGCAACACCAAATCGACAATCGCCTGAACCGTGGCAGCGTAGTCGTCACGCGGCGTATTGACGCGATGACGGAACAGTTCTTTACCCTGATCGGACAAGGCAATCACTTCAATTTTGGTACCGCCTAAATCAATCCCGATACGCACGATTTATTCCTCATTATTCGTTCTGGTGACCAATACAGTAGAAGGCTGAATCGGGAAAGGCAATGAAACGAATCCGATGTTTCGCTATCATGCGCGCTGACTTTGAGACTTGTGCGCCCGATCGCACCCACGGTAAGGAATCCCGATGTTGTGGTTTAAAAATATGATGGTTTATCGTCTGAATCGTGACATTCCGCTGTCCGCAGACGATCTGGAAAAACAGCTCGACGCCTTCACCTTTTCACCGTGCGGCAGCCAGGATATGGCGAAAACCGGTTGGGTTTCACCCATGGGCAATCGCGGCGAATCGCTGACGCATGAAATCAACGGACAGATGGTGATTTGCGCACGCACCGAGCAAAAAATCCTGCCGTCGCCGGTGGTGAAGCAGGCGCTGGAAGCCAAAATCGACAAGCTGGAAGCGGAACAGAGCCGCAAGCTGAAGAAGACGGAGAAAGACTCGCTGAAAGATGAAGTGCTGCACAGCCTGCTTCCGCGTGCGTTTAGCCGTTTCAGCCAGACTTATATGTGGATCGATACTGTTAATAACCTGATCATCGTCGATTGCGCCAGCGCCAAAAAAGCTGAAGATACGCTGGCATTGCTGCGTAAGAGCCTCGGTTCGCTGCCGGTGGTGCCGCTGACGCTGGAAAATCCGATCGAACTGACGCTGACCGAATGGGTGCGTTCCGGTGAGTTGCCCGCTGGTTTTGCTTTGATGGATGAAGCCGAGCTGAAAGCGATGCTGGAAGATGGCGGCGTGATCCGCTGCAAGAAGCAGGATTTGATCTCTGACGAGATCGCCACGCACATTGAAGCCGGTAAAGTGGTCACCAAACTGGCCCTCGACTGGCAGGAACGCATTCAGTTGGTTATCGCCGATGATGCTTCGGTAAAACGCCTGAAGTTCAGCGACACGCTGCGTGAACAGAATGATGACATCGACCGCGATGATTTCGCTCAGCGTTTCGATGCCGATTTCATTCTGATGACCAGCGAACTGGCCGCGCTGATCGCGAATCTGGTGGAAGCGTTAGGCGGAGAAGCGAAGCGTTAAAACGGTGCGTGGCTGATTGCAGCAAAAAACCTGCCATCCCAAAGGAATGGCAGGTTGATAAAATTCGGGTTCCACTACAACTTATAAATAGCGGCACAGATAAGAGGAAGGCTCTGCCACCTGCAGATGAAATTCGCTCTGGCCCGGTACGCTGAAGACGGAACCGGCTTCATACCATTTCCACTCAGTTTCGCCCGGCAGCAGCACTTTTAGCGCGCCGCTCACCACCGTCATCTCTTCCGGTTGATTGGTGCCGAAGGTGTATTCACCTTCCGCCATCACGCCAACGCTGGCACGGCCAATGGTCACGCTGTCGAAACCAATGGATTTCACTTTTCCGTCGAAATACTCACTCGTATTGAGCATATTACTTCCTCACAGCACATTATCGTGACTGGCAGATTACTAAGGAACTCGCTGATCTGTCACGCGAATTAGCGCCACAGATTGCAACTTGTGATCTGCTCGCATTAGACGATCAATTCTGCCGCCAGCTTGGCCACCAGCACGTTCGACAGCAGAACCGGAATGCCCAGCATTTTCTGCAGGAAATCGCGGTGCTTTTGGTGATAGCCGATGCAATCCAGCACCACCACATCCGCACCCTGCTCCTGCAGCGACAATCCCGCATCCATCAAATCGGCCTGCTCCGCCAGATACGGACTGGCGACGGCAAAGCACGGCGGGCTGTTCAGATTGCGCCACTTGTTGGCCTGCTCGGCAATCTGCTCCTCCACCGGCACCACAATGCCGACTTTATGCGCTTGCACAATCGCGCGCACCAGCGGGGGAATGATGCGATCCGGCTCCAGCAATAAAGCGGATTGGGTTTTCAGCGCGCCGAACTCACCGGTACACAACAGCAAAATGGTGTCGTAGCCCTGCTGTTCAAGCGCGTTGATCTTACGTTGCAGTCCCTGCTCTACTTTCGGCCCGGACAGGCGCACTTGCTCGCCACTGGTCATGCGTGACACCAGCACCTTGTCGCCCGGTGCAGGCCCATACTGCGACTCGACATCAGCCAGCGTCAGACCGTCGAGTAAACCGGCATGCGCTACCTGATCGGCGGGCAGATATTCCTGCAGCAGCGGCAGAATGTCGCTGCGCGGTGATTGACCAATGGTAAGAGTGATCAGGGACATATTCATCATCAGGCTTTCCGGTTACGCAAGTGGCTGAGACTACCATACAAAGATAGCAGCAGCGCGTACTCTTGCGCGTCATAGAACTGGCAGGTTTCGCGTCCGAACTCTTTCGCCACTTCCACCGCAAACTTCACCGCAGAGGCGATATCCACTTCGTGACTCGCGCCGGTACCACAGCCAGGCACCACCGACTGCGCGCAGATCGCCACGCCGACCACCGGCACATCGGTGGCGGTTGAAGGCTGCAGAATGCTGTTGAGGTGATAAACCCCGTTGCCGTATGGCGTGATGTCCTGCGTGGTGATCGGGAAGGTGACTGCCGGTTGGCCGCTGGTCATCTCCATGATGCGTAACAGATCTTCTGAGACACGCAGGATGTAGCCCTCTTTCACTGTCGGCGACAGCGCGTAGCCTTTGTGATTGAGGATGCGGTTACCTTTAGTGGTATCGATCGACAAAATCGCATCAACCCCAGCAATCACTTCATTGTCATTCATGGTGATGTCGTCGCACGGCGAATCCATGAAATCGACCGGTTCGTGCGGACGCGTTGGTGCATCTGGACAGATGTGGGTGGTGATGATCACATCACCGGCTAACACGTCACCTTTCGTCTGCATCTGCGCCAGTTTCAGCGCACTGCTCACCGCCGCGACTGCGCCATCGGCGTCTGACACCATACCAATTCGCGTTGGGCGCGCACCGATACCGCCGAGGCGACCAATAATGCCGAGCGTCGGTGCGTTGCCGCCGTTACTTTTGCCCTGCGCGCCGGGGATATCGATGCGGACGAAGTCGGTACGCCCTTTTGGCCCGCTAACGCGTTTTGTGCTGGCGGTCACGCCCGGATAGGCAGCGAACAAATCCACCACCTGTTGGCCATCAATGTAGGCGCTATCGAGTAACTCAAAGACCTGTAGTGTTTGCTGTAAACTCATAATGAATTCCCTGGATTATTTTTTGGTGCCACTGGCAAAAAGTGAATGGAAGAAGCTGTAAAGCGCGTCACCCGCGATAAATCCAGCGGCCATCACCTCCATCGGTGAACGTCCACGCTCACCCCACACGCGCAGGATCAGGATACGCAACGCGATGCCCACCATCACAGCCCAACCGGCAGCGGCGTTGTTGATTAATAAGCCGGTCGCCAGCAGTACGCCAAGCTGACGCTTCGGTCCGCCGATCAACTGAATAATCGCGCCCGGTATCGCCCACATCAGCAGATTACCGGCGATACCCGGCTCCGCACCGGCCTGAATGGTTTTAGCGTAAACGCGCGCCACCGGCGGCAGCAGATTCTCCGCAAAGAAAATCGTGTGCGCATACCACACCACCGGAATACAGATGACAAAGGCGATCATCGCGGCGATCAGCTGGATGCGGCGGCCCCACAGCTCTTGCTGCACATCGGCACCGTTACCGCGCAGGATAAAACCGGCTTTCAGGTCATAACCCATATCGGCAAACGCCGGACCGGTGGCGGCGGTAAAGCCGCACAGCAGACACAACGCCAGCGGCGGGAAGCCAAGCAAAATACCGAGAATCAACGTAATCAGCGCCACGGCAAAAGCCGGGAACCAGCCGGAGTGCATGGCGGCGATACCAACGATCAATTCATGCACGAAGGCGGCAAAGGCGGCATAGAGAATAAACAGCACCAGCATCGGCAGGCCCATCTGGCTCCATAAACCGCCTGCCAGCGCCAGCAGTGTGGAGATGACGATGTAGCCCACGGTGCCAAAACCGAGCGAACGTTTTACTTCGCTGTCGCTACGGCTGACGTTGAGCTGATCATTGCGGCGGCTGCGAATCACCTGCACCACCTGAATCAGCGCCACTAAACCCGCCCCAACCATCACGCCATGCGGAATATACAGTGCGTTGATATCGATACCCGCAACCGGTTGCGCATAAGCACGCAGTAGGAAACCGATGCCGAGCATGCTCAGCGCCCAGATATTGCCGATAAACGCGGTACCAAATGCCGACATGGGGATCTTCAGCATCGAACCGACTATGCCGCCGACAATTCCCACCACCAGCAGCCATGCCTGACGACCGCCTTTATCACCGGCTTTGATCGCTTCCGCTGCCGCCACGCCCGGCGGCCATGCATTGCTGGCCGGGAACACGCGCGTATCGAACAGGCGATAGAGTAAATAGGCATCCAGCAACATCGCCGCACTGACGCCGACAAACAGCGGCAGCACCAGCTGCGGTTCGCCCAGCGCCCACGGCACCGCAATGGGCATTAACAGGCTGTTGGCCGCACCGAAGGTGGCAGAAGAGATGGCGGTTTGCGCGAGGTTTTGCACTTCAATAGAGCGATAGCGCCGAAACCATTGCAGTGGAATACGCGCCAACAGCATGGCAAACAGCGCGCCGATAATAGAGGTATTGGGTGTCACCCCAATGGTGGTAATAAGCTGAACCCCAATGATGGCGCCTGCAACCGACAGCAGAACCAGCATTAAGGCAACGCCAACACTTTTTATTGGATTATTTTGACGCATGAGATCCCCGTATTTTCACCCTGAAGAAAACGCATTAAAATGCAATGCCCGGCACGCGGGACATCCACATCTTTATTTAATCGTTTCCTGATTATTGAAATAAGCAGGTCCGAAGACCTGCTATTTCCCTGGTGTGGCGCGAATAAACGCCTTTAAATCGAAAATAAGGTTATGCGCCGTATTTTTCGGCCATCAGTGCAGCCGTTGCGCGTAGTTCACTGAGCAGTGCTTCCGGGTATCCGGGCGCTGCTTCTTGCGATAAAAACGAGAGGCACAGCGCGGCACTTTCGCCGCGATGTTTGTTGGTTACAGACACCGCCAGAGAACTGATGCCTGGCAGCGTCTCATTGCGCGCCAGTGCCCAGCCTTGTTGGCGAATCACCGCTAATTCTTTACACAAATCATCCAGCGTCAGCGGAGAGTTCATCGACGCCGCCTGCCAGTTGCTGGCGAAACGATCGCGAACCTCTTCCTCACTCAACTGCGCCAACAGTACGCGTCCGGTCGAGGTACCGGTTAATGAAACCCGCGTGCCTGGCGGTGTCACCAGTTGGGTAAAAAAACGACCGTGATACATGCGCATGACCAACACATCATCACCATCCAGCACCGAGATATAGCCCATGCACCCACTGCTGGCCGCCAGACGCGCCATCGGCGCCGAAGCGCTATCCACCAGCGGCGTAGACAGATAATGACCGGCAACCGACAGCAGCACGCGACCAATCTGAAAACAGCGACTCTCGGTATCGCGCTCGAGCAACCCTTCACTTTCCATGGTCGCCAGCAGGCGCGACACCGTACTTTTCGGCAAGCTCAACGCATCAACCACCTCGGTAAAGGTCAAGCCGGGATGGCCCTGCGTCACGCTAAAGCGCTGGAAAAGCTTAAGTACCGCGGAGGCATTTTCGAGTGTCGTCATGGCGCTTGTTTCACTATGCGGAACTTGGTTCCTCTATCAAGTTCTCGAAAGTAAAACGCTACGCTTACTGCGTCAAGCGCAAATTTTAAGCCGGACTTTTCTCATCAGATTTAAGGCAGCATAAAATACGGTGGAAAAAGAGAATTAAATGACGTTATCAGGCGAGCAATATATTCAGCAGGAAGGTGTGCAGATTTATTTGTGGATGACAGATATTTAGCAGAATTAATAAAAACCTTTAGCAACGGAAAGTAACCAAATTTGTGCCGGCGTCCTTGCCAGCCGACATTAACCGTTTTCGAAACCTTTACTCTTTTTCGACATCTTCGTAGCGCTCTTTAGCATCTTGCGCTTCGGCTTCGGTTTTGTGTTCACTAATTAACGTATCGGGTTTGGGATGGTCGGCGCGTAATTCATACCAGGTCACGGTTTGGTCCGCCGAGCCTTTTTCGACGCTAACGATGCGAGCTTCACGCGGGTACGGTGGTCTGCTTGGCATAATGTTCCCTCTTTTTCAGTTGTCCACAGACAGTGGTGATCCTCTGCCTACCGCTAAGTATAGACAACTGAGGATCGCTGCAAAAAAAGAGAGAAGAATCTGAGGGGTTAGCTCGCGCGTGCGAGTGACAGCGCGCGCAGGATTTGCTCTACAACGCGATCCGGCGATTGCATGGCATCCACTTCGTGATGGGCCGTTTGACGATACAGATGCGCACGCTCGCGCAGGATATCGCCCATCTCTTCGGCGATCGGGCGGCCAGTCAAGGTTGGACGCTGCGCCGCTTCCGGTTGATGTTCAAGACGACCGGCCAGCACTTCAGAGGGTGCATTCAGCCAAATCACCTGACCGTGTTCGCGCATAAAGCGGCAGTTTACCTCCGCCAATACCATGCCGCCGCCGGTGGCGATAACGGTATTCGGTGCGGTAACCGCACGCAGCGATTCGGTTTCGCGGGCACGGAAGCTATCCCACCCTTCAGATGCCACAATCTCCGCCACGCTTCGCTGCGTAGTGAGTTGTAGATAGTGATCGGTATCGTTAAAGGTATAGCCCAGCGCTTGCGACAACGCCTGGCCAACCGTGGTTTTACCGCAACCGCGTGCGCCGATCAGATAGATGGGTAATGACATCCGGGCTCATCCTCCGCCGTAATGTGCCGCACGGGCATCGTCATCAGGTCAATAATGCGTCGCATAATACCTGGATTTTATTTTATCAGCCACACGTGAGGCACGTTTTACGCATATTTCAGTCACATCCTAAGCTATTCGTTTGAATAGCCAGCGAAAAACTGCGCATGAATCGTGCATCGACCAAAATGTAAGAGCGGGCAACATTTCCTTACCAGGCCGTTGATTTACTTTCCTCAACCGCGCCCTCATATATGGGGTCATACCGTAAATGGAGGTTTGCCATGCAAAACGAAGAACAACAACTTATTGATAACCTGTTCAGCCGACTGAAACAGGCAGAGACCCAAAGCGGCCCGCGCGATGCCGGTGCTGAACAGTTAATTAAACAGCATTTACAAAATCAGCCCGGCGCACCGTATTACATGTCGCAGGCGATCCTGATTCAGGAAGCGGCGCTGAAAAAACTTAATGCGCAGGTTACAGACTTGGAAAATCGTCTGGCGCAGGCGCAGCAGCAACAAGCACCGCAGCAGAGCAGCGGCGGTTTTCTCTCAAGCCTGTTTGGCGGCGGTTCGCGTCCGGCAGCGTCGCAACAGCAGCAACCGGCGTGGAATAATCCCCCACCGCAGCCGCAGCAGCAGTATGCACCGCCTCCGCAGCAGCAATATGGCGCGGCGCCGGCGCGCGGCACTGGCTTCCTTGGCGGCGCGTTGCAAACGGCTGTGGGTGTCGCGGGCGGCGTGGTAATGGCGGATATGCTGACCAGCATGTTCCACCATTCACAGCCGGAAGAGATTGTTAACATCATCAACGAACCGGCGCTGCCGCAGGTGGATAACAGCCTCGATACCTTTAATGGCAACGACAGCAACAATGCGTTCCTGAACGATAATTCGGGTTGGGATAACAACCTTGCGGATAACAATGATTTCGGTGACTTTGGCAGTGGCGGCGACTTTGATGACGATGACAGCTTCGTCTGATTAGCGCTGCCGTAACCACTTATCCAGTTCATTGGCAAATAGTTGGCGGTCGCGTTGGCTTAACGTCGACGGTCCGCCACTCTGAATCCCGCTGGCGCGCATCGTTTCCATAAAATCACGCATAGTCAAACGCTGGCGAATGGTATCCGGTGAATAACGTTCACCGCGCGGATTTAACGCCGCTGCGCCCTTCTCCAGCACTTCCGCCGCCAGCGGAATATCACCGGTAATCACCAGCTCACCGGGCTGCACGCGTTTCACAATTTCGTTATCGGCCACGTCAAACCCAGCGGCCACCTGCAGCGTTTTCAACCACGGTGACGGCGGCACTCGCAGCGGCTGGTTGGCGACAAACGTCACGGTAACGTTGGCGCGCTCGGCAGCGCGGTACAACACTTCTTTAATAACATTCGGACAGGCATCCGCATCAACCCAAATCGACATGATGAATCCTTTTTCGCAGACAATGAGGCTGATCTTGCCGTGCTGCAGCAGAATGGCAACTTTTTTTGCTGGTTGCCCGCCTTGTTATTAATCCTCGCTGACGTAAGCTTACCCCCACAGAAAATGAACCACTGAGAGGATAAAGCGATGCTGGAGAAGAAAATCGGGTTTGTCGGCTGCGGCAATATGGCTAAAGCTATCATCAGCGGACTGGTCAACAGCGGGCAGATTGCCCCTGCCAACATCTGGGTGTTTGACCGTAAGCCCGCCACCAATCAGGCGATGGCACAGCAATATGGTGTGACCGCTGCGGACAGCGTAGAAAGCCTGGCGCGTGAAGTCGACATCCTATTTGGCGCGGTGAAACCCAATGTGATTCTCAAAGTGCTGAAAGATCTTGCCGGCCAACTGAAGAAGGATGTGCTGGTGGTCTCGATTGCGGCTGGCGTGACGCTTGATTCTCTGGCGTCGGTCCTCGGCCACGATCGCAAAATCATCCGTGTGATGCCTAATACGCCATCGCTGGTGAACGAAGGCATGACCTCCGTCACGCCGAACGTGCTGGTGGAAGCGCATGAAGTGGATGAAGTGGTGGGGATTTTCGAGAGCTTCGGCAAAGCGGCGGTGGTGAATGAATATCTGATTCACGCGGTGGTTGGCGTGAGCGGTTCAGCGCCGGCCTATGTGTTTATGTTTATTGAAGCGATGGCCGATGCAGCGGTGCTTGGCGGCATGCCGCGTGCGCAGGCATATCAGTTCGCGGCGCAGGCGGTAAAAGGCTCGGCGCAGATGGTGCTGGAAACCGGTAAACATCCGGGCGAGCTGAAAGATATGGTGTGCTCGCCGGGCGGCACCACCATCGAAGCGGTAAAAGTACTGGAAGAGAAAGGCTTCCGCGCTGCGGTGATTAATGCGATGCAGCAGTGTATGGCGAAATCAGAGGCGTTGAGTAAGCAGTAAGCGAGTATGGAGGTCGCCCATGATGGCGACCTCGGGCACCCATGTTACCCTTGGTACGCCTCATACAGCGCAATTCCCTGCGCCAGCGTCATAGGCTGTTGCATCTCCTGCACCAGCGCTGCTGTCAGCGTATACAGGCCCGCCGAACACACCGCCGCAATCATCCCTTCACGGCAATAGAAAGCAATAAACTGCTTATTCTGCAGCGAACCCAGCAATCGGTAATCATCCCACTCCTTTGCATGCCCCAAATACTCATAACGCGTGCCGTAATGCGCAGTCCAGAAAAACGGCACTCGGTCATAGAGGATATGTTTGCCCAACATATTGAGTGCCGCGATGCGCCCTTGCTGGTGCGCCACGCGATAGTGCTCAATACGTTGCGGACCCTGCACCGAAGGATAACTGGCGATATCACCGGCCACCCAAATGTTATCAGCAACACGTAGCTGGCTGTCAGTCAGCAAACTGCCATCTTCTTCCAGCGGAAGGTCGTGGATGAATTTTGTCGCCGGCACCACACCGGTTCCGAACAGCACTAAGCTGGCATCCACTTTTTTGCCACTCTTCAGGCGCACGGCGCTGACTTTGCCCTCGCCTTCCAGCGCCACGGGATCGCCTTCAACAAATTTCACGCCGTTGCTGCGATGCAGATCGTAAAAGTGGCGACCAATCTCTTCACCAAACTGTTTAGCAAACGGCAGCGGATGACGCGCAATCACCGTGACATCGATATCGCGATTACGCAGCGATCCCGCCATCTCCATGCCAATAAAGCTGTTGCCGATAATCACTAATTGCTCGGTTTTATCGACCTGTTTTAACAACTCATCGGCCTGATTGAGCGAACGCAGCAGATGCACGCCGTCCAAATCTTTGCCCGGTATATCGAGCGGTTGCGGCACGCCGCCGCTGGCAATCAGCAGTTGGTCAAACTTCACCAGCTGGCCACCTTTCAGGATCAGTTTTTGCTCATGGGCTTTAAGCTGTTCGACCTCGCCCTGAACTCGCTCCACGGCGCCGAGCACATCCTGTTTTAAGAGCTTTGGTACATCTTCAATCGCCATTTTGCCTGACGGCACAAATTTGCTCAGCGCGGTACGATCGTAAGGCGCGGCCGATTCTCGCTCCACCAGGACAATGTGTCCGCGAAAACCTTCGTCTCGCAGTGTCCAGATCGCCGCGCTCCCTGCCGCGCCCGATCCCAGAATCACGCATACCGGCGACTCGCCTTGTGTGGAGGGCGCACTGGCGGGCGACATCGCCTGCGGACTGACCAGCACCTTACCTTGTTCAATACGCACCGGATAACGCTTCAGATTCGCCAGCGCTAACGGCTCGCACATCTGCCCATCCTGCAGCTGAAACACCGCTTTGTGCCACGGACAGATCAGCTTGTCACCACACACCGCGCCCTGCTCTAACGGCGCGCCGGCGTGCGGACATTTGGCCTGAAACGCCTGCACACGATCGTCGTCACGAATCAACACCACATCGGTATCGCCGACGGTAAATTTGGTGGGTTTGCGCTGCGCCAGCGACTTGAGTTCCACGACAGTTTGATAGCTCACGTTAGGCCTCCTTTCTTTTGGTTTTTGATGTAAACAGCAAATCCCTACAAAGAGTAAGCCTGGCAAAGCATGGTGATTTGTCCGTAACAACAAAGCGCAGCGGGAGTTAACTCATTGTTAATTCATTAAAGATAATCTTCGCCTGCTCTCCACACCACAGCGCCTTGCTTCACACATCCGCGTAACGCCACGCTGCCATCCGCCTGCGCAGCAAGCAGCAGCACATCAGCGGGCGCGCCGCAGGTCAGGCCTCTCTGCTGCGGCAGATTGAGCTGGCGTGCCGGACGCAGCGACGCCATTTCAATTGCTTGCGCCAGCGTCGCCAACTGGTGGCGCAGCAGGAAGTTTACCCCCTCCAGCAAGCCACGCGCCGAGCCCGCCAGCAATTTCGGCGCATCCGCCATGCAAAGCCGACCGCTGGCGCTAAGCTGCACGCGGCCACCAATGGCGGTGTCATAGATGCCCGGCGGTTGCCCGGCAAAGGAAGTGACATCACTGACCAGCAGCGCCTGCTCGCCTTTGGCACGCAGAAACACCTTCAGCACGTCCGCGGGCAGATGATCGCCATCCGCAATCAAGGTTGCCGTCAACCCATCTTCGGCCAGCTGCTGCCAGATGTAATTGGGATGACGCGGCAGTTGCAGATGCGCGCCGTTGCCGAGATGAGTAGACAGCGTGGCACCCGCTTTTACCGCCGCATGGATTTGCTCTGGCGTTGCAGAGGTGTGCCCAATGGCAACACGCACTTGCTGCGCCACACAATGCCTGATCAGTGCCTCGCTGTGCGGCCATTCCGGCGACAGCGTTAACAGCCGAATATGCTGCTGTGCGGCATGCTGCCAACTGTCGAACAGCGCGATATCCGGCGCTCGAATTGCCTCATGCGGATGCGCACCACGCGGCCCATCTTCAGGCGACAGAAAAGGCCCTTCAAGGTGGAAACCCGGCACGGCGCGCGCAACCTCAGGATGGTGTTGGCAGGCGCAGGCGAGCCGCTGCATCGCCTGCGCAATCGCCTGCGGCATGGCGGTGATTACCGTCGGCAAAAAGCTGGTGACGCCTTGCTGCCATAGTGCGCACGTGACGTGCAGTACATCCGCTTCGCTGAACGGAAAATGGTTGAAATCGACACCCTGAAAACCGTTAACCTGCAGATCGATAAAGCCCGGCGCGAGGATTACGTCCTCTTGCAACTCACTCAGCGCACGCACATTCACGATGCTGCCGTGCTCAATCTCTAATTCAATCGGTTGCAGCGTGCGGTAATCGCGGCCGCGTAACATGAGGCTAGTCAAACGTCACCTCCGGGCAAGCATCGCTATCGGTGTAGAGCGTGCAATTGGCATGCTGACGCAAACGCGTCGCCGGGCACGCGGTGGAGATGGCATCGTGAAGCGTTGCCCGCACCGCCGCGCGTTTACTGGCGCCCGGCACCATGCAGAACAGCCGCGCTCCACTCATCAACGCGGGAATCGTCAAGGTCACCGCATGCGTCGGTACCGCAGCGGAAGTGGCGAAACAACCCTCGTTGACCTGCTGCTGGCGGCAGGCATCATCAAGCTGCACCACTTTCACACAGCAAGGATCGCTGAAGTCAGCCACCGGCGGATCGTTGAAAGCTAAATGGCCGTTCTCACCAATACCGAGACACACTACATCAATCGGTGCCATCGTGAGTTTTTGCGCGTAATCAGCACAGATGTCATCGGGATCGCCGCAAGATGGAATCAAACTGACTTCGCCAGGCTGCACCCGATCAAACAGCTGCTGGCGTAAAAAGTGGCTGAAACGCTGCGGCGCATCCGGCTCAAGCCCAATGTACTCATCCATATGGAAGGCGTGAATGCGCGACCAGTCGATATTCGTTGCCGCAGCCAGCGCCGCGAGAAACTCGTTTTGCGAGGGTGCGGCGGCAAATACCATGCGCACCACATCCTGTTCACTCAACCGTTGACGCAGAAACGCTGCCACATCCTGCGCCGCGTCAGCACCTAATGCAGCGCGACTGGCAAAGCGTTTAACCCGTAAGCGTTCTCTGGTTCCCTGTTGTAATAGCATCATGCTATCCCTCCTGAGAGACGTTGGGGTTGTGCGACCAGCGCTGAGCAGCGGGTGCATCCTGATCCTGATTCAGCGCATTTAGCAGGTGATCCACTTCCAGACGCACCGGCGCGCGACGTAACCAGCCCATCACCACGAACAGCAGCAGTGAAGACATTACCGGTGCAGCCACCACGGTTGCCGTGCTGACATCGTTAAAGATAAATTTCACGCAGAAGAAGGTGCCAACGCCAATCGCCCAACTCACTAACGCGGCGGCGCTGCCGCTGCGACGAAAGGCCGGCAACAAACCCAGCAGCATGGGGATGGAGATCGGTCCGACTAAGCCGCCAAACCAGACGATCAGCAGCGACAGCACGCCGCCGAAATGGCTGGCGTTCATGGCAATCACCAGCGTGGTGATAATGAAGAGAAAGGCGGTGAGCCGCGCCACCAGCAACGAGCTTTTGCCGCGCTGGAAGCGGTGCGGCAGCATGCCGGGCAGAATATCGCGCGTCACCACTGCGGTAATCGCGTTGGCATCAGAAGAGGTCATTGAAAGCGTATGGGTAAACATCGCCACCAGCACTAATCCCACTAAGCCGTTCGGCAGCAGTTCCATCGCCATCATTGAATAAGAGCGTGACGGATCGCTGAGGTTAGGAAATAGCAGCGGCGCTGCCCACATCGGCCAGAACAAAATCAACGGCCAGATGAGATAGAGCGCGGCGGAAAGGCGCGCCGCTTTGCGGGCATCGCGGCCTGCTGGTGCGGCAATGAAACGCTGCGCCAGGTTCCAGGTGCCGCCGTTATAGCTCAGCGTGTAAATGACAAAATAGGCGAGAATAAAGCCGATGCTGTACGGCTCCTGAATGATTTGCGTATGGGTTGGCGGTAACCGCTGCCAGATAGTGAACAGCTCGGTAAAACCGCCAAGATGCACCGCCACTGCCACCACCATTACAATGGCGGCAATAAACTGCACGATAAACTGGCCGAAATCGTTGCAGGCATCGGCCCATAACCCGCCCATCACGGTATAAAACAAACTGAGCGCGCCGGATACACAGATGCCGATCAGCGGATCCAGCCCGGTGAAGACATTGATAATCACCGCTATCGCCGCCCACTTTGCGCCTACGTCGAAGGTTTTCAGCAGCACCCCGCTCCATGCCAGCACCATTTGCGTTGGCAGGTTATAGCGCGTGGAGAGATATTCCATCGGCGACTCGATGTTCATATAGATGCGCAGACGCGCCCAGCGCGGCGCGAACAGTCGGGAACCCAATAGCACGGCGATGGCGATGGGAAATGCCCACCAAAAATAGACGGTGATGCCCATGTTGTACGCCACGGCCGCATAAGCCACGAACACCGCCGCGCTGTAGCCCGACATGTGATGCGACACGCCGGACAGCCACCACGGCATTTTGCCACCAGCAGCAAAGAAATCCCGCGTGCTGCCCACCTTGCGCATCGCCCACAGGGTAATAGCCACAATCATCAGCGCATAAAGCGCCATCACAGCATAATCAAGCACATTCATAGCAGACTCCACAGGTAAAGGCTGCCCAACGAACGGTCTGGCTTCGCGGGGATTGAGCGATCAAAATAATTAGTCATAGGTTAGGACTAAAGCATCCTGGCAGCATTATGGGCGCAGTTTTGTGATGAGGATCCTGATATGAGTTTTTCATCTGACGTGATAAGTAAATGTGAATATTACAGCGCTGCAGCTTACACCAATAAAAAAAGGGTTCACGATAAACATGAACCCCTATTACTTTTCACGCATGATTGATTTAAAACGACGACGATATTAGCCGTTAATTAAATCAGCTTTTCTTCAGGCACGAACTCATAAACGTTTTACGGGCATCGCCAGTGAGCTTTTTATCGCCTGCATCAGCGTTACAGGTTTTCATCTTCATTTGTTGCGGCGTCATACTGCCCATTTTGCTGTCTTTTTTCAGACAGTCACTCATAAAGCTTTTACGCGCATCACCTTTCAGATTTTGTGTCCCTGCGCTCTGGTTACACATCGTCATTTTTTCCTGCTGCGCGGTTTTTTCTGCCGCACTCGCTCCGCCTGCAATCAGCAAGCCTGCTGCCATTATTGCCAAAAGACACGATTTCATTACCGGATTCTCCATAGCATTATTGCCCATTAAGCATGGCACGGAATAAGCAAATACGAGAAATCGATAATGACCTTTTCCTGCAAAACAGGCGATAGCCCTTATACGCGGGGATGATGCAGCAACTTCTCTACGTAATTACGCAGCATAGTGGTATCAGGCGTTTCAGCAGCGGGCGCAACGGGCGGCATGGCGACTTTAATAGCGGCCTCAACATCGTGGAATTGTTCAGTATTCAGTTTGCGCAACATCGCGGTTAACACGATCTCCAGCGCCTCAACCTGAACCACTAATTCTTTAGACTCTTCTTCTTTTTCAGCCAGCTTTAGAAGGAGTTCCGCAATCAGGTTTTTCATGCGACAAGCTCAATGAGAGAAGAAAAACAGACGTTAGCATTGTGCATAATAAAACAACAACACATTTTCAGCGTTTTTTAGAAAAAATAAAGACGCGCTGCAGCGCGAAAAAAGAAGTGAAAATTCAATCTCTAATAGCGAAACGTTTCACTGATACCCAATCTATTATTGAAACGTTTCGCTGATTAAATTAATTAACGCTGGCGCGAATTAACCAGGCCCCATAAATCCACGTCCCGGACCACCGCCGCCATGTCCATGCCCCCCGCCCCAGCCGCCGCCCGGAGGTGGGAAGATACAACCGCTCAGCGCGGTGATTAATGCCGCAACAGCAGCGAATTTAATAATACGGACCATAATTACCTCGGAATGGTGAAATCGGGCTGAGTGTATGAGGCCGCATCGGGCGCGACAATACAGAATTCTCCGCAACCCGGCGCTATTCATCTTTGCTCACCACGCTTAACAATTTTCTGGCACTAAAGCGGCAAAAGCATCACACAGGTGCCATAAAAGCCTGCCAGCCGCCGCACAATATCGCCGTTGACCGCTTTACAGGCGCTGCATTTTCACGCAATGTGAGCGCATTACAATGAATGAGATCTCATCATGAGCTTATCTGCTGTGTCCCTCAGTGAAATTCTGGCGCGCCGCGACTGGGAAAATCCGGTGATCACTAGCCTTAATCGGCTGGATGCGCATCCGCCCTTTGCCAGCTGGCGCGATGAAACCCAGGCGCGTGACGATCGCCCCTCTCCTTCACGGCTGTCATTGAATGGCCAATGGCGCTTCAGCTATTTCACGCAGCCTGAAGACGTCCCCCAAAGCTGGCTACTGCAGGATCTTCCTGGCGCTGAAACGCTACCGGTGCCAGCCAACTGGCAGTTACACGGTTTTGATGCGCCGATTTATACCAACGTGCAATATCCGATTCCGGTCACGCCGCCTTGTGTGCCTAAAGAAAACCCAACCGGATGTTACTCGCTCACATTAAAAGTGGATGATCGCTGGCTGCATCAGGGCCAGACGCGCATTATCTTTGATGGCGTGAGTTCTGCCTTCTTCCTCTGGTGTAACGGACACTGGATCGGCTATTCGCAAGACAGTCGCCTGCCCGCCGAGTTTGATCTCAGCAAGGCGTTGCAGTCAGGCCAGAACCGCTTAACCGTGATGGTGCTGCGCTGGAGCGATGGTAGCTATCTGGAAGATCAGGATATGTGGCGCATGAGTGGCATCTTTCGCGATGTCAGCTTGCTGCATAAACCGGAGACGCAACTGGCCGATGTGCAGATTGAAACTGCACTTAGCCCGGAATACCTGCGCGGCGATCTGCGCGTCAGCGTAAAAATCCATGCCGGTGATCGTCAGCCCACGCAGTGCCGTTTGCGCGTCAGTGTGTGGCGCGGTGACCACTGTATTGGCGAGCAGGAACAAGCGCCCGGTAGCGCCATTATCGATGAACGCGGACATTATCCCGAACGCGCACTGCTGGTGTTGCCGGTAAACCAGCCGCTGCTGTGGAGCGCGGAAACGCCGCATCTCTATCGCGCAGTGATTTCGCTGCTGGATGAAAATGGCGCGCTGCTGGAAGCCGAAGCTTATGACGTCGGTTTCCGCCGCGTCAGCATTGAAAAAGGTCAGCTGTGCCTGAACGGTAAGCCGCTGCTGATTCGCGGCGTGAACCGTCACGAACATCATCCGGAAAACGGTCAGGTGGTGGATGAAGCCAGCATGCGCCGCGACATCGAACTGATGAAGCGCCACAACTTCAACGCCGTTCGCTGCGCGCACTATCCTAATCATCCGCTGTGGTATCGCCTGTGTGACCAATACGGATTGTATGTGGTGGATGAGGCCAATATCGAAACGCACGGTATGCAGCCGATGAATCGCCTTTCCAGCGATCCACGCTGGTTCGCCGCTTACAGTGAGCGCGTCACGCGTATGGTGCAGCGCGACCGCAATCATGCCTGCATCATTATCTGGTCGCTGGGCAACGAATCCGGTCACGGCAGCACGCATGATGCGCTCTATCAATGGGTGAAAAGCAGCGATCCAACGCGTCCGGTGCAGTACGAAGGCGGCGGCGCCAATACGGCCGCCACCGATATCGTCTGCCCGATGTATGCGCGTGTCGATCAGGATCAGCCCTTCCCGGCGGTGCCAAAGTGGTCGCTGAAAAAGTGGATTGGTCTGCCGGGCGAAACACGTCCGCTAATCCTGTGTGAATACGCGCATGCGATGGGCAACAGCTTTGGCGGTTTTGCTAAATACTGGCAAGCCTTCCGCCAGTTCCCGCGCTTGCAGGGCGGCTTCGTTTGGGATTGGGTTGATCAAAGCCTGACGCGTTATGACGATAATGGCGCGGCCTGGCAAGCCTACGGCGGTGATTTTGGCGATACGCCGAACGATCGCCAGTTCTGCATGAACGGTCTGGTTTTTGCCGATCGCTCACCGCATCCGGCGCTCTTTGAAGCCCAGCGTGCGCAGCAGTTCTTCCAGTTTGAGCGTGATGCTAACGATGCATATCGATTTACCGTCACCAGCGAATATCTTTTCCGCCGCAGCGATAACGAAGTGCTGCGCTGGTCGATTGAGCAGGATGGCGTCACCATCGTCAAAGGTGAACTGCCGCTCGAACTCGCCGCACAAGGCAGCCGGACGTTAACGCTGCCAGCGCGTGACGATTTGCAGGGCAACGCCTGGCTCAATCTCGCCGTGCATCAGGTCAACGCTACACCCTGGTCCGAAGCCGATGCACGCGTTGCCTGGGATCAGTGGCCGCTGCCCGCCGCGCTACCGGCGCGGCCAGCGGAGAGGGTCGTCAGCGCGCCGGAACTGATCGCCAATCACGATTTGGTGGCGGTGGTACTGCCGCAGCAGCGCTGGCATTTCTCCCGCCGCAGCGGCGAGCTGGTGCAATGGTTTGTCGATGATCAAGAAACGCTGCTCACGCCGCTACAAGAGTGCTTTATTCGTGCACCGATTGATAACGATATCGGCACCAGCGAAGCCGCCAATGTTGATCCTCATGCGTGGGTAGAGCGCTGGAAACGTGCAGGCTACGATGGGTTAGAAGCGGTGTTGGTGGATATGCAGGTCGATAGCCTGAAGCACAGCGTGCTGATCGAAACCTGGCATCAATGGCAGGCAAACGGTCAGTTAGCGTTCACCAGCCATAAACGTTATCAAATCAGCGGCAATGGCGAGTTGTCGGTAAGCGTTAGCGTGGAGCAGGCGCCAGGCTTGCCGCCCCCCGCGCGCCTCGGTCTGCGATGCCAGCTGATTAACACACCTCATCAGGTGAGCTGGCTCGGTTTGGGGCCACACGAAAACTACCCGGATCGCCAACTGGCGGCGCAGTTCTCACGCTGGCAGTTACCGCTGACGGCGCTCAGCACCGCGTATGTTTTTCCCGGCGAAAATGGCTTGCGCTGCGGCACGCGTCAGTTGCAGAGCGGCGGCTTGCAGGTCAGCGGCGACTTCGCCTTCTCGCTAAGCCGTTACAGCCTTGAACAGCTGCGTGAGACCTCACATCGCCATTTACTGCAGGACGAGGATGGTTGCTGGCTGCACCTCGACGGCTTCCACATGGGCGTCGGCGGCGACGATTCCTGGAGTCCAAGCGTTAGCCCGGAGTTTTTGCTTTCTCAGCAGCGCTGGCACTACGCGCTGACGTTGCGTCAGTAGGTTTTTCCGCCGCATCACGCTGACTTAACGGTGGAGTCAGCGTGGTTTTCGGCCGGCGATAGAAGCGGCGCAAGAAGATCACGTTGACCAACACCACTATCGCGGTGGCGAAGAACACCCAGCGATAGCCGGTGGCCGCCGATACCGCTGCACCCAGCAGCGGGCCCGCCACGTTACCCAGATACATAAACGATTGGTTGTAACCGAAAATGCGTCCGGTGACGTTATCGCGTGAATGCCGCACCAGCAGCGTTTGCACCGCCGGCATCATCGCGCCATCCGCAAATCCCAGCAGGAAGCGCAGCACGCCCAACTGCGTCGCGCTGGTGACAAATGACATCGCCACCAGCAGCAGTAACGACACAATCATGGTGGCGATCAGAATGCGTTGCGTACCAATACGATCGCCGAGTTTACCCAGCCGTGGCGCAGAGATCAGCGCCGATACGCCCGGCAGCGCGGCAATCACCCCGCTGAGAAACGCGATGTTCTGTGCATTGGGTGCCAGCTCGCGCACAAACAGCGTCAGGATCGGATTCACCGAGCCGTTGCACATCTGAATCACCATGGTGGTGAAGAACAGGCAGATCATTAAGCGCGGATTATCGAGGCTGCGAAACACATCGCGTCCGCTCAATTTGTCCTGCTTGCTGACTGGCGTATAACCGGTCTCTTTTATCAGGAACAAGGTTACGAAGAAGCTCACCATCAGCAGCACTGCGGTAACGATAAATACCAGACGCAAACCGAGCCAGTCAGCCAGTAAACCGCCAATCATCGGCCCGAGGATTACGCCGCTGATCTGCCCGGTTGAGACACAGCTCAGCGCCCAGCCGCTGCGTTCGCGCGGCACCTGCGCCGCCACCAGCGCCATCGCATTGGGAATGTAGCCGGAGGTGAGTCCCATTAGCGCCCGCAGCAGCAGCAGTTGCCACGCCTGCGTGACAAACGCCTGCAGCAAAATCACCGCGCCCATACCGAACGAGGCACGCAGCAGCATCAGCTTGCGCCCTTTACGGTCAGCCAGGCTGCCCCATAATGGCGCGACGGCGGCAGAAACAATGAAGGTGACGCTGAACGTGAGCCCTGACCACACGCTGAGCGCGTTACCGCCACGAATACCGAGTTCCTCAACATACAGCGGCAGGAAGGGAATGATCTGACTGATGGCGAGGCCAGTAAAAAAGCAGCCAAACCAAACAGATATCAGATTAACTTTCCAGGACTCGATGGAGCGTAACATGGGCGTGGGCATCAGAAGAATGAAACGAAGGTTTAGTCTAACAACCTCGTAACATTACCGGACGGCAAAACATGGCATCAGCTAAAAAACGCAGTTTTACGCTGTCGAGCGTGATTCTGCTCACAGCAAATCATGTCAGAAGGCCGTTTTTTAGTGTCTTTATGTGCGGAAACAATGCCTGCCGCAAGATAAGCGCATCGCGATGACCTGCAAACGTGAAAAAATATGTCTACTCGTTACTGACAATATTCCACACCGCAACTATGTTTAAAAAACCACCAGTTATCACTGGCGACGCGCTGCCCGTTCTGGACAGTTCGCATGATTAATTCCTATTTCCCCACGCTGACCTTATCCGTCGGTGGGCATCGTTGTCTCTGCGGAGGTCAGCTATGAGAACCCAGCCAAACAGCGCCAGTCGGGCCATTACCGACTACTTTAATAGCCCAGCCTGGCATGCACCGCATGAGAGCGATGTACTGGCGGCGATCATGCGCGAACTAATGGATGACGGACAGCCTACCACCAGCAAAGCGATTATTGCTCGTGTGATCGACAAACTGGAATTTGAAGGGGACGAACAGCAGTTGCAAAGCTATCGCACGCTGCTGGCAAAATTGCTGGAATCGGGGCCGCAGAAATAGCGACCCTCGGG
Source organism: Pantoea sp. X-Soil-ISGK-421 (assembly GCF_059730785.1). Lineage (NCBI taxonomy): Bacteria > Pseudomonadati > Pseudomonadota > Gammaproteobacteria > Enterobacterales > Erwiniaceae > Pantoea > Pantoea sp. X-Soil-ISGK-421. Next base: position 959,130 of record NZ_AP035979.1, on the reverse strand, counting down.
ATTATTTCACCGCACGCAGATGGTCGGCTTCGCTAACAAAGGCCTTGCCGCTCTGACGCTGGTACAAGCACAGTTCGCGTCCGACCTGATTCTTCATATGCTTTTGCGGGTAGCGACCTTCCAGCAGCAGCGCATCAAAGCCCACGCTGTCGTCATACTGAATCGGCTTACCCACCACTTTCACTGTCTTTAGGCCGCTGGCCTTTAGACAGCTTTGCTGCATATTTTTGTCGTTTTGTTGCCATGCGGCTTCGCTCGAAGCGTGCGCCAGCGGGCTCAACAACAGGGTTAACAGCAGTAACTTTTCGCGCGTTCTCATCATCACTCCTCAATCAGCCCTGCGGACCGAGAGATAAAAAAATTCCCGCCAAGGCGGGAAGAAATAAGACGAGCATTGCATATTCGAGAGTGACGAGGAAATCTCCGTAGTGCGCAGCTATCCTCGCCCGACGCTGTGACAGCCAGATGACAATGCAATGTCGTTTTGGTGTTATCCGCAGTACACCCGGGAAATCTTACCGCTTTGATCCGCTGCGAAATTCACCCGACGCAAATTGAAATCCATCGTTACCGCTGAATTCCATGGGATAGCGCGTACAGGGACTGCGAAGCGTTTGTTGTCGAGCGCCGATAACGGCTGACCAACGTAGTTTTGATATTGCGATGCGCCGCACTGATCGGTTTCTGGATCGTGGCTGGCTGCGGCGCTGGTGTCAGGTTTGCTGGCGGACTGGCAGGCAGTCAGGGCAAAAAAGGCCGTTACCAGTAGCGCTTTTCCATAATGGGTCACAAGTTTCTCCTCCTGGATAAATAGACAACCGGTTTTTGAGAGTAGCAAAGCGTGACTGTGAAGCGAAAATTTTTACAGCAGATTGGTCGCAGAAATCAGTTCAAAAGCGCGATCTTCCTCTCAAAAGTTAGGATTAATCGCACGCACTGTCTAAAAAACAATCTGCAGGGCACTACAATTAACTAAGAATTTTCTTAGTGAGGAGACAATGATGGAACTGGTGATTTTTGTTGCCTTCGCCGCTCTTATGACATTTGTTGCCATTAGAGTGCGTTAGTCGCAAGGCACATTTTGTAGCGGCGCGATTTATCGCGCGTTTTTGACGTAAGCGCACATGCAATGCGCAATACATTGCGCCGCTACGATGTGAGACATTATTGTATTAAAACTTCTTCCTTGAGCCGGGCATTAAATGCGGCTAATGGCATTGGTCGGCCCAGAAAATATCCCTGCCCTTCTTCGCAAGAGAGCCCCTTGAGCGCTTTTAACTGCGCATCGGTTTCAATCCCTTCCGCGGTAATCGTTAGCGCAAACGCGCGCGCCAAACCGACAATCCCTGCCACAACCGATTGTGCCTGCTGCGATTCCGGAAACTCCTTCATCCATGAACGATCAATTTTCAAGCCGTTAAACGGGAAGGTTTTCAGATAGCCGAGCGCCGCATAGCCGGTACCAAAATCATCCACCGTCAGCCGCACGCCGAGCGCACGCAGGCCTTGCATGATCTCTAACGCGCGGTCGGGATGTTCAAAGGTGACGTTTTCGGTAATTTCCAATTCGAGACGCGTGGCTGGCAGCCCGCTGACGTGCAGCGCATGCGCCACGCGCTGCACCAGATCATGGGTGCGGAACTCAACCGGTGAGATATTGACCGAAACATAGCGTTGTTCACCCCAATTGAAGGCATCAAGACAGGCGCGCATCAGTACCCAATCGCTGATCGCCGTGATCAAGCCCTTCTCCTCCGCCAACGGAATGAAACGATCGGGCGTGATCCATTGATCCGGCGCCACCTGCCAGCGAATCAGCGCTTCTGCCCCCGCTAGCTTACCGCTCTGCAGCTGATAGCGCGGCTGATAGTGCAGTGTAAAAGCTTTATTTTTCAGCGCTTCTTCTATTGCCTGTACCATGTCACGTTTCGACTGCAGGTGATTCGCCATGTCCGTGGAATACCACATCCATTGATTGCGCCCGGCACTGCGTGCCTGACTCAGCGCAATATCTGCCAGGCGTAATAGCGCTTCGGGTTGGGTCGCATCTTGTGGTGCCGAGACGATTCCCATGCTGGCGGTCAAGTTGATCTGATGCGAACCGCTAATGATGGGTTGTTGCACCATACGTTGCAGCGCACGGCAGCGATACTCCACCCCCGCGCGGGTGCTTTCGCGCAACAGGAGAATAAAGGCATCGCCGCCAAGTCGCGCCGCCAGCTCATTCGGTGCCAGCAGACTTTTCAGGCGCTGGGAGATCGCATTCAACACCTCATCCCCCACTGAGTGGCCCCAAGTATCGTTGATCGGTTTAAACTGATCGAGATCGAAACTGATCACAAACAGCGGATCCTCTTCACTGACGCTTTCCAGATAGGCGGTCAAATATTCCTGTAGCTGCACCCGATTCGCCAGCCCAGTCAACATATCGTGGCGTGATAAGAACTGAATGCGTGCCTCAGCGTCCACTTCATGAGTGATATCCGATACCGTGCCGCGAAAACCTGCGCACAGGCCATTGCGGAGAATGGCTTTTGCCATTAATTGTCCGATACGCCGCTCGCCATTCGCTGACATAAACTGGCAACGCAGCGGCACGTGTTGCACCTTTTCATCCTGATGCATTAGCCATGAAACCAGCGAATGACTAGGATGACTCAGCAGTTGATCGAGTGAACGACCTAACCAGTTTTTCACCTGATGACCGGTAACCGCCGCAAAGCGCGACGAGAGATAGCAGAGACGCCCTTTTTCGTCAATTTCCCAAATCCAGTCTGAGGCGGCCTCAGCCAGGTCGCGAAAACGCTCTTCGCTATGGCTCAGTTCGCTTTGGCTAACGATTAACATTTCAAAGCGACGATCGGAGATCACCGCATTATGCAGCGCGTGGCGCACGACACGGCGCGTGACCAGCGCAACTGCCAGCGCGGTGAAAAGCAGTAGCGGCATCATCATCCAGATTACGCCAAAGCCGGGATCTTTTGGCCGCCAGCGAATCACTAGCGGCTCACCTTGCACCACCGGTTCCACCAGACGCGGCTCATACTGAGCCTCATCCGCACTGCTGGCGAGGTGCGGGTCCAGCACATTGAGTGAATTTCCCAGCGCCTGTAGTTTATCGGCGCTGAAGATATTGACGAACACCATCACCGACTCAGGACCGGGAATAGTCGGTAAATCAGGTACTTTGCCTGGCGTAATGGGCGCGGCCACCACAATGGCGGGGCTGTTCTCAACCTTTACATTGCGTGCCATCGCATCATGCAGCGTTCGCGCCTCCTTCAGCAGCAAGGTGCTTTGAGCACCTAACCAACTCTCTAGCGACGCGTTGGATAATTGGCCATTGATTACCGCATAGCGTGTTTTTCCTGCACCATCGACAACAAAGACGCCGTCGTAGTGATACTCCTTGTAGAGCCCCGGTCCGAAGTTCTCTTCATCCCAGGCCCAGACTTTGTTTACCGTAAGATGCAGGTTTTTCCAGCCTTCGCCCCAGTTGGCGTAGTCACGCGCATCAACAATCATCTCTTGCTGCTGCTGCTGCCACGCCTGACGCATTAGGTTAGCGTCCTGCTTTATTGAATCGCTGTTTTGTTGATGAGCGATAACCAGCACCATTACCACGGACAGGAGGAGAACACCGAACAGTAGCGACGTTAAAGTGCGCAAGCTACGCCGCGTTACCTGCACCGTGAGCGCTTCCATGTTGGGCTGAGCGGGTGACGCCGCGTGTCGTTGATACTGAGAATTCATGCGCAATGCTCGCAAAATACAGACAGCAAAAGAGGTAAATGATGTCGCGCTGGTCGCCCATCGCCACCCTTTAAGGGTTTGATTGGTTATCGGCGCAGACTGCCGCAGATTTAGTTTTTATGGTGGAATATTTGAGCAGTGCAAATGTGCATCACGCCACCTCGACAGCAATGATCGCCGTTGCTACTATGCGCTCTCCTCTGCTCGCTGAGTCGCCTATGGACACCCAATCCGACAAAGTTACTTTAACGCTGTTTTACGTGGGTAGCTTTGTGGTCTATTACCTTGTGACCATGCTGGTTACGCTGTTTCCCAATTACGGGATGCTGCGTACCAACGGCTTGCTGATGCCTGTGCTTTGTCTGGTTGAATTTGCGGTGATCTATCCGCTATACCGTTTTTATTGCCAACGTCGTAACGATATTCCATTGGGGTTTGTTCATCCGATGCAGACGTTGCTGTTTATCGGTTTGCTGTTTGCTTTGATGGTGGCGCAGACGCAGTTTCTGCAACCGGAAGGCTGGCTGATTGCGCAATCTCAGCAGGGACGCAGCTCGATGCTGATTCTGTTGCTCACGGCGGTCTTGTTGGCGCCCGTTTTTGAAGAAGTGCTGTTTCGCGGATTTCTACTGCAAGGTTTTCTACTGTGGGCTCCAGGAAGCCGTTTTGCCTGCATGCTCCTCACTTCCCTGCTGTTCGCCGCCATGCATACTCAATATGTGCATTGGGAAACGCTGGTGGCGTTGACGCTATTTTCACTGCTGCTGTGCTATGCGCGTCTGCGCAGTAACAGCCTGGCGCTGCCGATTTTCCTGCATACGCTGAACAATTTGATCGCCATCCTCCCCGCCTGGTATTTCGCCTGATAAAGCAAAAACAGCCATCCTGAGATGGCCGTAAACACGCCTCACACTTGCGTCAAACCGCCATCCACACAGATTTCTGCGCCCGCAATGTAACTGCTTTCATCGCTGGCGAGGAACAGCGCGACGTTGGCCACTTCTTCGGGTTTGCCCATTCTGCTGAGTGGGATGGTGCTGGTTATTCCGGTGCGCACCTCGTCAGACGCCGCCTGCATCATATCGGTATCAATCGGGCCGGGAGCCACCACGTTAACACGGATGCCACGCGCGGAGAGCTCACGCGTCCAGGTACGCGCAAAGGATCGCAGCGCGGCTTTACTGGCGCTGTAAACGCCGTAACCTTGGGTGCCAATCACATCCGCAATTGACCCTATCAGCACCACGCTGGCGCCAGGCTTCAGCAGCGGCAACGCCGCCTGCAGGGCAAATACCGGCGAGCGTACATTGAGGCCGAAGATGCTATCAAAATGCTCTGCGTTGATCTCATCAATGGTGGCGTACTCCGCCATCCCAGCATTGATCACCAACACATCCAGCTGCCCGGATTCGCGCGTAATCGTCTCAATAATGCGCGTCAGTTCACTCTGCTGGCTCACATCGGCACGCAGCGGATGCGCGTTGCCCGTGATGCTGCGGCTGGCGGCCTGTAACTCTTCGTCACGGCGCGAGGTAAACCAGGTTGTCGCTCCTTCGCGGGCAAAACGCTGGCTAATTGCCAGACCTATTCCCTTTGCGCCGCCCAATACCACCGCCACTTTGTTTTCCAGTCTGCTCATCTGCTTTCTCCTGTTTGGGTAGAAAATAGATGGTATATATTTTATACTTAATAACAATTACGCACTTTGTTTATACCAGATATCGCGGAGTATATCGCCATGGCAGAGATCGACGGTAACAGCTTGAGAGATGTAGGAAAAACCCGGCCGGTGTTGGAGCACATCACCAATAAATGGTCGATATTAATTCTTACCGTGCTGTGCACGAAGCCCGCGCGGTTTAATGAGATTCGTCGTCGACTGGATGGCATCACCCATAAAGCGTTAGCGGATGCGTTAAAGCGGCTGGAGCGGAATGGGCTGGTGAATCGTGAAGTGCTGAACACGGCCCCAATCGGTGTGGAATATAGCCTGACGCCGCTCGCGCAGACGCTGCAACAACCGTTTATCGCGCTGTATGACTGGGCGCTGGAGCATGGTCCAAGCCTGGAACGTGCGCAGGAAGAGTACGACCGCACCCACACCGAAGAACGGGTGTAAGGTCGCCATTCATGGCGTAATGGTTGTCAGTTAAGAGATGAAAAAACTTAATTACCGAGCGCACACACTGTAGCGGCGCAATTCATTGCGCGATAAATCGCGCCGCTACGGAAGGTGCGGTGATTTGGTACGGCGTTTAACCGATCGGCATGACGCCATTCATGGCGACCCAAGGCGCAGAAATTACTCTTTTTCTGCTTCGAAATGATTTTTGAACTGCTCATAGATGGAAATCATATTAGACGCATCACCGTGCAGCGGGCTCAGCTTCCCCGCCCGCACCAATTCAATCACCAGTTGCAGGGCGGCTTGTTTTGGGTTGCTAGCCGGATGGGCAATTTCGTTTGACATGTTAACGCACTCATCGTTTTTATCAGGGCCGCATAGTTTAGCCCAGATTACGCTACTGATGCGCGCCGCGATGCGTATAATCTGCTCAGTCAGACAAGAAAGCCGCTCAGGGTGATAATTGACTCCCGCCGCGTTTAGCTATACTGGATCAAAAAAGGGAACGACCAGCCACACATTCCGTACCAACGAGAAGGTGTTAAAGGAGTCTGATTATGCTGATTGGTTTTGTTTTATTAGTGAGCGCGTGTGGACATGATGCCTGCGACGCCTTACCGGTTTCGGAGCGCATTTATCCGACCAAAGTGGCCTGTGAGCAGATGGCCGATCGCATCCATAAAGTCCGGCCTAATGTGGTCTTACTTTGTGGCGAAGTGCACCGTTAATTCGGTGCCAGTTTTATTAGGGTCGCGCAAAAAACAGCCAGGCAGCATTGCAAGAATCGGTTGTAGCGTTCAAAATATAAGCTGCTTTTCACTATCACCGTTGTGAATCCAATGAAAACTTCTCGTCCCCGTCGTCCAAACGGACGCTGGGTTTATTACATTTTGTATGATGGCATCCTGTGGCCCTGCCCCGTACGTTGGGAATGGGAAAGCGGCTTCGGCGGCTGGCTGCCCTTCTACTTCTCGCCCACCTTCGAGTTTGTGGCGGGCGATCCGCGCAAAGCCTATCGCATTGCGCGCAGCAGCGTGCGTAACGTCCGGCAGACCGATGGCGAATACGCCTGATTGATTAGCGAATTTGCCACGGGAACCACGACGCCGTGAGCAGATAATGCAGTAACTCCAGTACCAAAATCACCATCACCAATACGCCGAGCTTGTGGCTGCAAATCCAGTCCTTCAGCCCCATATCATCGCCGCCCAGCGAATCAGCATCAGCGCTCCGCAGATGCACAACAGCACCACGATCATTTTCCAGTGTTTGGTTGCAGCCAGTTTTTTTGCCACGCATCCTCCAGACGGCAGAAAGCAACGATGCGCCCTAAGGCGCACCGTTGATTCTAACGCTGGTCACCCAATTGGGCGATTATTTATTCAGCGTATAGTCGAGCGTAATCTCGGCATTCAGTACCTGAGATACCGGGCAGCCCGCTTTGGCTTTCTGGATAATCTCATCGAACTTCGCGTCATCAATGCCTGGCAGCGCAATGGCGCTGGTCAGCGCGATCCTGGTGATGGCGAAACCCTCGCCCTTTTTATCCAGTGACACATCAGCCGTGGTATCGATACTGGTTGGCTTATGCCCTTCGTTGCCCAACATCAGCGACAGTGCCATTGAGAAGCAAGCGGCATGCGCAGCACCAATCAATTCTTCCGGGTTGGTGCCCTTTTGCCCTTCGAAACGGGTGTTGAAACCGTACGGTTGATTGCTCAACACGCCGCTTTCCGTGCTTACCGTACCTTTGCCTTTAATGTCGCCTTCCCAATGGGCCGATCCTTTCTTATGAATAGTCATGTCATTCCTCCTGTTGTGTTCGACAGGGTTTCAGTATAGACAACATCACTGATTTTGCTGGCACTCAGCTCACCGCCCGCGGACGTGCCGGGCTCAATCCCGCCTCGCTCAGCAGCGCATTGGCCTGCACCAGCGAGGCTTGCGTGATCTCTTTGATCGATTTCGCGCCGGTCAGCGTCATCGCCACTTTCATCTCTTTCTCAATCAAATTGAGCAGATTCTCAACGCCGCGTTGACCGTGCGTTGCCAGCGCATAGACAAATGCGCGCCCCAGCAACACGCTGTCGGCACCGAGTGCGATCATCCGCACCACGTCTAAACCGCTGCGGATGCCGCTATCGGCCAAAATAGTGATATCGCCTTTCACCGCATCGGCAATCGCCGGTAACGCGCGCGCCGACGACAGCACGCCATCCAGCTGACGTCCGCCGTGATTCGACACCACAATGCCATCGGCACCAAAACGCACCGCGTCCCGTGCATCTTCCGCGTCGAGAATGCCTTTAATGACCATCGGGCCATCCCAGAACTCCCGAATCCATTCCAAATCTTTCCAGGAAATGGAAGGATCGAAGTTGTTCGCCAGCCAGCCGATGTAATCTTCCAGCCCGGTCGGTTTGCCGAGATAAGTGGAGATATTGCCGAGATCGTGCGGGCGGCCATGTAAACCGACATCCCACGCCCATTGCGGATGCGTAGCCGACTGCCAGTAACGCCGCATGGCCGCATGCGGACCGCTCATGCCGGAATGCGCATCGCGATACCGTGCGCCCGGCGTCGGCATATCGACGGTGAACACCAGCGTGGTGCAGCCGGCGGCTTTGGCGCGCTCCAGCGCATTGCGCATAAAGCCACGATCGCGCAGCACATAGAGCTGGAACCACATGGGTCGATTGATGGCCGGTGCCACTTCTTCGATTGGGCACACCGACACGGTAGAGAGCGTAAACGGAATGCCTTTCAGCGCTGCCGCGCGTGCCGCCTGCACTTCACCGCGCCGCGCATACATGCCGCACAAACCCACCGGTGCCAGCGCCACCGGCATCGACAACGTTTCGTTGAACAGGGTGGTCTCAAGGCTCAATTCCGACATGTTCTTCAGCACGCGTTGGCGCAGCGCCACATCGGAAAGATCGGCGACATTACGCTTCAGCGTGTGTTCGGCATATGCACCGCCATCCAGATAGTGAAACAGGAACGGCGGCAAGATGCGTTGCGCCGCGGCGCGATAGTCACTGGCAGCAGAAATAATCATCCATTTTTTTCCTTATGCTGAGGTAAATCGTGGCCCGGCAGACGCGTAATGCGCGCCTGGCGCGCTTCATCTTCGTGCAGGGCTTTCATGGTGGTATGCACAAAACCGAGGTGATCCATTGCTGCCTGGCGCGCCGCTTCAGCGTCACCGGCCATCACCGCATCGAACAGCGCTTGATGCTGCTCATTAAGACGATTGAATATCACCGGATGGGTATACATGCGCTGGCGGCTGTGCAGCACCGAGGATTGCAGCAGATCAAAAAAGCCGCGCATGGTTTGCAGCAACACCACATTATGCGAGGCTTCGGCGATGGCCAGATGGAAGCGCAAATCGGCCTGCGCGGCGAGATCGGGATCGTCGCTCTCATTCATCTTCAGCAACGCATCGAACGCATAGCGCAGCCGCTCTTTATCCGATTCGGTGGCACGTAACGCCGCATGCCACGCGGTGCTGGCTTCAATGGCGTGCCGTGCTTCAAGGATGTCATAACGATAATCGGGATCCTCCGCCAACAGCTGGCGAATCGGCTCAACGATGCGCTGTTCCGACCACGGCTGCTGCGGCTGACGCAGCCAGGTACCGCCACCGCGTTTGCTGACCAGCACGCCGCTGCTGATCAGCTGCTGAATCGCCTCGCGCAGTGACGAACGCGAGACACCGAACTCCGCCGCCAGTGCGCGCTCCGAAGGTAAACGCATGCCCGACTCAAGCTGATGTTCTGTGATCCAGGCGCTGAGCCGCGCCCGCAGTGTATTTTGCGTCATCGCATTATCCTGAGTAATTCTCTCCCGCCACGCTGAATTGGTAGGACCAAAATTCAGCGCAACGGGTTTTGTGGAAGAGAATGGTTAATGCTTTGTTATTTTGATGCAATGAAACGGGCGGGATTTTTCAGGTTATGTGACGGCTTGGCCATATTTGCACCGTGCGGTAGGACCAATTACGCCGCAGTCCGACCAAAGGCACGCCGATAACTGCGGGGATGAAAGCGCAAGTTGAGCAAGATCAGCCCAACCGTCACCGCCGCCTGCATCAACCACACGCTGGAAAAACTGTGGGTTAACGCCTGTAGCTGGCCGGCAATAAACGGCATGCTACCGGCGATAATAAAGCCCGCGCCCTGCATAAAGGCAACCAGTCGCGCACCGGCCTGCGGATGTGGCAGGTGATCGAGCGCCAGCACCATCGCCAGCGGGAATGCTGCACCCAGCCCAAATCCAGCAATTGCCGCCCACAGCCACGGCGCGAACAGCGGTGCAAACAGGAAGCCACTCATGCCGACCAGCTGACACAGCAGGCTGATAATCAGCTGCGGACGCCGATCCGCCTTACGCGCCAGCAGCGGCATCAGTAATGCCCCCGCAACCTGACACAAAATCATCGCGCCGAGCAGCGATCCGCCGGCCTGCGCCGACCAGCCAAGGTGATGATAAGCATCCGGCAGCCAGGCAACGCAGGTGGCGTAACCGCCGTTCACCAGGCCAAAACTGATCGCCAGCGTCCAGGCGCGCGGCGTACGCCACAGTGACGGCAGCGCAATGTTTTCCGTGCTGGCGGTGGTGGGTACGCGCACGTATAACCACAATCCAATCGCCAGCAGCACCGGCAGCGCCCAGCCGGTCAGCGCTAGCGACCAGCCGAAACGCTCGCTGAGCCACGGCGATAACGCCGCGCCCAACCCGCCGCCGCCCATCAGTGCGCCCGCCCACAATCCGGTGACCGGCGCGCTGCGCTGTGCAAACCGCTGACGAATCAGGCCCGGCATCGCCATCTGCACCACGCCAACGCCAAGCCCGCCAAACAGCGCGCTGACCACCAGCCAGCCGCCGTCATGGATCAGGCCGCGCGCCGCCAGCGCCAGCAGCAGCAGCGTCAATCCGGCCAGCAGCAAGCGTTGCAGCGGCACGCGCTGCATCAGCGAAGCGCTCAGCAGCGCGACTGCGCCCATCATTATCATGGGTACCGCAGGCAGCAGCGAAGCCGCCAGTGAAGAGAGTCCCATCGTCTGACGAAGCTGACCGAGTAATGGACTAATAGAAGTGAGTAACGGTCGCATATTCAGCCCAGCCAGCACCAAAGCGCCGAGCGTTAATCCGTCATAATGTCGATTCATACACAATCCTGCTGTAAAGAGGTTGTCAGCATCGCAGCAGTCGCTACTATTTGGAAATGAAATAACACCATAACGACCAGTGGAAAAATGAATCGACAGCCGATGTTTACCCCGCAGCAGCTGCTGAGTTTTGTGGCGGTGTGCGAAACCGCCAGCTTCACCCGCGCCGCCGATCGTGTGCATCTGTCGCAATCCACCGTCAGTCAGCAGGTGCGTCGGCTGGAAGAGATGATTGGCAAACCGCTGCTGGAGCGCACCTCGCATCAGGTGGCGCTCACCGAAGAGGGCGAGAAACTGCTGGGCTATGCGCGCCGCATTATTGCGCTAAACGGAGAAGCGCATGACGTGCTGAGCGATAAATGGCGCGACGGCGTGTTGCGTCTCGGCGTGCCGGAAGATTTTGCCGCGCCGACCGCCGGTTTACTGGCGGAGTTCAGCCGCGAACATCCGCAACTGCGCCTCGACGTGATGAGCGGCATGTATGTCGATCTGCACCGCGCCTGGCAGCGCGAGGAGCTGGATATCATGCTGATCAAACAGCCGGGCGGCGAACGCCCACTGGCTTCGCGCCCCGAGCCGCTGCTGTGGCTGGACAGCGCCGAACATCCCTGTTTTGAGCAAACGCCGGTGCCGCTGGTGGTGTTCCCGCAGCTCGGTCTCTATCGCGAAGAGATGGCGCAGACGCTGGATACCCTCGGCCGCAGCTGGCGCATCAGCTACAGCAGTGCCAGTTTGGTGGCGCTCGCCAGCGCCAGCGCCGCCGGATTAGGCTTAACCCTGCTTCCTGCCAGCTGCCGCCTGCCTGAGCATCGCGTGTTAGGTGAGGCTGACGGGTTACCCGATATCAACCATTTTGAACTGGCGCTGTTTTGCCGTGCGCCACAGGACACTCCGCAACAGGCTCTGGCCGCCGCGCTGGTCACGTTTTGCCACTTACAGTGGCAGTGATTTTTCCACTGCTCATCAGTGGCAAATATCGCAGCGCGATGCGTTGAGTTTTGCCAGATTAAGCGTTTCTCATTTGATGGAACCTCTGATGCAACTTACCTCTCCCAGCCGTCGCGAATTTCTTAGCCTGACCGCCGCCGGTAGCCTGCTGGCCGCCGGTATCAGCTACGCCGGCCCCGCTTCTCCACTGCTCGCCAACAGCATACAGCCGCACACGCCACCGCCGCGCGTGGCGCATTATCAACTGCTCAACGTACGCCTCGAAGAGGGTTTTGAGCGCGACGGTAATGAGGTGATCGCCACGCGCACGGCCCTGTATGACATCACGATTAAAGACGGCACGTTTGCCGCAATCGAGGCGGCAGGCAACGCGCGCAACGCCGCGCTGCCGCAATGGGATGCCAACGGCACCCTGCTGCTGCCGCGCACGCGCGACATGCATATCCATCTCGACAAAACCTTCTACGGTGGGCCGTGGCAAGCGCCGCGTCCGCGTCAGGGCAAAACCATCATGGATATGATTGCACGTGAACAGGTGCTGATACCGCAACTGCTGCCGACTTCGCAGGCACGTGCCGAAGCGATTATGGGTCTGCTGCACAGCAAAGGCACCACCGAAGCGCGCAGCCACTGCAATATCGATCCGGTGAGCGGTTTGAAAAGTCTTGAGCATCTCAAGCTGGCGCTGGCCGATCACCCGGAATTCCCGTGTGAAATCGTTGCCTTCCCACAGCACGGTTTGCTGCACTCGAAGGTGGATGGCTTGATGCGCGAAGCGATGCAGATGGGCGTACAGTTCGTGGGCGGACTCGATCCCACCAACGTGGATGGCGCGATGCAGGCGTCGCTGGATGCCATGTTCCAAATCGCCATCGACTTCCAGCGCGGCGTAGATATTCATCTGCATGAGACCTCACCGTCTGGCGTGGCGGCGATTCAGTACATGATCGATACCATTGCTAAAAATCCGCAGTTGAAAGGCAAAGTGACGCTGAGCCACGGTTTTGCGCTCGGGACGCTGGAAGGCAAAGCGCTGGATCAGATGATTGCAGGCATGGCCGAGCAGCAGATGAGCGTGGCCTCGACGATTCCGATTGGCAAACTGACCATGCCGCTGCCGCAGCTGCAGGCGGCGGGCATTACCGTGATGACCGGCACCGATAGCGTGATCGATCACTGGTCGCCGTTCGGCACCGGCAGCATGCTGGAAAAAGCCAATGTGTATGCGCAGCTGTATCGCGGTTCCGATGAGTTCGGTTTGAGCCGCGCGCTGCATATCGCCACCGGCGGGATTTTGCCGCTGTCGAATCAGGGCGAGCGACAATGGCCGAAGGTCGATGATGAAGCCAGCATGATGCTGGTCGATGCCAGCTGCTCCGCCGAAGCCGTGGCACGCATCTCCCCGGTACGCGCCACTTTCCACCGTGGATTGCCGGTGTTTAGCGCGTAATATTCCGTAGGGTCGCCATTCATGGCGGCCGTTCCAAAAACCGCACAGATCAAAACAAAAAAGCCTCCGCAAGGAGGCTTTACGTACGACATAAAAAGGGTGGCACACGCACACCCGATGAGTGCTGGATTTACGAAAGCATCTGAATCGCCAGCGCATACAACCGCTGGTTTTCATCGTCACTAACAGGCTCTTCTTCCGCGTAACAGGCAATCATGGAGCTGACTTTATCAGATGACAAAGTTTCTCCGTGCAGATGCAGCGTTAACACGGCGCGGCCGACGATTTTCAGAATGTCTTCGTTTTGTCCCTGGACGTAATGACTCAATGAAATGACCTCTGAATTATTTTGAGTATCTAATCGTTCACCTAATGGCGCGCTAAATATAAAGCAAAGCGACAGGTTTTTTTAATCAGAATTTCTCCCATCCGTAGCAACACATAAGCGTTACATCTGCAAAAAATCGAACAAAAGCCCCTGAATAACCCGCTTATCAAGGCTAATTGCACCTTTTCGTTCACTATGTATGTTTTTAGCGCACTCATCTTTGAGAATATCTACCGCAAAAGCATTAGAATTTCGCGATAGTTATCGTTGATTAATTAAACAAAGCGAACGTGACACTTACTGATTTCAGGGGTAAAGCAAGCGCGCTTTTGCCATTGCCGATGCGGGTCCTTTCTGCCAGACTGACCGCCGCAATCCTACCCGCAATTAGAGACATTCCCGTGACTGCTTTTTCTACCCTGACGCAACTGCCCGCCAGCCAACTCGATAACCTGCGCGAGATGGGCTTCGACGCCATGACGCCGATTCAGGCCGCTTCCCTGCCCGCTATTCTGGAAGGGCGCGACGTGCGTGCGCAGGCGAAAACCGGCAGTGGCAAAACCGCCGCCTTTGGCGTGGGTTTACTGAATCGCATCGACAACAGCCAGTTCCACACTCAGGCGTTGATTCTGTGCCCGACGCGCGAACTGGCCGATCAGGTCAGCAACGTGCTACGTCAGCTGGCGCGTTTTACCCGCAATATCAAAATCCTGACGCTGTGCGGCGGCCAGCCGATGAGCGCGCAACGCGATTCACTGGTGCATGCGCCGCATATCGTGGTGGGGACGCCGGGCCGTTTGCTCGATCATCTGAAGCGCGACAACCTCGATCTCAGCAAGCTGCAAACGCTGGTGCTGGATGAAGCGGATCGCATGCTGGAGATGGGCTTCCGCGACGACATGGAAGCAATCATTGGTTTCACGCCGGAAACGCGCCAGACGCTGCTGTTCTCTGCCACCTGGCCGGATACCATCGCCAGCCTCAGCCAGCGTTTTCAACGTGATGCGCTGGCGGTGGCCACTGAAGATAAAACCGAGTTACCCACCATCGAGCAGCAGTTTATTGAAGCCAGCGCCAAAGAGCGTCACAGCCTGCTCGGCGCCCTGCTCAGCCAGCAGCAACCGGCCTCCTGCGTGGTGTTCTGTAACACTAAGCGCGAGTGTGATGACGTCGCCGCTGCATTAAATGAACGTGATATCAGTGCGTTAGCGCTGCATGGCGATCTGGAACAGCGCGATCGCGAGCGCGTGTTAATTCGTTTCGCCAACGGCAGCATCCGCGTACTGATCGCCACCGATGTGGCTGCACGCGGCCTGGATATCAAATCGCTGGCGTTAGTGGTGAATTTCCAGCTGGCGTGGGATCCGGAAGTACACATCCACCGCATCGGGCGTACCGGTCGCGCCGGCGAAAAAGGGCTGGCGGTGAGCTTTGTTGCCCCAGACGAAATGGTGCGCGCCAATGCGCTGGAAGAGTATCTGCAGCAGAAGCTCAACTGGATCGCTTCCAGTACGCTGAAAGGCATTAGCGCTAAATCGCTGCCGGCGACCAAAATGACGCTGTGCATTGATGGCGGCCGCAAAGCCAAAATCCGTCCGGGCGATATCCTTGGCGCGCTGACCGGTGAAGCCGGATTCAATGGCGATCAGATCGGCAAGATCGATATGACCGCCACGCACGCTTATGTTGCCATCGACGCCGCTCTGGCGAAGAAAGCCCTGATCAAGCTGAAAGAGGGCAAGATCAAAGGCAAAAGCGTGCGCGCCATTCTGCTGAAGTAAGATGTGTAAGCGTGAGGGCGATCGCTCTCACGCTAAAATTTCCGTTATCTCCCCTTCATTTTTTTTCTCTTCTGCCGATAAGTTAATCATGGCGATTTTGCCCTGCCCTTTTCCCTGCCCAGATCTGCTCCGAGGCCATGATGGATAATTTTCAGAAAGAGATCGATGAACGCGCCAATCTTGCGCTTTCCAATAAATTCGAACTGCTGTTGTTCCGATTGGGTTCCGATCAGCTGAAAGGCAAATCTGAGCTGTACGGCATCAACGTGTTTAAACTGCGCGAAATCGTGCCGATGCCAACCATCACCCGCGCCGCGGGTATGCAATCGCCGCTGTTGGGCATGGCGAGTATTCGCGGTCAGTTTATTCCGGTTATCGATCTGCCGGCTGTCACCGGCTGCAAACCGGAAACCGGCCTTAACCTGCTGCTGGTGACGGAGTATGCGCGCAGTACTCAGGCGTTTGCGGTGGAATCGGTGGAGAACATTGTGCGTCTCGACTGGAGCCAGGTGCATACCGCGGAAGCGGGCATCGGCAGCCGTAACATCACCAGCATCGCCTGTCTGGATACCGACGGTCAGAGCAACAATCTGGCGATGGTGCTGGATGTTGAGCAAATTCTGTATGACATCATCCCTTCAGTACGTGGCGTTGAGCCGAGCGCCGAAACTGCCAAAGATTTCAATCTTAAGCCGGGTCAGGTGGCGATTGTTGCGGAAGATTCCAAAGTGGCGCGTCAGCTGCTGGAGCAAGGGCTGAAAAGCATGGGCATCCCGGCGATTATGCATAACACCGGTCTGGAAGCCTGGATTAAGATTAACGAGATGCAGAAAGAAGCCGCAGCCAACGGTGAATCGATCCATGACAAGATCGCCCTGGTGCTGACCGATCTCGAAATGCCAGAAATGGATGGCTTTACCTTAACGCGTAACATCAAGCGCGATAACAATCTGCGCCAGATTCCGGTGGTGATCCACTCCTCGCTCTCCGGTAGCGCCAACGAAGATCACGTGCGTAAAGTCGGTGCCGATGGTTACGTGGCGAAATTCGAAATTAACGAACTCTCCAGCGTGATCCACGGCGTACTGAAAAAACCCCGTTAATTACATCGTTATCCCGGTGCGCATAAATGCGCACCCTACGAAACGCCCTTGTAGGGTCGCCATTCATGGCGACCTTATGACAACTTCTTAAATACCAGCCAAAAATCACCGTTACTGCCGTTAACCATTCTGTGACCTATCTCTAAAAATTAAAGTTAAAACATTAATAACCGATAACAGAAAGCGCTTGCGCCGCAACTGCCATACCAGATTTGTCACGCTGCGTAACGAATTTTCATCTTAGAAAACATCAACCTGATGCGGGCACCTTGCCTGCTTTTCCGTCTTGAAACATTAATTTCTGGTATTACGGGGAGAACCAATGTTGAGCTTAAAGAATATGAAGGTCGGCGTCCGTCTGGGCATCGCTTTTGGTTTAGTGGTCGCACTGTTAGTTATCGTCGGCGTGACGTCGATCAGCAAAATCAACAATATCAAAACCGGCATCACTTCGATTGTTGAAGATCGCTACGTAAAAGTCCGTCTCGGTTTTGACGTGCGCGACGGGGTTAACGATCAAATCAAATATCTGCGCGGCATCGTGATTGATACCACGCGCCCGGAAAATAACGTCAAACGCTACCAGCAATTAGCCGAAGCCACCGAACATACCAATAACGCAATGAATAAAATCAAAGCGCTGCAGGTAACCGAAGTGGGTAAAAAGAAAATTGCTGGCCTGCTGGCGGCCAGTGACAAGTTTGAAGTTGAGAAGAAAGAATTATTGGAACTGGTGCGTGCTGGAAATGCCGAAGCAGCAAGTACTTATGTGTTGAAATCTATAACGAATACGCAGAATGCATTCCTGGAAAGCGCTGTCGCTTTTGCCAACTCTCAATCGGCACAGTTGGAGCAAGAAGGCGCAAGAATCATTGAAAACGGCTCATCTGCGATTGAGATGACGCTGATTTTCTCTGCCATTGCGATTGCGGCCGCAATTGTATTGGGCTTTATGCTGACACATTCGATTGTGCGCCCACTCAACGAAGCGGTAGAAATCGCCGGGAAAGTGGCGGCAGGTGACCTCAGTTCACACATTGAAATCAGCGGCAAAGATGAAACCGCCGTACTGATGCAGGCGCTGCAGGCGATGAACGACAACCTGCTGACCATCGTTTCCGATGTGCGCGCGGGATCCGATACTATCGCCGTCGCATCGAATCAGATCTCCAGCGGCAACATCGATCTCTCTTCGCGTACCGAACAGCAAGCCAGCTCGCTGGAAGAGACCGCTTCGGCGATGGAGCAGATGACCGCCACCGTGAAACACAATGCAGAGAACGCGCGTGAAGCCAATCAACTGGTGGCGAATACCTCCAATGTGGCGAAACAGGGCGGTGTGGTAATGGAACAGGTGATCGAGAAGATGGAAGCCATTACGCTCTCTTCGAAGAAGATCGTTGATATTATCAGCGTAATCGATTCGATTGCCTTCCAGACCAATATTCTTTCACTTAACGCCGCGGTCGAAGCCGCACGCGCCGGTGAGCAAGGCCGTGGTTTTGCCGTGGTGGCGACCGAAGTGCGTAATCTGGCGGCACGTTCTGCTTCTGCCGCAAAAGAGATCAAGGTGTTAATCGAGGATTCTGTGGCACAGGTCGATGAAGGCAGCCGCCTGGTGACGCACGCCGGTTCCACCATTGGTGAAGTGGTTAGCAGCGTGAAAAGCGTGGCGGATATCATGAGTGAAATCACCATCGCCAGCAGCGAACAGAGCAGCGGGATTAGCGAGATTAACTCGGCGATAACCCAGATGGAAGCGGTGACGCAACAGAACGCAGCACTGGTGCAGGAAGCCTCAGCAGCGTCGCAGGCGTTGCAGGAGCAGGCGGATCGTTTAGCGCAGTCGATGAGCGTGTTTAAAACCGCGGCGGTGTAAGGATAACCAGGTCGCCATAAATGGCGCCCCTACGGCGTAAGGTGCGCATTAATGCGCACCTTGTTGATGACCAATATTAATTCATCAGCGAATACGCAATCGACGAAATCGCCAGCACGCCAACAATCACCACAAACAGGTTACTGATCTTCCCGCTGTACTGCCGCATCGCCGGCACTTTCTGGATGGCGTACATCGGCATCAGGAACAGAATCATCGCAATAATCGGCCCGCCAAGGGTTTCAATCATCCCCAGAATGCTTGGATTCAGCGTCGCCACCAGCCAGGTGGTCAGCAACATAAAGCCGGTGGTTAGACGATTCAGGCGCTGCGGCGTGACGGTTTTACCGCGGCTGCGCAATGACTTCACCACAATGCCGTTAAAACCTTCACGCGCCCCCAGATAATGCCCAAGGAACGATTTGGTGATCGCCACCATCGCGACAATCGGGCCCATCCACGCAATCATCGGCACATTAAAGTGGTTAGCTAAGTAAGACAGAATGGTGATGTTCTGATCTTTCGCCGCCTGCAGATCGGCTGGCGACAGGCTCAGCACGCAGCTGAACACAAAGAACATCACCGTCACCACCATCAACAAATGGGCGTTCGCCAGAATGCGTGAACACTTTTTCTCGGCGCCAGCACCGTATTCATCGCGCTTGGCGACAGCAAACGACGAAATGATCGGCGAGTGGTTGAAGGAGAACACCATTACCGGAATTGCCAGCCACAGCGTCATCAGGATGCCGTGACCGCTGACGCTCTGGCTCAGCGACAAGGTTTCCAGCGCCGCGCCATGCCAGTGCGGCACCAGATAAGCCGCCAGTAGCATCAGCACCGCTACAAACGGGAACACCAGCACGCTCATCGCTTTCACAATCATCTGCTCACCGAAGCGCACCACCGTCATCATGCCGATAATCAGAATCAGCGACAGCAGCGCACGCGGCGGCGAAACCAGACCTAGCTGATGCACGATAAAGCTATCAACGGTATTGGTAATCGCCACGCTGTACATCAGCAGGATCGGATAGATGGCAAAGAAGTAGAGCAAGGTGATGATTTTGCCGGCACCCACACCGAAATGCTCTTCAACCACTTCGGTGATATCTTCGCCGGGATTTTTACCGGAGAGCACAAAGCGCGTCAGCGCGCGATGGGCGTAATAGGTCATCGGGAAGGCAAGGATCGCCATGATAATCAGCGGAATCAGCCCGCCTGCCCCGGCGTTAATCGGCAGGAAAAGTACGCCCGCACCAATCGCCGTACCGTAAAGACCCAGCATCCACACGGTATCACTCTTGCGCCAGCCCTTCGCCGCCGTTTCTACGGTGCCAAGCGTACCGGTTTGTGAGTTGTCCATCTGTCTCTCCAGAATTTCAAGCTTTATCAACATGCAGCCACAATGATGGCTGCCAATCATGGCGTGGGCGGCTCCGCCCGGCCGGAACGCAAAGGATGACGCTTCATGAGATGAAATTCACGCATCCTGATGTCCTGCGCCGCAGAAAATGCACGAAACATGCGCGCAATCGATTGCATGGGGCGCTATTTGACATGAGACGCGGGATGAGTGCAAGAAGGAGTAATGGGGAGTCAGCAGAAAGGCGTGAGGAAAGTGGACAGGTGCGGCAACGGGTAGGTTGATAACATCGGGGGAAACTCCCCCGATAATTAGCCTCTGAAACAGCAAATGCGTCCAGAGGCTAACACCGGGAGAATTTAATTAGAATGCACGCATTCTGTATAATGCATAAAGAAAATAGTACGCTGTAAGTGTATTCAAATTCATAATCATGTACTTCAATTTTTCATTTTTATTCAGCAGGATGAAAATACCTTTTGAGTATTTACCCCGCTTTATTTCATTAATTTCCTGGGCAATATCCGCAGGTGAAAACGAAGCGTGATACATAGCGGTCACAATCTGCAT
Source organism: Pantoea sp. X-Soil-ISGK-421 (assembly GCF_059730785.1). NCBI lineage: Bacteria > Pseudomonadati > Pseudomonadota > Gammaproteobacteria > Enterobacterales > Erwiniaceae > Pantoea > Pantoea sp. X-Soil-ISGK-421. The sequence continues at coordinate 938,653 of NZ_AP035979.1, read as the reverse complement.
ATCCAGCGCGAGCACACGTTTTGAGATGCCTTTGAGGAAATAGTCGAGATCGCTGGACTGATATTTACTAATGATCGAATCATAAAGCGCGGTGAGAAACTGTTTACGCACTTTCAGTTCACTGTATTGCACTTTACGCTTCGATAATGAACCCTCCACGTCTTCATAATGATAAGCCGCACCCGGCGTCACCAGGAAGTTGCTAATGCAGCTGAAGAATTTAAGGTTAAACAGCAAATCCTCGCTCATTGAAATACCTTCCAGGAAGCGCAGATTCAGTTCCTCAATAATCTGACGGCGATAACATTTGTTATGGAGATAGCCGATGTTATCACTCATCTCCAGTTCACCCAGCACGTAAGGAATGTCCTCCTGGCTGAAGAAGCCCGCCTGAGACACTTTCCCTACGCGGTTGTCGTTGAGGTTTCCTACCATCAAATCGACAGATTCCGCTGGCCAGGCATCAAGATGTTGTTTGAAGATCATGAGGAAATTATCGTCCACCCAATCATCCGCATCGAGGAATAACATATATTCGCCGCTGGCGTGCTGCATTCCATTATTACGGGCGGCGCTGACACCGGCATTAATCTGGTTAATGACCGTGACCTGTGAATAAGCGCTAAACTCCTCCAGTATTTTCGCGGTTGAATCGCTGCTGCCATCATTGACCACAATAACCTCATAACTGCTGAACGTCTGTTGAAGCACGCTCTGCAAGGTACGTTTAACGGTTTTTTGTGCGTTATAGACGGGAATGATAAGACTAAATAGTGTTTTTTCATTCATGATAAACTCTCTTTACTGTCTGAGGTTTTGATATTGTTAAATAACAGCCATAGTTTCCTGGGGTTGATAAATACCTGGTGAATACGCATTACAGGTTGAGCAGGGAAAAAATAATTAAGCAGGGAGAACGATAAGAACTCGGTTAATACCACGCTCATGGCCGCGCCGTTTAAACCAAAATAAGGAACCAATAATAAAGAGGACGCCACGCAAATTAATAACACTACGAAGGTTTTCTTAACTAAGTAACGATATCCGTTGTACTTAATAATAAAACGGTCCATAACACTGCTGAGCACTGCACACATCGCACCCACGCTGAGTAACAGCGTTGGCGCTACGGCATCGAGATAATCCGCCCCGTAGAAGTTGCGAATAAACCATCCGGACAATAACCAAATCGCCAGAATCACCAGCGAGGAGACGCCAATCACCAGCAGATGTAATTTCTGCGCTTTGATAATTGACTGCTTATCATCACGCTCGGCAAAAAATGCTGGAAAAAAGGAAGCCAGTAACGCATTGGGTAAAAAGACCCATGCAGTGGCGAGTGTCAGCGCTACGGTGAAAATGCCCGCCTCTTTTACACCAAGGAAATAAGAGACGCTGAGTTGGTTCACGCGGGTATAGATCGCCACAGCAATCACTGAAAACACCAGGGAAATACCCGATGCCACCATATAGCGTGAATATTTTTTCATCTGGCGCAGTGCCGGAATCGGCACCTGGCGATGGTATTTAAGGAAAATCACCAGCTTGATAGCAAACGGAATAAAGGTTGCCAATACGATCGGAATCGACAATAGCTGCGGGTCCAGGCCGTAATAAGAGATAAAGAAGCGCACGGTTAAACTGATGGCCAGCCCCGCCAGATTGGCCATCACATTCAGGCGCGCATTGAGCCTCGCCTCGTTGTAGATATTCACCAAATCGAGTGAGGAAAACAGGCAGGCAATTGCCGCTGCGCAGATAAACACCCGCGCTTCAGCACGCCACTCTTCTCCCATGATCAGCATGCCGCTTGCCGCCAACACGCCATAAATCAGCAACACCAACAGAAACGTCGCCATCATTAAGCGCATGCCGGAGTGATGATTTTGCGACAGGCGTTTCAACAAAATCACATCGCTGCCCATCAGCGCGATGCTCTGGATGAACTGAAATACCAGCATTGAGATCGAAATAATGCCGAAGGTGGTTGGCCCAACATATTTCGCCACATAGGAGGTGACGAATATCAGGCCAAATACCGCAATCAGCTTTTCAGCGATCATCCACATGGAATTTTTTAATTTATCTTTCACAACTCAACCTCAGCGTTTATTTCTGTGCCAGTCGGCGCAGACGCGATACCAGTCGTGGACTGACAAAAAACAGCGCAAAGTACAGGCTCCACGGATTGAGCATCAATCCAGAGGTGAAATAGGACTTAAAGCTGCGACGGTAGAGCGAAATATATTCATCAATAAAGGCGCGACTGAATCCGTCGCTGTGCAGCGCTTTATAGATATAGGACGAGGTGACTTTTAAATAGAGATGGTAATAACAGCGACTATGCTGCGCGGATAAAAACGCCTGCATGCCATTAAAGGAACGCGCAAATGAGAAATGCTTTTCACGTAACGCCGACCGTGTGGCCGAGTTGGTGGATACCACGTAGTGATAAACCACCTGCTGGGTGAAGACCACCTGACGATCCTGTTGCAGATGCAGGTAATTGATCACAAACAGCAGATCTTCGAAGTTGTAAATCTCTTCGTTAAAACTGAGTTGATGCTGGCGAATGACATCGCCGCGAAACACCTTATCGCAGATGCCGTGACGCGGATTAAAATAGAGCAGATCATTGATTGCCGCCGACGCCGCCAACTGGCGAGTGTCAGTGGTGTTCGCCGGGAAATCGAGCGGCTCACCTTGCGGCGTGAAGTGCTGAGATGCTCCCACCACCATCGCCACCGGGTTTTGCATCAACCGCACATAGGTGGCAAACGCGCTAGCAGGCAAAAAATCATCGGCGTCTAAAAAACACAGCAGTTTGCCGCGTGAAGCGCGAATGCCCTGATTGCGCGCCGACGAGACGCCACCATTGGTTTTGTCGATGATGTGGAAATGCGGGTAATGGGCGTAGTTCTGTAATATCGCGAGCGAATTATCGCTGGAACCGTCGTTAATAAAAATCACTTCAAAACGGCTTTCTTCCTGCTTTAGCAGGCTATCAATGCATCGCTCCAGATACGCCGCGGCATTATACACCGGCACGATGACGCTGATTAAAACGTCGTTAACGGGATTTTGCATATAACCTCTGGACTCTGTCGAAGTAAAAAGTTGCGGGCGGAAAAAGTAATCGCTGAACGTTGCAGCGATTAACGCTGCGCGTTGCTTGCGCCCGGCTTAACATTTATTGCCTGTTTATTTCAGAGTTTCCTCAGGTCAACTAAAATTGGCCTTTAATTCTCTCTAAAAAGATGACTGAATAAGATAATCGCCAAATAAACCGTGCAGATTTATTCTGTTTTCTTCAGGTAAATCAGGCAGGCTACCGCCCCAGGCTTGCAGCTACCTGTTTACTGACTACGCAGAAATCCACTTTTTAGGCGTAAAGAGGCTGCGCTGCACCCGTAAGAGTTCAGTTAATTTTCAGCCAGTTACGTTTTTTATTTGGGTGATTAAGCTAATGCCGTCACCACGGCTTTCACGACGTACTTAAATTAAATTTTTTATCTTTCTGTAATGAGAGTTAAAAAAACCTGGCGTCTTTATCACGCCCATTACCGAAAACAAGACATGCCGACCGGGGCTGAGAAGGTGCATCAAAAGACGGGCCTTCTCAACGAACGTCACGACATTAACGATATTTGCTGTATGCCCTGCACTTTTATTAATCCGGCGCGTCTTTGGCTGTCCGATAAGTGCAAGTGGCGTTAATTCAGTGCGGCTCTCGCAGTCGCACTGCAACAGGCTTTATGCCCAAAATTTGCGATCTAATTCAAAACTTTTCCCAGCATTCTCACCACTCGGGGTTATAAGGTCAATGGTTGCCAGGCCAAACCGGAATTTACTCAGAGAAAGGATGGATTAAATAATTGCGCATTGATTAGCCGTGATGAAGAGGTTTTTAGTGCATTGATTAGCGTCGCAGCAGGCGAATACCAGGAATAAGATCGGAATATCGATGACATCGTGCCAACAGAAACCCGCGCCTTAGCCTTGCTGAGAGTGAAGCCAGCTCACAACTCTGGCGTTAGGCTGTCACGGCCCGCATTTTCGCGTGCTAGTCTCCAGCCATGCCTCTCTCCAGTTTTCCTTTACTGCAGGTTGTATGAAACGCAGATTATCTTTCCAGGTAAAACTCTTCCTGTCGCTGGTGCTGTTTTCCTGCCTGCTACTCGCCTTGCTGGGCACCATTTTGTTTCATTTCATTGACCGCCAGTTGCATCACGATCTGGGACAGCGCGCACGGGTGCAGGCCAGTGAGATTGCGCTGATGCCCGGTCTGGCGGAGAAAGTAGCGAGCCGTGATATCGCCGGCATCGCCGCGCTGATTCAGCCCTTACGCAATCAAAGCGATGCCAGTTACATCGTGATTGGTGACACGCAAGAACAACATCTCTATCACTCGGAATCACCGGAGCGCCTCAATTTACCCATGATTGGCGGCGACAATGCGGAAGTGCTACAGGGGAAAACCATTATTTCCGTGCGCAAAGGCGGCATCGGCGTGTCGCTCCGCAGCAAAGCGCCGATCGTTGATGCGCAGCATCAGGTGATTGGCATTGTCTCGGTGGGGTATCTCACCTCCTATATTGCCAATATCAACGTCAGCCTGCTGTGGCAGGCCAGCTTGTATGGCGTGGCGCTGTTGCTGCTGCTGTTTATTTTCTCCTGGGTATTTAGCCGCAACCTGAAAAAACAGATGTTCTGGTTGGAGCCGAAAGATATCGCGCTGCTGGTGCTGCAGCAAAAAGCGCTGCTGGAAGCGATGTATGAAGGCGTATTTGCGGTAAACGCGGAGCGGCAGCTGATTCTTATCAACCGCGCGGCGAGAGAGTTGCTGGAAATTCAGCAGAGTGAAAGTGAGCTGCTGGGGAAACCGCTTGATGCTGTCCTGCAGATCCATCCGGCGTTTTTAAATCAGCATGAGGTGAAAACCCACGACCACATCACCGTGCTCAATCAGCGTCAGGTGATCGCGAATCGGGTGGCGATCGAGCTGGAACCCGGCGAACCCGGCGGCTGGGTCTGCAGCTTCCGCGATAAAAACGACATTAATACGCTGAGTAGCCAGCTGAGCCAGGTTAAACGCTATGCGGATAATTTGCGCATCATGCGCCATGAACAGTTGAACTGGACCGCCACCCTGGTCGGTTTGTTACAGATGCAGCGTTACGATGACGCGATGCGCTATATCCATGCCCAATCTGCCGGGGCGCAGCAGGTGCTGGATTTTGTCTCGGCGCGCTTTACCTCGCCCGCGCTGTGCGGGCTGCTGCTGGGGAAATATGTTAGCGCGCGGGAAAAAGGCGTTGAGCTGCAATTCGATCCGGCCTGCCAGCTGAGCCGCATTCCAGCTGCGTTGAGCGAAACGGCGTTGATGTCGGTGATCGGCAATCTGCTGGATAATGCAGTGGACGCCACGCTGAATGCCAGAACGCCCGCGGCACCGATTGAAGTGTATATTTCTGGTCGTAATCAGGAACTGCTCATCGAAGTGGCCGATCAGGGCTGCGGCGTGGATGACAGCATCAAACCGAATCTGTTTGAACAAGGCGTTACCAGCAAGCCGTCCAGCGGTGACGACATGCTCGGTTCAGAACACGGCATCGGTCTCTATCTGACTGCGGGTTACGTGCAGCAGGCGGGCGGCAGCATTGAGATCAGCGACAACTCGCCGCAGGGCACTATCTTCTCGGTGTTTATTCCGTTCCAGCCCGCCGCGTTAACAGGACTTTCCCATGAATAATGCTAAGCCACTTGATGTGGTGATTGTGGAAGATGAGCCGCATCTGGCCGATTTGCACCGTGAATATATTGAGCAGAACTTCCATCTGCGCGTGGTGGGCATTGCCGCCACGTTGGCGCAGGCGCGTGAACTGATTGCATTGCATCAGCCACGGCTGCTGCTGCTCGACAACTTTTTGCCGGATGGTCAGGGCGTGACATTGATTGACGATCCGCTGTTAAAGCGTTTTGAGTGTTCGGTGATTTTCATCACCGCTGCCAGCGACATGCAAACCTGTAGCCACGCGATACGCAGCGGCGCATTCGACTATCTGCTGAAGCCGGTGTTTTTCCATCGCCTGCGCGCGTCGCTGGAACGCTTTATGCGGCTGGTACAGACGATGCGCCAAATGAAGAACGTCGATCAGCAGGCGCTGGATAAGCTGTTCAATCTGCCGACCAGTGATGCGCCTTCGGCACCGTCCAGTAAAGGGATTGAATCCATTACGCTGGATCGGGTGAAAGCGTTTTTTAGTGCTGCGCCAGACCGCTGTTGGTCGGTCGAACAGGTCGTGGAAAACGTCGGCATCAGCAAAACCACCGGCCGCCGTTACCTGGAATATTGTGTTGAGATCGGCTTTATTGGCGTTGAGATGCAGTACGGTAACATCGGCCATCCGCGTCGGCTGTACCGCAAAATCCTGTGATCCCGCGCAAATGCTGCGCGTTGCCGGTTGTGGTTTTTATGGTGTTAATTGCCTAAACAGCGCCAACAATCACACTTCGTGAAGATAACAATCCGTCACCTCTTGTGTGGGAAAGGCGATCGGCTATGTTGACCATTAGTTCCTCAAATGTAACTAAAAGGTTAATTATAATGTCGAACAAATTCCCACTCTCTCTGGTTGCCGCTACTGTACTGATCTCTTGTTCTGCCCTTTCCGCTCCGCCGCAGGGTTATCCGGCGGATTACCAACGCGTTATTGATGCCGCGACCAAGGAAGGCAAAGTGGTGATCTATTCCACCACCGACACTAAAGCCGCCGGGCCGCTGATTAAGGGCTTCGAAACCACGTATCCCGGCATCAAAGTTGAATATAACGATATGAACAGCACCGAGCTGTACAACCGTTTTATCAGTGAACAAGCCTCGGGCGGCACCAGCGGTGATGTAGTCTGGAGCTCCTCCATGGATACCGGCCTGAAGCTGGCGACCGACTACGCGCAGGAATATAAATCTCCCGAACTGGCGCAACTGCCGAAGTGGGCGGTGTGGAACAACAAAGCCTATGGCACCACCTACGAACCGGTGGTGTTCATCTATAACAAACGCCTGATCCCCGCCGGTGACGTACCCGATTCGCACACCGCACTGGCCAAGCTGATCGCCAGCCAGACCGACAAATTCAAGAGCAAAGTCACCACCTACGATATTGAGAAATCAGGCCTCGGCTTCATGCTCTCGGTGCAGGATGCCAAAGCCGATCCTCATTATTTCAAAACGTTGGCTGACGTGGCGAAAGGCGGTTTAGCCGTGCAGTCATCCACCGGTACCATGATGGAAAGGGTGTCGTCCGGTGAAAACCTGATCGGCTTCAACATCCTCGGTTCATATGCCGAAGCCCGCGCGAAAACCGATCCGTCGCTGGGCATCTCTTATCCGAAGGATTACACGCTGGTGCTGTCTCGCGTCTCGTTCATCAGCCAGCAAGCCAGTAACAGCAATGCAGCAAAACTGTGGCTGGATTATGTGCTGTCTGAAAAAGGGCAAAGCATTCTGGCCAATCAGGCCGACATCCCTTCCCTGCGCAATGATATTGAAGGCAAAAACGACATTGATGGCATGACCAAAATGTTAGGCACCGCGCTGAAACCGATCCCGGTTGATGAAAGCCTGCTGGAATATCTGCAACCGAAAAAACGTCTGGATTACATCAAACAGTGGCGCACAGCCGCCGGTAAATAACGGCATTACTGCAGCGCGTCTACTGCGGCGCGCTTCTCTTTCTGTTATCTGATTCGCCATTCAGGGTCTCAATATGCGTGCATTGCAGAGAAAGTGGCAAAGCCTGCCGCGCGGCATTGTGGTGCTGATAACCACGCTGGTTATCTACATTCCGCTGTCGTTTATTGTTATTCAAAGTTTCTTATCTGCGCCGTTCTTTGCGCCGTCGAAAGCGTGGAGCCTGGAATCGTTTGAATTTATTTTCACCGATCCCGATTTCTATAAAGCGTTGCGCAGCGGATTTATTCTCGCCTTCGGGTTGGTGATCATCGCCATTCCGCTGGGCGGCATTCTGGCGTTCTTAATGGTGCGTACCGATCTACCGGGCAGACGCCTTATTGAGCCGCTGATCCTCGTGCCCATTTTTGTCTCGCCGATGGTGCTGGGATTTGGTTATGTGGTGGCCGCCGGTCCAGTGGGATTCTTCTCGCTGTGGGCGCAATCACTGCTCGGGTTTGTGCCGTGGAATATCTACGACATGTCGAGCATCGTGGTGATTGCTGGTCTGACGCACGTACCGCACGCCTATCTGTATATTTCATCGGCCCTGCGCAGCGTAGGATCGGATGTGGAAGAAGCGGCGCGTATTGCCGGTGCCTCGCCGTTGCAGGTGATGACGTCGGTGAGCTTGCCGATGGTACGTCCTTCGATGCTGTATGCCACCGTGCTGCTGTTCTTCCTCGGGCTGGAAGTGTTCGGCCTGATGCTGGTGCTGGGCGATCCCGAAGGCAACATGGTGCTGGCCACCTATCTCTATCAGTTAACGAATAAGCTCGGCACGCCGTCCTACCACCTGATGGCTGCGGTGGCCGTGGTACTGATTTGTATCACCATTCCGTTAGTCATGCTGCAACGCCGTCTGATGCGTACAGCCAACCGCTTTGTCACGGTAAAAGGCAAAGCCTCGCAGGCGCGTGCGTTGCCGCTGGGCAAATGGCGCTGGGTGGCCGGTGCCGTGGTGGCGTTCTGGCTGACGGTGACCATTGGCGTGCCGCTGCTGGGCGTGGTGCTGCGCGCGTTCATCTCTAACTGGGGCGTTGGTGTCTCACTGTGGGATGAGTTGTCGATTAAAACCTTCCAGACCATCTGGGCGCAGCCCAACCTGCTGCGCGCTATCGTCAACTCGATGGCGATTGGCGTGATCGGCGGCGCGTTGGCGGTGGTGTGTTATCTGTTTATCGGCATCGCCATGCACCGTAAACCGGATAACACTACGCGCTTCCTCGACTACAGCGTATTAGTGCCGCGTGCGGTACCGGGCTTGCTGGCCGGTCTGGCGTTTCTTTGGGTATTCCTGTTCCTGCCGATGTGGCTGGATAACGCACTCAAATCGGGCTGGCTCTCCGATTTCGCCTGGTCGCAGTGGCTGCGCGATAACCTGGTCGTCTGGCTGCGTTCGCTGCGCAGCACCATCTTCAGCGTCTGGCTGGCGTATACGGTGGTGTGGATGGCCTATGGCCTGCGCTTGATCTCCTCAACGCTCTTGCAAGTAGGGCCGGAACTGGAAGAAGCGGCGCGTAGCACTGGCGCCACGCGTGGACAAATTACGCGTCACGTTACCATCCCATTATCCCGTTACGGCCTGATTGGCTCATGGCTGCTGATGTTCCTGATTTTCGAGCGCGAATATTCCACCGGCGTGTATCTGCTGTCGCCCGGTACGGAAACCATCGGCTCCATGCTGGTTTCCCTGTGGGCGGCGGGCGCGATTGATATTGTTGCCGCACTCTCCTTTATTAACATCCTGCTGGTCGTCGTCGGTTTGGGTATTGCCCTGCGATTTGGAGTCAAATTACATGATTGAATTATCGGTGGAAAATCTGCACTTAACTTATGGCGACAACCCGGTGCTGAAAGGCGTGTCGATGAATTTGCAGCGAGGCGAAGTGGTTTCTCTGCTTGGCCCGTCCGGCAGCGGTAAAACCACGCTGCTGCGTGCGGTCGCCGGGCTGGAGAAACCGACTCAGGGCACCATCGTGATTGGTAGCAACACGGTGTACGCCGGTACGCCGCGCAGTGAGATTCCAGCGGAAGAACGTAATCTGGGATTGGTGTTCCAGTCCTATGCGCTGTGGCCGCACAAAACCGTGTTTGAGAATGTGGCTTATCCATTAAAGCTGCGCAAAGTGCCCTCTGCGGAGATCACCCAACGCGTACAAGATGTGTTGGTGCAGTTGGGTTTGGGTCATCTCGGCAAGCGTCATCCGCACCAGCTTTCCGGCGGTCAGCAGCAGCGCGTGGCGATTGGTCGTGCGCTGGTTTATAACCCGCCGGTGATCTTGCTTGATGAACCGTTATCGAATCTGGATGCCAAACTGCGCGAAGAGGCGCGCGTGTTCCTGCGTGAGCTGATCATCAAGTTAGGCTTATCCGCGCTGATGGTAACGCACGACCAAAATGAGGCGATGGCGATTTCCGACCGCATTTTGCTGCTCAATAACGGCAAAATCGAACAGCAAGGCACGCCGCAAGAGATGTATGGCTCGCCGAAAACCCTGTTTACCGCCGAGTTCATGGGCAGCAACAACCGATTGCACGGTAAAATCACCGAGCTGCGCGACGGCAAAGCGCGTATTGAGGGCAAAGGCTGGGCGTTATGGGGACGGGCAGGCGAAGGCGTGCAAAACGGCCAGGAAGCCACGGCGGTGATTCGCGTCGAACGTGTAAACGTGGTCGATGCGCCGGGCGAAAACCAGCTGGAACTGCCGCTACTCACCAGCATGTACCTTGGCGACCGCTGGGAATACTTGTTCCGCACCGTGGGCGATGATTTTGTAATTCGCGCCTACGGCAGCGACGTGCGTGATCCGCAACATTGCCATCTGGCGTTGCCGGAAAACCATGTGTGGATTTTCCCGAAAGGGTGATTTGCCGGGAGGTCGCCATGAATGGCGACCCTACGTTTAATTTGCGGAGTTTTCGTAGGGTGCGCATTCATGCGCACCTGCATATATACGTAACCACAAACAAAAAAAGGCGAGGCCGAAGCCTCGCCAAAAAGGTGCTGGACCTCAATCGTAATAAGGAAGTTTACGATCGACACCGTTAATGTTGACCAGCACAAAGCCCGTAGGCGCGGTTTTGTTGGTCGGTGTGCCGGCCGCCGTCGCGACGGTGAGCACCCCTTTCTCGTTGGCACCAATACCGGCCAAACCGTTATGCAGCCCGAAGCGCGCCGCCGGTTTGAAACCGCCCAGTTTGGTGGTATCGGTCACGACAGAGAAGTCCTGCTGGAACAGCGAGCAAGAACCGGTATCGAAACGCGTTGGACCGGTGCATTTCAGGTTCATCATGGTGTCACCACTGTTGGCGCGCAGTTTTACCCACACCGCCGCATAAGTGGTTCCCACGCGGCTGTAGCGGATATCCAGCACCGCTGGCTGCCCCATGTGATAAGCATCCGCCCATACCGTTTCCAGACGCTGCAGGTTGACCCAGGTTTTACCGGTCGCCGCCACATTGACCGGTGAGCCAGCGGTGCCGGTTGGCTGTGTGGCATCCGCCTTACCAATAAACTCCATCACCCACTGCTGGTTGGCGTTCGGGAAGAACAACTGCCCGACGCGATACCAGTTATCGGTGTCGGTATTATTGGTAATTTTGTAGCCGCTGAAATAGCCCGCGCGCAGCGACCCGGTCATAAAGGTGCCGTAGTTCTCGTCGCGGCGATAACCGTATTCAAAGGTGGATAACCAGCGTCCAGCAGCTGCATCAAGACTCAGTTTTGCGCCAGACTGCAGGTTGAGCTGACGGATCACCACGCGTGCATTGTTGAGATTCAACGGCGTACCGCAATCTTCAATATTCAGCGTATCAACCGTCCAGCCGCCATCCGACAGGTCGCCCGGATTGCGCGTGTGCTCAATCCACACGTTGCGGATAATCCCCTGCGTCACACGCGGCATGTAGAGCGTGGCGTCACCGTAACCGGTCTGGAAGTTACAGTTACACAGCTCAATGGCGGTGGAGTGATCCCAGGCGCCTTTCGGCGAGTTCGACCAGCCAACATCAAACACACGTCCGTAGGTATACAGGGTGTAAATCTGGTCGAATTTGCTGTCGAGGGTATCCAACACTTTTATCACCGTACCGCCGTTATTCTGCGCGCGGAAACAGTAGATATTGACGGTGGTGCCTTCGATACAGGTGTTTTCGAAGAAGGGCTGCACGTTGCTGCACATATCGGAGGTGATAGTGCTTTTGTTGGTGGTGATATCCGCCGATGCCTGGCCATTCCACGCGATACCTCTGATTGAGGTACGACGCGCCTTCACCTTGAATACCGTGTTGGCACTTTTGTCGGAAATGATGGTGGTACGCGGCAGCGAACCCAGTTCGACATCATCACCTTGCAAGCCAAAAAAGGCGCGCTCGGTACCGCTGATGTCGATCGGGCTGATCAGGAATTTACCGCCAGGGAAACGCACCGGTAACGCGGTAATGTTACCGGAGTAGCTTTGCGTCCATGCCAGCATACGGTTGAACGCCTCCGTATCGTTGGCGTAACCATCGCCTTTAGCACCGAAGTGATAAAGGTTGATGTCCTTTGGATCGTTAATCACACGTTTCCAGTAAAAACCGTTACCGATCACCAGCGTACCGCCATCTTCTACCGCGGTCGTGGTACCGATAAAGCCGGTAAAATCACCGCCGCCGTGGAAGGTGGAGTCAGCGTTGTAGCGACGTAAGAATGCCAGATCGCCGTTTTTGGCCGGTACGGTGGTACGCAGTTCTGCATAAGAGTTAACTTCGATCATTATAGCCTCCTCGGCTTTTCGGGTAGGTAATGCAAATGCGTGAGAGCAGCGTTACTGGGCCGGTTGACCGCAGTGCTGATCCCAAAGATCGTTGTGATTGTTGATGGCGCGCACGGTGCGAACGTCCATGCGCTCGGCGTCATTGCCGTGGGTATAAATCGGGGAAAACAGGGTACAGGCTGAGTCGATGACGACAGGAGCTTTAGGGCTGGTGGTATTTCGACTGCTGCAGCTTGTCACGAGCAGCAGCGTCATCAAGATTAAGGTTGCTGGCTTCCACACGTTTGGCCTCCTCACGCAGCTGTTGCTGCTGCTGGTTAACGGCTACCGCTTGCGCCGCGGCTTGATCGGCGCGCTCGACGGCGGATTTGGATTGTTGCTGCACCTTGCCGATTTTCTTGCCACCGAAGTAGCTGGCCGCTAACGCGGCAATGACGCCTGCCAGGGCGGCGAGCCAGTGCCAGCTGCCGCCAAGCAATGTCGTGATAAGTGTCATGCTTTTTCCTCCATCGCCGTTTTTTGCTGGTTGAGGCCTTTCTGGCGAACGAATTGGGCAATGACGCCCATCGCCACCATGAAAGCGCCAATCAACCCGAGATAGTTGTGCGGCAGAATCGCTTTCACATCCGGCGGCATGCTGTTCCATGCATCAAGCGCAGCGGTGGGAAACGATTGCACCCACGCGCTGAGCATCGAACCGAGTGACGCCAGCCACACTGACCAGGTTTTGAATAACAGCCGCGCATGTTTAACAAATTCCAGCGTGGTGAAGCGCTGCATCACCATCACCACCACGATTACCGCCAGCACTGCGGTGACAAAAATCAGCAGTTTCAGATTCATAGCAGCCCCCGATAGATGTCATACGTGCCGCTGCGCATCACTTCGGCATGCCGCCGGGCGCGGCCCGAGGTTTGGCGAGCCCACAAACTGTCGAGCATGGCGTTGGCTGCGCTGTTGAAATCGCCCTGAGTGATGGCGGTGAGCATGCCGCGAAACATCGCCAGCCCATCCACACCCAGTTGATAACCCATACTGATCAGCACATCGCAGCGCGCCTCATTGCATTTGGCCAGCGCCTGCTGCACCAGCGCACGCTGATGCATCTGCTGCACCTTGCCCTCGACAATGCACTGCTTCCACACATCGCCCACCGGACGCGGCACCTGGAAGATGTAGTTGCTGAGTGAGGCCCCTTTCGGGCCGATGCGAATCCCCCCCGCCACCGTAGGGAAACCCAGGGTATCGAGGTAAGGCGCTTCGCGGTAACCCTCTTCAAAATTCAGGATGGCAATAATCTGACTCATAGAAATTCCTCTTAGACGGGCGCGACAGCCTGAAAATGGCTGCGCAAAGCGGTAAAAACACATAAATCTCGCTGATCGTTTCCTGATCTCAGCGCATTGTTTGATAAGCGAAACGCTCAAGGATGGTTAAACACTGAGCATCTATAAAACGTTCCGCTTAAAACTGGGGAAAGGGGAGAAAGATTTAGCGCACGGCGTACAAATAGACATGGGGTAAACAGCAGTTATCGAAACTCGCTTGTGCCTGCTGAACGCGAACAGGCGCTAACACCGCGCAGTCAATGCGTGAGTGCGTTTGGCGCTGACAGATGCGTTCAGCGGTGCGCAAAGTAACGTTTTCGTATTCGATGCCGAGCGCGTTGTCGATGCTGCGCTTGAGGCGACTGAGGGACTGGCGTCGCCGATGGCGGCGCGTGCGTGCATTGCCTGAAAATACTGACTTCCCGTACTGGATAATCGCCATAACTCCTCCTGTTAATGAGTCTTTGGCGATGGGGTGGCAGGCACGGCGATTCGGCTGAAGCCGACGCGTTCGCTGTTCCTCTGGAAAATACTCGACGTCAACTCGCCCGGCTGCATTCGCGGCCAGGGTGAAGTAGAGGAGAGTGAAAACAGAGGGCAACTGACAACGCTGCAAAGTGCGTATCCACCCCATCCCAAAGTTCACTAACTTTGGATGGTATGTATCGCGCTTGTGCAGCGCCTCAATTGTTTAAGAGCGGGCTCATCCGTGAGCAGGTATGTTGTCCATCCATGCTCAAATTATTAACAGGTTCTAATGCATTGGCAAACACCAATGGTTAATTTTTTATTTACCGTCAGTTAAATTTATGATTTCAGCCAAAATATTTTTTTACCGCATTCTGGCGTTTTGTGATCAACCCAGGATTTGATAATCCCGCGCCTGGCTCATGATCACCCGCGCCACCACCTGCAGCGTCCTGGCTTCTTCCAGGGTTAAATACCAGGTTTCATAGCGCTTGTTATCTGAGATCACCGCGACCTTTTTGTGCTGCAGCTGCAGGCGTTTGAGATAGAGCTGATCGTCAAGCGTGAAGAGATAGATGCCATCGCCATCAAAGCGATGCACGCTGATATCGACGAACAGCTGATCGCGCGGCGCAAAGGTGCCCGCCATCGAATCGCTGTTCAGCGCGATGAGGCGAATATTTTCGGCGGGGCGGCCATTAAACAACACGCGCGCCTCTTCCAGCCCATATTCAATGGCTTGAATGGTTTCTACCAGTTCATCGCGCGTGCTGCTGCGCACACCGTGTTGACCGATATCCAGACTCTCTACGCGAAACAGATGCTGTGGATTAACCAAACTTCGCTGCGTCAGCAGGGCGGCCGGTTTTTCCATACCAAATTGCAGCCACTCAACACGCACGTCGAGTAACTGGCTGAGCGCCAGTAAATTGTTATCATCGGGTATCGATTGTCCGTTAAACCATTTCCACACCCCCGGCGTTGAGATCTTGCATCC
This sequence comes from Pantoea sp. X-Soil-ISGK-421, assembly GCF_059730785.1. Lineage (NCBI taxonomy): Bacteria > Pseudomonadati > Pseudomonadota > Gammaproteobacteria > Enterobacterales > Erwiniaceae > Pantoea > Pantoea sp. X-Soil-ISGK-421. Next base: position 923,368 of record NZ_AP035979.1, on the reverse strand, counting down.
CCTCTCTTGCAGCGCAAGCGCAACCTGTTTGTTCCGTCCATGTCCGATAATTCCCGCGCTTTCGCACGCGGCAATCAGCCTGGCAGTGAATGCTTGTCTCGTACTTTCTTTTTTAACCATCAGTTAATAATCTGCCTTCAGTAAAAGACTGAATGTTATTTTCATTTTTGCTACCAGTTCATTTTATATTACCGGCAGTTTACTACCCAACCGCTTTTATCAATGAAGCTGGACAATCATTATCCCTTTCGGGTAGGCCGAAACCAGTGATCATTGCCATATCGCTTGTTCTCACAGGGGTTTTCAGGATTGTTCTGTAGCAGTAAGACCAGCATCTAAAGGAAAAAATGGGTGAAAAGCAGCGAGCCCGCCATAGATGACAGAAATAAATCAAAAAGCTCTTAGAATAACTGGATCGAAAGCGAAAAAAATGGGCACCGTTTTCGGTGCCCATTGTCATGCAGGAGCGAATATTAGCGACGTAGCGTATCGTCGCCCCACCCTATCCATTTATAGGTGGTGAGCGCCTCAAGTCCCATCGGACCTCGCGCGTGCAGCTTCTGCGTACTGACCGCCACTTCGGCGCCGAGGCCAAACTGGCCGCCGTCGGTGAAGCGCGTGCTGGCATTAACGTATACCGCGGATGAGTCAACCTGGTTGACGAAGCGATTGGCGTTACCAATGCTGCGCGTCAGAATGCCATCAGAATGCTGCGTGCCGTGCTCACGGATATGCGCGATGGCTTCATCGATATCCGCCACCAGCTTGACGTTAAGATCGTTGGACAACCATTCGTCATCATAATTTTCCGCCTGCACCGCGACCACTTCGGCGGCACCGTTTTGCAGCAGCGCCAGCACATTTTCGTCGGCGTGCAGCGCAATGTTCTCTTGCGCCATACGTTGCAGGAATGCAGGAATAAAGCGATCGGCTTGATCGTTATGGATCAGCAGCGTTTCAAGCGAGTTGCAGGCGCTTGGGCGCTGCTTCTTCGCGTTGACGATCACCGCCAGCGCCGCCTCTGTCTCCATGGTTTCATCGAGATAAAGATGACATACGCCGATGCCGCCGGTGATCACCGGAATCGTCGAATTCTCGCGACACAGTTTGTGCAAACCTGCGCCGCCGCGCGGGATCAGCATATCGACGTAGCGATCCAGCTTCAGCAGCTGATTGACCAGTTCACGATCCGGGTTTTCAATCGCCTGTACGGCACCCGCCGGTAAACCGTGCTGGGTCAGCGCATTTTGGATCACGCGCACCGTGGCCGCGTTGGTGCGGTAGGTTTCTTTGCCGCCCCGCAGAATCGCCGCGTTACCGGTTTTCAGGCACAGCGACGCGACATCAACGGTGACATTCGGGCGCGCTTCATAAATCACACCGATAACGCCCAGCGGCACACGACGACGTTCGATGCGTAAGCCGCTATCAAGCTGGCCGCCATCCATCAACTGACCGACCGGATCCGCAAGGCGACACACCTGACGTACGTCATCCGCAATGCCCTTCAGGCGCTGCGGATTGAGCGTCAGGCGATCGAGCAGCGCTTCGCTCATGCCATTTTGGCGCGCATCTGCCAAATCCTGCGCGTTTGCCGCCAGAATATCGGCGCTTTCCGCTTCCAGACGATCGGCGATGCTGAGTAGCACCTGATTTTTTTGTTCGGTGGAGAGTGCTGCCAGTTTGTACGACGCAGCACGCGCCGCTTTACCCATCTCTTCTAACATCATCCGCTCCTTAACTGACGATCATGTCGTCGCGGTGCACGGCGACCGGACCATATTCGTAACCGAGAATCTCGCCGATTTCCTGGCTGTGATGTCCGGCAATCATGCGCATGGCATCGCTGTTATAGCGCGTCACACCGTGGGCAATATCGCGCCCCTGCAGGCTACGAATGCGGATCACTTCACCGCGTGAGAAGTTGCCCTGCACCTCACGAATGCCTTTTGGCAGCAGCGAGCTGCCGCGCTCTAGCATGGCGGCCAGTGCGCCATCATCAATGGTGATTTCACCCGCGGGCGGTGCGCCAAAGATCCAGCGTTTACGGTTTTCCAGCGGTGACTGCTGCGCGTGGAAGCGCGTGCCAACCGGTTTGCCATACAACACGTCGCTGATCACGTCCGGACGACTGCCAGCGGCGATGATCACATCGATCCCCGCGCGGCACGCCACGTCCGCCGCTTGCAGCTTGGTCGCCATGCCGCCCGTTCCCAGGCCAGACACGCTGCCCCCTGCAAGGGTGCGCAATGCGTCGTCGATCTGGTGCACGTCGCTGATCAACTCCGCTTCAGGATTGGTGCGCGGATCGGCAGTGAACAGCCCTTGCTGATCGGTCAGCAGCAGCAGTTTATCGGCGCCGCCGAGCATTGCCGCCAGCGCCGACAGGTTGTCGTTGTCGCCCACTTTGATTTCTGCAGTTGCCACCGCATCGTTTTCGTTAATCACCGGCACGATGTGGTTGTCGAGCAGCGCGCGCAGCATGTCACGCGCGTAAAGGAAGCGTTCACGATCTTCCATATCGGCGCGCGTCAGTAGCATCTGACCGATATGAATACCGTAAATAGAAAACAGTTGTTCCCACAGCTGAATCAAACGGCTCTGCCCCACCGCAGCCAACAGCTGCTTTGAGGCGATGGTGGGCGGCAGTTCGGGGTAACCAAGGTGTTCGCGTCCGGCCGCAATCGCGCCAGAAGTGACGATAACAATGCGATGGCCCGCGGCGTGCAACTGCGCACACTGACGCACCAACTCCACCATGTGCGCCCGATTCAGCCGACGTGAACCGCCGGTGAGGACGCTAGTACCCAACTTGACCACAAGGGTCTGACTGCCACTCATGTTTTTCCTGCCATATAAGAAAAAAATCTGCGAAGGGACGTTTTATCAGGAGTGAGCAAGGAAGCCAACAACAGCAAGGGGAAAAGCACAAAAATCCCCGGACAATGCGCTAGACCAAAAGTTCGCAATTAACAAGAAATCCGAAAAAATGTCATAAAACGTTCATCGCCAACCGGTAAAAAGTCCGTGTTTTACAAAACCTTTCACGGGTACAACAAATTTTACTCATTGGGATTGATAGCAAAATGAAGAAGAGCACACTGGCATTCGTTGTATCAGCGCTGGCACTGGCTTCCACCGCAAACGCTGCAGAAGTTTATAACAAAGATGGTAATAAACTGGACTTCTACGGCCGTGTTAAAGCTGAACATTACTTCAGCGATAACGCGTCAAGCGACGGCGACAAATCTTATGTGCGTATCGGTTTCAAAGGCCAGACGCAGATTAATGACCTGATGACCGGTTACGGTCAGTGGGAATATCAGTACAACGTGAATAACTCTGAAGGTTCTGATGCCAACAACGGCAACAAAACCCGTTTGGGCTTTGCCGGTCTGAAATTCGGTCAATACGGTTCATTCGACTATGGGCGTAACTACGGCGTACTGTACGACGTAGAAGCCTGGACGGACGTCTTCCCAGAATTCGGCGGCGACGGTACTGCGCGTACCGATAACTTCATGACTGCACGTGCCACCGGCGTGGCAACTTACCGCAATAGCAACTTCTTTGGTCTGGTTGATGGCCTGCGCTTCGCGCTGCAATACCAGGGCAAAAACGATTCCACCAGCGCCAACGCACGCGGTAGCGCTACCGATACGTCTCGCCAGAACGGCGACGGTTACGGCGCATCTCTGGGCTACACCATTGGTGATACCGGCATCAGCGTGATGTCCGCCCTCACCTCTTCCGATCGTACTAATCAGCAGCAAGCGCGCGCATACGGTTCAGGTGATAAAGCGGATTCATGGGGCGCGGGCATCAAATATGATGCTAACAGCGTTTACCTGGCGGCCATCTACACCGAAACCCGTAACATGACGCCGATCAGTGGCACGGACACAGCGACCGGCGCATCAGTATCAGGTGCGGCGAACAAAGCGCAGAACATCGAATTGGTTGCTCAGTATCAGTTCGACTTCGGCCTGCGTCCTTCTATCGGTTACGTTCAGACTAAGGGCAAAGACATCGAAGGTATCGGCGATGCGGACCTGGTTAAGTACATCGATGTGGGCGCGACTTACTACTTCAACAAAAACATGTCGACCTTTGTTGATTACAAAATCAACCAGTTGAGCGACGACAACCGTCTGTCACTCAACAACGATGATGTTGTAGCCGTTGGTCTGACTTACCAGTTCTAAGACGTTGGCTTTACCCTCAATGTGTCGATAAAAAAAGAGCCGGCTCATCACCGGCTCTTCTCTTTTTAAACCCTTAAATACCTATCAGGCGCTCAGTTTCACCGGCTCTTCTTTAAAGCCTTCCGCCGGTCGCAGATCGAGTTTCTGTTCCAACAGCATCGCTTTCAGACGCTCATGGAAATTACGCAGCGTGCTTTCCACTTTGGCATTGTTCTCTTTGCCTTTGATTGTCGCAGCGCCCCAATCACCCGCTTTATCAAACAGGCCAAAATGATATTCGTAAGTGAAGTGATCTTCATAGGCTTCCAGCGTCATCCACCAGCCCCAAAACTCACGCAGTTCTGGCGCAGGCTTAACATTGACACACGCTGCCAGGCAATCGAAGAAGAAGCGTGTCTCTTCACATTTGCCTTCACGGATATACGGCCCCAATTCGGTGAAGCGCTTAAGCAGGCGACTACGGGGGTGACCACTCGGTAATGTCATCTCGTTTCCCTTAACCCTTTAAATGGCACTTCCAGCTTTCCATTAACAAAAAATGGAAAATCCCGGGTATTAGTTGTAGCAGAGCTGTGTCGTTTCGCCAGTTAGTTTTTCAACTGTTTTTCAATCCAGTCACAAATTTGATTCAAGGCTTTGTCAAAACTGGCAAACACCGGCTTAGCAGGAATTGCCAGCGTCTTGCCCTGCGAGGATGAATTAGCAATCAACTGGGCATCCGCTTCCGGACCGAAAATATCGTCCGGCCAATATGCCGCCAGCATGGGCGTTGGCGTGCGGCGTCCCAGCAAACCTTGCACTTTAAGGGAATAGCGATTGAGCTCCGTGCGCAGATTACTGTCGGAAGTGGACGACATGCCAAGACGGCTCGCCAGCATATCCATGTACATGTCCGGCAACTGCTGCTGCTGTTGCGCATCTACAAACACGCTATGCACCATCGCCCCCAGCGTCGCAACCGCACGCACCCGCGGCACTTCCAGATAAGCCAAACGTGTTGCAACGTTGGCGCCAAAACGATAACCCAGCAGCGCCACACGCGTGTGATCGATCCACGGCACATTGCTCAACTCGCGCAGCACCTGTTGATGTACCTGGCTGGTGTCCTGATTGAGTGTCCATTTACTGCTGAATCCGACTGACGGCATATCCAGCGTCAGCATGGCAATGCCGCGCGGGGCGAGATAGTCATGGAACAGGCGATAGTGATCGCTCTGCAGCGAATCAAGACCGCCGCACAGCAGCACCGTGGGATACGGCGCTTCCGCCTGCGCTGGCATGTGCAGGAAGCCGGTAACCGGACTGCCACCGCTCATCGGGAAGGTCAGGGATTTCAGTTCACCCGGCAGACGCTGCGTGGCCTCTTCGTAGGCGCGATTGGCCAGCACCTGGGCCTGATCGGCCAGCTCGTCGCCCTTGATATACGGATACGCTGCGAGGCTGAACAGGTTGGCGGCATGCAGCCAGTGTTGTCCCGCCTCGTCATGGTTCGCGCTTTCCAATGCGCGCTGCTGCCAGATGGCCGCCTGCTTTGACCACTCATAATTCCAGTTGCCGCCGCGATAGCCAATCACGGTATCAAGCAAAGCCTCATTGGTGCGTTCGAAGTTGCTCACCGCAATACGCGCCAGCACTTCGCTGATCTCCTGCGGCAACAAACCGCGCCATGTCCACAGCAGTTTGTTCAGCATGCGATACCAGCCGCGCTGCGTATCGCCTTCGAGGGCGTTATGCACCTGCACCGGCGCGTGATGCTGGCGGTGTACTAATGAGGAGGTCTCCGGGTGTTTAAAACGCGGTTTGAAAAGTTCTTCGCTCAGGTTTTTATCCGACATCTCAGCTATTCTCCTGCCAACAACGTGGCGATGGCTAAGAGTGTACTGCACCCGTCATACGTGCGCGAGGCGCAGAAAGCACAACGCCCGGCATAACCGGGCGTTGTTTGCGATGCATCAATTAGCTTTTAACGATAGGCGGGATGTACACCACGCCCATGTCCCAAGGCTGCTCGATCCAGGTATTCTGCGGGATATCGACAATATAGTCGTCCACTAACGCACGGCCGGCGGGCTTGGCGAAGATGGTGCAGAAGCGCGCTTTGGGATACATGTCGCGGATCGCCTGCGCGGTGCCGCCGGTATCAACCAGGTCGTCAATTACGATGAAGCCTTCACCGTCGCCTTCGGCACGCTTCAGCACTTTCATTTCGCGCTGATGATCGTGATCGTAGCTGGAGATGCACACGGTATCGACATAGCGAATACCCAGTTCACGTGCCAGCAGCGATGCCGGAACCAGACCACCACGGCTTACCGCGATGATACCTTTCCACTGTTCCACAGGAAGCAGGCGCTGGGCCAGTTTACGGGCATGGATTTGCAACATGTCCCAGGTTACGACGTATTTTTCGCTCATATAAAGGAATCCCGGCCAAGAAACTTGGCTTAAAAAATATGCAAGGGGGAAAAGGTTGCGCGAGATTATAAGGATCTGACGCCTTAAAAACCAGCACCTGTCTTACTGGTTGCAGGTTTTTAGCGCGCCTGATTGCGCACCCGGCGAGAAACAGTGATATTCTCAGGCCCATCACGTCAGATTTTCTGACGACGATTTTCACTGGAAACCCGCGTGCGTGCGGTCTGTCCGCCACGCTGACACAGGAGATGCATGGTGTCTGAATTGTCGCAACTTTCACCCCAACCGCTGTGGGATATTTTTGCCAAAATCTGTTCCATTCCACACCCTTCTTACCACGAAGAAGCGCTGGCCGAACACGTTGTAGGCTGGGCAAAAGAGCAAGGTTTTTGGGTTGAGCGCGATCAGGTTGGCAACATCCTGATTCGTAAACCCGCGACCGCTGGCATGGAAAAACGCACGCCGGTGGCGCTGCAGGCGCACCTTGATATGGTGCCGCAGAAGAACAATGACACGGTGCACGACTTCACCACCGATCCGATTCAGCCGTACGTTGATGGCGAATGGGTGAAAGCGCGCGGCACCACGCTGGGCGCGGATAACGGCATTGGTATGGCTTCAGCGCTGGCAGTACTGGCTGACAACAGCCTGATTCACGGCCCGCTGGAAGTGCTGCTGACCATGACCGAAGAGTCGGGCATGGACGGTGCATTTGGTTTACAGCCGAACTGGTTGCAGGCTGACATTCTGATCAACACCGACTCTGAAGAGGAAGGTGAGATCTATATGGGTTGCGCCGGTGGTATCGACTTCATCACCACCCTGCCGCTGACCCGTGAAGCGATTCCGGCTGGTTATGAAACGCTGAAGCTGACGCTGAAAGGCCTGAAAGGCGGCCACTCTGGTGCCGACATTCATCATGGTCTGGGCAACGCCAACAAACTGCTGGCACGTTTCCTGGCGCTGCACGCGCGTGAACTCGATGTACGTCTGATCGAATTCACCGGCGGTACGCTGCGTAACGCCATCCCGCGTGAAGCTTTCGCTACGCTGGCGATCGACAGCCATAAAGTAGACGCGCTGAAATCTGCTGCGGCACATTTCCAGGCGACGCTGCTGAACGAGCTGGGCATTAAAGAGAAGAACATCGCTGTGGTCACCGAGTCGCTGGCGCATCAAGGCCAGGCACTTAATGCAGATAGCCGCGATCGTTTCCTCAATCTGCTGAACGCCACGCCAAACGGTGTGATCCGTAACTCCGACGTCGCCAAAGGCGTGGTGGAAACCTCGCTGAACGTTGGCGTAGTGACCATGGATCGCGACAATGCCGAAATCATCTGCCTGATTCGTTCACTGATCGATACCGGCAAAGATTGGGTAGTGGAAGTTCTGACTTCGCTGGCCGAGCTGGCGGGCGCAAAAAGCGCACCGAAAGGCGGCTATCCTGGCTGGCAGCCCGATGCCGATTCACCGGTGATGGCGCTGACGCGTAAAACCTATGAAGCGCTGTTTGGCAAAACGCCAAACATTCAGGTGATTCACGCCGGTCTGGAGTGTGGTCTGTTCAAAAAGCCGTATCCGAATATGGATATGGTTTCGATCGGTCCAACCATCACCGGCCCGCACTCACCGGATGAGCAGGTACACATCGAGAGCGTCGGTCTGTACTGGAAACTGCTGACCGGGCTGCTGAGCGTGGTGCCCGAAAAAGCGTAAATTTATGCTTTGTTGATTGGTCGCCATGAATGGCGACCCTACGTTTAATTCGCTGAGTTTTCGTAGGGTGCGCATTCATGCGCACCAGCATATATCGTCGATTTATTGCTTATGTGAGCGGCATTACGGCTTCGGTCGGTTTTTTTATTGATGCCGCATTTTCATAATCCCAACACCAACTGCCGCTCCAGCTGCGGATCAACCATCGTGACATGCAATCCCACCAGCCGTACGCCGCGCCCTGCCCGACGCTCATCCCACGCCTGACGCGCTACCGCAATGATGTCGTCTTTATTCAGTACCGGCCAAACATGTTCCTGTGTGGTTTGCTGGAAGTCGTTGAACTTCAGCTTTACGCCTTGCCTTGCGATCTGTTTATCCGGCTTGATAGCCGTTAAACGGCGCTCCAACTCAGCATAAAGAAAATCAATAATTTCCAGACACTGTTCCCAGCTATGGATGTCTTCCATCAGCGTGCGCTCAACGCCGAGCGATTTGCGCTCACGCTCGACCACCACATTTCGCTCGTCGATGCCGTTGCTGCGTTCCCACAAGATGCGGCCAAATTTGCCAAAGCGTTTAAGTAGCAGTACCAGATCGGTACGCTGCACATCGGCGCAGGTGCGCAAACCCATCTCTTCCAGCTTTTTGGTTGCGACTTTACCTACGCCAGGAATTTTGCTCAGCGGCAACGTCAGTAAAAAATCGGCCATCGCGTCCGGTGTAATCACATATTGCCCGTCGGGTTTGTTGAGATCGGAAGCGATTTTGGCGAGGAACTTAATCGGCGCAATACCCGCGGAAGCGGTTAAGCCGGTTTCACGCAGGATATCGGCGCGAATCGCCTGTGCCATAAGCGTGGCCGAGCCATGACAGTGCAGGCTATCGGTAACATCCAGATAGGCTTCATCCAGCGACAGCGGTTCAATCAGCGAAGTATAACGCGAGAAGATGTCACGGATCTGATGGGAAGCTTCTTTATACGCCTCAAAACGGCCAGGCAGCAGCCGCAGATGCGGACAGAGTTTGAGCGCCATGCCCGTTGGCATCGCGCTGCGCACGCCATATTTGCGTGCCGGATAATTGGCGGTACTGATTACCCCACGTTGCACACGGCTACCACCGATAGCGATAGGAATATCACGTAAAGAGGGATCGTCGCGCATCTCAACCGCTGCATAAAAGCAGTCCATATCGACATGAATAATTTTGCGCATACGCCCTCCGAATACTGGGTAAGTATACAGTAGAGAAAAATATCGGCAATAATTGTTGAGTGAGAGATTAAAGTTTACAAATATTGGGTCGTATTCCTTTTAGGAACGCGCCATTTTCTAAGACATCGGCTTGATTAAAAGCCAGACAATGTTAATGTTGCGCTGCGATAGCGGATATTTCCGATAATGCAATACCCGGACGCTTAGCGTCATCGTCTCTCTTCACTTCAAGGTATCTACAGAATGGGCAGAATCGCATTATTGCTTGCGATGATTCTTATGCCAGCCCTTAGCTGGGCAATTAACCCCGAGCCTACGCAACCGCTGGCTCCGGTGAGCAAAGAGTTAAAGAAACAATTAATTGGTACACCTGTATTTATTCAGATTTTCAAGGAAGAGCGTACGCTGGAACTGTACGGCAAAATCGGCAATGAATATCGTTTGCTGGACAGCTATCGCATCTGTAATTTCTCTGGCGGTTTAGGGCCTAAACGTCGCCAGGGCGATTTCAAAAGTCCGGAAGGCTTTTATAACGTCAAGCTAAACCAGTTAAAACCTGATAGCCGTTTTTATCGCGCCATTAATACCGGTTTTCCCAACCAATACGATCGCGCCAAAGGCTATGACGGTAACTATTTAATGATTCACGGTGATTGCGTATCGATTGGTTGCTACGCGATGACCAATGCGTCAATGGATGAGATCTTCAACTACACCAACGCCGCACTGCGTAATGGTCAGCAGGAGATTCAGGTCAACATCTATCCATTCCGCATGACAGACAGCAACATGCAGCGCCACCGTTATTCGACTTACATTACCTTCTGGCGTGAACTGCAGCCGGGCTATGCCTACTTTGCGAAGTACCGTGTGCCGCCCACCGTGAACGTGACGGCAACCGGTCAATATGCGGTGAACAACACGCCAGCGATTTCGACGCTGGATGCTGCCTCGAAATCATTCCTGGCGCTCACCCAGACAAAATAATGCCCACTCGCCTGGCACTATCCGGTGCCAGGTTTCATTTCCCGTCAGCGGTTGCGTGGCAATCACCGTCACCACATCTTTTGGCGTGGTCTGCTGCTGAAAATCAATCTCCACATCTTGATCGAGCAGCGTGGCTTTGCCAAACGGCGCGCGACGCGTAATCCAATAGAGATTGGTCGAGCAAAACGCCATTAAGTAGCGCCCGTCTGATAACAGCATGTTGAACACGCCCTTCCCACGCATTTCCGCTGCCAGCTCGGCAATATAGCGGAACACCGCTGGCCAGTTGCCCGGCGTGCGTGGATAGCGCTCGGTGAGTTTATGCAGCATCCAGCAGAAGGCCTTCTCGCTGTCAGTTTCACCGATGGGGCGGAAAGGCCCGGTATCCAGTTGTCGATATCCTTTGAGCTGGCCATTGTGCGCGTAGGTCCAGTTACGGCCCCACAGCTCACGCGTGAACGGATGGGTATTTTCCAGCGACACTTCACCACGATTCGCCTGGCGGATATGCGCGACTACCGAATGCGATTTGATCGGATATTCCTGTACCAAACGGGCAATCGGTGAGTTATAGCTCGGCTGCGGATCTTTAAAGGTGCGGCAGCCTTTACCTTCGTAAAAGGTAATGCCCCACCCATCTTTGTGCGGCCCGGTTCCACCGCCACGCTGCACCAGACCGGTAAAACTGAAACAGATGTCCGTTGGGACATTGGCGCTCATCCCGAGCAATTCGCACATAGCAACCGCCTTAAGTTAGCACCTCTCACACGCGGCGAGAGGAACGCATCATGACTTAACCATCTCTTTTTCAATCAACAGCATCAGGATATGGATCACTTTAATGTGGATCTCCTGAATGCGATCGGCATAGCCAAAGTGCGGTACACGAATTTCAATATCCGCTGAACCTGCCATTTTGCCCCCATCTTTGCCGGTCAGGGTGATCACTTTCATCCCCTTCGCGCGTGCCGCTTCAACGGCTTTAATGATGTTGGCTGAGTTACCGGAGGTGGACAGCCCCAACAGCACATCACCTTCGCGCCCTACCGCCTCGATATAGCGTGAGAACACGTAGTCGTAACCAAAATCGTTGCTGACGCAGGAGAGATGGCTGACATCAGAAATGGCAATCGCCGGGTAGCCAGGACGGTTTTCACGATAGCGGCCAGTTAACTCTTCAGCAAAATGCATCGCATCGCAGTGCGAGCCGCCATTACCGCAGGAGAGCACTTTACCGCCCGCTTTAAAGCTATCGGCCAGCAGAACGGCGGCGCGCTGAATCGCGTGAATATTGGCTTCGTCACTCAGGAACGTATTGAGCGTATCGGCTGCTTCATTGAGTTCTGAGCGAATAATGTCCTGATACATAGAGATGTCCTTTAGAGGAAAGATTGACCCGGCAAGTTTAACGGAATGGGAGTAAGCCGCAAAGCGCCCGCAATAAGGAAAAGCGCGGCGTCTCGAGGAAGTTTGGCAGTTGTTGCGCATCCTGCAACGAATTTGTGAGATGCGTTGTAATTGCGATGTAAACAGATTGATAAATTTTATCCCATATTCTAAACCTACACCCATAACAGGTCAGACCTCTTACTACTTATGGAGTGGTTCATTATGTTGGTTGCCTCAATCGTTGCGACGCTGATTCTGCTTAGCGTTTTGTTCTACCACCAGATTTCACTGCAACTCAGCAGTGTCATCTCACTGCTGTGGACCGGCGCGCTGGCCGCGGCGGGCGTGTGGACGCCATGGATGTTACTGCCGCTGGCGATCATTCTGCTGCCGTTTAACCTGCCCGTGATGCGCCGCAGCCTGTTCTCTAAACCGGCGCTGAACAGTTTCCAGAAAGTGATGCCGCCGATGTCGCGCACCGAAAAAGAGGCGATCGACGCCGGTACCACGTGGTGGGAAGGCGATCTGTTCCGCGGCAAACCGGATTGGCAGAAGCTGCACAATTACCCGCAGCCGCGCCTGACTGAAGAGGAGCAAGCCTTTATTGATGGCCCGGTTGAAGAAGCCTGCCGCATGGCGAATGACTTCGAAATCACTCATGAAATGGCCGATCTGCCGCCGGAGCTGTGGGCATATCTGAAACAGCATCGCTTCTTCGCCATGATCATTAAGAAAGAGTATGGCGGCCTGGAATTCTCAGCCTATGCGCAGGCGCGTGTGCTGCAGAAGCTGGCGGGCGTGTCCGGTATTCTGGCCATCACCGTCGGCGTACCTAACTCACTTGGCCCAGGTGAACTGCTGCAACATTACGGTACCGATGAGCAGAAAGATCATTATCTGCCCCGCCTGGCGCGCGGTGATGAGATTCCTTGCTTTGCGTTGACCAGCCCGGAAGCGGGTTCTGATGCCGGCGCAATTCCCGATATCGGCGTGGTGTGCATGGGCGAGTGGCAAGGTCAGCAAGTGTTGGGCATGCGTCTTACCTGGAACAAGCGCTATATCACGCTGGCACCGATTGCCACCGTGCTTGGGCTGGCGTTTAAACTTTCCGATCCGGATCATCTGCTGGGCGATACTGAAGAACTCGGCATCACCTGCGCATTGATCCCAACCCAGACACCGGGTGTGGAGATCGGCCAGCGCCACTTCCCGCTCAACGTGCCCTTCCAGAACGGCCCGACGCGCGGCCAGGATATTTTCGTACCGATTGATTTCATTATTGGCGGCCCTTCGATGGCCGGCCAGGGCTGGCGCATGCTGGTGGAGTGTTTGTCGGTCGGTCGCGGTATTACGCTGCCATCGAACTCAACCGGCAGCGTGAAAAGCATTGCGCTGGCGACCGGTGCGTATGCGCATATCCGTCGTCAGTTCAAAGTCTCCATCGGCAAGATGGAAGGTATCGAAGAACCGCTGGCACGCATTGCCGGTAATGCTTACGTGATGGACGCCGCCGCTACGCTGATCACTAGCGGCATCATGCTCGGTGAAAAACCGGCAGTGCTGTCGGCGATTGTGAAGTATCACTGCACCCATCGCGGTCAGCGCACCATTATCGACGCCATGGATATCGCCGGTGGGAAAGGCATTATGCTGGGCGAAAACAACTTCCTGGCGCGGGCTTATCAGGGGGCTCCCATTGCCATCACCGTGGAAGGCGCCAATATCCTGACGCGCAGCATGATCATCTTCGGCCAGGGCGCGATCCGCTGCCATCCGTGGGTGCTGGAAGAGATAAATGCCGCCGCGAAAAACGATGTGGTGACCTTTGACCGCGCACTCTTCAGCCATATCGGCCACGTGGGCAGTAATAAAGTACGCAGCCTGTGGCTGGGCTTGACCGGCGGTCGCACCAGCGCCACGCCAACCCGCGACGCCACGCGCCGCTACTATCAGCACCTTAACCGTTTGAGCGCGAACCTCGCGCTGCTGTCAGATGTGTCGATGGCGGTATTGGGTGGCAGCCTGAAGCGTCGTGAGCGCATCTCGGCACGTCTCGGCGATGTGTTAAGTCAGATGTATCTGGCCTCCGCCACCCTGAAGCGCTATGACGATGAAGGTCGTAACGAAGCCGATTTGCCGCTGGTACATTGGGGCGTGCAGGATGCGCTGCATCAGGCCGAAGTGGCGATGGATGACCTGCTGCGTAACTTCCCGAATCGCATGGTTGCCGGTGCGCTGCGATGTGTGATTTTCGCTGGTGGTCATCACTGCCCGGCGCCGTCCGATAAACTGGATCACAAACTGGCGAAACTGCTGCAGCTGCCCTCTGCAACACGCACCCGTTTGGGCCGCGGCCAGTATCTGGCACCAAGCGCGCATAATCCTGCCGGTCAATTGGAGCAAGCATTACAGGACGTGATGGCAGCCGAAGTGATTCACGATCGTCTGTGCCAGCAGCAGAAAAAGCACCTGTCGTTCACCCGGCTGGATGCACTGGCACAGCGTGCACTGAAAGAAGGCTGGATTGATCAGAATGAAGCGCAGGTGCTGATCCGCGCTGAAGCCAGCCGCCTGAAAGCGATTAACGTGGATGATTTTGCACCGGAAGCACTGGCAGTGCCAAAGCCGCAAGGTAAGCCCACCGCGCGAACAAACGAAGCCGCGTAAAACACTAAAGCCTCCCTCTGGAGGCTTTTTTTTCGTTTAGTTTTCAATGTGTCGATCTGTTTAGACCTCTAAGCGTCTGGATTGCCCTATATTCTCATCCTGTTTATAGTGACAACGACATGAGGTGACTTCGCAACGACATTCGTGCTTAAGGCCATAAACAATGACGCAGCCCAACCTGATCCCCGAGAGCAAATTACCGGCGCTCGGCACCACTATTTTCACGCAAATGAGCGCACTGGCGCAGCAACACAACGCCATTAACCTTTCGCAAGGCTTCCCCGATTTCGACGGTCCGCGCTATTTGCAAGAACGTCTGGCCTATCACGTTAGCCAGGGCGCCAACCAATATGCGCCGATGATCGGCGTACTGCCGCTGCGTGAAGCTATTGTAGAGAAAACCGCTGAGCTGTATGGTCACACGCCCGACGTCAACAGTGACGTCACCGTGACAACCGGCGCGACTGAAGCGCTGTACGCCGCGATTACCGCGCTGGTACGTGAGGGTGACGAAGTGATCTGCTTCGACCCAAGCTATGACAGCTACGCGCCTGCCGTGCAGCTGGCGGGTGGCGTATTGAAACGCATCGCCTTGCAGCCGCCTGGTTTCCGCGTGGACTGGAGCGAATTCCGCAGCCTGCTGAGCAGCAAAACCCGCTTAGTGATTCTGAATACGCCGCACAATCCTTCCGCCACCGTGTGGCGCAAAAGCGATTATGCCGAGCTGTGGCAGGCAATTGCGGAGCAGGAAATCTATGTGCTGAGTGATGAAGTGTACGAGCACATCTGCTTCACCGCAGAAGGCCATGCCAGCGTGTTAGCCCATGCCGAACTGCGACAGCGTTCGGTTGCGGTGGCGTCATTTGGTAAAACTTTCCATATGACTGGCTGGAAAGTAGGTTACTGCATCGCGCCTGCTGCAATCAGCGCTGAAATCCGCAAAGTGCATCAGTATCTGACCTTTTCGGTCAATACGCCGGCGCAGTTGGCGATTGCCGATATGCTGCGTCAGGAGCCAGAGCACTACCGCGAACTGCCGGAATTTTACCGCGCACGCCGCGACCGCTTTGTTCAGGCACTCTCCACCAGCCGTTTTAAGGTGCTGCCCTGTGAAGGCACCTATTTCCTGCTGGTGGATTATAGCGCGATTTCCGATTTGGATGACGTGAGTTTCTGTCAGCTGTTGACCAAAGAAGTGGGTGTGGCAGCCATTCCGCTCTCGGTATTCTGCGCCGATCCCTTCCCGCATAAGCTGATTCGTCTGTGCTTTGCCAAACAGGAAGCCACGCTTGACGCTGCTGCGGAGCGTCTGACTCAGCTTTAAACATTGTCTTTGAAGTAATAAAAAAACCCCGGCAAGCCGGGGTTTATTTTTCCTTGATGAATTACAGCTCGAAGCGATCCAGGTTCATCACTTTGGTCCATGCAGCCACGAAGTCGGTAACGAACTTCTGCTTCGCATCGCTACTGGCGTAAACTTCAGCCAGCGCACGCAAAATCGCGTTCGATCCAAACACTAAATCGGCACGCGTGGCGCTGAACTTAACTTCGCCACTCAGACGATCGCGACCTTCAAACAGCTCTTCGCTCTCATCGGTCGCTTTCCACGCGGTGCGCATATCCAGCAGGTTAACGAAGAAGTCGTTGCTCAGTACGCCAACACGATCGGTGAACACGCCGTGTTGGCCGCCGTCGAAGTTGGTGCCCAGCACGCGCAGACCACCTAACAACACCGTCAGTTCTGGCGCGCTCAGCGTCAGCTGCTGTGCTTTGTCTAATAGCAACGTTTCGGTTGAAGAACCTTTCGCGCTACGACGATAGTTACGGAAGCCGTCGGCCAGCGGCTGCAGGAAGTTGAACGACTCCACGTCGGTTTGATCCTGACGCGCATCGACACGGCCCGGCGTGAACGGCACTTGCGTTGCCACGCCCGCTGCGGCGGCGGCCAGCTCAATACCCACGCTACCCGCCAGCACAATGACATCGGCGAGTGATGCCTTGCCCGATTCCTGCTGAATCTTCTGCAAGGTTGGCAGCACATCCGCAATAACGCTGGCATTCACCGCCCAATCTTTTTGCGGCGCTAATGCCAGACGCGCACCGTTGGCACCGCCGCGTTTGTCGCCACCGCGGAAAGTCGAGGCCGAGGCCCACGCGGCAGAAACCAACTGGCTGACGCTCAAGCCTGAAGCGGCAATGCGCGCTTTGATATCACTGATATCTGCAGGCGTTGGCTGATGGGTGGCCTGCGGTAACGGATCCTGCCAGATCAGATCTTCCTTCGGCACTTCCGGACCGATATACCGCGCTTTTGGTCCCATATCGCGGTGTGTCAGTTTGAACCACGCGCGTGCAAAGGCTTCGTTGAACGCCTGCGGATCGTTAAGGAAGCGGCGCGAGATCTTGCCGAACTCTTCATCGAAACGCAGCGTCAGATCGGTCACCAGCATGGTCGGCTTACGTTTTTTCTCGGGATCAAACGGATCCGGGATAATCGCTTCGGCATCAACCGCTTCGAACTGGATCGCGCCCGCCGGGCTGTGCGTCTGTACCCATTCGTATTTGAACAGGTTCTCGAAGAAGTAGTTGCTCCACTGCGTTGGGGTTTGCGTCCACACCACTTCTAAGCCTGAAGTGATGGCATCTTTACCCACGCCGCTGGCGTAGCTGCTGGTCCAGCCCAGGCCCTGTGCTTCAATCGGTGACTCTTCAGGATCGACGCCCACATGGCTGGCTTCTGCCGCACCGTGCGTTTTACCCAACGTATGACCGCCAGCAATCAGCGCCACGATCTCTTCGTCGTTCATGCCCATATTGCCGAAGGTGGCACGAATCGCCGGCGCGGCAGATTTTGGATCGCCGCTGGCTTCCGGACCTTCCGGGTTCACGTAGATCAGGCCCATTTCGGTGGCACCCAACGGGGCGTTGGCAAGCGCTTCTGGATGGCGATGCGCCAGCCATTCGGTTTCGTGGCCCCAATCCACATCCATATCCGGTTCCCACACATCTTCACGACCGGCACCAAAGCCGAAAGTGCGGAAGCCGGCATTTTCCAGCGACACATTGCCCGCCAGAATATAGAGATCGGCCCAGGAAATTTTTTGACCATATTTTTGTTTCACCGGCCACAGCAGGCGACGCGCTTTATCGAGGCTGACGTTATCCGGCCATGAGTTAAGCGGGGCAAAACGCTGCTGACCACGACCTGAACCGCCGCGACCATCGATGGTGCGATATGTACCCGCGCTGTGCCACGCCATGCGAATGAACAGCCCAATATAGCTGCCCCAGTCGGCTGGCCACCAGGATTGCGAATCGGTGAGAAGTGCACGGATATCGGCTTTTAATGCGGAGTAATCAAGCTTGCTGAATTCGTCGCGGTAATTGAAAGTGTCACTGAGCGGATTGGAACGGTTGGAGTGCTGGTTTAACAGATCGACACGTAGCATATTCGGCCACCAGTCGCGGTTGGACGTCCCGCCACCGGCGCCGCGCGCCAAAACACTCTTCTCTTCAGATGCCCCGTGATGAAAGGGGCATTTACCTGAGGCTGCTGCATTATCGTTATTGTCGTGCGTGCTCATTTTTCGGCTCCATTGGCTTCACATTACTTTCTAATATGCGACTAAGATTAGCCGTACTTTAGTCAAGAATATATTTGGATGAACCGAAGGTTTTGATAGTTGCTGGCTTTCAAGCGCAGCCGTGTGATGTGAGCCACATTTTAGGTTTATTAAACGCATCTGTCGTAGCGGCGCAATTTATTGCGCATCCTATTCGCGATGGAATGCGCGATAAATCGCGCCGCTACGACCGGTGCGAGGGAGATGAATCAGCTACCGCGATAGGTTGACCACGACCACGGCGAGATGAGAAACGGCAGATGATAATGGCTGCCCGTGGCAGCAATCACGAAATCAATCTGCGCACTGACATACAGCGCATCGCGCCCTTCAGCGGCAAAGTAGTCGCCGATCTCCGCCGTCAAACGATAATGACCCGGCGCGAGCGGCTCGGGCGTCAAATCTTTGATGCGCCCGTCGCTGTCAGTTTTGCCTTCCACCAGCGGCAGCCACCCTTCCGGGCTGTTCTGCTCCAGCGAAACCGCCACGCCAATCGCCGGTCTACCCAGCGCGGTATCGAGAATATGCGTCGTAATAGTGCTCATGTGATGCTCTCCTTCAGCCGTAACAGGGTGATTTCTCGCAGCTGCGTCAGCGCTTCACGCTGTTCAGTCTGTGCATCGTTATTGAGACGACGCTGCAATTCCGCCAGCATCTCCTCGCCGCTGCGCCCTTTAGCGCGAATCAAAAATACCTGACCAAAACGCTGCTCGTAGGTTTGATTGCCGGCCAGCATCGCCAGCTGGAGCGCGCCGTCCGCCTGCTGCATCGCCGACTGCTCACTGCGCGACAACGCCGCTTCCTTGTCCGCTCCCGCCACCTTGTCGCCAATGCGTGGATGGGCGCTCAGCGCCTGCGCCAGATCATCGGCTTGCCACAACTGACCCAGGCGATCGGATTCGGCCTGTAACGCCGCGATGTCGGCAAAAGGCCGTGCCGCCACCAGCGCCTGTTGCCACGCTGGAATCGCCACACAGTGCGCAATGGTCGCCTGCGCGGCTTGCGGTGAGAGCTGATTAAAACTTACCAGATCCATATTTCGCTTCCTTTAAGCACGGGCGATGTCGCAAACCGCTTGCAGATAGGCCTGCACGCCCAGCGCCACATCGTCCGCCTGCACCGACTCCGCCGGATGATGGCTGATGCCGCGATGGTTGCGCACAAACAGCATGCCGACCGGCCAGCGCTCGGCGATGGCAATCGCATCGTGGCCCGCGCCGCTCGGTAGCGACAGACTGCGCCCCTGCACCGTTTCCACCGCGTGACTCAGCGCCTGCTGTAAGCGCGCATCACAGGCGGTGGCGGCAATGTGGTAATACTCATTGGCATTAAAAGTGAGTCCGCGACGCAGTGCAATCGCCTGTGCCTGGGTGAGCAGCGTGGAGAGCAAGCGCTCCAGCGGCTCATCCTGCGGGCCGCGTACGTCAAGCGACAGCTGCACTTCGCCGGGAATCACGTTGACCGCGCCCGGTAAACAGCTCAGCGTACCGACCGTCGCCACCAGCTGCGGGTCGTGCTCGGCGGTGGTGTGTTCGATAAACACCATCCATTCGGCGGCGGCGGCCAGCGCATCTTTGCGATGCATCATCGGCACGGTACCGGCGTGACCGGCTTCTCCGATAAAACTGCAGTTAAGACGACGCGCGCCATTGATCGCCGTGACCACGCCGAGCGCTAAATCTTCCTGTTCAAGACACGGACCTTGCTCAATATGCAGCTCCAGATAGGCAGCGATATCATTCACATCGCGCGCTGCATCAAGAATTTTTGCCTCATCGAAACCGACATCCTGCATCGCTTCCGCCACGGTGATGCCGTTGCCATCGGGATGTGTTACCCAGCTGTCGGGCCAGCTGCCGGTAATGCCACGACTGCCGAGCAGCGTGATGCCGAAGCGCGTGCCCTCTTCGTCGCCAAAACCCACAATCTCAATCGCCAGCGGCAAACGCTGTTGACGATCGTGCAGCCACTGAACGGTTTCGATGGCGCTTAACACGCCGAGCATGCCGTCATAGCGACCGGCATTACGCACCGTATCCAGATGCGAACCGAGCAGCAGCGCCTGCGCGCCCGACTGTGCCGCTTCATAGCGGCCACAAATATTGCCCACCGCATCCTGCCACGTCGTCATGCCTGCGGCCTGCATCCATTCGCCGACGCGCGCGTTGGCACGCAGCTGTTCCGGTGACAGATAAACGCGCGTCAGGCCATCTTCGCTTTCGCTGATCTCCGCGAGGGCGTCACAGCGCGCCATGACGCGAGCGGCGGCAATTTGCGCCTCGCTGGCAGTCATCAGGCTTTGATTCATGCGCGGCTCCCGTAGAGATCCCATGCCGCTTGCATCGCCGCACCTTGCGTGGTGCGGAAGCCAACATGATTCAGCACCGCTTCCAGCGCGCTTAAGGTTTGCATCACGCAATCTTTGCGCGCGTTGTAGCCCATGGTGCCGATGCGCCACACTTTGCCATGCAGCGGACCAAACGAGGTGCCGATTTCAATGCCGAAATCCTCCAGCACCAACTTACGCACCTGATCGCCATTTACGCCCTGCGGGATCACCACGCCGAGCACGTTATTCATTTTGTGTTTAAGATCGCCGAAGGTTTCCAGGCCCATGCCCTGAATCCCTTTCAGCAGCGCCTCGCCGTGCAGTTTATGGCGCGCGATGCCGTTATCCAGTCCTTCCTGCATCATCAGGCGCGCACATTCACGCGCGCCAAACAGCGCGGTAGTGGCTTCGGTATGGTGATTAAGGCGTTCCGGACCCCAGTAATCCATGATCATGCCAAGATCAAAATAGTTGGAGTAGATCATCTCGTCGTCGCCATCCTGATGTTCGGCGGTGCGGATGCCCTCTTCCACGCATTTGCGCTTGCGGATCACCGCTTCCATCTGCGGGCTCAGCGTGATCGGCGAGGTGCCGGACGGTCCGCCAAGGCACTTCTGCATCCCGGCAGAGACCGCATCGAGGCCCCACGCATCGGTTTCCAACGCATTACCGCCGAGCGAGGCGGTGGCATCGGTATAGAACAGCACGCCATATTTCTGGCAAATGGCGCCCAGCTCTTCCAGCGGCTGCAACATGGTGGTGGACGTATCGCCCTGCACCGTCAGCAGCAGGCGCGGCTGCACTTTTTTGATCGCATCTTCAATCTGATCCGGCGTGAATACTTCGCCCCACGGCACGTCGATGGTATGCACTTCCGCGCGGCAGCGGCGGGCAATTTCACACAGCAGATGACCGAAGCGGCCAAACACGGGCACCAGCACTTTGTCGCCCGGACGGATCGCCGACAGCAGAATCGCCTCGATACCGGCGCGTGAAGTGCCGTCGATCAGCATCGTCCAGCGGTTTTCAGTGCGGAATACGCCACGGTATAGCGCCATCACTTCGTTCATGTAGTGCGTCATCGCCGGATCGTACTGACCAACCAACTGGCTCGACATGGCGCGCAGCACGCGCGGATCGGCGTTGATCGGGCCCGGTCCCATCAGCAGACGCTGTGGCGGATTGATTTGCGAAAACTGGCTGATATCCATGAGGGTTTCCTTGTTATTCGTTTACAGACGCACCGTCGAGATAAACTGTTTCAGCTCCGCGGTTTGCGGATTGGCGAACAGCGTTTTGCTGTCGCCCTGCTCCCAGACGCGCCCCTGATGCATAAAGACCACACGATCGCCCACGTCGCGGGCGAAGTTCATTTCATGGGTGACGAGAATCAGCGTCATGCCTTCGGCGGCTAATTGCTCCAGCACTTTCAACACTTCGCCCACCAACTCGGGATCGAGCGCTGAGGTGATCTCATCACAGAGTAAAACTTTAGGCTGCATTGCCAGCGCACGGGCAATCGCCACGCGCTGCTGCTGGCCGCCAGACAGATTGGCAGGGTAATAATTGATGCGCTCACCGAGGCCGACTTTCTCCAGCATCTGTGTCGCCAGTGCGCGGCATTCGGCTTCGCTTTTCTTCAGCACGCGACGTGGTGCCAGCATCACGTTTTCCAACGCCGTCATATGCGGGAAAAGGTTGAAGTTCTGGAACACCATGCCGACCGAGCGGCTAATTTCACGCGCTTGTGATTCACGATCGGTGATGGTCATGCCACCGAGTTTGATGCTGCCATCCTGATAACCTTCCAGCCCGTTCATGCAGCGTAGCAAGGTACTTTTGCCCGATCCGCTGCGGCCGATAATCGAGATCACTTCGCCGTGGTCGACATCGAGATCGACCCCTTTCAGCACATGGTTGTCGCCGTAGTACTTCTGTACCTGATTAATGGTGATGAGCGGCATTGAATTTTTTCTCCAGGTACTGGCTGTAACGCGACAGCGGATAACACATCAGGAAATAACCGAGCGCCACCAGGCCAAATACCTTGAACGGCTCATAGGTCACGTTATTCAAAATGGTGCCGGCTTTAGTCAGCTCGACGAAACCGATAATCGAGGCCAGCGCAGTGCCTTTGATCACCTGCACGGCAAAACCCACGGTGGGTGCAATGGCAATACGAATCGCCTGCGGTGCGACCACGCGAAACAGCGTTTGACCAAAGGTCAGGCCAAGACAGCGCGATGCTTCCCACTGCCCTTTTGGCAGGGCGCGAATGCTGCCGTACCAGATATCCACCAGAAACGCGCTGGTGTAGAGCGTTAAGGCCAGCGAGGCGGCAGTCCAGGGCGCCACATCGATGCCAAACAAGCCAACACCGAAGAAGGCGAGAAACAGCTGCATCAGCAGCGGCGTGCCCTGAAAAAGCTCGGTGTAAGCGCGCACCAGGCGCATTGGCCATTTACGCTTCAGCAAGCGCATAAACAGCAGCGGCAAAGTCACCAACGTGCCGCCAAAAAACGCCACCAGCGAGAGTAAAATTGTCCAGCGCGCTGCCAGCAGCAGGTTACGCAGGATGTCCCAGTCGGTAAAAGTCGTCATGCCGGCTGCGCTCCCAACCATTTACGTCCCAGCGCCAGCAGCAGTTGGCGCATGGCAATCGACAACGCCAGATAGATCAGCGTGGTCACGAAATAGACCTCAAAACTCAAAAAGGTACGCGACTGAATCAGGTTGGCGGCGAAGGTCAACTCTTCGTACGACACTTGCGACACCACCGATGAGCCGAGCATCACAATGATGCATTGACTGACCAGCGCCGGATAAATGCGCTGCAGCGACGGCGGCAGCACCACGCGGATAAAGGTTTGCGTGCGGGTTAATCCCAGCACGCGCCCTGCTTCCCACTGACCGCGCGGCGTCACCTGAATCCCGGCACGAATGATTTCGGTGCTGTATGCCCCAAGGTTAATCAACATCGCCAACAGCGCGGCTTCGCCCGCCGTCAGTTTCAGGCCCAGATTGGGCAAACCAAAGACGATAAAAAACAGCTGCACCACAAATGGCGTATTACGGATCAGCTCGACATACACGCCCCAGATGCGGCTCGCCCAGCTCGGTTTGCCGCTGCGCAGCGCCGCGCCGAGAATGCCGAGGCTGACACCGCCGACAGTGGCGAGCACGGTGATCTGAATCGTGACCCACAGCCCGGCCAGCAACTCTGGCCAGTGCGGCCAGAGATCTGCAAAATTAAGTTGCCCCATGTTTTATGCGCCGAGATTGGCTGGCAGCGGCGCTTTGAGCCACTCTTCCGACAGCGTGTTCAGCGTGCCGTCTTTGATGCCTTGCTCAATCAGCGCATTCACTTTGTCTTTCAGTGCCGGCTCACCTTTTTTCAGGCCGATGTAGCACGGCGAATCTTTCAGCATGAACTGGGCCACCGGCGCTTTTTCGGCGTTCTGACGCGCAATCGCTGCCACCACCAGGTTGCCAGTGGCAACGTACTGCACCTGGCCAGAGAGGTAGGCCGACAGCGTGGTGTTGTTATCTTCATATCGCTTCACCTGCGCTTCTTTCGGGGCGATATCGCTTAACACCATGTCTTCCACCGCACCGCGCGTTACGCCAATGGATTTGCCGCTCAGCGCCGCCGCATCTTTCAGCGTTTCACCTTTCGGACCAAACACGCCGAGGAAGAACGGCGCATAAGCGCGGGTGAAATCGATCACTTTTTCGCGCTCGGCGTTTTTGCCCATGCTGGAGATCACCAGATCGACTTTATCGGTTTGCAGATACGGCACACGGTTGGCACTGGAAACCGGCACCAGCTGCAACTTCAGTTTCATCTGTTTGGCCAGATACTTCGCCATGTCGATATCGTAGCCCTGCGGTTGCAGGTCAGTACCGACGGAACCGAACGGCGGGAAGTCTTGCGGGACGGCGACACGGATCACGCCGCGCTTCTGAATATCCTGCAACTGATCGGCCATCGCACTCCCGACCTGCGCCATCAGCAATGCCGCGCCCGCTACCGCCAATAATACTTTTTTCATTATGCACCCCGGTGAGTTTACGTGAAACAAAAGATTCTTGATGAATCATTCTGCAACTAATGTGCCAACCGCAGTGCCGATAAATGAAAGGGGAAAAAGCGGGGTTTTTCTTAGCAGGAGGCAGCAAAAACGGGCATCAAGCCCGTTTGAATTAACGATCTAAAATAGTGCATTGCACCATTATGGCGCCCGCTAACGGTGTTCGAGCTCATCAAGATGCTGATAGAGATCGGCGATTTGGTGGATACGTTGACGCCCTTGCGACAACATTTCGTGCAGTAAGGCGTTGGCCAGCAGGTTAATCAGGCTCATGGCGGAAGCATAGCTATCAAAGGCGGAAACGCTGTCGAGTGGCGCGCACAGTTGCCAGCGCGCCAGCGTAATGATGCCCTGCGCCTGCGGCTCACACAGCGCCAGCACCGGAATGTTGCTCTGCTGCAGTTGCTGCATTAAAGGGCGAATGATGCGTGGACGGCGGCGAAACGCCATCACCACGACAATATCGTCGGGCGTGATATCCACCAGCTCTTCGCCCAGCGTCTGGCCCGGCTGTGGCAGCACATGCACCTGCGGGCGCGCCTGCATCAGCTGCTGACGCAGGTGCAGCGCCACCGGATAGGCGTTACGCATACCAATGATAAACACCCGTTTAGCCGAGCCCAGCGCGGTGATCACGTCGCCAAACTGCTGCGGATCGATGCTGTTCACCCATTGTGTCAGGTTCGCCATCTCTTGCTTATAGTGGCGTGACAGCAGCGTGTTGCCCTGCACCGCATCGCGGTTGTCGGTGAGCGGCATACCGCTCTGGCGCAGGATGCGCAGCTCATCGCGCATATCCTTGTATTTCTCGTAACCGAGACGCTTGAACAAACGGCTGACCGTGGCCTTCGAGACGCCGCTCAGCCGCGCCAGCTCGGCGCTGTTGTAGCTGATCAGGTCATCAAAATGGTCAAACACGAAGTCGGCAATGCGCTGCTCCTGCGGCGACAGTTGCGGGTAGTGACTACGAAGGCGTTCATCAAGTTGTTTCATCATCGGTCCTGTAACTTTCGTTTCACCACAAGCTAGCATAAATCGATCCAGATTGATGTCCGACCAAAACTGGAACAGCTCTTGCTTAGATTTGTGCAGTATCTACCAGGTGCGCATAAATGCGCACATTCCGTAGCGGCGCAATTTATTGCGCGATAAATCGCGCCGCTACGGAATGTGCGGGGGATTAAACAGCGTACTCACATAAGAACAAGAGAAGAAATTACTATGATACAGAGCAACATGGCGCCGTTAGGCATGGCCGTTACGCCACATCATCTCGCCAGCGAAAGTGCGCTAGCCGTGCTGCGCGAAGGCGGCAATGCGCTGGAAGCAATGGTGGCCGCCGCCGCGACTATCGCCGTGGTTTATCCGCACATGAACGGTTTGGGTGGCGATGGCTTCTGGCTGGTGGTGCCGCCCAACGGCGATCCCATCGCCATTGACGCCAGCGGCGCTGCCGGAACGCTCGCTCATGTCGATTTCTATCACGGTGAAACCCATATTCCGCATCGCGGACCGAAAGCCGCATTAACCGTCGCGGGCACCGTGAGCGGCTGGCAGGAAGCGTTGACGCTGGCGCAGGAACTCGGCGCGACGCCGCTGCCGTTAACCCGCCTGCTACGCGATGCGATTCGCTATGCCGCCGATGGGATCCCGGTCACCGCCTCGCAAGCCGCTGCCACCGCCGCCAAGCAGCACGAGTTACAGCATCAACCCGGTTTTGCCGCCACCTTCCTGCCGGACGGTAGCGTGCCGATCGCCGGTAGCCGTTTTACCCAACCCGCGCTGGCGAATACGCTGAGCATGCTGTGCGAACAGGGGCTGGAAAGTTTTTATCGCGGTGAACTGGCGCATCATCTGGCACGCGAAATGACCGCGCTGGGGATGCCGATCACGCTGGAAGATTTGCAGACGCACCACGCTCGGCGCTGCACGCCGCTGCATCTGGCGCACAGTGAAGGCGATATCTGGAACATGACGCCGCCGACGCAGGGTTTGGTGTCGCTGGCGATCCTCGGCATTACCGATCGGCTCGCAATGGCAGACGCCGATGAAGCGCAAACCGTGCACCGCATCGTCGAAGCCACCAAAAAAGCCTTCGCGCTGCGCGACCAGCACATTACCGATCCGCGCCACATCGACATCGATGTACAAAGCCTGCTGGATGCTGAGCATCTCAGCACGCTGGCGGCGCAGGTGGATGACCAACACGCCGCGTCATGGGGTACCGGGCGCGGACCTGGCGACACCGTGTGGATGGGCGTGATGGACAGCAGCGGGCTGGCGGTTTCCTTTATCCAGAGCATTTATCACGAATTCGGCAGCGGCGTGGTATTGCCGGGCACCGGCATCACCTGGCAAAACCGTGGCGCCGCCTTCAGCCTGCAACCCGACCACTTACTGACGCTGCAGCCGGGCAAACAACCGTTTCATACCCTTAACCCTGCCGCCGCACGCCTGAAAGATGGCCGCACCATGGTTTATGGATCGATGGGCGGCGACGGCCAACCACAAACCCAGGCAGCAATTTTCACCCGTCACGTGATTCAGGGGCATCCGCTGCAACAGGCGGTGAGCGCGCCGCGCTGGCTGCTGGGCCGGACATGGGGACAATCATCCGATTCCCTCAAGCTTGAAGCGCGCTTCGCCCCAGAAACGGTACAGCAGCTGCGCGCGCTCGGCCATGAGGTTGAACTGCTGCCCGATTTCAGCGAAGTGGTCGGCCATGCGGGTGCGATCGTTCGACACAACAACGGCATGCTGGAAGGCGCGTTCGATCCGCGCAGCAACGGCAGCGCCGCCGGTTTCTAACGGAGAGTAATCATGAGTTCACAACCGGACTGGGCCACCTACATCGCCCAAATGGAGCAGATTCTGGCGCTGGAGCTGGATGATGCGCGCCGCGCCGAGCTGCTGACGCAGTTCAACCGCATCGCCGCGATGGCCGAGCCGCTGATGGCGCTGCCACTCGACGATCGCCTGGAAGTGGCGGGAGTCTTTCATCCATGAAGCTGTCATCATTATCGATTAACGCCCTGCAGCAGGCGCTGAGTCAGGGCGAGATCAGCGCCCGCGATATCGCGCAAACTACGCTGGCGGCGATTGAGCAACACAACCCGGCCATCAACGCCTGGACCGAAGTCACCGGCCAGCGCATGCTGCGCGAAGCCGATCAGATCGATCAGCAGCGCCAGCGTGGCGAGAGCTTGCCGCCATTGGCCGGCATTCCCTATGCGGTGAAAAACCTGTTTGATGTCGCCGGACACAGCACCCTGGCCGGTGCCAGCCTGTTCAGCGAACGCGCGGCGGCACGCGATGATGCGTGGGCGGTGAACAAACTGCGTCAATCCGGCGCGCTGCTCTCCGGCATGCTGAATATGGATGCCTACGCCTACGGCTTTACCACCGAAAATACCCATTACGGCGCGACGCACAATCCGCGTGATGTCACCCGCGTGGCGGGCGGATCGTCAGGCGGTTCGGCGGCGGCGGTTGCAGCCGGTTTGGTGCATTTTTCACTCGGCACTGACACCAACGGCTCGATCCGCGTGCCCGCTTCACTGTGTGGCATCTTCGGTCTGAAGCCGACCTTTGGTCGCCTGTCGCGCAGCGGCAGCCACCCGTTTGTCGCTAGCCTTGATCACATCGGCCCGTTTGCCCGTTCGGTAGAAGATTTGAGTCTGGTTTATGACACTTTACAAGGTGCCGATGCCAGCGATGCCTTCCAGGCCGCGCAGCCGGTTGCGCCGGTCAGCGCAGGGCTAAGCATGGGTGCAGAAGGTGTGCGCAGCGCGGTACTTGGCGGGTTCTTCTCAACCTGGTGCAGCGATGAAGCGCGCGCCGCCGTGGCGGTTGTCGCCAAAGCGTTAAATGCCGTGGAGGAAGTCAGCTTACCCAATGCTGAAATCGCGCGATCGGCAGCCTTTATCATGACCGCCGCAGAAGGTGGTAATCACTACTTGCCACTGCTGCGCAGCCAGCCGGAACAGTTCGAGCCTAATTCGCGCGAGCGTCTGCTGGCCGGTGCGATGCTGCCATCAGCATGGTACGTGCAGGCACAGCGTTTCCGTCGTCACTTCCAGCAGCAGGTGCTGCCGCTGTTTGATCAGTTCGACGTGCTGATTGCGCCTGCCACGCCGTGCACTGCCACCACCATCGGCCAGGAAACCATTCATATTAACGGCCAGGATTTGCCGACGCGCGCCAGCATGGGCATGCTGACCCAGCCGATTTCTTTCCTCGGGCTGCCGGTGTGTACCGTGCCGCTGCACACCGCCAGCGGCTTGCCCATCGGTTTGCAATTGATCGCGGCACCGTTTAAAGAACATCTGGCACTGCGCGCCGCCTGGGCGCTTCAACAGCAAGGGCTGACGCTGCCACAAACTACCTTAATGGACGCCTGAGAATGACATCTGAAGATATCGATCGTCCGGCGGTACTCGCCGAAGTCACCGCCGCCTTTTACCGTTACGAACAAGCGCTGATCGGCAATGATGTTGAGGTGCTGGATGAACTGTTCTGGCACGACCAACGCACCGTGCGCCTCGGCGCAGGCGAGAATCTGTATGGCATCGACGAGATCCGCGCGTTTCGCGCCGCGCGCCCGTCAAAGGGCCTGGATCGTACGCTGCGCAATACGGTGATCACCACTTTTGGTGATGATTATGCGGTGTGCAGTACTGAGTTTACGCGTGAGGGTGTGGAGAAGATTGGGCGTCAACAACAGACGTGGGTGAAGATGCCTGGCGGCTGGAGAATCGTGGCAGCGCAGGTTAGCTTGATGAGCTGAGGGCGCAGCGTTTCGCCTTGATTGGCAAACAGACTGCTGCTTTCAACTTCAAGTGCAAGGTCAAGGGCGGTTTCGTTCGGCTTTCAGCCGACCGACCCAGGGGAGGCAGTCGCCCCTCCCCTGGGAACCCGGGCTTTTCGGCAGCACACTCGCCCGCTACGCGGGTTCCCTCGTCAAATCCCACTTCCTGACGGACCGGCCCTGATTCGCCATCCTGGCTCAGCAGGCCCTTTCGCCGCCGTCCTGGCGGCTCATCCTGGAAGCAGGCTTCTCCTCGGCGAGAGTGATGCCGACTCAACACCCCCGCGGTAAGCTTTCAAATAAAATCAAAACAACATTATCGCGATGCGATCTCTTGTTAGGGCAGAGATAAAATCAAAATAATACTATCGCGATACGATCTCTTTTTAGGGCAGAGGTTTGGCGGCTGGGTGGGTGTCGTCAGAATTGCCGAACGGAGGGGGAAATTCCAGGATGAGCCGCCAGGACGGCGGCGAGAGGCTGCGCTGAGCAGGAGCGAATCGCAGCCGGTCCGTCAGGAATTCACCTGAAGTGAGGGGACCGCGTAGCGGCAATTCTGCCGACAAAGAGACCGGGTCCCCAGGGGAGGGGCGACTGCCTCCCCTGGGTCGGTTGTCCGCAGGACAATCGAAACCGCCCTTGACCTTGAAGTTGCCTTTAAGCCTTTAAGCCTTTAAGCCTTTAAGCCTTTAAGCCTTTAAGCCTTTAAGCCTTTAAAAGCAGTCTGGCAGCCCGCCAGCGCCCCTCAAGCATCCGGCGCGGGATGCGTCTTAATCCAGTGATCGGCAATTTGCTGCCGGGTACACACCCACACATCCTCATGCTGCTGAATATGATCGAGAAAACGCTGCAATCCACGGAATTTCCCCGGCCGTCCCAGTAAGCGGCAGTGCATACCAATCGACATCATCTTCGGCGCGCTTTCCCCCTCTTCGTACAGCACATCAAAGGTGTCGCGCAGATAGGTGAAGAACTGCTCTGCCGTATTAAAGCCCTGCGGCGAGGCGAAGCGCATGTCGTTGCACTCCAGCGTGTAGGGAACGATCAGGTGCGGTTTAACCGTGCCATCCTGACAGGTGACCTGCGTCCAGAACGGCAGGTCGTCGCCATAGTAGTCGCTGTCATAGCTGAAGCCGCCCTGCTCTACCACCAAACGTCGGGTGTTGGGGCTGTCGCGGCCGGTGTACCAGCCGGTTGGCGCTTTGCCGAACAAATCGGTCAACACGTCCACCGCCTGCTGCATATGCTGGCGCTCGGTTTTGGCATCCATCGCTTGATAGTGGATCCAGCGCCAGCCGTGGCTTACCACGTCGTAATCGGCCGTTTTAATCGCCTCGACGATGTCCGGATGACGCGCCAGCGCCATCGCCACGCCAAACACCGTGAGCGGCAAACCGCGCTTTTGAAACTCATTATGGATGCGCCAGAAACCGGCGCGCGAGCCGTATTCATACAGCGAATCCATCGACATATGGCGATCGGCGTAGCTGGCGGCGCCGATGATATCGGAAAGAAACTGCTCGGAACCGGCGTCGCCGTGCAGCACGTTATTCTCGGCACCCTCTTCGTAATTGAGGACAAACTGCACCGCAACACGCGCCTTGCCTGGCCACTGCGCATGCGGCGGATTGCCGGCATAGCCGATTAGATCGCGTGGATAGTTTTTGTTGAAGCTGTACTCTTTCTTTTCAGATACATCATTCATTCTGCAAGTTCCTGTCGTCAGTCCTCAACCAGCACTTAGTTTAGGTGCTGAAATGCCCCGCTGAGCGGTTTTTCGAGGGGATAATCGAGATCGCCATGCTTGCTGGTGCCAAAGCCTAACGCCACCAGCGACTCCACCATTTTTACGGCGGCGCTGACGCCGTCGATCACCGGTAATCCCAGTTCTTTGGTGAGATCCTGCGCCAGCGCGGCCATGCCGCCGCAGCCCAATACAATTGCGCCGCTGCCATCTTCGCGTTTGGCCTGAATGCAGCGCTGACGCACTTTCTCCTGCGCCACGCCGCTGCCGTCTTCCAGCGCCAGCACCGGCAGATCGATGGCATGCAGCGCAGCACAATGGTGGGTAAAGCCGTATTGCTGCAGCAGATGCCGCGCAATCACCAGCGTACGTGGCAGGGTAGTGACGATCGAGAAGCGGGTCGCCACCAGCGTGGCGGTGTGCATCGCCGCCTCTGCAATGCCGATCACCGGTCCGCTCGCCAGTTCGCGCGCCGCCAGCAAACCCGGATCGCCGAAGCAGGCAATGATATGGCCGCTGACGCCTTGCGCTTTGCCGCGTTTGACTTGCTCCAGTACGCCAATCGCCGCAATGGCTTCATCAAAATGGCCTTCAATCGACGGCACGCCGTGGCTCGGGCACACCGCCAGAATCTCGGTGCCCGGCGCGGCAACAGCACGCGCGGCAGCACCGATGGTTTCGGTCATCGCCAGGCTGGTGTTGGGATTGATCACCTGAATCAGGCTCATGATGCCGCTCCTTTGTTACCGGCAAATAACCGGGAAAAATCAGGCAAGGTTTCGCCGCTGCGCTCAAAGTGCAGGCTGGCAACAATGTGTTCGAAGTGATGCTGCAGCGAGGCGGTTAACGCCGGCAGATCTTTTTTCCGCAGCAGATCCACCAGCCGATCGTGATGATCGCAACGGCAGCCGCGCTGCCAGGGCGCACCGTAAGCCGCGATCACCAGCGACGAGCGCTGCGTCAGGCGCGTCACCAAATCGGTAAGCACTTCGTTGCCAGAAATCGCCTGCAGCTGAATATGAAAAGCGGCGGAGAGACGAATCGCTGCGGCACCATCGTGCTGATCGTGTGCTTGCTGTTCTTCCTCGATAAGTGCCGTCAATGCCGCGATGTGCGGAGGCTGCACGTGACCTATAACCGTAGGTAAGTTTGCGCACTCCACTAAACTGCGGGTGGCAAAGATGTCGCGTGCTTCATCCACCCCCGGCGTCGCCACGTGTGCACCACGCCTGGGCGACAAGGTGATCATTTGCACCGCGGCGAGGCGTTGCAGCACCTTGCGAATGCCGGTGCGGCTCACGCCGAAGACATCTGACAACGCTTCTTCTGGCAATTTACTGCCCGGCGGCAGTTGATGCTCAACGATGGCGGTAAGAAGCGCCTGATAGATAGGTTCATCGCGATCGTTCAGATCGGCAGCCGTTTTCTGGCCTGTTTCACTCTTCATTACCTGCTCCGGTAAGTGACTGTGTGTTGCACATCGTATACGTGAAATTAATTTTTTGTATACAAGAAATCAATTCTGGCCTGGATCCTGCAATACCGTTTCACGCTGTGATTATTCTTCCATGATGTAGAGAGGAGCAGGTTTCATGCCAAATCATTCTGAAGTGACCTCGCGGGTGGCCTCTGAAGCCAACGCGCAATACAGTCCGCGCCTGTGTAACGACGATCTGGCGCCAACGCGCGACCAGAATTGGTCGTGGTACAACATCTTTTCTTTCTGGATGTCCGATGTGCACAGCATGGGCGGTTATGTGGTAGCCGCCAGCTTCTTTACTTTAGGGCTGGCGAGCTGGCAGGTGCTGCTGTGCCTGTTAGTGGGCATCTGCATCGTGCAGCTTTGCGCCAATCTGGTGGCCAAACCCAGCCAGATGGCGGGCGTGCCCTATGCGGTGATTTCGCGTCAGGCGTTTGGTGTGTTTGGTGCCAATATTCCGGCCATCATTCGCGGATTGATCGCTTTCGCGTGGTACGGCATCCAGACTTATCTGGCAGCCAACGCACTGATGCTGGTGCTGCTGAAGTTCTTCCCAACGCTCAGCAGCATGACGCAAAGTAGCTGGCTCGGCTTATCGCAGCTGGGCTGGTGCTGTTTCGGCGTGATGTGGTTACTGCAGGCGATGGTGTTCTGGCATGGGATGAGTGCGATAAAACGCTTTATCGATGTCGCCGGTCCGGCGGTATACGTGGTGATGGTGGCGCTGGCCGGCTGGATTGTATACAAAACCGGTTTTGACGGCATCTCCTTCACGCTGGCCAGCAAACAGTTAAGCACCGGCGAGCAAACCTGGCAGATGATCACCGCCACCGCGCTAGTGGTCTCTTACTTCTCCGGTCCGCTGCTCAACTTTGGTGACTTCTCGCGCTACGGTAAGAGCATGGGCGAAATTCGTCGCGGTAACCGCTGGGGATTACCGTTCAACTTCCTGCTGTTCTCGATTGTGACCGTGGTGATTGTTTCTGGCACCCAGTCGCTGTTCGGCAGAATGATCACCGATCCGATTGAGACGGTTAGCATGGTCGGTAACGATGTGGCGGTGGCGATTGGTCTGCTGACTATGATTATTGCCACCATCGGCATTAATATCGTGGCGAACTTTGTCTCGCCAGCGTTCGACTTCTCTAACTGCTCGCCACAGAAAATCAGCTTCCGTACCGGTGGCATGATTGCCGCCGTTGGCTCGGTATTGCTGACGCCGTGGAATTTGTTCCAGTCACCGGAGTTGATCCACTATACGCTGGATGTGCTGGGTGCCTTTATCGGCCCGCTGTTCGGTATTCTGATTGCTGATTTCTACCTGATTAAACGCAGCAAGGTGTACGTGGACGATCTGTTTGATGATACGCCGAAAGGGTGTTATTGGTATCGCGGCGGCTTCAATCCTAAAGCGATTGCGGCGCTGCTGCCGTCAGTGGGCATTGGCCTGGTGATCAGCTTTATTCCCTCACTCCACGCCGTGGCGAACTTTAGCTGGTTTATCGGTGTGGCTTTGGGTGCGGGTTGCTATCGCTGGCTGGCGCGTGCTGACCGTGAAGCGTCTGTGGCGGCGTACCGCGCGACGGTGGCGGTGCAGAAGGATTAATGGTGTGGTGGTCGCCATGAATGGCGGCCCTACGTAGGATGTGTAGGGCTGGCATTGATGTCAGCCAGGAAAAGCAAAAAGCCGATGCATTTCTGCATCGGCTTCTTTAAATAGATTGGCGGAACGGACGGGGCTCGAACCCGCGACCCCCTGCGTGACAGGCAGGTATTCTAACCAACTGAACTACCGCTCCGCGCTTTGTTCCCCGTCGAGAACGAGGCGCATATTAATAGCAGCTTTGGTACCCGTCAACGCTTTTTCTGTGGGAATGTTTCGTTTGGCGTTTTTTTCAGCTTAACGTCGGTTTTACAGGCAAAAACAGCCGTTTTACAGTCGCCACAGGCAACTGCCGCCCTTCTTCTGCACTAAATCCAGACGCCCTTCATGCGCCATAATCTCTTCATCACTGGCACTGACCACGCGCAGACCCGAACTCGGACGTACAATGCGCTGAATACTTTCCCCCGAGCCCTGGCTGTTTTGCTCTCCCTCCAGTGAAAACGACAGCGAGGTTTGACCGCCGGTCATCATCAGGAAAACTTCCGCCAGAATCTCGGCATCGAGCAGTGCGCCGTGCAACGTACGCTTGCTGTTATCGATTTCATAACGGTTGCACAACGCATCAAGGCTGTTGCGCTTGCCGGGGTACATCTTACGCGCCATCGCCAGACTATCGGTGATCTGGCAGAAGGTTTCGGTTTTGCCGATATCCCGCTTCAGCATACCGAATTCGTAATCCATAAAGCCGATATCGAACGATGCGTTATGGATCACCAGCTCCGCGCCACGGATGTACTCAAGAAACTCATCGGCGATATCGGCAAAAATCGGCTTATCGGCGAGGAATTCATCGGCGATACCGTGCACGCCGAACGCTTCCGGATCCACCAGCCGATCGGGTTTCAGATACATGTGGAAGTTGTTGCCGGTCAGGCGACGGTTGATCACCTCAACCGCACCAATTTCAATGATGCGATGTCCTTCATAATGCACACCGATCATGTTCATGCCGGTGGTTTCGGTATCGAGGACGATCTGGCGGTTATTTGCAGTGCTCATAGGACTCGTTTTATGTCAGACTTGGCGTTTTGTCAGAAGGAAGTCTACCAGAGATGCGCAAACAGGTAGAAATATTCACCGATGGATCCTGCCTGGGCAATCCCGGTCCCGGCGGCTACGGCGCCATTCTACGCTATCGCGAACACGAAAAATTGTTCAGTACCGGTTACCGCCTCACCACGAATAATCGCATGGAATTGATGGCCGCCATCGTGGCACTTGAAGCCTTAACGCAGCCGTGTGAAGTGGTGATCAGCACCGACAGCCAATATGTTCGTCAGGGTATCACCAGTTGGATCCATAACTGGAAGAAGCGCGGCTGGAAAACCGCCGATAAGAAACCGGTGAAAAATGTCGATCTGTGGAAACGGCTCGATCTGGCACTCAGCAACCATGAAATCAAGTGGGAATGGGTTAAAGGCCACGCGGGGCATCCGGAGAACGAACGCTGCGACGAACTGGCGCGCAGCGCGGCGGGAAATCCTACCCAGGATGATGTCGGCTATCAGGTTGAATCCTGATCCTTCACTTCGCGAAACTGGCGCGTCACGTTAACCGTTTGACGTAGCTGGCTTTGACTCAGATTCTTCTTCATTTTGGTGGGCGTTAACGGGAACGTACGTTTACGTGCCACCACAATGTTCAGACAGCCTAGCGCCGGCAGATGCGCGCTGATCACCTTGCCTCCCTGCCGATGCCACGGCACCACCTGAAAACGCGTGCGGTAAACCACTTCATAATTCAGCAGACTTAGCCAGTCGAGCAAACGCACCTGGCTGAACATGCGCCCACTCCATGGCGCGCGTGAATGCAAACCCGGAATGCCTTTGCTCATCCCTAATAGACTGAAGGGATTGAAGCCGCTAATGATCATCCAGCCATCATCGATCAACACCCGATCTACTTCGCGCAACACGCGATGCGGATCCTGGCTCCAGGACAAGGTATGTGCGAGTAAACAGGCATCAACGGATTTAGATTCAAAGGGTAATTGTGTGTTATTGGCGATCACTTGTAGCTCATCGCCCTCAATGCCCACATTCACCTGATGCGATATGGCACACTGGCTGGTATTGATTTCTGCGCTTAGGCTACCAATTTTAAGCATATGAAAGCCATACAGCTTGCCGAGATAAGGCTGCAGTTGCTGAGTGAGTGCGTCGCGAAAATAGTCCCCCATTGGCATATCGCGCCAGGAGCGCGGTGCAGTCAGGATTTGGCGCGTTTTAGCTGGCTTCATGCTCTACCATTTTCCTTTTTCTACGACCTGAGAGGTGTTTATGAATCTTACCAGTATTCCCGCATTGCAGGATAACTACATCTGGACACTGACGGACGATGACAATACATGTCTGATTGTCGATCCCGGCGAAGCGCAGCCAGTGCTGGATAAACTGAGGGCGAATCGCTGGCAACCCGTCGCGATTTTGCTGACGCATCATCATCACGATCATGTCGGCGGCGTGAACGAACTGTTGCAGCACTATCCCGATTTGGAGGTTTTCGGTCCACAGGAAACGGCAGATAAAGGGGCAAAGCGCATTGTGGCTGAGGGGGATGAATTTACCCTGCTTGGGCTTAGCTTCCGCGTCATCGCAACGCCTGGTCACACTTTAGGACATATCTCATATTTCAGTTCCCCTTATCTTTTCTGTGGTGACACGATGTTTTCTGGCGGCTGCGGACGCTTATTTGAAGGCACGGCAGAACAAATGTTTGAATCATTTCAAAAGCTTAATCAGCTTCCTGAAGATACCCTCATTTGCTGTGCGCATGAGTACACTTTATCCAATATGAAGTTTGCTGCGGCTATTCTGCCTCACGACCCTAAAATTTTGGCAAGGTATCAGCAAATTAAGGACTTACGCGCGGAAAACCGCATTACTTTACCTACAAAACTGGCCTTAGAGCGGGAAATAAATTTATTTTTGCGCACGCAAGATGCTGATTTAAAACAGGCTTTAGGAGCTAATGTCTCATCGTCAGCGTTATGGCAAACTTTCGCTGATCTACGCGAGAAGAAAGACCGCTTTTAATATTTGAGGTTGTGTTGTGCCAGACCGTCACGTATAGTTGCTCGTCTTTTAAGCGAACTATTGACACACACATGAAGGCTAAAGCGATCTTACTCGCCTCGGTCTTGCTGGTGGGATGTCAGGCATCAAGGAATGACGCCAATATCCCCGTTCAGCATGCACAGAGTCTGTCTTCAGCTGGTCAAAGTGAAAATGGAAAGTACGGAGATCGATTGTTGTCGCCGCGATGGCAGGATGATGGAACAAGCCTCGCAGAAGATACCGATCTCTGGAATCACATTAGTGACGAGTTGAAGATGGGGATTCCGGAAAACAGCCGGATCCGCGAACAAAAAACAAAATTTTTAAGAAATAAGAGCTATCTCCACGATGTAACATTACGGGCAGAGCCGTACATGTACTGGATAGTCGAGCAGATACAGAAACGTAAAATGCCGATGGAACTGGTACTGCTACCCATAGTGGAGAGCGCTTTTGACCCACACGCAACCTCTTCTGCAAATGCCGCTGGCATCTGGCAGATCGTTGCACAAACGGGCAAAAACTATGGTTTGAAACAGAACCAATGGTACGACGGACGCCGCGATGTGGTGGCCTCAACCAAAGTAGCGCTGGATATGATGCAGCGTCTGAACGGCATGTTTGACGGTGACTGGTTACTGACCATTGCTGCCTATAACAGCGGTGAAGGGCGTGTGCTGAAGGCGATGAAACAGAATAAGGCGCGCGGTAAGCCCACTGACTTCTGGAATTTATCGCTGCCACGCGAGACCACGGTTTATGTACCTAAAATGTTGGCCTTGAGTGACATCCTCAAGAACAACAAGCGTTACGGTATCAAACTGCCGACCCCGAACGAAAGCCGTGCATTGGCTCGCGTTGAAGTGGGACAGCAGATTGAACTGACGCAGGCCGCTGATATGGCCGGTATGTCTCTGAGTAAATTGAAGACATTTAATGCCGGTTATAAAAACGGTGCTACTGCGCCAAATGGACCGCACTACATTATGGTGCCAAAGTCCAACGTTGCTAAGTTGCGTGATTCACTGGCTTCCGGTGATATCGCCTCCGTGCAGCCCACCGAAATGGCGAAAGTCAGCGCGGCGGGAAACAGCTACACGGTACGCAAAGGCGACACCTTGTCTGGTATTGCCAGCAAGCTTGGCGTAAGCGTCAGTGCACTGAAACAGCAGAACAATCTGCGCAGCGCTTCAGTTCGTACCGGTCAAACTCTGACCGTCAGCGGCAAAGCGAGCACGCAATTGGCTGATAACGGCAACAGCATCACCTACCGTGTACGTAAGGGTGATTCTTTTGCCAGTATTGCAAAACGTCACGGTGTGAATACCAAAGACGTTATGCGCTGGAACAGTGAGGCTAAAGACATTCAGCCGGGCGACAAGCTCACGCTGTTTGTGAATAATAGCGCAACACCTGATACCTAATGCCCCGAAAAGGCTGACTTTTGTCAGCCTTTTTCATTTTCTACTTCCGTTAAATTCTGCATATCCCTTCTTCAGGTACTTATTGCCCTTCGCAGCACCCTCTTCAGATGAACGTTGATTGTTGCGAGGTGGGAGCTCGAGCGTATTAACTTAACGCTCAATGCCGTACAGAGAGTTGAACTCAACCAGCAGAGGATTGTGGTCGGAGGCGCGAGTCACCAGCACAGAAGCTTCACTGACCTTCATGTCGCGGTAGAAGACGAAATCCAGCGGGCGACCAAAGGCTTTGCGACGATGATCATCGGTGAAGTTCACCTCACGCAGTGACATCTCACGTGCAAAGCGATACAGCGCGTTCATCCGCTGTCGGCTCCAGGCGTTGAAATCTCCCGCCATGATCACTGGCCCACGATGATGCTGAATCTGTTCGCCAATCGGTCCGAGCTGTTTGCTGTAGACATCAACACCGAGGCTGAAATTCACCGCGTGAATATTTACTACCATTAGCATTTCGCCAGTGGGCAACGGATAAGCCGTAACCAGCGCAGATTTGGCCAAACGTAGCAACGGCTCACGCTCGCGAAGTGGGCAGCAGTAAACAGGATGCGCAGACGCCAACGTCATGACACCAGAAGGATGTTGCGGTAAGACAAAGGCTGGCACCTGATCGGCCGCGAGATAGTGACTGGTGGCGAATTTGACCAGTTCAGGCGTGGCCTGTGCCTCTTGCAGCAGTACAAGATGGGCATCTTTGCCAAAACCTTGCAGGACCGACATCCATTCTGCACGCTGTTGCTTGAAGATATTCCAGACTAAAACCCGCAGGGTGGGATCGGCTGGCAAGGGTGCACCAGGCGGCAATGCCTGTCCAGGATGCAGCATTGCCCCCGGCGGAAAGATCCGCTCTGCTGGCTGACCGGCTACATAACGCATTGAATAAGTTTTTTTCCGCACTTTCCCGCCTGACTGGTTTACGACTCGTACTTCACCTGACTGTTATAGGGATTTTAGCGCGGGGTTTCAATTGGTGTTCTGGATTGTCGGAATTCACCTCACAGCATACCAACGCAAAAGCCTGCCACTTGGCAGGCTTTTATGCGTATTATTCCATCGCCATCGCCGTCATTGGTTTATCAAGTTGACCACTCAATCGCACCAGCAGCAGCGCACCCAATACAATCACCGCGCCAACCCAAGGAGTTTGTGCCAGTCCATAATGCTCAACAATATAACCACCTACCGTTGAACCCAGTGCAATACCAATATTGAATGCCGCGATATTCAGGCCTGATGCAACATCTACCGCGCCTGGCGCATAGTGTTCAGCTTTCTGCACCACATAAACCTGCAAACCCGGTACGTTAGCAAAAGCGAAGATGCCCATAATTAATACTGTTACCACTGACATGAAGTGCATGCTGGCAGTGAACTGGAACACCATTAGCAAAAGGGCCAGCGCCATAAAGATCAGTGTCAAAGCGGGAACAGCACCACGTCGATCGGCCAGCTTGCCACCCCAAATATTACCGACGGCGACCGAAACACCATAACCCAACAGAATAACGCTTACCGCGGTGGGTGAGAAACCAGCCAGTGACTGCATCATTGGCGCAAGGAAAGTGAAAGCAGTAAATACGCCCCCATAGCCCA
Organism: Pantoea sp. X-Soil-ISGK-421; assembly: GCF_059730785.1. Taxonomy (NCBI): domain Bacteria; kingdom Pseudomonadati; phylum Pseudomonadota; class Gammaproteobacteria; order Enterobacterales; family Erwiniaceae; genus Pantoea; species Pantoea sp. X-Soil-ISGK-421. Next base: position 882,902 of record NZ_AP035979.1, on the reverse strand, counting down.
GCGCAGTAATGGCATAAATCAGCAGCAGACGAGGATTAATCATCACACGCGCCTGCTGTGCCAGCGTTGTCGCGGGGGGTTGTGCAATGTTGCGCGGAATAAGCAGTTGGCTTGCCACTAAAGCAATGACCCCGAGTAGCGACACAGCCAGGAAACTCTCACGCCAGCCAAAGTGTTGCCCAATGAGCGTACCCAACGGCACCCCTGTCACTAATGCTACGGTCAAACCGCCAAACATGATGGCAATAGCACTCGCCGCTTTCTCTTTGCTTACCAGGCTGGTCGCAATCGTCGAGCCGACAGAGAAGAACACACCGTGAGCAAGGCCGGTAAGCAATCGGGCTATTACCAGCGTTTCATAGTTTGGTGCCAGCCAGGCCACCAGATTGCCGACGGTGAAGAGCGCCATCAATCCCATCAGTAATTGTTTGCGCGCTAATTTGCCGGTTAATGCAGTTAACACCGGAGCGCCAAAGGCTACACCCAAAGCATAAATTGAGACCAGCATTCCCGCAGAAGGCAGCGTAATACTGAGTTGTTCAGCGATAGTTGGGATCAGTCCAACAATGACAAATTCTGTCGTTCCGATCGCATAGGCACTGATAGTCAGCGCCCAAAGTGCAAGTGGCATAATTAACTCCCAATAAGGTTTCGATGGGCGTTAGTATTGCCGCATGCTTTAATGACAAAAAGATGCAAAGTGAGAATAGACTTTTGCTTTTGGAGGGATAATGAAAGCATCGTCAGATGAGCTAAAGGTGTTTATCGCGGTAGTGGAAAGTGGCAGCTTTAGCCGCGCAGCAGAACAATTGCAGATGGCTAATTCAGCGGTAAGCCGTACCGTTAAGAAGCTGGAGAATAAACTGGGTGTCGCATTATTAACGCGCACTACACGCCAGTTAGCGCTTACTCTTGAAGGCGAGCATTACTTTCGCCGCGTGCAGAAGTTGATGCAGGAGATGTCTACAGCCGAGAGTGAGCTGGTTGAGCGTCAAATGGCACCAAAGGGCATACTGCGTATTGATGCAGCTACACCCGTAATTTTGCATCTGTTACTGCCGATAATTAAACCTTTTCGCGAACGCTATCCAGACGTAACCTTGTCGCTGATTTCTTCCGAGAGCTTTATTAATCTCATTGAACGCAAAGTTGACGTTGCGATTCGCGCTGGCAATTTGGCGGATTCATCGCTGCGCGCTCGCCTGCTATTTATTAGCTATCGCAAGTTAGTAGCGACACCCGCTTATGTAGCGAAGCATGGATTTCCTGCGTCAGTGGCTGATTTAAAACAGCATGAATGCCTCGGCTTTGTGGAGACGCCACGGTTAAATCGCTGGCCTGTCGCCGAAGTAGGCGGCGATCTTTATGACATCATTCCGACAATGTATTCAAACAGCGGCGAAACGCTTAAACAGTTGGTTCTGAATGATCAAGGCATTGCTTGTTTATCCGACTTTATGGTGGATAAAGAGATTGCGGATGGCACCTTTATTGAGCTATTGGCTGATCAGCGTGTTCCGGTAGAGATGCCGTTTAATGCGGTCTATTACAGTGACTTGGGTGTTAGCCAACGTGTCAGGGCGTTTATCGACTTTCTGAGTGAGTGGGTGAAAGACCAGCCCTGGCGAGTGCAGGGCTGATTAATGAGCATGATTAATCCCAGTTTGGTGCCAGCCCTTCTGGACTCACTAAACGCTGTTGGCGATCCAGTGTTGCAATGCTTGCCATATCTGCATCATCCAGTTGCAGGTCAACCGCAGCCATATTGCTGGCCAGGTTTTCACGTTTAGTGGATGACGGAATTACCGCATACCCTGACTTCATTGCCCATGCCAGAACAACCTGAGCCGGAGTAGCGTTGTGCTTCTGTGCAATCGTATTAATCACCACATCCTTTAGCGCCTCTCCATAAGCCAGCGTCATGTAAGAAGTAATGTGAAGACCCTGCTGTTTTGCGAAATCAACCACCTGGCGGTTCTGCAGGAAAGGGTGAAGCTCAATCTGGTTAGTCGCAATATTTTCCACACCTACCGCGTCTATCGCCTGTTTCATCAGGGCAATAGGGAAGTTTGAGATACCAATCTGACGCGTCAGACCGGCTTCTTTTGCTGCCATCAACGCCAACATGCTCTCTTTGACTGACACCGCAGATCCCGGTGAAGGCCAGTGGATCAATGCAAGATCGACATAATCGGTGCGCAGTTTTTTCAGACTCTCTTTTAAACTGGGGATTAACTTCTCAGCTGAAAGATTCTCAATCCATATTTTGGTGGTCACGAACAACTCATTACGCGCTATACCACTCTCGGCGATTGCCTGCCCCACAGCCGCTTCGTTTTCGTAGATTTGCGCGGTATCAATAGTGCGGTACCCAAGTTCCAAAGCATTTTTAACTGAATGAATTACAACATCGTCTTGCAGACGGAAAGTACCTAAACCAAAGGCGGGGATAGTCATGATTTCCTCATCGTATAGCGTTATGTTTCGATGGGAACTATTCTGGCAGGTTTATTGTTGCTGAAAAATCCGCTTATAAGCAGAAGAATTTTGATTATTTATCAACAATAATGGTGAAATCATAGACATGAAAAAGCCCTGACTTTTCAGTCAGGGCTTATCAATTAAGTGGCGGAACGGACGGGGCTCGAACCCGCGACCCCCTGCGTGACAGGCAGGTATTCTAACCAACTGAACTACCGCTCCACCGATTCTGTACTGATATCAGACAATCTCTCTGATTTCAGGTGTTTCGCCCTTCCCGCGTCACGGAGAAGGTCACGACCCGATAAGGGGTCTTAAATTGATGCCTGGCAGTTCCCTACTCTCGCATGGGGAGACCCCACACTACCATCGGCGCTACGGCGTTTCACTTCTGAGTTCGGCATGGGGTCAGGTGGGACCACCGCGCTAAAGCCGCCAGGCAAATTCTTTTCGCTCTGTCCTGTGTCTTTTACGCTGCTGCTGCGTTGGCCGCACTCGCGCTACTCCGTCACATACCCTCGTATGCTCCGTCGTATCGTCTCGTTTGCCGCCTTGCTTCAGCGCAAAATCCTTCGGACTTAACTCCGCAGGACAAAACTGGATTCTTTATCCGGTAAAACAAGTTGAAAATTTCAGGTCTCTCAGACCAAAACGCCTCTGGCGTTGTAAGGTTAAGCCTCACGGGTCATTAGTACCGGTTAGCTCAACGCATCGCTGCGCTTACACATCCGGCCTATCAACGTCGTAGTCTTCAACGTCCCTTCAGGACCCTCAAGGGGTCAGGGAGAACTCATCTCGGGGCAAGTTTCGTGCTTAGATGCTTTCAGCACTTATCTTTTCCGCACTTAGCTACCGGGCAATGCCATTGGCATGACAACCCGAACACCAGTGGTGCGTTCACTCCGGTCCTCTCGTACTAGGAGCAACCCCCCTCAATTCTCCAGCGCCCACGGCAGATAGGGACCGAACTGTCTCACGACGTTCTAAACCCAGCTCGCGTACCACTTTAAACGGCGAACAGCCGTACCCTTGGGACCTACTTCAGCCCCAGGATGTGATGAGCCGACATCGAGGTGCCAAACACCGCCGTCGATATGAACTCTTGGGCGGTATCAGCCTGTTATCCCCGGAGTACCTTTTATCCGTTGAGCGATGGCCCTTCCATTCAGAACCACCGGATCACTATGACCTGCTTTCGCACCTGCTCGAGCCGTCACTCTCGCAGTCAAGCTGGCTTATGCCATTGCACTAACCTCCTGATGTCCGACCAGGATTAGCCAACCTTCGTGCTCCTCCGTTACTCTTTGGGAGGAGACCGCCCCAGTCAAACTACCCACCAGACACTGTCCGCAGCCCGGATCACGGGCCTACGTTAGAACATCAAACATTAAAGGGTGGTATTTCAAGGTTGGCTCCACGCAGACTGGCGTCCACGCTTCAAAGCCTCCCACCTATCCTACACATCAAGGCTCAATGTTCAGTGTCAAGCTATAGTAAAGGTTCACGGGGTCTTTCCGTCTTGCCGCGGGTACACTGCATCTTCACAGCGATTTCAATTTCACTGAGTCTCGGGTGGAGACAGCCTGGCCATCATTACGCCATTCGTGCAGGTCGGAACTTACCCGACAAGGAATTTCGCTACCTTAGGACCGTTATAGTTACGGCCGCCGTTTACCGGGGCTTCGATCAAGAGCTTCTCCTTGCGGATAACCCCATCAATTAACCTTCCGGCACCGGGCAGGCGTCACACCGTATACGTCCACTTTCGTGTTTGCACAGTGCTGTGTTTTTAATAAACAGTTGCAGCCAGCTGGTATCTTCGACTGGCTTCGGCTCGGGGAGCAAGTCCCTCCACCTACGCGCCAGCGTGCCTTCTCCCGAAGTTACGGCACCATTTTGCCTAGTTCCTTCACCCGAGTTCTCTCAAGCGCCTTGGTATTCTCTACCTGACCACCTGTGTCGGTTTGGGGTACGATTTCGTGTTACCTGGAGCTTAGAGGCTTTTCCTGGAAGCAGGGCATCAGTTACTTCACCACCGTGGTGGCTCGTCGTCACGCCTCAGCCTTAAGACACCCCGGATTTACCAAAGATGTCAGCCTACACGCTTAAACCGGGACAACCGTCGCCCGGATAACCTAGCCTTCTCCGTCCCCCCTTCGCAGTAACACCAAGTGCAGGAATATTAACCTGCTTCCCATCGACTACGCTTTTCAGCCTCGCCTTAGGGGTCGACTCACCCTGCTCCGATTAACGTTGAACAGGAACCCTTGGTCTTCCGGCGAGCGGGCTTTTCACCCGCTTTATCGTTACTTATGTCAGCATTCGCACTTCTGATACCTCCAGCAGCCCTCACAGGCCACCTTCAACGGCTTACAGAACGCTCCCCTACCCAACAACACATAGTGTCGCTGCCGCAGCTTCGGTGCATGGTTTAGCCCCGTTACATCTTCCGCGCAGGCCGACTCGACCAGTGAGCTATTACGCTTTCTTTAAATGATGGCTGCTTCTAAGCCAACATCCTGGCTGTCTGTGCCTTCCCACATCGTTTCCCACTTAACCATGACTTTGGGACCTTAGCTGGCGGTCTGGGTTGTTTCCCTCTTCACGACGGACGTTAGCACCCGCCGTGTGTCTCCCGTGATAACATTCTTCGGTATTCGCAGTTTGCATCGGGTTGGTAAGCCGGGATGGCCCCCTAGCCGAAACAGTGCTCTACCCCCGAAGATGAGTTCACGAGGCGCTACCTAAATAGCTTTCGGGGAGAACCAGCTATCTCCCGGTTTGATTGGCCTTTCACCCCCAGCCACAAGTCATCCGCTAATTTTTCAACATTAGTCGGTTCGGTCCTCCAGTTAGTGTTACCCAACCTTCAACCTGCCCATGGCTAGATCACCGGGTTTCGGGTCTATACCCTGCAACTTAACGCCCAGTTAAGACTCGGTTTCCCTGCGGCTCCCCTATACGGTTAACCTTGCTACAGAATATAAGTCGCTGACCCATTATACAAAAGGTACGCAGTCACCCCCATAAATGGAGGCTCCCACTGCTTGTACGTACACGGTTTCAGGTTCTGTTTCACTCCCCTCGCCGGGGTTCTTTTCGCCTTTCCCTCACGGTACTGGTTCACTATCGGTCAGTCAGGAGTATTTAGCCTTGGAGGATGGTCCCCCCATATTCAGACAGGATACCACGTGTCCCGCCCTACTCTTCGAACTCACAGAATGTGCACTTTCGTGTACGGGGCTATCACCCGGTATCGCGCGACTTTCCAGACGCTTCCACTAACGCACAAACTGATTCAGGTTCTGGGCTGTTCCCCGTTCGCTCGCCGCTACTGGGGGAATCTCGGTTGATTTCTTTTCCTCTGGGTACTTAGATGTTTCAGTTCCCCAGGTTCGCCTCGCAACACTATGTATTCATGTTGCGATGATGCACTGAGTGCACCGGGTTTCCCCATTCGGACATCGTCGGCTGTAGCGGTTCATATCACCTTACCGACGCTTTACGCAGATTAGCACGTCCTTCATCGCCTCTGACTGCCAGGGCATCCACCGTGTACGCTTAGTCGCTTAACCTCACAACCCACAGGCGTTTTTCAACGCTGCAGACTGCAAGCATTTGAGAGACTCGAACATGTCGTTATTCATTTCCTATTACGGAGAAATGAGCCAACACGTCGTTTCAATTTTCAGCTTGTTCCGGATTGTTAAAGAGCAATATCTCAAACATGACGGTTACGTCAGTTTTGAGATATTTCGTGGAGACACCTTTCACCTGTCACCAAGCAAGTGGCGTCCCCTAGGGGATTCGAACCCCTGTTGCCGCCGTGAAAGGGCGGAGTCCTAACCGCTAGACGAAGGGGACACGATGTGTCACGACTTCGCAGCCGTCTTGCTCATTACTTTCTATCAGACAATCTGTGTGAGCACTACGCGGGAAGGTATCTTCAGGTAAGGAGGTGATCCAACCGCAGGTTCCCCTACGGTTACCTTGTTACGACTTCACCCCAGTCATGAATCACAAAGTGGTAAGCGCCCTCCCGAAGGTTAAGCTACCTACTTCTTTTGCAACCCACTCCCATGGTGTGACGGGCGGTGTGTACAAGGCCCGGGAACGTATTCACCGTAGCATTCTGATCTACGATTACTAGCGATTCCGACTTCACGGAGTCGAGTTGCAGACTCCGATCCGGACTACGACGCACTTTATGAGGTCCGCTTGCTCTCGCGAGGTCGCTTCTCTTTGTATGCGCCATTGTAGCACGTGTGTAGCCCTACTCGTAAGGGCCATGATGACTTGACGTCATCCCCACCTTCCTCCAGTTTATCACTGGCAGTCTCCTTTGAGTTCCCGGCATTACCCGCTGGCAACAAAGGATAAGGGTTGCGCTCGTTGCGGGACTTAACCCAACATTTCACAACACGAGCTGACGACAGCCATGCAGCACCTGTCTCAGAGTTCCCGAAGGCACCAAAGCATCTCTGCTAAGTTCTCTGGATGTCAAGAGTAGGTAAGGTTCTTCGCGTTGCATCGAATTAAACCACATGCTCCACCGCTTGTGCGGGCCCCCGTCAATTCATTTGAGTTTTAACCTTGCGGCCGTACTCCCCAGGCGGTCGACTTAACGCGTTAGCTCCGGAAGCCACTCCTCAAGGGAACAACCTCCAAGTCGACATCGTTTACGGCGTGGACTACCAGGGTATCTAATCCTGTTTGCTCCCCACGCTTTCGCACCTGAGCGTCAGTCTTTGTCCAGGGGGCCGCCTTCGCCACCGGTATTCCTCCAGATCTCTACGCATTTCACCGCTACACCTGGAATTCTACCCCCCTCTACAAGACTCTAGCCTGCCAGTTTCGAATGCAGTTCCCAGGTTAAGCCCGGGGATTTCACATCCGACTTGACAGACCGCCTGCGTGCGCTTTACGCCCAGTAATTCCGATTAACGCTTGCACCCTCCGTATTACCGCGGCTGCTGGCACGGAGTTAGCCGGTGCTTCTTCTGCGGGTAACGTCAATCGGTAAGGTTATTAACCTTACCGCCTTCCTCCCCGCTGAAAGTACTTTACAACCCGAAGGCCTTCTTCATACACGCGGCATGGCTGCATCAGGCTTGCGCCCATTGTGCAATATTCCCCACTGCTGCCTCCCGTAGGAGTCTGGACCGTGTCTCAGTTCCAGTGTGGCTGGTCATCCTCTCAGACCAGCTAGGGATCGTCGCCTAGGTGAGCCATTACCCCACCTACTAGCTAATCCCATCTGGGCACATCCGATGGTGTGAGGCCCGAAGGTCCCCCACTTTGGTCTTGCGACGTTATGCGGTATTAGCTACCGTTTCCAGTAGTTATCCCCCTCCATCGGGCAGTTTCCCAGACATTACTCACCCGTCCGCCACTCGTCACCCAAGGAGCAAGCTCCTCTGTGCTACCGTTCGACTTGCATGTGTTAGGCCTGCCGCCAGCGTTCAATCTGAGCCATGATCAAACTCTTCAATTTAAGTTTGATTTGCTGCAACGAGTGCAGCGATGCTCATCTGTAAAACGTCATAATGAATTTCATTATGTGTTCACTCGTGAGACTTGATATTTTTTGCGTCCGGAGACGCTGATATCAATCCTGCGAGTGCCCACACAGATTGTCTGATAAATTGTTAAAGAGCGTTGCGAGCAGCGGGTTAACCGTCTGTCGCGAGGTGGCGTATATTACGCTTTCCTCCTTCGGAGTCAAACACTTTTTTCAGCGCTTTCATCCGGCGGGGTGAATTTCCTCACTCCCTGCTGAGCCGTCCGCGTTGCCGCTTTGCCGTCTCAGTGGTGGCGCATTATAGGGAGTTATTCGGAGCTGACAAGTGCAAATTTCAAGTTTTTTACCGTTCGCTTGAAATTTGCGCAAAAGGCCCGTTTTTAGGCCTTTTTGATGCGTGCAGGTAGCTCTGCCAGGCTATTAATCACCCAATCGGCCGCCGCTTCACCTTCTGCCGTTACCGGCTTGCCGCTTCTCACCAATACTTTTGTGCCTACGCCTGCCGCTAACGCCGCCTGCATATCTTCTATTTTGTCGCCTACCATATAAGAAGACGCCATATCGATATCCAGATGCTGCTGCGCGGAGAGCAACATACCCGGCTGCGGCTTACGGCAATCACACTGCTGGCGATAAGCTTCTACTGTTGCATCCGGCAAATGCGGACAGAAATAGATACCATCCAGATCAACATCACGATCGGCCAGCGACCAATCCATCCATTCGGTGAGCTGCATAAACTGGTCTTCAGTGAACATGCCACGCGCAATACCCGACTGATTGGTCACCAGCACCAACGCATAGCCCATCTTCTTGAGCGCCTGTAGCGCTTCGATAGTGCCATCAATGAATTCGAAATTATCGATTTCATGAACATAACCATGATCGACATTTAATGTGCCATCACGATCCAGAAAAATAGCGGGGACTTTGTTCGCCACGTAGAAACTCCTGCTGAAAATGTGTCGCTAAGTATCGCATGATTGCGTATAGCGAGAGAATGGCAGATTGAATGACTCCGATTGATTTAGCCGTCTGGATGCCTTAACATCCATACAAATTTCGCCCAGCCCTGCTGAGTGAATCCCGATACACCACGGACAATGCTACACGATAATAAATAAACCAATGATTAAATTAGAAAATATCACCAAAGTGTTCCAGCAAGGTTCACGCACCATTCAGGCGCTGTCAAATGTCAGCCTGCACGTGCCTGCTGGACAGATTTATGGCGTCATCGGTTCATCCGGTGCCGGTAAAAGTACATTGATTCGCTGCGTCAATCTGCTGGAGCGCCCAACGTCTGGACGCGTGCTGGTTGATGGTCAGGAATTAACGACTCTCTCATCTGGTCAATTGACGTTAGCACGCCGCCAGATTGGCATGATTTTCCAGCACTTTAATCTGATGAACTCGCGCACCGTGTCCGGTAACGTGGCGCTGCCATTGGAGTTAGGTAATCTTTCACGCGAACAAATAAAGAAGCGCGTTAGCGAATTGCTGGATCTGGTGGGGTTATCCGACAAGCACGATAGCTGGCCAGCTAATCTGTCTGGCGGACAAAAGCAACGTGTCGCGATTGCCCGCGCACTGGCGAGCAATCCTAAAGTGCTGCTGTGTGATGAAGCCACCAGCGCACTGGATCCTGCTACCACGCGTTCCATTCTGGCGCTGCTGAAAGACATTAACCGTCGTCTCGGTATTACTATTCTGTTGATCACCCACGAAATGGATGTGGTGAAACGCATCTGCGATCAGGTTGCGGTAATCAGCAATGGTGAGTTAATCGAGAAAGATAGCGTCAGCGAAGTGTTCTCGCATCCCAAAACGCCGCTGGCGCAGCAATTTATTCAATCTACATTGCATCTGGATATTCCTGACGACTACCAGCAACGCATGACGCCACAGGCCGCAGCTGACAGCGTGCCGCTGCTGCGTCTGGAGTTCACCGGCAAATCGGTCGATGCTCCCCTACTGTCTGAAGCGGCGCGTCGCTTTAACGTTAATAACAACATTATTAGTGCGCAGATGGATTACGCCGGTGGCGTGAAATTCGGCATCATGCTGGCCGAAATGGATGGCAGTGAAACAGAGACACAAGCCGCAATTGCCTGGCTGAAAGAAAATCATGTGAAAGTAGAGGTGTTGGGTTATGTCTGAAGCGATGATGTGGTTATTGACGCGTGGCGTCTGGGAAACGCTGATGATGACCTTTGTCTCCGGTTTCTTTGGTTTTGTGCTCGGTCTTCCGGTCGGCGTACTGCTGTATGTCACGCGTCCCGGCCAGATTCTGGCCAACAATGCGCTTTATCGCGTGCTGTCCGCACTGGTGAATATCTTCCGTTCGATTCCGTTTATTATCCTGCTGGTGTGGATGATTCCATTCACCCGTGCCATTGTCGGAACCTCAATTGGTCTGCAAGCCGCCATCGTGCCGCTGACCGTGGGCGCTGCGCCGTTTATTGCACGTATGGTGGAAAACGCCCTGCTGGAGCTGCCAACCGGATTGATCGAAGCGTCACGCGCCATGGGCGCCACGCCGCTGCAAATCGTGCGTAAAGTCCTGCTGCCGGAAGCGCTGCCAGGTCTGGTGAATGCCGCTACAATTACCCTGATTACGCTGGTCGGCTACTCCGCGATGGGCGGAGCCGTTGGTGCTGGCGGTTTGGGCCAGATTGGTTACCAATATGGCTACATCGGTTATAACGCCACTGTTATGAATACCGTGCTGGTTCTGCTGGTTGTGCTGGTCTATTTAATCCAATTCTGTGGTGACCGCATCGTGCGTGCTGTGTCCCATAAATAAGCAAGCAACATCAATAGTCCTCTATTAAGGAAAGGATATGTCTTTTACATTTAAAAAGATTGCCGCTGTGGGTGCTCTGATTGGCGCAATTGCGTTGGCAGGATGCGATCAGAAAGAAAAAGATCCAAACCACATTAAAGTGGGTGTCATTGTCGGTGCTGAGCAGCAGGTTGCTGAAACTGCAGTTAAAGTAGCGAAAGAGAAATATGGCCTCGATGTTGAGCTGGTGACTTTTAACGATTATGTGCTGCCAAATGAAGCGCTGAGCAAAGGCGATATTGATGTAAACGCCTTCCAGCATAAGCCATATCTGGATCAGCAGATCAAAGATCGTGGTTACAAACTGGCCATCGTAGCGAATACTTTCGTTTACCCAATCGCAGGCTACTCGAAGAAAATCAAATCACTGGACGAACTGCAGAACGGTTCACAGGTTGCTATCCCGAACGATCCTACTAACCTGGGCCGTTCCCTGTTGCTGCTGCAGAAAGTGGGCCTGATCAAATTGAAAGATGGTGTTGGTCTGCTGCCAACCTCGCTGGATATCACCGAGAACCCAAAAAATCTGAAGATTGTTGAGCTGGAAGCACCACAGTTGCCACGTTCACTTGACGATCAGCAGATCGCACTGGCGGTAATCAACACCACTTACGCCAGCCAGATTGGCCTGACGCCAGCAAAAGATGGCATCTTCGTGGAAGACAAAAATTCACCTTATGTGAACCTGCTGGTGAGCCGTGAAGACAACAAAGACGCTGAGAACGTGAAGAAATTTGTGCAGGCCTATCAGTCAGACGAAGTGGCTGAAGCGGCCAACAAAATCTTTAACGGCGGCGCAGTAAAAGGCTGGTAATTTTCACCTTTAATGCCTTGTAGGGCGGCTTCGGCCGCCCTTTCTTTTGCCATAAATTGCACCTGACTTGTTATTTATTGTCGTCCTTGTTTCAATAACGCCACTTTTTATTACTTGAGGATGTTGCCATGCGTTTTTTACCGCTCTGCTTGTTGGCATTGATGCTAACCGGGTGTGTGCGTGAATATCACCCGATAAGCAGTGCTCCTTCTCGTCCGCAACAGGCATCCAGCGAACCACAACGCAAACCGGCACCACGTCCGGCTCCGGTGAAGATCTACACCGATGCAACCGATCTGGTCAGCAACCCGTTCCGCGATTTGGGCGAAGTATCCGCTGAAGATTGCCAAAGCAGTAGCCAGGATTCACCTCCTAACATCAACACCGCGCGCAAACGCCTGCAGATCAAAGCCGCTGGCATGAAAGCCAACGCCGTCCTGCTGCATAAGTGCGAAATTGTGACCAGCACGCCAGGATGTTATCGCCAGGCCATTTGCCAGGGCTCCGCACTGAAAGTCTCGAATCAATGAGTGAGTTTGCCTTCGCGCAAATCGGCGTGATTCGTTCGCCGTGGAAAGAGAAGTTTGCCGTCCCGCGCCAGCCCGGTCTGGTGCAGGACGGCGGCGGCGAACTGCATCTGCTGCCGCCTTACAATCAGCCGGAAGCGGTGCGCGGGCTCGAAGACTTTAGTCATTTATGGGTGCTGTTTGTGTTCCATCAAACCCTGGAAGGTGGCTGGCGTCCGACAGTACGTCCACCGCGCCTCGGCGGAAATGCACGGATGGGCGTGTTTGCCACCCGTTCAACCTTCCGCCCTAATCCTATCGGCATGTCGCTGGTTGAGTTAAAAGGCATTCGCTGCGAGAAGCAGCAGGTGATCTTGCAGCTCGGCAGCCTCGATTTAGTCGATGGCACGCCTGTGGTGGATATCAAACCCTATTTGCCGTTTGCCGAAGCGCTACCTGAAGCGCGCGCCGGTTTTGCTCAGACGGCGCCCGACGCCACTATGCCTGTACGCTTTTCGCCGCTGGCGCAGAGCCAGCTTCAGCAGCAGCTAAAAACCTATCCGCAGCTGGCGCGTTTCATTAGCGAGGTACTGGCGCAGGATCCGCGTCCGGCTTACCGTAAAGGTGAGACCGAAGATCGAGAATATGCTGCCTGGCTACTCGACTTTAATGTGCGCTGGCGCATTGATGAGGCGGGAACCGAGGTGATCGCCCTCGATCCACGCTAAAACTCGCTTTTGAGTGCTTGATCTCGCTGTTACACTAGCCGCCAGAAAAAATTTGTCAGTTTCCTTCCGTATAACTGGAATCGTAATCAATGCGTACTACTCAATATCTGCTCTCCACTCTGAAGGAGACACCTTCCGATGCAGAAGTGATCAGCCACCAGCTGATGCTGCGTGCCGGCATGATCCGCAAACTGGCTTCGGGTCTCTATACCTGGTTACCAACCGGTATTCGCGTACTGCGAAAAGTTGAAAACATCGTGCGTGAAGAGATGAACAATGCTGGCGCGATTGAGATCTCCATGCCGGTGGTTCAGCCTGCCGATTTGTGGGAAGAGAGTGGCCGTTGGGAGCAGTACGGCCCGGAACTGCTGCGCATTAAAGATCGTCACGAACGTCCTTTCGTGCTGGGTCCAACTCACGAAGAAGTGGTCACCGATCTGATCCGCAACGAGCTGAGCTCTTATAAGCAGCTGCCGCTGAATCTGTATCAGATCCAGACCAAATTCCGCGACGAAGTACGCCCGCGTTTTGGCGTGATGCGTTCACGTGAATTCATCATGAAAGATGCTTATTCGTTCCACACCACGCAGGAATCGCTGCAGGAAACCTACGACGCGATGTACCGCGCCTACAGCCAGAGCTTCAGCCGTATGGGCCTGGATTTCCGCGCCGTGCAGGCTGACACCGGTTCTATCGGCGGCAGCGCATCACATGAATTCCAGGTGCTGGCGCTGAGCGGTGAAGATGATGTGATCTTCTCTAGCGAATCGGATTATGCGGCCAACATTGAGAAAGCCGAAGCGTTAGCCCCAGCCGGTGAGCGTCCGCAGGCAACAGAAGCCATGACGCAATTCGATACGCCAAACGCGAAAACAATCGCCGAACTGGTTGAGCAACATCAGCTGCCGATTGAGAAAACCGTCAAGACGCTGTTCGTCAAAGCCACCGAAGAGAGCGGCCACACGCTGGTTGCCCTGCTGCTGCGCGGCGATCATCAGCTGAACGAAATCAAAGCCGAAAAGCTGGATATCGTGGCTGAACCGCTGGAGATGGCAAGTGAAGAAGAGATCCGTGCGCTACTGGGTGCTGGTCCAGGCTCTCTCGGCCCGGTCGGTTTAACCCTGCCCGTGATCGCCGATCGTACCGTGGCGAAAACCAGCGACTTCTGCGCCGGCGCGAACATTGATGGCAAGCATTTGAGCGGCATCAACTGGGGACGCGATCTGCCAGAGCCACGAGTGGAAGATATCCGTAACGTGGTAGAAGGCGATCCAAGCCCAGACGGCAAAGGCACGCTGTTGATTAAGCGCGGTATCGAAGTGGGTCACATCTTCCAGCTCGGTACCAAGTACTCTGAAGCGATGAAAGCGGCGGTACAGGGCGAAGATGGCCGTAACCAGGTGATGACCATGGGTTGCTACGGTATCGGTATCACGCGTGTGGTGGCGGCGGCGATTGAGCAGAACAACGACGAGCGCGGCATCATCTGGCCAGCAGCGTTAGCCCCGTTTGAAGTGGCGATTTTGCCTATGAACATGCACAAATCTTTCCGTGTGCAGGAATTAGCAGAAGAGCTGTACAACACGCTGCGTGCCAAAGGCATCGACGTAATTCTGGATGACCGTAAAGAGCGTCCAGGCGTGATGTTTGCCGATATGGAGCTAATTGGCGTGCCGCACACCATCGTGATTGGCGATCGTAATCTCGATAACCAGGAAATTGAGTACAAGGCGCGTACCGCCAGCGAGAAGCAGATGATTAAGCAACATGACATCGTCGACTTCCTGGCAAAAGCCCTGAACAAGTAACGCAAAAACGCCTCCCGCTGGAGGCGTTTTTTATTGCACCTTTCCGCGCATCGCTTTCACGTTACTGCGGCGGGTTTTACCTTCCAGCCGCCTCACTTTAGAACCGTGCGTGGGTTTGGTCGCGCGCCGGACCTTTTCCACCGTGGTTAACTCCTGAATCAGATTAATCAACCGCTGCACGGCCGCTTCACGATTCATATCCTGGCTACGATGTTCCTGTGCTTTGATGATCACCATACCTTCCGCGGTGATCAAATGGTGGCTCGCCGCCAGCAGTCGCTCTTTGTAAAACGGCGGCAGCGACGATGCATTGATATCAAACCGCAGGTGAATAGCCGTGGAGGTTTTATTCACATGCTGTCCGCCCGCACCTTGCGCACGGATGGCACTGAGCTCCACTTCATTATCTGCAATTGAAACGGACCGAGACAGCATAATCATCTGTCACCTACCGTTTGGCTCGACGTTGTGTCGCGTAATAACATGTTCATCAACTTAACCTTTTGTGCGCACGCTGAGTGCATGAGACCAGCGCGAATTGTCACTTTTGCCCATTTCCTTGCATCATTCCCGTGACGACCGGGCTGATTTCCATGAAATTCCTGTGATATAGTCGCCTATCATCCAGAGTATCAACTCTGCTGAGGAGGTGTATGTGCAAAAGTATTGTGAGTTAGTTCGCCAGAAGTATGCCGAAATTGGTAGCGGCGACCTTGGGTATGTGCCAGACGCCATAGGTTGTGCGTTGAAGGCTCTCAACGATATTGCCGCTGATTCTGCGCTAAACTCTTCTGTCAGGGAACAAGCAGCGTATGCCGCTGCAA
Source organism: Pantoea sp. X-Soil-ISGK-421 (assembly GCF_059730785.1). Classification (NCBI taxonomy): domain Bacteria; kingdom Pseudomonadati; phylum Pseudomonadota; class Gammaproteobacteria; order Enterobacterales; family Erwiniaceae; genus Pantoea; species Pantoea sp. X-Soil-ISGK-421. The sequence goes on along the minus strand of NZ_AP035979.1, from coordinate 867,375 downwards.
ACTTATTGGTGAGCGACTATGTTGACGAATGAAGCCTACAAACCCATCAACTGCGATGATTACGACAACCTCGAACTCGCCTGCCAAAAAAACTGGACGCTGTCGCTGGCGTTAAAAAACGGCGATCAGCTCAAGGCGAAAGCCGTGGACATGGTCTCACGTAAAAACGTCGAGTACCTTGCCGTCGATCTCTCAGGCGAGACCCGCGAAGTGCGGCTCGACCACATCGCCAGCTTCACACATCCGGAGCTGGGCACCGTCGTCGTTAGCGAAGAGTAAAACCTCTCTCGGGCGGGAATCCCATCCCGCCCACCTCGCTTAAGGCTTTAACGAACTGTAATACGCCGATAAATCTGCCATATCCTGATCGCTCAATCCCGCTACAAAGGCTTTCATCACTTCCGCCTGGCCGCCGCTACGCTCGCCTTTCTTGTAGGCTTGCAGCGAATGCAGCAGATAAGGCGCATGTTGACCGGCCAGATTGGGGTAGAGCGGCACCGCGCTTTTGCCCTCCGCACCGTGACACGCCATGCAGCTTGCCGCTTTTTGCGCGCCAGCATTCACATCGCCATCGGCAAACGCCGGTAGCGCCGCAGCGAATAACGTCGCTGCCATCCAAAGTTTCATCATTGCTCTCCATTTTATTGTTGTGGCAACCAGATCGCCTGCCAGCCTTGCTCATTGCTGGCCGCACCTTCGCGGGTAATAAACAACCCTGGTGCGCTTATTAACGTCTGATTGAAGTAAATCAACGGGATACGTTCGCGCAGCCAGGGCGCAATGCCCAACTCTTGCCACAGCTTTTTCATCTCGCGGCCACCGGCGCGCCCCAGCAGGTGATAATAGCCTTGCGCCTGGAAGCGGATAGTGATCGCTTCATCCAGTGCAGGCTGACGCAGTTCAGCAACCTGCTTATTCGCCTGAAGCGAGCCTAAACCTGCCGGTAAAACGAGCGGCTGAGTGCGGTCCTGCCAGGTTAGCGAGTGCTGACTTAGGGATGGTTGTGGTGTTAACCAGTAGAGTTGTTGCCGATAGCGACGCAGCTCAAATGCGCCGAAGCACAAACACGGTTTGGCATCTTCACGGCTGTTGATGACTTCATCGGTAATGCGTTTCAGCGCCTCGCGCGAAGGCATCGCACCGCCCTGTTGAGCAATCCAGCGGCGCAACAACGCATGCCGCCTCGCTTCGCTCATGTTGAGCAACGGTGGAAAATGCAGTGCGCCCTGCGCATCGCTAAGCTGTGCCAGCTGCTCCGCCAGCAACTCGTCGAGCAATTGCTCCTGCTCACCGCAGAGTGCGGCACTGCGCGCGCTGGCGGCGCTGAAGTGCGGCCAGCGCGCCTGCAGCAGCGGTAAAACCTGCTGGCGCAGGAAGTTGCGGTCATAGCGGCTATCGGCGTTGCTTTCATCTTCAATCCAGCGCAGCTGATGCTCGGCAGCATAGTCTTCCAGCTGTTGACGGCTTACGTCGAGTAACGGGCGCCAATGCAGGTGATCGCCAACGCAACGCTGCTGTGGCATCGCAGCCAAACCCGCCGGTCCGCTGCCGCGTTTTAATGCTAGCAGCAGCGTTTCAGCCTGATCGTCGAGGTGCTGGGCGGTAAGTAAGTGCTCACCGGGTTGCAGCTGCTGAAATAGCGCCTGATAGCGCGCCTCGCGTGCAGCTGCCTCTATGCCGCTATCGCGGCCATCAACCTGTACCTGCATCACCTCACAGGGAATCTGCCACTGCTGGCAAATCTCCTGACAATGCATCGCCCAGCTATCAGCATTGGGGCTCAAACCATGATGGACGTGTAACGCACGCACGCGCAGCTTTGGCTGCTGACGTTGCCAGCAGACTAATTGATGCAGCAGCACGGTGGAATCGAGTCCGCCGCTGAACGCCAGCACATAGCCAGCGTCGGGTGTCAGCAGCGAAGCAAGATGAGATAAAGACATAAACGCGTTCCGTCCGAGCAAGCCACCGAATTGCGGCTCGCAGCGGACGCTAGTTTACGCCTGATACAGCTCCAGCGGCAAACCGTCCGGATCGGGGAAGAAGGTGCAGGCTTTGCCGGTTAACGCATCAATACGAATCGGCTCACATGTGACGCCCTTCTCTGCCAGCGCCGAAATCGACTGTTCAACATCCTCTACGCAAAACGCCAGATGACGAAGACCGCAGGCTTCAGGCCCACTGACGCGTGGCGGTGGCGAAGGGAAAGAGAACAGCTCGATGGTGTAAACCCCGTTCAGACCAAGGTCACCTTTCCACGAGTCACGCTCGGCACGGTAATATTCACCCAACAATTCAAAGCCCAGCACATCACAGTAAAACGCCTTACTGCGCTGATAATCGGTGGCAATAATGGCAATGTGGTGGATCTGTTTTATCTGCAGCATAGCGGCTCCGGTTTTCACATAAGCCGCTTACCCTACGTGGCAAATACGGCGTTGGAAAGAGGTGATTATCCGACTTCTTCACGTAGCACGCGCACCAGATAGCGGCCATCGTCGGTGAGCGTCGCACCATGAATGTCGGTTTCGAAGCCAGGATAGTGTCGACCAATAGTGCAGAGCATCAGCAGAAAATCGAGCACTGAACGGCTCTCTTCCGTGATCATCTCACCCGGCATCACCACTGGCACGCCTGGCGGATACGGCAGAATCATGTTGGCCGAAATACGCCCCACCAGCTCGCGGATATCAACCGTTTCCACCTGCCCTTTTACCTGGCGCTGGAATGCCTGATGCGGCGTCATCTTCATCTCGGGTAGCACGTCGAATGCTTTCAACATCAAGCGCGGCAGATCGTGTTGCAGGATCAGTTGATGAATGCCCTGCGCCAGCGTCTGAATGCGCATGTTGCGGTAAAAATCAGGATCTTCGGCATACAGATCCGGCAGCATATTTTTTACCCGCAAATTGAGATCGTAAGCACGCTTAAATTCCGTCAGCCCACGCAACACGCTCATGGCTTTGGTTTTATCGATGCCAATGCTGAACAGGAACAGCAGATTGTACGGCCCAGTTTTCTCAACCACGATGCCGCGCTGATCGAGGAACTTGGCCACCAATGCGGCAGGAATGCCCTCTTCTGCCATCTTGCCCAATTCGCTCATGCCTGGCGTCAGGATGGTGACTTTGATCGGATCGAGGTACATGTGATCGCGATCGGCATTGGTGAAACCGTGCCAATCCTCTTCGCCCGGCTGGATCGGCCAGCATTCAGCTTGATCAACCTGCTCCGGCTGCCAGATATCAAAGAACCAGCCGTCGCACTCTTCACGCAAGCGCTGAATCTCACGGCGAAAATGCAGCGCCCGTTCGACCGAGCGGTTGATGAGTCGTTTGCCCGGATTGCCACGCAACATTGCCGCCGCGGTTTCAATCGACGAGACAATCGCGTAGCTCGGCGAGGTGGTGGTGTGCATCATGTAGGCTTCGTTGAAGGTGTGCTCGTCGTAATCGCCTTTGATGTGAATCAGCGAAGCCTGTGAGAACGCGGCCAGCAGTTTATGCGTCGATTGCGTTTCATAGATCACTTTGCCAGGAATACGATCGCCACTCATGCCGCTTTTACCGGCATAGATTGGATGGAAATTGGTATAGGGCACCCACGCGGAATCAAAGTGGATCGATGGCACATCCAGCGTCTGTTTGATGAACTGCGTGTTATACAGCAGGCCATCGTAGGTTGAGTTGGTGATGACCGCATGCACTGGCCAACTGGCGCGCGGCGTGGCGTTGACCTTCTGCTGGATGCTATCACGCGTAAACTCGCGCTGTGGAATGCCGCCGAGAATCCCCAGCGCATTGCGCGTCGGTTTGAGCCAGATTGGGATGATGTCGCTCATCATCAGTAAATGGGTCAGCGATTTATGGCAGTTGCGGTCAATCAGCACCGTGCTGCCCGCTGGAGCCGCATACATGCCGACGATTTTGTTCGAGGTTGAGGTGCCGTTGGTCACCATGTAGCTTTGTTCGGCACCAAAGGTGCGCGCCACGTACTCTTCCGCTTCCAGATGCGGGCCGGTGTGATCGAGCAACGATCCCAATTCCGTTACCGAGATCGAAACATCGGCTTTTAAGGTATTTGAACCGAAGAAGTCATAGAACAAGCTGCCCACCGGGCTTTTCTGAAAGGCGCTACCGCCCATGTGGCCTGGCGTACAGAACGTGTATTTTCCCTCTTTCACATAGGTGAATAACGCTTTGGTCAGCGGCGGCGTGATGTTGTCGATGTACTCATCGGTGTACTGACGAATATGCAGCGCGATGTCATCGGCAGCGCTTAAGGCATATTCAAAGAAGTGCAGCGCCATGCGCATCTCATTGATGCTGACATCCATTTGCGAATGAGTGTTGATGAAGGCATACAACGGCAGATATTCATTGAGCTGATTGATGTCGCTACACAGCGCCAGACTGTAATCGTCCCAGTCAAAAATCACGCCGCAGATGCGCGGATTGTGTTCAATCAACTTCAGCAGGTCGCTGGCATTATTGGGGTAAACGGTTTGGAAGCCTTGTTGCTTAAGGGCAGCATCCAGTTCGCGAATAGGCTCATCTTTGTAGAAAGCGCCGTGCGGTCCCATGATCGCAATAATATTCAATGCTCACCTCCTGTGGTGTTGTGGCACTGAATAAGGATAGCGAAAAGCGGACAAGGATGGACCTGGAATGCTCTGCTGTTGAGTTGTTAAAAAACAGCGCGATAAATCGCGTAATGCTTGTCAGTCAAGAGATGAAAAACCCAACTACCTGGCGCACACCTTGTAGCGGCGCAATTTATTGCGCGATAAATCGCGCCGCTACAATGTATGCAGATCCAACGTTAAAGCCATGATAAAGCCAGAGGGGACAGAAAAGACCCGCCCGAAGAGCAAAGCGTCCGAGCCAGGATGGCGAGGCCGATCTGCATGGATGCAGGTATTCTTTGCGATCGGGCGGGTTTTTTTTGGACCTTGCACTGAAGTCACAGCTATATCGTCAAACCAGGTAGCCATGTATGGCTACCCTGCAGGCATAAAAAAAGCGGACCGAGGTCCGCTTCTTGCTATAGCCTAATGTCTCAAGCGTAGCCGTAGTTCATCAGGCGCTGATAGCGACGGTTGAGCAACTCTTCGGTGCTTAACACATCGAGATCGGCCAGATCCGCTAACAGTTGCTGCTTCAGGCTGGCAGCGATATCCAGTGGATGACGATGCGCGCCACCCAGCGGTTCAGGAATGATGGAATCGATAAGCTTCAGCTCTTTCAGACGCTCAGCCGTGATACCCATCGCTTCCGCAGCCAGCGGTGCTTTGTCGGCGCTTTTCCACAGGATCGATGCGCAACCTTCCGGTGAAATCACCGAATAGGTGCTGTACTGCAGCATGTTCACTTTGTCGCCCACGCCAATTGCCAGCGCACCACCGGATCCGCCTTCGCCGATTACGGTACAGATCACCGGAATTTTCAGGCCAGACATTTCACGCAGGTTGCGCGCGATCGCTTCAGATTGACCGCGCTCTTCTGCACCGACGCCCGGATATGCACCCGGCGTGTCAATGAAAGTGATCAGCGGCATCTTAAAGCGTTCAGCCATTTCCATCAGGCGCAGCGCTTTGCGATAGCCTTCCGGTGCCGGCATACCAAAGTTACGACGGATTTTCTCTTTGGTTTCGCGACCTTTCTGATGACCAATGATCATCACTGGACGACCGTCGAGACGGGCAATACCGCCAACAATCGCTTTATCATCGGCATAAGCACGATCGCCAGCCAGTTCGTCGAACTCATCAAACGCGTTGCGAATATAGTCCAGTGTATAAGGACGCAGTGGATGACGCGCGAGTTGCGCCACTTGCCATGCGCCTAAATCGGAGAAGATTTTACGGGTCAGCTCGACGCTTTTTTCACGCAGACGCTGCACTTCTTCATCCAAATTAATATCGTGTTTCTCATCCGAACGGCCAATCGATTTTAACGAGTCGATTTTCGCTTCAAGCTCTGCGATTGGCTGTTCAAAATCCAGGTAATTAAGACTCATAATGTTCCTGTTTTAGTCAAACTCCAGTTCCACCTGCTCCGATCCTACTAACGACCGCAAATCGTTGAGTAAACGATCGCTGGGCGAAATTCGCCACGCTGCACCAAAGCGTAGCTTCGCCCGCGCATCGGCTCTCTGATAGTAGAGATGCACCGGAATGGTCCCGGAGCGATGAGGCTCCAGAGACTGGCGGAGACGGTTTAAAAGCTGGTCATCAATTTGCCTGTCCGTCAGCGAGATAGCAAGTCCGCGCGCGTATTTTTCCCGCGCTTCGTCGATGTCCATCACTTCTCGAGCGGTCATTTTAAGGCCACCGCTAAAGTCATCAAAGCTGACCTGTCCACTGACGATCAGGATACGGTCCTTCTCCAGCAACTGCTGGTATTTATCTAACGCATCGGTAAATAACATCACTTCAAGACGACCTGAACGATCGTCAATCGTACAAATACCAATTCGGTTACCGCGTTTAGTGACCATTACGCGGGCGGCAATCACCAGCCCCGCGGCGACGGTTACTTTACCACGATCTGTCGGATGCATGTCTTTCAGCCGCATGCCGCCGACATAACGTTCAATTTCTTTCAGATACTGATTAATGGGATGGCCGGTGAGATACAGCCCCAGCGTCTCACGTTCGCCATCCAGTTGAATTTGTTCCGGCCACGGCGTGATGCTGGCGTAGGATTTCTCAACCTGCTCCGGCTCTTCCGCCAGCACGCCGAACATATCGGCCTGACCGATGGCTTCGGCTTTGGCGTGCTGATCGGCCGCTTTTAATGCATCGCCGAGCGCACTCATTAAGGCCGCACGATGCGGGCCGAGACGATCGAACGCGCCCGACATGATCAATTTTTCCATCACGCGGCGGTTGATCTTTTTGGTGTCAGTACGCGCGCAGAGATCAAACAGCTCTTTGAAGTAACCGCCTTCGTTACGCGCATCAATGATCGCTTCGATCGGACCTTCGCCCACGCCTTTGATCGCGCCGATGCCGTAAACGATCTCGCCTTCGTCATTGACGTGGAACGGATACAAACCTGAGTTGATGTCCGGCGGCAGCACTTTAAGGCCCATACGCCAGCATTCATCGACCAGGCCAACCACTTTCTCGGTGTTATCCATATCGGCGGTCATTACCGCCGCCATGAACTCTGCCGGATAGTGCGCTTTCAGCCACAGCGTTTGATAAGAAACCAGTGCGTAAGCAGCGGAGTGCGACTTGTTAAAGCCATAACCGGCGAACTTCTCCACCAGATCGAAGATTTTCATCGACAGTTCGCCGTCGACGCCCATCTTCTCCGCGCCGTCCTGGAACACCGAACGCTGCTTCGCCATCTCTTCGGGTTTCTTTTTACCCATCGCACGGCGCAACATGTCCGCGCCACCCAAGGTGTAGCCGGACAGCACCTGGGCGATCTGCATCACCTGTTCCTGATACAGAATGATGCCGTAGGTCGGCTCCAGCACCGGCTTCAGGGTTTCGTGCTGCCACTGAATATCCGGATAAGAAATCTCTTCGCGGCCGTGCTTACGGTCGATAAAGTTATCTACCATGCCCGATTGCAGCGGTCCCGGACGGAACAGCGCCACCAGTGCGATCATATCTTCGAAGCAGTCCGGCTTCAGGCGTTTGATCAGATCTTTCATGCCACGCGATTCAAGCTGGAACACCGCGGTGGTTTCCGAGCGCTGCAGCATGTCGAAGCTTTTCTTGTCATCCAGCGGGATGGCGGCGATATCAATCGGTGGCAACCCCTGCTTTTCACGGCGTGGGTTAATCATCTTCAACGCCCAGTCGATGATGGTGAGCGTACGTAGGCCGAGGAAGTCAAACTTCACCAGCCCGGCATATTCCACGTCATTCTTATCAAACTGGGTAACCGGGAATTGCCCGTTTTCATCGCAGTACAGCGGCGCAAAATCGGTGATTTTGGTCGGCGAGATCACCACACCACCGGCGTGTTTACCGGCGTTACGCGTCACACCTTCCAGTTTACGCGCCATGTCGATCAGCGCTTTCACCTCTTCATCTGCCTCGTAGATCTCCGGCAGCTGCGGTTCAGCCAGGAAAGCTTTTTCCAGCGTCATGCCCGGATCTGGCGGAATCAGTTTGGAGATACGATCAACAAAACCGTACGGATGGCCAAGTACACGCCCTACGTCGCGAATTACCGCTTTCGCCGCCATGGTACCGAAAGTAATGATCTGCGATACCGCATCACGACCATACATATCGGCCACGTGATCGATCACCTGATCGCGCTTCTCCATGCAAAAGTCGACGTCAAAATCGGGCATCGAGACACGTTCCGGGTTCAGGAAACGTTCGAATAGCAGGTCAAACGCCAGCGGATCGATATCGGTAATTTTCAGCGCATACGCCACCAAAGAACCGGCGCCCGAGCCACGGCCGGGTCCCACTGGGATCCCGTTGTCTTTAGACCACTGGATAAACTCCATCACGATCAGGAAGTAGCCAGGGAAACCCATCTGGTTGATAACGGTAAGTTCGATCTCCAGACGTTCATCGTATGCCACGCGTTTTTCTGCGCGCACCGCAGGATCCGGGAAGAGGAATTGCATACGCTCTTCCAGACCTTCACGCGACTTCGCCACGAGGAAGTCTTCGGTACTCATGTCACCGGTTGGGAACTGCGGCAGGAAGTATTCGCCGAGGCGTACCGTTACGTTACAGCGCTTAGCAATCTCTACGCTATTTTCCAGCGCTTCCGGGATGTCCGAGAACAGCTCGCACATCTCCTCTTCACTGCGCATATATTGCTGAGGACTGTAATTACGTGGACGCTTTGGATCGTCCAGCGTATAGCCGTCATGAATCGCGACGCGAATTTCATGCGCATCAAAATCTTCTTCATTCAGGAAGCACACTTCGTTAGTGGCAACGACGGGAATCCCTTCGGCAATTGCCAGCTCGACCGCGGCATGCAGATAAGCTTCTTCATCTGCGCGACCGGTGCGCATTAATTCAAGGTAATAGCGATTCGGGAAGTGTTCCTGATAAAAGCTCAAACACTGCGCCACCATGGCGCTATTCCCGCGCAGCAGGCTACGTCCCACATCACCGCGACGTCCGCCCGAGAGCAGAATCAGGCCTTCACCCAATTCCAGCAGCCAGTCACGATCGATGATCGGGCCCGCAATGCCGTAACCGCGCTGATACGCACGCGAAATCAGCAAAGTCAGGTTTTGATAACCGGTGTTATTGGCCGCCAGCAGAGTCAGCTGCGTCAGCTCATCGCCCATCAGTTCACTGGCAACCTGGAAGTCCGCACCGACAATCGGTTTAACCCCCGCGCCGTGCGCACTACCGTAAAAACGCACCAGCCCGCACAGGTTGATGTAGTCGGTAATGGCGATCGCCGGCATGCCAAGCGCAGCCGCCTTCTTGATCAAAGGTCCGGTTTTCGCCAGACCATCAACCATGGAGTAGTCACTGTGGACGCGCAGATGTATAAAACGAGGTTCAGCCATATCAGTTTCCGGTTAAAACAGCGTCAGGCTATTAAAGCGTAGTTGGCTGGCGGGCTGCCAGCACGTCGGCATCAATCAGAGCGTTACGCACCGGCGCAAAGCTGCGACGATGATGAGGTGTGGCGCCGTGCTGCGTCAGCTTTTCCATGTGCAGCGCAGTTGGATAGCCTTTGTGCTGCGCAAAGCCATATTGCGGGAACAAAAGATCCAGCTCGGCCATTTCACGATCGCGCGTGACTTTGGCGATGATCGAGGCGGCACTGATCTCTTTCACCAGGCTATCCCCCTTCACTACCGCCTGCGCGGGCATCGGCAGCGCGGGGCAACGGTTACCATCAATCAGTACAAAGTCTGGAGCAATGTGCAAACCCGCTACCGCGCGCTGCATCGCTAGCATGGTGGCGTGCAGAATATTGAGCTGATCGATCTCTTCCGGCTCAGCACGGCCAAGACTCCAGGCCAGCGCTTTCTCTTTAATCTCGTCATACAGCGCCAGACGGCGTTTCTCTGATAACTTTTTCGAGTCTGCCAGTCCCGCAATCGGGTTAGCAGGATCGAGGATCACCGCCGCAGTCACCACGGCGCCAACCAGCGGACCGCGCCCGACTTCATCAACGCCAGCAATCAGCTGCGCGTTGGGATAAATAAACTCAGCCATTGATGATCTCCAGTACCGCATCCGCCGCTTGCTCATCAGCATTCCAGCGAATCTGTTGATGCAGTTCGGTGAAAGTATTAAGCAGCACTTCACGCTCAGGGCCGGCGTGCAGCAACGGCTCCAGTGCCGCGGCTAACGCTTCGGGCTGACATTCATCCTGCAGTAACTCTTTGACCAATTCACGACCGGCCAACAGATTTGGCAGGGAAACGTACGGTGTTTTCACCAGACGCTTTGCCAACCAAAAGGTAAACGGCTTCATGCGATAACCGACCACCATCGGACATTTCGCCAGCATGCACTCCAGCGCGGCGGTGCCGGACGCAAGAATAGCGGCATCGCTGGCCAGCATCGCCTGACGGCCTTTGCCATCCAGCAAATGCATGGGCAGTTCTGGCGCCACTTCAGCTTTGATCTGCTCAAACTGCTCGCGGCGTTTGGCATTAACCAGCGGTACCACAATTTCCAGCGTTGGATAGCGCTGACGCAGCAACTGCGCGGCGCGCAGGAAATCGGCGCTGAGCATTTCGACTTCCGCACCGCGACTGCCTGGCAATAAGCCAAGGCAAATCGCCTCTGCGGCAATGCCTAACTCGCGGCGCGCCGCCAGCTTATCGGGCTGTAGCGGCATCGCATCAGCCATGGTATGACCGATAAAACGGCACGGCACGTTAAAACGATCGTAGAAGGCTTTTTCGAACGGCAAGAATGCCAGAACCAAATTGGTGTTGCGGCCGATTTTGAAAACGCGCTTTTGACGCCACGCCCAAACGGAAGGACTGACGTAATGAATCGTGCGAATACCTGAGCGCTTAAGGCTACCTTCCAACGTAATGTTGAAATCAGGCGCATCAATGCCAACGAATACATCCGGCTTGAGTTCCGTGAAGCGCTGCGTCAGGTCACGACGAATCTTCAGCAGACGCCGCAGGCGTCCCAGCACTTCGACGATGCCCATCACCGCCAACTCTTCCATCTCATACCAGGCTTCGCAGCCTTCGGCCTGCATCAGCGGGCCGGCCACGCCAACAAAGCGCGCATCAGGATGACGCGCTTTTAACGCACGGATGAGTCCTGCACCAAGAATATCGCCGGAGGTTTCTCCGGCGACCAGGGCAATCGTTAGGGGACGCGCTGACATGGATTAACGAATCAATCCACGCGTTGAACGGGCAAAGAAATCATAGAAAGGCTGCACTTCGCTGTGTTGTTTCGCCAGCAGTTCAATCTCTGGTTTCACTTCATCCAGCGTTTTGCCGCTGCGGTACAGCAGTTTGTACGCGTTGCGAATGGCGTGCAGTGCTTCTTTACTAAAGCCGCGACGCTTCAAACCTTCGATATTAATACCGTACGGCGTGGCGTGGTTGCCCTGCGCAATGACATAAGGCGGCACATCCTGTGCGACGCCTGAACAACCGCCAACCATCACATGAGCACCAATGATGCACCACTGATGTACCGCAGTCATACCGCCGATAATCGCGAAATCATCAACGGTAACGTGACCGCCCAGCGTGGCATTGTTAGCAAAGATGCAGCGATTACCGATCACGCAGTCATGCGCGATGTGAGCATTCACCATCAGCAGGTTATCACTGCCAACTTTGGTCACGTTGCCACCCTGCGTGGTGCCACGATGAATGGTGACGCTCTCGCGGATGCGGTTGCGATCGCCAATTTCAACGCGCGTCGGTTCACCAGCATATTTCAGGTCCTGATTCACTTCACCAATGGAAGCAAATTGGTAGATCTGATTGTCTTTGCCGATGCGCGTGTGGCCGTTCACCACCACGTGCGATTTGAGTACCGTACCTTCACCAATTTCTACATTGGCGCCGATAAAGCAGAACGGGCCGATGTGAACATTAGCGCCGATAATGGCACCGTCTTCAATGACAGAACTGGGATGGATATTGGCGGTTGAATCAATCACTTATTATGCCTCCCGGCTACGGGCACACATCATGGTCGCTTCACAGACAATTTTGCCGTCAACGGTGGCCACACCTTTAAAGCGCGTCAGACCACGACGGGTTTTCTCGAATGTCACTTCCATGATCATCTGATCGCCCGGCACAACCGGACGCTTGAAACGGGCTTCATCGATACCAGCGAAGTAATAGAGTTCGCCTGGTTCCAGTTTTCCAACGCTTTTGAACGCCAGAATACCGGTCGCTTGCGCCATCGCTTCCAGGATCAGAACGCCTGGGAAAATCGGCTTACCAGGGAAGTGTCCCTGGAAAAACGGTTCGTTAACAGAAACGTTCTTCACCGCGCGCAGGTATTTATGCTCTTCAAAATCCAGCACGCGATCAACCAGCAAGAAAGGATAGCGGTGTGGCAGCAGTTCTAAAATCTCTTCAATTTTCAGAGTATGCGTTTCAGTAGTCAAAATACTCTTCCTGTCCTAAAAATTCTGATGGCAACAATAACACGGCCTGCACCGATCAAAATGATCTTCCGCAGGCCGCAAATTAGTTCGGGGCGTTTCGCTTTCTTACGTTACCTGCTGCCATCTCGGGTTACCCCAATCTGGAAGAAAGTACACTTCTTGTTATGAAAGCGAGTAGCGTGGGATGCGTTTAGTCGTCTTTGCCGACCTTACGTTCGATGGCTTTTAAGCGTTTGCTTATTTCATCGATGTTCATCACCAGCGCTGCTGTTTTACGCCATGTTTTGTTGGGTTGCAGTGGAATACCCGACGAATATACGCCTGGCTCTGTGATCGGGCGCATTACCATGCCCATGCCGGTTACGGTCACTTTGTCACAGATTTCCATATGGCCGTTAATGACGCTGGCGCCGCCAATCATACAGTAACGTCCAATCTTCAGACTACCCGCCATGATCACACCACCCGCAACTGCGGTGTTATCACCAATCACAACGTTGTGCGCAATCTGACACTGGTTATCTATGATAACACCATTGCCGATCAGAGTGTTATCCAGCGCGCCGCGATCAATGGTGGTACAGGCACCAATTTCTACCCGATCACCAATCACGACGGTACCCAGCTGCGGGATTTTCACCCAATTGCCACGATCGTTAGCATACCCGAAACCATCAGCACCAATTACCGTGCCCGACTGAACCAGACAATCCTGGCCCATTTGGATTTCGTGATAAATGGTGACGTTAGCCCACAAACGTGAGCCGCGACCGATGCGCGTCTGCTTACCAACAAAACATCCGGCGCCAATAACGACGTCGTCACCCAGCTCTACGCCGGATTCGATCACCGCATTTGCACCTACCGAAACATTCTTACCCAGCTTAGCCGTTGCATCGATCACCGCACTGGGCGCGATATTCTGCGCGGGCTGCGGCGTGGTGTCCAGCAGTTGTGCCATACGGGCATAAGTCAGGTAAGGATTTTTCACCACCAGGGCGGCCGTTTTACACCACTCCAGATCCGCTTCCGTCAGCACCACGGCTGAAGCCTGGATAGCAGCGAGTTGCTCGCGGTAGCGGCTGTTTGCAAGAAAAGTGATTTGGCCAGTTGTGGCGGATTGCATAGAAGCAATGCCGGAGATGACGATATCGCCATCTCCGTGCAATTCTGCATCCAACTGCTGGGCTAAATCAGCCAGTCGAATTGATGACATCAATTATTTAACCTGTTTTACAACGTCAGCAGTGATGTCTTTAGCATCAGAAGAAGAGTACAGCACGGCCTGAGAATCCAGGACCAGATCGTAACCTTCGCTTTTCGCTACAGACTGCACAGCGGTCTGGATTTTAGCCAGCAGCTTGTTACGCTCCTGCATCTGACGAGTTTGGTTGTCTTTGTCAAAAGCCTGTGCTTTTTGTTCAAAGGCAGCGCGCTCAGAAGAGATTTGCTTCTCTTTCTTCGTGCGGTCGCTCGCTTTCATGGTCGAAGCATTACGCTGCAGATCCTGAATTTCTTGCTGGATCTTCTGCTGCTGAGACTGGAGGTCAGAGGCGCGGCTCTGGAATTCGCCTTCCAGTTGTTTAGCAACCGCGGCACGCTGCGGAGACTGCTGGAAAACCTGGCTCAGGTTTACGACGGCAACTTTATCAGCCGCTTGGGCACCCGCAGAAGCAGCTAATGCAACACCCAGAGCAGCAGCACAGAACAACTTTTTCACTATAAACTCCTTACCTCAACGTGTGTGTTTGCAGCGTGTCGCATCATTAAGCGACACGCATACAAGACGGTATTTTCACTTCCCTGCTCAGAGCATTACCATGTTTTACCGATGTTAAACTGGAATTGCTCTGACTTGTCTCCCTCGACTTTCTTCATCGGCTGGGCGTATGAGAACACCAGCGGTCCTAACGGTGACATCCACTGCAGTGCCACACCGGCAGAGACGCGAATGTTATTAGGATCGCTGTAGTCTGGCACACCCGCCGCACGTGTTTCTGCGGTGTTCTGCCATTTGGTATCCCAAACGGTACCGGCATCCATAAACACCGAGGTACGCACAGAGTTTGCATACTTCTCGCTCAGGAACGGCGTTGGCGTAATCAGCTCAAGGCTGGCAATCGCCATAGCGTTACCGCCGACCGCATCATCCGACTTACAGACGCCGTTCGGATCAGAGATGTTACAGGTTGACGAGCCATCGTTCAGATACGCAGCTTTAGGACCAATGGTGTTGGACTGGAAGCCACGAACCGTGCTCGAACCACCGCCGTAGAAGTTCTCATAGAACGGCATCTCTTTACCATTAAGTCCGTCACCATATCCTACACGGCCACGGCCTAATACCACCCACGTACCATCGCGGTTCAGCGGCACATATTGCTGGCTATCCAACGTCGCTTTGTAGAATGCGTTATCAGAGCCAGGAATAGTCACTTTACCGTTCAGGTTGGTACGGTTACCGCGCGTTGGGAAGAAGCCGCGGTCTAAGGTGTTATAAGTCCAACCGTAGTTGAAGGTGAAATCATCTGCAGAGAAATCACCGTCATCATTTAAGCCCTGATGACGACCGACCGAATCCAGATAACGCCACATCGCAACCTGTGGACGCATGTTGGACAGGTCGTTATGCACGTAACCTAAGCCAACACGCAGCGTGTTGTTTTCATTGACCGGGAAGCCCAGCGTACCGTCGAGACCATAACTTTTGTTGGTATAGTCAGACAGATCCGCGTCGTCGGCTTTAAAGTCGTTATAGAACAAGCGACCGCCGAGGCTCACACCATCAACCGTGAAGTACGGATCGGTCAGTGAGAATTCAGCATAGGTCTGATAATCATTTTTGGTCCCGCTGATGCCGACGGTGTTACCGGTGCCGAGCCAGTTTTCCTGGGTCACGCCAACCTGGAAGCTCACGCCACTTTCAGTACCGTAACCGACACCAAAGTTGAAGGTACCGGTGTTACGTTCTTTCACCTTGTAGACCACATCAACCTGATCCGGTGCACCCGGAACACGTTGCGTATCAACGTCAACGGTTTCGAAGTAACCGGTACGATTCAGACGCTCTTTACCCTGATCGACCAGGTCGCTGCCCAACCAGGCACCTTCCATCTGACGCATTTCACGGCGCAGTACTGAATCTTTTGAGGTGTCGTTACCTTCAAAACGCACTTTACGCACGTAGTAACGGTTGCCCGCATCCACG
This sequence comes from Pantoea sp. X-Soil-ISGK-421, assembly GCF_059730785.1. Classification (NCBI taxonomy): domain Bacteria; kingdom Pseudomonadati; phylum Pseudomonadota; class Gammaproteobacteria; order Enterobacterales; family Erwiniaceae; genus Pantoea; species Pantoea sp. X-Soil-ISGK-421. Next base: position 851,604 of record NZ_AP035979.1, on the reverse strand, counting down.
TTGATGTGCAGTTTGACAGTTTTGTCAGCATCGTTAATTTCAGGCTGCGTCATTACGCGTGGATAGGCGTAACCATAGCGGCCCAGCAATTTCTTGATGTCATCTTCCATTTGGGTGACTTTGGTGCCGTTATACAGCTCACCCGCTGGAATTCTGGTCATCTTTTCGATTTCAGCAGAATGGCCCGCCATGCTGCCGTTCACAATCACGCCGGCAATCTTGTACTGATCGCCTTCGTTAATGTTCACGGTGATGTAGATGCCTTTTTTATCTGGCGTCAGGCTCACCTGCGTAGAATCAATGTTGAAACGCGCATAACCGCGATCCAGATAGAAGCTGCGCAGGGTTTCGAGATCGCCCGCTAACTTCTGCTTCTGGTATTTGCGATCGCCAACGACGTTCCACCACGGCACTTCATCTCGCAGTGAGAAGCGGGAGATCAGTTCGTCAGAGCTGAAAGCTTTATTGCCAACGATATTGATCTGCTGGATCTGCGCCGAAACGCCTTCCTGGAAGACGAATTTCAGATCGACACGATTGCGCGGCAGTGGCGTAGCAATCGCTTTGACGCTGGCGGTGTATTTACCGACGCTGTAGTAGAAGTCTTCCAGGCCCTTCTCAATGGCTGAGAGCGTGGTGCGATCCAGCGCTTCGCCAACGCGCACGCCAGAAGCTTCGAGGTTCTGTTTCAGCTGATCTTCTTTCACCGCTTTGTTGCCGGAGAAAGTGATGTTGGCAATGGTTGGACGCTCTTTCACCTGAACAATCAGGGTTGTACCGTCACGCAGAACCTGCACATCTTCAAAGTTACCGGTGGCGAACAGTGAGCGAATGGTGTTTCTGACGTCATCGTCATTCACCGTATCACCGACACGTACCGGCATGCTGAGCAGAGCCGCGCCGACGGCGACTCGCTGGAGACCTTCGAAATGAATGTCCTTCACTACGAAATCGTCTGCACCGTAAACGGTGGCGCTGCTAAACAGCAGCGACGCTATGAGCAACTTTTTCATCGCCATCGTTGTTATGCGTTTTCCTAACACATCCCGCGCCTGTATGCGTTCCAGCTATTACAGACGTGAGAAATCATTGAAAAGTGCAAGCCCCATTAACAGCACTAGCAAAATTGAGCCAATGCGATAACTAAAGTCCTGAACTCGCTCGGACACCGGTCCACCTTTGATCTTTTCGATCGCCAGAAAGAGCAGATGACCACCATCTAAAACCGGCAGAGGGAACAGGTTAATGATGCCCAGGTTGACGCTGATGAGCGCCAGGAACATCAGGTAATAAATTACCCCGTACTCTGCTGATAACCCGGCACCTTGCGCGATAGAAATCGGCCCGCTCAGGTTATTCAGCTTCACATCCCCGATTATCAACTTGCCCAGCATGGAGACTGTTAGCTTCATCAACTGCCAGGTTTTTACACTGGCTTCGCCGATCGCCGCAAAAGGTCCATACTGCCTTACCGTTTTGTACTCATCAGGCAGCGGAATCACACGCGGTATGACACCCGCAAAGCCTTCCGCTTCGTTGCCCGGTTTTGCTTCCGGCGTTAGTGTCAACGCCACAGGTTCGCCGTTGCGCTCAATATCTAGCGCCATGTTTTTACCCGGGTTATCCCGTACCTGTGCCGCAAAAGCCTGCCACTGTGACAATGGCTGACCATCGACTTTAACGATCCTATCGCCCGCTTGCAAACCAGCATTGCTTGCCGGAGAGTTTGCCTGAACTTCGGCTAAGGTCGTTTCAATCTGCGGCCCACGTGGACGAATACCTAAAGCGACCACCGGATCCTGTTTATCAGGTTCGAATTGCCAATCGCGCAAATTTAATTGCTTTTGCTGCGTGGCTTCTTCGCCAAATTGCGAGACGGTAAGCGTTGCATCGCTGTCGCCGATTTTACCGATCAGCGCCATACGCACAGCATCCCAATCAGGCGTTTCGATACCATCTACCGCTTTAAGTTCCATGCCAGAGTTAATTTGCGCTTCAGCAGCGACGGAACCGTTCAGAATTTCACCAACTACCGGGCGTACACCAGGTACGCCGTGGATGAATACTACCCAGTAAGCGAAGATGGCAAAAATGAAGTTAGCGATGGGGCCGGCCGCGATGATGGAAGCACGCTGCAGCACGGTTTTATTATTAAAGGCTTGATGACGCAGTTCGGCGGGAACGCTCTCAACGCGTTCGTCGAGCATTTTGACGTAGCCGCCGAGGGGAATCAGCGCGATGACATACTCAGTGCCCTGACGATCGGTACGGCGCCACAACGCTTTGCCAAAGCCAATCGAGAAACGCTCGACTTTGACACCGCAGCGGCGCGCCACCCAAAAATGGCCAAACTCGTGCACGGTAATCAGCACGCCAAGCGCCACGATAAAGGCGGCAAAACTCCAGAGTATACTCAACATCGTCGGCTATCCTCAGAGGGTGCGGAACACCAACAGCAGCAGGCAGGCAAACACCGGCACCGCAGCCGTCAGGCTATCAATACGATCGAGAATACCACCGTGCCCCGGAATCAAGTTACCGCTGTCTTTAATGCCCGCTTCACGCTTAAACATACTTTCTGTCAAATCGCCCAGGACTGATGCCAGGGTGGCGATTACCGCACAGATGATCAGCGTGCCCGGCGCAACTGAGAGCGGTGCCAACAGTGCAAACAGCCAGGCTATGATGGCAGATGACAATAGGCCGCCGAAGAATCCTTCCCAGGTTTTACCTGGAGAGACTTTTGGGGCCAGCTTATGTTTGCCAAACAGACGACCAAACATGTAGGCACCGGAATCGGCTCCCCAGACAAGGAACATCACGAACAGTAGCCACCAGGCACCGGCGAAGTGGTCGGTATCATAATGATACTGACGCAGCGCCATCATGCCCCAGAAGAAGGGAATCAAGGTGAGCAGGCCAAACAGCAGGCGCAACGAACGCGAATGGCGCCACAGCGCGGCAGAAGCAGGATAAAACAGCACTAAAAATAGCGCGACAACCCACCAGCCCAGCGATGCCCAGAGCGAGCCTTCCATCTGGAATTGGTGCAGGTTGCGTTGATAGGGTGCAAGGGTAAACAGCATCGCGGACAGCAATAGCCCGCATAGCACGGCCAGCCAGATACGTTGCTGACGCGTTTTCATACCAGCAAACTGCCCCCATTCCCAGGCGGCAAGCATGCAAATAATGATAGTAATGATCGCAAAACCGGACAGGGGTAACCAGAACAGTGCAGCGATCACCAGCGGAATCAAAATCAACGCGGTAATCAGACGAGACTTCAGCAAAGGTTACCCCCAAATTGCTTAGGCGCCGCCTGGTGCAGTACCGCCATAGCGTCGCTCCCGCGTAGAGAATGCATTCAGTGCACCTTCAAAAACGTTTTCATCAAAATCAGGCCAAAGAACATCGGTAAACCAAAACTCAGCATAGGCGATTTGCCACAGCAGGAAGTTGCTAATCCGATGCTCTCCCCCGGTCCTTATCACTAAATCCACTGGCGCCAGCTCCTGCATACACAGATACGGAGCCAGGCTTTCTTCGGTAATCTGGTCAGGACGCAGTATGCCTTCCTGAACCTGTTCGGCCAATTTTCTGGCACCCTGGATAATATCCCAACGGCCGCCATAATTAGCAGCAATGTTAAGGGTCAGTCCATTATTTTGCTGAGTCAGTTCCTCGGCGCGGCGAATGCGTTCCTGAATACGGTTATTGAAACGGCCGATATCACCAATGACGCGCAGACGCACATTGTGCTTGTGCAGGCTTTTGACTTCGCTGTCTAATGCCCAGACAAACAACTCCATTAACGCTGTCACTTCCTGAATCGGTCGGCTCCAGTTTTCACTGCTAAACGCATAAAGCGTGAGCGCTTCCAGTTTATGGCTAACCGCAAAGCTGACAGCCCGGCGTACTGATTTTACCCCGGCTTTGTGGCCTGAAATACGCAGTTTGCCCTGATTTTTTGCCCAGCGACCATTACCATCCATAATGATGGCCACGTGACGTGGCGTGCAGTACGACTCGTCATCGATTGTATTGTGATTGTTGGACGACATAACGCGTAATAATTCCTTTCATCAGAAATGCTGTGGTTTCTGAATACATTGCGCCTGCAGCAAAATCCGGCAAACACGCCAGATGACATCGAAACAATGTCGGGCTGTGAAACGCGAGCGAGCGACTATACCATTTTCACCCAGAGCGAACAAATAGCGGGAACTATCAACCTGCTAAACGAAAGCGCGGTAACAATTCATTAGCACGCACACGTGCTAATCGATCGATCTCCATTACCTCGTCAATGCTGTCCGGCTCCTGACAATTCAGGGACGCCAGCACTTCGCTGTTGATGGCGGCGATATCGGTAAAGCGAATCTGGTGCTGCAGAAAAGCTGCCACCGCCACTTCATTCGCTGCGTTCAGCGACGTTGTAGCGGCCTGACCTGTGGCACAGGCATCAATCGCAAGCTTCAGGCAGGGATAGCGCTCGTAGTCCGGCTCGGCAAACGTCAACGACTTCATGCGAGTGAAGTCGAGCGGTGTTACACCGGCAGAGATACGTGCTGGCCATGCCATGCTATGCGCGATGGGCGTTCGCATATCTGGAGAACCCAATTGCGCCAGCACACTGCCGTCGCAATAACGCACCATCGAATGGATAACCGATTGCGGATGCAGGATCACCTCCATCTGCGCGTCAGTCGCATTAAACAGCCAGCGGGCTTCAATGTATTCAAGACCTTTATTCATCATGGTGGCCGAATCGACAGAGATTTTACGCCCCATTGACCAGTTCGGATGCGCACAAGCCTGATCCGGCGACATACCGGCTAAATCCGCTAATGGCGTGTCACGAAAAGGACCACCCGATCCCGTAAGGAGAATCGACTCGATGCCGTTCCCCCGCAGATCAGCGTACCCCAACTGATGCTGTATGGAAGCGGGTAAACTCTGAAAAATGGCGTTGTGTTCGCTATCGACCGGCAGCAATTGCACCTGATGTTGGCGTACCGCCTCCATAAACAGACGGCCGCATGTGACAAGCGATTCTTTGTTTGCAAGCAACACGGTTTTACCGGCGCGAATCGCCGCCAATGTGGGCTGTAAACCTGACGCGCCAACAATCGCAGCCATCACCTGATCCACCTCATCCAGCGCAGCCAGTTCGCAGGCGGCTTGAACGCCGGAGAGCACTTCGGTATTCACGTTGAGTGCTTTCAGTCGCTCACGCAGCGCTCGTGCGGAGGTCTCGTCGGACATCGCGGCATAGCGCGGTTGGAATTGCAGGCATTGCTCAGCCATCAACGCCACATTCTGGCCAGCCACCAGCGCAGTCACCTGATACAGTTCAGGATTTGCGGCAATGACCGCCAGCGTGCTGGTACCAATGGAGCCGGTCGATCCCAGCAGAGTTAATCGCTTCATCATGCTATCCCTGTGAAGTCGTGGAGGGTGCCCGCAACGGCGCCGGACACAATGTAAAACGCCGCCAGAGTCGAACACGTCTCTGAACGGCGTTTTGAAAAGCAGTTGATGGAATTAGAAGTCCATCAGTTCCTTTTCTTTATCGGCCAATGCCGCATCAACACTCTTGATGTGCGCATCGGTCATTTTCTGGATCTCGTCCTGCGAACGACGTTCGTCATCTTCGCTGATCTCTTTGTCTTTCAGCAGCGCTTTGATCTTGTCGTTCGCGTCACGGCGGACGTTACGCACAGAAACACGGCCCTGCTCAGCTTCGCCACGTACGATCTTGATCAGGTCTTTACGACGCTCTTCGGTCAGCGCTGGCAGCGGCACACGAATATCGGTACCGGCAGAGCTTGGGTTCAGACCCAGATCAGAGGTCATGATCGCTTTCTCAACTGCAGCGCTCAGCGAGCGATCAAATACGTTGATTTTCAACGTACGTGAATCCTCTACCGTCACGCTAGCCAGCTGACGCAGCGGCGTAGGTGTACCGTAGTAAGGAACCACAATGCCGTCGAGCAGTGAAGGAGAAGCACGGCCGGTGCGTACTTTGCTGATGTTGTTTTTGAATGCATCCACGCATTTTTCCATGCGCGTGTCTGCATCTTTTTTAATGTCGTTAATCACGTTGAAACCCTTGAATTCGGTTGACCTGGCCATTTCCGGGCTAACCGGAAGCGGTATCGATAAACATCGATCATCCTAATTGCTGCGCGATGACAGAGCATCGCGGCAAAAGAATATACCTTATTTTAACGTGCGTCGGGTATTAATGCGTAATCAGGGTGCCTTCTTTTTCACCCATTACTACGCGACGCAGTGCGCCAGGCTTGTTCATGTTGAAGACGCGGATAGGCAGTTTGTGGTCACGCGCCAGCGTAAAGGCCGCGAGATCCATCACTTTAAGCTCTTTATCCAACACTTCTGCATAGCTTAGTTGGTCATAAAGCGTGGCATCCGGGTTTTTTACCGGATCTTCAGAGTAGACGCCGTCTACTTTGGTGGCTTTCAGTACCACGTCGGCTTCAATTTCGATGCCGCGCAGGCAGGCTGCAGAGTCAGTGGTAAAGAACGGGTTGCCGGTACCGGCCGCAAAGATAACGACGCGGTTATTGCGCAGCAGGCTGATCGCTTCTGCCCAGCTGTAGTTATCACACACGCCGTTCAGCGGAATCGCTGACATCAAGCGTGCATTGACATACGCACGGTGCAGCGCGTCACGCATTGCCAGGCCATTCATCACGGTTGCCAGCATGCCCATATGGTCGCCGACCACACGGTTCATGCCCGCCTGAGCCAGGCCTGCGCCGCGGAACAGGTTACCGCCACCAATAACCACACCCACCTGGATGCCCAGTTCAACCAGCTCTTTCACCTCTTGCGCCATGCGGTCAAGCACGCTCGCGTCGATGCCAAAACCTTCGGCACCTTGCAGTGCTTCGCCACTCAGTTTTAGCAGGATACGTTGATATACAGGTTTTGCGTTGGTCGCCATGGTCGATTCTTCCTGGAAGATATGATGAAAAGGAGAAGTAAAATCTGGTCGATCATCCGCAAAGCCCGCGAGAAAAGCTATTGGGATGAGACTGAAAAGTGCTGCACTAAATTGCAGACAAAAAAGAACCGCCTATTGGCGGTTCTTTCGGACCATTAAGACTGTTTGGACATTGCAGCAACTTCTGCTGCGAAGTCAGCGACAGCTTTCTCAATGCCTTCACCCACTTCGAAGCGGATGAAGTTGATGACGTCAGCGTTTTTCTCTTTCAACGCCTGGCCAACAGTTTTGCTTGGGTCGATAACGAAAGCCTGACCAGTCAGAGAAACTTCGCCGGTGAATTTCTTCATGCGGCCTTCAACCATTTTCTCTGCGATCTCTTTTGGCTTACCAGACTGCATGGCGATGTCCAGCTGAACCTGGTACTCTTTATCAACCACGTCTGCAGATACGTCTTCTGGCTTAACAAATTCTGGCTTGCTTGCAGCGATGTGCATGGCAACTTGCTTGCTCAGCTCTTCGTTAGCACCGGTGGTAGAAACCACAACACCGATACGCGCACCGTGCTGATAGCTGTTCAGCTCAGCACCTTCCAGGATAGCAACACGACGGATGTTGATGTTCTCACCGATTTTTGCAACCAGCGCTACGCGTTCTTCTTCGAACTGCGCCTTCAGAACTTCCACATCGGTAACTTTGCCAGCAGCTGCTGCATCCAGAACCTTGTCAGCAAACGCCTGGAAACCGCCATCTTTAGCCACGAAGTCGGTCTGGCAGTTTACTTCCAGAATCACGGCGAAGCCGTCAGCGATTTTGGTTTTAATCACGCCATCAGCAGCAACGTTGCCTGCTTTTTTAGCGGCTTTGATTGCGCCAGATTTGCGCATGTTCTCAATCGCCAGCTCGATGTCGCCATTCGCTTCGGTCAGCGCTTTTTTGCAGTCCATCATGCCTGCGCCAGTACGCTCACGCAGTTCTTTTACCAATGCAGCGGTAATATCAGCCATTCCAGAATCCTCGATTCGTCTCTGTGTGCTCACACACTGTCAGAAACTTGTTGCGGAAAATTTACTCTGCCCCGCTCTCAGATGTGAGCGTGACAGACTTAGATAAAATAAAGGGGCCTGAACGGCCCCCTTAACAGATAACATCTGATGTCTAAGGGCTCTTAAAAAGAGCGAACCTTATTAAGCTTCAGCAGCTTCTTCAGCCTGCTCAGCCAGGTCCTGTGAACGGCCTTCGCGCACGGTAGTGGCAACGGCAGTCAGGTACAGGCTTACAGCACGGATCGCATCGTCGTTACCTGGGATAACGAAGTCAACGCCGTCTGGATCAGAGTTGGTATCAACGATAGCAAATACTGGGATACCCAGGTTGTTTGCTTCTTTGATAGCGATGTGCTCGTGATCAGCGTCAACAACGAACAGTGCATCCGGCAGACCGCCCATATCTTTGATACCGCCCAGGCTGTTTTCCAGCTTGGCCAGTTCGCGAGTGCGCATCAGCGCTTCTTTCTTGGTCAGTTTGTCGAAAGTACCGTCCTGAGACTGAGACTCAAGATCTTTCAGGCGTTTGATTGACTGACGAACGGTTTTCCAGTTAGTCAGCATGCCACCCAACCAGCGGTGGTTTACGAAGAACTGGTCGCAGCTCAGCGCTGACTCTTTTACCGCTTCGGCAGCAGCGCGCTTAGTACCAACGATCAGAATCTTACCTTTACGGGAAGAGATCTTTTTCAACTCAGCCAGAGCGTCGTTGAACATTGGCACAGTCTGCTCGAGGTTGATGATGTGAACCTTGTTACGTGCGCCGAAGATGAATGGCTTCATTTTCGGGTTCCAGTAACGGGTCTGGTGACCAAAGTGAACACCAGCCTTGAGCATGTCGCGCATTGAAACAGTTGCCATGATTACCTCTAAAGTTTGATTTGGGGTTGGGCCTCCATGTATCCCATACGACCGACCTCTTTCAAGGCACCCCGGCGTATGTGTCGATACATGTGTGTTTTAGTACACATAATGAGTTTTATGCGTTTCCTGCCAGCCAAACGTCGGCGACAGAGAATCGTCGGCGCGCTTTATACCACAATGCGCAGGAATACGCCAATAGTAGTTAGCTTGAGCAGGCGCAGACAATCGCTATTTGGCAGCCCATTTGCTGGCTGCTAACATGACTGCCACAGAACTCATTATTGTCGAAAATTTCGACGATCGCGGATTAATTTAATGGCCATTTCAATTAAAACCCCTGAAGAAATCGAAAAAATGCGCGTCGCGGGCCGTCTTGCCGCTGAAGTGCTGGAAATGATCGCACCGCACGTGGTGCCTGGCGTGACCACCGGTGAACTGGATCGTCTCTGCCACGAACACATCACGCAGAAGCAGCAGGCTATTTCCGCCTGTCTCGGCTATCACGGCTTCCCGAAATCGGTGTGTATTTCGGTGAATGAAGTGGTTTGTCACGGTATCCCAAGCGACGATCGCGTGTTGAAAGACGGTGACGTGGTTAACGTCGACGTCACGGTGATCAAAGATGAATATCACGGCGATACCTCAAAAATGTTCATCGTCGGTAACGCAACCATTCAAGGCGAGCGCCTGTGTCGCGTTACTCAGGAAAGCCTGTATATCGCGTTGCGCCTGGTAAAACCGGGTATTCGTCTGCGTGAGTTGGGCCGTGCGATTCAGCAGTACGTCGAAGCTCAGGATTTCTCGGTGGTACGCGAATATTGTGGTCACGGCATCGGTAAAGGTTTCCATGAAGAGCCGCAGGTCCTGCATTACGACGCGGATGACAGCGGCGTGGTATTGCAAGCGGGCATGACTTTCACCATCGAACCGATGGTCAATGCCGGTGATTACCGCATCCGCACCATGAAGGATGGCTGGACCGTGAAAACCAAAGATCGCAGCTTGTCCGCGCAGTATGAGCATACTATTGTGGTGACAGAAAACGGCTGTGAGATTCTGACGCTGCGTGAAGATGACACCATTCCAGCGGTGCTCGAAAACGTCGCGTAATCATCTTCCTGACAGTACCAGGCCGGCTTGTAGCTGGCCTTTTTTATGTGCGTAATGATGAGGCATGTTGATGAGTGGTAGCGTGACCGAAGCAGTACACAAAGGCCTGACCGATTCCCCCGCCAGTTGGCCCGATGACGCCCTGACGCGCGACAAGCTCAAACAGTATCTTGAGCAATTCCAGCAACATCTGGGCATCGCATTTGATGCGGGCACCGATATCGAATCCCTGATCGATGCCCGCACGCTATTTATCGACCGCTTATTACGTCGTCTGTGGCGCTTCTTTGGTTTCGACCAGATGAAAGAGATCGCGCTGGTTGCCGTGGGTGGCTATGGTCGCGGCGAACTGCACCCGCTCTCCGATATTGATGTACTGATCCTCAGCCGCCAGCCGCTGGACGACGCCGCCGCGCAGCGCACCAGCGAGCTGCTGACGTTGATGTGGGACCTGAAGCTGGAAGTGGGTCACAGCGTACGTACGCTGGAAGAGTGCTTGCTGGAAGGCTTATCCGATCTGACGGTAGCCACCAACCTGATCGAATCGCGTATGCTCACCGGCGATGTCGCGCTGTTTCTCGAACTGCAAAAGAACATCTTCAGCGATGGCTTCTGGCCATCGTCGCGCTTTTTCGCCGCCAAAATTGAAGAGCAGCAGGAGCGCCACCAGCGCTATCATGGCACCAGCTACAACCTCGAACCGGATATCAAAAGCAGCCCTGGCGGCCTGCGTGACATTCACACGCTGCAATGGGTCGCGCGCCGCCACTTTGGCGCCACGACTATGGATGAGATGGTCGGTTTCGGCTTTATCACCGAAGCGGAGCGCAATGAAATTAACGAATGTCAGGAGTTTCTGTGGCGCATTCGCTTTGCGCTGCACTTAACGCTGCCGCGCTATGACAACCGCCTGCTGTTTGATCGCCAGCTGACCGTCGCCCAGCGCCTCAACTACCTGGGTGAAGTCAACGAGCCGGTTGAGCGCATGATGAAGGACTTCTACCGCGTCACGCGCCGCATCGGTGAACTCAATCAAATGCTGCTGCAGCTGTTCGATGAAGCGATTCTCGCACTGTCGACCACCGAAAAGCCGCGCAACATTGATGACGATTTCCAGATTCGCGGTGACCTGATCGACCTGCGCGATCTCACGCTGTTTGAGCGAGAGCCGCAAGCCATCCTGCGTATGTTCTACGTGATGGTGCGTAACGAAAACATCAAAGGCATTTACTCCACCACGCTGCGTCAGTTGCGCTATGCGCGCCGCCACCTGAAACAGCCGCTGTGCCAGATTCCGCAAGCGCGAGAAACTTTTATGGCGATTCTGCGTCATCCGGGTGCGGTAAAACGCGCGCTGCTGCCGATGCATCGTCACAGCGTGTTGTGGGCTTATACGCCACTGTGGGGCAATATCGTCGGTCAAATGCAGTTCGACCTCTTCCACGCTTACACAGTGGATGAACACACCATTCGCGTGCTGCAGAAGCTGGAAAGTTTTGCCGATGAAGCCACGCGCCCGATGCATCCGCTGTGCGTGGAACTTTGGCCGCGTCTGCCACAGCCGGAGCTGCTGCTGATGGCCGCGCTGTTGCACGATATCGCCAAAGGCCGCAACGGCGATCATTCGATTCTTGGCGCGCAAGATGCGCTTGATTTCGCCGAATTACACGGCCTGAATTCACGCGAAACGCAGCTGGTTGCCTGGCTGGTACGCCATCATTTATTGATGTCCGTGACCGCGCAGCGCCGCGACATTCAGGATCCCACCGTTATTCAGCAGTTCGCTGAGGTGATGCAGAACGAAAATCGCTTGCGCTATCTGGCCTGCCTGACGGTTTCCGATATCTGCGCCACCAATGAAAGCTTGTGGAATAGCTGGAAGCAAAGCCTGTTGCGCGAGCTGTTCTTCGCCACCGAAAAACAGTTACGACGCGGCATGGAAAATAGCCCGGATCTGCGCGAACGCGTGCGCCATCACCGCCTGCAAGCGCTGGCGCTACTGCGTATGGAAAACCTCGATGAAGAGCGTTTGCACCATATCTGGAGCCGCTGCCGCGCCGACTATTTCCTGCGTCACACGCCGAATCAGCTCGCCTGGCACGCGCGTCATTTGATTCACCACGATCTTAATAAGCCGATGGTGCTGGTCAGCCCGCAGGCTACGCGCGGCGGCACAGAGATCTTTATCTGGAGTCCGGATCGCCCACACCTGTTTGCGGCGGTGGCCGGCGAGTTAGATCGACGCAACCTCAGCGTGCATGATGCGCAGATTTTTACCAGCCGTGACGGCATGGCGATGGATACCTTTATTGTGCTGGAGCCGGATGGCAGCCCGCTGGCTGCCGATCGTCATCCGCTGATCATTCAGGCGCTGGAACAAGCCATCACGCAAAACGAATGGGTGCCGCCGCGTACGCGTCGCCAGTCAGCGCGTCTCAAGCATTTCAGTGTCGATACAGAAGTGAATTTCCTGCCGACACACACCGATCGCCGCAGTTATCTGGAATTGGTCGCGCTCGATCAGCCCGGCTTGCTGGCGCGCGTAGGTGAAGTGTTTGCCGATTTGGGCGTATCGCTGCACGGTGCACGCATCAGTACGATTGGTGAGCGGGTTGAGGATCTTTTCATCCTTGCCGATAGCGAGCGGCGTGCGCTTGGCGTGGAAATGCGCAATGTGTTGCAACAGAGGTTGACAGAGGCCCTTAATCCAACCGATAAACAGTGACCTGGCTTTCATCCTTCACGTTGCAGGTGCGTTGGCTTTCCTCGCTCACCCCGATCACATACTGATGTATGCTCCCGGGGATTTGCTGCGTCGCCGCCTTCCTGCATCATGAAGGATGTTTGCCAGGTAATTTTACTATGTACGCGATCTGGCGTGCATTCCGCTATGACAGAATCAGGAAATAAATATGCAACAGTTACAGAGCGTTATCGAATCTGCCTTTGAGCGCCGCGCCGACATCACGCCATCTAGCGTAGACAGCGCGACCCGCGATGCTATCACCCAGGTTATTGGCCTGCTGGATAGCGGTGAACTGCGCGTGTCTGAAAAGATCAACGGTGAGTGGGTAACGCATCAGTGGCTGAAGAAAGCTGTACTGTTGTCGTTCCGCATCAACGACAACCAGGTAATGGAAGGTTCTGAAACCCGTTTCTACGATAAAGTGCCGATGAAATTTGCTGGCTGGGATGAAGCGCGCTTCAAAAACGCCGGTTTCCGCGTTGTACCACCTGCTGCAGTGCGTCAGGGCGCATTCATCGCGCGTAATACCGTGCTGATGCCTTCTTACGTCAACATCGGCGCTTATGTTGATGAAGGCACCATGGTGGATACCTGGGCGACCGTGGGATCTTGCGCGCAGATCGGTAAAAACGTCCACCTGTCAGGCGGCGTGGGCATCGGTGGCGTGCTGGAGCCGCTGCAGGCTAACCCAACCATCATTGAAGATAATTGCTTCATTGGTGCACGTTCAGAAATCGTTGAAGGCGTGATCGTCGAAGAAGGTTCAGTAATCTCCATGGGCGTTTACATCGGCCAAAGCACCAAAATCTTCGACCGCGAAACGGGCGAAGTGCATTATGGCCGCGTTCCAGCCGGTTCTGTCGTGGTTTCAGGAAACTTGCCTTCTAAAGATGGCAGCTACAGCCTGTACTGCGCGGTAATCGTGAAGAAGGTTGATGCTAAAACACTGAGCAAAACAGGTATTAACGAGCTGTTGCGTAGCATCGACTAAGCTTCTCCTGCCTTAAAATCTTCCTGACGGGCCTGCTTACAGGCCCGTAATTATTTGTTTACACCCCCGCCTGATTTACCTGTTTCGCGCCGCGAATTAACACGTGCGTTTATTTTTCAAACAGTTCATAATCCGCGCCAAGTTAACTCCGGTCGCGCACTGTTCATCCCGGTTTTTGTGTCTACAGTTGATTAAGTATGCCGTAAGCGTTCCGGTTGCCGCGTTTCTGCTGCATCCCGAATGATGATGATAGTCCTGCGCGCTCACCCACTCTTAGATGGAATATAAACGCTATGTACGACAACCTGAAAAGCTTAGGTATCAGCAACCCTGACGACATCGACCGTTACAGCCTGCGTCAGGAAGCAAACAACGACATTCTTAAAATTTACTTCCGCAAAGACAAAGGTGAATTCTTCGCCAAAAGCGTGAAATTCAAATACCCACGTCAGCGTAAAACCGTTGTCGCCGATCACACCAGCCAGGGTTACAAAGAAGTTCAGGAAATCAGCCCGAACCTGCGTTACGTGATTGATGAGCTGGACCAGATTTGCCAGCGCGACCAGGTTGAAGTGGATCTGAAGCGTAAAATTCTGGCGGATCTGCGCCATCTGGAAAGCGTGGTCTCTAACAAGATCGCTGAGATCGAATCTGACCTCGATCAGCTGACCCGCAATAATCGTTAATTTCCCGCTTTAGATGAGAGGCCAGCTAATGCTGGCCTTTTTTATGGCTGCTGATAAGGCAGCGAAAGCAGCCAGGTATCGCGCTGTGCCTGCAGCACCGCCCCACTTTGTTGATCCGTCCATCGCGTCTGCGTGATCCACTGCTGATAACGCGGCTGCTGCAGGCTGTTGTCAGCCATTGAAAGCAGCGGAATGATCCTTTGGCTCACCCGATCGCGGTTTTTCCACGGCCAGACTTTGTTGGCATCGCTATAGGGCGCCATCGCGTCAAGCGCATCCAGCAACGAACCGCTTTGCTGCTGGTTATGCCATAAATCTCCCAGCCCCGCCTTACTGGCAAGCTGCGCCAATGCGGTAAGAGCCTGCAGATTGAAGTAGCTGTAATGGAAGGATCGGGTGCGCGCCAGCTCGGCTGGTTGGCTGCCATCGGCACGAATTTGCAGCGCAAGTTTACTGCGTGCCAGCGCCACCATCGCTTTTACCGTCTCGCGATCGCCCAGATACCACGCTATTCCCGCCACCTGCGTGCAATACCAACTGCCATGATTATTCGCCGCCGCCGCTTCCTTGAGTGCTAGCGGATTGTGCCGCAGCCAGTGCAGATACTCGCTAAACCACTGCTGCATCGCCTGCTGATCTGCAGGCTGCCAGCCCGGCGCGTTGCGAAGCAAGGTCAATGCATCCACCACGCGCGTGGCAAAATAGCGCCCATCCAGCACGCCATCATGGCGTCCAGCGGATCTTCCCGGAATGCCTTGCGCAAAATTGAGGTTGGGATGCATACGGCTGTCGGGATGGATAAACCAGTGACGCATCATCGCCAGCGCTTTATCGGCATAGCGTTGATCGCCAGAGAAATACCAGGCCAACGTTAGTGCCTGGAAATCGGCAGTAAAACGCGCCAGCCGCACGCCATCACTCTGACCGTTTTTACTGGCGGGATTCACTTCGCCGTCGCGACGCTGCCACGGCAGGCCGTCGGCTTTGCTGGCATCCGGCCACCAATAGGCGCTTAGGCTCAAATAATCCTGCTTCGAACCGCTCGGCGGCAGCATGCCTTTATCTATGACGCTGGGATTGGGATGCTTCAGCGCGTTGTCTGCCTGCTGTTGCAGCTGATGCCAGGCTGCGACCGTCGGTGGCGCAGCGCGATGCTGCGTCAGCTGCTGCTTAACCCGCTGAAGATCGCTTAATGACAGAAAGGCCGGTTCGTTGGCCATACTTATTGCGCTGTACAGCCACACTAGCGCCATCCACAGTGTCTTCATTAACTCTGCTCATCCAGTTGTAGCGCCACATACAGCAGCAAACGATCGTCAAAGTTGCCCAGATCGAGTCCGGTAAGCTCGGAAATACGATTGAGTCGATACTCCAGCGTATTACGATGAATAAACAGCGCGCGTGCTGTCGCGCTGGGTTGCACGTTATGGCTGAACCATGCCACCAGCGTGCGTCGCAGCAAACCATTGTTATCCATACTTTTTAGTTTCACCAATGGGCGCGCCAGTTCGTTGGCCTGCCAGCCGCCGCGTAAACTGTCGAGCAGTACCGGCAGCACCAGATCCTGATAAAAATAGCTGCGCTGTTCGGGCATGCGCTGCTTGCCCACCATCATAGTGGTGCGCGCGGTGCGGTACGAACGTGCGATGCTGCCGGGGCCGGTAAAGTAGTTGCCGAGCGCAATGCGCATCCGCACTTGCCCGCTCTCCTTCATACGTTGCAGCAGTTGATCAACCCGACGACGATGATCGTCCTGATCGTAGCGCCCATGCGCATTCAGTGCCGGTTTTAGCACCACCATTTCAGTGAGTGAAACAATCGCAATCAGGTTGTCACGTTCTGGCGTGGTCAGCAGCGTTTGTAACTGCTGGAGTTCGGACATGGCGCTATCAACGCCGAGCTGACCGCTGTCAACTTCCACCACCGCAACCACACGTGGCTGATTAAGATCGATACCGAGCCGCTGCGCCCATTCGCTCAGCGCTGGCGATAAGGTTTCGCTGCGCACCAGATTCAGCACCAGCTCTTCACGCAAACGGCTGTCCTGCGCCAGCATATGCAGCAAACGCGCCTGTTCCAGCATCATTTCGGCGGTCATACACACCAGCTCGCCGTAATGACGCAGCGTCGCCGGTTGACCGGTCAAACCGATAACGCCGACGATGTCGCCATCAATACGTAGCGGCAAATTGATGCCAGGACGCACGCCGTGCAGATGTTTTGCCACCGCTTCATCAATATCCACTACGCGGCCTTGAGACAGTACCAGCAGCGCCCCTTCGTGCAATTCGCCAATCCGCTCACGATCGCCACTGCCAATGATGCGGCCGCGCGCATCCATCACGTTGACATTGCTATCAATAATTTGCATCGTGCGGGCAACAATATCCTGAGCCAGTCGCGCATCGAGATGATAAGTGGCCATCAATCACTCCGGAGAAAAGGACGAACCGACAGAATACGCATCCTTTTAAGGCGCTGACATTGTGCAACTGCACATAGCCAAGGAGATTCTGCGGGATTTGCGGTAAGCGTCACATTCAGTACCGGACATTTGCACAGACATAAAAAAGGCGAGCCAAAGCTCGCCTATTATCAATAACCTGGAAACTTACTGCATCAGCAGATACAGACTGCTATCACCGCGCTGTACGTTCAGTGCCAATACAGAAGGTTTCGTGTCGAGTACCTTACGCAGCTCGCCGAGATTCGCCACGGCTTGCTGGTTTACGCCCAGAATCACGTCACCTTTCTTCAGTCCGATACGCGCCGCAGCGCTGCCTGCTTTCACATTATCGACACGCACGCCTTTCTGGCCGTTAGTATCGATATTACTGAGATCGGCACCTTCAATACCGGTGTAAATGGTGGCCGACTGCACTTTATCCTGCGAGCTCTGTTGCAGTTCAACCGTGATATTCACCGGTTTACCCTCGCGCAGCAGACCGAGCTGCAGCTTGGTGCCGACCGGCAGCGAGCCCACTTCTGCACGCAGTGCCGCGAAGCTGGTCAGCGCTTTACCGTTCATTGACACCACCACGTCACCCGCTTTCACTCCAGCTTTTGCCGCTGCGGAGTTCGGCAGCACCTGGCTGACAAAGGCGCCGCGCTGCGCATCGACTTTCATCGCTTTCGCCAGCTCGGAATTCAGCTCGGTACCCATAATGCCCAGTTCGCCACGTTTCACCTGGCCGTATTCCACCATCTGCGCGGTGAGGTTTTTCACCATCGAGCTGGGGATAGCAAAGCCGATACCGATGTTGCCGCCGTCCGGCGCCAGAATCGCGGTGTTAATCCCGATCAGTTCACCGTTAAGGTTAACCAGCGCACCCCCGGAGTTACCGCGGTTAATCGCTGCATCGGTTTGGATGAAGTTTTCATAATTTTCAACGTTCAGGCCGCTGCGGCCCAGCGCCGAAACAATCCCTGAGGTCACCGTTTCACCGAGGCCGTATGGGTTACCGATCGCCACGGTATAATCACCCACACGCAGGTCGTCAGAGTCGGCAATCTTAATCGCCGTGAGGTTTTTCGCGTCCTGCAGCTGAATCAGCGCGATATCAGACTGCGGATCTTTACCAATCACTTTGGCGTCGTAGCGACGGCCATCGCTGAGCTGCACCTGGATTTTAGTGGCGTTATCCACCACGTGGTTGTTGGTCACCACATAACCTTTATCCGCGTTGATCACCACCCCGGAGCCGAGCGCACGGAACTGCTGTTTCTGCGCGTTAGCACCGCCATCCGCGCCGCCGCCATCACCGCCACCGTTTTGGCACATTGGCGAACTCTGGAACGGTGAACCGTCCTGGCAGAACGGAGAATTATCACCAAAGAATTGCTGGAACTGCTGTGGCATACGCGGCGTTTTAACCGTGGTGCTGCCTTCAACACTGATACTCACCACGGAAGGCATGACTTTTTCCAACATGGGTGCCAGGCTTGGCAACTGTTGGCTTGAAGAAGAAGCGCTCTCCGCGGCGAAAACGCTCACAGGGCTCAATGCCGTTGCGCCGAAACTCAGCGCCAACGCCAGCATAATTGTGTTTTTTTTCATTTATCTGTGTCTCTCTAAGAATGACGGCCAGACCATTGCTGTGGTCGTGATGGTGAGATTAAGTTTTTAGCGCGAAGTTCCTAATAAAGTTTTAGGCAAAGGTAAAAAATTGTTCTTCGTCTTTACAATTCTGCGCTTATTCAACCGCCATTAAACGACGATATTCATCCCAGGCATAATTGTCTGTCATCCCACTAATGTAGTCCTGAATCAGACGCGCACGATAATAACGTTCCCACAATAGGCGCTGATATTTATGCTCAACGATTAATGAACGCATGTGTTGTTGATAGGCTTTACGGTGTTTTCCGGAAAGCTTATGAAACAGACGTGTTTCAATCGGATGCTTTGCCAGAAAATCCTCGTTCATCAAGGTAGTAAACTGTTCATAGTTTAATAAAAGCAATGACTGGTATATTTCCAGCAAACCTTTAATTACACGGTAACCCTGCAATTCCAGCTGCTCGACTTCTGGATGATTAAACACTTGCTGACGCGCGACGGTTTTAAATAATGTCAGTAAGCGCCCTTCTTCGCCATCATCCTCCAGTAAAGCGTGATTAAAATCGCCCTGGAAAATAGCCGGTAAGTTATCGATGAACCGCTTAACCGCATGGCTGACCAATACGTTTTGTACATTTACCCGTAACGACATAAAAAATTGATCGCTGATACTGCGGCGTTTTTTCTGATTAGCCTCTTTCCACGCATCGCCGATAGTCCGGCTGAATACATCACCGCTTTTTACTGTGCCCCAGACGCCGAGCAAATGTTTATACAGCGTTTCAACATCGAAGATGTCTTTTTCTACGGCGTCATCCAAATCGGCAATGCAATAAGAGATGTCGTCGGCGGCTTCCATTATCCAGGTAAGCGGGAAACGATGATGTTCTTTAATATCGGTGGCTTCACGCAACTCGGCCACATATTCGCGTTCGGATAAGTAGAAGCCTGGTTTTTTCATTAATACACTGAAGGCCGCCGGTTTATCGCCTTGCCACCATGCGGGGGCAGTATATTTTAAAATGCAGGCCACCTGCGCATAGCTGAGATTGAGCTGCAGCAATGTATGCACCAAACGAATCGCCTGCGCATTACCTTCGAAATGGCATAAATCCTGACGAATCATGGCATTTAACTGGTCGAACGCTGAGCGCTCGGCCTCATTGGCAACGCCCGCTACCAGCGGGTCGACAAGCTCGGCAGGTAAGTTATCGTCGAACCAATCATTGATCGCCGCTTCCCCAAAATGCCCAAACGGCGGATTGCCGACATCGTGCAGCAGACAGGCCATCTCAATCAGGCTTTCGAATGCACCTTCAAACTCATCCAACCCATAATTGGCCAGCCCGCCGCCCTGCGTTTTCAGCGCTTGCAGAATCTCTTTGGTGATATAACGCCCGGTTTGCTGCACTTCCAGTGAATGCGTCAGACGCGAACGCACCGCCGCATTGCGTTCCAGCGGAAATACCTGCGTTTTCTGCTGCAGACGACGAATCGCCGCGGAGTTAATAATACGTCCGCGATCGCTTTCAAAATGGCGGGTAATAAAGTATTCCCCTTCGGGATCTTTGCGGCTGGTATAAGGGCGAGTGAAACTGATCTTCTTCCTGAAATTGATCGTCGCCATAATTACCCCTTATATTTTCGTGAATTCTTCCTCAATCAGCCATGTTAGACTATGCCTCACTTTTGCGGGTTACATCCATTAAATTAGCGAGATTCTTATGAAAGTAGGCATTATTGGCGCGATGGAGCAGGAAGTTACTCTGCTGCGTGACAAAATCGAAAACCGCCAGACGTTGACGCTGGCTGGCTGCGAAATTTACACCGGCACGCTAAACGGTGTTGAAGTTGCGCTGCTGAAATCAGGCATTGGCAAAGTCGCCGCCGCGCTAGGCACCACGCTGCTGCTGCAACTGTGCAAACCCGATGCGGTGATCAATACCGGTTCTGCTGGCGGATTAGCCCCCACGTTGAAAGTGGGCGATATCGTGGTATCGGATGAAGTGCGCTATCACGATGCCGATGTGACCGCATTCGGTTACGAGCCAGGCCAGATGGCCGGTTGCCCCGCCGCTTTCGTTGCGGATGACACACTGATTGCCGCTGCTGAACGGGTTATCAAGCAGCTCGACCTCAACGCGGTACGCGGTTTGGTGGTGAGCGGCGATGCGTTTATCAACGGAGCTGAACCGCTGGCGCGTATCCGTACCACTTTCCCGCAGGCGATTGCGGTAGAGATGGAAGCCACCGCCATCGGTCACGTTTGCCATCAGTTCAACGTGCCTTTTGTGGTGGTACGCGCGATTTCTGACGTGGCCGATCAGGAATCACACCTCAGCTTCGACGAGTTCCTCAGCGTTGCGGCAAAACAATCGTCACTGATGGTAGAGAACCTGCTGGTTCAGCTGGCGCGTGGCTAAACCCCTTATTTTCGGGCTGTTGCTGCTGTGTAACAGCCTGTTCGCCGCCGCACCGCGCGTTATTACCCTTTCGCCACATCTGACGGAATTGGCCTTTGCCGCCGGCATTACGCCAGTGGCAGTCAGCGCCTTCTCTGATTTTCCCGCGCAGGCTAACGCGCTGGAACAGGTTGCGAACTGGCAAGGCATCAAGGTTGAACGCATTCTGCAATTAAAACCCGATGTGGTGCTGGCGTGGCGTGGCGGTAATCCGCAGCGGCAAATCGAACAGCTGCAGCGTTTCGGTATTCCGGTTAAGTGGATTGATCCTCAAACCATCGATCAAATGATTGATGCGCTGGCGGCATTACAACAGTGGAGTCCACAACCACAACAAGCCATTGATGCGGCGCAGACATTACGTGCGCAGGAAGCGGCGCTGCGCACGCAGTATCAACAAAGCACACCGATCCCGCTGTTTTTGCAGTTTGGTCAGCAGCCGCTATTTACTGCTTCGCGTAACACGATGCAAAACCAGGTGATTGAGTTGTGTGGTGGCCGGAATATTTTTGCCGATAGCAGCGTGAGTTGGCCGCAGGTGAGCCGCGAACAAGTGTTGCTGCGCCATCCGCAGGCGATTGTGATCGGGGGTGATGCCGCGCATGCCGCCAGCATCGCCAGGTTCTGGCAGCCTCAGCTGGATGTGCCAGTGATCGCCATCAACGACGACTGGCTAAGCCGACCCGGTCCTCGCATGCTGTTAGCGGCAAAACAGTTGTGTGCCGATTTACATCCGACGAAAAAAAGCACCATAAAAGATTAAAGATTCGGCAGAAATTGTCGTAAATCATACTACAAGGCGCAGCAGCCACGTATGCTCTGTGCCCATTTTAGCGCTTAGCGCCATTTTGTCTTCACCAGGAACTATTCATGACCAGAGCACTGCTGCTGGCCATAGGGCTCGTGATCGCTGCACCACTGAGTGCAGCCACGTCCACCGGCTCTATTGCCGTCACCTTGACGTTATTCTCGCGTTGCGATATTTCACGCCAGAACGAACACACTCTGCCGACCGTTAATTGTGGGCGCCACTTCAGCGCGCAACCGCGCATTAGCGAACGGATATTAAAACGCGATGCCACGCGCCGTGAATCTACGCGTTTAGTGACCATTGAGTGGTAGGAATCTGGCTGCCAGAACGACAGCCAGAAGCAGCATTAGATGCTGAAGGAAGAACCGCAACCGCAGGTGGTTTTGGCATTCGGGTTAGTTACGATGAAGCGTGAACCTTCCAGGCCTTCGGTGTAATCAACCGAACCGCCCACCAGGTATTGCAGGCTCATGGGATCCACCACCAGCGCCACACCTTGTTTCTCGATGGTCATGTCGCCGTCATTCATTTGATCGTCAAACGTGAAGCCATACTGGAAGCCGCTGCAACCGCCGCCGGTGATATAAACGCGCAGTTTCAGCTCAGGATTCTCTTCATCAGAAATCAGGTTTTTCACTTTTTTTGCTGCTGCATCAGTGAATTGCAAAGGCAGCGCTGCTAAGTCGTCACTCATCTTTAACTCCGGGTAAACGTCGAGGTCAGAAAACGACCTTAATTTCGCTATTATCTGCCAGCCGTCCAGTGCAATCAAGTCTCAAGCTTGACACTGCGTGCCGCCGCATGCGCATGAAAGTATATACCCTAAACTTTAGCGCAAGCCGTTATTCCCGTAGAATGGCGCCAGATTTTTCCCGAACAGCAGGAGCAGAACAATGAGTAAGTCAGAAAACCTGTATGCCGCAGCGCAGCGCCTGATCCCCGGCGGTGTGAACTCCCCGGTACGTGCATTTACCGGTGTGGGCGGTGTGCCGCTGTTCATCGAACGCGCTGACGGTGCGTATCTGTATGACGCTGACGGCAAAGGCTATATCGATTATGTCGGTTCGTGGGGCCCAATGGTGTTGGGTCATAACAACGCCAATATCCGCAATGCGGTGATTGAAGCCGCCGCGCGCGGTCTGAGCTTCGGCGCACCGACTGAGATGGAAGTGAAAATGGCCGAGCTGGTGTGTGAGCTGGTGCCCAGCATGGACATGGTACGCATGGTTAACTCCGGTACCGAAGCCACCATGAGTGCGATTCGCCTGGCGCGCGGCTTCACCCATCGCGACAAAATCATCAAGTTCGAAGGCTGCTACCACGGCCACGCCGACTGCCTGCTGGTGAAAGCCGGTTCAGGCGCGCTGACGCTCGGCCAGCCAAACTCGCCGGGCGTACCGGCCGATTTCGCCAGGCACACGCTGACCTGCACCTATAACGATCTCAGCACCGTACGTGCGGCTTTCGAGCAATATCCTGACGATATCGCCTGTATCATCGTTGAGCCGGTAGCAGGCAACATGAACTGCATTCCACCGCAGCCGGACTTCCTGCCAGGCCTGCGCGCGCTGTGTGACGAATTTGGCGCACTGCTGATCATCGACGAAGTGATGACCGGCTTCCGTGTCGCGTTGGGCGGCGCTCAGGCGTATTACGATGTGACGCCAGATCTGACCTGTCTCGGTAAGATCATCGGCGGCGGCATGCCGGTGGGTGCTTTTGGTGGTCGTCGCGATGTGATGGATGCGCTGGCACCCACCGGTCCGGTTTATCAGGCCGGGACCTTGTCAGGTAACCCGATTGCCATGGCAGCGGGCTTCGCTTGTCTGTCGCAAATTGCGCAGCCAGGCACGCACAGCACGCTGACCGATCTGACCACTCAGTTAGCACAAGGCTTGCTGGCTGCGGCGAAGGCAGAAAATATTCCGCTGGTCATCAACCACGTTGGCGGCATGTTTGGGATTTTCTTCACCGATGCCGATGAAGTGACTTGCTATCAAGACGTCACGCAATGTGACGTTGAACGCTTTAAGCGTTTCTTCCACCTGATGCTGGAAGAAGGCGTTTATCTCGCGCCTTCCGCCTTCGAAGCTGGCTTTATGTCGCTGGCGCACAGCAAAGAAGATATCCAACGCACTATCGATGCCGCACGTCGCAGCTTCGCGCAGCTGTAAATAACAAGGGCGCCGACTGGCGCCCTTTTGCTATGCCCGCCGCAATAGCCAGATAAAGTACGGTGCGCCGAAGAAGGTCGCCATCAACCCGGCTGGAATCTGATCCGGGAACGCCAGCATCCTGCCGCACCAGTCAGCGAAGATCATTAATCCCCCGCCCAACATGCCGGCCATCAACACCTGCGGTAATGCACGGCGGAAACCGAGCATGCGCACAATATGCGGTGCCATCAAGCCAATAAAGCTCAGCGGCCCAATGGTTAACGTTGCCGTGGCAGTCAATGCCGCCGCCAGCAACAGCAGACTTAGGCGAGAAGTCGTCAACGCCATGCCCGCCGAACGCGCGGTGGCGCTGCCGAGTGGCAGCAGCGTCAACCAGCGACTTGCCAGCGGGGCCAGCGCAATCAGCACGATTCCTACCACTGCGCTTTGCACGGCCTGCTGCATATTGATGTTGTAGGTTGAACCGGAAATCCAACTCAGCAAGCCGCCCATTCGCGGGTCGCCACTGGCCAGCAGCACCATCAAAATAGTGACAAATGCGCTATTGAGCGCCATGCCCGCCAGCAGCATGCGTTCTGGCGAGAAACCGCCGCGACTGGCCACCAGCATAATAATCAACAATGTCATGGCCGCGCCCAGCGCACCGGCTGGCAGCAACCACGCCACCGCATCGCCTGGCACGAAGAACATCATTACCACCACACCACACGCCGCGCCCGAGCTGATGCCCAACACTTCCGGACTCGCCATGGGATTGCCGGTCAGGCGCTGGATCAGCGCGCCCGCCACGCCGAGCATCATGCCGACGATCAGCGCTGCCAGCACACGCGGTGCGCGCCACGGCAGCAATTGCTGCAGCATGTCGCCGCCCACCCATGCAAAGCCGTGGGCATCACGACCAAAGGTAATGCCAACCCAGCTGAACACGCCGAGAATCAGTAATCCGAGCAGGCACCAGCGCAAAACGTTCTGCCGCTCAGTCGGCACGCTATCACCCTGATTAAGTGCTGGCGGCACCGATCCCGTGCGCAGGCGCGGCAACAGCCACAGCAAAATGGGCACGCCGATCAGCGCGGTCGCCGTACCGGTAGACACTTCACGCCAATGGCGGGTGAGCCACAACACGCTCTGATCCGCCAGCCACAGCAGTAACGCACCAATTAACGGTGCCAGCAGCATGCGGCTGACCAGACGACGTCCGCCCAGTAACTTCGACAACAGCGGCGCGAACAGGCCAATAAAGCCGATGATGCCCGCAACATTGACCAGCTGTGCGCTGAGCAAAATTGCCAGCGCCAGCGCAGCAATACGCGCCGCCGACAGTGCCAGACCCAAGTTTTTCGCCACGCCATCGTCGAGCCCCATCAGCGTGAGAGGCCGCAGCAGCGCCAGCGCCACCACAAATGCCAGCAGCAGACGCGGCCACAGCTGCGCCACATTGTGCCCATCCAGCTGATTCAACGCGCCGGTGCTCCACAGGAACATGTTCTGCAGCTGATCGTGATTAAAGATGGCGAAGATTTGATTCACCGAACCGGCATATAAACTCAGCACGAGGCCAGCCAGAATCAACGTCACGGGTGACAGACGTTTGCCCCAAGCCACACCGAAGACCAGAATGCCGACAATCAGCGCGCCGCCCATCGCCGCAAACTGCTGCGTGAGCTCGCCGCCCGGCAAATGCCATAACGTCGCCACCGTAATGCCCAGCTGAGCCCCCGACGACACGCCGAGCGTGGTGGGTTCCGCCAGCGGATTGCGCAGCACCTGTTGAAACAGTAAACCGGCCAGGCCAAGACCCGCGCCGACCAGCAGCGACAGCGCCAGCCGCGACAGCAAACTGTGATGAAATACCACTTGCTGGATATTGTTGATGTCAGGCGCGAAAAACGCCTGCGACCACTGATCGCCTGGCAGCGCCTGGCGCAGATTGGTATAGGTTAATGCCAACGCCAGCAGGAAGACGGCACTTAGCAGCGCGACGGGAAAAAGACGATTGCGCATCAGTGCGACTCCAGCGCGTGTTCCAGCACGCGGACAAATTTCAGCGCTGAATAGGTCGCGCCGTAATACCACACCGCCGGAGCGCGCTGGAAACGTTGCGCCCGGACAAACGGCAGCGCCTGCCACAGCGCGCTGGCCATCACTTGCTGCATGTCACGATCGTTATCATGATCGAAGCAGATCACCTGCACATCACCGACTTCTGCCAGCCGCTCTAATCCCACTACCGCGCTCCCCCAGAAGTTGGTTTCACCTTGCCACGCATTGCTTAACCCAAGGGTTTCCATCACTTCAAGGAACAAGCTGTTTTTACCGAAGGTAATCGCGTGGCGGCTATCCATCAGCGACATCAGCAGCACCGGACGATCGGCCCACGGCTTAAGACGTTCACGCGCCGCCGCCAGTTGTTCATCCACAAACAGCAAATGCTGCACGGCCAGCGCTTCACGTCCAAGACGCGCGCCGAGCGCCAGCAGCGAATGACGCGCGGTGCTCAGCGGTTTGCCATCGCCGCTGTTGAGGTCAAAGCCCATGGTGGGTGCGATGCGCTGCAATTTATCCAGCGCCGGGCCGTAACCCTTCGAGTGCAGGATTAGCGCAGGTTCGAGCTGTGTCATCAGCTCCAGATTGGGTTCGGTGCGCAGACCGATATCGATAACGCTGGACGGCAGCGGCGGATCGCCAACCCAAATGTTGTAGTTGTGCATGTCGGCCACGCCGAGTGGCGTCACGCCGAGCGCCATCAGCAGCTCCACCGGCAGCCACTCCAGCGCCAGAATGCGCTGTGCATCCGGCACAGCGGCACGCAGTGGCAACGCAGACATCATGGGAGAAAGCGCCAGCGCCGTCAGCAGGCGGCGGCGGGAAATGTCGAACATGGCGTGGCCTTAGTAAACGAAACTGACGGGCGCGCCGCCCAGCGGATGCGGCAAAATGCCCATCGGAATACCGTAAATGGTGCCCAGCACATCGGCCTGCATGATCACTTCAGGGCCGCCTTCGGCAATCACTTCGCCACCGCGTAACGCCACCAGACGATCGCAATAGCGTGCTGCCATGTTGAGATCGTGCAATACCGCAATCACCGTCAGCCCACGTTCGCGGCTAAGACGTTGAATCAGCGCCAGCACATCAACCTGATGCGCGATATCCAGCGCCGAAGTGGGTTCATCCAGCAGCAGGCAGCGACTGTTCTGCGCCACCAGCATCGCCAGCCACGCACGCTGGCGCTCACCGCCTGAAAGGCTATCTACCAAGCGCCCAGCGAAAGGTTTTAATCCTACCAGCGTAATCGCTTCGTCCACGCGATCGCGATCTTCCTGACCATAACGGCCCAGCGCTCCGTGCCACGGATAGCGACCAATGGCTACCAGCTCACGCACCGTCATGCCTTCCGCCGCAGGAAGTTGCTGTGGCAGATACGCGACCTGGCGCGCAAATGCTTTGCTGCCCCAGC
The DNA here is from genome assembly GCF_059730785.1 of Pantoea sp. X-Soil-ISGK-421. Lineage (NCBI taxonomy): Bacteria > Pseudomonadati > Pseudomonadota > Gammaproteobacteria > Enterobacterales > Erwiniaceae > Pantoea > Pantoea sp. X-Soil-ISGK-421. Next base: position 824,221 of record NZ_AP035979.1, on the reverse strand, counting down.
TCTCCACCGCCTCCTCATTCAGCAATACGCGCCCTTCACTCGCCGCATGGTGACGACCGAGCATTTTTAGCAGCGTGGATTTGCCTGAGCCGTTATGGCCAATCAGCGCGGTAACTTTGCCCGCTGCAAAGGTGAGAGACAGCGGATGCAACAGCGTGCGGCCTGGCACACGAAAACTGACGTTATCCAGCCTGAAGGTGGTTTCTGCATGGTGCGGATGCTGCATGATAATCCCTGGTTAATGGGCGCCTAAGCGCCCTTTTTATCAGTATCAGAAGCGGAAGGTCGCGGTACCAACGATCTGGCGCTCAGCGCCCCAATAGCAGGCGTAATCGCGGTAGCAGCTGGCGACATATTCACGGTCGAACAGGTTATTCACATTAACGCCGATGGTTGAGCCCGGCATACCAAAGCGTGCGAGATCGTATTTCAGTGCGGCATCAACGGTGGTGTAACCGGCTACGTCGAAGTTTTGGTTTGAGTTACTGCCGTTCTGCTCTGTATCGGCGTACAACCCTTTGCTCTCACCCACATAACGCACACCCGCACCCACGGTCACGCCCGACAACGCCGTCTCATGGAAGGTGTAATCGCTCCACAGCGATGCCATATGCTTCGGCACCTGCACCGGCGTTTTACCCTTGAGATTTGTGTCTTCGGTGTATTCCGCATCAGTGTAGGTATAAGACGCGGTCATATTGATGTTGGCATTCAGCGCCGCTTTAGCTTCCAGCTCCACGCCGCGTGAACGGATCTCTCCACTCTGAATACTGGCAAATGGATGATTAACCGTGTCCGGATCGGCCGTCAGGTTTTTGGTTTTGGTCAGCTGATACACCGCCGCCGTCAACACCACCGGACGGTCTTTCGGTACGTATTTCACCCCCGCTTCATACTGTTTGGCACGCGAAGGATCGAAGGCTTCGCCACCATAAGTCGAGCCCGCATTCGGGATAAAAGCTTCGCTGTAGCTGAAGTAAGGCGCGATGCCGTTATCAAACACATAGTTCAGACCGCCACGCCAGGTGAAAGCCTGATCGTTCTGACGATCAACTTTATCCGTTACGCGGTCGTAGACCGAGTTCATGGCGTAATCGTAGCGGCCGCCAAGAGTGAACACCCAGCGGTTCCACTCCATCTGATCCTGTGCATACAAGCCGGTTTGACGTTGCTTATTAAGATGCTGATAAGGGTCGGCAAACGGCGTCACGCTATCGTTGCCGTATTGCGGATTTACCGCACTCAACGGTGATGCAGTACCAAACTGCGCATCAATGTCGTTGCGGGTGCGCTGGAAATCGACACCCAGCAACAACGTGTGATCAACCTGGCCTGTGGCGAATTTGGCCTGTGCCTGGTTATCGACGGCAAACTGATTGAGTTTTTCATTGGAAACCGCTGAACCGCGGGTGATTTGTTGCGATGCAGGAAGATAACCATTGCCATAAATACTACGATAATCGGTTCTCAAATCCGCATAACGCAGATTCTGTCGTACCGTCCATGTCTCGTTGAAACTGTGCTCGAAGTTGTAGCCCACCATCTTGGTGCTGCGCGAAATCTTGTTGCTGTCTTCGCCTTCATCAAAGTTGGTTGGCAATTTATAGCTGCTGCCGTCCGGGCGCGTCATCCCCACCACGGTGCCCTGACGCGGCAACCAACCGTAGTAGCCGGTTTCCGGTTCGTTCTGGAAGTAGGTCAGCAGATCGAAGCGCGTGTTTTCATCCGGACGCCAGCTGAACGATGGCGCGATGGTATAGCGCTTCTCTTTATTCATATCCTGCTGTGCGTCGGCGCTGCGTGCGAGTCCGGTCAGGCGATAGCTGTAAACGCCGTCATCATCCAGCGCGCCGCCGAAATCGAAACCGGTGGAAAACTGATTATCGGTGCCCATCTGGAACTGCACTTCACGCAGCGTCTCCTGCGTTGGACGCTTGCTTACCAGCGACACTACGCCGCCCGGATTACTCTTGCCATACAGCACCGAAACCGGACCGCGCAACAGCTCGGCACGCTCAAGAAAATAGGGATCGATAGCGAACTCAGAGTAGTTATCACCCTGTAGTTTTAGGCCATCAAGATATTGGTTGGTGTTGGTTTCGCTGAAGCCGCGAATCGACAACGCATCGATCACATTGGAGCTGCCGCGATTACCGGTTAATACGCCTGGCGTGTAGTTGAAAGCCCCTTTCACGCTGGTGACGTTTTTCATCGCCATCTCTTCCTGCGTGACCACAGAGATTGACTGCGGGTTCTTCTCAATCGGCGTATCGGTTTTGGTGCCAGTGGCGCTGCGTTTGGCTGCGATGGTCGGCGACGGGCCCCACGCTTTCTCTTGTGCGACGCCGCTGCCACCGTCGGCGCTAACCACCACGGTATCTTCAGCCAGCGCCTGTGCGCTTAACGTGCCCAACGTCAGGGAAATAAGCCAGGCCAGTGGACGGCGGGATGAGCCTGGACGTAAAGAACAAGGATGAGTCTTTCGCGTATTCATAAATGAGGTCTCTCGAAAAAAGTCGATGCAGGCGAATACAAACGAGAATGATTATTATGACGGACGGATTTTAGGCGAAATCCCGCCATATTCGCAACGTCTAATGGCTGTTGGCGGGGCGTTTGCGACCAGATCGCGCATGTTTATGATCGAGAATAATAAAAATGCATCGAAGCATTTCGCTGCCCCTTTAACGGAAGGAGCATTGCCGCAAAGAGGAAGTTCATTCCCTTCCAGAAGCCGCTTTCAATCGCGATAAATAAGACAATCAACAATTTATAAAGTGGCCCGATATTTGCTTACAGCAGGCATCCCTCTTCATACAGACCATGTCATGCCCTCAATAAACTGGAATATTGTTGAACGCGTTATTTTCATCAATTTAAAAAAACGCAAAGACCGATTAACCCGCATCACCAGGCAGCTCAAAAAACTGGGCGTGCCGAGCGACAAAATCGTACGTCTTGATGCGATAAAACATGAAAAAGGGTTCATCGGCTGTACGCAATCGCATATCGCGGCGCTGGAGATGGCGCGGGACAACGGCTGGGATCGCGTGCTGATTCTTGAAGATGACTTCGCCTTTAATGAAACACAGGCGAATTACGACAATCTCAATCGCTACTTTACCGCTCTGCCCAACATTAACTGGCAGGTGGCTTTCCTGGCGGCAAATTATCGTCGGGTAACGCCGTTAAACAGCGTGAACTATATTGTACGTGCCAATTTCGCATGGTGCGCATGTGCCTATATTGTTAACCAGCACTATTACGCCACCTTAATCGGGAATTATCGCGCGGCGCTACACGCTCAATTGCAGGGCGGCGCACAGGCAGACTATGCCCTGGATGTGCATTGGAATAGCCTGATGCAGCGGGATCTGTGGCTGGGCATCTTCCCCAACGCCGGTGCACAGCGCCTCGATAAAAGCGATATCGAAAATAGAACGGTAGATTACCGCACGCTCTTCAGAAAGCCGTTAAGTCAAATCGTTGCGCCTGCTAAATTCACGCCCTCCACCTCCGGCCCAATTAAAGTCGACTTTTACTTCCAGTGGCCGCCGGGCTGGACGAACTTTGAATCCGTGATTGACGCGATGCAGGCCAACCCCGCGTTCGATTGCCGCATCGTGGTGGTGCCATACCTCAACTGGAAGGCGAGCGATGTTAATGGCGACATTCAGCGCGGCATTCTGCGCGACAGAGGGCTCGACTACACAGGATTTGAAGCGTATCGGTTGGAGGAGCGTCAGCCGGACGTGGTGTTTCTGCAGAACCCTTACGACGAAGCGCGACCCGAAGCGTTTCGCAGCGAATATTTGCACGAGCGCGGCGTGAAGATCGCTTACATCCCTTATGCGCTCGACAGCGGCATCAGTGAAGAGGTCCAGCGCTATCAATTTAATTTGCTGTGCCAGAATCTGGCGACGTGGATTTTTTCTCGTTCGGCGCGGCATAAAGCGGAGTTTGGTATTCAGTGCGACGCGGGCAACGACCACGTTTATGTGACGGGTCACCCCAAGTTTGACCATTATCAGCGACGCTTTCATCTCCACGACGAGAAGCCAGCCACAAAGGTCAAAACGTTGCTGTGGACGCCGCATTTTGTGCTGCCTGACGGTCGCAAAATGTCTACCACCTTCACGATCTACGGCGCAGCTTTTTTAAAGCTGATTGAACGTGACGATATCCATCTGATCATTCGCCCTCACCCGCTGCTGAGTCAGTGGATGGGGGATGCTAGCCCAGCCGCGCGCAGCCTCTATCACCAACTGCTTAATGCCGCACAACATCGCGCTAATGTGGAGTGGGATAGCGGGCATGAATACAAACTCACTTTTGCCCGATCGGATGCATTGCTCGCCGACGCGGGTTCATTCTTGTTCGAATATTTGCCGTCGAACAAACCGATTCTCTACCTGACTCATGAAAGCTGTTATGGCCTGAATCGCACCGCTGACTTTATCTATAACGCCTACGACGTGGCCTGGCAGGAGGAGGATATTTTCACTTTCGTCGACAATATCGTCGCCGGACGCGATCCGATGAAAGCCAGCCGGGGGCAGGTTTTGATGGAAGAACTGCAAATTGAAGAGAAAACGGCAGGTGAAAAAATCGCTGACATTATTTGTGCCTCGCTAAGACCATTCAACAAGACTTAAGTATGAAAAAGGGCGCCGCAGCGCCCTTGGTTTTCTCGGCAACTTATTTGCTGCCGAACATATCTTTAATCCAACCTGCCACGCCGTCAGAATCTTTCTGTTCATTCTGCGGTTGCTGTTGTTGCTGCTGTTGCTGTTGTTCCTGCTGTTGCTGTTGCTGCAACTGCTGCTGTTGTTGCTGAACCTGCTCTTGCTGCTGCTGACACAGCGCATTCGGATCCAGAGACCAGACTGGCAGCGAACGCCATGTGCTGCTGCCCGTACCGCAGATAAAGTTACCGGCAGAATCGACATTCATCTGCGTGATATCTTCCGGCGGCGTCAGCACCAGCGGCATCGGTGCCTGGTTGTCGAGATAGCGGCGGTAAAGCTGCATCGCACCGCTGGCCCCGTAGAGCTTCGAACTCTGGTTGTTATCGCGGCCCACCCAGGTAATCGCCACTTCTTTGCCATCAACACCGGCAAACCAGCTGTCGATCAGATCATTGGTGGTACCGGTTTTGCCCGCCAGATGGGCTTTAGGATAACGCGCACCCAGCGCACGCGCCGTACCGTGATCCGCCACCTGCTGCATGGTGTAAAGCGTCAGATACGCAGCCTGCGCCGGTTCAACCCGCTGTGCCTGTGGATAGCTCTGATACAACACGGTGCCATCTTCGGCAATCACCGAGCGTACAGCGGAAAGGTCAGCGCGGTTACCGCCGCTGGCGATCGACTGGAACGCCTGCGCCACTTCAATCGGCGTCAGGTTCAATGCACCCAACAGCATAGAGGGCACCGGATGCAGCTGATCTTTCGGCACGCCCAGCTTGGTCCAGGTATCCATCACCGCGTTCAACCCCAGCGTCATACCCAAATTGACCGTTGGCACGTTCATGGAGTTGGTTAACGCATCTACCAGCATCACTTTGCCGCTGAAACGACGATCGTCATTCATCGGTTTCCAGATGGTGCCATTCGGCTGTTTCAGCGCAATCGGCTCATCGGCGATCCAGCTGTTGAGGCGATAGCTGTTCGGCTGGCTCAGCGCGGTGAGATAAGTCGCCGGTTTTGCCAGTGAGCCAATCGAACGACGCGCCTGCAGCGCACGGTTATAACCGGCAAACTGCGGATCGGCCCCGCCGACCATGGCGCGTACTTCACCACTGAAGCGATCCACCACCACCATCGCGGTTTCCAGATCTTTCAGGCCACGCTGTTTTTTCAGCGTTGGAATACCTTCAATGACCGCTTTCTCGGCAGCATCCTGCGAGATCGCATCCAGCGTCGTGAAAATCTTCACGCCGGAGAGATCTTTCATTTTGTCGCCGAGTTTAGCCTGCAGCTCGTTGCGCACCATCTGCATAAACGCCGGCTGTGGCGTGATCACGCCGCCTTTCGGCTGCACGCCAAGCGGACGTGCCGACAGCATGTCATACAGTTCCTGATCGATAACGTTCTGCTGCTGCAGCAAACGCAGCACCAGATTACGTCGCTCCAGCGCCAGTTTCGGGTTGCGCCACGGATTATACAGCGACGCCCCTTTCACCATGCCCACCAGCATCGCCTGCTGATCGAGGCTCAACTCATCCACCGGGCGACCGAAATAGTAAAGACTCGCCAGCGGGAAGCCGCGGATCTGATCGTTGCCGGTCTGGCCGAGATACACCTCATTGAGATACAGCTCGAGGATGCGATCTTTGCTGTAGCGCGCATCCATGATCACCGCCATATAGGCTTCACGCGCTTTACGCCACAGCGAACGCTCGTTGGTGAGGAACAGGTTTTTTACCAACTGCTGCGTCAGCGTACTGCCGCCCTGCACCGCTTTACCGGCGGTGATGTTGGCGAGGAACGCACGACCAATCGAATACGGGCTAATGCCGTCGTGCTCGTAGAAGTGACGATCTTCGGTGGCGATCAAGGTGCTGACCAGCAGATCCGGGAAACCGGCGCGCGGCACGAACAGACGCTGCTCACCGTTCGGTGACTGCAACATGGTAATCAGACGCGGATCGAGGCGGAAGAAGCCAAAATCACGCCCGGTATCGAGGTTTTTAATCTCGCTCAGCTCATCGTTGCTAAACGTCAGGCGCGCGTTAATCTGCCCTTCTTTGCTGTCCGGGAAATCAAACGGACGGCGTAGCAGGTCGATAGTATTGCCTTTGACGCTAAATTCGCCCGGACGGGTGATGCGTGACACTTCGCGATACTGCGTGCCTTCTAGCAGCGCAATCATCTCTTTTTTGTCGTAAGACATACCCGGTTCAAGGCTTACCATGCGGCCATAAACGGCGGCAGGCAGTTGCCACACTTTACCGTCAATGCGGCTGCGGATTTCCGAGTCGAGATAGACGCCCCAGGCCGCCATCACCACCACAAACACCAGGAAGAGCTTGATCAACCAGCCTAACCAGCGACGTTTGCCGCGTGGCGGACGTTTTCCTTTACCTTTACCTTTTGGTGGCACCGGTCCACTCTCCTCATCTTCTTCGTCAAAATCGTCCTGATCGATATCATCATCAAGTTCCCTGCGGCGACCCCGACGCGCAGTGCTGCGCGGCGGCTTTGGCGCTTTTCCTTTGCGCCCAATAGGTTCGCGATCGTTCCCAGACATGCTTTTAGTCTCCAGGTATTGCTACGGCGGCGGCCGTTACTCTAACTGCTTTCTCGTGCTGCGCATGGCAGAACCCTCTGAATTCGATCCACAGCGTTTCACGATGAAAATTTCTTGGTCCGCCTTGTGGGTAAGGCGTTGGCCGGATCGTCCGGCCACGGATGCTTTGGATAGCGCCCTTTCATCTCTTTCTGCACTTCGGGATAGGCACCGCGCCAGAACGCCGCGAGGTCACGGGTGATCTGCAACGGACGGTGCGCGGGTGAGAGCAGTTCCAACACTAGCGGTACGCGGCCATCCGCCACCGCCGGATTTTGTGCTTCGCCAAACATCTCCTGAATCCGCACCGCCAGCGCAGGCGGCTTATCCGCATCATAGCGGATCGGCAGTCGGCTTCCGGTCGGCACAGTGTAATGAGTTGGCAGCACAGTATCCAGCCGCTGACGTTGTGACCATGTCAGCAAATGTAATAATGCGCTGACAAGATTGATGCTCTGCAATCCTTTCAGATCGCGCACCGCGCTCATCTCCGGCAGCAGCCAGTTCTCCAGCGTGTCGAGCAAACTCTCATCGTCCAGCGGCGGCCACGCCTCTTCCGGCAACCACTGCGCAGCACACTGTACCCGCAAGCGTAGCTGCTCAGCGTCCGCTTTCCAGCCCAACACCGACAATCCTTTTTCGCGGATCCAGCGCAGCATTGCCGGATGCAATATTTCAGCTTCTGGACGCGCCTGCGGCTGCGCTTTTAGGACCAGCGCACCAATGAGTTCGCGTTTCCACGCACGCAAGGTGCCTTTCTCTTCATCCCACTCCACGTCGGTACGCTGCTCAATCAGCGTGGGACACGCGCGGCTTAGCGCGTCGATATCCACCGGCAGCGCCAGTAACATGCGCGCATCGGCGGCGCTGGCCCCCTGTAACAGCGTCGGCGCAATCAGCCACTCGTAGCGGCTCAAACCATCCTGCTCGTTAAGCATCGCACCAATGCCGTTCGCCAGCTGATAACGTGCGCTGTCGCCACGACGCTGCGCCAGACGATCGGCAAATCCGGCGGCTAATAGCTGCGGGAACAGGTCAGGATTCACGCTGCCGCCGCTGGCGTTGAGACGCTTTTGCCACTGCCGTGCGCGACGCTGCCAGTGCGACTGCGGATGATTGAGTGCATCGCGCAGATCGGCGCTGCCGCTGCGCGGAGGATCTTCCAGAATCGCCACCAGCAGCGCGGCGCTGGCGATGGCATCGTTGTTTTGCCCGGCAGCAACCAGAATCGCGCTTAGTCGCGGATCGCTGCCCAGCGCAGCCATTTTGCGGCCACGCGCATTGAGCGTTTGGTTCGTCATCGCGCCTAAGCGGGTTAACTGCTCGCGCGCCGCGCGCAGGTTGCGCGGCGGCGGCATGTCGAGCCAGCTAAGCTGTGCCGCATCCTGACAGCCCCACTGCAGCAAATCGATCTGCAGCGAGGTTAAATCGCTATTGAGGATCTCCGGTTCACTCTGCGCTGCGGCTCTTAATGCCTGCTCCTGCGGCAGTAGATGCAGACAGATTCCGGGTTCGAGTCGTCCGGCACGCCCGGCGCGCTGCGTCATTGAGGCCTGGCTGATGCGCTGGGTTTGCAGCCGCGTCACGCCGCTGCGCACGTCAAACTGCGCCGAACGCTCCAGCGCGCTGTCCACCACTAAACGAATGCCTTCAATCGTCAAACTGGTTTCGGCGATGTTGGTTGCCAACACCACTTTGCGACGTCCCGCTGGAGACGGCAGAATCGCGCGGCGTTGCGCATCCAGCGATAACGCGCCATATAAAGGAGAAAGATCCACCTCGTCACTGACCCGCGCTTCCAGCTCACGCTTCACCCGGTCGATCTCCGCCACACCGGGCAGGAACAGCAGCAGCGACCCCGCTTCTTCGCGCAGCAGTTGGGCGACCTCGCGCGCCACCGCGTCTTCAAAGCGTTGCTGGCTATTGAGTGAGGCATAGCGGCGCGTGACCGGGAAACTGCGGCCCTCCGAGACCACAAAAGGCGCATCCGGCAGCAACTGACGCAGCCGCTGGTTGTCGAGTGTTGCCGACATCAGCAGGATTTTCAGATCGTCGCGCAGTCCTTGCTGCACATCAAGCAGCAGCGCCAGCGCGAGATCGGCCTGCAGGCTGCGTTCGTGGAATTCATCGAGAATCACCAGCGAAATGCCTTCCAGCATCGGATCGCGCTGCACCATGCGCGTCAGAATGCCTTCGGTGACCACTTCGAGGCGCGTGTTAGCACCACAGCAGTTTTCACCGCGCATGCGATAGCCGACGATGCCGCCCGGCTGCTCGCCAAGTTGTTCCGCCAGGCGCTGTGCCACATTGCGCGCCGCCAGGCGACGCGGCTCCAGCATGATAATACGGTCAGGCAATGCGGCGTATTGCAGCAGCTGTAACGGCAGCCAGGTCGATTTACCTGCGCCGGTCGGCGCCGCCAGCAACACCTGCGGCGACTGCGCCAGCGCGGCCAGCAACGCAGGCAATACCTCGCTTACCGGTAACTCACTCAAACTCAACTCCCCAAATGCCTGTGCTAAGATGGCGCGCATTGTAGCACTCTGAGGCGCGGATTACCGGAGGCCAACCTGGCAACGCAACGTCTGTTTTTTGCTCTTGAACTGCCCGACCCACTCCAGCAACAGCTGGTGCAGTGGCGCGCAGATAATTTTGCCGCCGAGGCCGGAAAACCGGTGGCGGCAGCTAACCTGCACCTGACGCTGGCGTTTCTCGGCGAGGTCAGCGATGAGACTTCACGCAGGCTGCAACTGCTGGCCTCACGCATCGAACAGCCCGGTTTTGCCCTCGATTTGGATGATGCCGGTCACTGGCCGCGTCCCGGCGTGGTGTGGCTGGGCTGTCAGCGTGCGCCGCGCGGATTGCTGCAGCTCGCGAGCCTGCTGCGCGCGCAAGCGGCACGCCATGGTTGCGCGCAAAGTCCGCAGCCGTTTCATCCGCACGTCACGCTGTTGCGCCACGCTGCGCCAAACATCGCGCTGCCACCGCGCGGTTTTCACTGGCGCGCCGAAATCCAGCATTTTGCGCTGTTCGCCTCAAACCTGACGCGCGGCCGCACGCGTTATCAGGCGTTGGCCCGCTGGCCGCTAGTATCATCCACAGGAGAGTAAATGGAGTTCGATCCGCCGCTCAAACCCGCCCGTTTGATTGCCCGTTACAAGCGTTTTTTAGCCGATGTGGTCACGCCAGAAGGTGACACGCTGACCATTCACTGCGCCAATACCGGCGCGATGACCGGCTGCGCCACACCCGGCGATACCGTGTGGTATTCGACGTCCAGCAGCGCCACGCGAAAGTATCCGCACAGTTGGGAGCTCACCGAAACCCAACAAGGCCACTGGATCTGCGTGAATACGCTGCGTGCCAACCCGCTGGTGCGTGAGGCGCTCATGCTCAACATGATTCCGGAATTATCCGCTTACAGCCGCTGCCAGCCTGAAGTGAAATACGGCACGGAAAAAAGCCGAATTGACTTTCTGCTGCAAGCGGAGGGCCGATCGAACTGCTATATTGAAGTTAAGTCCGTCACCCTTTTACAAGAAGGTAAAGGCTATTTTCCGGATGCCGTGACGACTCGTGGACAGAAGCATCTGCGCGAACTGAGCACTATCGTGGCAGAAGGCCATCGAGCCGTTTTGTTGTTCGCAGTTTTGCATACGGGGATTGAGGACGTTTCCCCGGCACGCCATATCGACGTGCGATACGCAGAACTACTGGAACAGGCGCAGCGCTGTGGTGTAGAGGTGTTAGCGTATCAAGCTCAGATATCGCCGTTAAAGATGTTACTGACGCGTCCGATTAACGTAGCGTTGTAATATTTATAGCAATTTGATGTGATAGGAATGTTCTGGGCGAGGCGCTGAATACGCGATTGTTCAGAGGCTTGTCAAGTAGTGGTCAGGATTAATTGCCAACCTTGATTGCTTCTGCTATTTATAGCGGCCTGTTTTTTTCCCTTTATGGGAATCGATAAACCCTAAGTAATTTGAGTTGCAGGATGGCGGCAACAGATTGAACGCAGCCAACACACCCGCAGCTTGAAATATGGTGGGTAGTGCGTGTTATCCAGGAGAAACAACATGCAAGAAGGGCAAAACCGTAAAACATCGTCCCTGAGTATCCTCGCCATCGCTGGAGTGGAACCGTATCAGGTGAAACCGGGCGAAGAGTATATGAACGACGCCCAGCTAGGCCATTTCCGTAAGATTCTGGAAGCCTGGCGCAACCAACTTCGGGATGAAGTAGATCGCACTGTGTCGCATATGCAGGACGAAGCTGCCAACTTCCCGGATCCGGTCGACCGTGCCGCACAGGAAGAAGAGTTCAGCCTGGAATTGCGTAACCGCGATCGTGAGCGCAAACTCATTAAAAAGATTGAGAAAACGCTCAAGAAAGTGGATGACGACGATTTTGGCTACTGCGACTCCTGCGGTGTAGAAATTGGTATTCGCCGCCTTGAAGCGCGTCCGACTGCCGATCTCTGCATTGACTGCAAAACGCTGGCAGAAATCCGCGAGAAGCAGATGGCTGGCTAATGGCCGTCAGAAAATTGCTACCGCACAGCCGGGAGAATCCCTGTTTTCCCGACGTGCGGTACACTTCATTATGAGTACTTCATCCTGCATTGGGCGCTTCGCTCCCTCCCCTTCTGGTGACCTGCATTTTGGTTCGCTTATTGCTGCCTTAGGCAGTTACCTGAGTGCGCGCGCGCAACAGGGACGCTGGCTGGTGCGAATCGAAGACATTGATCCCCCGCGTGAAGTTCCCGGTGCCGCAACGCGTATTCTGCAGCAGCTGGAACATTATGGTCTTTACTGGGATGGCGATGTTCTGTGGCAGTCACAGCGTCATGAAGCGTATCGCGCAGCATTAAGCTGGCTGCAAACCCATCGTCAAAGTTACTTCTGCACCTGCACTCGCAGTCGCGTTCAGCAGCTGGGCGGTTTTTACGACGGTCATTGCCGCGATGGGCAATTACCGGCAGAGAACGCCGCGCTGCGCCTGCGCCAGCACGCGCCGGTTTTCGGCTTTGACGATCGGCTGCGTGGCCATTTGCAGGCTGAATCGCAGCTGGCACAGGAAGATTTTATTATCCACCGCCGGGATGGATTGTTTGCTTACAACCTGGCGGTGGTGGTCGATGACCATTTTCAGGGCGTGACGGAAATTGTGCGCGGCGCGGACTTGATTGAGCCAACGGTGCGCCAGATTGCGCTGTATCAGCAGTTTGATTGGCCAGTGCCGGATTACCTGCATTTGCCGCTAGCGGTAAATCGTGATGGCAACAAGCTTTCCAAGCAGAATCATGCCCCCGCGTTGCCCGACGGTGACGCGCGGCCGCTGTTAGTGCAGGCATTGCGCTTTCTTGGTCAGCCGGTTTCGCCGGGCTGGCAGGATGAATCGCTGGAAAGCCTGCTGAAACAGGCGATCGCACAGTGGAATATCCGCCTGATTCCGTTGCAGAACGGTCTGATAGGCGATGAAACGACATCGCCATTCCTAAATGGTTCTCAACAGGCTATGATTAGCCGCTGATTTTATTAACACCCTTTTATCACTGTCGAGGTGTCCCATTTTTACCCGAGTCGCTAATTTTTGCCGGAGAGTCCTCAAGCGTGATGAGGAGGCGCCTGAAGAGGTGGAAACTGAGAGTCCAAATCTGATGACTGTCATTCCACGAGAAAGCCACAACATCTCACGCAAAGATATCAGCGAAAACGCCCTCAAAGTGCTCTATCGCCTGAATAAAGCCGGATACGAAGCCTATCTGGTTGGCGGCGGCGTGCGCGATTTGCTGCTCGGCAGCAAGCCAAAAGATTTTGATATCACCACCAACGCCACGCCTGAGCAGATGCGTAAGCTATTCCGCAACTGTCGTTTGGTGGGGCGTCGTTTCCGTCTGGCGCATGTGATGTTCGGTCCGGAAGTGATCGAAGTTGCAACCTTCCGTGGTCATCATCAGGAAGAGAGCGAAGAAGATCGCAATAGCTCACAGCGTGGCCAGAACGGTATGCTGCTGCGTGACAATATTTTCGGCAGCATAGAAGATGATGCGCAGCGCCGCGATCTCACCATCAACAGCCTCTATTACAGCGTGGCGGATTTCACCGTGCGCGATTATGTGGGTGGCTTGCACGATTTGCAGGAAGGCATCATTCGCATGATTGGCGATCCGGAAACGCGCTACCGCGAAGATCCGGTGCGTATGCTGCGCGTGGTGCGTTTCGCCGCCAAGCTGCAGATGCGTATTGCGGCAGAAACCGCCGAGCCGATTCCGCGTCTGGCAACGCTGCTGAATGACATCCCTCCAGCACGTATGTTTGAAGAGTCGCTCAAGCTGCTGCAGGCGGGTTACGGCTACCGCACCTATCAAATGATGCGTGAATATCAGCTGTTCCAGCCGCTGTTCCCGATGCTAACACGCGGTTTCACCGCTGAAAGCGACAGCCTGATGGAGCTTATGCTGGCGCAAGTGCTGAAAAATACCGATACGCGTATTCAAAATGATATGCGCGTCAATCCGGCCTTCCTGTTCGCCGCGATGTTCTGGTATCCGCAGCTGGAATCCGCCGAGCGCATTGCGCAGGAAAGCGGTCTGACTTATTACGATGCTTTCGCGCTGTCGATGAACGAAACGCTGGATGAAGCCTGCCGCGCGCTGGCGATTCCGAAGCGTATTACCACGTTGATTCGCGATATCTGGCAGCTGCAGTTGCGCATGTCTCGCCGCCACGGCAAACGTGCATGGAAGCTGATGGAGCATCCTAAGTTCCGTGCCGCCTACGATTTGATGGCGCTGCGTGCCGACGTGGAAAAGAATCCTGAACTGCAAAAGCTGACACATTGGTGGGGCGAGTTCCAGGCCGCTGCGCCGGTGCAGCAGAAAACCATGATGACGACGCTGGGTGACGATCCGGCGCCGCGCCGTAAACCGCGCCGTCCGCGCCGCCGTCCAACCGGGCCACGTCGCGATACCAACAGCGCACAATGACCCGCGTTTTCCTCGCTTTAGGCAGTAATCTGGCCGATCCGCTGCATCAGGTTGATGCAGCGTTGGCCGCGCTGGATGCCCTCCCGCACACCTCACGTATCGCCACTTCATCGTTGTATCGCACACCGCCATACGGCCCACCGGATCAGCCTGATTACCTCAATGCGGTCGTTGAGCTGGAAACTGCGCTGGAAGCCGAAGCGCTGCTCGACCATACGCAACGCATTGAACTGGAACATGGCCGCGTGCGCAAAGCCGAACGTTGGGGACCGCGCACGCTGGATCTCGACATCATGCTGTTTGGCAACGCGACAATTAACACGCCGCGCCTGACCGTGCCGCATTACGATATGCACAATCGCGCCTTTATGCTGGTACCGTTGCTGGAAATTGCCCCGCAGCTGGCGCTACCAAACGGTCAAACCTTGTCTACCCTTCTCGCCCGGCTCAATCGCAGCGCTATCCGTTTGTGGTCTGAGTAACCCGTAGTACACTGCGCGCATCAGAAAACTCTGGAGCGTGTGATGAAACCAACAACCCTCTCCCATTTACGCCAACTGAAAGCCAGCGGTCGCAAATTTGCCACGCTGACGGCGTATGACTTCAGTTTTGCCCGTCTGTTTGCCGATGAAGGCATTCAGGTGATGTTGATTGGTGACTCGCTCGGCATGACCGTGCAGGGCCACGAATCGACTTTACCGGTCACCGTGGCGGATATCGCTTATCACACCGCCGCCGTGCGCCGTGGCGCACCGCTGGCACTGCTGATGGCCGACTTGCCATTTATGAGTTACGCCACCCCAGAACAGACGTTCAGCAACGCTGCGCAGCTGATGCGCGCCGGTGCCAATATGGTGAAACTGGAAGGCGGCGAATGGCTGGCGGAGACCGTACGTATGCTGACCGAGCGCGCCGTGCCGGTGTGCGGTCATCTGGGCCTGACACCACAATCGGTGAACATCTTCGGTGGCTACAAAGTGCAAGGCCGTGATGAAGCCGCCGCCGACCGCCTGCTGGCCGATGCGCTGGCGCTGGAAGCGGCAGGTATGCAGCTGCTGGTGCTGGAGTGCGTGCCGGTGGCGCTGGCGGAACGCGTCACTAAAGCGCTGTCTGTGCCGGTGATCGGTATTGGCGCGGGCAACGTGACTGACGGCCAGATTTTGGTGATGCACGACGCCTTTGGCATTACCGGCGGCCACATTCCTAAGTTTGCCAAAAATTTCCTCGCCGAAACCGGCGACATTCGTGCGGCGATTCGCCACTATATCGCCGACGTTGAAGCGGGCCTCTATCCCGCCGCTGAACACAGTTTCCAGTAAATCAGGAGATTTGCAGTGCTGATCATTGAAACACTCCCGATGCTGCGCCGTGAAATTCGTCGCTGGCGTCAGGCAGGCAAACGTATCGCGCTGGTTCCCACCATGGGCAACCTGCATGACGGACATCTGACGTTGGTCGATGAAGCGCGTGAACGTGCCGACATTGTGGTGGTATCGATTTTCGTCAACCCAATGCAGTTTGAGCGTCCCGACGATCTGGCGCGCTATCCGCGTACGCTACAGGACGATTGCGAGAAGCTTAATCGTCACAGTGTCGATGTCGTATTCGCCCCCGCGCCGGCCGAAGTCTATCCGCAAGGTCTCGACAGCCAGACGTTTGTTGAGGTGCCGGGCTTATCCTCGCTGCTGGAAGGTGCCAGCCGTCCGGGCCATTTCCGTGGCGTTTCCACCGTGGTGAGTAAACTGTTCAATCTGGTACAGCCAGACATCGCGTGCTTTGGCGAGAAAGATTTTCAGCAGCTGGCAATTATCCGCAAGATGGTGGTGGATATGGGCTTCGATATTGAGATTGTTGGCGTGCCAACGGTGCGGGCTAAAGATGGTTTGGCGCTGAGTTCGCGCAATGGCTATCTCACCGCCGACGAGCGTAAAATCGCGGCAGGTCTCAGCCAGGTGATGAACAACATGGCTGAACGTCTGAGCAACGGCGAGCGTCATGTCGAAGAGATTATTGAGCAAGCGGAAGTGGCGCTGCGTGAGAAGGGTTTCCGTCCGGACGGATTAGCGATTTGCGATGCCGAAACCTTACAACCGTTAAACGTCGACAGCCAGCGTGCGGTGATTCTGATGGCCGCATGGCTCGGCAATGCGCGATTGATCGATAATCAGCAAGTGGATCTGACGGAGTAGTTTTCCGTCGTTTATTGGCAGCTTAACAAGGTTAGACAGTTATGATTCGCACCGTACTTCAAGGCAAACTGCACCGCGTAAAAGTCACCCAGGCAGATTTGCATTACGAAGGTTCCTGCGCCATTGACCAGGATTTCCTCGACGCATCCGGCATTCTGCAGTATGAAGCCATCGACATCTACAACGTCACCAACGGCCAGCGTTTTTCCACCTACGCTATCGCCGCCGAGCGTGGTTCGAAGATTATTTCAGTTAACGGTGCCGCCGCACGCTGCGCCTGCGCTGGCGATATTATGATCATCTGCTCTTATGTGCAGGTAGAAGATGAAGTCGCCCGCAGTTGGCAACCGAAAGTCGCCTACTTCGAAGGTGATAACGAAATGAAGCGCCTCGCCAAAGCGTTGCCGGTTCAGGTAGCCTGATACAACAAGGGCGCGGTTTTTACACCGCGCCCTTGTTATTTCGTAGGGTCGCCATTCATGGCGACCGCGACCATCATTACGTACGCAATCCCCGTCCACGCTGAATCAACGTATACACCAGCACATAAAACACCACGATAAAGGCGATCAGCACCGACAGCGTGAACACCAGCGGCACATCGTTGATACCGAGGAAACCGTAACGGAAGCCGCTGATCATATACACCACCGGGTTCAGCTTCGATACCGCTTGCCAGAATGGCGGCAGTAGCGTCAACGAATAGAACACGCCGCCAAGATAGGTTAATGGCGTCAGCACGAAGGTCGGAATCAGGCTGATATCATCGAAAGTACGCGCGAAGACCGCATTCAGCAGGCCCGCTAACGAAAACAGAATCGCCGTCAGCAGCAGCGTGATAGCCACCATCGACCATGAATGGACGTGGAACGGGACGAAGAACAGCGAAATCGCCGTCACCAAAATCCCCACACACACGCCGCGTGCCACGCCGCCACCGACATAACCGGCGATGATGATATGCGTGGGCACCGGCGCCACCAGCAGCTCTTCAATGTTGCGCTGGAACTTGGCGCTAAAGAACGACGATGCCACGTTGGCGTAAGCGTTGGTGATGACCGCCATCATGATCAGGCCCGGCACGATAAACTGCATGTAGCTGAAACCGTGCATATCGCCGATACGTGAACCAATCAGGTTGCCGAAGATGATGAAATAGAGCGTCATGGTGATCACCGGCGGCACCAGCGTCTGAATCCAGATGCGGGCAAAGCGGTTAATCTCTTTACTCCAGATGCTCTTGAGCGCCACCCAATACAAGTGCGTCATGCTTTCACTCCTGTTTTTCCCTGTGTCAGGCTAACGAACAGCTCTTCAAGGCGGTTAGCTTTATTTCGCATACTCAACACCTGCACGCCCTGCGCGCTCAGCTGACTGAACACGCTATTCAAACCTTGCTCGCGCATGACTTCTACTTCCAGCGTAGAAGTATCCACCAGACGATACTGGAAGCCATCAAGTTGCGGCAGCGGGCTGCGCGGGGCGAGATCCAGAATGAAGGTTTCGGATTGCAGCTTGGAAAGTAAACCTTTCATCGAGGTGTTTTCCACCAGCTCGCCGCTCTGGATAATACCGATATTGCGGCACAGCATCTCCGCCTCTTCCAGATAGTGCGTGGTGAGGATGATGGTGGTGCCTTTGATATTCAGCTCTTTCAGGAAACTCCACATTGAACGACGCAGCTCGATATCGACGCCGGCGGTGGGTTCATCCAGGATCAACAGCTTCGGCTCATGCATCAGCGCACGCGCGATCATCAGGCGACGCTTCATGCCCCCCGAAAGCATGCGCGCACGTTCGTTACGTTTGCCCCACAAATCGAGCTGATTGAGGTATTTTTCCGCGCGCTTGTTGGCTTCGGCGCGTTCGACACCGTAATAACCGGCCTGATTAACCACAATCTGCATCACGGTTTCAAACGGGTTGAAGTTGAATTCCTGCGGCACCAGTCCGAGCTGACGCTTGGCGTTGACCACATCTTTTTGCAGGTCATAGCCAAACACCCGCACGCTGCCGCCAGATTTATTCACCAGCGAACTGATAATGCCGATGGTAGTGGATTTTCCGGCACCGTTTGGCCCCAGCAGGGCGTAAAAGTCCCCCGCTTCCACATTAAGATCGAGTCCTTTCAGCGCCTGTACGCCGCCGGGATAGGTTTTGGTCAGCCCGGAAATTTCCAGTGCATATGTCATTGCGAATCCATACCTTGTTGTAGTGACATCAAAGGCCTATGAAATGATAGTGCGCGCGAATCTGCATGCGCTGTCGCGGGTCATTAAGATTAAGAAATCAATGGAGTTTAGCAGAGAGTCAAGCCAGCCCATAAGTCATTGACTCACGGGCTGCGCAGTTTATCGCAGGCGGGGGAGATTAGCCTTGGACGATTGTGCGGTTATTCACCGGTCGGGATAACTTTGCCGATATACGGCAAATGGCGATAGCGCTGGGCGTAATCAATACCAAAGCCCACCACGAACTCATCCGGTATGGTGAAGCCGACGTATTCCACGGTGACATCCACTTCACGACGCTCGGGCTTATCCAGCAAAGTACAAATCGCCAGCGACTTTGGCTCACGCAGGCGCAGGATTTCACGCACTTTACTCAGCGTGTTGCCGGAATCGATGATGTCTTCAACGATCAACACATCTTTGCCACGAATATCCTCATCAAGGTCTTTGAGGATTTTCACATCGCGGGTGCTCGACATGCCGCTGCCGTAACTTGACGCCGTCATGAAGTCGACTTCATGCGGCACGTCGATGGTGCGGCATAGATCGGCCATAAACATAAAGGAGCCGCGCAGCAGACCCACCAACACCATTTCGCTGCCGCTGTCGCGGTAGTTTTCGCTAATCTGCTTGCCCAGTTCGGCAATACGGGTTGCGATCTCTTGTTCGGAGATCATCACGTCGACGGTATGTTTCATTGCATGCGTCCAATTACGGTTTTTGGAAAGCCACGAAGTCTATCATAGTCGCGCTGACGTCTAACGCCGCGCACAGAACGCAAACGATTCCGTGGCGAAATTTATCGCGCTGGCGTTAACTGTAGTGACACGTCCGCCCCTTCACCGTTGAGTTCTGGAGTTCCTATGACCGCTTCATCCAGTAAAAAGACCAGGATTGGTACGCGCGAGTTGCACCCGGAAACGCAGATGTTGAATTACGGTTACGATCCGCAGCTATCGGAAGGCGCGGTGAAACCGCCGGTGTTTCTCACCTCCACCTTTGTGTTTAACAGCGCGGAAGAGGGACAGGATTTTTTCGATTTTGTCGCCGGACGCAAGCAGCCGCCAGAAGGCAAAAGTGGCGGATTGGTCTATTCACGCTTTAACCATCCCAACAGCGAAATCGTTGAGGATCGGCTGGCGGTATATGAAGGCGCTGAAAGCGCGGCGCTGTTCTCCTCCGGCATGTCGGCGATTGCCACCACGCTGCTGACGTTTGCGCGTCCGGGCGAAGTGATTCTGCATTCTCAGCCGCTGTACGGCGGTACCGAAACCCTGCTGAGCAAAACGCTGCACGATTTGGAGATCAAAGCGGTGGGTTTCAGCGATGGCACCAATGAAGACAAGGTGCATGAAGCGGCGAAGCTGGCGTGGCAGCGCGGACGCGTGGCGCTGATTTTGATTGAGACCCCCGCCAATCCCACCAACAGCCTGGTAGACATTCAGTTGATGCAACAAGTGGCGGATGTGATTGCGCAGCAGCAAGGTTCACGGCCAATCCTCGCCTGCGATAACACGCTGCTCGGCCCGGTGTTTCAGCATCCGTTGCAGCACGGCGCGGATTTGTCGCTCTATTCACTGACCAAATATGTCGGCGGGCATTCGGATTTAATTGCTGGCGCAGTGCTCGGCAGTAAAGCGCTGGTCGGCAAAGTGCGCTCGCTGCGCAGTGCCATCGGCACGCAGCTGGATCCGCACTCCAGCTGGATGCTTGGCCGCTCGCTGGAAACGCTATCGCTGCGCATGGAGAAAGCCACCAGCAATGCCGGGCAAGTCGCGGCGTTTTTGCGCGATCATCCGCAGGTGGAAAAATTGCATTGGCTGCCGTATCTGGATGCGGAGAGTCCCGCCGGTAAAACCTATCAGCGTCAATGCAGCGGCGCGGGTTCAACCTTCTCATTTGATATTCGTGGTGGGCAACCGGCAGCGTTCCGTTTCCTTAATACGCTGGAACTGTTCAAGCTAGCGGTGAGCCTCGGCGGCACCGAATCGCTCGCCAGCCATCCTGCCAGCACCACCCATTCGGGCGTGCCGCAGGATGTGCGGCAGCGCATTGGCATTAGCGATGCCACCGTGCGCTTGTCGATTGGTATCGAGCATCCTGATGATTTAATCGAAGATATCCGCCTGGCGCTGGAAGCCTCGGCTAACTGACGCTAAAACCGAGCATCATGCCGGTATCTTCATGCTCCAGCAGATGACAATGCGCCATATAGGCATGGTCGGCATTGGCGACATAATTGAAGCGCACCAACACTTCGCTGCGCCAGCCGTTGACGCTGACCATGTCTTTCCAGCCGGCGCGATGTGCCGCTGGCGGCTTGCCGTTTTCTGACAGAATGCGGAACTGCGTGCCGTGAATGTGGAACGGATGCAGCATGTGATCGCCTTCGCCGGAGATGGTCCACTTCTCCAGCTTGCCTAATTCGACATTGAACATCGGCTTAGTCATGTTGAACGCCTGGCCGTTGATCTTGTTACCATTGTGGAAATCATACGCGGCGGCTTTACCGTGGCTGCCGTGATTCATCGCCATATCGCCATGATCCATCGGCTTAGTGCTGTTACTCATGTCCATATTGCCGTGATCCATTTTCATGCCGGCCATGGCTTTATCGCCGTAACGATCCCTTAGCGCCTGCATACCTTGCTGATCGAGTTGCGGATCCATCATCAGCTGCAGCCAACGGCTTTGCAGGCCGTCAGTGGAAGGGACCGGCGGCAGATCCACCAACTGGTCTGGCAACGTGCCGCTCGCCATCACACGCAGCGGCAGTATGTTGACCAGCGGCAGCGGCTGATCGAACGGCGCCAGCGTCATGCCCATCTGCGTGACCGGCAGCGTCACCACGTCGAAGGCTTTGCCATCTGAGGTATCCACCAGCACTTCAAAACGCTCGCCCGGCAACAGCGGCAGGCTCGAAACTTTCACCGGCTCGGCCAGCAAACCGCCGTCGCTGCCGATCACATACAGCGGACGTTGATCGCTGGTGGCGATATGCAGTGAACGCGCGTTACAACCGTTAAGCAAACGCAGGCGCAGCCAGCCGCGTGGGACTGCATGCTGTGGATATTGTACGCCGTTCGTGAGCATCAGATCGCCGAACCAGCCGACGGCGGCACGCATAATATCAAGCTGATAATCGATTTGCGTGCCCGCTTTGTTCAACTGCTTATCCTGGAAAATCAGCGGCACATCGTCTTCGCCCCACTGCATCGGTAAACGCAACTGACCGGATGCTTCATCTTCCAGCAGCACTAAACCGGCAAGGCCTTGCGCTACCTGGTAACCCGTTTTGCCATGTTGATGCGGATGGAACCAGCAGGTCGCGGCGGGTTGATCGGGGGTGAAACTCACCTGACGCGTGGCACCCGGCGCAATGATGCCCTGCGGTCCACCATCAACATCACCGGGAATTTCCAGTCCATGCCAGTGCAAGGTCGTTGCCTCAGGAAGCTGGTTATGGATATTCACCGTGACGGCTTTTTCACGCTGCAGACGCAGCGCGGGACCGAGCAATCCTCCGTTGTAACCCCAGGTTGGCACCGCTTTACCGTTCCATTGGCTGCTGCCGGCCATGGCGGTCAGCGTGTATTGGCCGCGTGCGTCAGGTTCCAAAATGGAAGGGATCGGCAATAAGGGGCGCGTGGCGGCCATTAGTGAACGGCTCCACAGCGGCAGCGCACCGGCGGCGCTGAGTGCGGCAGTCAATTTTAGAAAATGACGACGTTGCATATTCTTATCCTTATCGTGAATATGGGCACAGCGTAAACCTTTACCCTGAGGGAGGGTCAAGTCCTGAAACAGAATGCGCCGAGAAAAAGCGGGGGAATGGCCCGAAAGGGCAAATTTAGCGGAATAGCGGCAATAACTGTGCTAACGTCAATAAATTGTCCCTTGTTGAGAATGATTATGACGAAAGGCATCAAGATCCTGCTGCTGGCGGGACTCCTTGGCTTCTCCTCCACCAGTTTTGCTCTAAGCGAATCCGAAGCTGAAGATCTGGCAGACCTCACCGCCGTGTTCGTTTATCTCAAGAACGATTGTGGTTATCAGGATTTGCCGGACGCGCAGATTCGCAAAGCGCTGGTGTTTTTCGCCCAACAGAACCGTTGGGATTTAAGCAACTACAGTAACTACAATATGAAGTCGCTTGGCGAAGAGAGCTACAAGGATTTGAGCGGCATCGCCATTACCAACGACAAAAAATGTAAGTCGCTGGCGCGCGATTCGTTGAGTTTACTGGCTTACGTTAAGTAATCAGCCCAGCCCTCTTCCACGGGAGAGGGCGACGCGGCGCATTGTGAGGCTAATTCCAATCCCAGCCACGCCAGCGCAATGCGCGGCTTGTCACAGCCAACTCGCAGCAGGAACGCGTCAATGCGTCAGTGTTATTTACCGGCTAAAAACCGCCGATAAGCCGCAATCACCGCGAGGAAATCTTCCACGCCGCAGAATGACAGGCTCTCTTCATCGTAATAGGTCATGCCCTCTTCTATGCCGTCATCTTCCAGCGCCAGCTGGTTGGCACGAATCATCACCTCCTCTTCATCCAGCCACAGCGTGTATTCATGCCCAATACGCTGCCACTGATTGATGGTCCCTTTGACCTGTTGCGCGGCGGCTTCGACTTCATCCAGCAAGGGTAAATTGTCTTTGACCTCTTCGTTGAACCAGTGCCCCACCGCTTCGTGGTCCATCGACATACGCACTTTGACCTGGCCGGTTAAATCACGCAGAAATTCATACTCCATGGGTTTGCCTCATACTGATGACGCGCCGTGCGGCACCGTCTTAGTGCATTTTGTGCGCAGCACGCTGAATAAAGTGGGATCGCGCTCGCATTATGCCTGGAGATACCAACGGAAAAAAGCGCATAAAAAAAGGGACGATTTTCATCGTCCCCTTGTTCATCCTGAAAACCGATTAAACGGCAGTCTGGAAGATCACGCTATCCGCTTTGTCAGTGTACTGTCCCAGCTGATCAAAGTTGAGGTAACGGTAAGTGTCTGCCGCGGTCTTATCGACCTGCAGCATAAACTGTTGGTACTCGTCCGGCGTTGGCAATTTACCGAGTAGCGAGGCTACCGCGGCCAGTTCAGCCGATGCCAGGAAGACGTTCGCACCATTACCCAGACGGTTCGGGAAGTTACGCGTGGAGGTGGAAACCACCGTCGCGCCATCCTTCACTCGCGCCTGGTTACCCATGCACAGTGAACAGCCCGGAATCTCGATACGCGCGCCGCTCTTACCGAACACGCTGTAATAGCCCTCTTCAGTCAGCTGCGCGGCGTCCATTTTAGTCGGCGGCGCAACCCAAAGACGGGTTGGCAGCTGGCCTTTATGGGCATCCAGCAGTTTGCCGGCTGCGCGGAAGTGACCGATGTTAGTCATGCACGAACCGATAAATACTTCATCGATTTGCTCGCCCTGCACGTCAGACAACCAACGTGCATCGTCTGGATCGTTCGGTGCACAGAGAATGGGCTCTTTAATGTCCGCCAGATCGATGTCGATCACCGCAGCGTAGTCAGCATCCGCATCGCCTTCCAGCAGTTGCGGATCGGCCAGCCATTTTTCCATGCCTTCAACGCGGCGCTCCAGCGTACGACGATCGCCGTAGCCTTCCGAGATCATCCACTTCAGCAGCACGATGTTAGAGTTCAAATACTCGATAATCGGCTCTTTGCTCAACTTGATTGAACAACCGGCGGCAGAGCGTTCGGCTGATGCATCTGAGAGTTCAAATGCCTGCTCAACTTTCAAGTCTGGCAGACCTTCAATTTCCAGAATGCGTCCAGAGAAGATATTTTTCTTCCCTTTCTTCTCAACGGTCAGCAAGCCAGCTTTGATTGCGTACAGTGGAATCGCGTGGACCAGATCGCGCAGAGTGATGCCAGGCTGCATTTTACCTTTGAAACGCACCAGCACCGATTCCGGCATATCCAGCGGCATCACGCCGGTCGCAGCCGCAAACGCCACCAGACCCGAACCCGCCGGGAAGGAAATACCAATTGGGAAGCGGGTGTGTGAATCACCACCGGTTCCTACGGTATCTGGCAGCAGCATACGGTTCAGCCAGCTATGAATAATACCATCACCCGGACGCAGCGAGACGCCGCCACGGTTCATGATGAAGTCTGGCAGCGTATGGTGCGTGGTCACGTCAACCGGCTTCGGATAGGCCGCGGTATGGCAGAAGGACTGCATCACCAGATCAGCGGAGAAGCCGAGGCACGCCAGATCTTTAAGTTCATCACGGGTCATTGGACCGGTAGTGTCCTGAGAACCGACAGACGTCATTTTGGGTTCGCAGTAAGCGCCCGGACGAACACCTGCTACGCCGCATGCACGACCGACCATTTTCTGCGCCAGTGAGTAACCACGGGTGCTGGCGGCAACATCTTTGGCTTGCACGAACACATCGCTGTGCGGCAAACCGAGTGATTCGCGCGCTTTGGTGGTTAAGCCACGACCGATAATCAGCGGAATACGACCACCCGCACGCACTTCGTCCAGCAGCACCTCGGTCTTCAGCTCGAAGGTCGCCAGCAATTCGTCGGTTTCGTGATTGCGCACTTCGCCTTTATACGGGTAGACGTCGATGACATCGCCCATGTTCAGGCGATCAACATCAAGTTCGATTGGCAATGCGCCAGCATCTTCCATGGTGTTGAAGAAGATTGGAGCAATTTTACCGCCGAGGCATAAACCGCCGCCCTTTTTGTTCGGCACATAGGGGATATCGTCGCCCATAAACCACAGCACCGAGTTGGTGGCGGATTTACGTGAAGAACCGGTACCGACCACATCACCGACATAAGTCAGTGGGAAGCCCTTGGTCTGCAGCGCTTCGATCTGTTTGATCGGTCCAACGTTACCGGCATCGTCGGGTTCGATACCTTCACGGGCGTTTTTCAGCATCGCCAGCGCGTGCAGTGGAATATCCGGACGTGACCATGCATCCGGCGCCGGGGAGAGGTCGTCGGTGTTGGTTTCGCCGGTCACTTTGAACACGGTGGTGGTGATTTTTTCAGCCAGTTTTGGACGCTTCTGGAACCATTCGGCATCGGCCCAGGACTGGATGATTTTTTTCGCGTGTGGGTTACCCGCTTTCGCTTTCTCTTCGACATCGTAGAAGTTATCGAACATCAGCAGCGTGTGGGACAAGGCTTCGCCAGCAATCGGTGCTAAGGCTTCATCTTCTAACGCTTCAATCAGCGCATGGATGTTATAACCGCCCTGCATGGTGCCCAGCAGCTCAACGGCTTTTTCGCGAGTAACCAGAGGAGAGTGGGCTTCGCCCTTAGTGACAGCTGCCAGGAAACCGGCTTTAACATAAGCCGCTTCATCAACACCTGGTGGGACACGGTTGACCAACAGGTCGGTCAGGAATTCTTCTTCACCCGCTGGCGGGTTTTTCAGCAGTTCAACCAGCGCGGCCATTTGGGAAGCATCTAACGGCTTAGGTACGATTCCCTGGGCAGCACGCTCGGCAACGTGCTTACGGTATTCTTCTAGCACGACGTTCTCCTCGCTCTCATTGTATAGCTTTCCGGCGCACCCCTTGATGCTGTCGAACAGTAGGGTGAGGTGCCCGGTTCCGCGTGGGGCAGCATAGCAGCATTTCGCCTGATTGTTAATCTGTTTACAAAAAAGCAACATCCGCGCGTTATTTAGCAGGTTCGTCTGCGGATTGCGCGCGATCACATAAAAAAGCAGGCGTTGAAAGCCTGCTTGCTGCATAAATGAGGAGAAAACGATTATCGATCGACCAATATAAACTCGCTGTCGTTATAACGTGCGCCCTGAATATTGTGCACGCTGAACAGCTCATCCAGCGTGGCGACATCAACCCCGCGTAATGTTAAATCGGCGGCGGCGCAGTTCTGTTCCAGATGGGCGATTTTACTGGCTCCGGGAATCGGCACGATAAAGTCACCTTTCGCCAGCACCCACGCCAATGCTAGCTGGGCGGCTGTAGCGTCATAACCTGCAGCCATCGCAGAAAGTTGATTCACTAACTTCTGGTTATGTGCCTGCGCATCCTGCTGGAAACGCGGTAAAGAACGACGGAAATCATCTTCGGCTAAGCTCGAAGCCGCCGGGAATTTCCCGGTCAGGAAGCCGCGTCCCAGCGGACTATAAGGAACAAAGCCCACCTTAAGTTTACGGCAGGTGGCGAGAATCTCCTGCTCAGGGTCGCGCGACCACAGCGAGTATTCGCTTTGTAGCGCCGAAATCGGATGCACCGCGTGGGCACGGCGTAACGTAGCGGATGAAACTTCCGACAGGCCGAGATACTTTACTTTTCCTTCGCGTACCAAATCCGCCATCACCCCCACCACCTCTTCGATTGGCACGGCCGGATCGAGGCGATGCTGATACAGCAGCTCAATCGTCTCTACGCCGAGACGTTGTAGCGATCCCTCGACCGCGCGTCGGATATGTGCGGGATCGCTATTTACGCCGGTAACCCGCTGCCAACCTTCACCCTGTTCGGTGATGCGGAAGCCAAATTTTGTGGCCACTTTGATATCGCTGCGGCCTTTGATGGCTTTCGCCAGCAGGGTTTCATTAAGAAAAGGACCGTAGACTTCGGCGCTATCGAGGAAATCGACGCCCAGCTCAAATGCGCGCGCCAGGGTATTCAGCGCCTGCTTTTCATCATTTTGACCATAGGCGAAGCTCATGCCCATGCAGCCTAATCCCAGCGCCGAAACCTGTAATCCCTGATTGCCTAATTGACGTTGTTGCACGGTTTTATCCTCTTAGCTGTTGGTGTTAATGTTATAAACCTCAGCAATCACGGCAACAATTGAGCTATTTTTGCCGATTTAGTGAGTAAAACTCAGCAATGAATAATTACCGTGCGTCTATGCAGGAACTGGAAATGTTTGCTGCCATCGCGCAGCACCTGAGCTTTCGTAAAGCAGCCGAGGAGCGCAACGTCACGCCTTCCAGCCTGAGCCATGCGATGCGACATTTCGAAGCGCGCCTGGGCGTGCGTCTGCTGAACCGCACCACGCGCAAAGTTGCGCTGACCGAAGCGGGAGAACGCTTTTTACAACGTATTCAGCCTGCTCTGGCCGATCTGGCGCAAGCGGTAGACGAGCTCAATGACTGGCGCAGCGATCCACGCGGCAATTTGCGTATCAGCATGCCGCGATCGGCGGAAGCGCTGTTCTTCAATGCGCTTATTTTGCCGTTCTTACTGCGCTATCCCGAGATCACGCTTGAGATCGATAGCAACGATTCGCTGCTGGATATCGTAGAGGCTGGGTTTGATGCGGGCGTGCGCTACGGCGATGTGTTGGCGCAGGATATGGTGGCGGTGCCATTTGGCGCGCCGATGCGAGCGCTGGCGGTGGCGAGCCCAGCCTTTATAGCTCAGCACGGCATACCGTGTGAACCCGCTGAGTTGCTGCAGTTCCCCTGCATTGAGCGACGCTTCCCGAGTGGGCGACGTTATCGCTGGGAATTCTGGCAGGATGGCCGCCGACAGGAAGTGGCAGTGAAAGGTGCATTAGTGCTGGATAACAATGAACGGATTTTACAGGCGGCGCGTGCAGGCGTGGGCATTGCTTTTTTGCATGAAGGCACGGTGCGGAAAGATTTAGAACGCGGCGATTTAATTGAAATACTCACCGAATTTACTGCGCTAGAAGAAGGATTCTGGCTCTACTATCCAAGTCGTAAATATCTTTCAGCGCCACTGCGGAATTTTATTGACTGGCTTAAGGAAACGAACAACCAATTAAATACATCCATTACGCGATCTATTTAAATAATTAAATAAAAACAAAATGATTAATTTAAATAACTTTAAAATTAAGGTGAAATAAAAAAATTTTGGCGTAGACTGCCTGCGGGCGCTTGATGCAACTTGCTTCAAGCTGAAAAGATTGAGGTAGGTTGTGGAGCGTAAAATCGTGCAGTTAACTTTCATTAACCGCACGAGCAAGCAACATACCCTAACACCTAGACAATGTCAGGGTAGTCGCTTGCTCGTGCTAAATCAAGAGGAACGTGACTATGAAGTCAATATTCAGCAAGCTGATTATCAGCGGGCTCATTCTATTAGGATTGTGTCTGGTTAATCGCAGTTCACTCTGTGAATTACGATTACGGATATTCACTGCTGAATTATCGGCTGTTATGGCTTACGAAGCACAACAGTAAAACTTCACTAGCGGGAGTTCGCTCCCGCTATTCCGGCATTGCGCATGTGTTGGCTCACGCGCCTTTTTTCTTTCTTTTATTAAACAGAACCACTAATAAAAAACGGCTCCTTAAAGGAGCCGTTAATTTATTTAAAGCGGAAAATTATTTCTTTTTCGCTTTTGGATTCGGCAGGTCCGTGATGCTACCTTCGAATATTTCGGCGGCCAGGCCGACAGACTCATGCAGCGTTGGGTGCGCGTGAATGGTCAGTGCGATATCTTCGGCATCACAGCCCATTTCAATCGCCAGACCAATTTCACCCAGCAGCTCGCCGCCGTTGGTCCCGACAATCGCGCCACCGATAACACGGTGCGTTTCTTTGTCGAAGATCAGCTTGGTCATACCGTCTGCACAATCAGAAGCGATCGCACGGCCTGAAGCCGCCCACGGGAAGGTGGACACTTCGTAGCTGATGCCTTTCTCTTTGGCTTCTTTCTCGGTCAGACCAACCCAGGCAACTTCTGGCTCAGTATACGCAATAGATGGGATCACTTTCGGGTCGAAGTAGTGCTTCAGACCGGAGATCACTTCCGCCGCTACGTGGCCTTCATGCACACCTTTGTGCGCCAGCATTGGCTGACCCACGATGTCACCGATGGCATAGATGTGAGGTACGTTGGTGCGCATCTGCTTGTCGACGCGGATGAAGCCGCGATCGTCCACTTCCACGCCCGCTTTACCGGCATCCAGACCTTTACCGTTTGGTACACGGCCAATCGCCACCAGCACCGCGTCGTAACGCTGGGCGTCAGCGGGCGCTTTTTTGCCTTCCATCGATACGTAAATACCGTCGTCTTTCGCTTCAACCGCGGTGACTTTGGTTTCCAGCATCAGATTGAATTTCTTGCTGATACGCTTGGTGAAGACTTTAACCACGTCCTTATCGGCAGCCGGAATCACCTGGTCGAACATCTCAACCACGTCGATCTCTGAACCCAGTGCTTTGTAAACGGTGGCCATTTCCAGACCGATGATGCCACCGCCCATGACCAGCAGACGCTTCGGCACTTCTTTCAGTTCCAGCGCATCGGTAGAGTCCCACACGCGCGGATCGTTGTGCGGAATAAATGGCAGTTCGATTGGACGAGAACCGGCCGCGATAATCGCGTTATCGAAGTTAATGGTGGTTGCGCCACCTTCACCTTCTACCACCAGCGTGTTAGCACCGGTGAATTTGCCGAGGCCAGTCACCACCTTCACTTTACGACCTTTCGCCATACCCGCGAGGCCGCCAGTGAGCTGGTTGATAACCTTCTCTTTCCACGAACGAATTTTGTCGATGTCAGTTTGCGGCTGGCCAAACACGATACCGTGCTCTTCGAGGGCTTTTGCTTCGTCGATCACTTTAGCGACGTGCAGCAGCGCTTTTGACGGGATACAGCCTACGTTCAGACAAACACCGCCGAGGGTGCTGTAACGCTCAACGATTACGGTTTCCAGACCTAAATCAGCGCAACGGAAGGCTGCAGAGTAACCTGCAGGACCTGCCCCAAGTACCACGACTTGAGTTTTAATCTCTGTACTCATCATGACCTCTTGTTTGATTACCGGCAGTCAGGAAAAAGCTTTTCCCAAGCTCTAATGCCCTATATCCGCCGGGACATTTCACCGCGAGAGTTTACAGAATTGTTAACAAACTGCCAACCGCGGCAACATTGAATGCTTACAACAAGGCCGGCTTACGCCGGCCTTGATTAACGTCACATCACCAGACGGCGAATGTCGGACAGTGTGTTGTTGATGATGGTGATAAAGCGCGCACCATCAGCACCGTCGATCACGCGGTGGTCGAAGGAGAGTGAGATTGGCATCATCAGACGCGGCTCAAACTCTTTACCGTTCCACACCGGCTCCATCGCAGACTTGGAAACACCGAGGATAGCCACTTCCGGCGCATTGACGATCGGCGCGAAGTGCGTGGTACCCAAGCCGCCAAGGCTGGAGATGGTGAAGCAACCGCCCTGCATGTCGCCGGCGGTCAGCTTGCCATCACGTGCTTTCTTAGAGATCGCCATCAGCTCGCGCGACAGTTCAGTGATGCCTTTTTTGTTCACATCTTTGAACACCGGAACCACCAGACCGTTTGGCGTATCCACCGCCACACCGATGTTGATGTATTTCTTCAGCGTCAGTTTCTGTGCATCTTCAGACAGTGAACTGTTGAAACGTGGCATCTGCTCAAGAGCCGCGGCAACGGCTTTCATGATGAACACCACTGGCGTGAATTTCACATCCAGTTTACGTTTCTCCGCTTCAGCATTCTGCTGCTTACGGAACGCTTCCAGATCGGTGATATCGGTTTTGTCGAAGTGCGTAACGTGCGGGATAACCACCCAGTTACGGCTCAGGTTAGCACCGGAGATTTTCTGGATACGGCCCAGTTCCACTTCTTCGATTTCGCCGAACTTGCTGAAGTCCACTTTCGGCCAAGGCAGCAGACCTGGCAAGCTTCCGCCGCTGGCTGCTGCAGCCGGAGCCGCTTCAGCGCGTTTCACCGCGTCTTTAACGTACGTCTGCACGTCTTCTTTCAGAATGCGACCTTTACGGCCGGTGCCTTTGACTTTCGCCAGGTTAACACCGAACTCGCGCGCCAGACGACGAATCACCGGGGTAGCGTGTACGTAAGCATCATTCTCCGCGAACTCGCTCTTAGCATCCGCTTTCGCTGCTGCTGGGGCCGCTGCAGGTTTCGCTGCTTCTGCCGCTGGAGCCGCTTCCTGTTTGGCTGCTGGAGCCGCAGCCGGTGCCGCGCCTTCCACTTCAAACACCATAATCAGTTTACCGGTGCTGACTTTATCGCCCGTCGACACTTTCAACTCTTTCACGGTACCGGCAAACGGTGCTGGCACTTCCATTGAGGCTTTGTCGCCTTCAACCACAATCAATGATTGCTCAGCAGCAACTTTGTCGCCCACTTTCACCAGGATTTCGGTGACTTCAACTTCATCGCCGCCAATGTCTGGCACGTTGACGTCTTTCGCGCCAGAGGCCGCAGGTGCTGCTGCTGGAGCCGCTTCCTGTTTGGCTGCTGGAGCCGCAGCCGGCGCTGCACCTTCGGCTTCGAACACCATGATCAGTGAACCGGTATTCACTTTATCGCCGGTGGCGATTTTGATCTCTTTCACCACGCCCGCGAACGGCGCGGGTACTTCCATTGAGGCTTTGTCGCCTTCAACGGTGATCAGCGACTGCTCAGCAGTCACGGTGTCGCCAACTTTGACCAGAATCTCGGTGACTTCCACTTCATCGCCGCCGATGTCTGGTACGTTGACCTCTTTGCTGACCGCAGCGGCAGCCGCCGCTGGAGCAGGCGCAGCGTCCGCTTTCTTCTCTTCTGCTGGCGCTGGCGCCGCTTCTGCGGCACCTTCAGCGTCAAAGATCATGATAAGCGAGCCGGTTTCTACTTTGTCGCCGGTTGAGATTTTGATCTCTTTGATCACGCCCGCCTGCGGCGAAGGCACTTCCATAGAGGCTTTATCGCCTTCCACGGTGATCAGCGACTGTTCAGCTTCAACTTTGTCGCCCACCTTTACCAGGATTTCGGTGACTTCAACTTCGTCCGCCCCGATGTCCGGCACGTTAATTTCGATAGCCATTACTCTCTTACCTCTTATGCCAGACGCGGGTTAACTTTATCGGCGTCGATATTGAACTTGGTGATTGCTTCTGCCACCACTTTCTTATCGATATCGCCGCGTTTAGCCAGCTCACCCAGCGCAGCCACAACCACATACGATGCATCCACTTCGAAGTGGTGACGCAGGTTTTCACGGCTGTCGGAGCGACCGAAGCCATCGGTACCCAACACGCGATAATCACTGGAAGGCACGTAGCTGCGAACCTGTTCTGCGAACAGCTTCATGTAGTCGGTCGATGCGACGGCCGGTGCTTCGTTCATCACTTGCGCGATGTACGGTACGCGTGGCTCATCAGTTGGGTGCAGCATGTTCCAGCGCTCACAATCCTGACCATCACGCGCCAGCTCGGTGAACGAGGTCACGCTGTAGACGTCAGAAGCGATGCCGTAATCTTTCGCCAGGATCTGCGCGGCTTCACGCACGTGACGCAGAATCGAACCTGAACCCAGCAGCTGCACTTTGCCTTTGCTACCTTCTACGGTTTCCAGCTTGTAGATACCCTTACGGATACCCTCTTCCGCACCCTGCGGCATCGCCGGCATGTGGTAGTTTTCGTTCAGCGTGGTGATGTAGTAGTAGATGTTTTCCTGCGCTTCGCCGTACATACGCACCAGGCCATCTTGCATGATGACCGCGATTTCGTACGCGTAAGACGGATCGTAAGAGATACAGTTCGGGATAGTCAGCGACTGAATGTGGCTGTGACCATCTTCGTGCTGCAAACCTTCGCCGTTCAGTGTAGTACGACCGGAGGTGCCGCCGACCAGGAAGCCGCGCGCCTGCATATCGCCGGCCAGCCACATCAGATCGCCGATGCGCTGGAAGCCGAACATCGAGTAATAGATGTAGAACGGAATCATCGGCAGGTTGTTGGTGCTGTAAGAGGTCGCCGCCGCCAGCCAGGATGAACCTGCGCCCAGCTCGTTGATCCCTTCCTGCAGAATCTGGCCTTTCTCGTCTTCTTTATAGTAAGCAACCTGCTCGCGGTCCTGCGGGGTGTACTGCTGACCGTTCGGGCTGTAGATACCAATCTGACGGAACAGACCTTCCATACCGAAGGTACGGGCTTCGTCGGCAAGGATCGGAACCAGACGATCTTTGATCGACTTGTTCTTCAGCATCACGTTCAGGGCACGCACGAAAGCGATGGTGGTGGAGATCTCTTTATTCTGCTCTTCCAGCAGCGGACGGAACTCTTCCAGCGTTGGCATTTCCAGCTTCTCGCTGAACTCCGCCTGACGCGTTGGCAGATAGCCGCCCAACTTCTCACGCTGACCGTGCAGATAGTTGTACTCTTCAGAGCCTTTTTCGAAGGTGACGTAGGGCAGCTCTTCGATTTTGTCATCGGCCACTGGCACATTGAAGCGATCGCGGATGTAGCGAACGCCATCCATGTTCATCTTCTTAACCTGGTGCGCGATGTTTTTACCTTCGGCCGTGTCGCCCATACCATAACCTTTAATGGTATGTGCCAGAATCAGCGTTGGCTGACCTTTGGTCTCCTGCGCTTTTTTCAGTGCAGCGTAGACTTTCTTCGGATCGTGGCCGCCGCGGTTCAGCGCGAAGATCTCTTCGTCTGACCAGTCTTTCACCAGCGCTGCGGTTTCCGGGTATTTACCGAAGAAGTGCTCACGCACGTACGCGCCGTTACGGGATTTGAAGGTCTGGTAATCGCCATCAACGGTTTCGTTCATCAGCTGAATCAGCTTGCCGCTCGTGTCCTGGCGCAGCAGTTCATCCCAGCGACCGCCCCAAATCACTTTGATCACGTTCCAGCCAGCACCGGCAAAGATGCCTTCCAGCTCGTTGATGATCTTACCGTTACCGGTGACCGGGCCATCCAGACGCTGCAGGTTACAGTTGATGATGAACACCAGGTTGTCCAGCTTCTCGCGGGTGGCGATGGTGATCGCACCTTTGGATTCCGGCTCATCCATCTCGCCATCGCCGAGGAAGGCGTAAACGGTTTGTGCTGAGGTGTCTTTCAGACCGCGGTGTTCCAGATACTTCAGGAATTTCGCCTGATAGATCGCGTTCAACGGACCCAAGCCCATTGATACGGTTGGGAACTGCCAGAAGTCCGGCATCAGTTTCGGGTGCGGGTAAGAAGAGAGACCTTTGCCCTGCACTTCCTGACGGAAGTTGTTCATTTGATCTTCGGTCAGACGACCTTCAAGGAAGGCGCGGGCGTAGATACCTGGAGAAATGTGACCCTGGAAGAAAACCAGATCGCCGCCGTCTTTGTCGCTACGCGCGCGGAAGAAGTGGTTAAAGCACACTTCATAAATGGTCGCGGAAGACTGGAAGGAGGACATATGGCCGCCCAGCTCCAGATCTTTCTTCGACGCACGCAGCACCGACATAATGGCGTTCCAACGAATTGCGGAACGGATACGACGTTCAAGAGAGGTGTTGCCCGGATAATCCGGCTCATCTTCAACAGCAATAGAGTTAATGTAGTTGCTGATTGCAGAGGAACCTGCGGCAACTTTCACGCCACCTTTGCGTGCTGCGCTCATTACCTGATCAATCAGATACTGCGCGCGCTCAACACCTTCTTCACGGATGACCGATTCGATCGCTTGTAGCCAATCACGAGTTTCGATCGGATCCACGTCATTCTGTAAACGTTCTGACATGGGGTGTATTCCTTATCTGTGTCTAATACGTTGAAATTATCAGGAGCCTGTCTGCTTGTGCTTTGTTTCTGGTTCACAGCACAAGAAGACAGGCCCGTCGTGTTTTCCGCACGTTCGTTGCCGTGCGTTATTCCTTACGTTGCTGTAAACGACGCAGGGAGCGTTCACGACGACTCTGCTCCCGACTTCTATCCAGCAAGATTTCCTCAATGAACGCCAGGTGACGATGAGATGCCTCGCGTGCTTGTTCTGGCTCACGCGCCACAATCGCCTCGTAAATACTGGCGCGGTGACCACTCACTTTCGCCAGCATTTCCCGACGAGCGTAGAGCAATTCAAAATTCTGACGAACGTTTTGTTCCAGCATAGGGCCCATGGAACGTAGCAGATGCAGCAGCACCACATTATGGGCTGCTTCTGTGACAGCGATCTGATACTTCATCACGGCATCGGCTTCTGCGTCGAGATCGCCGCTGTCCTGTGCCTGCTGGATGTGAAGATGGCAGTCACGGATGCGCTGCAAATCTTCATCGGTACCCCGCAGCGCCGCGTAATAGGCAGCAACGCCTTCCAGCGCGTGGCGGGTTTCCAGCAGGTCAAACTGAGATTCTGGATGTTCGGCAAGCAGACCGACCAGCGGGTCGCTCAGGCTTTGCCAGAGATTTTTCTGGACG
Organism: Pantoea sp. X-Soil-ISGK-421; assembly: GCF_059730785.1. NCBI lineage: Bacteria > Pseudomonadati > Pseudomonadota > Gammaproteobacteria > Enterobacterales > Erwiniaceae > Pantoea > Pantoea sp. X-Soil-ISGK-421. Next base: position 788,345 of record NZ_AP035979.1, on the reverse strand, counting down.
AAGGTGCCGCCGCCCTGGCGACGCAACAGCAGACCTTTAGCTTCCAGGCTCTGAATCGCTTCGCGCAAGGATGGACGTGAGACATCAAACTGTTTCGCCAGTTCACGCTCGGGGAGCAGTTTTTCACCCGGCTGAAGTGTCCCTTCCATAATGAGGGATTCCAGCTGCTGCTCAATCGCATCGGAGAGCTTAGGTTGGCGAATTTTACTGTAAGCCATCTTCCCTTCTTATCAGCCAAACGTCCGGAGTAAATTGGTAATACCAATTGAAAAATGGTGCCGGTAAAGTAACAAAGTATTCACCTTGTGTCTATATGGACGCGGTCACAGTTCAGGGGAAGATCGTAGGGCTGCTGCGCTAACCCACCGGGATAAAGCGAGAAAACGGCAGGCCTCGCCAAATGTTAATGAATTGCACTTTTACCTAACCTTACACTGAGTTAGCCGCCCTTCAGCCGCGCAACTATAAGGGAAACCTATTCGTGTTAGCGGTTTTTTCATGGCAGAAAGAATGTGATGGGTTGGTAGAGGATGCTGCTGCTTTTTCAGTCATCTCTCAGCACAAAAAGCAAAAGCAGGTGCAAAGCAGCGCGCTTATCACTATTCTGAACGCCGTGGTAGCTCATGCATGCACACAGCACGCCAGATACCGTAAAGAAAAGAATACATTAAGGTCAACAGCCTTAGCGTGCGCGCACTGCAGGCGCACAATAACAACATCACGAGGTTTGTATGGAACAACAGCAAGGCGACACGCTGCACCGCGGCTTGAAGAATCGCCATATTCAGCTGATTGCGCTGGGCGGAGCCGTAGGTACTGGCTTGTTTCTGGGCAGCGCATCAGTGATTAAGTCGGCCGGTCCTGCCGTTATTCTCGGTTATGCGATCGCCGGTTTTATTGCCTTTCTGATTATGCGCCAACTGGGCGAAATGGTGGTTGAAGAGCCGGTTGCCGGCAGCTTTAGCCATTTCGCCTACAAATATTGGGGCAGCTTTGCCGGTTTCGCCTCGGGCTGGAACTACTGGGTGCTGTATGTGCTGGTGGCGATGGCTGAGCTTACCGCCGTCGGTAAATACGTGCAGTTCTGGTGGCCAGATTTCCCAACGTGGGCCACGGCTGCCATCTTCTTTGTGCTGATCAACGCCATCAACCTGACCAACGTGAAAGTGTTTGGTGAGATGGAGTTCTGGTTCGCGATTATTAAAGTGGTTGCGGTCATCGGCATGATTCTGTTCGGTGGCTGGTTGCTGTTTAGCGGCAACGGTGGCCCGCAGGCCAGCGTCAGCAACCTGTGGGATCAGGGCGGCTTCCTGCCACACGGCATGACCGGATTAGTGATGATGATGGCGATCATCATGTTCTCCTTTGGTGGTCTGGAGCTGGTGGGTATCACCGCCGCAGAAGCCGACAATCCGCAAGAGAGCATTCCTAAAGCCACCAATCAGGTGCTGTGGCGTATTCTGATTTTCTATATCGGCTCACTCGCCGTGCTGCTGTCGCTGCTGCCGTGGACACGCGTGACGGCGGATACCAGCCCGTTTGTGCTGATTTTCCATGAGCTGGGCGATGCCTTTGTTGCCAACGCGCTGAACGTGGTGATCCTGACGGCGGCGTTGTCGGTCTACAACAGCTGCGTTTACTGCAACAGTCGTATGCTGTTTGGCCTCGCGCAACAAGGCAACGCGCCGAAAGCGCTGCTGAAAGTTGATAGCCGCGGCGTACCGGTTGCTACCATTCTGGTCTCTGCCGTTGCAACCCTGCTGTGCGTACTGATCAACTACCTGATGCCGGGCGAAGCTTTTGGCCTGCTGATGGCGTTGGTGGTGTCTGCGCTGGTGATCAACTGGGCGATGATCAGCCTCGCGCACCTGAAATTCCGTAAGAAGAAAGATCAGCAAGGCGTGACCACCCGCTTTAAAGCGGTGCTCTATCCGCTGGGTAACTGGATCTGCTTAGTGTTCCTCGCCGGTGTGCTGGTGATCATGCTGATGACGCCGGGTATGGCGATTTCGGTATGGCTAATTCCGGTGTGGTTGGTGATTCTGGGTATCGGTTACACCATCAAGAACAAACTACAGAAAGTCTAATGTTGTTCCCTGCCCGGCACGCTGTTGCCGGGCAGCACTTCTGATCTGGCTCACACTTTTCTTCGCCCGCGCGTTTTGTCCATCATCCCGACCATTTGCTCCCCAGCAGATTACTGATTTTGCACAGATAATTTCTGCTCATCATATCGCTGGAGACGATCAATGAAAGGAGCAGCCCTCTCGTTCAGAGAGAAACTGGGATACGGCATGGGCGATGCCGGATGCAACATGATTGGCGGTGCCATCATGCTGTTCCTCAATTATTTCTACACTGATGTATTCGGTTTAGCCCCGGCGCTGGTCGGCACGCTACTGCTGTCGGTGCGCGTACTCGACGCCATCACCGATCCCATCATGGGCGCCATTGCCGACCGCACGCAAAGCCGCTGGGGCCGTTTCCGCCCGTGGCTACTGTGGGTTTCCGTGCCTTACGTGCTGTTTAGCGTGTTGATGTTCACTACGCCGGAGTGGAGCTACGACAACAAAGTCATCTGGGCGTTTGTCACCTACTTCCTGATGTCACTCACTTACACCGCTATCAACATTCCTTACTGCTCGCTGGGCGGCGTGATAACCAACGATCCCGGTGAGCGCGTGTCCTGTCAATCGTATCGCTTCGTGATGGTGGGCATCGCCACGCTGATTCTCTCGCTTTCGCTACTGCCGATGGCCGAGTGGTTTGGCGGCGACAACAAAGCACGCGGCTATCAAATGGCGATGAGCGTGCTGGCGCTGATCGGTTTGGTGATGTTCCTGTTCTGCTTTGCCACAGTGCGCGAGCGCATTCGCCCTGCGACGCCGAGCAACGATGATTTAAAACAGGATCTGCGCGACGTGTGGAAAAACGATCAGTGGGTGCGCATTCTGCTGCTGACCTTCTGCAACGTCTGCCCCGGATTTATTCGCATGGCCGCCACCATGTATTACGTCACCTGGGTGATGGGGCAATCAACACATTTCGCCACGCTGTTCATCAGCCTTGGCGTTATCGGCATGATGTTCGGCAGCACACTGGCAAAAATCCTCACCGATCGCTGGTGCAAGCTCAAGGTGTTCTTCTGGACTAACATCGCGCTGGCGCTGTTCTCCTGCGGCTTCTACTGGATCGATCCGCATGCCACCGTGGCGGTGGTGATCGCCTACTTCCTGCTGAATATTCTGCACCAAATTCCGTCTCCGCTGCATTGGTCACTGATGGCCGACGTAGATGATTATGGCGAATGGAAAACGGGCAAACGCATCACCGGCATGAGCTTCTCCGGCAACCTGTTCTTCCTCAAGGTCGGACTGGCCGTTGCGGGCGCGATGGTCGGTTTCCTGCTATCGATTTATGGCTACGATGCCGGCGCGAAACAACAAGCACCTCACGCCATTAACGGCATCATGCTGCTGTTCACCGTGATTCCGGGGGTGGGATATTTGATTACTGCGGGCGTAGTGCGGTTAATGAAAGTCGATCGCAATTTAATGCGTACGATTCAGGCCGATCTGGCACTGCGCCGTACTCATTCACACGCCATATCCCCTATCGCATCCGCTACGACTACGCAACCAGGAGAGATCAAATGAGCTGGCCCAACCCTTTTATTACGCAACGCGCCGATCCCTTCATTCTTCGTCACGCCGATGGCTACTATTTTATCGCCTCGGTGCCGGAATATGACCGGCTAGAGCTTCGTTACGCGACCACGCTGGCTGGCCTGATTGAGGCTGAAGCCGTTACGGTGTGGCACAAACCGGATACTGGCCCCTTCAGCGCGCTAATTTGGGCACCGGAACTCCATCACATTAATGGACAATGGGTGATCTATTTTGCCGCCGCGCCAACACGCGCGATTAAGGACGGTTTGTTTCAGCACCGCATGTATGCGCTGGTGTGCGATGATGCCGATCCGCTGAGCGGTGACTGGCAACCTTGTCGTCGCGTGCATACGCCCATCGACTCCTTCTCTCTTGATGCCACCTACTTCCATCATCAAGGCAAACACTGGTATCTGTGGGCGCAAAAGGATCCGGCGATTCCCGGTAACTCCAATCTTTATCTCGCCGAGTTGCTTAATCCGTGGACGTTGAAAAGTGCCCCGCTGATGCTGAGCCGACCCGAGTACGAATGGGAATGTGCGGGGTTCAGCGTCAATGAAGGTCCGGCGGTGATTCAGCATGGTGATAAGCTGTTTGTCACCTATTCTGCCAGCGCGACCGATGAAAATTACTGTCTGGGGATGTTAAGTATTGATGTGTTGGCCGATCCGCTCAACAGCAGCGCCTGGCACAAATCTGCACGGCCGGTATTTGCCACCAGTTGGGATAATCAGCAATACGGACCAGGGCATAACAGCTTTACGGTGGATGAAGCGGGAAGAGCGGTGCTGGTGTATCACGCACGCAATTACACGGAAATTGAGGGCGATCCACTGTGGGACCCGAATCGCCATACGCGATTGAAATACTTCGACTGGCGCGCAGACGGCACACCGGATTTCGGTGTACCGCCAGCCGATCACACCAGCGTGCCGTAGATGGTCAACAGTGCGACAACCACCACCAGCACCAGGGAAATGCGTTTCGCCAACGCCACCGCAACACGTGGCGTTTCGACTTTATCCATGTGTGGATCGCGTGCCAGCGAGAACTGCGCCAGGCTGGTCAGCACCTGATATTGCGGGCGATGCAGATCGCCTAACGCGGCAAACCATGCGGGCAGCGCACGTTCGCCATGGCCGAGCAGCGCGTAGGCCACCCCCGCTAAACGGACGGGAATCCAGTCAAGCAGGTGCAGCAGACGATCAACGCCAGACTGCGAGCGCTCCAACGGCGAGTGATGTTTCGCCAGCCAGCTCTGCCACGCACGCAGAAATGCATAGCCCACCAGCAGCACCGGGCCGTACGGGCCCCCCACCACAAACCAGAACAGTGGTGCAAGATAGAAGCGGAAGTTAATCCAAATCAGTGCATTCTGCAGTTCCCGCAAGAATTCGCGCTCGCTGCACTCAACGGGCACACCGTGAATCAACGTCAGCTCGGCCGCCATCGCCTGATGGGCCGCTTCATCGTCATGGCTCGCGGCTTTGAGATAGTTGTGATAGTGCAATCGCACCGATCCAGCGCCGATACACAGCAGTCCCACCACAATCCAGAACAGCAATTGCGCCACGCCAAACAGAATACCTTTCAGGCTCCATACCACCAGCCAGACGATCAGCATCGCGATGACGGTCATCATCAGCGTGCGCAGTAAGGAAAAACGCTGACGACCACGGAACAACGGCTCCAGCCGATGATCCAGCTGCCAGTGTTCACCTAACTTAAAAAGGCGTTCCCAACCTAAAACTAATAACAAGCTAAACAACGTCATACCTGCTCCTGCTGTCTCAGGGATTCTCCTGCCGGATGGATTCTTTATAACGCGACCAGTCAAAAGATGAACCGGGATCGGTTTTCCGCTCTGGTGCGATATCGCTATGGCCGGTGATGCGCGCAGGCGTCAACGGATAGTGCTGCAACAGGAGATGAGTCACCTGTTGCAAAGTCGCGTACTGCGCATCGGTATAGGGCAGCGTATCGGTGCCTTCCAGTTCAATGCCCATCGAAAAATCGTTGCAGCTTTCACGTCCTTCAAACTGTGAAACGCCGGCGTGCCAGGCACGCTGATCGAAAGAGACGTATTGCACCAGCTCGCCGTCGCGGCGGATTAAACAGTGCGCCGCCACGCGTAAATGGGCAATGTCAGCAAAATAGGGATGCGCATCGGCCGGCAAGGTGCCGGTAAACAACCGATCAATCCACGGTCCGCCAAACTCACCGGGCGGCAAACTGATGTTGTGAATCACCAGCAGCGAGGGCACTTCATCATTTGGACGCTGATTGAAGTGTGGTGAAGGTACTTTGCGCGCGCTGGTAATCCAGCCCTCTTCCAGTTTCATGCTGTTAAATCCTAAGCAAAATCAGGCTGAGAATACCATGTTTCATCCAGCAGGCTTGCGACTTAATGCGCCGGCGAGCGCGAGTTCAGGATACTAAACATTTCACCCGTAGCAACTGGCATTGGCCAATAAATCAGGCTAAGGTGAGCGCACGAAATCTCGTCTTGTGGAGTGGCAAAACCATGGCAACGCGTCGTTACGATCCCGATCATCGCCGTCAGGAACTGATTAAACGAATTGAGCAAGATATTCCGGAAGCCGTGGCCCGCGCGCTCCAGGAGGATCTCGGCGGTGAAGTGGATGCGGATCGCGACATCACCGCATTGTTGCTGCCCGCCGAGAAGCAAGCGGTCGCAAAAGTGATCACCCGTGAACCCGGTGTTTTTTGTGGTAAACGCTGGGTGGAAGAAGTGTTTATCCAACTTGGGAACAAAGTTACCCTCACCTGGCATGTCGAAGATGGTCAAACGCTGGTTGCCGATCAGTTACTGTTCGAACTTACAGGCCCAGCGCGCCTGCTGTTAACCGCTGAACGTACCGCGCTCAACTTCGTGCAAACGCTGTCTGGCGTTGCCAGCGAGGTCAGCCGTTACGTCGCCCTGTTAGCGGGTAGCGAAACCCAACTGCTCGACACACGCAAGACCTTGCCCGGCCTGCGTACCGCACTTAAATATGCCGTGCTATGTGGTGGCGGTAACAACCACCGTTTGGGCCTCTCGGATGCCTTCCTGATAAAAGAAAACCATATTATCGCCAGCGGTTCGGTACGCAATGCGGTGGAAAAAGCCCTGTGGCTTTCGCCCGATGTGCCAGTGGAAGTTGAAGTCGAATCACTAACCGAACTGCAGGATGCCATTGATGCTGGTGCAGACATTATCATGCTGGATAACTTCAGCCTTGAAATGATGCATGACGCGGTAGTGCTGACCAACAAGCAAGCGCTGCTGGAAGTCTCTGGCAACGTGACGGAAGCCACACTGCCACAGATTGCCCAAACCGGTGTCGATTATGTTTCCGTGGGAGCGCTGACCAAACATGTGCACGCGCTGGATCTGTCGATGCGTTTCAGCGAGATTTGATGCCCCGATTTCGCCGCCTTCCTGCGCGGCAGAGTTGCGAGATGGCTTCCAGAATTCTGTTATCCTCACTGTAATCGTGACGATTCTCTGCGCGATGCTTTCCAGCCTCGCGCACACCTGACTTCCGCTTTCCTTCCCGCTTTTCTACCTTAGCGGCTCCACAACAAGGAGCTTTACTATGGAAAGACAACGCGGTTTTACGCTTATCGAATTGATGATTGTGATTGGCATCGTTGCCATTCTCAGCGCCATCGGTTTACCGGCCTATCAAAACTACCTGCAACGCGCAGCGCTTACTGACATGCTGCAAACTATGGTGCCCTACAAAACAGCCGTTGAACTGTGCGCCATCGAACGCGGCGGACCCGCACAATGTCAGGCGGGACAACGTGGCATTCCTGCGGCCAAAGGTTCGCGCTATGTGGCAACGCTTAGCGTGGTTAACGGTGCGATCAACCTGACCGGGCAGGAAAGTCTCAGCGGACTGACGGTCGACATGTTGCCCATCTGGAGTGCTGCCGATGGCACCTTGAGCTGGCAACGCAGCTGCGCCAGCGATAACAGCAGCCTGCGCGATAGCTGCCTTGAACAGTTCCGCTTTGCCGATAAGGATGCCAACTGATGGAGAATCCTCATGCTCAGCTGCAAGCTTTGTGCGCACGTTATCAGGCGGTTATTTTACACCATGACACTACGCTTCTCCGGGTTGCAGTAGCAGAGACGCCCGATCCGTTGCTGCTGGAGGCGCTGCAGTTCGCTAGCCAATGCAAAGTCGATGTTGAATGCTGGCCTGCGGCGCGACTTGAACAGTTGCTACACGAACCGGAATCGGCGGTCGCGCCACGTGAACATGCCAGCGCAGAGTCTGCGATTAATGCAGTGGACCAGATTTTGCGTCAGGCAATTCAGCGCCGCGCATCAGATATACATTTCGAACCGCAACGCCATGGATTGCGCGTGCGTCTGCGCATTGATGGCGTGTTACACAAACTGTCTCAGCCGTTAGAAGCGCAACCTGCTGCGATTCTGGCGCGCCTGAAAATCCTGGGCGGATTGGATATCGCCGAACGGCGTTTACCGCAGGATGGGCAGTTTACGCTCGAAATAGACGACAAGCTGGCGGCATTTCGTCTCTCCACGCTGCCGATTAGCCAGGGTGAAAAAGCCGTGGTGCGTCTGCTGCAAAGTGAAAATAGCGCCATTACGCTTGATAAACTCGGCATGCCCGCTGCACAGCTACGTTTGCTTAAGAACGCGTTAGCGAAGCCGCAAGGTTTGATTCTGGTTACAGGCCCCACCGGCAGCGGTAAAACCTTCACCCTTTACAGCGGATTAAGCGCACTTAACGTGCCAGAAAAGAATGTATGTAGCGTGGAGGATCCAGTTGAGATTCCGCTGGATGGCATTAATCAAACGCAGATTCAACCGCGCAGCGGGCTCGATTTCAATCGTGTGTTGCGCGCACTGCTGCGTCAGGATCCCGATGTCATTATGGTAGGCGAAATCCGTGATGCCGAGACGGCCAGCATCGCCGTTAAGGCAGCACAGACCGGTCATCTGGTGCTGTCCACTTTGCATACTAACTCGACCGCTGAAACGCTGACGCGCCTGCGTCAGATGGATATTCCCGGTTATCTGCTCGGGCCCGCTTTGCAATTAGTGGTGGCGCAGCGTCTGGTCAGGCGCTTATGTATGCATTGCCGTCAGCCGGGACAAGCCATCGCCCACCTGCCAGCTGAACTTTGGCCGGGCACACTGCAAACCTGGCGAGCACCAGGCTGCGATCACTGTTTCTCCGGCTATTACGGGCGGCTAGCGCTGTTTGAAGTGTTGCCGGTGACCAGCAAATTGCAGAATGCTATCTCAGCAGATATGCCGCTCGAACATCTGTTAACGCTGGCAAATGAACAGGGAATGAAGACCTTGCTGACTGCGGGTTTGGAAGCGGTAAGTCGCGGCGATACCTCATTTGAAGAGATGCAGCGCGTGGTGGGCCTCGGCGATGGCTAATCTCTATCATTTTCGCTGGCAGGCGCTCGATACAATGGGTGTGTTGCAGGATGGCGAGTCGCTCAATGCCAACCAGGATGCGCTGCTCAATCAACTTTCCGATCGCGGAATGCTACCTGTGAGCTGGCTGCGCGGAAAATGCTGGCGCTCGCGCGACTGGAAGTGGCAACAGAAAATTGACCTGGTGCGGCAACTGGCGACGCTACTTAAAGCCGGCTTACCGCTGGCGGAAAGTCTGATTTTGCTGGCAGAAGGCCATCCACATGCCGGTTGGCGGATATTACTGAAAGGATTGCAACGCCGCGTCATCGCCGGTGAGCCCTTCTCACAGGCATTGCAAGAGTGGCCGCAGATCTTTCCACCGCTGTTCCCCGCCTTGATGCAGGTAGGCGAGTTAACCGGTCAACTCGATGAGTGCTGTCGCCAATTGGCGCAGCAGCAAAGTAAGCAACAATACTTACGGCAAAAAGTGGTGAAGGCGCTGCGTTATCCCCTGTTTATCTTGCTGGTGGCGCTTGGGGTCAGTGCTGGCATGCTGCTTTTTGTTTTGCCTGAATTTGTCTCCGTCTATGCCAGCTTTGATGCACCGCTGCCTGCTTTTACAGCTGCGGTAATGGCGCTGTCTGAACTGCTGCAGAAAGCCGCACTGCCGCTGATGCTGGTATGCGCCGCAGTATTGGGAATTGTGCAACAGACTTATCGGCGCTCAATACCATGGCAAAAGCGCGTACATCAATGGTTGTTGCGCATGCCGCTGTTATCACCACTATGGCGCGGCGGGCAGCTCAGCCAGATTTACGCCATACTGCAACTTACCCAGCAATCCGGTTTAACGTTGCTGCAAAGTCTCCAGGCGGTGGAAGTAACGCTGGTATCACGTTTGTGGCGCGATGCCATTATTCAGTTGCAACAGCATATCGCTGCAGGTGCGCCACTGCATCAGGCGCTGCAACAGCATCTACTGTTTACACCCCTTTGTGCCCAGCTAATCCGAGTGGGCGAAGAAGCGGGTGCGTTGGATGTGATGCTCGCGCGACTGGCGGAATGGCATGAATCGCAAACATTAGCGCGAGCTGATGCTCTGGCTGCATCGCTGGAACCGATGATGATGGTGGTAATTGGCGGGATTGTTGGCACATTAGTGATTGCGATGTATCTGCCGGTATTTGGTCTCGGCGATGCGATTCGTTAACGGGCACACGCGATGCGTGCCCATAATCTGTGATCAGCGAGTAAACACGCGGTTCTCTTGTTCAGCGACGCGGATAAAGGTGGTGCGTTTAGTCAGCTCTTTCAACCGCTCCGCACCCACGTAGGTACAGGCCGAACGTAAACCGCCGAGAATATCTTTAACCGTCTCTTCAACCGGACCGCGCACCGGCAAGCGCACAGTCTTACCCTCTGCCGCACGGTATTGCGCGACACCGCCTACATGGCGTTTCATCGCCGATTCGGAGCTCATGCCGTAGAACAGCATAAATTTCTCGCCCTGCTCTTCAACGATGGTTCCTTCGCACTCGTCATGTGCCGCAAGCATGCCGCCGAGCATGGTGAAATCCGCACCGCCACCGAAAGCTTTGGCAATATCACCTGGAACCGAGCATCCACCGTCACTGACGATCTGTCCGCCTAAACCGTGTGCGGCATCCGCGCATTCAATAACCGCAGAAAGCTGAGGATAACCAACGCCGGTCTTTACGCGTGTAGTGCAAACCGAACCTGGGCCAATACCCACTTTGACGATGTCTGCACCAGACAAAATCAACTCTTCCACCATTTCACCGGTGACCACGTTGCCTGCGCAGATGGTTTTACCTGGGAAGCTTTCACGTACTCGCAGCAGGAACTGGACAAAGTGCTCTGAATAGCCGTTAGCAACGTCGATGCAGATGAAATTGAGCTGTGGCGATAACGCCAGAATGGCGGATAACTTAGTGAAGTCTGATTCTGAAGTCCCGGATGAGACCATCACATGACTCAGCACCGCTGCAGGAACGCGCTGCACAAATGCCTGCCACTCTTGCACGTTGTAATGTTTATGCACTGCGGTGAGGACATTAAAACCTGCCAGGGCTTCAGCCATCGTGAAAGTGCCGACGGTATCCATGTTGGCGGCAATAATCGGAATGCCACTCCAGCTCAAGCCTGAGTGTTTAAAGGTGAAGGTGCGTTCCAGTTCAACCTCGGAGCGACTTTTCAACGTAGAACGTTTTGGGCGGATCAAAACATCTTTAAAGCCCAGTTTTAGATCTTCTTCAATGCGCATAGCTGATTGTCCTGGTTAGTGAAGACGAACCGCGGTTCGGGTAGCGCTCACGGCTCCAGTGTCGTTATCATACGCGTCATTCGTTCCGCGACAAGACTGCGAATTTCACTTTATTTAGGCTACAATCCCTTAAATTTAGCTGAGAAAAATGATTGTGATCATGCTCTCATCTTGCTGTGGTTGATCGCCGCTCACGATATAAATTTTGCGAGAACGCTATGCCTTATACCGTTGCGCTCACCGGCGGCATTGGCAGTGGTAAAACCACTATTGCCAACGCTTTCGCAGCGCTAGGCGTTGATATTATTGACGCTGATGCCATTGCCAGAGAAGTCGTTGAGCCTGGAACGCCGGCCTTAAAGGCGATCGCTCAACGTCATGGAGACACCATTCTCACGGCAGAAGGCACGCTCTACCGTGCACGGCTTCGTGAAATTATTTTCCAGCAGCCGCAAGAGAAAAACTGGCTTAATCAATTGCTTCATCCACTCATTAACGCTCGCACGCAACAATTAAAGCTATTGGCGACTTCACCTTATGTGCTTTGGGTGGTGCCGTTATTGGTCGAAAACGGCTTACAGCATCAGGCCGATCGTGTGTTAGTCGTGGATGTGGATACCGCCACACAGTTGCAACGCACACAACAGCGGGATGGCATTTCATTGAGTCAGGCCAAAAGTATTCTCGCCGCACAGGCCAGCCGCGAACAGCGCCGAGCCTGTGCGGATGACATCATTGATAACAGTGGTACACCTGAGCAGGTGCTACCGCGCGTTGCTGAGCTTCACCAGCGCTATCTACGGCTGGCAGCAACCGGAAAGGATTAACATCATGAGCACTGTTGTTCTCTTTGAACACCCTCTGAATGAGAAGATGCGCACCTGGCTGCGCGTTGAGTATCTGATTGATCAGTTGCATGAGACCGTGCCGGTAAACGGTTCGGTATCGGCACTTGGCGTTTTCCGTATCCTCAGCGATTTATTGGATATTTTTGAACGTGGGGATATGCGTACCGAATTGCTAAAAGAACTGGAGCGCCAACAGCAAAAATTACGCGCGTGGCTGGATGTGCCAGGCATTGACGAACTGCGCGTTAATAATTTGCGCCAGCAGTTGAAACAATGCTCGAGCGAATTAATGGCTGCACCGCGTATGGGCCAGCAATTACGTGAAGATCGGCTGGTTGCTCTGGTGCGTCAGCGTCTGAGCATTCCCGGCGGCTGCTGCAGTTTCGATCTACCAAGCCTGCATATTTGGTTGCACCAGGAACAAGCCGTGCGTGATGTTCAGGTGAATAGTTGGCTGGAGTCACTGAATCCACTGCGTAACAGTTTGACGATGATCCTCGATTTAGTGCGCCAGTCTGGCATATTTCGTCACCAAACCAGCCTCAATGGCTTTTATCAGGATAATGCCGAAGGATCTGATTTACTGCGCCTGCAATTAACGCTGGAAGATGCGCTGTATCCGCAAGTTTCGGGCCACAAAAGCCGCTATGCGATTCGTTTCCTGCCGTTAGACAGTGAACGTGGAGAAGTACCCGCCCGACTGAATTTTGAATTAGCTTGTTGTTAGAGGACGTTATGCCGGAAGAGATGATTACTGTACCTTGCCCCAACTGTCGTCGCGATGTGATTTGGGATGAATTAAGCCCGTGGCGTCCATTCTGCAGTAAACGTTGCCAACTGATTGATTTAGGTGAATGGGCTGCAGAAGAAAAACGCATTCCCAGCAGCGGCGACCAGATGGACAGCGATGACTGGAGTGAAGAACAGCAATAAATAAGAAAGGGGCTTAGCGCCCCTTTACTTAAATCTCGCCAGCCACTAATCGGCTAATCAATTCATGGTTCGCTGGAGGAAACTCATCCGCGACCAACGCCTGCTGGTCCACCCAACGTTGTGGCTGACCTTCTCGGCCATAAGGTTCACCGTTCCAGCCTTCGACCAGAAAGAAATGCAGAGTAACGCGCAGATCTTCATAACTGTGATCGGCTTGGCCAATCGCACTTGCCAAGGTGACTTCAATACCCGTTTCTTCCATCAACTCACGCTTGAGCGCCTGCTCAGCGGTTTCATCCTGTTCAATCTTTCCGCCAGGAAACTCCCATTTATTCGCCATGTAGGAGCTTGCCGCGCGCTGTGCAAGAAAGATTTGATGTTCTGTATTGCGAATGATGCCCACCGCAACCTGCAGGTGTTTCATAAGCTGAATTCCGCTTTTAATAAATGAGCGCTGAGTGTAAATCAGACATCGGATGATGTTAACCACTGAGAGGAAAGTGACGTATCGCGCCGCACAAAAGCTGTTGATTAAGACATGTCGTAATGATCGCAACCGGGAATGTTGGGAATACTCGCAGCCACTTTCTTCTGCCAAACCCGATTACCTATGGAATTCAAAGAAACAACGTTTTTGGCGCAAAATACGCCGGAACAATTACATGCCTTACGCCATCTGGTATTTCACGACATCCTGACCTTAGACAGCGCTCAGAACACGCTGACATGGTGGCCTGAAAACAAAATCATTCCGTTGAATGAAGCGCAAAAACGATTTTTTTCCTGCCTATTGCTGAAGATCACCTCAAAACGTCAGATTATTGCCACGGTGTGGAATGAGAGCTATCCGAGCATCAGCGACAACAATTACCATCAGCTACTGTTTCAGAGCCGGGCACTGTTGAGGCGCTCCGGCTTGCCTGATGGTCTGCTGGTGACGTTGCCATATCATGGCGTGCGCCTAAACGAAGAGAAACTCATGGCGATAACACGCTAAACGCCAGTAAAAAAAAAGGAGCCCTAAGGCTCCTTTTTATCAGGCCAGACGACCGTGACACTGTTTGTATTTTTTACCGGAACCACATGGGCAAAGATCGTTACGGCCCACTTTACGTTCTCCGCCTTGTGCGGCTAACGCTTCGGCTGCTGCGGTGGCATCGTCAACATGGCTCAACTGTTGCTGCTGCGCTAAACGTTCCGCTTCTTCACGGCGCTGCTGCTCCATCGCTTCAACTTCTTCTGGCATGCGCACCTGAACTTTGCTCAGGGTGCTGATCACTTCGTATTTCAGTGACTCCAGCATCGCCGCAAACATAGAGAAGGATTCGCGCTTGTATTCCTGCTTCGGATCTTTCTGCGCATAACCGCGCAGGTGGATGCCCTGACGCAGATAATCCATCGCCGCCAGGTGCTCTTTCCACAGTGAATCCAGCGTTTGCAGCATCACGCCTTTCTCGAAGTTGCGCATCATCTCTTCGCCGACCACTTCTTCTTTAGCAGCATAGCTTTCCGCCGCGTGGGTCATGATGCGTTCGCGCAGCGTCTCTTCGTGCAGATCGGGCTCTTTATCCAACCACTCAGCAATGGGCAGATTGAGATCGAAGTCATTACGCAGACGCTCTTCCAGACCAGCAACATCCCACATCTCTTCCAGCGACTGCGGAGGAATGTAGGTATCAATGGTGGTTTTGTAGACATCCTCACGAATGCTGTTGATGGTTTCAGACACATCAGACACATCCAGCAGTTCGTTACGTTGGCTGTAAATGGCGCGACGCTGATCGTTGGCAACGTCATCGTATTCCAGCAGCTGTTTACGAATATCAAAGTTACGGCTTTCAACTTTACGCTGAGCGTTGGCAATTGCTTTGGTCACCCATGGATGCTCAATCGCTTCGCCTGGCTTCATGCCCAGTTTACGCATCATGTTAGATACACGATCTGAAGCGAAGATACGCATCAATGCATCTTCCATCGACAGGTAGAAGCGTGAAGAACCGGCATCCCCCTGACGACCCGCACGACCACGCAGCTGGTTATCGATACGGCGAGATTCGTGACGCTCAGTACCAATGATATGCAGACCGCCCGCAGCCAGCACCGCATCGTGACGCAGCTTCCAGGCTTCTTTCATCGCCTGAATCTGTTCTTCGGTTGGCTCGTCCATCGCGGCAAGCTCAGCCTGCCAGCTACCGCCCAGCACGATATCGGTACCACGACCGGCCATGTTGGTTGCGATAGTGACCGCTGCAGGTTGACCCGCCTGAGCAACGATATCCGCTTCGCTGGCGTGGAACTTGGCATTCAGTACGCTGTGTTTAATGCCCACGCGCGTCAGTTCGTTAGAAACGACTTCCGATTTTTCAATCGAAATGGTACCCACCAACACCGGCTGCCCTTTGGCAGTGCAGGCACGGATGTCTTCGATAATAGCGTCGATCTTCTCTTTTTCGGTCATGTAGACCAGATCGGCCATATCTTTACGCACCATCGGACGGTTGGTTGGTACCACGATAGTGTCGAGCTTATAGATGGAGCTAAATTCAAATGCTTCGGTATCCGCGGTGCCGGTCATACCAGCCAATTTCTCGTAGATACGGAAGTAGTTCTGGAAGGTAATGGAAGCCAGCGTCTGGTTTTCATTCTGAATTTCCACGCCTTCTTTCGCTTCAATCGCCTGATGCAGGCCATCAGACCAGCGGCGACCTTGCATGGTACGGCCGGTGTGCTCATCAACGATGACCACTTCGCCATCTTTTACGATGTAATCAACGTCGCGAGTGAAGAGCGCGTGAGCACGCAGCGCCGCAGTAACGTGGTGCATCAACATGATGTTAGTCGGTGAGTAGAGTGACTCGCCTTCTACCATAATGTTTTGGCTAACCAGCAGTTCTTCAACTTTTACCAGACCGCGCTCGCTCATGTGTGCCTGGCGCGCTTTTTCATCAACCCAGAAATCACCTTCACCCTGGAAAGTTTCAGAGTCTTCTTTTTCCTGACGCACCAGATGCGGAATGATTTTGTTAACTTTGGTATACAGCTCAGAACTGTCTTCAGCTGGGCCAGAGATGATCAGTGGCGTACGGGCTTCATCGATCAGAATTGAGTCAACTTCATCAACCAATGCGTAGTGCAGTTTTCGCTGCACACGTTCTTCCGGGCTGAACGCCATGTTGTCGCGCAGGTAGTCGAAGCCATATTCGTTATTGGTGCCGTAAGTAATATCAGCGGCATAGGCTGCACGCTTCGCCACGGCAGGCATATTTGGCAGGTTAATACCGATGGTCAGGCCCAGAAATTCGAACAATGCACGGTTGTTTTCGGCATCACGCTGCGCCAGATAGTCGTTGACGGTAACCACGTGCACACCTTTGCCGCTCAGCGCATTTAGGTAGGCTGGCAAGGTCGCAGTTAGGGTTTTACCTTCACCGGTACGCATCTCTGCGATGCAGCGCTCGTTCAACACCATGCCGCCAATCAGCTGTACATCAAAGTGACGCATACCGAATACGCGCTTACTCGCTTCGCGTACGGTGGCAAAGGCTTCTGGAATCAGGCTTTCAAGGCTTTCGCCTTTTTTCAGACGTTCACGGAACAGGTCGGTTTTCGCTTTCAGCTCGTCATCAGAGAGCTTCACGAAATCTGGCTCCATCTTGTTAATGACGTCGACGATTTTGCGCATACGGCGCAGAGTACGATCATTGCTGCTGCCGAATACTTTAGTTAACATTTTGATTAACATGATAAATTTTTCTCAATTCAGCCGTGATCTCACGGACTGCAAAATCTGATACAGGGTGTGGAAAAAACGTTAGCAGTTAAGCAGGGAAAGGCCCGGCGCGGATGCCATGAATAGCAGCCTGCCAGTCAGCAGAGGAATGGATGTGCGGTTCGTTGTGACGCAAGTTTTGTTGCGGCTCAACTACAGTCAGTGCTTGCGCGGGAGAGGTCAGTAACGCCTGAAGCGAACCAATCAACGCCAACCTTTGTGCCGCTAGCGGCACAGCTTGGTCGGACTCCGCCTGAGCCGGCGGTGTCATGCTAAAGGAAAGGTGGCGGATAACCGTGCGGATCGCGTGCTGATGCCAATAATCGACGTTGAAATTCGGCCGACGAGCGCTTTCCTGCAAGCGAATCAGGTGATCAAAATGGACAACATTGCCAACAAACAGGCTGCTGATCGGTGAATCGGTCGCCTTGGGCTCAGAGCTTTGCGCGCAAGCAGGCAAACCTAAGCTGGCCGCAACCATCCCCAACAGGAGATGTGGCCAGAAATAGCGTCTGCCTAATTGTCGCCAGCGTGAGAAAATCCCGATCACAATCCGTCCACAATGCATTGAATAAAGTGATAAAGCGGGTGCAATAATCTGCGTTACCCAGCTTATATGAGCGCCAGATGATAGCACTTATGTGGGACTTCGACACCAGTGATTAAAGGGCCTTCGGCGGAATTCACGTTTTTTTGTACAGGGTTTCGCCAGTCACAACAGCGAAATGAGATCGGTTTTGCAGGATTAAAAGCGAGGTAATAAAAAACGGCAGGCTCAACTGACCGGAGAGGGTGTCAGCGAAACCTGCCGTTTTATTTCTGACTTACGCCAGAACTAAATTTGGTGCTTTAAATGCCAATGGCAGTTCAGCTTCATCTTCGAAGGTTGCCCATTCCCAGGCTTCCTGCTTAGCCAGAACCGCTTGCAGCAACTTATTGTTCAACGCATGGCCCGATTTAAAGGCGGTAAAAGCGCCAATAACGTTATGGCCGCACATGAATAAGTCGCCGATCGCATCGAGCATTTTATGACGAACAAATTCGTCTTCAAAGTGCAGACCGTCTTCATTTAATACGCGGAAATCATCGAGGCCAATCGCACAATCTAAACTACCGCCCAGGCACAGGCCTTTAGACTGCAGATATTCGATTTCACGCATAAAGCCAAAAGTGCGCGCACGGCTGATTTGGCGAACAAAGTTCTCAGCCGAGAAGTTGAGCTGGTAACGCTGCGAGCTTGAGTCAATCGCAGGGTGTTTGAAGTCGATAGTAAAGTCGAGTGAAAAACCGTTGTACGGCTTAATCTCGGCCCACTTATCGCCATCTTCCACACGCACCGTTTGTTTAACACGGACGAATTTCTTCGCGCTGTTCAACTCTTCGATGCCTGCATCCATCAGCAGATAGACAAAAGGCGCGGCACTGCCATCCATAATCGGGATTTCCGGTGCATCAACTTCAACGATAATGTTATCGATGCCCAAGCCCGCCAATGCAGCGTTCAGGTGTTCAACTGTTGAAATACGCACGCCTTCATCATTCACCAGGCAAGTACTAAGCATGGTGTCGCGCACATATTTTGCATCAGCCGGGAAATCTACCGGTGGATTCAAGTCAGTGCGACGATAGATGACCCCGGTGTTAGCCGACGCAGGGCGTAACGTCAGTGTGACTTTCTTGCCGGTATGTAAACCGACACCAGTCGCCTGAACAATACGTTTTAATGTCCTTTGTTTGATCATCGCTTTATCTCGCAATATTACCCTTCCGACCGCCAGTATAAATTACCAGCGGGGGAATACTTTAGCACAAAGAGCGGAGAATCCCAATTCTCAGGATATTCTTAGTCTGCCTGCTTACGCAAGAAGGCTGGAATATCAAGGTAATCGGGTTCTTTGCTGGATGCTGCTGGCTGATCATTTACCACTTTCGCAGCCGGTTTTTGCTCTTGCGGCAGCGGCGCCATGCCGTGCTGCTGATAGCGATGATCCATTACAGGCTGCGTGGCCGGTTTGTTAGTCACCAAGGTGATTTCCGGGCGCTTATCCATGCCAATGCCAGTCGCAACCACGGTTACACGCAGTTCGTCGTTCATCTCTGGATCCAGAGAAGTACCGATAACTACGGTTGCGTTATCAGATGCGAAGGCGCGGATGGTGTTACCCACGGTTTCGAACTCATCAAGACGCAGGTCGAAGCCCGCAGTGATGTTGACCAGCACGCCGCGTGCGCCGGACAGATCGATATCTTCCAGCAGTGGGCTGGAGATCGCCATTTCTGCCGCTTCTTCTGCACGATCTTCACCGCATGCCACGCCTGAACCCATCATGGCGTAACCCATTTCTGACATCACGGTACGCACGTCCGCGAAGTCGACGTTCATCAGGCCAGGACGAGTAATCAGTTCAGCGATACCCTGCACAGCACCTTTCAATACGTCGTTGGCTGCGCCAAATGCATCGAGGAGAGAAATGCCGCGACCCAGAACTTTCAGTAGCTTGTCGTTTGGAATAGTGATCAGTGAATCGACATGCTTAGAGAGCTCAGCGATACCCTGCTCAGCAAAAGCCATACGCTTTTTGCCTTCAAAGTTGAATGGCTTCGTCACCACCGCAACGGTCAGGATACCCAAATCTTTCGCCACTTCCGCCACAACTGGCGCCGCACCGGTACCGGTACCGCCGCCCATGCCGGCTGCGATGAATACCATGTCTGCACCATCCAGCGCAGCACGCAGTGCTTCGCGATCCTCTTCCGCAGAGTTACGACCCACTTCTGGGTTCGCACCTGCACCGAGACCTTTAGTAATATTGGTCCCGATCTGGATCGTCTGGCCGACCGCTGTTTTACGCAACGCTTGTGCATCGGTGTTCACAGCGAAGAATTCCACACCTTCGATACGCTCGCGTACCATGTGCTCTACGGCGTTGCCACCGCCACCGCCGACGCCGATGACTTTAATCACCGCGTCATTGGTTAATTCCATAGGTTCAAACATGATTTCTCTCCGTTATGTGCCTGTCGCCTGGAGATCATAAAAATTGCCAGCATGATCTCCTTTTTCAAAAATTAAAATTCTTTCTTCAGCCAGCTGTTGATTCGCTTAAACCAGTTGCCCACTGAAGCACGTTTTTCCGTTTCTGCATCACCGTTCATGTGTGACTCTTTGCCGTAATGCAGCAGGCCTACTGCCGTAGAGTAATACGGCTCCTGCGCATAATCCGTCAGCCCGGTGATGTTAAGCGGCTGTCCAATGCGCACTTGCGTGTGGAACACGCGCTGTGCGCAGGCTGCCAAACCTTCTATCTGCGCCGCACCACCGGTCAGCACGATACCGGCCGCCAGATGATGTTTTACGCCTTGCTGGCGCAGCTGCTCCTGTAGTTGCAGAATCTCGTCATTAACCAGATTCAACAGTTCGGTATAACGCGGCTCGATCACTTCAGCCAGCGTTTGACGTTGCAGGCTACGCGGTGGGCGCCCACCAACGCTCGGCACTTCGACATTTTCGTCTTTGCCAACAATCGAGCCTAATGCACAACCATGACGCACTTTAATCGCTTCTGCGTCTGTCGGCGGTGTTCCAAAAGCGTAAGCGATATCGCTGGTTACCACGTTACCTGCATACGGGATCACTTTGGTATGACGCAGTGCACCGCCAGTATAGACAGCGATATCCATTGTACCGCCACCGATATCAACAACACAGACTCCCAGCTCACGTTCATCTTCAGTCAACACTGAGAAACTGGAGGCCAGTCCGGCAAAAATCAGTTGGTCAACTTTCAGGCCGCAACGTTCAACGGCTTTGACAATATTTTTTGCCATATCGTTGTGACAGGTGATCAAATGTACTTTCGCCTGCATACGCACGCCGGAAAGTCCCACTGGATTCTTGATGCCTTCCTGATAATCGATGGCATATTCCTGCGGAATAACATGCAGGATGCGATGCTCATCACGAACGCGAACGGATTTGGCCGTATGCACCACGTTCTCTACATCATCCTGAGTCACTTCCTCTTCCGAAATCGGAACCATCCCGATTTCGTTCTGGCAACTGATATGTTTGCCCGATAAAGCAAGGTAGACCGATGAAATCTGGCAATCTGCCATCAATTCAGCCTGATCGATGGCGCGTTGTACGCATTTCACCACCGATTCAAGATCGTTTACGCCGCCTTTATCCATACCGCGAGACGGGCAACTGCCCACCCCAATAATATTAACCATACCATCGGGCAGAATTTCCCCAACCAGGGCGGACACCTTCGCGGTGCCAATTTCGAGTCCTACTACCAGTTTTCTGTCCGTTGCCTTGATCATTGTGGTTTAGCCTGTGCCTGGTTCTGTTGCTGATTACTGTCCTGTGGCTCAATCGGTGCAGCGGCCCAACCTACTGCGGCGCCGGAGTCATAGCGCAAATCAACGTATGTGATGCGCTGGTTCTGACTCAGGCCCTGCTGCTGCAAATCCGGATAAAGCTCAATAAAACGGTTCAGACGCTTCATGGTATCGCTACGACCTAATTCAATGCGCACATCGTCACTGGTCACTAATTGCCACGAGCGCCGCGCCGTCATCGACGCGACCTTCAGGGTAAACTTGTTAGCCTTCAATACATCACTCATGGTGTGATAGCCGGCTAACACCTCGTTTTCACTGCCTTCCGGACCGTACAACATCGGCAAGGTTTCTTTGCCAACGTGACTGGCCGGGACGCTGAAGGAGACACCATCGGCGTCCACCATATGTGAGTCGTTCCAACGTGCAACCGGAACATACTCCACCAGATTTATCTTCAGCTCATCAGGCCACTGCTTCCGCACACTGACCTGCTTAATCCAGGGTAAACGTTCAATCTGCTGCTGGATGATATCCACGTTCTGCGACATGAACGTTCCCGGCGCGCCAAGGGATAAAATGGCCTGGCGAATATCATCATGCGTGGTGTAGTGGGTTTGACCCGTCACCACCAGCTTCGATAGCGGCAAGCGTGATGCGTCATTCATCCACTTCAGCACCACAAGGCCGCCCGCCACCATAATGCCCAACACAATCAGCAGGAACACCATGCCAAACAGTCGCGCACCGTTGCTTCGCCCGGAGCCTGTACGCTCCTGAGGTTCGCGATTGCGTACTCGTATCGCTGCCTGAGACATATCAGTCAGCCAGCTCCAGAATACGCGCCACCAACTGCGGGAAGCTGTATCCCGCCTGCTTAGCGGCCATCGGCACTAAACTGTGGCTGGTCATGCCTGGCGAGGTATTCACTTCCAGCAGTTGGAAATTACCCTCACTGTCAGCCATCACATCAACGCGACCCCAGCCGCTGCAACCCAATGCACGCCAGGCTGCCCACACCAACGTCTGCAATTCAGCTTCCTGCTCAGCGCTTAAACCGCTCGGACAGAAGTATTCAGTATCGTCAGAAATGTATTTAGCTTCATAGTCATAGAACTCGCTGGCAGTTTTAATTCTGATCGAAGGCAGAATTTGCTCACCCACGATGCCTACGGTGTATTCTGCGCCGCTCAAAAAAGCCTCGATTAGCACGTCATTATCGTGGCGGAATGCCTCATCCAGCGCGGCGGGCAACGCTTCCGCACTGTTTACGCGGCTGATGCCAACGCTGGAGCCTTCACAGCTTGGCTTTACAAACAGCGGCAAACCCAGCGCTTCAATGGCGGCGATGGTATCTGCATCTAAACCTTGTTCGTGCTGCTGACGCGTCAACCAGACGAATTTGCCTGATGGCAATCCCCTGCCCTGCCACAGCAATTTGCTACGCAGTTTATCCATGGTGATAGCCGAAGCCATTACACCGCTGCCGGTATACGGCAGTTGCAGAAAATCCAGCACCGCTTGTAGCGTGCCGTCTTCACCACCACGACCATGCAAAGCAATAAACGCTTTAGCGAAGCCCTGCTGTTTCAGATTCAGTACCGACACATCACGCGTATCAACAGCGTGAGCATCAATGCCCATTTCACGCAGTCCGGCCAACACCGCCGCACCTGACATCAGCGACACTTCGCGCTCTGCCGAGGTGCCGCCCATCAATACGGCTACCTTCTCAGTCATGACGCGCCTCCGCCTTTACCGCAGGCTGCAATTCGCTTTCGGCCAGCTTACGGGCAATCTTGCCTATGTTACCGGCACCCTGAACGATCACCAGATCGTCGCCCGACAGTAATGGCGCCAGGGCGTCTGGCAACGCGTCATGCTCAGAGACCAGAATCGGATCAACCTTGCCGCGATTACGAATCGCTCGGCACAGTGAGCGGCTGTCGGCGCCTGGAATTGCGGTCTCGCCCGCCGGGTAGACATCCAGCATCAGCAGCACATCCACCTGTGAAAGCACATTGGCAAAATCATCAAACAGGTCACGCGTACGCGTGTAGCGATGCGGCTGGAACACCATCACCAGCTTCTTCTCTGGCCAGCCTGCACGAGCGGCTTTGATGGTGACATCCACTTCGGTGGGATGATGGCCGTAATCATCGACCAGCATCGCGCTGCCCGGGTTGCCATTGACGGCAGCGGTATCAAACTCGCCCAGTACGTCAAAGCGGCGTCCGGTGCCCTGGAAACTCTCCAGCGCGGCCAGAATCGCGTTATCGTCAATGCCTTCTTCGCTGGCTACAGCGACCGCCGCTGCCGCGTTCAAGGCGTTATGACGGCCAGGCGCATTCAGCGTCACTTTCAGCTCCGGCTTATCGTGGCGGAGGATAGTAAAATGTCCTCGCGCGCCGCGCTGCTCATAATTCTCAATGCGCACATCAGCGTCATCGCTAAAGCCGTAGGTTGTCACCTGGCGGCCTACGCGCGGAATCAGATCACGAATCACCGCATCATCCACGCACATCACTGCACGTCCATAGAATGGCAGGTTGTGCAGGAAGTTAATGAAGGTCTGCTTCAGGTTCTCAAAATCGCCCTGATAGGTGTCCATGTGATCCGCTTCAATGTTGGTGACAATCGCCACCATTGGTTGCAGATGCAGGAAGGACGCATCACTTTCATCTGCTTCGGCGATCAAATAACGACTGCTGCCCAGACGTGCATGCGTGCCGGCTGCTTTAACTAATCCACCGTTAACGAACGTCGGATCCAAGCCACCTTCCGCATAAATACTGGTCACCATTGCGGTAGTGGTGGTTTTACCGTGCGTGCCAGCGACGGCAATGCCATGACGGAAGCGCATCAGTTCGGCCAACATCTCAGCGCGGCGAATCACGGGAATGCGCTGCTCGCGCGCGGCCACCAGTTCAGGGTTATCCTGCGACACGGCAGTCGACACCACGACAACGCTGGCATCGGTGACGTTTTCCGGGCGGTGATTGAAATAAATCGTCGCGCCCAGCGCAGCCAGATGCTGTGTTACCGCGTTCGGCGCCAGATCAGAACCGCTGATGTGATAGCCTTCATTCGCCAACACTTCGGCAATACCGCCCATGCCAGCACCACCGATGCCGACAAAGTGAATGTGCCGGACGCGACGCATCTCGGGCACAATAGAACGCAGTTTTGCCAATTGTTGTGTATTCATCTGTTTCAATTACCTGTTTTTCCCGTTTGTACCTGCTGAAGGTACGGGCCAAATCATCTGGCCGATTAATTTACTTCGCGACACGTGCCACTTCATTTGCAACCCGCTCGGTTGCATCGGGAATCGCGACCTGACGGGCTTTTTCTGCCATCGCCAGTAATGTTTTGCGATCCCAGTGACGCAGCGTGTCCGCTACCACAGCCGCCGTAAATTGCGGCTGCTCGAAAATTTTGGCTGCGCCCGCTTTTTCCAGCGGCAACGCATTCCAGTACTGCTGACGATCTTTATGCTGAAACGGCACGAAAATCGCCGGTAAACCAGCGGCAGCCACTTCGCTCACCGTTAATGCACCTGAACGGCACACCACCACATCAGCCCATGCATAGGCTTCGGCCATGTCATCGATAAATTCGGTGACCTTATGTTGTGGCTGGCCAGCTGTGCGATAAGCCTGCTGCACGATTTCCAGCCCACCTTTACCGGTTTGATGCCAAACCGTAATGGCTTCGCCCAACTCTGCGGCCACTTGCGGCACGGTCTGGTTGAGGATGCGCGCGCCCTGGCTGCCACCGACTACCAGCACACGAATCGGGCCGAAACGTCCGCTCAGTCGCTCTGCCGGTAACGGCAACGCTAACACATCGGTACGCACCGGATTTCCCACCACTTCAGCGGTGGGAAACGCGCCTGGAAATGCCTGCATGACTTTGGTGGCGATTTTCGCCAGCCATTTGTTGGTCAGCCCGGCAATACCGTTCTGCTCATGCAGCACCACCGGAATACCGCAGCTCCATGCCGCTAAGCCGCCGGGACCTGAAACGTAGCCGCCCATGCCCAGCACCACATCCGGCTGCCAGCGCTTCATGATGCGGCGCGCCTGGCGCCATGCATTGAAAATGCGTACCGGTGCCAGCAACTGCGCTTTCACGCCTTTACCGCGCAACCCGCTGATGCGGATAAAATCAATTTCGATGCCGTGTTTTGGCACCAAATCTGCTTCCATACGGTCAGCGGTTCCCAGCCAGCGGACCTGCCAGCCTTGTTCCATCAGGTGATGGGCTACGGCCAGACCGGGGAACACGTGTCCGCCAGTACCGCCTGCCATGACCATCAACCGTTTGCCACTCATCGAACACCTCGGGTAAACGCCTGCGCTTTCGCCAGACGCGTTTCATAATCAATGCGCAATAAAAACACGATTGCAGTCGACATAATGATCAAGCTCGAACCACCGTAACTGATCAGCGGCAGTGTCAGACCTTTGGTCGGCAGCATACCTGCGGCTGCACCGACATTCACCAGCGCCTGAAAGCTAAACCACACGCCAATTGAGCAAGCGAGGAAGCCTGAGAAGCGCTGATCGATTTCCAGAGCACGGCGCCCAATCGACATCGCGCGAAAAGCGACGAAGAATACCATCAACAGCGCTAAAACCACACCGACATAACCCAACTCTTCACCGATGATGGAGAAGATAAAGTCGGTATGTGCTTCTGGCAGATATTCCAGTTTTTGTACCGAGTTGCCTAAGCCCTGTCCCCAGAACTCACCGCGACCAAATGCCATCAGGGATTGCGTGAGCTGGTAGCCGCTACCGAAGGGATCTTCCCACGGGTTCCAGAAGGAGGTCACGCGGCGCATACGATAAGGTTCGGCGATGATCAGCAGCACCACAGCGAAAATACCGGAACCGATAATGGCCAGGAACTGCCACATTTTCGCACCCGCGAGGAACAACATCGCCAGTGTGGTAACAAACAACACCACCACGGTGCCGAGGTCCGGCTGCGCCAGTAATAGAACTGCCAGCACCACCATCACACCCATCGGCTTACAGAAGCCCCAGAAGTTATTACGCACCTCTTCTACCTTGCGTACCAGATAACTGGCGAGATAGCAGAACAGCGTTAACTTCGAGAGCTCAGCCGGCTGAATACGCAGTGGGCCAAGCGCGATCCAGCGCGATGCGCCGTTGACTGAGCTACCGACGACCAAAACGATCAGCAGCATCACGACCGAAACCATTAACATCACGTTGCTGTAGCGCTGCCAGAAATCCATCGGGATACGCAATGTCACCAGCGCCATGCCGAACGCCAGCGCGATATAAAACGCATCACGCTTGGCAAAGTAGAACGGATCTTCATTCAGACGTTGACCGACTGGCATCGACGCCGATGTCACCATCACAAAGCCTATCAGCGCCAGCCCAAAGGTCAGCCACAGCAGCGTGCGGTCATACAGCACCACCGGCGCATCATCATTCTCGCGTGCGCCCATCACCCAATCGCGCAGGCGCAGTGACAGATAGTTGGCGATACCGGCTCCAGGAATGCGCATCAGCTCAACTCCTTCGCCAGTTGCGCGAACTGATCGCCGCGCTGTTCAAAATTACGGAATTGATCGAGGCTGGCGCAGGCTGGTGATAACAGCACCATATCGCCGGCTTTCACCTGAGCAGCAATCTGCGTCATCGCCTGCTGCATCGTGTCGGTGCGTGTTGCGATCGCCGGACGCAGTGCCGCTAAGGCATCACCATCGCGGCCAAAACAGAACAGCTTCACGTTGTCACCTTGCAGATAGCGCGCCAGCGGAGTGAAATCAGCTGCCTTGCCGTCGCCGCCAAGCAGCAGCCACAAGGTTCCTTTTACCTGCAGGCCATTCAGTGCCGCTTCGGTGCTGCCGACATTGGTGGCTTTGGAATCGTTAATCCAGCGCACGCCATTAGCTTCATGCACCAGCTGGAAGCGATGTGCGAGGCCGGTAAACGTCGTTAAGGCTTTCAGGCTTGAAGCTCGCGGAATGTTCACCGCATCAGCCAATGCCAGCGCCGCCAGTGCATTGGTGTAATTGTGCTGGCCGACCAGCGTCATCTCATCCGTATTCAGGACTTTCTCGCCCTTTGCCCGCAGCCAGATGCTGCCCTGCTGCTGATTGAGATGATAATCGCCGAGATTAATGCCGAAGCTGACACAGCGCTGATCAACACCGCGCACAGGCATGGTCATGCCATCGTCAGCATTCACCACGCAGACGCTGGCGTTTTCGTAGATACGCAGCTTGGCCGCACGATACTGCTGCATGCCCAGCGGATAGCGATCCATATGATCTTCAGTAAGATTGAGGATCGTCGCGGCCGCGGCTTTAAGACTGTGTGTGGTTTCCAGCTGGAAGCTGGAGAGTTCGAGCACATAAAGTTGTGCTGGCGATGTCAACAGGGTTAACGCCGGCAGGCCGATGTTACCGCCAACTCCCACCGACCAACCTGCTGCACGGGCCATTTCGCCAACCAGCGTCGTCACGGTGCTTTTGCCGTTCGAACCGGTAATCGCCACAATCGGTGCCTGAGCTTCACGACAGAACAGCTCAATATCGCCAATAATCTCAATGCCTGCGTCAGCAGCTTCGCTTAAGGCTGGATGTGCCAGTGCGATACCCGGACTAGCAATAATCAGATCCGACGCCAGCAGCCAATCGCTGTTGATACCGCCAACATAGCGCTCAACCGAGGCTGGCAGCTTGTCCAGTCCCGGCGGCGAGACACGGGTATCCATCACGCGTGGCGTAACACCTTGCGCGAGGAAGAAATCAACACAGGAGAGACCCGTAATGCCTAATCCGATGATGACGACTTTTCTGCCCCGATAGTCAGCCATGATTAACGTACCTTCAGCGTTGCCAGGCCAATCAGCACCAGCATCAGCGAAATAATCCAGAAGCGCACGATGACGCGCGGCTCCGGCCAGCCTTTCAATTCATAGTGATGGTGAATCGGTGCCATGCGGAAAATGCGTTGACCGCGCAGCTTGAACGAGCCCACCTGAAGAATGACCGACAGCGTTTCCACAACAAACACACCGCCCATAATTAGCAGCAAGAATTCCTGACGCAGCAGCACTGCGATGGTGCCGAGTGCGCCACCCAATGCTAAAGAGCCGACATCGCCCATGAACACTTGCGCGGGATAGGTGTTAAACCACAAGAATCCGAGGCCCGCCCCGACGATTGCGGTACAGACAATCACCAGCTCGCCCGCATGACGTAAATAAGGAATGTGCAGATACTCTGCGAACTTGACGTTACCGGTCGCCCACGCCACCAGCGCAAAACCAGCCGCCACGAAAACGGTAGGCATAATAGCCAGGCCATCAAGGCCATCCGTTAGGTTTACGGCATTACCGGTTCCGACAATCACGAAGTAAGCCAGTACCACGTAGAACAGGCCCAACTGCGGCATCACATCTTTAAAGAACGGCACCACCAGTTGTGTTGCAGGTGTGTCTTTACCCGCAATAAACAGCGCGAAAGCAACTGCAAGGGAAATCACGGACATCCAGAAATACTTCCAGCGCGCGATCAAGCCTTTGGTGTCTTTGCGTACCACTTTGCGATAGTCATCGACAAAGCCGATGATGCCAAAACCCACCAGCACCACCAGAACACACCAGACATACGGATTCGACGGATAGGCCCACATCAGCACCGAAATAGTGATAGAGGTGAGGATCATCACGCCGCCCATGGTTGGCGTGCCGCGTTTGCTGAAGTGCGATTCTGGGCCGTCGTTACGCACCACCTGGCCGATCTGCAGTTTCTGCAGCCAGGCAATTAGACGCGGGCCCATCCACAGAGAAATGAACAAAGCGGTCAGCAGGCTGACAATGGCGCGAAACGTCAGATACGAGAAGACGTTAAAGCCGGAATAAAATGCGACCAGATGTTCGGCCAGCCAGACTAGCATGTTCCTTTCTCCTGTAAGCTCTGTACTACCTGCTCCATGGCGGCACTACGTGAACCTTTAACCAAAATAGTGATGTCCTGATGTTCGGACAGCAATGTGCGTAAACGTTCAGTCAATGCGGTTTTAGTGGCGAAATGCTCGCCTTTACCGCTGCTTTCACCAATCAGTTGACTCAACGTTCCCGTACTCAACACGCAATCAATGCCTGCGGCTTTAGCCGCATCGCCGACCTGCCGATGACATAGTTCAGCTTCATCACCCAATTCCGCCATATCACCGACCACCATGACGCGATAACCCGGCATATCGCCCAGCACCTGCGCGGCGGCAGTCATTGATCCGACATTGGCGTTATAGCTGTCATCCAGCAGCAGTTGATTCTCCGCCAGACGAATCGGGAACAATCTACCAGGAACAGGCTGCAAGGTTTTAAGGCCAGTTTGAATCGCAGTCAGCGGCACATCTACGGACAACGCTAGCGCTGCAGATGCTAACGCATTCGCGATGTTATGCCGGCCCGGCAGCGGCAATTCCACGGCGATATCGCCGCGTGGCGTATGCAGCGTGAACCGCGTGGCATCTGCTCGCAGTACGATTTCACTGGCGCGGAACTCTGCATCAGCCATGGGCTGCGGCGAGAAGCGCCACAGCGTTTTATCGACAAACTGTGATTGCCAGTTGGCAAGATCGTTGCTGTCAGCGTTGACGATAGCGGTGCCGTGTACCGGCAAGCCGCCAAATATTTCGCCTTTCGCTTTTGCCACACCTGCCAGCGAACCAAAGCCTTCAAGATGGGCTGCGGCAAGGTTATTCACCAGCGCGGTTTCCGGGCGAACCATATCTGTGGTGTAAGCAATTTCGCCCTGATGGTTAGCACCCAGCTCAATCACTGCGTAAGCATGTTCTTTGGTAAGACGCAGCAGCGTCATCGGCACGCCGAAGTCATTGTTCAGATTGCCCGCGGTATAGAGTGTTTCGCCACACTGGCGCAAAATCGCGGCGGTCATCTCTTTAACCGAGGTTTTACCGGATGAACCGGTCAGCGCCACTACGCGTGCTTTCGCCTGCTGGCGCACCCACGCGGCGAGTTGTCCAAAGGCAATGCGCGTATCAGCGACCACCACCTGCGGTACAGAAATCGGCAGCAGCTTGCTGACCAGCAGCGCCTGTGCACCGTTGGCCATGGCGTCGCTGGCGAAATCGTGGGCATCAAAACGTTCACCCACCAGCGCCACAAACAGGCTGCCGGAGGTCACTTTGCGTGTATCGGTGGTGACATCAGAAATGGTTAAATCTGTGCCATGCAGCTGTCCGCCGCTGATGTCTGCCAGCGTTTTGAGAGAAACAGGAATCATGCCATCACCCCCAACAAACGGGCGACGGTGTCGCGATCGGAGTAATCTAAACGGCGATTGCCAATGATTTGATAATCTTCATGGCCTTTTCCTGCGACCAACACGATGTCATCCGGGCTGGCTTGCATAACTGCGTTGGTTACCGCCTGCGCACGCCCTGAAACCACGCGCGCGCGGCCCGGATCGAGCAGACCGGTAAGGATGTCATTCACAATCGCCATCGGCTCTTCGCTGCGCGGGTTATCGTCGGTAATCACCACGATGTCGGAGAATTGCTCCGCAATCGCGCCCATCAGAGGACGTTTGCCTTTATCACGATCGCCGCCGCAGCCAAACACACACCACAGCTGACCTTTACAGTGCAGACGTGCCGCTTCCAGCGCTTTTTCCAGCGCATCTGGCGTGTGAGCATAATCGACAACCACCGTGGGTTTTTCTGACGCGGTGAACACTTCCATGCGGCCACAAACCGGCTGTAGCTGCGGTGCAGTTGCCACCAGCGCATCAAGCGGATAATCCAGCACCAGCAGCGTACCCAGCGCCAGCAACAAGTTGCTCACGTTGAAAGCGCCCATCAGGCGGCTATCAAATTCGCCGTTGCCCCAGCTGGAGCTAAATTGAATATGTGCACCGCCGTCGTGATAATTCACCGCCGTGGCTTTGAGCCAGCGGCCATGACAGCCAGATGGTAAATTGTCGTCTATGGTGACTGCCACGGCATCGGGCAAGTTAGCCAGCCAGCGACGCCCAACGTCATCATCAGCATTGATGATCGCTTCAGCGACCTGATGCTCAGAGAACAGTAACCATTTAGCCGATTCATAGCTCTGCATATCACCGTGGTAATCAAGGTGATCGCGGCTCAGGTTAGTAAATACCGCAGCCGCAAACGGCAATGCTGCGACGCGATGCTGCACCAAACCGTGAGAGGAAACTTCCATTGCCGCCAGGGTTGCGCCCTGTCTGACCAGATCATTCAGGACATGCTGCACATCCACCGCAGAACCTGTGGTGTTTTCAGTTGCCACCAGTTGACCGTAAAGGCCATTGCCCACCGTGCCCATTACTGCACCGGTTTCACCCAGCAGATTAGCCCATTGCGCCATCAACTGAGTGGTGGTGGTTTTACCGTTGGTGCCAGTGACACCAATTAATTTCAGTTTGCTGGCAGGCTGCTGATAGAAGCGTCCGGCTAATGCAGAGAGGCGCTGCTGCAACTGCGCCAGATAGATAACCGGGACGCCATGCATCTCGCGGATATCTCCATCGCTGGCCTCACCTTCGGCTTCGGCAATTACTGCCGCAACGCCTTGAGCGATAGCCTGCGGAATAAAACGACGTCCATCAGCATGATGGCCCGCCACGGCGATAAACAGATCGCCAGAAGCCGCAGCGCGGCTATCTAGTGTCATGTCACGGAGTGGACGCGCCGGCGCACCCGGCACCCACGGTGCCAGTAAGTCGCGCAGGTTACGATCTGTCACTTGATCCCTCACTTCTATTCTTTACCAACTCGTTTTTATCAACTGTCGGCAGCGCATCAGGTTCGATATTCATGGTACGCAACACGCCGCCCATGATGGCGCCAAACACCGGTGCTGAAACCGCACCACCATAATATTTACCGGCCTGGGGATCGTTGATCACCACCACCAGCGCAAAACGAGGACGGCTGGCAGGCGCAACGCCTGCGGTATAAGCAATGTATTTGTTGACGTAACGTCCGTCCGGCCCAACTTTCTTGGCGGTACCGGTTTTAATGGCAATGCGATAGCCTTTGATAGCGGCTTTAACCCCACCACCGCCTGGCAACGCAACGCTCTCCATCATGTGCATCACCGTTTTCACCAGGTCTTCCTGAAAAACGCGCTCACCCGCCACTGGCGGGTCAACTTTGGTGATGGACAGCGGGCGATTGACGCCGTAACTGCCAATGGTTGCGTAGACTCGCGCTAACTGTAACGGCGTTACCATTAGCCCGTAGCCGAAAGAGAAGGTGGCCCTCTCTATGTCAGACCACCGTTGTTTTTGAGGGTATAAGCCACTACTTTCCCCGACCAGCCCCAAATTGGTCGGTTTACCCAGTCCAAAGCGCGCGTAAGTATCTACAAGTGCTGAGGAGGGCATCGCTAACGCCAAACGTGAAACCCCGACGTTACTCGACTTCTGTAAAACCCCGGTAAGGGTCAATTCGTTGTAACGCGCCACGTCTTTGATCTCATGACCATTAACGCGGTACGGCACGGTATTCAGTACGCTGTTTTCTTTCACTACACCGCGCTGCAGCGCCGTCATCACTACCATCGGTTTTACGGTAGAGCCCGGCTCGAAGATGTCAGTAATCGCGCGGTTACGCATCACGTCCTTCGGCGTGTTGCTGAGATTATTGGGGTTATAAGCGGGGCTATTCGCCATCGCCAGCACTTCACCGGTGTTCACATCCACCAACACTGCCGTGCCCGATTCCGCTTTGTTGAACGCCACGGCGTTATTCAGCTCGCGATATACCAGTGCCTGCAAACGTTCATCAATACTCAGCGTCAGGTTATGCGCCGCACGACTGTCCACGGAGGAAATGTCTTCGATGACGCGGCCGTTGCGGTCTTTGCGTACGGTACGTTCGCCCGGTGCGCCGGTCAGCCATTTGTCGAAGCTTTTTTCGATGCCTTCGATACCTTGACCATCGATATTGGTGAAGCCAATCAGGTGCGCAGTGACCTGGCCTGCTGGATAATAGCGGCGCGACTCTTCACGTAAGTAGATGCCCGGCAGTTTGAGTTTTTTTACATACTCGCCAATCGCCGGGTTGACCTGACGCGCCAGATAAATAAAACGCCCTTTTGGGTTGGCGTTGACGCGTGCTGCCAGCTGATCAAGCGGAATCGATAACGCATCCGACAGTGCTTTCCAGCGACTATCCAGCGACACGCCGCCGTGCTCAGCGAGCTCTTTCGGATCGGCCCAAATCGCATTCACCGGCACACTCACCGCCAGCGGACGACCTGCACGATCGCTGATCATGCCGCGCGCGGTGGGAACTGATTGAACGCGCAGCGAACGCAAATCGCCCTCTTTCACCAGCTTGTCAGGGTTGATCACCTGCAACCACGCTACGCGTGAAAGCAGTCCGCCCAGCGCCAGTAAAATGCACCCGCACAGTAACGCAAAGCGCCAGCTTACAAAGCTGGCCTTATTTTCTTGTTTTTTTATCTTCAGCGTTTTGCCTGCGCCACTCATTAAGTTCTGCGATTCCTTATTTCTGCACCACAATATTTTCCTGTGAAGGATCAACATGCTGCATTTGCAGTTTATCGGTTGCTATACGCTCTACGCGGCTATGATCGCCAAGAGCGTTCTCTTCAAGAATCAGGTTGCGCCATTCGATATCGAGCGCATCACGCTCCAGCACCAGTTGCTCACGCTGCGCCGTTAGCAAGCGCGTCTTGTGCGTGGTGGTCACGACAATTACCGAAGACACCAGCACCGCGATCAGCAGCAACAGCGGGATCTTGCCAAATCGCAGCAAGTCCCCACCGATAACACCAGGTAAGCTGTGGCGCTCGTTGCCAATCATGAAGCCGTTCTCTCCGCGATACGCAACACCGAACTGCGCGCACGTGGGTTTTCGTTCACTTCGGCTTCACCTGGAATCAGCTTGCCCAGCGTTTTCAGTTCACGACCGCCTAACGCTTTGAGCTGCGACTCCGTCATCGGAATGCCGGCTGGCACCTGTGGACCACGGCTCTGATCGCGCATAAAACGCTTCACTAAGCGATCTTCCAGTGAGTGGAAGCTGATGATCGACAACCTGCCGCCAGGCGCGAGAACCGACAATGCCCCTTTCAGCGCGGTATCGATCTCTTCCAGTTCGCTGTTAATCCAGATGCGGATCGCCTGGAAAGTACGCGTTGCCGGGTGCTTAAATTTGTCTTTGACTGGCATCGCGGCGGCAATCACCGTCGCCAGCTCTTTGGTACGCGTCATCGGCTGCTCGCGATTGCGTTCGACGATGGCGCGCGCAATACGTTTACCAAAACGCTCTTCGCCGTAGGTTTTGATCACGAAAGCGATATCCGCCTCTTCCGCGCTCATTAGCCATTCAGCAGCCGATTGCCCGCGCGTTGGGTCCATACGCATATCCAGCGGCCCATCACGCATAAAGGAGAAGCCACGTTCGGCATCATCCAGCTGCGGTGAAGAGACGCCCAGATCGAGTAGAACGCCATCGATCTTGCCGGTCAGACCGCGCTCTTCGACGTATTCTGCCAGCGCCGAAAACGGCCCGTGGACGATCGAGAAACGAGGATCGTTTATCTCAGCGGCTGCGGCTATCGCTTGCGGATCGCGATCAATCGCTATCAGTTGCCCTTTCTCGCCAAGCTGCGAAAGGATTAAGCGCGAGTGACCGCCGCGACCAAAAGTGCCATCGATATAAATGCCGTCTTCCCTGATATTGAGGCCGTTTACCGCCTCATCCAGCAGCACTGTGGTGTGTTTGAAATTTTCCTGCATAGCTATAGCGACAAGTCCTGCAACCGCTCAGATAAAGGCTCCTGAGCCGACTGTTCTGTGTCAATATCGTCCTTAACTTGTTGATACCAGGTCTGTTCATCCCACAGCTCAAACTTATTGAACTGTCCAACCAGCATCACTTCTTTGGTCAGGCCGGCATGTTGTCTTAGCGTGTTCGCCAGCAACAAACGGCCCGCATTATCCATCTGACACTCACTAGCATGTCCTAACAGCAATCGCTGCACGCGACGCTCGGCTGGATTCATGCTGGATAAGCGAGACAGCTTTTTTTCAATGATTTCCCATTCGGGCAAGGTGTAAAGCAGCAGGCATGGTTGATGGAGGTCAATGGTGCATACCATTTGCCCCTGAGACTCTGCGACAAGCAATTCGCGATAGCGTGTTGGTACGGCTAATCGCCCTTTACTGTCGAGATTGACTAACGTTGCTCCACGGAACATGCCAGCCTTACCCCTCAATCACCCGTTTTCACCACTTTATCCCACTTTTTACCACGAAACGAGTTTACGGAGCCGATGAAATCCTTGTCAAGCCGCAACGGCAAGTGAATATCACTATTTACATGGAGTGAAATTAATCGGAGAAGGGAATAAATCCACATTAAATGGCAAAATAAATAATTAACCTGATGAATAGTTGAATAAAATTTTTCGCAATGTGAAAAATGGCGAAAAATAAAGCGCTTTTGCAATGAAATATATTTACCCTGCAATCTGCGACAGGGGCTGCATTTTAGGGGATTTCTGAAAAGAAGCCTAGCGACTTCACGCCAGCTCTGCTGCGCCTTTCTGATGAACATGTAAACAATTAAGAAAAGTCAGGAAGGTTAAATTGTTAGCTGGAGTGGCGATAATTTACGCTTTTTTACGCCATGAGCTTAAGAGGAATTATTTGCAGGGTAAATTAGACGTGGGCAGCTAACCGCCCACTCGTTCATTTTGGGCGGCGGCTTAATTGTCCGCGGCGGAATAAATTACGGCGAATACGTGTTAAACCCGGCTTTGGTTTACGCGGTTCATCTAATGACGCTAATACCAGTTCCAGCACCCGTTCAGCCACATCGCGATGACGCTGACCCACCGCTAATACTGGGCACTCAAGAAAATCCAGCAATTCATGGTCGCCAAAGGTGGCAATCGCCAGGTCAGTTGGTAAACGACCATCGCGCTTCAGCGTAATGTCCATCACGCCCTGTAGCAGGCCAAATGATGTGGTAAATAACGCTTCTGGCATCGGATGCTCTTCAAGGTACTTTTCAAACAGTGTTGCGGCGGCGGCACGATCAAAGCTATTACAGTAGATGTAGTTGATCGGGCGTTCATCTCCTTTCCATGCGTCTCGGAAGCCCAGTTCACGCAGGAAACTTACCGACAATTCCGGCAGCGCGCCAAGGAACAGTACATTCTTCACCGGTAGCTGCCGCAATTCAGCCGCCAGCGCCTGCGCGTCATCCTGATCGGCGCCAACCACGCTGGTAAAATGCTCACGATCTAGCGCACGGTCCAGCGCGATAATCGGTAAAGGATCGTTAATCCAACGCTGATAGAACGGATGTTCTGGCGGTAATGAAGTAGAAACGATGATGGCATCGACCTGACGCTGCAACAGATGCTCGATACAGCGCATTTCGTTATCTGGCTGATCTTCCGAGCAGGCAATCAGCAGCTGATAGCCGCGCTGACGCGCCTGACGCTCCAGATAATTAGCAATCCGCGTGTAACTGGTGTTTTCCAGATCAGGGATCACCAGACCAATTGAACGTGTGCGTCCGGCACGCAGCCCGGCAGCAACGGCATTAGGGTGATAATTGTGTTCACGCACCACCGCCATGACTTTTTCGACGGTTTTTTCGCTGACACGATACTGCCGCGCTTTGCCATTAATTACATAGCTGGCCGTGGTACGCGACACGCCTGCCAGGCGCGCAATTTCATCCAGTTTCACGGTGACACCTTAATTCTGATAAGCCAGCGCTGGCGAAAATATCCGCAGAGTAGCTATGGGTAAAACATTTGTAACATCTAACCGCAGAAAACTACGCCGAGCAACCGCTTTTCTCTCGCATCCTGGATAAGTGCATAAAATAAAAAAACCCGGCATTTCGCCGGGTTAGAATCAGATGAAATCGTGACTTTAGGTGATTAACGCATAACGCGATCGCCACGCGAGACGCCAACGATTCCTGAGCGCGCCACTTCAACAATTTCTGCTACGTCACGCACGGTATTGAGAAACGCGTCGAGTTTATCGCTGGTGCCAGCCAGCTGAACCGTGTAAAGCGTTGACGTGACATCGATGATCTGACCACGGAAAATTTCCGCGCTGCGCTTTACTTCTTCACGGCCGTAACCGCTGGCCTGGATTTTCACTAGCATGATCTCGCGCTCAACATAAGCGCCCTGCCCCAGCTCGCTGACACGTAGCACATCAACCAATTTGTGCAGTTGCTTCTCTATCTGCTCCAGCACTTTCGCGTCGCCGACCGTCTGAATGGTCATACGTGACAAGGTGGGATCATCGGTTGGGGCCACCGTCAGGCTTTCGATGTTGTAGCCACGTTGAGAGAATAGCCCCACTACGCGGGACAATGCGCCGGATTCGTTTTCCAGCAGAACTGATAATACACGACGCATAATTAAGTCCTCTCCGTTTTGCTCAACCACATCTCATCCATCGAACCACCCCTAATTTGCATCGGGTAAACGTGCTCACTGCCGTCAATATTTACATCCACGAACACCAAACGGCCTTTCGCCAGCGTGTCCAGCGCCAACTGGAGCTTCTCTTCCAGTTCTGCAGGATGCTGGATCGCAATACCAACGTGGCCATATGCCTCGGCCAGACGAACAAAGTCAGGCAGTGACTGCATGTAGGATTGCGAGTGACGGCCAGAGTAAATCATGTCCTGCCACTGTTTAACCATGCCAAGGAAGCCGTTGTTGAGGTTCAGCACCAGCACCGGCAAATCGTATTGCAGCGCGGTCGACAGCTCCTGAATGTTCATCTGAATACTGCCATCGCCGGTCACGCAGATAACCGTCTCATCCGGCAATGCCATCTTCACACCCAGCGCAGCAGGCAGGCCGAAGCCCATGGTGCCTAAGCCGCCGGAGTTGATCCAACGACGCGGCTTATCGAACTGGTAGTAAAGAGCGGCAAACATCTGATGCTGACCGACGTCAGACGTGACGTAAGCTTCGCCTTTGGTCAGACGACAAATGGTTTCGATCACCGCCTGTGGCTTGATTTTGTCACTGGTGCGATCAAATTCCAGGCACTTGCGGCCACGCCAGCCCTCAATGGTCTGCCACCAGTCTCGTAAGCTATCGAGTTCCTGCTTTGCATCGCTCTGCGACAGCAGCTCGAGCATCTGAGCCAGCGTCTGCTTCGCATCACCGACGATCGGAATGTCCGCGCTGACGGTTTTGGAGATCGAGGTCGGATCAACGTCGATATGCATAATGGTGGCGTTCGGGCAGTACTTTGCCAGATTATTGGTGGTGCGATCGTCAAAGCGCACACCAATACCGAAAATCAGATCGGCGTTGTGCATGGTCATGTTGGCTTCGTACGTGCCGTGCATGCCAAGCATACCAACGCTCTGACGGTGCGTGCCAGGGAAGACACCCAAGCCCATCAGCGACATGGTCACCGGAATGTTCAGTTGTTCTGCCAGCTGCAACAGTTCTGCTTCGCAGCCTGACATAATCGCCCCGCCGCCCGCGTAGATTACCGGCTTATGTGCCGCCAACAGCGTCTGCAGCGCGCGCTTAATCTGGCCTTTATGGCCCTGGATGGTCGGATTGTAAGAGCGCATGCTCACGGTTTCCGGCCAGACGTATGGCAATTTGTTGGCTGGATTCAGAATATCTTTTGGCAGATCGATCACTACCGGACCCGGACGACCGCTCGCCGCCAGCCAGAAGGCCTTTTTCAGCACCGTTGGGATCTCTTCGGTGTTTTTCACCAGGAAGCTGTGCTTCACTACCGGACGCGAGATGCCAACCATGTCGCATTCCTGAAATGCATCGTAACCAATCAGCGAAGAAGGCACCTGACCCGACAGAATCACCAGTGGAATGGAATCCATGTAGGCGGTTGCAATGCCGGTAATGGCGTTCGTGGCACCCGGACCGGAGGTCACAAGTACAACACCGACTTCGCCAGTCGCGCGCGCCAGGCCATCAGCCATGTGCACTGCACCTTGTTCATGACGGACCAATACATGGTCAATCCCACCGACCGTTTGCAGCGCATCATAAATATCGAGCACTGCTCCGCCCGGATAGCCGAATACCTGCTTAACGCCCTGATCGATTAACGAACGGACGACCATTTCGGCTCCTGACAACATCTCCATTTTCTGCCTCCAGGCTTGAGGGACTGAATCCACTGACGTTCGCGTTTCCCGCACGCCACTGATATCCGGCCCCCGATCGCCAATTAAGATCAAAACCTTATGTTTATGCTCAGAAGACGGCGTTCATTTCCGCCTTCCAGGTACAGGGAATCTACTTGAGTTAATTCTTTTAAGAGTAGGTCGATTACCATAACCGCAGACAACCCGAGCTGCAAACGCCAGGATGCTAGCGCGAGTCTGAACCGGCAATAAAGGCACTGATGCGTGATTATCGCCTGGGAGGATTAAACTAATCCTTAGTCATAACCGCAGAGGAATATGCTGGTTTAGAGATTATTTGCAGCGTGTTCTGAGAAATATGATTTTCATATTGCCTGACCACTCAGTCCACAATCTTTTGTGATAATTATTTTCTGGCGGGATTATCTATAAACAGGCTTAATCACATCATATTACTCTACACAACAAGTCTTATCTTGTTTTATACACCCTGAAGAATTCTGATTTAAAATAATAACTATCAATAACTTAAAATAAATTCTACTTTCCAGGTAATTTTCTAGTCCGCCGAATTTACTCATTCCGTCAATAATTAATGTCAATGCTCTGCTCTGCCGAAAAATCGCAGCAGATCGCCCTCTTGGTTTTGTAGAAATACCCTTGCAGTTAAGGTTGACTTCACGCGTCGATTGCAGTACCAATATGTGCAGCACATAATTTACGAGGTTTGATTCATGTTTCATTCTTTCCGCCTACTCGGTCTACTACTAAACGCATCCAGTTTGCGCGGTAGACTCGTGGGCGGAATCAGTAACTGATTCGAACCTACTGAAGTTTAAGAAACCCGCGCCAATGCGCGGGTTTTTTTATGCTCGTAGCACCGGCAACGTTAATGCATAAGGAAGATTACGATGAGCCAGCAAGTTATTATTTTCGATACCACTCTGCGTGACGGCGAACAGGCTTTACAGGCCAGCCTGAGTGTTAAAGAAAAACTGCAGATCGCTCTGGCGTTGGAACGTATGGGCGTGGATGTGATGGAAGTGGGATTCCCCGTTTCTTCTCCCGGCGATTTTGAATCCGTACAGACCATCGCGCGTACCATCAAAAACAGTCGCGTTTGTGGACTGGCACGCTGCGTTGAGAAGGACATTGACGCTGCATACGAATCACTGCGTGTTGCTGAAGCATTTCGTATTCACACCTTCATCGCCACTTCACCGATGCACATCGCCACTAAACTCCGCAGCACGTTGCCTGAAGTAATTGAACGCGCGGTACATATGATCAAACGCGCCCGCAACTACACCGATGACGTAGAATTCTCCTGTGAAGATGGTGGCCGTACCCCAATCGATGATCTGTGCCGCATGGTTGAAGCCGCTATCAATGCCGGTGCGACCACCATCAACATTCCAGACACCGTTGGCTACACCTTGCCAGGCGAATATGCCAACATCATCGGCCAGTTGGTGGCTCGCGTTCCGAATATCGATAAAGCCATTCTCTCTGTTCATACCCATGACGATTTGGGTATGGCGACCGGTAATGCCATCGCCGCGGTATTGGCCGGTGCGCGTCAGGTAGAAGGTACCTTGAACGGTTTAGGCGAGCGCGCCGGTAACTGCGCGCTGGAAGAAGTGATCATGGCGATTAAAACCCGTCAGCAGATTATGAACGTGCACACCAATATCAATCATCAGGAAATCTACCGCACCAGCCAAACCGTGAGTCAAATCTGCAACATGCCGATTCCGGCCAACAAAGCGGTGGTCGGTTCCAACGCCTTCGCCCACTCTTCGGGTATTCACCAGGATGGCGTGCTGAAAAACCGCGAAAACTACGAAATCCTGACGCCAGAATCCATTGGCCTGCACAAAATCCAGCTGAACCTGACCTCACGTTCTGGTCGTGCCGCCGTTAAACATCGCATGGAAGAGATGGGCTACAAAGAGTCAGATTACAACCTCGACACCTTGTACGACGCCTTCCTGAAGCTGGCCGATAAGAAAGGTCAGGTATTCGATTACGACCTGGAAGCCTTAGCCTTTATCAACAAACAGAACGAAGAGCCAGAATACTTCCAGCTGAACGAATTTAACGTGCAGACCGGTTCCAGCGTGACCGCCACTGCATCGGTGCAGTTGGGCTGCGGTGAAGAGACCAAAGCCGATGCAGCAACCGGTAACGGTCCAGTTGATGCCGTTTATCAGGCCATCAATCGCATTACCGGTTTTGAAGCCGAACTGATCAATTACAAGTTGACTGCAAAAGGCCACGGCGAGAACGCGTTGGGCCAGGTAGATATCGTGGTTCATTACAACGGTCGTAAATTCCACGGCGTGGGCCTGGCGACCGATATCGTCGAATCATCAGCTAAAGCGATGGTGAACGCGTTGAACAATATTTGGCGTGCTAAGCAGGTGGAAAAAGAACTGCAGCGTAAATTTAAAGATCAGAAGGAAACGGTGTAACTATGTCTAAGTCTTCTCATATCGCGGTATTACCAGGCGACGGAATTGGTCCGGAAGTGATGGCGCAGGCCATGAAAGTTCTCGACGCAATTCGTACGCGTTTCGACATGCGTATCACCACCAGCGAATATGATGTTGGCGGTATCGCCATCGATCGTCATGGTGAACCATTGCCACCGGCTACTGTTGCCGGCGCAGAACAAGCGGATGCGATTCTGTTTGGTTCGGTAGGTGGTCCAAAATGGGAACATCTGCCACCCGCTCAGCAGCCAGAGCGCGGTGCGTTGCTGCCGCTGCGTAAGCACTTCAAGCTGTTCAGCAACCTGCGTCCCGCTGCGCTGTATAAAGGCCTGGAAGCGTTCTGCCCGCTGCGTAGTGATATCGCCGAGCGTGGTTTCGATATCCTGTGCGTGCGTGAACTGACTGGCGGCATCTACTTCGGTCAGCCGAAAGGCCGTGAAGGCAGCGGCCCGCATGAGCGCGCCTTTGACACCGAGGTTTATCACCGCTTTGAAATCGAGCGCATTGCCCGCATCGCCTTTGAATCTGCCCGCAAACGTCGCAACATCGTCACCTCTATCGATAAAGCGAACGTTTTGCAGACGTCAGTCATGTGGCGCGAGATTGTGAACGAAGTGGCAAAAGACTACCCGGATGTGCAACTGAGCCACATGTACATCGATAACGCCACCATGCAGCTGATTAAAGATCCATCACAGTTTGACGTGCTGCTGTGTTCTAACCTGTTTGGCGACATCCTGTCAGACGAATGCGCCATGATTACCGGTTCAATGGGCTTGCTGCCGTCGGCCAGTCTTAATGAAGAAGGTTTCGGCCTGTTTGAGCCTGCGGGCGGATCGGCACCGGATATCGCGGGTCAGAACATTGCCAACCCGATTGCGCAGATTCTGTCGCTGTCGCTGCTGCTGCGTTACAGCCTGAATGCGGATGACGCTGCCGCTAGCATTGAACGCGCCGTGAGCCGCGCGTTGGAAGCGGGTTATCGCACCCGTGATTTAGCCGGTGACGGCAAAGCCGTAAGCACAGATGAAATGGGCAGCATCATTGCCGGTTTTATCGCCGAGGAAAAATAATA
This sequence comes from Pantoea sp. X-Soil-ISGK-421, assembly GCF_059730785.1. Lineage (NCBI taxonomy): Bacteria > Pseudomonadati > Pseudomonadota > Gammaproteobacteria > Enterobacterales > Erwiniaceae > Pantoea > Pantoea sp. X-Soil-ISGK-421. The sequence continues at coordinate 745,319 of NZ_AP035979.1, read as the reverse complement.
AAATGAAAAGCTTATACCAGAAGTTATTTGATGCACATGTCGTCAACGAAACGTCAAATGAAACGCCGTTACTGTATATCGATCGCCATTTGATTCATGAAGTCACGTCACCGCAGGCCTTTGATGGCCTGCGTGCACACGGCCGCAAAGTGCGTCAGCCGTCGAAAACCTTCGCCACCATGGATCACAACGTTTCCACTCAGACCAAAGACATCAATGCGTCGGGTGAGATGGCACGTATTCAGATGCAGGAGCTGATGAAGAACTGTGCTGAGTTCGGCATTCAGCTGTATGACCTGAATCATCCGTTCCAGGGCATCGTGCATGTGATTGGGCCGGAGCAAGGTATGACGTTGCCGGGTATGACCATCGTCTGCGGCGATTCCCACACGGCCACCCACGGCGCATTTGGTTCACTGGCATTCGGTATCGGTACTTCCGAAGTTGAGCATGTGTTTGCCACGCAAACCCTGAAACAGGGCCGTGCGAAGACTATGAAAATTGAAGTGCTGGGTGAAGCTGCGCCGGGCATTACCGCCAAAGACATCGTGTTGGCGATCATCGGTAAAACCGGCAGTGCGGGTGGTACCGGTCACGTTGTCGAGTTTTGTGGCCCCGCAATTGAAGCGCTGAGCATGGAAGGCCGCATGACGCTGTGTAACATGGCGATTGAAATGGGTGCCAAAGCGGGCCTGGTTGCGCCGGATGACACCACATTCAACTACTTGAAAGACAAACAATTTGCGCCGAAAGGCGAGCAGTGGGAACAAGCCGTTGCTTACTGGCGCACATTGAAATCAGACAACGATGCCAAATTCGACAGCATCGTCACGCTGCACGCGGAAGATATTGCACCGCAAGTGACCTGGGGCACCAACCCAGGCCAGGTGATGGCGGTGGATCAGGCGATTCCGAATCCACAATCGTTTGCCGATCCGGTTGAGCGCGCCTCGGCGGAAAAAGCGCTGGCTTACATGGATCTGCAGCCCGGTATCAAATTGACTGATGTGGCGATCGATAAAGTGTTTATCGGCTCCTGCACCAACTCACGCATCGAAGATCTGCGTGCCGCAGCCGCCATTGCTAAAGGTCGCAAAGTGGCGCCAGGTGTAGTGGCGATGGTGGTGCCAGGTTCTGGTCCGGTGAAAGCACAAGCCGAAGCCGAAGGTCTGGACAAAATCTTCCTTGAAGCCGGTTTTGAATGGCGTTTGCCAGGCTGCTCGATGTGTCTGGCGATGAACAATGATCGTCTGAACCCGGGCGAACGCTGCGCATCAACCAGCAACCGTAACTTTGAAGGTCGTCAGGGCCGTGGCGGACGCACGCACCTGGTGAGCCCGGCGATGGCCGCTGCCGCCGCCGTAACCGGTCGCTTTGCCGACATTCGTGAATTGACTCAGGGAGCTTAAGCCATGGCGAACAAATTTACTCAACACACCGGCATTGTCGCGCCATTGGATGCCGCCAACGTCGACACCGATGCCATCATTCCGAAGCAGTTTTTGCAGAAAGTGACGCGTACCGGTTTTGGCGCGCATCTTTTCCACGACTGGCGCTTTGATGACGATGCTGGCACCAAGCCAACCGCCAGCTTCGTGCTCAACAAACCCGAATTCAAAGGCACCAGCATTTTGCTGGCGCGCGAGAACTTCGGCTGCGGCTCTTCACGTGAGCATGCGCCGTGGGCACTGACCGACTTCGGTTTCCATGTGGTGATCGCGCCAAGCTTCGCGGACATCTTCTATGGCAACAGCTTCAACAATCAGTTGCTGCCAGTGAAGCTGAGCGATGAAGAAGTGGATGAGATGTTCAAACTGGTTGCCGCACAGCCGGGCGTCACCTTCACGGTGGATCTGGAAGCGCAGACGGTGAGCGCGGGCGATAAGACCTACAGTTTCGAAATCGACAGCTTCCGCCGTCACTGCATGATCAACGGCCTCGACAGCATTGGCCTGACGCTGCAACACGAAGCGTCAATTACCCGCTACGAGACCAATCAGCCCGCGTTTTTACGCTAAGGCACTAAGGGCGACATGCTGTCGCCCTTCTCTTTTCTATCTATCCACAACATCTCTCACGCGTGACGCCAATCCCAACGCCAACACCGCAAGCCCCAACGCCAGCCAGTAAACCGACTCATGACCAAAGCGCTCGCTCATGGTGCCCTGAATGATGCCGGCGATAATCATGCCGGTGGAAATCGAGGTGGTGAACAGCGTCGTCGCCGCGCCCGCACGTCCGGGCATTAAATCCTGGAACCACAACATGCCAATCCCGGCGATGATGCCGATAAACGCGGCGTTAAACAGTTGCAGCACCATCAACGCTGTGCGCGACTGGAACATGACCAGTCCGAAATAAAACACAATTCCCGCCACCAGCGCCAGCAGCATCAGTTTGCGTTTGCCGGTACGCCGCGCGTAATGCCCTGCCAGCAGCATGATCGGAATCTCCAGCCCGGCGGCGGTGCCCATTAATAACCCCGCCAGCTTCTCCGGCAGGCCAAGTGTGGTGCTGATATACAGAGGCATATCAATAATATACATGGTGTTGCACGCCCACATGGTGACAGAGGCGATAAAAAGCAGCCGCACCTGGCTATCCTTCCACGGGCTAAGCTGCGTTAGCACCTCTTCAGGCGATGCCACCACGCGTGGCACCGATGGCAAGGTGCGCCAGATCAGTAGCATACTCAGCAGAAAGATTCCCGCCGCAACGCAAAACAGCGTCACAAAGCCATAGTTGAGCGCCAGCGCGAACGACAGCGGCGGCCCGATCACCCACGCCAGTGACAACTGCGCACGCATCACCGAGCTGAACATCACCACTTCACGCGCCGACTGATCGGCATATTCACGCGCGAGGGCGAACACCTGCGGAATCGACACGCTAGCCAGCGCAGACAAAAACACGCCTAGCGTCACCAGCGTTAAATAGTGGCGATTGAAGGCAAACAGCAGCGCATTCAGCGTTGCCATCAGGCAGCAGAACAGGATCAGGTTGCGGCGATCGCCCTTATTATCGGAGCGTTTCGCCATCAGCAGGCTGATCACGATTCCCGCTATCGCATTGATGGTAAAGAACAAGCCCACCCAGAACGGGCTCACCTGTACTTCGCGCGTCAGGAACAGGCTCAGCGTCGGTGCCTGTAATGCACCGGCCACGCCGGTCATAAACGACACAGCCATAAATGAGAGATAGACCGGATTGACGCGGCGTTGGCGCGTTAACAGCGATTTCATGCAGAAATCCCTTTGCGGTTAAAAATGGGTAGAGAAAAGAGGGTAGAAGATTCTACAGCAAAACGAAAAAAGCCAGCAGATAAAGCGCTGCTGGCGGTGAAAATGCACCCTACTCAGAAAAGGTTCCACATTGGCGGAACCGCTGTTAGAGCGCCATTCATTGCTGAATGCCTCCCGCTCTTCCATTGCCGGGCAGTATGCCTCTAATATGAGGCAGGAAAAACTGAGCGATTCTGAGAAGGAGTTCCCCTTTTATGTCCTCTGCACGTCTGCAACAGCAATTCATCCGCTTATGGCAAAGCTGCCAGGGCCAGGATCAGGAAACGACCTTGAACGCGTTGGCCGAACGGCTGCATTGCTCGCGTCGGCATATGCGTAACCTGCTCAACGCCATGCAAGGTGAAGGCTGGCTGATTTGGCAGGCGGAAGCGGGACGTGGCAAGCGCTCAATGCTGAGTTTCTGCTACACCGGCTTGGCACTCCAGCAACAGCGTGCCGAGGATCTGCTGGAGCAGGATCGTATCGATCAGCTAGTACAGTTAGTGGGCGATAAAAATCAGGTGCGCCAGATGATCGCGGCACATTTAGGCCGTAGCTTTCGGCAAGGCAAACACATCCTGCGCGTGCTTTATTATCGTCCGCTGCCTAATCTACTGCCCGGTTCGCCGCTGCGCCGTTCAGAAACCCATCTGGCAAGGCAAATTTTCAACGGTCTGATGCGTATAAATGAGGAAAAGGGGGAAATCGAGCCCGATATTGCGCATCACTGGCAGCAAACCTCACCGCTGCACTGGCGCTTCTTTCTACGCCCGGCGATTCGTTTTCACCATGGCCGTGAACTGGAGATTGACGATGTCATTGCCTCACTGGAACGCGTGCGCAGCCAGCCGCTGTTTTCACATATCGAAAAGCTGCATTCGCCCGCGCCCTGGACGCTGGATATCCATCTTAGTCAGCCCGACGATTGGTTACCATGGCTGCTGGCAAGCGTCAGCGCGATGATCCTACCGCGCGAATGGCCGACCCTACGTCAGTTTTCTCGCCAGCCGATTGGCACCGGGCCTTACAGCGTGGAGCGTAATCAGCAGACACAGCTGAGAATTGCCGCCTTTGATGACTATTTTGGCTATCGCGCGCTGATTGATGATGTGTCGATTTGGGTGCTACCCGAGATCAGCGATGAACTGGTGTATGCCGGGGTAAAACTGCAGGGCGAAACCGCGGATGAAAAATCGGAAGAGAGTCGACTGGAAGAAGGCTGTTATTTTCTGCTGTTCGATCAGCGTTCTGCCTTGGGCCGCGACGCGCATTTCCGCCGCTGGGTGAGCTATCTGTTCAACCCCATCGCCTTATTAAATCATGCTGGCGTTGGCTATCAGCGTTACTGGTTCCCGGCCTATGGCCTGCTGCCGCGCTGGCACCATCGCCGCGATCTCACACCTGCCGACAAACCGGCAGGATTAACCCAACTAACGCTGAGTTGGTATAGCCATCACGTCGAGCATGAAGGCATCGCCAACGCGTTGCGCCCGCTGCTGGCACAGCACGGTGTGGAGTTAATCACGCGGGAGGTGAGCTACGAAGTGTGGTTTGAAGGCAAAAGCGAAAGTGACATTTGGCTCGGCAGCGTCAACTTTACCCTGCCGCTGGAGTACGCGCTATTCGCCCAACTGTTCGAGCTACCGCTGATGCATCACTGCATCCCGATTGATTGGCAAGGCGATGCGGCGCGCTGGCGGCAGAAAGATTTACCCCTTGCTGAATGGAGCAAACAATTGATCGACAGCGACTATCTGCACCCTCTTTTTCATCATTGGCTGCTGCTGGAAGGTCAACGCAGTATGCGTGGCGTGCGACTGAATACACTCGGCTGGTTTGATTTCAAATCGGCCTGGTTTGCACCGCCGGAGCTGTAAATAGGTGACCATAAATGGCGACCCTACGTTTAAAGAACGCGGTTTCGTAGGGTACGCATTCATGCACACCGAGCAGAATGGAACAAGACTTCCGGCCCATGATCCTTTCACGCTGTCCTATAAATGACTAGAATGAGCCGTTCTCAACGGGGTGCCTTGATGTCAGGGCTGAGAGAAACCCGTCGAACCTGATCCGGCTAATACCGGCGTAGGGATTTGAGATGTATCACTCCTCAGATCCTTTGCGACTCAACTTATCTTCTCCTCAAGGAGCGCAAAGTGTTAAACAAAGTTCTGCCTGTGTTGCTGCTGGTTGCTGTACCGGCTTTCGCAGCCAAACCGATTCTGACCGTTTACACCTACGATTCATTCTCTGCCGATTGGGGTCCCGGCCCGGCGGTGAAAAAAGCCTTCGAAGCGCAGTGCGACTGCGAGCTGAAGTACGTGGCGCTGGAAGATGGCGTGTCACTGCTCAATCGCGTGCGAATGGAAGGCAAAAACAGCAAAGCCGATGTGGTGCTGGGACTGGATAACAATCTGGTGCAGGCGGCAGAGAAAACCGGCCTGTTTGCTAAAAGCAGCGTCGATACACACGCTTTGCAGCTGCCGGATGGCTGGCATAACGACACCTTCATCCCGTTCGACTATGGCTACTTTGCCTTCGTCTACGATAAAAACAAGCTGAAGAATCCGCCCAAAAGCCTAAAAGAACTGGTCGAAAGCCCGGAAAAATGGCGCGTGATCTATGAAGATCCACGTACCAGCACGCCGGGCCTTGGCCTGTTGCTGTGGATGCAGAAAGTCTATGGCGAAAACGCGCCTGACGCATGGCAGAAGCTGGCACAAAAAACCGTTACCGTTACCAAAGGCTGGAGCGAAGCTTACGGTCTGTTCCTGAAAGGCGAAGGCGATCTGGTATTGAGTTACACCACGTCTCCGGCTTATCACATCATCGAAGAGAAGAAAGAGAACTACGCCGCGGCCGAATTCAGCGAAGGCCACTATTTGCAGGTGGAAGTTGCCGCACAACTCGCCAGCAGTAAACAGCCCAAGCTGGCGCAGCAGTTCATGCAGTTTATGGTTTCTCCTGCCTTCCAGCAGACCATTCCCACCGGCAACTGGATGTATCCCGTCATCAAAAGCGATCTTCCTGCCGGTTATCAAGCGCTACAGGTGCCCGCTAAAGCGTTGCAATTCACGCCAGCCGACGTGGCCGACCATCGCGCCGCATGGATCAGCGCATGGCAACGCGCCGTTAGCCGCTAATGCCAGGTTGGTTAATTCCCGGTTCGCTCACCGCGCTATTGCTGTGCGCGGTAGCGCTGCTGGCGTTTGGCGCCTTGGTGATGGTTGCACCGGCCACCGACTGGCGCGCGCTGCTCGACGACAGCTATCTGCATCATGTGCTGCTGTTCTCGTTTGAGCAGGCGTTGCTCTCAGCGCTGCTGTCGGTGCTGCCCGCGATTCTGCTGGCACGCGCGCTCTATCGTCGCCGTTTCCCTGGCCGCAATCTGTTGCTGCGCCTGTGCGCCATGACGCTGGTGCTACCGGTGCTGGTGGCGGTGTTTGGCTTGCTTAGCGTTTACGGTCGCAGCGGCTGGCTGGCGCAACTGTGCGCGGCCCTCGGCTTTGACTACCACTTTTCGCCGTACGGCCTGCAGGGCATTCTGCTGGCGCACGTCTTCTTTAACCTGCCGCTGGCGACGCGCCTGCTGTTGCAAGCGCTGGAGAGCATTCCCGGCGAGCAGCGGCAAGTCGCCGCCCAACTTGGCCTGCGCGGCTGGAATCTATTTCATTTGCTGGAGTGGCCGTGGCTACGCCGTCAGATTTTGCCCACAGCGGCGCTGATCTTTATGCTCTGTTTCGCCAGCTTCGCCACGGTGCTGGCGTTGGGCGGCGGTCCGCAGGCCACCACGCTGGAGCTGGCGATCTATCAGGCGCTGAATTTCGATTACGATCCGGGTCGCGCGGCGCTGCTGGCAATGTTACAGCTCGGCTGCTGCTTGCTACTGGTATTGCTGAGCCAGCGCTTTAGCAAAGCCATTCCCGCCGGAAGCCAAAGCATTCGTGGCTGGCGCGATCCGCAGGATTCATGGCATGCGCGCGTTGCCGATACGGTATTGATTGGCCTGGCGCTGCTGCTGCTGTTACCACCGCTGGCAGCGGTGGTGGTGGATGGTTTGCGCGGCGGCGTCGCCGGTGCGCTACAACAAGCGGCGCTCTGGCAAGCCACCTTTACCTCGCTGCGTATCGCCGTGGGTGCCGGGGTGCTCTGTGTGGTGCTGACCATGATGCTGCTCTGGAGCAGTCGCGAACTGCGTCAGCGGCAGAATATGATCGCCGCGCAGGCGATGGAAATGAGCGGCATGCTGATTCTGGCGATGCCGGGCATCGTGCTAGCGAGCGGTTTCTTCCTGCTGTTCAACGCCACCATCGGGCTGCCACAGCGCGCCGATGGCTTGGTGATCTTCACCAACGCATTGATCGCCATTCCCTACGCCATGAAAGTGCTGGAGAATCCGATGCGTGATATCAGCGCCCGATACAGCCAGCTGTGTTCCTCACTCGGCATCGCGGGTTTCAACCGCTTGCGACTGATTGAATTGCGCGCGCTGAAACGCCCACTTGCTCAAGCGCTGGCGTTTGCCTGCGTATTGTCGATCGGTGATTTCGGCGTTGTCGCGCTGTTTGGCAGCGCCGATTTTCGCACGCTGCCCTTCTATCTGTTCCAGCAGATTGGCGCCTATCGCGGCGCGGACGGTGCCGTCACCGCGCTGCTGCTACTGTTACTCTGCTTGCTCCTCTTTACACTGATGGAAAAATTACCGGGCCGCCATGCTGACACTGAATAACCTCACTTACCTTTATCAGCATCTGCCGATGCGCTTCAGTTTTACGGCGCAGGCGGGTGAACGTCTGGCGATCCTCGGCCCGAGCGGCGCAGGCAAAAGCACCTTGCTGAGCCTGATTGGCGGCTTTTTGCCGATCAATCAAGGCGCGCTGGTGATGAACGGCGTTGATCATACGCACAGCGTGCCATCAGCGCGGCCGGTGTCGATGCTGTTTCAGGAGAACAATCTTTTTCCGCATCTGACGGTGCAGCAAAACATGGCGTTGGGTTTACATCCGGGCCTGAAACTGACGCGCGATCAGCAGCAGCAGCTGGCCGACATCGCAGAACAAACCGGCCTGCAGCCGATGCTAGCGCGTTTGCCGGGTCAGCTCTCCGGCGGTCAGCGTCAGCGCGTGGCGTTGGCGCGTTGCCTGTTGCGCAATCAGCCGATTTTACTGCTGGATGAGCCCTTTTCCGCGCTCGATCCGGCGCTGCGTGGTGAGATGCTCCAGTTGGTGCGTTCGGTGTGCGAAAGCCGCAACATCACCTTGTTGATGGTGTCGCATAGCCTGGAAGATGCGCAACAGATTGCGGCGCGCAGTTTGGTGATCGTTGATGGGCGCATTTACTGGGATGGCAGCACGGAGAGTTTAGTGCGGGGCGAAAGTGAAGCAGCCGCCATCCTTGGCGTGCAACGTCGTTAAGCGAAGAACACTTTCCCTAACAGCTGGCGGAAGATCGGCATCATCGGATGGAACTGGATGGCGATAAACGCGCCCAGACCGATCGTCGCCATTAACGGTGCCAGCCAGCGCAGGCGCGCGGTCGGCAGATATTTCGTTGCCCAATCAACGGTTTTCCCGCTGCGCCACCAGCGCCACAGTAACCAGCCACCGAGCCACAGCAGCAGCGCCACCAGCAGCAGTAACCATTTAAAGTTGCCGCCCTGTGCCGCCTGCGGCACATCAATCGCCACGCCCGCCAAAATGCCCGGCATCAAATACGCTGGCGGCCAGAGAATGCAGCCGATCAAATTGGGCGGCAAGAACTTGCGCACCGGCAGTTCCAGCATACCTGCCGCTAACGGAATCAGCGGACGCGTTGGCCCAACAAAACGGCCGACCAGAATGGTGAACATGCTGTGCTGGTGCAGTGCATGCTCGGTTTTATCCAGCAAACCCTGGTACTTTTTCAGATATTTCCAGCGATGCAGCGGCCCCTGAAACTTCCAGCCGATGCCGTAAGAGACCCAATCGCCGATTAAACAACCCACGAATCCGGCCGCCCACGCGGGATAAAGACCAATTTGTCCACTACCAACCAGCGCCCCAAGGCTGGCCATTAATACCGTGCCCGGCAACAGCAATCCCACGAAGGCCAGCGACTCAAGGAAGGTCACCAGCGCCACGGCGATCAGCGCGTACTCCAGCGATTGCGAAAACAGGTGTTGAATCCAGGCTTCCATAAATATCCTCTGCGGAATATAGAGGCTGGATTGTCCAGAGCATACCTACAGGCGTCAAGGCAAGAATTGTAGAACGATGTTGACAAAGTGGTGGCAATCTCGCCTGCTGAGACACTGTATAAACATCCATGTTATACTGAATGCAATTCATTCTCTGGAGTTACCGTGACCGATCCGCGCGCAGGTTTTCTGCTTACCCGACATTGGCGAGATACGCCGACCGGCAGCGAAGTGGTGCTGTGGCTGGCAACCGACAACGGCCCGCAGCGGCTGGTGCTGCCTGCGCAGGAATCGGTGGCGTTTGTTCCCGAGGAGTTTCGTGCGCAAACCGAGGCGCTCATCCACGGTGAGCGCCACACGCGCCTGCAAGCGCTGGAGCTGAAGGATTTTCGCCGACGTCCGGTGTTTGGCCTCTATTGCCGCAGCAATCGCCAACTGCAAAACCTGGAAAAGCGCCTGCGCGAGAACGGCATTTCCGTCTACGAAGCCGATATTCGCCCACCCGAACGCTACCTGATGGAGCGCTTTATCACCGCGCCAGTGTGGTTTAGCGGTGAAATGCGCGGTGACAGCGTGGTCAACGCACGCCTAAAACCGCATCCTGATTACCGTCCGCAGTTGAAATGGGTGTCGCTGGATATCGAAACCACCCAGCATGGCGAGCTCTACTGCATCGGGCTGGAAGGCTGCGGCCAGCGCCAGGTTTACATGCTCGGTCCGCCCAACGGCGATGCCAGCACGCTTGATTTTGAGCTGATTTATGTGGATAGCCGCCCACAGCTGCTGGAGCAGCTCAATGCCTGGTTTGAGCGGCATGAACCGGACGTGATTATCGGCTGGAACGTGGTGCAGTTCGATCTGCGTGTATTGCAAAAGCATGCCGACCGTTACGGCATTCCGCTGCGCTTAGGCCGCCAGAAGCACGCGCTGGAGTGGCGCGAGCACGGTTTTAAACCCGGCGTGTTCTTCGCGCAGGCGACGGGCCGCTTGATTATCGATGGCATCGACGCGCTCAAATCCGCCTTCTGGGATTTTCCCTCTTTCAGCCTTGAAGCGGTATCGCGCCAGCTGCTGGGTGAAGGCAAAGCCATTGATAATCCGTGGCAGCGCATGGAGGAGATTAACTGGCGCTTCGCCAACGATAAACCGGCGCTGGCGAAATACAATCTCAAGGATTGCGAGCTGGTGACGCGCATTTTCCAGCACACCGCCATCATGCCGTTCTTGCTGGAACGCGCCACGGTGAACGGTTTAGCGGTGGATCGTCACGGCGGTTCGGTGGCGGCGTTTGGGCATCTCTATATTCCGCGCATGCACCGCGCCGGTTTCGTGGCGCCTAATCTCGGCGAAGTGGCGCCGGAAGCCAGCCCTGGCGGCTACGTGATGGATTCGCGTCCCGGCCTGTATGACTCGGTGCTGGTACTGGATTATAAAAGTCTGTATCCCTCGATTATTCGTACCTTTCTCATCGATCCGGTCGGTCTGGTGGAAGGCCTGGCGCATCCGGATGATGTTGATTCGGTCCCCGGCTTCCGCAACGCGCGTTTTTCCCGCGACACGCACTGTTTACCCGCGATTGTCGAGCAGATCTGGCAAGGTCGCGAAGCCGCTAAGCGCGACAACAATAAACCGCTGTCACAGGCGCTGAAAATCATCATGAATGCTTTTTACGGCGTGCTCGGGACCAGCGCTTGTCGTTTCTTCGATCCGCGCCTGGCGTCATCCATTACCCTGCGCGGCCACGCCATCATGCAGCAAACGCGCGAATTGATTGAAGCCGAAGGCTTTGATGTGATTTACGGCGATACCGATTCTACCTTCGTCTGGCTGAAAGGCGCGCGCAGTGAAGCGGAGGCGGCGGCAATGGGTCGTCACCTCGCCGAACGTGTTAATGGCTGGTGGCAGCAGCATCTGCAATCCACGTATGGGCTGAAGAGCGCGCTGGAGCTTGAGTATGAAACCCACTTCAGCCGCTTTCTGATGCCGACCATTCGCGGCGCCGAACAGGGCAGCAAAAAGCGTTACGCCGGCCTGATCCGCAGCGACAGTGGCGAGCGGCTGGTGTTTAAAGGCCTCGAATCCGTACGCACCGACTGGACGCCGCTGGCGCAACAGTTCCAGCAGAACCTGTATGGCCGCATTTTTCGTGGCGAACCGTGGCAGGATTACATCCGCGAAACAGTGGCGCAATTGCTGGCAGGCGAGCTCGACGATCGTCTGGTGTATAAAAAGCGGCTGCGTCGCGCACTGAAAGATTACGAGCGCAATGTGCCGCCACACGTGCGTGCCGCGCGTCTCGCCGATGAGCACAACCGTAAGTTACAGCGGCCGTTGCAATATCAAAACGGCGGCTCGATTCGCTATGTGATGGCGACGGCAGGACCGGAACCCCTGGAGGCGCGTAACACGCCTCTCGACTACGATCACTACGTCACCAAACAGCTACAACCGGTGGCTGACGGTATTTTACCGTTTGTCGGTGATGACTTTGCTACACTGATTACTGGGCAGTTGGGGCTTTTTTGACAGGTGACGAATGCCTTGCCATCCAGTACCATAGCGCCCTTCCTGATTCTCACCGCACACACAATCTGACCAAACACCCGTTTGGCGGTTGGGTATTGCCTGAGTGCAGGTGAACTTCTTTATGGCATGTAAGAGAGTCGAGCAAAAAATATATGGTTTTTACACTGGGTCAGCGCTGGATTAGTGATACGGAAAGTGAACTGGGACTGGGCACGGTTGTCGCGATTGATACGCGTATGATCACCATGCTTTTTCCGGCAACCGGCGAAAACCGCCTGTATGCTCGAAATGATGCTCCGGTTACTCGTGTGATTTTCAATCCGGGTGACACCATCACCAGCCATGAAGGCTGGCAGATGTGCGTCGATGAAGTCCGCAACGAAAACGAGTTAATGACTTACATCGGCACGCGTCTCGATACCGAAGAAAACGATGTGGTGATGCGTGAAGTGATGCTGGACAGCAAATTGGTGTTCAGCAAGCCACAGGATCGCTTGTTCGCCGGCCAGCTCGACCGCATGGATCGCTTTGCGCTGCGTTTTCGTGCGCGTAAATATCATAGTGAGCAATATCGTTTGCCGATCAGCGGCCTGCGCGGTATGCGCACCAATCTGATCCCGCATCAGCTGCACATCGCGCACGATGTTGGCCGTCGCCATGCGCCGCGCGTGCTGCTGGCGGACGAAGTGGGCCTGGGTAAAACCATTGAAGCCGGGATGATCATCCAGCAACAGCTGCTGGCCGGTCGCGCCGAACGCGTGCTGATTGTGGTGCCGGAAACGCTACAACATCAGTGGCTGGTGGAAATGCTGCGTCGCTTCAACCTGCGCTTTGCGCTGTTTGATGACGATCGCTACACCGAGGCGCAGCACGACAGTGATAACGCGTTTGAAACCGAGCAGCTGATAATCTGCTCGCTCGATTTTGTGCGCCGAAACAAGCAGCGTCTTGAGCTGTTGGCGGATGCCGATTGGGATCTGTTGGTAGTCGATGAAGCGCACCATCTGGCATGGAGCGAAGACGCACCGAGCCGCGAATATCAGGTTATCGAGCAGCTGGCAGAAAAAACCGCGGGCGTATTGCTGCTGACGGCAACACCAGAGCAGCTGGGATTAGAGAGCCACTTTGCGCGTCTGCGCCTGCTCGATCCCAATCGTTTCCACGATTTCGGCCAGTTTGTTGAAGAACAGCAACATTATCGTCCGGTGGCCGATGCGGTGAGTTCGCTGCTAGCCGATCACGCCATCAGCAAAGATGAAATGAACCTGATTAACGATCTGATCGGCGAACAAGATATTGAGCCGCTACTGCAAGTGGCTAACAGCGATCGCGACGGCAAAGAAGACGCGCGTAAAGAGCTGGTCTCAATGCTGATGGATCGCCACGGCACCAGCCGCGTGCTGTTCCGTAACACGCGTAACGGCGTAAAAGGCTTCCCTAAACGCGAGTTGCATCAGATTCGTTTGCCACTGCCCGCGCAGTATCAAACCGCCATTAAAGTCTCCGGCATCATGGGCACGCGCAAAAGCGCAGAAGAGCGCGCGCGTGACATGCTGTATCCGGAGCAGATTTATCAAGAGTTTGAAGGCGATAGCGGCACATGGTGGAACTTCGATCCGCGCGTTGAATGGCTGATGGGTTACCTCACCAGTAACCGCAAAGAGAAAGTGTTAGTGATCTGCGCCAAAGCGGCCACCGCGCTGCAGTTGGAGCAAGTCCTGCGTGAACGCGAAGGCATTCGCGCCGCCGTGTTCCACGAAGGTTTATCGATTATCGAACGCGACCGCGCTGCGGCTTTCTTCGCCTCCGAAGAGGATGGCGCACAGGTGTTGCTGTGCTCGGAAATCGGTTCTGAAGGCCGTAACTTCCAGTTCGCCAGCCGTTTGGTGATGTTCGATCTGCCGTTCAACCCGGATCTGCTGGAGCAACGTATCGGTCGTCTCGATCGTATCGGCCAGATGCATGACATCCAGATTCTGGTGCCGTGGCTGGAAAAAACCGCGCAGGCGGTGCTACTGCGCTGGTATCACGAAGGGCTGGATGCGTTTGAGCATACTTGCCCAACCGGCCGCGCCATTTATGACAAAGAGTACAATCAGCTGATTGAATACCTCGCTGCGCCGGAAAATCCGCAGGGGCTGGATGAATTCATCACGGAAAGCCGCAAGCAGCATGATGCGCTGAAGTCACAGCTGGAACAGGGCCGCGATCGCTTGCTGGAACTTAATTCCAATGGCGGTGAAGCGGCACAGGCGCTGGCGAATGCCATCGGTGAGCAGGATAACGATACCGATCTGGTTAACTTTGCGCTGAATCTGTTCGATATCGTCGGTATTAATCAGGAAGACCGCAGCGATAGCCTGATTGTGCTGACACCATCCGATCACATGCTGGTGCCGGATTTCCCGGGCCTGCCGGAAGAGGGTTGCACCGTGACCTTTAACCGCAACCAGGCGCTGTCGCGCGAAGATACCCAGTTTATTACCTGGGAACATCCGCTGATCCTCAACGGACTCGACCTGATTCTTACGGGTGATACCGGCAGCTGTGCGCTGTCGCTGCTGAAGAACAAAGCGCTGCCGGTGGGTACGCTGCTGGTCGAGATGATCTATGTGGTTGAAGCGCAAGCGCCGAAAAGCCTGCAGCTCACTCGCTTCCTGCCGCCAACGCCAGTGCGTTTGCTGATGGATCGTGCCGGCAATAATCTGGCGGGCAAGGTCGAGTTTGAAAGCTTCAACCGTCAGTTGAATGCGGTGAATCGCCATACCGGCAGCAAGCTGGTGAATGCCGTGCAGCAAGATGTGCATGAGATTCTGACCCAGGCGGAGAAAGTCATCGTACCGGAAGCGCATGCGATTATTGCGGCGGCGAAAGTGGAAGCCGAAGAGAAACTCGGTGCTGAACTGTCACGTCTCGAAGCGCTGCGCGCCGTTAACCCTAACATCCGTGATGATGAGGTTGAAGCGCTGGAAAGCAATCGCACACAAGTATTGGAAAGCCTGGGCGATGCGGGCTGGCGTCTGGATGCACTGCGCCTGATCGTGGTCACACACCAATAATGTTCAGGACCACGATGTCATGCTAATGGAAGCCTACAATCCGCCGCTCGAACCTTGGCTGCATATTCTGTACCAGGACGAGCACATTATGGTGGTGAATAAACCGAGCGGGTTGCTGTCGGTGCCGGGCCGTCTGGAGGAGCATAAGGATAGCGTGATGACGCGCATCCAGCGTGATTTCCCGCAGGCGGAATCGGTGCACCGTCTCGATATGGCAACCAGCGGCGTGATCATCGTGGCCTTGAATAAAGCGGCTGAGCGTGAGCTGAAGCGCCAGTTCCGTGAGCGTGAGCCATCCAAGTACTATGTGGCGCGCGTTTGGGGACATCCAGCGGCAGAGGAAGGTTTGATCGATTTGCCGCTGATTTGCGACTGGCCGAATCGGCCTAAGCAGATGGTGTGTTTCGAGAACGGCAAGGCGGCGCAAACCGAGTATCAGGTGCTGGAGTATGAAACGACGAACAGCGCGCGCGTAAAACTTAAGCCGATTACCGGCCGTTCACACCAGTTGCGCGTGCATCTGCTGGCGTTGGGGCATCCGATTCTTGGCGACCGCTTTTATGCGCATGAAGAGGCGCTAGCGATGGCACCGCGTTTGCAGCTGCATGCCGAGTCGCTGACGATTACGCATCCGGCGTTTGGCAATAGCATGACGTTTAGGCAGCCAGCGGATTTATAGCCATAAAAAAGGTCGTCATCAAAAACGTAATGCCGCTCACTTAAGTTAGTAATTGCCTGGTTATGCAGGTGCGCATGAATGCGCACCCTACGAAAACCCAGCGCTGTAAACGTAGGGTCGCCATTCATGGTGACCGATTCACGCTTAACTGACGAGCATTACGTCATCAAAGACGACCTTATATGACGCTTATTTGAATCCTTTCTCCTTACGAATCAAATCGTAAGCGGCCTGAATCTCCTGCGCCTTCTGCTTCGCCATCTCCATCATCTCCGGCGGTAATCCTTTCGCCACCAGCTTGTCTGGATGATGCTCGCTCATCAGTTTGCGATAAGCGCGCTTGATGGTGGTGCCATCATCGCTGCTTTTTACGCCCAGCACGCTGCAGGCATCTTCCAGCGTTGGACCGCGTTGCGTCTGCTGATACGCACCACCGTGTGAAGAGCCGCCGCCAAACTGCTGACCGCCCTCCATCATGCGCAAGAACTGATCGAACTGCGCCCGCGAAATGCCCAGCTCTTCGGCAATTACATACAGTACCTGGCGTTCGTTAGGATGCAGCGAACCATCGGCGAAGGCGGCCTGAATTTGGATTTCCAGAAACATCCGAATCAGATCGAAACGACCAAAGCAGGCACTGCGCAATTCGCGTAGTTTACTGCGCAGCGGATAGTCGCTTTGCTTCCCTTCGCGAAACGCACGCTGCGCAGCGGTACGCGCATTGCCGTGCAGCTGCATGCGATCCATAAATAAGGAGGCAATCTGGATATCCGCTTCGGTGACGCGCCCTTTTGACTTGGTCAAATGGCCCATCACCTGGAATGTCGTACTGAAAAACAGCGTTTGACGCGCTTGGTTGTTGGCGAAATAGCCCTGTCCTTTTACGCTGCGCACTTTGTCAAACATGTGACCAATGATCAGACCCAGTACAATGCCCCAAAAGCCTGCCCCGGAAACTATCCCGAGCGCCAGACCAATTACTTTTCCCCAGTAGCGCATAAACTCCTCAATTCGCCATGCTTGCGGCTGAAAATTGCATTATCATACCTGTCATTTATCTCAGCGCCTAACGGCAACGCGGGCAGACAAGGATTAACACTGGCGCAACGCCGGGCAGTAAGTTAGTCTCTGACCGGATTGTCGGCATGATGCCAGTTTTCATGGAATTATCGAAACCGCGTATGAAAAAACGTATACCTACCTTGCTGGCTACCATGATTGGTGCAGCGCTTTATAGCCAGTCATCACTCGCCGACGATCTGATGTCGCAGTGCATGCTGGGCGTGCCGAGTTACAACCGCCCGCTGGTTAATGGCGATACCAACTCGCTGCCGGTCACCATCCATTCTGATTCAGCCAAAGGCAATTATCCGGATGACGCGGTGTTCACCGGGAACGTCGATGTGCAGCAGGGCAATAGCCGCCTGCGTTCCGACGAAGTGCAGCTGCATCAACGTCAGCAGGATGGGCAAACCACGCCGGTTCGTACCGTGGATGCGCTGGGTAATGTGCACTATGACGATAATCAGGTCATCCTCAAAGGTCCGAAAGCCTGGTCGAATCTGAACACCAAAGACACCAACGTGTGGAACGGTGATTATCAGATGGTTGGCCGTCAGGGCCGCGGCGATGCCGATCAGATGAAACTGCGCGGTAATAATCGCTACACCATTCTGGAAAACGGCAGCTTTACTTCCTGCTTGCCGGGTTCCAACAGCTGGAGCGTGGTCGGTTCCGAAGTGATTCAGGATCGCGAAGAAGAAGTTGCGGAAATCTGGAACGCCCGCTTTAAGCTCGGCAATGTGCCGGTATTTTATAGCCCCTATCTTCAGTTGCCGATTGGCGATCGTCGCCGCTCCGGTTTCCTGATCCCGAACGCGAAATATGGCAGCAGTAACGGCTTCGAGTTTATGCTGCCGTATTACTGGAACATTGCGCCGCAAGCTGATGCCACTATCACACCTCACTACATGGAAAAACGCGGCCTGCAGTTGCAGAACGAATTCCGTTATTTGACGGTGTTTGGCGCGGGCTTAATGGAGCTGGATTATCTGGCGTCTGACGACCAGTACAACAAGGACAAAGCCTCTCGTCCATCCGTTCGGGATGATAAAGATGATGACCGCTGGCTGTTCTACTGGCGTCATGCGGGCGTTTACGATCAGCATTGGCGCTTTAACGCCGACTACACCAAAGTCAGCGATCCGTATTATTTCAACGATCTTGAGTCGAAGTACTACAGTTCCACTGATGGTTACGCTACACAGAAGTTCAGCTTCGGCTATGCGGATACAAACTGGGACGCTACGCTTTCGAGCAAAGACTTCCAGGTCTTCGGTAACACCAGTAATAGTAACGTATACCGAGCTCAGCCTCAGCTCGATCTGAACTTTTATCAGAACGACATCGGACCATTTGATGGGCGCGTATATGCACAGGCCGTTAAATTCACTAACGTTAACAGCCGCATGCCCGAAGCGACACGTCTGCACGTTGAGCCAACGCTGAATCTGCCGCTCTCAAATGGCTGGGCAAGCCTCGATACCGAAGCAAAATTCCTGGCGACCCATTACCAGCAAGAACATATCAATGCCTATAACAACGGAGAGATTCCAAACGTAGCAGGTGCAAGCGGGCAACTGGATAGTTCAGTAAACCGTACCCTGCCGCAATTCAAAGTTGATGGCCGCTTAGTCTTTGATCGTGCAATGGATTGGCAGCCGGGCTACACGCAAACGCTGGAACCACGCGTTCAGTATCTTTACGTCCCGTATCGTAATCAGAGCAATATCTATCCGTACGACTCCACGCTGCTGCAAAGTGATTACACCGGCCTGTTCCGCGATCGTACTTACAGCGGCCTGGATCGCATCGCTTCGTCTAACGAAGTAGCAAGCGGTGTGACCACACGTATTTATGATAACGATCTGGTTGAACGTTTTAACGTTTCTGTGGGTCAAATCTACTCGTTTACCCCGTCTCGTACCGGCGTAAACCAGACGAACGAAGAAGATGACACCGGCAGCCTGGTGTGGGCCGGCGACACTTACTGGAAAATCAGCGATCGCTGGGGCGCGCGTGGCGGACTGCAATATGACACGCGCCTCGACAACGTCGCCCAGGGTAATGCGGTAGTTGAGTATCGCCAGGACGCCGATCGTATGGTGCAGCTGAGCTATCGCTATAGCAGCCCCGAATACGTCGCGCAGGCGCTGAATAACTCTAACCTGGTGACTGACCCGATCTACAAAAACGGGATTTCACAGGTCGGCGCCACGGCCAGCTGGCCAATTGCTGATGCCTGGTCACTGGTGGGCGGTTATTACTACGATACCCGCAACAGCCGTCCGGCTGAGCAGCTGGTTGGCCTGCAGTACAGCTCGTGCTGCTATGCCATTCGTCTGGGTTACGAACGCAAGATCAACGGTTGGGAAAACAACGACAGTAAGTATGACAACCAAATCTCATTCAACATTGAGCTGCGTGGTCTGAGTTCCAATTATGGCTTAGGCACCAATGAAATGCTGCGTCAGGGCATTATCCCTTACCAGCGCGCTTTCTGATGTTGTGATGTTTGACAGGCTCTCCCGCAGTGCGGAAACAACAATGGATAAAGTATGAAGAACTGGAGAATGCTGATTCTTGGTGTAGCGATTACCGCTAACACTGCGTTCGCAGCCCCACAAGTGGTTGATAAAGTTGCCGCCGTCGTGAATAACGGCGTGGTACTGGAAAGTGA
This sequence comes from Pantoea sp. X-Soil-ISGK-421, assembly GCF_059730785.1. NCBI lineage: Bacteria > Pseudomonadati > Pseudomonadota > Gammaproteobacteria > Enterobacterales > Erwiniaceae > Pantoea > Pantoea sp. X-Soil-ISGK-421. Next base: position 725,860 of record NZ_AP035979.1, on the reverse strand, counting down.
CGTTGATAACATGATGCGCACCGTGAAATCACAGGCGCAGCAGGCAAACCAGCAACTCCCTGATGACAAAACCTTGCGTCATCAGATTCTTGAACGCCAGGTGATGGATGCCATCATTCTGCAGATGGGCGAAAAAGCGGGCGTTCAAATCAACGATCAGCAACTGGATCAAGCTATCCAGAACATTGCCGCACAGAACCGCATGAGCCTTGACCAGCTGCGTAGCCGTCTGGCCTACGACGGTATGAACTACAACGATTACCGTGCGCAGATCCGCAAAGAGATGCTCATTTCAGAAGTGCGTAACAATGAAGTGCGTCGTCGCGTCACTATCCTGCCGCAGGAAGTGGATACGCTGGCCACGCAGGTTGGTGCACAGAATAAGCAAGGTACTGAACTGAATATCAGCCAGATTCTGCTGCCGTTGTCAGAAAATCCGACGCAACAGCAGGTTGACGATCAGGAAACACTGGCGCGCCAATTGGTTACTCAGCTGAAAGGCGGAGCCGACTTCGGCAAGCTGGCGGTGACTTACTCTGCCGATCCGCAGGCACTGAAAGGCGGCAATATGGGTTGGGGCAAAATTGAAGAGTTGCCTACGCTGTTCTCTCAAGCGTTAAGCACCGCGAAAAAAGGCGATATTGTCGGGCCAATCCGTTCTGGTGTGGGCTTCCACATCCTGAAAGTGAATGACCTGCGCGGCGAAAGCAAAAATATTTCGGTGACGGAAGTACATGCGCGCCACATTCTGCTGAAGCCGTCCCCAATCCTCACTGATGCTCAGGCGCAAGCCAGGATCGAACAAATCGCTGCCGACATTAAAAGCGGGAAAACCACCTTTGCTGCCGCAGCTAAACAATTCTCAGACGATCCAGGTTCAGCCAATCAGGGCGGCGATCTCGGCTGGGCAGCCCCAGAGATTTACGATCCGGCGTTCCGCGATGCCTTGCTGAAATTGCAGAAAGGTCAGGTTAGCCAGCCCGTTCACTCCTCATTTGGTTGGCACTTGATCCAATTGCTGGATACGCGTCAGGTTGATAAGACCGATGCCGCGCAGAAAGAGCGCGCCTACCGTATGCTGTTCAACCGTAAATTCGCGGAAGAAGCGCAAACCTGGATGCAGGAACAGCGCGCCAGTGCTTACGTGAAAATTCTGGATAACAATGGTCAGTAATTATCGTGTGGTGATCACGCCCGGCGAACCTGCCGGGATTGGTCCCGACCTCACCGTTCAACTGGCACAGCAAAACTGGCCGGTTGAACTGGTGGTCTGCGGCGACGGCGAGCTTTTGCGCCGTCGCGCTGCGTTACTGGGTTTGCCGCTGTCGCTGCGCGATTATCAGCCTGGCATCGCGGCACAACCGCAGCAGGCCGGCACGCTCACGTTACTGCAAGTCGATACCGCACAGCCGGTGACCGCCGGTGAACTCAACGTGATGAACAGTCATTATGTGCTGGAAACCTTGGCGCGCGCCTGTGATGGTTGCCTGAACGGTGAATTCGCCGCGCTGATTACCGGTCCGGTGCACAAAGGCGTGATCAACGATGCGGGCATTCCGTTTACCGGTCATACCGAGTTTTTTGCCGATCGCGCCGGTGGCGATTTAGTGGTGATGATGCTGGCAACGGAAGAATTGCGAGTGGCATTAGCCACCACGCATCTGCCGCTAAAGGATGTGTCTGCCGCAATTACTCGCGACACGTTGCATGAAGTGATCACCATTTTGCATCGCGACCTGCAGCAAAAGTTTGGCTTATCGAATCCTCATATCTTCGTCTGCGGCCTCAATCCGCATGCGGGCGAAAGCGGCCATATGGGCCGCGAAGAGATCGATATTATCATTCCGGCCCTCAACGAGCTGCGTCAGCAAGGCATGCAACTCACCGGCCCCCTGCCGGCCGATACGCTGTTCCAGCCGAAATACCTGCAACATGCCGATGCGGTTCTGGCGATGTATCACGACCAGGGCTTACCGGTGCTAAAATTTCAGGGGTTTGGCCGCGCGGTAAACATTACGCTTGGCCTGCCCTTTATCCGGACTTCCGTCGACCACGGCACCGCGCTTGAATTAGCCGGTCTGGGCCAGGCAGAACCGGGCAGCTTTATCACGGCGCTTAATCTCGCCATCACTATGATCAAGAGCAGTAATGAATAATCGCGTCCATCAGGGGCATTACGCCCGTAAACGTTTCGGGCAAAACTTCCTGAACGATCAGTACATTATCGACAGCATTGTCTCCGCAATTCACCCACAAAAAGGTGAAGCTATTGTGGAAATCGGCCCTGGCTTGGGTGCGTTAACCGAACCGGTAGGCGAACGCCTGGATGAGCTGACCGTTGTCGAGCTGGACCGCGACCTCGCCGCGCGTCTGCAAACGCACCCGTTCCTTGGTCCAAAGCTGACCATTTTCCAGCAGGATGCGATGACCTTCGATTTCGCTGCGCTGGCGCAGGAAAAAGGTCAGCCGCTACGCGTGTTCGGTAACCTGCCGTACAATATCTCGACGCCGCTGATGTTCCACCTTTTCAGCTATACTGGCTCGATTAAAGACATGCACTTCATGCTGCAGAAAGAAGTGGTGAATCGCTTAGTCGCGGGTCCGGGTAGCAAAGCTTATGGTCGTCTGAGCGTGATGGCGCAGTATTATTGCCAGGTCATTCCTGTGCTCGAAGTGCCACCAGAATCGTTCACACCGGCACCGAAAGTGGATTCGGCCGTGGTGCGTTTAGTGCCGTATATGCAGCCGCAGTATCCGGTCAGCGATATTCGTCTGCTGAGCCGTATTACCACTGAAGCCTTTGGTAAACGTCGTAAAACGCTGCGCAACAGCCTCGCTCATATGTTTGCAGCTGGTGCGCTGGATCAATTGGAAATCGATGCCTCGCTGCGTGCAGAAAATGTTTCTGTGGCGCAGTATTGCCAACTGGCCAACTGGTTGAGCAAGCATCAGGCTGAAACTCCGGAGAGTTGAGTGCATGAGTGAACTGGCCCGCGTCTGTATCCATGTGCATAGTCAGTATGTGGAATCGCAATCCTTGCCCGACGAGGATCGCTACGTGTTTGCCTACACCATCACCATTCGTAATTTGGGGCGCCGCAACGTACAGCTGCGCAGCCGCTATTGGCTGATCACTAATGGCAACGGTCGCGAAACGGAAGTGCAAGGTGAAGGTGTGGTAGGCGAACAGCCGCACATTGCTGCCGGCGGCGAGTATCAGTACACCAGCGGCGCCATTCTGGAGACGCCAATGGGCACCATGCAAGGTCACTACGTGATGATCGATGATGCGGGCGAAGAGTTCCACGTCGAGATTCCGGTGTTCCGACTCGCGGTGCAAACCCACATTCACTAATCCTCCTCCGCCCGGCCTGTCCGGGCGGCGCGTTTTAATCGGACTGACAATGAGTACATACCTGATTGGCGATATTCATGGCTGTTATGACGAGCTTCGTGCGCTGTTGGCGCAGGTTGATTTCGATCCGCAGCAAGACACCTTGTGGCTCACCGGCGATTTGGTGGCGCGCGGCCCCGGCTCGCTCGACGTACTGCGCTACGTGAAATCGCTCGGTGATTGCGTGCGCCTGGTGCTCGGCAATCACGATTTGCATTTGCTGGCGGTGTTTGCCGGTATCAGCCGCAATAAACCAAAAGATCGCCTGACGCCCCTGCTGGAAGCCGATGATGCCGATGAACTGATTAACTGGTTACGTCGTCAGCCGCTGTTGCAGGTGGATGAAGAGAAAAAGTTATTAATGGCGCACGCTGGCATCACGCCGCAGTGGGATCTGGAGACGGCGCAACTGTGTGCGCGTGAAGTTGAAGCGGTGTTATCCAGCGACAGCTATCCGCTGTTTCTTGACGCCATGTACGGTGACATGCCGAACAATTGGACACCGGAGCTGAGTGGCCTTGCACGATTACGCTTTAGCACCAATGCGCTGACGCGCATGCGCTTCTGCTTCCCGAACGGCCAGCTGGATATGATCTGCAAAGAGTCGCCTGAATCTGCCCCGCCACCGCTTAAGCCATGGTTTAGCGTGCCGAGCAAGATCGGCAGCGATTACACGCAGATCTTTGGGCATTGGGCTTCACTGGAAGGGAAAGGCACGCCAGAACATGTGATTGGTCTGGATACCGGCTGCTGCTGGGGCGGGACCCTGACTCTGCTGCATTGGGAAACCAAACAGTATTATGTGCAGGCCTCCAATCGCGATCAGGCGATGGCCGACAGCGCGGTCAGCGCGCATCCACCGTTGAGTGATACGCCATAAAATAAAAACCCCGCAATATCAGCGGGGCTTTTTTGCACAATAAATCGCGCTGCTACAGTTGCGTGCGATGTTATTTACGGCGGTCAAGAACCTCGAAGCAGTAGCTGTGGGAGTTCTGCTCATCGGCGTCGTGGAACTCGCTAAAGGTAGACTGCCACTCATCCGGTTCGTAATCCGGGAACTGCGTATCCCCTTCTACTTCCGCATCGATATGGGTCAGATAGAGACGATCTGCGCGCGCCAGCATCTGCTCATAAACGCGCCCACCACCAATTACCATCATCTCTTCGACATCACCCGCCGCTTTCACCGCTTCTTCCAGCGATGTTACCCAGGTGACGCCTTCGTGGTTGCCCGGTTGGCTGCTGACCACGATGTTCAAGCGTCCAGGAAGCGGACGGCCAATCGATTCAAAGGTCAGACGACCCATAATCACAGGTTTATTCAAAGTATTACGTTTGAACCACGCCAAATCTGCTGGCAGGTTCCAAGGCATGGCGTTTTCCATACCAATAATGCGATCCGCTGCCAGTGCCGCGATCAGACTAATCATGTTAAAAGACCTACTGGAAAAATTGGCGCCATCATACGTAAAGGCGAAACTTTCGTCGATAGGCCGACCCCGCTATTTGCGTAAAGCTCCGATGCCACCGCACTTTTGTTATTGGACAGAGTTTTACACCGACTTTCCCGCTAATAGCGGGGAGAGGCGCCATAAATTGCCGGCGAAGCGGCACAACGCCACGCGAAACGTCGCATTCTCGGTATGGCTGTGTAAAGAAATGCGCACTCTATGCCACAAAAGAAAACGGCTCCTGCAGGAGCCGTTGAGACGATTTAGAAATCGTAGCGCAGACGTACCAGATTCACATTACCCAGTGACTTGTCGGTGCTGGAGGTAATGACATATTCGTAATCAACACGGAAGCCGTAATCCAGCTGCGCGCTCACGCCGACGCCGTTATCGATACGTTTGTAGTCACGTCCGTTAACGAATTCCAGACGGTCACCCATGAAGTAAGGCTGGATAGATTTCACCGCATACTGACCAATTGGGAATTTGTAGCCAGCAAAGTATTCAATGCCCCACGCGTCATCCGCGAAGTAGTTGTTCACGGTATTGCGTTTGGTTGGGGAGAAGTTCTCATACCAGCCTGCACCGGCTGATAGTGTCCAGTTATCTGGCGTCCAGCTCAATGCGGTACCGTAGATATTCTGGTCGTAGCGCTTGCTGTCACCATTACCTGGATTGCGGATGTCTGCGCGCGTGTAATTCCACGCGGTACCCCATGCGAGGTCTTTGGTGATGTGGTAGTTAACACCCAGCGAACCGCCGCCTTTACGTTTGTAGCGCAAACCGTTGCCTGGCAGATATTCGTTATCTTCAAACAGGTAAGACGCATACACATCCGCATCGCCGAAGGTGTTTTTATACTTCAGCATTTTACGCGAACGGTACGAGCCGTCGTAGTCGCCATTGATACCGTTACCCGGCGCCTGGGCCAGCATGTCGTAATCCCAGATATCAGTTTTCGCGCCAACAACATCGTAGTAAACACTGTTCTGCTGGCCAAAGTAGAGTTCACCTAACGTGGCGCTCTTGAAGCCGGTATAAAGTTGGCGACGCGATGTGTTATTCGCCCCATCCGCATGATGATGGTCCCAACCCCACCATGCCGGGAAGTTAACGCCCAGCTCGTAGTAACCCACCCAGCTTACATCATCAAACAGGTAGTAATTCGCGGTGAAGCGGAAGCGTGAACCGCCGTCATAGCCATTACGTTTATAGGATTGGTCGTTCACACCATTCTGATGCTGGAACTGTGGACGAATACTGCCGCCCACTTTGAAGTCGAGACGGCTGAGCGGATCGCCCGCTTGTGGATCCTGCTTGAGTAAAGTAATTTCCGCCTGGCTGGCGAGTGGCGCCGCTGCGAGTAACGCAGCAATAGCGCTGAGAGTGAAAGCACGCATTTGCATTTTTTATATCCCAGTTAAGGTGAGCGCTCTATTGGTGAGCGAGCAAAATAGTACGGTGCGCTGACTGGGTTCTTATTTATAATTTTGTGCGGATATTCCGATGTGTAAGCTTTTTCGCATCAACTGATAAAACATATGTCAAATCAACAGGATTTTTACAGATAACGATATTCAGGTAGCGGGAAAACAGCAAAAAAAACGGCCCCCGCAGGAGCCGTTGATGTGTAGCCAGCTGGGAATCAGCCTTTAATTTGCGCGTGCATTTCCTGCACCGAAATCACTTGCTCAGTCGGATCCGCATTCAACGCCATCGCCGTCGCGAAGCCGCCGTTCAGCGTAGTGTCGTAATGCACTTTGTACTGCAGCGCACTGCGGCGAATCAGTTTGGAGTCTTCAATCGCCTGACGTCCTGCGGTGGTATTAACGATGTAGGTATATTCGCCATTCTTCAGACGATCCTGAATGTGCGGACGACCTTCATGCACTTTGTTCACCAGACGTGGATTAATCCCCGCTTCACCCAGCACCACGGCGGTACCGTGTGTCGCATCCAGCTCGAAACCAAACTTCTGCAGTTTCGCCGCCAGGTCGACGATGCGTTTCTTATCGCCTTCACGCACGGACAGCAGCGCGCGACCGGTTTTCTTCATGTTGCTCTGTGCGCCCAGCATCGCCTTGGCGAAGGCTTCAGCGAAGGTGCGTCCAACGCCCATCACTTCACCGGTAGAGCGCATTTCCGGGCCGAGAATCGGGTCAACGCCTGGGAACTTGTTGAACGGCAGCACCACTTCTTTCACCGAGTAATACGGTGGAATCACTTCTTTGGTGACGCCCTGCTCAGCCAGCGTTTTACCTGCCATCACGCGCGCAGCAACTTTCGCCAGCGCGACGCCAGTGGCTTTCGACACGAACGGCACGGTACGCGCGGCACGCGGGTTAACCTCAATCAGGTAAACCTCATTGTCCTTCACCGCGAATTGCACGTTCATCAAGCCACGCACGTTCAGCTCAAAGGCCAGTTTTTCCACCTGCTGACGCATCACGTTTTGGATTTCAGTGCTCAGCGTGTAGGCCGGCAGTGAACATGCGGAGTCACCGGAGTGCACGCCCGCCTGCTCGATGTGCTCCATGATGCCACCAATCAGTACACGTTCGCCGTCGCAAATCGCATCAACATCGACTTCTACCGCATCATCGAGGAAGCGGTCCAGCAACACGGGCGCATCGTTAGAGACCGACACCGCCGTCTGGAAATAGCGCTTCAGGTCGATTTCGTCGTAAACGATTTCCATCGCACGGCCGCCCAGCACATAAGAAGGACGCACCACCAGCGGATAGCCGATACCGGCCGCTTTCTCAACTGCCTGCTCCAGCGTGGCAACCGTGGCGTTAGCCGGTTGCTTCAGGCTCAGACGATCAACCGCCTGCTGGAAACGCTCACGGTCTTCCGCGCGGTCAATGGAGTCCGGGCTGGTACCAATCACCGGAACGCCTGCCGCTTCCAGCGCGCGCGCCAGTTTCAGTGGCGTCTGGCCGCCGTACTGCACGATGACGCCTTTCGGCTGCTCGATACGCACGATTTCCAGCACGTCTTCCAGCGTGACAGGCTCGAAGTACAGACGATCCGAGGTGTCGTAATCGGTTGATACGGTTTCCGGATTACAGTTGACCATGATGGTCTCGTAACCGTCTTCACGCAGCGCCAGCGCTGCGTGCACGCAGCAGTAATCGAACTCAATGCCCTGGCCGATACGGTTTGGACCGCCACCCAGAATCATGATTTTTTCACGATCCTGATTTGGATTAGCTTCGCACTCTTCCTCGTAGGTTGAGTACATATATGCGGTGTCGGTTGCAAATTCGGCGGCACAGGTATCAACGCGCTTATAGACCGGATGCAGGTTAAATTGCTGGCGCAGCTTACGGATTTCGCCTTCTGATACGCCCGCCAATGTAGCCAGACGCAGGTCGGCAAAGCCTTTACGCTTCAGCGCCCGCAGGAATTCCGCATTCAGCGAATTCACACCTTCGCGCTCAACCTGCTCTTCCAGACGCACCAGCTCTTCAATCTGTACCAGGAACCAGCGGTCAATGTTGGTGAGATTGAACACGCCATCCACCGACATGCCGGCGCGGAACGCATCGGCGATGTACCAGATACGGTCGGAACCGGCATCTTTCAGTTCACGGCGAATGCGCGTCAATGCTTCGGGATCGTCAAGGCTGACTTTCGGGTCGAAACCGTTGGCACCCACTTCCAGACCGCGCAGCGCTTTCTGCATCGATTCCTGGAATGTCCGGCCAATCGCCATCACTTCACCGACGGATTTCATCTGCGTTGTCAGGCGGTCGTTGGCACCGGCAAACTTCTCGAAGTTGAAGCGAGGGATCTTGGTCACGACATAGTCGATTGATGGCTCGAACGATGCCGGCGTTAAGCCGCCGGTGATATCGTTCATCAGCTCATCGAGGGTGAAGCCCACCGCCAGTTTTGCCGCCACTTTGGCAATCGGGAAACCGGTGGCTTTCGAGGCCAGCGCTGACGAACGCGAAACGCGCGGGTTCATCTCGATGACAATCATGCGGCCATCTTTCGGGTTCACCGAGAACTGCACGTTAGAGCCGCCGGTTTCTACCCCGATTTCACGCAGTACCGCCAGCGAGGCGTTACGCATGATTTGGTACTCTTTATCCGTCAGGGTTTGTGCAGGGGCGACAGTGATAGAGTCACCGGTGTGGATGCCCATCGCATCGAAGTTTTCGATTGAGCAGACGATGATGCAGTTGTCGTTTTTATCACGCACCACTTCCATCTCGTACTCTTTCCAGCCAATCAGCGACTCGTCAATCAGCAGCTCATTGGTCGGCGACAGGTCCAGACCGCGTTCGCAAATCTCTTCGAACTCTTCGCGGTTATAGGCGATGCCGCCGCCGGTGCCGCCCATGGTAAAGGAAGGACGGATGATGCACGGGAAGCCAACGTCTTCGGCCACCGCCAGCGCTTCTTCCATGGTGTGCGCGATACCGGAACGGGCAGTACCCAGACCAATACTTTTCATCGCCACATCGAAACGGCGACGATCTTCAGCTTTATCAATCGCATCGGCAGTCGCACCAATCATGGTCACGCCGAACTCAGCCAGCACGCCCTGACGCTCCAGCTCCAGCGCACAGTTCAGCGCTGTCTGGCCGCCCATGGTGGGCAGTACCGCATCCGGGCGCTCTTTTTCGATAATCTTGCGGACCACTTCCCAGTGAATCGGCTCGATGTAAGTCGCATCGGCCATTTCCGGGTCGGTCATAATGGTGGCCGGGTTCGAGTTCACCAGAACGACGCGGTAGCCCTCTTCACGCAGCGCTTTACACGCCTGCGCACCGGAGTAGTCAAATTCACATGCCTGGCCGATAACGATCGGGCCAGCACCAAGAATCAGGATGGATTTTATGTCTGTACGTTTTGGCATCAATGGCTCCTGATTACTTCGCGTTAGAACGGTATGCTTCGATCAGTTCGATAAAGTGATCGAACAGTGGTGCCGCATCGTGCGGGCCTGGGCTCGCTTCCGGGTGTCCCTGGAAGCTGAAGGCCGGTTTGTCCGTGCGATGAATGCCCTGTACGGTTTGGTCGAACAGCGACACATGCGTCACGCGCAGATTGGCTGGCAACTGGCTATCATCAACCGCAAAACCGTGGTTTTGCGCGGTGATCATCACGGTATTGTTGTCGAGATCTTTTACCGGATGGTTGCCGCCGTGATGGCCAAGTTTCATCTTGATGGTTTTGGCACCGCTCGCCAGCGCTAACAGCTGATGGCCAAGGCAGATACCGAATACCGGGACATCGGTTTTCAGGAACGCCTGAATGGCGTTGATGGCGTAATCGCACGGCTCTGGGTCGCCAGGACCGTTCGACAGAAAAATACCGTCTGGATTGAGGGCCAGAACGTCTTCCGCCGGCGTTTGCGCCGGTACTACCGTCAGGCGGCAGCCGCGATCTACCAGCATGCGCAGGATGTTGCGCTTAGCGCCGTAATCGTAAGCCACTACATGGAACGGCAGCTCTTCCGCCGTTTTCTGCTCCGGCAGGTCACCTTCCAGTGTCCAGCTACCTTGCTGCCACGCGTAGGTTTCAGCGGTGGTCACTTCTTTCGCCAGATCCATGCCTTTCAAGCCAGGGAACGCCTGCGCTTTCTGCAGCGCCAGTGCGGCATCCGGATTATCACCCGCAATAATGCAGCCACTCTGTGCGCCCTTCTCGCGCAGCAAACGGGTCAGTTTGCGCGTGTCGATATCGGCGATGCCAACGATGTTATTGCGCTGCAGATAAGCTGACAGACTTTCTTCACTGCGGAAGTTGCTGGTAATCAGCGGCAGATCGCGAATAACGAGGCCTTGAGCATGGATTTGGCTGGATTCTTCATCGGCGGCGTTAACGCCAACATTGCCGATATGGGGATAAGTGAGGGTAACGATTTGGCGGGAATAGGAAGGATCAGTGAGGATTTCTTGATAACCGGTCATTGAAGTGTTGAAAACAACTTCTCCCACTGCCGACCCCGTAGCCCCGATGGCCCGACCGTGGAATTGGGTTCCGTCTTCCAGAACCAAGAGCGCTGACTTAATCAAAACATCCTCCAGGGAATAAACAGTCACAATATTTGCATATTAATTCAAAAGCAGTGCCAGAATCAATGCAAAACCCGCCTGAGTACTCGAATTTTGGCAAATTGCGCGCATTCTAATGATCGCCCCGCACCTTGTCTACACCATGTGGTTATTTTTTTGTATATTTCGGGCAACTGAATGTTAAAAACGGTGAAAGGCGATAAAAGAGTGAGATAACTCGGAAAAATAATCGATTGCCTTACGGCGATAATGGCAAAGTGGTGCTAGCACGCATAAATTTTTGACCAAATGGTCAAAATTAGCCACATAAAGCATCACAACCACAAGATAATAACTACAAATAGAAGCTTAAACAACGAAAACAAACAAGATGCTTATTTTTAGATAAAATTAAGGGCAATGATTCCATTGCCCTCGTCAATCAAGGTCTTACCGATTGAAATAACCACATCACGATGGTTCACAACACTCACAACACCGATAAATCCAGCACATCACGCATATCATAAAGGCCAGATTTCTTGTTCTTTAACCAACTTGCCGCTTTAACTGCACCATTTGCAAAGGTCATGCGGCTGGAAGCCTTGTGGGTAATCTCGACACGCTCACCAATATCTGCAAACATGGCAGTATGTTCACCCACGATATCGCCAGCACGCACGGTAGCAAATCCGATGGTTTGCGCTTTACGCTCACCGGTATGACCTTCGCGGGCATACACCGCGTGCTCATCCAGATTCCAGTTCATGGCATCGGCAATTGCTTCCCCCATCGCCAACGCGGTTCCTGAGGGTGCATCCACCTTATGGCGATGGTGCGCTTCGACAATTTCAATATCCGCGTAGTCGCCCATCACCTTTGCCGCCTGCTGTAGCAGGTTCAGCACCAGATTGACGCCCACGCTGAAGTTAGCGGCAAATACGATACCAATCTCTTTCGCTGCCGCGCGAATTGCTGCTTTGCCCGCTTCATCAAACCCGGTGGTACCGATCACCATCGCTTTATTGTGCTGGCGGCAAAACGCCAGATAGTCCAGCGTGCCTTCCGGACGAGTAAAATCGATCAGGACATCAAAGTCGTTAACTACCGTGTGCAGATCGTCAGTGACAATTACGCCCGTTTTACCGATGCCCGCCAATTCGCCAGCATCAACGCCCAGCAACGACGAACCGCTACGCGCCAGTGCCGCGCCGAGCGCAACCCCTTCCGCCTGTTGTACAGCCTGAATCAAATTGCGTCCCATGCGACCCGGCGCACCAACGATAGCAATGCGGATTTCACTCATAATTATTCATTCCTGATACAAATCTATGCATGTAAAGCGTAAACAGGTTAACGGTCAGATAACAGTCACGCCACAATAATAAAGGGATAATAAGAATTTTATGCCAGCCGCGAAACATTATCAGTAAAAGCAATCCCGCATGCTGGAAGTAGGATTTTCTGCAGCGACAGGCAAAGAAAAGGCCGAACAATGTCGGCCTGATTTTACTGCGCGGCGAACCGCTTATTGCACGTTACGCACGTCGACACGCAGTTCTTTCGGTACTTCAAACACGATGTTCTCTTCGCGGCCAATCAGCTCAATCGCCGCTTCACCACCAAGCTCACGCAGACGCTGAATCACCTGCTGCACCAGAATATCAGGAGCCGAAGCGCCTGCGGTGACACCGATGACCTGCTTATCTTTGACCCACTCTTCCTGGATGTCATCGGCAGAATCAATCAGCTTCGCCAGCTTACCGGCACGCTGCGCCAGTTCGGCCAAACGGTTCGAGTTAGAGGAGTTTTTCGATCCTACGACCAGCACCACTTCAGCATCACGCGCCAAAACGCGTACCGCTTCCTGACGGTTGGTGGTGGCGTAGCAGATATCATCTTTACGTGGACCGATAATTGCCGGGAAGCGCTGACGCAACGCATCAATCACGTCCGAGGTATCATCGACGGAAAGCGTGGTCTGTGTCATAAAGCACAGGTTGCTCTCATCTTTCACGTTCAGCTTGAACACATCTTCCGGTGACTCGACCAGATACATGCCGCCGTTAGGATTGCTGTACTGGCCCATGGTGCCTTCCACCTCGGGATGCCCTGCGTGACCAATAAGAATCGCTTCAACGCCTTTACGGCTGGCGCGCGCCACTTCCATATGCACTTTGGTTACCAGCGGACAGGTGGCATCAAACAGCATAGTGAGGTTACGTGCTTTCGCTTCAGCGCGCACCGCTTGCGATACGCCATGAGCGGAAAAGATCAGAATGGCGTTATCCGGCACTTCTGCGATCTCTTCAATAAAGATCGCGCCGCGCTCGCGCAGGCTGCTTACCACGTAGCGGTTATGCACCACTTCATGACGCACGTAGATAGGCGCGCCGTACATCTCCAGCGCGCGTTCCACGATGCTGATGGCGCGATCAACGCCTGCGCAAAAACCGCGTGGATTAGCTAACAGGATTTGCATCGTTGGCCTCCAGCACCGGATCAATCTCCAGCACTTCAATGTCAAACTGAATGCGCTGACCCGCCAGCGGATGGTTGAAATCCACGGTAATCGAGTCGCCGGAAACCTCACGAATCACGCCAGGCATTTCGCTGCCACCCCGTCCGCTGAACAGCATAATGGCACCGACTTCCGGCTCGCCCGCATCGTTAAAGTCACGGCGCGAGAAGTACTGAACCAGATCCGGGCTGGTGCCGCCAAACGCATCTTCCGGCTCCAGCGTAAACGCGTGCTTATCGCCCACTTTACGCCCGATCAGTTGCTGTTCCAGCGCGCCCGACAGGCTGCCATCACCCAGACGGAACAGCGCAGGTTTGCCGTTGGCGCGCGTGGATTCGGCCGTCGAGCCATCCTCCAGCTTCAGCGTAAAATGCACCAGCAACGCGCTATCGCGCTGAACTAAGTCTGTCATCAGTTACCCTTTCTGTTTAGCCGGTTTGCCGTTCGGGCTGAGAAAACCTTCCAGTACCACCAGCGCCGCACCGATGCAGATGGCGCAGTCGGCAATGTTAAAGGTCGCGAAGTGCCAGTCGCCGACATAGAAGTCGATAAAATCGACCACAAAGCCGTGATACGAACGGTCAAACAGGTTACCCAACGCCCCGCCGATAATCAGCGCGTAGGCAATATTGGTTAATTTGTTGCTGGCAGCGTTGCGATACATCATCACCAACAGCGCCACAACGATGGCAATGGCAATGCCGGCAAAGAACCATCGCTGCCAGCCGCCTTTGTCCGCCAGGAAGCTGAACGCTGCGCCGTAGTTGTGCGCGTAAAACAGATTCAGGAACGGCATCAGCGGCTGCGTTTCATGTAGCATCATGTTATCCATGACCCACATCTTGCTGCCAAAATCGATGGCGATCACTACCAGCACCAGCCAAAGCCAACGCAAACCGGTTGAAGAGAGCGCTTTACTCATTAGGCAAATTTCCGCTGTTCGCCATTGCCGGCGACGTTGGTGTAGCAACGACCACACACCGCAGCGTGCTCCGGGTTCTGACCAACGTCAGTAGTGTAATGCCAGCAGCGCGGACATTTCTCACCTTCTGCTTTGTGCAGCGCGATTTTCAGACCTTTAAACAACTCGCTCTGCTGCGCTTCATCATTGGCAGTGGCGTAATCCGCCACGGTTGCACCTGAAGTTAACAGGACGAAACGCAACTCATCGCCCAGCGCCTGCAGCTTGGCTGCCAGCTCGGCATCCGCATACAGCGTAACCGTAGCTTCCAGCGCGCCACCAATGCGTTTGTCACTACGCGCTTGCTCAATCACCTTGTTCACTTCGCCGCGGACTTTCAGCAGATCATCCCAGTAGGCGTCGTTTAGCGCTTCGTTATCCGCCAGACCAAACAAATCTTGATACCACTCTTCGGTGAACACGTATTTCGCGCGCTCGCCCGGCAGATAGCCCCAGATCTCGTCTGCGGTGAAGGACATGATTGGCGCCATCCAGCGCACCAGCGCTTCAACGATATGCCACAGCGCAGTTTGGCAGCTGCGACGCGCCAGACTGTCGCCTTTCGCGGTGTACTGACGATCTTTGATCACATCGAGATAGAACGAGCCCATTTCGATGGAGCAGAAGTGCATCAGACGCTGCACCACTTCGTGGAAATCGTAGTTTTCGTAGGAGTGCACGATATCCTGCTGCGCTGCCAGCGCACGGCCAACCGCCCAGCGATCCACTACCACCATCTCTTCCGGCTTCACGCTATCGGTCGCCGGGTTGAAGCCCGCGAGGTTAGCCAGCAGGAAACGCGCGGTGTTACGGATGCGACGATAGCTGTCCGCGGCACGCTTAAGGATTTCATCGGAGACCGCCATCTCACCGGAGTAATCGGTAGAAGCGACCCATAGACGCAGAATGTCCGCGCCCAGCTTATCCATGACATCTTGCGGTGCCACGGTGTTGCCGATCGATTTCGACATCTTGCGGCCCTGACCATCAACGGTGAAACCGTGCGTCAGTACCTGACGATAAGGCGCTTTGCCTTTCATCGCGGTAGAGATCATCAGAGAAGACATAAACCAGCCGCGATGCTGATCCGAACCTTCCAGATACATATCCGGCGTATGACCACCGAATTCCGGACGCGCATCCACTACCGCGTAGCTGGTTGATCCAGAGTCGAACCAGACGTCTAAGGTGTCTGGCACTTTGACGTACTGGTCAGCATCGTCGCCCATCAGATCGCGCGGATCGAGATCCCACCACGCCTGAATGCCGTCCTGCTCAACCAGTTTGGCCACTTTCTCCATCAGCTCCAGCGTATCCGGGTGCAGTTGCTCGCTCTCTTTATGCACGAAAAGCGACATCGGCACGCCCCACGTACGCTGACGTGAGATACACCAATCCGGACGGTTGGCCACCATCGCTTCGATACGCGCCTGGCCCCAATCCGGGATCCACTGCACGCCTTTGATCTCTTTCAGCGACTGCGCACGCAGACCTTTCTGATCCATGCTGATGAACCATTGCGGCGTGGCACGGAAGATGATCGGCGTTTTGTGACGCCAGCAGTGTGGGTAGCTATGCAGCAGCTTCTCAACGTGCAGCAACGCGCCCTTCTCTTTCAGCAACTCAACGATCATGTCGTTGGCTTTAAAAACGTTCACACCATCCAGCGTTGGATATGTGCCTGGCAGATACGCGCCATCTGGGCCCACCGGATTGGCGGTTTCCAGGCCGTATTTCTGCCCGATTACATAGTCATCCGGGCCGTGACCTGGCGCGGTATGTACGGCACCGGTACCGGCTTCCAGAGTAACGTGCTCACCCAGAACCACTTTGGAGTGAACCTGCTCAAGGAACGGATGCTGGAACAGCTGCAGCTCTAGCGCCGCACCGTTGCATTCGCCCAGCACGTTCCACTCGCTGATGCCGGCGCGCTTCATCACGCTCTCGACCATCTCTTTAGCGAGGATCAGGCTGCGGCCTTCAATCTGTAGCAACTGGTATTCAAATTCCGGATGCAGTGAGATACCGCGGTTTGCCGGCATGGTCCACGGTGTGGTGGTCCAGATAACCAGTGAAACCGGGCCTTCTGACGCGGTGACGCCGAACTTCGCGCGCACAGCATCAGCATCCAGCGCATTAAACATGACGTCGATGGAGGGCGAGGTTTTGTCGTAATACTCAACTTCTGCTTCAGCCAATGCCGAGCGACAATCCATGCACCAGTGCACCGGCTTAGCGCCTTTATGCAAATGACCATTGCCGATGATTTTACCCAGCGCGCGGATGATGTTGGCTTCGGTCTGGAAATTCATCGTCAGATAAGGACGATCCCAGTCACCCAGCACGCCGAGACGGATAAAGTCATTTTTCTGACCTTCAACCTGCTCTGCCGCATATTGACGGCAAGCCGCACGGAATTCAGCCGCGCTCACTTTCTCGCCCGGCTTACCAATCATCTGCTCAACTTTGTGCTCAATCGGCAAGCCGTGGCAGTCCCAACCTGGAACGTATGGCGAGTCATAGCCCGCCATGCCTTTCGACTTAACGATAATGTCTTTCAGAATCTTGTTAACGGAGTGACCAATATGAATGCTGCCGTTCGCATACGGAGGGCCATCATGCAAAATAAAGGTTTTTTTCCCTTTTTTGGCTTCGCGGATGATGCCGTACAGGTTGTCATCATACCAACGTTGCAGCATTCCCGGTTCACGCTTGGCCAGATCGCCACGCATCGGGAACCCCGTTTCCGGCAAATTCAGGGTAGATTTATAGTCACTCATCAGATTCTCGATTCCGTATTTCGGTCATTAAACCGGTGTTTTTAGCCCAAAGAATTGGCGGGCCGTCACCACATCTTTCGCAATTTGTTCTTTCAGCGCGTCCAGCGAAGCGAAACGCTGTTCATCGCGAATCTTCTGTTTCAGCACCACTTCAATGTGACGCCCATAGAGATTCATATGTGTGTCGAGCAGATGAACTTCAAGCTGCTGACGTAAACCTTTTACCGTTGGGCGCGTACCAATATTGGCCACGCCGGGCAGCGGCTGATCGCCGAGGCCTGACACTTCCACCGCAAACACGCCTTTAACCGGCGTAACGGTGCGACGTAAAGGGATATTAGCCGTTGGAAAACCGATGGTTCGCCCGAGTGCATCGCCATGCACTACGCGACCTGAGATGCTGAACGGATGGCCCAGCAGTGCTTCAGCTTGCGCAAAATCATCCTGCGCCAGCGCCTGACGTACGGCCGTGCTGCTGATGCGCTTGCCGCTATCACAATATGTCTGGGTGCTGATGACCTCAAAGCCATACTCCGCACCGGCTTTCTGTAATAACAGGAAATCCCCCTGGCGACCAGCGCCGAAGCGGAAATCATCGCCGACGGCAAGGAACTTGACGTTCAGCTTGTCCACCAGCAATTCAGAAATAAAACTCTGCGCCGAATGCGCAGCGAGGCGTCGTTCAAATCGTACGCACAAAACGGTATCGACGCCGACTTGTTCGAGATACTTCAGCTTTTCACGTAAACGCGTAAGGCGCGCCGGTGCTTTATCACCGGCAAATAACTCAAGTGGTTGTGGCTCAAATACCATTACCACCACCGGCAGATTGCGAGAACGTCCTTCGGCAATGAGTTGCGACATCAAAGCCTGGTGGCCGCGATGTACGCCGTCGAAATTGCCAATGGTTAGGACGCAGCCGCGATGCTGCTCTTTCAGATTATAAATACCGCGGATAAACTTCATGGCTGACTCAAACCGGTGGAAATCGGCGGATTATACCCTTGAATGGCGTTTAGGTTAACCCGTATACGTGCCTTTCCTGCTTCTGGAGCGGGTTATTCCACGCGTGGCCAGTTGCTTAGCAAGGATCTGAAGATTTTTGCTGCGAAATACTGTATTCAGCGCCGCGTTGCTGGTAGAATCCTGCGCCATCAATTACGTAATCGAGTGTTGTTTTTGAAACGACGCTTATTTGCACAAATCCATTGACATAAGAAGGCGCAAAAGGCATAGTCCTCGGCCTTTGATTTGTCCATATAGATCACATTTGGGAGTTGGACCTTGGCTAATATCAAATCAGCTAAGAAACGCGCCGTAACATCTGAGAAACGTCGCAAGCATAACGCAAGCAACCGTTCAATGATGCGTACTTTCATCAAGAAAGTATACGCGGCTATCGCAACAGGCGACAAAGCTGCTGCGCAGAACGCATTCAACGAAATGCAACCACTCGTGGACCGTCAGGCTGCTAAAGGTCTGATCCACAAAAACAAAGCTGCACGTCATAAAGCAAACCTGACTGCACAGATCAACAAACTGGCTTAATCGCCCGTCTGTTCATCGCTTTGTAAAAAAGAACCGGCGCTTAGCCGGTTTTTTTATGCCTGTGATTCAGTGGTAAATAACGTGCTGAAGTCGCGGTGGCAGATCCGCTGAACTGCGGGATGCTGAATCATACGTTCGGCAAAAATGACGTGATACTCCTCCATTACCGCATCCAGACGGCCAATCTCCTGAATGGCGTCGTCACGATAAATCTCGCCGCCATAAAGCGTGGGAGCCACAAATATCGCGTTGTTCAGCGCACCAAATGCCTTCATTAAAGCCGCATCATCAAACTCACCCAGAATCTCCACCTGCAAGCCCTGGCCATGAATCCAGTTCAGCAACTTACGTCCCAGCATTGAGCGACGGCCTGGAATCAACAAGCGACGTTCTTCGAGGCAGGCCGGAAATGGCAGCGTCGGCAAAGGCGTGTTGCACCAGAAGCTGATGGGGCACTCGCCCAGCTTGACCGAAAACAGCCCTTCCTGCTGTGTTGAATCAATTGGGCAATCGGAGAGGATCATATCCAGTTTGTGCTGGCTAAGCTGTTCCAGCAGCATCTCGTGGGTTGATTCAAAGCAGCGCAGATGGATTCTCTCCTCAGCCACCACCGCCGCCTCAAGCACCTTGCTCACCAGTTGCTTTGACAGCGCATCCGCTACGCCAACATCAAACAGCAGATGCGACTCTTTGCGGTAGTTAACGATATCCAGCATCTCCTGGCTTAGCATGAACATGCGGTCGGCATAGCGAAACACCAGCTGCCCAAGTTCCGTCGGCACTAAACCGCGTCCCTGACGGCGAAACAGCACGCCGCCCAGCTGCTCTTCCAGCGATTTAATTTGGCCGGTAACGGTCTGGGGAGCCAGACACAGTACATCCGCCGCGCGCACCACCGAGCCGGTTTTACACACCTGCCAGAAATAGTAGAGATGATTAAAGTTGAGCTGATTCATCGGCAAAAAAAGGAGGCTTTCGCCTCCTTCCTCTATTAACGCAATTTAATTCGTAGCAGCGTATAACCAATTATCGCCGAAAGCAGCGAACCGCTGAGAATCCCCAGTTTGGAGAACGTCACCAGTTGCTCATGTGCGGCATCAAAGGCCAGCGAGCTGATAAAGATCGACATGGTGAAACCGATACCGCACAGCACACCGATCGCCATGATATCGCGTATCGTGGTGCCCGCCGGTAATACCGCCAACCGCCATTTAACCGCCAGCCAGCAGAACAGTGTGATGCCCAAGGGCTTCCCAATCAGCAAGCCGAGAATGATGCCGAGTGGCTCTGGCGACAGCGTATCCATAAAGGTAATGCCGCTAAGGGAAATACCGGCGTTGGCAAAGGCGAACAACGGCAGAATCAGCCAGTTTACCCAGGGCATTAAGCCATGCGCTAAATGCTCGGCCGGTGAATGACCGTTCTTTTCTTCCAGCGGCACGAAGAAGCCGACAATGACACCCGCCAACGTCGCGTGGACACCGGACTTAAGCACCGCCGTCCACAGCACAAGACCAACCAACATATAGATGGCGATATTACGCACACCGCAGCGATTAAGAATGGCCAGCAGCACGATCGCACCCGCCGCCACGCTCAGCGACAGCACGGAGAGATCGCTGGTGTAGAACAGCGCGATAATCACGATGGCGCCAAGGTCATCAATAATCGCGAGCGCCATCAGGAACACTTTCAGTGCAGTCGGCACGCGGCTGCCCAACAGCGCCAGTACGCCTAAGGCAAAGGCAATGTCGGTAGCGGTTGGAATCGCCCAACCGTTACGTGCGATAGGATCGCCGTGATTCAGCATCAGGAAAATCAGTCCCGGCACCATCATGCCGCCAAGCGCAGCAATGACCGGGAAAATGGCGCGATCGCGACTGGCGAGCTCGCCGGTGATCAGTTCACGTTTCACTTCTAAACCAATCATGAGGAAAAACAGTGCCATCATGGCATCGTTGATCCACAGCAGCAGATTTTTACTGATGTCTAATGCGCCAAAGCGAATCTGCACCGGCTCCGCAAGAAACGATTGGTAACCTTGAGCGGTCTCCGCGCTGTTAGCCAGAATCATTGCCGCAACGGCCGCCAGAATCAGCACCATACCGTTGCTGGCGTCACTGGCAATAAAGCTTTTCAATAAGCTTCGAATAGAACGGGGTTTGTTCACAACTCCTCCTGAGTAGAGACATTTAGGCTGAGAAGTGTAGCGACTCAAACACCTCGTTAAAAGCAGCTTATTTCTCAGTGAATGCTCGATAATACCGATACATTTCGATGGCATTGTTGGCGCACATCAAGCGGCAGGCAAATTGAGCATATATCAGGAGCGACGCGTTGGCGGCGAAACAAAAAAAAAGCGGAGAGTTTCCTCTCCGCTTCGTTATGCAAACCAGACGGGATTAACGCGTTAAATCGTCAAAGAACTTCTTCACGCCGTCGAGGAAGCTTTTGGAGCGCGGGCTGTTTTTCTCGCCGCTCGGGCCACCAAAACTCTCTTCCAGTTCACGCAGCAGCGCTTTCTGTTTGTCGTTGAGGCTGACTGGCGTTTCCACCACCACACGACACAGCAAATCACCTACTGCACCACCACGCACCGATTTCACGCCTTTACCGCGCATGCGGAACAGCTTGCCGGTTTGCGTTTCAGAAGGCACTTTCAGGCTCACACGACCATCAAGCGTCGGTACTTCAATCTCGCCGCCCAATGCTGCCATCGCAAAGTTAATCGGCACTTCGCAGTACAGGTTGTTATCTTCACGCTCGAAAATAGGGTGTTTTTTAACCGAAACCTGAACGTATAGATCGCCCGCTGGTGCGCCGTGTTCACCCGCTTCACCCTCGCCGGTCAGACGAATGCGATCGCCGGTGTCCACGCCTGCAGGGATTTTCACCGACAGGGTTTTACTACGCTCAACGCGACCGTGACCATGACATGCATTGCAGGGATCTTTGATCACTGAACCGCGACCGTGACAGGTCGGACACGCCTGCTGCACGGTAAAGAAGCCCTGACGCATTTGCACCTGGCCTGCACCATGACAGGTATGACAGGTCTGCGGTTTGGTTCCCGCTTTTGCGCCGCTGCCGTGGCAGACATCGCACTCTTCCAGGGTTGGAATGCGGATCTCTTTGGTCACGCCGCGTACCGCTTCTTCCAGCGTTAGCTCCATGTTATAGCGTAAATCGGCGCCACGTGAGGCACGCTGACGGCGTCCACCACCAAAAATATCGCCAAATACGTCGCCAAAGATATCGCTGAAATCAGCACCGCCGCCGCCACCGAAACCACCGCCGCCGCCCATGCCACCTTGTTCAAAAGCTGCATGACCGTATTGGTCGTAGGCCGCGCGCTTCTGCGCATCGGTCAGAATTTCGTAGGCTTCCTTAATTTCTTTAAACTTCGCTTCGGCTTCTTTATTGTCCGGATTACGGTCCGGATGGTATTTCATCGCCAGGCGCTTATAAGCCTTTTTGATTTCACGCTCATCAGCGGATTTAGAGACGCCTAAGATCTCGTATAAATCACTCTTAGCCATATTTGTTCTGCCCTTAACATGATCGCACGGGCGTGGAGAAATCTCCTACGCCCGTGCTGGTTTCAACGGCTGTCAGGCCAGTCGTCGCGCCCGGTCAGGGGCAATTATTTTTTGTCTTTAACTTCTTCGAACTCAGCGTCGACAACGTCGTCATCTTTCTTCGCAGAAGCTTCGCCTGCATCAGCGGCTTGACCTTGCTGCTGTGCCAGCTCCATCAGCTTGCTGGACACTTCCATCAACGCCTGCATTTTGGCTTCGATTTCCGCTTTGTCTTCGCCTTTCAGCGCCGTGTTCAGCTCGGTCAACGCAGCTTCGATCGGTGCTTTATCGTCAGCAGACAGTTTGTCGCCCGCTTCGTCCAACTGCTTACGGGTGCTGTGCGAAATCTGATCGCCTTGGTTACGGGTCTGAACCAGCTCTTCGAACTTACGGTCAGACTCGGCGTTAGCTTCCGCATCACGCACCATTTTTTCGATCTCTTCTTCGTTCAGACCTGAAGATGCCTTAATGGTGATCTTCTGCTCTTTACCGCTGTTTTTGTCTTTCGCAGACACGTGCAGGATACCATCGGCATCGATGTCAAAGGTGACTTCGATCTGCGGCATACCGCGCGGTGCAGACTGAATACCATCGAGGTTGAACTGGCCCAGTGATTTGTTATCGCCTGAACGCTTACGCTCACCCTGCAGCACGTGAATGGTCACGGCAGACTGGTTATCTTCAGCCGTCGAGAACACCTGGCTGTGCTTAGTTGGGATAGTGGTGTTCTTGCTGATCAGCGACGTCATCACGCCACCCATGGTTTCGATACCCAGCGACAGCGGGGTAACATCCAGCAGCAGAACGTCTTTCACTTCACCCGCCAACACGCCACCCTGAACCGCAGCACCAACCGCTACCGCTTCATCCGGGTTCACGTCTTTACGTGGCTCTTTACCAAAGAACTCAGTCACTTTGGCCTGAACCATTGGCATACGCGTTTGACCGCCGACCAGGATGACGTCGTTGATGTCTGAAACAGACAGGCCCGCATCCTGCAGAGCGACTTTCAGCGGCTCGATTGAACGTGCAACCAGATCTTCAACCAGTGATTCCAGTTTCGCACGGGTCACTTTGATGTTCAGGTGCTTAGGACCCGTTGCATCCGCCGTGATGTACGGCAGGTTCACGTCAGTCTGCTGCGCTGAAGACAGCTCGATCTTGGCTTTCTCTGCGGCTTCTTTCAGACGCTGCATTGCCAGTGGATCGTTGTGCAGATCGATGCCCTGATCTTTCTTAAATTCGGCCACCAGATAGTTAATCAGACGGCTATCGAAGTCCTCACCACCCAGGTGGGTATCACCGTTGGTTGCCAGAACTTCAAAGGTTTTCTCGCCATCAACTTCATCGATCTCAATGATAGAGATATCGAAAGTACCGCCGCCCAGGTCGTATACCGCAATGGTGCGGTTGCCCTGACCTTTATCCAGACCGTATGCCAGTGCGGCTGCGGTTGGTTCGTTGATGATACGTTTTACTTCCAGACCCGCGATACGGCCGGCATCTTTGGTCGCCTGACGCTGCGCATCGTTGAAGTAGGCTGGAACGGTGATAACCGCTTCGGTTACTGCTTCACCGAGGAAATCTTCCGCGGTTTTCTTCATTTTTTTCAGCACTTCAGCAGAGATCTGCGGCGGTGCCATTTTCTGGCCTTTCACGTCCAGCCATGCATCGCCGTTATCCGCGCCGATGATTTTGTATGGCATGATTTTAATATCACGCTGTACTTCTTCGTCCTGGAAGCGACGGCCAATCAGGCGCTTGATCGCGAACAGGGTATTCTGCGGGTTGGTCACAGACTGACGTTTAGCCGGTTGACCTACCAGAGTTTCGCCATCCTGTGCATACGCAATGATCGACGGCGTGGTGCGATCGCCTTCGGCGTTTTCCAGCACGCGTGCTTTACCACCATCCATAACTGCAACACATGAGTTGGTTGTACCCAAGTCAATACCAATAATCTTACCCATCTAAACATCTCCCACTTAAATTCTTTGCCAATTAGGGTTGTGAAACAGAGATGCGGTCAAACTGACCACTTTCAACTGCTGAAGCAGGCTTTTTTTGCTGCCTCACAACGCTCGATGACAAGTAAATGGGGCCGGTTCGATGCGCATCAAGGGTTAAAACTAAAAAAAATTTCATTCTCTGGTCGATTCAGATCAAAGTTGGCCAAAAAGAGGCCGCTTATTATGCAGCGCCTCGCGGCCTTCAGCGGTTGCGTAGCGAAAACAACTCACCACATTTAAACGCGGCTTCTGAGGAATTATGAGCAACACCACGCTGGCGAATCCCGCCCCGTTGGGCCTGATGGGATTCGGTATGACCACCATCCTGCTCAACTTACATAACACCGGCCTGTTTGCGATGGATGTGATCATCCTGGCGATGGGTATTTTCTACGGTGGCATCGCGCAAATCTTTGCCGGGCTGCTGGAATATAAGAAAGGCAACACGTTCGGCCTCACCGCTTTCACCTCTTACGGCAGCTTCTGGTTAACATTGGTGACCATTCTGCTGCTGCCGAAACTGGGGCTGGCAGCTGCGGCCGATGGCCACTTCCTTGGCGCATACCTCGCGCTGTGGGGCGTGTTCACCGCATTCCTATTCTTCGGCACTCTTAAGTCACCGAAAATGTTGCAGTTTATCTTTGCCAGCCTGACGCTGCTGTTTGCGCTGTTGGCGATCGGACACCTGACCGACAACGCAGGGCTGCTGCGTTTTGCCGGCTGGATAGGCATCATTTGCGGATCAAGCGCGTTCTATCTGGCGATGGGCGAGGTGTTGAACGAGAAATTTGGTCGCACAATTTTGCCGATTGGCGAATAAAAAAACGGAGCCGATGGGCTCCGTTTTTGTTAGGACGAGTGCAGCGACATATCTAACTGCGCATGCTGCTGACGGCTATCGTGCCACAGCCAGATGCCCACCATAAAGCCAATGACCGCCAGCGCCAGCACATACCATGCCGGTGCCATTGGCGTCAGGCTCATCATCAGCGTCACGCTAATCGGCGTCAGACCGCCAAAAATCGCGTAAGCGACATTGTAAGAGAATGAGATGCCCGTAAAACGCACCGGTGCCGGAAACGCGCGCACCATGACAAACGGCACTACGCCTACCACACCAACGCTTAATCCCGCTAAGCCATACCAGACAAACAACATTTGCGGCGTGCCGCCAAGCTGATGGAAGAAGTTCCAGCTACCTACGGCCAGCAGCAGCGAGCCCACCATCAGGGTTCGCGCCGCACCGAAGCGATCCACCAGCCATCCGGCGATAACGCAGCCCAGCAGCAGCAGGATGGTAGCGAAACTGTTGGCTTGCAGGCTGAGCGCGGCGGGAATGCCATGCTGTTTTTGCATCAGCGTCGGTGCCATCAAAATCACCACCACGATGCAGGCCGATAGCAGCCAGGTAAGCAGCATCGAAATCACAATGCCGCGCTTGTGGCTGGCCAGGATGGTTTGCAGTGGCAATTTATCGGCCAGCGCCTTACGCTGCTGCATCTGCTGGAACACCGGCGTTTCATGCAACCAGCGGCGTAAATACATCGCCAGCAGGCCAAAAATGCCGCCAAGGAAGAAGGGAATGCGCCAGCCATGATCGCGAATCGCCGCCGGTGATAGCGTGGTGTTCAGCACGGTCGCCACCAGCGAACCCAGCAAAATGCCCGCGGTTAAGCCCGCCGTCAGCGTGCCGCAGGCAAAGCCGATGCGTTTCTCGGGAACATGTTCGGCGACAAATACCCATGCGCCTGGCACTTCACCGCCAATGGCCGCGCCTTGCAGCACACGCATTAGCAGCATCAACAACGGCGCAGCGATGCCGATGCTGGCATAAGTGGGCAGTGCGCCCATCGCCAGCGTGGGCAGCGCCATCAGCAGAATGCTGAGGCTGAACATCTTTTTACGCCCCACTTTGTCACCAAAGTGCGCCATGATAATGCCGCCTAACGGACGCGCCAGATAACCGGCAGCAAAGATGGCGAACGTCTGCACCTGACGCAGCCATTCAGGAATGTCTGGCGGGAAGAACAGCTCACCGATCACCGCGGCGAAGAAAACGAAAATGATGAAGTCGTAGAATTCCAGCGCCCCGCCAAGGGCAGCCAGCGACAGGGTTTTATAGTCCTGCCCGTTGAGTCGACGCGTTGCGTGCGTATCCATAATCCAGCGGTATCCAGAGGCTAAATAAAGGGCATGTAAAGATTGGATTACTATACCGTCAATTTTTTGCCACACCAGTGCCGCTGGATTTTATGCCTGAAAACGCCGATTTTTAGTTATTTGTCTCACGACGGGCACTTTTAGGACGAAAAGCTGCTACGACATCGCGGTTGGTTTCCACATACGGCCCTTCCAATAGCTGTAAACAATAGGGTACAGCGGCAAAAATACCTGGCACTTTTACGGTGCCATCTTCGGCTTTAAGCCCTTCCAGCGTCTCTTTAATCGATTTTGGCTGACCCGGTAGATTGAGGATCAGCGATTGTTTGCGAATCACGCCAACCTGGCGCGACAAAATGGCCGTTGGCACAAACTGCAGGCTAATTTGGCGCATCTGCTCGCCGAACCCCGGCATTTCACGATCGGCGACGGCTAGCGTGGCATCCGGCGTGACATCGCGTCGCGCGGGTCCGGTGCCGCCGGTGGTGAGTACCAAATGACAGAACAGCTCATCGACCAGCTCGCAGATCGCCTGTTCAATCATCGGCTGCTCATCCGGCACCAGACGCGTTTCAATTTCAAACGGCGTCGCCAGCGCGGCAGTGAGCCAGCTTTCTAATGCCGGAATGCCCTGATCCTGATAGATGCCGTTAGCAGCACGATCGGAAACAGAAATTAAGCCAATACGTAAAGTATCCATAGAGTTATCGCTGTGGTTGGCTGCAAGGCAGCAAATGACGTGAGAAGTAAAAAGGATAATACAAGAAGTGAGGAAAAAACGTAAAACCGTGGCAGCAGGTCGCCGCCACGGCACATCACCTTACAGCAGTTCGGCGATCATCTTCTCAAGTTTGCCCTGATCGATGGCAAAGTTGCGGATACCTTCAGCCAGTTTGGTCACGGCCATTGGATCCTGGTTGTGCTGCCAGAAGAACTCAGCTTCAGTCATCTTCGCTGGACGCGCTTTCACTTCGCCGGTGTAGCTCAGTTTACGCTCAACGGTACCTTCGCTCTCAGCCAGCTCTTTCAGCAGGCCCGGAGAAATGGTCAGACGGTCGCAGCCAGCCAGCTCAATGATTTCGCCGACGTTACGGAAGCTCGCGCCCATTACCACGGTTTCATAACCGTGCTGCTTGTAGTAGTTGTAGATTTCAGCCACAGATACCACGCCTGGATCTTCGTGTGCGGCGTACTCTTTCTTGTCGGTATTCTGCTTGTACCAGTCGAGGATACGGCCAACGAATGGCGAGATCAGGAACACGCCCGCTTCCGCACATGCACGCGCCTGTGCGAAGGAGAACAGCAGCGTCAGGTTACAGTTGATGCCTTCTTTTTCCAGCTGCTCAGCAGCACGGATGCCCTGCCAGGTTGAGGCCAGTTTGATCAGGATACGGTCATTGCTGATGCCAGCATCGTTGTACAGTTTGATCAGGCTACGCGCTTTAGCGATGCTCGCTTCAGTGTCGTAAGAGAGGCGCGCATCGACTTCAGTCGAGATGCGACCTGGGATCAATTTGAGAATTTCCAGACCAATGTTGACGGCCAGCTTGTCAGAAACCAGCGCCAGCTGATCTTCTTTGTTGCTGCTCTGCTGACGTGCCCAGGTAATAGCTTCGTCAATCAGTTTGCGGTATTCAGGGATTTGAGCGGCGTTGAGAATCAAAGAAGGGTTCGTGGTAGCGTCTTGCGGCTGATACAGTTTCATCGCCGCGATATCACCGGTGTCGGCGACCACAGTAGTCAGCTGACGCAAGGAAGTAAGTTTGTCCGTCATGGTTCTCTTTCTCTTAGGTTGACTGTCAGGGTGTAAAAGGCTGTTGCGATAATATCACGCACAAGTGACGGCGCAACACCACGAAGTGCCCTTTACGATAGCGCTAACAAATGGCAGTGATTTGCCGATCCATGCCGCTTTTTTGCTACACTCCTTGCGACAATTTTCCCTTCAATTCCCTGATAAACCTGCGGGTCAAAGAGGACGTACACGATGCTGATGGTTATCTCGCCAGCGAAGACACTGGACTATGAAAGCCCGCTGGCGACTCAACGTTTTACCCAACCGGCGCTGTTAGAAAAATCACACCAATTA
Source organism: Pantoea sp. X-Soil-ISGK-421 (assembly GCF_059730785.1). NCBI lineage: Bacteria > Pseudomonadati > Pseudomonadota > Gammaproteobacteria > Enterobacterales > Erwiniaceae > Pantoea > Pantoea sp. X-Soil-ISGK-421. Next base: position 697,355 of record NZ_AP035979.1, on the reverse strand, counting down.
ATTGACGTGGCGCGCGATCTTTCCCCGGCGCAAATCAGCTCATTGATGGGCATCAGCGACAAGCTGGCGCACCTGAATGCCGACCGTTTTAACCAATGGCAGCCGCCCTTCTCGCTGGAGAATGCCCGTCAGGCGATTCTGGCGTTCAAAGGTGACGTCTACACCGGTTTGCAGGCAGAAACCTTCAGCGACGGCGATTTTGACTTTGCCCAGCAGCACCTGCGCATGCTCTCCGGCTTATATGGCTTGCTGCGTCCACTCGATTTAATGCAGCCCTATCGTCTGGAGATGGGGATTAAGCTGGCGAATCCGGCCGGGAAAGACCTTTACGGCTTCTGGGGCGATCTGCTGACAGAGAAGCTCAACGAGGCGATTGCTGAGCAAGGCGATGAGGTGCTGATCAATCTGGCATCCGATGAGTATTTCAAAGCCATCAAGCCGAAGAAGCTCAACGCCGAGTTGATCAAGCCGGTGTTCCTGGATGAGAAGAACGGCACATTTAAAGTCATCAGCTTCTACGCCAAGAAAGCGCGTGGCTTGATGAGTCGCTATGTGATTCAGCAGCGCCTGACCAAGCCAGAACAGCTGAAGAAGTTTGATGTGGACGGTTATTTCTTTGATGCGGCAGAAAGCAAAGATAATGAGCTGGTGTTTAAACGCCGCGAGCAGAAATAGTTTAGCAAGCGCTGCCCTGGATTGTGCTCGCTGCCCCCCTCCTCGGTCCTCCCCCATAAATGGGGGAGGAAGATGCTGCAATATGTGAGTTTGGAAGCTGCATGTGGCAGCATCTCCTTCCCCCGCTTGCGGGGGAAGGCCGGGATGGGGGACAGCGAGCACTTACCCCAGTCAGCACTTACTTCAGTAAAAACGCCCGCAGCTCGGCGAAATCGCCTTTCAGATTGTGCGACAGCAGCGGCAAATCGGCGCGCTCGGCCAACTCTTTCGGCAGCGGCAGATCCTGACCCAGGATCTCGTCCACACTCTCTTTAAACTTCGCTGGATGCGCCGTGCCAAGGAACAGGCCATATTCGCCCTCTTGCAAGTTATCGCGCAGCAGACGATAAGCAATTGCCGCATGCGGTTCAGAGATATAACCAATTTCTGCCAGCTCGCGCATGGTAGTTTGGGTGGTTTCATCAGAAACCGCGCCGTACGCCAGATCGGTCAAACGCCAGGTTTTGCGACGGAACAGCTCTTCCACGCGCGGCCAGTTGTTCGGCTGGCTCACATCCATCGCGTTCGATAGTGTTGCTACCGTGGCGTTTGGCTGCCAAGCGCCGTTGCCGAGGAAGCGCGGCACGGTGTCGTTAGCATTGGTCGCGGCGATAAAACGCTTGATCGGCAGACCCAGCGATTTCGCCAGCAGACCCGCCGTCAGGTCACCAAAGTTACCGCTCGGCACGGACACCACCAGCTGGTTGCGTTTCTCTTGTGGCAGTTGCGCCACCGCTTCGAAGTAGTAGCAAATCTGCGCCAGCAGACGGCTAATGTTGATGGAGTTCGCCGAGTTCAGGCCAATCGCCTTCTTCAGCTCTTCATCATCAAACGCCTGCTTAACCAGCGCCTGACACGCATCGAAATCGCCTTCAACCGCGATGGTTTCGATGTTCCCGCCCAGCGTACAGAACAGTTTTTCCTGCAGCGGGCTGATTTTGCCCTGCGGATAAAGAATCACCACACGCACGTTTTCCATGCCATAAAACGCATGTGCAACGGCAGCGCCGGTATCGCCTGAAGTGGCGGTCAGAATGGTGATCTGCTCATCCGCGCCGCTCACATACGAGAGCATCTGCGCCATAAAGCGGCCGCCGAAGTCTTTGAATGCCAGCGTTGGACCGTGGAACAGTTCCAGACAAGCAACATCTTCGCTGACCTTTGCCACGGGCGCCGGGAAAGCAAAGGCGTTTTTCACGCGCTCAGCCAGCTGATGCGCGGCAATCTCATCACCAATGTAGGCAGACAGAATTTTGCTGCTGCGGCTGACGAAATCCATCTCCAGCATGGCATCGATATCGGTCAGTTCAAATTCCGGCAGCTCGAGCGGGAAAAACAGCCCTTGCTGCGAGCCGAGGCCCTGTTTAACGGCCTGAGCAAAACTAACCTGCTCGTTGTGATCCTTAAGGTTGTAGAGTTTCATGCGTTATCCCAATTTACGTGCGCCAGCCGTATCAAGACGGCAGATGTGGACGAAACCTTCTTCATTCTGCAGATAGTGCTGGCTTAGCCAGTCCGCCATCCGCTGTGCCGTTGCCATCTCGTTGCAAACGGCGAAAAGTGTCGGGCCGGAACCCGAAATGCCGCACGCCAGCGCGCCAATATCCTGCGCCGCTTTACGCGCATCGGCGAAGCCTGGCAGCAGTTTGGTGCGATATGGCTCCGCGATAACATCCTGCATAAGTTTAGCCGCAAGCCCAGGCTGACGCGTATGACAGGCGTGAATAAAGCCAGCCAGCAAGCGACCATGTTTGATGGCATCTTCTTTGCGGTATTGCGCGGGCAGAATAGCGCGCGCTTCGGCGGTAGAGACTTTAATCCCCGGATAGGCCATTACCCACAGCCATTCGTCAAAACACGGCACCTCCTGGCTGATAATGCCGTTCTCTTCAATCATCAGCTGCACGCCGCCGAGGAAGCATGGCGCCACGTTATCGTAATGCACGCTGCCGGAAATACGCCCTTCCAGCTCGCCCATCAGCGCCAGCAGTTCGGTATCGTTCAGCGGCTTGCCACAGAATTCGTTCATCGCCATTAGGCCAGCCACCACCGAGCAGGCGCTTGAGCCGAGGCCGGAACCGATCGGCATATTCTTTTCCAGCGTCATCGCCACGGGAACCTGCTTACCAATCGCCTGGCAAAAACGTTCCCAGCACTGATAAACAATGTTTTCCTGCGGATTGGTCGGCAGCTTGCTGACAAAGCGCCCGGAGTTCACCAGGCTAAAGCTGTCGGCAGCTTCCACGGAAACGCAGTCACCTAGTAAGGTGCCATCCACCGGCGAAACCGCTGCGCCCAGCACATCAAAGCCGACGCTAACGTTACCTATTGAGGCCGGTGCATAAATTTTTACCATCATCAAACTCCCAACTTCCACGACAGCGTACGCAACAGGTCGGCAAACACGCCAGCCGCTGTGACATCATTCCCTGCACCATATCCACGCAGAACCAGCGGGATTGGCTGATAGTAGCGGCTGTAGAATGCCAGTGCATTCTCACCGTTTTTCACTTTGTACAGCGGATCGTTGCCGTCCACCGCATCAATCTTCACTTTGCAGACGCCGCCTTCTTCAATCGCGCCAACAAAGCGTAATACTTTACCTTCGTCACGTGCTTTGGCAACGCGCGCGGCAAAGGCGTTATCCAGTTCTGGCAGACGTTCCATAAACTGCTCAACGTCGGCGATATCCGTCAGGCTGGCGGGCAGCAGCGGTTCGATCTCGATATCGCTCAGCTCCAGCTGATGCCCGGCTTCACGCGCCAGAATCAGCAGCTTCCGCGCCACATCAGTGCCAGAGAGATCGTCACGCGGATCCGGCTCGGTAAAGCCCATCTCACGTGCCATTTTGGTCGCTTCCGACAACGAAACGCCTTCATCGAGCTTGCCGAAGATAAAGGAGAGCGAGCCCGAGAGAATACCGGAGAACTTAATCAGTTCATCACCGGCATTCATCAGGTTTTGCAGGTTTTCGATCACCGGCAAACCGGCGCCGACGTTGGTGTCATACAGGAACTTACGGCGCGATTTCTCTGCGGCCGCACGCATCTGCTGGTAGTAATTCCACGACGAGGTATTGGCCTTTTTATTCGGCGTCACTACGTGGAACCCTTCACCGAGGAAATCCGCATATTGATCGGCGACCGCCTGGCTAGAGGTACAATCGACGATCACCGGGTTCAGCAAATGATACTCCTTCACCAAACGAATCAGACGCCCCAGATTGAACGGCTCTTTGGCTTCGCTGAGTTCCGCCTTCCAGTTGCTGAGATCGATACCATGCACGTTGGTTAACAACGCACGCGAGTTAGCGATACCGCACACGCGCAGCTCGATATGCTTCTGTTTCAGCCACGTCTGCTGACGATGCAGCTGATCCAGCAGCGCCGCGCCAACACCGCCGACGCCCACCACGAACACTTCAATCATCTGATCGGTGGCGAACAGCATCTGATGCACCACACGTACACCGGTGGTGACTTCATCGTTGCTCACGACGACCGAGATGGAACGCTCAGACGAGCCCTGAGCAATTGCCACAATATTGATATTCGCGCGCGCCAGCGCCGAGAAGAATTTGGCCGAGATGCCGCGCAGCGTACGCATGCCATCGCCAACCACCGAAATCACCGCCAGCTGTTCCAGCACGTCCAGCGGATCGAGTAAGCCATCTTTCAGCTCCAGATAGAACTCCTCTTCCAGCACGCGACGCGCCCGCGCCTGCTCGCTTTGCGGTACGCAGAAGCTGATGCTGTATTCCGAAGAAGATTGGGTGATCAGCACCACCGAAATGCCGGTGCGTGACATCGCCGCGAAGACGCGTGCCGCCATGCCCACCATGCCTTTCATACCCGGACCCGAAACGTTGAACATCGCCATGTTATTCAGATTGGTGATGCCTTTAACCGGATTTTCATCCAGCTCGCCTTCACCACCGATCAAGGTACCCGGCGCTTGCGGGTTAGCGGTATTTTTGATCAGGCAAGGAATCTGGAACTGGGCGATCGGCGCGATAGTGCGAGGATGCAAAACTTTGGCGCCGAAGTAGGAGAGCTCCATCGCTTCCTGATACGACATCGATTTCAGTAAGCGCGCGTCCGGCACCTGACGCGGATCGCAGGTATACACGCCGTCGACGTCAGTCCAGATTTCACAACAGTCCGCACGCAAGCAAGCAGCCAACACGGCGGCAGAATAGTCAGAGCCGTTACGGCCCAGTACCACTAACTCGCCCTTCTCATTGCCGGCAGTGAAACCGGCCATCAGAATAAAGTGATCGGCCGGAATCTGGCTGGCAGCGATGCGACGCGTGGATTCGGCAATATCGACGGTGGATTCGAGGTAATGACCAATCGCCAGCAGTTTCTCCACCGGATCGATGACGGTCACTTTGTGGCCGCGCGCTTGCAGCAGCGCTTCCATAATGGCAATCGACAGTTTCTCGCCACGGCAGATGATGGCGGCGTTGACGGCGTCCGGGCATTGGCCCAGCAGGCTGATACCGTGCAGCACTTGCTTCAGCTGCGCAAACTCCAGCTCAACGCGGGTTTTCAGTCCGTCATAATCAAAGCCTGGCTGCGCGTCACGCAAGCCTTGCAGCAGGTCGGCAAAAATACGTTCGGCATCGCTGATATTCGGTAACGTGTCCTGGCCGCTGATGGTTTTCTCAATCATCGCCACCAGATGGTTGGTAATTTTTGCTGGTGCAGAGAGAACGGTCGCGACCTGTCCCTGTTGTGCATTGCTTTCCAGAATGTCCGCCACACGGAGAAAACGTTCCGCATTGGCTACTGAGGTTCCGCCGAATTTCAGCACTCGCATATTTGAAGCTCTCCTGAATTTTTGCCGAAAAAAAAGCCCGCACTGTTTAGGTGCGGGCTTTTTTCTTTGTTTTTCCTGTATGCGTCAGCCCGCACCGTTACCTGTGGTAATGGTGGTGGTAATAATAATTGTGGTGTTCAGGCTGAGTTTACGCATTTAGATTTTTTTCTGTCTGTCTTTGTCTTGTCCGTCTGCCTTCCAGAAGTAAAGCAAAGCGCACGTTAAGTCAACGAATTTGTCTTAGCCGCGCCGCTCTGCCCGCAGCGCAGTGCTGCGCTTGCTGGCGCGATTCATATCGGAATCGTTCAGCGGATGGCGCGGTTTCCCCGATCTGTCACTAGCAACTCAGGATTTATCCGAGCAATTATCTATAAGTTTTTTTTCTACATCGTGTAACAAGCGATGCAGCATGGCACTGTCACGCTGTTCCAGCAGACCGATACGTTGATCGATCCAGTCAGCCATTTTCACGTCATCGCTGACCTCCAACCTGACCAGCAACTGATGAAAGCGTTGACGTAATGCTTGCAGCTGATGCTCATTCGCCACTTCTGCGGTCTCAGCCGCGATCTGATTGAGTGCCGAGAGTTGATAGCAATACACCATCACTGCCTGGCCAAGATTCAGCGACGGATAATCATTTGCCATTGGAATGCCGGTTAACAGATCGACCTGATCCAGCTCCTCATTGGTTAAGCCGCTGTCTTCACGGCCAAACACCAGCGCGATACGGCTCAGCCATTGGCGCTTCTCCTGCAGGATGTTTTCGACCTGCGTCGGCGTGGCGTAATAGCGGAACTTCGCACGGCTGCGAGCAGTGGTCGCCACTGAGAAGTCGACATCTTTCAGCGCCTCGCTCAGCGTGGCAAAGGTCTTGACGTTATCAAGGATCTCACCGGCGCCGTGCGCGACACGACGCGCGGCAGGATCTTGCCAGGCATCACTCGCGACAATGCGCAGCTCGCTGAATCCCATTGTTTTCATGGCACGGGCAGCCGCACCGATATTTTCCGGACGGGCGGGAGAGACAAGGATTAAGGGGAAATGCATGATTTTTCCATCGAACTGTTAACAACTCGCATTATGTTGGCATGCAGGCGAGAAAATACCAAATGCGCTTAACAGAGAAAATAAGATGTTAACGATGTTAAAAGAGGGATAAATCCAGCGAGAGCAGAAATTCGCGGGCATAAGCTAAATTATAAGGCCTATTTAATATAAAACCCTTTTCTTTCATATTATTAAAATATAATTTTCCGCGGGTTCAAGTTTTGATTGTATAAGATATAAATGTAGCAAAAATGCTGCTTTTTGTGAGCTAAACTAGCAATCCTGGAGAAGTTTTTCATAAAAGTGTTAACGTGCTACACTTGCATTTGATATAAGTCAACGAAGCGTTGTTTTTATGCTTATCGGTTGTTGTTGGTGCTGTTAGGTTGCTGTTAATACGGTTAGGATGAGCGCCTGTCCGATATCCTCGGGGCGTGCAAATATCCATCCTGACTGGCTGAGCTAACACTGAAGTTGACGTAGATGGATGGTGTATTCCGAAGATTATTTCGTATACCGGTTACAGCAAAATAGCGTAACCGTCGTACGCCCTGTTTTCGATTTGTTGGCAAATTTTAGGTAGCGAAACATGCAGACCCCGCACATTCTTATCGTTGAAGACGAACTGGTCACGCGTAACACCCTCAAAAGTATTTTTGAGGCAGAAGGTTACGTGGTCTATGAAGCCACCGACGGCGCCGAGATGCATCAGGTTTTGACGGAAAATGACGTCAATCTGGTGATTATGGATATTAACCTGCCAGGTAAAAACGGTTTGCTGTTAGCACGCGAACTGCGTGAACAAGCAAACGTTGCGCTGATGTTCCTGACAGGTCGTGATAATGAAGTGGATAAAATTCTCGGTCTGGAAATTGGTGCCGATGATTACATCACCAAACCCTTCAACCCGCGTGAGTTGACGATTCGTGCACGCAATTTGCTGTCGCGCACCATGAATCTGGCCATGCCGAGTGAAGAGCGCCGCCAGGTTGAAAGCTATCGCTTTAACGGCTGGGAGTTGGATATTAACAGCCGTTCACTGATCAGCCCGAACGGCGATCAGTACAAGCTGCCGCGCAGTGAATTCCGCGCCATGCTGCACTTCTGCGAGAATCCAGGCAAAATTCAAACGCGTGGCGATTTGCTGAAGAAGATGACCGGTCGCGAGTTGAAACCGCATGACCGCACCGTGGATGTCACCATCCGCCGCATCCGTAAGCATTTTGAATCCACGCCAGACACGCCAGAAATCATCGCCACTATTCACGGCGAAGGTTACCGCTTCTGCGGCGAACTGCAGGATTAAGAGTTAAAAGAAAAAACGCCCGTCAGGGCGTTTTTTTATGCCTGTATTAATGCCACGGCATAATCGGCACGGCACTCAGCGCATTCTTCGGCGAGCCGTCGACCACCTTATCGGAGTAGCTTAAATACACCAGCGCATGACGTTTCTGGTCAAAGAAACGTACCACCTGCAACTTCTTAAACACCAGCGATGTACGTTTTTTGAATACCACTTCACCCTGCGCCTTGCCTTGTGCGATTTTCTCGCTAAGCTCTACCGGTCCCACCTGTTGACAGGAGATGGCCGAGTCGGACGTGTCTTCCGCTAAACCTAGTCCCCCTTTAATTCCGCCGGTTTTTGCCCGGCTGATATAACAGGTTACATTTTTTACATCGGGATCATCGAAGGCTTCGACCACGATTTTATGGTCGGGGCCAAATATCTTGAACACCGTGTCAACTGAGCCGATTTCTTCGGCCTGAACGCCAGCGCTGAACACATAAGTTGCCAGCGTGATTATAAGAATACGAGCTATTGTCATTGAGTTACCATTGCCAATCGAATAGATGAGACTGTAATGTACTGTCAATCGAACCGAGAACCAAACCTAAACGGGTTTTAACCCGCATTGATTTAGCACACTCGATTAGCAAACCGCCCCCACGCTTTTGTGCATTTCGTGCTATTATTCGACGACTTCATAGTTGCGCCACCAGAGAGTTATGAGGATGTTTTATGGACCAAGCCGGTATCATTCGCGATTTGCTTGTCTGGCTGGAGAGCCATCTGGATCAACCGCTTTCATTAGATAACGTTGCGCAGAAAGCAGGCTATTCCAAATGGCATCTGCAGCGGATGTTCAAGGAAGTAACCAGCCACGCCATTGGCGCGTATATTCGCGCGCGTAGGCTGTCGAAAGCCGCGGTGGCGCTACGCCTGACCAGTCGGCCAATCCTCGACATCGCTCTTCAATATCGCTTCGATTCACAGCAAACGTTTACCCGTGCGTTCAAAAAGCAGTTCAATCAAACGCCCGCCTGGTATCGTCGCTCATCGGAGTGGAACTCGTTTGGCATTCGCCCGCCGATTCGTCTCGACGATAACAGCATCCCGGAAGCCCAATTTGTCACGCTGCCGGAAACGGTGCTGGTCGGTCAAACGCAGAGCTACTCTTGCACGCTGGAACAGATTTCCACCTACCGCGATGAGATGCGCATGCATTTCTGGAAGCAGTTCCTGCTGGAAACCGACACGGTGCCGCCGGTGCTGTATGGCCTGCATCAGGTACGTGCCAGCCATGAAAAGGATGATGAGCAAGAGATTCTCTACACCACTGCAGTGCCCGCCGATCAGCTGGCAAAAAGCATGCAGTCGAATCAGAGCGTGGTGTTGGAAGCCGGGGATTACGTGCAGTTTACCTACAACGGTGCGCGTAGCGCCTTGGGTGAATTCATCCTGTTGCTGTACGGAACCTGCATGCCAACGCTCGGTTTAGTGCGTCGTCAGGGGCAAGACATCGAGCGCTTCTTCACGCACGGTGGCAAGAAGCGCAGCGAGCCGCCAACGGAAATCCGCTGCGAATACCTGATTCCAATTCGTCCGCAAAATAATTAGTCATATCAGTAGGGTCGCCATTCCTGGCGACCACACTTTCAGCGCTGCAACTCATCCAGCGCGGGCGCATCCAGATGCGAGACATCGCCCGCCGTCTCCACCACCCAACCGGCCGCCAGCCATGCGCTCTGCTGATGATCCACGCGAGAGATCGAGCAGTTGCGCAGACGCAAACGCCGTTCCGCATGCGCAGGCAAGCCGAGAATAGTGCTGACCAGCACGCCGAGCGCCATACCGTGGCTGACAATCAGCGGACGGCTGCCAGCAGGCAATTCCAGCAGCGCATTCAGCGCTTCATGCATACGCGCCGCCATCTCCGCCATTGATTCGCCACCCGGGATACGTCCCGCCGTGGTGCCATCCACCAGCGTTTTGCGCCAGTTTTCCTCTTCTTCCGTTAAACCATCGAGTGGACGTTGTTCCAGGCAGCCCATGTTGAGCTCACGCAGACGCGCATCGAGCGTAACGGTGCAGCCACACGCGTCGGCAATAATTTCTGCCGTGTGACGTGTACGCCCTAAATCGCTGGCAATCACGTGGGTAATGCCCAGCGATTTCACACGCTCGCCCACTTGATGCGCCTGCTGCTCACCTTTTTCCGTTAACGGGCTGTCAGACTGCCCCTGAATGCGTCGAGCCGCATTCCATACCGTTTCACCGTGACGAACAAGATAGACCTGTAGCATGCTTAATTTCCGTTATACTGCGACAAATTTGCCTCGAGGGTTCAACCAATTATGTACCACGTTGTCGCAGCCACCATCAACCCGGCAAAAATTCGCGCGATTGCTCAGGCGTTCAACGACGTTTTCGGCGAAGGATCCTGCCACATTGAAGGGGTTGAGGTCGAGAGCGGCGTTGCAGCCCAGCCACTCAGTGATGCCGAAACGCGAACTGGCGCACGTCAACGCGTGACAAACGCCCGTCAGGAACGTCCGCAGGCCGATTATTGGGTGGCGATTGAAGCGGGCATTGAAGGCGATTGCGCCTTTGCATGGATGGTGATTGAAAACGCGCAGCAGCGCGGGGAATCGCGTTCGGCCAGCTTTACGCTGCCACCGATTGTTGTGGCTGGCTTAGCGGCCGGGCATGAATTGGGTGATGAGATGGCACGCTTAACCGGCGTGGAGAATATCAAACACAAAGGTGGCGCGATCGGTGCCTTTACGCACGGCCTGCTGAGCCGCTCCAGCGTCTATCATCAGGCGTTAATTTTGGCGCTATGTCCGTTCACGCATCCGCTGTACAGCCAGCGTTAATCGCGGCCGAGACGCGCTTCCAGCCAGCGTTTTAGCTCTGGCGGCGCTTCTTTCAGACTATTGGAGCCGCGCGTAATGGTGGCGATGCCGACGCCCAACTCATTCTTCAGTTCACGCTGACTCAAATCGCCGTTCATCAACTCTTCAATAATGCGCAAACGCGTACCAAAGGATTCACGTTCATCCGGCGTCATCATCAGGTGTAACAACGGCAGCGCCACGCCATCGGCAAAGGCGTTTTGCATCAGTTCGATAAAACGCAGCCAGTTATCTTCAACAGGCTGAGCCGATTCCGGCTGGGAAGAAAGGGGTGGGCTCATGAAGGGCTTCCGTACTCATTAACGAGTACGGAAGCATAGCACAGTCAATACTGGCGATTCCACTCACTGTCGGCGAGAATCTTGTCCGGTTTGCCCATGAAGTAACGGTAATAGGCATCGTAGGCCAGCACGTTTTTCACGTAGCCACGCGTTTCTGAGAACGGAATGGTCTCGATAAACGCCACGGCATCCAGATTGCCCCCACTGGTTTTCTGCCAGCTGCGCACGCGTCCCGGGCCCGCGTTATAAGCAGCCGAGGCGAAGATGCGGTTCTGCCCAAACTGCTGATAGACATACTCCAGATACTGCGTACCGATCTGAATATTGGTCTGCGGATCCAGTAGCTGGCTGCTGTTTACATAGCCGGGAATGTTATACATCTTCACGGTATGCGTGGCCGTGCCGGGCATCACCTGCATCAATCCGCTGGCGCCCACCGGAGAACGCGCTTTTGGGTTCCACGCGCTCTCCTGACGCGAAATCGCCATCGCGTAACTCGGTGGAAGGCCTTTATCGCTGGTGTATTGCTGATAAAGATTTTGCCACGCCAGCGGGAAGCGCTCTTTCAGGCTATCCCACATTTTCGCGGTGATAGTGGCCTGCACGCTGAGATCCCACCAATCCTGCTCGTTGGCGTAACGCGCCAACATCTGCTGCTGCGCATGGGTTTTGCTGGCGATCAGATTGGCCCATTCGCTGCGCGCCAGGTTATCCAATCCCCAATACATCAGCTCGCGCACGCGCGCCATCTCGGCACCCTGCACCACGCTGTTGTCCGCTGCCGGTGCCTTATCGACCTGCAACGGATACTCGACGCCCAGACGCTGCGCCGCCACCATCGGATAGAAGCCGCGCGCCTGCATCAGCTTACGCAGAATATCGTTAGCCTCCTCTTTACGACCTTGCGAAATCAGCAAATCCGCCTGCCAGTATTGCCACTCATCTTTCTCTTTAGCTTCCACTGGCAAACGTGCGATCCAGGTATTCAGACCACGACGATCGTTCTGGCTCAGCGCCAGACGTACGCGACGCTCCACCAGCGCGGTAGATTCGCTGTTCATCACCACCGCATCACGCCAGCGCGCCTGCTCGCTGGTGAGATCCGCGCCCATCATGCGCCACACCACGGTCTCTTTCAGATCCTGCTCATCGGCCTGGCTCATCTTCTGCGCCTGCACCAGCTGCGGAATCATCATGCGCGCATTGTCCATATCCTCACGCGCCACGCGGGCGAAAGCGTAGCTGGTCGCCATGCGGGTGAAATCGGTGGGGCCCATGCTGCTGGCAAAGGTGGTGACGGTTTGCGGATTCTGCTGCAGCGCAATCAGCGCGCTGGCGGTGGTTTGATAATCCGCCGGCAGCATTTTCGCCAGATAGTTTACCAGGCTGTCATTGCCGGCTTTCATCGCCAGACGGATGCGCTCCAGAATGGTGATCGGCGAAAGTTGCCCGCTGGCTTGCCATACCGAGAACAGCTTGTCGCAGTCATTTGGCAATGCGGTGCCGCGCAGCCAAATCTCTTTCGCCCCGGCAAACGCCGCTTGCTGTTGGCCGGTCGCCCACTTGGCGTAATACCAGTTACAGCGCGCCTGCACCGGTTTCGGCTCATCGGGGCTGAAGCTGAGCACGCCCTGCCAGTCCTGACGATTGGCCAGCACATTCACAAAGCGCGTTGAGAGCGAGCGCGCCGGTGGCAGCGTGGGATATTGTTGAATAAAGTTTTTCACCGCCAGCGGCGTCTCTTGATCGAGATCCTGCGCCAGCAGCCGGTATTGCAGATACGGATAGAGCGGATAATCCTGCAGCGTTGGCATCAGCTGCGTCACCTGGTCCATCTGTTTGTTATCCCAGGCCTGCTTGATTTGCGCATAGCGCTCTCGCTGCTGATCCAGTGAATCGGCCCATGCGCTGCTGGCCGTGCTGACCAGACAGATCCCTAGCATCCAGTAACGCCACTTCTCCATTACGCTCTCCTCTCAGTGCTGCGATCCAGCTCATGCCAGACTTCCTTCATGCTAACCAGGCCAACCGCCTCTTGCCATGTTCTTCACAAAATTTACGCTCGCGCACCGCCATTGCGCACGGTTTGCGCCGTCGCTGTGCAATTTATCATCAGAAAAACGTATCACACATCAATTAACTACGCGCTTTCATCGAGTTACAAAAATGGCACGCGCTTTGCTCTGTTGAATTCCATCTTGTATACCAGTTGGAATTCACCCATGGCATCGACCTTTGGCTTTACGCTCCAGGATTGGCAACGCAGTTACCAACAGGATCCACAGCACATTAGCGCGCTGCTGGCGGCACATCTCGACGCAATCGATCCGCAGGATAACGCCTGGCTCTACCTCGCCACGCCCGCGCAGCTGCAGGCACAAATTGAACCGCTGCTGGCGAGCTACCAGCGTAATCCCGCCGCGCTGCCGCTATTCGGCGTACCGTTTGCAGTGAAAGACAATATTGATGTCGCCGGTTGGCCGACCAGCGCCGCCTGCCCGGCCTTCACCTACACCGCCGCCGCCGATGCATTTGTCGTTGCACAGCTCAAAGCCGCGGGCGCCGTAGTGATTGGCAAAACTAATCTCGACCAATACGCCACCGGTTTAGTCGGCACCCGTTCGCCGTTTGGTGCGGTGAGCAACACCTTCAATCCAGATTACGTCAGCGGCGGCTCCAGCTCCGGTTCCGCATCGGTGCTGGCGCGCGGCCTGGTCGGCTTCTCGCTCGGCACCGACACCGCCGGTTCCGGCCGTGTACCGGCCGGTTTCAACAATATCGTCGGCCTCAAACCGACCAAAGGCTGGTTCTCCGCCAGCGGCGTGGTGCCGGCTTGCCGCCTGAACGACACCATCTCCGTGTTCGCATTAACGGTGGAAGATGCCTTTGCCGTGGCCTCGGCCGCAGGCGGTTATGATGCCGGCGATGCCTATTCGCGCAGCAATCCGCATACCGCGCCCGCCAGTTTCAAAGCGCAGCCCGATTTCGCCATTCCCGCTACGCCCGAATTCTTCGGCGACCAGCAGGCCGAAGCCGCATGGCTGGCCGCGCTGGCGCAGTTACAAGCGGGCGGCGCGACGCTGCATCCCATCGATTTCTCCGTGTTCCACCAGCTGGCCGAGCAGCTCTATTACGGCCCGTGGGTCGCCGAGCGCACCGTGGCGGTGGGCGAGATGATCAATCGCCCGCAAGAGATGGATCCGGTGGTGTTTGGCATTGTCAGCAGCGGCCTGAAATATACGGCGGTGGAAGCCTATCAGGCGGAATACCTGCGCGCCGAACTGACGCGCCAGATCCAGCAAACGCTGGCGCAGTTCGATGCGCTAGTGGTGCCGACTTCGCCCACCATCCACACGCTGGCAGAAATGCAGCAGGAGCCGGTGCACTACAACTCGCAGTTCGGCACCTACACCAACTTCACTAACCTTGCCGATCTCAGCGCGCTGGCGCTGCCAGCCTCATTCCGCGCCGATGGTTTACCGGCGGGCATCACGCTGATTGCGCCCGCCTGGCAGGATCGTGCGCTGGCCGGTTTCGGTATCCGCTGGCAGCAGCAGATGGCGCTGCCGCTCGGCGCCACTGGCAAAGCCCAGCCTGTTGAATCGGTAACGTTGCCGGTTTCTGCCGATCACGTGCGCGTGGCGGTGGTGGGCGCACATCTCACCGGCATGCCGCTTAACTTCCAGCTCACCACGCGTCAGGCGGTGCTGGTGGAAGAGACACAAACCGCCAGCAACTATCGCCTGTTTGCCCTGCTCGATGGCCCGATCAAAAAACCCGGCCTGCTGCGCGGCGAGAGCGGTGCGGCGATCACCGTTGAGCTGTGGGATATCCCGCTGGCGCGCTTTGGCGAGTTCGTGGCGGAAATCCCCGCCCCGCTCGGCATTGGCTCGTTAACACTGGCCGATGGACGCAGCGTTAAAGGCTTTATCTGTGAACCGGCGGTGCTGTCGCAGGCGCTGGAAATTACCGAATTTGGCGGCTGGCGCAACTGGCTGGCTTCTCAGGGGAGTAAATAAGCATGTTCAGCACCGTTCTGATTGCTAACCGCGGCGAAATTGCCTGCCGTGCCATCCGCACCTTAAAACGCCTCGGCGTGAAAAGCGTTGCCGTCTATTCCGATGCCGATCGCAATGCGCGCCACGTCAAAGAAGCCGATGTGGCCATCGCTCTCGGCGGCGACAAAGCCAGCGACAGCTATTTACGCATCGATAAAATACTCGCCGCCGCGCAGGAAACCGGTGCCGAAGCCATCTGGCCGGGCTACGGTTTTCTTTCAGAAAGCCTGCCGTTTGCCGATGCCTGTGAAAAAGCCGGTATCGCCTTTGTCGGCCCGACCGCGCAGCAGATTGGCGAGTTTGGCCTGAAACACCGCGCGCGTGAGTTAGCTGCCAGCGCGGGCGTGCCGATGACGCCGGGCACGCCGCTGTTGAATTCGCTGGATGACGCGCTGAGCGCCGCCGACACCATCGGTTATCCGGTGATGCTGAAAAGCACCGCGGGCGGCGGTGGCATTGGCCTGACGCGCTGTGCCGATGCCGATGCGCTGCGCAATGCGTGGGAGAGCGTGCGTCGTCTTGGCGAGCAGTTCTTTAGCGATGCGGGCGTGTTTTTAGAGCGCTGTATCGACCGCGCGCGCCACGTTGAAGTGCAGATTTTTGGCGACGGCAGCGGCAAAGTGATCGCCCTCGGCGAACGCGACTGCTCGCTGCAACGTCGCAACCAGAAAGTGGTGGAAGAAACCCCGGCACCGAATCTGCCGCAGGCGACGCGTGAAGCGCTGCTCTCTTCGGCGGTGCGCCTCGGCGAATTGGTGAATTATCGCAGCGCCGGTACGGTGGAATACATCTACGATGCCGAGCAGGATGCGTTCTACTTCCTCGAAGTGAACACCCGCCTTCAAGTGGAACATCCGGTCACCGAATGCGTCACCGGCCTCGATCTGGTGGAATGCATGCTGAAAGTCGCCGCGGGCGATGCCATCGACTGGGCGCGGCTGCAACAAGCCCCACAGGGCGCGTCAATCGAAGTGCGCATTTACGCGGAAGATCCGCTGAAAAACTTCCAGCCCAGCCCCGGCGTGCTGACCCACGTTGGCTTCCCGGACGATGTGCGCGTTGATGGTTGGATCGACACCGGCACCGAAGTCTCGGCGTTTTACGATCCGATGGTCGCCAAATTGATCGTGCATGCTGAAACGCGCGAAGCGGCGCTGGCGAAGATGCAGCAGGCGCTCGACGCCACGCAGCTGCACGGCATCGCCAGCAACCTCGACTATCTGCGCCAGATCGTCGCCACCGAGGCGTTCCGCAGCGGCAAGGTGTGGACGCGCTTCCTCGACAGCTTCACCCCCTCCGCCAGCGTGATTGAAGTGCTGCAACCCGGCACCTTCAGCAGCATTCAGGATTTCCCGGGCCGCCTCGGCTACTGGGATATCGGCGTGCCGCCGTCCGGCCCGATGGACGATTTCGCCTTCCGCCTGGCGAACCGCATTGTCGGCAACCACGACAGCGCTGCGGGCCTCGAATTTACCCTGCAAGGCCCGACGCTGCGCTTCCACAGCGAGGCGGTAATTGCCTTAACCGGTGCGGATTGCCCGGCCACTCTCGATGGCGACAGCATCGCCTACTGGCAACCTATCAGCGTCAAAGCGGGACAAACCCTGACATTAGGCCGCGCACAACACGGTTGCCGCACCTATTTAGCGGTGCGCAACGGCTTCGACGTGCCGGAATATCTCGGCAGCCGCTCCACTTTCTCGCTCGGCCAGTTTGGCGGCCACGCCGGACGCACCTTGCGCGTTGCCGATATGCTGCCGATCTCCCAGCCGCAGCTGGCGGCCTGCACCACGCCCGCGCCGGTCAGCGCACCGCAGCCGCTCGATCATGCACTGGTGCCACACTACGGCAGCGAATGGCGCATTGGCGTGCTGTACGGACCGCACGGCGCACCGGATTTCTTTACTCAGGCGGCGATTGATGAGTTCTTTGCCAGCGACTGGCAGGTGCACTACAACTCCAACCGCCTCGGCGTGCGCCTGGTTGGCCCGAAACCGACGTGGACGCGCGCCAACGGCGGCGAAGCCGGCCTGCACCCCTCTAACGTGCATGACTGCGAATATGCCATCGGCGCGGTGAACTTCACCGGCGACTTCCCGGTGATTCTGACGCACGACGGCCCCAGCCTCGGCGGCTTCGTCTGTCCGGTGACCATCGCTAAAGCCGAGCTGTGGAAAGTGGGCCAGGTGAAACCAGGTGATAAAATTCGCTTCCACCCGATCAGCGCCGACGAAGCGGTGGCGCTGGAAAAAGCCCAGGCGCACAGCGTAGCTACCCTGCGCAGCGCGCACGCACCCGCCTTTGCGGTGCCCTCTTTAGCGGCCAGCGCTATCGGTTCCGCGACTCTGCTGGCGGCGTTACCGGCCACGGCCACCACGCCCGCGGCGGTCTATCGTCAGGCGGGCGACAAATATGTGCTGATTGAGTACGGCGACAACGTGCTGGATCTGGCGCTGCGTCTGCGCGTGCATCTGCTGATGAATGCGCTGCGTGAACGCGCGGTGCCGGGCGTGGAAGAGCTGTCGCCTGGCGTGCGCTCATTGCAGGTGCGCTACGACAGCCTGATCCTCAGCCAGAAACAGCTAATGCAGCTGCTGCTGGAGCTGGAAAGCGGATTGGGCGATGTCAGCCAGCTGAAAGTGCCGTCACGCATTGTCTGGCTACCGATGGCATTCGAAGACAGCGCCACGCTCGGCGCAGTCGAACGCTACAAAGAAACCGTGCGTGCCAGCGCGCCGTGGCTGCCGAACAACGTTGATTTTATTCAGCGTATTAATGGTTTAGCCAGCCGCGAAGCGGTGCGCGACACGATCTTTGACGCCAGCTACCTGATTCTCGGTCTCGGCGATGTCTATCTCGGCGCGCCGTGCGCGGTGCCGATCGATCCGCGCCATCGCCTGCTCAGTTCCAAATACAGCCCGGCGCGCACCTTCACCGCCGAAGGCACCGTCGGCATTGGCGGCATGTACATGTGCATCTACGGCATGGATTCCCCGGGCGGCTATCAGCTGGTGGGCCGCACCCTGCCGATCTGGAACAAGTTCCTCAAAAACCCGCAGTTCGCCGCCGACGAGCCGTGGCTGCTGCACTTCTTCGATCAGGTGCGCTTCTACCCGGTAACGGAAGATGAACTGACGCAGCTGCGCGATGACTTCCGCGAAGGCCGCGCTACGGTGCGCATCGAAGAAACGGTATTCGACTTCGCCGCTCATCACCAGTTCCTGGCGGAAAATGCCGCGTCGATCAGCGATTTCCGTCAGCGCCAGTCCACCGCCTTCGAACAGGAAGTGACGCTGTGGGCGCAGGAAGAGCAGAACGCGCCACTCACCAGTGAAGAGACGCTGGTGGTGGCGGAAGCCGACGACGATGCGCTGGCGGTGTGCGCCGATATGAACGGCAACATCTGGAAAGTGCTGGTACAGCCGGGCGACGTGGTGGAAGCCGGTCAAACGCTGATCATCGTGGAAGCGATGAAGATGGAACTGGCGATTGTCGCGCCACAGGCCGGCAAAGTGAAACGCATTGCCTGCCAGGCGGGACGTTCGGTGAGTCCGGGCGATGCCCTGCTGTGGCTGGAATAAGGAGTTGGCATGAACACGAGCCCGCGTAGCAAAGGCCGTCCTGAAGCGCTGGCCGAAAAGGTTTATCAGGCGTTGAAGCAGGACATTTTCGAGTTCCGCCTGATGCCGGGCGACCGCTTCAGCGAAAACGAAATCGCCGATCGGCTGGACGTCAGCCGCACGCCGGTGCGTCAGGCGCTGTTCTGGCTGGAGCGCGAGGGCTACGTCGAAGTGTGGTTCCGCAGTGGCTGGCAGGTGAAGCCGTTCGACTTCGAATATTTCGAAGAGCTGTACGACTTCCGCACCGTGCTGGAGTGCGAAGCGGTGCGCCGCCTGTGCGCGCTGCCCGCACCACAATGCATCGACATGCTTACCGCGCTGAAAAGCTTCTGGATTGATGCGCCGCCGCAGGCCGATGGCAAAGCGGTCTCCGCGCAGGATGAAGCCTTTCACATGGCGCTGGTGGCCGCTGCGGGCAATCAGGAGATGGCGCGCATTCACGCCGAATTGACCGAAAAGATTCGCATCATTCGTCGTCTCGATTTCACCCGTGACGACCGAATGGAGGCGACATACCGCGAACACGCCCAGATTTTACGGGCGATTTTCCAGCAACAGACCGAGGAGGCGCAGCGCATTTTAACCGACCACATCGCCGTCAGTAAGGCTGAGGTCAGAAAGATCACATTGCATATGTTACAGCAGGCTCGACTTCAACCCATTGAATAACAACACAAACACAGTTAGGGGTTTACTGATGAAAAGACGTTCGTTGCTCAAGGCTTTTGCGCTCTCTGCCTCTGTCGCCAGCATGGGCTTTGCCTTCGCGGCACAGGCTGCTGACACCATCAAGGTGGGCATTATGTCCTCGCTTTCCGGCACCATGGCGATCTCCGAAACGCCGCTGAAGGACGTGGCGCTGATGACCATCGATGAGATCAACGCCAAAGGCGGCGTGCTCGGCAAAAAACTGGAACCGGTGGTGGTGGATCCCGCGTCTAACTGGCCGCTGTTTGCCGAAAAAGCGCGTCAGCTGCTGACGCAGGATAAAGTGGCAGCGGTGTTCGGTTGCTGGACCTCGGTATCGCGCAAATCGGTGCTGCCGGTGTTTGAGGAGCTGAACGGCCTGCTGTTCTATCCGGTGCAGTATGAAGGCGAAGAGATGTCGCCGAACGTGTTTTATACCGGTGCCGCGCCGAACCAACAGGCGATTCCGGCAGTGGAATACCTGATGAGTGAAGATGGCGGCAGCGCTAAACGCTTCTTCCTGCTGGGCACCGACTACGTCTATCCGCGTACCACCAACAAGATCCTGCGCGCCTTCCTGCACACTAAAGGCGTGCAGGATAAAGACATCGAAGAGGTCTATACGCCGTTTGGCTACAGTGATTACCAGACCATTGTCTCCAACATTAAGAAGTTCTCTGCCGGGGGTAAAACCGCGGTGATCTCCACCATTAACGGCGACTCCAACGTACCGTTCTACAAAGAGCTGGCGAACCAGGGCATTAAAGCCACCGATATTCCGGTCATCGCCTTCTCGGTCGGCGAGGAAGAGTTGCGCGGCATCGACACTAAACCGCTGGTCGGTCAGTTAGCGGCGTGGAACTACTTCGAGTCAGTGGATAACCCCACCAACGCGCAGTTTGTGAAGGATTACCGCGCCTATGCCAAGGCACACAATCTGCCGAACGCCAATACCGTGGTGACTAACGATCCGATGGAAGCCACCTACGTGGGCCTGCATATGTGGGCGCAGGCAGTTGAGAAAGCCGGCACCACCGATGTAGACAAAGTGCGTGCCGCGATGGCGGGCCAGACCTTCAAAGCGCCGGACGGTTTCACCCTGACCATGGATAAAACCAACCATCATCTGCACAAGCCAGTAATGATTGGCGAAGTGGAAGAGAACGGCCAGTTCAACGTGGTGTGGCAAACCGAGCAACCGGTGCGCGCCCAGCCGTGGAGCCCGTACATCGCGGGTAACGACAAGAAGCCCGATCATCCGGTGAAATCAACGCAGTAAGCGATAGCGGTCGCCATAAATGGCGCCCCTACATTAACCGTGCAGTAGGGTCGCCATTAATGGCGACCTCAATCTCCATCAGGGCCAGAACCATGACAATTCGCCGTTATCTCTGCTGTCTGCTGTTACTGCTGCCCTGGCTCGCCCAGGCGGGCGATGGCGCAGACTTCGCAGCCGCCAGCCGCACCCAACAAGCCACGCTGCTGCAACAGTGGGCCACCGCGCCGCAGGCCAGCCGCTTGCCGCTGCTCGCCGCGTTGCGCAATGAAACTGTGGTCATCGACCAAAAACAACAGCCGTTCAGCAAACAGGGCGAGACATTGCAGCCGCTCGACAGCGCGCAACAGCCCAGCGGCGCGACTAAAAAGCTGTTTATGAATAACCGGCTGCGCGTATTGATCGCCAGCGCCCTCGCCGCCCACCAGCTGGTGAGTGAGGATCCGGCGATCCGCTTACGCGCGGCGCAACAGCTGCAAAACGACGGCGTCGCCGACCTGCTGCCATTGATTGAGCAGCGCCTCGCCAGCGAGAAAGACACGCAGGTACACGCGGTGCTGCTGATGGCAGCAGCCAACCTGCAACTCGCCAGCCCGGATGCGGCGCTGCGCCTTAAAGCCGTCAAACTGCTCGGTGAATCCAGCGATCCCAATATGCAGGCCAGCCTCAACCGCTTAACCCAGGCGAGTAATGAACCCGATGCCAACGTACGTGACGCCGCCACCGCCAGCCTAAAACAGATTAAACAGCGCCTGATGTGGGGCGATCTGCTCGGCCAGGCGTTTACCGGTTTGTCGCTGGGATCGATTTTGCTGCTGGCGGCACTCGGTTTGGCGATCACCTACGGGCTGCTGGGCGTGATCAATATGGCGCACGGCGAAATGCTGATGCTCGGCGCTTACGCCACCTGGTTTGTACAAAGTCTGTTTCAACAGTTTGCGCCGCAGTGGCTGGCCTGGTATCCGCTGCTGGCGCTGCCGGTGGCGTTTCTGGTCACCGCCTGCATGGGCATGCTGCTGGAGCGCACCATCATTCGCCATCTGTACGGACGCCCACTGGAAACGCTGCTCGCGACATGGGGCATCAGCCTGATGCTGATTCAGCTGGTACGCATGCTATTTGGCGCGCAGAACCTGGAAGTGGCTAACCCAAGCTGGCTCTCCGGCGGGCTGCAGCTGCTGCCAAATCTGGTGCTGCCGTACAACCGCATTGCGGTGATTCTGTTCGTGTTTGCCGTGCTGGGGCTGACCTGGCTGCTGCTGAATAAAACCCGCCTCGGCCTCAGCGTACGCGCAGTCACGCAAAACCGTGCGATGGCTGACTGCTGCGGCGTACCGACCGGACGCATCGATATGCTGGCGTTTGGCCTTGGTTCGGGCATCGCCGGACTCGGCGGCGTGGCGTTATCACAGCTCGGCAACGTTGGGCCGGAACTCGGCCAGGGCTACATCATCGACTCCTTCCTCGTGGTGGTATTGGGCGGCGTCGGCCAACTGGCGGGCACCGTGGTGGCCGCATTCGGCCTCGGCATTCTCAACAAAGTGCTGGAACCGCAGATTGGCGCGGTGCTGGGTAAAATCCTCATCCTCGTGCTGATCGTGCTGTTTATCCAGAAACGTCCGCAGGGCCTGTTTGCCTTCAAAGGGAGGGTGATTGACTGATGAGCCAGCCAATGACGTTAACCATGGCGCGCAAAGCGCCGCGCCTGACCCTCAGCCTTGGCGTGGTGATCACCGTGCTGCTGCTGGCGCTGCCGTTCTGCGCCCTGCTGCCCGCCACGCATCCGCTGGCGATCTCCACCTACACGCTGACGCTGGTTGGCAAAATTCTCTGTTATGCCGTGGTCGCGGTGGCGCTCGATCTGGTGTGGGGTTACGCCGGTTTGCTGTCGCTCGGTCACGGTTTGTTCTTCGCGCTCGGCGGCTATGCCATGGGCATGTATCTGATGCGCCAGGCATCTGGCGACGGCTTGCCGGCGTTTATGTCCTTCCTTTCGTGGAGCGAACTGCCGTGGTTCTGGGCCGGCACGCAGCATTTTGCCTGGGCGCTGTGCCTGATCATGCTGGTGCCGGGTGTGCTGGCCTTGGTGTTTGGCTTCTTCGCCTTCCGCTCGAAAATCAAAGGCGTCTACTTCTCAATCATGACGCAGGCGCTGACCTACGCCGGTATGCTGCTGTTTTTCCGCAATGAAACCGGCTTCGGCGGCAACAACGGCTTTACCGGCTTCACCACGCTACTCGGCTTTAATGTCACCGCCACCGGCACGCGCATCGGGCTGTTTGTCGCGACGGTGCTGCTGCTGCTGGTAAGCCTCGGCATTGGCTTCGCGCTGGCACGCAGCAAGTTTGGCCGGGTGCTGACGGCAGTGCGCGATGCGGAAAATCGCCTGATGTTCGTCGGTTACGATCCCAAAGGCTTCAAACTGTTTGTCTGGACGCTCTCGGCGGTGCTGTGCGGACTGGCGGGTGCGCTCTATGTACCGCAGGTCGGCATTATCAACCCGAGTGAAATGTCGCCGACCAACTCGATTGAAGCGGCGATTTGGGTGGCGCTGGGCGGACGCGGCACGCTGATTGGTCCGCTGCTCGGTGCCGCCATCGTCAACGGTGCCAAGAGCTGGTTTACCGTCGCCTTCCCGGAATACTGGCTGTTCTTCCTCGGCCTGATGTTTATCCTGGTCACGCTGTTCCTGCCGCGTGGCGTGATTGGCCTGCTGCGCCGGAGGCGTGATGACTGAACACCTGTTTACCCAACCTCATCCTTCAGATCGCCATCGCCAACAAAGCGATCCGGTGTTGCAGCTGGAGAAGATCAACGTGTCGTTCGATGGCTTCCGCGCGCTAACCGATCTTTCACTGAAGATCGGCGTCGGTGAACTGCGCTGCGTGATCGGCCCCAACGGCGCGGGCAAAACCACGCTGATGGATGTGATCACCGGTAAAACCCGACCGGACAACGGTCAGGTGATCTACGACCAGGATACCGATCTCACTAAAATGTCGCCCGTGGAGATCGCGCGCGCCGGTATTGGCCGCAAATTCCAGAAACCTACGGTATTTGAAGCGCTCACGGTGTTTGAGAATCTGGAAATTGCGCTGAAAAATGACAAATCGGTGTGGGCCAGCCTGCGCGCACGGCTGAACGGCGAGCAGCAGGATCGCATTGATGAGGTACTGAAACTGTTGCGGCTGGGCGGCGAGCGTCAGCGCAAAGCCGGTTTGCTGTCGCACGGTCAGAAGCAGTTTCTGGAAATCGGTATGCTGCTGGTGCAGGACCCGCATCTGCTGCTGCTGGATGAACCGGCGGCGGGCATGACCGATGCCGAAACCGAATACACCGCCGAGCTGTTTCGCAGTCTCGCCGGGAAGCATTCACTGATGGTGGTTGAGCACGACATGGGTTTTGTTGAAACCATTGCCGATCACGTGACCGTGCTGCATCAGGGCCAGGTGCTGGCCGAGGGATCGTTACGCGAAGTGCAAGCGGACGATCGGGTTATCGACGTTTATCTGGGGCGCTAACATGCTGCAAGTGGCGGAACTGAATCAATATTACGGCGGCAGCCACATTTTGCGCGGCCTGTCGTTTGAGGCCAAAGCGGGTGAAATCACCTGCCTGCTGGGACGCAACGGCGTGGGCAAAACCACGCTGCTGAAATGCCTGATGGGGCTGATTCCGGCTAAGTCCGGCGAAATTCGCTGGCAGGATAAAGTGATTAACAGCCGCAAACCGCACCAGCGCGTGCAGGCGGGTATCGCTTATGTGCCGCAAGGGCGCGAAATCTTCCCGCGTTTGACGGTAGAAGAGAATCTGCTGATGGGGCTGGCGCGTTTTTCTGGCACCCAGGCCAAAGCGGTGCCGGAGGAGATCTACCAGCTGTTCCCGGTGCTGCGTGAGATGAAAGCGCGACGCGGCGGCGATCTGTCAGGCGGCCAGCAGCAGCAGCTGGCGATTGGCCGCGCCCTCGCCTGCAAACCAACGTTGTTGATCCTCGATGAACCCACCGAAGGGATCCAGCCCTCGGTGATCAAGGAGATCGGCGCGGTGATCCGCCAGCTGGCGCAGCGCGGCGATATGGCGATCTTGCTGGTGGAGCAGTTTTATGATTTCGCCGCCGAACTGGCCGACAGCTATCTGGTGATGTCACGCGGCGAGATCGTGCAGCGCGGTGCCGGATCCAGCATGGAAGCCGACGGCGTGCGGGGATTGGTGGCGATTTGATTGCGTTGATGAATACAAATGGGCGGCCTAACGGCCGCTTCTAAACATTGCAGTGCTTTATTAAATTTAGCGATTTGAAGGGGTGGGGATCAAACGCGTTTAAATCAGTACAACATTTTAATTACTGTTCAAATTCAAAATCCGCCTTGCCCACTTTATTGCTTACTGCAACGATTTTCCCACTCCATCCGAAAGTGACATTACCATCAGATGCGATATTAATTGAATGGATAGATCCAACGCCTTCAATGAGAGGTTCAAGTGTTTTAAGTTTCTTTAGAATCTGCTGATCATCACCTGTAATCTCACTTGTTAAATAGTAGCGATAAACAACAGGAACGGTGGCTCCCCCAGCATTATATTCTGTCATATAAAGCCATAAAGATTGATTGATTTTTTGACTTCGTTTCAACACATCATTACTGTGTGGATTTTCATTTCCTATGACTAAAAAAATAATAATAACGAGCAAAAGAAGAGTCAGTATAAAGTGAAACCTTTTAATAACCGTGCTGTTTAGCATACTCGATTCCTTCGCGTATATTGCGTTGGTCTGTTGGGTCATCGCCATAGGGAGGAACATGATACCACTTTCCCCAGCGCGGTTTAGATGTGCCAGGTCCTAGCGGAACAAATGCCATACACCCTTCCTGGGTGCGTCATAAAATTAGATATCCATAATGCATAGCCGGTTATTACATTATTTGATCTATATCATTCGCGTATTAAAATCAGGAAAGAAGAGATGGCTTGAACGATGAAATAAAATAGTTAATTAAGACGTTTAAAATGCCAACATCAGTAATACTATTTTTCCTAAAATGACGACCAAAAGACTAATACCGATCAGTTAAGTACTGGAAAAAACATCGCACATACCGTAGCGGCGCAATTTATTGCGCAATATACAGGTCAAATGCGCGCAATAAATTGCGCCGCTACGTTCAGTGCAAATGTTGGCAGCTATACCTATAAAATTCCGGTCTCAACGCTGAAGTGGCGCTGTTCGCCGGGGGCCAGTTCCATCAAGGTGCCGGCGCGCTGTGCTGCTTTGAATCCTTCCGGGCGGCAAGTGGCCGGCAGCACGTAGGCGGCGACCTGCTGATCGCGGTTATGCAGCATCCAGCGCGTAGCGTGCGGGAATTGCTGGCTGGAGAAGCGCGTCATCAGGGCAAAGCCCTGCGGCGCGTGCAACTCAAACTGCATCTCATCGCCATACTGCTGAAGATCATCAGCGAAAAACACGATCTCCGGATCGCACATCTCGGGCTGATCCAACTGCTGAAATGCCTGCGGATCGGCGGCCAGTTTATCGGTGTAAGCGCGCCACTGTGGCGTCGGCTTGACGTGCGCCGGGATCGAGGTGCGCAGTTGAAACGCATCCGTCGGGATCGATTGCTGAAACCGGCCCTGCTCAATCCACGCGCTATTGAGATGGCACATGTACTGCAGCGGCATTGGCGCACCGGCCAGATTGGTGACGTTCATCTCGATATGTAAGCGGGCAGCATTGGCCTCAATGCGTACCGCAGGTGCGGCAAGATAATGATGGCCGAAGCCCTTCACATACTCGGTTTCACCCTCCAGCGACAGGCGATCGTTTTCCAGCACAATCCACGCGCTGTCCATGCGCGCGCAGGCCATTTCGCCGTGCAGCGGATGATCGTCATCGGCCGCCGGACAGCCGTTGGCCAGCAGGCCAGAATGGAAAGCAAAACAACCGTAGGTATCAATGATCGAACTGCCGGGCAGCGGCTGCTTAAAGCTGTGACCCATGGTCAGCGAATGGCCGTCAAAATGGGCGTCCCACACCATCTGACCGTAAAACGGCAATACGATCACCGTGCCGCGTGGGTTGCTGATGCGCACCGCTTCCACGCCCGCTGGGTAGCGAAACAGCTCGACGTGGAACGTCTCATTGCGCAGTAGCGTGCTCGGCGTGGCATGGAACTGTTCACGGCGTAACGGTAAACGGGTTTTCATGGCATCTCCTCGACTAAACGACCGGCCGCTTCAGCCTGCTTTTTATGGCGCAGCTCGCCCCAGAAGAAATAACCCACCCAGGCAAAGCACAGCAGCGACACGCCAAACGCCAGCTGCATCGATCCCACATGATCGGAGACGAAGCCCTGAATCGCTGGAATAAAGGCAGCGCCGACAATCGACATCACGATAAACGCCCCCGCCACTTCGGTGTATTTGTTATCGACGGTGGCGAGCGTACCGGCATAGATCGTCGCCCAGCATGGACCAAATAGCGCGCTGACAAAGATCGCCGCATAGACCGCAGTGAAGTTCGGCACCAACATCACATACGCCAATGCAAGAACACCCAATAGCGAGTAGGCGATCAGCACTTTTTCGGCTCGGAAGCGCGTCATCAGGAAGTTGGCGATAAATTTACCGATAAAGAAGCCGATGAAGCTATAAATCATAAAGTTAGACGCGTGACGTTCATTGCTAGCACCCAGCGTCAGCGCCAGACGAATGGTGAATGACCACACCGCCACCTGCATGCCGACATACAGGAACTGCGCCACAATGCCGCGTTTAAAGTGACGATTGGCAGCCAGATAGCGGAAGGTCTCGCCGAGAGACGGCAGGGATTTTTCACTGCTTTCCGGTTTGCAGCGCGGATAGCGGGTGAACAGGAACAGCAGCATCACCACCACCAGCACCATGACCAGATATTTGTACGGCTCCAGCGTGTGCTCCAGCATGGTAAGGCGGAACGCATGCGCCTGTTCAGCATTCATGCCCGCCAGCTGGCTTTCCAGGCTGTCTCCCTCCTGGAACACCAGATATTTGCCCAGCACGATGCCCATCAACGCGCCCACCGGATAGAACGTCTGGCTGATATTCAGGCGCAGCGTGGCATGATCGCGATGACCAATCATCGAGCTATAGGTATTAGCAGCGGTTTCCAGAAAACTTAACCCAATGGCGATAGCGAAAATCGCTGCCAGGAACATGGTGTAAGTTGCCATGTGCGAAGCGGGATAGAACAGCACACAGCCCACGATATACAGCGCCAGCCCCAGCAAAATCGCCAGTTTGTAACTGGCCTTGCGGATCACCAGCGAAGCCGGAATAGCGATCAGGAAGTAGCCGCCGTAGAACGCGCTTTGCACCAGCGCACTGGCGAAATCGCTCAACGCGAACACGCTTTTAAACTGGGTGATCAGGATATCGTTGAGACTCGCCGCACAGCCCCACAACGGGAACAGGCACGAGAGCAAAATGAACTGAAACAGCGGCGTTTTATTCAAATAGCCATCAGGTTGCTGAACAATGTTCGGTTGCATAACTCGACCTCAGTGAACGTTGAGAAAACGCTGGAAGGTTTCCGCGTCGGGATAGGAGCGCTGCGTGCCGCGACCGGTCACGCTGCAGGCGGCATAGGCAGAGGCTTGCGCCATCGCGGCCGGGATATCGCCGCTTTTCACCAGTTCGTGAGCGAAGCAGCCGATAAAGGCATCGCCCGCACCGCTGGTGTCCACCGCTTTTACTGCTGTCGGTGCAACCTGATGCACCGTGTCGCCTGACATCCACAGCGAACCGCGCCCGCCCAGCGTGATGATCAGGTTTTTCAGCCCGCGCTTAAGCAGCGATTGTCCCGCCAGTTTGACCTCTTCATCGGTGGTGACGGGCATGCCGGTGAGAATCTCCAGTTCGGTTTCATTCGGCATGAAAAAGTCGCATTTGCAGGCGTATTCGATATTGAGATCCGCCACCGCCGGTGCCGGATTGAGGATCACTTTGATGTCATGCTGACGGGCAAAATCAATGGCGTAATAGACGGTTTCCAGCGGGATCTCCAGCTGCAGGATGATCAACTTACATGTCTTCAGCGCCTCGGCGGCGGCATCGATATCCGCCGGTTTCAGCTGCTGGTTGGCGCCCTTGATGATCAGAATGCGGTTCTGCGATTGATCGTCAACGAAGATCGGCGCCACGCCGCTGGAGGTGCCGGACGCGGTGGTGACAAAGCGGGTATCAACGCCCTGCTGTTGCAGATTGGCCACGGTGTTAGGCGCAAACAGATCGTCGCCCACTTTGCTGACCATCATCACACTGCCGCCCATCTTCGCCGCCGCAACGGCCTGATTCGCACCTTTACCGCCACAGCCAATGGCAAAATCGGGTGCTTCCAGCGTTTCGCCCGCTTTAGGTAGCTGATTGGTATAGGTAATGAGGTCCACCATATTTGACCCAATAACCGCAATATCCATTGTTTTCTCCCGGTAAATTCTTAAGGTTATAATGTTATTAAAATCACAATATCAGGTTAATAAAGTTAATTATGTGATAAATTTCACACCTCACAACTGTGAAGAAAAGCAGATAAACAGCCATTCATTTAGAAAAATGAATGTTATTATTCTAACAATGCAACAACATTGAGAGCGTAAGCGGGTGATGCGCGAAGCGCGGGGATTTCGGCAATGCGTGACGTTTGCGGGCCGATCTCATTACAGGTAAGATTGAAAACTGGCCTGCTGGATACGTCGCAAATCATTAAAATATGTGAGATTTATCGTGATTTTTGACCAGGCAACTTCGACCTCAGGATTAATTACGCAGAGATGATCATGGAAACCCGGCGCGACGAACGTATTCACAAGTTGGCTCAGGCGCTGAAACGCACCGATAAACTGCACCTGAAAGACGCGGCGCAGCTGCTGGGCGTGTCGGAGATGACCATCCGCCGCGATCTCACTGAACCCGCTTCAACGGTGGTGCTGCTCGGCGGCTATATCGTCAGCGATCCGAAAAGCCACGCCGGGCACTATTTCATCTCCGACCAGCACGGACAGAACGCGGCACGCAAACAGCGCCTGGCGCAGGCGGCGGCGGATCTGATCGGTGAAAATGACACGGTGTTTTTTGATTGCGGCACCACGCTGCCCTACATCGTTGATGCAATCCCTGACGGCTTGCCGTTCACGGCGATCTGCTGCGCCATGAACACCTTCCTGGCGCTGAAAGAGAAACCGGCCTGCAACGTGATCCTCAGCGGCGGCGAATTCCATGCCGACAACGCGCTGTTCACACCGATTGGTGCCCATTCGATCCTCGATGATCTCTGCCCGACGCTGGCCTTTATTTCGGCAGCAGGCATCGATCAGGAACAAGGGGCGACCTGCTACAACATCAACGAACTGGCGATGAAGCACCACGCGATGCTGCGGGCGCGTCAGCGCGTGCTGGTGGCCGACAGCAGCAAATTTGGCAAAGTGCTGCCGGCGCGTATTGGCGAACTGCGCAGTTTTGACTTGCTGGTGAGCGATAGCGCGCCGGAAGCGGCGCTGAAACACTGGCTGGCGCAACACAATATCCCGCTGCGCCTGCCATAACGTTTTAATATTTCTAGATTAATCACATGTTGGTCGCCATGAATGGCGACCCTACGAATGATGCGCCCGCCTTTTGTAGGGTGCGCATTCTTGCGCACCTGCAGCTCGAAGTATGACGGGTATGAATAAAGGGGGAAAACGGCTAAACTTCTGCATCAGTTGTCCACCACTCACAGACCAAAAGGCTCAATACAACGTGGCTCAATTCGTCTATAGCATGCATCGCGTCGGCAAGGTCGTTCCGCCGAAGCGTCACATCCTGAAGAATATTTCTCTTAGCTTCTTCCCTGGAGCAAAAATCGGTGTCCTCGGCCTGAACGGCTCGGGTAAATCGACGCTGCTGCGCATCATGGCCGGTATCGATACCGATATCGAAGGGGAAGCTCGCCCACAGCCAGGCATCAATGTCGGTTACCTGCCGCAGGAACCGCAGCTGAACCCGGAGCACACCGTACGTGAATCCGTGGAAGAAGCGGTTTCGGAAGTGGTTGGCGCGCTGAAGCGTCTCGACGAGGTGTATGCGCTGTACGCCGATCCGGATGCCGATTTCGACAAGCTGGCCGCCGAACAGGGTCGTCTGGAAGAAGTGATCCAGGCGCACGATGGTCACAACCTCGATACGCAGCTAAACCGTGCGGCCGATGCGATGCGTCTGCCAGACTGGGACGCCAAAATCGCCACCTTGTCCGGTGGTGAACGCCGCCGCGTCGCGCTGTGCCGTCTGCTGCTGGAAAAGCCGGACATGCTGCTGCTCGATGAACCAACGAACCACCTGGATGCCGAATCCGTGGCGTGGCTGGAACGCTTCCTGCATGACTTCGAAGGCACCGTGGTGGCGATTACGCACGACCGTTACTTCCTTGATAACGTAGCCGGCTGGATTCTGGAGCTGGACCGCGGCGAAGGTATTCCGTGGGAAGGTAACTACTCTTCCTGGCTGGAGCAGAAAGATCAGCGTCTGGCGCAGGAAGCCTCTTCCGAAGCCGCACGTCGCAAATCGATTGAGAAAGAGCTGGAATGGGTGCGTCAGGGCGCGAAAGGCCGCCAGTCGAAGGGCAAAGCCCGTCTGGCACGCTTTGAAGAGCTGAACAACACCGATTACCAGAAACGTAACGAAACCAACGAACTCTTCATTCCACCTGGTGCGCGCCTTGGCGACAAAGTACTGGAAGTGACCAACCTGAAGAAATCGTATGGCGATCGTGTGCTGATTGACGATCTGACTTTCTCCGTACCGAAAGGCGCAATTGTCGGCATCATCGGTCCGAACGGCGCGGGTAAATCGACGCTGTTCCGCATGATGTCAGGCCAGGAGCAGCCGGATTCCGGCACCATCGAGCTGGGCGAAACCGTCAAGCTGGCGTCGGTGGATCAGTTCCGTGACGCGATGGACAATTCCAAAACCGTGTTTGAAGAAGTTTCAGGCGGCCAGGACATTATGCGTGTCGGCAACACCGAGATGCCAAGCCGTGCTTACGTCGGTCGCTTTAACTTCAAAGGCACCGATCAGGGCAAACGCGTGGGTGAGCTGTCAGGTGGTGAACGCGGTCGTCTGCACCTCGCCAAGCTGCTGCAAGTCGGCGGCAACCTGTTGCTGCTCGATGAACCGACCAACGACCTCGACATCGAAACCCTGCGCGCGCTGGAAAACGCCCTGCTGGAATTCCCAGGCTGTGCCATGGTGATCTCGCATGACCGTTGGTTCCTCGACCGTATCGCCACCCATATCATCGATTATCAGGATGAAGGCAAGGTGGAGTTCTTCGAAGGTAACTTTACCGAGTACGAAGAGTACAAGAAACGCACCCTCGGCGCCGACGCGCTGGAGCCGAAGCGTATCAAGTACAAGCGTATGACGAAGTAATTGTTATAACGTGGAAAAGGCGCCGATTGGCGCCTTTTTTATCGCTGCATTAACTGCCCAGCATCTGCTTAACCAACTCCACACAGCGCAGGAACCGCGCGTCGTAGTCATCTTCTTTAACGTGAACAAACTCGATATTGTTTTCGCGCAGCATGGTGATCAGCATGGTCTGGAACTCGCGGCGATCCATTGAGCTGCCAAGGCTGCGCAAGCCATCCGCCACCCACGGCACGTTATTCTCCAGCAAAATCACTAAATCAAAACGGTACTCATCAATCAGCGCCTGTACAAACGGATGTTCACGCCCTTCGTACTTGAGGCAAAACGCCTGCGTGGTGATGAAGTCGGTATCGATAAAAGCCACTTTGCTGGCGTATTTCACCGCGAAATCGATGTACTGCGCCTGGCCGAGCGCGATTTTGTCGTAGTCGGAATATTGCAGCGCCATCTCATCCCCGCCGAGGTGCGAGAAGACATAATCGCGGCCATATTCCCACGCGCTGGTGGTATTGAAGATGTTTGCCAGCTTGTTCACCAGCGTCGATTTACCGCTCGATTCGCCGCCCAACACCGCGACGGTGCGCACAAAGAACGGCTTCACTTCGGTGGGAATGTATTCCCAATAGCGGAACGGATCCTGACGAATCTGGCCGCCGCTGATGTTCATAAAGGATCGATTAGGATCGACAACCACCGCTGGAATGCCAAGATGCTGTTCATACATCGCGGCGTCGGGTTCTTCGCTGGTGTACACACAGTTCGGCTCGATGCCCTGCTCGGCCAGAAAAGTTTTCACCCCGCCGCTCCACACATCCCAACCGTGCGGATAAGGTTCGATGCCCTCTTCGTCGAATGAGTGGATGCGGATATTTTTCTGGTATTTGAAAGTTTGCAGCAGCCAGCGCAGACGATCGCTGATGGTCGGCTGTTGCGACATGGCGCTGTTTTCAAACAGTTCGCGATCGCGCGGATCGTCGTGGCCCATGATGATGTGCAGTTCATCCACCTGGCTGCAGGCGCGCTGGATCAAATAGATGTGGCCGGTATGCAGCGGATAAAATTTACCGAACACCACGCCCACGGTTTTATCGCGGCGCGGAAATTCCAGGCCAAGAAAACGGTGCAACGCTTCCAGCTTCTGCGCGCTTGGGCTTTTGATTTTGGCGTTGAGCAGCTGGCTTAAGTAGCCTTTGGTCATTCCGCTGGCGTCGGCAACCTGCTGCAGCGTGTGGCCTTGCTGGCGAATGGCTGTTTTCAGGTAGTCAAACGATGACATTTAGTGCCTCCTGCGTGGAATAAAGGGCGGTGCGGCCTTTAAGACGGTGCGCATACATGCGCACCCTACGAACGTAGGGTCGGCATTCATGCCGACCGGTAAAACTTACAACTCATCCAGAATCGCTAACGCATCCGCCAGCTTTTTCGCGCTGTACACCTTCATGCCTTCAACCGGTTTCTTCGGTGCATTACCGGCTGGTACGATGGCGCGCTTAAAGCCGTGCTTGGCGGCTTCGGAAATACGCTCCTGGCCGCTCGGCACCGGGCGAATTTCACCCGCGAGCCCCACTTCGCCGAAGATCACCAGATCCTGCGGCAGCGGACGATCGCGGAAGCTCGACACCATCGCCATCAGCAGCGCTAAATCGACGCTGGTTTCAGTGACTTTTACGCCGCCCACCACGTTGACGAACACATCCTGATCCGCCATCTGCAAACCGCCATGACGGTGCAGCACCGCAAGTAAGATCGCCAGGCGATTCTGTTCCAGGCCCACCGCCACGCGACGGGGATTGCCCATCATCGAGTGATCAACCAGCGCCTGAATCTCCACCAGCAGCGGACGCGTGCCTTCCCACAGCACCATCACCGAACTGCCCGAGGTGATCTCATCCCCGCGTGACAGGAAAATGGCGGAAGGATTGCTGACTTCGCGCATGCCCTGTTCGGTCATCGCAAACACGCCCAGCTCATTTACCGCGCCGAAGCGGTTTTTATGGCTGCGCAGGGTACGGAAACGGGAATCGGCATCGCCATCCAGCATCACCGAACAGTCAATGCAGTGCTCAAGCACCTTCGGGCCGGCCAGCGAGCCGTCTTTGGTGACGTGACCGACCATAATGATCGCCACGCCGCGCGTTTTGGCGAAGCGCGTCAGGTACGCGGCGGTTTCACGCACCTGCGCCACGCTGCCTGGCGACGACTGGATCTCCGCCATGTGCATCACCTGGATCGAGTCGATCACCATCAGTTTCGGCTGCTCCTGCTCGGCGATCAGGCAGATCTGCTCGATGCTGGTTTCCGACAACATATTCAGGTTTTCGGTAGGTAATCCCAGACGATGAGCGCGCATCGCGACCTGCTGCAGCGATTCTTCGCCGGTGACGTACAGGGTTTTCATCCCTTCTGCCAATTTGCACATTACCTGCAGCAGCAGCGTCGATTTACCGGCACCCGGATTACCACCAATCAAAATGGCGCTGCCCGGCACTACGCCGCCGCCCAGTACGCGGTCAAACTCTTTGAAACTGGTGGAGAAACGCGGCAAGGCTTCGAGACTGATCTCCGAAAGCTTCTGTACGCGACTGACGCCCGCGTTGCCGCCGGCATAGCCGCTCAGGCGCTCGTTACGCGCTGCCGCAGGCGAGGCGGCAATGCGCACCTCGGTAATGGTGTTCCACGCATGGCAGGCGCTGCATTGCCCCTGCCAGCGCGGATAATCAGCGCCGCATTCGTTACAAACGAAGGCGCGTTTTGCCGCTTTGGCCAAATCAAATCCTCAGTTAACGCTCTTCGTGAATCAGGCTGCCGGTCAGGATGCAGAACACGCCCATCAGGTCAGCATGGCGGATGATGATCTCCGTCTGCTCATTCACTTTAGGTTTAGCATGATAGGCGATACCCAGCGCCGCGGTTTTAATCATCGGCAGATCGTTCGCGCCATCGCCAATCGCCACGGTTTGTTCCGGGGCGATGTCAAAGCGTTGCGCCAGATCCTTCAGGGTATCGGCTTTACATTGGGCATCGACAATCTGCCCCAGCACCTGGCCGGTCAGCTTGCCGTCGCGAATTTCCAGCTCGTTGGCCACCGCCGCCGCTAAATGTAGCGTCTGGCGTAAATAGTCGGCATAGAAGGTGAAGCCACCGGAGGCAATCGCCACCTGCCAGCCCAGCGCCTGCAGTTTCTGCACCAGCGTGGTTAAGCCTGGCATCAGCGGCAGCGCGTCGCGCACCTGCATCAGGATGTTGGCATCGGCGCCCGCTAAGGTGCCAACGCGCTCGCGCAGGCTGGCTTTGAAATCCAGCTCGCCGCGCATCGCGCGTTCGGTGACGTCCGCCACCTGCTCGCCGCAGCCCGCCAGTTTGGCGATCTCATCAATGCACTCAATCTGGATCGCCGTGGAATCCATGTCCATCACCAGCAAACCTGGGGTTTTCAGATGCGGGATTTTGCCGAGCGGCGCGACATCAAAACCGGCGTCATGCGCCAGTTTGCTGGCGCGCGGCGTCAGCGAGCCGGCTAAGCGTACCACCTGATACTCATCGACGTTCCACGCGCTGACGATCACCATCGCCGCCCCCAGCTTATGCTGGTAATCGGTGAGCTTTTGTTTATCGAGTCCGCGCCCATACAGCAACCAGCCAGTCCGACCAGCACGGTAATCCAGCGGCATCACTTCATCACCGCTGAGGGAAAGGGGTAAACCCGGCCAAAGTGAGACATCGGCGGGCAGATCGCACCAGGTAAGACGATTTGGCATTACAGCTCCTGTAGGGACAACAAAACCACGCAAGAGGCTACCTTGTCTGCGCGGGTTCTGGCAACATAATTGCCAGCCTTTCTGCTGTTACATCACACGGGTTTCTGATGGTCAAAACCGCACTGAAATTTCGCCTGCATCGCACGGTGATTGTTCTTATCTCGCTGGCACTGTTAGTGGTGCTGATGCAAGGCGCATCCTGGTTTAGCCTCGGCCATCAAATGGCGCGTTCTGAGCAAGTGGAAGAACTGGCGCGCACCCTGACCAAACAGGTGGCGTTCAGCCTGAAACCGTTGATGGATAACAGCGATGATAACCGCACGCAGATTGCCGCCATCCTCAATCAAATGACCGATAACAGCCGCATTCTGGATGCATCGGTGTATGCCGATGATGGCAGTTTGGTGGCGCACAGCGGCGAAGGCATTAATGTGCGCGATCGTTTGGCGCTGGATGGCAAACGCGCCGGCAGTTACTTCAATCACCAAATCGTGCAGCCTTTGGAAGGCAAAGAGGGGCCGCAAGGTTTTCTGCGCGTGACGCTGGACACCCATGTGCTGGTGACGGAATCGCGCCAGGTGGATAACACCACCAATATCCTGCGCCTGATGATGTTACTGGCGCTGGCGATTGGCATCATCCTGACGCGTACGCTGCTGCGCGACCGCCGCACCCGCTGGCAGCAATCGCCGTTCCTGCTGACGGCAAGCCGCACGGTGAAAGAGGATAAAGAGGAAGAGGCAGAGGCGGCGGCAACATCAGAGACAGAGAAAGAGCGCTAATAATCTATCCGTTTTACCTCTTCTCAACCCTGCATGAATAGATTCGTGAATAGATACTTGAAAAGATTTTTTGCACAAAAAAGCCCGCACAGCGGGCTTCTTTGCATCATCACGATGACGACTGTAAATAGATACTTTTAATGTTCAGTCAGCAGCGCTTCCAGCTCGGCCAGATTTTTCACCTGCCAGGTTGGTGTGATGTGATCGGGCAATGGACGCGTGCCGTGATCGATCCAGCAGGTTTTCAGGCCGGCATTCATGCCGCCGAGAATATCCGATTCCGGCGTATCACCCACCATCAGCACGCGGCTGCGATCCGGGTTGCCGAGCAACGCCAGCGTATGATCGAAAATCGCCACGTCAGGTTTCGGTACGCCAACCTGCTCCGAAATCACCAGCGCATCAAACACATCGCGGAAGCCGGTGCGTTCCAGGCGCGCTTGTTGCAACGCGGTGAAACCGTTGGTGATGATGGCGATCTTCACCTTGCCTTTCAGGGTCGCCAATAGATGCGCGGCGCCTTCCAGCGGCAGGCAAATCTCGGCCATCGCGCTGAGGAAGTCGCTGTTCAATACTTCCGGCGCCACGCTGAGCTTTTCGCCCCACAAGGTGAAGCGGCGCGTTTGTAGCTGCAAGGCAGAAATGGTGCCGTTCTGGTAATCGACCCACAGCGGTTTGTTGATCGCCTGATAATCGCTGTAATCCTGCGCGCTGAACTGCACGTCATACTGCGCGAACATGCGCTGCAAACCGGCGTAGGCATCAAAATGAAAAAGCGTGTCGTCTGCATCGAACAGGATGCAGTCCCAATCGTTTAGCATGGTGCTCCTTACAGGGTTAGCGCCATAATGATGGCATCTTCTCGTCCGCTGGCAGTGGGATAATAGTTGGGGCGAATGCTCACCTGATGGAATTCCAGCTGCTCGTATAAGGCGATCGCCGGCGTATTCGAGGCGCGTACTTCCAGCCACAGCGTCAACACATCGCGCTGCTCCAGCTCAGCAATCAGGTGCTGCAACAGCTGGCGCGCCAGGCCACGGCGCTGGAAATCAGGATCGATGGCAATGTTGAACAGTGAAGCTTCATCCAGCACCACTTGGGTGATGGCGAATCCGGCCAGCTTACCTTCAACTTCAATACGGAAATTAACAAAACGTTCGCCCTGATTGCTGGTGAAGGTTTGCTCGCTCCACGGGAAGGCATGCGCGCGGCGCTCAATCGCCAGCAGCTGCGGCTGGTCTTCAGGGGTGACTAAAGAGATGGCTGTCATGGTTACACATCTGTTGCCACAGCGCGCGTTTGGCCGCGCCGCTGCTGATCAGTTCATTGAAAACGGCGGTGTTAAAGGTAATGCCGTTAAAGGGATGTTCGCTCTCCACGCCCAGCAACCAACCGGCGCAATCGACCTGCTCCGGTAGCATTTGCAGTTGCTCTGGCGTTAACGCCATTACCTGCGTGGGCTGAATATTCAGTGCGCGCAGCACGTCGCGAATCAGCGGTTCTTGTAGCGTTGGCGCCTGTTCGGCCACCAAAATCAAACGTGTATCGGGCGAAAGCGTGACGGCAATTTCCCCTTGCAGCACGCGTGGACGCCGCAGCTGATACTGCGTGATCCCCATTTGCTGTAGAAGCCAGTCGCGCCTTGTGCTCATGCTATTACCCGTTATGCTGCCAGAATGCGACGCTATGCTAGCAAACCCATCGAACATGCGCCAACAAAGCACTCTACACAAAATAATTCGAGTCCCTTCATCGGGCTAATACTCGTCAGTTAAGCAGCGCATTGGCTCCGGGCCGTTACCTGGTCGCCATAAATGGCGTAATGCTTGTCAGTTAAGAGATGAAAACCCCAACGACCTGGCGCACACATTGTAGCGGCGCAATTTATTGCGCGATAAATCGCGCCGCTACGTTATGTACGGTAATTAATACGGCGCTTAACTGATCGGCATTACGCCATAAATGGCGACCCTACGTTTATAGCGCTGGGTTTTCGTAGGGTGCGCATTCATGCGCACCTGCATAACCTGGCACTTTTTTGCTTAAGTGAGCGGCATTACTCCTCATCGGGCCTACTTTTGCTACAGGAAGGCGGCAAACGCGTTCACCTGATGAGCTTTCTTCAAATAAGTGATTCGGGTGAGCGAGAGCAGCCAACGCACCTGTAACTTGCAGTATGACGTGTATATAATCGCCCCACTGATTTAACAGGAGTGTTCCATGTCTGCTTTTACCCCGGCCAGCGAAGTGATTCTGCGCCACAGTGATGAATTTACCGCCCGCAACGTATTGTTTGCTGGCGACCTGCAGGATGACCTGCCCGCCCAGCTAGAAACCGCGTCGAGCCGCGTGCATACCCAGCAATATCATCACTGGCAGAACCTAAGCCATCGCCTTGGTGAACGTGCGGTTTACAGCATGGTCGCAACCGCTGCCGATGTTGAAGGCTGCGATACGCTGGTTTATTACTGGTCGAAGAACAAACCCGAAGCGCAGTTCCAGCTACAAAACCTGCTGTCATTGCTGCCGGTGGGCTGCGATATCTTCGTGGTGGGTGAAAACCGCAGCGGCGTGCGCAGCGCCGAAGGCATGCTGGAAGCATGGGCGACGCTAGAGAAAGTCGATAGCGCGCGTCGTTGCGGCCTGTATCACGGTCGTCTCGACAAGCAGCCAACCTTTGATGCCAGTGGCTATGGCAACACCTATCAGCTTGAAGATCTCACCATTCACACCTTGCCGGGCGTGTTCAGCCGCGATGGCCTGGATATCGGTAGCGATCTGCTGCTCTCCACCTTAACGCCGCACTTCCGTGGCAAAGTATTGGATATCGGCTGTGGCAGCGGCGTGCTGGCAACCGTGATGGCGAAAGTGTCCCCGCGCGTGCGTTTGTGGCTGTGTGATGTGCATGCCGCGGCGATTGAAGCGAGTAAAGCCACGCTGGCCGCCAACGATCTGGAAGGCGAAGTGTTTGCCAGTAACGTGTTCTCTGACGTCACCGGTCGTTTCGACATGATCATCTCCAACCCGCCGTTCCACGATGGCCTGCAAACCAGCCTGGAAGCTGCTAACACGCTGATTCGCGGGGCGCTGAAGCACCTGAACAGCGGCGGCGAGCTGCGTATCGTCGCCAACGCCTTCCTGCCCTATCCGCAGATTCTGGATGAAACCTTCGGTAACCACGAAGTGCTGGCGCAAACCGGCCGCTTTAAAGTTTATCGTGCGGTATATGGTCGCGGTGCCAAAACGCGTTAATCCGCGATAATACCCGCGCGGCGGCAGAAACGTTGTTTTTTACAGCGATCGTTTTGTCGCCGCGAAATATGTGTTGACGCAATGAGTAAAATCTCTAAAATGCGCCTCCGTGGTTAGCAATACTTTAGAGTGTTGTTAGTTTGCGATGGTGGCGGAATTGGTAGACGCGCTAGCTTCAGGTGTTAGTGTTCTTACGGACGTGAGGGTTCAAGTCCCTCCCTTCGCACCAAACTAACTAATCACGATGTTTGTATCTGCGCACTGAGCGATGGTGGCGGAATTGGTAGACGCGCTAGCTTCAGGTGTTAGTGTTCTTACGGACGTGAGGGTTCAAGTCCCTCCCTTCGCACCAATGCGACGATATAAACAAGACAACTAAGATGCGATGGTGGCGGAATTGGTAGACGCGCTAGCTTCAGGTGTTAGTGTTCTTACGGACGTGAGGGTTCAAGTCCCTCCCTTCGCACCAACAGTTGTCACGCCTTTCGAGCAGTACATTCCCAGATAGTTTTTCCAACGAACTTCACGCTCTCAGCGTGATGTTGTCGTTTCTGCGATTTGATCAGATGACGTGGAAATTGACCGACACCGCCGCTAACCCGCCTGCCAATGCCAGACAAGACGGCAACAATAGATAGTGACGCAGGCGATGGTGAAACAGCATCACGACGGTGAGCAGCAGCGCCACGATCATCACCACGCGCCATTGGCTGAAACTCGGTTCCCATAACGCGAAAACCGGCATCGCTGCGCAAGGTAATAACACGCCCCAGCCGCTATCCAGACGTTTACCCATTATCCAGCTCACGCCCCATAAGCCGCAGGCGGCCATCATCGCCATGATCATCGCGCAACCTCAAATGATAAATATTCGTATTATCATATGACAATATTTCTCATCTTGCAGCGACTTTTTCATGCAAAGTCCTGCCGGATGACAGAAATACTGGAAAATGCTAAATTGCCGCCGATAACCTTATCGCTAACACAACAATAACGTGCTCTCTATCCGGGCAGGCAAGCTATTAGCTGCGGGTAGCGCTTTGATATATCAGGGCTGTCACGAGAATAATAATGAAATTACAATCTTATGATGAGTTGAAACAGAGTAAATATCGGCTATCGCTGATGCTCTTTCTGTTTCTCAATGTCGCCGTTTCGCTTTTTTTCCTGCTGCCTATTTTAGGCAGTGATAACCCAATACGCTCGTTGCCGGTGGCCGTTGTGGCGGGCTTCAGCAGCACACTGCTGGTTATTTGCTTAATGGCGTCAAAACAAAAATTACCGCTATTAAATCCTGTCGCTTTTATATTGGGTGCGCTGTGGGCGTGGCATATTAACCACAGATATCATCTGGTTTATTATTTTGATGGCAGTTTTCTACTCATCAGCCTGTTAAGCGTCTTTTTTATCAGTGCCATTGCCTTAAGTGATTATTTAATCGCATTTTGTTTACACATCGCACCGCCGGTATTCACCGTGCTGTTATTGGATGATGGTCAGCATTTAATGATGATCTTATTCACTATAATGCTGCCTTTAATCGGTTTTTCACTGCACCATTTAATGCGTCGTCGTTTTGATACCTTTACCCGTCGGCTGGTGAGCCAACTGTACGAGGAAAAAGAGAGCTTCAGCGATTTGAGCATGCTCGATCCGCTTACAGGCTTGTATAACCGCCGTGGATTGAAAAATCGCCTCGATACCATCATGGAAAACCACGCTGGCAGCCACTTTGTGCTGCTGCTGGATATCGATCACTTCAAGGCCTACAACGACAATTACGGTCATGCGATGGGCGATCAGGCGCTGGCACGCGTGTCGGTGGCGATTCGCGACGCGGTACGGTCGCGGGATGTGGTGACGCGCTACGGCGGCGAAGAGTTTTTGGTGTTGATGACCAACGTCAACGCCTCAATTGCGATGAAATTGGCTGAACGTATTCGCCAGTACGTGGTGGATTTGGAGATTCCGCATCGCTTCAATGAGAAAGTCTCGACGCATGTCACCGTCAGTGCCGGAATTGCCCCGATTTTCGATGAAGATTTTGACGAGGCGGTGATCAACGCCGACCGCGCGCTGTATGTCGCGAAAAATCAGGGACGTAACACTATCCTGGCGTGGGAAGATTTGCCGAAAGTGACGCAGGTGAGTAACGAAGTTTCGTAAATATCACAGATTGCACACATCGTAGCGGCGCAATTTATTGCGCGATAAATCGCGCCGCTACGGAATGTGTACACTATTATTCCGCGTATTATGTCATTCACCTCTCGCACCGCACATGCAGAAAAGTTGTGCAATAAACCGGGAACGATTATCATTTGTCTCTCGA
This sequence comes from Pantoea sp. X-Soil-ISGK-421, assembly GCF_059730785.1. Lineage (NCBI taxonomy): Bacteria > Pseudomonadati > Pseudomonadota > Gammaproteobacteria > Enterobacterales > Erwiniaceae > Pantoea > Pantoea sp. X-Soil-ISGK-421. The sequence continues at coordinate 655,082 of NZ_AP035979.1, read as the reverse complement.
TTCCCGTTATCACTCAGGACCGGCATGGCCATCATCACGCGTCAGGATCATCGCTTCAGCGAGCATCCCCTGATCTTTATGCAGAGCGATCGCAGTTTAGCGAGCGCGCTGGAAGATCTGATGCGCGATCAACGCAGCTACCTGCTGGATAACCTTAAGCTCGGCCAACCGGCGCCCGCCGGGACGTTAACGCTGGCCGAATGGTCCAATCCGCTTAATTATCGCCGCCTGACGCAGCGTTACAGCGATTATCTTTACCGCGATCATCCCGATGTGCAGCAGGAAGCCAAGCCGCTGCAATCACTGTGGGCGCAATGGTATTTTGGCTTGTTGCTGCCGCCGCTAATGATGGCGTTATTGCTGGAACCGCGCGCGCTGAACTGCTCGCCGCATCTGATTCACGTTGAGTTCCACGAAAACGGCCACCCTTGCGCGTTCTGGCTGGATGTGCAGGAAGATGATGATGCGCGCTACCTCAATGCGCAACAGCGTATCGATCGCCTGATTCAGCAATGCCTCATTCCGGCGGTAAACGGCATGGTGCAGCACGGCGACATCAACGCCAAACTCATCTGGAACAACATGGGCTTTTCGTTCTACTGGTTCCTCGGCGAGCTGAAAGCCCAACTGCCAGAACACACGGTTTTACAGCTGGAACAGGCGCTGTTTTTCAGCAAATCGCTGCTGGATGGCAGTGATAATCCGCTATATCGCACCATGATCCCGCGCAACGGTGAAATGGAACGGCGCAGCTGCTGCCAGCGCTATCGCATCCCCGACGTAGAACGTTGCGGTAACTGCACGTTAAAAGCGGTGTAGCGCTCGCGCATTCTGTTACAGATTCTCCTTTTCTCCCGTTTACACTTTTTAAGGCTTATGGCATTTTTCTGACTCTGTTTTTACCGGAGAAAAAAATGAGCCTGGAGTCGGTACGTCACTTCTTTGCCGAACATGCACCGGATATCGACATCATCGAGATGCCGGAAAGCACCGCCACCGTTGAGCTGGCCGCACGCGTTCATGGCGTTCTGCCGGGGCAAATCGCCAAAACCTTGTCGCTGAAAGTGAAAGATGCCATCGTGCTGATCGTGACGCGCGGCGATGCGCGTCTCGACAACCGCAAGCTGAAAGCCGCGCTCGGTGCCAAGGCGTGCATGTTAAGCGTGGATGAAGTGGTGAACTGGACCGGACATCCGGTCGGCGGCGTCTGTCCGTTCGGGCTGGAAAATCCGCTTACCGTCTACTGCGATGTGTCGCTCCGCGGTTACGATGAAGTGCTGCCAGCAGCCGGTTCGATTCATAGCGCGGTACGCATTTCGCCGCAGCGCATGGCAGAGCTCACTGCGGCGCAATGGGTTGACGTCTGCGAAGCGCTTTAATGCGACTCGCGCGCGGCAGCACCGGAGATCTCGATGCCGCGCGTCTCCCGACCAAACGCCACAAACACGCAAATCAGCACTGCCACCGTCCCGGCGACAATCGCCATGCCCAAACCATAATTACCGCCGTGCGCCTCAGCGATACGTGATTGCAAGGTGGCGTTAACGGAAGCCAGTAAATTCCCCAGCTGATAGACAAAGCCCGGCAGCACCGCACGCGCATTGGCCGGCACCAGTTCCGTGAGATACGTCGGCACCACGCCCCACGCGCCCTGCACCATAAACTGCATCAGAAACGCGCCGATTCCGATCATCCATGAACCGCTTGAGAATGCCCACAGCGGCAGCACCGGCAGCGCGAGGAATGACGCCAGAATAATTGCTTTCTTGCGGCCAATGCGTTCCGACAGCGCCCCGAAGGTGATGCCACCCAACATCGCCGCAATGTTATAGCTAATGGCGATGATGCTGACTGTGTGCGGATCAAACTGATGCTGCACCTTCAGGAAAGTGGGATAGAGATCCTGCGTGCCGTGGCTGAAGAAGTTAAAGCAGGCCATCAGCAGCACCATGTAGATACAGAGTTTCCAGTGCTGGCGGATAATCGGCAGTAATGCCGTGCTCTCTTTGCGCTCGCGCGCCGCCAGCCATACCGGCGATTCCGGTACTTTGAAGTAGATGAATGGCAGCAGCAAAATGGGCATCGCGCCAATCAGGAACATGCCGCGCCAGCCGACCGTTTCGAAGAACAGACCAAAAATCACCGATGCCAGCAGATAGCCACACGGATAACCGGCCTGGAAAATGCCAGACATTAAACCGCGTGAGCGATCCGGTATGGTTTCCAGCGCCAGCGACGACGCTACGCCCCAAATCCCACCCATCGCCACGCCGTAAATCACGCGGAAAGCGAGGAACGCGACGAAAGTGGGTGACCACGCCGACAGCAGCTCAAACGCCGAGAACATCACAATGTTGAGCATCAGAATCGGTCGGCGGCCATACTTCTCCGCCAGCCGACCAAACAGCAGCGCGCCGATTGGGCGCACGGCGAGTGTGAGCATGATGGCAATGGAAACATCGGAGACGCTGGTATGGAAATATTGGGCAAGATCGCTGAGGACAAACACTAAGATGAAGAAGTCGAACGCATCCAGCGTCCAGCTCGCGAAACTGGCAAAAGCCACGTTGCGCTGGGTCGCAGTCCAGTTGAACATGTTGGTATCCTGTCTGATTAGCTTCCGGATCGATGGCCGGATTTATTGTAGAAGTTACCGCGCGAATAATTCCACGAGTTACTATTTTGTTAACTATTTGTATATAGCATGTCAGAAAGGCGGCTTGGGGCGGGAATTGTCAGCGAGTGATTCGGGGTGTAAAAAAGCGTGTCATGCATGTAAGCACCCACTCGTAGCGGCGCGATTTATCGCGCTCTTTTCAACCGCTGCATCGCTGCTAAATAAGCGCGATAAATCGCGCCGCTACGGAGGGTGCAATTATCTGTTTTACAGCTGATTAAACGCCTTCTCAATCATATCGAGCAGCAGCGCGTTATTGACGGTTTGAATCACATGCACCAACGCGCCGGTTTGCGGCGGTACGCCAATATCCAGTCGTAGCGGCGCGCGATAACGCCAGCTTTTGCCGCGCGTCGCGCCCGGACGCAACTCAATATCAACTTGATAATCAACGCCGTCGGCCACGCGCTGATTCAGCAGCCAGGCCACCACCAGCGCATCATGAATCCAGCAACCTGGCAGATGGCGGGTACGAATCGAATAATCAATCCACGGGCGCAGCGTCTCACGTACAAACTGCGTGAGCGGATGATCGTTGGCAGTCAGTCGCGTGAGATCCTGCTGCGTCAGTAAGGTTTGCGTGGTAGCGTCCATCGGCACCAGCGTAATGGTCGCGCCGCTGTGCAGCACCTGATGCGCCGCTTCCGGATCGAGACCAAAATTGGTGTCTTTGATGTAATCATCGAGTGCGAACACGCCGCCCATAATGACAATCTCTGCCACCGATTCTGCCATCTCGGGATAACGCTGCAGCGCCAGCGCCACATTGGTCAGCGGACCGATCGCCACCAGCGTAAATTCGCCGGGATTATCACAAATCAGTTGGCCCATCACGCCAGCCGCGTCATGCCCATCCGCCGGAATGCGCTGCGGTTGGCGCACACCGCGCCACAGCTCACCCAGTTTTTCATCGGCAACATGATCAAGACGCGCACGCCACGGCGCAGGATCTTCGCGCAATGCCTGCAAGGCACCCTGTACCACGGGAATGTTGCGTCCCAGCCGCTGCAGCAGATCTTTCGCCACCTGCGCACCGACCGCACTCGGTGTATTGCCGGTCACCGTGGTAATCAGTTCCAGCGACAGCGACGTTGAGGCCAATGCTAACGCCAGCGCGAGCCCGTCGTCCGTGTTGGCGCCCGCTATACCGTTTCCCGGATCACAATCGATAATCAATCTTTTCATAAAGTTATAGTTTTATTCTTGTTGAGTAAGCTGGCAGCCACAGGACTCACCAATTTCTAAATGGTGAGGGAATTCCGCCAGTTTTGCGTCGCCATCCCAATTTTTCAGCATGGCAATCGCACTGCGCGCCATATCGCGCAGCGGCTGACGGACGGTGGTGAGGGTCGGCAGATGAAACGCCGACTGATCGGTACCGTTAAAACACACCAGCGCGACATCCTGCGGCACGCGCAATCCATGCTCCGACAGCGCGCGAATGCAGCCAATCGCCTGGCCTTCATTACTGGTAAACAGCGCGCGCGGCACACGACCGCTTGCCACCATGCGCTGCGTAGCGTCATAACCGCCCTGCCGCGTGTAACTGGCCGGGAAAATCATGGCCTCGTCGGCCAGCAACCCCTTCTGCGCCAGCGCATCGCGCCAGCCCTGAATACGATCTTGCGCATTAAGCATGTCTAGCGGACCGCTGATCATGCCCACCTGCTGATAACCGTGGCTGAGCAGATGCGCCGTCACCTGACACGCCGCTTCGCGCTCATTGACGCGTAGCATGCTGACGCCCGGGCGCGGCTCTATCCGATCCAGCATTACCAACGGCGTGCCGCTGGCCTGAATCACATCAATATAGGGATGGCGATCGACGCTGTTGTAAAACAGGCCATCGACCTGACGATTTAACAGGCTCTGAATAATCTCCAGCTCGCGTTTACGATCGTCGCCGGCATCACCCAACAGCATGACATGGCCGTGATTCATCGACTCCTGCAACAGCATGTGCGCCATCGAGGCCACAAAGGGGTTACCAATGTTCGGCACCACTAACCCAAAGGTTTTGGTGCTGCCTGAAGCTAACGCGCGTGCCACCGCGTTGGGGCGATAGCCGGTCTGTTTGATCGCCTCCAGCACGCGCTGACGCGTGGCTTCAGCCACTGGACGCGGGCCGTTATTGATCACGTAACTGACCACCGCCACCGAGGTACCGGCGATTTTTGCCACGTCCGTACGCGTTACGTTTCCGGTTGGAGATTTCGCCATTCCTTTGCCCCTGCGTAAATGCCATTGGCCGGAATCGCCGGCCAATGAGGGTTATGATTTACGCGATCCTGCTGGTCAGATGGCATCTTCCGGCAGATTGAGATCGCGTCCGCGCGTTTCCGGCGCCACGAAGGTGGTAAGGAAACCGATGCTGGCCATCGCTGAGAAGTAGACCGCAATTGGCCACCAGTGCCCGGTAAACGTCAGCAGCGCCGCCGCCACCAATGGCGCGGTGCCTCCTGAAAGGATAGACCCCAGCTCTTTTGCCACCGCCATCTTGGTGTAACGACGCTTCACGCCGAACATCTCGACGCCCCACGCCGCCTGCACGCCGAAAATACCCAATGATGCCAGCGCCATGCCGACCACAATCACGGCGATGACAGTGGTAGGATCGCGGCTGTCCATCAGGCTAAAGGCGGGCCAGGCGTAGACCATCAGCAGCAGGCAGAAGCAGCGATAGGTAATACGGCGACCAAAGCGATCCGATAACCAGCCGGCAAACGGAATGATCAGGAAACCCAGCAACGAGGCAATGAACACCGCTGTGGTCGGTACTGATTTGTCGAGCATCAGCACTTTCGCCACGTAACCGACGATAAAGCCCTGCGCCAAATAAGAGGGGCCGTTTTCGCCGATGCGTAAACCGACCATGGTCCAGAAGGCGCGAGTGCGCCGCCAGAAGCTGCGGGTATCCACTTCATCTTCAACTTTTGCCAGCGTCGCGCTGCGCTCGGCCTGCAATTCTGCCTGCTGGCGCTCAAATACCGGGGTTTCACGCAGGTTACGCCGAATCCACAACGCCACCACCGCAATCAGCACGCTACTGAGGAACGGAATACGCCAGCCCCACGCCAGCAAACTCTCTTTGTCCATCTGAATCACCGCCAGCCATACCAGCGAGGCAATCAGCGTGCCGCTGTTTGAGCCCAGCGCAATCACCGACGAGACCAGACCGCGACGCTCAACCGGCGCATATTCAGCCAGCATCACCGTGCCGCCGGACAACTCTGCGCCCGCCCCCAAACCCTGGGTAAAGCGCAGCAGCACCAGACACGCCGGTGCCCAGACGCCAATGGTGGCATAAGAAGGAATCAAACCGATTAGTGTCGTGGAGGCGCCCATCAGAATGATGGTGGCGATCATCACCGTTTTGCGGCCTTTACGATCGCCGATCCAGCCAAACAGCAAGGCACCAATCGGGCGGGCAATAAAACCAACCGACCAGGTGGCAAAACTTGAGAGTAAGGCGATAGCGGGCGTGGCTTCGGGGAAGAAGACGTCGCCAAAGATAATGCCAGCAGCGAGGCCATAGAGCGCAAAATCCGCATATTCCATCGCGGTGCCGAGCCAGCAGGAGAAGGTGGCGCGCCAGAAATCTTTGCGGCCGGAAGAACTTTCAAGCCGCGCGTCGGCAGCTGAGGAGGATGTCAGTGAGCTTTGTTGCGAAACCGTCATAACCCAATCCCTGAATGAGGTAAAAACAGCAAACGCCCTTCCCTGGGTCAGTTCCCTTGCAACGAGCGGAACTCCCCGGTGACGACGTTCAGTAGGCAAACCTGGATGAAAAATCAGTAATGAATTCCCTGGTGTTGGAATCCGCTTCTTCGCCTGTTCCCGCCGATGTAATTTTCATCGATCGCATTAGTGAGGCAAATGTAACTGGGTCATCTCAAGGCCAACTTTGTCTCTGGCACCGTGAGTTATCACTGTGAATACAGTCTATCTACGCGCGTAGATAAATCAAGCATTAATAGCGAAATTTATAAATTAAACTTCACTATATCTCATGGATAAAAGACAAAAAGGCATGAATTCATGACATTACAACCAATGCGCGTGCGAAAAAATATCTGATCACCGCGTAATTAACGATTATTGCTTACCAATTTAAGGCAAAGAGTGATTCTTCATCGCGCTGTTTTTCGCACACTTCAATGAAGGTTTAATGACATTCACGCATTACTCTTAAATTCCGCCACAGGTTAACGATTTACGCAGCATCTGCATTACACTGGAAAAAGATCACTCAGGAGCGCTATGACCATTATTCTCATGCGACACGGCAAACCCGATCATCCGGTCACTGGGCGCTTCACCGCGCGGGCATTGGCTGACTGGTGTGCAGGTTACGATCAGGCTGCTATTTGCGACTCCCCGCCGCCGCGCAGTCAGACGATTGCACGCCTGGCGAACGTGATCGCCACCAGCCCGCTGCCGCGTGCCCAATCGTCATTGACGCGTCTTGGTTTGCAGCCACACGCCGTAGATGCGGTGTTCAGTGAAGTGGCGATACCCTCGCTACCCTTTGCGCGCCTCCACCTCCCCCTCAACGTCTGGCTAGCGCTCTTGCGTTTATTATGGCTATGCGGCTACGCCGGACATGTCGAATCGCTGCAACATGCGCGTGAACGCGCCCGTCTGGCGGCAGATAAACTGGTGGCGCTGTCCCAGCAAGGGACCGTGTTATTGGTGGGACACGGCATCATGAACAAGCTGATTGCGCGCGAGTTACGCAAGCGCGGCTGGCAGGCAGAAAAACACGCCAGCAGCCGCCACTGGAGCAGTGCGATTTATCATCGCCCATTTATTTGATCCAAAGGGTTAAGCTGGAAATAGCTCAATACTTCACAACCGGTACCGGCCTGCGGCGTGGCAATCACCTTCATCTGCTGCAGATCGATCAGGCTGAGCGAACCGTCGCCCTCATTAGCAATCAGCAAGCTGTGATTGTCCTCACTGAAGCAGCCATCCATCGGCTTGTTGCCGACATGAATATCGCCGAGCGGATTAAGCAGATCGTCAAACAGCGTCACCACCGGCTCCTGATCGCCAATTGCCACCAGCCGCTCGCCGTTGGCACTGAAGCGCACCACCTGACACGGTTGCTGATGGCCCGGCAGCGTCAGGCGCTGACGGATGCGGTGGCTTTGCCGATCCACCACATACAGCAGCGGCGCATCGGCGGCGCTCGCCACCAGATAAGGATGTTTAGGCGAGGCGGCGATCCCGGAAATCGGGCCTGGCATCAGAATATTGTCAATAATCCGCCCTTCGGCTTCACACAAATCCACCACGGTAATGCTGGCGTCCTCTTCATTCTCAGTAAACAGCTTGCGGCCGCTGGGCGACAACGTGAGTCGATGCGCATTGTGCGAAGGCAACTGAATAACTTTCTCCACGCGATCGCTCACCGGATCAATCACCGCTACCGCCGCGCTATTTTCACAGCAGAGATAGACTTTGCCATCGCGTCCTAACTGGCCGCTGTGCGGCGCTTTTAACGGCGACAAATCGATGAAGCCAATGATCTGACGCAAGCGTAAATCGATGATCGCCACTTTATGGCCGGGATGCGGATTGTCACCGTGAATGCCGTCGCCGTAGATCGGCACGTAAGCTTTCTCCCATTGCGGCAGCATCAGAAGTTCGTGTGGGCGTGGCGGAAAGGCATTTAACTCTTGCTCCACGGCAAAGGTCTCGGGATTGAGAAACAGCACGCGATTGCCCTGCTTATCGACCGCCAATAATCCACGGTTGTGTCGCTGCATAGTGTCTCCTTTTTTTCATTACCTCCTTTAAGCGTAGCTAACCCTCACTCACGGTGGGATTTTCATGGCAGGCCAGTGAAAAATGCAGCAGATTAATACGTGATCTGACGCCCAATTTTTAATAAGAGCCACGACTTGCGCCACGTCATGGCTATTTTATTAGGAATAGTCTTAATGAGAAAAAATAGAATAAACAACAATTCAGTATTTTATTTTTGGTTTATTTAAAGCTTAACGGATCCTTGATTTTCCGGTTTATCTGAAAGGATCAAAAAGTGATAGCCGCGCCGCACAGAATGTTTTATTAAGCATAGGAGATGACTTTTTACACACAGCCTAAAGGACAATCAAGAGCGCTCAGCGCCGCAATCAGGGAAGCCTTGCCACCATAATCACAATAATCAGGTGCATCATGAATAAAAAACGCCTCCAGCCAGCGTTAACCCTCTGGCACAACTGGAAAAGACTCGCTTTTACCAGCCAGACTTTCCTGCAGAAAAAACAGCATAACGCTCTCTGTGCGCCGGAATATGATCCCAGTGAAGAAGACAATATCGTGTTACTTTCTGGCGAAAAAGATCTGCCAGAGATTCCAAAAAAAGTCTGGATGTATTGGGATAATGAGTATTTACCGAAATCAATGGCGTTAAATATTAAAAAGATTCGTCAGGATAATCCCGATCATGAAATCCATTTATTAAATCGCTTAACGGTAAAAGAAGTTTTACCGGATTTTATTTTTACCTCGCCCCAATTAACTGCACAGCAAAGAAGCGAAGTCATTCGCCTGGAATTATTATTGCGTTATGGCGGCATTGCCATTGATTGCAGCACCTTATTATTTGAAGATCTTTCCTGGGTACATCGCGCGCATCAGGAACGTTGTATGGATGTGATTGGTTATTATCATGAAAACGCCACCGTTAATTATCTGGCACCGGTGATTGAGAGCTGGTTCCTGGCGGCTACCGCCAATAATCCGTTTATCCGCGAATGGCAAAAACATTACGCACCGATCAAACATCTCGGCGCACAGAATTACTTCAGCGAATTAACCAAGCGAGATGATTATTCTCTGCTGACGCAGAAGATTACGCAGCCGGAGCAGCAATTAGGTTCGCTGGCACAACAGATCGCCATGCGCGAACATCGCCGGGTTAATCTCTATCTGCGTAAATGCGAGGCCAATGCCTATTACTATCAGCGTTTGAGCGGCTGGAAAAGCGAGGCATTTGCCCATGCGGTGTTGTTTCACCAGCGTCCCCATACGCCGCCGCCGGTGATTAAACTCAGTGGCAATGAGCAGCTGCATCTCGACTTCAATCTGCGTCTCGGCAATTACAACCGCAGCAGCCTGTTAGGGCAGATGATGCAGCCGCATACGCCGATCGCGCTGGCTTCACCCATCAACAAAGCGCGCGCGTAACCAGTGGATTAAGGTCGTCACCGCCCGTGGCACCTGTGCGGCATACGGGCGCACCACCCACAGACGATCGGCGAAAGCATCCACCGCTTGCCACTGCGGCAGCACCTGCTGCAGCGTGCCGCTGGCTAATGCCGCGCTGGCGCTGAAATCCGGCAGCATCGCAATGCCTAAACCTTGCAATGCGGCATCGCGGATCGACTCACTATTATTGGTGGCAAAATTGCCCTGAATCTTCACCTGCACAGTTTCGCTGTCGCCGTCCGCCAATTGAAAGCGCCACTGCGGCGATTCGAGTCCGCGCGGATAATAAAGACAATTGTGTTGCTGCAACGCCTGCGGTGATGCGGGCAGGCCGTTTTGCGCCAGATATGCCGGTGAGGCCACCAGCAGCGCGCGGGTTTCACACAGCGGCAGCGCAACATGCGTTTCTGGCAGGCTATCACTGTGGCGAATCGCCAGATCAAACCCTTCACTGCCGAGCGACACCAGACGATCGGTGACGTCCAGCTGCAAGCGCACCTGTGGATAATCCCGCAAGAAATCGCTAATGATCGGCACCAGCTGCTGACGCGCAAACGCCACTGGCGCGGTAACACGCACCATGCCACGCACCGGACCCGCTTCATCGCGCACGCTGAAAAAGCTCTGCGCGATACGCGCAAAGGGATCGCGCAGCTCATCCACCAGCTTTTCGCCTGCAGACGTCAGCCTTACGCTGCGCGTGGTGCGCTGCACCAACGCCACGCCCGCCATTTTTTCCAGCTCTTTAATCTTCTGACTCATCGCCGCTTTGCTAACGTCTAACCGTTCCGCCGCGCGCGTAAAACTGCCGAGCTCTGCCAGCACGGTTAACCAGTGCAAATGGACCCAAAGGCTATCTGTTTTAATTTCTTTCATATCGATTGTTCAAAATAATAAATAATCATTTCAACCAGCGCGCTTTTTCTTTCCTGCAGCAAGCGGCAGCATAGAGCCACATCCTACTCTTTTCATGTGAGCAAAAACGAGGTTTTATTTATGCCGTTACTGACATTCGACGTAATTCAGGGCCGTTCAGAATCAGAAATTCGCACATTGCTGGATGCCGCGCATCGTGCGGTGTTAACCGCCTTCAAAGTCCCCGCCCGCGATCGTTATCAGATTGTTCATGAAAACAAAGGTTATCAGATGGTCTTTCAGGACACTGGCTTAGGTTTTGAGCGAAGCGATAATCTGGTCATGGTGCGCGTGTATACCAGCCCAAGAAGTGAAGAACAGAAGTGCCTGTTTATGGCAGAGTTAGCGCGCGAGTTGCTGGAAAATTGCGGCGTGCAGGGCACAGATTTGATGATTAGCTTTATCACCAACGGTAAAGGTGACTGGAGCTTTGCCGATGGCGAAGCGCAATACCTCACTGGAAAACTCTGAGCCCTCTCTCTGCCTTCACTGGTAGCAGCCTTGACGTTGCTGCCAGGTCAAACCACAGTTAGCCTAAACCCGCCTTAAACGAATCGGAATGCATCGCACAAATCTGGTTGGATGTGTTGCAGCAATGTGACACCCGATATAGATTGACGCAAAAATCCCCAAAGAGGTCGTTGGCGCAAGGATTGCGTATTCATTCATGATGAGGATCTGACGTTGTCCGCAATGGTTTCGGTTGTACTCTTTTTGGCTGCGATTGCGGTCTACTCCTTTAAAGCCGGGCGCAATACTTTCTGGTTTAGTCTGATCTTGCTGCTGCTCACCCTGTTCATCGTGCTTAACGTCACGCTGGTCGCCAGCAACTATTTTACCGGCGATGGCATTAATGACGCGGTGCTATACACCTTGACCAATAGCCTGACCGGCGCGGGTGTGAGCAAATATGTGGTGCCAGCCATCGGACTGATCATTGCACTGTTCTCGCTATTTTGCCTGCTTTCGTGGCTACTGCGTCGCAAAAAAACGCCGCATCATCTCGGCTGGAGTTTGCTGGCGATCGCCTGTGCCGCCGGTTCGGTACAAACCACGCCAGCATTTCGCCAGGTAAAAGAGTTGATCGCCTCACATTCGCGCCTCGCTGATTCGGATTTCGAAACCTATTACAAAACGCCAAACAAGGTGATAGCCGAGCCGAAGCTCAATCTGGTGTATATCTACGGCGAAAGCCTCGAACGGACCTACTTTGATCAGCAGGCCTTTCCCGGCCTGGCGCCCGAACTCAGCCGCGAAAAAGATAACAGCATCGATTTTAGCCACACTGAGCAGCTGCCCGGCACCGATTACACTATCGCGGGCATGGTGGCTTCACAGTGCGGTATTCCGTTGTTTGCGCCTTTTGATGGCAACGCCTCGGCCTCGCTCTCCAGCTTCTATCCGCAGAATATTTGTCTGGGCGACATCCTGAAGAACTCCGGCTACGAGAATTGGTTTATTCAAGGCGCGGATCTGCGCTTTGCCGGTAAAGACACCTTCCTGCTGTCACACGGTTTCGATGCAGCCAATATGTATGGCTCGCAGGAGTTAAAGAGCCGCGTCGCCGATGCAAGCTATCGTAATAACTGGGGCTATTACGATGACACGGTGATGGATGAGGTGTTTGAGAAATACGAGGAGCTATCGCGCGCGCAAAAACGCTTCGCATTGTTCACGCTCACCGTCGACACCCATCACCCGGATGGTTTTATCTCGCGCAGCTGTCAGCGCAAAAGCTACAGCTATGATGGCAAACCCAACCAGTCCTTCAGCGCGGTCGCCTGTTCGCAAGAGCATGTAGCGCGTTTGATTGAACGCATTAAAGCGTCACCGTGGTTTAAAAACACCATCATCGTGGTGACGTCCGATCATCTGGCGATGAATAACACCGCACATCCCTATTTGATCAAGCAGCCGCGCCATGACCTGTTCATGGTGATTCGTGGCGACCAACCACAGGCGGAAGTGCTCGACAGCAAACGCAGTACGCTGGATAACGGCGCTACGGTGCTGGATATCCTTGGCGGAGATAATGCGATTGGCCTTGGCCGCAGCGGCCTTTCTTCGACATCGCTGTCAACGCAGTTTGACGATATGGCGAAGAAGGTTACGGCGTGGAAGGCGGATATCATCCAGCTGTGGAATTTCCCCAGCAAAATGGACAGTTTCACCGTCGATCAGCCAAAAAATACCTTCAGCTTCTCGGGCGCGACCTTTAAGTTACCGATCCTATTCCGCGTCTCCGATAAGCATGTTGAACCGCTGCCCGAAGGCGAATACGCGGAGCCATTGCGTTATCAGCTGGCTAAATTTGCTGCCGACGACAAGTTCGTGTGGGTTGATCGCTGCTTCAAGATGGCCCGGCTGTGGCAGCCAGACTTAGCACTGTCGAACGATTTGTGTGTTTCGATGGGACAGATGGGCGCCAAACCGAGCGTAACCCGCATTGATAAACCGCAGTGGAAAGCGAAAGTCAGCTTCCCGAAAGCGGAAGTCAGTGCCGCAACCTTCCAGCTTAACGAGCAGCAGATCCGTATTGAAGATAATGCCATCCGCTACAACGCGGACAGCTTCCTGTTAACGGTGCCCGGCGCACCAAACAGCGTTAAGAGCTTTAAAGGGATCTCACGTCCGGAAGACTGGGGACGCTGGTCGAACGCCAATCTGGCCCCTGAAGTGAATATTGAGTACACCGATCCGCTGCCTGCACGCTTTGACGTGGTGATCACCGCGCGAGCATACGGTCCGAATGCGCATCGACCGATTCCGGTGCGCGTTGGCGATCAGGAGCAGCAGTTGAATTTGGGGGATGATCTCTCCACCACCACGCTGCATTTCACCAATCCCACCGGCAGCCGCAATCTGATTATTGCGCCACCGGAGCCGCAGGAGTCGAACGTCGGCAATATTATCGGCCAGGATCCGCGCAAATTAGGGATCGGCATGGTGGATATAAAAATAATTTCGCAGCCGCAAGGTTAAGCAAATTCGGCTGAGGTTCAAGGCCTGCCTGCGCGCAGGCCTTTTTTATTGGTTGAACGCGTTACTCGTTGTACAGATTGATTTTTTTCGAGGCGTCGCGCAAAGTTTGCACCGATAAAATAACTGCAGGAAAGCATGTAGCGGCGCAATTCATTGCGCGATAAATCGCGCCGCTACGGAGTGTACAGGGATTTGATGTCGTGCTTAACGCATCGGCATGACGCGGCGACTCACTTTCCTGGTGCGCATAAATGCGCACCCTACAAGCGCAGCGCCTCCAGCCTTTGGCGTTGCGTACCTTCCGCCGTAAAGTTTTCTGCCGCCAGCCAGCGTTCGAAGCCCTGTTTCACCTGCGGCCAGTCGCTATCGATAATCGAGAACCAGCAGGTGTCCCTACTGCGGCCTTTATAGACAATCGCCTGACGGAAGGTGCCTTCAAACTGAAACCCTAAACGCAGCGCCGCGTTTCGTGACGGCTGATTACAGCTGTCGCACTTCCATTCGTAGCGACGATAGCCCAGTTGTTCAAAGGCGTAACGCATCAGCAGGTAGTGCGCTTCGGTCGCCATACGCGTTTGCTTGAGTAGCGGCGAGAAGGCCACGTGGCCGATCTCCACCGATCCGTGCGTGGCATCAATACGCATCAATGCCAGACTGCCAACCGCGCGGTGGCTAACCGGATCGATCACGGCGAAATGCATCGGATCGCGCCCATTTTCTAGCTGGCGCGCATAGGCAATATACTCCGCCTCATCGGCAAAAGGTTCTGCGAACATGTAAGTCCAGTCACGGCCATCTGCTGCCAGCGCATAGGCGGCATAAAGTTCTCGTCCATGCCGCTCGGCACTCAGCGGTTCAAGGCGGCAATAGTCACCGGTAAAGGTTTCATAGGCTGGCCAGGCGCAGGGTTGCCATTCTGGCAGCGGAAATCCTACCGGTTGTCCGTAAGCATTGGTGTATTGCGACATTCATCAATTCCTTTATCAGTGAGAGCCTGAAGCGCAGAGTGTCACTTTGCTGGCGTGTTAAAAAGCGCCACAATGAATGAAATTTATGGATCCACGGAGGTACCTCATTGCGTGATGTTGAGTTGCATCGATTACTGCTGGCACCACTGGAGATGAACGGCGCGTTGACGCTACAACAGCAACTTTTCCAGCGCATTAAGCAGGCGATCCTGGCAGGCAAGCTCGCCGCCGGTACACGCTTGCCCGCCACTCGTCAGCTGGCGCTGGATCTCTGCGTTTCGCGCAATACGGTGATTGGCGTCTGGGCGCAGCTGCAGGCTGAAGGATTTTTGCTAAGCGATCGTCAGGGCAGCCGTATCAGCAATATGGTGCAGCTTCCAGAGGAACGTCTGTCGGACGCCAGCAGCGAATTCACCTTATCGCCGCGCATCGCCCAATTGCGATCCAGCCATCGCGCCTTCAGTCAGGAGATGGCGCTGCGGCCCGGCGTTCCTTCACTGGCGCATTTCCCGCTGGCACAGTGGCGACGGGCGCTGAACCGCGTGATGCTGCATCAGCCGCAGCAACTGCTGGGCTACGGCGATCCGCTCGGTGAACGCACGCTGCGCGAAGCGCTGGCGCAGCATCTGGCATTGGTGCGCGGCGTGCGCTGCACGCCCGAGCAAATTGTGATTACCGAAGGCGCACAGCAGGCGCTAACGCTATGCGTGTCGCTGCTCAGCAGCCCCGGTGATATCGGTTGGGTGGAGGAACCGGGCTATCGCGGCGCGAAAGCGGCTATGCGCCTGGGGGGAATGCGGATTGAACCGGTAGCAGTCGATGCGCAAGGTCTGGCGGCACAGCCACAGGACTGGCAGCTGCGTGCGCCGCGCCTGATTTACACCACGCCAACTCACCAATATCCCACCGGCGCGATCATGAGCGCACCGCGTCGTCTGGCACTGCTGGCGGCAGCGCGCGAGCATCAAACGTGGATTATTGAAGATGATTACGACAGCGATTTCCGCTACAGCGGCGAGCCGATCGCCGCCATGCAAGGCATGATGCAGCCAACGCCGGTGATTTACGTGGGCTCATTCAGTAAAACGTTATTTCCAGCGCTGCGCCTCGGCTTTATGGTGCTGCCGCAGCAGCTATTGCCGGCGTTGCGCCCTGCCCTGCATGAACTGCTACGCGGCGGTAATCGACCTGAGCAGCAAGCGCTGGCGCTGTTTTTACGCAGCGGTGATTTTAGTCGTCATCTGAGCAAGATGCGTCGTCTCTATCGTCAACGGCAAGCCACTTTGCGTCAGGCCTTACACCAGACGTTTGGCGCGCAGATTGCGTTACTGGGCGGCGAATGCGGGATGCATTTGGTGCTATTACTGGCAGAGGATCTAAGCGATATGGCGTTGGTGGATCGGCTGATCCAGAGTGGTTACGCGCCGGGTGCGCTGTCGGGATTTTATCTGGGCGAAAACACACAACAAGGGCTGGTGCTGGGTTACGGTAACACCAGCACCAGCCAGATTACGGCGGGCGTCGCGCAGTTAGCGCGTCTGCTGCACGGGGATTAACCGCGGAAGAAGATTTCGCCGGATTTGCCCATCACGATCTTACCGGTATCATCGGTGATCAGGATGTAGTTAGCATTGATGTAAGCCCAATGTGTGCCAGGCTGCGGCGCTGGCAGATGACGTGGCTTCCACTCAACAATGGTGTACTGCTTTTTGCGGTATTCATCAGGTACCACATCGCCCACTTTGTACTCTTTGTAGTCGATGATGATGGTGGTCAGATCGTAGTTGTTTGGCGCTGTAGCACCGCCGCTTTGCGGTGGACGAATCGGTGCGACATCGCCGCTTGATTCAGCCGGTTCATTGCTGGCTGGCGCATCGACCGCTGGAGCCTGGGTTTGTGCATCTGCGGCTGGTGCCTGGGTTTGCGCGTCGGGTGCGGTTTGCTGCACCTGCGGCGGCATTGGAACGCTATCCGTTTGCTCGCCTTCAGCCAGCGCGGCCGGAGCAAGGCTTAAAGCGCCCAGAAAAATTCCTGCAGAAAGAAGATTGACGTGTGTCCTGCGCATTGGTGATTTCCACTCTGGTTAATTATTAACTGTCCATTTAACTGACAAGTTAAGCACGCAGAAGGTTCCCCCGGCGCGCTTAGCGCGTCAAATTTCGCTGCTCAGCATACCTCAGCTCACGCGCTTTTTGGCGCAGTAAAATTGCAAGCAACCATGTTATGGGTTGTCTTGAGCTTTCTGCGCCAGATCCATCAATAACGCGATGCCCAGATAGTTACTCCAGTTAAAGGCGTTCTGCAGCACCACAATCGCATTACCGTTCTGCTTATCAAAACCAATAAAGCTGGAGTAACCCCCAATATAGCCAACCTGATAGGTGATCTGCTGATCGCCATAGCTATCGGTCACCCAGGCGATATTTTGCGACTGATTGCCGTGCTGTTCATAGCCGTGATTGACCTGCGCAAATGCCGCGTTGAGCGACGCGCCCGCGCCATCATGCAGGTGCGCATCCAGATAGCGAATCAAATCGCGCGCATTACTGTAGAGGCTGGCGGCCGCCACCATATTGTTGTTAAACGTCCAGTCCGGTGTCATTTGACCGCGTGGAATCAGCTTAGGCTGATCGCCCGCATGGCCGAGCGCACGCCACGGATAGCCACGCAGGCTTTGCGGCTTAAAGCTGCTGCTGGTCATGCCAAGCGGCTGGAACATATTGCGCTGCGCCAGCGTTTCGATGTCCTGGTGGAAGCGATGTTTGAGGATGTAACCCAACAGTGCATAGCCCAGATTGGAATAGCGCGCGATGGGATGCGCGGGCGCCTCAAAATCAGCGAGATAATCCAGTACCGCATCACTATCCAGATTGCCGTAGAAGTTCTCACCGCTGCGCAGATAGCCCATAAACTTCATGAACATTGGCAAATCCATATCCTGGCGTGGCAAGCCCGAGGTGTGCGTTACCAGTTGCAACAGCGTGATGCGTTTGGCATCTGCGCTCAGCGGCACGTTAGGGGGCAAAAGTGTGGCCAGCGTATCGTTCCAGCGCAGCTCACCGCGATCCACCAGCTCAATAATCACCTCTGCGGTGATGCCTTTACTCAACGAACCCAGCGCAAATAAGGTGTCTGGCGTGATGGGATAACGGTGCACCGCATCGGTAACGCCAAAACTGTAGAATGTAGGCTGACTGCGCTGATGGATAATGGCGATGCTGATGCCAGAAACCTGCTTTTGCTGCATGTAATGACGCACGATGTCATCGACGTTTTCATTAAACGTGGCATGCGAAAGATAGACTTTATCGCTGACGGGGGCGGACGTTTGCGACAGCGTACCGCAAGCGCTGAGCAGCAGGCTCATACACAGCAGAATGATGCATGCTGCTAAACGATGGCAAGGCACCCGTTTATTCCTGGCAAAGGTAATCATGGCAATGGATTGAGTGAATATTTATTATTTTATCGGTGGTGCGACGGGTGTTGGTGGCGAAATATAGCACAGAAGAAACGCAGCGCCACCTGCCAAAAACAGGTGGCGGCGGGGATTATTGATTAACGGGAATAACCGATCCTTTGTAGTGCTGGTTGATAAATTCAGCAGTTTGCTTTGACTCCAGATCTTTCGCTAATTCCAGAATACGCGGATCGTGGGCCAGTTTCGGCGTGGTGACCAACACGTTGGCATAGGGATTATCCTTCGCCTGTTCCAGCGCCAGCGCATCCTTCGACGGCACTAAACCGGCCTGCAGCGCATAGTTGCCATTGATGATTGCTAACTGGGCATCATCTAGCGCGCGCGGCAGCTGCGGCGCTTCCACTTCAATAATCTTCAGATGGTGCGGGTTGTCCGTAATATCTGCGACGGTCACCAGCGTAGCGGCGCTGCTGCTCTTCAGTTTGATCAAGCCATTGGCCTGCAACAGATAAAGTGCACGGCTCAGATTGGTGACGTTATTCGGCACCGCCACCTGCGCGCCATCAGGCAAATCTTTCAGTGATTTCACTTTGTGCGAGTAGATACCAAGGGGCTCAATATGCACGGTAGCGACCACAGAAAATTTCTCGCCCAGCGCTTTTTCCTGATCGCGCAGATAAGGCACATGCTGGAAGTAGTTCGCATCCACGTCACCGCGCGCCAGCAATTCGTTGGCGTTAAGGTTGCCGTTGAGTTCAATCACCTTAAGATCGAGCTTCTTGTCGATTTGTTTAATGTGGTTGAGAATTTCACTGTGCGGCACGGCATCTGCCGCCACACGCAGCGCCGCCGCCGACGCGTAAGTGCTGAAAACTGACACCATTGCCAACGCTGCTATCACCTTTTTATTCATCTGCTTCCCTTAGTTTCTTATGATTTAACGCTATTGAGAGTGTCAGCGTAATAACGCTGCGCCACGTCGCGATGCGATCGCAAACGTCCTTTGAGATAGTTCCAGCCCACTTCCCGCAGCAGCGGATTGCTGGGATCGCTGGTCGGTCCGCGCGCTTCGGCCGCCAGCTGTGGCGGCAATTGATACAGCGGCACTTCGGCGTCGAGCTGTGCGCCGAGGAAGAAAGCGATGGAAATACGCTGCTGATGGGCGGGCGGCGATACCACGCGATGCACGGTGGCGCGCAGATAACCATTGGTAGCAATTTCCAACAGTTCGCCGATGTTCACCACAAAAGCGTCCGGTTTCGGCAGCGCATCGACCCAATGATCCGGTGTGACTTCTACCTGCAATCCGGGTTGATCGTCTTGCAACAGAAAAGTCAGAAAGCCGGAATCCTTGTGCGCGCCAACACCTTGCTGGCTGGCATCGGCATCCTGGCCTGGATAGCGAATCAGCTTCACATGCTCGTTGGGGTGCGTGCCGTATAGCGCGTCAAACGCGTTTGGCTGCAGCGACAGGGATTTGGCGAAGGCGCGCAGTAGACGCAGCGCCACGTCGGTCATCGCCTGCTGCCACGCGTGGATCACCGGACGCAGCTGCGGCAGTGCCTGCGGCCACAAATTGGGTCCTTGCAACTGCTTCCACGCGGGATCGTCTGGCTGCAACGTCAGCGCTGCGCGCTCGGCACCGATATCAAACTGCTCACGCTGATCGCGCTGCTCGCGGGTGTATTCCACGCCCGCACGGTTGTAGCCGCGAAAATGCGGCGAATGGATCATCGAAACACGCTGCTTCTCTTCATCCGGTAAGGCAAAGAACGCGCGCGTGATGCTTTGCACATTCTGCAACAGCTGCGGATTGATGCCATGATTCATCAGATAAAAGAAGCCTACGTCACGCGCGGTTTCACGCAGTTCGGCAAGGTATTGCGCCTGTTCCGCATCCGGCAGTTCCAGCAGGGCTAAATCCAGAACCGGCAATGAGCTGGCCATAGTTTTGCATCCTTTATGCAGAAAAATTCTGCCTTTACGCTGCCATCTGACGACAAAAGCAGCCAATACTGTTGCGCGATAAGTTATGGCGAATCATTTTTAGCAGAGGTTCAGCAATCGATATGCAAAAAGCGATAAATCGCCCCCGCTTCCCGCTATAATCGCCGCCAATATCCTTTGGGCATTGCCCATCAATGAAAAGCAGGAGACGCCGCATGAACCAGGGCCCATTAACCGAAAAAGAGCTGAACTGGCTTGAAGATATGCTGGAGAAATACGGCAACGAACACGCGGTGGTGGATACCTCAGAGCTGGATGGCATGCTGACGGCGCTGCTCTCTGGCCCGAACGATATCGAACCGAGCGAATGGCTGGTGGCGATGTGGGGCGGAAAAAAGCACATTCCAAAATGGTCTAATGAGCGCGAGATGGATCGCTTTATGACGCTGACTTTCCAGCATCTGAACGACATTGCCGAGCGCCTGGCCGAATTCCCGGATCAGTTCGATCCGTTGTTTGGTACGCAAGAGATGGAAGGCCAGGAATTTACCGTGGTGGAAGATTGGTGCTACGGCTATCTGCGCGGCGTGGCGCTGGATGCGGATTGGTCGTTGTTGCCGACATCCCTGCAGCCGATGATGGAGGCGATTGCCTTGCACGGCAGCGAAGACCAGTTGGCGAAGCGTGAAGCTTTCTCGCCGGAAGAGTTTGAAGCCAGCATCGATGCGATTCGCCCCGCCGCACTGGAGCTGCATGAATACTGGCAGGAGCAGCGCATGGCGCAGCCCGATCCCGAGCCGCAGTTACCGCATTTTGCTGGCGAGAAAACCGGCCGCAACGATCCGTGCCCGTGCGGCAGCGGTAAGAAATACAAGCAGTGCTGCGGTAAATAAAAGTAGCATCTTCGGTAGCGGCGCAATTTATTGCGCGAGTTTCAACTGCACGCGATAAATCGCGCCGCTACGGTGATGTGCCATCAATGATTTAAGGAGCCGGTTTCACTTCGGTCACCCAGGTTGGCAGCTGCCAGGCACCGCCCGCACGAATCGCGCGACACATGCCGGTGGTGGCATCGCTGCTTTGCACAAAGTCTTTGCCATCCCACACCCACGCCGCTGTACTCCAGCAGTCGCCGATACCTCGCCCTTTCTGTGCTTCTGAGATCACGCCTTCACTGTAATCAGAGCCGGAATCCGTCACCAGCTGCGGTGTACCCTGTAACGCTTTGTCGATCAGCCAATAGCCGTAGCCTTCGTTGTACGCGCCGCGCCAGCACAGTGCGGCGATTAGCACGTGCGCATCATCAACTGGCGTTAACGTCAGCGGCTCCGCGCCCTCTTCCGGCTGATCATCTGACGGTGCCAGATTGTCGCAGCTGTCGTCATCGGTGAGCGAGGCAATCAGCTTCGGCTTCAACAGCGCCAGCTCATCAGCCGTCAAAGGACGCGCATCGGCCTTCGCCACTTTCACCTGCTGAATCACCGGCATCACTACCGCTACCGGCACACTGTTTTCCGGCTTGTTGCCTTTGCGCACCAGCGCGCCCGGTGTACTAAGGCGACCTTGCGCATCATCCATCTTTAGCAGCGTGGCAAACGCACCGTTGCTGGAGAGATCGAAGGGCTGCTCGCCGCCGCGAAACTCCACTTTGCCGCTGCCTTTGATAGCGTTAATCAGCGCCTGGGTTTGTTCATCCGTCAACGTCCACTCGTCATTGTCGGCTTTCGCCACATCGCCCAGCATATGGTCATCAATCCATAGCGTCAGGGCATTAACCTGCTTTGAATCATCATCGCCAGTATCGGCCAGCACCACACGACCGTGCGTCACCGTGTTAGGGCCGCCCGCGCGCACCAGCAATACCGAGCCCCCCGCGCCCTCTTCGGCGCTGTAGCCGGCGGCGCGACAGGTCAGCGTGTTATCGCAGGCCAATTCCCAGTCTTTGTGGCTAAAGGAGACGCCGTCTTGATCGGCCAACAGCGGCGCACTTAGGCTGGCAAGTAACGACATCGCCAGCAGCAATCGGGTAATCATGCCATCTCTCCATTATGGTAAGGGTGGCTAGTGTGATGATTTTTGTGACGCGGGAGAAGTGAATTTTTAAGGTCATATGAGGGCGATGAAACCGATATGTGCATGGCTATTAATCTTTAACAATTGCGCGAATGAGCTAATCATTGAACGCCAGGCGTTCAAAGCAGTAGTATAAGAATCAACAGGTAAACATGCATAGGATGTAAATTTTCATGGACGAGCACATTAAAATTTCGCCGACCCAGCAGGCCATACGCATTCTGGATTATTGGCACAAAATAGAGTTTTTCGAATCAACCGATATTAAAGACCTTGAAGACAATGCGGATGGTGTCATTCAGCTGAACATGGAAGATTTGCAGCACATAACATCACTTCCCTGGATTGAACCTCAGCAAGTCAGACGCGCAGGCAATGACTATTCACCTGATAAAAAATACCGTTACGAGCTTTTTTTTGGCATTTTTGACCGTGATGAAATATTCCAGCAAGCCCAGCCTTTTTTAGGTGAAAACAGTGATATTAATAATGATGCACTCGGTAATGAAGGTCGTACCTGTTCGATAAAATGTAAGCTTGACCATAATGGAATTATTGACAGTGAGAGCTTTGAGTTTTCCACCGTAACCTGGGCATTAGGTCAGTTAGCTAAAGGAGGGTTAGATAAACTTAACTTTGATGCCTATGAAGTCGATACAAAAAAATTACAACAGCGATTTAAAGAAATTATTACGGTCGCTGAAAATTTAAAAAAACAACATCAGCTACCGTCTATTTTAACCACTTTCGAAATCATTGCCTTTTTAAAAGCAATGGCGCAATGGACGAGCTTTACCCCTCACCTTCCTGCGCCTGCGCTGTTCATTAAGTTAAGTGAAACCAAACCTGGAAAACTCAATATTTCAGCGCCACCAAATCCGTCCTTACTCGCAGAGATAACTGACGCGGCTGAACAGGCATTTTCAAACGATTCGCATCCCTCTCCGGATTTAGCGTCTTACTCCTCAAGTGAAATCAGCATATTAAATAGCTTCTACTTACGTGATCTTGAAAGAGCAATTGAGGATATTAAGCAGAATAAATTAGATGTGGACTCGCCGATAGGACGCTATCTCACGGGCAGTCGGAAGAGGAAAGCTGATCTACTTCTTCCTGCAGGCCGAGCGATATTGGTAGAAAAATTACGATTATCCCAACTCCCCGTCGGGCGCTGGCTTTCCGATAGCAAACATAATATGAGTTTAATGCAACAGTTTGCCATTAATACTCTTGAACAAGAACTTACTCATCGCGGGTTATATTCAGTTAATGGTCCGCCGGGTACAGGAAAAACCACCTTACTACGTGATATAATTGCGAATAATATCGTTAAGCGTGCTGCCGTCCTTGCAAATTTTGATCATGTTAAAGATGCCTTTTCTGGCTCGATCACCATCAGTGTTAATGGCGATACGCGAAAAATACCCTGTCTTCGCCCTGAACTATGCGGCTTTGAAATGGTGGTGGTTTCAAGCAATAATGCCGCAGTTGAAAATATATCACGCGAATTACCACAGTTAAAAAGCTTGGGCGATGAGTGGCAACATCACGATTATTTAAAATCGGCAGCACGTAAACTTGCGGCGTTTTCCCGCCCCCTAAAAAAAGATGAAAAACAAGAAGGTAAAACCTATCTTATTGATCCCCTCGCGCCAGAAGATGATTGCTGGGGATTAATTGCTGTCGCTTTAGGTAAGAAAAAGAATCGTGATCGATTTAAAGAAAGAGTTTTTACGCAAAATCACACAAAAGCCGTGACTTCACCGCCAGCCGATGAATACAGACATCTTTTTGAATCGCTAAAAAATAAAAACATTCCGAGCTTTTCAGTAGCTAAACAAAATTTCATTGCGGCGCAAAAAAACTATCAAAGCATTATTCAAGAACTTCAGCAGCTTGAAAATCTGAACGATCTTGTCAATAGCTTGCATCAACAGCAGCTTAAACAACAAAAATCACATTTACGGATATTAATGCTTAATAGCCAAATTGAGCGATGTGCGGAACATTTGCCGAACTGGTGGACGTTAAAATTCGTGAAAATTCTTCGGGTGAAAGCCATTATTACAGGATTACAAAGCAGATTACGTTCTGCAACTGCAGCGCTAACATTGACTGAAGAACATTTGCGGCAAACCCAGCGTAAACTGGACGCTAAACAACAAGAATGCTCAGCGTTACAGATTAAGTATCACGATACTATTTTCGCCTCTGATAATATCAATATTGAAGCAGAAGACGTTCAGCGTACCGCATTCGGCCATGGCGCAATGTTGAATGCAGCCCGAAGTCAGCTCTCAGCATGTGCTTTAGATTTACATCATGCATGGCTGAAAGAGGCTTATAAAGAGTGCAACTTACTTAAAGTTATATTCTCAGTCAGCGACGCCATAAACGGTGGAGTAGCAGAAAGCAAAGCATGCCTCGCCTTATGGCAAATTCTCTTTATGATTGTGCCGGTAGTGTCTTCAACATTTGCGTCCGTCTATCGTCAGTTTATGCATTTAGGCGCCGGTGATATTGGATGGTTATTTATTGATGAAGCTGGGCAGGCAACGCCTCAACAAGCAGCTGGAGCATTATGGCGTGCCAAACGTGCTGTAGTGGTGGGAGATCCTTTACAGATTGAGCCCGTTTTCACTATTCCTCCTGCCTTCGTGGAAGCGTTAGCTCAGCGTGCTTTCGCCGATGAGTGGCGCGAATGGTCTCCAACGGCGCAATCAGTACAAAATCTGGCAGACAGAGTGAATCCCTATGGTTCGGCACAAATTTCAAAGGATAAATGGCTCGGTAGTCCTCTGCGCGTCCATCGGCGCTGCGATGAACCCATGTTTAGTATTGCTAACACTATTGCCTACAACAACAAAATGCTACACGGCCGGGACAAACGTTGGCCTACCGACAATCATCTTTGGGGAGAGAGTTGCTGGTTAGATGTTTGCGGTGAAGTAAGAGGTAAACATTACGTTCCCGCACAGGGACAAAAAGTACTCATGATGATTAATGACTGGCTTGCACATCATGATGCGTTGCCTGACGTCTATATTATTTCTCCCTTCAAGCAGGTCAAAAACCAACTTAAATCACTGTTGAGCCTCGAATTGAAAGGCATTAAAGATATCCGCCGCTGGATTGATGATCGGGTCGGCACCGTTCATACCTTTCAGGGAAAAGAAGAGAAAAATGTCATTATTGTGCTCGGTTTGTCGGCTAATCATTGTGGCGGAGAGAAATGGGCATCCTCAAAACCTAACTTACTCAACGTTGCAGTAACCCGGGCGCAGCAACGGGTTTATATCATTGGAAGCAAGGCAATCTGGGCAGGATGTGATTATTTTACTGTCGCTAACGAAATGCTGAGCAATATGGTGCGCCCTGAAGTGCCCGAGCAAATGACTGTTGTTTCATCTGACTAAGTAAGCGAAAGCACCGCCACAATCTGTTGCCGCAGCCACTGCTGGGCTGGATCGCGGTGCAGACGCTCATGCCACAACAGCAAAATATCAAAGCCCGGCACGTCCAGCGGCAAATCGATAACCGCAAGATGCGTCGCGTGGCGCACCAGTCGCTCAGGCAACACCGCCACCAAGTCGCTGTTCGCCAGCGTTTCCTGCATAAACAAGAAGTGTGGCACCGAGAGCACCACGCGGCGTGAGCGTCCCAGCTTTGCCAGCGCCTCATCGGTGGCTGCGCTAAAGCCACCGCCATCCGGCGATACCATGACAAACTCCAGCTGGCAGAATTGATCCAGCGTCGGCGGACTTTGCAGTTGCGGATGATCGCGCCGTCCCGCCAGCACATAGCGCTCGCTGAACAGTTTACGTTGGTGCAGCGTCGGCAGCGCGTTATCCCCGGTATGAAACACCACATCCAGCTCACCTTTTTCCAACTGCTTCGCTAGCTGCGGCGGATTGAGTGCCAACACCGCCATGCGGCTTTGCGGCGCTGCAGCGCGGATCAGGTTGAGTACGGGCAGCACTAACGCCGACGAAGTGTAATCGGTGGCGGCGATACGCCAGGTGTTTCCGGCATTGAGCGGGTTGAAAGTATCGGGCAGTGCCACTGCTCGTTCGACCGCTGCCAGCGCCAGACGCAGCGGCTCACGCAACGCTTCTGCACGCGCCGTTGGCAGCATACCGCGCGGCCCCGGCAACAACAGCGGATCATTAAAATGCTGGCGCAATCGTGCCAACTGAGCGCTGACGGAAGGCTGTGAGAGATGCAGGCGCTGCGCCGCGCGCGTGACGTTGAGTTCGGTTAACAGCACGTTGAGGGTCTGCAACAAATTCAAATCCAGCGAATTGATATTCACTTTGTCTATACCTGAGATATCAGCAATTGATTTCTACTATAGCCAGCATCGACTTAGTCTGCAGTTGTTTTCACCTATTTGGATTAAGCTCATGAATGTACTGATTGTGTATGCCCATCCGGAACCGCGCTCGCTAAGTGGTTCACTCAAAGATTTCGCCGTGCAGCATTTGCAGAATGCCGGACATCAGGTGCAGGTGTCTGATTTATATGCCATGCAGTGGAAAGCGCAGCTCGACGCTGACGACACGCGCGCCCCGCTCGTGGGCGACTATTACGATGCCACCATAGATTCACGCTTCGCCTATGATCATCAGTTGCAGGCCACCGCTATCGCCGCCGAACAGGAGAAATTGCGCTGGGCCGATACGGTGATTTTCCAGTTTCCACTGTGGTGGTTTTCGATGCCCGCCATTATGAAAGGCTGGTTTGATCGCGTTTACGCCAACGGTTTTGCTTACGGCGTGGGCGAGCATAACGAACAGCATTGGGGTGATCGTTACGGCGAAGGCCATCTCAGCGGCAAACGCGCGATGCTGGTGGTGACGACGGGCGGATGGGAATCGCACTACAGCCCGCGCGGCATTAATGGCCCAATTGCCGATCTGCTGTTCCCGATTCATCACGGCTTGCTATTTTATCCCGGCTTTAGCGTGCTGCCGCCGCTGGTTTTCTACCGCGTACAAAAATCGGCAGCAGAACGTTTTGCTGGCTGGTGTGATGCGCTGGCAACGAGGTTGGATACATTGGCAGAAACGACGCCGATTCCTTATCGTCAGCAAAATGGCGGTGATTATGAAATTCCTGCACTGACGTTAAAAACGGAGTTTGTACCGGAAGAGAGCGGTTTTGGCGTGCATGTGAAGCCGTAAAAGGCAGCAGGCTCTGCGTTGAGCCTGCCGTTATTCGTACAACCAGCGCCCTGCTTTCGCTGATTCAATCAACATTCCCAGCGTGAAATCGGGCACTACAGGTACTTCACGCTTGTTGAAAGGATTGAGAATCTGCGCCAGCGATGGCTCAGCGGGATAGTACGTTTCAATGACAAATCCGCCGCGATCGACGCTGAACTCGCCGAAGAACTCATCCATCAGGGCAGCGGCTTCTTCACGCTCGAAGTTAAGATCGCTATCAATATCAATCTGCGGCGTCAGCGTCTTTTGCTTAAACAGGTACACGCCGTCGTAACGTCGCACCAGCTCGTAGATACGCTGCTCAATTTCAACTGTCATCGCTTCTGTACCTCCACTGATTTCACCGGAGCGCCATTCTGCCATGCAATCTCAACAGTTGAATGAAAAAAAATCTCTGCCAGAGAATTTTGAGACAAAGGGAGATATATCGGAACGGAGGGCGTGTTTTCAGCCAATTACTAAATTGGGCGCCTGGGCAGACGTGACAGTCAGAGCAGAAAAAGAATCGAGGAGTAAATCAGGGTGAACGCTTGGTTTAAAATGAAGTAGGCGATGAGACGAAGAGTTTTAAAGAGAATCTTAGGAGCGATGTGATAACGCAGAACAATCGAAAAAGCCGGATTTTAGATACAAAAAAAGCCGCTCGTAAGCGACTTAATTTTGCATCAATCGATGGTGCGAAGGCCGGACACGACAATTCGATATAACAGCATGTATTTAAATGTTTTTTTTATAAAAAAATAAAAAATTGACCTCTTATTTGACCACCATCTAAATTTCTATGCTTTTGCCAAAAAACTAAAATATTTCTAATGAAATTGGTGAAATCATTGACTTGTCAGTAAAACAAGGTAAATATTCTTAAAAACACTTAAACCATGTTTTAAGGAGACTTTATGGATGAGGAATTACAACAACTTATAAAACTAAAGGTTCTTAGTAAGCCGCCAGAAGTTACTGTATCGACAGGTTTTGTACACAATAAATTAACTGGCTGCGATAATCCTTACAAGATTACATTAGGCTGGGATTTAATATCGGCTTATGAATGCGATAGACAATGGACCAGCTTCAGACTTCAAATAGCTGCTTTGTTAGCAAAAATGTCAGAACCAGATCGTCAGAAAGAGTTGCAAATGATTCCTAATGAGGACGGGCATTGGCAATGGTTGGACAAATCAGCCTTACTGAAAACAGATGAGTATAAATGGTTTTTCTTTAAGACGGACGATAGTATTGAAGCAGTCTGTCTGATATATCACCCAAAAAAATCAATAAGTTCGAAAAAAGATGTTTTTTATATTGAATTTATAGCGGTCGCTCCATGGAATAGATATAACCCGTGCAGTGAAAAAAAGCACAAAAATATAGGATCCATTCTTTTAAAAGAAATAATGAAATATTGCACTATTAAGTTAAATTTCGAAGCTGGTATGTGCTTACACTCCCTTCCTCAAGCTAAAAGTTTTTATGAGGAAAAACTTGGAATGGTTCACTTTTCTGATGAAGATAAGGGGCCTTTATATTACTACGAAATGAATGATCATAAGTTCATAGAGTTTATGAGAGCTTAAAATGAAAGATGATTATGAAGAAATTTTTTTAGGAAAATATAGTTCATCCGACTTCGGTAGCTTTTATCGAGAATATGAATCTTGCATTAGAGAGTTGAACAATGCACCCAATGAATTTAAAAAAATACTAAAAAAAGACATAAAAAACAACGTTAACATAGACGATATTTTTCAGAACCGCGATCAATTGGAAAATCATAGGAAGTTTTTCCGTAAGAATAGTAAAGCTAATGATTACGTTACTGATTACTGGTTATCCAAAGTCAACAAAAAATCTACTATTATCAGCTTGTCTAATAACATAGAGTTTAATGAACTTACTATTGAACAAGCATTTGATATCTTATCTGTCAATTTTACTACAGCGTCATTCCTTGAGATGCCATCTTTATTGCTTAAGCATGGAATTATATTGGTTTATGAAAAGTCAATCCCAGGTCTAAATGTAGATGGTGTCGTTTATAAAAACTCAAATGGAAATCCTGTCATTGCTCTTAGCATTAGACATAACAGGCTAGACAATTTCTGGTTCACACTAGCGCATGAGATTTCTCATATAATTTTGCATTACAACCAACTCGACACAATAATTATTGATGACTTTGATAAGTTAGATGAAGAGCATATTGAATATGAAGCAAACAGATTAGCGGCTGACTTATTAATTCCTCGGGCGACATGGAGAAGTAGTCCGGTGAAGTCATCCTCAAAATCATATGATGTTATAACTTATGCTAAAGAAATTAATGTTCACCCTGCTATAATTGCAGGAAGAATCCGACGAGAAACTAAGAACTATAAAATACTTACTGATATTATATTTAAAACGGATTTAAGAAAGGAGTTATTTTAATGGACAACTATATACCTTTTTTGAAATTTAAAGGAAGTGAAATAAGTGCGATTAAGGCATTGGAAAAAAAACACAAGGGCAACGAGTTTGTTCCGTTTTTTGACTTCCCAAGAAAAAAGCCAAAAAAATCAAGAAGATTGGATGCTCCACTTCCAAGCACAAAAGATGAGCTTTTTGCAAAGGACATTATTAGATTAAAAAGAAAATTTGAACTCAATTTATCTTTCCTAAAGAAATTCTATTTAGATAACTTTGACGTGGAAGACACAATTTCTTATAAAGGGCAATATACCTACAGGAGCATCATTCAAACATTTGGACCACTTGGTATGATACCGGTCATTGGTTTAGATCGCCACAATGATCATTTACCGAGTATTCTTGATGGCATACGTAGTGGAAATTTAAAAGCTGATCAAATAGCAATTAGGCTTACAGTAGACGATTTTGAGTCATATAAATTCTCCCACAAAGAATTGCTAAATTTACTTGATGCCGTCTTTCTTGAATTTGAAAACATTGAAATAATATTTGATTGCAGAATATGCCATTCAAACAGTGGGCACAATCTCGCCACAATGATCACTGATTTCATAAATGAATTACAAAAAGAAATTTATGTAATCTCCAAATTTATTGTCAGTGGCTCATCTATACCAGCATCAATTAAAGATTTGATAGAACCAAGATCTGAGAAAGACATCAGTCGTGAAGAGTTGGTTGTTTTTCAAAAAATGCTTTTAAGTACAACTCAAGATCAAACAAGTAAATTATATTTTGGGGATTATACTTGCGTCAGCCCTGACTATTCAGACGTTGAACTTTTTGACGAAGATATGGATAACGTTACTACTGCAAAAATAATATACCCATATAAAAACAACATCATAGTTATACGTGGGGGCAGATTTAAAAGTGACAGAAAACAAATAAAAGACCTCGCAACTAAATTAGTCAACAAGAGCCATATTTATCGCGGTGACATTTATTCAAACGGAGACAAATATATACATAATCAATCTAATGGAATTGGCAGTGCTGCAACTGCAGCATCCATCGTTCCACACTTGATAAACTTACACTTAACTTACATGCTTAATAAATGAACTTTGCCGTAATATAAGCGCAGAGCTGATTTTCTCACTCAGCTCTTTTTTACCCATCTCCTCTGCCAATATAAAACCAATATTTTCTCTCGTCATATCTCTTTTCTTAATAAAAATTTCCATTTCGGATAAAATCCCAAGCATTTCTTCCTTCCATAAAGTCTGCACAGCAGTTTTTTTATCAAAAAATGGGTTACTAAGCGCTTTCCTTAAGTAATTAAGGATTATTTTACCTGCACTTTCCTTTGCAATTATTATCCCCCAAAAACTTGGGGTATGCTTTAGAGCTTTTTTACCATGTTTTTCTGTTGTAACCAATGTTATCTTTCTAAAAGCAGCATTGTAATACTCCCCCTGAGTTTTTAAACGTTCAATTTTATCTCCCTCACCTTTGATTTCAAAACAATGGCTTTCTCTATATATAGCCACCACGTCTGCAATTGCATTTCCATTACTGACGGACAGCTCATGTATGATACGCTGAGGTCGATTTTTTTTATTTATTAATGATCTTACAAGTGCCTCTCGTATCGCCCTATCATTAAGCATTTTAATTTACCTTTTCCTAAGTAGAACCATTATACAATCTATCTCTATAAATTAATATCAAGCTCCACTTGTTTTACTGATCGAGCACCACATAAGTATTATGGTCGCTATACCATATGTAAAGCTATAAGCCATAGCGCGCAATGCTATCCCCGCCACGCCTGCCCGCTTTATGCAACGTTTTTCATGCAGGTGCATGCCACGGGCCGGGCCGCGCCCGGTATGGCCTGAATGGAGATAAACGATAATTGGTTTTGCATGCAGATCCATGCACGCTATGCATGCACGGCTCTTTACAAAGCGGCTCGCCAGAAAAAAGGCTTCAGAAAGACAAAGTACAGGTATAAAAAAGCCGCTGGTCGGGCAGCGGCTGTGCGGGATTAATGGACCTGGCGGAATGCAGAACCATAACGGCCCAGCGTCTGGCGTTCCCTGACCGGTTCCGGTGGTGCTTCCGGTACGTTTTCCGGCTGTGGCGGTGCGGTGATGACCTTTGTGATGCTCTCATTCGTCTTGAAAGTACAGGAGCAGTCGAGGTTAGTGCACTGGTGATAACGCTCTTTTACCTGCTCTGACATATAGCGGCTCGATTTGGTATGTGCCGCGCTTTTGCAGTAGGGACAGTGCATCATTTCTGGCTGCCCTCATGAAGCTTTGCACGCTGCGCCCGGATTGATTCAGCCAGCTTCTGGCGGCGCATAGGATGGCGGTAAAGCTCCATATCAATACCGGTAAGCGGCGGACGATACAGACCAATATTCTCCAGCAGCGGAGCCTCATTTAGTATGCTTTCTGGCAGAGCAGCAGCCGCCCGCGTCAGCGCTTCACCGACCAGATAAGCCACGTCCTTAATACTATCCCGGTCGTCTCCGGCAAACGTCGGGGAAAGCTCTTCGCGACGGAGACGCAGCTTAATGGCCCACAGCAGCGACGGACTTACGTTACGCAGGGCTGACTGCCAGTGCGCATCCGCGAACCCGGTAAAAGCCTCCCGGTGCGATTCAACATACTCTTTACCACTGCCGCAGCATTTCAGCATCGCCTCCTGCTTATCCAGCGCCAGCTCTTTAAGCAGCCCGCCGAACTCATCGGCCAGTTCACGGCTGGCGATGCGCTGAGAATGTTCGGCGCGCAGCTCGTCGGTGAGATTGCCTCGCAGGTTGCGAAAGCTCGTGCGCCAGTTGCTCTCGGCTTCTTTCCCTGCCTCGATGGCTGCCTGCTGTTCTTTTTCACAGCGGGCGATATCGGCGCAGATGCCGTTATAGGCTTTCATCCTTTCGGTATGTTCAGCGTGGGCTTTCTCGAAGCGTTCCAGTGATGCAGGTTTCTGTTCCGGGGTGGTCATGATTGTCTCTCATCGTCTGTAAAGGATGAGGCCATTCTGTCGTGTACCACAGGACAGCGCATTTCATTGCTTTCCGCCTGTCGATGAACAAACAAGGGCAAAACCGGTACGGGATGGCCCCCTAACTGATGATATTTCTTATATAACTGTTCACTGGTATTCACTGAGATAAAAAAGATAATAAATACAGTACTTAAAGTAGTGAACACTTTAAAATTAAGTCTTCACCGAGTATTCACCTGTGTTCACACAGTCTCAGATAACAGCTTTTTTTGGCGAGCCTTTTTCAGATTTTAATCCTATTAATTAAAGATTTTTAATCGCTGAAAGCTCTTAAAAGGCAAACGCTGGCAAACGTTGGCAAACAAAGGCAAACAGGAGGTAAGAGAAGTGCTATTTGCTCATTTTTCAGCAATAAGGGGGTTGTTTACTTCACCAGAAATATAAACAGAATAGGGAGTTACCTGAAGACACCACCGGAACCGGACAGCACCGGCCGGACTCATAATGAGGTAACACCATGCACGCAGTTTCATCCGTACCGGCTCCTGCCATTACCGCAATCCGTGACGCCGTTTTCCCGCGCGACCGCTTCATGCGCCTGCCGGAAGTCATCAGCACCTGCGGCCTCTCACGCTCAACCATTTACGACTTAATCAGCCGGGAGCAGTTTCCATCGCAGATTTCCCTGGGCGGTAAAAACGTCGCCTGGCTGGCGTCAGAGATTGACGGCTGGATGCAGGCCCGCATCGCACAGCGCGCCGGAGGTACAGCATGATTACGCTGAATGTCGGCACAAAAACCTTTCCGCTCACCCGCGAAGAAGCCGCCTTTGTCGCGGAAAGTCTGAAGGCGGCGGTCAGCGGCAAACCCGCCACGACCCCGGCTTTTACCAGCGGGATGCACGGCCATATTTCCGTGCTGAGTAAAAAAGCGAAGCCTGTCACGCAGGGCGCAAAAAAAGATGACGGGAAATTCCGATCAAATCCGCCGCAATCCGATCACGTCCTGACCGGTTGCTGAGGAAAACGCCCCGATGAGTGAAAAAAGGCTTTTCTCTGGCGAGCGGCCGTTATACAGTTTTTGTGCTGCCGCAAAATCGGCAGCCGGGCGTAGGAACCCGAGTTACTCAATGGCGACACCAGACGCGCCATGCGTCTTTTTTTGTGTCTATGCCTCGGTGCACTCATTATCCGGGCAACGGTTCTTTAGCCGTTGCGCCGTCTGCGTAATGGTGGCCCGGGCGGGGCAGCCTTCGGGCTGGCCGGTATCCATTGAGGCCGGTATTCCTACCCCCGTCCGGGCTGCCACCCATGAGCGTAGGAACTCCGGTGGTAGCAGCAACCGCTACTCAATGGAGATTGTCCTCATGACAACGGCCCTTAATGCCGCTCACCCCAAATTCACCTTTATTTTTGCCGCCGTGCGCCGCACCGATGCCGCCGCCCGTCCCTGCATGCTGCGCACTGTAGCAGGCGATGAGCGCAGCGCCCGCGCCAGCCTCACCCGTGATTACGTCCTGTCCTTTGCCGGTCGTCTGCCGGTTAAGGCGGTGGCGGCATGAATACCCTTTCTCAACACCTGAATAACCATGACACCTACCCTATTCCCCACGCTGACTATCTGCGTCTGCTGCACGCGCACACGGTCGGCGTGACCGTGCTCGATATGTTCGAATCGGTGAACTGCCTGAGTGCGCGCGGATGCGTGCCGGACGGCGCGGCGCTGGCCTCGGTCGTCGCCCTGCTCACCGACCAGCTCGGTAAAATCGTTGAAACCTGTGAATCCCGCATGTTAGCCACGGAGGCCCGCCATGATGACCGTTAATCACTCCTGCCTCCCCGTTGAGGTACGCACCGCCGTTTACCGTCGCGCACTGGCGCAGGGCTACCTGAACACCTGCAAAAGCCTCGGCATCACCGTGTCAGCGACGCTCGATGAGCTTCAGATGACCATTGCCCTTGAGCTGGAAGGCTTCTATGTGCGACGCCACGGCCCGGATGCAGGCATGGAGATGGCCTGCACCATGCTGGGCGATATGGTCGAGCCTGATTTGCTGACCGCGCCGCCGCGCCTGACGCAGCTAGGTATCACCATGATGGATGAACTTTTCCCTAGCCAGCTTGCGGCCGCCAGCCGCATCACGCTGCATTGAGGGAGAATGCAGATGAAACATATCGTCTCTGACACCGTAAAGGCGGCCACCGGATTCTGGCCGCAGCTTCTGCCTGCCCTCGGTATCAGCGTGCTCGCCGGGGGGCGACACGGTGCCTGCCCGGCGTGCGGCGGTAAAGACCGCTTCCGTTTTGACAATCAGGACGGGCGCGGAACGTGGCTCTGTAACCAGTGCGGGGCCGGTGACGGCCTTAACCTGGTGGAAAAGGCGCTCAGTATCAGCGCTAAAGAGGCCGCCATGAAGGTGGCCGGAATGCTCGGCACGCTGCCGGAGTCAGCCCCGTTTATGCATTATGAAGCCGCAGACAAAAGCCGCGCGCAGGCAGACGCAGCCGCACGGGCGCAGGCACTTATAGCCGCTGCCGTCAGCCGCACGGACAACGCCTACCTTTCAGCGAAAGGGCTGCACGGCACGCAGGCGCTCACACTTGGGGAGGCGCTGCGCTGTGGTGGTGTCAGCTTTGCCGCCGGGGATGTGCTTATCCCGCTGACCGGCGAAGACGGTACCGCCATTAACGTGCAGCTCATCAGCGCCGCAGGCGATAAGCGCACCCTGCCCGGCGGACAGGTGAAAGGCACGTACTGGCTGGCAGGCGAGCCGGATGGCAAAACGCTGTGGCTCACCGAGGGATACGCTACCGGCCTGACCGTGCACCGGCTGACCGGCCAGGCGGTTTACGTGGCGCTGAGCGCCAACAACCTGCCCTCACTGGCAAAGCGGCTGCGTGAGTCATACCCCGCCGCGCTTATGCTGATTGCCGCCGACCGCGACGACAACGGCACCGGCCAGTTAAAGGCAGAGGAAGCAGCGAAAGCCTGTGGCGGTAAAGCCACCCTGCCGCCGGTTGCGGGTGACTGGAACGACGTTTGGCAGGCGCAGGGCGATTTCGCCACGCAGGCGCAGCTCACCACTTTCACCCAGCCGCAGCCACTCAGTCCTTTTGAATCCGTCAGCGAAGCCGACCTGAAGGCCATGAGCGCCAGCCAGAAAGCCGAGCTGCTGGTCGCCCATTATGGTGAGGCGCTGGCCGTGCCGCCGGTCGGGGAGGAAATCTGCCGCTATGAGAACGGCGCATGGCAGGTGATGGAAGCGAAGACGCTGCGCAGGGAAATCGCCGCGCTGTTTCAGAAGGTGCGCGCACCGTTCTCCGCTGCCGGTATCGGCAGCGTGCTGGACACGCTCAAGCTGATGGTGCCGCAGATGGGTGAACCGTCCCGCCGCCTGATTGGTTTCCGTAACGGCGTGTATGACACCACAACAGGCACCTTCGGCCCGCATCGCCGCGAAAACTGGCTGCGCACGGTCAACAGCGTGGACTACTCCGCACCTCGTCCCGGCGAAAATCTCGCAGACCACGCACCGCACTTTTACCGCTGGTTAACGCGGGCTGCCGGACACAATCACGACAAGCAGGAGCGTATTCTCGCGGCGTTATTTATGGTGCTGGCAAACCGCTATGACTGGCAGATGTTTCTCGAAGTCACCGGCCCCGGCGGCAGCGGTAAAAGTGTCATGGCCTCGATAGCCACTCTGCTGGCTGGAAAAGACAACACCACGTCCGCAACCATCGACACGCTGGAATCTTCCCGCGAGCGCGCCAGCGTGGTGGGCTTCTCGCTGGTTATCCTGCCAGACCAGGAGAAATGGAGCGGCGACGGCGCGGGCATCAAGGCGATAACCGGCGGCGATGCGGTTGCCATCGATCCGAAATACCGCGATGCCTATTCAACGCACATCCCGGCCGTCATTCTGGCGGTGAACAACAATCCGATGCGCTTCAGAGACCGCAGCGGCGGTGTTTCGCGCCGCCGGGTTATCCTGACGTTCCCGGAAGTGATACCGGCAAAAGAGCGTGACCCGCAATTGCTGGACAAAATCAGCACCGAGCTGGCCGTGATTGTTCGTCATCTGATGCAGCGCTTCGCGTCACCCGATGAAGCGCGCGAGTTGTTGCAGGCGCAGCAATCATCCGGCGAAGCGCTGGAAATAAAGCGACAGGCCGATCCACTGGTCGATTTCTGCGGCTACCTGATGCCGCTGAGCACGCCGAACGGACTGTATATCGGTAACGCCAATATTCGCCCGATTAACCCTAAGCGCTATCTCTATCATGCGTATCTGTCATTTATGGAATCGCGCGGCCATCAACATCCGCTCAGCCTGACGGCTTTCGGCCAGGCAGTGCCGCAGACGCTGAAAGAGTATGAGCGCGTATTGCTTAAGCGCAGGACGAATAACGGTATACAGACCAATCTCACGTTACATGAGGATAGCGAGGCGGATTGGCTTCCTGCATGTAGTAAATAATCCCCGCAGCAAACGAACCGGCTCAGGCCGGTTTTTTTACGACCCAACCCGGAATGATCGCTCCACATGAACACCCGTGTACACGCAGCCTACAACCGATCACCACCTAACTAGCTGATTTTAAAAACCTATAATGCAAGGTGAACAGTGTGAACACTTCTCATTAAAACTTTTTATTTTGTAAAGCGCTTTGCGAACTCATATGGGGTCACATGTGATCCACTGTTGCTATCTAGATAATCTGCCCACCATTGCACCATAAGACGACGCTCTTCAAGGTGCTCAGCTTTATGGATATACGCAGCTCGCACACCATTTCTTTCCTGATGGCTCATTTGCCTTTCAACCGCGTCGCGTGACCAAAGCCCCGACTCAACTAAAGCGCTACACGACATGGCCCGGAAACCATGGCCGCATATTTCCGTTTTAGTGTCGTAACCCATTACTCGCAAAGCATTATTAATGGTGTTTTCGCTCATGGGCTTTGTCGGACGGTGATCACCTGGAAAGATAAGGTCTCTATTGCCGCTCAATTCTTTGATTTCTTCCAATAGCGCCAGAGCTTGCCGCGAAAGCGGAACAAGATGGACGGTACGCATCTTAGAGCCTCGATGAGAGTGTTTAACCCCTTCAATAGCTTCACGCTCGGCAGGAATAGTCCAAAGTGCTTTTTTAAAATCAACTTCTCCCCACCGCGCAAACCGAAGTTCACTGGAGCGGATAAATACATACAGGCTGAGTTTCAGGGCCAACCTGGTAAGTAAGCGCCCCCTGCTGGCTTCAACACGCTGAAGAAATTCAGGCAGGCGTTCCAGTGATAAAGCTGGGCGATGAGTCGCTTTTCTGGTTGCGATTGCTCCAGCAAGGTCTTGAGCTGGATTTCTTTCAATCAGACCGCTTTGAACGGCATAACGCATTATGCCTGTAACACGCTGCTGTAGACGCGAGGCTACATCCAACCGACCGCTTTGCTCTACTTCACGCAAGGGGTGCAGTAGATCACGTGTCGTTAAGTCGGCGATGTTCCGCATTCCGATGGCTGGAAGTATGTTGCG
Source organism: Pantoea sp. X-Soil-ISGK-421 (assembly GCF_059730785.1). NCBI lineage: Bacteria > Pseudomonadati > Pseudomonadota > Gammaproteobacteria > Enterobacterales > Erwiniaceae > Pantoea > Pantoea sp. X-Soil-ISGK-421. The sequence continues at coordinate 616,691 of NZ_AP035979.1, read as the reverse complement.
CTCCATATCACGCCATACTCTTGCTGCATGGCCATCCGACCAGCGTTTGTTACTCGCATGCCAGTCACGAGCTACCTTCTCAAAAGTGTTAAGCGCAGCCTGCTCTTGTTGTTTAATTTCTTCTTTTTTGGCATTAGGGCTGATGCCATCAGCAAGTAGAAGGCGAATTTCATCGCGTTTTTCGCGCGCTTTAGCCAGCGTGATCAGAGGATATGCGCCGAGTGCAGCTCTGCTCTCTTTGCCTTCAAAGCGATATTTAAGATACCAGCGTTTAGATCCGCTTGGTTTGATAAGAAGGTATAGCCCATGGCCATCCGTGAGCTTGTATTCTTTTTCGCGAGGCTTTGCGGTACGGGCCGCAACGTCAGTTATAGGCATGATTTGGGGGTCAAAAGTTTATCGAAGCGAAGTGACCCCTATCTTGACCCCCAACTATGTTGGATGTCAACGGATGTGCCCGGATGGATTTGGACCAAAAAAAAAGCCTTTCGGCTTTAATTTCAGGGAATTATGGACTATCCCGGACGTTCTCGTATATCTCAATGGTGCCGAAGGTCGGACTCGAACCGACATGTATCTCTACGGTTGATTTTGAATCAACTGCGTCTACCGATTTCGCCACTTCGGCACTGAAGAGGATGCGGAAAACGTTGGGGATTATACCTTTACACGCAGAGTGCGCAACTGGAATCGTTGGGGATGTGCGCTAAGCGCTGAAAAAAACAGCATTTTGCGGCTAACTGCTTGTTATACCGCCAATCCCATCAGCCGCAGCGAGATTAGCGAAAACCAGAACGGTCCCAATTTTCCCCAATCCGACCTGTTAACTGGAACTTTCCGAATCCAAACCTCTCTTAACCAAAACTGACGCAGTCAGAACATAAAAGACAACGAGGTTGAGATGAAATTACAACGTATGATTTGGGGATGGGGCATTGCGGCAGCGATGGTTGCGGGGAGCGCATCAGCAGCAAGCTGGCAGGATCAGTTGAGTAGTGCAGCATCGCAGCTGTCACAGCAGAACAACAGCACCAGCAATACCAACACCACGCAGAATGGCGGCATGTCACTCTCTTCGCTAACCGGCCTGCTGAACGGCGGCGATAAAGCGGTGAGTTCTAACAGCATGACCAACGCCGCAGGCGTGATGTCCTATTGCGTGCAGCACAACGTAGTGGATAACAATGTGACATCGGTTAAGGATCAGGTGCTGAGCAAGTTGGGTTTAAGCAGCCCTGCCGCGCAAGAACAAAAAACGGATTATCAGCAGGGTTTGCAAGGCTTGCTGAATACCGGCAATGGCCAGCAGTTGAATCTGCAAAGCCTGAGCAACTCGCCGATGGGTGAGAAGCTGAAAACCAAAGCCTGCGACGTGGTACTGAAGCAAGGCAAAAAATATATCGGCATGTAAGGACGCGCCGGTATCAAGGCGCGAGCTGTCCCTCGCGCCTTTTCTTTAATCCAACAATGCTTGCGTCTCCTGCACCGTCCCCTGCAACAGCTCCCGCGCCTGCTCCAGCGATCGAATATTGGTATAGCCAATCACCAGGCCATAGCGTTTCTGCGTCTGCATATACCAGCCGGAAAGTGGCAATACGCGTAGCTGATGACGTTGCCAAATCTCCGCCAGCGCCTTGTCCTGGGTGCCGTGTGGCAGGAAGGCAACAATGTGCATACCGCCATCGGTTAGCTCAAAATCAAAGACATCCGGAAAACACGCCTGCAAGGCATCCAGCATCATGCGGCGTCGCTGCTGATAGAGAATGCGCATCTTTTTGATGTGGCGATAGAAATGCCCTTCGCTCAGGAACTGCGCCAGAATCTTTTGTGGCAGCAACGACATGCCGGTTTCAAGGATTTCCCCCAGTTCGCTGAAGCGCGCGAGCGTCTCTTTTGGCATCACCAGATAACCCACGCGCATGGCTGGCATCATGGTTTTGCTGAAAGTGCCGGTGTAAATCACCCGATCGTCTACATCGAGGCTTTTCAGCGCCGGAATCACTTTGCGCGTGTAATGAAATTCGCCGTCATAATCATCTTCAATAATCCAACTCTGGTTCTGCTGCGCCCACTCCAACAGCTGATGCTTACGCGGCAGCGATAAGGTCACCGCCAGCGGGCTGTGATGAGTTGGTGTGACGATGGCGAAACGCGCATCCGCGTGATAACGCAGCAGATAATCGACATTCATGCCATGACGATCGACCGGCACGTAATGCAGATTCGGCGCGATCCGCTTCAGCAACTGTTGCCCGAAGAAGTAGCCGGGATCTTCAAACATCACCTTGTCGCTTGGCTGCGCCAGCACCGCCAGAATCAGTCGCAGATTGGCGCGATAGCCGCTGGTGATAAAGATCTGTTCCGGCTGGCAGTTGAGCCCACGCGAAATGTTCAGGTAGCTGGCGATGGCTTCCCGCAGCGGCTGATAGCCCATAACCGGCGGCAAAATCATCTCATCCGCACGCAGGCTGCGCGCGGCTTTGCCGGAAATCAGCAGCCACTTCTTGTGCGGAAACGCATCCAGCGCCGGAATGCCAAGCCGCAGCTCGCCTTTACTCTCACGCTGGATCAGCGCGCTGGCTGGCGGCGCAGGCAGCGCTTTTTTTTCTGTCGCCGCCGCCAGAATCAGTTCTGGATTGACCCGCGTACCCTTCGCGCCCTGACTAACGAAATAGCCTTCGCCGATAAGGATTTCATAGGCGGCTTCCACTGTTTTTCGCGCCACCTGCAACTCGCTCGCCAGCGTGCGAATCGCCGGTACGCGATCGCCCGGCTTCAGCTGCCCTGCGAGAATTTGCTGGCGATATCGCGCATAAATCTCTTTGTACCCCACGCTATGTCCTACCTTTTTTTACGTTTTTTGTCTCTTTTAACTCAGACATAGAAGTTTAAGATGCACGCATCAACCACGCAATGCATCGCCATCTCGCTTGAGGAAGAAATGAATGAAACTGCTGCACATCAAAGTCAGCCCCGATTTGGCGGGTTCGGCATCGCGCATCGCCTCGGCGCATTTAGTGGAAAAGCTGCGGGTGCAACATACCGATCTTGATGAGACTGTGCTGGACCTGGCGCAACATCCGCTGCCGCACCTTGATGCCTTTACCATTGGCGCTTTCTTTACCCAGCCAGATCAGCGCGATGCAGCGCAGCGGGCCGCCATCCACACCTCGGAGCGTTTGGTCGATCAGCTGTTTGCCTGCGACACGTTGGTGATCTCTTCGCCGATGTGGAACCTCGGCTTGCCGTCGGTGCTGAAAGCCTGGTTCGACCATATCACCCGCGCCGGACGCACCTTCGCCTTCACCCCGGATGGCAGCAAAGTCGGGCTGGTGAACGGTAAAAAAGTGTACAGCGTCGTCGCCAGCGGCAGCATGTTTGCGCACGGCCCGTTCGCGCAGGATGACCAGTTCACGCCTTACATTCGTGTGGCGCTCGAATACATCGGCATTAGCGATGTGGAATTTATCCGCGTTGACGGCACGCACGATCCCGTCAGCCGCGCTACCGCTTTACCCCATGCACTGCAATCCATTGAACGTTTATTTTGCTAAAGAGGACAACACCATGACGTCACGCGTTAACCATTTCAAAAACATTCCCGCGCTGGTGAAAACCTTAGGCGACGCCACCGCTGCGCTGGGGAAATCGTCACTCGATACCACCATTAAGCATCTGGTTGATCTGCGTGCATCGCAACTCAATCAATGCGCGTTTTGCGTAGACATGCATGTAAAGGAAGCCAGGCTGCACGGCGAGCGCGAGTTGCGTCTGCATCATGTGGCAATCTGGCGTGAATCACCGCTTTTCACCGCCAAAGAGAAAGCTGCGCTGGCGCTGACCGAAGCCTTGACGCGTCTGGGCGATCACGGCATCGATGAAGCGCTGTACAACGAAGTGCGCGCCCATTTCTCCGAAGTCGAAACCAGCGAACTGACATTCTGCATCGCGGTGATCAACACATGGAATCGCCTGATGGTGCTTTCGCAGATGACGCCGGGCGCACTGGATAGCGCGTATGGTTTGGATCGTGCTGATTTACGTTAATTTTTACCGCCAGTAGCTCACGCTGCTGGCCGTACCATGTTCATCTGCGCTGCCTGAGGCTATAGTGAGATTTTGCACCACACAGGACAGCGCACATGAAAGGCATCAACATTGCGATTTACTTCGATCCCGACCAGATTCACATCTGCGTTCACCAGCAGGATGACAGCTATCTCAGCCAAACCTTTATTTACGACGACAGCGTAATTGAAGAGATTTATCAGTGGCTGGAGCAGTTCACGCCTAATCGCACCCACATTTGCCTGATTGAGCACGATACCGCCGATATTCTTGCCGATGAGTTGGTGGATAACGGTTTTCACGTCCATCAGGTGACGCAGCACGATCTTTTGACCTGGTTCGCCAACGAACCGCCCGCCGAGCCCGATGGTTCACCGGTGCGCGCGCTGCTGCGTTATCTGGAGAACGAGCAGCCATCCGAATACCAGTCACGCACACCGCAGATTGAAGCGTTGATGGACCTGCTGGATGAGCTGGACGATCTCGAAGGCGTGGATGAAGTCGAAGATGAAGACCATCTGCCGGATGACGTGCTGCGCCTGATGAAGCAGAAGAAAATTAGCGTGCAAGACGCCGCCCAACGCCTGCTGCCGGATGTGAATGAGCGCATTCGCGAGCATTTGATTAACTATCCCGAACTGATGACGCCCGAACTGCTGCAGGATTTCTTCCCCGAGCTGCTCGAAGCGCTGGATACGCCGAAGCATTGATGTTCGGGTAGGTGCGGTGCCCACCACGGTCGCCATAAATGGCGACCGTGGTGGGCCGTAACTGCGCGGTTCGGTTTTTGTAGGGTCGCCATTCATGGCGACCCTTCGGTGGTGTGCCGTATCTGCGCGGTTCGTTTTTTGTAGGGTCGCCATTCATGGCGACCTGGGAATGTAAGGAAATTTCATGCTGGAGTTGTTTAAAGCCATCGGGCTGGGATTAGTGGTGATTTTGCCGCTCGCCAATCCGCTGACTACCGTGGCGCTGTTTCTCGGCCTGGCGGGAGACATGAATTTTCAGGAACGTAATCGTCAGGCGATGCAGGCCTCGATCTACGTATTCCTGATCATGATGGTGGCGTGGTACGCGGGCAGCGCGGTGCTGCACACGTTTGGTATCTCGATCCCCGGCCTGCGCATGGCGGGCGGACTGATTGTCGCGTTTATCGGTTTTCGCATGCTGTTTCCAGCGAAACCGGTTGGGCATTCGGTTGAAGCTAAGCACAAGCTGGATGAGCTTGATGCCAGCGATAACGATCGCGAAACCGTGAATATCGCCTTTGTGCCGCTGGCGATGCCGAGCACCGCTGGACCGGGAACCATCGCGATGATCATCAGCTCCGCCTCCACGGTAAAATCGGGTGTGGATTTCCCGACGTGGGTGGTTGCCGTCGCGCCGGTGCTGACGTTTTTGGTCGTGTCGGTGATTCTGTGGATTTCGCTGCGCAGTTCTGGCGCCATCATGAAGCTGGTGGGTAAAGGCGGGATCGAGGCGATCTCAAGGCTGATGGGCTTTTTGCTGGTGTGTATGGGCGTGCAGTTCATCATCAACGGCGTGTTGGAAGTGATTCACAATTACCATTGAGTCGTCGCATAAAACCAGGTCGCCATGAATGGCGCCCCTACGTTGTAGGGTGCGCATTAATGCGCACCTGGTTTTAATCTTATTACTTCAACGTCTTACGTACTTCCGCCACCTGATCTTTGGTCACCGCCGGGGCATTGTTGCTCCAGCCCTGACGAATGAAGGTCGCCAGTTTAGCCACTTGATCATCATCCAGACGCTTAGCAAAATCTGGCATCGCCAGCGTTGATGGCGCCTTCTCAGTCGATGGCTGCTGCGCACCGGCCAGAATGGTGTGGATCAAACCGCTTGGATCTTTGGCATTGACGATCGTCGCCTGATCCAACTCTGGGAAGATCCCCGGCGCACCTTTACCGGTGACAAAGTGACAGGCGCCGCAGTTGTCGATATACAGACGCTCACCTTCCGACAAGCCTTTCGCGGCAGTCAGTTTCGCTTCGGTTGCCTGTTGCTTCTGTACGTTGTACGCCTGCAGCGGCGGATTACCCCCCAGGAACTTCAGATAGGCGGCGATCGCTTTCAGGTCGGCATCTGTCATGTGCGAACTGGAGTGCTCAATCACCGACTTCATCTCACCGCCCACCGCCGCCTTGTCGTTACGACCGGTTTGCAGGTAATCGACAATCTCTTGCTCGCTCCAGCGTGGCAGACCACGCAGTGACGGCACATCCCAGTTGTTCAGGCTGCCACCGGCGAGGAACTGATCGTCGCCGCTATCCAGCGCTTTCTCATTCATGCCAAGACCGCGCGGCGTATGGCAGCTGCCGCAGTGGCCCAGGCTCTCCACGATGTAAGCGCCGCGGTTCACTTCTTCAGACGCGCCACCAATTGGCTGGAAAGGTTTGTCTGAGGTGAATGCCCAGTTCCAGAAGCGCATGCCCCAGCGCTGGCTGAATGGGAAGCTCAAATCGGTTTCTGGCGGCTGCTCGCTGCTTGGCTTCACGCCCTTCATGAAATAGACATAAAGCGCGTGCATATCAGCATCGGAGATCTTGGCATAATCCGGATACGGCATCGCCGGATAGAGACGCGAACCGTTCGGCAGCACACCTTTGCGCACCGCGTCCGAGAACTGCTGCTCGCTGTAGTTGCCGATGCCGTGCTCTTTGTCCGGCGTGATGTTGGTGGAGTAAATGGTGCCGAGATTCGACTCAATCGCCAAACCACCGGCGTAATCCCCTTTGCCAGAAACGGTATGGCACGCCATACAGTCGCCGAGGCGCGACAGGTATTCACCCTGCTTGATCAATTGAGCTTCATCTTCCGCGTGAGCCTGCATGGCAAAGCTGCCCAGCAGCACGGCGTTGGCGATTAACAATGATTTTAATTTCATGCGCTTATGCCTGTACCAGTGGACCGGGATTTTTCAAATAATGTTCTTTGATTGCTTGTGCTGCCATCAAGGTGATCGCGCCGATGGTATCGGTCGGGTTCGCCTGGAAGTTTTGCGGGAAGGCATTGCCGCCCGGCACAAACACATTGTGAACATCCCAGCTCTGCAGGTACTTGTTCAGTGCAGAGGTTTTCGGGTTATCGCCCATCACCGCGCCGCCCACGTTGTGGGTCGAAACGTATTTGGTCAGGTCAAAGTCCGCGCCCATCGGCAGGAAGCTCATGCTCATGCTGTCCGGGTTGAGTTCTTTGGCGATGTTGCCGACGATCCCTTTCAAGTGCTGTTGCAGCTTGAGTTCGTTCTCTTTCCAGTTGAACGTCATGCGCAACAACGGCTGACCGCGATGGTCGGTATAGTGCGGATCGAGGTCCAGATAGATATCGCGATACGACTGGCAAGTGGTGGTGATGCTGATCTTCATGGAATGGTTGTACCACTCCTCCAGACCTTCCTTGTAGCCCATGCCCCAGCTCGGTGTACCTTTTGGCAACGCTGCCGCCATTGGCGTACCGGTGGCCTGCGAACTGTGGATCTTGGCGCCGCCCAGGAAACCAAGGCCCGGACCGTCGAAGTTGCCTGGTGAGATGTCGTTGAACATCTGGCCGGTAGCGCCTGCGGTGGCGTAAGAGTTGAAGTTTTTGTCTTTGAAGAACAGCGTTGCGCCGCCGTTCGACAAGAACGCGTAGTTACGCCCTACCACACCTTCTTCGGTGATTGGGTTATACGGTTTGCCGATACCGGACAGCAGCATCAAACGCACGTTGTACAGCTGGAAGCTGGAGAGCACCACGATCTTCGCCGGCTGGAACACTTCGTTGCCGTCGACGTCATAGTAAATCACGCCTTTCGCAGTTTTCTGATCGTCGTGCAGTACCACTTTCACCACTTCTGCGTGTACTTCATAAGAGAAGTTAGGCATACGCTTCAGTGAATCCATCACCGCGGTTTGTGGTGAGGCTTTCGAGTAGTTCAGGCACGGATATTTCGAGCAGTAGCCGCAGTAGTTACACGGCGCGATCTGGTTGCCGTACGGGTTTTTCCACGCACGCGATACGCATGCAGAAGGGTTCGGGAACGGGTGATAACCGAGTTTGGTCGCCGCTTCTTTGAACATCACGTTGTTCAGCGTGTCTTCCAGCGCAGGCAACGGATAAGGTTCAGAGCGCGGACCTTCAAACGGATCGCCGCCCGGCAGAATCTGACCGCGCAGGTTGCCGGTGTTGCCGGATTGGCCGCAGATCAGCTCAAACTTGTAGTAATACGGCTCGATCTCTTCCCAGGTGAACGGGAAGTCCATCACGCGCATATCTTCCTGCAGGATGCCCGGCTTGTAGGCCTCATCCACGTAGGTTTTCAGCTTCAGATCGGTTGGGGTTGGACGAATCAGAACCGCCGTCCAGTGCATGCCCGCGCCACCCACGCCGGTACCCGGCGCAAATGCGCCCCACTTGCGGGTCGGCAATGCAGTCTGGTTGCTGTTGTAACGTACGGTGACCGCCACTTCTTTCGGGGTGGCGAATACTTTGTTACGCACGTTGTAAGCGTATTCATCTGCCGGTTTCGGATAAGCGAAATCCGGGTAGTCACGCTCGCCGCCGCGCTCTAATGCGCGCACTTCTAAACCAGCCAGTGCCAGTTCAATACTCATCAACGAGCCGGCCCAGCCGAGGCCGCAAACGACGACGTCGACTTCTTTCTTTGTAATCTGTGCCATGTTAATCCTGTCTCACATACCAAAAACGGGGGTGTGCTTACGCGCTTTCACCCAAGAGGCTGACCGGTCCCAGCGGGTACGGCACGTTGTGCTGCTTCACCCATTCGGTAAAGCTGGCGCGTGCGCCCGGGAAGCCGATGGCAATCCAGGCTTTCATGCCTTTGTTGCCGCCGTACATCGGGTCAGCGAGGTAGCCGTGTTTGGTATCTGAAAGCAGCTGGCTGAAGAACTGCGAGGCTTTCAGGTTCTCTTCGCCAAGTGCCGCGAAGTCGATACCGTCGTTTTTGTTCACTTTGGTCAGAACCGCATCTTTCTCTTCCAGTGACAGCGCATGGAACGGTTTCTGGAAAGTGTTTTGCGTCCACTGATTCACCAGCTTGATACCGGTTTGGTACATCTGCTGTGGTGTGAACGGAATTTGGTAACCCATGGTCGCAGGCGCATGCACGTCAAAGGGACCTTGCATGTAAATCTCTGCACCGAACTCCGGGCTGTGCAATTGCTGATCGATAAAGATCGGCACGTTGGTTTCCAATGCACCTGGCGCTTTACCTTTGCCGCCAGCAGGAATCAGGCGATCGGCCGCAGCCATGATGAATTGCCACTCATCGGCACTGAAAAAGATCGGTTTATAGTCGGCGAGCTCGGGCGCTGCCATCTCCGCAGCTTGTGCTGCAGTTAATCCCTTAAATACCAAGTCACTTAATGGCAAAGCCAGTAGCGACCCAAGTAAAAACTTACGTCTGGTGGTCGGTTTATTTAGAAGCATGGCGCGACGATTCTCACTTGCTAAGAAAGATAATTATTTTTGTTAATAGCTTTATAAATCGGTAAATAACCTGGCAATATTAGGGATATAGGTATTTCAGAATGTAAAAATTCAATTAACAATGTGTTTTGATGAAATTCAGTCATCATGTTGAATTTAGGTTATGGCTTGGTGAAAGGTTTTCGAGGCGAAAAAAGAGGTTTTAACCGTACATTTGATGGGATATTGGCACTAATAAGTGGGCATTTGACCAGGTATTATCGCGCTGAGCAATAATCGCATAAATGAATCAATGAAAAAAAATCATACTTCCATACCAGAGAATTATTCTCATTTATAACATCTTATTTACTTTATTGCCCAGCAGATGAACAATCTATTTCGCGGAAATGACAAGTCGCGCACAAAATAAACGCAATAATACCCAACCGTAATCAATTGTTATTTTCCGGCACAGCTCAGAACAAACCGGCATTTTGCCTGGAGAGCGACAGAGATAGAGTCATTTCATCTCTAATCCAGGAAAATAATAATGCGCTCACTGATTTTGCTCATCGCCTTATGGGGCAGCAGCTTTGCACTGCACGCCGCCACACCGAAAGATACCCTTGTCGTTGCCGTCCCGCTTGACGGCATTATTAGCTTTGACCCTGCTGAAAGTTTCGAAACCGTCAGTAACAGCGTGCAGCGTAATATGTATCAGACGCTGGTCGAGGCGGATCGCAATTCGCCGCAAAAGCTGGCGCCTCTGCTGGCTACCGGTTGGCAACAAGGCAGCACGCCACACAGCCTGGTGTTTAACATTAAGCCTGACGCACACTTCTCCAGCGGCAATCCGGTGACGGCACAGGATGTGATTTTCTCACTGACGCGCGCGGTGCAACTGAATAAAGCGCCCTCTTTCATCCTTGCCGAATTTGGCTGGACCCAGGAAAACATCGCCAGCCAGTTTAAGGTACTGAATGACCATCAGCTGGAGATTCAGTGGCCGGCGCAGATTGGCCAAAACCTGGCGCTGCGTCTGCTGACGGCACCGGTAGCATCGGTGGTGGATAGCAAAACCGTGCAGCAAAATGCCGTCAATAACGACCTCGGCAACGGCTGGCTGCATACCCACTCCGCCGGTAGCGGCGCATTTATCCTCCAGCAATATGTGCCGCAGCAGGCGCTGGTGCTAAGCGCCAACAAAGCAGCTAATCCGCAGCCGAAGCTGAAACGCATTCTGCTTAAAGGCGTGGCGGATGCTGGTGCGCGTCGTCTGTTGATTCAGCAAGGCGATGTCGATGTGGCCTATCAGCTCGGTCCGGATCAGATTGATGCGCTGAAGAGCGATAAAAATCTGCGCATTGAAGCCTTCCCCTCTAGCCTGGTTTACTACCTCGGTTTCAATACCAAGGACAAAGCGCAACCTGCCCTGGGCAACCCTGCGCTGTGGCAAGCCGCGCGCTGGTTGGTGGATTACCACTCCCTCTCGAAGGATTTGCTGAAAGGTCAGTACCGCATTCATCAGAGCTTCCTGCCGCAGGGTTTTGACGGGGCGCTGGAAGATCAGCCGTTCCATTATGATGTGGCGAAAGCCAAAGCGATTTTAGCCAAAGGCGGCATCAAGCCGGGGACGAAGTTTGCGCTGACGGTAATCAACCAGCCGCCCTACATTGACGTAGCGCAGGCCCTACAAGCCAGCTTCGCCAAAGCGGATGTGCAGATTGAGTTGCAGCCGGTGGCGGAATCGGAGCTGTGGAGCAAAATGCGCGGCCGTGATTTCCAGTCGATCTTTATCTATTGGGGCGCGGACTATATCGATCCCAATACCAACGCCAGCGCCTTCGCATATAACGTGCCGGGCGGCTCCAAAACGTTGGCGTGGCGCGTCGGCTGGGATATTCCCGATCTGAGCGCCAAAACTCGCGCTGCAGCCGGTGAAAGCGATGCCGCCAAGCGCCGCGCGCTGTATACCGATTTGCAAAAAACCGTGCAGCAGAACTCACCGTTCGTGGTGACGTTGCAAGGCGCACAGCAAGTTGCGGTACGCAATAACGTGAATCATGTGCAGCAAGGCATCGGCGTGAGTTTGCTGTTTTTTGATACGGTGCAGAAATAATGTAGATCGTGCTGCCATCCCCCCTTCCGGCCTTCCCCCATTTAGGGGGGAAGGCCGGAAGGGGGGACAGTTGGCACAACCTTTTCGGCACAATCCTCCTCCCTCCTCGCGCGCCGCTTGCTATCCTTTCTGGCATAACCTATTGCCTGAGAGCGCAAAAATCATGACCACTCCGTTACTGATTGCCCAAACGCCTGACGTTCAACTGCATCTTCTCCCCAACATGGCGAACCGCCACGGCTTGATCACCGGCGCCACCGGCACCGGCAAAACCGTGACGCTGCAAAAGCTGGCGGAATCATTCTCTGAAAGGGGTGTGCCGGTGTTTATGGCCGACGTAAAAGGCGATCTCACCGGCATTTCCGCTGCGGGTGAAGGCTCGGAGAAGCTACTGGCACGTCTGGCAAAGATTGGCGTCACCGACTGGCAGGCGCAGAAAAATCCGGTGATGGTGTGGGATATTTTTGGTCAGCAAGGTCATCCGGTGCGCGCGACGGTGTCCGATCTCGGTCCGCTGCTGCTGGCGCGTCTGCTGAATCTCAACGAGGTGCAATCCGGCGTACTGCAAATCATCTTCCGCATCGCCGACGATCAGGGGTTATTGCTGCTGGATTTCAAAGATCTGCGCGCCATGACGCAGTATATCGGCGACAATGCCAAAGCCTTCCAGACGCAATACGGCAATATCAATAGCGCGTCAGTGGGGGCGATTCAGCGTGGTTTACTGGCGCTGGAGCAGCAAGGTGCCGAGCACTTCTTCGGCGAGCCGATGCTGGATATCCGCGACTGGATGCGCTGCGACAGCAATGGCAAGGGCTTCATCAATATTCTCTCGGCGGAAAAGCTCTACCAGATGCCGAAACTCTACGCCACCAGCCTGCTGTGGCTGCTGGCCGAACTGTATGAGCAGCTGCCGGAAGCCGGCGATCTCGATAAGCCCAAAATGGTGTTCTTCTTCGATGAAGCGCACCTGTTGTTTAACGATGCACCGCCGGTGCTACTGGAGAAAGTCGAGCAGGTGATTCGCCTGATTCGATCCAAAGGCGTCGGCGTCTATTTCGTCACGCAAAATCCGGCCGATATTCCTGACAACGTGCTGGGCCAACTCGGCAACCGCGTGCAGCACGCGCTGCGCGCCTTCACGCCGAAAGATCAGAAAGCAGTGAAAAGTGCCGCCGAAACCATGCGCGCCAATCCGGCGTTTGATACCGTTGAGGCGATTCAGGCGCTCGGCACCGGCGAAGCGCTGATCTCCTTCCTCGATGAGAAAGGCAGCCCGTCAATGGTGCAGCGTGCGATGGTGATTGCGCCCGGCTCGCGTATGGGGCCAGTCAGCCAGGATGAACGTAACGGCCTGATCAACAACTCGCCGCTGTACGGCAAATACGACAGCGAAGTCGATCGCGAATCGGCATTCGAAATGCTGCAAAAAGGCGTGCAAGTGGCAACGCAGCAAGCCAATGCACCGGAAGCCAAAGGTAACAGCGTTGATGTCGATAACGGCATTCTCGGCGGCCTGAAGAACATTTTGTTCGGCACCACCGGGCCACGCGGCGGCAAGCGTGACGGCGTGGTGCAGAGCGTGGCGAAAAGTGCCGCGCGCCAGGTCACCAATCAGATCATTCGTGGTGTTTTAGGCAGTTTATTAGGCGGACGACGTCGTTAAAAAAGGGATTATGGATAAATATCAACAACTCAAACGCAGTAAACGGCTGGCGCTGTCACTGCTGCTGATTGCCGCCGCGACTTTTGTTGTGACGCTGTTTCTGCCGCCCAACTTTTGGGTTCTCGGACTCAAAGCGATCGCGGAAGCGGCGATGGTCGGGGCGTTAGCCGACTGGTTCGCCGTGGTGGCGCTGTTCCGCCGCGTGCCGGTGCCCTTTATCTCGCGGCATACGGCGATTATTCCGCGTAATAAAGACCGCATCGGCGAGAATCTTGGCCGTTTCGTCCAGGAGAAATTCCTTGATACCGATTCGCTGCTGGCGCTGATTCGCCGTCACGATCCGTCGCAGATGCTGGCGCAGTGGCTCAACACGCCCGGCAACGCCGATCGCATTGGCCGCCATCTGTTGCAGGTGATGCGCGGCTTTCTTGATCTCACCGACGATCAGCGGATTCAGCGCTTTCTGCGCCGCGCGGTGCATCGCGCGTTGGATAAGGTCGATCTCACCCAATCCAGCGCGCTACTGTTGGATAGCCTGACCAAAAATAATCGTCATCAGGAGCTGCTGGATGCGGCGGTGCAACAGCTGCTGCGCTTGCTGCACAAGCCCGGCACACGTGAGTTTATTGCCGCGCAGATTGTACGTTGGTTGAAGCGCGAACATCCGATAAAAGCCAAAATGCTGCCGACCGAATGGCTGGGCGAGCACAGCGCCGATTTGGTGGCCAATGCGGTGGATTCGATTCTCGATCAGGTCGCGCTCGATCAGGGGCATGAATTGCGTCTGGGCTTCGACCGTGCGGTGCAACGGCTGATTGAGCGACTGAAAACCGATCCTGAAATGGCGGAACGTGCAGAGGGAATCAAAAGCTGGTTGAAGGAAGATGAGTCCTTTAATCGCTACATTGGCGAGCTGTGGCAAGATTTACGTGGCTGGCTGAAAGACGACCTGAATAGCGAGGATTCGCGGGTGCAAGAGCGCGTAAGACTGGCCGCGCTGTGGCTGGGTGAAACGCTGGCGGCCGATGACGCGCTGCGCGCCTCCATGAATCAGCATCTGGAAGACGCCGCCCGCAGCGTGGCGCCGGAGTTTGCTGCCTTCCTGACACGCCACATTAGCGATACGGTAAAAAGCTGGGATGCGCGCGACATGTCGCAGCAGATTGAGTTGAATATTGGCCGCGACCTGCAGTTTATCCGCATTAACGGCACGTTGGTTGGCGGCACAATCGGGCTGATTTTGTATGTGCTGTCGCAGGTGCCGAGCTTCATCCAGCAGTTGCACTAAATCGGTCGCCATAAATGGCGACCCTACAACGATTACCGACGTTTCACGAGCATGAACAAGCTGATCGCGAAGAACGCGCCGCTCGGCAGAATCGCACCCAATATTGGCGGTAAACCATATACCAGGCTCAACGGGCCAAAGATCTGGTCCAGCACGTAGAACAGGAAGCCAAAGCTAATCCCCGTCACCACGCGCACGCCCATCGATACGCTACGCAGCGGACCAAAGATAAATGACAGCGCCATCAGCATCATCACCGCTACAGACAGCGGCTGGAAGATTTTGCTCCACATATTCAGCAAGTAGCGTCCTGAAACCTGGCCGCTCTGCTTGAGGTATTTGCTGTAGTTATACAGGCCGCTGATCGACAACGCGTCCGGATCCAGCGCTACTACGCCGAGCTTATCGGGCGTCAGATTGGTTTTCCATTCGCTGCTCAGGCTTTGCGAGCCGGTAATTTGTTTAGCGTCTTGCAGATCTGATTCATCGACCTGCGACAGCGCCCAGAGCTTCTTATCCGCATTCCAGGTGGCGCTGGCTGCGTAACGCACGCTGAGCAAACGGCGCTGATCGCTGAACTTGTAAATGCTGACGCCATCAATCTCGTTATCACCTTTAATGCGCTCGATGTAGATGAAGTCGTTGCCGTCCTTCGCCCACAGGCCATTTTGCGTCGAGACCAGCGAACCGCCGTACAGCTGCTGTGCACGATAGTTACGCGCCATCTGTTCGCCCTTAGGCGCAACAAACTCGCCCACCGCCATGGTTAACAGCACCAGCGGAATCGCGGTTTTCATTACTGCCAGCGCCACCTGCATACGGGTAAAGCCCGATGCCTGCATCACCACCAGTTCGCTACGCTGCGCCAGCGTGCCCAAACCCAGCAATGCACCCAACAGCGCCGCCATCGGGAAGAAGATTTCGATATCTTTCGGCACGCTGAGCAAGGTGTAGTAACCGGCATCCAGCGCGGTATAAGCGCCTTGCCCGGTTTTACGCAACTGATCAACGAACTTGATAATGCCCGACAGCGACACCAGCATGAACAGCGTTAGCATGATGGTGTTGAAGATGGTTTTGCCGATATAACGGTCAAGAACCTTAAACATCAGACCGATCCTCCACGGCTAAAGCGCGCACGGATGCGACGCATCGGCACGGTATCCCACAGGTTCAGCAGCACCGCCAGCGCCAGATAGGAGACGTTCACCACCCACATCCAGATTGCGGGATCGAACCGGCCCTTCGCCGCGTTGGAACGCAGAGAACTCTGTAGCAGGAAGAAGATCAGGTACAGCAGCATGGCAGGCAACATCGACAGCACGCGGCCCTGACGCGGGTTCACCACGCTGAGCGGCACCACCATCAACGCCATAATTAGTACTGCAAAAATCAGCGTTAAGCGCCAGTGCAACTCCGCCTGGAACTGCGGCGTCTTGTTTTGCATCAGCGTGCTGATACTCGCCTGATCGGCATCGTTTGGATCGAGCGTAGCTTCTTTATAGCCCACCAGCGCCTGATAATTCACGAAGTCCGTGATGCGGAAATCGCGAAGCAAGGCAGTGCCTTCAAAACGTGTGCCTTTATCCAGTGTCACCACTTGTGAGCCATCTTTATGTTGCTCCATGTGGCCGCTGTCAGCCAGCACCACCGATGGACGCGCATTGCCTTTCGGACGCAATTGCGCCAGGAACACGTTACCAAAGGTATTGCCTTTCACATTTTCAACAAACAGCACCGCATTGCCGTCGCTGGAGGTCTGGAACTGCCCCGCCGCCAAGGCCGCCGCGCCTGGATTAGCTTTGGCGTTTTGCGTCACTTCTTGCTGATAACGTGATGACCATGGCCCTAACCATATGACGTTGACCGCCGCCACGATCGAGGTGAACAGCATCAGGATCATCGCGGCTTTAATCAGCACACTTTTCCCCAAGCCGCAGGCATGCATCACCGTGATTTCACTTTCGGTGTACAGCCGCCCAAGGGTCATTAAAATCGCCAGAAACAGGCTTAGGGGCAGGATAAGTTGTGCCATTTCAGGCACGCCAAGTCCTAACAATGTCAGAACTAAGTTTGTTGGGATTTCGCCATCCACCGCAGCTCCCAAAATCCGCACTAACTTCTGACAAAAGAAGATCAGTAGCAGGATGAAGAGGATAGCCAGCTGGCTTTTGAGCGTTTCCCGAACCAGATATCTAATGATGATCACGCTTAGTACGCCTGTGATAACTTGTCTTTTTGCAGGAAAATCGCTAGTTTCAACGCTTATCAGCCATTTTTCTTCATCAATGGCCGTCATCGTAGCTAAAATAGTATGACGAACGCGTTAGCGTGGTGAAAAAACAACTTACTTGTCACCACAACTCATTATGACTACCGGCGTTGAATTGTCATGGCGTCGTAACGAATTAATGAGTTACGAGCGCGCTACATTCTAACGACAGCCAAGGCCGTTGTCTTTAAGATTCAGGAGAGTGCATGGAGTTCAGTGTAAAAAGCGGTAGCCCGGAAAAACAGCGTAGCGCCTGCATTGTTGTTGGCGTTTTCGAACCGCGCCGTTTGTCACCCATTGCTGAGCAGCTGGATAAAATCAGCGATGGCTACATCAGCGCCCTGCTGCGCCGCGGTGAACTGGAAGGAAAAGTGGGCCAAACGCTGCTGCTGCACCATGTGCCGAATATCCTGTCAGAGCGCATTCTGCTGATTGGCTGCGGTAAAGAGCGCGAGCTGGATGAGCGTCAGTACAAGCAGGTCATTCAGAAAACCATTAATACCCTGAATGACACCGGTTCAATGGAAGCGGTGTGCTTCCTGACTGAACTGCACGTAAAAGGCCGTAATACCTACTGGAAAGTACGTCAGGCGGTCGAAACCTCTAAAGAAGCGCTCTACAACTTTGATCAGTTGAAAAGCAACAAAGTCGAGCCGCGCCGTCCGCTGCGCAAACTGGTATTCAACGTGCCGACCCGCCGTGAGCTTACCAGCGGCGAGCGCGCGATTCAGCACGGTTTAGCGGTGGCTGCCGGTGTGAAAGCCGCCAAAGACCTCAGCAATATGCCGCCAAATATTTGTAACGCCGCGTATCTGGCGTCACAGGCGCGTCAGTTGGCGGATGCGTACAGCAAAAATGTAACAACCCGCGTCATCGGCGAGCAGCAAATGAAAGAGCTGGGTATGAACGCCTATCTGGCGGTTGGTGCCGGTTCACATAATGAATCGCTAATGTCGGTGATTGAGTACAAAGGCAATAACGATCCGGAAGCGCGCCCTATTGTGCTGGTCGGCAAAGGATTAACCTTCGATTCCGGCGGTATTTCCATTAAACCGGCCGAAGCGATGGATGAGATGAAATACGACATGTGCGGCGCGGCCTCTGTGTATGGCGTGATGCGTATGGTGGCGGAACTGAATCTGCCGCTGAACGTGGTCGGCGTGCTGGTTGGCTGTGAAAACATGCCGGATGGCAAATCCATGCGTCCGGGCGACGTGTTAACCACCATGTCGGGCCAAACCGTTGAAGTGTTAAATACCGATGCCGAAGGCCGTCTGGTGCTGTGCGATGCGCTGACCTACGTTGAACGCTTCGAGCCAGAAGTGGTGATTGACGTGGCCACGCTGACCGGCGCCTGCGTGATTGCGCTGGGCCACCACGTAAGCGGTTTGATGTCGAACCACAACCCGTTGGCACATGAATTGATCAGTGCATCTGAGCAGTCCGGCGACCGCGCCTGGCGTCTGCCGATGGCGGATGAGTATCAGGAGCAGCTGGAATCCAATTTTGCCGATATGGCGAACATTGGCGGCCGTCCTGGCGGAGCGATTACCGCAGCCTGCTTCCTCGCGCGCTTTGCGCGTAAGTTTAACTGGGCGCATCTGGATATCGCTGGTACCGCATGGCGTTCCGGTAAAGCCAAAGGCGCAACCGGTCGTCCGGTGCCGCTGCTGTCGCAGTTCCTGTTAAATCGCGCGGGATTGAACGGCGACGATTAAGTTGTCGCGGTGCGGTCATTGAAACGGTGCGCATGAATGCGCACCCTACGAAGTAGGGTCGCCATTCATGGCGACCGAAAAGCTAGACGCACGAACCCACGGGGCGCACAATGCGCCCCACTGTCATTTATGGAAATGAGTCCGCCATGAAAAACGCCACTTTCTATGTGATGGAGTCGGAGAGCGCCAGCGACGGCTTAACCGCCATCGAAGCATTGGTGTGCTCTCTTGCCGAAACACGCTGGCGTGACGGCAAACGCATCCTGATAGCCTGTGAGAACGAAGAACAAGCCAATCGGCTGGATGAAGCACTTTGGCAGCTTCCGGCCAACGCCTTTGTGCCGCACAACCTGGCCGGTGAAGGCCCGCGCTACGGCGCACCGGTTGAGCTGGCCTGGCCGCAGCGCCGCGGCAGTTCTCCGCGCGATCTGCTGATAAGCCTTTTGCCACAGTTCGCAGATTTTGCTACTGGTTTCCATGAAGTGATAGACTTCGTACCTTATGAAGAATCCCTAAAACAACTGGCGCGCGATCGCTATAAAGCCTATCGCAGCGTTGGTTTCCAATTGAATACGGCGACGCCACCCTCGCCGCAAACGACAGTGTAGAAATGGAAAAGACATATAACCCGCAAGATATCGAGCAGCCGCTCTACGAGCACTGGGAACAGCAGGGCTACTTTAAACCGAATGGCGACACCAGCCAGGAAAGCTTTTGCATCATGATCCCGCCGCCGAACGTCACCGGCAGCTTGCATATGGGTCACGCTTTCCAGCAGACCATCATGGATACCATGATTCGTTATCAGCGCATGCAGGGTAAAAACACCTTGTGGCAGGCCGGTACCGATCACGCCGGTATCGCCACGCAGATGGTGGTAGAACGCAAAATTGCCGCTGAAGAAGCCAAAACGCGCCAGGATTATGGCCGCGATGCGTTCATCGACAAAATCTGGCAGTGGAAAGCGGAATCCGGCGGCACTATCACCCGCCAGATGCGCCGTCTCGGTAACTCAGTTGACTGGGAGCGCGAGCGCTTCACCATGGACGAAGGTCTGTCCAACGCGGTGCGCGAAGTGTTTGTCCGCCTGTACAAAGAGAATCTGATTTACCGCGGCAAGCGCCTGGTGAACTGGGATCCAAAACTGCGTACTGCCATCTCCGATCTGGAAGTAGAAAACCGCGAGAGCAAAGGCTCAATGTGGCACATCCGCTATCCACTGGCGGACGGCGTGAAAACCGCAGAAGGCAAAGATTATCTGGTGGTGGCGACCACCCGTCCGGAAACCCTGCTGGGCGATACCGGTGTAGCGGTTAATCCTGAAGATCCGCGCTACAAAGATCTGATCGGCAAAGAAGTGATCCTGCCGCTGGTGAACCGTCGCATTCCGATCGTTGGCGATGAACACGCTGACATGGAAAAAGGCACCGGCTGCGTGAAGATCACACCAGCGCATGACTTCAACGATTACGAAGTCGGTCGTCGTCATAAGCTGCCGATGATCAACATTCTGACCTTTGATGGCGACATCCGCGAGCGCGCGGAAGTGTTCGACACCAACGGCGAAGTCAGCGACGAGTGCGCAGACGACATTCCAGCCCAGTTCCAGAAAATGGAGCGTTTCGCAGCGCGAAAAGCGATTGTTGCTGCCGTTGGTGAAATCGGCCTGCTGGAAGAGATCAAACCGCACGACCTGACCGTGCCTTACGGCGATCGCGGTGGCGTGGTGATTGAGCCAATGCTGACCGACCAATGGTATGTGCGCACCGCGCCGCTAGCGAAAGTTGCGGTTGAAGCGGTTGAAAACGGCGACATCCAGTTCGTGCCGAAACAGTACGAAAACATGTACTTCTCATGGATGCGTGACATTCAGGATTGGTGTATTTCACGTCAGCTGTGGTGGGGACACCGCATTCCGGCGTGGTATGACAACGACGGCAACGTCTATGTTGGCCGCACCGAAGACGAAGTACGTCAGGAAAACCATCTGGCCGCCGATGTCGCGCTGCGCCAGGACGACGACGTGCTGGATACCTGGTTCTCGTCCGGTCTGTGGACTTTCTCGACGCTGGGCTGGCCAGAAAACACCGAAGCGCTGCGTACCTTCCACCCAACCAGCGTGTTGGTGAGCGGCTTCGACATCATCTTCTTCTGGATTGCGCGCATGATCATGCTGACCATGCACTTCATCAAAGATGAAAACGGCAAGCCGCAAGTGCCGTTCAAAACCGTCTACATGACCGGTTTGATCCGTGATGAAGAAGGCCAGAAGATGTCTAAATCGAAAGGCAACGTCATCGATCCGCTGGATATGATTGACGGCATTTCGCTGGAAGATCTGCTGGAGAAGCGTACCGGCAACATGATGCAGCCGCAGCTGGCGGAGAAGATCCGCAAGCGTACCGAGAAGCAGTTCCCGGACGGCATCGTACCTTCAGGTACCGATGCGCTGCGCTTCACCCTCGCCGCGCTGGCCTCAACCGGTCGTGACATCAACTGGGATATGAAGCGCCTCGAAGGCTACCGCAACTTCTGTAACAAGTTGTGGAACGCCAGCCGTTTCGTGCTGATGAACACCGAAGAGCAGGATTGCGGCCAAAATGGCGGCGAGATGAAGCTGTCGCTGGCGGATCGCTGGATTCTGAGCGAGTTCAACCGCAGCGTGAAAGCCTATCGTGAAGCGCTGGATAACTATCGCTTTGATATCGCTGCCAATATTTTGTACGACTTCACCTGGAACCAGTTCTGTGACTGGTATCTGGAGCTGACCAAGCCGGTGATGACCAGCGGTAGCGAAGCGGAACTGCGCGGCACGCGTAATACGCTGGTTACCGTGCTGGAAGCGCTGCTGCGTCTGGCGCATCCGATCATTCCTTACATCACTGAAACCATCTGGCAGCGTGTGAAAGGCCTGAAAAACATCGACCACGATACCATCATGCTGCAGCCGTTCCCGCAGTATGACGCGGCAAAAGAAGATGCCGAGGCGCAAGCTGATATTGAGTGGATGAAGCAGGCGATCGTCGCGGTACGTAATATCCGTGCTGAGATGAACATTGCACCAAGCAAGCCGCTCGACGTGTTGCTGCGTGACTGCTCTGCCGCCGCCCAGCGTCGTGTAGAAGAGAACCGCACCTTCCTGTCGCGTCTGGCGCGTCTGGAAAGCCTGACCATTCTGCCTGCGGGCGAGAAAGGCCCGGTTTCGGTCACCAAGATTGTTGAAGGCGCGGAGTTGCTAATCCCGATGGCGGATCTGGTCAACAAAGAAGCCGAGCTTGAGCGTCTGGCGAAAGAGCTGGTGAAACTTGATGTCGAAATCGAGAAGATCCAGACCAAGCTGGCGAATGAGGGCTTTGTCTCACGTGCGCCGGAAGCTGTGGTGGCGAAAGAGCGCGAGCGCGTGGCTGAGCTGGAACAATCTAAAGCAAAACTGTTTGAACAGCAGGGCGTGATTGCGGCATTGTAAGCGCTTCAGTCCAACTGCTTAATCGAAGCCGGGCACTGCCCGGCTTTTTTATACCGGAAGATAATGATGACCACCGACGCCCCCATCAATTTACAGGTGCGCCCCATTACCGCCGCTGATAATCCGTGGATTGCAAAAGTGATCCGCGACGTATCAGCTGAATTTGGTCTGACGGCGGATAAAGGCTACACCGTGTCCGATCCCAATTTGGATCGCCTGTTCGAGCTCTATAACGAAGCCAACAGCGCCTACTGGATAGTTGAGTATGATGGCGTGGTGGTGGGCGGCGGTGGTGTCGCACCGTTGGCCTGTAGCGCGCCGGATATCTGTGAACTGCAGAAAATGTATTTTCTGCCGCAGGTGCGCGGTTTAGGGTTGGCGCGCGATCTGGCGTTGCGCGCAATGGCGTTCGCCCGTCAGCAAGGTTTTCAGCGCTGTTATCTGGAAACTACCGGTAGCCTGACGCGTGCGATTAAATTGTATGAGTCATTGGGGTTTGAGTTGATTGACAGCGCGATGGGCTGCACCGGGCATGTGGATTGCGAAGTGCGCATGCTGAAGGTGTTGTGATGAATGAGGTCGCCATAAATGGCGACCCTACGGTGTAACGTAGGGTGCGCATTCATGCGCACCGCGTAACCGGTAAGAAATCAATGTATTAAATCGCCGGCACACCGCTATGGAACCGCAGTTCGCCATCCGGCTCGCTGATTAGGCGCGCTTCCGTTTCACCAAATACGCATACACGCGGCGCGATATCTTTTGGCGAAATCTGCTGCGCCAGCTTCAGGTAATCCTGATAGTGACGTGCTTCCGATCGCAGCAGTGAAATATAGAACTTCTCCAACTGCTCATCCAGATACGGCGCCAGGCTGGCAAAACGCTCGCAGGATCGCGCTTCGATATACGCCCCGCAAATCAACTTATCCACCAGCGCATCAGGCTCATAGGTGGCGATTTCACGGATCAGCCCTTTGGCATAACGGCTGGCGGTGATTTTACGATACGGCAACCCGCGCGACTGCATGATTTCCCATACCTGATAAAAGTGATGCAGCTCCTCTTTAACCAGCAGCACCATCATCTCCACCAGGTCGTCGGCCCAAGGCAACTCGTTGCGCACGATGATGCTTTTGGTCAGATTCTTGTGGGCATTGATGAAGTTACTGTCCTGCTCATCGCGGTAGATGAAGTCTTCATACGGCTTGAGCCACGCCAGAATGGCATCACCACTCGGCTTATCCGCCACGTATTTACGGATGATAAACACCGCGGTTTGCGCGGCCTTCAATTCGCAAACCATGTGATCGGTGAGCAGCAACGTCAGATTTTCCGGCTTGCGCGCTTCATCAATCCACGCTTGTGGCGTGCGGCAATGCAGGAATTGATAGATCGGTTCTAATAGCGGAGCGTAATTCATGGGCAATCTTTTGTCTTACGGGGAGAAGGTTTCAGGGCGACGAGCGCCGCCCATTAATGCTTAGTGACGCACACCGTTGTCTTCTTCGTCGTCGATGGATTCGCCATCGTCGTCTTCATCTTCGGCATCAGGATCTTCAAAGTAGGTGCCCCAACCGTCGTAATCGACGTTGTAGCTGCCCGCCAGATTCACCAGCTGCTCAACCTGCGCATCAATCAATTCAGGCTTCAACGCGCCTTCGCTCAGGATATCCACACACATTACAGTGGTGCCGTCTTCCAGCTCCAGCTCTTCTGGCTCGCTCACTTCGTAGCCCAGCTTGAAGGCATCAACCGCGACCTTTTCCAGCGAGTCGAAATTGTTGCAGGAGAGATGATGCTCGATAGTGTAAAGCGCATCAGGATCGCTGCCGTCTTCCAGCAACTCTTCAATGATCAGTCGCGTCTCTTCACGCTGTTCTTCCAGCAATGCTTCATATGCCATGGGTGTGTCCTCAAAATATTCGGCTGAATACAATTATTTTCCCACACTGCCTCGCGCGCCACTACACAAAACAACAAGTTTCTTAACGCTGGGGTTGAAAATGCATATTCATACGGTTAGATTGAATTTTAATTCATTTAATGTAGGCATCCGGAGTGCTGTATGAGTCAGCTACATCAAAGACATTTCCTGAGATTGCTGGATTTTACCCCAGCCGAAATCGCTTCTCTGCTGAGTCTGGCAGGTGAATTAAAACACGCCAAGAAAAATGCCAGCGAAACGCAGCATCTGAAAGGCAAAAACATCGCGCTCATCTTCGAAAAAGACTCGACTCGTACCCGATGCTCTTTCGAAGTTGCCGCTTACGATCAGGGCGCTAACGTCACTTATCTCGGCCCAAGCGGCAGCCAAATCGGCCATAAAGAGTCGATGAAAGACACGGCGCGCGTGCTGGGACGCATGTATGACGGTATTCAATATCGCGGCTACGGCCAGCAACTGGTGGAAACCTTAGCGGAATTCTCTGGCGTGCCGGTGTGGAACGGCCTCACCACCGAGTTTCACCCTACGCAGCTGCTGGCCGATCTGTTGACCATGCAGGAACATCTGCCCGGCAAATCGCTGAATCAAATGACGCTGGTGTATGTTGGTGATGCGCGCAACAACATGGGCAACAGCATGCTGGAAGCCGCAGCGCTAGTGGGCCTGGATCTGCGTCTGGTGGCACCGAAAGGCTGCTGGCCGGAAGCTGAATTAGTAGAACAATGCCGCGTGGCCGCGCAGCAAACCGGCGGCAAAATCACGCTGACCGAAGATATCGCTGAAGGCGTGCAAGGTGCCGACTTCATCTACACTGATGTATGGGTGTCGATGGGCGAAGCCAAATCGGTGTGGGAAGATCGCATCGCCCTGCTGCGTCCCTATCAGGTTAACAGCGCGATGCTGGCACTGACCGGCAACCCGCAGGTGAAGTTCCTGCACTGCTTGCCCGCGTTCCATGACGACAAAACCACGCTGGGCCGCCAAATGGCTGAACAGTACGGTTTGCAGGATGGCATGGAAGTGAGCAATGAGGTGTTTGAATCCGCGCACAGTATCGTGTTCGATCAAGCAGAGAACCGCATGCACACCATTAAAGCGGTGATGGTAGCAACGCTCGGCAAGCGATAATTTGCTGTGCCGCAAACGTTTACCTCGCACGCGATATTTGCTTGATGCAAATCAGTGAATGCGTATAATGCGGCCCAATTTGCCGGAGGAAACATGCCACAGTGCAGCGCACAATTTGACGCTCAACGACGCCTGAAAGCGGGCGGCGCATCTGTTTCTTTCCGTCATCAATCGATCGTAAAAAAAGCCCCTTAAGCAGGGGCTTTTTTTTGTCCGCAATCCGGCAGCGCAGAGGAGAACGCTATGGCCAACCCGCTATATCGCAAGCACATTATTTCCATCAACGATCTCAACCGCGACGAGTTGGAGCTGGTGCTGCATACCGCCGCCCAGCTGAAAGCCCATCCTCAGCCGGAGCTGCTAAAGCACAACGTTATTGCCAGCTGCTTCTTTGAGGCTTCCACGCGCACGCGCCTGTCATTTGAAACCGCGATGCATCGTCTCGGCGCGTCGGTGGTCGGCTTTGCCGATGGCAGCAACACTTCCCTCGGCAAGAAAGGCGAAACCCTCGCCGATACCATTTCGGTGATTGGCACCTACGTCGATGCCATCGTGATGCGTCATCCGCAGGAAGGCGCGGCGCGTTTGGCGACCGAGTTCTCCGGCGGCATTCCGATTCTCAACGCCGGTGACGGGGCCAACCAGCATCCCACGCAAACGTTGCTCGATCTCTTCACCATCCGCGAAACACAAAATCGCCTCGATAACCTGAATGTGGCGATGGTAGGCGACCTGAAGTATGGCCGCACCGTGCATTCACTGACACAGGCGCTGGCGAAGTTTGACGGCAACCGCTTCTTCTTTATCGCGCCGGATGCGCTGGCGATGCCGTCGTACATTACCGATATGCTGGATGAGCAGAACATTGCCTGGTCGCGCCACGACACCATCGAAGAAGTGATGCCGGAGCTCGACATTCTCTATATGACGCGCGTGCAGAAAGAGCGTCTCGATCCGTCGGAATACGCCAACGTCAAAGCGCAGTTCATCCTGCGCGCTGCCGATTTAGCCGGAGCGCGCGACCACATGAAAGTGCTGCATCCGCTGCCGCGTATCGACGAGATCACCACCGACGTCGATAGCACGCCGCACGCCTGGTATTTCCAACAGGCGGGTAACGGCATCTTCGCGCGCCAGGCACTGCTGGCGCTGGTACTGAATCGCGATCTGGCACTGTAAGGAGCAAAGCGATGACACACGATAATAAACTGCAGGTTGAAGCGATTAAACGCGGCACGGTGATTGACCATATCCCGGCGCAGGTCGGCTTTAAGCTACTGTCGCTGTTCCGCCTGACCGAAACCGAACAGCGCATTACCATTGGTCTTAACTTGCCGTCAGGCGAAATGGGTCGCAAAGATCTGATCAAGATCGAAAACACCTTCCTGACCGACGATCAGATCAATCAGCTCGCGGTGTATGCGCCGCTCGCCACGGTGAACCGCATTGACGAATACGAAGTGGTGGCGAAGATCGCCCCCACCTTGCCGGATCGTATTGACCGCGTGTTAACCTGCCCGAACAGTAACTGCATTAGCCGTAACGAGCCGGTTTTCACCAGCTTTGCGGTAAAAAAGCGCGAAGATGATGTGCACCTGAAGTGCAAATATTGTGAGAAAGAGTTCGCGCGCCACGTGGTGCTCGGTCACTGGTAATCGCCGGCATCGTCCCTATAATGGGACGATTCATTTCGCGGCAGACATCGGTCGGCCGCGCACTTTCAAGGAGAAACAATGTCTCGCGAAATCAGTACTTCAAACGCACCCGCAGCGATTGGCCCTTACGTGCAGGGCGTGGATCTCGGCAGCATGATCATCACTTCTGGCCAGATCCCGGTTGATCCTGCCACTGGCGCCGTGGCCGACGATGTGTCTGCGCAGGCACGTCAGTCACTGGAAAATGTGAAGGCGATTGTTGAAGCCGCCGGCCTGAAAGTGGGCGATATTGTGAAAACTACCGTGTTTGTGAAGGATCTGAATGACTTCGCCACGGTGAACGCAACCTATGAAGCGTTCTTCACCGAACACAACGCCAGTTTCCCCGCGCGTTCATGTGTGGAAGTGGCGCGTCTGCCGAAAGATGTGAAGATTGAGATCGAGGCGATTGCGGTACGTCGTTGATTTCGTTGGTGCTGGCTGTCCCCCTCCTCGCGCCTTCCCCCATTAATGGGGGAGGAAGATGCGGCCCTATGTGAGCGGTCAAGCTGCATGTAGCAGCGTCTCCTTCCCCCGCAAGCGGGGGAAGGCCGAGATGGGGGACAGCGAGCACAATCCTATTTAAACGATCGCAATAACTTCTCCAGCGGTCGTACCAGCGCCAACACCGTTTCATCCTGCACCTGCGCGGCCGCATCCAGTTGCGCATGCATCTGCGCCACCTCTCCCGCGCCGTAAGCCTGATTACGCTCCAACGCGTTGACCAAATCCAGCCCCATACGACTTAGCTGCGCCACCTGCTGCACCTGCTGCTGCAGCGGTTTGAGTTGATAACTGCCCAGAATCAGTGGCATCACCGCGTCGCTATTATTCTGCCAGCGCTGCAATTGCTGACGGATGGCATGTGCCGCCACGTGATCGGTGCGATTAGCGATCAAGCGATCGATTCGCTTATCCAGCAAGCGCACCGCGTTACTCTCGGCAGGCAACACATCCGCTAACCTATTCAGCGGCTCGAAATAGTCGTAATGCCCTGCCTGGAATTTCAGATGCTGCCGCGTGTAATACTGCGCGGGTTCCAGCACTTCGGCCAGCACGCGCAGCGGTGTGATGTCGCTGCTGTTCGCCAGTCGCATCATCTGCACGTCAGCCTGCTGATGCTGCTGCAAGCCCACCGAAATCGTGCCCCAGCGATCCACGGCGCTAAGACGCCGGTACATGTTGTCGCTGTCGGTGACATCCTGCGCCGACCATAACCGCTCAGCCACCACAAAGGCACGCGGCCACAGGCGTGTGTCAATCACCCGACTGTTGACGTTCTCCGCCCATAACGCCGCTTCCCCGCCAATCAGGTTGTTTTGCAGCTGTTCCGGCGTCGGCAGCGTTGGCGCAATGCCGGTTGGCACTTGCGTTAACTTGCTGCCTTCCGCGGGATAACGCACGTTGCCCACCAACATATAACCCGTCAGCTTGTCTTGTGTCAGCGTCACCATTGGCTGGAACGGCCCCATCCAGGTATCGACGCTGAACGTCAACTGCGTTGGCGAGAGCCAGCGAATATCGCTGACCATGCGACGTGCTTTGCCACTGAAATCGATAAAGCCGCGCCAGCCGTTTTTCCCTTCGATCAGAGTAAAGCTGCCTTTTAGCGCGCTACCTTTCAGTCGTGGCATGGTGAATTGCCAGCTCTGCGTCTGCTCCCCCGCTTGCACCTGATCCGCGCCGTTAAGCCCTTGCGGCCAAGGCTCATTGCGATAGTGATAGGCGGCGGTTTGCGGCTGGTCGAGATAGAAGCCGGTGGAAAGAATGCCGCGGAAGTCATTTTTCGCCACGGTACCCAGCGCGTCCTGACCTTGCCACGATTGAATCAGAATGCTTTTTGGCAGATCCGGATGGTAAACCTCATCCCAGCCGATCATCCGGCGCTGATGCGCTTCAAGGATTTTCTCAACGCGCTGGTTAAACCAGGCTTGCAGCGCATGCGTATCCTTCAGGCCGCGATCGCGCATAAATTGCTGAATGCGAGTGGAATCATTCCACTGTGTTGGATCGACCTCATCACCGCCGATATGAATGTAGGGATCGGGGAAGATCGCCGTCACTTCGCCCATCAAAGTGTCGATAAAGCGGAATACCGCTTCATTGCTGGGATCCAGCAGCGGTTTAAACACGCCCCAGCCGCGCTCCATCTGATACGGTCCCGGCGCACTCATTAGCTCCGGCATGGCAACCGCTATCGCCGACGCATGACCTGGCAGATCGATTTCCGGCACCACACGCACACCACGCTGCGTGGCATAGCGCACCACATCACGCATCTGCTGCTGCGTATAGTACAAGCCGTCGCTGGCCTGCTCCTGCAACTGCGGAAAGTGGCTGGAAGCAAAGCGCCAACCTTGATCGTCGGTTAAGTGCCAGTGAAACACGTTCATGCGCGCAGCGGCGATGCCGTCGATTTGCCGTTTAATCGTTTCAATCGGCAGGAAATGGCGTGCCGAATCAATCAGCACGCCGCGCCACGGAAAGCGCGGTTTGTCGTCAATAGTGACGTAGGGAATTTCGCTGCCATTTTCCGCGTTTTCAATCAGCTGCAGCACGGTTTCTATACCGCGCATCGCGCCAAAGCGCGTGTTGGCTTTTAGCAAGACGCCGTTACTGTTCACCACCAGATGATAACTTTCGTCGCTGTCAGGCTGCGGAATCGGATCAACAGCCTGCGCGATTTGCACCTGAATGTTGGGATTATTACTGGGTGTGCTGGTCGGCAGCAGTGGCCAGCCGGTTTGACGTGCAATGCGCGCCCGCCAGCGCGTTTCAGCACCTTCCAGATGATCGCCGGTAATATGCAACGTGAACTGTGGCGTTAACACATACGCCCCGCCGCTGCTCGGCTGCACAACGCTTTGTGGCCACGGCATCAATGGCAAATCTCCCGCGGGCGCGGCGACGGTGGAAAAAGTCAGCGATAAACAACAGGCAAGCAAGGCTCTTTGCAATGGCATCTGGGCATCCTTGTAAATGAAACAGCGGACCAAAACGGCCAAAAGGCTCATTAAACCTGTTTCGCTTTGCAAAGCAAGTGGCGACAAACTGAAATCAAGGCGGGTTAAAACTTTTGTAGTTTAGCCGGATTCACCATTGCGCGGCTTTCAATCTTCGTTGTGGCTTCCTTGCTGTAGGTCAAACCGAAGGCGATTAATTTCAGCGTAAACACCATATATAGCGATTACACTCCTTAAAATTATCTACATATAGTTTCATGGAGAAGAAATGGCAACGGTGGTGATTAAGCGTGACGGCTGTAGAGTACCGTTTGATGCGCAGCGGATCGAGGCGGCAGTAAGTGCGGCCGCACGTGCGGTACAAGTCGATGATGCGTTATGGTGCGCGCAGGTGGCAATGCAAGTGAGCCAACAGCTGGCTGAACAGGCCGAAGTGGACATTCGCGATATTCAGTGTGCGGTAGAAGAGACGCTGATGAGCGGGCGCTGGCCGCAGCTGGCGCGCGCCTACATCGAGTATCGCCACGACCGCGATTTAGCGCGTGAGCAGCGCGGTAAATTACACCACGCCATCCGGGGTTTGGTTGAACAAACCAATGCGGCGCTGCTGAATGAAAATGCCAATAAAGACAGTAAAGTGATCCCCACTCAGCGCGATCTGCTGGCGGGCATCGTCGCCAAACATTATGCCCAACAGCAACTGCTGCCGCGCGATGTGGTGCTGGCGCATGAGCGTGGCGACATCCACTACCACGATCTCGACTATTCCCCGTTCTTCCCGATGTTTAACTGCATGCTGATTGATCTGCACGGCATGCTGACCAACGGTTTCAAGATGGGCAACGCCGAGATTGAGCCGCCCAAATCAATCGCCACCGCCACCGCGGTAACTGCGCAGATCATCGCGCAGGTCGCCAGCCACATTTACGGCGGCACCACCATCAACCGCATTGATGAAGTACTCGCACCGTTCGTCACGCTCAGCCTGGAAAAACACCGCGCGGTGGCGCGGGAGTGGCAGATTCCGGATGCCGAAGCCTATGCACGTGTACGCACCGAGAAAGAGTGCTACGACGCGTTTCAGTCGCTGGAGTATGAAGTCAATACGCTGCACACCGCTAACGGCCAGACGCCATTTGTCACCTTTGGCTTTGGCCTCGGCACCGATTGGGCCGCGCGCCTGATCCAGCAATCCATTCTACGCAACCGCATTGCCGGGCTCGGCAAAAATCATAAAACTGCGGTGTTCCCAAAACTGGTGTTTGCTATTCGCGAAGGCGTGAATCGCCGCCCGGGTGATTTTAATTATGATATCAAGCAGCTGGCGCTGGAGTGCGCCAGCAAGCGCATGTATCCGGATATCCTCAATTACGAAAAAGTGGTTGAAGTGACGGGGTCATTTAAAACGCCGATGGGTTGCCGTAGCTTCCTCGGCGTCTACGAGGAGAACGGCGAGCAAATTCACGAAGGCCGCAACAATATTGGTGTTATCAGTCTTAATCTGCCGCGCATCGCCCTGCAAGCCCAGGGCGAAGAAGCACAGTTTTGGCGCTTGCTGGATGAACGTTTGGCGCTGGCGAAACGTGCTTTGATGACGCGTATCGCCCGGCTGGAAAAAACCAAAGCGCGCGTGGCGCCGATACTCTATATGGAAGGTGCCTGCGGCGTGCGGCTAAAAGCCGATGACGAAGTGGGATCGATTTTCCGCAACGGTCGCGCCTCCATATCCCTTGGCTATATTGGCCTGCACGAAACGCTGAATGCGCTGAGCGGCAATGCAGGGCATCCGTACGATGCCGAATACCTGCGGGATAAAGGCGTGGCAATTGTTACGCATCTGCGCAATGCGGTGGATGCCTGGAAAGCCGAAACCGGCTACGGCTTTAGCTTGTACAGTACGCCGAGCGAAAATCTATGCGACCGCTTCTGCCGCCTCGATGCTGCCGAATTTGGCGTGTTGGCGGGCGTCACCGACAAAGGTTATTACACCAACAGCTTCCATCTTGATGTGGAGAAGAAGGTTAATCCCTACGACAAAATCGACTTTGAAGCGCCCTATCCAGCTATCGCCAATGGCGGTTTCATCTGCTACGGCGAATACCCCAACATTCAGCACAACCTCAAAGCGCTCGAAGATGTCTGGGATTACAGCTATCACCGCGTGCCCTATTACGGCACCAACACACCGATTGATGAGTGCTACGAATGCGGCTTTAGTGGCGAGTTCAGCTGCACCAGCAAAGGGTTTACTTGCCCAAACTGTGGTAATCACGATCCGGCACGCGTATCGGTGACGCGCCGTGTCTGCGGCTATCTCGGCAGCCCGGACGCGCGTCCGTTTAACGCCGGTAAACAGCAAGAGGTACAGCGCCGCGTCAAACATCTGGAGACAGGAAAACTGGGATGATGCGCATCCACGGCTATTATCCGGTTGATATTGTTAACGGACCCGGCACACGCTGCACGCTGTTTGTCGCGGGCTGCGAACATCAATGTCGTGGCTGCTACAACCAGAGCACGTGGCGGCTGGATTCCGGCGTGCCTTTTACGTTAGAGATGGAAGAGCAGCTGATCGCCGATCTCAGCGATCGGCGCATTGCGCGTCAGGGCTTGTCGCTGAGCGGCGGCGATCCGCTGCATCCGCACAACGTGCCGCATATTCGTCGCCTGGTGAAACGCGTGCGTCGTGAATGCCCGGATAAGGATATCTGGCTGTGGACCGGGTATGAGATGGCGGAACTCAGCGCGGCGCAGCGCGAAGTGGTGGATGAAATTGATGTGCTGATTGACGGACGCTTTATCGAAGCGGAGAAAGATGTGCGGCTGCTGTGGCGCGGCAGCCGCAATCAGAAGATTTGGTGGTTACGCCAGCCACAAGGCGAGCACGCCGAGCAGCATACCGCTTAGAGCCACGCCGATCAGTGCGATCCACAAGGCCCGGGCGGGAAATGCGCGATGCAGCATCAATAACGACGGTACGCTGACGGCGGGCAGCGTGACTAACAATGCCAGCGCGGGCGCAACGCCCATGCCCGCCAGCATCATGGTCTGCACAATCGGGATCTCGGCTGCGGTAGGAATCACAAACAAGCAGCCGGCAATCGCCATCAACATCACCCAAAATAGCGTATTGCCCACCGCGCCATCGGCATGCGGGAATAACCAAACGCGCGCGGCGCCGAGCAACAACACTGCGACGATATACAGCGGAATAGTGTTGCAGAACAGTCGCCACATGACCCGCAACCAGCGCGTCAGAAACGGTTGTTCATCGCGGGCCAGGATCGCGGGTGCGGCTACGGCCTGATCCGGCACGCTGCGCTGCACCAGCCACGCGATGCCCAACACCATCATTAAACCGGCCACCAGCCGAATCGCCGCGAAGTGCCAGCCGAGTACAAAGCCCATAAAGATCAGCGTGGCGGGATTCAGCAGCGGATTCGCCAGCCAGAACGCCATCGCCGCGCCGCTGGAAACCTGCGACTGGCGCAAGCCAACGGTCACCGGTGCCGCGCAACAGCTGCACATCATGCCCGGTAAACCCAAGCCGGTGCCGATCAGCGTGGAACCAAAGCGCGAGCTGCCTATCAATCGCAGCAGCCAACTGCGTGGCAGCAGCACCTGCACCAGCGAACCGAGGATGACGCCAAGCACCGCGGCCTTCCACACGGCAAGGAAATAGACCATGGCGTAATCGAGCGCTGCGCGCCACGGTGAGTCAGCCGCGTTGGCCAGAATGGATTTACCGATGGAGTGGGTTTCAGCAGCAGTAAACGCTTTACCGTAATAAGGCTGCCATTTGACATACCACAGGCCGATGACGACCACGGCGAGGAACAGCAGCGGTTTCCACCAGGCGAAGCGCGTCGCCGATGCTGAAGAGGTGAGTTGAGTCATTACCGATTCCGTATTCAACTGAATAACGATCGCCGCACCCTAAGGCCGACGGAAAGACCGCATTGTTATTCAGGTCAATAAAATCTGCTACGCGCAATCGATGCAAACTTGATCCAGCTCGGAAATTACCTTGCTGGCTGCAGCCGTCTGGCTTGCTTTTTGCGACATGGCTACCAGACTTGTTGGGTGAAAAGTGCAACGAACATCACGTTCGTCATCAACAAGGAGGAAAAGAGATGAGCAAGAAAATAGCGGTATTGATTACCGATGATTTTGAAGACTCAGAGTTTACCTCGCCAGCCGAGGCATATGCCAAAGCGGGCCACGAAGTGGTCACCATTGAGTTTAAGGCCGGTAACATCGTTAAAGGTAAGCAGGGAAAAGCAGAGGTCAAAATCGATAAGGATATTGATGATGTCAGCGCGGCCGAATTCGATGCGCTGCTGCTGCCTGGTGGACATTCGCCCGATGCCCTGCGCGGCGACGATCGTTTCGTCAACTTTACCAAAGAGTTTGTCGCTAGCGGTAAACCGATATTTGCCATTTGCCATGGTCCGCAACTGCTGATCAGCGCGAACGGCGTACGCGGCCGCAAGATGACCTGCGTGAAAGCCATTGCCATCGATCTGCGTAATGCCGGGGCAGATTTCTACGATAAAGAAGTGGTAGTGGATGATGACAAGTTAGTCACCAGCCGCACGCCTGAAGATCTGCCGGCGTTTAATCGCGAATCACTGCGCATTTTGAACGCGGCTTAAACTCTTCTTTCGCATTGGGGTCGCGGTAAATGGCGACCCTACGACCTTGTCCATATGATCTTCTTACCAAATCCCAGCGCATTGTCGGTCATCTTCACTTCGTCGAGCGTGATCTCCCAGAGCGGCGCAGTGACTTTCTTCGCCACCGGGAAACGCTTCTGATAAGCGTGACGCGCCAGCGCTTCCCGCTCATCACTCAATAACTGAATAACGCCTCGATACTGTACCCCTTTAATCAACAGCACGCTTTTCGGCTGGCCGTTAACCGTTCCTGCAACCCGAGGATTTGCCAGCATCAATGCACCATGACGCGTATCAGGCTCAGTCATAATCCAGAACGCCATACTTGCGCTATCAAACACGTAGAAGCAGTTGGCGCACCATAGTTCGTCACCGTAGGTTGCAGACAAAGACAGCACATGCTGTTTTTTCAAATAGCGAATCAGATGAGCATGGTCGGACAAAATCGGACTCCGTGCGGCGAATAGCGATGCGGCCTGAAGCGCGCTACACTGCCTGCCAGCTAATTTTCGAGATGAGTGTAATGGAACAAGGCTGGCAGCTTTATCTGCTACAAACCGCCGCAGGCATGCTTTATACCGGCATAACTACCGATGTTAACCGGCGTCTGCAACAGCATCAGCAGGGACGCGGGGCGCGCTCACTGCGCGGTAAAGGTCCACTTACGCTGGTGTTTCATTGCGATGCGGGCGATCGGGCTGCAGCGTCACGCCTGGAATACCAGGTGAAGCAGCTCAGCCGCGTGCAAAAGCTGCGGCTGGTTGCTCAGCAGCCGCCCTGTTTAGTCACGTGGTTTAGTCAAAACGATTAAACGGCAGCGCAAATTCAATTAGCCCTTCGGCACCGACAAATGCATCGTCTGCCAGTTTGTAGACCTGAAAAGCCGCTTCACTGCCTAACCAACGGCAGTGCAAACCATGGCGTGCCGCTGGCTCAAAGCCGAGTGGATTGTAGAACTCAGGATCGCCCAGCACCACCACGGCGCTGTAGCTGAACTCATTAAGTGAATCCAATCCTTCATACACCAGTTGTTTAGCAATCCCCTGTTTACGCACCGATTCATCCACGGCGAGCGGCGCCAACGCAACCCAGTTGCGATCTTCACCTTGCAGGGTTACCGGACTGAAAGCGGCATAACCCAACACCTGACCTTCATCATCCGTGGCAACCACGCCGAGCGTCAGCAAGCCATCTTCGCGCAGTTGCTGTATCAGTTCCGCTTCGGCGGCGGTAGCAAAACTGCGCTTTAACAGGCTATCGATGCCTGCTGCATCGACGCCAATTTCAGTACGAATTAACATGATATCTCCGCGCGCGCCTCAGCG
Organism: Pantoea sp. X-Soil-ISGK-421; assembly: GCF_059730785.1. Taxonomy (NCBI): domain Bacteria; kingdom Pseudomonadati; phylum Pseudomonadota; class Gammaproteobacteria; order Enterobacterales; family Erwiniaceae; genus Pantoea; species Pantoea sp. X-Soil-ISGK-421. The sequence goes on along the minus strand of NZ_AP035979.1, from coordinate 580,933 downwards.
GCCTTCGCGTCCTGTTTCATTCCTGCCTCAATAAAAGCAGCGAGCTGCTGCAATCCCGTGCGTAATGGCGTGGGCATGGCATCCAGTTCAATGGCATCCATTAGGTTTTTCACCTCAAGTCCCAGCTCCGTGTCACCTTCAATCACCAGACGGCGCTGAAAGAACAACATATCGGGATCCGCTTTGCGTGCTGCCACCAGCAACAGATCGTTGGCTTCACCACGAAACCAGACATCAGCCTCGGTGTCGCGCGAAACGGTCAGGCGCCCTGCTTGTAGGGTGGTGATCCAGCGCAGATTCACATCGGCAACCTCGATCCCCAGATAACGCCCTTCCAGAAAGTCTAACTCACCTTCAGACAAAGCATGACGAAATTGCCAGTTTAGGAGTTGTTGCAGAATAGCTTTTTTTAGCAGGAAAGGGGTAATGGAAACGGGTAAAGCAAGGAATTCTGGGCCTTTTTCAACAATCAGACCGCGTAAGCGCGCAAACATCATCTACATTCCCTTCAGAAAATTTCATCTATTTTGCCACATCTGCCTGGCTTCGCCTCCACTGAGATCAAGAAAATCGCCGCCAGGCTGGACGAAAAACCTTCACTCCCGATCATCAATGGCCCTTTCACTGCCTTAAATCAACATTGCTGCCGGGCCAGTTATTTACACTCTTCCGCTTAAGAATCCGGGGAGGAAAATGTATGGAACTGCTGTGTCCGGCGGGGAACTTGCCTGCGCTGAAATCGGCGGTGGAGCATGGTGCTGACGCGGTGTATGTCGGCCTGAAAGACGATACCAATGCCCGCCACTTTGCTGGCCTCAATTTTACCGATAAGAAACTGGCCGAGGCCGCGCGCTATCTGCACCAGCATCGCCGCAAACTGCATGTGGCAATCAACACCTTTGCCCATCCTGATGGCATGAATCGCTGGCAAACCGCGATTGATGTTGCTGCCCAGAACGGTGCGGATGCACTCATTCTGGCTGATATCGCCACGCTGGAATACGCGGCAAAACGCTATCCGCAAGTCGAGCGTCATCTTTCGGTTCAGGCTTCGGCAACTAATCTGCAAGCCATCCATTTTTATCATCGTCATTTTCAACTCAGCCGCGTGGTGCTGCCGCGCGTGCTGTCGATGCATCAGGTCAAACAGCTGGCGCGTGAAACGCCGGTGCCACTTGAAGTCTTCGCCTTCGGTAGCCTGTGCATTATGGCCGAAGGCCGCTGCTATCTCTCTTCATGGCTGACCGGCGAGTCGCCGAACAGCGCGGGTGCTTGCTCTCCGGCGAAATTTGTCCGCTGGCAACAGACGCCAAAGGGTATGGAATCGCGCCTGAATGAGGTGCTGATTGATCGCTACGCGCCCGACGAAAGCGCTGGCTATCCCACGCTGTGTAAAGGCCGTTATGAAGTTGACAACCAGCTGTATCACGTGCTGGAAGAACCCACCAGTTTGAATACGCTGTCGCTACTGCCTGAGCTGCTGCGCGCCAATATCGCCTCGGTGAAAATCGAGGGTCGTCAGCGCAGCCCGGCGTATGTCGCACAAGTCGCGAAAGTGTGGCGCCAGGCAATCGATCGCTGCATGGCTTCACCTGAGCATTATGCCGTGCAGGAACCGTGGATGCAGGCACTGGGTGAGTTATCGGAAGGCAGCCAAACTACGCTGGGCGCCTATCACCGCGACTGGCAATAAGGAGATCGCATGAAATACGCTATCGGTCCGGTGCTGTGGTACTGGCCAACTGAAACGCTGGAAACTTTTTATCAACGTGCCGCTGAAAGCAGTGCCGATATCATCTATCTCGGTGAAGCGGTCTGCAGTAAACGACGTGCCACTTCATTCAATCAATGGATGGACATCGCCCGCATGCTGGCGTTGCAGGGCAAGCAAGTGGTACTCAGTACGCTGGCATTGCTGCAGTCACCCTCGGAAGTCAAAGAACTGCGCCGCTATGTGGAAAATGGCGAGTTCTTGCTCGAAGCCAACGACATGGGGACAGTGAACATGGCGGCGGAACGTAAATTGCCGTTTGTCGCCGGCCCCACGCTCAACGTGTATAACGCGCAGACCCTGCAACTGTTGCTGAAAGAAGGCATGACGCGCTGGTGCATTCCGGTGGAGATGTCTCGCGACTGGCTGATTCAACTCCTGCAGCAGTGCGACGAAGCGGGTGTACGTGAGCAATTTGAAGTGGAAGTGCTCGGCTATGGCCATCTGCCGCTGGCGCTGTCGGCACGCTGCTTTACCGCGCGCGCCGAGAATCGCGGCAAAGACGACTGCCAAACCTGCTGCATCAATTACCCTACCGGCCGCCGCGTGCTCTCACAGGAAGGTCAGCAGGTGTTTGTACTGAACGGCATTCAGACCATGAGCGGTTATTGCTACAACCTTGGCAATGATCTAACCGGCATGCACAACTGGATCGATATTGTGCGTCTGTCGCCACAAGGCGAAAACACGCTCGCCGAAGTGGATCGCTTCCGCGCCAACGAGGCCGGTCAGGCCCCGTTAATGATGGCCCGTGGCAGTGATTGTAATGGTTATTGGCGTCGACTGGCCGGAATGGCACTGGAAGGCGGCGGATAAAGGCACATTCCGGCTATATTCCTATGGTTATTAGCAGTTTTAATATAGGTAACGATGAGTAATACTCACAGGTGCAGGTCCGATTAAACACCTGCGCCATCCCTATTTGGAGTGCCCATGTCTGAGAAAAAAACTGTTCGCCTATCCGTGTTGGATTTGGCTCCTATTCCGCAAGGTTCCACCGCACGCGACGCGTTCCACAATTCGCTGGCGCTGGCCCGTCAATCTGAAGCACTGGGTTTCCACCGTTATTGGCTGGCTGAACACCATAATATGACGGGCATTGCCAGTGCCGCGACGTCAGTGCTGATCGGCTATTTGGCGGCGAATACCGAAACGCTGCGCCTTGGCTCAGGCGGCATCATGTTGCCAAACCATGCGCCGCTGGTGATCGCTGAACAGTTTGGTACCCTCGAATCACTCTATCCGGGCCGCATCGACTTGGGATTGGGCCGCGCGCCCGGTTCGGACCAACGCACCATGCTGGCGTTGCGTCGTCATCTTTCCAGCGCCCAGGCAGATAGCTTCCCGGAAGATGTTTCCGAATTGATTCGCTGGTTTGACGCCGAAGAAGGCGAACATCCGCCAGTACAGCCGGTTCCAGGTTTAGGATTAAAGATTCCCGTGTGGCTGCTGGGTTCCAGCCTCTATAGCGCGCAATTAGCCGCTCAGCTTGGCTTGCCGTTTGCTTTTGCCTCGCATTTCGCGCCCGACCTGCTGTTCCAGGCACTGCATCTCTATCGTGAGAAATTTAAACCTTCTGCGCGTCTGGCGAAGCCCTATGCGATGGTATGTGTCAATGTGGTCGCAGCCGACAGCGAGCGTGATGCACGCGTCCTGTTCACCTCCATGCAGCAGCAGTTTATCAATCTGCGTCGCGGCAAACCGGGTCCGCTACCGGCCCCCGTGGAGAACATGGATAATCTGTGGTCGCCATCTGAGCAATATGGCGTGCAGCAAGCATTGAGCATGTCGATTGTGGGCGATAGCGATAAAGTCCGCAGCGGTCTCGCCGCGCTAATGCGCGAAACCCAGGCGGATGAAATTATGGTCAACGGCCAGATCTACGATTCGCAGGCGCGTCTGCGTTCCTTCGCACTGGCGATGGAAGCCGCGCGTACGCTGTAAACATCATTGCGGTGGGTTTAACCACTCAGGTCCCACCGCAATCGTTCGCGCATCACGCGCCGGTGACTGACCGTGAAAACGGCTGTATTCGCGACTAAACTGCGATGCACTCTGATAACCCACCCGATAGCCTGCCGTTCCTGCATCCAACTTCTCAATCAACATCAAACGCCGCGCTTCGTTAAGCCGCAGCTGCTTTTGATACTGCATCGGCGTCATCGCCGTCACCGCTTTAAAGTGATGATGCAGCGACGAAATACTCATTCCCACGCTGCTCGCCAGATGATCCATTTTCAACGGCTGATGAAAGTTTTCACGCAGCCAACGTGCGGCGCGCGCCACTTTGTTGCCTGGCCGTTCCGTCAGCGCCATGTTGAGAATGCGCGGCCCCTCTGGCCCGGTCAGCAGACGATAGAAAATCTCCTGCTCAATTAACGGTGCCAGCGCAGCAATGTCCTGCGGGTGATCCAGCAACTCGACTAAACGCATCACCGCATCAACCAACGGTGGCGCGACTTTATGCACGGCGATGCCGCGCTCGCTGATCGCCGTAGTGGCGACGTGATGGTGCGGAAAGTGTTCCAGATAACGCATTAGACGCGTTTCATTGATGGTGATGCCGACACCAAGATTGGGCTTCTCTGGCGTCGCCATGACCACGCAGGATTGCACCGGCATATCCAGCGTCACCAGCAACAAATCGCCCGGCCCGTAATGCATCACATCGTCGCCCATGCGCAGCGCTTTTTGCCCTTGTGCGACCAGGGCAAAGCTGGCCCAGGTCGCCACGTGCGTCAAACTGGTGGGCTGAGAACTGCGGCCGAAAGAGAGAAAATCGATCGGGCAGTAGTGACGACCATCCTGCGGCGCGTGGCGGGCGATGATTGCCACCAACTGCTGCCATTGTTCCTGATGAATCATGCGTTCTGTGCTCCGCGAGATGACATTATTGAGGAGATATTCTCGCGTGTGGTTCGCGTGGTGCCTAGTCCTTGAACAGTAGATTTGCAGGATCGTGCAAAAAGCTTGCAGGATTGCGCTACCACCAAATTGGATGGGCAGCGCATGCTTTACCTTCCCCGAAATCTCAGGTGGAGAGACACGATGAAAACACTTGAAGGCAAAATTGCGCTGGTGACGGGCGCTTCGAAAGGCATTGGTGCCGCCATCGCCATGACTTTCGCGGCGGCCGGTGCTCGGGTGGTGGTGAATTATCTTCAGGACGAAGTGGGTGCGGCGGATGTAGTGACCGACATCCAGGCACTGGGTAGCGACGCCATCGCCGTACAGGCTGATATCTCGCGCGAGAGCGATGTGCAGCGGCTGTTCGCTAGCAGCATTGAGCAGTTTGGCGCGCCCGATATTGTAGTGAATAACGCCGGTATTTTTCACCACGGTGCCTTTACTGACCTCAGCATCAGCGAAATGCAGCAGCAGCTGAATGTGAATCTGTTGGGTACCTTGTTGGTGTGTCAGCAGGCGGCTAAACATTTCCCCGTTCGCGGCGGTTCCATCATCAACCTGAGCGCCCTGAATAGCCAACGAAGTACGCCAGGTTCGGTGCTTTGGGCAGCAACCAAAGGTGCAATTGATACGCTGACGCAAGGCCTTGCTCGGGAGTGGGGACCGCGCAATATTCGCGTTAATGCGTTAGCACCCGGCATTATCTTGACCGAGGGTTTGCTGGCAGCGAAGAAGATGCATCCGGAGTTGAAAGCACAGTTGATTGCGGCAACGCCGCTGGGACGTTTTGGTTTGCCGGAAGATGTAGCACAAGTCGCGCTGTTTCTGGCGTCAGAAGAGTCAGCATACGTGACCGGTGAACGCGTGCTGATTGCCGGTGGCGTGTAAAATTAATTTTCCACAGGCATAAAAAAGGGACGCATGAGCGTCCCTTTTTACTTTCAGCGTTTATCGCTTATGCGTCACGACGACGTGGTGCAGCAGCGCCATCTGGACGCGGACCACGACCACCGTCACGGCTGAAGCGTCCGCCTTCACGGCCACCTTCACGACGTTCGGTGAAACGACGTGGAGCGCCTTCGCCACGTGGTGCACCATCACGCGGAGCACCGCTACCACGACGCTCACCGCCGCCAGCAGGACGACGTTCGCTACGCTCGTGTACCGGCGCATCACCCATCAGCTGCATATTCATCGGCTTGTTCAGAATACGCGTACGCGTGAAGTGCTGCAGCACTTCGCCCGGCATGCCTTTCGGCAGCTCGATGGTTGAGTGGGTACCAAACAGCTTGATGTTACCAATGTAACGGCTGCTGATGTCGCCTTCGTTAGCGATCGCGCCAACAATGTGACGAACTTCAACACCATCATCACGGCCCACTTCAATGCGGTACAGCTGCATTTCGCCAACGTCACGACGTTCACGACGTGGACGATCGCCATCGCGGCTCTCACGACTTTCGCGTGGACCGCGAGAATCACGTGAATCGCGGCGCTCACCACGGTCAGGACGATCGCTGAATTCACGACGCGCTGGACGCGGTGCTTCTGGTGGCAGAATCAGTGGACGTTCGCCCTGAGCCATTTTCAGCAGTGCTGCGGCCAGAGTTTCGATATCCAGATCTTCGCCCGGCTGCATTTTGCTCAGCAGTGCGCGATATTGGTCCAGATCGCTGCTTTCCAGCTGCTGCTGTACTTTCGCTGCGAACTTAGCCAGACGACGCTCACCCAGCAGTTCTGCGTTCGGCAGCTCAACTTCTGGAATGGTCAGCTTCATGGTACGTTCGATGTTGCGCAGCAGACGACGCTCGCGGTTCTCAACGAACAGCAACGCACGACCAGCACGACCAGCACGGCCGGTACGACCGATACGGTGAACGTAAGACTCAGCATCCATTGGGATATCAAAGTTTACCACCAGGCTGATACGCTCAACGTCCAGACCACGTGCTGCAACGTCGGTAGCGATCAGGATGTCAAGACGACCATCTTTTAAACGCTCCAGCGTCTGCTCACGCAGTGCCTGGTTCATGTCGCCGTTCAATGCTGCGCTGTTATAACCGCTGCGCTCCAGCGCTTCGGCCACTTCCAGCGTGGCATTTTTGGTGCGCACGAAGATGATGGCTGCATCGAAATCTTCAGCTTCCAGGAAGCGAACCAGCGCGTCAGTTTTACGGCCGTAAGCGGTCCAGTAAGACTGAGAAATGTCTGGGCGCGTAGTCATGCTTGACTGAATGCGCACTTCCTGTGGATCTTTCATGAAACGCTTGGTAATGCGACGAATCGCTTCTGGCATGGTTGCGGAGAACAGCGCGGTCTGATGACCGTCTGGAATCTGCGCCATAATGGTTTCAACGTCTTCGATGAAGCCCATACGCAGCATTTCATCAGCTTCGTCCAGCACCAGACCACGCAGGTTAGACAGATCTAACGTGCCACGCTTCAGGTGATCCAGTAAACGACCTGGCGTACCTACAACAACTTGTGGTCCCTGACGCAGTGCGCGCAGCTGCACGTCATAACGTTGGCCGCCATACAGGGCTACAACGTTAATGCCACGCATGTGTTTAGAGAATTCAGTGACGGCTTCAGCAACCTGTACCGCCAATTCGCGGGTAGGTGCCAGCACCAAAATTTGCGGTGCTTTAACAGTAGGATCAATGTTGTTAAGCAGCGGCAATGAGAATGCCGCGGTTTTACCACTACCGGTCTGCGCCATACCCAACACATCACGGCCAGCCAGCAGGTGAGGAATACACTCAGCCTGGATTGGAGAAGGCTTTACGTAGCCCATACCGTTCAGTGATTCGAGGATGTCGGCGTTCAGGCCAAGGTCAGCAAAAGTGGTTTGAATTTCAGTAGTGGTTTGGATATCAGTCATGTAGTACACGTGCCTCTTAGATTGCGGCGGCCAGTCTACATAACTCGTCGTGAAAACTTTCAGTCATTTTCATCAAAAAGTGTGAACCGGCTCAAATTAGAAGTTTTGACGAACAGAAAAGCCCTCATCTCTGAAGATGATGACTTTACAGATATTCAGGCAATAAAAGTTCGTCAGCTATTGCTGGTCAGATTCTGATAAATCGTCTTGTGTCTGGCCGAGTTGCGCCAGTTCCAACAATGCGTATCGGTGCTCAACAAAGTTATTTACGTTGTTAGCCACCGCCAGTTTGAACAACGCTTTCGCGTCGTCCTTCTCCCCCAGACTTAGGTAGTACTTACCTAAATAGAAGTTGGTTTCACTGAGATGTTCAGCGAGCGAGGTGTTATCCGTTGCGTCCGCCCTGAGACGTTCCATCAATGTTTTTTCACTGATGTCGCCAAGGTAGAACTCGACAATATTCCATCCCCATTGGTCCCGGACCGCTTTGTCATGACGCTGTCTCAGCGTAACTTTTGCCTTGTCGGCATCCATATCGCTTTCAACGAGATAGAGCCAAAGGCTGCGGAAAGGATCGTTAGGATCGTCTTGATAAAACGCCAGCAGATCATCTTGCGCTAACTTGTATCGACCGCCGTAATAGAGGGCGATACCACGGTTTAAATGCGCATAGTTGTAAGTTGGATCAAGCTCAAGTACAGAATCAAACGCTTCATAGGCAGCATCAAAATTGCCTGCCTGCGTTAAGTATATACCAAGATAGTTAAATACCTCTGGCATATCTGGTCTTATAGACAGCGCTTGCGAAAAATCGTTCCGCGCTAATGCCCTCAGACCCAAACTATCATACAACACTCCGCGCTCATATAATAGCTGTGCGCGTTCATCATCGGTCAGGGCACGACTGGCAAGAATTTGTTCCATTCGCGCCAGGATCACCTCTTGCTGCAGTGTGGGCTGCAAAGGTACTGCCAGAACTTCGTTCTTACGCCAATTGGAGTTGCTGCATCCTGCCAGCGTGATAGCTGTCGCAACAAAACACCAGCGCAAAAAAGGCTTCATTTCCCACTCCCGAATACAAACATTGGGACGACCATCCTGTCATCCTCCTGCTGTGCACAAGGATTCCCGCCCTCGCGATGATCTAAACACCACTCCCCGCCAGGCAGGGAGTGGTTAATCGGTAAACGCTTACTCGGCGTCAGATGCATCAGATACAGCGGTAGCAACTTCTTCCGCTGGTTTCTGCTCTGTCGCTTCTTTGATGCTCAGGCGTACACGGCCCTGACGGTCCACTTCCATAACTTTCACTGGAACTTCCTGGCCCATCTGCAGATAGTCGGTCACTTTCTCTACGCGCTTGTCTGCGATCTGAGAGATGTGAACTAAACCTTCTTTACCGCCGCCGATTGCCACGAAGGCACCGAAATCAACGATACGTGTCACTTTACCCGAGTAAACGCGGCCAACTTCGATCTCAGCAGTGATCTCTTCGATACGACGAATGGCTTCTTTAGCTTTCAGGCTATCAGTTGCAGCGATCTTCACGGTGCCGTCATCTTCGATTTCGATGGTGGTGCCGGTTTCTTCAGTCAGTGCACGGATTACCGAGCCGCCTTTACCGATGACATCTTTGATCTTGTCTGAACTGATTTTAATGGTGTAGATACGCGGCGCGAACTCAGAAATTTCCTGACGCGGCGTGCTGATTGCTTGTTCCATCACGCTCAGGATGTGCAGACGCGCACCTTTCGCTTGATTCAGAGCAACCTGCATGATTTCGCGGGTGATGCCTTCGATTTTGATATCCATCTGCAGCGCAGTGATACCGTCGCGGCTACCAGCTACTTTGAAGTCCATATCGCCGAGGTGATCTTCGTCACCGAGGATGTCAGACAGAACCACAAAGTTGTCAGCTTCTTTAACCAGACCCATCGCAATACCGGCAACGGCTGCTTTGATCGGTACGCCAGCGTCCATCAGTGCCAGAGAAGCACCACATACGGAAGCCATTGAAGAAGAACCGTTAGATTCGGTGATTTCTGAAACCACACGAACGGTGTATGGGAAATCAGCTTGCTTAGGCATCACTGCCAGCACGCCACGCTTCGCCAGACGACCATGGCCAATCTCACGACGCTTTGGTGAGCCAACCATACCGGTTTCGCCTACACAGTACGGAGGGAAGTTGTAGTGGAACAGGAAGCTATCAGTACGCTCGCCCATCAACTCATCCAGATTCTGCGCATCACGTGCGGTACCCAGAGTTGCGGTAACCAGCGCCTGCGTCTCACCACGGGTAAACAGTGAAGAACCGTGCGTGCGTGGCAGTACGCCAGTGCGCACGTCCAGGCCACGAATCATATCTTTCTCACGGCCATCGATACGCGGTTCGCCACGGATAATACGGCTACGAACAACGCTCTTCTCAAGGTCATGAACGATGTCAGCGATATCACCAGCATCCAGCGTCTCATCTTCAGCCTGCAGAGCAGCGATGGTCGCGTCTTTTACAGCACCAACCTGAGTGTAACGCTCTTGCTTATCAGTAATGCGATAGGCATCGCTGATGCCCGCTTCTGCCAATGCAGTAACGCGTGCGATCAACGCATCGTTAGTTGGCAGTGGCTGCCAATCCCAACGTGGTTTACCGGCTTCGGCAACCAGCGCATTGATATTTTCGATAACGATCTGCTGCTGGTCGTGGCCATAAACCACGGCGCCCAGCATCTGCTCTTCAGTCAGGATGTCAGCTTCAGATTCCACCATCAGAACCGCGTTCTGGGTACCGGCAACAACCAGGTTCAGACGGGATTCGTTGATTTCATCGGCAGTTGGGTTCAGCACGTACTGATCGTTGATATAACCCACACGCGCAGCGCCGATTGGGCCATTGAACGGCAGACCAGACAGTGCCAGAGCAGCTGAAGCACCAATCATTGCAACGATATCTGGGTTAACCTGTGGGTTAACAGAAACCACGGTCGCAATCACCTGAACTTCGTTAATGAAGCCTTCCGGGAACAGTGGACGAACTGGACGGTCAATCAGACGTGAGATCAGGGTTTCGCCTTCGCTTGGACGGCCTTCACGACGGAAGAAGCTACCCGGGATACGACCAGCAGCGTAAGTACGCTCCTGATAGTTAACCGTCAGCGGGAAGAAATCCTGACCTGGTTTGGTTTTTTTCTGGCCAACAACGGTAACGAATACAGCAGTGTCATCCATGCTTACCATAACTGCAGCAGTAGCCTGGCGCGCCATCATGCCGGTTTCCAGCGTGACGGTATGCTGACCATATTGGAATTTGCGTACGATCGGGTTCAGCAAAATTTAAGTCCTTAAATTCAGGGGCGCAGCCCATTCTGGCGCGCCGGGGATTACCGATCTTTAGTTGCATCCTCGCGACTAATGACAACCTTAACCGCCCATGCGGTAAAGCCTCTCATTAGCCGCGCGAACCTCTGCAAGCAAAGATCACTCTCTGCAACAATACATGAGTTTGGTCCGGATTGCTGCGGATTGCTCGAAAAAAGGGGCCATAAAGGCCCCCTTTTCGCGAAACTCGCACAAATCTGATCGTCAGATGCGTTTTTTTGCATAGTGCATGCGCTACATCCTTGATCAGATTCTTCAGACTTAGCGACGCAGACCCAGGCTTTCGATCAGACCGGTATAGCGAGCAACGTCTTTACGCTTCAGGTAGTCCAGCAGCTTACGACGCTGAGATACCATACGCAGCAGACCGCGACGGCTGTGGTGATCTTTTTTGTGCTCAGAGAAGTGACCCTGCAGGTGGTTAATCTGAGCAGTCAGCAGAGCAACCTGAACTTCAGTTGAACCGCTGTCATTGGTACCACGACCGTATTTAGCAACGATCTCTGCTTTAGCTTCTACGCTTAGAGACATAATAAACTCCAGTAAAAAATGAATGTATGGGTGCCGATCTCTAATTCAGCAGCCCGCTTTAAAGCCGCGCCATTCTACTCTTCGCCTGATAGCAACGCAAATGCGCCGTTAGGTCAAATTCAAGAAGCTTGATTACGCGGGAAATTCTACCACCAGACGACGCGGCGCCACGCGACCATCGTCGGCAATTTCGGCCATACCAATAAATTTGTGCGCATTACCTTCGGTCACGCGCACCAATCCCTGCTCCGGCGCATCCGCAACCTGAACCGGCATCCCCTGTTTGAAATAAGCCGCCACCGCGGGTAGCAAATTCACAATCGGGAACTCTTCTGCCGGGCTATCCATCGGCAACAATAACGCATCGAGCGCACTATAATCCGGTGTTTCCGCCATGTTGACGGTGGCCGCGACTTCCTGCAGCTGCTCCAGCGTCACCATTCTTTCAATTGGATAACGGGCAACCTGCAGACGACGCAGCATAATGACGTGCGCACCACAGCCCAATCGCTCACCGAGATCGTCAATGATAGTTCGGATGTAAGTGCCTTTAGAGACGTGAATCTCCAGCTCCAGCTCATCACCTTCCCAGCGAATAAACTGCAGCTCGAATACTTTAATCGGGCGTGCTTCACGCGGCACGGTAACGCCTTCACGCGCGTACTCATACAGCTTGCGTCCCTGATATTTCAGCGCGGAGAACATGGTCGGCACCTGCAGGGTATCGCCACGAAAATAGTCCAGCGCCGCATCCAGTGCCGCCTGATCGAAAGTAATCGCACGCGTCTCAACAATATTGCCATCGGCATCTGAAGTATCGGTACGTTCGCCTAAGCGAGCAATGACGCGATAACGTTTGTCAGAATCGAGCAGATACTGTGAAAACTTGGTGGCTTCACCGAGGCATACCGGCAGCATGCCGGTCGCCAGAGGATCGAGGGCGCCGGTGTGGCCCGCTTTGTTCGCATTGAACAGACGTTTTACTTTCTGCAGCACATCATTGGAGGATGCGCCTTGATGCTTATCCAGCAGAAACACGCCGTGGACGTCGCGACCGCGACGACGAGGACGACTCATTAGTCCTCCTTGTCATCTTCCGCCGGGCTCTCGCCACGACGCTCAACATCGCTCTTAATGACGTTGCTGACGAGGTTCGACATACGCATACCTTCAATCAGCGAGTTGTCGTAAAAGAAGGTCAGCTCCGGCACGATACGCAAACGCATCGCTTTGCCTACCAGCGTGCGGATATAACCAGACGCTTCTTTCAGTGCCTTCAGGCCGTTTTGCACCGCTTCTTCATCTTTGTCATTCAAAAAGGTCACAAACACCTTGGCATAGGCGAGATCGCGGGACACTTCTACGCCCGAAACTGTCACCATCATACCCAGACGAGGATCTTTGATTTCGCGCTGCAGGATGATCGCAATCTCTTTCTGCAACTCCTGAGAAACGCGCTGTTGGCGGCCAAATTCTTTTGCCATTATTCTTTCTCCCAAATAATTCGGGAGGCCAGAGGCCTCCCAAATTGCAACACATCAAATGATGATCAATCGATGGTGCGTTTAATTTCAATCACTTCGAACACTTCGATCATATCGCCAACGCGAACGTCGTTGTAGTTCTTCACGCCGATACCACATTCCATGCCGTTACGAACTTCGTTGACGTCATCTTTGAAGCGGCGCAGAGATTCCAGCTCGCCTTCATAGATAACCACGTTGTCACGCAGTACACGGATTGGGTTGTGACGCTTGATGATACCTTCGGTGACCATACAACCCGCGATAGCACCAAACTTCGGTGATTTGAACACGTCACGTACCGCAGCAAGACCGATGATCTGCTGCTTGTACTCTGGTGCCAACATGCCGCTCATCGCTGCTTTCACTTCGTCGATCAGATTATAGATGACGGAGTAGTAACGCAGATCAACACTCTCGGCATCAATCACACGGCGAGCAGAAGCATCGGCACGCACGTTGAAGCCTAAGATGATGGCGTTGGATGCTGCAGCCAGCGTTGCGTCGGTTTCGGTGATACCACCTACACCCGAACCGATAATCCGCACCTTCACTTCGTCGGTGGAGAGTTTCAGCAGGGAATCGGAGATCGCTTCCACAGAACCCTGTACGTCAGATTTCAGCACGATATTCAGCTCGGACACTTCGCCTTCAGTCATGTTGGCGAACATATTCTCCAACTTAGACTTCTGCTGACGCGCCAGCTTAACTTCACGGAATTTGCCCTGACGATACAGTGCAACTTCACGCGCTTTCTTCTCGTCACGTACCACAGTCGCTTCATCACCCGCTGCCGGCACACCGGACAAACCGAGGATTTCCACTGGAATGGATGGACCCGCTTCCAGCACTTCACGACCCAGTTCGTCACGCATCGCACGGACACGGCCGTATTCGAAGCCACACAGCACGATATCGCCTTTGTTCAGCGTACCTTCACGAACCAGCACGGTGGCAACCGGACCACGACCTTTGTCGAGGAACGATTCAATCACCACGCCGCTCGCCATACCTTCACGAATAGCGGACAGTTCCAGGACTTCTGCTTGCAGCAGAATCGCATTCAGCAAGTCGTCGATACCCGTACCGGCTTTCGCAGAGACGTTAACGAACATGTTCTCACCGCCCCACTCTTCCGGAAGAATTCCGTATTGGGTCAGTTCGTTCTTAACACGGTCTGGATCAGCATCTGGCTTATCGATTTTGTTGACCGCAACCACCACTGGCACACCTGCTGCTTTCGCATGCTGGATAGCTTCAACGGTCTGAGGCATCACGCCATCATCAGCTGCAACAACAAGGATAACGATATCCGTTGCCTGCGCACCACGTGCACGCATTGCGGTAAACGCGGCGTGGCCCGGGGTATCGAGGAAGGTGATCATACCGTTGTCAGTTTCAACGTGGTAAGCACCGATATGCTGGGTAATACCGCCCGCTTCGCCTGATGCCACTTTCGTTGAACGAATGTAGTCAAGCAGCGAGGTTTTACCGTGGTCAACGTGACCCATGATAGTCACGACTGGCGCACGGCTTTCCTGCGCGGCGTCGGTATCACGATCGTCCATTACCGCTTCTTCCAGCTCATTCTCGCGGCGCAGGATCACTTTATGACCCATTTCTTCCGCGACCATCTGAGCGGTTTCTTGATCGATAACCTGGTTGATGGTCGCCATGGCGCCCATCTTCATCATGGCTTTAACGACCAGAGAACCTTTGATCGCCATTTTGTTGGCCAGTTCAGCAACGGTGATGGTTTCACCGATGACGACATCGCGGTTAACAGCCTGAGCTGGCTTGTTGAAGCCCTGCTGCAGGGTGCTTGGCTTACGATGCTTACCGCCTTTGCCACCACGAACCTGAGCGCGCGCTTCTTCGCGATCGGTTTTGGCTTCAGAATGCTTGTTGCCTTTCTTCACCGGGCGAGCGGCTTTGGTAGTACGAGCACGTGCGCGGCCGGCTTCAACCTGGCGGTCGTTCTCGTCTTCTGCCTGACGGGCGTGAGTTGAGGTGGTGACGTGATAGTCGCCTTTATCCTCTTCTTCAGGTTTTGCCCATTCAGCACCTTTTTCTTCAGCCAGGCGGCGGGCTTCTTCAGCTACGCGGCGCGCATCTTCTTCCAGCTTACGACGTGCTTCTTCTTCTGCTTTACGTTTCAGTTCGGCAGCTTCTGCTTCACGACGGGCTTTATCAGACTGCGCAGCCTTGGCTACTACGTCGGTAGGTTGATTAGTCAATTTCTCTTTTTCCGCTGCTTCACGTTTGGCCTTGTCAGCGGCTTCGCGCTTGGCTTTATCTTCGGCTTCACGTTGCGCTTTCTGTTCAGCTTCGCGACGGGCTTGTTCTTCCGCCTCGCGACGCGCCTGCTCTTCCGCTTCACGCTGCGCCTCGGCTTCCGCTTCTGCCTGAGCTTGCTCAGACTCTGCGTCGCCTTTCACGTATGTGCGCTTTTTGCGGACTTCAATTTGTACCGACTTACTTTTACCCCCGGTGACGGGAATATTCAAGGTGCTGCGCGTCTTGCGCTGCAAAGTCAGCTTGCTTGAACCGGTCTGACCGTGCTCACGATTCAGGTGAGACAGTAAGGTTTCTTTCTCTTGCTGGGACACCGCATCGTTCTCAGACTTACGGATCCCTGCATCAGCAAATTGCTGTACCAGGCGATCGACCGGGGTCTGAATTTCGGCGGCCAGCGATTTTACGGTTACATCTGTCATGCTGTTCCTTCCTGTTATTACGCGTCATCGCCGAACCAGCAGATATTACGTGCAGCCATAATCAGCGCACCGGCTTTCTCGTCATCCAGCCCTTCAATATCTGTCAGGTCGTCAACACCTTGCTCAGCGAGATCTTCCAGCGTGCAAACGCCTTTCGACGCCAGGCGATACGCCAGCGCACGATCCAAGCCCTCAAGATTCAGAAGATCCTCAGCGGGCTCCTGATTACCAAGGCTCTCTTCTTTCGCTAATGCCAGGGTAGTTAACGCATTTTTTGCTCGTTCACGCAGGGCTTCAATGGTCTCTTCATCGAGGCCGTCGATTTCCAGCAGCTCGTTGATTGGCACATAAGCCAATTCTTCCAGCGAAGAGAAGCCCTCTTCCACCAGAATGGTGGCGAACTCTTCGTCGATGTCGAGATGTTTGGTGAACATATCGATTGCTGCATGGGCTTCAGCTTGGTGCTTAGCCTGCAGATCATCGACGGTCATCACGTTCAGTTCCCAACCGCTCAGCTGGGAAGCCAGACGCACGTTTTGGCCGTTACGGCCGATCGCCTGAGCCAGATTACCGGCTTCAACAGCGATATCCATGGTGTGATTGTCTTCATCCACCACAATTGACGCCACATCGGCTGGCGCCATGGCATTGATAACGAACTGCGCCGGGTTGTCGTCCCACAGCACAATATCGATACGCTCGCCACCCAGCTCGCTTGAAACCGCCTGCACGCGCGCACCGCGCATACCGACGCAAGCGCCTACTGGATCAATACGTTTATCGTTGGTTTTCACCGCGATTTTAGCGCGTGAACCTGGATCGCGCGCTGCCGCTTTGATCTCGATAACTTCTTCGCCAATTTCTGGCACCTCAATGCGGAACAACTCAATCAGCATTTCCGGCTTAGAACGGGTGACGAACAGTTGCGCGCCACGCGCTTCAGGGCGAACGGCATACAGCACACCGCGGATACGGTCACCTGGACGGAAGTTTTCACGCGGCAGCATGTCTTCACGCACAATCACCGCTTCAGCATTGCTGCCGAGATCCAGTGAAATATTGTCGCGGTTCACTTTCTTCACCACGCCGGTGATGATTTCGCCTTCATGTTGACGGAACTGATCAACCACCATCGCGCGCTCAGCTTCACGTACTTTTTGTACGATAACCTGCTTAGCAGTTTGGGTGGTGATACGGTCGAAGGTGACAGATTCAATCTGATCTTCGACAAATTCGCCCAGATTGAACGCTTCGTCTTCATAGCGGGCTGCATCCAGCGTGATCTCGCGAGTCGGCTGCGTGACTTCTTCAACAATCTGCCAGCGACGGAAGGTGTCGAAATCGCCGCTGCGACGGTCAATGCTGACACGCACTTCGATCTCTTGCTCATACTTCTTTTTGGTCGCAGTGGCCAAAGCGCTCTCCAGCGCTTCGAAGATTTTCTCACGCGGCAGTGCTTTTTCGTTAGAAACGGCTTCTACTACAGCTAAGATCTCTTTGTTCATCCTGGTTAGCCTCAATCCGGACTTTTAAAAGTGGGGGACCAGGTTCGCTTTCTGAATGTTGCTCAGCGCGAACACTTCGTCGTTACCCTCAACGGTCACCGTGATCATCTCGCCCTCAACAGACTTGATGATACCCTGCCATTTACGGCGGTTTTGTACGGCCATGCGTAATACCAGGCTCACCTCGTCACCGGCAAAACGTGCATAGTGTTCAGCAGTGAAAAGAGGACGTTCGAGACCCGGCGAGGAAACTTCAAGGTTGTAAGCCACGGTAATAGGATCTTCCACATCCATTACTGCGCTGACCTGGTGGCTAACATCGGCGCAATCATCAACATTGATACCCTCTTCACTATCAATATAGATGCGCAGGGTTGATGTGCGACCACGAATAAATTCAATACCGACTAATTCGTAGCCAAGCGCTTCTACTGGAGCAGAGATCAACTCTGTCAATTTTTGCTCTAATGTGGACAAGCCCACCCCCAAGACATAAAAAAAGGGCCTATAGCCCAGTGTTTCGATTTCCTGATAACAAAAAACCCCGAATATTCGGGGCTTTTTGTGACTGGACCCTGTACGCCGCATAGCGGCTTCGGAGCACAATCCAAAAGAATTTTTTTCAAAAACCACTGAGATTGCGTCCGTCGATGCATACAGTATATTTGAAAAAGAACTCTAAGGGAAAGTGGTTGCGGGGGCCGGATTTGAACCGACGACCTTCGGGTTATGAGCCCGACGAGCTACCAGGCTGCTCCACCCCGCGTCCGAAAACGTGGCGAATAATACGCCGACCTTGCAAAAAATGCAAGTTATACTGAGATTTGGTACCGAGGACGGGACTTGAACCCGTAAGCCCTTTCGAGCACTACCACCTCAAGGTAGCGTGTCTACCAATTTCACCACCTCGGTACATCACTAGACTGCGACGCTCATTTGTCGCATTACAGCGTTGACGATCTTACTGCGGGATATCATTGCCCGGCGTTGCCGGTTTAGCTGGCTGAGTCTGCTGTTCAGACTGCGCCGGCGCACTGAGGTTATCCCACTCGCTACCTTTGGCTGTTTTATTACTGTTCAGGTTACCCAGAACCAAGCTGATGATGAAGAACAGCGTAGCCAGTACCGCGGTCATGCGAGTCATGAAGTTACCAGACCCATTTGAACCGAACAACGTACCAGAAGCGCCTGCACCGAATGAGGCTCCCATATCAGCGCCTTTGCCTTGCTGCAGCATGATCAAACCCACGAGGCCAATCGCTACAATAAGGAAAACAACTAACAGAGCTTCGTACATAATCAACCTGTTTCCTTGCGCGTTATCTGCACAGTTAAAGCTTCAACCAATATCGATGGGGAGTCTCGTCATCACCCATCAGAAGCGGGTGTGAATACTAACCAAAGGCACATACCTCTGCAAGTGCAATTTTCACCATCGCTTTCGATTGCGGAAAAAAGCACCACCCCGGTGATTTTACAGGCGGAAAGGGCAAAAACTCGCCGCCTGAAATGAGTTAAACCGCTTTTACTGCATCGGCGATTTTATGCGCCAATGCGCTGACCTGCGCCTCATCGTCACCTTCAACCATCACACGAATAAGTGGTTCAGTGCCAGATTTGCGCAACAACACGCGACCGCGTCCCGCCAGTGTTTTTTCTACTTCCGCGGTCACGGCCTTTACGCTCTCACTTTCCAGCGGATCGTGATCGCCAGTGAAGCGCACATTGACCAAAATCTGCGGTAGCATTTTCATGCCGCTGCACAGGTCGTGCAACGTCATGTGGTTGCGCACAATTGCAGTGAGTACTTGCAAACTTGCTACGATGCCGTCGCCGGTGGTGGTTTTATCCAGCAGAATGACATGCCCGGAGTTTTCTGCCCCTACACGCCAGCCCTTCTCCTGCATTTTTTCCAATACATAGCGATCGCCCACTTTCGCCCGGGTGAAAGGAATACCCAGCTGTTTCAACGCCAGTTCCAGGCCCATATTGCTCATCAACGTGCCCACCACGCCGCCGCGCAGTTGGCCCTGACGCAGCCCTTCGCGCGCAATGATGTAGAGAATCTGATCGCCATCGACTTTTTGGCCCAAATGGTCAACCATCATGATGCGGTCACCGTCGCCATCGTAAGCCAGTCCAAGATCGGCCTTCTCTTCCAGCACACGATGCTGCAGCAGACGCAGATCGGTCGCGCCGCAATCTTTGTTGATGTTCATGCCATCCGGTTGCGCACCGATCGCAATCACGTTTGCACCAAGCTCGCGCAGTACGTTAGGAGCAATGTGATACGTGGCGCCGTTAGCGCAATCAACCACAATTTTCAGCCCGTTCAGGCTCAGCTCACTTGGGAAGGTGCCTTTACAGAATTCGATGTAACGACCCGCTGCATCCACAATACGACTGGCGCGACCCAGTTCAGCCGACTCAACGCAGGTGATGGGTTTTTCCATCTCCAGCTCAATCGCTTCCTCAACCTCGTCCGGCAGCTTAGTGCCTTCAGCAGAGAAGAATTTGATGCCATTGTCGTCAAACGGATTGTGAGAAGCAGAAATAACAATGCCCGCTTCAGCACGGAAAGTGCGTGTCAGATAGGCGATCGCGGGCGTCGGCATCGGGCCAGTGAAGGCCGCCGACAATCCCGCCGCTGCCAGGCCTGCTTCCAGCGCCGATTCCAGCATATAACCAGAAATCCGCGTATCCTTACCAATCAATACTTTACGTGATCCCTGACGCGCCAGTACTTTACCGGCCGCCCAACCCAACTTAAGGACAAAATCCGGGGTAATCGGCGCTTCACCCACTTTGCCGCGGATACCATCTGTACCGAAATATTTACGATTACTCATGTCTTTTATCCTTTTGCTCTCCGTGTCGCTTCGACGACGCGCATCGCTTCGACTGTCTCTTTCACATCATGTACGCGAATAATTTGTGCCCCTTGCATGGCGGCAATCACCGCGCAGCTGAGGCTTCCAGTCAGGCGCTGGGCCGGACCGACATTTAATAGCTGCCCGACCATCGACTTACGCGACATCCCAACCAAAAGCGGTAATCCGTGATGGTGGAAATGGCTCAAATGTGCCAGCAGTTCATAGTTGTGGCTGAGATTCTTACCGAATCCGAAGCCAGGATCGAGTAGCAGATTCTCTTTTTTAATACCTGCGGCTTCACATCGCGCAATCTGCGCGGCGAAGTAAGCGTCCACTTCGCTGACAATATTGTGATATTCCGGGGCCTGTTGCATGGTGCGCGGTTCGCCTTGCATATGCATCAGACATACCGGCAAACCGGTATCTGCCGCCGCTGCCAACGCGCCTGGTTCGGACAGTGAGCGAATATCATTAATGATGTGAGCACCCACTCGCGCCGCTTCGCGGATCACTTCAGGCTTGGAAGTATCTACTGAAATCCACACTTCAAAACGCTGCGCAATCGCTTCCACCACCGGGATGACACGCGCCAGCTCCTCTTCCACGCTGACTTCTTCGGCTCCGGGACGCGTTGATTCTCCGCCAACATCGATGATGGTCGCCCCAGCGTTCACCATCTCATTGGTATGAGTCAACGCATCGACCAGCGTGTTGTGAGTTCCACCATCAGAAAAAGAGTCCGGCGTGACATTTAAAATACCCATCACATGGGGAAACGAGAGATCGAGATGGGAATCACGAGCGAACAACTTCATGGTGAAAATCTCCTTGAGGAAAAACGGAATCGCGAGATGTAAAAAACCCCGGACTTGCCGGGGTTTACATGGGCACAAGCGCTGTAGACTGCGCATCGAGCGGCGGAAAAACCTGCCGCCCGAGTGCCATCACATGATCTTGTCTGAACCCGGTGTTTTCGGGTCATCAACCGGACGTGGAGCCTGCGTTGAGTCGCCGTTACCAACAGCAACTTTCGCCTCTTCCCAGCCCGCAGGTGGTCGCACTTCACGGCGAGCCATCAGATCGCTGATTTGCGGCGCATCAATGGTCTCATACTTCATCAGCGCATCTTTCATCGCGTGAAGGATGTCCATGTTTTCGTTCAGGATACGGCGCGCACGCTGATAGTTAGTATCGATAAGGTGTTTAACTTCCTGATCGATAATGCGCGCCGTTTCATCTGACATGTGTTTTGCTTTCGCAACTGAACGACCGAGGAACACTTCGCCCTCTTCTTCAGCGTAAAGCAACGGACCTAACTTCTCAGAGAAGCCCCACTGCGTAACCATGTTGCGTGCAACGCTGGTCGCCATTTTGATATCAGATGAAGCACCGGTAGAAACATAGTCCGGACCATAGATGATCTCTTCCGCCAGACGTCCACCGTAAGCGACAGAAATACGGCTTTCCAGCTTCTGACGGTTAGCACTAATCTCATCGCCCACTGGCAAGAAGAACGCCACACCTAAAGCACGACCGCGCGGGATGATGGTGACTTTGTGCACCGGATCGTAACCCGGCACCAATGTACCCACAATGGCATGCCCCGCTTCATGGTAGGCAGTTGATTCTTTCTGCTCTTCGGTCATCACCATGGAGCGACGTTCCGCACCCATCATGATTTTGTCTTTGGCTTTTTCAAACTCAACCATCGAAACAACACGCTTATTGCCACGCGCAGCAAACAGCGCAGCTTCGTTGACTAAGTTAGCCAAATCAGCACCGGAGAAGCCTGGCGTACCACGTGCGATAACCGACGGATCCATATCGGTAGACAGCGGCACACGACGCATATGCACTTTCAGAATCTGTTCACGACCACGAACGTCTGGCAGACCTACCACAACCTGACGGTCAAAGCGGCCTGGACGCAGCAGCGCCGGATCCAGTACGTCTGGACGGTTCGTTGCTGCGATAACGATGATGCCTTCATTGCCTTCAAAGCCATCCATCTCAACCAGCATCTGGTTTAGCGTTTGTTCACGTTCATCGTGACCACCGCCTAAACCGGCGCCACGCTGACGGCCAACCGCATCGATTTCATCGATAAAGATGATGCACGGCGCCGCTTTCTTCGCTTGTTCGAACATGTCACGCACACGTGATGCACCGACACCCACAAACATTTCAACGAAGTCAGAACCAGAAATGGTAAAGAATGGCACTTTCGCTTCGCCAGCAATGGCTTTTGCCAGCAGCGTTTTACCGGTACCCGGAGGGCCGACCATCAGGACGCCTTTCGGAATTTTACCGCCCAGTTTCTGGAAACGGCTCGGTTCACGCAGATACTCGACCAGCTCACCGACTTCTTCTTTGGCCTCATCACAACCGGCCACGTCAGCAAAAGTGGTTTTAATCTGATCTTCGGTCAACATGCGGGCTTTGCTTTTGCCGAAGGACATCGCGCCCTTGCCGCCGCCGCCCTGCATCTGCCGCATAAAGAAAATCCACACGCCAATTAGCAGCAGCATCGGGAACCATGAGATGAAGATTGAAGCCAGCAGGCTTGGTTCTTCAGGCGGTTCGCCAACTACTTTGACGTTTTTGGTCAACAGGTTATCAAGTAACTTAGGATCGTTGACGGGGATGTAGGTGGTGTATTTATTGCTGTCTTTTTTGACAACGTTAATCTCACGCCCGTTAATTCGTGCCTCGCGGACCTGATCTTGGTTCACTTCCGATAGGAAAGTTGAATAATCAACCCTACGGCCATTCGACTCGCTGGGCCCAAAGCTCTGGAATACAGACATCAGCACGACCGCGATGACTAACCAGAGAATCAGGTTTTTCGCCATGTCACTCAAGGGATTAACCTCATATTACAACGATGTTAACAGACAGCGTAGGGTACTATAGATCCTTCATACCTGGAATCGCAGTGCGGATGATTTTGCTTGTTTACCCTAAAACTCAGAATTAGACATCAGAGTAAACGCATTGGTCGTCTTGCTTTGATTCCGATAATTCGGGCTAAAGTTTGCGCCCCGTCGCCACAATGTACACTTCACGCGAACGTAATCGCGAAGCGTCCGGCTTACGAATTTTCACTTTCGTAAACAGGGAGCGAATTTCCCGCAGGTATTCATCGAAGCCATCTCCCTGAAACACTTTCACGACAAAACTGCCGCCTGGGGCCAGGATATCCCGACACATTTCCAGCGCCAATTCTACCAAATACATCGAACGTGGAATATCAACCGCAGGTGTACCGCTCATGTTGGGTGCCATATCGGACATCACCACCTGCACCTTTTGGTCGCCTACGCGCTCCAGCAAGGCGTTAAGTACCGCCTCATCACGAAAATCGCCCTGTAAAAAATCAACGCCGACAATGGGATCCATTGGTAACAGATCACAGGCGATGATACGACCACTTGATCCGATAAGCTGTACCACATATTGCGACCAACCGCCGGGTGCTGCACCCAGATCTACAACCGTCATGCCGGGTTTGAAAATCTTGTCACCCTGCTGAATTTCTTCAAGTTTAAACCAGGCACGCGAACGTAACCCTTTTTTCTGTGCCTGCAGCACATATTTATCGCTAAAGTGTTCCTGTAGCCAGCGACTGGAACTGGCCGAACGCTTTTTACCCGTCATAATATTTCCAATTAAATCGTCATCGTAGCGATAAATCAGCACGCAATGGTCGCGTTGATTTGGCGATATACCCGAGATGGCGGTAGAATGAACCGTTTTCAATCCCTGAGTAAGCAAAAAATACGATGAATCTGAGTACCAAACAAAAACAGCACCTAAAAGGCCTTGCCCATCCGCTTAAGCCGGTTGTCATGCTGGGCGGTAATGGCCTGACTGAAGGCGTGCTCGCCGAAATCGAACTGGCGCTTGAGCATCACGAATTGATCAAGGTAAAAATTGCCTCGGAAGATCGTGAAACTAAGCAGCTGATCGTGGACGCTATCGTGCGTGAAACTAAAGCAGGCAACGTACAGGTCATCGGCAACACGCTGGTGCTATATCGCCCTGCCAAAGAGCGTAAAATCACTCTTCCGCGTTAATCATGCCTTTAAAGGTGGCGACGGGCAAAGAAAGTGCCACGCTCCTGCATGTGATAAAAGGCCGCAATGCGGCCTTTTTCCTTTCTTTACAAAATGCAGCGACATATTGCAAAGCGTAGCAATATCTTAAAGGTATTCCACCTTCAGCACTTCATATTCAACGTCCCCACCCGGGGTTTTCACAATCGCCACATCATCTGCTGATTTTCCAACCAATCCACGCGCCATCGGCGAATTCACTGAAATCAGATTCTGTTTGAAGTCAGCTTCATCGTCACCCACGATGCGATAGGTGAACTCTTCATCCGTATCCACATTGAGGATGGTCACAGTCGCGCCAAAAATAACGCGACCTGTTTTCGGCATGGCGGTCACATCAATGACCTGCGCATTGGAGAGTTTGGCTTCGATCTCTTGAATACGCCCCTCGCAAAAACCCTGTTCTTCGCGAGCCGCATGATATTCGGCATTCTCTTTCAAATCGCCGTGCTCACGGGCTGTGGCGATGGAGGCGATAATGCGCGGACGCTTCACGGATTTCAGTTCGTTCAGCTCTTCGCGCAGCTTCTCAGCGCCTTTCAACGTCATCGGAATCTGATTCATTTTGGCTCCTCGTCATCTATCCTGGTTAACGGCGTCATCCTGACCGGTGACAGCAGAAAACAGCTTCTGCGGCGCGTTACCTCTTTTCACAAGCAAAAGAAGCCTGACCCAGAAAGCTTTCCGGGTCAGGTTCGGTTTTGCATTTTGATACGTATTTTACCCCAGAGTTCCCTGTGGGTCATCGTTTACTTTGCACCGTCCGGGGACGTAGTATTGACGCCTTCACCCGTCAGTTACCGCGAGATTATGCGATTTTCACGACTTGTTACCGGATTAACCTGTGCGTTTATGCTGCAGGCACAAGCAGCTCCCGTTGAAGAATACATGCAGTATTTGCCAGACGGCGCAAACCTGGCGCTGATGGTACAAAAAGTGGGCGCATCCACCCCGATAATCGATTATCACGGCAAGCAGATGGCGTTACCGGCCAGCACCATGAAAGTGGTGACAGCGCTGGCGGCCTTGTTAGAGCTCGGGCCCGATTTCCGTTTCCAGACCACCATGGAGACCAAGGGTGCAGTTAACGATGGCACCTTGAATGGCGATTTGGTGGCGCGCTTTGGCGGCGATCCAACGTTGAGCCGTCAGGATCTACGCAATATGGTCGCGGCGCTGAAAAAGCAGGGCATTACCCATATCAAAGGCAATCTGGTGATCGACACCTCGGTATTCGCCAGCCACGATATGGCCCCCGGCTGGCCGTGGAATGACCTGACGCAGTGCTTCAGTGCGCCACCTGCTGCGGCGATTGTTGATAAAAACTGCTTCTCTGTTTCGCTGTATAGCGCCAACACGCCGGGCGAAAATGCCTTCGTGCGCATCGCGTCGTATTATCCCGCCCACATGTTCAGCCAGGTGCGCACCATCGGTCGTAACAGCGGTGACGGGCAATATTGCGAATTGGATGTGGTGCCAGGCGAGCTCAATCGCTACACCTTAACCGGCTGTATGCGTCAGCGTTCCGAACCGCTGCCGCTGGCGTTTGCCGTACAGGATGGTGCTGCGTGGGCCGGTGAGATTCTAAAGGCCGAGCTGCGCGCCGCCGATATTGATTACAGCGGTCATCTGGTCCGCCAGGCGCAAGTCACATCGCCGGGTACCGTATTGGCTTCAACACAATCTGCGCCGCTGCATACGCTGCTGCACACCATGTTGAAGAAATCGGACAACATGATTGCCGATACCGTGTTCCGCACTATTGGCCATCACTACTTCAATGTGCCGGGCACTTTCCGCGCCGGTTCGGATGCGGTACGTCGCATCCTGCGTGAGAAAGCCGGCGTCGATCTCGGTAACAGCATTCAGGTTGATGGCTCCGGGCTTTCGCGTCATGACCTGATCGCGCCAGATACCATGATGCAGGTGCTGCAATACATTGCGAAAAATGATTCGACGCTAAATTACATTTCGATGCTGCCGCTGGCCGGTTATGACGGCACACTGCAATATCGTGGCGGACTGCATGAAGCGGGACTGGATGGCAAAGTGTCGGCGAAAACCGGTTCGCTGCAGGGCGTCTATAATCTGGCAGGATTCATCACCACTTCCAGCGGTGCGCGCGTAGCCTTTGTCCAGTTCCTGTCCGGCTATGCTGTGCCGCCGGAAGATCAGAAAACGCGCCGTATTCCGCTGGTACGTTTTGAGAGCCGCCTCTATACGGATATCAACAAGAACAACTGATGAAACTGCTCATTGTTGAAGATGATGCGCTGTTGCAATCCGGCCTTGCGCAGGCGCTCAGCTCGCAAGGTTACGCTATTGACTGCGCCAGCACTGCCGCGGAGAGCAATGCGTTGCTGCGTAGCGGTCAGTACAGCTTGATCGTGCTCGATCTCGGCTTGCCGGATCGCGATGGCGCTTCATTGCTGCGACAATGGCGGCGCGACGGCATTGCGGTGCCGGTGTTGATCCTCACGGCGCGCGATGCGCTGGAGGATCGCGTCGATGGTCTGGATGCTGGGGCCGATGATTATCTGGTCAAGCCGTTTGCGCTGGTTGAGCTGCAGGCGCGTGTACGGGCGCTGATCCGCCGCTATCAAGGCCACAGCGATAACCTGCTGCAACAGGGCGATCTGACGCTTAATCTCAGTTCACAGCAGGTGCTGCTGGAAAGCATTCCACTGGAGATTACGCCAAAAGAGTTCGCGCTTCTCACCCGCTTGTTAATGCGCGTGGGACAAAACGTGCACCGTGAAACGCTGCAGCAGGATCTTTATAGCTGGAATGACGATCCCGGTTCCAACACCCTCGAAGTTCACATCCACAATTTACGTCGCAAGCTCGGGAAAGATCGCATCAAAACCGTGCGCGGCGTTGGTTACCGCCTGGAAATCCGCGAATGAACAGCATGCGTCAGCGGTTACTGATCATGCTGGCGCTGATTCTCCTCACCTGTCAGGTGATGAGCGCCATCTGGCTGTGGCACGAAAGCCGCGAGCAGATCAGTTTTTTAGTCAACGAAACGCTCTCCGCCCAGGCGCGTAACGATCGTGTCGAGAATGAGATTCGCGAAGCGATTGCCTCGTTGCTGCTACCGTCGTTAGTGATGGTCGCCCTCACCTTACTGCTGTCGTTTTGGGCGATTAACTGGATTATCCGTCCACTGAAATCCCTGCAAGACAGCCTGGCGCACCGTTCAGCGGATAACCTGACGCCGTTGCCGATCTACTCCGAGATGGATGAGATCGTAGCGGTGACGACCTCGATCAACCATCTGTTTTCACGCCTCGATCACACGCTGCAACATGAGCGATTATTCACCGCCGACGCGGCGCACGAGCTGCGCACGCCGCTGGCCGGATTGCGCCTGCATCTTGAGCTGCTGCATCAGCAAAACGTGCCGCAGAGCGAAATGCTGATTGAACGTATCGATCAGCTGATGCACACCGTTGAACAGTTGCTGATGCTGTCGCGCGCGGGGCAAGCGCTGGCGGGCGGTCACTATCAGCAGTTGCTGTGGCAAAAAGACATCATGCAGCCGCTGGAGCCAGAAATGGCGGAGATGTATCTCCAGCGTCAGCAAAAACTGCACTGGCCGCAGAACCACGATGTCCCGCAGCAAGGTGAAGCGGTGCTGCTGCGTCTGATGCTGCGCAATCTGCTGGAAAACGCCTCGCGCTATAGTCCGGAAGGCAGCGAAGTTGCGGTAAAGATGCAGCAGGACAAGCAGCAGGTGATTATCGAAGTGTGGGATCAAGGTCCGGGCATTGAAGCCACCGCAGCCGAAGAGTTGACGCAGGCGTTTCGTCGTCGCGATCAACGTTATGGCGGCAGCGGTTTGGGTTTGAATATTGTGCTGCGCATCGTTCAGATGCATCGCGGCAGGCTGGAGTTGGTGAACCGTGAAGATTGCAGCGGGCTGATTGCCCGCTGCTATTTACCGCATCAACTGATTGGCTAAATGCCGTTAGAAGTGGGTGTTCAGGCTCATAAAGTAGGTACGCCCGGATTCGTTGTAAGTGTTGGCGCCCGCGCCATACAGATACGAGTTGGTGTTGGCGTTACCGGTGGTTTGTGCATTACCTTCGCGATAGTGACGTTTATCGAACAGATTATCGATACCTAAAGTTACGCTGGCGTACTTGTTGATATCGTAAGTGCCGCTCATGCCGATAATTGAGTACGGACTCACTTTGTCGATCGCGCTGCCGGTCGAAGCATTGCCTTTGTAATCATACTTCTTCGGCGTTTGCGTGCCGTACCAGGTCAACGTGGTTTGCAGCGAAAGATCCTGCGTAGCCTGCCAGCTCAGCGTCGAATTCAGCGTGTACTCAGGAATCACCGATAAACGATCGCCGGTCTCTTTGTTCTTGCTCTGCAGCATATAGGTGAAGTTGTTGTTCCACGTCACGCTGTCAGAGAACGGCACGTTGACGGTGCCTTCCAGTCCTTCAACCACCGCTTTCGGTACGTTTTCCCATTGATAAATATCCGTGGTGCCATTGGAGGCTTTGCTCGCAGGCGCGTAACCGGCTTCAATCTTGTTGCGGTAATCGTTGCGGAACCAGGTCAAACCGGCCTGATAACCCTGGTGTTTCCACTCCAGCCCAATCTCTTTGTTAATGCTGTTTTCCGCTTTCAGATCGCTGTTACCCTGCAGATAACAGGCGCCAGTGCTGGCCGCGCAACCTTGACCGTTACTGTATAGCAGATAGTTCGGGTTGGTTTGATACAGGCTCGGCGCTTTATACGCGCGGCCAATGCCCATCTTCAGCGTGAAATCATCCCCCAAACCTTGCGACAGGTTGAGAGACGGGCTCCAGTTATTGCCGACAATCGAGTGATGATCAAAACGCAGGCTTGGCGTCAGCATGGTGCTATCGGTCAGCTCCATATTGTCTTCAGCAAATAGCGAGAAAATCTCCGCCTGCGAATAAGGGCTGCGGCCGGTGTTGTCGATGCCTGGCACCGAACCGTAGCTCGCCGCCTGCGCGGTTGACGATCCATCTTTCATGCGCTGCTGGTTCCATTCGGTACCCAGAGTCGCAGTTTGATTAAATAACAGTTCAAACGGAATACTGACTTCGCTGTGCAGCAGCACGTCATCCAGCTGAATGGTGTTGAAATTGCTGTTGGAGAAGATGCCTTCGGTGCCGCCCGCTAAACCTTCGTTAATGCGTGAGTTACGCGTCTTCTCATAACGCGCGTAGGTATTGGTGCTGACGCCGTTATCCCATGCGCCGGTCCACTTCAATGAGACGTTCTGGCGATATAAGCGGTTGGTTTCATCGCCATACAGACTTTTCACCAGCGCGCTGGTGTTGGTGTTCTGGGTATCACCCGCATACAGATTGCCCTGACGGCTGAAGCCAGCCTGCAGTTCCAGCGTTTGCATTGGCGCAAACGCCCAGCTTAGCAAGGCATTGATGTCTTTATTGACCGAGCCTTCACGCCCCGATGGATAACTGCCCGCATAGGTGCCGGTGCGCGCTGCCGCATGCCCTTCGTTAATGTCGTAAGCATCTGCCTGCGTTTTGGCTAAACCGCCGTACAAACGGAAGTTGAAATCATCGCCCAACGGCCCTTCGAGACTGAAGTTGGTGCGTCTGGTAGCGCCTTCCGCTTTGTGTTCCGGCACGTTGTAATAGGTGTTCCATGAACCGTGCCACTGCTGATCGGTCTGTTTTTTGGTGATGATATTCACTACGCCGCCCGCCGCGCCGTTGCCGTAACGCACCGCTGCGGGTCCGCGAATCACGTCAATGTGATCGATCATCTCCGGCGGCACCCAATTGGTATCGCCGCGCGTATCACGCTCACCACGCCAGCCAAGACGCACTGAGTTGCGGCTAGTGATCGGCATACCATCCACCATGATCAAGGTGTTTTCCGGGCCCATGCCACGAATGTCGATCTGGCGATTATTGCCGCGCTGGCCGCTGGTGGAGTTACCGGTCAGGTTAACGCCCGGCATGGTACGGATAATTTCTGACACATCACGCGCGGGCGGATGTTTTTTGATTTCGTCGGCGGTGATGGTGGAGACGCCCGGCGCTTGCAGGTTCTGCTGCTGCGCGGTGACCATCAAGGTGCCGCCGTCCATGGATTGAGCGTCGGTCGAACTGGCTGAGGTTTTGCTGGAAGAAGTGTCCGCTGCCCAGGCGCCGCCAGAGAGCAGTGAGGCGCTGAGCCCCAGTTCAATTAAAATGGCTACAGATAACCGTGAATACTTTTTCATTTTTTTGCGTTCCTGGATGGCCAGAAAAAGCCGCAACAGGCTTAACTGGCGCGCCGGTGAGAAGATCCCTGTTCCTATCGCGCCTCGTTCCAGACCCTTCAAACCCTCCGTAGCGCAACCTTACCGAACGGTAAGCATCAGGCGGAACGAGCGTGCTCATTTTTGAGCGCAGCCACCCTATTGCAAATGCAAATTATTATCAATAGTATTATTCATCAAGCTTATGTAAATCTCCGCGTAAACACCGACTGGCAGCCCTATGACCTGGCGAAATGATGTAACCGGCAGTGAAGCCTGGTGGCAGGCGCAACAATCCCAAGGCATTCCCCGCATTGAGTTAGCAGATGATGGCCAATGTCAGGTCACCTTCTTCTGGCGTGACCCGCAAGGCGATGAAACACAATCGTCGACCCAGCGCGTGTGGATCAACATTACTGGCGTTACCGATCACCACCAGCGCCGCCCGCCGCAATCATTGATGCGCGTGGCGGGCACCAACGTCTGGTATTGGCAGACCGCGCTGCCCGCCAACTGGCGCGGCAGTTACTGTTTGATGCCCGATGAGCAGGCCACTGACTTCTCCGGTGAAGCCGACATGTCCTCACTGCGCACGTGGTGGCGCGACAAATTCCCTACCGCGCAGGCCGATCCACTGAACACCTTACGTGGCTGGTCCGGTGGCCGCGGCATGGGCGTATCGCCGCTACATCTGCCCCACGCGCCCAATCAACAGGTGTGGCAAGCGATAGATCAAGGCACCGCGCCAGCCATTGAACTGCAACAGCAGCAATGGAATAGCGCAATATTGGGCAACAGCCGCACCGTGTGGACTTACACCACCGGCGAGGCTAATCCTGCACAGCGACCGCTGGCCATCCTACTTGATGGGCAATTCTGGGCGCACAGCATGCCGATTGCCGGGCCGCTACAGCAGCTCACCGAAGCTGGCACCTTACCACCGGCGGTGTATCTGTTTATCGACATCATCGACCGCGAGCACCGCAGCCGCGAGCTGCCGTGCAACCCGCAGTTTTGGCAAGCTATCCAGCAAGAACTGTTACCGCAGATTGCGCTCTCAACGCCTTATCGCCAGCAGGCGGATCGCACCATCGTCGCCGGACAAAGCTTTGGCGGTTTGGCTTCGGTGTATGCGGCGCTGCACTGGCCGGAAACCTTTGGCAATGCGCTCAGCTTATCCGGCTCCTTCTGGTGGCCGGAACGCGGCAATCCGCACGGCTGGCTACTGCAGGCGCTGGATAACGGTCTTGCGCCGCGCCAACCGCTGCGTTTCTGGCTCGAAGCGGGTAAACGCGAAGGCTTGATTCTGCAAGCTAATCAACAACTGCAACAGCAGCTTAACGCCGCCGGTTATCAGGTGAATTACCTGCCGGTGGAAGGCGGCCATGACGCGCTCTGTTGGCGCGGCGGCCTGCTGAGTGGTCTACAAGCGCTGTGGAGCAAAACGGAGCATTCATGTCCGAATCCCTGAAGAATAAGCCTATGACCGACCAACAAACCTTGCCGTTAGTCGCGGCACAGCCCGGCATCTGGATTGCCGATCAGCTGTCACCGCACCACAACGCCTATGCGGTGGCGCATTTTGTCGAACTGCGCGGTGATATTGACAGCGCCCTTTTGGCTCAGTCGATCGTCGCGGGCATGCAGGAAGCCGACACGCTGAACATGGCCTTTGGCGAGATAGAAGGCGAAGCGTTGCAATGGCCGCAGCCACAATCCTTTAGCCTGCCGCAGATTGTCGATTTACGGAATGAGGCCGATGCGCCAGCGACCGCGCGCGCGCTGATGCGCGATGATATGAACGGCGATCTGCGCGTGCTGAGCGGTGCAAAGCTATGGCATCACCGCCTATTCCGCCTCGGCGATCAACACTGGTTCTGGTATCAGCGCTATCACCATTTGGTGGTGGATGGTTTCAGCTTTACCGCACTGACGCGCCGCATCGCTAACCTGTACAGCGCAGCGGTACGCCAGCAAGCGGCAGAGCCGACGCCGTTTATCCCGTTTAGCGACGTCGTGGAAGAGTATCAGCGCTACCGCGAATCCTCCTCTTTCGCGCGTGACAGTCAGTTCTGGCGCGAAAAAGGCGCGGCGCTGCCCTCACCGGCTTCGCTCTCACCGCTGCCGCTCGCCGGACAGCACGCCAGCACCGATCTGCTGCGCCACAGCGTGACGCTGGAGCGCAGCACCTTCCAGACGCTGGTGCAGCAGCATCCGCACGCCAGCGCCGCCGATCTCGCCTTCGCGCTGGTGGCGCTTTGGCTGGCGCGTCTTAGCGGGCAAAACGACTTTGCCGCCGGTTTTATCTTTATGCGTCGCATCGGCTCAGCCGCCTTGTGCGCCACCGGTCCGGTGATCAACGTGTTGCCGATGGCGGTACATTACGATCCGACGCAGCCGCTTAGCGCCCTTGCCGCACAGCTGGCAGGCGAAGTGAAAAAAATGCGCCGTCATCAGCGCTATGACGCCGAACAGGTACAGCGCGATCTGGGCCGCCTTGGTGATGCCGATCCGCTTTACGGCCCAGTGATCAACCTGAAGATGTTTGATTACCAGCTTGATTTCGCCGGGGTAGAAGGCATCACGCATCAACTGGCATCCGGGCCGGTGCGCGATCTCGAAATCGCCATTTATATCAGCGAGCACGGTGAATTGACGCTGGAGCTGCTGGCCAATGCCGAACGCTACAGCAAACAAACTTTGCAGCGTCACGCCAGCCGCTTTGCCCTGTTACTGAATCAGCTGGCCGAACAGCCGCAACGTCCGTGTGGTGAACTCGATCTGCTTACTGTCGATGAGCACGCGCAGATTGCCGCGATCAACCACACCGCCTATCCGCTGCCGGCAGAAACGCTCGCTTCCCTGTTAGCGCAGCAGGCGACAC
The DNA here is from genome assembly GCF_059730785.1 of Pantoea sp. X-Soil-ISGK-421. NCBI lineage: Bacteria > Pseudomonadati > Pseudomonadota > Gammaproteobacteria > Enterobacterales > Erwiniaceae > Pantoea > Pantoea sp. X-Soil-ISGK-421. The sequence goes on along the minus strand of NZ_AP035979.1, from coordinate 547,589 downwards.
GCACGCCCGATGCACCGGCGCTGGCTGATGCGCAGCATCAGTTGAGCTATCGGGAGATGCAGCAACAGGTGTTTGCGCTGGCAGCCGATCTCAGCGCCGCCGGCGTGCAGCGCGGCGATATCGTTGCGGTGGCGCTGCCGCGCAGCGTACAGCTGTCACTGGCGCTGCAGGCGATTGTTTCGCTCGGCGCGGCGTATCTGCCGCTTGATACCGGTTATCCAGACGAGCGATTGCAGCTGATGCTGGAGGATGCCGCGCCGACAACGCTGATCACCTGCGCAGCGCTCAGCGCACGCTTTAGCGCCATCGCGCCGGTTAATCAGCTGCATTTTGATGCGCTTTATCGCAACCTCGATGCGCCGCCACCGGCCAGCGCGCCGACGCCGCAGGATGCGGCCTACATTATTTACACCTCGGGTTCGACCGGTCGCCCCAAAGGCGTGCTGGTGGGGCATGAAGCCATCGTCAATCGCCTGTTATGGATGCAGGATCGCTACCCGCTGCAAGCCGATGACGTGGTGTTGCAGAAAACCCCGAGCAGCTTCGACGTTTCAGTGTGGGAATTCTTCTGGCCGCTGCTGGTTGGCGCGCAGTTGGTAATGGCACCGCCAGAGGCCCACCGCGATCCCGAGGCGCTGCAGCAGCTGTTTGCCCGCTACAAAGTCACCACCACGCATTTCGTACCCTCGATGCTGGCGGCCTTTGTCGCGGCCCTTAATGATCAACCGGCGATTGCCTGCTGCGCCAGCCTGCGTAACGTGTTCTGCAGCGGTGAAGCGCTGCCGACCGATTTGTCGCGCGAGTGGGAAAAACTGACGCAAGTGCCACTGCACAATCTGTATGGCCCAACTGAGGCCGCGGTGGATGTCAGCTGGTATTCGGCGTTTGGTGCGGCATTGGCCGCCGTCGAAGGTGCCAGCGTGCCGATTGGCTTCCCGGTGTGGAATACCGGCCTGCGCATCCTCGATGCCCGCATGCAACCGGTGCCGCCGGGCGTGGCGGGCGATCTCTACTTAACCGGCGTACAGCTGGCGCAGGGTTATCTGGGGCGTCCTGACCTGACGGCTAGCCGCTTTATCGCCGATCCTTTCAGTTCCGGCGAGCGCATGTATCTTACCGGCGACGTGGCGCGCTGGCTGGATAACGGTGCAGTGGAATATCTCGGCCGCAGCGACGATCAGTTGAAGATTCGCGGTCAGCGCATCGAACTGAATGAAATCGATCATGTACTCAGCGCGCAGCCGGGTATTGAACAAGCGGTCACACACGCGGTAGTGCTTGGCGCTGCAGCGGCGCAAGGTGATGCGCGTCAGCTGGTCGGTTATGTGATTGCTGAGCAGCCGGTTAATGGTGAAGCATTACGTCAGGCGCTGGCGCAGCGCTTGCCGGCGCATATGGTGCCGGTGGCGATTGTGCAACTCGACGCCTTCCCACTCAGCAGCAATGGCAAGCTGGATCGCAAAGCGTTACCGCTACCCGAATCCGCTGGCGTGAGCACAGGCCGCGCGCCGCATGCTGGACTGGAAACTACCCTGGCAAACGCCTTCTGTAAGCTGCTGGCGCGTGAGGCAATCAGCGCGCAGGATGATTTTTTTGCCCTCGGCGGTCATTCGCTGCTGGCGATGCGCCTGGCAGCGCAACTGCGTCGTGAGCTGCAACAGCCGGTCTCGGTGGGGCAGATTATGGTGGCCTCGACGGTAGAGAAGCTGGCCACGCTGCTCAGTAATGCACAATCACATCAGCAGGCTGGCTTCGAAGCGGTGCTGCCGCTGCGTCAGAGCAACGGCCCGACACTGTTCTGCTTCCATCCCGCTTCCGGTTTTGCCTGGCAGTTCAGCATCCTGCAACGTTATCTCGATAAGTCGTGGTCGTTGATGGGCATTCAGTCGCCCGATCCCAACAGCCCGCTGAATCAAAGCGCGCATCTGGATGAAGTCTGCGATGCCCATCTGCAAACCCTGCGCGAGGTGCAACCGCACGGACCTTATTATTTCCTTGGCTATTCGCTGGGCGGCACGCTGGCACAAGGTATTGCGGCGCGGCTGGAAGCGGCGGGTGAAAAAGTGGCGTTCCTCGGCTTACTGGATACCTGGCCACCAGAAACGCAGAACTGGGATGAGAAACGCGGCGAGAACATGCTGGATCCCGCGGTGTTGGAAGAAGTGAACCGTGAGCGCGAGCAGTTTATCGCCGCGCAGCGCCATCAAGCCGGCGAAGAGATGCGCGCGATGTTCGACACCATTGAGGCCAACTACGCCAGTTCGGTGCGTCTGCTGGCAACGGCACGCAGCGCCCGTTTCAACGGTCGTGCCACGCTGTTCCTCGCTGAACAGACGCAGCAGCCAGGCCAGGACGCACGTCGCGCCTGGGCGCCGTATGTGGGCGAACTGCAGGTGTGGCCGATGGATTGCGCCCACGTCGAGATCATTTCACCACAGATGTTTGAGCAGATTGGACCGCTGCTCAGGGATATATTGCAATAAGCGCAATAAATTGCGCCGCTACGGAATAATGAACATATTCGTAGCGGCGCGATTTATCGCGCAATCTTGATTATCCTCCGCGCCCCAACGGCACGATCATCGGCGTATGTGCCACCGGATCTTCCACAATCACGCAGCGCAAGCCATACACCTGCTCGATCAACGCGGGCGTCACGATCTCCGACGGCTTCCCTTCGGCGACAATCTTCCCGTAACGCATCGCGATCAAATGCGTGGCATAGCGACAGGCGTGATTGAGATCGTGCAGCACCACCACCAGCGTGCGCCCATGCTGTTGATTCAGCTCCTGCATCAGCTCCAGCAGCTCAATCTGATGGGTGATGTCCAGCCAGGTGGTGGGTTCATCCAGCAGCAGCAGCGGCGTTTCCTGCGCCAGCACCATGGCAATCCACACGCGCTGACGCTGCCCGCCCGATAAGGTATCCACCGATTGTTGCGCCAAATCGGCCACGCCGGTGGCTCGCATCGCGCTCTGTACCGCCGCTTCATCTTCCGCACGCCAGCGCCCAAATAGCGCCTGATGTGGATAACGTCCGCGCGCCACCAACTCGGTGACGCTAATGCCCGCCGGCGCGTTGGAACTTTGCGGCAGCAGACCCAGACGCCGCGCCACCTCTTTAGTGGGATAGCTGGCAATCGCCGCACCATCCAGCAATACCTCACCTTTCAGCGGCGTATGCAGGCGACTCAGCGTGCGCAGCAGCGTCGATTTTCCGCAGGCGTTAGGACCGATAATCACCGTCAGCTCACCTTGCGGAATCGCCACCGACAGATTTTCTGCCACCACCTTTTTGTCGTAGCCCAGCGTCAGGCCATCGCCGCGCAGACGTGAAGGGATATCAGTCATTGGCGTCGCGCCTCCCGCACCAGTAAAACAATCAGATAAAGTCCACCGAGGCTGACGGTAATCACGCCAACCGGTAATTGATAAGGCAGGAACAGATGCTGTGCGGCGAAGTCTGCGGCAATCAGTAACAGCGCGCCACACAGCGCCGCCAGCGGCAAAGCGCCTTTGACGCCGCCGCCCAGACGGCGGGCAATCTGCGGTGCCAGCAGCGCAACAAACGAAATCGGCCCGACCAGCGCCGTTGACGCTGCCGTGAGCACCACGCCAATCAGCATCAACCACATGCGGCTACGCTCTACCGGCACGCCGAGCGCGCAGGCGGTATCTTCGCCCATCTCCAGCAAGCGCATCCGCCGCGCCAGCAACGCCATCAGCAATAACGCCACCAGCAATACCGCAATGACCGGCGGGGTTTTCGCCCAGGTGATGCCGTTGAGCGATCCGGCGCTCCACAAGCCGGCACTCAGCGCCGACTCCAGCGAGGCGCTGATAATCAGCCATGAATTCAACGCCATCAGCAGCGCACGCACGCTGATGCCGACGATAATCAGACGGAAGGTTTCCACGCCGTTGCGCCAGGCAAACAGATAAACCAACGCCGCCGTGGCGATACCGCCCATCAACGCTGCGCCGGTCATCGCCGTGACGCTTTGATTGAACAGCACCAGCGCGACTAATACGCCGCTGTACGCGCCGGTGTTAAAGCCAAGAATGTCGGGGCTACCCAGCGGGTTACGCAGCAGCGACTGAAAAATCGCGCCACTGATGCCTAACGCCGCACCAATCAGCAGCGCCATCAGTACGCGTGGCAAGCGCCACTCCAGCACGATCAGTTTGACGTTGCTGGCGCCCTGCCCGAGCAGAATTTGCCAGATTTGTTCACCGCTGATCGGCAATGCACCGCGCGTCATCGCTAAATATGCCAGCAAGCCACAAGCGAACAGCAGCCACAAGGTATGTAACCAGGCTCGACGCGTCATAGCGCACCTCGGCCTAATTTACGGCGCACCAGCACAATCAGCATTGGCGCACCAAGCATCGCGGTGACGATGGAAACGCGTAGTTCACCCGCCACCAGCAGGCGTCCAAGAATATCGGCGGCGAGGAGCAGAATCGGAGTGATCAGCGCAGTTGCGGGCAGCATCCAGCGGTGATCGTTGCCCACCAGCCAGCGGGCAAAGTGCGGCGTCATCAAACCGACAAAGGCAATCGGCCCCACTGCCGCCGTGGCTGCCCCGCACAGCAGCGCAATCGCCAGCAGACCCAGCAATTGGGTGCGCGCCACCCGCGTACCGAGCGCGGTCGCCATGTCACCGCCCATACTCAAACTGTTCAGCGCCTGCGACAGCGCGATAGCGACTACACTGCCGATCAGCACCGCCGGGAACAGCGTGCGCAGCGTGGCGAAATTGCGAATATCCAGCGAGCCGCTGTGCCAGAAGCGCAGATGATCGTAGATGTCGGGATTGAGCAGCGACAAACCAGAGGTTAACCCATCCAGCACCGCGCCCAGCGCCACGCCCGCTAAGGTGAGACGCACCGGATTGACGCGCCCACCGCCAATCGCGCCGGTCATCGCCACCAGCAATGAAGACAACAATGCACCGCCAAAGGCGAAACCCAGCCAATCCACCGGAGAGTCAGCGCCGAACAGCGCAATACCCATCACCACCGCGAAACCTGCGCCGGCGTTGACGCCAAGAATGCCGGGATCGGCCAGCGGATTACGCGTCAGGCTCTGCATCAACGCACCGGCCAGCCCCAGCGCCACGCCCGCCAGCAAACCGGCCAAGGTGCGCGGCAGGCGCGCGTCGCGCACAATCACGCACTCCGCGCTATTGCAGCTGGAGGTAAGCGAATGAAATACATCGGGAAGCGGTATTGATTTTGCCCCCAGCATTAAGCTGAGCGCGATGAGGAGCAAGAGCAGAATCCCTGAGCCTGCTAATGCACGAATCTGGCGCATAGCGTTCTAAACCTTCACTGTTCAACGTCGTCGCATGCGCGATGTAACTTGATAATGGTTATCGTTATTACTCGCGTTTAGCTATGTTACCATGACTCGCCTCGCGGACGATGAGGAAAATTGGTGCAATAAGGCGAACACATGAACAAATCTTCCCACTTTATCGATCTCTCGCTGCTGAAAACCCATCCGGCTTTTCGCGCGGTGTTTATCGCGCGTTTTATCTCGATTGTCGCGCTCGGCATGCTTGCCGTGGCGGTGCCGGTGCAGATTCAGCACCTGACCCATTCACCGCTGCTGGTGGGATTGGCGGTGACGCTGGCTGCTGCTGGCATGTTTATCGGCCTGCTGACCGGCGGCGTATTAGCGGATCGCCATGAGCGTAAGAAGCTGATCCTGTTTGCCCGATCCACCTGCGGCTTAGGCTTTATCGCACTGGCGATCAACGCCGCGCTGCCGGAACCTTCATTAATCGCCGTTTATCTGCTCGGCTTCTGGGATGGCTTCTTCGGCGCGATTGGCGTCACCGCGCTGCTGGCAGCGACGCCGGCCCTGGTGGGTCGGGAAAACATTATGCAGGCAGGCGCTATCACCATGTTAACGGTGCGCTTTGGTTCGATTTTATCACCGGCGATTGCCGGTCTGGTGATTGCCCACGGCGGCGTGATGTGGAATTACGCACTTGCCGCATTCGGTACACTGCTCACCGTGCTAACGCTGCTGAAATTGCCCACCTTGCCGCCTCCACCGCAACCGCGTGAACATCCGCTGAAATCCCTCGCGGCTGGCGTGCAATTTCTCTTCGCCAGTCCAATTGTCGGCATGGTGGCGCTGATTGGGGCGCTGGTGACCTTAGCCAGCGCGGTGCGCGTGCTCTATCCCTCTCTCGCACCGCATTGGTCAGTGAGCGCTGACCAGCTTGGCTTAATGTACGCCGCGGTGCCGCTTGGGGCCGCGATCGGCGCGTTCACCAGCGGTAAACTGAAACACGCTGCGCGTCCTGGACAACTGGTGCTTGGTAGCGCTATTGCGGCGTTTATCGCGTTGGGTTTGTTTAGCCTGATGCCGAATCTGCCGCTGGCGTTAGCCTGTCTGGTGGCGTTTGGTTACTTCAGCGCCATCAACAGCCTGGTGCAATACGCGATGATTCAGGCATTAACGCCGGATCATTTGTTAGGCCGCATCAACGGCTTGTGGACCGCGCAGAACGTGACCGGTGATGCGATTGGTGCGGCGGTGATTGGCGCAATGGGTTCATGGCTGCTGCCACCGCAGGCCGCCGCAGTGTTTGGCTTTGCGGCGGCGCTGCTGGGCATTGTGATGTGGTGGGTGATGGGGCGTTTACGTCGTTACCATCCGCCAGCGCCAGCGCTGGCGGAACAGGCATCATGATTTAACGAACAGCTTTTCCAAACGCGCGAGCAAATTGCTGGCGCTGTAGTAATCGAGACGGAACGAATCGATACCCATTTCGTAAACCTGCTTGTTTTGCACCGCGGCGTTTTGCGCGAGGAACGGATTGCTCAGCACCGACGCCGTGGTTTTATCGTCAGCGGCAAACAGCAGGAAGGTTTTACCGGTCAGGCCGCTGGCGACATTTTCGCCCGACAGCTGAATGATGTCTTTACGCTGACCCATGCTGTGCCCCTGCTCAACCGTGGCGGGTGGCGCTGCCAGAGTGAAGCCCAACTGTTCCAGCAACTTGCCCTGTGCCGAGGCGGCGGTCCACAGATTGACGGCGCGTCCGCCGCCGTTCCACACCATGGCGGAGACCGGCTGCGGCGGCAGCGTGATGGCTTTTTTCAGCGCCGCCTCACGGTCGTCGAAAGCGTTAATGCGCTGCGCCGCCTGCGCGTCATGACCGGTCGCCTGACCTAACAGCGTGACGACATCCTGCCAGCTTTTGTCGTCGTAATTGATCACCAGCGTCGGGGCGATGGCGGAAAACTGGTCGGCGAGCTTGAGGGCGGAATCGTTGCCGGTGGCGCTGACAATAATCAGATCCGGTGCTTGCGCAGCAACCGCTTCGGCATTCGGCTCACCGATGTATAAACGTTGAAGATGCTGTTTTTTGGCAACATCGCTCCACTGGCGGAAGAATCCCTGATCGTCAGCCAGGCGACTGTTCGGCGCCGTCGCGCCGGAAGCGATCACCGGCGCATCAATGGCCAGCAGCGATCCGGTCAGCGTAACGCTGGTCGACACAATGCGCTGCGGCGCTTTGTTCAGCGTGATCGATCCGTTAGCGCCCTGCACGGTGCGCGGCCAGCCTTGCTCGGCATGCGCGACGTTGGTGAAAATCTGGAAAACACACATAAGGGCTGCAAGGCCCCAAAAACCGCATTTATTCATAAGTTTTGGTCCACTTTTTAGCATATTGCCCTGCTTAGCGTCAGCGCCTGATTACGTCTAAACGCGCGTGAAATCCCGCGAATGGATTGACACGTTTATCCAATCGACGTAGGTTACTGGCCCATAATAAAAATGATAATCATTCTTAATAATCTTATCATTTATAGGTGAAAATTATGGTGGAATCTTCCACGTTTGAAAATGCCTGGCTGAAGGATTATTCCGCGCTAAGCCGTGGTTTCCTCTTTACCTCGCCGTGGCGTAGTTTGGCAACGCAAGGATGCTATACCACTGTGACTGCACCGGTAGAGGATGCTGCGTCGCTTGATGGTGATTTTCAACTACAGCTGCGGCAGCACTTTGCGGCGGCGAAAAAACAGGGCATCGATAATCCGATTCTGGTCGGGGCGATCCCGTTTGACGTCAGCCAGCCTGCTGCGCTGTTTATTCCTGAATCCTATCAGACGTTTAATCGCGTCGACCTGCAAAACGCGCTGCCGGAAAACGTCAGCGATCTGCCACAGGTGCGTCGTCGCACCGCGGTGCCGGACCACGATGTGTTTACCACGATGGTGGCAGATGCGGTGGCGGCCACGCAGCGCGGCGATCTGGATAAAGTGGTGCTGTCGCGTCTGATGGATATCGTTACCGAACAGCCGGTTGATACCGCAGCACTGATGCAGCGCGTGATTGCGCAGAACCCCAACAGCTACCATTTCCATCTGCCGCTGCCGCAAGGCGGTGCGCTGATTGGCGCCAGTCCGGAACTGATGCTGCGCAAACAGGGGCGCGATTTTAGCTCTTGCCCGCTGGCGGGCTCGGCGCGGCGCAGTCATGACGATGCACAGCAGGATCGCGCCGCTGGCGAAACGCTAATGGATTCCCGCAAAGATCGTCATGAGCATAAGCTAGTGACCGACGCGATGCGCGACACGTTGCAGCCGCGCAGCCGTTTGCTGTCGGTGCCAACCATTCCTTCGCTGATTACCACTGCCACGCTGTGGCATCTGGCCACGCAAATCGATGGCGAAGCGCAGGATGAGCGCGAAAATGCGCTGTCGCTGGCCTGCTTGCTGCATCCCACCCCGGCGCTGAGCGGCTTCCCGCATCAACGCGCGCAGCAGCTCATCCAGCAGCTGGAACCTTTTGATCGTCAATTGTTCGGCGGCATCGTTGGCTGGTGCGATAGCGAGGGCAATGGCGAATGGGTGGTCACCATCCGCTGCGGCACCGTACAGGGCACCCGCGTGCGCCTGTTTGCCGGCGCGGGCATTGTTGCCGATTCACAACCCGAATCAGAGTGGCGCGAAACCGGCGTGAAGCTGGACACCATGTTGCGCGCCTTTGGACTGCAATAAAGGAAAGAGCATGAGCATTCCCTATACTCGCTGGCCGGACGATCTGGCTGCGCGCTACCGTGAAAAAGGCTACTGGCTGGATGTGCCGATGACCGACATTTTGGCGCGCCATCAGCACAACGATGCCATTGCGGTGATTGATGGCGATCGTCAAATTAGCTATCGCGAATTGGATGTACTGAGCAGCAACCTGGCCGCCGCGCTACAGCGTCGTGGCCTGCAAAACGGTGATACTGCGCTGGTGCAACTCGGCAACGTGGCCGATTTTTATGTCACGGTGTTTGCGCTGTTCAAGCTCGGCGTAGCATCAGTCTTCGCGCTGTTCAGTCATCAGCGCACCGAACTGAGCGCCTATGCCGCGCAGATCGAGCCGAAACTGCTGATTGCCGATCGCACCCACGCGCTGTTTGCTGACGACACCTTTATTAGCGCGCTGTGCGCCGCGCAGCCTTCACTACAACAGGTCATTCTGCGTAATGACAATCAGCCGGAAAACACGCTGGAAGCGCTGATGGCGGAAGCCGCAGCGGATTTCGTCGCGTCGCCAACCGCCGCCGATGAAGTGGCGTTTTTCCAGCTCTCCGGTGGTAGCACCGGCACACCGAAGCTGATTCCACGCACGCATAATGACTATTACTACAGCATTCGCGCCAGTGATGAGATCTGCGAGGTGACCGCCGAAACGCGTTATCTTATCGCCCTGCCCGCACCGCACAACTTTGCGATGAGCTCACCCGGATCGTTGGGCGTGTTCTACGCCGGTGGGCAGGTGATTCTGGCCGCCGATCCCAGCGCCACGTTGTGCTTCCCGCTGATTGAGAAGCATCAGGTCACCGATACCGGTTTAGTGCCGCCTGCGGTGAGCTTGTGGTTACAGGCGATTCAGGAATGGGGCAGCAATAAACAGCTGGCCTCGCTGCAGCGCATTCAGGTGGGCGGCGCCAAACTGGGCGAAACGCTGGCTGCACGTATTCAGACCGAAATCGGTTGCCAGTTGCAGCAGGTGTTCGGCATGGCCGAAGGGCTGGTGAATTACACCCGCTTTGGTGACGATGAGGAAACCATTCTCACTACGCAAGGCCGTCCGATTTCTGAAGACGACGAAGTGTGGGTTGCTGATGAGCACGGCAATGCGCTGCCAACCGGCACCGTTGGCCGCCTGATGACGCGTGGCCCCTACACCTTCCGTGGCTACTACAAGAGCCCGGAACACAACGCTGCCAGCTTCGATGCCAACGGATTTTACTGTTCGGGCGATCTGATTGAGATCAACGCGCAAGGCTACATCACCGTGCAAGGGCGCGAAAAGGATCAGATCAATCGTGGTGGCGAGAAGATCGCTGCGGAAGAGATCGAAAACCTGCTACAGCGTCATCCAGATGTGATCCACGCCGCGCTGGTGTCAATGAACGACGAGCTGATGGGCGAAAAGAGCTGCGCCTTTATTGTCGCCAGCCAACCGCTTAAAGCCGTGGCGCTGCGTCGCCATCTGCGTGAGCTGGGCGTGGCCGAGTTCAAATTACCTGACCGTATTACCTGCGTAGATGCCCTGCCGCTGACGCCTGTCGGCAAGGTGGATAAAAAACGTTTACGCCAACAGCTTGCCGATCAACAAGCGCAAGCCTGACCTGTTCCGGAGATTGCAATGGCTATTCCAAAACTGAATTCTTACGCGCTGCCTGCAGCGACTGAACTGCCAACCAACAAAGTGAAGTGGGCAGTGGAACCCCAGCGTGCCGCGCTGCTGATTCACGATATGCAGGCTTACTTCCTCAATTTCTGGGGTGAAGATAGCCCGCTGGTGAACCAGGTCGTCGAGAACATCGCGCGCCTGCGCGCCTACTGTAAAGCGCAGGGCATTCCGGTGTTCTATACCGCCCAACCGAATGAGCAGAGCGACGCCGATCGCGCGCTGCTTAACGACATGTGGGGACCGGGCCTGAATAAGCATCCGGATCAGCAGAAAATCGTTGATGCGCTGGCACCGGATCAGGACGATCAGGTGCTGACCAAATGGCGCTACAGCGCGTTCGTGCGTTCTCCGCTGGAATCGATCCTGCAGGAAATGGGGCGCGATCAGCTGATTATCACCGGCGTCTATGCACACATCGGCTGCCTCACCACCGCCACCGACGCCTTTATGCGTAATATCCAGCCATTTATGGTGGCGGATGCGCTGGCCGACTTCACGCGCGAAGAGCACATGATGGCGCTGACTTATACTGCCGGTCGCAGCGGTAAAGTGGTGATGACCGCCGATCTGATGCCGCTGCCGCTGAGCAAAGACGATCTGCGTGCGCTGATTCTGCCGCTGCTGGAAGATGACGATGTGCCGGAAGATGATGAGAACCTGATCGATTACGGTCTGGATTCAGTGCGTGTGATGGCGCTGGCGGCGCGCTGGCGTCAGGTGCACAGCGATATCGATTTCGTTAGTCTGGCAAAAAATCCGACCATCGATGGCTGGTGGGCGCTGCTGTCACGGGTGCCAGCCAAATGAATACCTTTGATTTCAATGGAAAAATCGTTTGGGTCACCGGCGCGGGCAAAGGCATTGGTTATCATACCGCGTTGAGCTTTCATCAGGCCGGCGCACAGGTGATCGGCTTCGATCTGCGTTTCGATCAGGCTGACTATCCGTTTACCACTCAGGTGCTGGATGTGGCCAATGCCGCCGAGGTGAAAGCCGTGTGCCAGCATTTGCTGGCGGATCAGCCACGTCTGGATGTGCTGGTGAACGGTGCCGGCATCCTGCGCATCGGCAGCACCGACGAACTCTCTTTCGAAGATTGGCAGGCTTGTCTGGCGGTGAATGCCGGTGGCGCGTTCAATATGTTCCAGCAAACTTTGCCGGTGTTTCGCCAGCAGCGTGCGGGCGCAATCGTCACCATCGCATCCAACGCCGCGCATGCGCCGCGTCTCGGTATGTCGGCCTATGGCGCTTCCAAGGCCGCGCTGCGCAGCTTGTGCCTGACCGTTGGTTTAGAGATGGCACCGTTCGGCGTGCGCTGCAATATCGTGTCACCGGGCTCCACCGATACCGATATGCAACGCAGCCTGTGGCATACGCCGGAAGCCGAGCAGGAGATGATTAATGGTTTCCCGGATCAGTACAAATTAGGGATCCCACTGCGTAAGATCGCCAAACCGCAGGAGATCGTCGCTAACGTGATGTTCCTCGCCTCGGATCTTGCCAGCCACGTGGTACTGCAGGATATTGTGGTCGACGGTGGCGCAACGCTGGGATCCTAAGTTATGGCAATCTGGAAACGAACGGTCGATCTTGAAACGCTGAATAAAATGGGTGAGAACTCGCTGGTGGCACACGTCGGTATTGTGTTTACTGTCATTGGCGAAGATTATCTGGAAGCCACCATGCCGGTGGATACGCGCACGCAGCAGCCGTTTGGCCTGCTGCACGGCGGCGCTTCTGTGGTACTGGCGGAGTCGATGGGATCGATTGCCGGTTATCTCAGCATCGAGGAAGGGAAAAGTGTGGTGGGGATTGAGGTCAGCGCTAGCCATCATCGTGCGGTAAGCAGCGGTGAAGTACGCGGAATTTGCCGTCCACTTCACCTGGGTGCGCGCAATCAGAGCTGGCAGATTGAGATCCGCAACGCCCGCGATCAGCTGTGCTGCACCTCGCGATTGACGGTGGCGGTGCTGGGTTAAGGCGTAAAAAAAGCGGCCATCTGGCCGCTTTCTCTTATGCGATTAACGCTGGTAAATGATTTCGACGCCTTCGTCGTCCTCTTCGTCCCAGTCGTCATCCCAATCATCATCTTCTTCAACTTCCTGCGCCGTTTCCATGGCTTCACGGTGATAGTCATCCCACATGAAGGCCACTTTTTCCGGCTGCTTCTCTTCCAGCTCAGCTTCTTTAGGATTGTCGATGATAAAGCTCATTACATCCCAGCACAGGTCAGTCACGCCATCGCGGCTTGCGGCAGAGATCAGGTAATACTTATCTTCCCAACCCAGCGCTTCTGCAATTGCCTTAGCGCGGCTTTCCGCCTCTTCACGGCTCAGCAGGTCAGTCTTGTTAAATACCAACCAGCGCGGCTTCTGGAACAGCTTATCGCTGTATTTTTCCAGCTCGCCAAGAATGATTCGGGCATTTTCGACCGGATCAGATTCGTCGATTGGCGCGATGTCGATGAGATGTAACAGAACGCGACAACGCTCAAGGTGCTTCAGGAAGCGAATACCCAAGCCCGCACCATCCGCTGCGCCTTCAATCAGGCCAGGAATATCAGCGACGACAAAGCTCTTCTCGTTATCCATTCGCACCACACCAAGGCTTGGCACCAGGGTAGTAAACGGATAATCCGCTACTTTTGGCTTAGCGGCTGATACAGAACGAATAAAGGTCGATTTACCGGCATTGGGCAGACCCAGCATTCCAACGTCTGCCAACAGCATCAGTTCCAGCTGCAGGTCACGCTTTTCGCCTGGCGTGCCCATGGTTTTCTGACGTGGGGAGCGGTTAACCGATGATTTGAAGCGGGTATTGCCAAGTCCATGCCAACCGCCCTTCGCCACCATCAGCTTCTGCTCATGACGCGTCATGTCGCCCAGCGTCTCGCCCGTGCCTTGGTCAATCACACGCGTACCGACGGGCACTTTAACGATAATGTCTTTACCACGTTTACCGGTGCAATCACGGCTTTGGCCATTCTGGCCACGTTCGGCACGGAAAGACTTTTCAAAGCGATAATCGATCAGGGTGTTGAGGTTTTCATCCGCCAACAGATACACATCGCCGCCGTCGCCGCCGTCGCCGCCATCCGGGCCGCCTCTTGGAATATATTTTTCACGGCGGAAGCTTACGCAACCGTTGCCGCCATCACCCGCGACCGCAAGGATCGTCGCTTCATCTACAAACTTCATTTTATTTCTCCGTCACGCTGTCGTTCACGGCAGCTTGCAGGCCGCGAACGGGTCCGCCAGGGTCTTCTGCGCTGACCGACGGCGGATAATACAAGATTGGCAAAGCCAAGAGTACATAAATTGTACAGCAACTGTGCTAAAGCGTAACTGTTATCCAGTAAGCTCAGTAGCAGAATGTAAAAAGCCCCGCAAAGCTGCGGGGCCTTTCATTCGTGTATTCAGACGTTAAACGCCTGCAGCACGACAACCTTACTCAGCAACGATGCTGATATATTTACGGTTGTTCGGGCCTTTAATCTCGAATTTTACTTTGCCGTCTGCGGTGGCAAACAGGGTGTGGTCACGACCACAACCTACGTTGCTACCTGCGTGGAATTTGGTGCCACGCTGACGAACGATGATGCTACCTGCCAGAACAGATTCACCACCGAAACGTTTTACACCCAGACGTTTTGCGTTGGAGTCGCGACCGTTACGGGTCGAGCCACCAGCCTTCTTATGTGCCATTTGTCAGATCTCCTCTTACGCGCCGATCACAGTGATTTTCACATCTGTGAACCACTGACGGTGACCAGCTTGCTTACGGTAGTGTTTACGACGACGAAACTTAACGATTTTAATTTTCTCGCCACGACCGTGAGCAACAACTTCTGCCTTGATCACACCGCCTGAAACCAGTGGCGCGCCGATTTTCACGTCTTCGCCATTTGCGATCATCAGAACCTGGTCAAACTCAATGGTTTCACCGGTTGCGATGTCCAGCTTTTCCAGGCGAACGGTCTGACCTTCGCTTACTCGGTGTTGTTTACCACCACTTTGGAAAACCGCGTACATATAAAACTCCGCTTCTGCGCGTGCCTTTCTATTCATCAGGCGGCGCGATAAATATTCACAATAGGGCGCGAATTCTACGCAATACTCCAGCAGAAGACAAGAGCACTTTGCACTCTCTTGCAGAAAAAAAGCGCAAGGCGAATGCAAACGTTTCGCAACCCGATTTTTCAAGTACAATCAGTAACAGATTACCTGAACTCACGCTGTGTAAAGCGCTTACCATGCAAAAAACGAGTAAAGCTGAAAAGACGAATGAACTTAGAACAGATTAATGAATTAACCGCGCAGGACATGGCGGCCGTCAACCAGACCATCCTCGAACAGCTGAATTCAGAAGTCTCACTGATTAACCAGTTGGGCTATTACATCATCAGCGGCGGGGGCAAACGCATCCGTCCGATGATCGCTGTGCTTTCGGCACGCGCATTGAATTATCAGGGTTCGTTGCACATCACCAATGCAGCGCTGATCGAATTTATCCATACGGCGACGCTGCTGCACGATGATGTGGTGGATGAATCCGATATGCGCCGTGGCAAAGCTACCGCTAATGCTGCGTTTGGTAATGCGGCTAGCGTGCTGGTGGGCGATTTTATCTATACACGCTCCTTCCAGATGATGACCAGTATGGGATCCTTAAAGATCCTTGCGCTAATGTCGGAAGCGGTCAACGTGATCGCGGAAGGCGAAGTGCTGCAGTTAATGAACTGCAACGATCCCGATATCACTGAAGAGAGCTACATGCGGGTGATTTACAGCAAAACCGCCCGCCTGTTCGAAGCCGCTTCGCAGGCGTCGGCAATATTAGCCGAGGCTACGCCAGCGCAGGAGAAAGCGCTGCAGGATTATGGTCGCTATCTCGGCACCGCTTTTCAGCTCATTGATGATTTGCTGGATTACAGTGCCGATGGCGAAACGCTGGGTAAAAATACCGGTGATGACCTGAGCGAAGGCAAACCCACGCTGCCATTGCTGCATGCGATGCACAACGGAACGCCTGAGCAGGCGCAGATGATTCGCCAGGCCATTGAAGAAGGCAACGGTCGTCATCTTCTGGAACCGGTGCTGGCGGCGATGCAACAAACTGGCTCGCTAGAGTGGACGCGTAAACGTGCTGAAGAGGAAGCTGATAAAGCGATCGCAGCATTGCAGGCATTGCCTGAAACCCCGTGGCGCAGCGCGCTCGAGGCTCTGGCGCACATGTCCGTGCAGCGCGACTTCTGATTTCAGCGGGGCCTCAATTGGCCCCGTTTCCTTTCTCAACCGCCCTCCTTCCTCTTACATTCCTTACATCGCTTTTGAGAAAAGCGACGCAGTTTCGTGCGCCGAGCAAACAATTACTGGAAATTTATAGGAAACATTTGCTATAAAAATGCGGATTTTTTCCAGAAATCTCTGCAACGGGAAAGATTTTGCAGTAGAGATGAAGTAACAACACGGACACGGAGAAGAAGTTATGTACACAAGGAAAGAGGACTGGCACCCGGCTGACATCATTGCTGCACTGCGCAAGAAAGGCACATCACTGGCAGCATTATCTCGTGACTCAGGGCTGAGTTCCTCGACGCTGGCCAATGCGCTGTCGCGGCCCTGGCCCAAGGGTGAATGGCTGATTGCTAATGCGATCAAAGTACACCCGGCAGAGATCTGGCCAAGCCGCTATTATGACCCCGTTACTGGCCTGCTGCGGGATCGGAAGAAGCGCATACGATCTCTGAAGGATCGTACACAGGTCTGATGGTGAACACGTGAAAAAAAACCAGCCGCGTTACCGTGACTGGTTTTTTTATCTGCGAAGGAAGAGATTACTCGCCGCTTACGCGCTCAATATTGGCACCCATCGCTTTCAACTTATCTTCAATGTGCTCATAACCGCGGTCGATGTGATAGATGCGATCAACCAAGGTAGTGCCTTCTGCAATACAACCCGCCAGCACCAGGCTCGCTGATGCTCGTAAATCGGTTGCCATCACCTGCGCACCCGACAACGTTTCAACACCGTGACAAATCGCCGTGTTGCTTTCGATTTCAGCATGCGCGCCCATACGAATCAGCTCGGGAATATGCATGAAGCGGTTTTCGAAGATAGTTTCGGTAATCACACCGGTTCCTTCTGCCACCAAGTTCAGCAGCGTGAACTGCGCCTGCATGTCAGTTGGGAAGCCCGGATGCGGCGCCGTGCGGATATTCACCGCTTTTGGACGCTTGCCATGCATATCCAGGCTGATCCAATCTTCACCCACTTCAATATCCGCACCGGCATCACGCAGTTTGGCCAATACCGCATCCAGCGTATCTGGTTGAGTTTTATGGCACAGTACTTTGCCGCGTGAAATCGCCGCTGCAACCAGGAAAGTACCGGTTTCGATACGATCTGGAAGTACGCGATAAACACCGCCGCCCAGACGTTCAACCCCTTCGATGGTGATTTTGTCTGTACCTGCGCCCGTGATTTTCGCGCCCAGCGTGTTGAGGAAGTTTGCTGTATCGACAATCTCCGGCTCACGCGCAGCGTTTTCAATGATGGTGATGCCGGTCGCCAGCGTGGCGGCGCTCATGATGGTAACGGTCGCGCCGACAGACACTTTGTCCATCACGATGTGCGCGCCTTTCAGGCGGCCATTCACAGAAGCTTTAACGTAGCCTTCTTCCAGCTTAATTTCCGCACCCAGTTGTTCCAGGCCAGTAATATGCAGATCAACCGGACGCGCACCGATGGCACAACCGCCCGGTAGCGAAACCTGGCCTTGGCCAAAACGCGCCACCAGCGGACCCAGCGCCCAGATCGAAGCACGCATGGTTTTCACCAGATCGTATGGCGCACTGAAGACATTAACTTCGCGAGCATCAACGTGGACCGAACCATTGCGCTCAACGCGCGCACCCAGCAGATTCAGCAGCTTCATGGTGGTATCGATATCACGCAGCTTCGGCACGTTCTGAATTTCTACCGGCTCTTCTGCCAGCAGTGCAGCAAACAGAATCGGCAACGCAGCATTCTTCGCCCCGGAAATGGTCACTTCACCACTTAAACGGGTGGGGCCTTGCACACGAAATTTGTCCATTAACACGGCTCTCAATTATCTATCAAAAAAACAACCGGTGAGGCGCTTAGAAACCGTTGAGTTTACGGTCGCGCGCCCACTCGGCTGGGGTATAAGTTTTGATGGAAACCGCATGAATACGGTTATCCGCAATATATTCCATCAGCGGCGCGTACACAGCCTGCTGCTTCTTCACACGACTCAGTTCGCCGAACATTTCGCCCACCGCGATGACCTGAAAATGGCTGCCATCGTTGCTGAGTACGTGTACTTCTTCTAATGCCAGCGCCTGCATCAGCACGGCCTGAACTTCACTATTTTCCATCGCTCGTTACTTCACTTAATAATAATAAGGCAGACATCTTAGAGGAAAGCGTCTGACTCTTAAATACGCAAAAGCCCCTGAAAAAATCAGGGGCTTAGCATCGACATCCGACAATCAGGCGATTTTTTCCGCAGAAACAATAATCTGCTGCAGGTTATACAGCGTTATCAGTGACTGGAGTTTATCGGAGATCCCGGAGAAAAGCGGTGCGCTGCCTTGGGCACGCGCGATTTCACGCAGATGCACCAGCAGCGCTAAACCTGCCGAATCCACCCTTTCCAGCCCCGCGACATCAATCGTGGTGATATCCGCCATCGCAGTGTCACGTTCCTGCCACAAGGTCAGCAAGGTATCACGATCTAATTTGCCGCTTAAAGCCAGCGTGCTGGCAGTGCGCTGCCAGCGTAACGGTTCACTCATTATTGCTTTTTATCCAGGGTGATCGGCTGTGCGGCGTATTTTTTCAGCTGAGCAGTCAGGCCATCAATGCCTTTGGTACGCAGCAGGTCGCCCCACTCATTCTGTTTCGTGGTAATCATGCTGATGCCTTCTGCCACCATGTCATACGCCTGCCAGTTGCCAGTTTGGCTGTTCTTACGCCACTGGAAATCGAGGCGCACGGGTGGACGACCATTCGGATCGATAATGGTGACACGGATCGCCACGATTTTGGCATCGCCAATCGGCTGCTCCGGCTGAATCTGGTAGGTTTGACCGTTGTAAAGCGCCAGCGCCTGGCCGTAAGCCTGCGCCAGATAATCACCAAACGCGGCAAAGTAGGCATCACGTTGTGCAGGCGTCGCGTCGCGATAATAGCGACCGAGCACCAAGGCACCGGCATATTTTACCTGTACGTAAGGCATCAGTTCCTGACGCACTACTTCTCGCAGATAGTTCGGATCCTGCTTGATTTTTGGCTGTTCGTTTTTCAGGCGCGTAAAGGTCTTATCCGCCGCTTCGTTCATCAGCTTATAAGGATTGCTCTGGTCTGCTGCAGTGGCAGCCAGCGGTACAATTGCCAACAGGGCAATCATCAGTAAACGCTTAAACATCATGTTTTACCTCGTAGGTTATTCCGTTGTAGCAGGTGTTGCTGGTGCGCTCTCGGCACCCTGTGATTTGTCGTCAGGTTTGTTATCGCCGCTCTTATAGAGGAATTGACCGATCAGGTCTTCCAGCACCAAGGCTGACTTGGTGTCACGAATGGTGCCGCCATTTTTCAGCATCGCGGAACCGAGTTCCGGATCGTCAAAACCCAGATTTAACGCCAGGAACTGTTCGCCGAGCAGACCTTGGGTGCGGATTGCCAGCGAACTGGTATCCGGGATTTTGTCAGCGTAGTCTTCGCTAATATCCATGGTCACGCGCGGTGACAATGTTTTCTGATCCAGCGAAATATCCGCCACCCGGCCTATCAGCACACCACCAATTTTAACCGGTGAACTGATTTTTAATCCGCCGATATTATCGAAGGTGGCATACAGCTTCCAGGTCGGCTGGGTGCCAAAGGATTTGAGATCGGCGACGCGCAGGGCGAGGAACAACAGCGCCAACAGCGCAGCCAGCATAAAGACGCCAACCCAGATTTCGTTTTTCTTGCTTTGCATTGCATCAATTCCCAAACATCAGTGCTGTCAGCACAAAATCCAAACCGAGTACCGCCAGTGAAGCATGCACCACGGTACGCGTTGTCGCCCGACTGATCCCTTCCGAGGTCGGGATGGCATCATAGCCATTAAATAGCGCAATCCAGGTTACCGTGACGGCAAAGACTGCGCTCTTGATCATGCAGTTGACGACATCAGTGCGGAAATCTACCGCGTTCTGCATCGCCGACCAGAAGAAGCCGGGATCGATCCCTTTCCAGCTCACGCCAACCAACGCGCCACCGGCAACACCTACCGCAGTGAAGATCAGCGCCAGCAGCGGCATGCTGATAAAGCCGGCCCAGAAACGCGGTGATACTACGCGACGTAGTGGATCAACGGCCATCATCTCCATACTGGAGAGCTGTTCAGTGGCTTTCATCAAACCAATTTCTGCCGTCAAGGCTGAACCTGCTCGGCCCGCAAAAAGTAATGCCGTTACTACCGGTCCGAGTTCACGCAGCAGCGAGAGCGCCACCAGCATGCCAAGGCTGGTTTCAGCATTATAGGTAGTGAGCACCAGATAACCCTGCAGACCCAGCACCATGCCAATAAACAGGCCGGATACCACGATGATCAGCAACGATAACACGCCTACGCTGTACAGCTGTTTTATCAGCAGCGGCGCATGTCGACGAAACGCGGGCTTACCCACCAGCGCATGAAATAGCATGAGGCCTGCGCGGCCAAAAGCGGCACAGGTATTAATTCCCTGACGTCCAAATGACGCTAGCGCCTGTAACAACATCAGTTTACGTTCTCCCTGAGCGGGTCAAGTCGCTGAGATAATCACCCGCAGCAAAACGGAATGGCACCGGGCCATCCGCATGACCCTCAATAAACTGGCGCACACGCGGATCGGGATTTTCCCGCAGTTCCGGCGCGCTGCCCTGAGCAATAATTTTTTGTCCGGCAACAATATAGGCATGATCGGCAATGCTCAAGACCTCAGGCACATCGTGTGAAACCACAATACAGGTCAGACCCAATGCATGATTAAGTTCATCAATTAACTTCACCAGCACGCCCATAGTGATCGGATCCTGGCCCACAAAAGGCTCATCGAACATGATCAGTTCTGGCTCCAGCGCGATCGCACGCGCCAGCGCAGCGCGACGTGCCATGCCGCCAGAGAGCTCTGCGGGCATAAGTTTAGCCGCCCCACGCAAACCTACCGCTTCCAGCTTCATCAATATGGTGCTGTGCAATAATTCTGGAGGGAGCTGCGTATGTTCACGCAATGGCCACGCAACGTTTTCGTAAACGTTGAGGTCGGTAAAAAGTGCACCCGACTGAAAAAGCATGCTCATCTTTTTGCGTGCTTCATACAGTTTGGTGCGGGAAAGCGTCGGGATATTCTGATCGCGAAACCAAATCTCGCCTTTATCAGGCTGCAGCTGCCCGCCGATCAGTCGCAAAAGCGTGGTTTTACCTATACCGGACGGTCCCATAATGGCAGTGACCTTGCCGGCGGGTACTGTTAACGAGATGTCATCGAAGATGGTACGATTGCCGCGCGTGAAACTGACGCCACGAACCTCAACCAGATTCGTTTGCTGCTGAATCATCTTTACCTCTTTATGCGGATCGGGCGTGGTTAAAGCTGTGGATGTTAGCCTGTTAACCTCAAATGCACGATAGTTTTACAGAAACTTACCCACTATGTGTGGCGAAAACGGCCTTAAAATTTACTTTTGCCTCTCACACAGTCAAAATCAGCGCTTATAACCGCGTGCAGCATGTTTTTACTTGTCGGATAAGGTTCGCCGACACCTCCATCCATCAAGGATTATTAATGTTCGTAGCCTCAGCCTTGCTGTTTATCGGATTGATTTTACTGGTCTACGGCGCCGATCGTTTGGTGTTCAGTGCCGCGATCCTCTGTCGATCCTTCGGCATTCCACCGTTGATCATTGGCATGACCGTGGTGAGCATTGGCACTTCCTTACCGGAATTGATTGTTTCCTTTTCGGCTGCACAGCATGGACAGATGGATTTAGCGGTAGGCACCGCGCTGGGTTCAAACATTACCAACATTCTCTTAATTCTTGGCGGCGCGGCGCTGCTGCACCCATTGACAGTACACTCCAATCTGATTCGGCGCGAATTGCCATTGATGCTGTTGGTCACACTGCTCAGCGGCATCATGCTGTTTGATAATCACCTTAGCCGTATCGATGGCATCGCATTGCTGCTGATTGCGCTGGGTTATTTGCTGGTGGTGATCCGCATTGCTCGCCGTGCCGAACGCGACAACAACGACACGCTAACGCGTGAACAGCTGGCCGAACTGCCACGTGATGAAGCTGGCAATACCGTGGCTTTTCTTTGGCTGGCGGTGGCGCTGATTATTTTGCCAATGT
Organism: Pantoea sp. X-Soil-ISGK-421; assembly: GCF_059730785.1. Taxonomy (NCBI): domain Bacteria; kingdom Pseudomonadati; phylum Pseudomonadota; class Gammaproteobacteria; order Enterobacterales; family Erwiniaceae; genus Pantoea; species Pantoea sp. X-Soil-ISGK-421. Next base: position 525,460 of record NZ_AP035979.1, on the reverse strand, counting down.
CGACGCGCATGGTAATCGACAATGCAACCGTCTTTGCCGATTACTTTGGCGTAAGCGAGTTGGTGATGGGCTTGACGCTAATTGCCGTCGGTACCAGCTTGCCTGAACTGGCCACGGTAGTCGCTGGCGCGCTAAAAGGTGAAGACGATATCGCCATCGGCAACTTAATTGGCGCGAATATTTTTAACCTGGCGATTGTGCTCGGCCTGCCGGCGCTGATTCATCCCGGCAGCATTGATGCCCATGCCTTTGCACGTGATTACTGGGTGATGCTGGCGGTCAGCGTACTGTTCGCCCTGCTCTGCCTGCTGCGCAAACGGCGTATTGGTCGCATCGCAGGCACACTATTATTAGGTGGATTTGTCGCGTGGGTGCTGTGGCTGTGGCTCAGCCCCATGCTTATCACAAGCTATTAAGGACGGACTGACCATGTCACATCAGCAACCGGATTTCGATTTTCAGCATGCGGGTAAAGCGGTGCTGCGCATCGAACGCGAAGGGCTGGAGCAGCTTGATCAATATATCAATGACGATTTCGATCGCGCCTGCGCGATGATTTTTGCCTGCCGCGGCAAAGTGGTGGTAATGGGCATGGGCAAATCCGGGCATATCGGTAAAAAAATGGCGGCGACGTTTGCCAGCACCGGCACACCCGCTTTTTTTGTTCATCCCGGCGAAGCCAGCCACGGCGATCTCGGCATGGTCAGCACCAATGACGTGGTGGTTGCGATTTCCAACAGCGGTGAATCCGGCGAAATCCTCGCCTTAGTTCCCGTATTAAAGCGCCAGAAAGTGCAGCTAATTTGTATTACCGGTCGTCCGGAGAGTGCGATGGCGCGCGCCGCTGATGTGCATCTCTGCGTGAAAGTGCCGCAGGAAGCCTGTCCGCTCGGCCTGGCACCAACCACCAGCACCACCGCCACATTAGTGATGGGCGATGCGCTGGCCGTGGCGTTGTTGGAAGCGCGCGGATTTACTCAGGAAGATTTTGCGCTGTCGCATCCTGGCGGTGCGCTGGGACGCAAACTACTGCTGCACGTCAGCGATATCATGCACAGCGGCGATGAAATCCCACACGTGAGCCGTGATGCGTCGATGCGCGACGCGCTGCTGGAAATTACCCGTAAGAATCTCGGCTTGACGGTAATTGTTGATGACCTAATGAAAATTGAAGGCATCTTCACCGATGGTGACTTACGCCGCGTATTCGATATGGGCATCAATTTCCAGACGGCCAGTATTCAGGATGTTATGACCAGCGGCGGCATTCGCGTGCGGCCCAATATGCTGGCAGTCGACGCCCTTAATTTGATGCAAAACAAAAACATCACCGCCCTGCTGGTGGCCGATGACGATCGCCTGCTCGGTGTGGTACATATGCATGACATGCTGCGCGCTGGCGTGGTCTGAACAGGAATAAATAATGAGTGCTGAAACGGCGATGGTCGAGACTTGCTACGGTCCGGTGAACGCAGAAGTCATGGCGCGAGCTGCGCAGATTCGCCTGCTGATTTGCGACGTTGATGGTGTGATGTCCGATGGCGTGATTTATATGGGTAACAGCGGTGAAGAGCTAAAGGCTTTTAACGTGCGCGATGGTTACGGCGTGCGTTGCCTGCTGACCTCAGGCGTTGAAGTGGCTATTATTACCGGCCGTAAGGCAAAACTGCTGGAAGATCGCTGCAAGACGCTTGGCATTACGCATCTTTACCAGGGACAATCGGATAAGCTTTTGGCCTGGCGTGAACTTCTGGATAAACTGTCATTATCTGCCGAGCAGGTTGCGTATATTGGCGATGATTTGATCGACTGGCCGGTAATGGCGCAGGCGGGTTTAAGTGTTGCCGTTGCCGATGCTCACCCAATTTTGCTGCCGCGCGCGCATTATGTTACCCGCATCGCGGGCGGGCGCGGCGCAGTACGTGAGTTGTGCGATCTGATTTTGATGGCGCAAAACAAGTTTGAGGATGCCAAAGGGCAATCAATATGAGTAAGAGCAGGCGTTGGATGACGCTGATTTTGGCCTTGATCGCCTTAGTGCTGATCGGCTGGAATCTCACCAACCAGGATGACGACAAAACGCCGATGGCGACCAACGATCAAGCCCCGACCTATACCAGCGAGAAATCGAATACGGTGGTGTATAACCCTACGGGTGCGCTGGGCTATAAACTGGTCTCGGATAAAGTGACCTACTTTGCTGCCGATGAGATAAGTTGGTTTGATAATCCGGTGATGACCACGTATGACGAAAATAAAGTGGCAACATGGTCAGTACGCGCTGATAAGGCAAAGCTGACTAAAGATCGTATGCTTTATCTATACGGTAACGTTGTGGTTAATTCGTTGACCCAGGATTCACAGCTTGAGCGCATCCTTACCGATAACGCTCAGGTTAATCTGGTCACCCAGGATGTGACATCTGACGATCAAGTCACCCTTTTTGGCCGCAGTTTTAATTCCACTGGCATGAAAATGCGCGGCAATTTACGGACGAAACATGCTGAGCTGCTTGAAAAGGTCAAAACTTCCTATGAAATTCAAAATGAAAAAAAATAGCCTTAAGTTATTGCTGGTGACTACGCTGCTGGCAACGAGCCTGCCTGCGCTGGCGTTAACCGGCGATTCCGATAAACCGGTGAATATTGACTCGGTCAACCAGGCGCTGGACTTACAGGGCAACGTCGCGACCTTTACCGGCAACGTGATTGTGACTCAGGGTTCCATCAAGATTACCGCCGATAAAGTGGTGGTCACCCGTCCGGGCGGTGACAGTAAAAAAACCATCGTTGATGCTTACGGTACGCCAGCCACCTTCTATCAGATGCAGGACAGCGGCAAGCCAGTGCAAGGGCATGCTAGTAAGCTGCATTACGAATTGGCGAATGATTTTGTTGAGCTGACAGGTAATGCCTTTATTCAGCAGCAGGACAGCAATATCAAAGGCGACCGCATCACTTACCTGGTGAAAGAGCAGAAGATGCAGGCCTTCAGCCAGGGTGAGAGCAAGCGCGTGACCACCGTTCTGGTACCGTCGCAGCTGCAGGACAAAAACGGTTCGTCCGCGAGCCCTAAAAAGAGTAACTGATTGCTATGGCTACACTAATCGCTGAGAACCTGGCGAAAGCCTACAAAGGCCGCCGCGTGGTGGAAGATGTTAGCCTGCAGGTAAAGTCCGGCGAGATTGTCGGCCTGCTGGGTCCAAACGGTGCCGGTAAAACCACCACGTTTTACATGGTGGTCGGTATTGTGCCGCGCGATGCGGGCCGCATTGTGATTGATGATGAAGATATCAGCATTCTGCCTCTGCATGCGCGCGCGCGTCGCGGCATCGGCTATCTGCCGCAGGAAGCCTCGATCTTCCGCCGCCTGAGCGTCTACGACAACCTGATGGCAGTTCTGCAGATTCGTGATGATTTGACGGAAGAGCAGCGTCAGGATCGTGCCAACGAGCTGATGGAGGAGTTCCATATCGCCCATCTGCGAGACAGCATGGGCCAGGCGCTATCGGGTGGTGAACGTCGTCGTGTGGAAATTGCGCGCGCGCTGGCCGCTAATCCTAAATTTATCTTGCTGGATGAGCCATTTGCCGGTGTTGATCCGATCTCGGTTATCGACATCAAGAAAATCATCGAGCATTTGCGTGACAGCGGCCTTGGCGTGCTGATTACTGACCACAACGTGCGTGAAACCCTCGCGGTGTGTGAACGCGCTTATATCGTCAGCCAGGGACATTTGATTGCCCATGGCACGCCTGATGAAATTCTTGTAGATGAGCAGGTTAAGCGTGTTTATTTGGGCGAAGAGTTCAGACTCTGATAAGGTGTTGTAACACCCTACGTTTGCTTAGGAAATTCTTACCGAATTATGAAGCAAGGTTTGCAACTCAGGCTCAGCCAACAGCTGGCGATGACTCCACAGTTGCAGCAAGCAATTCGCTTGCTGCAACTTTCTACGCTTGAACTCCAGCAAGAACTGCAACTGGCGTTGGAAAGCAATCCGCTGCTTGAGCAAACCGATCTGCATGAAGAAGTCGACGCACGCGAATTTCAGGATCAGGAAAGTGATTCTTTAGACACGCGCGAGGCACTTGAACAGAAAGAAATGCCCGATGAGCTTCCTCTCGACGCAACCTGGGACGAAATCTACACCGCTGGAACACCTTCAGGCACGGGCACCGATTACCAGGACGACGAACTGCCCATCTATCAGGGCGAAACCACCCAATCGCTGCAGGATTACCTGATGTGGCAGGTTGAGTTAACACCGTTCACTGATACCGATCGCGCGATTGCCACGTCAATCGTTGATGCTATTGACGACACCGGTTATCTCACCGTCAGCTTACAAGACATTTATGACAGTATTGGCGATGAAGAGCTGGCGCTGGAAGAAGTAGAAGCCGTGCTCAAACGCGTGCAGCGTTTCGATCCGGTCGGCGTGGGTGCACGCGATTTACGTGATTGCCTGCTGGTACAGCTATCGCAATACGACGCCGCAACGCCGATGCTGGCTGAAGCACGTCTGATTGTTAGTGAACACCTCGATCTGCTGGCCAATCATGACTTCCGCAGCCTGATGCGCGTGACGCGTCTCAAGGAAGAAGTGCTTAAGGACGCGATGCTGCTGATTCAGTCGCTCGATCCGCGCCCAGGCCAGTCGATCAATACCAGCGAACCCGAATATGTCATTCCCGATGTGCTGGTTCGTAAAATCAGCAAGCGCTGGACGGTTGAACTCAACTCCGACAGCATGCCGCGCCTGAAAATCAATCAGCAGTATGCTGCGATGGGCGGAGCAGGACGTAATGACAGCGATAATCAGTTTATTCGCAGCAACTTACAGGAAGCCAAGTGGCTGATTAAGAGCCTGGAGAGCCGTAACGATACGCTGCTGAAAGTGACACGCTGTATCGTTGAACAGCAGCAGGCGTTTTTTGAGCAGGGTGAGGAGTATATGCGTCCAATGGTGCTGGCAGACATTGCTCAGGCTGTTGATATGCATGAGTCCACCATTTCCCGCGTCACCACGCAGAAGTATCTACACAGCCCGCGTGGCATCTTTGAACTGAAGTATTTTTTCTCCAGTCACGTCAACACCGAAGGCGGTGGCGAAGCCTCTTCTACGGCGATTCGTGCACTGGTGAAAAAATTAATCTCGGCGGAAAATCCCGCAAAACCCTTGAGCGACAGCAAACTGACCTCCATGTTATCCGAACAGGGCATCATGGTAGCGCGACGTACGGTTGCTAAATATCGCGAGTCTTTATCGATACCGCCATCAAACCAGCGTAAGCAATTGGTTTGACCGAACGAAGAAGGAAGACCTATGCAGCTAAACCTTACCGGACTTAATGTTGAGATAACCGAACCTCTGCGTGAATTTGTAAATAGCAAATTTGCCAAACTGGAACACTATTTTGATCGTATCAATCAGGTTTATATTGTTCTAAAAGTAGAGAAGGTGACGCAGATTGCGGATGCAACACTGCACGTCAACGGCGGGGAGCTGCACGCCACATCGGAAGCGGAAGATATGTACGCGGCCATCGACGGGTTAATCGATAAGCTTTCCCGTCAGCTGACCAAACACAAAGACAAACTGAAAAAACACTAACCTTCACGCTTGCAGAGTGCCGACTGATTCGGCACTTAGAGCAAAAATGGGGCGGATATTACCGCCCCGTTTTGTCATCTGCGCAAGCGCCAACGGGCGAACGGCAATGAAATCAATTGCCTGAACCTCACGGCACAGTGAACTCGCAAGTGAAACGATGATGAACAACGATCTAACACTGGAATTGAGCTCGGTCCTTTCGCTGGACTGTACCCGTAGCGGCGTACACTGCCAGAGCAAAAAACGCGCGCTGGAAATTATCAGCGAGCTGGCAGCGAAGCAGCTCAATCTGCCACACCAGACGCTTTTCGAAGCCATCCTGACCCGCGAACGTATGGGCAGTACCGGTATCGGCAACGGCATCGCCATTCCACATGGCAAGCTGGAAGAGGACACGTTACGTGCTGTAGGCGTGTTTATCAGCCTTGATCAACCCATCGCCTTTGATGCGGTAGATAATCAGCCGGTTGACCTGCTGTTTGCTCTGCTCGTGCCAGCGGACCAGTGTAAGACCCACTTGCACACGCTTTCGCTAGTGGCCAAACGTCTGGCGGATAAAACCGTCTGCCGTCGTTTACGTGCGGCACAAAGCGACGAAGAGCTCTACGCCATTATCACAGAAGCTCAGGAAGCACACTCTTAAGCGACAAACACTTTACCGGCGTATTCGCCGGTTTAAAACGGGAGAAATGTGATGGTGCTGATGATCGTTAGCGGTCGGTCAGGCTCAGGAAAATCAGTTGCGCTGCGTGCCCTTGAAGATATGGGCTTTTACTGTGTCGATAACTTGCCGGTGGTGCTGCTGCCGGAACTGGCAAATACCTTAACCGAACGTAATATCTCTGCGGCGGTGAGCATTGACGTGCGTAATATGCCCGAATCGCCGGAAGTTTTTGAAGCCGCACTCAATAATCTGCCCGATACTTTCTCGCCGCAGTTGCTGTTTCTCGATGCCGATCGCAATACGCTAATCCGACGTTATAGCGATACGCGTCGCCTGCATCCACTCTCTAGCAAAAATCTGTCACTGGAGAGCGCCATCGATGAAGAGAGCGATCTTCTGGAGCCACTGCGCTCGCGCGCTGACCTGATTATCGATACTTCAGAAATGTCGGTTCACGAGCTGGCAGAAATGTTGCGTACGCGCCTGCTGGGCAAACGCGAGCGTGAATTGACGATGGTGTTTGAGTCCTTTGGCTTTAAACACGGCATCCCAATCGACGCCGATTATGTGTTTGATGTGCGCTTCCTGCCTAACCCGCATTGGGATCCCAAGTTGCGTCCGATGACCGGCCTGGATCGCCCGGTTGCCGCTTTCCTCGATCGCCACACCGAAGTGCACAACTTCATCTATCAAACGCGCAGCTATCTGGAACTGTGGCTGCCAATGCTGGAAACCAATAACCGCAGCTATCTTACCGTCGCCATCGGTTGTACCGGCGGGAAGCATCGTTCTGTGTATATTGCTGAACAACTGGCGGACTATTTCCGCTCACGCGGTAAAAATGTGCAGTCTCGTCATCGCACTCTGGAAAAACGTAAATCATGACCGTGAAGCAAACCGTTGAAATTCGGAATAAACTGGGCATGCATGCGCGCCCGGCGATGAAGCTGTTTGAATTGGTTCAGAGTTTCGATGCTGAAGTGTTATTGCGAAACGAATCGGGCACCGAAGCCGAAGCCAGCAGCGTGATTGCACTGCTGATGCTCGATTCAGCAAAAGGCGGCCATATTGAAATCGAAGCCAGCGGCCCGCAGGAAGAGCAGGCGCTGGCGGCAGTCATTGAACTGTTTGAAGCAGGATTTGACGAAGATTAATCCTTTCAGTGCAGCTTATAGCGATTCAGGAAGCCCTCGCCGCCCAATTGTCGCATCTGCCGCATAATCCATTGCTGACGCTGGCGCGTATAGCCCGAGGGTGCATCGGCGCGGAAACGGATCGGATTAGGCAAGACAGCCGCCAGTAACGCCGCTTCAGACATGGTCAGCCGGCTGGCCGGTTTATGGAAGTAGCGCTGCGAAGCCTCTTCGACGCCAAACACGCCATTGCCAAATTCAGCGATATTGAGATAAACCGTGAGGATACGTCGCTTAGTCCAGACGGTTTCAATTCCTACCGTCAACCCCGCTTCCAGCCCTTTACGCATCCAACTGCGGCCATCCCACAGGAACAGGTTTTTTGCTGTCTGCTGAGACAAGGTTGAAGCCCCGCGCATGCGCTCATTGCCATCGTTATCCAGTACAGACTGGATAGCGTCAACATCAAAGCCCCAGTGTTCAGGAAACTTTTGATCTTCCGAGGCGATCACCGCTAACGCCATCCACGGCGAGATCTCATCCATGCCAACCCAATCGGAGTGTGCGACATAATCGAAGCGCCCTGTAAACCAGGCGCCGAGTTGCCGCTCCACCATCACCGCCGAGAACGGCACAGGCAAAAAGGCAAACAGCAAAATACCCGCTAACCAGATGCCTAGCCAAGCCAGCAGCACTTTTGCAATCAGCACTTTTATCTTTTTTCCCAACGTCCCTTTATTCTTACTCATGCAATTTTCTCTTACCTGTTCCCGGCATTAATCAATTACCCAAGTCACAATAGCAAGCACCTACCATTAACCACCAAAATTTATCCTCAGAACGGCAAAACCTTCAGGGGAGATTGTTGCCTGCGCAATCAACGTTGCTCTATTAGAGCCAATCACATCAAGCACTTCCATAAAAAAGGAATCGGTTCCATGATGACTAATACAACAGTAGCTGCCTGTCTAAACCCTTAACTGAATGTGATATCGATCACGCAAAACCTTTCACAATACTTAACTATCATTTTTAGTAGCGTTCGAAGATGCTCATTGATAACCGAGACCATTCTGAAAAAACTGGCAGAATTCACCCTTTATCGCCTTAATTCACCCTCATTGATGGTAAAGCGATTTATCTCTCATTTGGTTTACATTATTCATTAAACTGGAAACTGGAACTTTCTACCGAAGGTTTCCAAAACGTTTTGGATAACCCATCAAAAAAACTCGTTTTACCGATGAATATCAGCACGTTAACCTTACTTAAATCCTATTTTATGTCAGAATCAGATTTTCTATGCTTCTGCCTGGCTTTTCCTGCGAGTAACTGAAGCAAAACCAGGCAAAAAGCAGAACAATTGGTCAAAAAAGATGCAATATGGCAAAGAAATTAATTCCTTGCTTGACTGTGTCAGCAAATTAATGTTTTCTGTATTTAATCGCTGCTCAACATCACACAATTTAATGAATCTTGTCACAAGCGTTGGCGAATTTGTTAAGGTGATTTTATAGCGTTAACCAATACCGAACTGCTGCTTTCTTATTCGATTTCTAATCATAGCAGCAGTACCCATTTCCCTGGTGTTGGCGCAGTATTCGCGCACCCCAGTTTCGACTGGGGTCATTTTTTTCTAACGTCCTGTAATTTTTCCCGCTCCGCTACCCACTCACGTAATACGTTTACGTCTTTCAGCCATTCCTGTTTTAGTTCGTCTATCCACTCCTGCACGTTGTCCCACCACGCTGGTAATTCCGGTGATTGAATCTGTTTCGCCAACTGCTGCAGATGTAGTAAGCCAACCGAGCCTGCTGCGCCTTTAATCTTGTGTCCTTCTTCAGCAATGCCTTTTTGATCGCGCGCCATCATGTTGGAATCCAGCACGTCGAGATAACCCGGCATCATCTGTTCGAACATAGTGAGACTTTGTGTAATCAAGCCTGGGCCAACCAGCTCAATGTATTGCTCAAGCATTGGCACATCTAATAGCGTGCGTGACTGCTCGTCAGCGGCGTCATTAACAATCTCTTCCGCCTCTTGCTGATAATCCCAGAACTTCTTGATCACCGCTGTTAGCGCCGTTACGGCGAGCGGTTTGCTCAACACATCGTCCATGCCGGCATCGAGATACTCTTTTTTGTCTTTCAACACGTTCGCCGTCAATGCTACCAGCGGCGGCAATGATGAACCCGCATAGCGCTGATGGATGGCACGCGACACATCAAGACCCGTCATATCCGGTAACTGAATGTCGAGCAGAACCAGATCAAACTCTTGCGGATCAAACATCGCCAGCGCATCCGTGCCGGTCATCGCGACGTCTACACTGCAGCCCAGCTTTTCCAGTACCGAGCGCGCCACAATGACGTTGAGTTCGATATCTTCCACCAGCAAGACATGCAGCGCCGGTAACGGCATGCTGTCATCCAGATTATCGTCTTCAACTTCCTCAGCGACGCGTGGCGCGTTGATCTCGACGGTAAAGCAAGAACCCTGCCCCGCGATGCTGCTAACGCTGATATCGCCACCCATCGCCTGTGCCAGACGACGCGATACCGCCAAACCAATGCCGGTGCCCGTCGCCGGTTTGCCACCGTGCTGATCTTTCACCTGGTAATACATGGCGAAGATCTTATCCTGCTCCTCCTGTGGAATGCCCATACCGGAATCCTGCACTTCAAAGTGCAACGTTTCATCCTGACGATAGGCCACGCGCACCACTATCTCGCCCTGCTGGGTAAATTTCACGGCGTTGCCAATCAAGTTCCACAGAATCTGACGCAGACGCGTACCATCTGCCGAGATTTTATGCGGCAGCGGCAGTTCCGGTGCCATGACAAACTTCAGTCCTTTTGGCTGCGCCAGCAGGCCGGAGAGATTTTCCAAATCGGCGAGGAAGCCGGTGAAATCCAGCGGCTGATTATCCAGCTGCACCTTGCGGCGCTCAATTTTGTCTACTTCGATGACATCATTGAAGATGTTGCCCAGCGTGATAGCCGAAACATGGATGGTTTTGAGGTACTTCAGCTGCTCCTGATTGAGATCGGTATCCAGCAGGATACGGCTCAGCCCGACGATGCCATTAAGCGGCGTACGCAGCTCGTGGCTGATAGTAGAAATAAAGGTGGTCTTCTCACGGCTGGCGTTCTCCAGCGCGTCCTGATAGCGCTTACGCTCGGTAATATCGCGACCAAAGCCCATCAGACCACTGCGTTTACCCACACGGTCGTAATAGGGCACTTTACGGATTTCGAAACAGGCTTTGCGCCCATCGGGATATTGCAGCCACTGCTCGTACGTCAACGACACATTGTGGCGGAACACCTTCTCATCGGTTTCCAGCACTTTGGTGGCGGCTTCATCATCATAGATATCACGCGGAGTCAGGCCAATCAGCTGCTTTTCACTCATGCCGGTCAGCAGCTCCATGGCGCGGTTACAGCCTGAAAACTGCTTATCAATGTTGCGGTAAAACACCAAATCCGGTGACGCATCAAGAAAAGAGCGCAGGAAAGAGGATTGCTGTTCCAGCTCAATCTGCGCCTGCTCGCGGCGTGCCATCTCTTCGCGCAGCTTATCCATCACCTGCTCACGCGCCTGCTCAGCGTTAATACGATCGTTAATTTCCTGATTAAGCTGGGTGATGGTCTCTTTCATCTGCTGGTTCAGCTCAAGATCGCGCGTGCGCATCTCTTCAAGCTTATCCACCAGTTTCGATAGACGCTGGCGCGACTCTTCCAGCTGATCGACCACCACCGAGAGGAAATAGACCGCCCAGGGCGTAATCAACAGACCGAAGAAGATAGATCGTACAACGTCGATGCTTTCCACATGTCCGCGCAACACCATGGTGACGGCCATCTGCACCACCATCGCCAGCACCACCAGCGCCGAGGCTAACAGCAGCGAAAAGCGTACCAGGCCGAGTTTGACCATCAAATCAACGTAGTACTGCGCTAAAAGACGAATCTGTTTCATTACGAGCTCCCTGAACGAAATCTGGCCCATAATAGCGTAATTATCGCTACGCTGCGCCGCTTCACCCTACAGTATCGCGCGGGTTATGCCCTGTAATGGTGCATCACAGCGTGATTTCGCCGACGTTCCCTTCTATATGCGCAAAGCGCTTGACTAATTCTGCCAACTGAATAATCTGGAGGGCCGCGCTTTTGCGGCCCTTTTCTCAACATCCTGTGCTAATCAGCACCCTGGCAGCCATTTGTCCTGATGGCCGCACACCCTTATTGCATACCCATTCAACTTTAATGATTTTTTAAGCAAGACTCACGTGATTAATTTTACTAATGGCAGCGCCATTTTAATTCAAATATGACGCCATAAGAAAAACAGATACATGCTGTGTATCAACTGCCCCTTACAGAATTAAATGCTGTTATAAGCATGCCTGCCAGCATTGTTTGGATATTAGAGGGCTGGGTCACAGTGAGACGGCTCACACTTCCTGGGGTAATACTCAGCGTGAGATTGACATATATTTACGCGACATTTCCTTACTAATCATTGCATTAACCCACAATAAAGCCGATTACCCTCAACAAAGCTGGCTATTTGACCTGAGTTCGCTTTCCCGATAAGTTGGAATTCCACTGGGAGCTTTCCTGGTGGGCCTGTGTCTCGGCATATCTATGCAGCAAGAAGACTCCCTCTAGATGCAAGCTATCTCCCGAAAGAGACCGGAATTAAGAGCAGCTCATTAAGGACGTGACAACAGTGTCTTAAGAGCCCTTGCTCGGTGTTGCGACGCCCGCTTATTACTGAGCGGCACAAGAATTGATACCGCCGCGCAGCCTGAATCAGTCACGCTGCGGTACACGAAATAATGCAGGTAATGTCAAAAGAAGTTTAAGGAGACTCTCAATGTCCACGCAAAAACCGAATCCCTATGGTTTGTATGACCCATCAGCCGGAAGTGATAGCTGTGGTGTAGGTTTCATTACCCGTAAGGACGGCGAGCAGACTCATGAAATTCTGCGGATGGCCCATAGCGCGCTGTGCACGGTACCGCACCGTGGCGGTATGTCTGCCGAAGGCGTGGGCGATGGCGCGGGTGTGAACGTCGATCTCTCCCTGAACTTCTTCCGCAAAGTCACCGGCTTGGCGCTAGAAGCGGGTCGCTTTGGCGTGGGTAACTTCTTTGTGCCAAAAGACGCGGAGTTGCGTGCTAACGCTGAGCGCCTGGTTGAAGAAACGCTGGCAGCGCACAACTTCCCGGTATTAGTGAAACGCGATATGCCGCTGGACAGCAGCGTGACGCGCCCAGCCGCCCTGCAATTCCAGCTGCCGATTGTGCAGTGGATTTTTGCTGCGCCGCAGGAGGTGACTGAACAACTCGAATTCGAGCGTCAGATCTATCGCGCACTGCTGGATATCGAAGCTCGCGCCTTTACCGAAAGCGAATTCGGCGGTCTTTATCCGCTGTCGCTCTCCTCGCGCACGCAGGTATTTAAAGCACGCCTGAACTCCAATGAAGTGATTCCTTACTTCAAAGATTTGACCGATGCGGACCATCAGGTGCGCGGGCTGTTCTTCCACACCCGCTTCTCTACCAACACCGATCCGCACACCACCATGGCGCAACCGTTCCGCTTAATGGCGCACAACGGCGAGCTGAATACCGATCGTAAAAACCGCATCGCCGAAGCGGCGCTGATGCTGGCGCGCGGTAAAAAAATCGTGCGTCCAAAAGGTCAGTCAGACAGCTCACGTCTCGATCAGAGCATTCACAGCCGTTTGATGGAAGACAACCTCGACCTGATTAACGCTGTCGTCTCCATGATGCCACCGGCCTGGGAGAACGATACCTCGCTCTCTAACGAAGTGCGCGCCATGCTGGAGTACTTCTCTTTATACGAAGAGAAAAACGATGGTCCAGCCGCGCTGATCTTCGGTAACGGTGAAGTGATTGGTGCACGTCTTGACCGCCTCGGCCTGCGTCCACTGCGCTCCGTTGAAACCGCGGAATACATCGGTGCGATGTCTGAAGCGGGCCAGATCGCCTTCCCGCCAGAAAGCGTACTGCGTCGCGGCCGTATCGAAGCGGGCGGCATGCTCTATTACGATCACAAAGAGAAACGCTCTTACACCACGGTAGAAGCGTTGGAAAAACTGGCGGCCGAGAAAGATTACCTTTCGCTGCTGAGCAAAGCGCGCGTCGATCTGGGCGATCTGCCAGAGATTCAGGCCGAACAACTCGGCTCGCCACTGCGTTATCGTGGTGACCTCAAAACCTATCAGCGTTTTGTCGCTTACTACTACAACCAGGAAAGCTTCAAATTCATGATGGATCCGATGCTGCAAACCGGCGCTGAGAAGATCTCGGCGATGGGTTACGGCAACGCCATCAACGGCCTGTCAGACCATGAAGGCGGCATGGCCCACTACTTCTCACAACGCTTTGCGCAGGTCACTAACCCGCCGCTTGATTCAATTCGTGAAGCGGATGGCATGACGCTACGCGTCGCTTTAGGTGCAAAACCGCATCTCGGCCGCAGCAAAGGCCAGCAAATCATTGTTCCAACGCCGATCCTGACGCACCTCGACATGCTGCGCCTGCGCGAGCAAACCGTTGCCCCTTACGCGCGCTTCGAGATGTTGTACGAGCCTGTAGTCGGCAAAGATATCGTCAGCCGTGCAGCCAACGCCAACGCGCTGGAAAAAGCCATTGATGACTTAGCGCAGCAAGTGGTGGATTTCGCACGCCAGCAAGGTGGCATCGCGGTGATCACCGATCGCCACATCTCGTCAACACACGCGGCGATCCCTATGCTGCTGATGGTGTCGGCGATCAACCAACGTCTGGTGCAGGAAGGTCTGCGTCTGGATGTTTCGCTGGTGGTCGAAAGCGGTCAAAGCATCTCTTCACACCATATTGCGGCGACGCTGGGCTTTGGCGCCTCCGCTGTTTACCCACTCGGCGTGCAGATGCGTGCAGAAGAGAAATTCGGTGAAGGCGAGGAAGGCAACAAAGCCTTTAAACGCTATGCCAAGGCAGCCGAAAAAGCGCTGATGAAAACCATGGGCAAAGTTGGCCTGTGTACCGTTGAGAGCTACAGCTGCGGCGAGTTCTTCGAGCCAAACTTCCTGAATACCGACGATCCGGTACTGAAAAAGTACTTCCCGAATATCAAAACCCCGGTTGGCGGCGCGGGCTTCCCGGCAATCGCTCAGATGGCGGTAGATTGGCATCAAAGCTCGCTGAAAATTCAGGGCGAAGCGGAAGTGCCTCTGCTCGGCTTGTTCAAAGAGCGTGCTGAAGGTGCTGGCCACTCGTACGGTACCATCGCGGTGCGTACCTTTATTGATATGACGGAACAACCGATTCGCTTTGCTAACAAAGAGCGCGAAGAGGACAACTTTATTCGTTTGATGACGCTGGCCAAACTGGATAACGCTTTCAACATTAAAGCAGAAGCCTTTAAAGACAGCAGCTTCGAGCGCATTCCGAATGAGGTGATCGATACCTTTGCCATCACGCCAGATTACCGTCAGTTCTCCGGCCTGATGCATGCCGAACGTAAACGTCGTCCTGCGGCGCTGCGCGATATCCTCGCGCTGCCGTGCGATTTGACCCACGTGGATAGCGAAGCCGAATTTGGTCGCAAACTGGGTCGCTATTCATTGGTGAACAACGGCTTCGCCACGCGTGGTCTGAAATGCGAAGCGGTGAACGGCAGCCTGAACCAGTTCGAACTGCGCCTGATCGATGCGATTGCTGGCCTGAAACCAGAGAACGAGCGTCTGGAAGCGCTGTCACGTGCGCTGAAAACCCGTTTCACCGACGATATCGAGAGCAGTAACGTGGCGGATGGCGTGCTGCACATTACCGCTTATGGTAAAGCCGCGGATTATCTGTCGCTGATCTTCACCGCCCTGCCATCGCTGCCGCTGGAAGAGATTCAACCGGCACATGAAATCACGCGCACCTTTGCTTCCGGTGCCATGAGCCACGGTGCGCTGGTTGCACCTGCGCACGAAGCCGTCGCGCACGGAACGAACATGGTTGGCGGCATGAGTAACTGTGGTGAAGGTGGTGAACACTATTCACGTCACGGCACCATCCGTGCCTCACGCATTAAACAGCTGGCATCCGGTCGTTTCGGCGTTTGGGCGGCTTATCTGGCTGACCCAATGCTGGAAGAGCTGGAGATCAAAATCGGTCAGGGCGCAAAACCCGGTGAAGGCGGTCAGCTGCCAGCAGCAAAAGTGACCGTTGAGATTGCCGCAGCACGTGGCGGTACACCGGGTGTTGAGCTGGTTTCACCGCCGCCGCACCACGATACTTACTCAATCGAGGATTTGGCTCAGCTGATCCACGACTGCAAAGCCGCGCGCGTGCGCGTCATTGTTAAACTGGTGTCGTCCGAAGGTATCGGCACCATCGCCGTCGGCGTGGCGAAAGCTGGCGCCGATGTGATTAACGTGGCGGGTAATACCGGCGGCACCGGCGCAGCATCGGTTACCAGCCTGAAATATACCGGCCGCGTCGCGGAAATCGGTATTGCCGAAGTGCATCAGGCGCTGTGTGCCAACGGCCTGCGCGACAAAGTGCAGCTGCGCTGCTCCGGCGCGCAACAGACCGGCAGCGATGTGATCAAATCTGCTCTGCTCGGTGGCGACAGCTTCGAGTTCGGCACCACTGCGCTGATGATGCTGAAATGCGTGATGGCGAAAAACTGTAACGTCAAATGCCCGGCCGGTTTAACCACCAATGCCGAAGCCTTTGATGGCGATCCGCGCCAGCTGGCGCAGTACTTCATCAACGTGGCACAGGAAGTACGTGAATTCCTCGCGCGTCTCGGTCTGCGTTCGCTGCGTGAAGCGCGTGGCCGTTCCGATTTGCTGCACTTGATGGATCACCCGCTGGAAGTTGGCAAACTCGATCTGCGCGCCATGTTGACCGTGGTGCCAGAGCAGAAAATTGCCAAGCCGGTGTATCTGGAAAAAGACTTTGAGCTGGATGATGGCTGGGTCAGCGAGCTGAAAACCCAGCTGGTTGGCGAAGCGAGCCGTGAAATCGCGCTGGGCGCGGGCATCACGCTGAACAACCGTAACAAGAGCGTGGGTGGCCAGTTGGCGATCGATATCGAACGCATGCTGAACCATGAACTCTCGAAAGAGCAGCTGGCAGCATTGCCAGCGGTGTTGAAAGACGATCGCGGTCGTCACTATCTGGCACCCGCCACCGTGCTGATTAACACCAGCGGTTCTGCCGGTCAGTCGTTTGGCGCGTTCTGCAACGACGGCATGCAGATGAAGCATTACGGCACCTGTAACGACGGTGTCGGCAAAGGCCAGTGCGGCGGCGAATTGGTGGTGATGTCACCAGGCGGCGGTGCACAGGATAGTGACGGCAACGTGCTGATCGGTAACTTCGCGCTATTTGGCGCAACCGGCGGTCGTCTGTTCGTGCAGGGCCAGGCGGGTGACCGTTTCGCCGTGCGTAACTCCGGCGCAACCGCCGTGGTTGAAGGTGTTGGCGACTTCTGTTGCGAATACATGACCAACGGCGCCATCCTTAACCTCGGCACTTTTGGTAAAGGCTTCGGCAACGGCATGAGCGGCGGTTTTGCTTATCAGTACGATCCGTACGGATCGCTGGCTGCCCACGCGGCAGGTGACTCAGTGCTGTTTGGCTCTATCGCTGATGAAGACGAAATGGCGCAGGTGCACAAACAAGCGGTGCTGACCATGCTGAACTGGCATCTGGAAGCGACCCAATCGCCACGCGCTGCCTGGTTGCTGGATAACTGGGAAACCGAGTGCCACCACTTTGTTTACGTGATGCCGCGTTCGCTGCTGCTGTATCAGGATGGCACCGAGATCCTGAAAGCCAAATCACGCAAAGACTTGCTGGAAGAGCTGTCGACGTCGCTGGCTGCGCATCAGGTCACGAAATTCAAATCGGCATGGCGTGACGGTAAAACCATTGCCAACGGTGCGGTACCGGCTTACGGCGCGACCGATACGCTGGAAATGTTTGTTCTGCTGAATAATTACACCGTTCTGAGCCTCGCGCAGCAGCTGGCGCTGGGCAAACTGCCGAAAGGCACGGCGGTGGAAGATCCAGCAGTCGAAAAAGCGGTACGTAATCTGCTGATGACCGAAGATTTCACGTTGATAAGCCGGCTGCAACGCCATGCTCGCTCAGCGATTGAGAGCTACAGCGATGACGAGCTGGCCAGCCTGATCGCCGCTAAACGTATGGCGGATTACAAAGCAGCATTAACGCAGCGCAACATTCGCTCCATGGACAGCCTGGCGACTTATGGCTGGATCATTTATCAGGATGCCTGCAACCGTGAAGTTCTCGGCCATCTGCCTGATTTTGAAGAGCTGTTTGCGCGTGCTGCACTGCCAGAAATCGCTGCTGCAGTCGGGAAACTTTCCTGATTACAGCGTTACTGAACATGTGTAATTTAGACTTTATATTTTGATTGAACAGGATTGAGTGTCGTACCGATGAAAATTCCTTACATTCCTGAAGATGCACCGTTTAACGGTGAGCAGAAATACTGGCTGGCGGGCTTTCTCGCCGGTCTCCATTCGCGCCTGCTGGTATTAGAAGATAAGCAGAGCGCGCCGGCTGCCGGTGCCAACACCCAGCTGCATATCCTGTTTGGTTCACAGACTGGTAATGCTGAAGCCCTATCGCAAACAGCTGCTAAAGCCGCACGTGCCAAAGGTTTGGTGCCGGTGGTGCAGGCGCTGGGCGAAGTGGATCTGGATGTGTTTGCCACCATGCGTCACGTGCTGATTGTTACCTCAACGTACGGCGAAGGCGAAATGCCAGACAATGCACAGCTGTTCTGGCAAGCCATTTCGGCCAGCACCGCGCCGCGTCTGGAGCAGATGCACTTTGCGGTACTGGCGATTGGCGATACCGGCTACGACGGTTTCTGCCAGGCAGGTAAATTCATTGATATGCGTCTGGAACAGCTCGGCGCGAAACGCGTCGCCGATCGTATCGACTGCGATATCGATTTCGAAGAGCCTTCCAGTGAATGGATTGGTACGGCCATGCCGCAATTTGCCGCCAGTGCGGGCAGCAGCGGTACCGCTCTTGAGAGCGCGCCAGAAGCGCCGGTCATTCCGGGCAGCAATAAGCAGAACCCTTATGCGGCCGCATTGGCGACCAACAAACGTCTCTCGGCAGAAGAATCGGCGAAAGACATTCGTCACTTTGAGTTCGACCTTACTGACAGCGGTTTGAAATACGAAGCGGGCGATGCGCTGGGTGTCATTCCAGTGAACGACGCGGCATTGGTTTCACTGCTGCTGACTCAGCTGAAAGCGGATTACGAAACGCCCGTACCCAGCTTTGATCGTAACCTCGGCGATCTACTGACCTATCAGTTCGAAATCTCCGAGCCGTCACGCAAACTGATTGAGTGGGTTGGGCAGCACACCACCAACCAGGAACTGCGTCACGTATTGCAGCATGACGATAAAGATACCCTTGCCGTTTGGCTGTGGGGCAAAGACACGTTGGATCTGCTGCAGCTTGAGCTGACGCGCAGCCTGTCGGTACCAGAATTCGTTGCCATGCTGCGTCCGTTGCAGCATCGCGCCTACTCGATCTCGTCGAGCTCGAAAGCCCATCCCAATCAGGTGCATCTGACCATTGCGTCCGTGCGCTATCACAGCGGCGGTCGCGAACGTAAAGGCGTGTGCTCAACCTATCTGGCTGAACGTGTGCGTCGTGGCGAAAAGCCGGCGATCTTCATTTCGCCAAACAAAGCGTTCCGCGTGCCGGCAAATGGCAATGCGCCGCTGATCATGGTTGGCCCAGGCACCGGTATCGCACCGTTCCGCGCCTTCCTGCAGGAACGTCAGGCAACCGGCGCGGAAGGCAAAAACTGGCTGTTCTTCGGCGATCAGCATCAGGCACATGATTACATCTACGAAGATGAGCTGAGTGCGTGGCAGGAGAAAGGTCTGCTCACTAACCTCGATCTGGCTTTCTCTCGCGATCAGGAAGAGAAGATTTACGTGCAGAACCGCATGCTGGAAAAAGGCGCTGAGCTGTATGCCTGGCTGCAGGATGGCGCTTACTTCTACGTGTGTGGCGATGCCTCACGCATGGCAAAAGACGTTGATGCGGCGCTGTATGAAGTGGTTCGTCAGTTCGGTGGCTTATCTAGCGAGCGCGCTGCGGCTTACGTTGATCAGTTGAAGAAAGATAAACGCTACCTGCGCGACGTCTACTAAGACGCGCAGGCATAAAAAAACGGGCCAATCGGCCCGTTTTTTATTGCACATCTTTTTAGACGCTTTACTTCACTACACGCAGTGAAGGTCGTCCGCCACGCGGCGGCGGTTCATCATCTGGTGAGTGATCGTCATCAGTCGCATCATCCGGACGATCGCCATCAATCACAGACATCATCGTCTCTTCCTGACCGCTACCCTCTTGCTCATCCGTCGCCAGCTCATAAGCCGGTTCAGGCTCGAACATGGTGCCAGCGCCGTTTTCACGGGCATAAATCGCCAGCACCGCAGCCATTGGCACAGAAACCTGACGCGGTACGCCACCGAAACGCGCATTGAAACGCACTTCATCATTAGCGAGGTCAAGGTTGCCTACTGCACGCGGCGCGATGTTCAGAACGATCTGTCCGTCACGCGCATATTCCAGCGGCACCTGCACACCAGGCAGATTGATGTCGACCACCAGATGCGGCGTCAACTGGTTATCAAGCAACCAGTCGTAGAATGCCCGCAATAGATAGGGACGACGCGCCGTTAGTTGCGACATTTCCATACATTAGCCCCGAGCTTGCAGGCGCATTTCACGTTCTGCTTCCGTCAGTGACGCAAGGAAAGAGTCACGTTCAAACACGCGCGTCATATAGCCTTTCAGCTCTTTAGAACCCGCGCCAGACAGATCAACACCCATCTGCGGCAGACGCCACAGCAGCGGCGCCAGATAGCAATCCACCAGGCTGAACTCTTCACTCATGAAGAATGGCGTGCGCGCGAACAGTGGCGCAATCGCCAGCAGCTCTTCACGCAGTTGCTTGCGCGCTGCATCAGCTTCGGCACCGTTGGCGGTTTCGATGGTGCGCATCAGGCTGTACCAATCCTGCTCAATGCGGTGCATCATCAGACGGCTTTCACCACGCGCAACCGGATAAACCGGCATCAGCGGAGGATGTGGGAAACGCTCATCGAGGTATTCCATGATGATGCGTGATTCATACAGCGTCAGTTCACGGTCGACCAGCGTAGGTACGGTGCGATACGGGTTGAGGTCAATCAGATCCTGCGGCAGGTTATCCGTTTCAACCTGCTCGATCTCCACGCTGACGCCCTTCTCAGCCAGTACAATACGTACTTGATGGCTGAAAATGTCAGTCGGACCAGAAAACAGCGTCATTACCGAACGTTTGTTGGCAGCGACAGCCATGAAAACCTCCAAGTTTGTTCACAAAAAGATACTGCGAATAGCCAACCACGCGGCGACTCACCGGCTCATCAGATTCGCCTACCGTCAGCGTTAGAAGCATCGACCGGTCTTCCCGACAGGAACGACAAGCACAACGCTGCGTCTCGCAGGCGCAAAGTGACAGTGAGTTTACCAGATTTTAAGCAGCTTGTGGGGCGGGCGTGATGATTTGCGGGCAAAATGCGGGCAAAGCTCGCGTTTTTTGTGGGAAAAAATCATAAATACAGGCAATAAAAAACCCGCCGAAGCGGGTTTTTTGAGCCAACTGCCGCTGCCGAAGCAGCAAACAATTAACGCTTGGAGAACTGTGGACGACGACGTGCTTTACGCAGGCCGACTTTCTTACGTTCAACTTCACGCGCATCACGGGTAACGAAGCCCGCTTTACGCAGTTCAGAACGCAGAGACTCGTCGTACTCCATCAGAGCGCGTGTGATACCGTGACGGATCGCACCAGCCTGACCAGAAATACCACCACCTTTAACAGTGATGTACAGGTCAAATTTACCAACCATATCAACCAGCTCCAGCGGCTGACGCACGACCATGCGTGCAGTCTCGCGACCGAAGTATTGCTCCAAAGAGCGCTGGTTAATTACGATGTTACCGCTACCCGGCTTGATGAAGACGCGAGCGGCAGAGCTTTTGCGGCGACCAGTGCCGTAGTTTTGAGTTTCAGCCATTGCCTATAATCCCGATTAAATGTCAAGAACTTGCGGTTGCTGCGCCGCGTGGTTGTGCTCGTTGCCTGCGTAAACTTTCAGTTTACGGTACATAGCACGACCCAGTGGGCCTTTCGGCAGCATGCCTTTAACCGCGATTTCAATCACACGCTCAGGACGGCGCTCGATCATCTCTGCAAAGGTCGCTTGCTTGATACCACCGATGTGGCCAGTGTGGTGATAGTAAATCTTGTCAGTACGCTTGTTGCCGGTTACAGCAACTTTTTCTGCGTTCAGAACGATGATGTAATCACCGGTATCAACGTGCGGAGTGTATTCCGCTTTGTGCTTACCACGCAGACGGCGCGCCAGTTCAGTCGCCAGGCGACCCAAGGTTTTGCCCGTTGCGTCAACAACATACCAGTCACGCTGTACGGTTTCTGGTTTAGCTGTAAAAGTTTTCATTGAAAAGCTTACCCAAATAAAAAGTTACACGTTGGTGAAATCCCAAACGCTAAGTAAACGATTGAGGCTCACACGACCATTTTGCCCAGCAAGCCACCCCTTCAAGTGAGTTACCGGATCACATCGAGTTCTTGGGAAAGAAAACCGATGCTGTAACGTGGGGTCGCAAGATTATAGAGAAGTCGAACTCAAAGATCGAACCTTTTTGCATCTAATTCCTGCGATTTCTGCCACGTCATCAGGGCAGATGCGGCAGACGCAAATACTCTTCGCTCTGCATCTCCTGCAAACGCGACAAGCAGCGCTGATACTCAAACTTCAAGCGTGTGCCCTGATAAATTTCAAACAGTGATGTTTCTGCCGCGACAACCAGTTTTACGTGGCGTTCGTAGAACTCATCGATCAGCGCAAGGAAGCGACGCGCCTGATCCTCGGTCTTATAAATCATCACCGGCACATCATACAGCAAGACACTGTGAAATCGGCGTGAGAGCTCAATATAGTCGTGTTGACTGCGCCCTTCGCCACAGAGCGTCAGGAAATCAATCGCCAATACGCCTTCATGCACGCCCAGCGTGGGCATCTGGCGATGGTTAATTTCCAGCACCGGCGCGTCTTCACGCGCTTTGCCTGACAGCGCGCGGAACATGCGCTCCATTTCGGTATGCGTGGCATCGTTCAGTGGGAAGTTCCACAAATGCGCCGAGGTTAAGGTGCGCAAGCGGTAATCGATACCCGCGTCCACGTTCATCACTTCACAATGACGTTTGATTTGTTCGATGGCAGGCAGAAAACGCGGACGCTGCAAGCCATTACGATACAGCTCATCCGGCGGAATATTCGAGGTTGCCACCAGCGAGATGCCGCGTGCAAACAGCGCTTCCATCAGCGTGCCCAGTAGCATGGCATCGGTGATATCCGAGACAAAAAACTCATCGAAACAGAGAATGTCGGTTTCCGCTTTAAAGCGATCGGCGACAATCAGCAGCGGATCGCTGTGGCCTTGCAGCTGCGTCAGCTCCTGATGAACGCGCAGCATAAAACGGTGAAAATGTAGGCGCAGCTTGCGATCACCAGGAATTGACTGAAAAAACAGGTCCATTACCCAGGTTTTACCGCGCCCCACACCGCCCCACATATAGAGGCCGCGCACCGGCGCATCGCTGGTGCTTTTCTCTTTACTGATCATCTTAGACAAGCGCCCGAACAGACCTTTTGCAACCGGTTCAATGTGTTGCTGACGGGCAATCAATCCTTGCTGGATGGTATCTAAGCGGGTAATCGCTTCTCGTTGTACGTCATCCGGGCGAAATTCGCCCTGCGACAGCGCCTGCTCGTAGCGTGCAAGCGGAGATGAGGTTTGCATGGTTCTCTCAGAATCCCTGAAAAAGTCCGATTCACGGGTTGGTTGACGAAAATTAGGCCGCTCTACACTAAGCGATGCTGCCTGATAGTTCCACTTCCAATGGATTATTGGGTATAGTGGCTGCTATTGAAGTTGATGTTGCAACAGAAGCAATGCCCTACGAAACAACGGAAATTACACGGGAGTCATTATGACCTGGGAATACGGGCTGATTGGTTTAGTGATTGGCATTATTGTCGGCGCAGTCGTCATGCGTTTTGGCAACAAAAAGCTGCGTGAGCAGCGTAGCATGCAGTATGAATTGGAAAAGTCGAAGGCTGAGCTGGCGGATTACCGCGAGGAGCTCACGAACCACTTCGCACGCAGCGCCGAGCTGCTGGACAATATGGCGCATGATTATCGCCAGCTGTATCAGCACATGGCGAAAGGGTCGAACGACCTGCTGCCCAATCTGCCAGGCGAGAAAAATCCGTTTGCCTACCAACTAACGGAAGCCGAAGCGGATAACGATCAGGCACCGGTACAAATGCCGCGTGATTACTCTGAAGGCGCATCCGGCCTGTTACGTGGCAGCGACCGCGCACCGCGTAATTAATCCTTTTGGGGCACAGCTTGGCTGTGCCCTTTTAGTTTGTCGAACCCTTGCCCCAAACAACTGTCACAGTTTTTTATCTCCTTTTCGCAGCGAGAGCGTTGTCATAATGAAAAAACAAGCACGACTGTTGAGCGCATTAGCCTTGAGCATTGGCATGAGTCTGGCCGCGGCGCCGAGCGCGCTGGCCACGCTACCCGCCCAGATTCAGGGACAAGCATTGCCAAGTCTGGCACCGATGCTGGAAAAAGTTCTGCCTGCAGTGGTCAGTGTGCATGTTGAGGGTACCGATTCCGGCCAGCAGGCACAGGATATCCCCGAGCCACTGAAACGCTTCTTTGGCCAGGCGCCAGGACAATCCCAACCGCAGCCGTTTGAAGGGTTGGGTTCCGGCGTCATCATTGACGCGGCGAAAGGCTACGTCCTCACCAACAATCACGTGGTAAACGGCGCCGACAAAATCAACGTTCAGCTGAGCGACGGCAACGAATATGACGCTAAGCTGATTGGTCACGATGAGCAAACCGACATCGCCCTGATTCAAATCGAGGGCGCGAAAAACCTGACGCAGGTGAAGATCGCCGACTCTGATTCACTGAAAGTGGGTGATTTTGCGGTGGCCATCGGTAATCCCTTTGGTCTCGGCCAAACGGCCACGTCCGGCATTATCTCAGCCCTGGGACGCAGCGGCCTGAATCTGGAAGGGCTGGAGAACTTTATTCAGACCGATGCCGCCATTAACCGCGGTAACTCCGGCGGTGCATTGGTTAACCTGAATGGCGAGTTAATTGGTATCAACACCGCGATTCTGGCATCAAGCGGCGGCAACATCGGCATTGGCTTCGCCATTCCCGCCAACATGGCGATGAACCTCGCGCAGCAACTTATCCAGTTCGGCGAAGTGAAGCGGGGTCAGCTGGGCATTAAAGGCACGGAAATGACCGCCGATATCGCCAAAGCGTTTAACGTTGATGCGCAGCGCGGTGCCTTTGTTTCGGAAGTGCTGCCGAAATCTGCCGCCGAGAAAGCGGGCATCAAAGCCGGCGATATCATTACTTCTATCAATGATAAGCCGATTACCAGCTTTGCTGAGCTGCGTGTCAAAGTCGGCACTACGCCGCCAGGCCAGGACGTGAAAATCGGCCTGCTGCGTGAAGGCAAACCGATAAACGTCACTGTCACGCTGGAACAAAGCGCGCAGACTACCGCCAGCGCGCAGCTGATGTCTCCGGCATTGCAAGGCGCAACGCTGAGCGACGGCGCGACGAAAACCGGTGATAAAGGTGTGAAAGTCGATGCCATCGAAAAAGGCACGCCAGCGGAGCAAGTTGGTTTGCAGAAAGACGATGTGATCATCGGCGTGAACCGCAATCGCGTGGCATCGATTGCCGAAATGCGCAAAGTGCTGGAAGGCAAACCGCCGGTGCTGGCCCTGAACGTCGTACGCGGCGAAGAGAGTATTTACCTGCTTCTGCGATAATCCTCGCATCAGGCGGACAAGCAGGTGTTTGTCCGCCTTTCTCATGCTATTCTGCCCTGCGATCTCACCTGGCTTGAAATAACACCATGTTTCTTAAACTTTTGCGTTCTGTGGTGATGGGCCTGATCGTGGCTGGCTTACTGCTTGTCGCGATCCCTGCGCTGCGTATGGGCAGCAACGTCACCTTTGAACATGACAACAGCGATGATGAAGCACCCGTCAGTTTTAATCAGGGTGTGCGACGTGCCGTGCCTGCGGTAGTTAACGTCTACAACCGAAGCGCCCACGGCAACAATAATCGCGGTATTACCACGCTTGGCTCTGGCGTGATCATGAACGGCAAAGGTTATATCCTCACCAACAAACACGTAATTAATAATGCCGACCAGATCATCGTGGCGCTGCAGGATGGACGTTTCTTCGAAGCCACCTTAGTAGGTTCCGATGCGATGACTGATTTGGCGGTGCTGAAAATCAGCGCCTCAAACTTGCCCGTTATCCCCATCAACGCCAAACGCATCGCGCACATTGGCGACGTGGTAATGGCGATCGGCAACCCGTACAACCTCGGCCAAACCGTGACGCAAGGCATTATCAGTGCCACCGGACGCGTTGGCCTCAGCTCATCTGGCCGGCAAAACTTTCTGCAGACCGATGCCTCCATCAATCAAGGCAACTCGGGCGGCGCGTTGATCAACTCGCTTGGCGAACTGATGGGCATTAACACCCTGACGTTTGATAAAAGTAGCGATGGCGAAACCCCAGAAGGGATTGGTTTTGCTATCCCTACCGCGCTGGCGAGCAAAATCATGGATAAGCTGATTCGTGATGGTCGGGTGATTCGCGGCTATATCGGCATCACCGGACGCGAATTGCCGCCCCTGCACGGTCAGGGCAGTAATCTCGATCGCGTACAGGGCATTATCGTCAGCGATGTAGCGCCTGGCGGCCCCGCGGATAGCGCCGGCATTCAGGCGAATGACGTGCTGCTGGAAGTGAATGGTAAACCGGCGCTCTCGGCGCAGGAAACCATGGATCAGGTGGCAGAAATTCGTCCAGGCTCGGTGATTGACGTGCAGATTTTACGCAATGAAAAGAAAATGACCTTGCCGGTGACGATTCAGGAATTTCCGGAAGTTACCGCTCCCGCCACCACCACACCATAAGGGCGCTTGCGCGCCCTTATGATTTAACTGCGATCGACCGGGAAGGCGATCACTTCGCTCAGCGAGCTGGCTTTCAGCGCCAGCATGATCAAACGATCCACGCCCAACGCCACGCCGGAGCATGCCGGCATACCGTGCGCCAGCGCATCCAGCAAATTCGTATCGATAGGATGTTGCGGCAGGCCACGCGCGGCACGACGACGATTGTCCTGCTCAAAACGTTGGCGCTGCTCACGGCTATCAGTTAACTCACGGAAACCGTTCGCCAGTTCAATACCTTTGTAATAGACCTCAAAGCGCTCGGCGACGCGGTGATCTTCCGTACTGATTTCCGCCAGCGCAGCCTGCGTGGCCGGGAAGTGGTAGACGAAGCACGGCTTGTCGTTGCCAATCTTCGGTTCAACGCCCAACATAAACAGCAGCTGCAGCAGCGTATCGCGGTCTTCTTCGCGATTGGCCAGTTCGCCCTCACCCAGCTTCTCTGCCACTTCACGCAGTTGCGCTTTATCAGCCGACAGCGGATCGATCTCCAGATGACGGATAAACGCCTGCTGATATGACAGGGATTCAGCGCTGTCGCACTCCAGCACCTGTTGCATCAAATCGTCCACCTCATTCATCAGGCGGTACATATCGTAGTGTGGACGATACCATTCCAGCATGGTGAACTCGGGATTGTGGTGACGTCCGGCTTCCTCATTACGGAAGCTGCGACCCATCTGGTAAATCGGGCCACTACCGGCCGCCAGCAGGCGCTTCATGTGATATTCCGGACTGGTCATCAGCCAGAGATCGCGCCCTTCGGCTGCGCCTGGCCCAACAAAACGCGTCTGAAACGGCACCAGATGGATGTCTGTGATGGTCGCCTGGCTCATCGCCGGGGTATCGACCTCCAGCACGCCGCGATCGGCAAAGAAACGACGAATTTCCGCCATAATGGCGGCGCGTTTCAACAAATTGGCAATGGGTGCGCTCGGCTGCCAGCTTGCCGTTTCGCTCATGTTGATGACTCCTCATACAAATAAGGGGTGGAAGTCTACCCGCATTGGCGATGGCAAACAACGTCAGTGGGCGCAGGCAGCAGTTTGGTGTCGGGCAGCTATACTTAACTCGTTAAAATCGTAAAGGAATCACACAATGTCCCCATGGAAAACCCTGCTCGCCAGCCTGAGTGCCTTTCTCTCTGTGGCCTGCTCGACTACGCCGCCCAAAGACGTCAAGGTGGTGGAAGGTTTCGATAGCCAGCGCTATCTCGGTCAATGGTATGAAATTGCCCGCCTCGATCACCGTTTTGAACGCGGCTTACAACAGGTTACCGCCAATTATAGTCCGCGTGACGATGGTGGTTTGAAGGTAATTAACCGCGGCTACAATCAGCAGAAACAACGTTGGCAGGAGAGCGTTGGCAAAGCTTACTTCACCGGTGATAAGCAGCGCGCGTCGCTGAAAGTGTCGTTTTTTGGCCCGTTCTATGGCGGCTACAACGTGATTGCGTTGGATCCAGAATATCGCTATGCGCTGGTGTGCGGACCGAATCGCAGCTACTTGTGGATTTTGTCACGTACGCCGCAGTTGGATGAGAGCGTTAAACAGCGTCTGGTTGAACAGGCAAGAAATGCCGGATTCCCGGTTGATGAATTGATTTGGGTCGAGCAGAAATAGAGAGATCCGGTGCGAAAGCGGCTTTCGCACCGGGATATCTTACTGTGCGCTGCGCTGAATTGCCTTGCCGCCCGCCGAAACGTCTTCGCCAACACCACGCGTGGTGTTACAGGCGGTCAGAACGGACGAGAGCACCAGCACGGAAAATATCGCGACAATACTTTTCTTTAACATAGCCATATCCTTTTTGGTTGCAGTAAAAGTACAGCTCTTAAAGCATAGTCTTGATCTGAAAAACTGCGGATTAGGCGGATGAAAAAAGAGAAGGGACACACAGAGAGAAAAAAGGCGCATCAATGATGCGCCTTTTTTGACGATTATTTTACGCGTGAAACGTATTCGCCAGAACGGGTATCAACTTTTACCACTTCGCCAATCTGCACGAACAGTGGCACTTTGATCACTGCGCCAGTAGACAGCGTCGCTGGCTTGCCACCGGTACCGGCGGTGTCACCTTTCAGGCCCGGGTCAGTTTCGGTCACTTCAGCTTCGATGAAGTTTGGCGGCTGAACAGCGATGGCTTTATCGTTCCACAGGGTAACGATACAATCTGCATTGTCCTGCAGCCACTTCTGTACTTCATCCAGTACTTTAGATTCGATCTGATACTGCTCGAAAGATTCCGGGTGCATGAAGTAGAAGAAGTCGCCATCGTTGTAAGAATACTGCAGCGTCATATCACGAACGTCTGCGCCTTCGGCAGAGTCAGTAGATTTGAAGGTTTTCTCAACGCGAGAACCGGTCAACAGACGACGCATCTTCACACGCGCGAATGCCTGGCCTTTGCCTGGTTTAACGAACTCACTGGATTCGATGGCATAAGGCTCGCCTTCGAACATGATTTTAAGACCGGGACGGAAATCGTTGCTAGAATAAGTCGCCATGAAGGCCCTCTACGAAAATTGATACTGGTACTAAGCCAAAAAAATGGCAAACATTGTAACCCTAAAAACCCCTTCCAGAGAAGATTGGTTGCAGCAACTAGCTGATGTTGTGACCGAACCTGCTGAATTACTGCAACTTTTAGCTCTTGATCAGCACGCAGATCTGGCTGAAGGTGCGGATGCGCGCAAGCTTTTCGCTTTGCGCGTTCCTCGCGCCTTCATCTCTCGCATGAAAAAAGGTGATGCGACAGACCCCTTGCTGCTGCAAGTACTGACCAGCCGTCAGGAATTTATAGATGCGCCAGGTTATAGCACCGATCCGCTGGATGAACAAAGCAGTGTCGTGCCGGGTTTACTGCATAAGTATAGAAACCGTGCGCTGCTACTGGTAAAAGGCGGTTGTGCCGTCAATTGCCGCTACTGTTTCCGCCGCCATTTCCCGTATCAGGATAACCCGGGCAATAAGCGTAACTGGCAAGCTGCCATCGATTATATCGCCGCGCATCCGGAGCTGGATGAGATCATCTTCTCCGGCGGCGACCCGCTGATGGCGAAAGATCATGAATTGGCGTGGCTGGTGGCCTCGCTGGAAAAAATCCCCCATCTGAAACGCTTGCGCATCCACAGCCGCTTGCCGGTGGTGATCCCGGCGCGTATCACAGAAAGCTTGTGTCAGATTCTGGCAGACACACGTCTTCAGGTTCTGATGGTGAGCCATATTAATCACGCGCAAGAGATTGATGACGAGCTGCGTTATGGCATGCAGATGCTGAAGCGGGCGGGCGTTACGCTGCTCAATCAGAGCGTGCTGCTGCGCGGGGTGAATGATGATGCGCAGGCGCTGGCGAATCTCAGCAATGCGTTATTCGATGCGGGCATTTTGCCCTACTACCTGCATGTGCTGGATAAAGTGCAAGGCGCGGCGCACTTCTTTGTCTCGGATGAGGAAGCTCGCGGATTAGTGCGTCAGCTATTGGCGATGGTTTCAGGTTATATGGTACCGAAACTGGCGCGGGAAATCGGCGGAGAGCCAAGCAAGACGCCGCTGGATTTGCAGCTGCGTCAGGAATAAAAAAAGCCGCATAAGCGGCTTTTTTTTACGGCTGCGCCTTAAGGGCACTTATACACCTGGCCACTCATTTTGCTGTCGAGCGGCGCGAAAGCTGACAGCAGATTTTGCGTTGGGCTGGTGGCGCCATAAATCACGTTGCCGCCCATTTCTGCCGCGCGGTTGCGCAGGTCGTTAGCCGCGCCACGCAATGAACTGCCTTCACCGCCTGAACCGCTCAGCCAGTTGCTCTGTGAGCCAGTAAGCGTTCCCAGAAGCTGACATTGACTCGCGGGTTGTTGGTCGACGAAGGTCACACGTTCGCCGCCAGCACTCAATTGATTGGAGCTGCTACAGCCCGCCAGCAGTAACGTTCCGACTGCAAGACCGAGCAAGAGGTTAATCCGCATTGTAATCCCCATTTATTATCATCAGTGTCGGGCGGCAGCGTAGCAGAAAAGCGCACTTTTTTTCTGAACATTCATTGCCCTAAACCCGTAAAGCCGAAGTATTGCGCCCTTACTTATACCTTGTTCCCCAGCAAAAGAAAAACCCCCGACCGTTTCCGATCGGGGGTTTTCCAGATGACTTAAGCAGTCAGGGGCAATTACATCATGCCGCCCATTCCGCCCATGCCACCCATACCGCCAGCGCCGCCTAAATCAGGTGCGTCGCTTTTCGGCAGGTCAGTCACCATCGCTTCGGTGGTGATCATCAGGCCCGCAACAGATGAAGCGTACTGCAGCGCAGAACGGGTCACTTTGGTTGGGTCCAGGATACCGAAGTCGATCATGTTGCCGTACTCTTCGGTCTGCGCGTTGTAACCGTAGTTACCGTCGCCTGCTTTCACGTTGTTAGCAACAACGGAAGGCTCTTCACCGGCGTTAGAAACGATCTGACGCAGTGGAGCTTCCATTGCGCGCAGCGCAACTTTGATACCCACGTTCTGATCTTCGTTATCGCCTTTCAGGCCAGAAGCGGCGATTTTCGCGGCAACGCGAACCAGCGCCACACCACCACCAGCAACAACGCCTTCTTCTACCGCAGCGCGGGTTGCGTGCAGAGCATCTTCAACACGTGCTTTCTTCTCTTTCATTTCAACTTCAGTTGCTGCGCCCACTTTCAGAACGGCAACGCCGCCTGCCAGTTTCGCAACGCGCTCCTGCAGTTTCTCTTTGTCGTAATCAGAAGTCGCTTCTTCGATCTGCTGACGAATCTGCGTTACGCGGCCAGAGATGGCGCCTTGATCGCCCACGCCATCGATGATGGTGGTGGTGTCTTTGTTGATCACAACGCGTTTAGCCTGACCCAGATCTTCCAGGGTAGCTTTCTCCAGCTCCATACCGATCTCTTCAGAGATGACGGTACCGCCGGTCAGGATAGCGATATCCTGCAGCATGGCTTTACGACGGTCACCGAAGCCCGGTGCTTTAACCGCAGCGACTTTCACGATACCGCGCATGGTGTTCACCACCAGCGTTGCCAGCGCTTCACCTTCAACATCTTCTGCAATGATCAGCAGTGGCTTACCGGCTTTCGCAACGGCTTCCAGCACTGGCAGCATTTCGCGGATGTTAGAGATTTTCTTGTCAGCTAACAGGATGAACGGGGTTTCCAGCTCAACTGCACCTGTTTCTGGCTTGTTGATGAAGTACGGAGACAGGTAGCCACGGTCAAACTGCATACCTTCAACCACGTCCAGCTCGTCTTGCAGGCCGGTGCCTTCTTCAACGGTGATAACGCCTTCTTTGCCCACTTTATCCATCGCGTCGGCAATCAGGGTGCCCACGGTTTCATCGGAGTTAGCAGAGATGGTACCAACCTGTGCAATCGCGCGTGAATCCTGGCAAGGCACAGACAGGGTTTTCAGTTCTTCAACCGCAGCGATAACGGCTTTATCGATACCGCGCTTCAGATCCATCGGGTTCATGCCCGCAGCCACGGCTTTCAGGCCTTCAGTGATGATCGCCTGAGCCAGAACGGTTGCGGTGGTGGTGCCGTCGCCTGCTGCGTCGTTCGCTTTAGAGGCCACTTCTTTCACCATCTGCGCGCCCATGTTTTCGAACTTATCTTCCAGCTCGATTTCACGTGCTACAGAAACACCATCTTTAGTGATGGTCGGTGCACCAAAAGATTTATCCAGAACCACGTTACGGCCTTTCGGGCCCAGGGTAACTTTTACTGCATCTGCCAGTACGTTTACGCCACGCAGCATTTTTACGCGTGCGTCATTACCGAATTTTACGTCTTTAGCTGCCATTTCAAATATCCCTTAAATTCGTTTCGTTCAGTGAATTACGCGTAAATTACGCTTCAACAACTGCAAGGATGTCGCTTTCGGAGATGATCAGAACTTCTTCGTTGTCGATTTTCTCGGTTTTAGCACCGTAGCCTTCGCTGAAAATCACCAGATCACCTACTTGCACGTCCAATGGCTTAACTTCACCGTTTTCCAGGATGCGGCCTTTGCCGACAGCCAGGACTTCACCGCGGGTAGATTTACCGGCAGCTGAACCGGTCAGCACGATGCCGCCCGCTGATTTAGCTTCAACTTCTTTACGCTTGACGATGACGCGATCGTGCAATGGACGAATTTTCATTTGATAGCTCTCCTTTGAGAAGTCCAATCATTCATTTTTTGGGTTAGAACCGGACTGCTTGGCTTCCGGCCTCGTGCTGGAAGAGATAGGGGCAATAAGTGGGGTTTCAAGGGCAAAAAATATAAATATTTTCGTTTCTGCAACAGATGGTGAAAAATGCAGCAAAAAGGCGGCTTGCGCCGCCTTCTGAAGTTTATAGGTCTTTATCGTGACCAATCTTGTCCTGATCTTTCCGCTCGTATTCACCATCGACGGTGAAACCCGCGTCGGGACCTGCCCCCGGTCCGCGCCACACGCGCAGATGAGGCATCAGCTTCAACGTCAGGTGCTTCTGCACCGGCGGTAACAGCAGCAGTAAACCGAGGAAGTCAGTGAAGAAACCGGGCAACAGCAGCAGGAAGCCGGAGATGATCAGCGAAACGCTCTTCGTCATCTCTGCCGCTGGGCTTTCATTGCGCGCCAGCTTCTCCTGCATCAGCCGGAAGTTCTTCATGCCCTGATTCTTCACCAGCGACACCCCAATAGCCGAGGTGAAAATCACCAGCAACATGGTGAGCAGCACGCCCAGCGCATGCGCGACCTGAATGAAGATTGAAATCTCAATCCAGGCTAAAACAAAAAAAACCAGTAACGGTATCCAGCGCACAATGTGCTCCTCATTACGCCTTTCGCTATTAAGCAAAAAGGAAAAAATCTTTTAACAGAAATAAAAAGGTTGGGGCTCTTCTCGCAATTTCAACATCTGTCATTAAACAAACTGTTTATAAAAAACTGGCGATGGTGATTTCGAGACTATTCGCCTATGTACGATTACCGGATCAACTAAAAATAAAAACGCAACAAAAAACCTTAAAAAACAATTCATTAACAAAATGCGAGATAGCACATGATTTTAAGCAATGATGATTAATCTTTTAACTTCGTAACCGTAATTGATTGGGATTTTGCTTTCGATAGCCGCCGCCCGAGTAACAGTGCAGGCACTACCCATCTCGGTGATAATGCTTTCGAGGTTCAAGCGTTGTTAGCGGAAAACGACCAGCAACAAACGCCAACACTAACCTCGTTTGCTGCATCGCGCATTCAGCCTGCGATCGATTACTTCTATGACAATGTAGGCTCTTCACAAGGCCAGCGTGGAAAAGGTGAGGTTTCTGATGACAAACAGCCAGTATTGCAGGGTACCGCCGAGCCCGGAGCCCACTTAACCATCATGTATTTTGATGACAATAGCAACCTGGCTTATGGTAAAGCGGTTGCGGATGCAAATGGTCACTGGCAGTTAGAAACACGTATGCTGCTGGAAGGAACCTGGCATGCGCGTGTTGCATATGCAGAAACGCCAACGACCTGGTCTAACGATTTCCACTTTGGCTATTCACCGGTTGATCCACAGCCAGAGAAAACCACCACCATCGAAAGTTTTTCTGATGATTTCGGCAAAATTAAAGGCGATTTTCAAAGTGGTGCAGCCACTGACGATCGTTACTCTGTGCTGCATGGCACCACCACACCAGGCAGCAATGTCTATATCCAGCTATCCCTGAATTCAGCTGATCATTTTGAATTTGCTGGTTCCGTGAAGGCCGACGCCAATGGCAACTGGGAGTTTGATGCTTTTGGCTTCTATGGCTATACCGCCTATTACCGCGCCAGCACTAACAACGATGGCAACTGGAGTGATGTATTCTCAAT
The DNA here is from genome assembly GCF_059730785.1 of Pantoea sp. X-Soil-ISGK-421. Classification (NCBI taxonomy): domain Bacteria; kingdom Pseudomonadati; phylum Pseudomonadota; class Gammaproteobacteria; order Enterobacterales; family Erwiniaceae; genus Pantoea; species Pantoea sp. X-Soil-ISGK-421. Next base: position 490,959 of record NZ_AP035979.1, on the reverse strand, counting down.
CGCTTATAAGCAGAATGCCGATCAATTGAATAAAACCTCTGCCATTAATACCCTAGCCTTTGATGATCAAGGCGAAGCATCATTAGGAATCGATGCGCTGTTGGCCCGTGAAACGGGAGATCTGTTTAGTTCATCGGCTGAAAATATCAGCGAAAACGAAGCGAAACTGGATTTTGATGATATTGCAGAAGCGCTTTATCAGGAGCTGCCGGTTGGAAAAGGTGTTGAGATTGATTCTGGCTAAATTAACAATGAGTTAGAATTTATTTTTTCACATGACACACAGTGGCTAGCCGCTTAAAAAACCCCTGACATCAGCTGCCTTGTGCAGCTGATGTTTCTACATTAATTTCTTTGCATACTTGCCATTCGCCGTGCCGCGATTTACTTTTGTAACAAAATTCACATTTTTTCAACATGCAACTGCCGAAAATCCTGCTTAACGCGATCTGCATTCGTGCTTTTTTGCGGAATCAGAATAGGATCGTGCTCGCGCGATCAAAGACAGATAAAATGTCGGTTCTGATGCTCTACGACAAAATAAAACACATCATTCCTGATGGTTAGCGGCCACAACAAGAAGGTTATCATGGCGAACAACATTCGTATCGAAGAAGACCTGTTAGGTATGCGCGAAGTACCGGCGGATGCCTATTACGGCGTTCACACTCTGCGTGCGATAGAAAATTTTTACATTAGCAACAGCAAAATCAGTGACATACCGGAATTCGTCCGCGGTATGGTGATGGTGAAGAAAGCAGCCGCGCTCGCCAATAAAGAGCTGCAAACAATCCCGCGTAATATCGCAAACACCATTATTCAGGCTTGTGATGAAGTGCTGAATAACGGCAAATGCATGGATCAGTTCCCGGTTGACGTCTATCAGGGCGGCGCGGGCACCTCGGTCAACATGAACACCAACGAAGTGCTGGCTAACATCGGTCTGGAGCTGATGGGCCACCAGAAGGGCGAATATCAGTACCTCAATCCCAACGATCATGTGAATAAGTGTCAGTCGACCAACGACGCTTATCCCACCGGTTTCCGCATCGCGGTTTATGCCTCAATCCTGAAACTGCTCGATGGCATTAGCCAGCTGAGCGAAGGTTTCCAGCGTAAAGCGGTCGAGTTCGAAAATATCCTGAAAATGGGCCGTACCCAGCTGCAGGATGCGGTGCCAATGACCCTCGGTCAGGAGTTCCACGCCTTTAATGTATTGCTGAATGAAGAGACCCGCAGCATTCTGCGTACCGCCGAACTGCTGCTGGAAGTGAACCTGGGCGCCACCGCCATTGGTACGCGTCTCAACACGCCGGATGGCTATCAGCAGTTGGCGGTACAGCGCCTGGCAGAAGTGAGTAATCTGCCGGTGGTGCCCGCAGAAGATCTGATTGAAGCCACCTCCGACTGCGGCGCGTACGTGATGGTGCACTCGGCGCTGAAACGTCTGGCGGTAAAACTGTCGAAGATCTGTAACGACCTGCGCCTGCTCTCCTCCGGTCCCCGCGCGGGCCTGAATGAAATTAACCTGCCAGAACTGCAAGCCGGTTCATCCATCATGCCCGCTAAAGTGAATCCGGTCGTACCGGAAGTGGTGAATCAGGTGTGTTTCAAAGTGATCGGTAATGACATCACCGTCACCATGGCGTCAGAAGCGGGTCAGCTGCAGCTCAACGTGATGGAGCCCGTGATTGGCCAGGCGCTGTTCGAGTCAATTAGCATTCTGACTAACGCGTGCTTCAACCTGCTGGAAAAATGCGTTAATGGCATCACCGCCAATAAAGCGGTGTGCGAAGCGTACGTATTCAACTCAATTGGTATCGTCACTTACCTCAACCCCTACATCGGCCATCACAACGGCGATATCGTCGGGAAAATTTGTGCCGAAACCGGTAAGAGCGTGCGTGAAGTGGTGCTGGAGCGCGGCTTGCTGACGGAAACTGAACTGGACGATATCTTCTCCATCCAGAACCTGATGCATCCAACCTACAAAGCCAAACGCTACACCGACGAAAACGAACAGTAATCCGCTCCAGATCACGTTGCCAAAAGCACGCCCGTTTACAATGCGGCGTGCTTTTTTCATTTTGGCGGCGACAACGTTAAGGGTCGGGATTTCTCCGCGGCTCAGGGAGTGGAACGAATGGTAGTAGTAGAACTGATTATTGTGCTGCTGGCGATCTGGCTCGGTGCGCGTCTTGGCGGCATCGGCATTGGTTTCGCGGGCGGTTTAGGTGTGCTGGCGCTGACGCTGATTTGCGGCTTAAAGCCCGGTGCGATTCCCTTCGACGTGATCGAAATTATCATGGCGGTGATTGCCGCGATTGCCGCGATGCAGATCGCTGGCGGTCTGGATTATCTGGTGGGATTAGCGGAACGCCTGCTGCGCCGCCATCCGCGCTACGTCACCTTCCTCGCGCCGCTGGTCACTTATATGATGACGCTGCTGGCCGGTACCGGTCACACCGCGTTCTCCACCTTGCCGGTGATTGCCGAAGTCGCAAAAGAGCAAGGCGTGCGCCCTTCGCGTCCGCTCTCGATTGCGGTAGTGGCGTCGCAGATTGCTATCACAGCCTCGCCGCTCTCGGCGGCGGTGGTGTTCTTCGCCTCCATCCTTGAACCGCGCGGCGTGAGCTATTTGGCGCTGCTGGGCGTGGCGATTCCTTCCACCATGGCGGCGATCTTCTGCGCCGCCATCATCACCAGCTTCCTGGGTAAAGAGTTAAAAGATGATGAGGTCTATCAGGCACGTCTGGCCAAAGGAGAAGTGAAACTGCGCGGTGAGCAGGTTTACGACATTAAACCGGGTGCGAAGCGTGCCGTATTGCTGTTCCTGATCGGCATCGCCGCCGTGGTGCTTTACGCCACCGCCATCAGCGACAGCGTTGGCCTCATCAGTAACCCGGTGCTGCCACGCAACGAGGCCATCGTGGTGTTTATGCTGACCGTTGCCACACTGATTTGCCTGACCTGCAAAGTCGATACCGGAGAAATTCTCAGTGCCAGTACCTTTAAATCTGGCATGAGCGCCTGTATCTGCGTGATGGGCGTGGCATGGCTCGGCGATACCTTCGTCAAAGCGCACCTCAACGATATCCAGGCGCTAGCCGGTGACATGCTGCAAGGTTATCCGTGGATGCTGGCGCTGGTGCTGTTCTTCGCCGCCACGCTGCTCTATTCGCAGGCCGCAACCACTAAAGCCTTGATGCCTGCCGCGCTGATGCTCGGCGTCTCGCCGCTGGCGGCAGTGGCTTCATTTGCGGCGGTTTCCGCCCTGTTTGTGCTGCCGACCTATCCTACGCTGTTGGCCGCGGTGGAGATGGATGACACCGGTTCAACCCGTATCGGCAAGTTTGTCTTTAACCACTCCTTTATTATTCCCGGCGTGTTGGCAATTGCCTTCTCAGTGGCGTTTGGCTTCCTGTTTGGTAGCCTGATCCTGTAGCGCCGTTACATCCTGAAAACCTTGTGGCGAAGCGGTCGTGCTATTATCGCGACCTATTCGCCACCGGAGCTCATTCATTCGCTATGGCTGCACGACTCTTTCGCCTTGCCGGCTTTTGCCTGGCGCTGGTTTTCTGCCTTTCGGCACAAGCCTCTCTCTTCTCTCCGAACAACAACAGCCGCTTTGTGCCGGTTGATCAGGCATTTAGCTTTGATTTCGCTCAGCAGGGGAATCGGCTGACGCTGAGTTGGAAAGTGAAGGATGGCTACTATCTCTATCGCCAGCAAATTCACGTCACGCCACACAAAGCGCAAATTGCCCCGCTCACGTTGCCGCCGGGCCAGCCGCATGAAGATGAATTCTACGGTAAAAGCGAAATCTACCCGCAGGATCTGCAGTTGCCGATTACGCTGCGTCAGGCTGATGCCGGCGCCACCGTCACCGTCACCTATCAAGGCTGCGCTGCCGCCGGATTCTGCTATCCGCCCGAAACCCGCAGTGTGCCGCTCAGCGCAGTTGCCGCCAATCAGGATGTAGCCGCGACCAGCGCGCAGCCAACGAATCACAGCACGCCGCTGCCGTTTTCCCCGCTTTGGGCGCTGCTGATTGGTATTGGCGTCGCTTTCACGCCGTGCGTATTGCCGATGTATCCGCTGATCTCCAGCATCATCTTAGGTGGCCCGCGCCGCTATTCGATGGGACGGCTGTTCGCGCTGGCGATGGTGTATGTGCAGGGCATGGCGCTGACGTATACCGTGCTTGGTATGGTCGTTGCGGCGGCCGGATTACGCTTCCAGGCGGCGCTGCAGCATCCTTACGTGTTAATGGGATTGTCGACGCTGTTTATCGTGCTGGCGCTCTCGATGTTTGGCCTGTTCCCGCTGCAATTGCCTTCCGCCTTGCAAACGCGGCTCGCGTTGTGGAGCAACCGCCAGCAAGGTGGATCGCTGCCTGGCGTATTTATGATGGGCGCACTGGCGGGTTTGATCTGTTCGCCCTGCACCACCGCACCGCTCAGCGCCATTCTGCTGTACATCGCCCAGAGCGGTAATCTGTGGGCCGGGGCCGGCACGCTGTGGCTGTATGCCTTCGGTATGGGGCTACCGCTGATTGCTGTAACGATGTTTGGTAACAAGCTGCTGCCGAAAAGCGGGCCATGGATGCAAACCGTTAAAGAAGGTTTTGGTTTTGTGATTCTGGCGCTACCGGTATTCCTGCTGGAACGGGTGATGGGCGATCTCTGGGGCCTGCGCCTGTGGAGCCTGCTCGGCGTGGCATTTTTTGCCTGGGCGTTCAGCCTCAGCCTGCGCGCCAGCGGTAAATGGCGCGTGCTGCAGATCATCATGCTCGCCGCCGCGCTGGTCAGTGCTCGCCCGTTACAGGATTGGGCGTTTGGTAGCAGCAACAGCGCGCACGCTGTGGCGCATTTGCCGTTCCAGACCATCGCCAGCAGCGAGCAGCTTGATAGCGCACTGCAGCAGGCGCAAGGCCGCATCACCATGGTCGATTTATACGCCGATTGGTGCGTAGCCTGCAAAGAGTTCGAGAAATACACCTTTAGCGATGCGGGCGTGCGTAACGCATTAAGTCAGGTACAACTGCTGCAAGCCAATGTCACCGCCAATAACGCACAGGACAACGCACTGTTGCAGCATCTGCAGGTTTTAGGCTTGCCGACCATTTTGTTCTTCGATGCGCAAGGCAAAGAGATTCCCGATTCGCGTGTCACCGGCTTTCTCAACGCCGCCGATTTCCGCGCGCATTTGCACAATGTGTCGCGTTAAACGACACTGTCTGCAGGACACTGCCCGTTCGTCCGCGAGCGGGCCCGCATTCCAGAGGAGAGTCACTTGCAACGTGAACAAATACTCGAGCATGCGCTGAATGTGCTCGAACAAAGCGGCCTGGCCGCCACCACCTCTTTAACCCAGCTTGCTGGCGAAACCGGACTTGAAGCCGAGCAGTTGACGCGTTTCTGGCCCGATCGTGATGCCTTGCTGTATGACGCGCTGCGCTATCATGGCCAGCAAATTGACAGCTGGCGCCGCCAGGTTCAGCTCGATGAACATCTTAGTGCCGAACAAAAGCTGCTGGCGCGCTATCAGGTGCTGAGCGAATACGTCAGCAAAGGCCGCTTCCCTGGCTGTTTGTTTATTGCCGCCTGCAGTTTCTATCCGCAATCCGATCATCCGGTACATCAGTTAGCCGAACAGCAAAAGCGCAGCTCCTGGCAGTTTACCCACGAAATCCTGGTCGATTTGGCATTAGATAATCCCACCATGGTGGCCGATCAGATGGAGCTGATTCTGGAAGGTTGTCTGAGCAAACTGCTGGTGAAACGCAACGTTCAGGATGTCGCCACCGCGCGGCGTCTGGCGGAAGATGTGCTCGGCATTGCACTGTGTCGCCAGAACGGTGCGCTGGCGTAGCCTTTTCGCTCACCTTGTCTGAAAAGCAAGCAATCAATCACGATTGCTACGCTTTTTTGACGAAAGCCGTTGACGGCTGTGAGCCATTAGGGTTTAATGCGCCCCGTTGCCCGGATAGCTCAGTCGGTAGAGCAGGGGATTGAAAATCCCCGTGTCCGTGGTTCGATTCCGCGTCCGGGCACCAACATTTAGAAAACCCAGCTTATGGCTGGGTTTTTGCTTTTCTGCGTTCAGAAAATGATGCCGGTTTCTCACGGGCATCTTTATCCACATCAGATCTGAAATAGCCGCCCTTCGCCGGTGGGAAGTTCGATGTTCAGACTCAGCTCATCGCCTCTTTCAATAAAGTAACAACCATATCGAGGAGTGATGTCTAACTCAGCACTCCACCCATACCGCGCCGGCATCGGCGGATTTCACGCACTGCTCTACCCATCGCACCCCCATCAAGCCAGCATGCGCGCCGGGATACCAGAACTCCTGCAGGAAAGCATGATCGCCGCGATCGGTGGCATCCATCGCCAGCGCGAAACGGCGATAGAGATTCGACCAGGCTTCAAACAACCCTTCCGGATGACCGCCGCCAATACGGTCATCTGCCAGCGCACTCTGATGCAGATAACCCATGCCGCGCTCGAGAATCTTTACCGGCTCGCCCTGCACTTCATAGCGCAGCTGATTGGGCTGCTCGTCCCACCACTCAAGACTGGCTTTCTCACCAATCACGCGCACTTTCTGACCGTGCATCGAACCGCAGTTCACCGCAGAAGCCCACATTGTGCCGACCGCGCCATTGTCGTACTCCATCATCACGAAGGCGTTATCCTCCAGCGGTGCGCGGGTTTTGACAAAGCTCTGGCGGCTGCACAGCAAGCGTTTTACCTGCAGATGCGGCGCCATAGTTTCAGCGATAAACAGCGGATGCGTCGCCAGGTCGCCCAGCACATAGCTGGGCCCAACGAAGCGCGGATCGACACGCCATTTGGTGCTTTCATTCTGCAGCTCAACCGCTTCGTTATGGAAGCCGTGCGCGAACTGCATATTGATGATGCGGATCTCGCCCAGCAAGCCTGCGGCGATCATCTCGCGCGCCTGATGAATCAGCTGATGTCCGGCGTAGCCGTAGGTGACGCCGATAATTTTCTTCTTCTCGGCGCACAGCTGTTCCAGCTCATCGGCTTCTGCCGCGGTGAAGCACAGCGGCTTCTCGCACACTACATGCAAGTCGGCATTCAGCGCGGCACGGCAAATGGTGAAGTGCGTATTGTTTGGCGTAGCAATCGACACCGCTTCAATGCCATCCGCGCGCGCCGCTTCCGCCGCAAACATCGTTTCGTAATCTGCATAGCAGCGTTCGGCGTCGATACCCAGCGAGGTGCCAAAGGCACGACCACGCTCGGCGTTGAGATCGAAGGCGCCCGCCAGCAAGGTGAAATTATTGTCACGCGTTGCCGCCGAACGGTGAATATAACCAATCTGGCTGGTGCCGCCGCCGCCGACCATGCCCCAGCGCAGTGAACGATCCAGTGCTTTAATACCGTTAATCATGCTGCGCTCCTCAGAATCCGACCGATTGTAAATAGTGCAGGCTGGCGGTGACGTCACGCAGGCTGGTGTCTGCATTGCGCGGATCGCGCTCCTGTTCCACGGTGATCCAGCCTTGATAATGGCGCTCCGCCAGGAAGGCGCGCACCGCCGGATAATCAATCGCCCCTTTACCAATCGGGCACATCACGCCTTCCGCGCAGGCGGCAAAGAAATCCACGCCGCGCGCAATCACGTCGCGCCACACCGCGTGGTCAACGTCTTTGAAGTGCAGGTAATCGATGCGATCCCAATAGCGGCGGAGGTAAGGAATCGGATCCATGCCGGCGTAGTACAGATGGCCGGTGTCGAGGCACAAACCGGCCACCTCATGCGGAATGTCTTCCACCAGCCGTTGCAGCTCATCGGCAAATTCAATGCAACCGCCGGCATGCGGATGGATAACCGCGCGCACGCCATATTCGTTCCAGGCAATCTGACTCAGCGTAGTGATGTGCTGCATCATGCGCTGCCACTCTACATCTGACAGGCGCGGTGCCTTGTCAGATTGGCCGGCGTATTTGGCGCGTTCTGGGTTACCAAAATCGATAATCACCAGATAGGGCGCGGGTTTGTTGTCCGCGTGGGTTTTGGTGGCGGTCGGCACTAATGACAGATTGCGGCAGATGTTGTGTGTCAGTTCTACCATCGCCGGGAAATTGGCTTCACTCACCAAATCATCAAAAATAGTGCCCGCCACCAGCGACAGTTGGTGCGCTTCCAGCTGCTGACGCAGCTCGGCAGGATCGACCGGCAGGTAGCTCCACGGGCCCAGCTCAATACTTTGGTAACCGGCCTGCGATGCTTCACTCAGCACTTTCTGCCACGGCGGCAGGAAAGGGTTTTTTGGATCATCGACGCCCCAGCTACAGGGCGCGTTAGCAATATAAATGGTCATGATCGTTCCTTGCGGTAATGGATGGCGCAAGTATCAAATAAATATTTCATCACAAACAACCATGAAATATTCATTTTTTGATAGCGATCATGTTATTTCACATCAGTAAAATGATAGAAACTTATCAAACCAAGCCAGGGTGCGGCTTGGTGCGCATAAAGGCGCAACCAACAAATTCGCGCTTTTGTCGGGTCGCCATTCATGGCGACCCGCCCGCTACAGATTCTCCCGCGTCACGATATCGAACGGCAGGATGATTTGCGTGAAATGATCGCCCGGTTCAGCTTGGTGCTGCTGCACCATCTGCGCCAGCCGCATGGCCATCTCGTCGATGCGATTGCGGATCATCACCGTAATGGTGCCATCAATCAGCGCCAGTTCGCCCTCTTTCACCGGACCATGACAAATCAACGCCACCTTGCGCTGCGGCTGCTGGCGCAAGGCGTGAATCACGCCCTCGATACCGCCGCACGGCGCAAAGATCAACGCCAAATCGGCATGTTCATCCAGTAACTGACGCGTCGAACGATAGCCGCCATCAATTGATTCATGGGTCTTCAGCGGTTCCAGTACCCGCCGCGCGCTGTCCTGTTCACGCAGATAAGAGCGGAAACTGATCTCATTACTTTCCTGGCAGATAAAGCGATGGTCGCCTACCAACACGCCCACCGCGCCGGGTTGGTGCAACAAATGCGTCGCAATCCAGGCGGCAGTGCGCCCGGCTTTCTGGTTATCCAGACCGACATAGCCGGCGTGACCGCACGGTGAAAAGTTGGAGAACAGCGCATAAACCCGCACGCCCTGACGTGATATGTGTTCAATCGCGTGGCGAATCAGCGGGTGATCCAGCGCGACTAAACCGATGGCATCGACTTGCTCGGCCAGCGCATACAGCGAGGTCACCACCGCCGCAACATCGTCAATATCGTGCCAGGTAAACAGCGGTTCGCTGCCTGCCGGATGAAAGGGTTGCGTATGCTGGCGCAGCGCATCGCTGAGGGAATGATAGAGCGAGTAGGATTTTGATAGCAGGATAAAGCCCATGCGCAGCGTCACGTGCGAGGCCGGCGCGATGTTGCTTGATAACGATGTTGCTCCCATGCGATAACCGAGTCGGTTTGCGGCTTCCAGTACCTTCTGCTCGGTGGCGGCACGCACCGGCGCGCGGCGGTTTAACACGCGATCCACCGTTGCCACACCGACACCCGCGGCGGCGGCAATGGCGTTCAGGGTGATTTTACTCATGCTCACATTCCCAGATTAAAATGATAATAAATTATCAAAAATAATGCCTTAACTGACCCTAAAGCGCCAATGTAACCACTCATGAATCATTATTAAATCGCTATTTTTGATAGATAATCTCTCAGTATTTTGATCGCACTCGCAAAAATGAAATGTTTAATTTCATTCCAGTGCCATTCAGAATAAATGTTTGATATTTATTTGTCTGATTACGGCGCTTTGGTTGAGGGATTGCCATCAGAAAAACAGTAGAGGCTGCGGCTGGCTCTTCCTACAGTTAACGCGATCTGCCCTAAAAAAGGTCGTAAAAAACGTAAGCACAAGCCTTTACCGATAAATGGGAAATCCCCTAACGCTCAGGAGAAAACAATGAAAATCGCTTTTGATGTTGATGTCATCAGGGATCTTGGTATTACGCGCATGGTGCATCAGGTGGCGGAATGGGGTTACAAGTACATCGAACAGTCGCCGCATCCGCAGATCAACCCGTTCTATAAACACCCGAAGGCCAGCCGCGAAATCATGCGCGAATACAAAAACGCGCTAAGTGCCACCGGGCTGGAAATCTCTTCGTTCATTACGGTTTATCGCTGGTCTGGCCCAGATGAACTGCGTCGTCAGGCGGCGGTGAAAAACTGGAAACGCATGATCGAGATTGCCGTCGAAATGGGCGTGCAGGTGATCAATACCGAGCTGTCGGGTAATCCCAATGAACCGGAAATCTGTGAAGAGATGTTCTATCGCTCGATGGAAGAGCTGCTGCCAATCATCGAACGTGAAGGCATCCGCGTCGAAATTCAGGCACATCCATGGGATTTCTGCGAGCAGAGCAACGAAACCGCTGACATTGTGAAATCTTTTCGCAGCGAAAATGTGAAGTACATCTACAGCGCACCCCACACCTTCTATTACGACAAAGGCGTGGGCGATGTGAAGAACATGCTGCATTACGCCGGTGACGATCTGTCGCATATGCTGATTGCCGATACCATGAACCACACTAAGCATTGCCGCTACATCGTCAACCCGCCGGGCGTGGATGCCACCATCCACCAGCACGTCGCGGTGGGTGAAGGCGAAGTCAATTTCGATGCGCTGTTTGAAGCACTGCGCGAGATGAATTTTGCTAACCGCAGGTTTAAAGTCGGCGGCGAGTCGATTATCTCGGCGGCGCTGTTTGGTTATCCGGAAAAGATGAAATATCAGGCGGTTGAAACGCGCGAACTGATTGAGCGTGAATTGTTGGGGTAATGATTAGCGCGATCGGTCGCTTCTCGCGCTGGTGGGATAAAGGACCGAGCTAAGGAAATGCACACAACATGAACGCGGTGACGTGCGCTGATCGTCTTCGCCCATGAAATCCGCTGTTTTATGATGCACTCACCGCATATCAAGCGCGCGGCGTTCCGGTTATCACGTTGGTCGCCGATCTGCCGGATGCTGCGCGACGGTGCCACCTCGGCATCGATCCATACAAAGCCGGGCGCGCCGGCTACTGAAGGATCGCGTACTGACGTTAACCCTCGATCAAAACACTCTGCGTCATGCCCAACTCGCCTTAACACTGATGTTGCGTCACCTGGAAGAGGGCGACATCCCCGACACTTATCAACCCGGCAAAGTCGACTTTATGCTGTATACGCAAGAGAACTTTACATAATCCGACTTTGTAACTCACCGCCAGCGCGGTTAAATCGCCTGTATCACGCACTGCTACACTCAATAGCAGCAAAAATACAAACACAACAAGGCGAAATCACTATGTCGGAACATCAGTATCAGCCCGCGAAAGTCTGGACCTGGGACCCGGAAGCCAAAGGTAACGGCGCGAAAACCAACCGTCCAACCGCCGGGCCGACGCACGAGAAAACTCTGCCGGTCGGCAAACATCCGCTGCAGCTTTATTCGCTCGGGACGCCCAACGGCCAGAAAATTACCATCCTGCTTGAAGAGTTGCTGGCGGTTGGCGCCAAAGACGCCGAGTACGATGCCTGGCTGATCCGCATCGGCGACGGCGATCAGTTCTCTAGCGGCTTTGTCGATATAAACCCGAACTCGAAAATCCCGGCCCTGAGCGACCATTCGGTAACGCCGCCGCAGCGCGTATTTGAATCCGGCAACATCCTGCTGTATCTGGCTGAGAAGTTCGGTCATTTCCTGCCAACGTCACTGGCGGGCCGCACCGAAACCCTGAACTGGCTATTCTGGCTGCAAGGCTCAGCACCTTATCTCGGCGGCGGCTTTGGTCATTTTTATCACTACGCGCCAGAAAAAATTGAATACGCCATCAACCGTTTCACGCTGGAAGCCAAACGTCAGCTCGACGTGCTGGATCGTCAACTGGCGGATAATCGCTTCCTTGCCGGTGACGAATACACCATCGCCGATATCGCGACCTGGCCGTGGTACGGCAATCTGGTGCTGAACAATCAGTATGGCGGCAGCGAATTCCTCGATGCGCAGTCGTACAAAAACGTGGTGCGTTGGGCGAAAGAGATTGCCGAGCGTCCGGCGGTGATTCGTGGTCGTAAAGTGAATCGCGCCTTTGGCGCCGAGCCGCAAGATCAGCTGCTGGAACGTCATGATGCGTCAGATTTTGATAACAACACCGAAGACAAACGTCAGGCGCGAGGAGAAAAGTAATGGCTGCATATGTGGTGTTTATTAAGGACGAAACCGTAGACAAAGACGAGCTGGCCACCTACGCCGAAAAAGCGGGACAGGCGCGGGGTGACCATCCGATCACGCCACTGGCGTTTTATGGCGCGCTGGAAACACTGGAAGGCCCGGAAGCCGAAGGTGTGGTGGTGCTGGAGTTCCCCGATGCTGAAGCGGCGAAAGGCTGGTATTACAGCCCGGCGTATCAGGAAGCCAAAGCGCATCGCCTGAAAGGCGCGAAGTACCGCGTGTTGCTGGTGAACGGCGTAGAGTAAATCGCAACTGTGCATTTCTCAACCGGGTCGGCCTCAGTGCCGACCTTGTCCTCCCCTGCACAATAACATCGCCTGCATCAGCGCATGAGCGTGCTGCTGCACGCACGCAGTAGGTAAAATCGCGGTGGAGCAAGGGAGTTTAGATTGCGTTAATTAACAACGTTTAGAGCTGTGAGTATGATTAGCTAAGACCTGCAACACAATTTCATTCCCTTCAGCGCAGAAAGCGATAGACTTGTTAGCAATGAATGCTCTCTGAACCTTAACGGATAGATGCTAATTATGGATTCACCCTGCTCTCTCAGCGTCCTGGTTACGGCTCACAATTGCGAAAAGTATATTACTGAGACGTTAAGCAGTCTAAAAAAAGCCTGCTCTGGCGTTGAGGAGGTGGTCGAGATTGTTTTGGTGAATGACTCATCATCGGATAATACCCGCGAGTTGATGCACACCTTTGCCGCTTCATTCAACCATGTGAAAATTTTTGACGTGACGCTGCGCAACATCGGCAAAGTCAGAAATTTTGGCGTCAGCAAATGCAGCGGACAGTATGTCACGATGCTGGATGGTGACGATCAGCTACTGCAGAACTCTTTTGCTGACATCGTGCGGTTTTTACAGCTAGAACAACCCGATATTCTGCTGACGCCGCTGAATGAAATTTATGAAAAGAAGACCAAACCACTGCAGTGGAAAGGTTTGCAGGTCACCGCCCTGTCGCAGCATCAGGTCATTGAAAAATTCCTCATCCATCGTGATATTCAGGCGCATTTTATTGGTCAGTTTATTAAACGCTCGCTTTTAACAGAAAACCACTTTCCTGACTTCACCTGCTACGAGGATGCGTATTTATTCCCCTCGATTCTGAAAGGCAGTCAGAAAATATTTTTGACGAAATTAGGGCCTTATCTCTATTTCAAACGCGAGAAAAGCCTCTCCAGCGCGCTCGATGCCGATAAAATATCGATGCTGATAAAAGCGACACAACAGATGGATGCGGTGCTCGACGAAACATACGGCAACTTGCTCTCTTGCCATTGGATCAATCTTGCGCATAAGTATTACCCGCTGATTAGCGATGAACATGAGAAACGTGTGGTGAAGCAAGCGATAGATAATGTCTCTTCCGCATCATTCCTGATGGACAGTAAAGTCAGATTTAGCCTCAAGAAAAAATATCTGAGGATGAAGCTGAGAGGAATGGATTAAGCAGATAAGAATGCTATAAGGTGCGCATTAATGCGCACCCAATACCATCCTGACGATTACCTGTTATTTATGGATTTAAGCTGCAGCAGCGCATAGCTAATTATAATCGACGCCATCAGAATAAACACCGAACTGCTTTGAATCCATACCGTATCTGTCAAACCAAATAAAATCAGGGAAGCAGGAAGCAGTAGGATATCCCATGCCCGACGATGTATTGCTGTCAAAATCAAACCCAGATAAAAAATAATCAGAGAAACTGCACCCGCGATACCTTGTAGTGAAAGGGTTTCCAGGAAGTCATCATGCAAGTGATACATCACATTTTTATACGCTTCGGGGTTAGCGCGTTCATTCGCTTTAATATAAGCGCGGGCTTTGTCCGTTCTATCATCAGGACTTTGCCCCAGTAAACGCCATGAAACACTGTGATAACCACTTTTCCAGATCGAGAAACGCGCGCCAATAGAGGTATCATTATTTTTTTGATAACTGTCTATCTCGTTCTGAATATTGTCCAATCGATGCATAATCGAGCTTGGCATGAAGTACAAACCACCGGCAATAAGCAGCACTAACATCACCAGCGAATATTTCCCCGCCCAACGATGAACAACATAAAAACATAACAGGTATAACACGGGCAGCACTAACACAGCCGCACGAGACTCAGTGAGGAACATCAACACCATATTCACCACAAAAATAGCCGTGAACAGCAATATTTGATTGATACGGCCAACTATCACCTTATTCACAATTAACAGTGCGGTTAACGCCAATGCCGTCATGAGGTATGAAACCGTACCGGCTGAATCTGTGAGTAATCTAATGCGTTGCTGAGTCTGAGCATGCTCGTAAAAGCCTGCAGCAAGCGTCAGCAGCAGCCCAAAAATTATCAAACAAACACTTATCCGCATGACTTTAGCTGAAAGACAGTGGCGCCACGCAATGAAAAAATAGCTGACAAAAGCAGAGATAATGAACAGCTTTCCGCCCTGAAAATAGTTGTCAACGACGTCACTGAAATAAGCATCGGCATAAATACGCGACCAAATGACCCTGACCAAACCCAACAGTAAAATGGGAATGGCGACTAGCAGAGCACACTTATCCAGGATGATTTTTCTTTTTACGCCCTGAGCAAGCAGAAAAAACAGGGTTAAATAACCCACCAAATAGAATGTTTTCTTAGGATACGCGGGGACAACTAATGAGGTCGCAAACGCCATTGTTAGCAACAGAAAACAAAGCTGATAAACGTTACTTTCGTTTAGCAGGGGCTTAATACGTAAAGTCCGCACTCAAAAATACCTCATTTTAAAATACTTAATGCGCCAATAGAGTGCCCGAACCCGTTGATGGCTACGGAACAGAAATTTGTACATTCTCTTCGCTTGCTGAGCATTTTTAGGGGTTTCAAAAGGAATATCGGCTAACGGAGAAATCTGATAAAGATCGCGATAGTAATGGCCAACGTATTGTTGATTCCATTGTTGCCAGGGTTTATCGGCACCCGCGTAATGTAATAAGCAGGTATCTTTTGGCACATCCTGCGTATAACCTTCATCATCGTGTGAGAGCATGTTGATAGTATTGAAGCGCGCTTCAGTAAATATCACACGATCCTCAAGCAAGGTGTTTAATGCATCCTGATCAAGATACTGGAAATGTTTTCCCTTTTCGCTGAGCAAACAGAAAGCACGTTCACTTACCTGCTCTCGGTTCCATTTTTGAACATCCATGAACATCATGCCAGCATTAAAATAGCGTTTTCCACGCAGCCCAATATTTTCAGCCAACTGAGGTTGCAGTGCTCCAATTTCACCAACCACCAGCGCAATCACCTCAGGTGACATAGTAATCTGCCATAATTCGTCAATAGGATTCAGACAAACCATATCTGCATCGAGATAGAGAAGTGTATCAGCATGATGCAATATTAGCGGCGCGAGAAAACGATAATAGGTCGCGCGGGTGAACAACTCTGTGGTAGGAAAGGCGCTAAACAGACTATCCTGAATATGATGCAGCGTTAATCCATGTGGCGATCCGGCAAATATTTTTTCCAGATGCGCAATATTAATCGCAGATAATTCTGAAGAGATAAGATGAAAGTGATAACGGCCATCACCGGCATGCTTAATTAACGACATGATGGTAATTAGCGAATGTGCAATGAATTTTCCGTCAACACCAAAAATAATATGCCGGTCGCTTTGAGCGGGAAAAAGGTGCTGAGAATTTATGGTATTAAGAATGTCTTTATCCATCCTGCACTTTTCTCCGGTAGAACGCATGCGTTCTGTCAATGCATCTAGCCTGAACAATGATTAACCAGGGATGATTCTGGTTGCTGCCGGAGTTTATCAGTCAGAGTTTGGCAAATAAAGCGAAGCGGCCAGGGAACAATTCTGCTTTTAAGTGTAAATCTCTCCAGCTAACCGAGCAAAAGTGAGGAGAAACGATCGCGATTACAACGCCATCTGCAAAAAATTCACAAACGCACTAATTCGCGCCGGCAGCTGACGCTGAGACTGCCAGACGGCAAAAATATCGCCGTCGGGTGCCGTCCACTCTGGCAGTACATGGAGCAATTCACCACGCTTGATGCTGTGCTGTGCATCCCACCATGAACGCAGCAGAATGCCATGCCCATCCAACGCCATTTGCATCGCCACTTCACCATCGTTGGTGATGAAACTGCCGCGTACCTTTTGCGTAAGCTGCTGCGTGCCATCGCCTAAACGCCACAGCGCAAAGTCACCGTCAAATTGTCTTAACAGAATACAGTTGTGCTGCGCCAGCGCCGCGATATTGTCCGGCAAGCCGTGGCGCGTGGCGTAATCCGGCGAGCAGCACAGCACGCGCGGATTAGTCCGCAGCTTGCGTGCAATGAGCCGCGCATCCGGCGGTTCACCGATACGGATATCAATGTCCACGCGCGCATCAAGAAAATTGAGCGGCTGACTGCTGAGCTGCAAACTGATGGCCAATTCGGGATGCAGCGTGGCAAAGCGCGACACGCACGGTGCGACATGACGCCGACCAAAGCCGAAAGAGGCGTTGATGTTAAGCGAGCCGCGCAGCACCGACGTTTGGCTGCTAACCGCTTCTTCCAGCTCCGCCAGCTGGTCGAGCAACGGACGCGCGCCATCGAGATAACGTTTGCCCTCCGCCGTCAGCTCTAGCCGCCGCGTGGTGCGCTTCAGCAGCTGCACGCCCAACCGCTGCTCCAGCTGGCTCAGGCGCTTACTCACCGCCGGCAACGATAAGCCGAGTTCGCGTGCGGCGGCGGTTAAGCTGTCCAGCGCCGCCACGCGCACGAAGAAGGCCAGATCGTCGGATGAGGTGCGCGATTCTCTACTTTTATTCAACATTGGCTTATCGCTCAGGCTAATTATTTCCTACAGATGCATGGTTATACTGCTTCCAGAACATCAACAGCAACCTGCGAGAACCCTATGAGCGGCAAAACCTATAAAATCGCCGTCATCCCTGGCGATGGCATTGGCAAAGAAGTGATGCCGGAAGGCATCCGTGTGATGGATGCAGCGGCAAAGAAATTTGATATTGCACTGGAGTGGCAATGGTTTGATTTCGCCAGCGCCGAATACTGGCAGCAGCACGGCAAAATGCTGCCCGACGACTGGTTCGCAACGTTAAGCCAGTTTGATGCGATCTACTTTGGCGCGGTGGGATGGCCGGATGTGGTGCCGGATCATGTGTCGCTCTGGGGATCGCTGCTGCAGTTCCGTCGCGAGTTTGATCAGTACGTCAACCTGCGCCCGGTACGTCTGATACCAGGCGTGAAAGCGCCGCTGGCGAATCGTCAGCCAGGCGATATCGATTTCTACGTGGTACGTGAAAATACCGAAGGCGAATATTCGTCGGTGGGCGGCACCATGTTCCCCGGCACCGATCGTGAAGTGGTGATTCAGGAAACGGTCATGACGCGAGTCGGCGTTGATCGCATTCTGAAATTTGCCTACGAACTGGCGCAGAAGCGGCCGAAGAAACACCTTACTTCCGCCACCAAATCCAACGGCATCGCCATTACCATGCCGTATTGGGACAGTCGCGTGGAAGCCATGGCGCCAGGCTATCCCGAAGTGAAAGTCGATAAATATCATATCGATATTCTTACCGCCAACTTCGTGCTGCATCCGGACTGGTTCGATGTGGTGGTCGCCAGCAACCTGTTTGGCGACATTCTGTCGGATCTCGGTCCGGCGTGTACCGGCACCATCGGTATCGCGCCATCGGCCAACATTAACCCGGAAGGCAAATTCCCCAGCCTGTTCGAGCCGGTGCACGGTTCGGCACCCGATATCGCCGGCAAAGGCGTGGCTAATCCGATCGGCCAGATTTGGTGTGGCGCGATGATGCTGGAGCATCTGGGTTATGCCGAAGCCGGTGCAGCGGTGCTGGACGCCATCGAGCGCACGCTGGCGGCGGGCAACAGCTTGACGCGCGACCTCGGCGGCAGCGCTTCAACCGAAGAGCTGGGCGCGGCGATCGCGGCGGCATTGTAGCGTCGCCATTTATAACGACCGATATTCCCAGGTGCGCATGAATGCGCACCCTACAAAAGCCCTACCGTTGCGCGTAGGGTCGCCATTCATGGCGACCTGGATTTTCTCACGCACTCTACAAAAGCCCTACCGTTGTGCGTAGGGTCACCATTCATGGCGACCTGGATTTTCTCGCGCAGCCTACAAAATCTGCACCGTTTCCGCATGCCAGCCGTGCGGTAGCGGTTGCGGACGGGCGATCACCACGTTGTGCAGCTGAAGATTCTCCACCCCGCGAGCAAATACGCCCGGCAAGCCATGCGGATACGCGGCAACGCCATAGGCTAAGCCGGATGCGCTATCCAGTTTATACGCATTGTCCAATCCCATACCGGTCGGTGATTCCGGATTACACGGCGGACGCACATCGTAATGCCCCTGCTCTGCCTCTTCCGCAACCACCTGGCGCAACTGCACATTTGCCAGCATCACATCACGAATCTGTCCTGGCTGCTCAGCATGCAGGTTAATTGCCCCTTCCATCACACCGCTAACGTTGCTGAACTGCAGCTGTTCAATGCGACCTGGCGATATCGCCGGATCGCGCGCCCGCACCGAGACAAACAGCGCATCGGCTTTGCCCCAATGGCAGGGCGGCGCGTGGCGACAGGCCAGCGTAATATTGCTAAACAGCAAACGGCGGAACTGGCCGCCATCACGTGATAGCAAGCCAATCGCACGGTTGGAATCAAAGATGGTACAGCCGGAAACGGTGACATCTTCTATATCATCAAAGGTTTCGGTACCCATTTTGAACGCGCAGCTATAAGAACGCAGCAGGCAGTTGCTGATCATGATTTGTCGTGCGGCACGCCGCAGATGCGCGGGTTTATTGGTGGTTTTGATGCAGATGGCGTCATCGGCAGCGCTGAGATAGCTGTTACTCACGAACACCGCCTCGCAGCTATCGATATCCAGCGCATCGGTGTTCGGCATGCTCATGCTGTTATCAATGGTGAGATGATCGACATGCACATGGCGGCAACTCACCAGATGCACCGTCCACATCGGTGCCTGAATAATGGTGAAATCTTCAAGCGTCACCTGCTCGCAATCCTCAAACACCACGATGCGCGGACGCAGAGGACGCGGCAAGCGATAACCTTGCTCATCCTTTTCAGCGGCAAACCAGGCCTCGCCGTTACCATCAATTACCCCTTTACCACTGATGCGAATATTGCGCTGACCACAGGCATAGAGCAGCACATGTTGCGACAGCTCAGCCTGGCTCTGCGCCAGCTGCTGCTGATAATCCTCAACGCGCGAGCTAGCGAGCAGCGTGGCCCCCGCTTCAAGATGCAAATGGATGTTGGAACCCAGCGTGAGCGTGCCGAGATGATAGCGACCAGGCGGTACTGATAAGGTGCCGCCGCCGCGCGACGCCAGATGATCTAAAGCGCGCTGGAAGCAGTAAGTATCGAGCGTTTCGCCATCGGCGATGGGATAGAAATCAGCCAGTGAAATGTGCATGCAGTTCTCCTGAATAGCGGCGATGCGCTATTGCAGCACGCGCCGCACGACCAAACCTTTTGCTGATGGACAATCCATGGCGTAATGCAGATCAGTTACGACATGAAGATCGACACCACAGAACGCACGTGCCGTAGCGGTTGATCAGCATCATGGGCGACCAACTACTTAACCGCGCCTTCGGTGACACCGCTGATAAATTTGCGCTGGAACACCAGGAACACCGCCACCAGCGGCAAGATGACAATCATCGCCCCCGCCATCAGCACCGGAATATCGATGGTGTTTTTGTTCTGGAAAAACATCATGCCGATTGGCAAGGTGCGCAACTCATCTTTATTCACCAAAATCAGCGGGATCAGGAACTCGTTCCACGTCCAGATAAACAGCAACAGCGCCAGTGTTGATAACGTCGGCCAAATCGCCGGCACCAGCAAGCCCCAAAGAATTTTACGGCGCGATGCACCATCCATCACCGCCGCTTCCACCAGCTCGCGCGGCACCTGCTGCAGCGCGGTGGCGATCATCAGCGTGGTGAACGGCAGCGATAAGGCGATTTGCGGCAGAATCAGCGCCAGATAGGTGTTGGTGAGCCCCATCCAGCGCAGCTCGTGATAGAGCGGAATAATAAAGGCTTCACTCGGCAGCACCATGCCAAGACCCAGCAGCGCGGCAACGATCGTTTTGCCGGGGATCTTCAGCCAGGCAAAACCGAATCCCGCCAGAATGCCGAGCAGGACGCTGCAGATCACCACCGGAATCACCACCAGCACCGAGTTCATGAAGTAGACGTTGAAATGTCCCTGCTGCCACGCGGTGACGTAGTTTTTAAAATTAAGCGAAGAGGGCAAAGTGAACACGCCCTGAAACAGCTCCATCTGGGTTTTGAACGACGTCATTAGCGCCATTAAAAATGGCAGAATGGTCATCAGCGCCACAATCCAGATCAGCGCGCGTGGGGCAAAAGGCGTGCCGCGCATCAGTGACGCTCCCGTAAGCATAAATGAATTAATCCATTGATTATCAACACAATCATCATACTGAACACCGCCACGGCGGAAGCATAGCCGAAGTAGTGCAGGTCAAAGCCCTGCTTATACATAAAGATGTTGGTCACCATGGTGGAAGTGCCCGGTCCGCCTTGCGTCATTACGTAGACTAAATCGAAGGCTTTCAGGCTGGCGATCACCGTCAGTAGCAGCGCGATACGCAGTTCGGGACGCAGCGATGGCAGCGTGATGCGCATAAACTTCTGGCGGCGTGATGACCCATCTAAATCGGCCGCTTCCAGCAGCGAGGGATCCATGCGCTGCAAGCCCGCCATAAACAGCACTAAGCAGAAACCGAAGAAGTACCACGTGGCGACAAAGCCGACGGCAGGTAGCGCCCAGGTAAAATCACCCAGCCATGACAGCGCCAGCTGCGGCAAACCGACGGCACGCAGGAACTGATCGATCGGACCAAATGCCGGGTTATACAGCCAGCGCCATACCACGCCGAGCACCGCCATCGGCATGATGTACGGCAGAAAGAAGAGGATACGCAGCACGCTGCGCTCTTTGTTATTGCGCGTCTCATACAGGAAACTGCACAGCAGCAGCCCAACGCCAATCGGAAACAGCGTGTAGAACAGCATTAGCAGGGCATTATTACCGAGCGCCACCCAGAATATCGGATCCTGGAACATGCGCAGATAGTTGCCAATGCCGATGAAAATCGGCCATGAGGTACCATCCCATTCGGTAAAGCTGATCCCTAACGAGGCCAACAGCGGCAGCAGCAAAAACACCGCATACACCAGCACTGCGGGCAGAAGATAAAGCGCATTGCGCCAGGCAGATTTATTCAGCATAACCGTACTCGCTTGCGGGCCAGTTCGCGGCCCGGCTACTTACACCGGGCCGAACGTCATCAGTGCTTGAGGGTTTTCTGGTAACGTTGATAGTTGTTATCGAAGTTTGCCACCATCTGATCGGCAGTTTGACGTCCCGCCAAT
The DNA here is from genome assembly GCF_059730785.1 of Pantoea sp. X-Soil-ISGK-421. Taxonomy (NCBI): domain Bacteria; kingdom Pseudomonadati; phylum Pseudomonadota; class Gammaproteobacteria; order Enterobacterales; family Erwiniaceae; genus Pantoea; species Pantoea sp. X-Soil-ISGK-421. Next base: position 469,176 of record NZ_AP035979.1, on the reverse strand, counting down.
AACAGCTGCACGTTCTGGTTCAGTTCGGCATTCATGGTTGGCGTGGCCCAGTCGAGATAATGGCCGAGACCATCGTTCTCATTGAGCGCGACCCACACCTGATACGCTTCCGCTAATAGCGGATTGTCAGCGGGAATCTGTGCATTTTTGCTGGTGCCGGCAGGCAGAAAGCCAACTTTCAGCCAACGGTTGGCCATCTCATCTGAGACGATGTAATCAATAAATTTCGCTGCTGCATCTTGCTGCGCTTTGTCTTTAGCCGTGCTGGTAATCGAGAACGCCAGATCGGTGCCGCCCACCATCAGCGGATGCTGCACACCCTCGCCTGCTGGCATCGCGGCGAAATGCAGATCTTTGTTGTCTTTAAACTGGCCGAGATACCAGGTTCCGCTCACGAGGAATGCGGCCTGACCATTCTGGAATAAGGTAGCGGCATCGTCGTGACCAATGCCCTGGAAGCCCGGGAACAGGTAGCCTTTATCGTTCCAGCCTTTCATCAGGTTGGCGGCTTTTACCAGCTTGTCGTCTTTGAACGTGCCGCCCACGTCATAAATCAGATCGTCGAGTTTTTTACGGTCGCTGCTCTCAATCTGCGCTTCCCACAAGGTGCTCAGCAGCTGCTGGCCCATGTTGCCGTCAAGCAGGCCCAACATCATGGGCGGCGTACCGGCAGCTTTGAGTTTTTCCATCGCCTGTTCCAGCTCCGGCAAAGTCTTGGGTACCGCGACACCGGCTTTATCCAGCAGCGCTTTGTTGTAGTACAACCCCACCATCTCACCGAGGCTGGCCACGCCGTACAGTTTGCCGCTGCCAAAATCTTGTTTATCTGACCAGCGGTTACGTTTCAGGATCGAATCCGGGAAGCGCGTGGTCCAGCCGTAGGTTTTGGCGTAATCATCCAGCGGCCACAACAGCTTGTCTTTCACCAGCGAACCCATATCGCCGCCACCCTGATTCACCTGGGCAATCTGCGGGCCATCACCGGCAGTCAACGCCAGTTTAAGTGGAATGCGTGTGTCTTCGAAGGAGTGCACCGAACGCTGAATCACAATACCGGGATTCTTTTGCTGGAAAGCTTTTACCGCTTCATCCACGGCTTCGGTCTGCTGCGGATAGTTGTAAATGTCCCATTCATTCAGGGTAACGGCCTGCGCGGCTGCCATGGTCGCACCGAGCAACATCCCGGCGGAGACCAGACGCGACACAGTGCGCAGTGAGCTTTGCAAACGGGAAGAACGATTGGTTGAATCACACATCATGCTCGGTTTCTCCAACAGATGACTGGCATCCCTTCATCTCAACACCTGCGATTCCTGGCAGGTTGATTCAGCGGCAACAACGCACATAATTCATACTTACTTTATGCACAAAAGAAAGTCAAACATCGTCACTGCGGAATTTTTGCTCTGTGATACAGTGCAAAGAGTAAGAAGAAAAGCCTCCTGAGTAGTAGAGGATGCTGTGAACAGCGCCGCAAACCAGATAGCCCCGGGATTAAAGCGCGACCTTCAGTATAAATCACCCAGGCGAATAAAGTGCTTTAACTTGCTGATAGAGCATATGAAAATCCTATAGCTCAGCGAATAGCATCAGGACATTGGCGGTGCTCGACGGTCAACAGCCCTTAGCAGCGGGCATTCTGCGCGGGTTGATGAGGCGCTCAGTCATGCTTTGTGGTGATAGTTCACATCAGCTTTGTGCGCCAGCGCAATTATTACACCTTGAAAACTAAGTCGGCTTTCTTTACCGTAAAATCTGTTCATCTCCTGACCACAGAGGCTCCACCATGACGGCTGAAGGTGTTATTCGTCGCGCCAGCGAGGCAGATTTCCCTGCCTTATCGCGCATCTGTTTAGAGACCGCCAATGCCGGGACCGATGCCAGCGCGCTCTACTCTGATCCCGCGCTGCCCGGCCTGCGCTTTGTCATTCCCTACGCGCGCTTTGCGCCCGAGTTTGCTTATGTGCTGGAGCAGCACGGCGACGTCGTCGGCTATGCGGTCGCGGCGCCGGATACGCGCGCCTTTGAAGCGCAGCTGAATACCGATTGGTGGCCACAGCTGCAGCAGCAATATCGCGATTACGCGCCGCGGGCTGCGCTCGACAGCAAAGTGCTGGAGGCCATTCATCAACCCGATGCGGCCGCCGAACAGCTGGTGACACAGTGGCCTGCACATCTGCATATCAATCTGCTGCCCACCGCACAGCAAGGTGGCTGGGGCCGCAAGCTGATCGCACAGTTGCTGCACGATCTGCGTGCGGCCGGCGTGCCGGGCGTTTACCTCGGCGTCAGCCTGCAAAACGAGCAGGTATGCGGTTTCTATCAGCGCCTCGGCTTCACGCCGATTATGCGTAGCAACGCCATTTATATGGGCCAACTTCTCTGATTCGAGGCACCGCATGACCAGCCTGCATCTGCAAAACGTTAAGAAGTCCTACGAGAATGTAAACGTCATTCACGGCATCGATCTCACCATTAACAGCGGCGAATTCGTGGTGTTTGTGGGGCCATCCGGCTGCGGGAAATCCACGCTGTTGCGTATGATTGCCGGACTGGAGGAGATCAGTGACGGTAAGTTGCTGATTGAAGGCGCCGACATGACCGATCAGCACGCCACCGAGCGCGGCATCGCCATGGTGTTTCAGTCGTATGCGCTCTACCCGAATATGACGGTGCGCGGCAATCTGGCCTATCCGCTGGAAGTGATGAAGCGCCCCAAGGCCGAGATTGAACAGGCGATAAAACAGACGGCCGCGCGCCTGCATCTGACTGAATTCCTTGACCGCTTACCGCGCGCACTGTCAGGCGGGCAGCGTCAGCGCGTAGCCATTGGCCGCGCGATTATCCGCCATCCGCGCATCTTCCTGTTTGATGAGCCACTGTCGAACCTCGATGCCGAGCTGCGTTTGCAGATGCGCATTGAAATTGCCCGCCTGCATGCCTCGCTGGGCAACACCATGATCTACGTGACGCACGATCAACTGGAGGCGATGACGCTGGCGGACCGCATCGTGGTGCTGCGTCAGGGCCGCATTGAGCAAGTTGGCGCGCCGATGGCGCTGTATCGCGATCCCGATAACCTGTTTGTCGCCGGATTTATTGGCTCGCCGAAGATGAATTTCCTCAACGCCGAAGTGGCCGCAATCACGCCGGTTGCGGTGCAGCTGCGTGTGCCGGCGCTGGGCATCCATCAGCTCACGCTGCCGATCGCCGCGCCGTGCCGCGAAGGGCAAAAAATCACGCTGGGCGTGCGCCCGGAGCATTTCCAGCCGGTGAGCAGCAACGATGATGCACTGAGTTTCAGCGGCGAGTTGTCGTTTAGTGAGATGCTAGGGCACACCAACTATCTCTATCTCGACATCGGTGAAGAGAAACTGCTGGTGATTGAGGAACGTAACGTGGCGGAGCATGCGATTGGCGAGAGGTTGAATTACCAGCTGCGTGCTGAGAACTGCTTGTTGTTTGATGAGCAGGGTTTGCGGCTGCGGTGATGGCTGCGGTGCGTTCATTTTTACGGTCGCCATAAATGGCGACCCTACGTTTACAGAGCTGGGCTTTCGTAGGGTGCGCATTCATGCGCACCTGCTTAACAAGGCAATTATTTGCTTAAGTGTGCGGCATTACGCCATAAATGGTGACCTTCCCAATACGCGCACAAGATTACAACGCAATATCTTCATCCGCCTTAGCTGCCAACAAATCCAGCAACTTATTCACCGCAAACCCAGCCGCGCCCTGCGCCCACATGCGGTTCGACTCGGTGAGAAATTGCAGCGGCGTCATGTGCGGCGTCAGCTTCAAACGGTAGGTCTGGAAACTCTGGGTGATGTGATCGAGCAGAATGCGCGAGGCCATTTGTGGCTCCATCGCCAGATACACCACGTCCGGATCGTAAGCCACCGACAGATTCGCCAGCGACATGCCCAAATGCTGCCCGGCCTCGGCCAGTGCGCTCAGCACGTCCGGCGTGGGACGCACATCCAAATCGCGCAGCGTTTGCGGCACCTCATCTTTTGTGGTGGCCGCCACGCGTTGCAGAATCGCCTGTGACGACGCTACATCTTCGAGCAAACGCTCTGAACCATCGCCCAGCAGCGAAACGCCGATCTCACCGGCTTTACCGTGACGACCGCGATAGAGTTGGCGATCCAGCAGAATTCCCGCGCCGATGCCTTTACCAAACGTAGCGATCACCGCCGACTGCGCGTGACCGAGCTGACCAAATACCAGCGCCGCCATTGCCAACGCGTTAGCATCATTTTCGATAAATACCGGCAGCGAGAAACGATCCTCCAGCAGACGGGCAATCGGTACGTTATCCCAGCCCAGCGCGCGCGACAGCACGCAAACGCCGTTGCTGGCATCCACTAAACCGGATAGCGCCAGGCCAATGGCTCCCACCTTTTTGCCCTCAACGCCGCGCAGGAACTTTGCCAGCGCATCACCGAGCTGTTTGGGCGTCATCGCGCCGGAAGGAATCTGTTGCTCACCGATAATATTGCCGCTGAGATCGGTCAGCACCATCAAATTGCGCTCGGCGTTGAGCTGAATACCCACCACGCTGGCGTGATCCGGATTGAGGCCGAGCAGCGTCTTGGGCCGCCCCATCGATACGCGACGCAGACCCAATTCCTGCACGATGCCGCCGGTCAGCAGACGATTGGTGGCTTGCGACACCGTCGACATGCTTAGGGCGCTGCGCACTTTGAGATCGGATTGACTAATAGGCGCATTTTCGACAATCAGCCGCAGAATGCGCGCGGTTACGTTGGGAGCGCTCATGAGCCTCTTTATTTGAAGTTATGCGGGAAGTGTCAGGCTGAATTGCGTGGCCAGGCGAATCGCACCGCTTAGCGCATCGCCCTGCGGCGGCACCAGCAGCGCAGCGATATCCGCCGGCAACCACGCCTGAATGGGCTCAGCTAATCCGCCCATCAAGGCCAGTTTGCCGTGACTGCGTGCCAGCAGCGGCTGCACCATCTGCACGATATCCGCTGCAGATTGTTGTACCAGCGCGATGCCGTGTGCATCGCCTTGCTGTGCAGCTGCAAAGACCTCAGGCACCACGCGGCCCCAATCGGCAGGCGTCGCTTGCTTCGACCAGATCAGCAGCTGTTCCGGGCTGTGTTGATAGTTTGCCATGATGCGTTGCGTTAGCGCCGAGGCAGGCACAATGTCTTCGTGCGCTAGCAGCGCCAGCCGCAGCGCGCGTTGGCCGAGAATCGCACCCGAACCGGCATCTGACAGGGCAAAGCCCCAGCCGCCGAGCAGTGTGAAGTGTGCGCCATCCCACGCCGCGCCCTGGCTGCCGGTGCCGATAATAAAGACCGCACCCGGCGCACCCGCGTGCGCACCGGCACAGGCGATTTCGACATCGGTAAACAGAAAGCGCGCCTGACAGCGTGGCTGCCAGCGGGCGAGACGGGTTTGCACCGAGGCGACGTTCGCGCCCGCCAGACCGGCGACAATCACGGTGCGATTGCGCGCTTCAGCGGGTAAATTCGCTTGCCTAAACAGATCGTCGATGACTTGCTCGATGGCCACGATGGCGGCATCAAACTGCGACCAAACGTTGGCAGGACCGCCTTTGGCTTCCGCCAGCAAGTGTCCGGCGCTGTCGGTCAGGCGTCCACGACAGTGCGTACCACCGCCATCAATACCCAGCATTAGTGATTGCACGCGCTTCCTCCTGCCAGCCCGAAACGGTATGACGCCTATAGATGTGCGAAAGATAGGGGAAAAAAACTTAAATCGCAATAACAAATAAATAGGCAATCCGTATAGTTAATTAAATTAGATAAAAATCAAATGAATAACAATTTTTCACCAATTGAGATCCGCCACACGGATTGACATTAGTTTTTCTGTCGTAATAAGTTAGCGGTCAGATTATCAGCAGCCTGACAGGTCGGGCGGCTAACAGGCAACGGGCTTCAGGGGTACAACATGAAAGTGGGCATTATTGGTCTGGGCTTTCGTCTTTCCCACGTGGTGAAAGAGTTCAACAAAGCCGACACAGATTTTTCCGTGGTGGGTTATGTCGATCCGGCTCCGGCGGGGTTACCCAATCTGCACAGCTTTGGCATCGATGCGGGCACCGCGTTTGACAGCGTGGATGCGCTGCTACAGCACGGCGGCTTTGACCTGCTGCTGGTGGGTTCGCCGAACTTTATGCACCTTGAGCACATTCGTCAGGGTTTAGCCGCAGGCTACACCGTGTTCACCGAGAAGCCGGTGGTGATCAACGAAGAACAGACCATGGCGATGGCACGCCTGGTGCAGCAATATGGTCACGAGCGCATTTTGGTCGGTCTGGTGCTGCGTTACTCGCCGCTCTATCGCGATCTGCTTACCGCGCGCGATGAAAACCGCCTCGGCGAAATCACCTCGATTGAAGCCACCGAACACATCAAGCCTTATCACGGTGCGTTCTTCCAGCGCGACTGGCGTCGTCTGGAGAAGTACGCCGGCCCGTATATATTGGAAAAGTGCTGTCACGATATCGACCTCTATCAAGGTCTGGTGGGCCAGCGTCCAGTGCGGGTTGCCAGCTTCGGCGGACGCAAAAATTTTACGCCGCAGCACGCGCCTAAAGGTGCGGTAACGCCGCAGTCTGAGGTGTATCACGTTAAACCGAGCGGCTGGTCAAGTACCGATGCGGTGTTTGATGGCGATGCGGATATCGTCGATTACCAAACCGCGCTGATTGAGTATGCCGGTGGCGCCACCCTCGCCTTCCACGCCAACCTTAACGTGCCGGACGAGTTTCGCCGCTTCTGCGTAATGGGCACCGATGGCATGGCCGAAGGTGACTTTGTGCGGAACTACTTCCGCGTACACAACGCCCGCACCGGTGATCGCGAAGTGGATACCGCCTATGACGGCAACGCCTACGACGGCCATTACGGTGCCGATGCGTTGATGGCTGAAGAGATTGTAAAACACATTAAACAGGGAACGCCGCTGAAGGTTTCAGTGGTGGATGCACTGGAAGCAGGACTCACCGCGATTAAAATCGATGAAGCGCGAAAATCGAGAACCGTGGTGGATATGACCGATAGCTGGAAAAACTTTGACGCCAGCCTGGGGAAAAGAGCGACAGTCTGACAAACGCGCAATAAATTGCGCCGCTACGGCCCCCTGCACAATCCGTAGCGGCGCGATTTATCGCGCAATTTTTACCCCACCGTTTCGTTTTCCAGCTTCTGCCGTTTGCGCAGGTGCGGGAAAATCGTCATCCATACGCCAACCACCACCAATGTGCCAATACCACCAATCACCGCCGCAGGCACAGCGCCCATCCACGCCGCCAGCAAACCTGACTCAAACTCGCCGAGCTGATTCGAAGTATTAATGAAGATGGCGTTGACCGCATTAACGCGGCCGCGCATGTCATCCGGCGTATCCAACTGCACCAGCGCACCACGAATCACCATGCTCACCATATCGAAGCCACCCAGCGCAGCCAGCGCCACCACCGATAGCCACAGCTGCGTGGAGAGCGCGAATACCAGCGTCGCCACGCCAAAACCCGCCACCGAACCAAACATGATCATGCCAACATGCTTTTCCAGCTTGTGACGGCTGAGCCACACGCCAACCAGTAATGCACCGACTGATGGCGCACCGCGCAGAATGCCCAATCCCCACGGTCCGGTATGCAGAATATCTTGTGCGAAGATCGGCAACAGCGCGGTCGCACCGCCGAGCAGCACTGCAAACAGATCGAGTGAAATCACGCCAAGCACATCTTTGCGGTCACGGATAAAGCGTACGCCAGCAAACAGGTTAGGCAGATTCATCGGCAAGCGCGCCTGCGGCGGACGCTCATAGCGCAGTCGGCTCACCAGCACGATTGAGAACAGATAAAACAGCGCCGAGACGCCATACACCACATGCGGACCGGCGACATACAGGAAGCCGCCAAGCGTAGGGCCGATAATGACTGCCGCCTGTCCGCCCACCGAACTGGCGGCCATGGCGCGCGCCAGAATCGGTGGCGGCACCAGTGCTGGCAACATGGAGGTAATCGCTGGCCACTCGAGCGCCTTCGCCACGGAGATCAGGAATACCAATCCCCAAATCTCAATCTTGCCCGCCCAGTTCATCAGCGTGAGCGCAACGAGCCCAAGCAGCGCCAGCCACTCAATGAATTGTCCGAGTAACACGATGCGGCGCCGGTCGAGTTGATCCGCCAGATGCCCGGCGGGTAGCGCGAGCAATACAGAAGGAAGAAATTGCATGAGACCGATCATGCCCAGCGCCAATGCACTGTGGGTCAAAGCATAGATTTGCCAGCTGACCGCGACCGAGAACATTTGAAAACCAAACGATGAACAAGTGCGTGCCAGCCAAAAGGCGACAAACGACCTGTGCCGCAGCAACGAATCCTCAGCTGCGGATACTGGTGAACCCATAGTTTATCCCATCCTAAAATAATGACTTCAGTTGGCGTCGTTGCACCAACCTGGTGAAAAGCCATCTAATGGCTTCCGCTTTATTTTTTACAGGCCACAGAGTGCGACATCTTGATGAGCCAGACAATGGCTAGCAGTGCTGTTTAAAAACAGAAGCTTATCTAAATTTTAGCTAAGTATAGCGCTCTTAATATTAGCAGGCTGATGGTTTTCAACTGCAAATATCCAAATAACTCCTAATGTTCCAGTAAAATCTAAATTAACAATATTTAAACGCCTAATATTTATCTAGCAGACAGAGTTAAAAAAGGTGAAATCCCTAAGCAAATCTGTTTATATTGGCTGCGTCAAGATTTCATTAATCTCGCCGTCCTTATAATAGTTAAGACGTTCCAGCCAATTAATTTATTCACAGAGATAAATGGAAAACAGTTCTTATAATCCTTATGTTACTGAGCGCATCCGACGTTTCGACGGCGCGCTAACCGGTGTGTGTTATTCAGCGCCCTTTATGCATGTTGAACAGGACAACAAGGCATTACTTAATGAACGCAACATAATTTCGCTGCATAATCAGTTGCCGAATTCACCTGAATTAATAATCATCCCGTTTACAGGAAATAATCTGCAGCGCTTTTTACAGGCACCGGAAAATTATTCCAGCTTGCAAAATGATAATGTGCATCTGGCGATCAATTATGCCGATTTAGTTCAGGAAGATAGTGCGTTACGCCAGGCGGCTGAGCATTTCTCTTTCTGGCTTTATGATTTGGCACCGCCCGGCACCTGTTGGAAGAATATCGCGGCTTTTCCTTTAAAAGGATTAGTGCTGACCGAGGAATTTTTTAACGATAATTACCTCAAGTTCAGCTTCCCATTTCTACTCGAGTCCTGTCGGGAAAGAGAAGCAGAAGTAATATTACGCACGCCGCAGTTAACACTGCCCGCTGCTCACTATGCGGAACTTAATTTAAGCGGCTGGCAAGAACAACGTACCCACAGCTCACTGCTTGAAGGGTAAACGTTTACACAAAGTATTGTTCTAAGGTGTTATGGCCCGATGTAACCGGACATAACGCCTTTATTCCCTCATAAAATGTCGCACTACTTCCCCTCAACGAGTGCAAAGCACTAAAAATATCAAACCCTTTAACGTTTTTAAGATAAAATTTAACGCAAAGGGATCAACTCGCCGCACGGAAAGCGTCGTTCGAACCGTTTTCGTTATTTCGTACTCTATGTCGGGAAGCAACCCAACGCGTTGTTTCCTTTTTAGTTTTTAATGGCAAAGAAAGAGGTCAATATTATGGGGAAAGCTTCCTCATCTTTTGGCGTAATCCGTTTTCTCACAGTGCTTTTTGCACTGCTGACGGGCGCGTTTATGCTGGTTGGTGGCGTTTGGTTAGCCGCCATTGGTGGTTCCTGGTATTACGTTATTGGCGGTGTGGTCATGTTGATCACCGCTATTCTGCTGTGGCGCCGTAGCGGCTCAGCGTTACTGCTGTATGCATTGCTGCTGTTGGCAACGCTGGTGTGGGGCGTGTGGGAAGTCGGCTTCGACTTCTGGGCGCTGGCACCGCGTACCGATGTGCTGGTGATCTTCGGCGTCTGGCTGATTCTGCCGTTTGTCTATCGCGGTCTGAATAATGCCAGCAAAGGCGCGCTTGGCCTGCTGGCGGTGGCGCTGGTTGCCAGTGCGCTGGTGCTGGCATGGGCAGTGTTCAACGATCCACAAGAGCTGAACGGTGAAATTCCAGCGGCAGCATCCAATGCTCCGCAGGCGCAGCCGCTCAGCAACATCGATGATGCTGACTGGCCCGCGTATGCGCGTGATCAGCAAGGCACCCGCTTCTCGCCGCTGAAACAGATCAACACCGGTAACGTTAAAGAGCTGCAGGTTGCCTGGCAGTTCCAGACCGGCGATATGAAGACACCGAACGATCCGGGTGAAATCACGGATGAAGTGACGCCAATCAAAATCCGCGACACCCTTTATCTCTGCTCACCGCACCAGATTCTGTTTGCGCTGGATGCAAAAACCGGTAAGCAGAAGTGGAAATTTGATCCGGGTCTGAAGCCGAACCCAACCTTCCAGCACGTCACCTGCCGTGGTGTTTCTTACCACGAAGTGCCAGCTGCTGCCGATGCGGCAAATACCCAACCTGCGCTGTGCTCACGCCGTATTTACCTGCCGGTAAATGATGGCCGCATGTTCGCGCTAGATGCAGAAACCGGTGAACGTTGTGCCGCCTTTGGCAATAACGGTGAACTGGATCTGCAGCACAAGCAGCCTGTATTAACTCCAGGTCAGTACGAGCCGACATCGCCGCCGGTTATCACCGATACCACCATCGTGGTAGCGGGTGCGGTCACCGATAACTACTCAACCCGTGAACCGTCTGGCGCCATCCGTGGCTTCGATGTGAACACCGGTAAACTGCTGTGGGTATTCGATCCGGGCGCTAAAGATCCTAACGCGATTCCGGCCGATGAACACACCTTCACCATGAACTCACCGAACTCGTGGGCGCCGGCGGTATACGATCCGAAACTGGATATCGTTTATCTGCCAATGGGTGTCTCGACGCCGGATATCTGGGGCGGCAACCGCACGCCAGAGCAAGAGCGTTATGCGAGTAGTGTGCTGGCTCTGAACGCCACCACCGGTAAGCTGGTGTGGTCATATCAGACCGTGCATCACGACCTGTGGGATATGGACTTGCCGTCGCAGCCGACGCTGGCCGATATCACTGACAAAGAGGGTAAAACCGTACCGGTGATTTATGCACCGGCGAAAACCGGTAACATCTTTGTGCTGGATCGTCGTACCGGCGAGCCGGTTGTCCCTGCGCCTGAAACCCAGGTGCCACAGGGTGCTGCTAAAGGTGACCACGTTTCACCTACTCAGCCGTACTCTGAACTGACCTTCCGTCCGAAAAATAATTTGTCGGACAAGGACATGTGGGGCGCGACGATGTATGACCAACTGGTGTGCCGCGTGATCTTCAAGCGTCTGCGCTATGAAGGTCCGTTCACGCCACCGTCTGAGCAAGGCACGCTGGTGTTCCCAGGCAACCTCGGCATGTTCGAATGGGGCGGTATCGCGGTGGATCCACATCGTCAAATTGCGATTGCTAACCCAATGGCGCTGCCGTTTGTCTCTAAGCTGATTCCGCGCGGTCCGGGCAACCCGATCGAGCCACCGGCTGATGACAAAGGCGGTTCAGGTACCGAAACCGGCATCCAACCGCAGTACGGCGTACCGTACGGCGTGGAGCTGAATCCGTTCCTGTCACCGTTTGGTCTGCCATGTAAACAACCGGCGTGGGGCTATGTCTCAGCGGTTGATCTGAAGACCAACGAAACCGTGTGGAAAAAACGCATTGGTACGGTGCGTGATAGCGCACCAGTGCCACTGCCGTTCAAAATGGGTATGCCAATGCTGGGCGGCCCAATCACCACCGCGGGTAACGTGTTCTTCATTGGTGCTACCGCAGATAACTATCTGCGTGCATTCGACACCAACACCGGTGAAATGCTGTGGCAGGCACGTCTGCCAGCAGGCGGCCAGGCAACGCCGATGACCTATGAAGTGGATGGCAAGCAGTATGTTGTTATCGCGGCAGGCGGTCACGGTTCGTTTGGTACCAAGCTGGGTGATTATGTGATTGCTTATGCACTGCCAGACGCGAAGTAAGTTTTCGCGTTGATGTAATGAGAAAGGCGGACTGTGAAGTCCGCCTTTTTTTTGTAGGGTCGCCATTTATGGTGACCTGTGCAAAAACCGCACAAACTTGCGGTGTGCCCATCATAACGCTCGCCATGAAGGGCGATCCCACGGGCCCGAGTGGTCATCATGTCGTACGGTTAACGCTTTCGCAGTACCCGCGCGTTTAACAGCGCGCACAGCGCCATAATCACGCAAGTCGCCAGAAACACCGGACGCATGCCAAATGCGCCGCCAATAAAACCGCCGAACAGCGGACCCGAAACCTGGCCAACATACTGCGCCGAGGTGGAATAACCGAGCATTTTACCCACCTGCGATTGCGGCACGCTGTGACGAATCAGCGCCGTCACGCACGGCATCAGGCCACCCAGCGCCATTCCCATCAAAAAGCGTAATACCACCAATTGCCATGCTTCGCTAATAAACGCCTGCGGGATCAGCAGCAGCGAGCAGACAATCAGTCCATACACCAGCACGCGGCCATGCCCGACGCGGTCGGCCAGCCGTCCTAAACGCGGTGCGGAGATAATGCTGCCAAGCGCAGCGGCTGCCATCACCAATCCGGCAGTGACCGTCACCGCGTGATCACCACTGACAAACTGGCCGATATACAGCGTGATAATCGGTTCAATCGACATGTTGGCGAAAATCAGCAGCATGCCCGACAGCCACATCAGGCGCACTACCGGCAAATTCATCGACTGCGCATCATCTGCGGCGCTTTGCTGGGTTTTCCTGCCGGAGGGACGCGGCACCTCTTTCAGCAAAAAGGTGGTCGCCAGAAACGCGAGAAAAATCACCGCGCCGGTCAGCCAGAACGTATGACGAATGCCAATCAGCGGTGGCAACACGCCGCCCAGCAGCGGCCCCACCACGTTGCCCGCCATAATGCCGGACGACAGCACACCCAGCGCCCAGCCGGTTTGCTCTTTTGGCGTTTGCGCCGCCACCAGAATGGTTGATCCCGACGCGTAACCGCCAAGTAAACCCGCCAGCAAGCGCAGCGCCACCAGTTGCCACGGCGCGGTGGCCATACCAATCAGCGACATCGCAATCGCCATGCCGAGGCTGGCGCGGATCAACATCAGTTTGCGGCCATAACGATCGGCCAGCTTACCCCACAGCGGCGCGGTCAGGGCGGCGCTAAGGAAGGTGGCGCCGTAGGCCGCGCCTGACCAGCGCGCAATCGCCGCCGGTTCCTGCACGCCAAGCTGCTGCACGTAGAGCGGCAGAAACGGCAACAGTAGCGTCATCGCCACAATGGTGCTGAACGATCCCAGCACGCAAACAAATAAATTTCGCTTCCAGTGTTGCTGTTCGGGCGCTAACGCGATGGAGGGTTGCTGCATGGTGAAATCCCTGTTTTTGCTTTTTTAGCAGGCTAACAGTGACTCTTTGGAGAAAACAGCCTTGCGCGGATAATTGTCAGGCGGCGCATTATTGTTGCCAGATAACAACAATCACGTCGTGCTGAGCGCGTTGATCAGCGCATCACACAGCAAGGTCACCGGCGATGAGGGCTGTGGCTGCTCTTTTAGCAACAGATAGCTGTGCAGACGGTCCATTTGCCATTCCGGCAACACCTGCTGGATTTCGCCGCGCGCTAAGGCGTCTTGCGTCATATAAGCGGGCAGATACGCGATGCCGGTACCGGCCAGCGCGGCATTCAGCAGCGCCATGCTGTTGTTAGCGCGGAAGCGGCTGTGCACATCCAGCGCCAGCCGCTGTTTATCACGACGAAACGGCAGCGCCGCCGTGTGCGCCGGACCGTGAAACAGCAACAAATCGTGGCGCGTCAGACGGTTAGGGTGATCAATCGGCGCATGTGCCGTCAGATAATCGGGCGTGGCGTACAAGCCCCAATCAATGCTGGCGAGTTCACGATAATTGGCCGCATCAGGCGCACGCGCACGGATGACAATCGCCACATCGGCGCTGGGTTGCGGGTCATCGCGGGTGGTGAGTTCGAGATCGACGTTGATGTGAATATGGCGGCGGATAAAGTCATTGAGCGTTGGCACCACGCACTGACAGCCGTAGGTGATGGGTGCCTGCAAGCGCACATTACCGGCCGGAAGCTGATGCACCTGCTGTACGAAGGCATCGGCGCGATGCATCTCTTCCAGCATACGCACACAGAAGGGATAGTAAGCCTGGCCGAGCTCGGTCAACACCACTTTGCGCGTGGTGCGTTGCAGCAGCTTGATGCCGAGTCGCACTTCTAGCCGGGCCACTTCACGGCTGACGTGCGATTTGGAGACGCCCAGGGTGCGTGCGGCTTCGCTAAAGCTTTGCCGTTCCACCACGCGTGCAAACAGCATCATGGCGGAGAGATTGTCGCGGTTGTCCATGTTCTCTGACGGGCTGGATGAGTGAGAACCGTAGATTAAAAGCTAAGCCTGCAATAATCCATCATCGCACATTCCGTAGCGGCGCGATTTATCGCGCGTATCAATGGCGGCAGCTTGCCCATCCAGATATTGCGCCATAAATTGCGCCGCTACGAAACGCACCCAAGGGAATATCGGTGCCCCTATCTCAACTCGCCATCGCCAGCGGGAATAGCAGACGATCCGGTTCAACGCGACGCTGGCGGCGCAATTGGCCTGGCGTGACGAGAAAATAGTTTTTAAACGTGCGGGTATAAGCCTGCTGGGTATCAAAGCCGTAGCTCATCGCCACCTGCAGAATCGCTTCATCGCTGTTGATCAGCGTCAGCGCGGATTCCGTCAACCGACGCTGGCGAATGTACTCAGCCAGTGAGAAACCGGTGTGCTGACGAAACAGACGTTGCAGATGCCAGCGGGAGTATCCCGAGCGGCGTGCTACTTCATCCAGATGCAGATCGTGTCCTAAGTTGTTCTCTATCCAGTCCAGCAAACTACGGATAAACTCGCGCTGATTCATGGGATTCTCCTGCTTAAACGATTTGTCCAGTGCAGCTACTGTAGCGCGTTAAATTTATCCCTTAATTAGCGGAAAATTAGCGCAGAATTAGCAAGGCGAGAAATCCGGCCCTCCTAAATACTTGAAGATGCGGAAAGGCGGCAAGTGTGAGAATCCCCAAGAGCTTACAAAAGTAAGTGACTGGGGTGAACACACGCAGCCAACGCATCTGCAGCTTGAAGTATGACGGAGGGTAATTCTGCGCTAAGAAAACAACGATAAACTTCGTTCAGTTAAGTTGGAGGGCATCATGCGTGTGCTGCTGGTAGAAGATGACGAAATGATTGGCGCGAACCTGCAGCAAGCGTTGGAAGCGGCGGGTTGGTCGGTGGATTGGGTACGTGATGGCGTGTTTGCCAGTAATGCCTGGGCGGAAGGCGGTTATACTTGCGTGTTGCTGGATCTCGGCTTGCCGCGTGAAGATGGCCTGCAGGTGCTGCGTCGCGCACGCACGCGCGGCGACATGACGCCGGTGCTGGTGCTCACCGCCCGCGATACCGTGCAGCAACGTATTCAGGGATTGGACAGCGGCGCGGATGACTATTTGCTGAAACCCTTTGATCTGCAAGAGGTACTGGCACGCATGCGAGCTATAACCCGACGTCGCCACGGTGCGGCGGATTCCCTGTTGGGCAGCGGCGATGTGCAGATCGACATCATGACGCGTGAAGTCTTGTACAAAGGCCAACGCGAACAGCTTACCGCACGCGAATATGCCCTGCTCTACGCCTTGCTGGAGCGACCGGGCGCCATTCTTTCACGTGAACAGTTAGAAAACCGCATTTACGGCTGGGGCGAAGAAGTCAGCAGCAACGCGGTTGATGTGCTGATTCACGGTATGCGCCGTAAACTGGATAACGAAGTGATTCGCAACGTACGCGGGCTCGGCTGGCGGGTTCCGGCAATATGAAACCTTTCACCTTTATGCGCTCACTGCGTAACAAACTGCTCACCACGCTGGTGATTCTGCATCTGGCCATGATTGGCGGTGTGACCTGGTATTTCTATCATTGCTACGGCGATATGATGGGCACCATGAAGGACGATCAGCTCGCTAAGATTGCCGATGCGTGGGCCACTAGCCAGCGTATGCCCGCCCTGATGCCGATGGTGATGCATGCCGAAAAATTAAAAAGCACCTACATTGTCCAGTTATGGGATACCAATAATAAACTGCGCGCCAGCTCGTGGCCTGATTTACACGCGCCGCTGCAAATGAAAAAAGGCTGGCACGATCTCAAGGTCGGTGACTGCGGAGATGACTGCGAATGGCGCGTATACACGCGTCCCGGCGAGCTGGGCAGTGAGATCGGGAATATTCAGGTCCTGCACAACATCGGCTACATGAAAAGCCTGATGCTAAAACGGGCGCTGTCGGCCATCATTCCGTTGATGCTCATGATGCCGCTCTCACTGCTGGTCATATGGCTGGTGGTGCGTGCCATTACGCGCGATTTACGCGTGGCTTCACGTCATATCGCTGCGCAGGAAACGCTGCATCCGCATACGGTTTCTCCCGATGGCTTGCCGGATGAAGTGCTGCCGCTGGTGGCGGCTTACAACGCTTTGCTGGATAAACTGCGCGCGGCCTGGTCATCACAGCGTCAGTTCCTTGAGGATGCGGCGCACGAACTGCGCACACCGGTCACCGCAGTAACCTTGCAGCTGGAGAACCTGCGGCAACATATTCAACCCGGTGAAGCCAGCCGCCAGTTCGATCAGCTGGAAGCGGGCGTTACGCGTACGCGCCATCTGGTGACGCAGCTACTGAATATCTCACGTCAGGAAGATCAATCGGTGGTCGCCACGGTGGAAAGCATCGAGCTGGACGATCTGCTGAAAGAGAGCATTGAGCAGCTGATGGTGGTGGCGGATAAGCGCGGTATTGATATCGGTTTCAACGGCACGACGCACTATCGTCTGCACGCCAGCCGCTCCGATCTGCGCAGCCTGTTCGATAACCTGATCGGCAATGCGATGCTGCATACACCGGAAGGCAGTCTGGTGGATGTGCTGCTGCATCGCGTCGGCAATCATACCGTGGTGGATATCGTGGATAACGGGCCCGGCATGGCAGAATCCTTTATCGAGCGCGCCTTCGACCGCTTTACTCGTTCGCCGGATGTTCAGGCGCAAGGCAGCGGTTTAGGGTTGTCGATAGTGCGCAGCGTGGCGCAGAAACATCAGATGCAGGTTGCGCTGTCGAACCGCCATGATCCACAAGGTCAGATTGCTGGCCTGCAGGTGCGCGTGACCTTGCCATAACTCACACCGTGCCGTTGCGGCGCAATTTATTGCGCCTTATTGCAGCGAAACGGTGCTCATCAAAAGGGCGCGCGATAAATCGCGCCGCTACATCCTTTTCCCACATCTAACACGTTTCCAGCTGTACGCGACACGTAAACGGTTGCGGGGTTCCGTTCGCCACACGGCATTTATGTGATAACGATCACATTTCCAGTGAATCAAACTGCAACACTTTTTGACAAACGTGACCAAAATCTATTTTCTATGCCTCTGTTACAGGCACATTACGCAAACTTGAAAATCTGGCGCTGCAGACCGGATACGACAACACACTGCCCATCCCTGGGATCGATTTCACCCGATCGCGGCGTCAGCCCGGCGATCACAAGCATGTGGTAAAATAATGAAATATAAATCGTTGATAGCAGGCGCTTTATTGGCCAGTGGCTTAACTGGTACAGCACAAGCGGCAGAAAGCGATCCGCAATACGTTTCTGATTGGTGGCATCAGAGCGTTAACGTGGTGGGCAGTTACCACACCCGTTTTGGACCTCAGTTCAATAACGACGTGTACCTCGAATATGAAGCCTTTGCCAAAAAGGATTGGTTCGATTTCTACGGCTACCTCGATCTCACCAACTTCTTCGGCGTGGGCAACAGCAACGCTAACGGCGTGTTCGACCACGGTTCGCCGATGTTCATGGAAATTGAGCCACGTTTCTCTATCGATAAGCTGACCGGCACCGATCTCTCTTTTGGTCCGTTTAAAGAGTGGTATTTCGCCAACAACTACATCTATGACATGGGTCGCAACAGCGATAACCGTCAGAACACCTGGTACATGGGTCTTGGCACCGACATCGATACGCACAGCGATATCGGCCTGTCGCTGAACGTTTACGCTAAATACCAGTGGGAAAACTACGGTGCGGCGAACGAGAACAGCTGGGATGGTTATCGCTTCAAGGTGAAATACTTTGTACCGATTACCGACCTGTGGGGCGGCAAGCTGAGCTACATCGGCTTCACCAACTTCGACTGGGGTTCGGATCTGCGTGACAAGTCAGATCGTTCACGCACCAGCAACTCGATTGCGTCCAGCCACATACTGTCGCTGAACTATGATCACTGGCATGTTTCCACCGTGGCGCGTTACTTCCACAACGGCGGCCAATGGGCTGACGGCCAGGAGCTGAACTTCGGCAAAGGTCCATTTGAAGTGAAATCAACCGGCTGGGGTTACTACCTGGTGGTGGGTTACAACTTCTAATCGAGTAAAACGGTCGCTATTAGAGGATGCGGTTGGTTAAACGGTCGCCATGAGAGTGTGCGATTGGTTAAACGGTCGCCATTAGAGGGTGCGGTTGGTTAAACGGTCGCCATTAATGGCGACCCTACAATGTAGGGTGCGCATTTATGCGCACCGTTTTAAGGTCGGTGAAGAAAGCCAATGCATTTACGCGCACCTTGTCGCAAATCGTACCCTCTTAACTCTGCGGTTTATACGCATTCACCATCCACGGCACGCCGAACTTATCGGTTTGCATGCCAAAGCCATTGGCCCAGAACGTGGGTGCCCAGCTTTTTGTCACTTCACCGCCCGCCGACAACGCATCAAACCAACGCTTCCCTTGCGCTTCATCCGGCGTCGATAAACTCACAGCAAAACCGCCATACGCCGCCTGTGGCGCGCCGTCACTTAGCATAATTTCGCCCTGCCCGATGCGCAGATGGGCATGCATGATCTGCTCCGGCGAAAAGTGCACACCCGAGAGGCAACCTTCATCTTCCACCGGCGTCTCATCCGGCATGTCGCCATAGGTCATCTTAAACAGTAGCTCGCCGTCGGTGGCAGCAAGATAGAAAGCAATCGCCTCTTCACAGCGGCCGCTGTAGAACACATACGGGGTAACTTGCATGGTCTGTACTCCAAAAAGGGAACGCCAGTTGCAAGTGTAGTGTGCATTATTTATACCGTTGCGAGCCGGGCCGCACTCTTACCTTTGCTGACAATAGCGACGGAACAGTTGCGCCATATAGGCGCTCATCGGCGTCAGCGCGGTGTCTTTGCGTTGAATTAAATAGAACGTGGCTTTCGGCAGCGGTTCATCAAGTTCGAGAGAAATTAGCTGGCCGCCGTGCGTGGGGTCTTCAATCACGTCGCGCGAAATAATGCTGACAAAATCGCTCCGCGCTACCAGGCTGGTGCAAGCCATAAAGGTCTCGCAGGTAACGATGATGTTAGGCGCCATACCTCGCTCGCCGAACAGATCGTGCAGCAGCCGATAATAGCTCCCCTGCGGTGTCGGCATCGTCCAGTCGCAATGCTGCAGCTCGGCCAGCGTGCGGGCATGCGCCAGTGGATGCCCTTTGCGCATCACCACCTGATAATCGCGTTCCATCAGCCGTTCAAAAACTAACTCCTGATCGAGATGATTTTTATCGTAGGTATTGATAGTGAAATCCAGCTCGCCCTGGCGCAGCTCATGCACCATCGAAACCAGCTGACCTTCAACAATCCGCACCTTCACCAGCGGATACTCGCGGTGAAACTGATTGATCACCTGCGGCATGACGGTGCGTGCAATGCTGCCGCCCACGCCGATATTAACGCGCCCACCGGCTAATCCCAGCCGCTGCTGAATATCTTCCTGCGCCACCCGCAACTCTTCCAGCACCAGGTTGGCATGCTGAAAAAAGTTATCACCGATATCGGTCAGCGTAACGCCCTGCTGACGCCGCTCAAATAGGCGTGCGCCCAGCGCCAGCTCCAGTTCCTGAATTGCTTTGGTCAGCGCAGGCTGTGAAAGCCCGGACAAACGGCTGGCGGCGCGAATGCTGCCCTGACGCGCCACGTCAACAAACGCGCGCAGCTGATGAAGTTTGAGGTTCGCAGACATAGTTTGGTGATAACCGTTGTTTATCAGTAGCAAGATATTCGCATCTTATGCGCGCTAAAACCAATGTGTAGATTCGGATGAATGCATAAAAAACCAACACAAAGGAAATGCCGATGAAAACCCTGTCTGACCTCGTCAACGCGCGCATCCCGCAGATGCAAACCTGGCGTCGCGATCTGCATCATTTTGCCGAATCGGGCTGGCTGGAGTTCCGTACCGCCACGCTGGTGGCAGAAGAGCTGCATCGTCTTGGTTATCAACTCAAGCTGGGCCGCGAGGTCATCGATGCTGAATCGCGCATGGGGTTGCCCTCTGCTGAGGTGCTGGCGCAGCAGGAAGCGCGCGCGCTGGAGCAAGGCGCATTGCCGCAGTGGATTAAACACTTCTCAGGCGGATTTTGTGGCGTGGTCGCCACGCTAGAGACCGGTCGTCCGGGGCCGGTGATGGGTTTCCGCGTTGATATGGATGCGCTCGATCAAAACGAAAGCCGCGCCGCCGATCATCTGCCAACGCGGGAAGGCTTTGCCTCCTGCAATCCCGGCATGATGCACGCCTGCGGCCACGATGGACACACCACCATCGGCCTGGCGCTGGCGGGTGTGTTGATGGAGATGAAAGCGCAGCTGAGCGGCACCCTCAAAATCATCTTCCAGCCAGCTGAAGAAGGCGTACGCGGCGCCAAAGCCATGGTGGCGGCGGGCGTGGTGGATGATGTCGATCTGTTTACCGCCATCCATCTCGGCACTGGCGTGCCAGCCGGAGAAATCGTCTGCGGCAGCGACAGCTTCCTCGCCACGACCAAGCTGGATGTGAATTTCACCGGCGTTGGCGCACACGCGGGCGGCAAACCGGAAGAGGGCCGCAATGCCCTGCTGGCGGCGGCGCAGGCCACGCTGGCGCTGCACAATCTGCCACAACACAGCGGTGGCGTGGCGCGCGTCAACGTGGGCGTATTACAAGCGGGCACTGGACGCAATGTGGTGCCCGACTGCGCGCTGATGAAGGTGGAAACGCGCGGCGTCAGCAATCAGGTTAACGACGATATCTATCAGCAGGCGCTGCGTGTGATTGCCGGTGCGGCGGCGATGTACGGCGTGGAGTATGACGTCAAGCTGATGGGCGGCGCGCGCAGCTGTACGCCGAGCCAGCCATGGGTTGAGTTCATCCACCAGCAGGCCGAAACGCTGGGCATTTTCACCTCGGTGGTCGATACGAAAAAACAGGCGGCGGGTTCCGAAGATGCCACTTACATGCTAGAGCGCGTGCAGCAGCGCGGCGGCCAATCCTCCTATGTGATTTTCGGCTGCGCACTGGCGGCGGGCCATCACAACGCGAAGTTTGATTTCGACGAAGCGATCATGGCGACCGCGGTTTACACGCTGGCGACGCTGGCACTCAATCAAGCACAGTTTGGAGGCCAGCGATGAGCCACAGCGAATTTATCGATCGCTACATCAATCAAAACCAGCCGCGTTTTACCGCCCTGAGCGATGCCATCTGGGACGTGCCGGAAACCCGCTTTGAAGAGACCCAATCCTCCGCACTGCTGGCCGATGCGCTGGAGCAGGAGGGCTTTACCGTTGAGCGCGGCATCGGCAACATCGACACCGCCTTTGTCGCCAGCATTGGCAGCGGTAAACCGGTGATCGCCCTTCTTGGCGAGTTCGATGCGCTGGCCGGTTTGAGCCAGCAATCGGGTTGCGCCACGCCGCAGCCGCTGGTGGAGAACGGCAACGGTCACGGCTGCGGCCACAATCTGCTCGGCACCGCCGGTTTGGCTGCCGCCTTCGCCATCAAAGCCTGGTGGGCAGAGCATGGCCAGCGCGGCACGCTGCGCTTTTATGGCTGTCCGGGCGAAGAAGGCGGCTCCGGCAAAACCTTTATGGTGCGCGAAGGCCTGTTTGACGATGTGGACGCGGCAGTCACCTGGCATCCCGAAGGCTTCAGCGGCATGTTTAACCTCAGCACGCTGGCCAATATCCAGGCCGCCTTCCGCTTCAAAGGTGTGGCGGCGCACGCGGCCAACTCGCCGCATTTAGGACGCAGTGCGCTGGATGCGGTGACGTTGATGAACACCGGTGCCAACTTCCTGCGCGAGCACATCGTGCAGGAAGCACGGCTGCACTATGCGGTGACCAACGCGGGCGGCGTCTCCCCCAATGTGGTGCAAGCCGATGCCGAAGTGCTGTACCTGATTCGCGCGCCACAGCTCGATCAGGCGCAGGACATTTATCAGCGCGTCATCAACATCGCCAAGGGCGCGGCCCTGATGACCGACACGCAGATGACGGTGCGCTTCGATAAAGCCTGCTCCAATTACGTCCCGAATCGCGCGCTGGAGAGCGTGATGGAGCGCTATTTGCATCAGTTTGGTTTGCCTGACTACAGTGAAGCGGAACAGGCATTTGCCAGCGAGATTCGATCCACGCTCAGCAAAGACGATCTGCGCAACGCGCGCCTCAATGCGGCGCGCACCGGCGGTGAAGCGGGCATCGCCTGGACCGAGGCGCTGGGCGATAAGGTGTTAATGGATGAAGTGGCGCCTTATGCAGTGACACGCGAGATCCTTTATGGCTCAACCGATGTGGGCGATGTGAGTTGGGTGACGCCAACCGCGCAGTGTTTTGCGCCCTGCTTCGCCTTTGGTACGCCGCTGCACACCTGGCAACTGGTGGCGCAGGGCCGCACGTCTATCGCGCACAAAGGCATGTGTCTGGCCGCCAAAGTGATGGCCGCCACCGCGCTGACCTTGCTGCAGGATGACGAGGCGCTGGCGCGTTGCCGTGATGAGTTCCAGCGCGTGCGCCGCGAGCAGGCATACGTTTGTCCGATTCCTGCTGACGTAACACCGTCGAAATTAGCGTCCTAAGCAGTAATAAGCACCATCCGTAGCGGCGCGATTCATCGCGCATTTGAATGGCGACTCCGTGCCCATCCAGATATTGCGCAATAAATTGCGCCGCTACGATATGTACGAGCAGTAAAAACGACCTTAAAACAAAAAAATATAGCCCCCAAGCGGGCATGCAAACATCACAAGACGACTAACGAGGATTGACCTATGGAAGCCACCACGGAGAACCGCAGCCCCGGAAAGCTGTTTAGCTGGATTGAACGCGTTGGCAATAAAGTGCCAAACCCATTTTTACTGTTCGTCTATTTGATTGTGGTGCTGATGGTCGCGACTGCCCTTCTCAGCAGCCTCGATGTGGCGGTGAAAAACCCAGCCAACGGCGAAATGGTGCGGGTGAACAACCTGCTGAGCACGACCGGGATCCAGTGGATCCTGCCCAACATCATCAAAAACTTCAGCGGTTTCACGCCGTTGGGATCGATTCTGGCGCTGGTGATTGGTGCCGGTCTGGCGGAAAAAGTTGGCCTGCTGCAGTCGTTGATGGTGAAAATGGCCTCACGCGTGAGCCGTCGTTACGCCAGCTACATGGTGCTGTTTATTGCTTTCTTCAGCCACATCTCTTCCGATGCCGCGCTGGTGGTGATGCCGCCACTCGGCGCGCTGATCTTCCTCGCAGTGGGACGTCATCCGGTGGCGGGTTTAATGGCGGCGATTGCCGGTGTGGCGTCCGGTTTTACCGCCAACCTGCTGATTGTTACCACCGATGTGCTGCTGTCGGGCATTAGCACCGAAGCCGCCAAAGCGGTGAGCGACACCGTGCACGTTAGTGTTATCGACAACTGGTTCTTTATGGCCAGCTCGGTGATTGTGCTAACCATCGCCGGGGCGCTGCTGACCGATAAGTTTGTCGAGCCGCGCCTGCCCGCGTGGAACGGCGGCAACAACGATCGTCTGCCGCCGCTCACCGCGCTGGAGAATCGCGGCCTGAAAGCCGCCGGTATCGCCGCGCTGGTATTTATCGCGTTGCTGGCGCTGCTGGTGGTGCCAGAACACGCGCCACTGCGCAATCCAAAAACCGGCGGCATCATTCCCTCGCCGTTTATTCAGGGCATTGTGCCGATCATCATCCTGTTCTTCTTTGTGGTGGCGATTGCCTATGGCGCGGTAACGAAGCAGATTCGCCGCGCGGATGATATCCCGCAGCTGCTGGTAGATCCGATGAAGAGCATGGCGGGCTTTATTGTGATGGTGTTTCCGCTGTCGCAGTTTGTTGCCTTCTTCAACTGGAGCAACATGGGCAAATTTATGGCCATCGGCCTGACCGATGTGCTGGAGAGCGCGGGCATTAGCGGTGCACCGGCGTTTATGGGCTTGATGTTCCTGTCGGCGTTCCTGTGCATGTTTATCGCCAGCGGATCGGCCATCTGGTCGATTCTCGCGCCGGTGTTTGTGCCGATGTTTATGCTGCTTGGCTTCCATCCGGCGTTTGCGCAGATGATCTTCCGCATCGCCGATTCTGCGGTATTGCCGCTGGCACCAATGTCGCCCTTCCTGCCGCTGTTCCTCGGCTTCCTGCAGCGCTATCAAAAAGATGCACAACTGGGCACTTATTACGTGCTGATCTTCCCCTATCCCTTAGTGTTCTTTAGCACCTGGATTGTGCTGTTGCTGGCATGGTATGCGCTCGGGTTACCGATCGGTCCGGGCGTCTATCCCAGCCTGCACTAACCCTGCGCCACGGATGGCGATCACTTTTCTGTGAACTGCAACGTATGTTGCCAAAATGTCACCGTCCTGCCTCTCGGCAACCCGTACTGAATTTATTATCCTGCTATTCCTTCGCTTGCTAACGGTTAATTATTTTTAAAACCACTCTCAGCCGTCAGCGAGTTTTGCAAACACCGAGGTTTACATAACAATGACAACCATCACGTCGACAGGGATGGCGAACGATCACATGAGCGCGGATCGCCGCACCTTAGCCGGGCGCATAGATGCGCTGCCCTCATCCGCCGGCTTATGGCGTTTTATCACGCTATTGGCGCTGGGCGGCTTCTTTGAGCTCTACGACCTGTTTGAAACCGGCTACATCAGCTCCGGCCTGGTTGCGGCGGGCGTGTTTCATACCGGTTCTGCGGGTGTGTTCGGCATCGCCGATCAGGCCGCATTTGCCTCCGCCACTTTCCTCGGTCTGTTTGTCGGCGCCAGCCTGCTGGCACCTTACGCCGACCGCTTTGGCCGCCGCCTCACCTTTATGTGCGCGCTGGCATGGTACGGCGCATTTTCGCTGCTAATGGCGTTCCAGCAGAGCGCGGAGATGATCATCCTGTTCCGCTTCCTGGTGGGGATTGGCCTTGGCGTCGAGCTGGTAACTATCGACACCTATCTTTCCGAATGGGTGCCGGCGCATCTGCGCAGCCGCGCGTTCGCCTACTCGTTCTTTATCCAGTTCCTGTCGGTACCGACGGTGGCACTGATGTCGTGGTGGCTGGTACCGCAAACCATCCTCAGCCT
This sequence comes from Pantoea sp. X-Soil-ISGK-421, assembly GCF_059730785.1. Taxonomy (NCBI): domain Bacteria; kingdom Pseudomonadati; phylum Pseudomonadota; class Gammaproteobacteria; order Enterobacterales; family Erwiniaceae; genus Pantoea; species Pantoea sp. X-Soil-ISGK-421. The sequence goes on along the minus strand of NZ_AP035979.1, from coordinate 443,568 downwards.
TGAAGGCTGGCGCTGGGTAGTGATTGCCGGTGCGGTCTGCTCGCTGGTGATCTGGCTGATTCGTAAAAACCTGCCGGAATCGGCGCGCTGGCTAGCGCAGCAAGGGCGCCATCAGGAAGCGCATCAGGTGCTGAGTGCGATGGAAAAACGCTGTGGTATCTCTTCTCCTCTTCCCCCACTGGTGGGGGAAAGCCGGGATGGGGGACAGCAGGCAGCGAGCCAACCTAAACATGGCCGCTTCAGTGAGATTTGGGCTCCGGCGTATCGCAAGCGCACGCTGATGCTGGTGGTGATGAACTTCTTCCAGGCAATTGGCTTCTTTGGCTTCGGCAACTGGCTGCCGGCGCTGCTGTCGGGCAAAGGCGCTACCGTTACGCACAGCCTGCTGTATGCGTTTTTCATTACGCTGGCCTACCCGCTCGGCTCGCTGATTTGCAGCCGCTACGCCGATAAACTCGAGAACAAATGGCAAATCGTATTTTCATCGCTGATGACGGTAGTGTTCGGCACGCTGTTTGCGTTTATGACGAATCCGGTGCTGATGATCATCTGCGGTTTCCTGATCACCTACAGCAATGCATGGCTAACCTTCAGCTATCACGCTTATCAGACCGAGATTTTCCCAACGCACATTCGCGCCCGCGCGGTGGGCTTCTGCTACTCGTTCAGCCGCCTGTCGACGGTGTTCAGCAGTATTTTGATTGGCATTATTTTGCAGTATGCCGGCAGCCAGGGCGTGATCGCCTTTATCGTGCTGAGCATGTTGATTGTGATGCTGTCGGTGGGAATTTACGGGCCGAAAACCCGGGGGATGGATTTGGAGAATATTTGAGGATCCAGGTGCGCATGAATGCGCACCCTACATGTGCGGTGCGGTTTTGTAGGGTCGGCATTCATGCCGACCGGTTCACAAACCGCACCAACTCACATTTACTGCCCCTCTAACACCTTAATATCCGCACTGCCCTGTTTCGACTGCACGGTTTCGTCTTTACGTAATTCCGCCACATCCTTAGCAGATACGCTCGACTTCACACCATTGCCCCAGCTGCCACGGATAAAGTTCACTACATCCGCCACCTGCTGATCGTTCATGCGCCAGCCGAATGCCGGCATGGTGATCGCCGTTGGTGCGCCTTGCACGCCTGGCAAGGTGCCGCCGACCAACACAATATGAATCAGCGAGGTCGGATCATCTGCCATCACCACCGGATTGCCGCGCAGCGCTGGATAGAAGCGCTGATAACCGCTGCCGTCGGTTTTGTGGCACGCCGCACAGCTATCGACGTAAGTCGATGCGCCTGGCTGGCTGTCGTCACCTTTCCACAACGCTTTCGCGACCGCATCATCCTGCTTAAACACCGCCTGATTTGGATCTTTCGCACCGAGTGATTTCAGATACTTAGCAATCGCGCTGATATCCTCATCGTTCAGATATTGCAGGCTGTGCTGCACCACATCGGTCATGCCACCAAACACGGCGGTGTGATCGTTGCGGCCAAAGCGCAGGAACTGCTTGAGATCGTCTTCACTCCAGCGGCCTAAACCATCGCGGTTGTCGCCACGCAGATTGCTGGCGGTCCAGCCATCAATTGGCGCGCTGCTGCCGGCGAGATAGTTATTGCCCTCGTCGTTGTTAAGCGCTTTTTCCTGCATGGTGATGCTGCGCGGCGTGTGGCAGGCGCCACAGTGACCGAGGCCTTCCACCAGATAGCGACCGCGTGCCAGTTGCGGATCTTCCTGTGCTGCTGGCTGGAACGCTTTTACGTCCGGCGCAAAGATGCCGCGCCAGATCGAAAGCGGCCAACGCATCGACAGCGGCCACGGAATGTCGCTCTCTTTATTGGCCTGCGCCACCGGCTGCACGCCGTGCATGAAGTAGGCATACAGCGCCTTCATGTCGTCATCGCTGACCACCGCGTACGACGGATAGGGCATCGCCGGATAGAGCGTGTCGCCATTTTTCGCTACGCCGTGACGTACCGCTTTCTGGAAGTCATCGTAGCTGTAGTCACCAATACCGGTCGCTTTGTCCGGCGTGATGTTGGTGGAATAAATGGTGCCGATCGGCGTTGCCATTGGCAGTCCACCGGCAAACGGCTGGCCGCCTTGCGCGCTGTGACACGCCACGCAGTCACCTGCACGCGCCAGATACTCACCGCGCTTCACCAACGCGTCCGAACCTGCTTCGTCCGCCACTGCGGCGAACGTCATCGTGCCCAGAAACAGGGCTAAAATGCTTTTGATCATCGCCGTGTTCCTTATGCCTGTACCAGCGGGCCGGGGTTTTTCAGATACTGTTCACGAATCGCTTTGGCTGACCAATAGGTCAACGCGGCGACCATGCCGGTCGGGTTGTAGCCGAGTCCCTGCGGGAACGCCGAAGCGCCTGGCACAAACACGTTAGACACATCCCAGCTCTGCAGATAACGGTTCACTGCGCTGGTTTTCGGGTCTTCACCCATGATCGCCCCGCCGCTCATGTGCGTGGTTTGATACACGGTAGTATCGAAGTGCGTGCCCGGCCCTTTCGCGCCGCCGATGATCATTTTCGGGTTCATCGCTTCGGTGATTTTGCGCATCTTGCCGATCATGAACTGCGCCATCTTGATGTCGTTATCCTGCCAGTCAAAGGTCATACGCAGCAGCGGCTGGCCGTAGGCATCTTTGTAGTTCGGATCGAGATCGAGATAGTTGGCGCGATAAGACTGATGCGCGCCGTGCGCATCCATCGAGATGTGATGGTTGTAGGTATCCGCTACTGCGGCTTTCCACTGGCTGCCCCAGTTTGGCGTGCCTTTCGGCGTCGGCAAACCGGAGATCGGCTTAGTACCGGCCTGATTCACCCAGAATGGCGAACCGCCGACGAAACCGTGCGGGCCGTGATCGAAGTTATCGGCGTTGAAATCATCCACCGCCACACCTGCACCACCAGCACCGATAAACGGGTTGGTGGTGGTGTTTTTATCGAACAGCGCTTTCAACGTCGAGATGTTCTGGTAGGCAAAGTTACGGCCCACCACACCTTCGTTGGAAATCGGGTTATACGGCTTGCCGATGCCGGACAGCAGCATCAAATGCACGTTGTGGAACTGGAACGCCGACAGGATCACCAGATCCGCCGGCTGCACCACTTCACGGCCCTGACCATCAAGATAGGTCACGCCGGTGGCGCGCTTTTTATCGTCAGTCAGATTAACGCGCAGCACGTAAGCGTTGTTGCGCAGCTCGAACTTCGGCTCCTGACGCAGCGCCGGCAGGATGTTGACGTTCGGCGACGCTTTGGAATACATGTAGCAGGCGTAACCGCTGCAGAAACCGCAGAAGTTGCACGGGCCCATCTGTGCGCCGTAGGTGTTGGTGTACGGGCCAGAGGTGTTGGCAGATGGCATATCATAAGGATGATATCCCACCGATTCCGCCGCCTGCGCGAACAGCTGCGCCGAGTAGGTGCGCTTTTGTGCCGGCAACGGGAAGTCGCTGGAACGGTCTGGCGCGTAGGGGTTGCCGCCCTTCTCTTTGCCCAGCAGCTTGCCTTTGATTGACCAGGCGCTGCCCGAAGTGCCGAACACTTTCTCGGCCTGATCGAAGAACGGTTCCAGTTCGTCATAATTGACGCCGAAATCCTGAATCGTCATGCCTTCCGGGATGAAGTTTTTACCGTAACGCTGCTCGTAGTGGCTGCGCAGGTTGAGTTCTACCGGGTCAACGCGGAAATGCACGCCTGACCAGTGCAGCCCTGCGCCGCCGGTGCCGGTGCCCGGCAGGAATGCCGCCAGCTGACGATACGGCACAGCGGTCTGCGACGCATCGTGACGGATGGTCACGGTGCTTTTCGACAGATCCTGGAACAGCTTTTTGCGGATGTTATAGGTCAGTTCATCAATCGATTGCGGATACGATCCATCCGGATAGGTATCGCGATGCGGACCGCGCTCCAGCGCGACCACATTCAGGCCCGCTTCGGTCAGCTCTTTCGCCATGATGGCGCCCGCCCAGCCGAAACCGACGACTACCGCATCTACTTTTTTCAATTCATTTGCCACGCTTACGTCCTCTCCCCGCGAATATCCACTGACGGGAACGGATAACGTTCACCGCGTTCCACCCAATCCATAAAGTCAGCACGTGCGCCAGGGAAGCCAATTAGCTTCCAGCCCACCATGCCTTGATTGCCGCCGTGGATTGGATCGCTGAAGTAACCTTCACGGGTATTCTGCAGCAGGAAAGAGAAGAAGGTTTTTGCCGGCAGCTGCGGGAACTCAGCGCTACCGCTTTCAAAAGCCGTGAGCAGCGCGTCCTGCTGTTCGCCTGTCAATTCAGCGAACACTTTGCCGTGCTGTTTTTTGCTCCAGCCATCGGCATCGGCAAGGCCGAGACGGTAGATCTGTTGCGGCACCAGCGGCAGCTGATAACCCAACTCTTTAGGCAGATCGGGATTGAACGGGCCTTGCATATACCAGTTGTAACCGGTGGCATACGGCGTGTTCATTTGGCGATCGATAAACTCCGGCACGCCGGCTTCAAGTGCGCCAGGACCGCGTTCATCGCTGGGGATCAGGCGCGCCACGGCCGCAGTGATAAAGGCAAACTCTTCGGCGGTGAACCAGTTTGGCTGGTAGCTGCGCGCCTGTTGTGATGACGAATCTTGCTCTGCTGCCCCGGCGGCCATCGGTGCCACCAGTGCGCCCATCGCCGTACTGCCCACCGCCATTGCCGGCGCCAGGGTGATGGTTCTCAGCAGAAAGTCTCTGCGAGTGTGACCATTTTTTTGTTCTGACATGACATTGCCTCTATCCGCACAAGGCGCGGAATAAACGTTAACTACAAGCCTGGTAATGATTTTTTTGCTGTTACGGGGCAGAAATGTGACTGTTACCGGTAACAATGCGCGTTAGTTTAACACTTCAACATCTAAAGATTTAGCTCACAGATACAAATAAGCACAAATTCATTAACATCATCTTCTGGTACTGATTCGCCTTGTTACTGCAAGAAACGTCTCAAAACAGACAAAGAATGATAAAAGCGTTATAAAATCATTTACTCAACAGCGGAGTGCCTATGTTTAAGTCCTTTTTTCCGCGGCCAACGCTGTTTTTCAGCTCAGCTGCGATTTGGAGTTTGTTAGCAATATTTGCGTGGTTTGGCTATTTCAGTGACTTCCCAGCACGCTGGCCTGCGTTGCAGGCGGCCATGCAGCAGCCCTTACCGACTAATGCCAGCCGTTTCATTCACGCCAGCCAACTGTGGTTTTATGCTTATTACTGGATTGTTGCCGGTATCTTTGGCCTTGCGTGGCGGGTGATCGATAACCATCCGTGGCAGCGCTGGTCGGTATGGGGAGCCGCATTAATCATCTTTATTACGTGGTTCAGCGTCCAGGTGAGCGTGGCGATTAACGCCTGGTATAATCCGTTTGGCGACATGATTCAGAAAGCGCTGAGCAAAGCGAATGCCGTGACCATTGACGATTTTTACCATCAGCTCACCGCTTTCCTCGGCATTGCGCTGATTGCGGTGGTGATTGGCGTGATGAGTTCGTTCTTTATCAGCCACTGGATATTCCGCTGGCGAACGGCCATGAACAACTACTATATGCACAACTGGCAGCGATTGCGTCACATTGAAGGTGCGGCGCAGCGTGTGCAGGAAGACACCATGCGTTTTGCCAGCACGCTTGAAGATTGGGGCGTTAATTTTATCCAGGCAATTATGACGCTGGTGGCTTTCTTGCCGGTGCTGGTTGCGCTATCGCCCCACGTAAAAGAGGTGCCGATTCTGGGCAACCTGCCTTATGCATTGGTGATTGCTGCGCTGCTGTGGTCGATATTTGGCACCGGTTTGCTGGCGCTGGTAGGCATCAAATTACCGGGGCTGGAGTTCCGTAATCAACGGGTTGAAGCGGCATACCGTAAAGAGCTGGTGTACGGTGAAGATAATGCCGATCGTGCGGCACCACCAACGGTAGCCGAGTTGTTCAGCCGCGTACGCTATAACTATTTCCGCCTCTATTTTCATTACCTGTACTTCAACATCACCCGCATTCTCTATTTGCAGGTCGATAACCTGTTTGGCCTGTTTTTACTATTACCTTCGATCGTTACCGCATCGATTACGTTAGGTTTGATGAACCAGATCAATAACGTGTTTGACCAGGTGCGTTCGTCATTCCAGTATCTCATCACCTCGTGGTCGACACTGGTGGAACTAATGTCGATCTACAAACGTCTGCGCAGTTTCGAGCAGATTCTGAATGATATCCCGCACGACGAGATGATGCGCGAAGCGGCGGAATAAGGTGCGGATGTTGAAACGGTGCGCATGAATGCGTTAACCCATTCTGCGTCCATTGAAACGGTGCGCATGAATGCGTTAACCCATTCTGCGTCCATTGGAACGGTGCGCATGAATGCGCACCCTACATCGTAGGGTCGCCATTAATGGCGACCTGGCTACAGCTTCATCAACGCGCCAACACCGCAAACACCGTCTCAATCGCATACGCGCCGGGATCTTTCACCCCATCCAGACTTTGCTGATTCAGATAGGCCGAGCGTCCCGCTTTGGCGCTCTGCATCTGCGCAGTCGCATCCGCGCCTTGTTGAGCCGCGTCTGCCGCCGCCACCAGCGACTCACCCGCCACTAGCGCTTCCAGCGCCGGTTGCAGTGCATCCACCAACGTACGATGGCCCGGCTGAGCGCCGCCATAATGCTTCATGCGTTCCAGCCCGTGCATCAGCGCCTGCGGCAGCGCGCGGCCCTCTTCCAACTGCTGACCGGCGCTGGTGAACAGAATCGACATCAACACGCCACTCGATCCGCCCATCACCGTGGCCAGTTGCTCGCCAATCAGCGCCAGTAAGGTGGGCAGCTCATTCAGCGGCAGCTGTTTATCACGCAGGCCGCGCTGAATCTTCTTCGCCCCGGCGGCAAAGGTTGAACCGGTATCGCCGTCGCCCACTTTGGCATCCAACGCGTTCAGCTCACTTTCCAGATCGATCAGCGTCTGCGTGACGTTCTCGATAATCGTTGCCACATCGGCATTTTCTGACGCATCAAAATCCAGCACGCTACCGATTTTCTCGGCACGTTGCAGGCTGATCGGCGCAAAGTCATACACCGGCACCCAACCCAGCACCTGAACCGGTGCGTTTAAGGCGGCCAGAAACGGCTCTTCCAGTGCCAGCAGCGAGAGCGAGAAACCTTTCATATCCAGCGCGCTGACCAGCGTCGCCGGGCCAATCAGATGCGTGATGCGCGCCGCCAGCGGCGACTGCAAGACTTCGCGCGTTAACAGCGCCAGCTCCAGCTGCGAGAAGCCGCCCAGATTGTTGATCAACAACAGCGCCTGCTTGCCGTCGGGCAGCGCCTGCGCCAGTTTGTCGGACATGATGCTGGTGATTTGGCGGCTGTTTTGCGTATCAAGCGTCACCACGCCCGGTTCGCCATGAATGCCCATGCCAAGTTCGCTGTGCCCCGGCTCGACGCGTTCATCACGTTTTTCGCCTGGCACATGACAGGTGCCAAAAGCCAAACCGATTGACGATGTGGCATCAATCGCGCGCTGCGCCAGCGCTTTCACTTCATCCAGCGATTGTCCCTGCTCTGCCGCAAAGCCAGCGATTTTGTGTACCAGCACGGTTCCGGCAATGCCGCGCGGCTGCGGGTTTTCTGGCAGCGCGATATCATCCTGCACCATCACCAACTCAACCTTGTAGCCCAGGTTTTTGGCTTTCTCGGCCGCCAGACCAAAGTTGAGGCGGTCGCCGGTGTAGTTTTTCACAATCAGCAGGCAACCGGCGTCGCCGGTGACGTTCACAATGGCATTCAGCACCGCATCGACACTTGGCGAAGCAAAAATATCGCCGCACACTGCGGCCGTCAGCATGCCCTTCCCGACAAATCCGGCATGGGCCGGTTCATGACCGGAACCGCCACCCGAGATCAGCGCCACTTTGCTCTTATCCCAGTCCGAACGCACCACCACCCGAATCTCATCACCGAGATCGAGGCGACTGAGGTTATGCCACGGCGTACTGAGTAAAATCCCTTCGATGGCCTGGTTCACCAGATCGTTTTTTTCGTGCATAAAAAACTGGCTCATAGCGTCCTCTCTTATGGTGTTGTTGCTCTACAAGGTAGCGTATGTGCGGGGAAAATTGGCTGTGTGAAGTGCGGAAATGCAGAGGGCGGCACAAGCCGCCCACTAATTCAGACTATTACCGCTTATAAGGCGATACGAAGAACGCTATCCGGATTCTTCGGCGGTTCTTTGCGTGAACCCGGCTGTTTGATGCTGACATACAGGGTTTTGCCATCAGCAGACAGCGCCAGGCTGTTTGGCAGGCCTGGTGCTTTCACTGTGCGTTTCACTTTGTAGCTACTGGCGTCGATGATGCTGATTTCGCCGGCTTTACGGTGGGTGACATACAGCTCATCACGATCGGCATTGAACAATACCGCTAGCGATTCCGGTACATCGATCTTGTGGATCACCTGCTGCGTGCGGGTATCCAACACCAGCACCTGTGCTTGTTTAGAGTCGCTGAGGAACGCGCGATGGCCTTGAGTATCCAGCGAGATATTGAGGAAGAAGTGCTCTTTATCGCCCTCAATTTTTTGGCGCTTTTCAATCGCGTTCAGGCGCGTATTGATGGTTACCAGCTCGTTATCCGCATTGGTGACGTAGAGTTTCTGCGCGGCAGAATCGATCGCCAAACCGGTGCCCATTTTGCCGGTGTTCGGCACGGTGCTGATCAGTTTCAGGGTTTTGCCATCCACCACCCACACCACGCTCTGCTCACCAAGCCCAGTGATATAAACGCGATCGGTGGCCGGATCGACGGCCAGCTGGCGCGGCTGCAGCGGACGCACGCTTTCGCTCCGCTTGCGGCCATCCAGCACCAGCGTGTTGATCACTTTGCCGCTGGTCGCATCCACTGCGGTCAGTGCAGCATCGCGCGTGTTGCCGAGATAGAGAATATGGGTTTTCTGATTAATCGCCGCGCCAAAAGTCGGCAGATCGGTGTTGATGGTTTGCTTCACCGCCAGATCCTGCGGATCGAGGCGATAAACGGTGCCGCCTTTTTTGTCGGTTGTGCTCTGTGCGGTCGCGAGGAACAGCGCGTTATCGCTGTTGCTGAACGCCAGCTCGTAAGCACCTTTTGAGATCACCTGGTTCAACGGCTGAGACTCCGCCGCCATGACCGCAGAGGTTGAGAACAGCGCCGTTGCCAGCAGCAGTGGACGCAGCGCCCACGATTTTTTATTCGCCTTCATAACTTCTCCATAGCAAAAACACCGCCTGATGGCAGTGAAGTGAAAGCTCGACATTACAACCAATGGTAAAAAGACAGCTCAAGGCGAGCCGACAAAGGGTTTTATTGTTTGAGAATAGTAATCATTTCGGAGGAGGAGTGACAGGATTTTATCCGCTGACAAACGCCGCCAGGGCGCCCAAAGGCACCCTGTCAGCACAGAACGTTAACGCAACTTATTTGGTCAGTTCAGCAGTCATGTGCACGCCGTTGTTGAAGTTGGCTTCGGTCACTTTATAGGAAGCACCAGCTTCGTGCGCCTGAGCAGCGATTTGCGCTTCTGCACCATCCAGCGTTGAAGCTGTTGCAGTGATGCTTTGTGCAAAGCTAGCGAATGGCAGAACGGTAAGAGCAACAACAGCAGCAAAAGTTTTGATAGATTTCATGGTCAATTCCTTAATGTACGTTTGATTGAGTAAGGCGTCATCGCCTTGTTGAGAGATATAATAGGCGCAGAATTGATCAGTAAAAAGCGGAGAGATTTGCCGTAGTTGTTCGATTATTTTGAACGTAAATAGCACGTTTGGATTAACCTTTATACAAACGGTTAAAAAACTGACATTTAGTTACAAGGCAGGATAAATGGCTGTGATAGGTGTTTATAAAAATTCATGCGGCTATCAATCAGGTCGCCATAAATGGCGACCTGACGGTGTGGTAGGAACGCCATTTATGGCGACCTGGCCGTTATTAACCGTGATGACGTACGCGGGTGAAGATGGTGATGGCAGCGAGCAGCATCAGCACACCGCTAGCGAGGAATACGCCGCCTGCACCTTGCAGATCAAACATCCAGCCACCGGCGGCGGCACCGGCGGTGATTGCCAACTGAATGGTGGCGACCAGTAAACCGCCGCCCGATTCCGCATCGTCCGGCACCGCGCGGGAAATCCACGTTGACCAACCGGTAGGCATCGAACCAAACGCCAGGCCCCACAGCGCGACACCCGCCGCCACCAGCCACGACACATCGCCAAAACTCACCAGCAGCAGCGCCGTCACGCTCATTACCAGCGCCATCGCCGTTAGCGTCAACGATACGCTGCGCGTTACCAGATAACCGGCCAGCGACGTACCGAAGAAATTCGCCACGCCAAACGCCAGTAGCACCAGCGACAGCTGATTAACGTTGAGCTGCGCTGTGCCTTCGAGGAACGGACGCAGGTAAGTAAAGAAGGCGAAGTGGCCGGTAAACATCATGATCACCGCCAACATGCCCCAACGCATCACGCTTTTACGTAGCAGATCCAACACGCCACCGCTGCGCGCTTTATTGACCGGCGGCATCGCGGGCAGCGTGAAGAACTGCCACAACAGTGCCAGCACGCCGAGCGCGGCCGTCAGTATGAAGATGTTACGCCAGCCGATAATGCCACCCAGATAGCTTCCGAGCGGTGCAGCAATAATGGTCGCCAACGAAATACCGCTAAACACGATAGAGAGCGCACGCGGCACCTGATCGCTCGGCACCAGACGCATGGTAATCGCCGTGGAAAGCGTCCAGAAGCCACCAATCGCAATGCCCAGCAGCACACGGGCCAGCAGAATCATCGGCAAATTCTCGGCAAAGGCCACCAGCAGCGCAGAAGCAATCAGCAATAAGGTAAACGCCAGCATCACTAAGCGGCGATCGAGCTGACGCGTCACATTGCCGATCACCAAACTGGTCAGCAGCGCCACCAGCGCGGTGACGGTAACGGTTTGTCCCGCCTGCCCTTCGCTAATATGCAGCGTGTCGGCAATCGGCGTCAGCAAGCTTACCGGCAGAAATTCTGCGGTAATCAGGCCGAACACGCCAAACGCCATGGCAAATACGGCGCCCCACGCCGGTTTGTCCACTTCTAAGGGTGTTTCGACTATTTCAGTATCCAGGCTCATCTGTGATCCCCATCACAAAATATTTAGCGTTAAGCATAGTGACTGATCATAAGACGATCTATGATGCAGAAACTTTGTTTTTTGATTATTCGTCTGGATTGATATGAGCCGCTATGAAGATCTGACCAGTGAATTGCTAATGGGCATGCGCCTTTATGGCGTCAAATATCAGCGCATTGCACTGCATGCGCCTTTTGGCCTGCAATATGACGATGCGCCAGGCCGTGCGCAACTGCATTTTGTTGGGCGCGGATCGTTACTGATCCGCTCAGCGTCAGGCGTGATCTATCCGCTCCAGGCCGGCGATGCGTTGCTGATCCCCCACGGCAAGCCACACGCGCTGATCTCCAGCGAAGAGGCGATGTGCGAACCCATCTCGACCTTTAATAGTCGGCCGATTTGCGCCAGCGTCTGCGCCATCGACGACAGCACAGAGCTCTGCCCGGATAATAGCGATGTGATTCTGTTCAGCGCTTGCATGGCATTTGAATTGGGCGGCATGCAGCCGCTGGTGCATACCATGCCAGATGTCATGTTGGTCAGCACACTTCTGGCGCAGTACCCGGAGATTCAGCCCATTCTCGATGCGATGGAGCGCGAAACGCGCCAGCGCAAAGCCGGTTTCGCCGGGATTTTGTCACGGCTGGCAGATGTGGTGGCGGCACAGATTGTGCGTGGCTGGGTGGAGAATGGCTGCGGTAAAGGCAGTGGATTGGTGCAGGCGCTGCGCGATCCGCGTCTCAGCCTGGCGATGGCAGCGATGCATCGCGCACCGGGTGAAAACTGGACGGTGGAACGGCTGGCGCGTGAATCCGGCAGCTCACGTTCGGTGTTTGCCGCGCGCTTCCAGACGGCAACCGGCATGACGCCGCTGCGCTATCTGACCGAACTGCGCATGCGGCTGGCGGTGGAACGTATCGTCAATGAGGGCGAAGCGGTGGAAAGCGTTGCCTTCCACCTCGGTTACGGATCACTGGCAGCGTTTAGCCGCGCGTTTAAACGTATTGTCGGCACGCCACCCGGCGCACTGCGCGCCGAGCGGGAAATTCGATAAGTATCAACGAAATACGCTAATCGCTTCTACCAGGCGATTAGCCTGATGCGTCATGCGGCCCGACGCCTCGGCACTTTCGGCCACACGGGCAGCATTTTGATGGGTGATATCGTCCAGGTCCTCAACCGCCGTGCTGACCTGCGTCAGCGCGATGGCCTGTTCAGCAGTGGCACCGCTGATTTGCGCGATCAAGGCAGTGACATTCTGCACCTGGTCGACAATCTCCTGCATGGTTTGCCCGGCCGCATCGGCGTGATCGCTACCCGACTGCACGCGATTAGCGCTGGTTTCCACCAGATGTTTGATTTCACTGGCGGCTTTGGCGCTACGCTGCGCCAGGCTGCGTACTTCACCGGCCACCACCGCGAATCCTTTGCCTTGCTCGCCGGCACGCGCCGCTTCTACCGCCGCGTTCAGCGCCAGAATATTGGTCTGGAAGGCGATGCCGTCAATTACGCTGGTAATGTTGGCGATGCGCTTCGAGCTATCGGCGATTTCGGCCATCATGCCCATCATCTCCTTCATCACCTCGCCGCCTTTAATTGCCGCAAAGCTGGTGTTTTCCGATAGACCATTCACCTCTTTGGCCGTTTCGGTGTTGCTCTTCACCGTCGCCGTCATTTCGTTCATGGTTGCGGCCGTTTGCTGCACATTGGCAGCGGCCTGTTCGGTACGGCGGCTCAGTTCGTCGTTGCTGCGCGCAATGGCATCGCTGGCGCCAAGAACGTTAATGGCCTGGCCGCTAACATCATCCACCAGCCAGCGAAACATCAGACCCAGCTGGCCGATGGCGCGCAGCGTGACGCCAATCTCATCGACGCGATCAATCTGTTCCACTTTATGGCTAGCACCGGTCGCCACGCTTAACGCCTGGCGGCACATGCGTTCCATTGGACGCGAAATTTGCTGTTCGAGCCACAGGCTCGCCAACAGCAAAATAGCCGCCATGCCGCCGGCAAAGCAGCCCATCGCCAGCGGTGCCATGCCCAACGACCAAACGCCCAGCACCGAGAGCGGCAGCAGCGTGAGCAAGGTTGAGCGAATACGCCAGCGCAGCGGCAGGGTTTTTAGCATCGATCCCATGCGACGCCAGCCGGTACCGACAATCAATCCTTTATGAAAGCGACGCCCTTTCGCGCGGCCTTCGCGGAAATCGCGGTAGAGCGCTTCAGTTTGTCGTACTTCCTCGGCTGACGGCTTGGTGCGCACCGACATAAAGCCCTGAACGTTGCCCTCGCGCACCACCGGAATGGCGTTGGCCCGCACCCAGTAGTGATCGCCATTTTTACGACGGTTTTTCACCAGCGCCGTCCACGGCTCGCCCTGCTTGAGGGTCGACCACATATCGGCAAAGGCTTCAGGTGGCATATCGGGATGGCGCACCATGTTATGCGGTTGGCCATTCACCTCTTCCGGGCTAAAGCCGCTGACTTCAATAAAGGCGTCGTTCGCGTAAGTGATGTGGCTGCTAAGATCGGTGGTCGACATCAGTGTGGCGTCATCGGCAAAGGCGAATTCGCGCTGAGTGACGGGCTGGTTGTTACGCATGTGTGTGTCCTTGCCAGAAGCAGGCTAAAAGAAAAAAATTGATAACGGTTTTTTACCTTTTCGGCACTGCGATGGCCTGGCTTTAGCGTCCATTTCAAATTAACCACAATAAAAAAGCCGCTATGCAGCGGCTTTCACATTTTTTAAGCATTCAAGAATTAATTAACGCGGTTTTAGATTAAAACAGATCCATCTTTTAATTTAAGCGCTCTACACGAGATTTCCCAAAGCCATTCACGTTGCAGCAAGGCGGCAAGCCGACTCAGCCCCGGGAGCATAGTTTACTATGTGACCGGGGTGAGGAGGTGCAGCCAACGCAGCTGCAGCGCGAATGGCACCGGGAAATCAGCCCCGGGAGCATAGTTTACTATGTAACCGGGGTGAGGAGGTGCAGCCAACGCCGCTGCAGCGTGAAGGGCGCCGGCAAATCAGAACTGCCAGCGAACGCCCACGTTATAACGCCATCCTCTGGCGCCGTTGCCGTCAATCTCTTTGCGATAATCAGCTTCAGCATACAACGACACGTCCTTTTGCAAGGTGGCGGTGCCACCCGCGCCCACTTCCCACATTTGACCAAAGTGACCGCTCTCGAAGCTCGCATTAAATGCCGGATTATCCACCGATGACACCGAGGTCTTCGCTGTGCCACCCCAACCTTTGTAATAGTTGGCGCGCAGATATGGCGTGTATTGACGATTGCTTTCGTCGGTCCAGGTGCGATCCAGTCTCGCGCCTAAACGACCGATCGTTTGGTTGTAGTTGCTATAGCGCACCTGATTACCATCTTCATCAACCAAGTCGTTCATGTTGAGCTTCATGTACATTAACTGCGCCTGCGGCTCCAGCTTATAACCCTCGCCCAACTCAAACGGATAACCGCTCTCCAGCGAGGCCGTCCAGCCGTGACCTTTCAGCTTTGCCACCTCTTGCTTACGCGCAATGTCAGTTTCACCACGATGCCAGTCGAATGACAATACGCCATCCAGATAGAAGCCGTTCTGGCGCTGCCAGGTGCCGTAAAATGCCAGACTGTCGCTGTCGAAGGTGGTGCTGCTGTAGCCATCGGCAGCGTGTGGGCGCAGACGGGTATTGCCACGCGTATAGGCCAGACCGCCACGCAGACTGTCTTTCTCGCCGTCGAGTTTTAACAGGTTACCGCCGATCTGCACCGCGCTGTAATCGAGGTCAAAGTCATAACCATAATCCCGGAACGTGCGATCACTTTTGTACTTAAGATTCGAGCCGATGTAGCGCACAAACATTTCACCCCCCTTGCCTTCCGGACGGGTTTGTTCATGGCGCAGTTCACCCAAGCGTTTATGCAAGTCATCAATGATCGCCGCCGTGTAGTACGCCAGGCCAACCGGTGCAGACACGTAAGATGGCACCTGCGGTACCACGGCCGGACGCGCATTGTTGTTTACCCGTGGAGCAGAACTAAACGGCGTGGTGACCAATGGTGAACAGCTGGTTTCACCCTGACACACGTAGGTGTTCGCCAGTCGATAGTCCCAGTAATTGTTGCCTGTACCGCTGACTAAACGCTGGCCAGGATCGCTGGCACCCGGCGCGAAGCTGTAAAGCTGATACTGCCACGGCCCCGCCGCCAGATATCCGCCCTGCAAGCCGAAGCTGCTACCGCTGCCGCTGCCAGCCACCTGCGCCAGAGAAATACCTTCGTACGCATCGATAGCGCCGGAGCGGTTAACATCGGTCAGTGCACCGGTGCTGGCAGCATCCAGCTTCACATTCAGTAAAGTCGTGCCGCTGGCATCGCCTTCTACATTGATGTGGTCGGTGAACTGATTACTCAGCGCGCCGCCCTGATTCAGGTTAGTGGCTATATTCGCCTCACCCCCTTGTGACGCGAGCGAGCCGTCGATATTCAGCGTATTACCTGGCGAACCGCTGCCATTGGTTAGATCGATGATCCCGGCGTTATTCACCACCAGCGAGTTGTCAGAGCCGCCCGCCAACGTTGGATTGACATTGTTACCGGCATACAGCGTTGAACCGCTGCCGATGTTGATATCGCTGTGCGCAAGCTTGAGGTTGTCGGTCAAGGTCCACTGTGAATTGTTGAAGTTGATGGTGCTCCAGCCGCTGCCGAGATTCACCCCTTTGCTAAGATCGTCGGTACTGAACGAGCCACCGCGTGATGCAATGTTATTGAAGCTTAAGGTGTTGCCGGTGCTGGTACCGCTGGTGAGGTGGTAGGTGGTGCCGAGATCGACGTTGCTCACCTCTGCCAGGTTGTTGTTGTCGTTGCCCATGGTCAGGCTGCCGTTGAGCGTGCCGCCGGTCCAGCGGAACACATCCGATCCGCCGCCTGGATTGATATCGCCCTGCACCGCCCCTTCGGTCAGCAAGATTTCGTCATCGGCGTTGCTACCCGCCACCGCCACGGTTTGTGGACTGGCGGTGGTGATGGTGCCGAGGTTCTCGAAGATGGTTTTACCGCCGCGTAAATCGACCACCGGCGATGTCAGGCTGTTGGAGGTGAAGTTGCCGGTATTGACGATGGTGCCGGCGGTGCTGGAAATCAGCGCCGATCCACCTGCTGCATTATCAATATTGACGTTGGCGGCAGTGGTGACATTGCCGGTGGTATTAGCACGGATGCCAGTGCCGCCTGCGCCAGTAACATTAAACTGGTAACCGGAGCCCAGGGTTAAATCGCCGTTAGTGGTGGAGCCATCGGCATTAACGATATTCAGGCCGGTGCCACTGCCGGACACATTGGTGGTCACCGTGGAGGCAGGGTCGAACGGTACCGCGGTGCGAATACCGTTACCGTTGCCGACGTTAATGGTGAGATTACTCAGGCCTACGTTGCTAAGCTCAGCGCGGTTCTCAATACCATTTCCGCTGCCGAGCACATTTACCGTAGCGTCACTGGCGCTCAGCGCTGTCGCCCCGCTATCCAGCAAGATGCCGTGCGCGTCGCCGCGCGTGGTGATCACCGTGTCGCTGCCGGTCAGCGCCAGTTGCGCGCCATCACTGATGCGCACGCCCGCGATGCCGTTATCAACGTTAATGGTACCGCCTTTCGCCAGCGTGCTGCCGCTGCCTGACACATCCAGCCCGGTGCCGTTTGCCACATTCACCACGCCGTTGTTGGTCAGCGTGCTGCCCGCGCGTGAGCGAATGCCGATGTTGTTACTGCCAGTAAGATTTACATTGCCAGTGTTGACCAGTTGAGCACCGTTGGTGACATCAAAACCTATCGCCCCGTTCCCTGCACCGCTCACGTTGCCATTGCTTGTCACAGTGGTGGCCGCTGCACTGCCATCCAGCGCGTTGCTCAGGTCGGTGCGCAGATTGTTGACCAGTACGCCAACCGCGTTGCTGCCGCTTAGATTAATGCTGCTGCCGCTATCCAGCGTGGCGTTAGCCCCGCCTTCCGCGCGGATCGCCGTGCTGCCCTGACCGCTGGCGGTGAAGTTGGCGTTGCTGCTATTCAGGCTGCTGCCGCTGCCCGAAATAATCGCGCCGGTCGTACCGCTGGCGCGGGTAGAGATAGTTGTGGGATTGGTAAAACTCAGCGTCGCCCCATCATCAATGCGATAGCCGGTTGAGCCGCTGCTGTTGATATCTAAAGCGTTGGTGGCTGAGCTGATGCGTGATCCGCTGCCCGCTGCGTGATAGGCAATTTGATCGGTGTTATTGAATATCGGCGCTGAACCGGCGGCGATATTCACCGCTGCGCCATTCAGCGCTTCCGCCCCGATCGCGCCCGTACCGTTGAGATTCAGCGTGCCGCCATTCAGGTTCGCTACCGCACGATTACCGCTGGCGCTGACGCCACGGCTGCGGCTGGTGGTGCTGCCGCCGTTGACGTTAATCGTGCCCGTATTATTAGCGGTGGTGGCTGAGGTGCTACCGCTGCTGTTCACCGCGATGCCGGTGCCGCCATCGTTGATGTTGATATTGCCGCTATTGGTGCCGGTTGCGCCGCTCTCCACGCGAATGCCAGTGGAATTGGCCCCGATGAAGGTAATATCGCCGGTGTTGGTCAACTGCGCGCGATTACGTGCCAGATAACCGGTTAATCCGCTCTGCGCTGCATTGAGTGATGCGGCGGAGTTCAGGCTGGTGCTGGCCACCGGCGAGCCGCTGTTTTTGCCAAAGATATCGTGTTTTTGCCCATCAACAATCGCGCCAATCGCGTTGCTACCGGTGAGATTCATGGTGGTGGCGGCATCAATGACGCCTTTTGCTCCGCCTTCAACGGTGATGCCATTAGCGCCGGTGCCGCTGACGTTAATTACCGCCGCATCCGTATTCACATCTGTGCCTGCGCCACTGCCAAGTACCGCTGTCGAACCGGCACCCGAGGCGATCAATGACAAGGCGTTACCGTTAAAGTCCGCGCCCTGCTCAACGCGGAACAGCGTGGAGTTCTGCGTCGTCACATCAAACGGATTATTTCCCAGTACATTAATCAGCGCATTTGGGCCGTAAGCGAAGAACGCGATTTGATTGGTGCCGCTGGAGAAGGTCGGCACCGCCGCTGGATCAACCGTCACCGTGGAGTTACCCCGTGCATGCACGCCAATCGCGCCATTGCCGCTGAGATTGATTGGGCCATCGACTGTGGCCTGTGCGCTACCCGTCGCGCCTTGCCCCTCAACCCACACGCCATAGTTACGCGTGCCGCTGGCTGGATCGGCCCCTCCCGCCACGTTGATGGTGCCGGTTGAGGTGGCGCTGGCGCTATTGCCGTTGGTCGCCAGCACTTTCAAGCCGGTGCCGTTGACGCCATTCAGATTAATGGTGCCGGCGTTATCAATGTTCCCGCCGCTGTTGGTCACCAGCATCCCGACGTTTTCACGCGGTATTGTGGCTGCGGCACCATTCACATTGATCACACCGCGGTTGATCAGGGTGGCGTTATTCGCGCCGGTCGCCGACATCCCCGCTGCGTTTTGCGTTTTTGTCCCGATGGTGATGTTGCCGTCGTTCACGGCGTTGCCGTTGGCGACCAAGGCGATACCGCTGGTGAGGCCACTCTGGTTCATTGCCGTGTCCGCAACCGCATCGCTCACGCTGTTTTGCGGCCCACGCCCAATGTAAATATTGCCGCTGGCGTTATTGGTAAAACTGGCAGTGGCATCGGTAAGCAGTACGCCAGAGGTGGTGCCGCGTGCGCTGGAACCGTTCACACCCACATTAATATTGCCGCTGTTATTCGCCGTCGCGCTGGCACCGAGATTGATTCCCGCGACGCCATATTGCGAATTACTGCCGGTGGTCGCGAGATTAAGAATGCCGTTGTTGTTAAAAGTACTGCCCGTTTGCACGGAGACGCCGTTGGCGCCGTAGCCGGTTGAACCAATGCCGGTGCCATCCTGACGATTAAGAAAACCGCCGTTGATCACGCCGTTATTGGTGCCGGTACTGTTATCGGTTAATACCAGCGCGGTGCCGTTATTGGTGACGCTGCCACGGCTGGCCAGTTTGCCATCAATCACCGCTTCTGCGCCGTTTGCGGCTCTGATCGCACCGCCGGTCGCGCCCACCACTTCCAGCGTTTTGCCTGCGGCCAGGTTCACTTTCGCGCCGCTGCCATTGGCCTCAATCACAATGCGATTGCCGATGGATTCGGTGACTTCATCCGGTGGCGTGGCGCTGACGTTGTAAACGATGTTGGCATTGGTGAAAGTGACGGCTTTGTTAAATTCGGTGAGATAGCGGGTTTTATCGAGATTGCCCGACTGCAATTGGCTTATCAGCCAGTTGTTGTAGCTTTGCAGTTGGCTGGCGTTGGTAACAGTGAAGCTGGTGCTTTTGCCATCCAGCGTTTGCACATTGAAGGCACCGTTGTAGGTGGCAAGGTTTTGTACCTGATAGCTG
This sequence comes from Pantoea sp. X-Soil-ISGK-421, assembly GCF_059730785.1. NCBI lineage: Bacteria > Pseudomonadati > Pseudomonadota > Gammaproteobacteria > Enterobacterales > Erwiniaceae > Pantoea > Pantoea sp. X-Soil-ISGK-421. The sequence continues at coordinate 423,912 of NZ_AP035979.1, read as the reverse complement.
CTGGTCGCCGATCCCGTGCCGTCTGGCGTGGCGGTTGAGCCAAAAAAGCTGATGCGATTATTGCTGTTCCAGTTCACCGTACTGTTCGCGCCGACCGTAAACAGTTCGGTCTGTTTGGCAGCCATCGTCCAACTGTTAGTGGCGGCGCTGCTGGCTGCATTGGTCTGGCCGATATTCACATCCAGCGTGCCGCCGCCCGTGACATCTGCCACGCGGGCATCAATGTATTGTCCATCATTGACGTTCTGCACATCCGGCACGCTGGTCTCGCTGCTAACGGGCGCCAGAGCAACCAAACTGGCCGAGTTATAAACCTGGAAGGTACTGTTGGTGCCGGTGGCGGGATCGGGTGTAGTGATGGCGAAGTTTTGCGGACCGGGATCGAGACGATCCTGATTAAGATATTGCGCGCCTGAGGTAATCGCCACTTGTCCGAGCGTGGTGGTCACCGCGCCATCGCTACCGGCCGTGAACGCCTGGTTACCGGTCAGGGTTTGGCTGCCTCCATTGACAATAAGACTGCCGGTTTGATTGTCATTATCTTGCGGTGTGTAAGTCCCCAATGTAACAGCCTGACTTTGCATTGCTGGAATGAACAGCAACTGCGCCGCCAACATCCCTAAAGCGATAGGATTTAATTGAAACCTCATACTTCCTCCAGTGGGCGTGCAGCGTCCACGCTGTTATTGCAACAGCGTTAAATTCATCGCGAGGGGATAAAACGGCAGGTTAATACCAATCCCGGTTAGCAATCTCATTCGAGAACAACTGTGTGAAGAAATACGGTGCAGCGAAAAAAGGAGATCGAGAGTCGTTATAGATTTATTGGCTGTAGGTATAGACTTTTTTATCCAGTGATGCAAAAAGGAATTAAGGATAACTTATTGTGATAATGGATAAATATTTGCGAGGTTGGTTAAATAATATAAATAAATTAATACCATTTTAAAGTTAAGTGCTCATCTGCTATCCCCTTAATAAATCCTTTATTTATTCCTGATGCTTTACTTACAAATGGTCCGTACCCCGTAAAACTGTCAGTGCCGGGGTAAGCGATACGATGGAGTGCAAAAATGTGATTAGCATCACATTTAATTTGGTCGCAATGTATGGCGCTCAGGTCAGCGCGATTGTGCGTGCATCGAAAAAGTCGTCATTAATGACGCCCCTACAAAACAGGCAGCCATTATGCGGTTTGAAAATGCACTGCAGCAGCAGCGCGGGTGTTGAGGCGACATCCTAACCCGCTGAGCGAGTGAAAGATTCAAGGGCGAGCCGCATGGATGCGGTGAGAGGCGGCGCTGAGCAGGAGCGAATCGCCGCCGGTCCGTCAGGAATCGTGAACGAGTGAAGGCACCGCGTAGCGGCGGGTTGGGCTGGCGCAGGGCCCGGAGTGAAGAGGGCGTGGCCAGACGCCCTCTTCTCGGTCGCCGCACGGCTGCACTGAAACTGCCCCAGCCTGTGGCGAACGAAAGTCGCTCAGTGCTTAACTGGTCGGCATTACGCCATGAATGGCGACCCTACGGGATCGGGTGGAGTTTAACTTAAATCGACATTGCGGGTGCCCGCCCACCAGGTAATGGCGAATCCGCCAACCCACGCCACTATCAGCCCGGCAAGATAAACCGCCATACCGGCAAAAATGCCCTGTGATGAAGTCATTAGCGGCAATGTCACTAAGCCAGACGGCCCAAACACGGTATTCATGCCCACCGGCAATCCCAGCCAGGCCACCAGCCCAATAAAGAAGCCGCCCAGCGCGCCGCCAAAACAGGCGGTAATAAACGGCTTAAGTCGCGGCAGCGTAACGCCATAAATCAGCGGTTCGCCAACGCCAAGCAAACCCGGCACTATCGCGCCTTTGATCTGCTTTCGCAGCAGTGAGTTTTTATCTGCTTTGCACCATAGCGCCAACGCTGCGCCGACCTGGCCCGCCCCGGCCATCGCCAATATGGGAAATAGCGAATTAAAACCCTGGGTTTCCATCAGCGCAAAATAGACCGGAATAAAGCCCTGATGAATACCGAACATCACCGCGATTAAAAACAGTCCGGCGAGAATGGCACAGCCGAACGGATTGTTATTCAGATGAATGAATAACCACGACATGCCTTTAAATAATTCGCCGCCAATCGGCATAATCACCAGGAAGGTGGCGGCACCAGTAATTAATAATGTCAGCAACGATGTCAGAATCATATCGAGATTGTCAGGAATGATTTTGCGCAGCTGTTTTTCAACCCAGGCACCCAATATGGCCGCCAGCAGCACGCCAATAATATTGCCGCGCGGATCGATCACCATGCCGAAGAAATCTTGCATCCCACTGTAATAGCCAACCTTCGCATCAGGCACATAACCCAGCACAAACAACGAGGCAATAATGGCCCCGTTTACGCCGGTTCCGCCAAAGGCTTTCTGCGCATTGTAACCGATCAAAATACTCAGGAAGGTGAACAGCCCTTTACCGAAGACTTTCATATACGCCACGCTATCAAGCAGCCAGCGCGCATGTTCGCCGGGCTGATTGAGGTGGAAAATTTGCTCAATCAGCGTGGCAAAACCCAGCAGTAAACCCGCGCCGATAAATCCGGGGATCAGCGGCGTAAAGATGGTGGCGAAACAGGCGAGAAAGCGGTGCAGTGCGCTGGTCTGCTTCGCCTTCATCTGCTGCTTTTGCGCGCTGGCAATGCTGTGCAGATCGCCGGGGGACGCGGTATTGAGCAGCAGCTGCATCTTCTCGGCGGCGGTTTGTGCTTTGCCGGGACCCAGTACGATTTGCAACTGCGCGTCGCTATCAATCACACCCAGCACGCCCGGCAGCATTTTGAGCTTCGCGCTATCCACCCGCGCGGCATCGGCCAGCGTCAAACGCAGGCGCGTCATGCAGTTGCCGCACTGCACAACGTTGTTGGCACCGCCCACCGCATGCAGAATGTCGCGTACCACACCTTCAGTGATGGCGGCCATCATTGTGCTCCTGCGTCACGTAATGCGTTGCGAATAAAGCCCTGATTTTGATTCAGCAGTGATTTCGCGTCATCGGCATTTAATCCTGCCAACACCATCACTATCGCGGTTTTACAATGCCCCTGACATGCTGCCAGCGCCTGCTGCGCGGTAACATCATCACAGTCGGTGGCTTGTTTGACGATATTCACCTGGCGCTGCACCAGCTTCTGATTAGTCGCTTCAACGTCCACCATCAAATTGCCATACACTTTGCCGCGGCGAATCATCGCGCCGGTGGTGAGCATATTCAGTACCAGCTTCTGGGCGGTACCGGCTTTCATACGTGATGAACCGGTAACCACTTCCGGGCCGACTACCGGCGTGAGCGCCACATCAGCGGCCTGCGACATCGGGCTATTCGGATTACAGGTTAAGGCCGCCGTAAACGCGCCCTGCTGACGTGCATACGCCAATGTGCCCAGCACGTATGGCGTGCGGCCGCTGGCAGCAATGCCCACCAGCACATCGTTCGCATTAAACTGGATATCCCGCAGATCCTGCGCGCCCTGCTCCACATTGTCTTCAGCGTTTTCCACCGCTTGCAAAATCGCGGTGTGGCCACCGGCAATCAGCCCGACAACCTGCGTGCGCGGCGTGCCAAAAGTCGGTGGACATTCGCTGGCATCCAGGATCCCCAAACGACCCGATGTACCCGCGCCACAATAGATTAGACGGCCACCTTTACTGAATGCCTCGGCAATCGCATCCACCACCTGCGCAATCTGCGGCACGATGGCTTCTACCGCCAGCGCCACTTTTTTATCTTCATCATTGATCACGCGCAGCATGGCTTCTGTCGTCAGCTCATCAATGTTTTGGCTGGCGGGGTTACGCCCTTCGGTAATCATCTGGCTGAGATCGATCTGCATGGAATGCTCCTGTGAGAGAATAATTTATTCTATAAACTATATATCAAAAAGAATTGTTAATTCCTCCGGCATCTGAGATTTTTTGTTCATAGGTCTGGATGCCATGTGCCAACAAAAAAGCCTGCATAAGCAGGCTGAATTGATGATGCGAAGTTGCGGATAATGTGTTTATGTCTTGGCCAACTCTCTGCGCGCTAACTCCGCTAAGAATCCACTTCTTGAACCATACTCCCGATGTTCCTCAACGTAACGATCGATACGCGCCAACAAGTTTTGTGCAATGGTGATGTTTAACTTAATTGCCTTGCCATCATATTTGCTTAAATCGACATCCACATAAGCCCAGGCACCGCCCTGACAATCTTCATTATCAAGATGTGCATCAAAGGTTTTCGCCTCAGGAATTGAACCACCGTCATCGACAGTGAACTCTACGTGCGCGTCTATCGCTTCCGCTGCATCTTGTATTGTGTTCTCGAAGGTATCACCTGCGAAATAGCATCCGGTCACATCGGGTACAAACCCTGAGTAAGTGCCACTTTCTGTCTTGTGGATGTAAATTGGATATCTCATTTGCAACCCCCACCAGCTTTGGCTGGCTTGCTATAACGTGCAAAGCACTGGAATAATTTATTGCCGAAATTTGGCGCGCAAAGCGCGCCTGTTTTCACATCTGTTTAAGTATGGTGTTCAACGTGCCCGTTGAAATATCTTTTGTCGGGTGAGGGACCGCAATTGCATACCTCACTCCGTCCTTTTTGAAAATGTGATGACTTCCTTTCACCCTTTTTTGCACCCACCCATTTCGCTCTAATAGCTTTATTAATTCGCCACTGGTCAATCCAACCTCCCTGAACCCTGGCATGCAGTTATTATACCCACCATAACCACGTTCAACAATATTTATGGTTATAGTGGGTATTGATTTTAAACAGGTGCATGTTTAGAGGTTATGAGACATGTCTGCAGCGGGCATAAAAAAACCCGCCGATGGCGGGTTTTGATGCATAGCGGTCGCCATGAATGGCGACCCTACGGCTTACATTAACTGGCGCTTTGCGTGCGCAGCTGCTGTTCGTAGGCGGCAGCCTTTTTGGTGTCGAACTGGTCTTCCCAGCGCGCAATCACCAATACCGCCAGTGCGTTACCGATCACGTTCAGCGCGGTACGCGCCATGTCCATGATGCGATCCACACCGGCAATAAACGCCAGGCCTTCCAGCGGAATGCCCACGCTGCCCAGTGTCGCCAGCAGTACCACAAAGGAGACGCCCGGCACGCCGGCGATACCTTTGGAGGTCACCATCAGCGTCAGCACCAGAATGATCTCGTCAGTCAGCGACAGATCAATCCCATACAGCTGGGCGATAAAGATCGCCGCGATGCTCTGGTACAGCGTTGAACCATCAAGGTTGAACGAGTAACCGGTCGGCACCACGAAGCTGGTGATGGCTTTCGGCGCACCGTAGGCTTCCATCTTCTGCATAATGCGCGGCAGCACGGTTTCTGAACTCGAGGTGGAATAAGCAAGAATCAGCTCGTCTTTCAGAATGCGCATCAGCGTCGTAATGCGCAACTTACAGAAGCGCGCCACCGTGCCGAGCACCACGAAAGCAAAGAACAGAATCGCCACGTACACCAGCAGCACCAGCTTGGCCAGCGGATAGAGCGAGGCAAAACCGAAGTTGGCAATGGTGACGGCAATCAGCGCAAATACGCCGACCGGCGCATAACGCATGATCATGTGCGTCACTTTAAACATGGTTTCGGAAATAGAACGGAATACCGTGACCAGCGGATCGCGATGTTCCGATGGCAGCGCCGACAGCCCCATACCAAACAGCACCGAGAAGAAGATAATCGGCAGCATGTCGCCCTTCACCAGCGAGGCGAAGATGTTCTGCGGGATCAGCGACAGAATGGTGGTCACCAGACCGTGTGGAGCGCCCTGCACAGCTTCCGTTGTGGCTTCGTATTTAGAGATGTCCACCGTTGCCAGCGTTGACATATCAATGCCGCTGCCGGGTTGGAATACGTTGGCCAGCGTGATGCCGACCACAATGGCAAGGGTGGTGATCACTTCAAAATAGACGATGGTTTTGACACCAATACGTCCGAGCTTTTTCGCATCGCCGACGCCAGCAATGCCGACAATCAGAGAGGAGATAACAATCGGTACCACGATCATCTTGATCAGATGAATAAAGATGTCACCCGCTGGCGTCAGAATGTTAGTGATTAACCATTCACGATCGTCGGGCTGATTATGCAGCACGGTTCCCACAATCACGCCCAGAATCAGCGCAACTAAAATCTGCCATGCAAGGGTGAACTTAAAACCTTTCATAACGCGTTATTTCCTCAGTAAAAAACCCCTTTGCTCTGCTGCGAAGGTGCAGGAGAAATGTCACACAGGGAAGTGAGCAAAAGCCCGATAAAATAGAGGGTTATTTATGACTGCGTCGGTTACAGCTGTGCAGGCATTTTACGCCTACGTAGTGATGCAGTCTGAGTTGATACCTGCTGAACAGGGCCGAGATAAGTACCATTTTCACTACGGTAAATGCAACCCCCGGCGCGATAGCGCAAATCTTATTCAGGTTAGTAGCATAAAATGCTGACAAAGGTGAGCGGCCATAACTCGCTGTTATGAAAAGTGTTAATTCGATAATTTTCAGCATAGCTATGCAAGATTGCGCAAAAAGCGGCCCGGCTCGTTTGCTGATTATTTGCACAATAGAGGCAGCGATCTCTTAGGCTTAAAGCAGCAGATCGCGCTGCTCGCGCGACGTTTTTACCAGGCAATGACGGGGAATTTGGCGGTGCTAAAAGGTCGTGATCCAGACTACAAAACAGAAACAAAGCCCTGTCGTGGTCTTCAATTAACCATTGATTGACATATGATTAACATCTTCAAGGAGGTCAGCCATGAGCCAAATACATAAGCATCCCGTACCCGCTGCCATTGCAGCGAATGCTCTTATTAATGCCGATCAGTATGCGGCGCTGTATCAACAATCGGTTGACGATCCCGACACCTTCTGGGGTGAGCAAGGCAAAATTCTTGACTGGATTAAGCCTTACAGCAAAGTGAAAAACACCTCCTTTGCCCCCGGCAATATTTCGATTCGCTGGTATGAAGATGGCGCGCTGAATCTTGCCGCTAACTGTCTCGACCGTCATCTGGCCACCCGTGGCGATCATCCCGCTATTATCTGGGAAGGTGACGACGCCAGCGAAAGCAAAACCATCACCTTCCGCGAGCTGCATGCGGACGTCTGTCGCTTTGCCAATGTGCTTGTAAGCCTTGGCGTGAAGAAAGGCGATGTGGTCGCAATTTATATGCCGATGGTGCCCGAAGCTGCCGTCGCCATGCTGGCCTGCGCGCGCATTGGCGCGGTGCATTCGGTGATTTTCGGTGGCTTCTCACCGGAAGCGGTGGCCGGACGCGTAGTCGATTCCAACGCGAAACTGATCATCACCGCCGATGAAGGGGTGCGTGCCGGTCGCAGCATTCCGCTGAAGAAAAATGTTGATGATGCCCTGAACAATCCGAACGTCACCACGGTGAAAAATGTGGTGGTGTTTAAGCGCACCGGTAAAGATTCCGGCTGGCGTGAAGGCCGCGATTTGTGGTGGCACGATCTGGTGGCAAAGGCCAGCGATCAGCACGAACCGGTCGCCGTTGATGCCGAACATCCGTTATTTATTCTGTATACCTCCGGTTCCACCGGCAAGCCGAAAGGTGTGCTGCACACCACCGGCGGTTATCTGGTGTATGCCGCCAGTACCTTTAAGTATGTGTTTGATTACCATCCTGATGATGTTTACTGGTGTACCGCTGATGTCGGCTGGATCACCGGTCACAGCTATCTGATTTACGGTCCGCTGGCGTGCGGTGCTACCACGCTGATGTTTGAAGGCGTACCGAACTGGCCGAAACCAAGCCGCATGGCGGAAGTGGTGGATAAACATAAGGTGACGCTGCTGTATACCGCGCCAACCGCGATTCGCGCCCTGATGGCCGAAGGCGATAAAGCGATTGAAGGTACCGATCGCAGCAGCCTGCGCATCATGGGTTCGGTGGGCGAACCGATCAACCCGGAAGCCTGGGAGTGGTATTACAAAAAGATTGGCGACAGCCGTTGCCCGATTGTTGATACCTGGTGGCAAACCGAAACCGGCGGCTTCATGATCACCCCGTTGCCGGGCGCGACCGAGCTTAAAGCCGGTTCCGCCACCAAACCGTTCTTCGGCGTACAGCCCGCGCTGGTGGATAACGAAGGGAACGCGCTGGAGGGCGCAACCGAGGGTAACCTGGTGATCGTTGATTCCTGGCCAGGCCAGGCGCGTACGCTGTATGGCGATCACGATCGTTTCGAACAAACCTACTTCTCCACCTTCAAAAATCGCTATTTCAGCGGTGACGGCGCGCGCCGTGATGAAGATGGTTATTACTGGATCACCGGTCGCGTCGATGACGTGCTCAACATTTCCGGCCATCGCCTCGGCACCGCCGAGATTGAATCGGCGCTTGTGTCGCATCCGAAGATTGCCGAAGCCGCGGTGGTAGGCATTCCGCACAGCATCAAAGGCCAGGCAATCTACGCCTATATCACGCTGAATCACGGCGAAGAACCATCGCCTGAGCTGTATACCGAAGTGCGTAACTGGGTGCGTAAAGAGATCGGCCCGATTGCCACACCGGATGTACTGCACTGGACCGACTCGCTGCCAAAAACCCGCTCCGGCAAGATTATGCGCCGTATTCTGCGCAAAATTGCCGCCGGCGATACCAGCAATCTCGGCGATACCTCTACGCTGGCCGACCCGGGCGTGGTAGAGAAATTGCTGGAGGAGAAACAGTCCATCACCATGCCGTAGTCGGCAGCGACCCGACGGAGAGTGTCAGCTTGTCCACGACAGGTTCCTCTCCGTCACCTTTACCTTACGCCGTATGCTTTTCAACATCGCACAACCCATACCCAAAATAATTCGAGCTGCAGGAAGGCGGCAAGGATGAGAATTCCAGGAGCTTACTGAAGTAAGTGACTGGGATGAGTCATACGCAGCCAACGCACCTGTAGCTTGAAGTATGAAGGGTATATATAACTAGAATATTCAGCCAGTTAAATCACTTTACCGTGAGATTTCCGTCTGCCTTGCCTCTGGAGAAAATGTGATGAACGAAACCCCTGAACAGGAAGCAATCTGGCAACAAGTTGAGCGTAATCCGCGCTTTAATGAACTGGTGCACAAGCGCCAGGCGTTTGCGCTGCTGCTGAGCGTGATCATGCTGGTGCTCTACATCGGCTTTATTCTGCTGATCGCCTTCGCACCCGGCTGGCTCGGCACGCCGCTGCACGCGGGCACGAACGTCACGCGCGGCATACCGATTGGCGTCGGTTTGATCGTGATGTCGTTTGTACTGACCGGCGTCTACGTGTGGCGCGCTAATGGCGAATTTGATCGTCTGACCAAACAGATCCTGAGCGAGATAAAATCATGAAGCGCTTACTCTCGATGTTTTTGGCCATCGTGCCCGCCAGCGTATTTGCCGCCGATGCCATTACCGGCGCGGTGCAACGCCAGGCCACCAACTATGAAGCCATTATTATGTTCGTGGTGTTTGTCGCGGCGACGCTGGGTATCACCTATTGGGCCTCGAAACGTACCCGCTCGCGCAGCGATTACTACACCGCGGGCGGCAATATCACCGGTTTCCAGAATGGACTGGCCATTGCCGGCGACTTTATGTCTGCCGCCTCCTTCCTCGGTATTTCTGCCCTGGTTTACACCTCCGGCTACGACGGGCTGATTTATTCGCTTGGCTTCCTCGTCGGCTGGCCGATGATTCTGTTTTTGATTGCCGAACGCCTGCGTAACCTCGGACGCTATACCTTTGCCGATGTCGCGTCTTATCGCCTGGCGCAGAAACCGATCCGTACGCTGTCAGCCTGCGGTTCGCTGGTGGTGGTGGCGCTGTACCTGATCGCGCAGATGGTGGGTGCCGGTAAACTCATACAGCTGCTGTTTGGCCTCGATTATCATATCGCGGTGGTGATGGTCGGTATTTTGATGGTGCTGTACGTGCTGTTCGGCGGCATGCTGGCCACCACTTGGGTGCAGATCATCAAAGCGGTACTGCTGCTGTTTGGCGCCAGCTTTATGGCGATTATGGTGATGAAAGCCACCGGCTTCAGCTTCAACACGCTGTTCACCGAAGCGATGGCGGTGCATCCGAAAGGCGCGGCGATTATGCAGCCTGGCGGCCTGGTCAAAGATCCGATATCGGCGCTGTCACTTGGCCTGGGCTTGATGTTCGGTACCGCCGGTTTGCCGCATATTCTGATGCGCTTCTTCACCGTCGCCGATGCGCGTGAAGCACGTAAGAGTGTGTTCTGGGCCACCGGTTTTATGGGCTACTTCTACTTCCTGACCTTTATCATCGGCTTCGGTGCAATTTTGCTGGTGGGATCTAACCCGGCCTTTAAAGATGCCAGCGGCGCGCTGCTCGGCGGCACCAACATGGCGGCGGTGCATCTGGCCAACGCGGTCGGCGGCAGCCTGTTCCTCGGCTTTATCTCGGCTGTGGCTTTCGCCACCATTCTGGCGGTGGTGGCAGGTTTGACCCTGGCGGGAGCTTCCGCGGTGTCACACGATCTCTATGCCAGCGTGATCCGCGAAGGTAAGGCGACGGAACGCGATGAGTTGCGTATCTCGAAGATTACCGTTTTGGTATTGGGCGTCGTGGCCATTGCGCTGGGGATCCTGTTTGAGAAGCAGAACATCGCCTTTATGGTCGGACTGGCATTCTCAATTGCCGCCAGCTGTAATTTCCCGATCATCTTGCTATCGATGTACTGGTCGAAACTCACCACGCGCGGCGCGATGATCGGCGGCTGGCTGGGGTTAGTGACGGCGGTACTGCTGATGATTCTCGGCCCGACGATTTGGGTGCAGGTTTTGGGGCACGAGAAGCCGATCTATCCGTATGAATACCCGGCACTGTTCTCCATGCTGGCGGCGTTTATCAGTATCTGGCTGTTCTCGATTACCGACCACTCAGCACGCGGTGCGCAGGAACGTGCCCGCTTCCGCGGACAGTTTATTCGCTCGCAGACGGGAATTGGGATTTCGCAGGGTAAATCGCATTAGATGCGGTGATTGACCAGGTCGCCATGAATGGCGACCCTACTGTGTAGGGTGCGCATTAATGCGCACCTGGTTAAATCATTAGAAACGCAGTGATGCGCCGACGTAAGGGCCATCGACCAGGACGTTATCTTTGCGGCTGCCTTTGTTGTTCAGCTCGATGTACTGGTAACCCACACGCAGGTTCAGCAGAGAAATCGGCGTGAAGCTCAGGCCGCCTGACGCTTCCTGGTAGCTATCCAGACGATCGGAGAAGGCTTCTGGCGCATAGTAATATTCGCCGTACAGGCCCCACATGCTGTTGAAGCTGTATTGCGCGGCGCCACCCACTGCCACGGTGAAGCCATCACGGCCATCTTCCGGATGAGTGAACAGCGCTTTCGCGGTAGGTGCAATGCGGAAATCGCCCACATCGATGTTGTAGCCCAGACCCGCACCATAGGTGCTGCCATCGTGATCGCTGCGCAACCAGTTGCCTTTCAGGAACAGGCCTGGTGAAGTGGTGCCAAGGCCAAGGTTCAGGTTGGTGCTATGCTCACCCACGTCAACACTGCCCTCAATTGCCTGCGCGCCGCTGCTCAGCAGTGCCAGACCCAATACGCTTCCAGTAACAAGTTGCTTTAACATGTGATTCCACTCCATGAAGGACAATTAATTCGGCGGCAAGGGTACCAGCCTGGCGACGAGAGACAACATTATTTGGAAAGCTTTACGTAAAAATGGATTACAGCGGGGAAAAGTGGCCGCAAAAGGCCACTGGTCAGATTAGAAACGCCAGGCTGCGCCGATAAACAATCCATCGATTGAACGCTGGGTGTGGTACTCATGCAGGCCACTGCCGAGATAACGATAGCCGGAGCTCAGCGTTAACCAGTGTGCGGGTTGGTAATAGATACCCGCTTCAAACTGATGCAGGTGATCCAGCTTGTAGGTGCTGAAATTTGGCGCCAGGCTAAAATCGAGGTAGAGCCAGGTATGGCGAGCTTGTGGCAGCGGTGCCATCGCCCGTATACCGGCATTGACGCCATAGCTGGATGTTTTATCGTGGTTCAACTCAGCCCAGAACAACCCAACGCGTGGCACGACGCGCAGTGCCCCCAGCGCTACGCCGTAACCCACATTAGCGTCCAGCAATTCTGACTGATGTTTTGCATTCACATATTCCACACCGTATTGCAGACCTGGCGCGGTTTTTTGGCTGTTGATGGCGGCAGCAAAGAAATCACTCCCTCCCTTTACACCGATTTCCTGAGCGTTTACCCCAGCGGAGGCCAACAGGAGCCCCATTGCAAAATAATTACCTTTCATTTTTTCGCTTCCTTATTGTTTGAGCGAGCAAACAATAAGCAAAGCGAAGAGGTGGCTGTATGAGCCTTGACTCAAAACAAGCGCATTACGCCGCCCACAATAAGTGGCTTAACAGCGGCGCGAGAATGACGGTGACCACGCCAGACAGCATCATCACCAGGCTAGACACCACGCCTTCCTGCTGGCCAAGTTGGTAAGCACGCGCGGTACCTGCGCCGTGTGATGCTGCACCGAATCCCGCACCTTTGGCGACGCCCTGTTTGATGGCAATACGCAGAAACAGCACATCCCCCACCGCCATGCCGAACACGCCGGTGATCACCACAAACAGCGCCACCAGATCCGGCTGGCCACCAATGGGCTGCGCAGCCGCCAGCGCAAACGGTGTGGTAATTGAGCGCACCGCCAGGCTGCGCTGGATGGTTTCCGGCAGCGTCAGCCAGCGCGCCAGCCACACCGAACTGCATACCGCCACCAGCGTTGCTGTGAGCACGCCGACGCTGAGCGACAGCCAGTGGCGCTTGATGATCTCGAGGTTCTCGTACACCGGCACGGCAAACGCCAGCGTTGCCGGGCCGAGCAACCAAATCAGCCAGTGGCTTTCGGCGATGTAATTTTTCCAGCTCACGTGGGTGAGCAGCAGCAGCGCCACCAACACCAGCGGGGTCAATACCAGCGGCATCAGCAGCAGCGTACGCCAGCGACGGTAGAGCATTTTATTGATGTAATAGACCAGCAGTGTGAACGCCAGACACAGCAGGCTAATCAACAGATCATTCATGAAGTGCCTGCTTGCGCGCAGCGCGCGCCAGTTCGAAGCGATATAAACGATCGACTACTAATGACGTAGACGCCAGCACCAGCAAAGTACTGACGCCAATCACCACGCAGATGCGCCAGCCTTCGCTGCGCAGTAAATCACTGTAATTCACCACCGCCACTACCGCCGGAATAAAGAACAGCAGCATTTCCGCCAGCAGCCAGTTGGCACCGGCCTTCACCCAGCGCAGCGGCACAATGCGGGTCATAATCAAGATCAGCAGCAACACCATGCCGACCACATTGGCGGGCAGCGGCAGATGCAGCCAGCTCACCAGCTTGTCGCTGAAAATAAATAAACCAACGTACAGCATCAGCTGCAGCGGAATAAAAGTACGTTGCAGGAGATCCGTTCTGCGCGGACTTAACGCCATCATTGCCTTTCACCCTGTTGAAGAATTGAGGCGTTCAGTATAAATCCGCCGCAAACTGTGAAAGAAATGAATTAAAATCATTCAAACTATGCCAAAAAGGAATGCTTATGGACGTGCGCGCTCTGCGCTACTTCACGGAAGTGGTGCGCCAGCAAAGCTTCACTCGCGCAGCTGAGAAGCTCTACGTGACGCAGCCCACCATCAGCAAAATGCTGCGCCAGCTGGAAGAGGAGCTCGGCTGTACCTTGCTGCTGCGCGAAGGCCGCAAGCTGCATCTCACCGACAGCGGTCAGGCGGTTTATCAGCGCGGATTGGCGATTCTGCAGGAGTTTCATCAGCTGGAGGCGCAGTTAGCTGACATTAACCAGCTGAAAACCGGCGAGCTGCGGCTCGGTATTCCGCCGATGGTCGGCATGCAGATTGCGGGCTCGATCTCTGCCTTTCGCCGTCGCTATCCGGGCGTACAGCTGAAAATATCCGAGTTCGGCGGATTGACGGCACAACAAGCGGTGCTGAGTGGCGCGCTGGATATTGCGCTTACCGCGCTGCCGATTGAATCAGACCAGCCGCTGAATACGCTGGAGCTGATGCACCATCCGCTTTGCGTACTGCTGCCGCGCAATGAACGCTGGCTTAATCACACGAAAGTCGGTTTGAAAGAGCTCGCCGAGCACCCGCTACTTATCCTCAATGAAGAGTTCGCACTCAATCGTCAGATCCGCAAAGCGTTTCAACGCCAGAACCTAACGCCGAATATTGCGCTGCGCAGCGCGCAGTGGGATTTTCTCGCGGCGATGGTGCAAGCAGGCATGGGATTGGCGATTCTGCCGCAGCCGATTTGTCAGCGGCTGGATAAACAATCGCTGCTGTGGCTGCCGCTGGAATCAGAGCTGCAGTGGAGCTTAGGGTTGATTTGGCGGGAAGGCAGTTACCTGTCGCGCAGCGCCGAGGCGTGGATCGAATGTTGCCGTCAACACTGGCCGGATAGTGCGCCGCGGCTATCGGTGTAAATTCTGCATCGGTCGCCATGAATGGCGACCCTACGTTATTTAGCTGCGTCATCCGGGTGCGCATTCATGCGCACCCGGATGACGCAGCGACTGCTATTCCTCTTTCTCAATCAGCAGCGCTTCCAGCAGATCAAGATCGTGCAGCAGTTTCTGCATCGTCTCGTTAGAGATCTCCTGAGTGGCACGCAGATGATAAACTTCGGCGCGCTCCGCACGCAGCGCATTGAGGCGGAAACGACGTTCAAGGTTTTCGGCAAATTGCGCCTGTTCAATATCGTTTTTGCCCTCAGCGCGACGTCGCAGATTACCAATGACGCGCAAACTGACTTCTTTCAACAGTTCAGGATCGATGTTCTCTTGCGCGTCGTTCTCCAGACGCTGCTCCATTTTATGCAGGCTCTCAATCGCTACGCCCGCCATGGCAGCACGCGCAAACTGAATTTCACGACGATGGCCGACCTTATCAATGCTTTCCACGTCGCGCAGCAGAATCGGCAGCAGCACCACACCAACCAGCAGCGAAACCAGAATCACGCCGGTGGCGATGAACACCAATTCATAGCGCGCCGGGAATGGATCACCGTTGCTGAGGAACAGCGGAATCGACAACACACCCGCCAACGTGATGGCACCGCGTACGCCGGCAAAGGAGGCAATCAGCAGTTCGCGCAGCGAGTAGTTGGTAAACTCCAGCGGCTTTTTCTTCAGCAGGCGCATGCTGGTGCGCTTCATGATCCACAACCAACCAAAACGCACCACCATCAGCGCAGCGTAAACTAACAGAACGTCAGTAAACAACATCCACAGTTCCACGTTGGGATCGGCGTTAGCCTGCGCAATCGAGGTGGAGAGGATATCGGGCAGCTGCAGGCCAAGCATCAGGAACACCATGCCGTTGAAGACGAACTCCAGCATCTGCCACACGCTGTTCGCACGCAGACGCATCGCCAGCGGTGCCTGGCGGATAATGCCGGAACGCGTGATGGTCATACCGGCGGCCACGGCGGCAAGGATGCCTGACACGCCAAGGTGTTCGGCGATCAGGTAGGAGGCGAACGGTAACAGCAGCAGCAGCACGGTTTGTGTTGCCGGGTCATCCCCACTCCAGCGGCTCAGCAGACGCAGCGAGCGGCCATACAGCCAGCATATCGCCACACCAGCGACCAACCCGCCGACGGCTACTTTGAGAAACTCGACGCTGGCACCGCCCCACGTAAACACCATGGTGCCCATCGCCACAGCGACAGCAAACTTCAGCGATACCAGACCGGATGCGTCGTTCATCAGGGCTTCGCCCTGCACAATCGACATGATTTTTTTGGGGATGCGTCCTTCACCCACAATGCCAGATAGCGCCACGGCATCGGTTGGTGAAAGCACCGCCGCCAGCGCAAAGGCGGGAATCAGCGGAATCCCCGGCACCAGCCAGTAAATCAGGTAACCAATCCCGACCACAGTGATCAGCACCAGAACCAGCGCCAGCCCCATGATTTCGCGACCGTGATGCAGAAACTCATTAATCGGCGTTTTCCAGCCATCGGCAAACAGCAGCGGCGGAATGAACAGCACGAGGAACAGTTCCGGGTCAAAATCGACATGCAGGCCGAAGACGGGAAACGCGAGTAATGCACCGGCGGCAATTTGCACCAGCGGCAGGGGAATTTGAAACGGCAGAATTCGTGCCGCCACGCTGGAGAGTGAAACCACCAGCGTCATGATGAGAATAGTAAAGAAGATTTCCATGCTGTCCTTAGGCGAATCAATTTCATTAAAGCGATGTTGTTGCGGGGGAAAGTGTAAAACAAAACGCCGCACAGCGGGCAACCCGATGTGCGGCGTGGAGCAGAAAGCGAATAATCCTGGAATTATTCAGCTTTAAAGTCAGATGGCCCAGCCACCGGCATAGAACGCCACCAGCGCGACAGCAATCACCACGGTGCCAACATTCAGCTTGCGCCACTCACCGGCAAACAAGCGACCAATCACTAGCGAAGCGAAGCCCAGCATGATGCCGGTTACGATATTGCAGGTCAGCACGATGAACACCGCCGTCAGCAAACCAGACATCGCATCAACAAAATCGTTGAAGTCAATTTTTGCCACATTGCTCAACATCAGCAGGCCAACGTACATCAGCGCCGGCGCTGTCGCGTAAGCGGGAACCAGATAGGCCAGCGGCGACATAAACAGAATCAGCAGGAACAGCAAACCGACCACAATCGCCGTCAGGCCGGTTTTACCACCGGCCGCGGTGCCAGCCGCCGATTCGATATAGACCGCAGCAGGCGACGCACCCACCAAACCCGCAAACACGCTACTGATAGAGTCCGTGGTCAGCGCACGGCCGCCGTTGATGATCTGCCCCTCTTTATCCAGCAGATTTGCCTGCCCCGCTACCGCACGGATGGTGCCGGTGGCATCAAATACCGCTGTCATCACCAGCGCCAGCACACTTGGCAGCACCACAGGTTGCAGCGCGCCCATGATATCGAGGCTAAACATGGCCGATTGACCGTTGGCATCCTTCAGGCTTGGCATGGCAAACAGGCCTTGATAAGTCACCGCCGGATCGAAGATCAAACCCATCATCGAAATGGCGATGATAGTCAGCAAAATGCCACCTGGCACGCGGCGTTTTTCCAGGCCGAAAATGGCCGCCAGACCCACCAGCGCCATGATCACCGGGAACGAGACAAAGTGGCCCAATGCCACCGGCAAGCCCGGCGCCGGATTTTTTACCACTAAACCAATACCGTCGGCAGCGATCAGCAACAGGAACAAGCCGATCCCGACGCCGGTTCCATGCGCCACGCCCATCGGTAAGTTACGCAGAATCCACGCACGAATACCGGTTACCGAAATCAGCGTGAACAATAATCCCATCAGGAACACCGCGCCGAGCGCCACCGGCACGCTAATGTGCTGGCCGAGCACCAGGCTAAAGGCAGTGAACGCTGTCAGCGAGATGGCGCAACCAATTGCCATCGGCAGATTGGCCCATAAGCCCATGATGATCGAACCGACACTTGCCACCAGACAGGTCGCAACGAACACCGCCGTTGGCGAGAAGCCCGCTTTACCCAACATGCTGGGTACCACGATGACGGAATACACCATCGCCAGAAACGTCGTCAGACCCGCCAATACTTCCTGACGCACGCTACTGCCGCGTGCAGAAATGTTGAACCAGGCGTCCAGTTTTCCACTGGCCGGGCGCGATTCGCCAGACATAATTCTTCCTCAATATTTTTGTGATGTGCGTCGCCGCACGGCGCACGCTTGCCGTCCTCTGGTGAAAATTTTCATAATGAAAATCCAGGCAAACGTTTACGTCGCCGCGTATTCCAGGCCATAGAAGGGGACGCGGAAAAAGGCAAACGATTATCTGGCGTTTGGCATGGGGTTTTCAACCACTAATCGCGGGTATTACAGGATAAATCCAGGCCATCGGTTGTTCAGGTCGCCATAAATGGCGTAATGCCGATCCACAGAGCGACTTTCGTTCGCCATTGGCTGTGGCAGTTGCAGTTAAACCGTGCGGCGACCAAGAAGAGGGCGTCTGGCCACGCCCTCTTCACTCCCTGGCCCTGCGCCAGCCCAACCCGCCGCTACGCGGTGCCTATTTAACCGCGTAATTGCTGCCAGAATTGTAAGGTCGTCATTAATGACGACCGTTTCGAGGGCCGCACAATGGTAATGTCCTTGTCGCCATAAATGGCGACCCTACGATCATGGGTGATGGCGACCTGGCCGTAATCAACTTTGCAGCTGAATCGGGCCGCCCTGCTCTAATGCGCGTTGCCAGGCGGCGCGCTGCTGCATGGTTTCCAGCCAGCGGGCGGTGGCTGGCGTATCACGCAGCGAACCCCGCATCTGCAGCGCCAGCAGCGGAAAGCTCATCTGCACATCGGCGATGCTAAAACGTGCGCCGGCAAAAAAGGGATGCTGCGTGAGATGTTGTTCGATCACGCTGCCGTGTAAAGCCAGCTGTTTGTTCAGCCAGGCTTTCTGGATGCCTTTGCTCAATACATTACCCACCGGACGCAGCAGCCAGGGCACCGGTTTCTTACCCAATTGCGCAAATACCAGCTTCATGACCAGCAGTGGCATCAGCGATCCTTCGGCATAGTGCAGCCAGTAACGGGACTGAATCTGCTCCTCTTCGTTGACTAACGTGAGCTGATGTTCGCTGTCGTACTTCAGTTGCAGATATTCAAGAATGGCGCCCGATTCAGCAATAACGCGATTGCCATCGGTGATCACCGGTGATTTACCCAGTGGATGCACTTTTTTTAACGAATCAGGGGCCAGCAAGCTGTTTTCACGCTGATAGCGTTTGATTTGGTAAGGCACCGCGAGCTCTTCCAGCAGCCATAACACGCGATGCGAGCGGGAATTTTCCAGATGGTGAACGGTGATCATACGGTTTCCTTGCCGGTAAAAGAGTCCCGACAAGTATAGTCGATCAGCGTTTTTGCTCGTCCTGTTCGGGATCGAGTAACACCGCACCCGAACCTTGCTCGGCCAATCGGTCTCCGGGATTGCGCAGCGGGCAATCACGCATTGATAAACAGCCGCAGCCAATGCAGCCATCAAGATCGTTACGCAAGCGCGTCAGGGTTTCGATGCGTTTATCCAATTCCTCGCGCCAGTGTTGCGTTAACGCGTCCCACTCCTGCGTCGACATACGCTTGTTGGCGGGTACGTGCGTCAGGCTGTCGCTCACCGTGGCCAGCGGAATGCCGATGCGTTGCGCGATTTTAATGATGGCGACGCGGCGCAACACGTCACGGCTATAACGGCGTTGGTTGCCGCCGTTGCGCGAGCTAAAAATCAATCCTTTGGTCTCATAGAAGTGCAACGCCGAGACCGCCACGCCGCTGCGTTTCGCCACTTCGCCCGGCGTCAAAACCGGCTTCGGGTAATTGCGTTCTTTTTTCATTTAGGGCCTTTACCTCAAGTTAACTTGAGGAATTATACTCGCACCCCAGCAAAACTTCGAATTTCTCACCAGCTAAAAAAACATCAGAAGGATGAGGCTATGATGCAACAGGAAATCATTCATTCGCTGTCCAACTGGATCGATCAGAATCTGGATAAAGCGCTGTCTATTGATGAAGTCGCCGCAAAATCAGGTTACTCAAAATGGCACCTGCAGCGTATGTTCCGTGCCGTCACGAAACAAACGCTGGGTGGCTATATTCGCGAGCGTCGCCTGACGCTGGCTGCAGAAGCGCTGCGCCAAACTCAACGTCCGGTATTCGATATCGCCATGCAATACGGTTACGATTCGCAGCAGACCTTTTCACGCGTATTCCGCCGTCAGTTTTCGCAAACGCCAACTGCTTATCGTCACACCATGCGTCGTCAGGCGATGATTCAGCGTCCGCGCGTGCTCAATTTTGACTGCGCTGACAACACCATGACCAGTTTTGCCCAGCGTACCACCGGCGAGTGCTGCCCGGTCAGCTAAGCTTTTCTGCGCGCCCCTCGCGGGCGCACCTCCCTTTCCCCGCCCGCTTTTCCCCCGCCAGTTCGATAAAAATCTTTCTACCATACAAGGTATAAATTTTGTTCAAAATTTAAAATCGAGTGATATAATGTGAGCAAAGTCACACTTTTCCATATGCAGCAAGACGGCCAGAAGGGCCTCCCTGACCCCTCTTCTTAGCCGCCAGTGATGTCGATCGAATGTCGGGGATATCACTGATTCTAAGAGGTTTTTTGCAGATGGCTACGTTAACCACCAGTTTGATTGTAATGCGCTGGGAACTCCTGAGTGCGGTAATGATGTTCTTCGCTAGCACCATGAAAATTCGACTGCGTCAGAACAGTCATCACGTGATGGCGCTGCTGTGCGGCGGCATTGGTGTTGGCATGTCCTGCTGGTTTGTTACCGGCCTGCTTGGCATCACGTTGAGCATGGAGAATCTGCATAACTTTATGGAAATCTCTAAAAACGCCTTTATTGAAGTGATGAGCCAAACGCCAACCGATTGGCCGATGCCTTAATCGCCGCCAATAAAAAACCCCGCATAAGCGGGGTTTTTTATTTTGCTGTGTGATTCTTAAATTTTCTTCAATACGGCCGGAATGGTAACTTCCGCAACCGAGATGCCCGGTATCTTCGTACCGCGACGATCCTGAATCCACATATCACCCATCATTTGGTTAAGACCACGATCCAGACCGGTCACTAAACCCGCGCCCGGCGTGAACGTTAACTCGCCGAAGAAGATCTGATCGTTATCGATGTACCAATCCACGCGCACATAATCGAAATCGCTCGCCAGCTTTTTACTCAACGCTAACGCGTGCTGCAGCGAGGCCATTTGTGGCGTAACGTCCAGGCCGGTATCACGAATTTTGTGATACGCCTCGTTGAGGTTGTTAACGTAGAAGTTCATCGACAACAGCGGATTACAGCGGTTGTAGATCACCTGCAGCACATACTCAAAAGTGCCGTCGCGCTTGTTGAACATGTGGAATTTGTAATCAATCGGCGCCGTTTTACCATCACCAATATACTGCTCCACCAGAATGCGTGGCTTGATGTAGCGATAGTGAATTTCACGCGCTTCATTGGCGAAATCGGTCTTCAACCAGCGATGACAGTCACTGATAATCTGCTGCTTCTTCAACGCGTCCGGCTCTTCCAGCAGGATCTCTACCATGTTGGAGGCGTGATTCGGCTTGATAACGGTATTTTTCCAGCTCGGCAGCGTATGCAGCGAGCTCGGATCGCTGGTTTCGTACACCAGCGGGATCAGGTATTCGCTACCCACTTTTTCGGCGATGTATTCGCGCACCGAATATTTGTCCGACAGACGACCATAGATCTGATAATCGCCATGCACGAATTTGCGGTACAGCACTTTCTCGTTAAATACCTTCGGTTCACGCAGATTAGGCAATCTGCGGAATTTATGAAAGTAGTAGATACGATCCTGGGTAGCCCAGGGCATCTTCTTAATGAAGTACTGCACGCTTCTTCTGAGTTCATCTTTCAACTTGAGCATATCTGACCTCATTTGTAGGTTTTGTAGTTGAGTGAGGAAACCTGGATTTTTTGAATGACGCCGTTTCTGAAGAAGTAATTCATTACGGTAAGAGACAGCAATTCTGAGAGGAAAACGCTCCAGGCGGCACCCATGATGCCGTAGCTCTGGATCAGCCACCATGACAGCGGCAAGCTGATAACCATCAGGCAAACGATTTTCTTCAACAGATAATTAAACCCGCCTTCTTTGACCATGTAGCGATACGCTACGGTCCCCATCGCCGAAAAGCAGGTTGCTAACGACAACAACGTAATGAGACTTCCTGACTGTGTGTACTCGTGACCATACAAAGCGATGATGATTTTCTCGCCGTACATCGCGATCACCGCTAACAACAACAATGAAACACCCATGACATAGCCATTAAGCCGGGCTGTCAGCTTGATAGCGGCTTCTCCACGCTCGCGGAAGATTTCCGAAAAGCAGGAAGTGATGATGGCGACCGGGATAAAAATCCAGGAAGCCGAAATGGTATTGGCGGCAGCGAACAACCCAAGATCGCGCGCCGACGCGATGCCTGCCAGGAACATCTGTGCTGCTTTCACCTGTACCGAGATAAAGATGCTGGAGATCGCCAACGGCAACCCGGCGTACAGCAAGTAGCGCAGATAGGTGTTGCGCTTCTCCTGCGGCGGCGCCACATCCTGATTTTCGCGGTAAAAGTTAAAACGCTTGATGACATACGGCACCAGCGTGACGGCGACAATCGAAACGGTTAGCCACAGCGGATTGAGATGCAGCCAGGCAATAGCGAAGCTCAATGTGAAGCCCAGCAGCAAACCGACAGAGTTCGCGAGGGTATTCAGCCGTGAAGCTAAACGCGCATTGTTGTAAACACTGAAAGTGTCCTGTGTCACGAAAACCGACGAGATAAACGAGGCCAGTGCAAAAGCGAGGAAATTTTCCTGCATGTTGTACCAGACCCAAATCAACACCGGCAGCGATGTGAGCAACAGCAAAACCATGCGCATGTTGCGTGCTACGGCCATCAACCGCAGCCCTTTCGGCGCACTCTTACTGATGCGTTTAAACAGAATGGTTTCCGTACCGAAAATCGCCACGGTCTGCACCATGGAAAAAAGTGAGGTCGAAAACGCCATTTGGCCAAAGATGGTTGGGCCAAAGGATTTTGCCACGTAGGAGGTCACAAATATGACGCCGAACACGGAGACGATCTTTTCAGACATCATCCAGGCGGCATTAGACATTACGCTCAATTTCATTGACTGATCCTTAGTATTACGAACTACAACAACTTTCGGTACAACGTCCTTGAAATGAATTAACAAGCGCTCAGTGGGCCTGACTTAATTTATTAACTTCAAACCAAACTGGTCCGAAAAATGAGACTCGCGTCAGCAAATAGAAATTATATTCAGGAAAATTCCGATTATATCCGGTGCGAAACTCAGTGGATGTAAACGATTTCAGCCTAAATTCTAAGCAAACGTTTACTGGCATACCCGGACATTTCTGCAAGTGGTTTATGCCGATTTTCCAATGAATGTAGTATTTTTCTGCATTTGGGATGGAGAGAATTTATATCAAAAACCTAAAGCCAGGAAGGCGTTCAATGCCATTCGGAATAAAATAAGATTTATCCCATGATGATATTTCTTCTAAATATCTTAATTTAACCCTCGCAATTCAAATCGCGCACTTTAATACTGCATTAATAGTGTTTTTGCAGTGCCAGATATTAATACAGTAATTCTCATCCACTAATTGATAAGAAAGGTAATAGCATTTATGAGAAAGTCACGATATAGCGAAGAGCAAATCACAAATGCCATTAAAGCTTCTGAAACAGGAGTGAAAGTCAGGGAAATTTGTGAGGAGCTTGGCATTTCCGAGGCCACTTTCTATAGCTGGAAGAAGAAGTTTTCTGGGCTCTCTTCCGAAGAAGGCCGCAAAATCAAGGAGCTAGAAGATCAGCTACTTAACCTCACGCGTGAGCTGCAATCTCTGAGTTCCGATAAAGAGATGCTGCAAAGCGTACTGAAAAATTTCTTCACCACCAATGAAAAGCGTCAAGCGGTTAACTTTCTACAAACTACATTCGACATAGGTACCCGTCGCAGCTGTCGTTTGTTGGATATTAGCCGTAGCGTTTATCATTATCCTGCAGGAACAGATAATCGCTAACACCATTAAGGCCGATGTTATTTGACTTAATGCTGAGATTTGTTCTTACCAGAAGATATGAAGATCATTTAATTCGGCGTTCACAACATAACAATTCGAACCAATTTTTCCTGATGAATACCATCGCGGAATTGCTTCCTTTTTTGCGGTAAAATAGATTCACATCAGCAAAAGTCTCTCTATTCAAGCCATTCAAACGAAGTCCAATCTCATTTCGGTGAGATTGGCGCTTCGATTATTACTTTACCAACATTAATCATCAGTCCTGAATGCAGACATTTCTGTTAAGCATTAATGAACAACGCTGTGTAACCGCTCACACACTACCTCTTCTTTAAGGTGGATCTGTTATGAGATTCACTCATCATAAATTTGACGTGCGTAGCCCATAAACCCTCAATAAGCAGCCAGGAATAATCCTAATAAGAAACGTTATTTACCCTAAACAATAACGACAAAAAAGCAGGGTAAAAGTTAAATTCCTGCACCTAATTCATCGCCACGCTTAATGGTTTTTTTCATCCGTTTGATCGCATGTGTCTTAACTTCAGCCTATTCCCTTAAGCAAAAAGTGGCTTTCTAGCGCCAATCTTCAGTGCCAAAGGCCAATAAACGGTAGGTTAGATGCATGTTTTTCTGCCTTATCACGCCCGGTTTTTCACCATTAGGGCCTGCTATAGCCAGGAAGATCGCAGATTAATTAAGGTTTAAGGTGCCTGAATCACCTTAATCACACGTCCATCGGGCAGCGCAGCATGATTGTTTATGACAAATCAGGGCTAAAAACGCAGCTGCAATGAGCAGAAAGGGTATATCGACGGCGAGGTTAAAGCCCGAAAGGGTGATTAGGCGCGTGAAAGGGGTTGGTCAAATTCTTAAAAACAGCCTCATGCGCTGCCGAATAGATTTTTCAGCAGCGTGATTTTGGTGACTTAGACAGCAGTGATGTGCGGCTGCGGTTTAATGCGCATCGCGTAGATGACGCCGATAATCAGACAACCAATACCGACCGCGGTTAACAGCGGCGGCCAGCTTTGTCGCCAAAGGAACGTCCACAGCAAACCGGCTAAGATTTCGAACACAATCAGCGGCCCCATGATCACGGTGGGCACGCGTTGACTGGCGGCATTCCAGCAGAGCGTACCCAACCATGAGCAAATCAGTCCGATACCTAACATTAATAATAGAAAGCGTTGCGGCTGCGGCCCGAATGGCAGCGCAAACTCAGGTTGCTGCCAGTGGAGCTGCACGCAGACTAATAGATAGAACACCAACGCCAGCGGCAATGTCACCAAACCCTGTGCCGTTGCCCAGCTGGAAGGCTTGTGCTGGGGGTGCGCGCGTAACCATAAACCATTACGCAGCGGATACCATGTCCAGCATGCTACTGCCATCACCGCTAACACCAAGCCAGTGAGATAGCGTGACCAATCAACATTGGGACCTTGTGTTTTGAGTTCGGCGGCATTCACGCAAACCAGTCCCGCGGCAATGATCAGCAGCGCTGGCATCAGCTTACGCCACGACAAACGCCCTTCCAGATGGCCATAACAGATATTTGCCGTCACGGTAATTACCACCGGTAAGGTGCCGATAATCATGGTAGAGATGGGCGCGCCGGTGCGTTGTATTGCGCTGGCGAGAAACGCGTAATAGAGCAAATTACCAATCAGCGACAACTTTAGCGCTTCGATCCAATCCTTGCGCGCCAGCTGACGCAAACGGCGGCGATCCAGCCAGGCGAGCGGCAACACCACTAAACCAAAGGCGACATAGCGCCCGGCAGATTGTAGGGTGCCCGGATAATCCGGTATCAGCAGCGGCCCAACAAAGATCAATCCCCACATCAGCCCCGCTGCCAGCGCAAACAGTATTCCAGCAAACATAAACTCTTCCTTTATAAGCATTCCGCTGCAGTGTGACGCAGGCTGATGCTAAAGGCTTGTAGCAGATTGCGGTTAGCGTAAGGGGTAAACTTGTTTTTGGTAGCGGCCGGGTGTGATGCCGTAGCGATGTGCGAAGGCACGGGTGAGATGCGCCTGATCGGTAAGCCCAACGGATGCCGCGACGATTGCTGCACTGTCACCGCGCGCCAGCTGCTGTTTTGCCGCAAACAAACGGAAAGCCATCAGCATTTGATGCGGCGTGACATGGAAATGCTGCTTGAAACTACGCAGGAAATGCCACGGCGATAGCGATGCCAACGCAGCAAGCTCGTCGAGTCGCACCGGTTCGGCGAGATTTTCGCGTAAATACTCTCTCACTGCATCAAAGCGATGTGCGCCTTCGACAGGCCGCTGCTGCCCCTGACGCGCCAGCGGACGCATCAATTCCAGCAGCTCGAGTAGAATGCTTTCGCGCTCCAGCGTGCTTTCCGCACGCCACATCTGCGCCAGCAGTTGAGAAAACGGCTGTGCCAGACGCGCATCGGTGCGCAACGCATCAGTGAACCACCAATGACGATCGCCGGTGAGACGATCCATTTCCTGTGGGTCGATATAGATCATGCGATAGCGCCAGCCTTCGTCGCAGGCAGATTCACCGGTGTGCAGTTCGTCGGGATTCATCATCACTAACGAATGCTGGGGCGCGGTGTAATTGGCGCCGCGATAGCGAAAGCGCTGGGCGCCGGACTCGATGGTACCGATGCCAAATGCTTCATGGGTATGCGGCTCAAAGGCGTAGCGGGTGATGTGTGCCTGATAAAGCTCAACGCCCGGCAGCTCAGCGAAATGCTGAAACTGCGCACGATCTTGCTCACAGGGAAAGATTTCAGGAACCACCTTCACGACACACCTCCAGATTAAAAGTGTTTATAAGCATGCGCGGCAGGGGCGATAAATGCAAAGCGGAATTGCTTTACCTCTTTGCACGTTCACCGGACACTGGCATGACTTAACAGGAGATAAATATGGCTAATCGCGTGGTTGTGGTAGTGGATATGCAAAATGGCGTGCTGGCAACGCCGCGTTTTGATCGGGCCGGACGCTGCGAGCGCATCAATCAGTTAACCGCCGCGGCCGATCAGGTGTTCTTCATCCAGCACGTTGGACCTGGTTTAGACGTAAATACTGAAGGCTGGGCAGTCGTGCCCGAATTGCAGCAGCCGGCCAACGCCATTTTTGTCAATAAAACCGCCTGCGACAGCTTCTGGCAAACCGATCTCGCCGCCCACCTCAACCAGCTCGACATAACAAGCTTTGTGATTTGCGGCTGCGCAACCGATTACTGTGTCGATACCACCATCAAAGTCGGTGCCAGCCTCGGCTATCACATTACTGTCGCCGCCGATGCACATACCACCGCCGACCGTACTTATGTTTCCGCACAACAACAGATCAATCAGCACAACGAAGTGTGGGCGGATTTGATTATGCCGGGCAATCCGGTGCTGGTACGTGAGACGGAAGCGCTATTGAGGGAATGGCGCCCGCATTAACCCACGCGCCAGACAAAAAAAATGCCACTCCTCGCAGAGTGGCATTTTTGTATTCGATAACGTTCTGCCTGATTGCTCAAGCAGATAATCAGAACGGAATATCGTCGTCAAAATCCATTGGCGGTTCGTTGTTGGCTGGTGCGCTCTGCTGCTGTGGACGCTGTTGCGCACCACCGCTGAACTGGTTACCACCGCCCTGCGGCTGCTGTTGTGGCTGCTGTGGCTGGCCCCAACCGTTGTTATTGCCGCCGCCCTGACCGCCCGCCGGTGCGCCACCTGCGTTCGCGCCCTGCTGACGTCCACCCAGCATCTGCATGGTGCCGCCGACGTTGACCACCACTTCAGTGGTGTATTTTTCCTGACCGGCCTGATCGGTCCATTTGCGGGTACGCAGCTGGCCTTCGATGTAAACCTGAGAACCTTTACGCAGGTATTCGCCAGCCACTTCCGCCAGCTTGCCGAACAGCACCACACGGTGCCATTCTGTGATCTCTTTGTTTTCACCGGTTGTCTTATCGCGCCAGCTTTCTGACGTGGCCAGCGTAATGTTGGCTACCGCGCCACCATTTGGCATGTAGCGCACTTCCGGATCCTGACCCAGATTCCCGACTAGAATCACTTTGTTTACGCCACGACTGGCCATGTTGCTGTCTCCCGATGAGTTGATGCTAAAAGTCTAAGCGAAAAATTGTATCACGTCACATTGTCGTGTGCTCACTTTAGAGCGGGATTCCAAATTTCAACAGCGGACAGAATAGCAAAAAACACTGGATATTTATTCAGGTTATTTTTTGTGCCATAATGGAGCGTTTCTGCTGGTCGTGCTGGCAAGGCATGGCGAGTGTTGTTCAATCCGGGAAAGGTGAATGGATAAGATCGAAGTCCGCGGTGCTCGCACCCATAATTTGAAGAACATCAACCTGATCATCCCTCGCGATAAGCTCATTGTGGTCACCGGTCTGTCAGGTTCCGGTAAGTCTTCGCTGGCGTTTGATACGCTGTATGCTGAAGGCCAGCGTCGCTATGTCGAGTCGCTGTCGGCCTATGCGCGCCAGTTTCTTTCATTAATGGAGAAACCGGACGTTGACCATATTGAAGGTCTTTCGCCCGCCATCTCCATTGAGCAGAAATCGACTTCGCATAACCCGCGTTCTACCGTCGGCACCATTACCGAAATTCATGACTATCTGCGCCTGCTGTTTGCACGCGTGGGGGAACCGCGCTGTCCGGATCATGATGTCCCGCTGGCCGCACAAACCGTGAGCCAAATGGTTGATCAGGTGCTGTCGCAGGAAGAAGGCCGTCGTCTGATGCTGCTGGCACCGGTGGTGAAAGATCGCAAAGGCGAACACACCAAAACGCTGGAAAACCTCGCCGCGCAGGGCTATATCCGTGCGCGTATTGATGGCGAAGTGTGTGACCTGTCAGACCCGCCGAAGCTGGAATTACAAAAGAAACACACCATTGAAGTGGTGATTGACCGCTTCCGCGTGCGCGACGATCTGGCCACGCGTCTGGCTGAATCCTTCGAGACCACGCTGGAACTCAGCGGGGGCACGGCAATCGTCGCTGATATGGATGATACCAGCGCCGAAGAGATGCTCTTTTCTGCCAACTTTGCTTGCCCGATTTGTGGCTACAGCATGCGTGAACTCGAACCGCGCCTGTTCTCCTTCAATAACCCAGCCGGCGCTTGCCCGACCTGCGATGGCTTGGGCGTGCAGCAATACTTTGATCCCGATCGTGTGGTGCAAAACCCCGAGCTGTCACTGGCGGGCGGCGCTATTCGCGGCTGGGATCGTCGTAACTTCTATTACTTCCAGATGCTGCGCTCGCTGGCAGAGCATCTGCAATTCGATGTCGAAGCACCGTTCAACAGCCTGAGCGATAAAGCGCGCGAAGTGATTCTGTACGGCTCCGGCAAAGAGAATATTGAATTCAAATACATCAACGATCGCGGTGACACCTCCGTGCGTCGCCATCCGTTTGAAGGCGTGCTGCACAACATGGAGCGCCGTTATAAAGAGACGGAATCCAACGCGGTGCGCGAAGAGCTGGCGAAATTTATCAGCAACCGCGCCTGTGCCAGCTGTGAAGGCACGCGTCTGCGTCGTGAAGCGCGTCATGTCTTTGTGGAAGATACCAACCTGCCAACCATCTCCGAGATGAGCATCGGGCATGCGATGGACTTCTTCGCCAATATGAAGCTGAGCGGTCAGCGTGCGCAGATCGCAGAAAAAATTCTTAAGGAAATTGGCGATCGCCTGAGCTTCCTGGTTAACGTCGGCTTGAATTACCTGTCGATGTCACGCTCGGCGGAAACGTTGTCTGGTGGTGAAGCGCAGCGTATTCGTCTGGCCAGCCAGATTGGTGCTGGCCTGGTCGGCGTTATGTACGTGCTGGATGAACCGTCCATCGGCTTGCATCAGCGCGACAACGAACGTCTGCTCGGCACGCTGATTCACCTGCGCGATCTCGGCAATACGGTGATTGTGGTGGAGCACGATGAGGATGCGATTCGAGCCGCTGATCATGTGATCGATATCGGTCCGGGCGCCGGCGTGCACGGTGGTCAGGTGGTTGCCGAAGGCGATGTGCATGCCATCATGGCGAATGAAAATTCCCTGACCGGCCAGTTCCTCAGCGGCAAACGTGAGATCGCCATTCCAAAAGAGCGCGTCAAAGGCGATCCCGCGAAAGTGTTGAAACTGACGGGTGCGCGCGGTAACAACCTTAAAGATGTCACGCTGACGATTCCGGTCGGCTTATTTACCTGTATCACCGGCGTGTCCGGCTCCGGTAAATCGACGCTGATCAACGATACGCTGTTCCCGATTGCGCAGCGCCAGCTCAACGGCGCGACCACCATCGAAGCCGCGCCTTATCGTGAGATCGCCGGCCTGGAACATTTCGACAAAGTGATCGATATCGATCAGAGCCCGATTGGTCGCACACCGCGTTCGAATCCCGCCACTTATACCGGCATTTTCACGCCGGTGCGCGAACTGTTCGCCGGTGTGCCGGAAGCGCGTTCACGCGGTTACAATCCGGGACGCTTCAGCTTCAACGTGCGCGGCGGACGCTGCGAAGCCTGTCAGGGCGACGGCGTGATCAAGGTAGAAATGCACTTTTTACCGGACATTTACGTGCCGTGCGACCAGTGCAAAGGCAAACGCTATAACCGCGAAACGCTGGAGATTAAATACAAAGGCAAGAGCATCCACGAAGTGCTGGAGATGACCATCGAAGAAGCCCGCGAGTTCTTTGATGCCGTTCCGGCGCTGGCGCGTAAGTTGCAAACGCTGATCGATGTTGGCCTGTCGTATATCCGTCTTGGTCAGTCCGCTACCACGCTCTCGGGTGGTGAAGCGCAGCGCGTCAAACTGGCCCGTGAGCTGTCAAAACGTGGCACCGGTCAAACGCTCTACATTCTTGATGAGCCGACCACCGGTCTGCACTTTGCGGATATTCAACAATTGCTTGAAGTGCTGCATCAGTTGCGCGATCAGGGCAATACTATCGTGGTGATTGAGCATAACCTCGACGTGGTAAAAACTGCTGACTGGATTGTCGATCTCGGCCCAGAAGGCGGCAGCGGTGGCGGTGAAATCCTGGTTTCCGGCACCCCCGAAACGGTGGCCGAGTGTGAAAAATCACACACGGCGCGTTTCCTTAAGCCAATGTTGAAGAAGTAATTTTCTCTCAGGCCCGCGATTGCGGGCCTGATTTTTTTCTGTCGAATTCCGCAACGAAATGCAGGAACAGGCAAGAATCAGACAACTTCAGGCATATACGCATTCCCGTCTGCTGACTATCCTTACAACGTTCCTTTTGGCGTCCTTACGCCCTTTATCCCTTCAGTGCGCTGAACGGGATCCCGCATAAAACTCACGACACATCCTACTGGAGACACCATGAATATTACGCATGCCTATGCCGCACAGGACGCGAAAGCAAAACTCGCTCCGTTCGACTTCAAGCCACGCGAACTGCGCGCTCATGATGTGCAGATTGAAGTGTTGTACTGTGGCGTCTGCCACTCTGACTTGCACACCGCGCGCAACGAATGGCGTAACACCGTTTTCCCGGTGGTGCCGGGTCATGAAATTGTGGGTCGCGTGACGGCCGTGGGCGCTCACACGCACAACTACAAAGTGGGTGATTTGGTCGGTGTTGGCTGTATGGTTGATTCCTGCCGCAGCTGTCCTAGCTGTCAGGAAGGACTGGAGCAGTATTGCGAAAATGGCTTCGTTGGGACCTATAACGGCGAAGATCGCGAAACCGGCGCCATCACCTACGGCGGTTATTCCACCAATATGGTGGTAGATGAAAGCTTCGTGCTGCGCGTACCCGAAAATCTCGATCTGGCGGGCGTTGCGCCACTGCTGTGTGCCGGTATCACCACGTACTCGCCGCTGCGCCACTGGAATGTCGGTCCCGGCAAAAAAGTGGGCATCGTCGGTTTAGGCGGCCTCGGTCACATGGGTGTGAAACTGGCTCATGCCATGGGCGCACATGTGGTGCTCTTCACCACTTCACCGTCAAAAATTGAAGATGGCAAGCGCCTTGGCGCAGACGAAGTGGTGATCTCGAAAGATGCCGATCAAATGGCTGAGCACACCAACAGCTTTGACTTCATCCTGAACACCGTCGCGGCGCAGCACGATCTCAACCCGTTCATTGCCCTGTTGAAGCGTGATGGCAATATGACGCTGGTCGGCGCGCCGGAACACGATCATCCGGCACCACAGGTATTTAACCTGATCTTCAAACGCCGCAGCATCGCCGGTTCACTGATTGGCGGCATCGCGGAAACCCAGGAAATGCTGGATTTCTGCGGCAAGCACGGCATCACTTCTGATATCGAACTGATCGCGATGAATCAAATCAACGAAGCCTACGAACGTATGCTGAAGAGCGACGTGAAATATCGCTTCGTGATTGATATCAATACTCTGCGTGAGGAATCTGCGGCCTAATTCGCCTCAGTGTTCATCATGGTTGACGCCCGCTGCACGCGTGGCGTCAGCCTGTTGCCATGAAGCATCCACCAAATAGTAAATCTGCGAATCTTTCAGCGATCCATCCAGCCACAGCGTGCTCCAGTGCGATTTGTTTAAATGCTCACTGGGAAACACATCGCTATGTTCCTCACGGAGTAAATCTGCCAGCGCAGGTGACGCTTTCAGTGACAATGCGGGACGACCTTTTACCTCATAAAGCATGGCAAATAACACACCTTCACTTTTGATTTGCGTCGCCTGCCAGGCATCTTTGTAGCTCTGCTCCGCGCCCGGCTTGCCCATGCAGTAAGTCAGTAAATCCGAAGTATTCATGTTTTATTCCCCTTGTAAGGTCGCCACGATACGCCGCGCACCGCCGTTTATACGATGTTCACCCAACCAGATTCCCTGCCATGTGCCTAACATCAGACGACCGCGATTAACCGGAATCAGGAGCGAAACACCGAGTAACGACGATTTGATATGTGCGGGCATATCGTCAGCCCCTTCGTAGTCATGCTGATAAGGCGCACTTTCTGGAACATGGCGTAAGAAATGCTGCTCCATATCGCTGCGCACCGTAGGATCGCAATTCTCATTGAGCGTCAGTGATGCCGACGTGTGTTGCAGCAGAAGATGCAGCTGGCCGACGCGCACATCGGATAAGCCGTGAAGCTGGCTGACAATCTCGTCGGTAATCAGATGAAAGCCGCGCGCTTTGGCGCCCAGCGTAAAAGTTTGTTGATGCCACATGCCAGAATCCCAAAATTGAACACACCGTTTAAGTGTGCAGCATGTCGGCGAAAGGTAAACCCTGAAGAGAGGAAAAAGCGGCAGAGCGTGAAGTCTGCCGCCTGAAAGTTAGTCGCTCAGCTTAGCGGCCATAGTTTTGATGCTACCCACATCGTCTTTGGTGATAGCAGCCAGACGCTCGCCATACTCTTTATCGGCTTTGTAGAAGTACGACAGCATCATGGCGCGACTCTGTACATCCACACCTTTCAGCGCGCCGCCAAGAGAATTGATCAGATCGGTTTTCTCTTTGTCATTAAAGGAACGATACAGCTCGCCCGCCTGCTTAAAGTTCTGCGTTTTAGCAATTATCGCCTGCTGCGTGGTACCGCTCAGTGGGCTGTGGCTGTAACGCGCACTTTGCAGTTCTTCTCGTGGATAGATACGGCTTGGTTGATAGTTCACACCATGATCGTCAGCTTTACCGCTGTTCAT
Source organism: Pantoea sp. X-Soil-ISGK-421 (assembly GCF_059730785.1). Classification (NCBI taxonomy): domain Bacteria; kingdom Pseudomonadati; phylum Pseudomonadota; class Gammaproteobacteria; order Enterobacterales; family Erwiniaceae; genus Pantoea; species Pantoea sp. X-Soil-ISGK-421. The sequence continues at coordinate 390,491 of NZ_AP035979.1, read as the reverse complement.
CGCACCATCCTGATTACCGTTGCTTACCGGCACGCGCGGCGCATTGACCGGCAAACTCAAACCATTGGTGCCAACACGATACATCTGCGTATCGGCATAGGAGAACAAACGCCCCTGCAGCAGACGATCTTCTGAAGCTTCAATGCCCGGCACCAGATTCGAAGGCGCCATTGCCACCTGCTCGGTTTCCTGGAAGAAGTTATCGACGTTACGGTTCAGCTCCATCTGGCCGACCTTCACTTCTGCAATGCCCGGCCAGATTTTGGTGGCATCCAGAGGATTGAAGTCGAACTTATCGATATCGCTGGCTTTGATGGTTTGGATATAGAGATCCCATTTCGGGAAGGCTTTTTGGTTAATCGCCGCGACTAAGTCTTCCGTCATATGGCTGTAGGACGCGCTTTGAATCGCCGCAACTTCATTAGGATCGAGGTTTTTCTCTCCCTGCAGCGTTTTCCAGTGGAATTTCACATAGTGAACTTCACCTTTGGCATTGACGAATTTATAGGCGTGTACGCTGTTGCCATCCATTTGGCGATAGTTTGCTGGCGTGCCCATGTTGGAAAACAACATGGTCAGACCGTGCGTGGCTTCCGGTACATGAGAGAAGAAATCGAAAGTGCGTGCGTCATTATCGAGATTGGTGCGTGGATCGGGCTTAAAGGCATGCACCATGTCCGGGAATTTAATCGCATCACGAATGAAGAACACCGGCAGGTTGTTACCGACTAAATCCCAGTTGCCCTGGCTGGTGTAGAACTTGGTGGCGAAACCACGCGGATCGCGCAGCGTTTCCGGTGAATGTTTGCTGTGCACCACCGAGGAGAAACGCACGAAGACCGGCGTTACGCTGCCAGGCTTGAACACTTCGGCAATGGTTAAATCGCTGATGTCTTTGCTGGCACGAAATTCGCCGTGTACCCCTGTGCCACGCGCATGTACCACACGCTCGGGAATACGTTCACGGTCAAAGCGTTGCAGTTTTTGAATCAGCTGCACATCCTGCAATAACACCGCACCGTGCTCGCCCGCCGTTTGTGAGTTCTGGTTATCACCCACCGGGGCGCCATTATCACGCGTCAGTTCGGTACTGTAAGCCGGGTTAGAGAGGGTTAACGCCAGAGCAATCGCCAATGGATTGAGTAGAAATGAACTGCCTGTCCGGATCATAAGCCTGCTTCCTTGTGAAGAGTAAAGATCGCGATGAGTTATCGCGTAGGGCCGTTTTCGGCCCGAGGATCTTTACATTCAACGAGTTAAACACCGGCAAGACTGGTCTGGTTTAAACTTAATAAAAACGTTATAAAAAAAACCGCCAGCCTGGGCTGACGGTTTTCATCGTCGAAGAGGATGTTACATCACCGCAGCAAAGGCTTCAGCCACCTGGTTGACGTTGCGGCTGTTCAGGCCCGCCACGCACATGCGGCCGCTGGCAATCAGGTACACGCCGAACTCATCGCGCAGGCGATCAACCTGCTGTGCGCTCAAGCCGGTGTAGCTAAACATCCCGCGTTGCTTCAACAGGTAATCAAAGTTTTGACCCGGCAACTTGGTGCTCAATACCTTCACCAATGCCTGACGCATTTCGATAATGCGCAGACGCATCGCTTCCACTTCGGCCAGCCAGTTGTTCAGCAGCGCTTCATCGTTCAGCACGCAGGAAACCACCTGTGCACCAAAGTTTGGTGGGCTAGAGTAGTTACGGCGCACGGTGGCTTTCAGCTGGCCGAGCACGCGCGAAGATTCTTCGGCGCTGTCGCAGACAATCGACAAGCCGCCAACGCGCTCACCGTACAGTGAGAAGATCTTGGAGAACGAGTTACTCACCAGCGCAGGCAGACCGGCAGCCGCAATCGCGCGAATCGCATAAGCATCCGCTTCCATGCCTGCACCAAAGCCTTGATACGCGATATCGAGGAACGGAATCAGCTCTTGCGCCTTCAGAACTTCAGTCGTTTCATCCCACTGCGCGTTGGTCAGATCGGCACCGGTTGGGTTATGGCAGCATGGATGCAACAGCACAATGGCCTGCTTCGGCAAGGTTTTCAGCTTGGCAATGAACGCATCAAACTTCACGCCGTTGGTTTCCGCGTCGTACCACGGGTAAGTATCCACGTCGAAACCGGCACCATTAAAGATTGCGATATGGTTTTCCCACGTTGGATCGCTTACCCACACGTTGGAGTTGGGGAAGTAACGCTTGAGGAAATCAGCACCGACTTTCAATGCGCCTGAACCACCCAACGTCTGGATGGACGCCACGCGACCCGCTTGCAGCATCGGATGATCTTTACCAAACAGCAGCGGTGCAATGGCATTACGGTAAGCGTTCAGACCTTCCATCGGTAGGTAAAGCGATGCCTGATGCGGCTGCGCCTGCAGGCGCTCTTCTGCTGCGGCAACCGCCTGCAGCTGAGGAATGATGCCCGCTTCGTTGTAATAAAGACCAATGCTCAGGTTTACTTTGTTATCGCGCGGATCTTGTTTGAAGGTTTCCATCAACGACAGAATCGGGTCGCCGGCATAGGCATCAACGTTTTGAAACACGGTGCAGATCTCCATGATTGGTCATAGTTAAGAGGTAAAAATGCGTCATCAAACCATGTAACGGCCGGGACGATGATTCATTGCAATGATGAGATTGAGGATCACCGCACCCGCGATTGAAGCAAATAGCATGGGTAACGACACCACAAACAGTGACGCTAATACCACACAGGTATCCACCGCCATTTGCAATTTCCCCGCGCGCAAACCGATACGATCCTGTAACCACAGCGCCAAAATATTGATGCCGCCAAGGCTGGCTTTGTGACGGAACAACACTATAAACCCAATGCCCATCACCACGTTACCGAACAGTGTCGCATAAAACGGATTTAGCGCAGAAAAATGTACAAACAGCGGATGTAGGTGGGTAAACAGCGAGACCAGGCCCACAGCACAGAAGGTTTTCAGTGTGAATTCCCAGCCCATGCGGCGCACCGCCAGCCAATAAAATGGCAGGTTAATCAGGAAAAATGCGCTGCCGAAGGAGAGCGGCGACAAATAGCTAATCAAGAAGGCAATCCCCGCCGAACTGCCGGTCAGCGCGCCGGCCTGCTTCAGCATAATTACGCCGAAAGAGACCATTAGCGTGCCGAGAACGATCGCCAGCGCATCTTCAATCAGCGAATGGGGAACTTTGGTGGGTTGAACAACGTTATCCATGGGTTAATCTCATTGCAAATGATGCGGTTCAAATGCAAAAAACGCACCACATCGGCGACGTAGGTTCGCCGCCGATGGGTGCCAGTGATTATCCAATTGATAACTAAGGCGCTTTATTGCAGGTTTTTGTACATCAACTGAGAATCAAACCATCAACTCATGCACAAATCTGTTTTCTGGTGCGCGTTTTTTGCATTAATAAGGCAATAATTGCACCAGATTAGCACGTCACGCACTTTTTTGGCGCGTTTTGTGCTGAGGGATGATCATCAGACCGTTCTCTTTTAAACGGCTTAATACCACTGACGTTTTCACATGCGCCACACTTTGATGGCCCGCCACTAACTGGCTAATCAGCGCGCTCAGCGACGCTAAATCGGCCACCGCCACTTTCAGCAGATAATCGGCATCGCCGGTAGTTTTGAACGCATCAACGATGGCGGCTTCTTCTTCCACCATACGATGGAAACTCTCTTCATAATCCGGCGTATGATTTTTCAATCGAACTTCAATCAATCCCACCATACCGAGGCCAACTGCGTCGGGTGATAGACGTGCGTGATAGCCAAGAATGAGATTTGCCTGCTCAAGATTGATGCGGCGGCGTGAACATTGCGACGCCGACAGTCCGACTAAATCACTCAGTTCCTGGTTAGTGAGGCGTCCGTTAGATTGCAGTAATGTCAATATCTTAAGGTCGTGATCGTCTACCTGAGTCATTCTGTTTCCACAGCGTAATGGGGGGCGCTTTGCTACAGATAACCTGATTAAAGCCGGGGTTGTCCAACACTATTTTCTGATGACGTGAAATGCATGCACAAATCGTGCATGCATCGGTATTGAAAGGATTATTCGTCGTCGTATTGCGGGCCGGCGTAGTTATCAAAACGCGACCATTGACCGTTAAAGGTCAAACGTACGGTACCGATTGGGCCGTTACGCTGCTTACCAAGAATGATCTCGGCGATGCCTTTCAGATCGCTGTTTTCGTGATAGACCTCGTCGCGATAGATGAACATGATCAAGTCGGCATCTTGTTCGATCGAACCTGATTCACGCAGATCCGAGTTCACCGGGCGTTTATCGGCGCGCTGCTCCAGCGAGCGGTTCAGCTGCGACAGCGCCACCACCGGTACATTCAGTTCTTTCGCCAGCGCTTTAAGCGAGCGCGAGATCTCAGCGATCTCCAGCGTGCGGTTATCCGACAGCGCAGGCACGCGCATCAGCTGCAAGTAGTCGATCATGATCATGCTCAACCCGCCGTTTTCACGGTAGATACGGCGCGCGCGCGAGCGCACTTCGGTTGGCGTCAGGCCAGAAGAGTCATCAATAAACATGTTCTTCTTCTCGAGCAAAATCCCCATGGTGGCAGAAATGCGCGCCCAATCTTCATCTTCCAGCTGGCCGGTACGAATTCGCGTCTGATCCACGCGTGACAGCGATGCCAGCATACGCATCATCAGCTGCTCGCTGGGCATCTCCAGACTGAAAATCAGCACCGGCTTCTCCTGCAACATGGCCGCGTTTTCGCACAAATTCATGGCGAAGGTGGTTTTACCCATCGAAGGACGCGCTGCAACGATAATCAGGTCCGAGCCCTGCAATCCGGCAGTTTTTTTGTTCAAATCCTGATAACCGGTATCGACGCCGGTGACGCCATCGTGCGGTGTTGAGACCAGCGCCTCAATGCGTGATACCGTCGCTTCGAGGATCTGCTCGATATTCTGCGGACCCTGATCTTTATTAGCGCGCTGCTCCGCAATTTTGAAAACGTTGGATTCGGCGAAATCGAGTAAATCTTCGCTGCTGCGGCCTTGCGGATCGTAACCGGCATCGGCAATTTGATTCGCTACCGAGATCATTTCACGCACCACTGCACGTTCGCGGACGATATCAGCATAAGCGCCAATATTTGCCGCACTTGGCGTGTTTTTTGCCAACTCAGCCAAATAGGCAAAGCCGCCCGCCATCTCTAATTCGCCCAACGTTTCCAGCGATTCAGACAGCGTAATCAAATCGATCGGCTGGCCAGCTTCCAGCAAGCGCTGCATTTCCGTGAAGATCATGCGGTGCGAGCGGTTAAAGAAATCGTTGGCAACGACGCGCTCAGAGACGTTATCCCAGCGCTGGTTATCCAGCATCAACCCACCGAGCACCGACTGCTCCGCTTCTATGGAATGCGGCGGCATTTTTACGCCTTCCAGCTGCCGATCGCGGGGTTCGTTCGATTTGTTGGTGGGTTTATTTCCTGCCATAGTGAATGCATTACCGATCGTGAAAGGGACGCGCAAGTATAACGTCCCAGGATGAACAATCACAGGAGTCAGAATGGCAAAGCGTATTCAATTCAACCAACACGGGGCGCCTTCCGTACTGCAATGGGTCGATTTCGAATTAGCCGATCCCGCCGAGCATGAAGTGCAGGTGGAAAATAAGGCGATTGGCATTAACTACATCGATACCTACGTGCGCAGCGGCTTATATCCGCAAAGCACCTTCCCTTCCGGTTTGGGCACTGAAGCGGCAGGCGTGGTGAAGCGGGTCGGATCGGCAGTGAGGCGTTTCAAGGCTGGCGACCGCGTGGTCTATTGCCAGTCTGCACTCGGCGCCTACAGCGAAGCGCATAACGTGGCGGAAGATCGTCTGGTCGTTTTGCCGGACAGCATCAGCTTCGAGCAAGGTGCGGCCTCTTTCCTCAAGGGCTTAACCGTTCAATATCTGCTGCGTCAAACCTACAAAGTGAAGGCCGATGAAATCTTCCTGTTCCATGCTGCTGCCGGCGGCGTGGGTTTGATTGCCTGCCAGTGGGCAAAAGCGCTGGGCGCACATTTGATTGGAACAGTGGGATCGGCTGAGAAAGCGCAGATTGCCAAAGATGCCGGTGCATGGGCGACGATCAACTACCGCGAAGAGGATATCGCCAGGCGCGTCAGCGAGCTGACCAACGGTGAGAAAGTGGCAGTGGTGTACGACTCAGTAGGTAAAGATACCTGGGAACCTTCGCTGGATAGCCTGCGTCGCCACGGATTGATGGTGAGTTTTGGCAATGCATCGGGCCCAGTAACCGGTATCGATCTCGGTATCCTGAATAAGAAGGGGTCGCTGTTTGTCACCCGACCTTCGCTGTTTGGTTACATCACCAACCGTGAAGAACTGGATGCTGCCAGCAACGAACTGTTCTCACTGATCGCCAGTCGGGCCATTCAGCTTAACGTCCCCGACCAGCAGAAATTTGCCTTGAGCGACGCAGTGCGCGCGCATCAGGTACTGGAGAGCCGTGCGACTCAAGGTTCAAGCCTGTTGATTCCCTGAACGCTAAAAGCAAAAGGGGCTTCCCGTAGGAAGCCCCTTTTTTCTTTCTTTTTTATAGTTCGCGCTGGTGTAGGGACAGCGGCGATGAATTGGTTTTAAACAACGCCAATCATCCTGACAGAAAACATAAGTAAAAAATATGTTTAATTGCGAAATAGGTCTAAGCAATTTCTGAGTCTGTGATCGTTACCGCAATTAGCGCCAACCTTTTCGCTCTAAGTCACTGATTTTTCTTTTCAGCCTGCGCAATTTAGCCTCGCCTGATGGCGTGGTAAATGCCCGGTACAGCCAGACAGCGATAACCGCCAGCACCAGCCAAGGCAACACTTTAATAACAATCGCCAGCAATCCACCGAAGAACATTAAAGCGGTGGCCACTACCAATGCCGCAATAACGCCCAGCAGCGAAACACCGGTGAACAGCAGCATCAGAAAAAAGCCAAGAACAAATAGAATTTCCATAAAGGCTCTCCTGTGTAAATAACATCAGGAACATTACAAGATGCGTGCCAACCTTTAAAAATAGCTAACTCTTTGAAAGTATTATGTAGAGGAAAAATGCGAGGTTTCAAGAGTGATGAAAATTACTAACTATTGGCGTAAAAAAAACCAGAACAAAAACCAGAACACCCACTTTTGTAGGGTCGCCATTCATGGCGACCTCTACATCAATGCTTAAAGCGCTTCCTGAGGGATTTTATCCGCAACCAAAGCCAACGCCGCTTCCAGTACACGCACATCCGCGCCAGGTTTATGGGCATTTTCACTCAAATAGCGACGCCATTGACGAGCACCCGGAATCCCCTGGAACAGGCCGAGCATATGACGCGTAACATGGCCGAGATACATCCCTTTGGACAATTCAGCTTCAATATAAGGATACATTGAGCGCACCACCGCGACCGGATCCACGCTCGGCGTATCGCGGCCAAACAGTTCGCGGTCGACCTGCGCCAAAATGCCTGGGTTCTGATAGGCTTCGCGCCCCATCATCACGCCATCCATATACTGCAAGTGAAGTTTTGCTTCTTCCAGCGTCTTAATGCCGCCATTAATGGCCATGGTCAGCCCCGGGAAGTCACGCTTAAGCTGATAAACGCGTGGATAATCCAGCGGCGGTATCTCGCGATTCTCTTTTGGACTTAAACCCGACAGCCACGCCTTTCGCGCATGGATAATAAAGGTATCGCAGCCGCCCTGTTGCGCCACGGTGCCAATAAAATCACACAGGAATTCATAGCTGTCCTGCTCATCAATCCCGATACGGGTTTTTACCGTTACCGGAATGCTCACCACATCGCGCATCGCTTTAATACAGTCGGCCACCAGCGCCGCATCGCCCATCAGGCAGGCGCCAAAACGGCCGTTCTGCACACGATCGGACGGACAACCCACGTTCAGGTTGATCTCATCGTAGCCACGCGCTTCTGCCAGCTTAGCGCACTGCGCCAGCGCAGCCGGATCGCTGCCACCCAATTGCAGCGCCAGCGGGTGCTCTTCCTCGCTGTAGGCCAGATAGTCGCCTTTGCCGTGAATGATCGCGCCGGTCGTCACCATTTCGGTGTACAGCAGCGTGTCACCACTCAGCTGACGGTGGAAATAACGACAGTGACGATCGGTCCAGTCGAGCATGGGGGCGATGGAGAAACGTTGCGAGGAGAAAGTATCGGTCATGAAACGCAGTAAATCCGCAGTAAGTTAAGTGATGAGAAACTGCGCAATCATATCACAGCAAAACGGGCGACACAGCCGCCCGTTATCAGTCAGGCGATTAGAAGTTAAATCCGAGCTGCAACATCGCACCCACGGTATTGTCCTTACCTACCGACCCGGCCAGGTCGAGATGGACGGTATTGTTGAACGGTGAAACGCCCAAGCCGGCGGTGAACACATCGGTATCGGTTGACTTCAGATCGGCACGATAACCGGCACGCAGCGCCAGCCAATCCAGCACACGGTATTCCGCACCCACGCCGGCATACTGGCTGGTATCTTCCGATTTGAAGCGCTTGGTTTCAGTCAGATCAACATCACCCGCCAGCGTGAATGGCCCGTTATTCCAGGAAAGTCCGGTAGTGACCAGCGGGCGAATTTGGTAAGTATCGCGGTAGCCGTTCACCTCTTTGGTGTCGATATCACGCGAAATCAGGTTCTGGCCCGTAACACCCAAGGTCCAGTTATCGCCGAAATCGGTGGCAATACCGGCATCCATGTTAAAACCGGTATCGCTGCTACGATAGCGGCTGCTGTTGATGTCACTCTTGTCGTAGTTGTAGATACTGGCGGTGTAGTTATACAGCCAGGTTTTCTGCAGCTTTGGTGTTACGCCAATCGAGACTGGATGGCCTGCAACCGAGAACTCATGCGCGACTGACACACCATAATCGGTGACTAGCGCAGCCAGGCCGTTAGCGCTGGAACGCAAGTTATCCTCATCGCCCGGAACAGGAATTCGCGTGCCGTTGGCAACAGCCCGCAGGTAGGCAATATCACTGTCTGCGACGTTGGCGCGTACGATCGCACTGCCGTAGGCTTTAGTAATAAAAGCAAAAGGTAACGTTTCATTCGGGACGGTGACGGCCAGCGCCACACCTGCATTTGCATGGGCTTTATTGCCGCGCAGATCGCTGAGCTGATTGGCCATATCGCCTGCGGCGGCCTTCAGTTGCGGATAACCATTGAGGTAATCAGCAAAGGTCAGTTTATCGATTACATCCTGATAACGATCGACGGTATCGGTAATGTCATCGACCCGATCAATTAATTTGTCTTTATCGGTAACCTGCGCGCCCGCTGAAGGAAAGATGATGCTGACGTTATCTTCAGGCTGCGCTTTGGTCATCAATGCGGGGTTAGCCAGCACTGCTGAACTCCAGGTAGAAGAAGCTACGCCCGTACCGCCCATTGCGTCGTTACGTGCGTCATACCATGTACCTGCTGCCAGCGCTGAGGAAGAAAGAAATACTGCATTCAAACCAACAAGATAAGCTACTTTTTTGTGCCTGAATAATGTCTTCACCATGAGCCTGCCATCACCTTTAAAATGTCGCTGAATCACTCACCGACTGAAAGTTTAGTTAGCCGCTATTCTGAACGCTGGCTAACGCTTCATTGCTGTGAATTGAAAGGAAATAGCACTGCTATTCGCAGAATTGGATGCGTAAGCACCACTCCGCTGTTTTTATATGCAGAAAAATTACTAGTGGGTAGTTTGATACCAGAAATTACTTAAGGCCTTTTGAACCATAGCCGCTAACCAGGTGAGTTGCAACGCAAAAGCCTGCTACCGTTACGCTGTCTGGCGGGACGCTTTTTTACAGGTTAAATCGTTGAGGCAACATTAGCGGGCAAAATAGGCTGATAATTTATTGATTGATGAGAATTTTCTTGCAGATTTTAAGGATAATAAGCAATCACAGCAGGGCAAAAATTTGTGTGATAAAATAACATCACCTGCTACCCGGAGAATGCTTATGTCTAACCTCACGCCCGAACAACTTCTTACTCAGGCAGAATCACTGTGTCTTGACCGCGGCGTGCGCCTCACCCCTCAACGCGCCGAAGTGTTGCGTTTGATGGCAGAGCAGAATGGTTCGATAAGTGCTTACGATTTGCTGGATCAATTACGCGTCAGTGAGCCCCAAGCTAAGCCCCCCACCATTTACCGCGCGCTTGATTTCCTGTTGGAACAGGGGTTCATTCATCGTGTTGAGTCGAATAACAGTTATGTGGTTTGCCATCATTTTGATGAGCCGGCACATACTTCGGTAATGCTGGTGTGCGACGGTTGCGCGGCGGTGAGCGAAAAACATGCTCATGGCGTAGAAAAAACCATAGCGGCGCTGGCAGATCAGGCGGGATTTTCACTGCGTCATACGGTGATTGAAGCTCATGGCTTGTGTGAGAATTGTGCAGAGGTTGCGGCTTGTACGCATCATGAAAGTTGCGAACACAACCATCAGGTTGAAGGTAAAAAACGGGTGAGAAAGGCGTAATGGGCACTTCCATGTGCCGACCCGATCATAACGACCGGTGGGTAGGAGCATCATCCGTAATAGGGGAAATCGACTACCAGCGGTAATCTTTGTTGTGGGTTTCCCATTCTTTCACTTCGGTCTCTGCTTGGTCTTTCGCATACCCGTAGCGTTCCTGGATTTTACCGACAAGCTGCTCGCGTTTACCTTCGATTACGGTCATATCATCATCCGTAAGCTTGCCCCACTTTTCCTTCATTTTACCTTTGAACTGCTTCCAGTTTCCGCTCGCTTCGTCTTTGTTCATAATAATCCTCCACTTCATCCTGAGTGAGATAGATATATTGCCTGCCTATCAGGCGATATACCCACACAACGCGCTACTCATTTGCGCCGTATAAGGTAATTGTAGTAGCCGTTTCGTAGTTTGCAGAGAATTACAGATTAATCTGTAGTTTACGCTTCGCTTATTTAGGCATTGAACCAGCTATTACGTTGCCAGTGCCCACGCCAGATTACCCACAGCGAGAGCCCACGTAACGCGAGAAATACCGTCACCGCCAGCCATAAACCGTGGTTGCCCAGCCACGGCAGCGTCAATAGTGACAAGCCATAGCCGATTGCCGCTATCACCATGCTGTTACGCATTTCACGGCCACGCGTTGCGCCAATAAACATGCCATCCAGCAGATAGCACCAAACACCAACCAGCGGCAGAATCACTTGCCAGATAAGGTAGCGATCGGCCATTTCGCGCAGCGCTTCCAGTGAAGTCAGCATCGCCACTATCTGCGGACCCGTAAAGGCATAAATCAGCGCAAATATCACCGCAACAAAACAGGCCTGACGGCAGGCCGCATGCCAGATAAGCAATAATCGACTGCGATCTTTGGCCCCAACGGCCTCACCGGAGCAGGCTTCAACTGCGTAGGCAAAACCATCCAGCGCGTAAGCAGTAAAAGTGAGGAACATCAGCAGTACAGCATTGACCGCTACCACATCCGGTCCAATACGCGCACCAAGAATCGTGAGCGAGGCAAAACAGATTTGCAGCATTAAGGAGCGCAGCATAATGTCGCGATTAAGGCGGAACAGCCGTGCCGCATCGCCGCGCCAGCTGCTTTTTAGCAGAGTAAAGTGGATACCGCGCATTTTCAGCACACGCGCCACCATCCACAGCCCCACGCCCAGCGTGACATATTCTGCCAGTGCGGTTGCCGCCGCCGCCCCGGCCACGCCCCAATGCAGTTTGAGGACAAACAGCAGATCAAGCAGGATGTTGACCAGATTGCCAATGATCAGCAGCACCATCGGCGCACGTGCATACTGCACGCCCAGCAGCCAGCCGAGAATCACCAGATTGGCTAAGGTCGCAGGCGCACTTAGCCAGCGAATCTCAATGAATATTTTCGCCTGGTGTTGCACTTCCGGGCTGCCACCCATCAAGGCTGCAGCCAAACTGCTTACCGGCGTCCGCAGCACCATAAACAGCACACCAAAAACCAGCGCAATCAGCAGCGGTTGCGTTAAGGCGCGCGCCAGCGCGGTTTTATCATTAGCACCAAATGCCTGAGCGGTGAGTCCGGTCGTGCTCATGCGCAGGAACAATAGGAGCATAAAGATGAAGCTGGTTGCCGTCGTGCCAACCGCGACACCGCCCAAATAGATAGGGCTATCGAGATGACCAATAACGGCAGTATCCACCACGCCCAATAACGGGACGGTGATGTTTGAAAGGATCATCGGCAGCGCCAGCCGCCAGAGCGTTTTATCTGAAGAGGAAAACAGCTGCATTCGCCCATTCCGTTGTTTGCGGTAATCAGCGTAATGGCGCCAGAGTGAGCCGCAGAAAGAGTCACAGAGAAGTAAAACAGCAGACTGCGGTTAGCGCATGATACGCCACCGCAGTGGGTGAGGCTCAGAAACTGATTAGAGCCACTCGCCGTTGCGCACAATCCCGACAGCCAAACCTTCAACGGTTAGCGACTGCTCACGGGTATCAACGACAATCGGCTGAAAATCGGTATTTTCTGGCAGCAGATGAACAATCGCACCCTGCTTTTTCCAGCGTTTCACGGTGACTTCATCATCAATGCGCGCCACTACAACCTGGCCGTTACGCACTTCCTGAGTTTTATGCACCGCCAACAGATCGCCATCCATAATGCCAATGTCTTTCATCGACATACCGCTCACGCGCAACAGAAAATCAGCGCTCGGTTTGAACAGGTTAGCATCCACCTGGTAGTGGGCTTCGATGTGTTCCTGTGCCAGCAAGGGCTCACCGGCAGCGACGCGGCCAATCAGCGGCAGACCTTCGCTCGATTCTTCTTCCATCAACAGGCGAATCCCGCGCGATGCGCCGGAAACAATTTCAATTACGCCTTTACGCGCCAGCGCTTTCAGATGCTCTTCAGCAGCATTGGGCGAGCGAAAACCCAGTTGCGCAGCAATTTCCGCACGCGTTGGCGGCATGCCCGTCTGGTTAATATGGTCGCGAATCAGGTCATAGACCTGTTGCTGCCGTGCAGTTAACGCTTTCATCCCGCCCCCTGGTTGTTTATACAGTCGCTGTGAGTATATACAGGTATTGGCGAAATGAAAACCGTAACAGAGGGAAAAATCAGCGGTTTGATGAATCTGGAATCCCTATCTCAAATGCGTCCAGAGCAGCGCGATCCAGACGAACAGAGCCAGTAAGATAGTCAGTAATACGGCAGCCGATCCCATGTCTTTGGCACGGCCCGCGAGCGGATGTTGCTCTTGACCAATGCGGTCCACCACCGCTTCGATAGCGCTATTAAGGATCTCAACGATGATAACCAGCACCACCGAGCCAATCATTAAGATGCGGGCGATGGTATCTACATCCAGCCAGCAGGCCACAAGAATAGCCACCAGCGCGGCAACGGCTTCCTGCCGAAATGCGGCTTCGTGCTGCCATGCGGCGCGTAACCCCTGCCAGGAATAACCGGCGGCTTTCACTATTCTTACTAAACCGGTGACGTTATTTGCCATGTCTATGGAACCCTTGAACTATTTTGACGTCAATGTGAGGGCAGTTTGAGGCGGCAGAGCCACAGACCTTCGCTGCGCTTTCTGGTATGCTTGCCGCGCTTTGCTAACAAGAGGCTTAAAGTTGTCTATGTCAGGTTGGCGTAAACTCTATTACAAATTATTGAATTTACCACTCTCTATTTTGGTAAAAAGTAAGGTCATTCCGACCGATCCCGTCTCTGAGCACGGGATCGATCCGACACGTCCTGTGATGTATGTTTTGCCTTATGATTCAAAGGCTGACCTACTCACGCTGCGTGCTCAATGCCTGAAACATGATCTGCCCGATCCGCTGGCTCCGCTGGAGATCGATGGCACCCTGCTGCCGCGTCACGTGTTTATTCACGATGGCCCACGCGTCATTCCCTATTTCGTGGCAAATCCCGAATCGGTAAAGCTGTTCCACGATTATCTGGATTTGCACCGCAGCAACCCGCATCTTGATGTGCAAATGCTGCCGGTTGCGGTGATGTTTGGTCGCGCGCCGGGACGTGAAACATCCGGTGAGTCCACGCCACATCTGCGTATTCTCAATGGTGTTCAGAAGTTCTTCGCTATTTTGTGGCACGGCCGCGACAGCTTTGTGCGCTTTTCGCAAACCGTTTCGCTGCGCCAAATGGCGACCGAACACGGCACCGATAAGTCGATTGCGCAGAAGCTGGCTCGCGTGGCGCGTATTCACTTTGCCCGCCAACGTCTGGCCGCAGTCGGTCCGCGTCTGCCTGCGCGTCAGGATCTCTTCAATAAACTTTTGCAGTCCAAAGCGATTGAAAAAGCGGTAGAAGATGAAGCGCGCAGTAAAAAGATTTCCCATGAGAAAGCCCAGCAGAATGCCATTGAAATGATGGAAGAAGTGGCGGCGAACTTCTCTTATGAAGCCATTAAAGTCACTGACCGCGTGATGGGATGGCTGTGGAGCCGCCTGTATCAGGGCATCAACGTTCATGGCGGTGAGCGCGTGCGTCAGCTGGCGCAGGATGGTCATGAGATTGTCTATGTGCCGTGCCACCGCAGCCACATGGATTATCTGCTGCTCTCCTACGTGCTTTATCATCAAGGACTTGTACCGCCGCATATCGCGGCGGGGATCAACCTGAACTTCTGGCCGGCCGGCCCGATTTTCCGGCGTTTAGGCGCGTTCTTTATTCGTCGTACCTTTAAGGGCAACAAACTCTATTCCACCGTGTTCCGTGAGTACCTCGGCGAGCTGTTTAGCCGTGGTTACTCGGTTGAATACTTCGTGGAAGGCGGACGTTCGCGTACCGGCCGTTTGCTGGACCCGAAAACCGGTACCTTATCAATGACGCTGCAGGCGATGCTGCGCGGCGGCAGCCGTCCGATCACCTTCGTGCCGATTTACATTGGCTACGAGCACGTGATGGAGGTGGGGACTTACGCTAAAGAGCTGCGTGGCGCTGCCAAAGAGAAAGAGAGCTTCCTGCAGATGGTTCGGGGCTTGCGTAAACTGCGTAACCTCGGTCAGGGTTACGTCAATTTTGGCGAACCGCTGCCCTTGATGAACTACCTGAACAAAAACGTGCCAGAGTGGCGTGATGCGATCGATCCTATCGAACAACAACGTCCAGCCTGGATGACGCCCGCCGTAAATGATATTGCGGCGAAGCTGATGGTGCGCATCAACGAAGCTGGAGCGGCCAACGCCATGAACCTGTGCGTTACCGCGCTGCTGGCATCACGTCAGCGTTCACTGACCCGTGAACAGTTGATTGAGCAATTAGAGTGCTACACCCAGCTACTGCGCAACGTGCCGTATTCGCCAGAAGCTACCGTGCCCGATATGAGTGCGGAAGCGCTGCTTGACCACGCCATGGGCATGAACAAGTTCGAGACCGAGCAAGATAATATTGGCGACATCATCATTCTGCCGCGTGAGCAAGCGGTGCTGATGACCTACTATCGCAATAACATCCATCATATGCTGGTGATGCCGTCGCTGATAGCCGCTATCGTGCAGCAGCATCGTGAAATCAGCGAAGCAGAACTACTGCGCCAGGTTAGCCTGGTGTACCCGATGTTGAAGAGTGAGCTGTTCCTGCGTTGGGACAAAGCGGAACTGCCTGCGCTGCTTAACGCACTCTGTACAGAGATGGCGCGTCAGGGGCTGATCACGCTGCAAGACGGCATGCTGAAAATGACGCCGGCACGTCACCGTTCGCTGCAACTGCTGGCGGCGGGTATTCGTGAGACGCTACAGCGCTTCGCGATTACCTTCGCCATTCTCAGCGCGAAACCTGCCATCAACCGCGGCACGCTGGAGAAAGAGAGCCGCACGCTGGCTCAGCGCTTGTCTGTGCTGCACGGCATCAACGCACCCGAGTTCTTTGATAAAGCGGTGTTCACTGCGCTGGTACTCACGCTACGTGATGAAGGCTACATCAGTGATAAAGGCGATGCCGATGCTGAGCGTAGTCATATGATGTGGCAGATGCTGGCGGAGTTAGTGACCAGCGACGTGCGTCTGACAATTGAAAGTGCCGTCGCCCACGATTAACGCGGCGACAGGCAAATAAGGCGCACTTCGGTGCGCCTTATTTGTTTACAGCAAATCCGCAAACGGCACGGTGCTGAGCAGAATGCCAAGAAACAGCACCATGCCAACATAGTTGTTATTCAGGAATGCCTGGAAACAGGGATCGCGCTCTCGCTGGGCAATCAGCTTCTGCTGATGCACAAACAAGCCTGCAGCCAGCAGCAGCGACCAATAAAACGCGCCGTTCAGATTGAGCATCATGCCCACTAGCGCCATCAGACCAAGCGTAGCCAGCTGCAGCAAGCCAATAATCAGTTTGTCGTAACGACCAAACAGAATCGCCGTCGACTTCACGCCAATCTTTAAATCGTCATCGCGGTCAACCATCGCATATTGCGTGTCGTAGGCCACCGTCCAGCAAATATTGGCCAGAAACACCAACCAGCAAACTAAAGGTAAGGACTCACTAACTGCCGCCCACCCCATTGGAATAGCCCAACCGAATGCTGCGCCCAACACCACTTGCGGCAAATGCGTATAGCGCTTCATAAACGGATACACCCACGCTAGCGCCAGTCCGCCAAATGACAGCAAAATGGTCATGGTGTTCATGGTCAACACCAGCATAAACGCCAACAAGCCGAGGCCGGCAAACAGCAGTTTGGCTTCTTTCTCCGTTACCAGGCCACTGGCCAGCGGACGCGATGCGGTACGCTTGACGTGACCATCGATTTTGCGGTCAGCGTAATCGTTGATCACGCAACCCGCAGCACGCATCACAATCACACCGAGCACAAATACCAGCAGCACCGGCAGCGGCGGAATCGCCATGCCCGAAAGCCACAGCGCCCACAAGGTAGGCCACAGCAATAGGACCGTGCCGATCGGTTTATCGATACGCATCAGACGGCAGTATGCCTGCCATTTGGTCATGGGTAAGGTATTTTGCACAGTGGTTTTATCCTTGATCCAGCGCGCGATAAAGCGGCGACGCGGGTAAAAACAGTTCAGTTAACAGCAGCGGTTTGCCCGACAAACGCAGGCGGGAACGGCGTCCCCACAAATCGCCAACCTGACCCGGATCGATAAAATCGCGGCTCAAGGTCGATGAAGAAAACAGATAGCGCCCAAGCGGTCTTGTGCCGAGCTGTTGCAGCATCTGCTCAGGGCCGTTCAAGGTGCTTTCCGGCACCACGGTGCGGCCGATCAGCCAGGGTTCACCATCGCCGCACAGCACAATTTCGCGTAGCCAAAACCGTTGGTCAGCGGGCAGGAATTCAGCTTCATCCATTACCTCATTGGCACCAATGAACGCCTCGCGGATGAGTTCTACCGTTACGTGCTGGCAATGCTGCTCAAAGCGACGCGTCATGGAATCTTCTTCCATTAACCAATCAAGTAGCGGGGCTGAAAGCTGCGGGGAAGAGGCTGGCAGCCAGTGCAGTGCGCGTAACTGGCGCAGCGCGTCATGCGACATCAGGACATCTCCGGAAAAAAAGTTGCCCTAGTCTAACGCAGAGGAGAATGCGTGGCACTGCTCGTTGTGCCACGTCATCAAAAGAAGGGTAATTACTCGCGCTTCAAGCGATTACTGTTCGCCAGCCACAGTGTCACCACCAAAATCAAAATCGCCGCAGAGTAATAGAGCGTATCAAACGGATTTTTATGGTCGACGATGATCAGGCGAATAATGGCGGTGATGCCAATGTAGATAAAATAGCGCAGTGGGAAGTGATAGCCCGACTGAAAGTACTTCACAATCAGGGCGATAAATTCGAAATAAAGGAAATAGATGACGATGCCTTCAATCAGCAGATATGAAGAGGTCTGCTCGCCGGTGCTGAACAGCACATTGGCCAGATGAATGGTTTCTTTACCCAGGAACACCACCAGAATAATGGCCAGGATGATCAGCCCAATGTTAAGCACCCACTGCAGTGCTAATGAAATATATTGCCCAACCCCTGTTTTTATTGTCATTTTTTTGCGCCTTAGCCTCTCAAGAACTCTCTGGCGCTATCATGCTGCAGTGTGATCAAAATCACAATATTTATACTTCGACATCCACGCACAGTGCATCGTAGCGCCAGAACTCGCAGTCGCAGTCAATGACCCGCTTATGCTGATCGCGGTTGATGCGCGTGATCAGCAAACCCGGCGTACCGCTCGCCACATTCAGTGCGGGCGCAGCACGCACCGGCAGCGGCCCCGGCAAAATAGTAAAGCGCGCCCCACCGTAACGAATGCCGTAACGCTGGTCATAGAGATCGGTCAGTGAGCGCGTGAGATCTTCATCCAGCAATCCCGGAAAATAAAGGGGATTAAGGTAGTGTTCAACATACAACACGGCACGACCGTCAATGCGACGCAAGCGGCGAATACGGTAAACCTTGTCGCCTTCGAATAGTTGCAGATGACGCGCAATCGCTAGCTGCGCCGGCACTTCACGCGCCTCCAATACTTCAGTGCTGGCAATGCGTCCTTGCTCGGCGGCCATGGCGTGAAAATGGCTGTGATGCGAAGGGTTATATACCAGCCTCGGCGGTGCAAGGAACCAACCACGACGCAATTCACGGTAGATAACGCCTTGCGCTTCCAGCAAACCCAGCGCCTCGCGCAGCGTGATGCGCGTGGTGGAGTATTGTTCGCTTAAGCTGCGTTCAGCTGGCAAGCGACCGCTGGCAAATTCACCGTTTTCAATACGTTCACGCAGACCTGCCGCAATCACATCCGCCGTTTTCGATAACATTTTTTCAGCCTCATTTTGGGGCAAATCTGCACTATGACAGTTCGATGACTACAATGTGACAAGAGTCATCCCACGCATTAGCGCGCTGTAACCGCATGTGGATTGTCACGCCACACCCCATTTCACCACCATGGTCATAAAACCTTCATCTACACGGGCTACATTGGCTCGGTTCTTGCTGGACTAGACCAAGAAGTCCCACAACATATACCGGGAGCAATCGAGATGAAAGCGTTTATCGCCTCTGTAGTAGCCAGTGCCGTACTGCTTGCGCTGCCTGCCGCGCAAGCCGCAGATAATGACCTCGCCGCGTTAGAGAAGGCTGCGCGCGCCGAAGGTCAGGTTAATAGCGTCGGCATGCCCGACAGTTGGGCTAACTGGAAAGATACCTGGAGTGACCTCAACAGCAAATATGGCCTGAAGCACAGCGACACCGACATGTCCTCCGCCCAGGAACTGGCAAAATTTGCTGCAGAGAAAGAGAACGCCAGCGCCGATATTGGTGATGTGGGCGCGGCTTTCGGTCCGATTGCCGTCGCTAAAGGCGTGGCGCAACCGTATAAACCCACGCATTGGGATCAAATCCCGAGCTGGGCGAAAGACCCGGATGGTAACTGGATGCTGGCCTATACCGGCACCATCGCATTCCTGGTGGATAAGCAGCAGGTTAAAGATGTGCCGCATAGCTGGGCCGATCTGAAAAAAGGTAAGTATGTGGTCACTATCGGTGATGTCGGCACCGCTGCTCAGGCGGCTAACGGTGTATTAGCGGCCAGCTATGCATTGGGCGGTGACGAGAAGAATGTGAAACCGGCGCTGAGTTTCTTCGGCGATCTGGCAAAAGAAGGTCGTCTTGGCGTGACCGATCCCGTGATCGCTAACATCGAGAAAGGCGAGATCCAGGTTGCTGTGGTGTGGGACTTCAACGGTCTCAACTACCGCGATCAGATCGATAAAAATCGCTACGAAGTGGTTATCCCGTCAGATGGCTCTGTCACTTCTGGCTACACCACCATTATCAACAAATACGCCAAACATCCGAACGCGGCCAAGCTAGCGCGGGAATACATCTTGTCTGACGAAGGTCAGATCAACCTGGCAAAAGGCTATGCGCGTCCGATTCGTGCCGAGCATTTAACCCTGCCAGCGGACGTGCAGGCCAAACTGCTGCCGCAATCTGAGTATAAAAATGCGCGTCCAATTAAAGACCAGGCCGCATGGGATAAAACCTCCAAAATGCTGCCGCGCCTGTGGCAAGAGAACGTCATCATCAATATGAAGCAGTAACCGGTGGTCGCCATGAATGGCGACCCTACGACGGCTTTGTCGGGTGCGCATTTATGCGCGCAGGCACGCGGTTTCGTAGGGTGCGCATTTATGCGCACCTAAATGATTGATTGCCAAAGGGGAGCAAGGGATGAAAACAATCCTGGTGGTATTGGATGGGCTGAGTAATCAGGTGGCGCAGCATGCAATGGGCTATTTGTTTGCCGAATGCGCGCAGGGCAACGGCCAATATTACACGCTGACCTGCGAGCTGCCTTCGCTGTCGCGACCGCTGTACGAATGCATTCTCACCGGCATTCCACCGGTGCGCAGCGGCATTATTCACAACGGCGTCAATCGCTTGAGTAATCAGCGCAGCATCTTCCATTACGCGCGTGCTGCCGGTCTCATCACCGCAGCGGCCGCCTATCACTGGGTGAGTGAACTCTACAATCAATCCCCATTCAACGCGGCGCGTGACCGGCATACGGTCGCGCCCGAGCTGCCAATTCAATTTGGGCATTTTTACTGGGATGACGGTTACCCGGATTCCCACCTGTTTGAGGACGCAGAAAGCCTGCGCTTGCGGCACGATCCCGACTTCCTGCTGATTCACCCGATGAACATTGATGATGCCGGGCACAAGCACAGCCTGTCATCGCCGCAATATCGTAACCGCGCGCGCATGGCCGATGGTTATCTGTCGCAGTGGATGCCGGGCTGGCTGGCGGCGGGTTATCAGGTAATTGTCACCGCCGATCACGGCATGAATGATGACCGCTCACACGGCGGCATATTGCCGGAAGAGACGCAGGTGCCGCTGTTTGTGTTTGGCCAGGGCTTCTCACTGCAACCGAATCTTCAGCCGCAACAAACCGAACTGTGCGGCATCGTTTGCACCTTGCTCGGCGTTGAACATGACAAGCCGGTATGTCACGCGTTACTGGCGGAGCCGCAGTAATGAAGGGCAAAACGCTCGCGTCCCTGCTGCTGCTGCCTTTTGCCCTGTTTTGGGTGGCATTCCAGCTCGCGCCGCTGCTGTGGATTGCCATTAACAGTTTCTGGAGCGACATCAACGCGCGTTGGGGTATTGATAACTATAGCGATATTCTCACCTCGCCGTTCTATTTGCAGGCGTTTCGTCTGTCGCTGGATATCTCCATCTGGTCGAGCATTTACGGCCTGCTGATTTCACTGGTGGCCGGCTATTCGCTGCATCAGCTCGGCAGCGGACGTTTTCAGCGCTTTTTGATGTCATTTACCAATATGACCAGCAACTTTGCCGGCGTGCCATTGGCGTTTGCCTTTGTCATCCTGCTCGGTTTGAACGGTTGTCTGACACTGCTGCTGCGCCATTACGGCGTGCTGGAAGGCTTCAAGCTGTTCTCGCGGGATGGCATGGTGCTGGTTTATACCTGGTTCCAAATCCCACTCGGCATTTTGCTGCTCTATCCGGCATTTGATGGCTTGCGGCAGGATTGGCAAGAATCCGCCGCGCTGCTGGGGGCGGGCCGTTGGCGCTATTGGTGGCACATCGGTTTGCCGATTCTGTTCCCAGCGCTGCTCGGTACTTTCGTGATTTTGCTGGCTAATGCGCTCGGCGCGTATGCCACCATTTATGCGCTCACCACCGGTAACTTTAACGTGGTGCCGGTGCGCATTGCCGCGCTGGTATCGGGCGACATCTCGCTTGATCCCAACACCGGCGGCGCGCTGGCGATGCTGCTGGTGCTAATCATGGCGCTGATTACCGTGGTGCAGCAGTATCTGGTGCGCCGCAGCTATCTCAACGCCAAACCTTCCTGAGGAGCCACTCTTGTCGCGCGCGGAAAAATTTTACCATCGCCTGATTGTCTGGCTGCTGCTGTGCATCTTAGCCGCACCGCTGCTGGCGACGCTGCTGTACGGCATTTCCACCAGCTGGAGCGACACCATCCTGCCGCAGGGCTTTACGCTGAAGTGGCTCACTGCGCTGTGGAGCGATCCGCGTTTCCTGACTGCGCTCGGTCATTCGCTGCTGGTTTGTTTTGGTGCGCTGCTGTTCTCGCTGGTGCTGGTGCTGCCTGCCATGTTTGTGATTGCTTACTACTATCCAAAACTGGATGCGGTGATGAACGTGCTGATCCTGATGCCGTTCGCCGTGCCGCCGGTCGTTTCATCGGTCGGCCTGCTGCAGCTTTATTCGTCTTCGCCGCTGATGCTGACTGGCACGCCGTGGATTTTGATCGGCTGCTACTTCACCATCGCCTTACCGTTTATCTATCGCGCCATCTCCAACAATATGCAGGCGATCAACCTGAAAGAGCTGATTGATGCCGCGCAGTTGCTCGGTGCCAGCACGTGGCAAGCGGCGCTGTTTGTGGTACTGCCAAACCTGCGCAAAGGCGTGTTTATTGCTGTGTTGCTCTCCTTCTCCTTCCTGATTGGTGAGTTTGTCTTCGCCAATATGCTGGTCGGTACTCGCTATGAAACCTTGCAGGTTTACCTGTTTAACATGCGCAACGGCAGCGGCCACTTTACCAGCGCGCTGGTGATCTCCTATTTTGCTGTCGTCCTGCTGGTCACCTGGCTGGCGAATGCCCTCAATCCTGAACGAGGCTGATCATGAGTTACCTGAACGTCACTCAGTTGAATAAAAGCTACGGCCCGACCGCCATTTTTGAAAACATCGATTTCAGTGCTGAGGAAGGCGAGTTTGTCACACTGCTCGGCCCCAGCGGCTGCGGTAAATCGACGTTGCTACGCTGCATCGCCGGATTGACCGAGGTTGATAGCGGCAAAGTGCTGCTGCAAGGCCAGGATATCGTGCCGCTGCCGCCGCAGAAGCGCACCATCGGTATGGTGTTTCAGAGCTACGCGCTGTTCCCGAATATGACGGTGGAGAAAAACGTCGCATTTGGCCTGAAGATGCAGAAACTGCCGGGCGGCGATATTCAAAAACGCGTGATGGAGGTGCTGGCGCTGGTGGAACTCACCGACTTTGCGCGGCGTTATCCGCATCAGCTCTCCGGCGGACAGTGTCAGCGCGTGGCGCTGGCGCGTTCGCTGGTGACGCGTCCACGCTTGCTGCTGCTGGATGAACCGCTGTCGGCGCTGGATGCGCGTATTCGTCGCCACCTGCGCGAGCAAATCCGCAATATTCAAAAAGAGCTAAAACTCACCACCCTGTTCGTCACCCACGATCAGGAGGAGGCGTTGACGATGTCCGATCGCATCGTGTTGATGAACCGTGGCAAGATCGTGCAGAACGGCAACGCTGAAATGCTTTATACCCAACCGGCCGATTTGTTTGCCGCCGGTTTTATTGGCAACTACAACCTGCTGAGTGCGGAACAGGCGACGCAGCTTACCGGTCAGACGTTTAGCGGCCAGGTGGCCATTCGCCCCGAGTCGATCCAACTGTGCGCACCGCAGGCTGGTATTCCCGCCACCATTCTCAGTCACAGCTTGCTCGGCAACGTGATCCGCTATCGTGTAAAAGCGCAAAACGTCGAGCTCTCCATCGATGTGCTAAACCGCAGCGTGGCAGATTTGCACCCCGCTGGCATGCAGATTGGGCTACAGTTAGAGATGTCGACGTTGCGCCAGGTCGCTTAATTTTAACGAAAAAATGGGCAACGCAACGCGGCGAAGGTTTTACCGGTTGTGCTCACCGTCAGGCTGGCAATCGGTATTGTTTGAGCCTGACGGATGAGGAGCCTTTATACGTGTTAACTCTGCTAAATCTACTCTCTGCCGTTGCGCTGTTGGTGTGGGGCACGCACATTGTGCGTACCGGCATCATGCGCGTTTACGGCGCCGATCTGCGTCGCGTACTGAGTCGCAGCGTTGAAAAAAAACCGATGGCGTTTCTTGCCGGTATTGGCGTCACAGCGCTGGTGCAAAGCAGTAACGCCACCACGCTATTAGTCACTTCGTTTGTCGCGCAGAATCTGGTGAGCCTGACGCCCGCGCTGGTGGTAGTGCTCGGTGCCGATGTCGGGACCGCGATCATGGCGCGTATCCTGACCTTCGATTTGTCGTGGCTTTCACCGCTGTTTATCTTCTTTGGCGTGGTGTTCTTTCTCAGCCGCAAGCAAACGCGCGTGGGGCAGCTGGGCCGCGCCAGTATAGGCCTTGGCTTGATTTTGTTGGCACTGCAACTGATTGTGGCGGCCGCCAAACCGATCACTCAGGCGGCAGGCGTGCAGGTCCTGTTCTCCACGCTGACCGGCGACGTGATGCTGGATGCGCTGATTGGCGCGGTGTTTGCCATCATCAGTTACTCCAGCCTCGCCGCGGTGCTGATTACCGCTACGCTGACGGCAACCGGCGTCATCTCCTTCAAAGTGGCGCTCTGCCTGGTGATTGGTGCCAACCTTGGCAGCGGCTTGTTGGCGATGATCAACGCCAGCGGCTCCAATGCAGCGGGCAAACGCGTCGCGCTCGGCAGCCTGCTGTTCAAGCTGATTGGCAGCATCGCTATTTTGCCGTTCGTCAATTTTGTCGCTGACGTGCTGGATAAGTTGCCGGTCAATGATGAAGAGTTGGTGATCTTTTTCCACGTGTTCTACAACCTGATTCGCTGCGTAATTATGGTGCCGTTCGCCGATCCGATGGCGCGTCTTTGCCGCCGCATGATTGACGACGATGCGGAAAATGAGCTGCACCTTAAGCCTAAACACCTCGACAGCAGCGCATTAGATACACCCGCGTTAGCACTCGCTAATGCCTCACGCGAAACGCTGCGCATCGGCGATGTCGTTGAACAGATGATTGAGTCATTTAATAAAGTGGTGCACGGCGACCTGCGCGAAGAACGCGCGGTACGGCGGCTGGATGATGATGTTGATGTGCTCTACACCGCAATCAAACTCTATCTGGCGCGCATGCCAAGAGAAGATTTGCCGGAGGATGATTCACGCCGCTGGGCGGAGATCATTGAGATGGCGCTCAATCTTGAGCAGGCCGGAGATATTATCGAACGTATGTGCGCCGACGTGGCGGATAAATCGCTGACCGCGCGCCGGGCCTTCTCGGCGGAAGGACTGGAAGAGCTGCAAACCTTGCAGGAACAAGTGCTGTATAACCTGCGTCTGAGTTTGTCGGTGTTTCTGTCGCACGATGTCACCAGCGCCAAACGCCTGCGCCGCTCCAAGCATCGCTTCCGTATTCTGATTCGCCGTTTCTCCCATGCGCACGTTGAGCGTTTGCATCTGCAGAATGTGCAAAGTATCGAAACCAGCTCGCTGCATTTAGGTTTGCTGGGCGATATGAAGCGGTTGAATTCGTTGTTCTGCGCCGTGGCATACACGGTGTTAGATCAGCCGGATGATGAGCGGGATGAGGATTAAGAAGGTTAACGTCGCGCGATAAATCGCGCCGCTACAAACATCTGCATTGTTCCGTAGCGGCGCAATTTATTGCGCAGGTTTACATCACGACAGCAAACTAAACGCAATCATGCCGACAATCGCGCCGGTGGTGCCGAGGATGGTTTCCATCAGCGTCCAGGTCTTCAGCGTCTCCGCTTCGGAAGCGCCGGTAAAGCGACCAAACAGCCAGAAACCGGCATCATTCACGTGACTGATAATGATTGAGCCGCCGCCGATACAGATCGACAGCGCGGCCAGTTGCGCGCCGCTGTAGTGCAGCGGTTCAATCACCGGCATCACTAAACCAACGGTGGTTAAACACGCCACGGTGGCCGATCCCTGAATCACACGAATCGCGCCAGAAAGGATGAAGCACGCCAGCGCAATCGGCATGCCTGCGCCGGTTAACGCATGTCCCAGCACCGGGCCAACGCCCGAATCCACCAGCACTTGCTTAAACACGCCGCCCGCACCAATCACCAGCAGAATAATGCCCGCCGGTTGCAGCGCGCTGCCGCACACTTGCATCACCTTCTCTTTATCCATGCCCTGCCGATAAGCCAGGCCATAAATCGCCACCAGGCAGGCCAGCAGAATCGCGGTGAACGGATGGCCGATAAACTCCAGCCACTCATACAGATGAGAACCCGGCGTGGTAAAGCGTGCGCCGATGGTTTTCAGGCCGACCAGCAGCAGCGGGAACAGAATCAGCGCCAGGCTAAAGCCAAACGACGGCAGTTTGCCCTCTTCCACTTCCGGCTGATGATCTTCCGGCGGTGCGCTAAAGCTGACATGACGCGCGATAAAGTTACCAAACAGCGGACCGGCAATCAGCATGCCCGGAATCGCTGCGCACAGGCCCAGCAGGATCATCCAGCCAAAATCAGCGTGCATCTGCGAAGCCAGCAGCATCGGCGCGGGACCCGGCAGCAGAAACGCGGCGGAAGCGGCAACGCCGGCAAAAAGCGGGATGACCAGCTTAACTAAATTGCCTTTGGTGCGGCGCGCCACGGCGAACGCAATGCTGATCAGCAAGACCACCGCCACTTCGAAGAACAGCGGCAACGCGCAGATCAATCCCGCGACGCCCATCGCATAGTGCGCGCGACTTTCACCAAAGGTTTTCAACATGCGGATGGCGATCTGATCAACAGCCCCGGTTTCATGCAGGATCTTGCCGAACATCGCGCCCAACGCCACCACAATGGCGAGAAAGCCGAGCGTTCCGCCCATGCCTTTTTCCATGGTTTCAGCGATTTTATCGAGCGGCATGCCGGAGAAGAGACCGGCACCAATGGAGACTAACATCAGGGCAACAAAGGCGTGCATACGCGCTTTCATCACCAAAAACAGCAGCAGCAGGACAGAGCCTGCTGCGGTTAACACTAGCGTTGCGGTACTCATGACTAACCCTTGTTGGTTGCACCCTCAATGGTCGCAACCGTGGCCGCAACTACCTCATCCAGTGAATGATTGATATCAACCACCAGTACATCGGGCTCATCCGCGCCGGGTTCCTGCAGCGTGGCGAACTGCGTCACCAGCATCTGCGGTTTGAAAAAGTGACCTTTACGCGCTTTCAGGCGGGATTCGATGGTTTCGAAATCGCCCTGCAGGTAGATAAATTTCAGGTTCTCATTGCCCTGACGCAGGATGTCGCGATAGGACTTTTTCAGCGCGGAACAGACGATGATGGAGATTTCCTGCGTGCGCTGCATGGCAAACGCTGCATCATTGAGTGCCTGCAGCCACGGCTGACGATCGTTGTCGTCCAGCGGATGACCGTCGGCCATTTTCATGATGTTGCTGCGTGGATGGAGGAAATCTCCATCAAGGAATGCCGTGTTTAACGCATGTGAGACCTGATTGGCGACGGCAGATTTTCCGCTGCCGGAAACGCCCATCAGGATAAAGACGTGGTGCGATGGAGATGGCGTTGTCATTTTTTTGCGCTCCGGCAGTGAATTCTGCCCAATGTTACCGATAACAAATTCAGTCATCATTGTCGGAGCCGATTCGAAAGCTGACAACCCTTCTCAGGCGGAAAAGCACGAAAGTGTGAGCTGACTCATAAATTCATCAAAATCAGATGCTGTCACCTTCGGCAATTTCGAAGCCGACATCCAACGGTTTGCTAACCGTGCGATCGCCGCCAATCCGCGCCAGCAGCATCGCGGCGGATTCCCGTCCCATACGCTCGCGCGGTGTTAACACCGTAGCGAGGCGTGGATTCACCACTTGCGTAATGTCGTGGCCGTGGAAACCGGCAATCGCCATCTGCTGCGGCACCTGCAATCCCTGACGCTGACACTCAAACATCGCGCCCACCGCCAGGTCATCGTTGGTACAGAACAGACTATCGGTTTCAGGATAACGCTTTTGTGCTTCGCACAGCAGTTGTGCGCCGGCGCTGAAAGAGGAGGCATCTTCCATCATCACGCTGTGTGGCGTGAGCCCCGCTTCGCGCATCGCTTTTTCGTAGCCCTGCTGCTTCTGCAAAGTACGTTCATCAAGACGCGCGCCGAGATAAACCGTGTGGCGATGGCCTTTTTTCAGAATAGCACGCGTCATCTGCCGCGCGGCTTCGACGTTATCAAAGCCCACCGCCATATCGAGGCACGGCGTCACTGAGTCCATCATTTCAATCACCGGAATGCCCGCCACTTCCAGCATGCGTAGCGTGCCCGGCGTGTGGGTGCGTTCAGTGAGGATCACGCCGTCGATATTCCAACCGAGCAGCGAGCGCAACTGTAGCTCCTCTTTCTGCGCGTTATAACCGAAGTGCGCCACCAGCGTTTGATACCCCGCTTCATCCGTAACCGCTTCGATGCCGCGTAGTACGTCGGCAAAAACCTGGTTCGTCAGCGAAGGCAGCAAGACGCCAATGGCGCGGCTGGTGGCGTTAGAAAGCATATCGGGAGCGCGATTAGGAATATAGCCGAGCTCGTCCAGCGCCACGGCGATTTTGTCACGTAGGGCCGCAGAGACCTGATCGGGGTTGCGCAGGTAACGGCTAACGGTCATTTTTGTGATGCCGACGCGATCGGCAACGTCCTGTAATACCGGTCTTTTCTTCTTCATCGTATGCGCCTGAGATCAGAGATAACCCAAGTTTATCATTTTTTTGTTAGGTTCAGGTTTTGCGGGAAATCGGTCGCCATTAATAGCGCAATGCTCGTCAGTTAAGCAGCGCATTGGCTCGGTAACCTGGTCGCCATGAATGGCGACCCTACAGCCGTTACAGCGACATTGATTAATAAATAGGCATTGATGCTCCAGCGTGGGTGTTGAGGCGACATCCCAGCCCGCTGAGCGAGTGAAGGATTCCAGGGCGCGGCCAGGCGTCCTCTGCTCGGTCGCCGCACGGCATAGCTGAAACTGCCCCAGCCGATGGCGAACGAAAGTGGCTGGGTGCTTAACTGATCGGCATTACGCCATTAATAGCGACCCTAAGGTTATTGGCGGGGGGTTTTATAGGGTGTGCATTCATGCGCACCTGGCTTCTCATCACTTACGAGAATGGTCTTGTAGCTAACCAGAGAGAGAACAAAGAGCATCGGCAGTCCTGCACCGTAGATTAAATGACAAAACAAGGACCATTATGACGGACCATTCTTCTACACCAGCCAAGCGCCCGATTGAGCGTTTTCTCAATACCGTTGAGTGGCTAGGTAACTTGTTGCCCCATCCCATTACCTTATTTGCGCTGTTTTCACTGTTCATCATCATCGCGTCAGCCCTTGCCGCAGCGTTTGGTGTCAACGTCATGGATCCGCGCCCCGCTGGCGCTGCGGGCCGCGCGCCAGATGGCGTGATTCATGTCGTTAGCCTGATGAGTGCCGAAGGTCTGCAACGTATCGTCAGTAATCTGGTCACCAACTTTACCGGCTTCGCCCCGCTCGGCACCGTGCTGGTCGCTCTGCTCGGCGTGGGTATCGCCGAACATTCCGGTCTGCTCTCGGCGGCAATGCGTGCGCTGGTATTTAACGCACCGAAAAAGCTCATCACGTTTACCATTGTCTTCGCCGGCATTATCTCCAACACGGCTTCCGAACTGGGCTATGTAGTGCTGATTCCACTGGCCGCGATGATTTTCCACTCGCTGGGCCGTCATCCGCTGGCGGGACTGGCAGCGGCGTTTGCCGGCGTTTCCGGTGGCTACAGCGCCAATTTGCTACTTGGCACCATCGATCCGCTGCTGTCGGGCATTACCCAAAGCGCCGCGCAGATTATTGACCCGAATTACCACGTTGGCCCGGAAGTGAACTGGTACTTCATGTTTGTCAGCACCTTCGTGATTTCCGTTCTGGGAACATGGATTACCAATAGCATTGTCGAACCTAAGCTGGGCGTGTATCAGGATAGCGAGGGCGACGCGGTGCGTGGCGATATGGGTGCGCTGACAGCGTTGGAACGGCGTGCGCTGAAAGGGGCTGGCTGGGCGGTTCTCGGCGTCACGCTGCTGCTGATACTGACCGTCATTCCGGGTTATGGCGTATTGCTTAACCCGAAAACCGGAACACTGGCAGGCTCGCCGTTCCTGAAAGGTATTGTGGTGTTTATCTTTGTCTTCTTCGCCATTCCAGGCATGGTCTACGGCCGCATGATTGGCAATATGCGCAACGATCGCGACGTGATCAACGCGATGTCTGCCAGCATGAGCAGCATGGGAATGTACATTGTATTGGTGTTCTTTGCCGCGCAATTCGTTGCGTTCTTTAACTGGAGCAATTTTGGCACCGTCGTCGCGATAAAAGGTGCCAATCTGCTGGCATCGCTGGATATGGGCGCACCGCTGCTGTTCGTTTTCTTCATCATGATTTGTGGCTTTATCAATCTGATGATTGGTTCCGCCTCGGCACAATGGGCCGTTACGGCACCGATCTTTGTGCCGATGTTGATGCTGGTAGGCTTTGCGCCCGAAGTGATTCAGGCGGCTTATCGCATCGGCGATTCGGTAACCAACGTGATTACGCCGATGATGAGTTACTTTGGGCTGATTATGGCGGTGGCGTCGCGCTATCGTCGCGACATGGGCATCGGTACGCTGGTTGCCATGATGCTGCCCTATTCGGTGGTGTTTATGATTGGCTGGACGCTACTGTTTGTCCTGTGGGTGTTTGTGTTTAATCTGCCGGTTGGGCCCGGTGCCGCCACCTGGTACACAATGTAAAAGCAAAAAAAAAGCCAGCACCCGAGCTGGCTAAATAATACTTGGAAGCAATGTGAGCAATGTCGTGCTTACCCGGGAGTCAGGAGACGTTTCCGAGCTCGCATGACAATAATAATCATTATCATTCTCGTCTGTAAAGCCCTTTTGCGAAATATTTTGCATTGACGAAGCGCGAGAATTCCTTGATGTTAAAGGGGATTTTATCCATTTTGCACAAGGAGTCGCGCTATGAGTCAGATCGTCATTCGCCATGCTGTTCCCGAAGATGCCGCCGCGTTAACGCGCATGTACTGCCAGCCTGAACCGCAGGCCAGCACGCTGCATCTACCGTTTCAATCGCCGACGCTGTGGCAGGAACGCCTCAGCAATCTGCGTCCGGGTGTGCATATGCTAGTGGCGTGTATTGACGATCAGATCGCCGGACAACTGACTCTGGAAGTGCTGTCGGTGGCGCGCCGTCGCCATACGGCGACCTTTGGGATGGGCGTCGATGCTGCCTATCAGCGGCGCGGCGTCGGTAAAGCACTGATGTCAGCGATGATAGATTTGTGTGACAACTGGCTGCAGGTGACGCGTATTGAACTGACGGTGTTCGCCGATAACCACAAAGCGCTTGGCTTATATCAGCAGTTTGGCTTTGAGATTGAAGGCACCGCGCGGCGACATGCTATGCGCAACGGCGAAATGGTGGATACGCATTATATGGCGCGCTTGAAATAACCCTGAAAACTGCGCGATAAATCGCCCCGCTACACATGCGTGCATATACCGTAGCGGCGCAATTTATTGCGCATTATTAATTAGTATCCTGCGCTCAAATCATCCACCGAACGGGGATCCGATGCACCATAGCGCATGCCATCTGGCCCAATCATAATGCTCTGCGTGCTACCCATTGCGGGCATCACTTTCACATGTTGGCCTTTGGTTTCAAGCAGACGCAGTGTATCCGGGCTAAAGCCTTTCTCGACGCGCAACTGATCCGGGAGCCACTGATGATGGAAACGTGGCGCATTGGTCGCTTCCGCTACGTTCATACCGAAATCGATGCTGTTTACCACCATTTGCAGCACGGTGGTGATGATACGGCTGCCGCCTGGGCTGCCGGTGACCAGCCAGGTTTTACCGTCTTTCGCCACGATGGTTGGCGACATGGATGACAGCGGGCGCTTAGCCGGTTGCACTGCATTCGCCTCGCCGCCGACTAAGCCGTAAACGTTTGGCGTGCCCGGTTTAGCCGAGAAATCATCCATTTCATTGTTCATCAGGATGCCGCTTTGTCCGGCGACAATGCCGCTGCCGAAATAGGTATTCAGCGTGTAAGTTACCGCGACCGCGTTGCCATCTTTATCCACCACCGAGAAATGGGTGGTTTGATTGCTTTCATACGGGGCCAGTTTGCCCGGCTTGATCTCGCTGGATGGACGCGCTTTGTTGACGTCAATCTGCTGCGCCAGGGTTTTGGCGTAGGCTTTGCTGGTCAGCGCCTGCTGCGGCACCTTGACGAAATCAGGATCGCCAAGGTATTCCGAACGGTCGGCATAGGCATATTTTTCCGCTTCCGCCATCACCTGCATCGCATCGGCGCTGCCAAAGCCCGCTTTCGCCAAATCGAAGTTTTCCAGAATATTGAGGATCTGCACGATGTGAATTCCGCCGGACGATGGCGGTGGCATGGAGAACACTTCATAGCCGCGATAGGTGCCGCTGACCGGTTTACGCTCCACCGCGCGATAGGCCGCCAGATCCGGTTTACCAATCAGTCCGCCGTGCTGCGCCATTTCTGCGGCAATTTCATCGGCGATTTTGCCTTTGTAGAACGCATCCGGGCCTTGCTGGGCAATCAGCTGCAAACTGCGTGCGAGGTTTTTCTGCACCAGACGTTCGCCCTTCTGATACGGCTTACCGTCCGCTTTGTAGAAAATCGCGCGGCTGTTGTCGTGGTTGATCAGCGTCTCTTTACCGTAAGTGGCGAGATCGTCAGCTAAAGCATCGTTCACTACGATGCCGTCACGTGCCAGTTTGATGGCAGGCGCCAGTAATTTGCTCAGCGGTAAGGTGCCGTATTTCTGTGCCGCTAGCGCAAAGCCGGCTACAGTGCCCGGCGTGCCCGATGCTAAATGAGAAGTAAGTGACAACTTACTGTCAGCGTTGCCCTGCTTATCAAGGAACATATCGCGTGACGCGCGCGCCGGTGCCATTTCGCGGAAGTCGATGGCGGTGGTGCGACCGGATGCGGTGCGTAACAACATGAAGCCGCCGCCGCCAAGGTTACCGGCTTGCGGATGCGTTACCGCCAGCGCAAAGCCCACTGCAACCGCTGCATCCACGGCATTACCGCCCTGCTTAAGAATGTCGACACCGACGTCCGTCGCCATCGCATCCACCGATGCCACCATGCCATGTTTGGCTTTTACCGGGTGAAAAGTATCGCTATCCACACCATAAGAGACCGGTGGCGCACTGGCGGGCGCGGCTTGTCCCCCCTGCACCACGGTGAAACTCATCAGCAATGCCCAGCCTAACTGACGTACGTTGCCCTGTATCCTCATCCTGTTACCACCCTTTTAACGTTATTTACATTTGTTATTAATTGATGCAAGTGTTTGCAAATACAGTAAAAAGCGTAGCAGTAAAGTTAAATTAGGTGCACTCCTGGATGAGGGGTTTGAGATATAGCATAAACTTATGTGAGTAGCCGTTGCGGCCTGAGGGCGGCAACACACAGCAGGCTGCATTGATGGAGGAAACACCATGAACAAAAATAAATGGTTAATTATGATCGCAGCGTTGCTGCCGTTAAGCAGCATGGCAAATATGTTGAACAGCACCAACGACCCAAACAAACCTGGCTATAACCCGAGCCAGCAACGGATGCAGTCGCAAATGCAAAATCAGCAGCAACAGCAGAAGCTCAAGTTGCAGCAGAATCAGCAGCAGCAAAGTCAGGATGTACAGCGCAAGGTGCAGGAACAACGGAATAGTGCCCAGCAGCAAGTGATTCAGTCGCAGCCGGGCCAAAAACAGCAGCAGAACTAGCGGAAATCGGGGCCGATAATATCGATGCGATCGGTGCAGATCGCGTCGACGCCCCAACTTAATAGCTCGCGCGCCCGCGCGGGCTGATTCACGGTATACACCAGAATGTGCAGACCGGCCGCTTTCAGCAGCGCAGTGCGTTCGGCGTCGAGTAATTTATGATTCAGATGGATCGATACACATGCCAGACGTTCAGTCAGCGCCTGCCAGTCATCGTGCCACTCATCCAGCAGCAAACCGCGCGGCAGTTCCGGTGCCGCCTGCATGGCGGCTTCCAACGCGGTGTATGAGAAGGACGAGAGCAGCGGCGCGGTTTGACCTTGCCACAGCTCGCGCGCGGCCAGTGCCACGTTGCGCCCGGTTTCCACATCCTGTCCGGTGGTCGGTTTGATCTCGATGTTCGCCATCATCTGATGCTGGCGACAACGTTCAGCCACTTCGCTGAGCAACGCCAGCGGCTCGCCTTCGTAATCGCGGCTAAACCAACCGCCGGCATCCAGCTGTGACAACTTATGCCACGACAGCGCGCCCGCCACGCCCCAGCCGTTGCTGGTGCGATCGAGCGTGTCATCGTGCAGCAGGAAAATCTGCTTATCTTCCGACAGCTTGGCGTCAAATTCGATCATGGTATGACCAAGCTGCGCACCGACATCAATCGCCGCGAGGGTATTTTCCGGGGCCAGTTTGCCGCCGCCGCGATGCGCGACAATGTGCGGATAAGGCCAGTTGTGTTGACTCATTCCAGACGCTTTCCATAAGTTGAATCGAAGAAGTGTAACGCATCTGACGGCAGATGCAGCCACAAGGTGCTGCCCGCCTGCGGACGTTCGCTATGCGGTAAACGTACCACCATGCGCGCGTTACCGATGCGCCCGTGCGCCAGATTATCCGCGCCGAGCATCTCCAGCGTCTCTACCACCAGCGGAATGCCGCCGGCGTCGCGGCTGCTGAGTGTAATGTGCTCGGGACGAATGCCCAGCGTCAGCGGACGATTGGCCCATTTCGCTTTGCTTTCGCCCAGCAGCAAGCCGTTGAGCGCATCCAGCGTAAAGTGCGTACCATCGCTGCTGATTTGTCCCGTTAGCAGGTTCATGGCGGGTGCGCCGATAAATGAGGCGACAAACTGGCTGGCCGGACGCTCGTACACCTCTACCGGCGTGCCCACCTGCTCCACCACGCCTTTGTTCATCACCATCACGCGCTGCGCCAGCGTCATCGCTTCAACTTGGTCGTGGGTCACGTAAATGCTGGTGGTTTTCAGGCGGCGATGCAGCTGTTGCAGCTCAAGACGCATCTGCACGCGCAAGCGCGCATCGAGATTCGAGAGCGGCTCATCAAACAGAAATACCGCCGGTTCACGCACGATGGCGCGGCCCATGGCGACACGCTGACGCTGTCCGCCCGACAGCTCGCGCGGACGGCGATGCAGCAGATGATCCAGCTCCAGACTGCGCGCAGCGTCCATGACGCGCTGCTCGATCTGTACTTTGCCCATGCCGCGAATTTTCAGGCCATACGCCATATTTTCGCCCACCGTCATGTGTGGATAAAGCGCGTAGTTCTGGAACACCATGGCGATGCCGCGATCTTTCGGCTCCATGTTGGTGACACGTTTATCATCAATGTAAATATCACCGGACGATACGCGCTCAAGCCCCGCCACCATGCGCAGCAGCGTCGATTTACCGCAGCCGGAAGGGCCGACCATCACCATAAACTCGCCATCGTTGATGGTGATATTCAGTGGCTGAATGATCTGATTTTTGCCGTCATACGATTTGGTAACGGTCTGAAGGGTTACGCCTGCCATTTATTTATCACTCTCCACCAGGCCACGCACAAACGCACGTTGCATCACGAGTACCACCACCACCGGTGGAATCAGGGTTAATAACATTGCCGCCATCACTTCATTCCACTGCGTAGGCCCGCCGCTGCTGTTAATCATGCTTTTCACCCCGGCTACTGCGGTACTGAGGCTGGCATCGTTGATGATCAGCAGCGGCCACAAATATTGGTTCCAGCCGTAGATGAAGGTGATCACGAAGAGCGCGGCGAGGTTGGTTTTGGATAGCGGTAACACGATGTCCCAGAAGAAGCGCATTGGGCTGGCACCGTCGATACGCGCCGCTTCAATCAGCTCGTCCGGTAGCGACATAAAGAACTGACGAAACAGAAAAGTGGCGGTAGCTGATGCCATCAGCGGCAGCGTTAAGCCGCTGTAGCTGTCGAGCATATTCAGCGTCGAAATCACGTCCACGGTTGGGAAAATACGGACTTCAACCGGCAACATCAGGGTGATGAATATCAGCCAGAAAAACAGCGCGCGCAGCGGGAAGCGGAACCACACCAGCGCAAAGGCGGAGAGCATCGACACCGTGATTTTGCCGACGGTGATGCCGAGCGCCATTAGCAGGCTATTGAGCATCATCATGCCAAATGCCGGGCCGTTGCCATTCACACCGTGCGTCCAGATGCGCGAGATGTTTTCCCACAAATGCGTGCCCGGCAATAGCGTCATCGGCACCTGATACACCGCCTCGTTATCCAGCGTCGCCGCCACAAAAGCGATGTAGAGCGGGAACAGAATGGTCAGCACGCCCAGCACCAGCAAGGTATGGCTGAAGATATCCAGCCCGCGTCGATTCTCAATCATTGGTATTGCACCTTACGCTCGACAAAGCGGAATTGCAGAATGGTCAGGCCAATCACCAGCAGCATCAGCACCACCGATTGCGCGGCGGACGAAGAGAGATCCAGGCCGGTAAAACCTTCGCGATAGATTTTGTAGATAAGCGTAGTGGTGGCCTGCACCGGACCGCCGCCGGTGGCGGCATCGATCACCGGGAAGGTATCGAAGAAGGCATACACCAGATTCACCACCAGCAGGAAGAAGCTCACCGGCGTAATCAGCGGCAGCGACAAATTGAAGAAGCGACGCACCGGACCGGCGCCATCGATCGCCGCCGCTTCCACCAGCGATTTGGGAATCGACTGCAGCGCGGCGAAGAAAAACAGAAAGTTGTAGCTCATTTGCTGCCAGATCGACGCCAATACAATCAGGAACATCGCCTGACCGCTATTTTGCGCGTAGTTCCAGTTGTAGCCCATTTGGTTCAGCAGGTGGCTAAACAAACCGAGGCCCGGATTGAACAGGAACATCCACAGCACCGCAGCCACCACCGGCGCGACCGCGTACGGCAACAGCAGCAAGGTTTGGTAGAGGCTGCGCAGGCGAATCACGTAATCCACTAGCGCCGCCAGCAGCAGGGAAAAAGTCATGCCGCAAATCGTGACCAGCGCACTGAACTCAATGGTGGTCCAGAAGGACGCCAGATAATAGTCGTCGCTGAACAGGCGTTTGAAGTTCGCCAGCCCAACGAAGGTGCTGGAGATGCCAAAAGGATCAATGCTTTGCAGCGAATACCACAAGGCTTCACCGGCAGGCCACAGGAAGAAAATGGCCGTAATCACCAACTGCGGCAGCAGCAGCAAATAGGGCAGAAAACGGGAGCGAAATACGGGGCGCGATGAGGACATAGCAGGCTCAATCTGAGAGAAAAATCGGGGCGAACGCCAGGCGCCGGCCCCGAGATAACAGCATTACTTCACTTGCTGCTCAAAACGGCGCAGCAGCTCGTTACCGCGTTTCACAGCGTTATCCAGCGCAGCCTGCGGCGCCTGTTTGCCGGTCCACACGCCTTCCAGCTCCTCGTCCACAATAGTACGAATCTGCGGCATATTGCCCAGACGCATGCCTTTGGTGAACGGCAGCGGATCTTTGTTCAGCATCTGGCGCGTGGCGATGTCTGCGCCTGGGTTCTTGTCGTAGAAGCCCTGCTGCTTAGTCAGCTCATACGCTGCGGTGGTAATTGGCAGGTAACCGGTTTTCTGGTGCCATTCGGCAGCGATTTCCGGCTGAGCGAGGAACTTCATGAACTCCGCCGCGCCTTTGTAGGTGTTGGCATCTTTGCCTTTCATCACCCACAGGCTCGCGCCGCCAATGATGGCGTTCTGCGGTGCGTTCGGTACGGTTTCATCGTAGGGCATCATGCCAACGCCGAAGTTAAATTTGGCGTAGTGTTTGATGTCGGCCAGTGAACCGGAAGAGGCAGTGGTGATGCCGCAATCGCCGTTGTAGAACTTGGCGGTAGATTCATCTTTACGACCGAAGTAGGTGAAATCCCCCTTCTTATTCATCGCTTCCAACATTTCGATGTGGCGCACCTGCACCGGCTTATTGAATTCCAGCACCGCATCGGTACCGTCAAAGCCGTTGTTTTTGGTGGCGACCGGCAACGCATGCCAGGCGCTGAAGTTTTCAATCTGAATCCAGCCCTGCCAGCCACTGGCGTAACCGCAGGTCAGGCCCGCTTTACGCAGCGCTTCGGCATCTTTCGCCAGCGCCTGCCAGGTTTTTGGTGGCTGATCCGGGTTCAGACCGGCTTTTTTGAAAGCATCTTTGTTGTAGTACAGTACCGGCGTTGAGCTGTTGAACGGCTGAGAGATCAGCTGGCCTTTACTGTCGCTGTAGTAACCCGCAACGGCGGGCACGAACTGTTGCGGATCCATCGGCACGCCAGCGTCTTTGAACACTTGATTGACTGGTACAATCGCTTTTGACGCCATCATCGTCGCCGTACCGACTTCATACACCTGCAGCAGCGCAGGCGCTTTACCGGCGCGCACCGCCGCGATACCCGCCGCTAAGCTCTGCTCGTAGTTGCCTTTGTATGTCGGAACGATCTTGTAATCGGGGTGAGCCTGGTTAAAACGTTGTGCCAGAGAATCAACTTCTTTGCCTAACTCGCCTTCCATTGAGTGCCAGAAAGGGATCTCAGTTGCAGCCAGCGCATTACCGCTGAGCGCCAGACCGAGTACGACACTCATCAGGCGGGGACGAAGCGTAAAAGCGGACATAAAGTTTTCCTGTGCTGTTAGCGACGCGCGAATTCGCGCATTTTGTAGTTCGCGACGTAACATGACACGGGAAAATGACGGATTAATAACAGGTTGATTACGGGGATGTGACAGCGGGATGGGATAGGTTTATATATTCGTCCGTGCTGGCTGTCCCCCATCCCGGCCTTCCCCCGCTAGCGGGGGAAGGAAACGCTGCCACTTGCTGCTTCAGCACTCACATATGGCAGCATCTTCCTCCCCCATTTATGGGGGAGGACCGAGGAGGGGGACAGCGAGCCCCTATCCAGGGGGACAGCGAGCACCAATTACGCGCCTAAATACGCGCTTCTCACCGCTTCATTTGATAGCAGCGCTTCGCCGCTATCCTCCAGCACCACGTGGCCGTTCTCCAGCACATAACCGCGATCTGCCAGCTTTAGCGCCTGGTTGGCGTTCTGCTCGACGAGGAAAATGGTCATGCCCTCTTTGCGCAGTTGCTCAATGGTATCGAAGATCTGCTGGATGATAATTGGCGCCAATCCCAGCGACGGTTCATCCAGCAGCAGCAAACGCGGCTGGCTCATCAGCGCACGGCCAATCGCCAGCATCTGCTGCTCACCGCCGGACATGGTGCCCGCACGCTGTGCTTTACGTTCTGCCAGGCGTGAAAACAGCTGATAGACGCGATCAATACGCTCCAGATACTGCTGTCGCGTAGCGAAGAAGCCGCCCATCGCCAGATTCTCTTCCACCGTCATACGCGAAAACACCCGCCGACCTTCCGGCACGATGGCAATCGCTTCGCGCATGATTTTCGCCGTTTGCCAGTCGGTGATCGCTTTACCATCAAAAGTGATGCTGCCGCTGGTGGCGCGCGGTTCGCCGCACAAGGTGCCGAGCAGCGTGGTTTTACCCGCGCCGTTGGCACCAATCAGGGTAACGATTTCGCCCTGATTGATGTGCAGATTAATGTTGTGCAGCGCCTGAATCGGACCGTAATGGGCGCTGACACCCTGCAAGGTTAAAATCGGGTTTGCCATGTTACGCCTCACCTAAATAAGCACGGATCACATCCGGATTGTTACGCACCTGTTCCGGCGTGCCGTTGGCCAGCGGCGTTCCCTGATTGACCACGTAAATGCGGTCAGAAATGCCCATCACCAGCTTCATATCGTGTTCAATCAGCAGCACGGAAACCTTGTGCTCACCGCGAAGTTCGGCGATCAGCTCATCCAGTTCGTGGGTTTCGCGCGGGTTAAGCCCGGCGGCCGGTTCATCCAGCATCAGAATTTCCGGACGCGTCACCATGCAGCGCGCAATCTCCAGACGACGCTGCTGACCGTACGCAAGATTGCCCGCCTGACGGTTAGCCAAATCCAGCAAGCCAATACGATCCAGCCAGGTGGCGGCGCGATCCAGCGCTTCACTCTCGCCACGACGAAACGCCGGGGTTTTGAACAGGCCGGAGAATACGCCGCTTTTCAGGTGCTGATGCTGCGCCACTAACAGGTTTTCAATCACCGTCATTTCGCGGAACAGACGCACGTGCTGGAAGGTACGCACAATGCCCATGCGCGCAATCTTCTGGCCCGGCAAACCTTGCAGCTGCTGATCGCGCAGTTTGATGGTGCCCCCGGAAGGTTTGTAGAAACCAGTCAGGCAGTTGAATACCGTGGTTTTACCGGCACCGTTTGGGCCGATCAGCGAAACAATTTCCTGCGGATGCAGCTCCAGCGCCACGTTGTTAACGGCTAACAGGCCGCCGAAGCGCATCATCAGGCCTTCAACGGCTAATAAAGGCTGACTCATGCCTGCTCTCCTTGATTACTGCTCTTCAACTTCAGATGCGGACGCTTCATTGGCAGCAGACCTTGCGGACGCCAAATCATCATCAGCACCATCAAACCACCGAGCACCAGCATGCTGTACTCGTTCAAATCACGCATCAGCTCGCGCGAGACCACCAGCAGAATCGCTGCAAGGATCACCGCCAACTGCGAACCCATGCCGCCCAGCACCACAATCGCCAGCACAAAGGCCGATTCAACGAAGGTGAAGGATTCCGGGCTGACGAAGCCCTGACGCGCCGCGAACAGCGTCCCCGCAAAGCCCGCGAACACGGCGCTGATGGTGAAAGCGGTCAGCTTGATGCGTGTGGGGCTCAGGCCGAGTGAGCGGCAGGCGATCTCATCTTCACGCAGCGCTTCCCACGCACGGCCCAGCGGCATACGCAGCAAGCGGTTGATGACAAACAGCGTCAGCACTACCAGCAGCAATGCCACCAGATAGAGGAAAATCACGCGGTCGCTGGGATCGTATTTCAGGCCGAAGAAGTCATGGAACGTGCTCCAGCCCCCTTCACTGACGCGACGACCAAACTCCAGACCAAACAGACTTGGCTTGGGAATTTGCGCGATACCGTTCGGACCGCCGGTGATCGCGGTGTTATTCAGCAGCAGAATACGCACGATTTCGCCGAAGCCGAGCGTCACAATCGCCAGATAGTCCCCGCGCAGGCGCAGCACCGGGAAGCCGAGCAGCAAGCCAAAAGCCCCCGCGACTAAACCAGCCAGCGGCAGGCTTTCCCAGAAACCAAAGCCGTAATAGTGATTAAGCAGCGCGAAGGTGTAAGCGCCGATAGCGTAGAAACCGCCATAGCCGAGCACCAGCAACCCCGACAAACCCACCACCACGTTCAGCCCGAGGCCGAGCATCACGTAGATCAGCGTCAGCGTGGCGATATCCACGCTGCCGCGCGACACCAGAAACGGCCAGATTACGGCGGCGGCAATCACTAGCGCCATCAATAACTTCTGCTTTGGCGTCGAACCATCAAAACCCGGCAGGACAAAACCTTTGCCGCTGCGTTTGAATTTGCCCTGCACCAGCGGACGTAGCAGCTGGAAGACAAACACCACCGCACAGCCAATAAAGATCCAGTTCCAACGTACCGCACCTGCGTTGGCGACCACCAGTTTGGTGCCATCCAAATCGAGGCGGACGCCCATAAAGAAGGTGGCGAGTATCAGCAACATCACCGTGGAGATCACGGCGTTGACCAAACCGAGGCGTTTCATACTTTCTCCACCTCCGGACGGCCAAGAATCCCGGTTGGCAACACCAGCAGCACCACAATCAGCAGCGCGAAGGAGACCACATCTTTATATTCGGTCGACAGATACGCCGAGGTCAGCGCTTCCGCAATGCCCAGCACCAAGCCGCCAATCATCGCGCCGGGAATGCTGCCAATGCCGCCCAATACCGCGGCGGTGAAGGCTTTCATTCCGGCCATAAAGCCGATGAACGGGTTGATGGAGCCGTAGAATTGCCCGAGTAATACGCCCGCAACCGCCGCCATCGCCGCACCGATGATAAAGGTGAGAGAGATAACGCGGTCGGTATTGATGCCCAGCAGGCTGGCCATTTTCAAATCTTCTGCGCAGGCGCGGCAGGCGCGTCCCATGCGCGAATAACGGATAAACAGCGTCAGCGCCAGCATCGACAGGAAGGTCACCACCCAGATCACCAGTTGCATGGTGGAGAGTGTGGCGGCAAAACCGTTGCTCTCGCCCAGCGTCCATTGGCCGGTGATCAAACTGGGCAGTGCGAGATCGCGCGAGCCTTGTGTCAGGCTGACGTAGTTCTGCAGGAAGATCGACATCCCGATCGCCGAGATCAGCGCGATCAGGCGCTTCGACGATCGCACCGGCTTATACGCCACGCGTTCGATGCTCCAGCCATAGGCGCTAGAGATGATCACCGCCATCACGAAACCGGCGGCGATCATCAGCCACGAAGTATCGATGCCCATCATCATCAGGGCGGCAATCACGATAAAGGAGACATAGCTACCGATCATGTACACCTCGCCATGGGCGAAGTTGATCATGCCGATAATGCCGTAGACCATGGTGTAACCAATGGCGATCAGCGCGTAAGTGCTCCCGAGGGTAACCCCGTTGAACATTTGCTGAATGAAATAGAGAAACTGCTCGGACATAGTGAGGACCTGCTCTGGAGCTGAATAATTCCCTCTCCCGTGTGCAGAAGAGGGAATTTTTTAGGATTACTTAACTGCAGTAGAAGAACCGTCTTTGTGCCATGTGAAGACACCAAATTCGAAGCCCTTCAGATCGCCTTTCTCATCCCAGTTCAGGTTACCCATCACGGTTGGAACGGCTGCGCCCTCTTTCAGGTTCTTCGCAATCGCATCAGGCTCATCGCTCTTGCTACGTTCGATACCTGCCACCAGCGACTGAATCGCGGCGTAGGTGGTCCAAACGAACGGACCGGTTGGATCTTTACGGTTAGACGCGGTGTTGGCTTTGATCGCATCAACAATCGCCTTGTTCTCTGGCAGTTGGTCATAACGCTTCGGCAAGGTGACAAACAGGCCTTCAGACGCATCGCCGGCAATGTTAGACAGTGAAGCATTGCCCACGCCTTCTGGGCCCATGAAGCCGGCTTTCAGACCCGCGGATTTTGCCTGACGCAGGATCTGGCCCAACTCCGGGTAGTAACCACCGTAATAAACGAAATCGACGTTCTCTTTCTTCAGACGCGCAATCAGCGTGGAGAAGTCTTTATCACCGGCGGTGATCCCTTCAAACAACACCACGTTGCCGCCTTTGGCTTTCAGGGTTTTCTGCACGGATTCCGCCAGACCCTGGCCGTATTGCTGCTTG
This sequence comes from Pantoea sp. X-Soil-ISGK-421, assembly GCF_059730785.1. Lineage (NCBI taxonomy): Bacteria > Pseudomonadati > Pseudomonadota > Gammaproteobacteria > Enterobacterales > Erwiniaceae > Pantoea > Pantoea sp. X-Soil-ISGK-421. The sequence continues at coordinate 347,279 of NZ_AP035979.1, read as the reverse complement.
TCATGCACCACAGCGATACGTTTTGGTTTGATGTGGTCAAGGATGTACGTCGCTGCAGTTGGACCCTGATCGGAATCCAGACCGGTAGTACGCAGCACGTCAGCATAACCACGCGCAGTCAGCTCCGGCGCGGTAGCGGCTGGCGTGATCATCAGCACGCCTTCATCGTTATAGATGTCTGAAGCGGGCTGCGTAGATGAGGAGCACAAATGGCCGATAACGTATTTAATGCCGTCGTTAACCACTTTGTTGGCCACCGCAACCGCTTGTTTCGGGTCACAGGCATCGTCATATTCCACGCCAACCAGTTTGTCACCGTTAACACCGCCTTTAGCGTTGATGTCCTTAATCGCTTGCGCGGCACCGGTAAACTGCATGTCACCGTACTGCGCGACCGGACCGGTTGATGCGCCGACAATGGCAATTTTGATGTCTTTTGCCAACGCCGCGTGACTCATTGCCAGGGCGATGCAGCCCGCCAGTAATGCGCGTCCTTTACTCATATTCATGCGAACTTCCCCATCTGTTGTGTCGTGTCTGTTGTGATTGTTTATTTTCTGCCAGTCAAAGAGGAAAACTCATTCTGCAATAATGGGTTAGCACACTTTTCTGGCATTTATAGGTAATAAGGCTTTATTTTTCAGGTTATTAAACAGGAACTTTCTTCTGTAAAGCAACTGACATATTCAGAATTGACTGAGTGGATCAGCAGAATCGTCTGGTTGTTATGGCCGTTTTTTCAGCAGGATACCAGCGCGTTATGCTGGCTTTTTCAGCGTTCGTTGATGACTTACTCCACAATCCTGGCAAACTGGCTGGCATTTGACCTATTTTCATCAGAAAAAAGTGACAGCGCTCTGACTGTCTAAATTCGCTACACTATCGCCTTTGCACTAGTACAGGTATTAGGTATGAAGCTGACAATCCAGCGCTTAGCATCGTTAACCGCTCAGGACCGTATCGATTTAGCTAAAGTCTGGACCGAAATCGATATTGTGCAACTTGAAGCACAACTCAGCGAAACGCAGCGTCTGTATGTGGCGCGTTTTAACGATAGGGTACTGGCAGCGCTACAGCTGACGATCAGCGGCACGCTGGGGAAAATCACCCGCCTCAACGTACGCGAAGTCACGCGACGTCGTGGCGTGGGACAATACTTGCTGGAAGAGACTATCGCGCAGAATGGCGCGTTAGCGGATTGGTGGATAGCCGATGACGGCGACGCCGATCAGGGCGTGCGCGCGGCCTTTATGCAGGCCTGCGGTTTTCGGGCGCAGGTTGATGGTTGGGTGCGTTGAAGGATTTCGTGCGGTTGGTGAAACGGTGCGCATAAATGCGCACCCTACGAACCCGCGCACCATGCGTAGTTTGTAGGGGCGCCATTTATGGCGACCGATTTGCAGGCAATAAAAAGGGCGACTATCAAGTCGCCCCGTTTTTCCACCTGATGTCTATCAGGCTTCAATCGCCACACGCAGTTTCTTCATGGCGTTCTTTTCTAACTGACGTACGCGCTCCGCAGAGACGCCGTATTTATCGGCCAGCTCCTGCAGCGTAGTTTTGTTGTCATCATCCAGCCAACGGGCACGAATGATGTCCTGGCTACGCTCGTCGAGGCTCAGCATCGCATCGCTCAGCTTGTCCGCAGCGTGTGCATCCCAGTTATCCTCTTCAATGCCATCGGCGAAGTCAGAGGTTTTATCCTGCAGATACAGCACGGGGGCCATCGCTTTGCCTTCGCCCGCTTCATCATCAGACGACATATCGAAGGTCATATCCTGCGCGGCCATGCGCGATTCCATTTCCAGCACGTCTTTGCTGCTCACGCCAAGCTCGCGTGCAACCATTTCTACTTCGTCCTGGTTGAACCAACCGAGACGCTGTTTGCTTTTACGCAGATTAAAGAACAGCTTACGCTGTGCTTTGGTGGTTGCGACTTTCACGATACGCCAGTTACGCAGCACGTATTCGTGAATCTCTGCTTTAATCCAGTGCACGGCAAATGACACCAGACGGACACCGACTTCAGGATTGAAGCGACGCACCGCCTTCATCAGGCCGATGTTACCTTCCTGAATCAGGTCCGCCTGCGGCAAGCCGTAACCGGAGTAGTTACGAGCAATATGAACAACAAAGCGCAGGTGAGACAGGATCAGCGTCTTAGCTGCATCCAAGTCACCCTGGTAATGCAGCCGCTCAGCCAATGCTTTTTCCTCTTCTGCCGTCAGCACCGGCCAGTTGTTAGCAGCCCGGACGTAAGATTCCAGGTTACCCAGAGGAGCAATCGCTAAAGTTTGCATTTCTTTGGTCATTCAAACCCTCACAAATTCAATGGACTTGCTGCACAGTTCCTTGCGCAGACGTTACATTATGTCAACGTCGCGAGAAAACCAGAAGCAATCTGTGCTACTTGGACGACAAAGTTATCCACAAGTTCAATTATAGCAGTGAATATTTTACACACAGATGACGGCGGGGGATATAGGAGAATTCCTCTGCTCCCAGGTCGTCGGCAGCAGAGGAAGAGTATATCAAAAAACGTTGCTTTTGGTTACTGCGGCGTAAATCGGCGTAAATGTTGCACCGTTGCCAGCCAGGCGGCAATCCAGCCGATGATGGCGGCAATCAGCAGTAACAACAGCCCTTCATCCCACGAAAAACCTTCCAGCACAAAGGTGGTACCGAATACGGTGGCAACTTGCGCGACCACCGATTGCAGGCGCAACACCAGCACCTCGGAAAGAATCAGCGACAACACCGCGCCACCAAAACCGAGCAGCGCACCGCCATACAGGAAGGGGCGCAGGACAAAGCCATCGGTAGCCCCAATCAGCTTCTGCACGTTAATGGTATCGCGGCGCGCAAAGATACTCAGTCGCACGCTGTTGCCGATTACCAGGAACACCGCCACGACCATTAACAGGCCAATCATCGACGCAATCTGTCCGACCAAGCCGGTCAGCGCCGCTAAACGCGCGAACCAACTGTCATCCATGCGGACTTCATCCACGCCCTGCACTTTCGCCACGCTATCGCGCAGATTCGCCATGGTGTCCGAATTCTGGAAATTAAGCTTTGGGGTGATGATGGCGACGGCCGGCAACGGATTCTGCTCCAGCATGTCCATCGAGCCGCCAAAGCCAGACCAGTTGCGGAACTCATTCAGCGCTTCTTCACGCGTCAGATAGTTAACGTTATCCACGCCATCAATCTGTTTGAGCTGGGCGGTGACGTTTTCCGCCGCGGTATCATCCAGCGCTTTATCCAGATAAACCGTTAACTGCGGCGCGGGATACCACTGCGTCGCTGCCTGGCTAACGTTCTTCCACACCATGTAGCACACGCTTGGCAGTGTCAGCGAGATGGCAATCACCATCACCGTTAGCAACGTCGCCAGCGGCTGACGCCACATATCCGACAGCGTGCCACGCAGCGCATAGCGCCACTGCTCCTGCCAACCGCCTTTCAGCGCCTTGCTTTTAGAAGGCTGCTTCGCTTTCGGCGCAGGCGCGCGCTTGTTGCGTTTATTGACCATCGTGGCCTCCGTGCAGACGTCCCTGATTGAGCGTCATCACGCGGTAATTCCGCCGTGCGATCAGCCCGACATCGTGCGTTGCCATCAACACCGTGACGCCAACGCGATTAAACTCTTCAAACAGGCGCAGAATGTCTTCGGACAGCGCATTGTCGAGGTTACCGGTTGGTTCATCCGCCAGCAGCACCGCAGGCTTGTTCACCACCGCGCGGGCAATGCCGACGCGCTGCTGTTCACCGCCAGAGAGCTGAATCGGATAGCTTTTCGCTTTGTCGAGCAGGCCGACTTTATCCAGCGCTGCCGACACGCGACGACGAATATCTTCGCCGCTGGCACCGGAAATAATCAGCGGGATCGCCACGTTGTCGTAAACCGAACGATCCATTAACAAGTGGTGATCCTGGAAAATCATACCAATCTGACGCCGCAGGAAAGGCACTTCGCTGTGACGCAGACGCGAAATGTCGTGACCGCTAAACCAGATCTGCCCGGCACTCGGGCGCTCAATGCCACAAATCAGCTTCAGTAAGGTACTTTTCCCCGCACCGGAATGGCCGGTCAGGAACGCCATTTCGCCGGGACGCAGATGGAAATCCACTCCCTGCAGCGCCTGACGTCCTCCCAGGTAAGCTTTACTGACCTCTTCAAAGCGAATCATCCCAATCATTCCTCTCGGGCAAACAGTGCCTCAATAAAGTCTGCGGCCTTAAACGGCCGTAAATCCTCGATGCCTTCCCCAACACCGATATAACGAATCGGAATACCGAACTGATCGGCAACCGAGAAGATCACACCACCTTTGGCGGTGCCATCCAGTTTCGTCAGGGTGATGCCGGTCAGGCCCACCGCTTCATGGAACAGTTTGGCCTGGCTGATGGCGTTTTGCCCGGTGCTGGCGTCGAGCGTCAGCATCACTTCATGCGGCGCATCTTCATCCAGCTTCTTCATCACGCGGGTAATTTTCTTCAGCTCTTCCATCAGGTGCGATTTGTTCTGCAGACGACCGGCGGTATCGGCAATCAGTACATCCACGTTGCGCGACTTAGCGGCCTGAATGGCATCAAAAATTACCGAGGCTGAATCCGCGCCGGTATGCTGCGCCACCACCGGAATGTTGTTGCGCTGGCCCCAAACCTGCAGCTGTTCGACGGCTGCAGCACGGAAGGTATCGCCCGCGGCCAGCATGACTGATTTGCCCTGTGCCTGATACTGACGCGCCAGCTTTCCGATGGTGGTGGTTTTACCCACGCCATTCACGCCAACCATCAGGATGACGAATGGCATTTTGCCACCCACTTCCAGCGGCTGATCCACTTTTTCCAGAATGCCGGACATTTCAGCTTTCAGCAGACCATACAGCGCTTCGGCATCGCGCAGCTGCTTACGGTTAGCCTGTTGCGTTAAATTAGTGATAATACGGCGCGTGGTTTCGACGCCAACGTCAGCGATCAGCAGCTGCTCTTCCAGCTCTTCAAACAGCTCGTCATCAATTTTCTTACCGCGGAACAGGCCGATAAAACCCGAACCGAGGTTTTCGCGGGTTTTAACCAGGCTGCGTTTCAGACGGGCGAAGAAGCCCTCTTTGGTAGGACGCTCCTGCTCCTGCGCAATGATCGGCGCAGCGGCCAGCGGCAGGTCGCTAACGGTATCCTGAGTTTCTTCGGCGAGTTCAGCATCTTCCGCATAGGTTTCCGCTAACGCCAACGCTTCCAGTTCTTCGTCACTTAATGGCGCGTCTTCATCACGTTCTGGCTCATCAATCGCCAGCTCTTCCAGCTGCGGCTCTTCTTCGATCGGCGCCACATCCGGCGGTGTTATCTCTTCCGGCAGTACTTCTTCTTCGATAGCGGTAACCAACTCAGGTTCCTGCTGCTCGACGACCGGCTCTGCAATCAGTTGCGGTTCAACCTGCTGCTGTTCCGCCACCTGTTCGGTAACGGCGACGGTTTCGACAGCCTGCGCTTCGGCGCGATCGAGCGCACTCTCTTCAACGGCAGGCTCAGCGACCACCACCTCGGCAGTTTGCTGCTGTTCTTCAGCGGGTTGTTGCGTCTCTTCTTCTTTGCCAAAGCCTAACCAGGAAAAAAAGCCGCGTTTTTTCTCTTTTGCCATTGTGTGACCCTACTCCTCGATGGCTTATTCCCGGTAGCACGCTTGTTCCCAGGGGATAAAATATTCAATTTTAAGCGGGTGAGCGGCGTAAAAATCAGGTAATTACGCGCGCTATACCAACTCAGTAGTCTAACACTTTCCAGCCAGCGCACCACAGCACCCTTTTTTAACGTTTCTTCTGCCCGCTACGCCCGTTAAACTACGCAACAAATTATGACGAGTTGTGAGCGAAATGAGTAAATCCCCCCGCAGCAGCGGCGCTGCTGGTCAGATCCGCATCATCGGCGGTCAGTGGCGTGGCCGTAAATTACCGGTGCCGGATAGCGCAGGTTTGCGCCCGACCACCGATCGCGTACGTGAAACCCTGTTCAACTGGCTGGCGCCGGATATCCAGCAAGCGCGCTGCCTCGATTGCTTCGCCGGCAGCGGCGCATTAGGGCTGGAAGCGCTGTCCCGTTATGCGGCTTCGGCTACGCTGCTGGAGCTGGAGCGTTCGGTGGCGCAACAGCTGTCACAGAACCTGCAAACGCTGCGCGCCACGCAGGCGAAAGTGGTGCAGACCAACACGCTGCAGTGGTTGAGCCAGCCGGGTGAACCGTTTGACGTGGTGTTTGTCGATCCACCGTTCCGTAAAGGACTGTTACAGGAAACTTTAACGCTGCTGGAGCAAAATGGCTGGTTAGCGGTTGAAGCGCTGATTTATGTAGAAAGCGAAGTGGAAAACGGCACACCTGTCGCCCCATCGAATTGGGATTTGTACCGCGAGAAAATTGCCGGTCAGGTGGCTTATCGCTTATATCAACGCCAACAGGAGACGCACGATGTGGCTTAATTTGGGACGTTTATTGATGATTTGCGTCTGGGCATTTTTGCTGCTCAATCTGGTGCAGCCTTTCCCGACGCCGCTGCGCTATTTCGTGCACGTTGCGCTGTTCTTTATGGTGATTATGCACGGCTTGCAGCTGGTGTTGCTGCGTGCGACGCAGCCGAAAGACGCCCCGAAACTGAGCGGCACAACCCAAGCGAAGATCTTCTTTTTTGGCGTATTTGAGCTGCTGGCATGGCAGAAGAAGCATTATCCGAAGATGTAAAAAGTGCGGTTTATGACCAGGTCGCCATGAATGGCGACCCTACGGAGCCGGGGTAAAACTGACAAAGCGCGTCCCTTTCATTTTCAACTCGCCCTTCGCACCCTTATCGATCTGGTGATAATCATCGGCTTTCACCGTCACTTTAATATCGCTCGCGCCATTCAGCGGATGGAACCAGGCTTCGTACTTCATATCCTCAGCCACAATCTCCTCGCGCTGGCGTGAACGGCGATTGGGCGACGGAAATTCGCGTTTGGTTTTCACTTCCACACTGAGCGAGCGCACCGGCGAGGCATCGTTCACCGCGGTTTCGCGTCGCTGTTTGATAAACTGACGGGTGGCCAAAACGGCAATAATGGCCAGTACGATGAAAAAGATTAGCGGTGGTTTGCTCATGATTTATCTCGTGCTTTGCGTTAATTCGGAACGGGTAAAGACGACAAAGCATACAACCAGAGTCGGCTGATTGTCACATTCTGCGCCGGTAACTTACACTGAAAGGGTGATTTTGGGAAAATTCATCAAATTGGCGGACATTTCGTCCAAAAAAGGGAGAAAACATGCTTTGGTCTTTCCTTGCCGTACTTTTTTCAGGCTGGCTCTACGTCGATGCTTCATACCGCGGTCCGCAATGGCAGCGCTGGCTATTTAAACCTGTCACCTTACTGTTGCTTGTTGCCTGGGCATGGCAAGCGCCAACCTTTAACACCACTGATTATTTGATTGTGGCCGGCCTTGTTGCCACGTTGGTGGGTGACGCGTTGATGCTTTTACCGCGTCAGCAAATGCTCTATGCGCTGGGTGCGTTCTTTCTGTCGCATCTGTTGTATACCATCAGTTTTGCCGCGCACATGACCATGAGTTTCTTCTGGCCGATTCCTCTCACCTTCCTGATTATTGGGGTGATCGTCATCGGTATCCTGTGGAGCAAGCTGGAAGATCTGCGTTGGCCCATCTGCACCCTGATTGGCATGACGCTAGTGATGAACTGGATGGCGGCGGAGAATTACTTCTTCCGTCCAACTGACTTCAGCTTCTCACTGCTTGTGGGTGCCGCGTTGCTGCTGTTGGCCAACATTGTCTGGTTTATCTCACATTACCGCCGCCGTTTCAGCGCCGATAGCGCCATCGTCGCCGCATGTTACTTTGCCGGTCACTTTATGATTGCGCGTTCACTGTGGCTGTACTGAAGATAATGTAACCTTACGCTTGACTCTGGAGTGGACTCCAGAGTGTAGCATCAGGGCGCGGGCATTAGCCCGCCCCTGATTCCGGAGGTTATATGCATCAACATGCCCACTCTTGCGGCTGTGGAAAATCCCACAGTAAGCCGCAGCCGCTATGCTCCATTCGCAGCGTAAAACCCTCAGCATTGAAAATCTCAGCCGTGCAGCCGGTCACACCCGACAGCGAGTGCGGCTGCTGTGACAGCGATAGCGGATCGCCCGGCGGCGAAACTGACGGCGAAAGCGACAGGCCGTCGCTCACCTCGCACCAATTCCGCTGGCAGATTGCCGGTATGGATTGCCCCAGCTGTGCACGAAAAATTGAAACCGCTGTACAACGCGTACCGCAGGTGCAGCAAGCGCGGGTGATTTTCGCCAGTGAAAAACTGGTAGTTGATGCCGAAAAAGATATCCGCGCCGCGATTGAACAAGCCGTGAAAAATGCCGGCTTCACGCTGACCTCTAACGATTCCGCCTCGCCAACACCGGTTGAAAGCCGCTGGCGGGAGAATGCCGGATTGCTGCTGCTTGGCGTATTGATGGCCGCCAGCTGGCTGCTGAGCCAGGTTTCTCCCGTTTGGGGCGATCGCCTGTTTATCGCCACCACGCTGGTGGGTCTGGCGCCGATCGCCCGCAGCGCATGGCAGCTGCTGCGCAACGGCTCGCCGTTCAGTATTGAAATGCTAATGACTATCGCCGCTGCCGGTGCGCTGGTCATCGGCGCGCACGCCGAAGCCGCGATGGTACTGCTGCTGTTCCAGCTGGGTGAACGTCTGGAAGCCTATGCCGCCGCACGCGCACGTCGCGGCGTCACCGCGCTGATGGCGTTACGTCCCGATACCGCCACGCGCATTACGGGCACGCAGCGGGAAAATGTCCGCTTAGAAGCGTTGCAACCTGGCGATGTGATTGAAGTGGCGGCCGGCGGTCGTTTACCGGCGGATGGTGAACTGCTGCACGCCGGCGCCAGCTTTGATGAAAGCGCCCTCACCGGCGAATCGTTGCCGGTAGCGCGTGAGCCTGGCGAACAGATCATGGCCGGCGCCACCAGCCTTGATCGCCTGGTGATGCTGAAAGTGGTTTCCCAGCCAGGCCAAAGTGCCATTGACCGTATTCTGCAGTTGATTGAGGAAGCCGAAACCCATCGTGCGCCGGTTGAGCGGTTTATTGATCGCTTTAGTCGCATTTATACGCCCGCCATTATGCTGCTGGCGCTGCTGGTGATGGTATTGCCGCCGCTGCTGGGCTTTGGCGATTGGTTGCCGTGGATTTATAAAGGGCTAACGCTGCTGCTGATTGGTTGTCCATGCGCGCTGGTAATCTCCACACCTGCCGCCATTACCTCCGGCCTGGCCGCTGCGGCGCGTCAGGGCGCACTCATTAAGGGCGGCGCGGCGCTAGAACGTCTCAGTCGCGTTAGCATGATGGCGTTCGACAAAACCGGCACGCTGACGGCCGGTAAGCCGCAGCTTACCCACATCCAGCCATTTAGCGCGATAGCAGAAAACGCGTTGCTGAGCATCGCTGCTGCCGTTGAGCAGGGTTCCACCCATCCGCTGGCGCAGGCGATTGTTAACGAAGCCGAGCGCCGTCAGCTCACGATTCCGTCAGCCTCGCAGCAGCAAACGCTGGCGGGCAGCGGCATTCGTGCCGAGATCGATAGCGTGACGTATCAATTGCTGACGCCGCGCGAAGCCCGCAATCTCGACGCCGCGCAGCAGCAGCACATCGCTGATCTCGAAGCACAAGGCCAAACTGTGGTGCTGCTGTTGCAGGCGCAGCAGGTGCTCGGCGCGCTGGCGTTGCGGGATCAGCTGCGTACCGAAGCCGCTGGCGCGCTGGCTGAGTTGCAGAAGCTCGGGGTGAAGAGCGTGATGCTAACCGGCGATAACCCACGCGCGGCCGCCGCCATTGCGGCTGAACTCAACATTGATTATCGCGCCGGTTTGCTGCCTGCCGATAAAGTTGAGGCGGTAAGGAAATTGGGTGAGCAGCAATCATTGGCGATGGTCGGCGACGGCATCAACGATGCGCCCGCCATGAAAGCGGCGACGATTGGTATTGCGATGGGTAGCGGCACCGATGTGGCGCTGGAAGCCGCGGATGTAGCATTAACGCAAAACCAGCTGGCGATTCTACCACGCACTATTGTGCTGGCACGGCGCACGCGCGCCATCATTCGTCAGAACGTGGCGCTGGCGTTGGGATTAAAAGTGATTTTTCTGGTCACCACGCTACTCGGCTTCACTGGTTTGTGGTTGGCAGTATTAGCAGACTCCGGTGCCACCGCGCTGGTGACGGCCAACGCCCTGCGATTGCTGCGCCAGCGTTAAGCGCCTTTCTTAATCAAAAACTGGTACGGCAGGCTTTCGGTCTGCTGTGCCAGAAGCTGATGCTCCATGAAGCGGCAGAAACCGGGGATATCGCGCGTGGTGGCTGGATCGTCGGCGATGATCAGCAAGGTTTCACCGGTCTGCATGCTGCGCACGGTTTTACGCACCATCATTACCGGCTCCGGGCAGCGCAAGCCAAGGGCATCAAGCTGATGGTCAGGCGCAGAAAAGGGATCGCTCATGATTCTCTGTCAATAGTTGATGATGGGCGCTCATTCTAGCGCGCGAATTAGGCAACGCAAGGCGATAACGATTGCGTTAAAATTAACCATTGCATAAATTGCGCAACGCGTTAAGATGCCGCCGATTTTTTATTTACCATCGTGTTAACACACGAACTTGGGTTCCCTCACCCCATCACTAAAAAGGCTTATGATGATTGCTTTCTCTGCACGTCAGCGCATGCATGCGCTGTTTTGGCTATCGCTTTTCCATCTGCTGGTGATCACCTCCAGTAACTATCTGGTGCAGCTGCCGATTTCGATCTTCGGCTTTCACACCACATGGGGCGCGTTTAGCTTTCCGTTTATTTTCCTCGCCACCGATCTGACCGTGCGCATTTTTGGCGCGCCGCTCGCCCGTCGCATTATTCTGGCGGTGATGATTCCAGCGCTGGTGATCTCCTACATTGTTTCGTGCGTGTTTTATCAGGGCGCATGGCAAGGGTGGGCTTCTCTGGAAGAGGTGAATCTGTTTGTTGCGCGTATCGCCTGCGCCAGCTTTATGGCTTATGCGCTGGGTCAGATTCTCGACGTGCACGTTTTTAACCGTTTGCGCCGTTTATCACAGTGGTGGATTGCCCCGGCAGCAGCGATGTTCCTCGGCAATATCAGCGATACACTGGCCTTCTTCTTCATCGCCTTTTACAAGAGTCCAGACCCGTTTATGGCGGCGCATTGGGTCGAGATCGCTTTGGTGGATTACAGCTTCAAAGTGCTGATCTGCATGATCTTCTTCCTGCCAGCTTACGGCGTGTTACTGAATGCCATGCTGAAGCGATTAGCTGAGCGTTCCGCGCAGCAGCAGATCAATTTCGGCTAATTACACACATACCCTAAATAATTCAAGTTGCAGGAAGGCGGCAAGCGCTGGCCCGTAGGGAGAGAATCAGTAATGAGCCTCATAATCCCCAGGAGCTTACATAAGTAAGTGACTGGGGTGAATACACGCAGCCAACGCACTTGCAGCTTGAAGTATGACGGGTATACACGAAACGCTACGGCACGCTAAGATTTCCTGACACTCCGGCAGTTGCTTTTGACTGCCGATTCCGTTTTGATAACGCCTGACTGGAATCATGTAAAAGGGAAAAGAATGCGTAACGTAGTGAAATATGTGGGTATTGGCCTGTTGGTTATCGGTCTGGCGGCATGTGACCAGAAGAAAGATGATGCGGCAGCGAACAGCAACGGTGCGAGCGCCAGCCAGTCGGCCCAGACGGTCAATCTGATGGACGGCAAACTGAGCTTCTCACTGCCTGCTGGCATGTCTGACAAAAGCGGAAAACTCGGCTCTGAATCCACCAATATGCACGTTTACGCCGACGAAACCGGTCAGCGTGCGATTATTGTGATTGCGGGTGATCCCACTAATGAAGCGCTTGATGCGCTGGCACAGCGTCTGGAACAGCAGCAGCGCGGTCGCGATCCACAGCTGCAAGTGGTTTCAAACAAAGCGGTCACGTTGAAAGACCAGCCAGCACAGCAGCTGGACACGGTGATTTCTGCTAATAATCAGACGTCATGGTCTTCGGTGATTCTGGCGAAAGTGGACGGTAAGTTGCTGACGCTGCAAATTACCTTACCAGCGGATAACCAACAGCAAGCGCAGAGCGATGCTGATGGGATTATCAAAAGCATCACCCTGAAATAATCCTTAAAATCTGAACGTTTATCGGTCGCCATGAATGGCGACCCTACAAGGGTTCAGTGCAGTTTGGTAGGGTCGCCATTCATGGCGACCTGGTTCTGTAAGCCCCGCCTTACAACCTCACTGGCGAAATGTGCCAGATCTCATCCGCATATTCCTGAATGGTTCGATCCGACGAGAAATAGCCCATGTTGGCGATATTCAGCGCCGCGCTGCGCTGCCACTTATCCGGTTGACGATAAAGCTTGTCCACCTTGTCCTGCGTATCCACATAGCTGCGATAATCCGCCAGTAGTTGGTAGTGATCGCCGAAGTTGACCAAGGCATCAAACAGATTGCGATAGCGCCCGGGCTCCTGCGGACTGAATAGCCCGCTGGCGATTTGCGTCAGCGCCTGATGCAGCTCAGGATCGTCCTCGTAATACTTACGTGGGTTGTAGCCATCGGTGCGCAGTTTCTCCACCTGCGGCGTGGTGTTACCAAAGATAAAGATATTCTCCTTGCCGACGTGCTCCAGCATCTCCACATTGGCGCCATCTAGCGTGCCGATGGTTAACGCGCCATTCAGTGCAAACTTCATGTTACTGGTGCCCGATGCCTCAGTGCCGGCGGTAGAGATCTGCTCAGAGAGATCCGCCGCCGGAATAATGATCTGCGCCAGACTCACGCCATAGTTGGGAATGAACACCACCTTGAGCTTGTTTTTCACCTGCGGATCGTTATTGATCACATTGGCAACATCGTTGATCAAATGAATGATGTGCTTCGCCACGTAATACGCCGATGCGGCCTTGCCGGCGAAAATATTGACACGCGGCACCCATTCAGCGGTGGGATCGGCCTTAATGCGGTTGTAGCGCGTAATCACGTGCAGCACGTTCAGCAGCTGACGTTTGTATTCGTGGATGCGTTTGATCTGCACGTCAAACAGCGCATGCGGATCGAGCACGATATCCAAATTCTTCGCTACCCAATCCGCCAGACGTTTTTTGTTGGCAAACTTGGCATCGGCGATCTGTTCAATAAATGCCGGATAATCGACTTGCGCCGTCAACTCATTGAGCTGACCGAGATCGGTGCGCCAATTGCGACCAATCGCTTCATCCAACACCTCGGACAGCGCCGGGTTGGCCAGCGCCAGCCAGCGACGTGGCGTCACGCCGTTGGTTTTATTACAGAAACGGCCAGGGAATAGGCGCGCGAAGTCAGCGAACAGCGATTGCACCATCAAATTGGAGTGCAGCTCCGACACGCCATTAACTTTGTGGCTCACCACCACCGCCAGCCACGCCATGCGAATGCGGCGGCCATCGTTCTCGTCGATGATCGAGATACGCGACATCAGATCCCAATCATCCGGATAGTATTCCTGAATGGTTTTCAGGAAATAATCGTTGATTTCAAAGATGATGCTGAGATGACGCGGCAGGATCTTACCGATCATGTCCACCGGCCAGCTTTCCAGCGCTTCGGTCATCAGCGTGTGGTTCGTATAGGAGAACACCTGACAGGTCACTTCAAACGCATCGTCCCAGCTGAATTTTTGCTCGTCGATCAGCAAACGCATCAGTTCAGGGATGGCCAGCACCGGATGGGTATCGTTAAGGTGAATGGCGATTTTGTCGGGCAGATTGTCCCAGGTTTCATGCATCTGCCAGTGGCGATTGAGAATATCCTGCACCGTTGAGGAGACGAGGAAATACTCCTGACGCAGACGCAGTTCGCGGCCCGAATAGGTTGAATCATCGGGATAGAGCACGCGCGAGACGTTTTCCGAGTGGTTTTTATCTTCTACTGCAGCGAAGTAATCGCCCTGATTAAACTTACCGAGATTAATTTCGTTACTGGCCTGCGCGCCCCACAGGCGCAGCGTATTGGTGGCGTCGGTATCGAAACCGGGAATGATTTGATCGTAAGCCATCGCCACGATCTCCTCGGTTTCCACCCAGCGCACCCGCGCGCCTTCATGCTGTAAACGGCCGCCGAAACGGACTTTGTAGCGCGTGTTAAAGCGCTGGAATTCCCACGGATTACCGTATTCCAGCCAGTAATCCGGTGATTCGCGTTGCTGGCCGTCGACGATATTCTGCTTAAACATGCCGTAATCGTAACGAATGCCATAGCCGCGCCCGGGTAAACCGAGCGTGGCGAGTGAATCGAGGAAGCAGGCGGCTAAACGTCCCAAACCGCCGTTGCCGAGGCCAGGATCGTTCTCCTCTTCCATCAGTTCGCTGAGATCGAGGCCCATCTCGTCCAGTGCCTGATTGAGATCGTCGTAAATGCCCATCGCCAGCAAGGCATTACCCAGCGTGCGGCCCATCAGGAATTCCATCGACAGATAGTAAACCTGCCGCACATCCTGTGAGAGCTGTGCGCGGCTGGAGCGCAGCCAGCGTTCCACCATACGATCTCGCACCGCCAACAGCGCGGCATTGAGCCACTCATGCTTATTTGCGATCGAGGGATCTTTACCAATAGTAAACATCAGCTTATAGGCGATTGAGTGCTTTAGCGCATCAACCGTCAGCGTGGGTGAGGCATAGGTGAAAGGTGCATTCATATCAAGTATCCCAATCTCTCATTACAGCAAACGTTGATAAAGATCGCGGTAGGCTTGTGCCGCCACCTGCCAACTAAAATCCATCCCCATCGCCTGGCGCTGGACGTAACGCCAGAGTGCAGGACGAGACCACAGAACAAATGCACGCCGAATCGCCCGCAGCAGCGACCAGGCATTACTGTCTTCAAAGGTAAAGCCGCTGGCGACGCCGTCTGCCAGGTTCTCCAGCGAACTGTCTTGCACCGTATCCGCCAGCCCACCGGTGCGACGTACCAGCGGCAACGTGCCATATTTCAAACCGTATAGCTGCGTTAAGCCACACGGCTCAAAGCGGCTCGGCACCATAATGACATCCGCACCGCCAACAATACGGTGCGAGAAAGCTTCGTGATAACCAATCTGCACGCCAACGCGGCCCGGATGTTCTGCCGCCGCGGCGAGGAAACCTTGCTGCAGCTCTGCGTCTCCCTGACCAAGCAGCACCAGTTGGCCGCCTTGGGCCAGCAAGCCCGGCAGCGCTTCCAGCACTAAATCCAGCCCTTTCTGTTTAGTCAAACGGCTGATGACACAGAACACTGGCGCTTTGTCATCTACCTTCAGACCCATAGCAATCTGTAGCTGGCGCTTGTTCTCGGCTTTGCTCTCCAGCGTTTCACTGTCGTAGCGCGCGGTGAGCAACAAGTCATGCGCCGGATCCCAAATCCCCGGGTCGACGCCATTCAGAATGCCGCTCAGCCGCCCTTCACGCAGCCGCTGTTCAAGCAGGGATTCCATGCCGTAACCAAATTCTGGTCGGGTAATTTCCAGCGCGTAAGTGGGGCTGACCGCCGTAATATGATCGGCATAAAATAGCCCCGCCTTGAGGTAGGAAATCTGCCCGAAGAACTCCAGGCCATGCATATCAAAGTAGGCGCGAGGAATCTGAATCTCATCCAGATGGCGTGCAGAAAACAGCCCCTGGTACGCCAGATTGTGCACCGTAAACACCGTTTTCGCCGGGCCTCCGCGCGCGGCGATATAGGCGCAGGTTAAGCCGGCGTGCCAGTCATGCGCGTGCACGATATCGGGCTGCCAGTTCATATCCAATCCGCTGGCAATCTCCGCGCCCATCCAGCCGAGCAGCGCAAAGCGCAGGTAATTATCGACATAAGCAAATTGCGATGTGTCGTGATAAGGACTGCCGGGACGTTCATACAATCCCGGCGCATCAATTAAATAAATACCAACGCCGTTGAATTGTCCAAAAAGTAAACGAACCGGCCCGGCAAAAGTTTGTAGCTCCGCCACAATTTCAGTATCAGGAATCCCTTTACGCAGATCCGGATAGGCGGGAATCAGCACCCGCGCATCCGCACCTTCGGCTATTTGCGCCTGTGGTAATGCACCGACCACATCAGCCAATCCGCCCGTTTTTAACAGCGGGAAAAGCTCTGAACAGACATGTAAAACCAGCATCCTGAACCCCTATTGTTATCGCATGCGTTCCACGCGGCAATTTTCTCTATGCTCTTTCGTTACTTACTGACCGCTCCGGCCAATTTGGCCAACATGGCGCGCGTCACCAGTACGATGCCCTCTTCTGAACGGTAAAAACGTCGGCTGTCTTCATCAGGGTTTTCGCCAATGACCATGCCTTCTGGCAATTCGCAGGCGCGATCGATCACGCAGCGACGCAGACGACAAGATCGGCCAACCACTACGTCGGGCAGCAGCACTGCAGAATCAATATTGCAAAACGAGTTAATGCGGATACGTGGGAATAGCACCGAATTCACCACCACCGAGCCCGAGATGATGCAGCCGCCAGAAACCAGCGAATTCATCGTCATGCCGTGGCTGCCGGAACGATCCTGCACAAATTTCGCCGGTGGTAATGGCTCCATATGGGTGCGAATCGGCCAGCTGTGGTCGTACATATCCAGTTCGGGCGTTACCGAGGCTAAATCGAGATTGGCGCGCCAGTAAGCCTCCAGCGTCCCGACGTCGCGCCAGTATGGCTCAGCGTTCTCGTCGATCTGCACGCAGGATAACGTGAAGGAGTGCGCGTACGCCTCGCCGCTAGCGACGATTTTTGGCAGCAAATCTTTACCGAAATCGTGACTTGAATCAGCCACTTGCAGATCTTCTTCCAGCAGTTGATAAAGATAATCGGCGTTAAACACATAAATGCCCATGCTGGCCAGCGCTCGGCTGTCGTCACCCGGCATTGACGGCGGTTTCGGCGGCTTTTCGACAAAATCGATCACGTTGTTTTCGGCATCAACCGCCATTACACCAAATGCGGTGGCTTCGGCTAACGGCACCGGCAAGCAGGCGATGGTACATTTGGCACCGCGATCGACGTGGTCGAGCAGCATGCGCGAGTAGTCCATTTTGTAGATATGATCCCCGGCGAGAATCACGATGTACTGCGCGTTGTAGCGGCGAATGATGTCGAGGTTTTGCGTCACCGCATCGGCGGTACCGCGATACCAATGTTCGGTGGCGGCGCGCTGCTGCGCCGGCAGCAGATCGACAAATTCGTTCATCTCCTCGTTGAACAGCGACCAGCCACGCTGAATGTGCTGCACCAGCGTATGTGACTGATATTGGGTGATCACCCCGATGCGCCGTATGCCCGAGTTGATGCAGTTGGACAGCGCAAAGTCGATGATGCGGAACTTGCCACCGAAATGCACGGCAGGTTTGGCGCGTTTCGCGGTGAGATCTTTCAGACGCGTACCGCGCCCGCCAGCAAGGATCAAGGCAACCGTTTGTGTAGGGAGCTGGCGCGCCAGCATCAGATGATCTGTTCTATCTAATTTAACCATGTCTGACTCCTTATGATTGCTTTAGGAACACGCACACACCGTGTGCGGGACCGTGCCAGACAGTTGTATGAATGGGGTTATCTTCCCCGGCGAAAGGAGGAATGGCATGCCACTCTCCGTCTGGTAAGGCGATATCACTCACCGATTCCGTGGCGTTTATTGTTATTAACCAGCGGCCGGAGAGCAGGATCTGCATTCTGTGCGTCCCCTGTTCCCACTGATCTTTCTCCAGTGGTTTGCCGCTGGCATTGAACCACTGCACATTGCCGTCGCCTTCCTGCCACCAGCCATCCAGCGTCAACGCAGGAATGCGCTGGCGCAGGTGGATTAATGCGGCAGTGAAGTCGACCAGCCCAAAATCATCTTGTTGCCAGTCGAGCCAGGTGAGCGGATTGTCCTGGCAATAAGCGTTGTTATTACCGTGCTGACTGTGACCCCGCTCGTCACCTGCCAGCAGCATCGGCGTGCCTTGCGCCAACAGCAGCGTAGTGAGCAAGCCATGCACGCTGCGCCGCCGCCGTTCGACAATATCGAAATGGACCTGCAGCCCTTCTTTGCCGTGGTTATGGCTGAAGTTGTTGCTGCTGCCATCACGATTGTCTTCGCCGTTGGCCTGATTGTGTTTGTTGTTGAAGCTCACCACATCACGCAGCGTGAAGCCATCGTGAGCAGTGATCAGATTAATGCTGGCGTGCGGCAGACGCGCCTCACGCTGAAATACGTCGCTGGATGCAGCAAAACGACGGGCAAAATCGCCGTTATTCAGCTGGCCATGGAGCCAGTAACGACGCGCCGCATCGCGAAAATGGTCGTTCCACTCGGCGAAGTCGGACGGGAAATTGCCAACCTGATAACCGCCAGGCCCGATATCCCACGGCTCCGCAATCAACTTCACCTGTGAGAGCAGCGGACAGGCTTTGATGGCGGCAAACAGCGGCGCATCCTGTTGAAATTCCGGCGTGCGGCCTAATACGCTGGCAAGATCGAAACGGAAGCCATCAATGTGGCACGCACGAACCCAATAGCGCAGCGCCTCCAGTACCCATTCCATCACCTGAGGATGGCTGAGATTTAGCGTGTTGCCGCAGCCGGTCCAGTTTTGATAATCGCCGTTGCCATCGAGCCAGTAATAACTGGCGTTATCCACGCCGCGCTGTGAAATCGTCGGCCCTATCTCTTCCAGTTCGGCGGTGTGGTTGAACACCACATCCAGAATCACTTCAATGCCCGCCGCATGCAGCACTTTTACCGCCTGCTGAAACTCCTGCAGCGGCGATAAACCGTTTTCACCCGACGCGTAACGAGCATCGACCGCCCACAGGGCAAACGGGTTGTAGCCCCAGTAATTACTCAACCCCAGACGGCGTAAACGCGGTTCGCTGGTGAACTGGGCAATCGGCAACAGCTCCAGCGCGGTGATGCCAAGATGGCGCAGATACTTCACCATAGCAGGATGACCCAGCGCCGCATAAGTGCCACGCAGCCTTTCCGGAATTTCCGGATGCTGCATCGTTAATCCGCGCACGTGCGCTTCATAAATCACCGTGTTGCCCCACGGCGTACGCGGCGCCTGATCGTCTTCCCAGGCGAAATCTTCAGCAATCACCAGCGATTTCGGCGCGATGGCGGCGTTATCCCGCGCATCGGGTTCACGGTCGCCGCCGTGAAAACGCGCGTCATCCGTTACCTCACCCGCAACTGCTTTGGCGCAGGGATCGACCAGCAACTTGGCAGAATTGAACCGATGTCCCTGCTGCGGTGCCCACGGGCCATGCACGCGATAGCCGTAGCGCTGGCCGGGCTTCAGTGCGGGAAAATAGCCATGCCAGATATCACCGCTGCGCGCGGGCAGCGCAAAACGGCGCTCCGCACCGTGCGCATCAAACAGGCACAGTTCAACACGCTCGGCGTGCTGGGAAAACAGCGTGAAATTGACGCCGTGCCCATCGTAATGCGCACCTAACGGTTTCGGCTGTCCCTGCTCCAGCATCAGTCGCTCTCCCGCACCAGCCAAAGCGTTGCCAGCGGCGGCAAGGTCAAGCTCAGCGACTGCGACCGACCGTGACTTTCAATTTCATCGGTATGCACCACGCCGTGATTACGCGTATCGCTGCCGTGATAATCGTGTTGGTCGGTATTCATTATCTCGCGCCAGCCGCCACGCTGATTTACCCCAAAGCGATAGTTGTGACGCGCCACCGGCGTAAAGTTACTGACCACGATGATTTCATTGCCGTCGCGATCGCGGCGCACAAAGACAAACACCGAGTTCTCATGATCATCGACCACCAACCACTCAAAACCTTGCCCATCAAAATCGAGCTGATGCAGCGGCGCATAGTGGCGATAGGTGTGGTTAAGATCGCGTACCAGACGCTGCACGCCGTTGTGCCAGTTATCCTCACCTTCCAGCAGATGCCAGTCGAGGCTGCTGTCGTGATTCCACTCGCGCCCTTGCGCAAACTCGTTGCCCATAAACTGCAGCTTCTTGCCGGGGAAACCCCACATCCAGCCGTAATAGGCACGCAGGTTAGCGAACTTCTGCCAGGCATCGCCCGGCATGCGATCGAGGATCGAGCGCTTGCCGTGCACCACTTCGTCATGCGACAGCGGCAGCACAAAGTTTTCGGTGTAGTTGTAGAGCATGCCGAAGGTCATCAGCTGGTGATGGTAGCGGCGATGCACCGGATCGAGCTTCATGTAATCCAGCGTGTCGTGCATCCAGCCGAGGTTCCATTTGAACCAAAAGCCGAGGCCGCCATCCTCTGAGGGACGCGTCACGCCAGGATAATCGGTGGATTCTTCCGCCACCGTGACGCTGCCCGGCGCGGCGTGGCCCAATACGCGGTTGGTATGGCGCAGGAATGAAATCGCTTCGAGATTTTCTCGCCCACCAAATTGATTGGGTACCCATTCGCCTTCGGCGCGACTGTAGTCGCGGTAGATCATCGAGGCCACCGCATCCACACGTAATCCATCAATGCCGAAGCGCTCCATCCAATATAAGGCATTGCCGGAAAGGTAATTGCTCACCTCGCGGCGACCAAAGTTGTAGATCAGCGTGTTCCAGTCCTGATGAAAACCTTCGCGTGGATCGCTGTGTTCATACAGCTCGGTACCGTCAAACTTCGCCAGGCCAAAGTCATCGCTGGGGAAGTGGCCCGGCACCCAATCAAGTAGCACGTTGATGCCGGCGTCATGCGCAGCCGCAACAAAATGGCGAAACTCATCGCGCGTACCGAAACGGCGCGTGGGCGCATACATGCCAAGCGGCTGATAGCCCCAGCTGCCGTCGAACGGATGTTCGTTAATCGGCATCAGTTCGATGTGGGTGAAGCCCATCTCTTTGACGTAAGGGATGAGCTGTTCGGCCAGCTCCTTGTAACTTAACCAGAAGTTGTCATCGGTATGACGGCGCCATGAACCCAGATGGACTTCGTAAATAGAAATTGGCTGGTCAAAGCCATTGGCGGCTTTGCGCTGCGGCTGCATTTCGGTTTTCGGCGGTAGACCACAGATCATCGACGCCGTTTGCGGCCGCATCTGCGCTTCGAAGGCAAAAGGATCGGCTTTGATGCGCATCTGACCGCTATTATCAACGATTTCAAATTTGTACAGCTGGCCATTCACCGCGCCCGGAACAAACAGTTCCCAGACACCGAGTTCGCGCCGGAAGCGCATCGGATGGCGGCGGCCATCCCAGAAATTGAACTCGCCCACCACCGATACGCGCCGCGCATTCGGTGCCCAAACGGCAAAGCGCGTGCCATGCACGCCATCAATGGTGGTGCCGTGCGCGCCAAGGGTTTCGTAAGGACGCAGGTGCGTACCTTCGCCCAGCAGCCAGGCATCCATCTCTGCCAGCAGCGGGCCAAAGCGATAGGCATCATCAATCAGGTTTTGCTGGCCGTGCCAATTTACCGCCAGCTGATAGCCGAACAGGTTTTTACGGCGTGGGATCACGCCACAAAAAAATCCGCGCGAGTCGAGACACGTAAGCTGGGCGCATTTGCGTCCAGTGTTGGTTTCAATCACCCATACATCGGAGGCATCGGGCAGCAGCGCGCGAACTTCAAGGCCTGCGGCCGTTTGGTGCATCCCCAGTAATGAAAAGGGATCGGCGTAATTCCCGGCAAAAAGGGCATTGATCGCCTGGCGATCGGGAAGCTCTGACATGACTTTCTTCCTATGATTTTGCGCAGGCGACCAGAGTCGGCAGGATTATCGCCTCGGGTGCGCTGCTTTTCATTGAGCCATAGGTACACCGCGAGGACACAACCGTCCGTGGGAAAGATCTTCACCGTGTACAACAACCATTCAGTTCGAAAAAACGAAAACAGTTAACAACCGGCACATCTCTGTTAAATCATAGCTTGGGGATGGCAGAAGCCATGGAGGATCGTGAAATATTGTTGTCGGGCGAGCAAAAAAGGGAAGCGGATCACTTGTCAGGCGCAATTTGCATAATTTTTTGCAGCCTGGATAACTAAAAAAAGGCCGGGAAACCCCGGCCTGTCTGGTTTACCGCTGCGCTTAGTCGATCAACAAACGCAGCATGCGACGCAGCGGTTCAGCGGCACCCCACAATAACTGATCGCCCACGGTGAAGGCAGAAAGGTATTCCGGCCCCATGTTCAGTTTGCGCAGGCGACCCACTGGCGTAGTCAGCGTGCCAGTGACGGCGGCTGGCGTCAGTTCACGCATGGTGATTTCACGGTCGTTTGGCACCACTTTCACCCACTCGTTGTGGGAAGCCAGCAGCTGTTCGATTTCGCTCAGCGGCAGGTCTTTTTTCAGCTTGAGGGTGAAGGCCTGGCTGTGGCAGCGCAGGGCGCCAACACGCACACACAAGCCATCAACCGGAATCACATTGCGGGTACGCAGAATCTTGTTGGTTTCCGCCTGGCCCTTCCACTCTTCGCGGCTCTGGCCGTTATCCAGCTGTTTGTCGATCCACGGAATCAGGCTGCCCGCCAGGGGTACGCCGAAGTTGTCGGTTGGCAAGGTGCCAGAGCGGGTGAAATCGGTGACGCTGCGTTCGATATCCAGAATGGCGGAAGCCGGATTCTGCAGCGAGCTGGCCACGTGGTCATGCAGCATGCCCATCTGCGTCAGCAATTCACGCATATGGCGCGCACCGCCGCCCGATGCCGCCTGATAAGTGGCAACCGACGCCCACTCAACCAGATCGTTGGCAAACAGGCCACCCAGTGACATCAACATCAGACTCACGGTGCAGTTGCCGCCGACGAAGGTTTTGATGCCGTTGTTGAGGCCCTGACGAATCACATGATGGTTAACCGGATCGAGAATGATGATCGCATCATCTTTCATGCGCAGCGTGGAAGCCGCATCAATCCAGTAACCCTGCCAGCCGCTTTCGCGCAGCTTCGGATAGACTTCACTGGTGTAATCGCCGCCCTGACAGGTGATAATAATATCCAGCGCCTTCAGCGCCTCGATATCAAAAGCATCCTGCAGCGCACCGGTCGACTTACCGCCGAACGTCGGCGCCGCCTGACCAAGCTGTGACGTGGAGAAAAAGACCGGATTGATGACATCAAAATCGCGTTCTTCGCTCATACGTGACATCAGCACTGAGCCGACCATGCCACGCCAACCAATAAAACCTACATTCTTCATTTTCTGTCCGTCTCGGGTGTTCTCGAAGGAAGCCCTAAGTGGTGCGAGGAAAAGACGGGCCGGATAATCCTGCCCGTCTGCGTAATAATCAGGTTTACCTATGACCGTCAACTCTACAAAATGCAGCACTTCTGGCAAGTGAATTAATTCGATTGCGCTAACTTTTTCAGCAGTACAACTAATAATGGCCTTGGCCAAATGGATAGGATGGTTTACCTGACATGACTGAAATGATATCCGCGACCATATTGCTGCTGTTAATTATGGACCCGCTGGGCAACCTGCCGATCTTTATGTCGGTATTGAAGCATCTGGAGCCCAAGCGCCGCCGCGTGGTGCTGATGCGCGAAATGCTGATCGCGCTGATTCTGATGCTGCTGTTTCTCTTCGCCGGTGAACGTATTCTGACGTTTCTGAATCTGCGCACCGAAACCGTGTCGATCTCCGGCGGCATCATTCTGTTCCTGATTGCCATTCGCATGATTTTCCCCTCCGAGGAGAGCAGCAGCAGCGGACTTCCGGCTGGTGAAGAGCCATTTCTGGTGCCGTTGGCGATTCCGCTGGTTGCCGGCCCTTCGCTGCTGGCGACGCTGATGCTGTTATCACATCAATATCCCAATCAAATGACGCACCTGGTGGGGGCGCTGCTGATTGCCTGGGGTGTAACAGTAGGAATTTTGCTGATGTCGGGACTGTTTTTACGTCTGCTGGGTGACAAAGGCGTTAACGCGCTGGAACGTCTGATGGGGTTGATTTTGATTATGCTGGCAACGCAGATGTTTCTGGATGGGATACGCACTTATCTGAAGCTGTAGTGCAAAACGGTGCGCATAAATGCGCACCCTACGATAAACCGGTGCGTTCGTAGGGTCGCCATTCATGGCGACCACTGTTCATGGCGACCGCGATTATTTCTGCTTTTTATCGATCGGTTTACCTGACCAATAGCCGGCCAGCAGCGAACCTGACAAGTTATGCCATACCGAGAACAGTGCGCCCGGCAGTGCTGCCAACGGCGAGAAGTAGAGTTTGCCCAGCGTGGCCGCCAGTCCCGAGTTCTGCATGCCCACTTCCAGCGCCAGCGTGCGGCAGGTGGATTCATCGAAGCCAAACAGCTTGCCACCCCAGTACCCGCCCAACAGACCAATGGCGTTATGCAGTATGACCGCCACAATCACCATCAAGCCGACAGAACCGATAAAACCCTGGCTGCCGGCTACCACGGCGCTGATGATCAGCAGAATACACACCATCGAAAACGCCGGCAGATAAGGCTCAACGCGGCGCACCACACTGTTCATTGAGTGGTGGATGATCAGGCCGAGGCTGATCGGAACCACCACGATTTTCACGATGCTGAGCAGCATGCCGACCACATCCACCTGAATGTGCGTATCAACGTAGAAACGCGTTAGCAGCGGCGTGGCAAAAACCCCCACCAGCGCCGATACGGATGAGATGGTCACTGACAGCGCCACATCGCCTTTCGCCAGATAGATCATCACGTTAGACGCAGTGCCGCTGGCCACACTGCCGACCAGGATCATGCCTGCTGCGAGGTCCGGTGGCATCTGGAATAGCTTCGCCAAACCCCATGCGGCCAGCGGCATCACCAGATAGTGCAGGAAAGTACCGGCAATCACCGGCGCCGGACGTACCAGCACGCGTTTGAAATCGTCAATATTTAGCGTCACGCCCATGGCGAACATAATCAGCATCAGCAGATACGTTACCCACGGACCAATGCCGAGAAAGGTGGTGGGAGAATAATAAGCAGCGACCGAGAGCAGTACGGCCCAGAGCGGGAACAAGCGGGTAAGTGTGCCGAGCATAACCAGACTTCCTTAGGGATTTTTTTAATATTGCCACAGATGAAATGTCGCGCAGGGAACGACCACAGCGACGGACGCGGGATCATAACATTTCATTATCTTGACGTAAGGCGGGAAGTCGCTTGCGGGGGAAAATGCGGATCGGCTGCTGCCGATCCGCTGAAATACGGCGAAGTTACTCTGCTTTTTCCAGTACAAAGCGGTAGATCGCACCACCAATCGCAGCACCGATGATCGGTAACAACCAGAACATCCACAGCTGCTCCACTGCCCAGCCGCCCTGGAAGATGGCCACACCCGTACTGCGCGCCGGGTTAACTGAGGTATTGGTCACAGGAATGCTCACCAGGTGGATCAGCGTCAATGCCAGACCGATAGCCATCGGCGCAAAACCGGCCGGAGCACGTTTATCGGTCGAACCCATGATCACAATCAGGAACACCGCGGTCAGCACCAGTTCGGCGATCATACCTGCCTGCAAGCTAAAGCCGCCCGGGGAATGTACACCGTAACCGTTCGACGCGAAGCCGCTCGCCGCTGCATCGAAACCGGCTTTACCGCTGGCAATCAGATACAGCACGCCTGCCGCCGCAATCGCACCAACCAGTTGCGCGATGATGTAAGGTACGACCTGCGCCGCCGGGAAACGTCCGCCAACCGTCAGACCGATGGTGACCGCCGGGTTAAAATGGCCGCCTGAGATATGGCCAACGGCAAATGCCATCACCAACACTGTCAGACCAAATGCCAGCGCGACGCCGGCAAAACCGATACCCAATTCTGGAAACGCCGCGGCCAACACCGCACTACCACAACCGCCCAACACCAGCACAAAGGTGCCAAGTGTTTCAGCCACTAATCTTTTCACCGCTATTCCCTCAGATAATTTAATGTTTTCGCGGCGGGATTATCGTTTTTGGCGATTGAAGCGCAACCACTCAATGAGAGATCAGTGTGTTTTTTAGGCGATTCCAGCGAAAACAAGACATGTCTCGCGAGTGATAATGGGGATCATCAGAAACGTCTGGATAGAATGACTGACTTCCGCTGCGCTTGAATTATTATTTAATAAAATTAACCAATAAAAAAGCCGGACCAGGTCCGGCTTGATGCAGCATGCTAACAATTTGACTTAGGAACCAAATAGATTCTTGTGCAGCGCGCGTACCACTTCTTCCGCATCCGGCGTTGGCACCAGGAAGCAAAGGTTATAGCTGCTGGCACCGTAGCAAATCATGCGCAGATTAAACGGTTCCAGTGCGCCGAACACTTCTTTACCGACGCCGCAGGCTTTCGACAGGTTGTTGCCGATGATCGCCACCAGCGCCAGGTTCTCTTCCACTTCCACACGGCACAGCGAAGAGAGCTCGGTCAGCAGCGCCTGCGTCAGCAAACTGTCACCCGTGGTGGTCGAACCGGTGCTATCCAACGTTAGCGCCACGCTCACTTCAGAAGTGGTCACCAGATCAACGGAGATGCTGTGGCGCGCCAGAATGTTAAACACCTCGGCGAGGAAGCCGTGTGCATGTAGCATATTCAGGCTGTGCAACGTGACCAATGTCTGCTTGCGACGCAGTGCCAGCGCGCGGAACAGCGGTGGATTTTTGGTTTCATTGCACACGCGCGTACCGCCCGCGGCCGGATCTTTACTCGAGCCGACAAACACCGGGATATCGCTGCGTACAGCCGGCAGCAAGGTGGCCGGATGCAGCACTTTAGCACCAAAGATCGCCATTTCCGCCGCTTCTTCGAAGGTAATCTCTTCGATGCGTTTAGCCGTGGAAACCACGCGTGGATCGGTGGTGTAGATACCGGCAACATCGGTCCAGATATCGATACGCGCGGCCTGCAGCGCTTCGCCCAGCAGCGCAGCGGTGTAGTCACTGCCGCCACGGCCGAGCGTGGTGGTGCGGCCTTTAATTTCGCTACCGATAAAGCCCTGAGTCACCACCAGCGCTTGTGCAATACGCGGCTGCAGTTGGGTCGCTGCCAGCGCTTTCACCGTAGCCACTTCCGGCTCCGCACGACCAAAACGATCGCTGGTGCGCATCACTTTACGCACGTCAAACCATTCGCTGTTCACCTGACGCTCGCGCAGAATCTCTACGAACAGCAGCGTCGACATCAGCTCACCGTGGCTCACCAACTCATCGGTCAGCGCGTGCGACGTCGCCAGCGAGGTGGCCTCAGATAACATGGTGATGTTTTCCAGCATGCGATCAATTTCGTCGCGGATGACATCCGGCGACTGCAAACGATCGATGATGGCGTATTGAATTCGGCGGATTTCATCCAGCAGGTAAGCGCGCTGCGCTTGTTCCTGGCCTTCAGCAAGGGCAACCAGCAAATTGGTTACGCCAGCGGAAGCAGAGAGCACCACTAAGCGGGTATTGGCATCCGACAGCACAACATCTGCGCTGCGATTCATAGCATCAAAATCGGCAACGCTGGTGCCGCCAAATTTAGCCACGATAAGATTTTGAGACATGTTACGAACCCCGTGTCAGGTTATCTTTCTTCCGTTTTTGGGGCGGAAGACATAGTAGCAGCCTAGGCACAAGAGAAGAGCAGAATTGGGCAGACAAGATCAGGAGACAAGTCACCCAGAAGCGCTTCACCTTGCGAAGCGTCCGACTGTGGACGATTCTGGTGACAACCCAGAGGATTCAGCCCCTGCAGCCGACAGTGCAACACCCCGCGTGTTGCCCCACCTCGGCGTCACACCCCCTGATGTGTTATCTGCGGATACGGATCCTCAAACACACTGCCTGGGCGACGCGCCTCTTCTGGCTTACACCCGGAGGTGTAAGTAGCGCGCATAAAGTACTGATTATTTTCCCCCCTGTCCATACCCTTCATACTTCAAGTTTCAGGTGCGTTGGCTGCGGGTATTCACCTCAGTCCCTTACTTCAGTAAGCTCCTGAGGATTATGAGGCTCATAATGAGCCTCACCCTTCGGGCCAGCGCTAGCGCTGTTCAAATCGGCCAAGCCGATTTGTCATACACTTGCCGCCTTCCTGAACCTCGAATAATTTTGGGTAGACTTGCTTAAGGTCGAGGATTTGCTCACTTTTACACTTCGGTAAACGCATCGTTGAACAAACGCGGTGTCCCACGTCGACCTAAAGTAGAGTCCGAATCAGACAAATGCGGCTTTTTGCTGATGCGGCACAGGGAATTTTCCTGGCGCTACGCTGACAATCGCCGCCGGATTTACCTGAAACACTGCGGCCACGGTCACAAATTTTTTCCCTTCGCTTGTAACTGTGGTCATACTCATTCCCGTCGCAAGAATGCTATGGATGCCGGGCGAGCAGGATGCCCCGGATGGAATGACGGTTCTTATATCAACTAGAGTGTTGCCATGAAAAATATCAATCCGACACAAACCGCAGCCTGGAAAGCGCTGCAGCAGCATTTTGAGCAGATGAAATCGGTGCAAATCGCCGACCTGTTTGCGCAAGATGCCGATCGTTTTGCGAAATTCTCTGCCACTTTCGATGACCAGATGCTGGTGGATTTCTCAAAAAACCGCATCACCGAGGAAACCCTCGAAAAATTACAGTCGCTGGCTAAAGAAACCGATCTGGCCGGCGCCATCAAATCGATGTTCTCTGGCGAGAAGATTAACCGCACCGAAGAGCGTGCGGTACTGCACGTTGCCTTGCGTAACCGCAGCAACACGCCAATTGTGGTGGACGGCAAAGATGTGATGCCGGAAGTCAACGCGGTGCTGGCGAAGATGAAAGGCTTCTCCGAGCGCATCATCAGCGGCGACTGGAAAGGCTATACCGGTAAAGCCATTACTGATGTGGTGAACATCGGTATTGGTGGTTCAGACCTCGGCCCCTTCATGGTGACCGAAGCGCTGCGTCCGTACAAAAATCACCTCAACATGCACTTTGTGTCTAACGTTGATGGCACGCACATCGCCGAAACGCTGAAAGATCTCAGCCCGGAAACCACGCTGTTCCTCGTGGCATCAAAAACCTTCACCACCCAGGAAACCATGACCAACGCCCATAGCGCGCGTGACTGGTTCCTGAAAACCGCGGGCGATCAGCAGCATGTGGCGAAGCACTTCGCTGCGCTGTCGACCAACGGTAAAGCGGTGGGTGAATTCGGTATTGATACCGATAATATGTTCGAGTTCTGGGATTGGGTTGGCGGTCGCTATTCACTGTGGTCAGCAATCGGCTTGTCGATCATTCTGTCTATCGGCTTCGAGAACTTCGAGCAGCTGCTGAGTGGCGCGCATGCGATGGATAAGCACTTCGCTAACACGCCTGCCGAGCAGAACTTGCCGGTGCTGTTGGCGCTGATTGGTATCTGGTACAACAACTTCTTTGGTGCCGAAACCGAAGCCATTCTGCCGTATGACCAATACATGCATCGCTTTGCTGCTTACTTCCAGCAGGGCAACATGGAATCCAACGGTAAATATGTCGATCGCGAAGGCAATCCGGTGGATTACCAGACTGGCCCAATCATCTGGGGCGAGCCAGGCACCAACGGTCAGCACGCGTTCTACCAGCTGATTCATCAGGGCACCAAACTGATTCCGTGCGACTTTATCGCACCGGCGCTGAGCCACAACGTGCTGACCGATCACCATCCGAAGCTGCTGTCGAACTTCTTCGCACAGACCGAAGCGCTGGCGTTTGGTAAGTCACGCGATGTGGTAGAGAAAGAGTTCACCGATGCCGGCAAATCTGCCGAATCGGTCGCGCACATCGTGCCGTTCAAAGTATTCGAAGGTAACCGCCCAACCAACTCAATCCTGCTGCGTGAAATTACCCCGTTCAGCCTGGGTTCACTGATTGCGCTGTATGAGCACAAGATCTTCACCCAAGGCGCGATTCTCAACATCTTCACCTTTGACCAATGGGGTGTTGAGTTGGGTAAACAGCTGGCAAACCGCATTCTGCCAGAGCTGGAAAATGAAGCGGAAATTAGCAGCCACGATAGCTCCACCAATGGCTTAATTAATCGCTACAAATCCTGGCGTTAATTTCTCGGCCAATATGAATAAGGCGGCGTGATTGCCGCCTTTTTTCTGCCAGCCAGTCGACAATCCGCGCAATATTGCTATTTCTTCCCGCTTTGCCGCTTAGAAAATTCTTAAAATAGGCTAAGGAAAATCGGAACTTTATTTGATTGACGCCTACTCTATTAATTAAAAAATGGTCCTATTTCGTTATTAACCATCGGCTATCCGTATGATTGATTTATCATTTTTATTTAAGCTACTTCAGGAAAATCTGATTATTCCTATTCCGTACCAATAGTTAATGAAAAAGTGAAAAATCCTGCCTTGATAAGCCCAACCACGTAATTATTCCACCCTGAGAAAAAACTGCATTTAAAAAAAGCAGCTAACGCCAATTCGCCGCATTTATCACCAGACACGCCTGTACTTTCCGCCCTCTTTTTCTGTTGCTGAACTCTGGTAATTTGTTGCCCTATACTGAACGCGCCCGAAATCTGGGTAAATCCTACATTCATTGATTCATATAAATGCAGGAAACGTTGTTATGAAAAAACTGATGGTTGCTGGTGCAGCCTTACTTTACGTTGCCGTTTCTTCCGCTGCGATTGCCGCGCCGGAAGAAGCTGGTGCTGCAGCAGGCGCGCAGGCGGGAGCAATCTCTGCCGGTGCGTCTACCGCTGTGGGTATCGGCGCGCTCGGTGCGTTAGTGGGTCTCGGCATTGCTGCTTCTGGCGGCGGTGACGGTGCAAATACCGGTACAACAACAACCACCACAACGAGCACCACTCGTTGATGTAGCACCTTTAAGCATAACCACACATCCGTGTGGTTATTTTTTGCTTGGCTTATTTAGACAGGGATACACAGTGCGCCGACTCTCTTTGCTACTTCTTTGCCTGTTGTTGCAGGCCTGCACACAAACGCAAAAAGGCCTCGAACAAACCGTGATGCTGGCCGTGAACGGTCCGGATGATGTCACGGTCACCGACGAACAGGTTGCTAACCTGCCCTACGCCAGCCTCTATGCCCGCATCAATGAAGGTCCGCGCATCTTCGTGGTGCTCGGTTACAACGAAAACGACCAACAGAAGTGGATCACCCAGGATAAAGCGATGCTGGTGATGCAGCATGGCCGTCTGGTCAAAACGCTGGGTTTACCGAGCAATCTCGCTGACGTCAGTAACCTGGCGCAGGATCCGCTCGCCGATGGCTTGCATCTGCAAAACGGTGCCAGTTGGACGCGCGTGGTGCAGTGGCGCGAGCAAGATAAAGTACGTGCCGCCACGGCCGTTTCCCATTTCGAACGCGGTGACGATACGGTGCTGGATATCGCCGGTGAACGTGTACCGTGTCGCGTCTGGCATGAAACCGTGCGCATGGAGAGCGTAGGCGCGGAGTGGCAGAACACCTTCTGGATCGATAACCGCGATGGCACGGTGCTGCAGGCCAACCAGATGCTGGCCGCCGATGCCTTCCCAGTTGAAATCACTATTCTGAAGCCGGCGAAATCATGAAAAAAACAACTCCAATGCTGGCAGCGTTGACGCTGCTCACGGCTGGCCACGCGCTGGCCGCGGCTCAAGTGACCGTGCACGACGTGCAGGGCAAAAACACACTGCAAATCAACGATGCGCAGAATCTCAGTCAGTTACTTACCAACCCAGCACTGCGCAGCTGGTGGCCGGGCACGGTGATTGCCGAACGTGGCGCAACTGCGGTAGCACAGCAACAGCAGAAACAGCTGCTGGCAGATCTGCGCGCCTGGCAAGCCGACAGCGGCGAGTCGCTGGCCGCGACCATCGGCTCCGTTATCCACCAGCTTGGCACGGTGCAGGTGACGGGCCGCCAGTTCACCTCGCTTGATCCCGACGAGGTGCGCCTGCGTCAACAAGATAACCGCACGCTGCAAGGCAGCTACGACCTCTACACGCTGACGCAACCCACGCAGGTGCTGGTGCTGGGTGCATTAAGCAATCCGGGTAAAGAGAGCTGGCAGCCGGGCCGCGAAGTGCGTGATTACCTCGACGGCCACGATCGTCTGTCCGGCGCGGAACGCAGCTATGCCACGGTGATTGCACCGTCTGGCAGCACGCAGCAAGTTCCGGTCGCTTACTGGAATCATCGCCACATCGAAGTGGAGCCCGGCAGCATTATCTGGCTCGGTTTCACTTCATGGAGCCTGCCTTGGGGCCAAAGCGATTTGAATGCGCGCATGCTTTCCGTTCTGACTCACCGGATACCAGAGTGATGAAAAAACAATTACTTATCAGCCTGTTGGCTGCTTCTGTTTCCGCCGCTTGCCAGGTGCATGCGGAAACCTGGCCTGAACCGGTCGGCCCTTCTCAATCGGATTTCGGCGGCGTTGGTCTGATGCAGACGCCTACCGCGCGTATGGCGAAAGAGGGTGAATTTAGCGTTAACTTCCGTGATAACGATCAATATCGCTACTATTCTGCTTCACTGCAGCTGTTCCCGTGGCTGGAAACCACCGTGCGCTATACCGACGTACGTACCCGCAGATACAGCGCGGTCGAAGGTTTCAGCGGCAACCAAAGCTATAAAGATAAAGCCTTCGATGTGAAGCTGCGTTTGTGGCAGGAGAGCTATTGGCTGCCGGAAGTGGCGGTGGGTTCACGCGATTTAGGCGGCACCGGCCTGTTCGACAGTGAATATTTGGTGGCGAGCAAGGCATGGGGCCCGTTCGATTTCACCTTAGGTCTGGGCTGGGGCTACCTCGGCAACAGCGGCACCATCAAGAATCCGTTCTGCTCCTACAGCGACAGTTTCTGTAGCCGTACCGGCGGTGGCGAAGCGGGTTCGATTAACGGCTCGCAGATGTTCCACGGTCCTTCAGCACTGTTTGGCGGCGTGGAGTATCAAACGCCGTGGCAGCCGCTGCGCCTGAAGGTTGAATACGAAGGTAACGATTATCAGGATGATTTTGCTGGTCGTCTGGATCAACGCAGCAAGGTCAACGTCGGCGCGATTTATCGCATCACCGACTGGGCGGACATTAACGCCAGCTACGAGCGCGGTAACACCTTTATGTTCGGCTTTACCCTGCGCACCAACTTCAACGATCTGCATCAGTCGCATATCGATAGCGAGAAACCAGCGTATAACCCTCAGCCGCAGGGCGATCTGTTGCAGCCAACGGTAGTAGCAAACCAGCTAACGGATTTGAAGTACAACGCGGGTTTGAATGGCCCGCATATTCAGACCAAAGGCAGCACGCTCTATGTGTCTGGCGAGCAGACCAAATATCGCGACACGCGCGAAGGTGTCGATCGCGCCAATCGCATTATCATGAACAATCTTCCCGCTGGCATCGATACCATCGATGTCACCGAGTCACGCTTCAATATGCCGCAGGTGAGCACACGTACCAATGTGGCCAGCCTGCACAATGAACTGGCCGGTTATCCGCTGGGACATGAAAAGCCGCTGCAGCAGACGCGTGAAAATCCGCGCGATCCTGGTACCACCGAGCAAGGTTTCTTTATCCGCAAAGACCGTCTGAACTACAGCTTGTCGCCGGTGCTGAATCAGTCGGTGGGCGGACCGGAAAGCTTCTACATGTATCAGGTTGGCGTGATGGCTAACGCTGATTATTGGCTTACCGATCACCTGTTAGTCGGCGGCAGCCTGTTCGGTAATATTGCCAATAACTATGACAGGTTCAATTACAATGGCGCGCCAGCGGATTCCACACTGCCGCGCGTGCGTACCCATATTCGTGATTACGTTGAGAACAACGTTTACGTTAACGATCTGCAAGCCAACTACATGCAGTCGCTCGGCAACGGTTTCTATGGCCAGGTTTACGGCGGTTATCTGGAAACCATGTACGGCGGCGTCGGCGGCGAAGTGCTGTATCGTCCGATTGATAGCAACTGGGCTTTCGGCGTTGATGCCAACTACGTGAAACAGCGTGATTGGGACAACATGATGCAGTTCACCGATTACAAAGCGCCGACCGGGCATTTCACCGCGTACTGGCGTCCGTGGTTTATGCAGGACGTGTTGGTCAAAGCCAGCGTCGGTGAATATCTGGCGAAGGATAAAGGCGTAACGGTTGATGTATCGAAGCGCTTTGACAGCGGCGTGATGGTTGGCTTCTACGCCACCAAAACCAACGTGTCGGCGGAAGCGTATGGTGAAGGCGACTTCACCAAAGGCTTCTATATTTCGGTGCCGATGGATCTGTTCACCGTGACGCCAACGCGTGGTCGTGCGCAGGTGAACTGGGTGCCGTTAACGCGTGATGGCGGCCAGATGCTGGGTCGCAAATATCAGCTGTATGACCTGACGTCAGATCGCGATGCGCGGTTTAATTAATATCCGCGCGGGTGGTTTTAAACCCGCGCGATGAATCGCTCCGCTACGGATAAATACACATACCGTAGCGGCGCAATTTATTGCGCATTACTGCATATTAATCCGCGTCATAACCCAGGTTCGGTGCCAGCCAGCGCTCGACGTCGGTGACGCTCATGCCTTTACGCGCCGCGTAATCTTCAACCTGATCGCGCTGAATCTGTGCCACGGCGAAGTACTTGCTCTCGGGATGGCTAAAATACCAGCCGGAAACCGCGGCGCCGGGCCACATGGCGAAAGATTCGGTCAGCTTCATGCCGGTATGTTTTTCCACATCCAGCAACTGCCAGATCGGCGCTTTCTCAGTATGTTCCGGACAAGCCGGATAACCTGGCGCCGGGCGAATGCCCTGATAATTCTCGCGAATCAGCTCTTCGTTGCTCAGGTTTTCATTAGCAGCGAAGCCCCAAATCACTTTACGCACCCGCTCATGCAGATATTCGGCAAACGCTTCTGCCAGACGATCTGACACCGCTTTAACCATGATTTTGTTGTAATCATCGTGCTGCTTGTCATACGCCTCAGCCAACGCATCCTCTTCTACCCCGGCAGTGACGGCAAACGCGCCGAGATAATCGGCTTTTCCGCTCGATTTCGGTGCCACGAAATCCGCTAAACAGTAGTTGGCGAAGTCGGTTTTCTCGGTCTGCTGACGCAAGTGATGGCTCACGCACAGCACCTCGTTGCGGTTCTCGTTGCTGTAAATTTCAATGTCATCGCCGACACGGTTGGCCGGGAAAATCCCCACCACACCGCGCGGTTTAAGCGTGCCGGTGCTGCTCAACATATCGAGCATCGCGTTAGCATCGGCAAACAAGCGTTGGGCCTCTTCGCCCACCACGTCATCTTCCAGAATGCGCGGATATTTGCCGGCCAGCGACCAGGTCATAAAGAATGGCGTCCAGTCGATGTAATTGCGCAGCGTTTCAATGCTGGCTTCAACGGAACTCACACCGAGGCGATGCGCCACCGGCGGCGTGTAACGTTCCCAGTCAATGGAATAATCATTATCACGCGCGGTCTGCAGACTCACCGGCGGTGTACGCGGCTTCTTACGCGCATGCTGAATGCGCACCGTGTCGTACTCTTTGCGGGTGCGCGCCACGAAATCCTCTTTCAGCGTATCGGAGAGCAGCGAAGACACCACGCCAACGGTGCGCGAGGCGTTCTGCACGTAAACGGTGGGGCCGCTGTAGTTCTGCTCGATCTTCACTGCGGTATGCGCTTTCGAAGTGGTGGCGCCGCCAATCAACAGCGGGATGGTGAATCCCTGACGCTCCATCTCTTTCGCTACGTTGACCATTTCATCCAGCGACGGCGTGATCAGCCCGGAAAGCCCGATAATATCGGCATTCTCGGCAATCGCGGTTTTGAGAATTTTATCGCTCGGCACCATTACGCCGAGGTCGATAATTTCGTAGTTGTTACATTGCAGCACCACACCGACGATGTTTTTGCCGATGTCATGCACATCACCTTTTACCGTCGCCAGCACGATTTTGCCGTTGCTGCGCCCGGCCTCTTTGCTGGCCTGAATGTAAGGTTCAAGATAGGCCACCGCTTGCTTCATCACGCGCGCTGATTTCACCACCTGCGGCAGGAACATCTTGCCCTCGCCGAACAGATCGCCCACCACGTTCATGCCGGACATCAGCGGCCCTTCAATCACCTGAATCGGGCGTTCTGCTGCCTGACGTGCTTCTTCAGTGTCTAACTCAATAAACTCGGTGATGCCTTTCACCAGCGAGTATTCCAGACGTTTTACCACGTCCCAGCTGCGCCATTCGGCCTGCTGTTTCTCCTGCTCGCCGTCGCTTTTGCTGCCGCGATACTTCTCCGCCAGTTCCAGCAAGCGCTCAGTACCATCGTCGCGGCGGTTAAGGACCACATCTTCTACTGCATCGCGCAGCTCGGCAGGCAGATCGTCGTAAATCGCCAGCTGACCGGCGTTCACGATGCCCATATCCATACCGTTGCGGATGGCGTAATAGAGGAACACGGCGTGAATCGCTTCGCGTACCGGTTCATTGCCACGGAACGAGAAAGAGACGTTGGACACGCCGCCAGAGATCATTGCGTGCGGCAGCTCGCGTTTGATGTCTTCACAGGCACCGATAAAGTCCATCGCGTAGTTGTTATGCTCTTCGATGCCGGTGGCAACGGCGAAAATATTGGGGTCGAAAATGATGTCTTCTGGCGGGAAACCGACCTCTTCCGTCAGGATCTTGTAGGCACGACGACAGATTTCTATTTTGCGTGCACGCGTATCTGCCTGACCGACTTCATCAAACGCCATCACGACCATGGCCGCGCCGTAGCGACGCACTTTACGCGCGTGCTCGATAAAAGGTTCAACGCCCTCTTTCATCGAGATGGAGTTAACAATGCCTTTGCCCTGAATGCACTGCAGGCCTTTCTCGATCACCTCCCATTTGGAGGAGTCGATCATGATCGGCACGCGTGCGATATCGGGTTCGCCGGCAATCAGATTGAGGAAGCGCACCATCGCCGCTTCCGCATCCAGCATGCCTTCATCCATGTTGATATCGATGATTTGCGCACCGCTCTCTACCTGCTGGCGTGCCACATCCAGCGCTTCGTTGTATTTTTCTTCTTTGATCAGGCGCTTGAACCTGGCCGAACCGGTGACGTTGGTACGCTCGCCAACGTTGACGAACAATGAATCAGCCTGAATATTCAGCGGCTCAAGCCCGGCGAGGCGGCAGGCCACTGGAATCTCGGGCAACTGGCGCGGTGCAACACCGTCCACCGCCGCCGCCATTGCCGCGATGTGTTCCGGCGTGGTGCCGCAGCAACCGCCGATAATATTGAGGAAACCAGCTCGCGCCCACTCACCAATTTGCTCGGCCATAATCGCGGCATCGAGATCGTATTCACCAAACGCGTTGGGCAAACCGGCATTCGGGTGCGCAGTCACGTAGCCTTCGGCAATGCGCGACAGCTCCGCCACATATTGACGCAGTTCATCCGGACCGAGCGCACAGTTCAGTCCGAACGACAGCGGTTCGGCGTGGCGTAGCGAGTTATAGAAACCTTCGGTGGTTTGGCCGGAGAGCGTACGACCAGAAGCATCGGTGATGGTGCCCGAGATCATTAGCGGCAGCTTAACGCCCATCGCTTCCATCTCGGTCTGCACCGCATAAATCGCCGCTTTGGCATTCAGCGTATCGAACACCGTTTCGATCATGATCAGGTCGGAACCACCCGCAATCAGCGCATGGGTGGATTCACGATAGGCTTCCACCAGCTGATTGAAGGTGACGTTACGGTAGGCAGGATCGTTGACGTCCGGCGAGATGGAACAGGTACGGTTGGTGGGGCCCAACACGCCCGCCACGTAGCGCGGACGATGTGGCGTTTTCGCCGTCCATTCATCTGCGCTGGCACGCGCCAGTTTAGCCGCTTCGAAATTGATCTCCGTCGACAACGCTTCCATCGCGTAATCTGCCATCGCAATGGGGGTGGAGTTGAAGGTGTTGGTCTCCAGAATATCCGCGCCGGCAGCGAGATAGGCATCGTGGATTTCGCGAATCACATCCGGCCTGGTCAGCACCAACAGATCGTTGTTGCCCTTCAAATCGGACGGCCAGTCGGCAAAGCGGCTGCCACGAAAATCCTGCTCGCTCAGTTTATAACTCTGGATCATGGTGCCCATACCACCGTCCAGAATCATGATGCGTTGCGCCAGCTGCTGCTGCAGCATTGCTGTTTTGTTGCTCACTCTTGCCCCGTCCACGTCATTGCGTTGGCTAAATACCAGCCAGACATACTGGCATAACTTTCAGGTCAGCAAAAGTCAGGTCAGATGAGACATTTTCAGGAATAATAGCCAACAGATCCGACCAGAAAGTGAACGTTTGCATTCATACCATTAAAAACGAAAATGGTTTCCAGCATTAATGCGATTGTGGAGAAGTTATGGCAACCCCTGTGCCCGTGAAACGCGGCAAGAAACC
This sequence comes from Pantoea sp. X-Soil-ISGK-421, assembly GCF_059730785.1. NCBI lineage: Bacteria > Pseudomonadati > Pseudomonadota > Gammaproteobacteria > Enterobacterales > Erwiniaceae > Pantoea > Pantoea sp. X-Soil-ISGK-421. The sequence continues at coordinate 308,863 of NZ_AP035979.1, read as the reverse complement.
TCGTGCTACAACCACCACCACCAGCGCGCCCGTCGGCGGGCAAGTTCAATCTCTTACGCGCGGCTTGCGCCTGCTGGAGCTGATTGCCGAATCGCATGGCAGTGTGGCGCTTACTGAACTGGCGCAACAGGCCGGTTTACCCAACTCCACCACGCATCGTCTGCTCTCCACCATGCAGCAACAGGGCTTTGTGCATCAGGTCGGTGATTTAGGCTTATGGACTATTGGTTCGCATGCTTTTGTGGTGGGCAGCAGCTTTCTGCAAAGTCGCAATCTGCTGGCGATTGTGCATCCGCTGCTGCGCAAGCTGATGGAGGATGCGGGCGAAACGGTGAATCTGGCGGTGTTGGATCTCAGCGATTATCAGGCGGTAATTATCGACCAGGTACAGTGTACCCAGTTGATGCGCATGTCCGCGCCGATTGGCGGCAAGCTGCCGATGCATGCGTCCGGCGCGGGTAAAGCGTTCCTGGCACATCTTAGCGATGAGCAAGTGACCGCGCTGCTGCATCAAAAAGGGCTGCACCATTACACGCCGAAAACGCTGATCTCCCCGCACAGCCTCAAGGAAAATCTGGCGCTGATTCGTAAGATGGGTTTTTCACATGATGATGAAGAACACGCGCTCGGCCTGCGTTGCGTGGCGGCACCGATTTATGACGAGCACGGCGAACCCTTCGCCGCTATTTCCATTTCTGGCCCGATTGCACGCATGACCGACGACCGCATCACTGAATTGGGGGCGCTGGTGATCCGCGCCGCCAAACAGGTGACGCAAACCTATTCTGGCCGCTAAGCGGCCACCGAGGCATAGCGCGCGCTGAAACGCTGGCTGGCGCGCCAGGCAATCACCTCTTCAATATGCCCTTCGCGGATGCGCGTTTGTAGCGCGCGCCACCAGTTGGGATCAAACAGCTGCGAATGCAAAGCCTGCAGCAGTTTGCCGGTCGCCGGTTCGCTGCATAGCGCATAGCGAAAGGTCTCCGGGAACACATCATCCGGCCCCACGCTGTACCACGGCTCGGCCTGCAGCTCATCTTCTTCGTAGCGCGCCTGCGGTACATCGCGGAACACCAGCTCGCTCATCGGACGGATTTCATCGTAATCGTAAAACACCACGCGGCCGTGACGCGTCATGCCAAAGTTTTTATACAGCATGTCGCCGGGGAAAATATTCGCTGCCGCCAGCTGGCGAATCGCATCGCCATATTCGCCAATTGCGTGCTGCCGTTGTTCCGGCGAAGCCTGAGCCAGCCACAGATTGAGCGGCTCCATGCGGCGCTCCAGCCACAAATGGCGGATGATCACCACATCGTCGCGCACCTCCAGCTTCTCAGGTATGTCGCGTTCAAACTCCGCCATCAGCTCGGCGGGAATACGCGCGCGCGGTAACGCAAAGTGTTCGAACTCCTGCGTATCCGCCATGCGACCGACGCGGTCATGCTCTTTGACCATGCGATAGCAATCGCGCACCTGCGCATCGGTAACCTCTTTTTGCGGTGCGAAGCGGTCTTTAATCACCTTAAATACGCGATCAAAACCTGGCAGCGTGAACACCATCATCACCATGCCGCGGATGCCGGGTGCAATGGTGAAATCTTCCTCGCTATGCGCCAGATAGTGCAGATATTCACGATAACATTCGGTTTTACCGTGCTTCTGGCAGCCAATCGCCATGTAGCGCTCAGCCACGGTTTTCCCCGGCAGAATCGGGTGCAGCCACGCCACCAGCGCAGCCGGTACCGGCGCATAAACCATGAAATAGGCGCGGGCGAAGCCAAACACGATGCTGGCATCATCACTATCAGTAAGACACGTATCGATCCATAAACGACCGGCATCATCGCGCTGAATCGGCAGTAAACAGGGCACCATGCCGTCGCTGAGCTGCAGCCGTGCAACAATCCACGCGGTTTTGTTGCGGTAAAACAGCTCGCTGGCGACATCCAGCGTCGCCGTCGCTAATTGTGCAGCCCCAAACTGCTCGTGCAGATGACGCACAATCCAGCCGATGTCGCGCGTTTGATCCTGCCACGTCAGGCGCAGCGGCATGTCATTCAGCACCTGACGCAGCATCTCCTGCCAATTCTGCTGTGGGCGATAGAGTCGCGACAACGGGCGCTGCGCAACGGGTGCCGCCGCATAAGGCTGTGACGGAAAGATAAACAAGCGTTCGGGCGACAGATGGCTGTGGCCCTGTAAGCGGCAATAGACCGAATTGAAGAAGCTTTCGGCGATTTCATGGCGCGGATAACCGGGCAGCAAGGTTTCATAATGGCTTTTCACCCGCAGCCAGAACGCTTCGTCCCAGTGCGACGTATCGTTGAGCACGCGCAGTTGATGAGTGACCAGGCCAACGTGGTGATCGTAAAGACGGATGCGCGCCTTCATTGCCTGCTGCACCGCGTGCCAGTCAGCCTGCTCGAAGCGCTGTTGCGCGCCGGCGGTGATATCCAGAAAGCGACCATACTGGGCGTCAAAACCTTGCAGAATGGTGTGGGCGATCAGCGATTCTCTCGGTGTCATCGGCAACGCTCCGGCAGATAATGCCCATCCGTGGACCAGTGAGTGGGTCGAAACACTGCGTTCAATCCCCGCACATTCCGTAGCGGCGCGATTTATCGCGCAATGAATTGCGCCGCTACGATGTCTGCACTCAGTACTAGAACTGAGCGGCTTCGGTGGAGCCGGTTAACGCGGTGACTGAAGATGCTCCGCCCTGAATCACGTTGGTTACGCGATCGAAATAGCCAGTGCCGACTTCCTGCTGATGCGATGAGAAGGTGTAGCCCTTATCGCGCGCCGCAAACTCCGGTTGCTGCACTTTTTCCACGTAATGCCGCATGCCTTCGCCCTGCGCATACGCGTGTGCCAGATCGAACATGTTGAACCACATGCTGTGAATACCGGCCAAGGTGATGAACTGGAAGCGATAGCCCATTTCGCTCAGCGCCTGCTGGAAACGCGCGATGGTGCGATCGTCGAGGTTCTTCTTCCAGTTAAATGATGGCGAACAGTTATAGGCCAGCAGCTTGCCGGGATACTGCGCATGAATCGCGTCGGCAAAGCGCTGCGCCATGTCGAGATCCGGCGTTGAAGTTTCACACCACAGCACGTCGGCATAGGGCGCATACGACAGCCCGCGACTGATCGCCTGCTCAATCCCGGCGTGCGTGCGGAAGAAGCCTTCCGAGGTGCGCTCGCCGGTAATGAACGCCGCATCGCGCGGGTCGCAGTCTGAGGTGATCAGATCGGCGGCATCGGCATCGGTGCGCGCCAGCAATACTGTCGGCACGTTCATTACATCTGCGGCCAAACGTGCCGCCACCAGTTTCTGAATCGCTTCCTGCGTTGGCACTAATACTTTGCCGCCCATGTGGCCGCACTTCTTCACCGCCGCCAGTTGGTCTTCAAAATGCACCGCGCCCGCACCGGCCTGAATCATCGCTTTCATCAACTCAAAGGCGTTGAGTACGCCGCCAAAGCCCGCTTCCGCATCGGCGACAATCGGCAGGAAGTAATCGATGAAGGCTTCATCGTCTGGCGATATGCCGCTGGCCCACTGAATCTGATCGGCACGTTGGAAGCTCTGGTTTATGCGCTCCACCACATTCGGCACTGAATTCACCGGATACAACGATTGATCGGGATACATCTGCCCGGCCAGGTTAGCATCCGCTGCCACCTGCCAGCCGGAGAGATAAATCGCTTCTATGCCAGCTTTCGCCTGCTGCACCGCTTGTCCGCCGGTTAACGCACCGAGGCTGTTGATATAGCCTTTGCTCGATTCACCATTGAGCAACGACCAGAGTTTGGTAGCGCCGCGCTCCGCCAGCGTGCAGACGGGATTGACCGAACCGCGCAGGTTGATAACGTCTTCCGCACTGTACGGACGGGTAATGCCTTCCCAGCGTGTATCTGTCCAGCTCGATTCCAGTTGTTTGATCTGTTGCGTACGATTCATCGTCATATCTCCAGGTTCAAGGCAGCAGGCGGTAGCCCGGCAGAGTGAGGAAGGAAACCAGCTGGTTATCGGTGGTAATTTGCGTCATCAGCGCGGCGGCATCGTCGAAGCGTCCATTTTGAAAACGTTCCGCGCCAACGGTGTGCTGCAACGCGGCCAGCTCTTCCTCCAGCAGCCGTTCAAACAGCGCTACCGTGACCGGTTGGCCATCGCTGAGAATTTGTTTGTGATGAATCCATTGCCAGATAGAGGTGCGGGCAATTTCAGCGGTGGCGGCATCTTCCATCAGACCATCAATCGGTACGCAGCCGTTGCCGCTGATCCAGGCTTCCAGATAGTGCAGCGCCACGCGAATGTTGGCACGCATGCCCGCTTCGGTGCGCTTGCCGCGACACGGTGCCAGCAGACGTTCGGCGGTGATGGGTGCATCCTGCTCGCGCGTGACCTGCAGTTGATTGGGCTTATCGCCCAGCCGACGGTCAAACTCCTCCATCGCGATGTCTGCCAGGCCGGGATGCGCCACCCAGGTTCCGTCGTGACCGTTGCCCGCTTCACGCGCTTTATCTTCCTGCACCTTCTGCGTCACCCATAAATTGCGCTCTGCATCTTTGCTCGGAATCAACGCCGACATGCCGCCCATCGCCAGTGCGCCACGACGATGGCAGGTTCGGATCAGCAGGCGCGAATAGGCATCGAGGAATGGCTGATCCATGCTGATTTGCTGGCGATCCGGCAGGATACGATCAGGATGCTGGCCCAGCGTTTTGATGTAGCTGAAGATGTAATCCCAGCGGCCACAGTTCAGGCCAACCACGTGATCGCGCAATTCCCACAGGATCTCATCCATCTGGAATACCGCCGGCAGCGTTTCGATCAACACCGTGGCTTTGATGGTGCCGCGTGGCAGATCGAAGCGATCTTCACTAAAGCGGAAGATCTCACGCCACCATGCGACTTCAGCGGCATATTCAGTTTTCGGCAAGTAGAACCACGGTGCGTGACCTTTCTCCAGCAGCGCGTCAACGTTGTGGAAAAAGTAGAGCGCGAAGTCGAACAATCCGCCGGGAATGGCCCGATCGCGCCACTCAACATGCTTTTCATTCAGATGCAGACCACGTACCCGACACATCAGCAGCGCGGGATTGGCGCGCAGCTGGTAGATCTTGCCGGTTTCGCTGGTAAAACTCAGCGTGCCATTGACCGCATCGCGCAGGGTTAATTGCCCATCAACCAGCTTCTGCCACGTTGGCGCCAGTGAATCTTCAAAGTCCGCCATGAAGACGTTGACGTTCGCATTGAGTGCGTTGATCACCATTTTGCGATCCGGCGGGCCGGTGATCTCCACGCGGCGATCTTGTAACAGCGAGGGAATCGGACGAACCTGCCATGCACTTTCACGAATGGAAGTGGTTTCCGAATCAAATCCAGGCAGATCACCTTGATCGTAACGCTGCTGGCGTTGCTGGCGTGCTTTCAGTAGACGCTCACGCTCGGGTGCAAAGCGCACCACTAATGCGTGGACGAAGTCGATTGCTTCTGGGGTAAGCAGCTGCTTTTCCGCGTGGGTAAAGGGCTGGCTGAAGGTTAGCGTATTGCTGATAACCGAGTCTGTCATGCGGGCTGCCTCCTGGGTTGATCTGTCGTGTAACGACTGGATCCGGATGTAGGGTGTTTTTTAACCTGCAGGATCAGAGCATAATGGTTTTTATTTTATTTTCAAAAACTATTTCCATTTTAATTCTTATAGCAATTTATACGATTGATAAATATGTAATTTAAACTCTCGAATTAAAGGCAATAGATTCCACTCAAGAACAGAAGATAAAAAAAAGCCGCGCTAGCTTTTGGCTATCGCGGCAGGTTCGAACGAGGTATTGGGTTTATTCGAGTGTTGGATTCATACGGCGCAGATCGAACGGCGTGATCTGATAAACGTAGTAGTTCAGCCAATTGGAGAACAGCAGGTTACCATGGCTGCGCCAGGTGGCACGCGGCGGCAGTTCTGGATTGTCCTGCGGGAAGTAGTTGAAGGGCACTTCCGGTAACAGGCCAGCATCGTAATCGCGGTGATATTCGCCTGAGAGCGTCAAGGCATCGTACTCAGGATGGCCGGTGACAAACGCCAGACGCTTGTCTTTGCTTGCCATAAGGTACGCGCCGGTGGATTCCGATTCGGCAAATAGCTCAAGATCAGTGTAATCGCGGATCAGTTGGCTTGGGAAATCGGCATAGCGTGAATGGGGCGCCAGGAAGTTGTCGTCAAAACCACGCGTCAGCAAGGCGTGAGGATGCAGAATTTGATGTTCATAGACGCCGGACAATTTGTTCTGTCGTGTTTGTTTAGGAATGCCATACAGAATGTTCAGTGCTGCCTGAACCGCCCAACAGACAAAGAGCGTGGAGGTAACGTGTTCATTCGCCCAATGCAGCACGCGCTGAATCTGCGGCCAATAAGCGACATCATTGAAATCGACCAATCCCAGCGGCGCGCCGGTCACAATCAGTCCATCAAAGTTATCGTTTTGGATGTCTTCAAAGTTGCAGTAGAAATTGTTCAAATGCTCCGTCGGCGTGTTGCGCGACTCGCGGCTATCGATGCGCAGTAGCTGTACATCAATCTGCAACGGTGAGTTAGAGAGCAGACGCAGGAACTGGTTTTCCGTTTCAATCTTCTTTGGCATCAGGTTAAGAATCAGCACTTTTAGCGGACGGATCTCCTGAACACTGGCGCGCGACGACGTCATGACAAAGACGTTTTCATCACGCAAAAAATTCACTGCCGGTAATTCGTCGGGAATCCTGATTGGCATAACCTGCTCACCTCTTACTTATAACCATATAAACGTTTAGACATCCAGATGCCCGACATTAGCCTGGTATGCTGCGAATGTCGAGTCTTCATGCAGTTTATGAAAATGTTTCAGCTTTAAGTTTTTTTGGGATGAAGCGCTAAGAGTTTATAAAAATTTGAGGCGTATAGGGGCTGGTTTTTTAGCTATTTACGTTAATTTTATGCAGATAATTGCGCCAAAATCCTGCAATCTTGCCGATCTGCAGACGTAAAAAAGCCCCGAACTTCCGTTCGGGGCTTCTTCACCTGATTGATGCCTGGCAGTTCCCTACTCTCGCATGGGGAGACCCCACACTACCATCGGCGCTACGGCGTTTCACTTCTGAGTTCGGCATGGGGTCAGGTGGGACCACCGCGCTAAAGCCGCCAGGCAAATTCTTTTGCTCACGCCGCCCTCGCGGGCCGCGCAAATCTATCCGGTAAAACAAGCTGAAAATCAGGTCTCTCAGACCAAAACGCCTCTGGCGTTGTAAGGTTAAGCCTCACGGGTCATTAGTACCGGTTAGCTCAACGCATCGCTGCGCTTACACATCCGGCCTATCAACGTCGTAGTCTTCAACGTCCCTTCAGGACTCTCAAGGAGTCAGGGAGAACTCATCTCGGGGCAAGTTTCGTGCTTAGATGCTTTCAGCACTTATCTTTTCCGCACTTAGCTACCGGGCAATGCCATTGGCATGACAACCCGAACACCAGTGGTGCGTTCACTCCGGTCCTCTCGTACTAGGAGCAACCCCCCTCAATTCTCCAGCGCCCACGGCAGATAGGGACCGAACTGTCTCACGACGTTCTAAACCCAGCTCGCGTACCACTTTAAACGGCGAACAGCCGTACCCTTGGGACCTACTTCAGCCCCAGGATGTGATGAGCCGACATCGAGGTGCCAAACACCGCCGTCGATATGAACTCTTGGGCGGTATCAGCCTGTTATCCCCGGAGTACCTTTTATCCGTTGAGCGATGGCCCTTCCATTCAGAACCACCGGATCACTATGACCTGCTTTCGCACCTGCTCGAGCCGTCACTCTCGCAGTCAAGCTGGCTTATGCCATTGCACTAACCTCCTGATGTCCGACCAGGATTAGCCAACCTTCGTGCTCCTCCGTTACTCTTTGGGAGGAGACCGCCCCAGTCAAACTACCCACCAGACACTGTCCGCAGCCCGGATTACGGGCCTACGTTAGAACATCAAACATTAAAGGGTGGTATTTCAAGGTTGGCTCCACGCAGACTGGCGTCCACGCTTCAAAGCCTCCCACCTATCCTACACATCAAGGCTCAATGTTCAGTGTCAAGCTATAGTAAAGGTTCACGGGGTCTTTCCGTCTTGCCGCGGGTACACTGCATCTTCACAGCGATTTCAATTTCACTGAGTCTCGGGTGGAGACAGCCTGGCCATCATTACGCCATTCGTGCAGGTCGGAACTTACCCGACAAGGAATTTCGCTACCTTAGGACCGTTATAGTTACGGCCGCCGTTTACCGGGGCTTCGATCAAGAGCTTCTCCTTGCGGATAACCCCATCAATTAACCTTCCGGCACCGGGCAGGCGTCACACCGTATACGTCCACTTTCGTGTTTGCACAGTGCTGTGTTTTTAATAAACAGTTGCAGCCAGCTGGTATCTTCGACTGGCTTCGGCTCGGGGAGCAAGTCCCTCTACCTACGCGCCAGCGTGCCTTCTCCCGAAGTTACGGCACCATTTTGCCTAGTTCCTTCACCCGAGTTCTCTCAAGCGCCTTGGTATTCTCTACCTGACCACCTGTGTCGGTTTGGGGTACGATTTCGTGTTACCTGGAGCTTAGAGGCTTTTCCTGGAAGCAGGGCATCAGTTACTTCACCACCGTGGTGGCTCGTCGTCACGCCTCAGCCTTAAGACACCCCGGATTTACCAAAGGTGTCAGCCTACACGCTTAAACCGGGACAACCGTCGCCCGGATAACCTAGCCTTCTCCGTCCCCCCTTCGCAGTAACACCAAGTGCAGGAATATTAACCTGCTTCCCATCGACTACGCTTTTCAGCCTCGCCTTAGGGGTCGACTCACCCTGCTCCGATTAACGTTGAACAGGAACCCTTGGTCTTCCGGCGAGCGGGCTTTTCACCCGCTTTATCGTTACTTATGTCAGCATTCGCACTTCTGATACCTCCAGCATGCCTCACAGCACACCTTCAACGGCTTACAGAACGCTCCCCTACCCAACAACGCATACGCGTCGCTGCCGCAGCTTCGGTGCATGGTTTAGCCCCGTTACATCTTCCGCGCAGGCCGACTCGACCAGTGAGCTATTACGCTTTCTTTAAATGATGGCTGCTTCTAAGCCAACATCCTGGCTGTCTGTGCCTTCCCACATCGTTTCCCACTTAACCATGACTTTGGGACCTTAGCTGGCGGTCTGGGTTGTTTCCCTCTTCACGACGGACGTTAGCACCCGCCGTGTGTCTCCCGTGATAACATTCTTCGGTATTCGCAGTTTGCATCGGGTTGGTAAGCCGGGATGGCCCCCTAGCCGAAACAGTGCTCTACCCCCGAAGATGAGTTCACGAGGCGCTACCTAAATAGCTTTCGGGGAGAACCAGCTATCTCCCGGTTTGATTGGCCTTTCACCCCCAGCCACAAGTCATCCGCTAATTTTTCAACATTAGTCGGTTCGGTCCTCCAGTTAGTGTTACCCAACCTTCAACCTGCCCATGGCTAGATCACCGGGTTTCGGGTCTATACCCTGCAACTTAACGCCCAGTTAAGACTCGGTTTCCCTGCGGCTCCCCTATACGGTTAACCTTGCTACAGAATATAAGTCGCTGACCCATTATACAAAAGGTACGCAGTCACCCCCATAAATGGAGGCTCCCACTGCTTGTACGTACACGGTTTCAGGTTCTGTTTCACTCCCCTCGCCGGGGTTCTTTTCGCCTTTCCCTCACGGTACTGGTTCACTATCGGTCAGTCAGGAGTATTTAGCCTTGGAGGATGGTCCCCCCATATTCAGACAGGATACCACGTGTCCCGCCCTACTCTTCGAACTCACAGAATGTGCACTTTCGTGTACGGGGCTATCACCCGGTATCGCGCGACTTTCCAGACGCTTCCACTAACGCACAAACTGATTCAGGTTCTGGGCTGTTCCCCGTTCGCTCGCCGCTACTGGGGGAATCTCGGTTGATTTCTTTTCCTCTGGGTACTTAGATGTTTCAGTTCCCCAGGTTCGCCTCGCAACACTATGTATTCATGTTGCGATGATGCACTGAGTGCACCGGGTTTCCCCATTCGGACATCGTCGGCTGTAGCGGTTCATATCACCTTACCGACGCTTTACGCAGATTAGCACGTCCTTCATCGCCTCTGACTGCCAGGGCATCCACCGTGTACGCTTAGTCGCTTAACCTCACAACCCACAGGCGTTTTTCAACGCTGCAGACTGCAAGCATTTGAGAGACTCGAACATGTCGTTATTCATTTCCTATTACGGAGAAATGAGCCAACACGTCGTTTCAATTTTCAGCTTGTTCCGGATTGTTAAAGAGCAATATCTCAAACATGACGGTTACGTCAGTTTTGAGATATTTCGTGGAGACACCTTTCACCTGTCACCAAGCAAGTGGCGTCCCCTAGGGGATTCGAACCCCTGTTGCCGCCGTGAAAGGGCGGAGTCCTAACCGCTAGACGAAGGGGACACGATGTGTCACGACTTCGCAGCCGTCTTGCTCATTACTTTCTATCAGACAATCTGTGTGAGCACTACGCGGGAAGGTATCTTCAGGTAAGGAGGTGATCCAACCGCAGGTTCCCCTACGGTTACCTTGTTACGACTTCACCCCAGTCATGAATCACAAAGTGGTAAGCGCCCTCCCGAAGGTTAAGCTACCTACTTCTTTTGCAACCCACTCCCATGGTGTGACGGGCGGTGTGTACAAGGCCCGGGAACGTATTCACCGTAGCATTCTGATCTACGATTACTAGCGATTCCGACTTCACGGAGTCGAGTTGCAGACTCCGATCCGGACTACGACGCACTTTATGAGGTCCGCTTGCTCTCGCGAGGTCGCTTCTCTTTGTATGCGCCATTGTAGCACGTGTGTAGCCCTACTCGTAAGGGCCATGATGACTTGACGTCATCCCCACCTTCCTCCAGTTTATCACTGGCAGTCTCCTTTGAGTTCCCGGCATTACCCGCTGGCAACAAAGGATAAGGGTTGCGCTCGTTGCGGGACTTAACCCAACATTTCACAACACGAGCTGACGACAGCCATGCAGCACCTGTCTCAGAGTTCCCGAAGGCACCAAAGCATCTCTGCTAAGTTCTCTGGATGTCAAGAGTAGGTAAGGTTCTTCGCGTTGCATCGAATTAAACCACATGCTCCACCGCTTGTGCGGGCCCCCGTCAATTCATTTGAGTTTTAACCTTGCGGCCGTACTCCCCAGGCGGTCGACTTAACGCGTTAGCTCCGGAAGCCACTCCTCAAGGGAACAACCTCCAAGTCGACATCGTTTACGGCGTGGACTACCAGGGTATCTAATCCTGTTTGCTCCCCACGCTTTCGCACCTGAGCGTCAGTCTTTGTCCAGGGGGCCGCCTTCGCCACCGGTATTCCTCCAGATCTCTACGCATTTCACCGCTACACCTGGAATTCTACCCCCCTCTACAAGACTCTAGCCTGCCAGTTTCGAATGCAGTTCCCAGGTTAAGCCCGGGGATTTCACATCCGACTTGACAGACCGCCTGCGTGCGCTTTACGCCCAGTAATTCCGATTAACGCTTGCACCCTCCGTATTACCGCGGCTGCTGGCACGGAGTTAGCCGGTGCTTCTTCTGCGGGTAACGTCAATCGGTAAGGTTATTAACCTTACCGCCTTCCTCCCCGCTGAAAGTACTTTACAACCCGAAGGCCTTCTTCATACACGCGGCATGGCTGCATCAGGCTTGCGCCCATTGTGCAATATTCCCCACTGCTGCCTCCCGTAGGAGTCTGGACCGTGTCTCAGTTCCAGTGTGGCTGGTCATCCTCTCAGACCAGCTAGGGATCGTCGCCTAGGTGAGCCATTACCCCACCTACTAGCTAATCCCATCTGGGCACATCCGATGGTGTGAGGCCCGAAGGTCCCCCACTTTGGTCTTGCGACGTTATGCGGTATTAGCTACCGTTTCCAGTAGTTATCCCCCTCCATCGGGCAGTTTCCCAGACATTACTCACCCGTCCGCCACTCGTCACCCAAGGAGCAAGCTCCTCTGTGCTACCGTTCGACTTGCATGTGTTAGGCCTGCCGCCAGCGTTCAATCTGAGCCATGATCAAACTCTTCAATTTAAGTTTGATTTGCTGCAACGAGTGCAGCGATGCTCATCTGTAAAACGTCATAATGAATTTCATTATGTGTTCACTCGTGAGACTTGATATTTTTTGCGTCCGGAGACGCTGATATCAATCCTGCGAGTGCCCACACAGATTGTCTGATAAATTGTTAAAGAGCGTTGCGAGCAGCGGGTTAACCGTCTGTCGCGAGGTGGCGTATATTACGCTTTCCTCCTTCGGAGTCAAACACTTTTTTTTCAGCGTTTTCATCCGGCGGAAGTTCTTTCGAAACTTCCTCATCAACACCACATTTCGTAAACCGTTGTGCCGTGTTGATGGATGCGCATTATAGGGAGTTGTTCTCAGGGCGCAACCGCTAAATTCAATAAAAACAACCGTTCGCTGCATTCCACAGCAAAACCCCGCCTTATACGCAGTTACACACATAGTTATCCACACTCTGCTGCACAAATGAATTTAGGCGAGCATCACGCAAACGTTTTCGCTACAATGCCCGGCGACGTCAAGGATGCCCCTTTTGGGGCGTTACATGAGGCAAGTGATTCCTTCTATATAGAAGAGAAGCACTAAGCTTGATGTAACGCTCTTTTTTACGCGAAACAAAGCCAAGGGATAAAACCACCATGCAACAACGTCGTCCTGTACGCCGCGCTCTGCTCAGTGTCTCTGATAAAGCCGGTATCCTCGAATTTGCTCAGGCACTCTCCAGTCGTGGTGTTGAGCTGCTCTCCACAGGCGGTACTGCACGTCTGCTGGCAGATGCGGGCCTGCCCGTCACCGAAGTTTCTGACTACACCGGTTTCCCGGAAATGATGGATGGACGCGTCAAAACGCTGCACCCAAAAGTGCATGGCGGCATTTTGGGGCGTCGTGGTCAGGATGATGCGATTATGGCTGAACACGCCATTAATCCTATCGATATGGTGGTAGTGAACCTTTATCCCTTTGCCCAAACCGTTGCCAAACCCGATTGCTCATTAGCGGATGCGGTCGAGAACATCGACATTGGTGGCCCAACGATGGTTCGCTCCGCGGCGAAGAACCACAAAGACGTGGCGATTGTGGTGAAGAGCAGCGATTACAAGGCGATTATTGCTGAGCTGGATGCCAACGAAAACTCGCTCACGCTAGAAACACGTTTTGATCTGGCCATTAAAGCCTTCGAACATACCGCCGCTTACGACAGCATGATTGCCAACTACTTCGGTAGCCTGGTACCAGCCTATCATGGCGACAGCAAAGAACCTGCTGGCCGCTTCCCGCGCACGCTCAACCTTAACTTCATTAAGAAGCAGGATATGCGTTACGGCGAGAACAGCCATCAGGATGCAGCCTTCTATATAGAAGAGAATGTGGCTGAAGCGTCTATTGCCACCGCGCAGCAGGTTCAGGGCAAAGCACTCTCCTACAACAATATCGCCGATACCGATGCCGCACTCGAATGTGTGAAAGAGTTCGACGAAGCCGCTTGCGTGATCGTCAAACATGCTAACCCTTGCGGTGTGGCGGTTGGCGGTTCGATTCTCGACGCTTACGAGCGAGCCTACAAGACTGACCCGACTTCTGCTTTTGGCGGCATCATCGCCTTCAACCGCGAGCTGGACGAAGCCACCGCGCAGGCGATCATCAGCCGTCAGTTTGTTGAAGTGATCATCGCCCCATCCGCCAGCGAAGCTGCATTGAAAGTCACCGCCGCCAAGCAGAACGTACGCGTTCTGGTGTGTGGTCAGTGGCAAGGCCGTGTCGCTGCGCTGGATTTCAAACGTGTAAACGGCGGCGTGCTGGTCCAGGATCGCGATCTGGGCATGGTTGATGCCAGCCAGCTGCGCGTTGTTAGCAAGCGTCAGCCAACTGAACAGGAACTGCGTGACGCGTTGTTCTGCTGGAAAGTGGCGAAGTTCGTTAAATCCAATGCCATCGTTTATGCGCGTGACAATATGACCATCGGCATTGGCGCCGGTCAGATGAGCCGCGTTTACTCGGCCAAAATTGCCGGCATTAAAGCGGGTGACGAAGGTTTGGAAGTGAAAGGTTCAGCGATGGCTTCTGACGCCTTCTTCCCATTCCGAGACGGTATCGATGCCGCAGCAGCGGTCGGCATCAGCTGCGTGATTCAACCGGGTGGTTCAATCCGTGATGATGAAGTGATTGCCGCCGCTGATGAGCACGGCATCGCGATGATCTTTACCGACATGCGTCATTTCCGCCATTAATTGTTGGGAGCAGTACTGATGAAAATTTTAGTGATTGGTAATGGCGGACGTGAACACGCACTGGCGTGGAAAGCAGCACAGTCGCCACTGGCGGAAACGGTGTTTGTCGCGCCAGGCAATGCGGGCACCGCGCTGGAACCGGCTCTGCAAAACGTGGCAATCAGCGCTACCGACGTTCCCGCGCTGCTGGCTTTTGCGCAGCAGGAAAAAATCGATCTGACCATCGTGGGACCGGAAGCGCCACTGGTGATTGGCGTAGTTGATGCGTTCCGTGCTGCAGGTCTGAAGATCTTTGGCCCAACGCAAGCCGCTGCCCAGTTAGAAGGCTCAAAAGCCTTCACCAAAGATTTCCTCGCGCGTCAGCAGATTCCCACTGCCGAATACCAAAACTTCACCGAAGTGGAGCCTGCGCTGGCATATCTGCGTGAGAAAGGCGCACCGATCGTCATCAAAGCGGACGGCCTTGCGGCAGGTAAAGGCGTGATCGTGGCGATGGAGCTGGCTGAAGCAGAAGCAGCAGTACAAGACATGCTGGCTGGCAATGCGTTCGGCGATGCCGGTCACCGCATCGTGATCGAAGAGTTCCTGGATGGCGAAGAAGCCAGCTTCATCGTGATGGTTGATGGCAACAATGTGCTGCCGATGGCCACCAGCCAGGATCACAAGCGCGTTGGCGATGGTGATACCGGTCCGAATACCGGCGGCATGGGCGCTTACTCTCCGGCACCCGTGGTGACCGATGAGATCCACCAGCGCGTGATGGATCAAATCATCTGGCCAACCGTTAACGGCATGAAAGCAGAAGGCAACATCTACACCGGTTTCCTGTATGCCGGTTTGATGATCGATAAAGCTGGTCAGCCAAAAGTGATCGAGTTCAACTGCCGTTTTGGCGATCCCGAAACTCAGCCCATCATGCTGCGTCTGCAGTCGGATCTGGTTGCGCTGTGTCTGGCTGCTACAGATGGCAAACTGGATCAGCAGACCTCGCAATGGGATCCGCGTCCATCATTAGGCGTGGTATTAGCGGCAGGTGGTTATCCGGGCGATTACACCACTGGCGATCAGATTCACGGTCTGCCGCTGGAAGAAGTGCCGGACGGGAAAGTCTTCCACGCCGGTACTACCATGAAAGACGATTTGGTGGTAACCAACGGTGGCCGCGTGTTGTGCGTAACTGCGCTGGGTGACGACGTTGCCGCGGCGCAGAAAAACGCTTATGCGCTGGCGCAACATATCTCATGGGATGGCAGCTTCTGCCGTCGCGATATCGGCTACCGCGCGATTAACCGCAAATAAGTATGCAAAGGGGCACAGCACGTGCCCCTTCTCTTATTCACACGTCAGAAATCGCTCTCTTTTGGCTGCCAGCTGCATTCGTCATCTGGCGTAGCACGTAGCAGCTGCACGCCTTCCGGCGCTTCCAGCCACGACACCATCAATGGCGCAGACTGCATCTTTTGCTGGCGAGCTAGCGCATAAATCGTGTCGCGATCAAAGGCCGCATTCACCACCTTGTCGTCGCACGCTCGTACCTGATTGCCGCCCAACCAGTGCCCCTGCCGCAGCAGTACACGACCTTCCAGCAACGCATTACTTTGATCCAACATGCGCTGCGCATCGAAACGGTATAACTCAACACTATCAGCGCTAACCGCCTCACGTCGTCCCGCCAACTGGCGCTGCATGAAATTAAGATTGCCCTGGTGATCGAAGCGTAAGGTGACATCGTCTGGCTGTGCGCCAGCAATGCGCCGTTCAACGCTAATCAGCTTCTGCTGCTGCCAGTTGTAATCGGTTGTCTCCATCGCATCGCCATTGAACGGTGTGAAAACAGTGCGCAGATGCACAGCTTGATGATCGTTATTTTTGCGCCAAATGCGCACGGTGCCGCGGTCGGCCAGATAGCCGCTCGCCGTAAAGGCAGGAAGATCAGAAGTGGAGCTACAGCCCGTGAGCAGCGCACCGAACAACAGGGCGCAAATGCGCTGTGAAAATGGATTCAGCATGGCAGGTCCCGGCAACAAAAAGGGGCGCTAACGCCCCCTCTTTTCAAGCTAAACCGCAATGCGGAAACTTACTTAACAGCGTCTTTCAGAGCTTTGCCTGAAACGAATGCTGGCACGTTAGCCGCAGCAATTTTGATCTCTTTGCCAGTCTGCGGGTTGCGACCGGTACGCTCAGCGCGGTGGTTCACTTTAAAAGTACCAAAACCAACCAGTTGTACAGCATCACCTTCTTTCAGAGACTCAGTGATCGCAGCCAGGGTAGATTCCAGCGCAGTCTTAGCCTGGGTTTTAGACAGGTCAGCTTTCTCTGCGATCACATCAATCAGTTGAGTCTTGTTCATAAGTTATCCTTAAAGTGTATTTATCGCTTGCTAAGCAACGAGTGCGAGGGAAAAGCCCTTCTCAGGCCTTGTTCAGCCAGCACGCACCGATAGCCACAATTTTCAGCCCCCCAAATGTAGACCAGACAGGGGGCCGATGTGAAGCCTCCAGGCGCGGTAATTCGGGCCTGAAGTCACGTTTTATTGCCTTATTGCTGAAAAAGTATACCGATGTTACTGATTCCCGCTTCGCGCAGGTCTGCACGCAGGCCTTTAATCAATTCCAGGTCGCGCTCCTCGCACTCGGACAGCAGGCGGAAAATCTCCCACTGCAGGTCCCATTCATCGATGACGGCCTGATTTTCACGCAGCTCTTCGTCGGTCATTTCGCGGCCAGCCTGGGTCATTTCCAGAATCGCTACGGTAGTGATCGAGGTGCGGCTAACTTCAACCGCGTGCTCCAGCGTTTCACCGCTGAGTTGAGCATGCAGTAATTCACTCAATGCCACGCAGGCATCGATCGCTGGATGCACACCGTAAACCTCGAAATCGTCACCGTCAGGAATAGCCGCTTCAAATTTCTCCAGCTGACCGTCGAAATTGATTTTGGCATCTTTGACCGTCAGGCTTTCCCAAATGAGATCGAGGATACGACGATAGAGTTGCGGATCGGCGAATTCGGTCTGCTGACAGAAAGCCCAATAGTTAGGGAACATACGCTCGCAGAGACAGGCCATAAAAGTCATATGCTGCCAGCTTTCAAGCTTCGCCAGACGCAAATGGACGGGATTCTGTAACATCAAACTTACTCTCAATAGGTTAGCTGGCGGCAGTGTACCGCAAAAGCCGGGCGCAAACAGCGTTAAGGCGTATTTTGCCAACGCAGAAAGGCCGGGCGTCCAGAGGCTACGGCATCCGCCCAGCGCGTCGGTTCCGGCAAACGGTAACCCGCCGTACAGGTTTCAACCCAATGCAATGCACTATCCAGGCTGACGCGATGGCCTGTTGAGATAAACAGCGGATTACAGCGTGCTTTACTGCGCCACACCCAGCCAATCTGTTCACCCTTGTCCACCAGCGGCTGGCGGCTGCCAGGCTCAGCGTCCAGTTCCGCAAAGCGCCCACACAAACGCTTCTTCGCCACTCCAATGGTCGGCACATCCACCAGCGAACCAAAATGCGCGGCCACGCCAAGCCGACGGGGATGGGAAATACCATGGCCATCAACAAACAGCAGATCGGGCAGTTGGGAGAGCTGCTGCCACGCTTCCAGCAGCGCCGGCATTTCACGGAAGGATAAGAAGCCTGGAATATACGGCATGGTGGTGGCCACGCGCGCAATGCGATGCTCTACCAGCGTTAAAGAAGGGTATTCGAGGATAACCAGGGCAGCACGAGTGATCTCCCCGCCCTGCTCAAAACCGACATCGGCACCACCAATAAAGCGCGGCGGCAGCACGTCGAAATCATCCTGCCGCACCACATCAGCAGCGCGTTGTAACTGTTCCTGGCGGAGTGCGGCTAAATCCACGATCAGGCCTGATGATAAGGACGTGACAGGCGGTGCACCGCTTCCACAAACGTACCAGCATGTTCCGGTGGTACGTCGGGATGGATGCCGTGACCAAGGTTAAATACGTGACCTTCGCCGGCGCCAAAACCTTCAAGAATACCCGCCACTTCCTGCTCAATGCGCGCTGGCGGAGCATACAGCATGGAGGGATCCATGTTGCCCTGCAGCGCCACTTTGTCTCCTACACGACGACGCGCATCCGCTATATCGGTAGTCCAGTCCAGTCCCAGCGCATCACAGCCAGTCGCGGCGATCGCTTCCAGCCATTGGCCGCCACCTTTGGTGAACAGCGTAATCGGTACACGACGGCCTTCGTTCTCGTGCAGCACGCTATCAACGATTTTGTGCATATAATACAGCGAGAATTCGCGATAGTCGCGTCCGGTCAGCACGCCGCCCCAGGTATCGAACACCATGATTGACTGCGCACCGGCTTTGATCTGCGCATTCAGATAGAGAATCACGCTGTCCGCCAGCTTATCCAGCAGCTTGTGCAGGGTTTGCGGCTCGGCATACATCATCTTTTTAATTTTGGTGAAGGCTTTGCTACTGCCGCCTTCAACCATGTAGGTCGCCAGCGTCCACGGACTGCCGGAGAAGCCGATCAGCGGCACTTCGCCTTTCAGGTTGTGACGAATGGTACGCACCGCGTTCATCACATAACCCAGTTCTTGCTCGGGGTCCGGCACTGGCAGCTTGTCGACATCCGCACGGCAGGTGATCGGATTGGAGAAGCGCGGGCCTTCGCCGGTCTCAAAGTAGAGCCCAAGGCCCATCGCATCTGGAATAGTAAGAATGTCGCTGAAGAGGATCGCCGCATCCAGCGCATAGCGACGCAGCGGTTGCAGCGTGACTTCACACGCTAGCTCAGCATTCTTACACAGCGACATAAAATCACCGGCCTCAGCGCGCGTGGCTTTGTACTCCGGCAAATAACGCCCGGCTTGTCGCATCATCCATACCGGCGTGACATCTACCGGCTGACGTAACAGGGCGCGCAGATAACGATCGTTCTTCAGTTCACTCATAATGGGCTCTCTCATGCTAAGGCCGGCAGTGTAGCATTTTCACGTCGCGCTGGCGCGACACAGGGCAACGGTATCTTCAATCAGACGACGTGCAACGGTGCCGGGCGGCGGCAGCAGCGGCAAATCGTCATAACGATACCAACCGGCATCCAGCAGCTCTTTGCCATCGTGTTGCAGATCGCCGCCGTCATATTCAGCCATGTATGCCACCATTAATGACTGCGGAAACGGCCAGGGCTGCGAGGTTACGTAACGCACATTTTTGACCCGGACGTTGCTCTCCTCCATGACTTCCCGCGCCACCGCTTGTTCTAATGTTTCGCCCACTTCGACGAAACCCGCCAGCACGGTATAGATGTTGTTACGATGACGCGCATGATTAGCGAGTAGGATCTCATCGCCACGGCGGATGGCGACGATGATGCACGGTGCAATTTGCGGGTAATAGCGTTCGCGACAGTGATTGCACAAACAGGCAAATTCGCGCTTACTGATGTGCATCTCATGGCCACAATAGCCGCACCAGCGATGCGATCGGTAAAACTCCGCCAACTGCACGCCACGCCCGGCAATTTGGAACAGGCCCACATCCTCATCAATCAGTTGGCGCACTGAGCCCATGCTGTCCGGACGCGATTCGCGTACCAGCCAGACATTCTCGCCCTGCCATTCGCCAATTAACATACCGCTGCTACCACTGAGTCCAAACTCAATGGATAAGCCATACGGCAACTCGCCTTGCGGCAACCAAAGTTTTTGCTCATGGCTGACAATCCACCATCCAGCGTCTAAGCTTGAGATCTCACGTTGCATCTTAATCGTTGTCCTTAGCGTCAAACCGCACGCTGAAACCCTAATATTAAGTGTGTAATAAACAACTATAACCTACCTGGAGCCCCATATGCTTAACCAGTTAGATGACCTGACACAGCGTGTAGGCGGCGGAAATGAATTGGTTGATTCATGGTTGCGTGCCCGCAGACAGTTGCTCGTCACGTACTATGAGCTTGTTGGCATGAAGCCGCAAAAAGATGCGTTAACCACGCTGGATGAACAGGCGCTTGATGCCTTCTGCCACAATCTGGTGGACTACCTTTCAACCGGTCATTTCAGCGTGTATGAACACATCATCAGCGAGATGCAGGGAGATAACCCACTGATGGTTGCTGCGCAGATCTATCCGGCACTCGAGGCGAATACAGACCACATGATGCAGCTCTATGACAGCCACCTGCAGCAAGCTATCAACGACGATAATTGCGTAGATTTTCAAACGGCGCTCTCTGAAGTCGGTGAAGTGCTGGAGTCGCGCTTCACGCTTGAAGATAAACTGGTGCAACTCGCATGGGATAATCAGCTCGCAAGACTGCCGGTTGCCAACGACAGCATCATTGCCCGCCCGGCCTGAATGCCTTCAGTTGTAAAAAACTTGTTATTCCAGAAAAGCCCTCTTATGCTGAAAGGGCTTTTTTAATGTCTTCTTTAACGACAATAAAGAGTCAAATTTTGCGATATAAGCGTAGCGTGCGCAGCGAGTTCACGCTCGGACAGCGCGCAGGGACCGGAGCGTACACGTAGTACGTGACGGTCACGAGCACTGCCCAGGCGTGAAATAGCAAGCAAAGTAGCTTATATCGTAAAACATCAACTTGTCGGAGTGCCCAATGGGGCTGAGACCGTTAATTCGGGATCCGCGGAACCTGATCAGGTTAGTACCTGCGAAGGGAACAAGAGTAGACATCATCAGCACGATGTACGTTGGCGCCCAGCATCGTTTCTGTTACTCCTTCCGAACTCTGGACAAGCAACTTCCAACTTTCACAGGAAAATTGCTATGTCTGCTGTTAAAACCTCTCGTCGTGAACAACGTGCCCAGGCACAAGAATTTATCGATTCCCTGCAGGGAACCGCTTTCCCTAACTCGAAACGCATCTGGATCACCGGCAGCCGCGCGGATATTCGTGTACCGATGCGCGAGATACAGCTGAGCCCGACGCACATCGGCGGCAGCAAAGATAATCCACAGTACGAACAGAATGAAGCGGTACCGGTCTATGACACTGCCGGTGCTTACGGCGATCCTGAAGCGGCGATCAATGTACATCAGGGACTCGCCAGGCTGCGCGCCGACTGGATCGAAGAACGCGGCGACAGCGAAACCATCCACCAGCTGAGTTCACGCTACACCCAACAACGTCTGGCCGATGAAGGGCTCGATCACCTGCGCTTTGAGCATCTGCCACAACCGCGCCGTGCCAAAGCGGGTCGCTGCGTTACTCAACTGCACTATGCACGTCAGGGCATCATCACGCCGGAGATGGAGTTTATTGCGCTGCGTGAAAACATGGGCCGCGAGCGTATTCGTGGTGAAGTGCTGCTACAGCAGCATGCCGGTTACAGCTTTGGCGCCAATCTGCCGGACAATATCACCGCGGAATTTGTCCGTCAGGAAGTGGCCAGCGGCCGTGCCATCATCCCGAGCAACATTAACCATCCGGAAACCGAACCGATGATCATCGGTCGTAACTTTCTGGTAAAAGTGAATGCCAACATCGGTAACTCGGCGGTAAGTTCGTCAATTGAAGAAGAAGTGGAGAAGCTGGTGTGGTCAACGCGCTGGGGTGCAGATACCGTGATGGATCTCTCCACCGGCCGCTATATCCATGAAACGCGTGAATGGATTTTGCGTAACAGCCCGGTGCCGATCGGTACGGTACCGATTTATCAGGCGCTGGAAAAAGTAAATGGAATTGCGGAAGACCTCACCTGGGAGATTTTCCGCGACACGCTGCTGGAACAGGCGGAACAAGGTGTCGACTACTTCACCATCCACGCTGGCGTGCTGCTGCGCTACGTGCCGATGACGGCCAAACGTCTGACCGGTATTGTGTCGCGCGGCGGCTCGATTATGGCGAAATGGTGTTTGTCACATCACACCGAAAGCTTCCTCTATCTGCACTTCCGCGAGATTTGTGAAATTTGCGCCGCCTACGATGTGGCCCTGTCGCTTGGCGATGGCCTGCGTCCCGGTTCGATTCAGGATGCCAACGATGAGGCGCAATTTGCCGAACTGCATACGCTGGGTGAACTGACCAAAATCGCCTGGGAATATGATGTGCAGGTGATGATTGAAGGTCCTGGACACGTGCCGATGCAGATGATCCGTCGCAATATGACTGAACAACTCGAGCACTGCCACGCAGCACCGTTTTACACACTTGGCCCGCTCACCACGGATATCGCCCCCGGTTATGACCATTTCACTTCCGGTATCGGTGCCGCCATGATTGGCTGGTTTGGCTGTGCGATGTTGTGCTACGTGACGCCGAAAGAGCACCTCGGTTTACCGAATAAAGAAGATGTGAAGCAAGGCCTAATTACCTACAAGATAGCCGCACACGCGGCAGATCTGGCGAAAGGTCATCCGGGTGCGCAGATCCGCGACAATGCGATGTCGAAAGCGCGTTTTGAATTCCGCTGGGAAGATCAGTTCAATCTGGCGCTCGATCCGCACACCGCACGCGCCTATCACGATGAAACTCTGCCGCAGGAATCGGGAAAAGTGGCACACTTCTGCTCGATGTGCGGCCCGAAATTCTGCTCGATGAAAATTACTCAGGAAGTGCGTGAGTTTGCCGCCCGCCAACAGGCTGAAGCTCAGCCGATTGAAATGGGTATGGCGCAAATGTCGGATGCCTTCCGCCATCGTGGCGGCGAGCTCTATCACGCTGCCGATACCCTTAAAGAGGACAATGTATGACCGACGCCTTTCCTGCCACAGCGCCAAAATTGGGGCTGTATCCCGTTGTTGATAGCGTGGATTGGATCGCGCGCTTGCTGGAAGCCGGTGTGCGCACCATTCAGCTGCGCATTAAAGATTGCGAGGATCATGAGGTAGAAGATGCCGTACGCGAGGCGATTGCGCTCGGCAAACAGTATCGCGCCCGCTTGTTTATCAATGATTACTGGCGCTTAGCCATCAAATACCACGCTTATGGCGTACACCTCGGTCAAGAGGATCTTGATGTGGCCGATTTGGCGGCTATTCGTGAGGCGGGATTGCGTCTGGGTTTATCGACGCACGATGATGCCGAGCTGGATCGGGCTCTGGCGCTGCGCCCATCTTACATTGCACTTGGCCACATCTATCCGACGCAAACCAAAGACATGCCCTCTGCGCCACAGGGCGTGATGGAGTTGAAGCGTCATTTGGCGCGTTTGCAGGATGTGCCAACCGTGGCAATTGGCGGTATTTCACTGGCGCGCGTGCCTGAAGTACTGGCTACAGGCGTTGGCAGCATTGCGGTGGTGAGCGCGATTACCCAGGCCGGAGACTGGCGTGAGGCAACGCAGCAGTTGCTGGCATTAGTGGAAAATGGAATCGAACCTGCAGAAGCAATGTAATGCGTGGTAAGTGAGGAGAAAACGCTGGAATCTGTCGCGCAGCAGCGTGATGTAACGGCTAGCGTCATTTCCTGATAAGGCTAAAGTGTCCCTGCCCGCTGTCGCTTGCAGCGGGCCAGGGCTGGTCTTAACCTCTCCCAGCCCTGCCTTTCTTTACAATGCTAAGGAGGAGGTATGCACGGTTTCCACACTACAGGCCAGCATGGCCCGTTCTACAGCGGCTCCGAGTTGGGCTATCGCCTGCTCGGTATGCTCATTCATTGGCAAGCCGTAATTCAGGCGCAAGCAGTTGCGATATTTACCCGAAGCCGAAAACAGCGAACCTACCGCAACCTGCATATTCAGCTCACGCAATTCGGTATTGAGCCTTACCGCGTCAAACGCCTCTGGCAATTCAATCCACATCAGGAAACTACCCTGCGGGCGAGACACACAAATACCGCACGGAAAATAATGCCGCACCCAGCAACTGAACGTTTCATAGTTGCGTTGATACACCTGACGCATGCGCCGCAAATGCGGCAGATAATGACCAAGTCGAATAAATTCAGCGACCGCATGCTGAGGCTGTGTTGCCGTCGAACCGGTGCTGATGTATTTCATATGCAGCACGCGATCGCGATAGCGCCCCGGCGCCACCCAACCCACGCGCAATCCCGGTGCCAGCGTCTTGGAGAACGAACTGCACAGCAACACGCGGCCATCCTGGTCCAGCGACTTGATGGTAACGGGACGAGGATATTCCCACGCCAGTTCCCCATACACATCGTCTTCAATAATCGCGGCATCGAAACGCTGCGCCAGCGTTACCAACGCACGTTTACGGGATTCGGGCATGATGAATCCTAGCGGATTATTGCAGTTTGGTACTACCACCACCGCTTTAATCGGCCACTGCTCGAAGGCAAGTTCCAGCGCTTCAAGGCTAATGCCCGTCACCGAATCGGTGGGAATCTCAATGGCGCGAATGCCGAAGCCGCGCAAGGTCTGCATGGTGCCGTGGAAAGTGGGGGATTCGACAGCAATGATGTCCCCCGCCTGGCATATTGCACGAATAGAAATCGACAATGCTTCATGGCAGCCGGTGGTGATTACAATATCTTCTGAAGTCAGCTGACAACCGCTGTCGATCGTCAGTCGCGCGACCTGTTCACGCAATGCTGCAACGCCCAACAAGCTGTCATAGTTGAGCTGATCAACATCCTGTTTCTGCGCCATGCGGCTTTGAATTTTCCACAGTGGTTTCAATGTGGGTTGAGTCAAATCGGGCATACCGCTTCCGAGTTGCAACACATCGCTATTAGTACGGCTGCTGAGCAATTCCAGCACCGACTCCCACTGGGTAATCTCCACTGGACGCTGTGCGGGTCGGGTTATACCGGGCATGGGCGGTGTGGCTTTTCGTGTCGCAACGAAATATCCAGAACGTGGCTGCGGCACGATCAGTTGTTTCTCTTCCAGCAGATGATATGCCTGCTGCACGGTGCTGATACTTACGCCATGCTCCAGACTGAGCGTACGCACTGACGGCAACCGCTCGCCGCTGCGATACAATCCTTGCTCAATACGATCCGAAAGCAAACATGCCAAATGTTGGTAGCGCGTCATAGTATGCTTCACCCAGTCATTAATGACAGAAAACCAGTACAGTTAGGATCTATTATTACCATTCAGATCCCTAAGATTGCAATCTGTATGTTAAAGATATGTGTTTTGTGCATCTGTATTGTAATGACGTGAAATTGGACAATGCTTCTCAGGCAACCTAATGAGGGCAAGGATTATGGAATTTGATCAAAACCGCGCAGCAAGACCTTTCGATGTGACTTTACTGGATATCTTTCGCGGCGTGGTGCGCATGGTTAAAAACTGGCAAGCGCGGCGTGAAACCCGCCGTATCCTGTCACATTTAACGGATAGCCAGCTGCGCGACATCGGGCTGACGCGTGCAGATGTCTGCCGCAAGTTTTGACAGAATTAGATAAAAAAAACCCTGCCGAGGCAGGGTTTTTTGTAGGTCAGCTTTAGCAGACGAATTACTCGTCGTCTCTTCCGCCCAGACCTGCGTTCAGCAGTTCTGCCAGGCTAGCAGAGGCTTCATCCGCAGTAACCTGCGGTGCAACCGGAGCTTCACCTACAGAGCGGCGACGCATACGATCCTGGTGATAAGCATAACCGGTACCGGCTGGGATCAGACGACCCACGATAACGTTCTCTTTCAGGCCGCGCAGTTCGTCGCGCTTGCCTGCTACTGCGGCTTCGGTCAGGACACGCGTGGTTTCCTGGAACGATGCTGCAGAGATGAACGATTCGGTTGCCAGTGACGCTTTGGTGATACCCAGCAGATCGCGCATGAATGTTGCGCCGATTTTGCCATTCGCTTCAAGTTCACGGTTAGAGATCTTGATGCGCGAGTATTCAGCCTGCTCACCTTCCAGGAAGTCGGTGCTGCCCACGCTCGAGATGGTTGCTTTACGCAGCATCTGACGAACGATGACTTCGATGTGTTTATCGTTAATCTTAACGCCTTGCAGACGGTAAACTTCCTGCACTTCGTTAGTGATGTAACGGGTCACAGCATGGACGCCACGCAAACGCAGGATGTCGTGTGGAGATTCTGGGCCGTCAGATACGACGTCACCACGTTCCACGCGCTCACCTTCGAATACGTTAAGCTGACGCCATTTTGGAATCATCTCTTCGTACGGCTCGCTACCATCAACCGGCGTAATCACCAGACGACGCTTACCTTTGGTCTCTTTACCGAAGGAGATGATACCGCTGATCTCCGCCAGGATTGCTGGCTCTTTCGGACGACGCGCTTCGAACAAGTCAGCAACGCGTGGCAGACCACCGGTAATATCCTTGGTACCGCCAGATTCCTGCGGCACACGCGACAGCGTGTCACCGGCACTGATCTTAACGCCATCTTCCAGCTGAACAATCGCTTTGCCCGGCAGGAAGTACTGAGCTGGCATATCGGTACCTGGAATCAGAACATCATTTCCGTTGGCATCGATAATTTTCAGCGCAGGACGCAGATCTTTACCACCCGCAGTACGTTCTGCAGAATCCAGAACCACCAGCGATGACAGACCGGTTAAGTCGTCAGTCTGACGGGTAATGGTCTGACCGTCGATCATGTCAGTGAAGCGAATGAAACCGCCCACTTCAGTGATGACCGGCATGGTATGTGGATCCCAGTTTGCTACGGTCTCGCCCGCTGCAACCTGCTCACCATCGCCTTTAGCCATGACCGCACCGTAAGGCACTTTATAGCTCTCTTTAGTACGACCGAACTCGTCGATCATCTTCAGCTCAACGTTACGCGAAACGATAACCAGTTTCCCTGAGGAGTTGGTTACAGACTTCGCGTTGGTCAGCTTGATAGTACCTTTGTTCTTCACCTGGATGCTGGATTCAGCAGCCGCACGAGATGCCGCACCACCGATGTGGAACGTACGCATCGTCAGCTGAGTACCCGGCTCACCGATGGACTGTGCTGCGATAACGCCGATGGCCTCACCTTTGTTGATGATGTGACCACGTGCCAGATCGCGACCGTAGCAGTGTGCACACACACCGAAGTCGGTTTCACAGCCAACAACCGAGCGCACTTTGATCGCATCGACTGAATTCAGTTCGATCACATCACACCAGTGCTCATCGATCAGGGTGTTACGCGGAATCAGAATGTCCGCAGTACCTGGTTTCAGAACGTCTTCGGCCGTTACACGACCCAGTACACGCTCACGCAGTGGCTCTTTAACGTCGCCACCTTCGATAACCGGAGTCATCATGATGCCTTCGAACGTGCCGCAGTCATCTTCGGTAACAACCAGGTCCTGCGCTACGTCTACCAGACGACGCGTCAGATAACCGGAGTTAGCGGTTTTCAGGGCGGTATCCGCAAGACCTTTACGCGCACCGTGCGTGGAGATGAAGTACTGGAGTACGTTCAGACCTTCACGGAAGTTCGCGGTGATCGGCGTTTCGATGATTGAGCCATCAGGCTTAGCCATCAGACCACGCATACCGGCCAGCTGACGAATCTGTGCAGCAGAACCACGCGCACCGGAGTCGGCCATCATGTAGATGCTGTTGAACGATACCTGCTGCTCTTCTTCGCCGTGACGGTTAATCACCGTTTCAGTTTGCAGGTTGTCCATCATCGCTTTGGAAACGCGTTCGTTAGCAGCGGCCCAAATATCGATAACTTTGTTATAACGTTCGCCAGCAGTTACCAGACCAGACTGGAACTGTTCCTGAATCTCAGCAACTTCCGCTTCCGCTTCCGCTACGATTTCCGCTTTCTTCGCTGGGATCACCATGTCGTCGATACCTACAGAGGCACCTGAACGGGCTGCGTAAGCAAAGCCGGTGTACATGGTTTGGTCAGCAAAGATAACGGTCGGCTTCAGGCCAAGGATGCGGTAACAAGTATTCAGCATCTTGGAAATCGCTTTCTTACCCAGCGCCTGGTTGACGATGGAGTAAGGCAGGCCGTTCGGTACGATCATCCACAGAATCGCACGACCAATGGTGGTGTCGATAATGCTGGTTTTCGCAACCAACTCTTCCTGCTCGTTCTTTGCGTATTCAGTAATACGCACTTTGACGCGTGCATGCAGCTCGGCCAAACCAGCGCGATAAACACGCTCAGCTTCTTTCGGGCCAGTCAGCACCATGCCTTCGCCTTTGGCGTTCACTTTGTCGCGGGTCATGTAGTACAGACCCAGAACAACGTCCTGTGAAGGAACGATGATTGGCTCGCCGTTCGCAGGTGACAGAATGTTGTTGGTCGACATCATCAGCGCACGCGCTTCCAGCTGGGCTTCCAGCGTCAGCGGTACGTGAACAGCCATCTGGTCACCATCGAAGTCGGCGTTATAGGCCGCACAAACCAGCGGGTGCAGCTGGATCGCTTTACCTTCGATCAGAACCGGTTCAAACGCCTGGATACCCAAACGGTGCAGAGTTGGTGCACGGTTCAGCAGTACCGGGTGTTCGCGGATCACTTCGTCCAGGATATCCCAAACGACAGCTTCTTCGCGCTCAACCATTTTCTTAGCGGCTTTGATGGTGGTGGCCAGGCCACGCAGTTCCAGCTTGCCGTAGATGAACGGTTTGAACAGCTCAAGCGCCATTTTCTTCGGCAGACCGCACTGATGCAGACGCAGGTATGGACCAACGGTGATAACTGAACGACCAGAGTAGTCAACACGTTTACCCAACAGGTTCTGACGGAAACGACCCTGCTTACCTTTGATCATGTCTGCCAGAGATTTCAGCGGACGCTTGTTCGAGCCAGTGATGGCGCGACCGCGACGGCCGTTATCCAGCAGTGCATCAACCGCTTCCTGCAACATACGTTTTTCGTTACGTACGATGATATCTGGCGCAGCCAGATCCAGCAGGCGTTTCAGACGGTTGTTACGGTTGATCACGCGACGATACAGATCGTTCAGATCTGACGTTGCGAAACGACCACCATCCAGCGGTACCAGCGGACGCAGATCTGGCGGCAGAACCGGCAGAACGGTCAGGATCATCCACTCTGGCTTGTTGCCAGACTGAACGAACGCTTCCAGCAGCTTGATACGCTTGGTCAGCTTTTTGCGTTTGGTCTCGGAGTTAGTTTCGTTCAGCTCTTCGCGCAGCTGCTCGCACTCTTGCTCCAGATCCATATTTTTCAGCAGCGCCTGGATAGCTTCCGCACCCATCTTCGCGTCGAATTCGTCACCGAACTCTTCCAGCGCGTCAAGGTACTGCTCTTCCGTCAGAATCTGACGTTTTTCCAGGTTGGTCATGCCGCCTTCGATCACCACATAAGATTCGAAGTACAGCACGCGCTCGATATCACGCAGTGGCATATCCAGCAGTAAGCCGATACGCGAAGGCAGTGATTTCAGGAACCAGATGTGCGCAGTTGGTGAAGCCAGCTCAATGTGGCCCATGCGCTCACGACGTACTTTGGTCTGTGTAACTTCAACGCCACACTTCTCACAGATCACGCCGCGATGTTTTAAACGCTTGTACTTACCGCACAGGCATTCGTAGTCTTTTACCGGTCCAAAAATACGGGCACAGAAAAGACCGTCACGCTCAGGCTTAAAGGTACGGTAGTTAATGGTTTCCGGCTTTTTAACTTCACCAAAAGACCATGAACGGATCATGTCTGGCGAGGCCAGAGCAATTTTGATCGCATCAAACTCTTCGGTCTTAGTTTGCGCTTTCAGAAACTTAAGTAAGTCTTTCACGGATTAGCTCCCGTCGGAGTGGAACTCTCAGGGACGCGCACCCGAAGTGCACGTCCCGTAACCAGTACTTGCGAGTACTTACTCGTCTTCCAGCTCGATGTTGATACCCAGCGAGCGAATCTCTTTCAACAGTACGTTGAAGGATTCCGGCATGCCCGGTTCCATCTGATGGTTACCGTCGACGATGTTTTTATACATCTTCGTACGGCCGTTAACGTCATCAGATTTAACAGTAAGCATTTCCTGCAGGGTATACGCGGCACCGTATGCTTCCAGTGCCCACACTTCCATCTCACCGAAGCGCTGTCCACCGAACTGCGCTTTACCACCCAGCGGCTGCTGAGTAACCAAGCTATAAGAACCGGTAGAACGTGCGTGCATCTTGTCGTCGACCAAGTGGTTCAGTTTCAGCATGTACATGTAACCTACGGTTACCTGACGCTCAAACTGCTCACCAGTACGGCCGTCGAACAGGGTGATCTGACCGGAAGAAGGCAGACCGCCGAGCTGAAGCAGCTCTTTGATTTCGCTCTCTTTCGCACCGTCAAACACCGGAGTCGCGATTGGCATACCCTTCTTCAGGTTTTCTGCCAGACGCAGTACTTCGTCGTCTGTGAAGGTGTTCAGGTCAACTTTCTGACGCACATCAGTGCCCAGATCGTAAGCACGCTGGATAAACTCACGCAGTTTGGAGACTTCTTCCTGCTTCTTCAGCATCGCATTGATTTTTTCACCAATGCCTTTCGCCGCCATACCGAGGTGAGTTTCCAGGATCTGACCGATGTTCATACGCGATGGTACGCCCAGCGGGTTCAGTACGATGTCGACCGGCGTACCGTGCTCATCGTAAGGCATGTCTTCGATAGGGTTGATCTTAGAGATAACACCCTTGTTACCGTGACGACCTGCCATTTTGTCACCAGGCTGGATCTGACGTTTCACAGCCAGATACACCTTAACGATTTTCAGCACGCCAGGGGCCAGATCATCGCCTTGGGTGATCTTGCGACGCTTAGCTTCAAGTTTCTTCTCAAACTCGTGCTTCAGCTCGTCGTACTGCTCAGCCAGCTGCTCCAGAGAATTTTGTTTCTCTTCATCAGTCAGGCCCAGCTCCAACCAGCGCTCACGTGGCAGTTTGTCCAGCTTGTCAGCTTCAACGCCACCTGAGATCAGTACTGCCTGGATACGGCCAAACAGGCCAGCTTCGAAAATCTGCAGTTCTTCAGACAGGTCTTTCTTAACCTGCTTCAGCTGCATCTCTTCGATTTCCAGCGCGCGCTTGTCTTTTTCCACGCCATCACGGGTGAAGACCTGCACGTCGATGACAGTACCGGATACGCCGTTCGGAACGCGCAGTGACGAATCTTTTACGTCAGAGGCTTTTTCACCGAAGATCGCACGCAGCAGTTTTTCTTCTGGCGTCAGTTGGGTTTCACCTTTCGGCGTTACCTTACCAACCAGAATGTCGCCACCGGTCACTTCCGCACCGATATACACGATGCCGGATTCATCCAGTTTAGAGAGCGCTGCTTCACCCACGTTCGGGATATCAGCGGTGATCTCTTCTGGTCCCAGCTTGGTGTCGCGCGACACGCATGCCAGTTCCTGGATGTGAATAGTGGTGAAACGGTCTTCCTGAACCACACGCTCGGATACGAGGATGGAGTCTTCGAAGTTGTAACCGTTCCATGGCATGAACGCCACGCGCATATTCTGACCCAGCGCCAGTTCACCGAGGTCGGTAGACGGGCCATCTGCCAGCACGTCGCCACGCTCAATCGGCTCACCCAGATTCACACAAGGCATCTGGTTGATGCAGGTGTTCTGGTTAGAACGGGTGTACTTAGTCAGGTTGTAGATGTCGATACCCGCTTCGCCCGGATACATCTCTTCTTCGTTAACTTTGATAACGATACGAGAAGCATCAACGTACTGAACGGTACCACCACGTTTCGCGACGGCAGTTACACCGGAGTCAACCGCAACTGCACGCTCCATACCGGTACCAACCAGCGGCTTATCAGCACGCAGAGTTGGAACCGCCTGACGTTGCATGTTCGCACCCATCAAGGCGCGGTTAGCATCATCGTGCTCCAGGAACGGGATCAGTGACGCACCGACAGAAACCACCTGTTGGGTGGAAACGTCCATGTAGTCAACCTGATCGCGGCTGAACAGGCTTGACTCACCTTTGCTACGGCAGGTGACGAGATCGTCAACAAAGCTGCCATCTTCTGCAAGGTTGGTGTTCGCCTGAGCGATAACGTAGTTACCCTCTTCAATAGCAGAGAGGTAATGGATTTCGTCACTCACTTTACCGTCAACAACGCGACGATATGGGGTTTCAAGGAAACCGTATTCGTTAGTCTGCGCGTAAACAGAGAGTGAGTTGATCAGACCGATGTTCGGGCCTTCCGGAGTTTCGATAGGACATACACGACCGTAGTGGGTTGGGTGTACGTCACGTACTTCGAAGCCGGCGCGCTCACGGGTCAGACCGCCTGGGCCCAGAGCAGAGATACGACGTTTGTGCGTAATCTCAGACAATGGGTTGTTCTGATCCATAAACTGAGAGAGCTGGCTTGAACCGAAGAACTCTTTCACCGCCGCCGAAATCGGCTTGGCGTTGATCATATCCTGCGGCATCAGTGTATCGAGGTCGCCCAGAGACAGACGCTCTTTAACTGCACGCTCAACACGCACCAGACCTACACGGAACTGGTTTTCTGCCATTTCGCCAACGGAACGAATACGACGGTTACCGAGGTGATCGATATCATCCACTTCACCGATACCGTTACGGATACCGATAAGTTTTTTCATCACTTCGATGATGTCGTCTTTGCTCAGAATACCTGAACCTTCGATCTCATCACGCAGCAGAGAACGGTTGAACTTCATGCGGCCAACCGCAGAAAGATCGTAACGATCTTCAGAGAAGAACAGGTTCTCGAACAGGTTTTCAGCCGCTTCACGCGTTGGTGGCTCACCAGGACGCATCATGCGGTAGATCTCAACCAGCGCGCTTAAGCGATCGTTGGTTGGGTCAACACGCAGAGTCTCGGAGATGTACGCACCATGATCCAGGTCGTTGGTGAACAGCGTTTCAATGCGCTTGTGGCCTGACTGGCTCAGTTTCGCCAGCAGATCCAATGACAGTTCCATGTTTGCAGGAACGATCAGCTCGCCGGTGTTCAGATCGACATAGTCTTTAGCAACGACTTTGCCAGCAATATATTCAACCGGCACTTCGATGTGCTGAATGTTGTCTTTTTCTAGCTGACGGATGTGACGCGCAGTGATGCGACGACCTTTTTCAACGTAGACCGTGCCGTTTGCTTCGATATCGAAGGAGGCGGTTTCACCACGCAGGCGCTCAGGCACCAGTTCCATCTGCAGTTTATTGTCGCGAATTTCATAAACGACTTTATCAAAGAACAGATCGAGGATTTGTTCTGAAGTAAAGCTTAACGCGCGCAGAATGATACTGGCCGGCAGCTTACGACGACGGTCAATACGGACGAAGAGGTTGTCTTTCGGGTCAAACTCGAAGTCGAGCCATGAACCGCGGTAAGGGATAATACGTGCGTTATAAAGCACTTTACCGGAAGAGTGCGTTTTACCCTTATCGCTGTCAAAGAACACGCCTGGAGAACGATGCAGCTGAGAAACGATAACACGCTCAGTACCATTGATAACAAAGGTACCGTTGTCAGTCATGAGTGGAATCTCACCCATGTAGACTTCTTGTTCTTTAATGTCTTTTACGGTGCCTTCCGGCGCTTCGCGCTCGTAGATCACCAGACGCAGTTTAACGCGCAGCGGTGCCGAATAGGTCACGCCACGGATCTGACATTCAGTTACGTCAAAGACAGGCTCACCCAAACGGTAGCTTACATACTGCAACTCAGAGTTGCCGCTGTAGCTAGAGATCGGGAATACGGAGCGGAAGGCTGCTTCCAGACCGTACTGGCCTTCTGGATCTTGCTCGATAAACTTCTGGAACGAGTCAAGCTGGATAGAAAGGAGATAAGGTATGTCCAAAACTTGTGGACGTTTACCAAAATCCTTACGAATACGTTTTTTCTCGGTATAGGAGTAAACCATGGGGTTCCTCAGCTAGCTGACATGTCGAACCACGCTGTCCGTCCTGAAAAGGACAGTTCATGCAACACTATTTTTTGTTTTTCATGCGATGCTTCGCACCCCATGCAATACATCTTTCTATCACTCTTAAATCATTTCATCGCCGTTGTTCAGGCAGGGAACCTTTGCAGGAGAGCGATATATTAAGGCGTCGATAGAAAAAGATATTGAAGAGGAATGACGGACAAACAGTGCGAAACGCCATCATTCCCCTGTAGCGCAAAAAGGCTGGTGACCTAAACAGTCACCAGCCATCAGCCTAATGTTACTCAGGCTGCAACCCGAAGGTTGTCTTACTTAACTTCAACTTCAGCGCCAGCTTCTTTCAGAGCAGCTTCAAGAGCGGCTGCGTCATCTTTGCTGATGCCTTCTTTGATAGTACCAGTCGCTTCAACCAGGTCTTTAGCTTCTTTCAAGCCCAGGCCAGTTGCAGTACGTACTGCTTTGATTACTGCGACTTTGTTAGCGCCAACAGCTTTCAGAACTACGTCGAATTCAGTTTTCTCTTCAACAGCTTCAGCTGGGCCAGCAGCAACAGCTACAGCGGCAGCAGCAGAAACGCCGAATTTTTCTTCCATAGCAGAAACCAGCTCAACTACTTCCATTACGGACATAGCGGCAACAGCTTCCAGAATTTGGTCTTTAGTGATAGACATATCGATTGTTCCTAAAAATCAGAAAAAGATTATACGTTAGCAAGCACGAAGGAAAAGAATTTGGCCTTAAGCCGCTTCTTTTGCATCGCGCACAGCAGCCAGAGTACGGACCAGTTTGCCAGCAGCGGCTTCTTTCATGGTCGACATCAGACGTGCCAGTGCTTCTTCGTAAGTCGGCAGAGTTGCCAGACGGTCAATATTGGCCGCCGTGATCAGCTCACCTTCAAAGGCTGCAGCTTTGACCTCAAATTTTGCATTCGCTTTAGCGAAATCTTTGAACAGACGAGCAGCAGCGCCCGGGTGTTCTAAAGAGTATGCAATCAGGGTCGGACCAACAAACGTGTCTTTCAGGCACTCGAAAGGAGTACCTTCAACGACGCGGCGCAGCAGGGTGTTACGAACAACACGCATGTAAACGCCAGCTTCACGACCTGCTTTACGCAGTTCGGTCATTTTATCAACGGTCACGCCACGGGAATCCGCAACAACCGCTGAAAGCGCACCTTTGGCTACTTCGCTAACTTCAGCAACAATCGCTTGTTTGCCTTGAAGATTTAATGCCATTAGCTTTGCTCCTGGATTGACCGGGAAAGATTTCCCGGAACTCACTTCACTTATTTACCCGAAGGCGATAAGCGCTATTACACGGTGAGCAGAATCCAGTGAAGAAAAAATTCTTTTTGGTTCTGTCACCGTCTACGCAGGGTATTAAGCAAAATATCCGAAAATATTCCGCTCCTGCGGTCTTGGACGGAGGCCAGGATAAGGCCTGGCTCCAACCTAAGTGATTGAACAGCTAAGCGTTTAGACCTGGCAATTCCATCACTTTGAATCTGGGTCCTGGCTTGATTACTCAACCAGAACAACGGGCGTAAGATTCTAGATGAATTTTTCGCCCGTTACAAGCAGCAATTAGTTTGCTGATGCGCTCAGGCCAGCCTGGTCAACGGCAACGCCGGCGCCCATGGTGGTAGAGATGCTGACTTTCTTGATGTACACGCCTTTAGCCTGTGAAGGTTTCGCTTTTTTCAGCGCAACCAGCAGAGATTCCAGGTTTTCTTTCAATTTGTCAGTGTCAAAATCCACTTTACCGATGGTGGTGTGGATGATGCCGTTTTTGTCGTTACGATAACGAACCTGACCAGCTTTAGCATTTTTAACTGCTTCAGCAACGTTAGGAGTTACAGTACCAACTTTCGGGTTTGGCATCAGACCGCGTGGGCCCAGAACCTGGCCCAACTGGCCAACAACGCGCATTGCATCTGGAGATGCAATAACAACGTCAAAGTTCATTTCGCCTTTTTTGATCTGCTCAGCCAGGTCTTCCATACCAACCAGCTCTGCGCCAGCTGCTTTAGCAGCTTCAGCATTTGCACCTTGGGTGAAGACGGCAACACGTACTGAACGACCAGTACCGTGTGGCAGAACGGTCGCGCCGCGCACGTTCTGATCAGATTTACGTGCATCGATGCCGAGGTTAACAGCAACATCAACGCTTTCTACGAACTTGGCAGTAGCCAGTTCTTTCAGCAGAGCAACAGCTTCGTTGATGTCGTACTGCTTAGTAGCATCAACTTTGTCACGGATTACGCTCATGCGCTTGGTCAGCTTAGCCATTTCTTAATCCTCTACTACCAGGCCCATGGAACGAGCAGTACCTTCGATAGAGCGAGTCATCGCTTCTACGTCAGAACCAGTCATGTCCGCAGCTTTAGTTTCTGCGATTTCACGTACCTGAGCACGGGAAACTTTACCGACTTTGTCTTTGTTCGGCTTACCAGAACCAGACTTGATGCCCGCTGCTTTTTTCAGCAGTACGGCAGCCGGAGGCGTTTTGGTAACGAAGGTGAAAGAACGGTCACTGTATACGGTGATAACAACAGGAGTAGGCAGGCCTTTCTCCAGGGATTCAGTCTTAGCGTTGAACGCTTTGCAGAATTCCATGATGTTAACACCCTGCTGACCCAGAGCTGGACCAACAGGTGGACTTGGGTTAGCCATACCAGCTGCAACTTGCAACTTAACGTAGGCTTGTACTTTCTTGGCCATGATAATTCCTCAATTGGGTTATAACGCCTGAAAAACAGGCTCCCCGTGATAACGATTTATACGCCGTTACCGGCACATAAAAACAAAAGGCGCGAAATTATAGGTAAATTTCGCGCCTTCCGCAAGAGCTAAAAAGTGAACAAAAGGGTTAACCTTTCTCCACCTGAGCGAAGTCGAGTTCCACTGGCGTTGCGCGGCCAAAGATGGAAACAGACACTTTCAAGCGACTCTTCTCGTAGTCCACTTCTTCGACCACACCGTTGAAGTCGGCAAACGGGCCGTCGCTGACGCGTACCATCTCGCCTGGCTCGAACAGCGTTTTTGGACGCGGCTTATCACCTACCTGCTGCAGGCGGTTCATAATCGCATCAACTTCTTTATCACTGATTGGCGCAGGACGGTCGGAAGTACCACCGATAAAGCCCATTACACGCGGTACACTGCGTACTAAATGCCAGCTGGCGTCATTCATTACCATCTGAACCAGTACGTAGCCAGGGAAGAATTTACGTTCGCTTTTGCGACGCTGGCCACCACGGATTTCGACGACTTCTTCAGTCGGCACCATGACTTCGCCAAAAAGCTCTTCCATGTTGTGCAGTTTGATATGCTCATGCAGCGACTTAGCTACGCGGGCTTCAAAACCGGAGAACGCCTGAACGACGTACCAGCGTTTTTTTGGAGCTTCAGACATCTCAGAACCTCAGGCCAGTGATAAACGATACCAGACGGACCAGAATACCATCCAGCCCCCACAAAATCAGTGACATCACGGCAGTTACCGCGGCAACGATTAACGTGGTGTGCAATGTTTCCTGGCGAGTCGGCCAAATGACCTTACGCATTTCGGTTTTAGCTTCACGAGCAAATGCCACGGTCGCTTTGCCTTTAATTGTCAGCAATGCAATGCCGCCCGCTGCAGCGATCAGCACTACCACAGCCAGTGCGCGCAGAGGCAGTGTAACATCGCGATAAATATAGTTGCCGACGATTGCTACCAGGAGCAATGCGATCACAACTACCCATTTCATCGCTTCAAGGCCGCGCCCGCTTCCTTGAGCTTCGGTATTCGCACTCATAAACCAACCTGCCACAATAATTCAGAAACTATTCTGCCCCGCAGAGCGAGGCATCCAAACCGAATGAGCTGTTGAGCGTAACTCGGTATCCAACGCCGTGAAACAGAGCCTGTCTCAACAATGATTATGATTGAAAATCACTGATGAGCCAGGTTCTATGTAACAGCGTGCAAAAAGGGCATCAAATGATGCCCTTTCCTTGTGCATTGCGTCAAATGTTATCGTAATTAAGCGATAATTGTAGCAACAACACCCGCACCAACAGTACGGCCGCCTTCACGGATAGCGAAGCGCAAGCCTTCATCCATCGCGATTGGGTGGATCAGCTCAACGGTCATCTGAACGTTGTCGCCTGGCATTACCATCTCAACGCCTTCTGGCAGCTCAACGTTGCCGGTCACGTCAGTGGTACGGAAGTAGAACTGTGGACGATAGCCTTTGAAGAACGGAGTATGACGGCCGCCTTCATCTTTAGACAGAACGTACACTTCTGAAGTGAACTTGGTATGCGGCTTGATTGAAGCCGGCTTAGCCAGAACCTGGCCACGCTGGATATCTTCACGCTTAATACCACGCAGCAGAACGCCGCAGTTCTCGCCTGCCTGACCCTGGTCCAGCAGTTTGCGGAACATTTCAACGCCGGTACAGGTAGACTTAACAGTCGCCTTGATACCAACGATTTCAACTTCGTCGCCCACTTTAACGATACCGCGCTCAACACGACCGGTAACAACAGTACCACGGCCTGAGATTGAGAATACGTCTTCGATTGGCAGCAGGAACGGCAGGTCGATTGCACGTACTGGCTCTGGGATGTAGGTATCCAGATGCTCAGCCAGTTCAATGATCTTAGCTTCCCACTCTGCTTCGCCTTCCAGCGCTTTCAGAGCAGAACCACGAACGATTGGCGTGTCGTCGCCTGGGAAGTCATATGCTGACAGCAGGTCACGTACTTCCATCTCAACCAGTTCCAGCAGCTCTTCATCATCAACCATGTCGCACTTGTTCAGGAACACGATGATGTAAGGAACGCCAACCTGACGACCCAGCAGGATGTGCTCACGGGTCTGAGGCATAGGGCCATCAGTCGCAGCAACAACCAGGATCGCGCCGTCCATCTGCGCAGCACCGGTGATCATGTTTTTCACATAGTCGGCGTGGCCTGGGCAGTCAACGTGCGCATAGTGGCGAGTCGGGGTTTCATATTCAACGTGAGAAGTGTTGATGGTGATACCACGTGCTTTCTCTTCTGGCGCCTTATCGATCTCGTCGAATTTGCTTGCCTTACCACCGTAGGTTTTAGCCAGAACGGTAGTGATTGCTGCAGTCAGGGTGGTTTTACCGTGGTCGACGTGACCGATGGTGCCCACGTTTACGTGCAGTTTGTTACGCTGAAATTGCTCTTTAGCCATCGCTAGTCCCTCTAAGACACGGATATATCGAAGATATCGTCATATCAACCAGGCAAAGCCTGACTGTTTGGTTTACAGAGAGAGAATCAGGAGAGAGATAAAGGAAGTGGTGCTGATACCCAGAGTCGAACTGGGGACCTCACCCTTACCAAGGGTGCGCTCTACCAACTGAGCCATATCAGCACATCTGGAGCGGGCAGCGGGAATCGAACCCGCATCATCAGCTTGGAAGGCTGAGGTAATAGCCATTATACGATGCCCGCATCCTGGAACTCGGCTACCTGTTCTTTCTGTAGCTTATGAATAATAAAAGAAGACCTTCTATTATTCGAGCCGGTCAGAGTTTCTGACCAACTTTGATTACGCTAATGCGCAATCTGAAATTCGAAGGTGAGAGATGAAGAACTCACCCATCAGATAAAGACTTTATCTGACGCCCAACCAGGAGGTTGAGATGGTGGTGGGAGAAGGATTCGAACCTTCGAAGTCTGTGACGGCAGATTTACAGTCTGCTCCCTTTGGCCGCTCGGGAATCCCACCTACTTGATGGTGCCGGCTACCGGAATCGAACTGGTGACCTACTGATTACAAGTCAGTTGCTCTACCAACTGAGCTAAGCCGGCATCAAGTGGAGCGCATTCTAGGAAGACCCGAAGAAGGATGCAACAAAAAAATCGTCAAATTTGTTCTATCGCTTACTATTTGTGCAAATCCTCGCAAATTAGTCATCACCTGCAGAAAAATCACCCAAAATACGTGCACTTTTACTTCACCTGAAGGGGTAAGCTTCTGTGTGCCACCCTCATTTCCAATGCACATTTTGGAAGCATGCTGCCTTTCTGCTGTGCAAATCGTAGAAATTTTTTTGCGAAAATATCCTAACACCCTGTGTTTTTTTTGCTGGCCCGCTTCTTGCTTATCTATTTAATGTGACCAAACATTGAGGATGCCGCATGAATATTGTTCAGCTAACATCAGAAACATTACCTCTTTACCGCCAGGCTTTGGCTGCACTGATGATAGACGCGGTAAAAAACAATATGACATCGGCATTTCAACCTTCACAAGGGATGCAACAGTATCAGGACGCTGAACGCTATTTTCATAGCTTGCGCAACCAAATGGCACGCCATGAGTTGCTATTATGGATCGCCATCATCGACTCTGTTGTGGTGGGAAGTGTGCAGCTCAATATTTGTCAGCGCCCAGATGGACAGAATCGCGCGGAAGTTTTACAGCTGCTCGTACACTCTAGCGCTCAGCGTGAAGGGATTGGGCGAAGATTAATACAAACGCTTGAGCATAAGGCTGATAGCTATCAGCGAGGACTGCTTTATTTGGACGTCATTGCTGGTTCGGCCGCAGAAAATTTTTACCGATCGCATGGCTACCACTACTTAGGAGAATTGCCTGATTACGCGTTATGCGCTAATGGGCATCCTCATCCCGGCGCGATTTATTATAAACGTCTGCGCACCAGCCCAGCAGAAAATGTAGCGACAAGCTACTGACCGACAAGAAAAATGCGGGCACGCTTGCGAAAGCGTGCTGCTGTTTATCATTTTACTTCTTTTTAAAGTCACACTGGTGTTACCCTCCAGCCCATTGTTCTCGTTAATTACCCCTGTGAAGTGCAATTGAGTTTGATACATCGTTGTATGCCTAATGCAGCAAGGTGTTGATGAGTCCTAATTTGCACTCAGATGCATGCTTATGAGTAAAAAAACGATACCTCTTACTACGCCCTATTTGCAGTTTAATCGTCAACAATGGGCAGCACTGCGCGATTCAGTACCAATGACGCTGGCTGAAAGTGAAATTGAACGTCTGCGTGGTATCAATGAAGACCTTTCATTAGAAGAAGTGGCCGAGATTTATCTGCCGCTATCGCGACTGCTTAATTTTTACATCAGTTCTAATCTGCGTCGTCAGGCAGTGCTCGAGCAATTTCTTGGCACCAACGGGCAGAAAATCCCCTACATCATAAGTATTGCAGGCAGCGTTGCGGTAGGTAAAAGCACCACCGCTCGTGTGCTTCAGGCGCTCCTTAGTCGCTGGCCTGAACATCGTAAAGTAGAACTGATCACTACTGATGGTTTTTTACATCCGAATGCAGTGCTCAAAGAACGCGGCTTGATGAAGAAAAAAGGGTTCCCGCAATCTTACGATATGCATCGCTTGGTTAACTTCGTTTCCGATCTTAAATCGGGTGCCAGTCAGGTTACAGCGCCGGTTTATTCTCATCTGATTTACGATGTTATTCCGGATGGCGATAAGGTAGTACAACAACCCGATATTCTTATTTTGGAAGGATTGAATGTGCTGCAAAGCGGCATGGACTATCCTCACGATCCTCATCATGTGTTTGTGTCAGATTTCGTGGATTTTTCAATTTACGTTGATGCGCCAGAGTCATTACTCGAAAGCTGGTATGTAAGTCGATTTTTAAAATTCCGCGAGGGCGCATTTAGCGATCCAGATTCTTATTTCCATCACTACTCGCAGTTGCCAGAAGAGGATGCACTCAATATTGCGCGCGGGCTATGGAAAGAGATTAACTGGCTTAATTTAAAGGAAAATATTCTTCCTAC
The DNA here is from genome assembly GCF_059730785.1 of Pantoea sp. X-Soil-ISGK-421. NCBI lineage: Bacteria > Pseudomonadati > Pseudomonadota > Gammaproteobacteria > Enterobacterales > Erwiniaceae > Pantoea > Pantoea sp. X-Soil-ISGK-421. Next base: position 267,003 of record NZ_AP035979.1, on the reverse strand, counting down.
GCGTGAACGAGCCAGTCTTATAATGACCAAGTCGGCAGATCATGCAGTGCAAAGCTTACGATTGAGAAAATAGTTTTTTAATAAAAATGCCCATACGATATTTTGGGCATTTTATTCTTTTGAGACTACCTGTATCAGGTGTCTGGACGCAGTGAAATCTCGCCGCCGACCCATGATTTAATGGCTCCATCCTGCTCCAGTAATAAACCTCCCTGCTTATCAATACCACGAGCAATACCATATACCTCACGATCCCCAATAAGTAGTTTTACTGGACGATTAATGAAGTTATCAAGGGCTTCCCATCGAGAAATAAAAGGGGTTAAACCATCTTGCTCAAAAATAGGTAGAGCCTGACGCAGGCTATTAATCAATTTCGCAGCCAACTCGTTGCGATCAATATCAACGCCCGCTTCCTGGAGATTAATCCAACCTTGATTAATCTCTGTCGCGCCTTCAGAGCGCATCAGCAAATTGACGCCAGCACCAATGACAATCTGAGCGGCATCGCCCGTTTTACCTGTCAACTCAACCAATATACCCGCGAGTTTACGATCTTTGAGATAGAGATCGTTTGGCCATTTAACACGTACATCAGCTGCACCTAACGACTGGATCACTTCTGCCATAATGATACCAATGACCAGACTCAGGCCCATCGCCGCTGCTGGTCCCTGCTCCAGGCGCCAATACATTGACATATATAGGTTGGAGCCAAATGGAGAAAACCACTTGCGTCCACGACGTCCACGGCCAGCTTGTTGATATTCCGCAATACATGCGTAGCCAGAAGGCAATTGATCCATCCGATCCAACAAATACTGGTTGGTGGAATCAATAACTGGTATAACCGCCAGATTAGGCTGATGCAGGTGAGACAGAATGACTTCTTCATCCAGTAACTGAATTGGCCCCGGTAAGCTATAGCCTTTACCCGTCACCGTATATACATCCAGACCCCAACTTTTTAAAGTCTGTATATGTTTATTGATGGCCGCACGACTCATGCCAAGTGCTTCACCTAGTTGCTCACCAGAGTGAAATTCACCATCTGACATCAATGCCACTAATTTTAATGGCACGCCATTATCTTTCATGAAATCACCTCAATGGCGTTACGCTCGCCTTGAGCGCCAATAAAGCGCACTTCTGGCTCGAGCCAAACATCAAATTTTTGACCGACTCTATTTCTAACCTGATGCGCCAAATCAACAATATCCTGTGGAGTGGCATGATCTTCATTAATCAGCACTAAAGCCTGTTGACGATGAACTGCGGCACCGCCCACACGAAAGCCTTTAAGACCACATTGGTCGATCAACCAACCAGCTGCTAATTTCACTTCACCACTGGCCTGTGAATAATGAGGAATTGATGGCCACTGCTTAATTAGCGCGAATGCATGCTCAGCCGTGATGAGCGGATTTTTGAAGAAGCTCCCCACATTGCCTGTAATTTTGGGATCGGGCAGTTTGCTTTGGCGCATATGGCAAATAGCATTGAATACATCCCAGGCACAGACTGTAGCCGGGTTTAATTTAGTCAGATCGCCATACGTCAGAACAGGTTTCCACTGTTTTTCCAGACGTAATCCCACTGCAACGATGACATAGTCATTCTTCATTGCATGCTTGAAAATACTATCGCGGTAGCCAAACTGGCACTCTTCACGGTGCAAACGAATAATGTTTTGCGTTGGAAGATGTATAGCTTCAACGTAGTGACAGATATCTTTAAATTCCACACCATATGCACCGATATTTTGAATCGGTGCTGAGCCAGCCATACCAGGAATCAGCGCCAGGTTTTCCAACCCTGTAATACCCTTCTTTAAGGTCTGCTCAACTAAAGCATGCCAATTCTCGCCGGCACCAACATGCAAGTGCCATGCTTCATCATGCTCTTCAATAGCGATACCTTTGATCGCATTTACGACTACCGTGCCGCTAAAATCCTCCAGAAAGAGCACGTTGCTCCCTTCACCCAATACAATAAAGGGAAGATTTGTTTGCTGAGTATCTTTCCAGGCAACACTAATAGCGTCAGGACTTTCTGCGATGATCAATTTATGTGCATCGATCCTAAGACCGAGGGTGTTGAAAGTTTTTAAGGATGTTTGGGGGCTGGACATGTCACGGCCTTAACTAATTAATCTGGCCGTAGTTTACCTGATCGGCAGGTTGCTAGTTTGATGTTTTCATATTTCTTGTTGGGATATTGCCGATCTGCAGACGTAAAAAAGCCCCGAACTTACGTCCGGGGCTTCTTCACCTGATTGATGCCTGGCAGTTCCCTACTCTCGCATGGGGAGACCCCACACTACCATCGGCGCTACGGCGTTTCACTTCTGAGTTCGGCATGGGGTCAGGTGGGACCACCGCGCTAAAGCCGCCAGGCAAATTCTTTTGCTCACGCCGCCCTCGCGGGCCGCGCAAATCTATCCGGTAAAACAAGCTGAAAATCAGGTCTCTCAGACCAAAACGCCTCTGGCGTTGTAAGGTTAAGCCTCACGGGTCATTAGTACCGGTTAGCTCAACGCATCGCTGCGCTTACACATCCGGCCTATCAACGTCGTAGTCTTCAACGTCCCTTCAGGACCCTCAAGGGGTCAGGGAGAACTCATCTCGGGGCAAGTTTCGTGCTTAGATGCTTTCAGCACTTATCTTTTCCGCACTTAGCTACCGGGCAATGCCATTGGCATGACAACCCGAACACCAGTGGTGCGTTCACTCCGGTCCTCTCGTACTAGGAGCAACCCCCCTCAATTCTCCAGCGCCCACGGCAGATAGGGACCGAACTGTCTCACGACGTTCTAAACCCAGCTCGCGTACCACTTTAAACGGCGAACAGCCGTACCCTTGGGACCTACTTCAGCCCCAGGATGTGATGAGCCGACATCGAGGTGCCAAACACCGCCGTCGATATGAACTCTTGGGCGGTATCAGCCTGTTATCCCCGGAGTACCTTTTATCCGTTGAGCGATGGCCCTTCCATTCAGAACCACCGGATCACTATGACCTGCTTTCGCACCTGCTCGAGCCGTCACTCTCGCAGTCAAGCTGGCTTATGCCATTGCACTAACCTCCTGATGTCCGACCAGGATTAGCCAACCTTCGTGCTCCTCCGTTACTCTTTGGGAGGAGACCGCCCCAGTCAAACTACCCACCAGACACTGTCCGCAGCCCGGATTACGGGCCTACGTTAGAACATCAAACATTAAAGGGTGGTATTTCAAGGTTGGCTCCACGCAGACTGGCGTCCACGCTTCAAAGCCTCCCACCTATCCTACACATCAAGGCTCAATGTTCAGTGTCAAGCTATAGTAAAGGTTCACGGGGTCTTTCCGTCTTGCCGCGGGTACACTGCATCTTCACAGCGATTTCAATTTCACTGAGTCTCGGGTGGAGACAGCCTGGCCATCATTACGCCATTCGTGCAGGTCGGAACTTACCCGACAAGGAATTTCGCTACCTTAGGACCGTTATAGTTACGGCCGCCGTTTACCGGGGCTTCGATCAAGAGCTTCTCCTTGCGGATAACCCCATCAATTAACCTTCCGGCACCGGGCAGGCGTCACACCGTATACGTCCACTTTCGTGTTTGCACAGTGCTGTGTTTTTAATAAACAGTTGCAGCCAGCTGGTATCTTCGACTGGCTTCGGCTCGGGGAGCAAGTCCCTCCACCTACGCGCCAGCGTGCCTTCTCCCGAAGTTACGGCACCATTTTGCCTAGTTCCTTCACCCGAGTTCTCTCAAGCGCCTTGGTATTCTCTACCTGACCACCTGTGTCGGTTTGGGGTACGATTTCGTGTTACCTGGAGCTTAGAGGCTTTTCCTGGAAGCAGGGCATCAGTTACTTCACCACCGTGGTGGCTCGTCGTCACGCCTCAGCCTTAAGACACCCCGGATTTGCCAAAGATGTCAGCCTACACGCTTAAACCGGGACAACCGTCGCCCGGATAACCTAGCCTTCTCCGTCCCCCCTTCGCAGTAACACCAAGTGCAGGAATATTAACCTGCTTCCCATCGACTACGCTTTTCAGCCTCGCCTTAGGGGTCGACTCACCCTGCTCCGATTAACGTTGAACAGGAACCCTTGGTCTTCCGGCGAGCGGGCTTTTCACCCGCTTTATCGTTACTTATGTCAGCATTCGCACTTCTGATACCTCCAGCATGCCTCACAGCACACCTTCAACGGCTTACAGAACGCTCCCCTACCCAACAACGCATACGCGTCGCTGCCGCAGCTTCGGTGCATGGTTTAGCCCCGTTACATCTTCCGCGCAGGCCGACTCGACCAGTGAGCTATTACGCTTTCTTTAAATGATGGCTGCTTCTAAGCCAACATCCTGGCTGTCTGTGCCTTCCCACATCGTTTCCCACTTAACCATGACTTTGGGACCTTAGCTGGCGGTCTGGGTTGTTTCCCTCTTCACGACGGACGTTAGCACCCGCCGTGTGTCTCCCGTGATAACATTCTTCGGTATTCGCAGTTTGCATCGGGTTGGTAAGCCGGGATGGCCCCCTAGCCGAAACAGTGCTCTACCCCCGAAGATGAGTTCACGAGGCGCTACCTAAATAGCTTTCGGGGAGAACCAGCTATCTCCCGGTTTGATTGGCCTTTCACCCCCAGCCACAAGTCATCCGCTAATTTTTCAACATTAGTCGGTTCGGTCCTCCAGTTAGTGTTACCCAACCTTCAACCTGCCCATGGCTAGATCACCGGGTTTCGGGTCTATACCCTGCAACTTAACGCCCAGTTAAGACTCGGTTTCCCTGCGGCTCCCCTATACGGTTAACCTTGCTACAGAATATAAGTCGCTGACCCATTATACAAAAGGTACGCAGTCACCCCCATAAATGGAGGCTCCCACTGCTTGTACGTACACGGTTTCAGGTTCTGTTTCACTCCCCTCGCCGGGGTTCTTTTCGCCTTTCCCTCACGGTACTGGTTCACTATCGGTCAGTCAGGAGTATTTAGCCTTGGAGGATGGTCCCCCCATATTCAGACAGGATACCACGTGTCCCGCCCTACTCTTCGAACTCACAGAATGTGCACTTTCGTGTACGGGGCTATCACCCGGTATCGCGCGACTTTCCAGACGCTTCCACTAACGCACAAACTGATTCAGGTTCTGGGCTGTTCCCCGTTCGCTCGCCGCTACTGGGGGAATCTCGGTTGATTTCTTTTCCTCTGGGTACTTAGATGTTTCAGTTCCCCAGGTTCGCCTCGCAACACTATGTATTCATGTTGCGATGATGCACTGAGTGCACCGGGTTTCCCCATTCGGACATCGTCGGCTGTAGCGGTTCATATCACCTTACCGACGCTTTACGCAGATTAGCACGTCCTTCATCGCCTCTGACTGCCAGGGCATCCACCGTGTACGCTTAGTCGCTTAACCTCACAACCCACAGGCGTTTTGCAACGCTGCAGACTGCAGGCATTGAGAGACTCGAACATGTCGTTATTCATTTCCTATTACGGAGAAATGAACCAACACGTCGTTTCAATTTTCAGCTTGTTCCGGATTGTTAAAGAGCAATATCTCAAACATGACGGTTACGTCAGTTTTGAGATACTTCGTGGAGACACCTTTCACCTGTCACCAAGCAAGTGGCGTCCCCTAGGGGATTCGAACCCCTGTTACCGCCGTGAAAGGGCGGTGTCCTAGGCCTCTAGACGAAGGGGACACGATTCGTGTCACGACTTCGCAGCCGTCTTGCTCATTACTTTCTATCAGACAATCTGTGTGAGCACTACGCGGGAAGGTATCTTCAGGTAAGGAGGTGATCCAACCGCAGGTTCCCCTACGGTTACCTTGTTACGACTTCACCCCAGTCATGAATCACAAAGTGGTAAGCGCCCTCCCGAAGGTTAAGCTACCTACTTCTTTTGCAACCCACTCCCATGGTGTGACGGGCGGTGTGTACAAGGCCCGGGAACGTATTCACCGTAGCATTCTGATCTACGATTACTAGCGATTCCGACTTCACGGAGTCGAGTTGCAGACTCCGATCCGGACTACGACGCACTTTATGAGGTCCGCTTGCTCTCGCGAGGTCGCTTCTCTTTGTATGCGCCATTGTAGCACGTGTGTAGCCCTACTCGTAAGGGCCATGATGACTTGACGTCATCCCCACCTTCCTCCAGTTTATCACTGGCAGTCTCCTTTGAGTTCCCGGCCGAACCGCTGGCAACAAAGGATAAGGGTTGCGCTCGTTGCGGGACTTAACCCAACATTTCACAACACGAGCTGACGACAGCCATGCAGCACCTGTCTCAGAGTTCCCGAAGGCACCAAAGCATCTCTGCTAAGTTCTCTGGATGTCAAGAGTAGGTAAGGTTCTTCGCGTTGCATCGAATTAAACCACATGCTCCACCGCTTGTGCGGGCCCCCGTCAATTCATTTGAGTTTTAACCTTGCGGCCGTACTCCCCAGGCGGTCGACTTAACGCGTTAGCTCCGGAAGCCACTCCTCAAGGGAACAACCTCCAAGTCGACATCGTTTACGGCGTGGACTACCAGGGTATCTAATCCTGTTTGCTCCCCACGCTTTCGCACCTGAGCGTCAGTCTTTGTCCAGGGGGCCGCCTTCGCCACCGGTATTCCTCCAGATCTCTACGCATTTCACCGCTACACCTGGAATTCTACCCCCCTCTACAAGACTCTAGCCTGCCAGTTTCGAATGCAGTTCCCAGGTTAAGCCCGGGGATTTCACATCCGACTTGACAGACCGCCTGCGTGCGCTTTACGCCCAGTAATTCCGATTAACGCTTGCACCCTCCGTATTACCGCGGCTGCTGGCACGGAGTTAGCCGGTGCTTCTTCTGCGGGTAACGTCAATCGGTAAGGTTATTAACCTCACCGCCTTCCTCCCCGCTGAAAGTACTTTACAACCCGAAGGCCTTCTTCATACACGCGGCATGGCTGCATCAGGCTTGCGCCCATTGTGCAATATTCCCCACTGCTGCCTCCCGTAGGAGTCTGGACCGTGTCTCAGTTCCAGTGTGGCTGGTCATCCTCTCAGACCAGCTAGGGATCGTCGCCTAGGTGAGCCATTACCCCACCTACTAGCTAATCCCATCTGGGCACATCCGATGGTGTGAGGCCCGAAGGTCCCCCACTTTGGTCTTGCGACGTTATGCGGTATTAGCTACCGTTTCCAGTAGTTATCCCCCTCCATCGGGCAGTTTCCCAGACATTACTCACCCGTCCGCCACTCGTCACCCAAGGAGCAAGCTCCTCTGTGCTACCGTTCGACTTGCATGTGTTAGGCCTGCCGCCAGCGTTCAATCTGAGCCATGATCAAACTCTTCAATTTAAGTTTGATTTGCTTAAACAAGTTAAGCGATGCTCATCTGTAAAACGTCATAATGAATTTCATTATGTGTTCACTCGTGAGACTTGATATTTTTTTGCGTCCGGAGACGCTGATATCAATCCTGCGAGTGCCCACACAGATTGTCTGATAAATTGTTAAAGAGCGTTGCGAGCAGCGGGTTAACCGTCTGTCGCGAGGTGGCGTATATTACGCTTTCCTCCTTCGGAGTCAAACACTTTTTTCAGCGTTTTCATCCGGCGGGGTGAATTTCTTCACTCCCTGCTGAGCCGTCTGCGTTGCCGCTTTGCCGTCTCAGTGGTGGCGCATTATAGGGAGTTATTCGGAGCTGACAAGGGTTTATTGCAAATAAATAATCGTTCGGCCTAAATTTCACCACAACGCTGTATTTCACAACGATTTGCCTGGTAACTGCGCAAAATCCTGAGCAAAAAGCACCACTTTATTCCAGTCAGTGTATTCCACTTCTTTCGATGTATCGGTTTCGCCGCCAGTCATTCGCATAATGAACTGAATCATGACGCGATCGAACCAGCGATAACGAGGATAACGCAGTGCACCGGCGAAAACCGCACAGCAATCTGGTTGCCAGGGTGATTGCTCCAGAAACTTGCGTGTATATGCATTGGTTTCTGGTGTGCACTTATCCGCTTTACGCGCCGTCAGGTTAACACTAAAGAAACCACTTACGCGCTGTTGCAGCGGCGCCTTGTGCTGCGTTACGAACTTCAGCAATGCTGGATGAAAATGACCGTAGCGAATTGATGCCCCAATCAGCACGCGATCATACTGCAACCAATCAACTTTTTGCGCCTCAAGCAAATCGATCACGTCGCACAGCTGATGCGGCACTAACGTCTGCGCAATGCGCGCGGCAATGTCACGGGTTTGCCCATCGCGGCTGGAATACAGAATCAACGCTTTCATTATTCAATCCTATTTTATTATTCGCGCCAGAAGGTCGGCGTAAACAGCACCAGCAGCGTGAACACTTCAAGGCGTCCAAACAGCATGGTCAAAATCAAAATCCACTTCGCCACATCATTCATTGAAGTGAAGTTATCGGCTACCACACCCAATCCGGGCCCGAGGTTATTCAGGGTCGCGGCCACGGCAGCAAAAGCAGAGAAATCATCGACGCCAGTCGCGATGATGGCCAGCATACTGAGCAGGAACACCAGCGCATAAGCTGAGAAGAACCCCCACACCGCTTCAAGGATACGTTCCGGTAGCGCGCGGTTACCTAGTTTGATGGTGTAGACAGCATTCGGGTGCACCAAACGTTTCAGTTCACGCGAGCCCTGCTTAAACAGCAACAGAATACGGATCACCTTCAAACCACCGCCAGTTGAGCCGGCCATCCCGCCGATAAAGGCCGAGCAGAGCAGCAACACCGGCAGAAACAGTGGCCAACGCGCAATGCTGTCTGTAGTGAAACCCGCCGTGGTTGCCATCGATACCACCTGGAAAAACGCCTGATTTAACGTTTGCCAGCCGCTGGCGTACACGTTGTGAAACCACAACACGATGGTACAGATCAGCACCAACGTCAGTTGTACACCAATAAACATACGGAATTCGGGATCGCGCCAATACACTTTCAGGTTGCGACCACTCAATAAAGAGAAGTGCAGGCCGTAGTTACAACCCGAAATCAGTAGAAATACCGCAATGATGGTATTGATGGTTGGACTATTAAAGTAGCCAATGCTGGCATCATGGGTTGAGAACCCGCCAATCGCGATGGTTGAAAAGCTATGACCGATAGCATCGAACATCGGCATGCCCGCCAACCACAGCGCCACGGCGCACGCCACAGTGAGCAAGACATAGATCAGCCACAGCGTTTTCGCTGTCTCCGCGATGCGCGGGCGCATCTTATTATCTTTCAATGGCCCCGGCATTTCGGCGCGATAGAGCTGCATACCCCCGACGCCAAGAATCGGCAGAATCGCCACCGCCAACACAATGATCCCCATCCCGCCAAGCCACTGCAGCATCTGACGATAGAATAGAATCGCTTTTGGCAACGTATCCAGCCCCACCAGCGTGGTGGCGCCAGTGGTTGTAAGACCGGAGAAGGATTCAAAGAACGCATCGGTAATTGAAAGATGTGGCTGCTCAGCAAAGATAAACGGCATCGCACCCACGCTGCCCAGCACGGTCCAGAACAGCACCACAATCAAGAAACCTTCACGCGGTTTGAGTTCACTTTTCTGCTTGCGGTTAGGCCACCACAGCAGTGAACCGATGACGATCGCCATCATAAAGGTCTGACTGAACGCGCGCCCGGCACCATCCCGGTAAATTAAGGCGACGAGGCCCGGTAAGATCATGGTCACCGAGAACAGAATCACCAGCAGGCCCACGATGCGGGTAATGGCGCGAAAATGCATTCAGCCGTTTCCTTTAAACAGAAGCTTTTAGTTTGTCAGCGGGATGAGCGTCAGCGCGCCCCGGCTGTAATCAGAGAGGTTTTGGCGAAAGCCATCAATCCGCGCATGTGGCAATGCTAAACGCAGCGCAATGCGATCCTGATAATGGCTCTCTTCTATAATGCCGTCAAAACGTTGCAGCAGGCGCTCGATATCGCTGAGTTGGGCGTAATCACAGTGCAGGGTAAAAGATTCCATCGGCACTTTACGTTGACGCGCCAGTTGCTTCAGCCCTTGTTGTACACCGCCACCATAAGCTTTTACCAATCCGCCGGTGCCAAGCATGATGCCGCCATAATAACGCACCACCACCGCGGTAATCTCACCGACGCCGCTGCCCATCAGCTGGGCCAGCATCGGTTTACCCGCGGTGCCAGAAGGTTCGCCATCATCGGAGAAACCCAACTGCTGCGAATCATCCGGCGCACCCGCCACCCACGCCCAGCAGTGATGGCGCGCAGTGGGATGTTCTTGCTTCATCTGCTGCACAAACGCGCGCGCCGCTTCCACGCCCGCCGTGTGCGCCAGCAAAGTAATGAAGCGGCTTTTCTTGATGGTTTCCTCGCTGAGACTCACGGCCTCAGCGGGAATGTCGTAAGCATCCATCAGGCAAGGTGCAGATCGCGCGTCATGTTTTCAATACGATTAGCGTGGATCACTACGTTATCCTCGATACGAATGCCGCCGTACGGTTTTAATGCATCGATTGCCGCCCAGTCAAAGTATTGGCTGAACTTGCCGCCGCGCAGCTTCGCCAGCAGCGAATCGATAATATAGAAGCCCGGTTCGATAGTCAGCACCATGCCAGGTTCCAGCACGCGAGTACAACGCAAGTACGGATACTGCGACGGTGCAGCGAGATGTGTGCCGTTGTCGTCTTGCATAAAGCCCGCTACGTCGTGCACCTGCAAGCCGAGCGGATGTCCCAGGCCGTGCGGCATAAACGGGCCGGTTAAATCTTCCGCCACCAGCGCCTCTTCAGTCAGCCCTTTAACCAGCTCGAATTTCAGCAGCAGGCGCGCAATGCGCTGATGCATCTGCAGATGATAATCGGTATAGCGCACGCCGGCTTTCAAGGTGGCGATCAGCGCCAGCTCTTCCTTGTTCATCGCTGCAACCATTTCGGCATAGCGCGATTTGCTCTGCGCTGCATAGCTGCGCGTCAGGTCAGCAGCATAACCCAGATATTCCGCCCCGGCGTCAATCAGGAAGCTGTGGCGTTTAGCCGGTGGTTGATGATCCAACCTGGTGTAGTGCAGCACCGCAGCATGCTCATTGAGCGCGATGATATTGCCGTAAGGCACATCGGTATCGCGATGACCGGTTGCGGTGAGATACGCAATATTAATATCGAACTCGCTCATGCCAGAGAAGAACGCCTCTTTGGCAGCGCGATGCCCCGCCACCGCCAGCTTCTGCGCTTCACGCATACACGCCAGTTCGTACTCGGTTTTGATACTGCGATGATAATGCAGGAAATCGATCACGCCTTGCGGGTTCACCTGCTCGCTGTTAATACCGAGCTGGGCAGCGCGTGACGGCACCGGACCGATATAGGCCACGTTTTCGCGCTGTGCAGGCAGCAACTGCACGATCTCATCGGCACTCTTCAGGCCAATCACGTCGACATCGTTGGTCCAAAAACTATTGGGTAGCGGCTCAACGTTGTGCCAGTAATCCACTGGCGAATAGAACCACAGCTTGGGTTTATTCACGCCATCGATCCATAACCAGCAGTTTGGCACCTGCGTCACCGGTACCCACGATTTAAACTGGGGATTCACCTTAAACGGATAGTCGTGATCGTCGAGAAAAACGGTCAGCAACTCGCCGGAATGAATCAGCATGGCATCAAGCTTAAAGCGAGCCAGCACCTGCTGCGCTCGCTGCTGCAGCGTATTGATGTGCGCGTGATACAGGGTTTTCAGTGAATCCATGGACTTGTCTCCAATGTCGCGAAAGTGGCCGCAGTGTAGCACAGCCGTGTTAGCGATGCCGTGCTGCGCGCGCTGTGATCGCCGTATCAAATAAGCAAACTCTCGTTTGCAAAAAATTAACATCACACTCACACTCCAAACCATCTGGTATGACCAGATCAACTTTCGCGGTTTCAGGAGATGAACATGCTCTACCAAGGCGATACCCTTTCAGTTCACTGGCTTGACGATGGCATCGCGGAGCTCATATTCGATGCGCCCGGCTCGGTGAACAAACTTGATACCAAAACCGTTGCTTCGTTAGGCGAAGCGTTGAGCGTGCTGGAACAACAACCGGCTCTGCGCGGTTTGCTGCTCTCGTCGGCCAAACCGGCATTTATTGTCGGTGCCGATATCACCGAATTCCTGTCGCTGTTTGATGCGCCAGAAGAGAAGTTGAGCCAGTGGCTGGCGTTTGCCAACAGCATCTTCAATCGTTTAGAAGATTTGCCGGTGCCAACCGTGGCCGCCATCGATGGCTATGCGTTAGGAGGCGGCTGCGAATGCGTGCTCGCCACCGATTTCCGCATTGCCACGCCAACCGCGCGCATCGGCCTGCCGGAAACCAAATTAGGCATCATGCCGGGCTTTGGCGGCAGCGTACGTTTGCCGCGTCTGCTTGGGGCCGATAGCGCGATGGAGATTATCGCGGCGGGCAAAGATGTGGATGGCAATAGCGCGCTGAAACTCGGTTTAGTCGATGCCGTTGTCAGCAGCGACAAATTACGCGCAGCGGCGCTAAGCGTCTTGCAGGACGCCATCGTGCAGGGCAACTGGCAGGCGCGTCGTGCGCCGAAGCTGGCGCCGCTGAAACTCAGCCCGATTGAAGCCGCCATGAGCTTCACCATCGCCAAAAGCATGGTGCTGCAAACTGCGGGCAAACACTATCCGGCACCCATTACCGCTGTGAAAACCATTGAAGCCGCCGCCAGCCTCGGACGTGATGATGCGCTGAAGCTGGAAACCGCCGCGTTTGTGCCGTTGGCCCAAAGTGATGTGGCGCGCGCGCTGGTCGGTATCTTCCTGAACGATCAATACGTCAAAGGCCTGGCGAAGAAGCACAGCAGCGCAACCGGTGCACCGCAGCAAGCCGCCGTATTGGGCGCAGGCATTATGGGCGGCGGCATTGCCTATCAATCGGCATGGAAAGGCGTGCCGGTGATGATGAAAGATATTACTCCACAGGCGTTAACGCTGGGCATGACCGAAGCCAGTAAGCTGCTGAACAAACAGCTTGAGCGCGGCAAAATTGACGGCGCGAAGCTGGCCAGCGTCCTCACCACCATTCAGCCGACGCTGGATTACGCCGGATTCGACCGCCCCGATGTGGTGGTTGAAGCGGTGGTGGAGAATCCACAGATCAAAGCCAAAGTGCTGGCCGAAACCGAGCAGCATCTGCGCGAGGACGCCATTCTCGCCTCTAACACCTCAACTATTCCGATCAGCCAGCTGGCGAAAGCCTTAAAGCGCCCAGAAAACTTCTGCGGCATGCATTTCTTCAATCCGGTACCAAGAATGCCGCTGGTCGAGGTGATTCGCGGTGAACAAACCTCGGAATCCACCATAAGTAAAGTGGTGGCCTGGGCAAGCAAAATGGGCAAAACGCCGATTGTGGTGAATGACTGCCCCGGCTTCTTAGTCAATCGCGTGCTGTTCCCCTACTTCGCCGCATTTAGTTTGCTATTGCGCGACGGCGCGGACTTCCGCCAGGTCGATAAAGTGATGGAAAAACAGTTCGGCTGGCCGATGGGTCCTGCCTGGCTGCTGGATGTGGTGGGCATTGATACCGCGCATCACGCCCAACAGGTGATGGCGCACGGCTTTCCATCGCGCATGCAGAAAGATTATCGCGACGCTATCGACGTGCTGTTCGAAGCCAAACGTTATGGTCAGAAAAACGGCCAGGGCTTTTACCGCTGGGAACAGGACAAAAAAGGCAAAGCGCAGAAGAAAGCCGATGCGGCTGTCGATGCCTTGCTGGAGCCTATTTGCCAGCCGAAGCGCGTATTCAGCGATGAAGAGATCGCCAACCGCATGATGCTGCCGATGCTCAACGAAGTGGTGCGCTGCCTCGAAGAGAAGATCATTGCTTCACCGGCCGAAGCTGATATGGCGCTGGTGTACGGTTTAGGCTTCCCGCCGTTCCGCGGCGGCGCGTTCCGCTACATGGATACGCTGGGCAATAGCAACGTGGTCGATCAGGCCAAACGTTATACCGCGCTGGGCCCGCTGTATGCGCTGCCGGCGCTGCTGTTGCAAAAAGCTCATCAGCATCAGAGCTGGTATCCCGCGGTGCAACCGATTGACGAAGCGGCGCTGCAAAGTGCCTGAGGTAATGAAAATGGAAAAAGTAGTCATTGTTGATGCGGTACGCACGCCAATGGGCCGCTCCAAAGGCGGCGCGTTTCGTCAGGTTCGCGCGGAAGATCTGTCGGCGCATTTGATGCGCGAATTGCTGAGCCGCAACCCGATGGTCGATCCCGCCACACTGGATGACATTATCTGGGGCTGCGTGCAGCAGACGCTGGAGCAAGGCTTCAACATTGCACGTAACGCCGCGCTGCTGGCGGAGATTCCGCATCGCGTGCCTGCCAGCACCGTCAACCGTCTGTGCGGTTCCTCGATGCAGGCGCTGCACGATGCGGCGCGCGCCATTATGGTTGGCGACGCGCATAGCTGTCTAATCGGCGGCGTAGAACATATGGGCCACGTGCCGATGAGTCACGGCGTGGATTTCCATCCTGGCCTGGGCCGCACGGTGGCGAAAGCGGCGGGCATGATGGGCTTAACCGCTGAGATGTTGGCCCGCATGCATCACATTACACGTGAGCAGCAGGATGCTTTTGCGCTGCGTTCACACCAGCGCGCCTGGGCGGCCACCCAACGCGGTGACTTCAAGCGTGAGATTGTGGCGACCTATGGCCACGACGCCGATGGCGTGTTGAAACGTTTTGATAGCGATGAAGTGATTCGCGAAGAGACCAGCCTCGAAGGATTGGCCGCGCTGCGCCCGGCATTCGATCCGGTTAACGGCACCGTGACCGCAGGCAGTTCCTCCGCGCTCTCCGATGGCGCGGCCGCGATGCTGATCATGAGCGAAAGTCGCGCGCGTGAGCTCGGCCTGACGCCGCGCGCGCGCATTCGCAGTATGGCGGTGGTGGGCTGCGATCCGTCCATCATGGGTTATGGCCCGGTTCCTGCCAGCAAACTGGCGCTAAAACGCGCCGGACTCAGCGTACAGGATATCGATTTGTTCGAATTCAACGAGGCTTTTGCCGCCCAGGCGCTGCCATGCATTAAGGACATGGGTTTGCTGGCGCAGCTGGATGAGAAAGTGAATTTGCATGGCGGCGCGATTGCGCTCGGTCATCCGCTGGGATGTTCCGGCGCGCGTATCAGTACCACGCTACTGAATCTGATGGAGCGTCGCGATGCGCAATTTGGTCTGGCAACCATGTGTATTGGCTTAGGCCAGGGCATCGCCACGGTGTTCGAACGGGTTTAATACGTTAATGTTGCACGTGTTCCCGCCCTAAAGGGCGGGCTTTTTTGCGCAATACATCGGTCGCCATGAATGGCGACCCTACATTTATTGAACGGGATATGCGCGAATTATCGCGTTCTGTTGATCATCAAATAAACGCAAACGCATCGCCGTACATCTGCGCTTCCAGCGCACCACGCTCGGCACAGAAGCGCTCACGCGCAATCTTCGCCATCTCAAAACGACCGGCAATGTAGATATCGTGCTCGCTCAGTGACGCGAAATCCTGCATCACCGCCGTCAGCACTGTGCCGCTGCGTCCGGTCCAGTCATCCGCCGGCTGTTCCACCACCGGAATCACTTTCAGGTTTGGATGCTTCACGGCCAGCGCATTCAACTCGTCCAGATCGTACAGATGCATCAATTCACGGCCGCCCCAGTAAATTGCAATCTCGCGATCGGGTTTCTGTGCCAGCGCGGTTAGCAAAATAGAACGCGCATAGGAGAATCCGGTGCCGCCCGCAATCAGAATGATAGGACGATCGCTCTCTTCGCGCAGCCAGGCATCACCATGCGGCATATCAACCGTAATCTGGCGGTCGTTCTTGATGCGATCCATCACGGCCATTGCATAGAGATTGAGATCCGATGCGCCGATGTGCAGTTCAATGATGTCCTTTTCCATCGGCGTGGACGCCAGTGAGAAGGGACGCTTGTCGCGTTCATCCATCACCACCATCAAATACTGTCCTGCGCGGAAGTTAAAATCCGCAGCCGGAATTAAACGGACGCGATAAACCGTATCCGTAATCGCTTCAACCGAAGTCACTTTGCAGCTTAACGTTGTCATGCGTTCCCTTTTTCTTCGGGTCTAATTGGTCTGCCGCCTTTAGCGCTGCGGCGGCTCGGCAAAGATAGCTAACTCATCCCAAATGGCGTCAATGCGCGCAGTCACCGCCGGATCTTTAACAATCGGCGTGCCCCACTCGCGCGTGGTTTCGCCTGGCCACTTATTAGTGGCATCAAGTCCCATCTTCGAACCTAAGCCAGAAACCGGCGAGGCGAAGTCGAGATAATCGATTGGCGTGTTCTCAACCAGCACCGTATCGCGCGCCGGATCCATGCGTGTGGTAATCGCCCAAATCACATCATTCCAGTCGCGCGCGTTGACGTCGTCATCGCACACAATCACAAACTTGGTGTACATGAACTGGCGCAGGAATGACCACACGCCGAACATCACGCGCTTGGCATGGCCGGCATACTGTTTCTTGATCGTGACGACCGCCAGGCGATAGGAGCAGCCTTCGGGCGGCAGATAGAAATCGACAATCTCCGGGAACTGCTTGATCAAAATCGGCACCAGCACTTCATTCAGCGCTACGCCCAACACCGCCGGTTCATCCGGTGGACGTCCGGTGTAGGTTGAATGATAAATCGGATTGCGACGTTGCGTTACGTGCGTCACGGTAAACACCGGGAAGCTGTCTACTTCATTGTAGTAGCCTGTGTGGTCGCCGTACGGACCTTCCGGCGCCAAATCACCTGGCTCAATGTAACCTTCCAGCACGATTTCCGCGCTGGCGGGTACTTCGAGTTCATTCGAAACGCACTTCACTACTTCAGTTTTGTTGCCGCGTAGCAAACCGGCAAAGGCGTATTCGGACAGCGTATCTGGCACCGGCGTCACCGCGCCGAGAATGGTGGCAGGATCGGCACCGAGCGCCACCGATACCGGGAAACGTTCGCCCGGATGTGCCTTGCACCACTCCTGGAAATCAAGTGCGCCGCCGCGATGCGACAGCCAACGCATAATCACGCGGTTTTTGCCGATCACCTGCTGGCGATAGATCCCAAGGTTTTGCCGCTCTTTATGCGGGCCGCGTGTGACGGTTAATCCCCACGTAATCAGCGGCGCAGCATCGCCCGGCCAGCATTTCATCACCGGGATGCGAGACAGGTCGACCTCATCACCGCTGAAAATCTCTTCCTGGCATGGCGCATTGCGCAGACGCTTGGTGGGCATGTTCAGCACTTGCTTGAACTGCGGCATTTTATCGAACAGATCGCGGAAGCCTTTCGGCGGTTCTGGCTCTTTCAGGAACGCCAGCAACTTACCGACTTCACGCAGCGCACTGACCTCTTCCTGGCCCATGCCCATCGCCACGCGCTTCGGTGTGCCAAACAGATTACACAGCACCGGCATGTCGTACCCTTTCGGGTTTTCGAACAGTAGCGCTGGGCCGCCGGCACGCAGCGTGCGATCGGCAATTTCCGTCATTTCTAACTCAGGATCAATCTCCTGAGTGATGCGCTTTAACTCGCCACGCTGTTCCAGCAACGCGAGGAAGTCTCGTAAATCCTGATATTTCATGCGGCTTTAGCTTTCCGGCCAGAGTGAAGCGCTATTATAGGGGCGTTTTACGCTGACATGTTGAGGTTTTGCGTCAGGCTGGCTGACATGAAAATGGCACCAGCGACTGAATCGCCAGTACATCGTGATAAGCAGCAATCGGCTCGCCGTGGCGGAACACTTTGAAGTCTTCGCCGCGCGCGCTGTGATAGCGCAGGCGATTCTCGCTCACGTGCAGGAAGCTGGCTTCGCGCAGTGCAATCACCGACTCATGAGGATTAACAGCACAGAACTCGGCCAGACGTTCATCGCGCGTTTCGCCCATATGGCCGCTGACGTGCGCATCAAGATAGTGCGGGTTGATCTGCACCGGGAACAAGCCAAGCGCAGGCAACACCACGCTGCTGCGTACCGGCATGTCATTGGTGGTGCGGATTGAAGGCGTTGCCACATTGCAACCGGCGCTCCAGCCAACATACGGCACATCACGCTCGCGTACCGCGCGTTGGATGGCGACGATCAGGCCGTGCTCATGCAGCATTTGATTGAGGAACCAGGTATTTCCGCCGCTCACCAAAATCAGTTCGGCTTGATCAATCGCCGCAACGGGCGATGCGAACTCGTGCACGGTGCGCACTTCAATGCCTAGTGACGCGGATAAATCCTGCGCACGCTGCGCATGATCGCCACGAATAATCGCATAGGGCACCAGCACAGCCGAGGTGATGCCGCGCTGAGCGATCATCGCGTGCAGCTGCGGGTGGGCGTAACTTAATAGCGGCGCATCGTCAGCCACTTTGCCGTTACTCAACAGGAACAGTTCCATCAGCCACTCCTTTTCAATCGAAAGATGGGGATGGAGTCTGATACAGATAGTCGTCAGCCGTCAATTTTCTTGCAAGAAAGCGTTAAGAAGCCGCATCAATCGGAAAAATCGTAGTGAAATTGTTTTCAACACCCTGTTTCCCATCGCCGATGCGCTATAACTCTGACAACTGATTTGATATTCTTAGCGTCCATTATTTGGGAGCGGTTATGGAATCCTGGTACTTACTCTATTGCAAACGTGGACAACTATTGCGCGCGAAGGAGCATCTTGAGCGGCAAGAGGTGAATTGCCTCAGCCCAATGATCGCTTTGGAGAAGATTGTGCGCGGTAAACGCACCACCGTGAGTGAGCCGCTGTTCCCTAATTATCTGTTTATCGAGTTCGATCCCGAAGCGATTCACACCACCACCATCAGCAGCACGCGCGGCGTCAGCCACTTCGTGCGCTTTGGCACTATGCCGGCCACCGTTTCGCATGATGTGATCGAAGCCCTGCAAACCGACGCGCCGCAAATCGTTCTCGATCCGGAAACCCCGCAGAGCGGTGATGAAGTGATCATCACCGATGGCACCTTCGAAGGGCTCCGCGCGATTTTTGCCGAGCCAGATGGTGAAACGCGCTCCGTTCTGCTGCTCAACATGCTGAACAAACAGGTGATGCGTAGCGTCGATAACAAGCAGTTCCGTAAACTCTAAGCCAGTTTAAACAGCTGACGCGCATTAAGATTGACCTGCGCACCCAGCGCTTCTGCCTCTTCACCACGCCAGTTCGCCACTTGCTGCACAATATGCGGCAGGAAGCACGGCTCATTGCGGCGCGAAGTGGGACGCGGGTGCATATCGCGCGGCAGTAAATATGGCGCATCGGTTTCCAGTAACAGGCGCTCAGCGGGAATCAGCGGCAGCAATTCACGCAGTTCCATACCGCGACGTTCGTCGCACACCCAACCGGTAATCCCCACCGATAATCCCAGCGCCAGACACGCTTGCAACTCCTCACGCGTACCGGTAAAGCAATGCACCACCGCACCAACAAGTTTTGGCAGCCACGGCTTCAGTACTGCCACAAAACGATCGTGCGCTTCACGACAATGCAGAAATACCGGCAGTTGCAACTCTGCGGCCAACGCGAGCTGCGCATCAAAAGCATATTCCTGCTGATCGTGGGCAGAGAGATTGCGATTGAAATCCAGGCCGCATTCGCCAATCGCCACCACTTGCTCGCTTTCCGCCAGACGGCGTAAGGTATTCGCCGTTTCCGCCGACCATTCACTGGCATGGTGCGGATGGACGCCCGCCGTCGACCAGCAAAAGCCGGCATGTAATGCCGCCAGCTGACGCGCCTGCTGGCTTTCCAGCGCGTTGGTGCCGGTAATTAACAGGCCGGTGACGCCTGCTTCGCGCGCACGTTTCACAACCTGCTCGCGATCTTTTGCGAATTGCGTGCTGGTCAGGTTTACACCGATATCAAACATGTTTTCTCCCCAATAAAAAACCGCCCAACGGGGCGGTTTAGATTCATCTTCCCGCGCGCTGCGGGATGCCCTGCATTAAGGACATCAGGATTCGGTGTTCTGTTCCTCATCCGAAGACTGACGTCCTTTACCCACATAGTAGCGGGAGAAGAATACGCCGACTTCAAACAGGCAGTACATCGGAATAGCGAGCAAAGTTTGCGAGAAAACATCCGGCGGTGTGAGCAACATCCCAACTACGAACGCGCCAACCAGCATATAAGGCCGTTTCTTGCGCAGATCTTCCGGCGAGGTGATGCCCGTCCAGCACAGCAGCACAATCGCAATCGGCACCTCAAACGCCACACCAAATGCCATGAAAATCGTCATGACGAAGTCAAGATAGTTGGTGATATCGGTGGCGATGGTCACGCCCTGCGGCGCAGTTTTAGCGAAGAAGCCAAACGCCAGCGGGAACACGATAAAGTAAGCAAAGGCCACGCCGACATAAAACAGCAACGTACTGGAAAACAATAACGGCATCACCAGTTTACGCTCGTGGCGATACAACGCTGGCGCGACAAACGCCCACACCTGATACAAAATCACCGGCACGGCAAGAAATACCGAAACAATAATGGTGAGCTTGATAGGCGTGAAGAAGGGAGATGCAACGTCGGTGGCGATCATGCTCGCCCCGGCCGGCATCTGGCTGATCAACGGTGATGCAACCAAATGGTAAATATCATTCGCGAAGTAGACCAGACACAGAAAGATGACTAAAACAGCGATGATGCAATGCAACAAACGCTTGCGCAGCTCAATCAAATGGCTAATGAGCGGTTGGGTATCTTCAACGGCCATGTTTATCGTTCATCTTTTACGAGAGAAATCTTCGCGGTGCTTTGTGGAGCACTGGCGACAGGAGAATGTTCAGCGGCAGAAATTTCGTCAGTCGGCTGCGGAGTCTGTGCAGGCGCACTGGTTTGATGTTCTGCTGTAGCCGGTGTGACCGCTGGTGAAGTCACGGGCTGCACTGCTGCTGGCGGAGTCTGATGAATGGTGTTGGCTTCATCTTCCTCTTTTTCGATATCGATGCTCTGCTGAACCGAACGCTTCATAGAGTCGGCGGTTTTACGCAGTTCTTCCATCGACTCTTTCAGCTCAGGTGACAGCGTGCCACGGCCCGCTTCTTCCACCTTTTTCAGGCTGTCCTGCAGTTCTTGCAGTTTCAGTTCCTGCGCCAGTTCGTTTTGTACATTCGCGGCCAGCGAGCGAATGGCTCTAATCCAGCCGACGACGGTTTTCACCGCAACCGGTAATCGCTGCGGGCCAAGTACAATCAGCCCGATCACGAACACCAATACCAGTTCACTAAAACCAATGTCGAACACAGTTATACCTGCTTGTCGTTCCGGGCGTCGTCTTTAGTCGCCGTGGTTTGCTGTTTGTCTGCCAGAGTTTTGGCGTTGAAGTCAGCGTCCTGCTCTTTCGGTTGATCCTTTTTATCGTCTTCATCGCCCATGGCTTTTTTGAAGCCGCGGATGGAAGATCCTAAATCCGAACCCAGATTACGAAGTTTGTTGGTACCGAACAGAAGAACAACAATGACGGCAATGATTAACAATTGCCAAATACTGATACCGCCCATGAGATATGCCTCTAATATTCTGTGAAAAACTGTTGACTGTAACGCACAGAAAGCCCGTATGATTTCGGGCTTTAGCTTGCGACATTACGCGATTTGTACCAGGCAGACAATCAGTTTGTCTTGCGCCAGCCAATAAGCCAGGTGACGATGCCAGCGGCCATTAATAGCGCCGGGAAGAAATCCCAATCCGGTCGACTTAACAGCACGGCGGTGCCACTTAATAACAGTGTAGCGCCTACACCAAAGAGATAGCGCGCCTGATGATTGCGTGTTCGCTGTACATTTAAATCGGTGACGAGTTTATCGACACTGTGCTTCAATAATTTGTGCTGGCGCATGCTGTCGTAAAATAGCTCTGGCAACTCCGGCAGTTTTTCCGCCCAGTACGGTGCTTTCTCTTTCACCGCCCGCATGATCGCCGGGATACCAATCTGATCTTTGATCCAATCTTCGAGGAACGGCTTGGCGGTTTTCCACAGATCGAGCTGTGGATAAAGCTGGCGGCCAATCCCTTCGACATACAGCAGCGTCTTCTGCAGCAGCACCAACTGCGGCTGCACTTCCATATTAAAGCGGCGCGCGGTATTGAACAGGTTAAGCAGCACGTGACCAAACGAGATCTCGGCCAACGGCTTTTCGAAAATCGGTTCACACACGGTACGAATAGCAAACTCAAAATCTTCGACGTTCGTATCCAGCGGCACCCAACCTGAATCCACATGTAGCTCGGCCACTTTGCGATAATCGCGGTTGAAGAAGGCGATGAAGTTTTCTGCCAGATAGCGCTTATCTTCTTTGTTCAGCGAGCCGACGATACCGCAGTCAATGCCAATATATTGCGGATCTTCCGGATGATCATAGCTGACGAAAATATTGCCGGGATGCATGTCGGCATGGAAGAAGCTATCGCGGAACACCTGGGTAAAGAACACCTGCACACCGCGCTCTGCCAACAGTTTCATATTGACGCCGTGCTGCTCAAGCGTAGCGATATCCGAGATTGGAATGCCGTAAATGCGCTCCATCACCATCATCGTTTCACTGCAATAATCGGAGAACACTTCCGGCACATACAGCATGCGGCTTTGGTCGAAGTTACGGCGCAGCTGGATGGCATTCGCCGCTTCACGCAGCAAATTCAGCTCATCTATCAAAGTCTTTTCGTAATCACGCACGACTTCGAGCGGACGCAAGCGCCGTCCATCCGGCAGTAAACGCGGCACCCAACGCGCCAGACGATAAATCAGCCGCATGTCGGCTCTGATCACCGGCAGGATGTCGGGACGAATCACTTTGATCACCACCGCGCGGCCGTTGGACTTCAGCGTCGCGGTATGAACTTGCGCGATAGAGGCGGATGCCAGCGGTTTGATATCGAAATCTTCAAACCAGGTTTCCACCGGGCCGCCAATCGACTGTTCAATCTGCTGCTTAGCTTTGAAGCCATCAAACGGCGCAACGCGGTCCTGCAGCACGGCCAGTTCATCGGCAATCGCGGGCGGGAATAAATCGCGGCGTGTGGAAAGCATTTGGCCAAATTTGATCCACACCGGCCCCAGCTGCTCCATGGCTAAACGGATGCGCACGCCGGCGGAAGCCTCTTTGTGCTGATTAGGGATCCAGAAGATGCAGCGCCGCCACAAGCGTAAAAGCAGCGTGAAGCGCATGCGGGGAATCAGTTCATCAAGACCGTAGGTCAGAAAGATCTTGATGATAAAGTATAAGCGCCGAATTTCTCCCAGCGTCATTTCGCCTCCAGCTGTGCTAAACGCGTGTCAAACGCATTGAGCGAACGTTCTATCGCTTCCACTTCCTCGCAGAACCATGCCAGTTCCAGTGCGCCCGGCGCGACACGCCACTCTTCCGTCAGCACCTGCCCCAGATAATCCTGACGGCGAGTGAACTGCTGCTGCACGAATTGCAGCGCCTGCTGTGCGGCCTGGCTCACGCCTTGCGCGGCGATATCGCCAATCCACGGCGCCAGATATTCCGCCGGATCCAGCTCAGCGAGATCCATCAGCGCAGAGAATTGCTGTACCACCTGCAAATCGCCGTCTACCTCCAGTTCACCGCTACGAATCAAGCTGGTGAGCTGCTGGCGATCGCGCAATTTCGGCAACGTACTAACACGCAAGCTCACCGTACAGTCGCTGCTGTCTTGCCAATCACTCAACACATCAAGCTGGGATTCGCTAAACACCAGTACCAAAGGAAAATCGAGCTCTTGCAGACGCAGCATCAATACCTTGCCCGCCAGACGCTGGCGCGCGGCTTTCAGGCTGCGATCGCGATAGAGAACACGGTTCAGGGCGGTCTCAAGACCGCCGGTGATGAGAGGAGTTAAAGTCATGATGGATTAGAATTTAAATCCGCGGTGCAGCGCGACAATACCGCCAGTCATGTTGAAGTAGGTGGTATTTTCAAAACCTGCATCGTTCATCATCGCTTTCAGGGTTTCCTGATCGGGATGCATACGAATCGACTCCGCCAGATAGCGATAGCTTTCGGCATCTTGCGCCACCAGCTGACCAATACGCGGCAGAATGTGGAATGAATAGGTATCGTAAGCTTTGCTCAGCGGCTCCAGCAACGGCTTCGAGAACTCGAGCACCAGCAGACGTCCGCCCGGCTTAAGCACGCGGTACATTGATGCCAGCGCTTTCTCTTTTTCGGTCACGTTACGCAAGCCGAACGAAATAGTGATGCAATCGAAATAGTTATCCGGGAAAGGCAGCGCTTCGGCATTAGCCTGAACGTAGCTAACATTCCCTGACACGCCAAGATTACGCAGCTTTTCACGGCCCATCTTCAGCATGGAGCTGTTGATGTCTGCCAGCACAACCTGGCCGGTTTCGCCCACCAGACGTGAGAATTTTGCCGTCAGATCGCCGGTACCACCCGCCAGATCCAACACGCGCTGACCGCGGCGCACGCCGCTGCTGTCAATGGTAAAACGCTTCCAGACACGATGGATGCCAAACGACATCAAATCGTTCATCAGGTCATATTTTGCCGCGACGGAGTGAAACACGTCCGCGACTTTATCGGCCTTTTCGCTTTTCGCGACGGTCTGGAAGCCAAAATGGGTAGTTTCCTGCTGTGATTCATCTGCCATCGGTTTTACCTGTTCCACAAACAATTCTTGCCGAAGTGTATCAGAGTCGCGCTACACGAGCACGCGACCACCGTGCTATTCGTTGATGCGGCGCAGCGAGTCCGTTGTTGGATCTGCAACGTTTTCATCCTCAGTGCGATCGTCTGCCCACTCTTCATCCGCCTCTTCCGGCTGCGCCTGTTCGACCAATTGCGGATTGATCGTGCGTTTGATCTCTACGCCAAGTGAACGGAAGGCCTCACTTTGCGCAATCAGGTTGCCGCGCCCTTCAGACAATTTTTTCATCGCCTGATGATAACTTTGCTGCGCTTTGTCGAGATTGTGCCCAATGCCGCTCATGTCATCGACAAACAGCCGCATTTTGTCGTACAGCCGCGTTGCCCGGTCGGCGATGCGCTGCGCGTTGCGGCTTTGATGCTCATAACGCCAGAGATTGTTGATAGTACGCAGCGCCACCAGCAGCGTGGTGGGACTCACCAGCATGATGTTCTGCTGCAATGCCTCGCTGATCAGCTCAGGCTGACGATCAATCGCCAGCAGAAACGCCGGTTCCACCGGGATAAACATCAACACATAATCCAGCGATCGTAAACCGGGCAATTGTTGGTAATCTTTTCGGCTCAGCAAGCGGATGTGTCCGCGCATCGCGTTAACGTGCTCCTGAATTGCCTGCTCACGCGTGGCTTCATCATCGGCATTGAAATAGCGTTCGTAGGCAACCAGGGTCATTTTGGCGTCAATTACCACATCTTTGCCCTGCGGCAAGCGGACGATCACATCCGGCTGCATTCGACCCTGTTGCTCCAGCTGCACGCTAACCTGCGTTTGGTATTCGTAGCCTTCACGCAAACCAGAAGCTTCCAGCACACGTGCCAACACCACTTCGCCCCAGTTGCCCTGAATTTTATTGTCGCCCTTGAGCGCCTTGGTGAGATTAACCGCTTCCTGCGCCATCTGCGCGTTGAGTTGCTGCAACTGGCGAATTTCATGGGTCAGCGTATGCCGTTCACGTGCTTCCACGCCAAAACTATCGGTAACCTGACGGCGAAAACCGTCCAGTTGTTCCCGCAGCGGACCAATCAGGCTGTTCAGACTTTGACGATTTTGCTCATCAACACGCCGCCCGCTGTTTTCGAAGATACGGTTCGCCAGATTTTCAAACTGCGCGCTGAGACGCTGTTCGCTGTTGGTGAGCAGGCGCTGCTTCTCTTCAGCGCCGTAGCGCGTCTCTTCGAGGCGGATGGTCACTTCGCGCAATTCGGCTTCCTGCGCACTGTTCACTTCCAGCTGATTACGCAGCTCACGGCTGAGCTGTTCACTTTCTCCGCGCCAATAATCAAGCTGCTGCAAGCGTTCCTGCGCGCCGCTGAGCGCGCCGTGCAGTTGGCGCAGCTCCTGTTCGCGTTGCTGGATTTGCTGCTGTAGATGTTCGAGCTGCTGCTGCTGGCGCTGTTGCGCCTCTTCTAACAGGCGACGCTCGGTGGTGAAGCTGGCGTGCTGATGGCCGGCACGCAGTTGGGCTATGATCCAGCCAATGCCTAAACCGGCCAGCGCCAGCGCGCCGCTAATGATAAGTTGCTGATCCATAATCCCCCCGCGGATCGACTCGCTGAGGGAAAAGGTAGAGGTGTACTGTATGAATGTCCAGACTTAATTTACAGGGCTTTGACGGTCAGATCGCCAGCTTTCCATGCATCAATCAGGAAGAATGGCATTGGCAGCACCCATTCGGTTTCATTGTGGATTTTCGCGGGATAGGTCCAGCTTTTGCCGTCGTAGGTGATCTCAACCTGCTGCCAACCGTTTTCCACGTTCTCCACTTTACCGGCCATGCTGGCGAACCCCGCGTTGCTGCCAACATGGAAGCTGTCGGTTTTCCAACGAATCGGCTGATGTGTCGGCCACGGCTGTGCCTGATGGAAACGAAAAATATCGTCATGGCTCAATAGGCTTTCACGCACCGTCGGCCACAGCGCCACCTTAAGGAAGTACTGATCGGTGAAGCGTTCGCTGCCTTGATATTGCGCGATAAAGTCACGCATCTGCTGTTCAACATTGTGGAACACGCCGTGACAGCCGCCCCACATGCCTGCCAACAACAATTCGGTGTGCGAGAAGTAATCGCGCATATGATGGAACCAGTAGGGTGAATTCAGCCAGGCCTCTACCGCGACCACTTCGCGTTCAGACAGCAATGAATCCGCGTCACGTACGATATAACGTTTGACGCTGGCGTCGTCCATCACCAGAAAGCGCCATAGCGTTGGGAAGATGGTTTTCTCCTGCGACATATCCACCAGCTGCGTGTTGGGCTGCCGCAAGCGCTGCCAGACGTGCTGCGGCACGCTGTCGTCGAGATAGATGCGGCAGATCCAGTCAGGATAGAGTTCGCGCGCCACTTCGATGTTTTTAATCAGCGTTTCACAATAGCGTGGCTGACCGCCGTACAGGCTGAAAGAGATGATGTTTTCCGCGGGATTGCTGCGATTGATCGGTGAAGGTGCATCGGCCGGAAAGGCCACTTTCGTCCCTTTACTGAAAGTCACATCGGATTTCTGTAGCGACTCAAGACCATAACGCGCCACTTCATCCTCTTTATTCAACCAGCCGCAGACTTCGGTCAATCCATCCAGCCAGGTTTCCGACGCCTGCGCACGCAGGGCGGCCGGAGCCTGGTAGATCTTCTGGTAAATTTTATACGATTTTTTGTATTCGCCGACGCGCATTAGGGTTAACGCGTAGTCGCTAAGCACTTGCATATGATTGGGCAAGACGCGCAGCACTTCTTCGCAGCACTGACGCGCAAGAGGATAGTTATTGGCCGCCATCGCCTGGCGAAATCTCGCTGCTGCGCCCTCAACACGAGATTGCGAAGCAGCGGGATTGTTCATGAAGTTAGGACGTGAGACAGAAACCATTTTGCGCATAAGAAATTTCTCAGTAGCTGCTGAAATTGCGCGCATTCTAATCAGGAAATAGCGGAGTTCCTTATAAGTCTGGTCTCGAATTCATCCCTGACTGGCGCATTAAATTAAGCGACGCGCGGCTTCAACCACAATTTTCACCGCATCACTTTCGGTCTGCTTCATGGTCACGGCATCTGGGATCTCTTTTTGTGTACGGTTCACGATGACGCCAGCCACCATGCCGGCACGCAGTCCCTGACTGGCGCACATGGTTAATAGTGTAGCGGATTCCATCTCGTAGTTAAGAACGCCCATTTGCTGCCATTCATTCATTGAACCCTGGAAACGATTAACGACACGACCTGAGAAGGTGTCGTAGCGTTCCTGGCCTGGATAGAAAGTGTCAGAGGAGGCGGTAACACCAATGTGGGTTTTCGCACCGCAGGCTTCTGCTGCTGCCACCAGCGCGGTGGTGCAGGTGAAATCAGCCACGGCCGGGAATTCCATCGGCGCAAAATGCAGGCTGGCGCCATCAAGGCGTACCGATGCGGTGGTGACCAGCACATCGCCGACATTAATATGCGGCTGGATAGCGCCGGTGGTACCGACGCGCAGAAAAGTGCGTACACCAAGCTGCGCAAGCTCTTCAACCGCAATCGAGGTTGAAGGTCCGCCAATACCGGTAGAACAGACAACAACCGGTTTGCCATCAACTTCGGCAAGGTAAGTGGTGAATTCACGATGCGAAGCCAGATGCTGAGGATTGTCCATCAGCGCGGCGATTTTCTTCACACGCTCAGGATCGCCCGGCACGATGGCCAGGGTGGCTCCTTTCAAATCAGCTTTGGTGATACCAAGGTGGAAAACGTCAGACTGGGCCATAACAGACTCCTGATAGAGTGGGGATGTGCGCGCCACTCTACGTGAGCAGGCGGCATAAATATGTGACTCAATTCACCATCAATAATGAAACTTACATTATCAGAAAAATATTATGTGATTTACATCACACATTAGCGCTGTGCAATTCTGAATTGCTACAAGCGGTGCTGTGTAAGTGTTGGTGGCAATGTTAATAGAGAAGCTGCACACGTGAAAAAAAATCCCTCTGCACCCTACGTCAGCCTTGCTTTACTTCGCCAGGCTATAGTTACGTGATTGCGCATTTGCTAGCACGGAGAGAACCATGAAAACCGAAGACAATATGGCACAAAAAACGGCACCCGGCGGCTTTGCGCCTGCTGTTCAGCCCACCGCAAGCAGTACCATTATTACCGCCAGCGAGGCGATTCATGCTGGCGAGACTTCAGTTCCGAGCCAGGGCGAAAATCTGCCCGCCTATTATGCCCGTCCAAAAGAGTATCAAGGTACGTTGCCGGTGGTGTTAGTGGTGCAGGAAATTTTTGGGGTGCACGAACATATCCGCGATGTTTGCCGGCGTTTGGCACTGGAAGGTTATCTGGCGATCGCCCCTGAGCTCTATTTCCGCGAAGGCGATCCCAACGATTACCACGACATTCCCACGCTGTTCAAAGAGTTGGTGAGCAAGGTTCCGGATACGCAGGTACTGTCCGATCTTGATCATGTGGCTAACTGGGCGGCAAGTCATGGTGGCGATGCGCGTCGTCTGGCAATTACCGGTTTCTGCTGGGGCGGACGCATTAGCTGGCTGTTTGCCGCGCACAATCCGCAGGTGCGAGCCGCAGTGGCATGGTATGGCCGCTTAGACGGTGAGAAAACACTGAAGCAGCAGAAGCACCCGATTGATGTTGCGGTGGATCTGAATGCGCCGGTGCTGGGTCTTTACGGTGGGCAGGATGAGAGCATTCCACTGGAAAGTATCGATAAGATGCGTCAGGCGCTGCACGCCGCCAACGCCAAAGCGGAGATCGTGGTGTATCCGGATGCGGGACATGCTTTCAACGCGGATTATCGTGCAAGTTATCACGCCGATTCCGCCAAAGATGGCTGGCAACGCATGCTGGCGTGGTTCGCGCAATCTGGTGTAGCACCGAACGCGTAATAAAAAGGGGCGCATAGGCGCCCCAATCTCATGGGCGGCGACTAAGCCGTTTCACCCCGCAGGTTCTGCGCTGCTTTTACCATGTTTGCCAATGCCTGACGGGTTTCCGTCCAGCCACGGGTTTTCAGGCCACAATCCGGGTTAACCCACAGACGCTCCTCCGGAATGCTCTGCGCCGCTTTACGCAGCAACTCTTCCATCCACTCCACGCTCGGCACGTTCGGTGAGTGAATGTCATACACGCCCGGACCAATTTCATTGGGGTAATCGAACGCCTTAAAGGTATCCAGCAGATCCATATCGGAACGTGACGTTTCGATGGTGATGACGTCCGCATCCAGTGCGGCAATTGAATCCATGATGTCGTTGAACTCGCAGTAACACATGTGGGTGTGAATCTGCGTGTCATCCTGCGCCACTGCGGCATTGAGACGGAACGCATCCACCGCCCAGGTCAGATACGCGGCCCAATCGGACTGATGCAGTGGCAGGCCTTCACGCAGTGCCGGCTCATCAATCTGAATGATGCCGATACCGGCTTTTTCCAGATCCTCCACTTCGTCACGTAGTGCCAGCGCAATCTGTTTGGCGATGGTTTCACGGCTCACATCTTCACGCGGGAACGACCAGCAGAGAATGGTCACCGGACCGGTCAGCATGCCTTTAACCGGTTTATCGGTCAGCGACTGCGCGTACTTCGCCCACTCAACGGTGATCGCCCGTGGACGGCTTACGTCGCCAATGATAACCGGCGGTTTGACGCAGCGTGAACCATAGCTCTGCACCCAGCCGTTTTGGGTGAACACGAAGCCGTCGAGGTTTTCGCCGAAGTATTCAACCATGTCGTTACGTTCTGCTTCTCCGTGCACTAACACGTCGAGTCCTAAACGTTCCTGCTCAAAAATCGCCTGTTTGATGTGTTCAGCGATGCCGGTGCGGTAATTACCGCCATCAATGTTGCCTTTCTTAAAGTCGAGCCGCAGCCCACGAATTTCAGTGGTCTGCGGGAATGAACCGATGGTGGTGGTCGGCCATGCTGGCAGGTTGAAGCGCTGACGCTGCGCGTTCGCACGCTCGGTGTAGCTGCTGGCGCGTTCAGTGTCTTTGGTCTGGATTTTCGCCAGACGCTCGCCGACTGCAGCATTGTGAACGCGTGTTGAGTGGGCACGCGCACGAATCGGCGCACTCCACGCAACCAGCGAAGCCGCATCATTGTTGTTCAGCGCGTTGCTCAGCAGCGACAGCTCAGCACACTTCTGCAGGGCAAAAGCGAACCAGCTTTTCACTTCTTCATCAAGGCGGGTTTCCACGCTGAGATCGATTGGGCTATGAAGGAGTGAGCAAGAGGAGCCGATCCAAAGCTGTTTGCGCTGGCTGAGCAGCGGCTGCAAACGCTCAAACCAGCTGCTGAGATCCGCACGCCAGACGTTACGGCCGTTGATCACCCCAACAGACAGCAGCCAATCCGCGGGAATCTGCTGGTTCAACTGTTGGATGTCGTCTTTGCCATGAACCAGGTCAACGTGCAGACCTTGCACCGGCAGCGCTTTAATGACGTCAATGTTCTGGCCGATGCTGTCGAAATAGGCGGTGAGCAGCAGTTTAGTTTCGCCCTGCAGCGCGTCGTAAGCCGGTTTGTATGCAGCGCGCCACGCTTGTGGCAGCTCCAGCGCCAGTGCTGGCTCATCGATCTGCACCCATTCGATATCACGTTTTTTCAGTTCGGCCAGCACCTGTTGGTAAACCGGCAGAATGTCTTTGAGCAGTGACAGACGATCGAATGGCTCGCCTTTGACTTTACCCAGCCACAGATAGGTGAGCGGGCCGAGAAGCACCGGTTTAACCTTGTGGCCGAGCGCCAGCGCTTCGTCAACTTCATCCAGCAATTGGGGCCAGGTCAGTTTGAACTGCTGCCCTTGAGTGAATTCCGGCACCATGTAGTGATAATTGGTGTTAAACCATTTGGTCATTTCCGCCGCCGCCGCAGGTTCCCCGCTTGGTGCGCGGCCACGGCCGAGGCGGAATAGCGTATCGAGATCGACGGATCCATCTTTGTTCTGATGGCGTGCGGGCACGTTACCCAGCAGCAGGCTGGTGGTGAGAACGTGATCGTACCAGGCGAAGTCGCCAACCGGCAGCAGATCGATGCCCGCCTCTTTCTGCTGTTGCCAGTGACGGGCACGCAACTCGCGCCCCACCGCCAGCAGCGCTTCCTGTGAGCTGTTACCTGCCCAATAGCTTTCCTGTGCTTTCTTCAGTTCACGACGCAGACCGACGCGAGGGAAACCGAGTGTATGGTTCAGAATGGTCATTTTCTGTTCTCCAGATATTCTTGAGGTACAACCGATTTACGTTCATCCAGCGAGTCACGATTCCCTTCGCTGAGCAATGTGGCTGGACAAACGTAAAGTGGCCGCGACGTTTGCCCGGGATGTTTAGCCGTCCAGATGTTTACACCGCCATAATCTGCGGGTACTGTATGTTCCTCAAGCGCAATTTGTTCAATCTCGATGTGAAGGATTCTCATGATCGAACTCAAACACCTGCGGACGCTGCAGGCGTTACGGAATACCGGCTCATTAGCCGCCGCCGCCTCACAGCTTCATCAGACGCAATCCGCGTTGTCCCACCAGTTCAGCGATCTGGAACAGCGGCTGGGCTTTCGTCTGTTTGTGCGTAAAAGCCAGCCGCTGCGTTTTACGCCGCAGGGAGAGATTTTATTGCAGCTGGCTGAGCAGGTTTTGCCACAGATTCAGCAGGCTTTGCAGGCATGCCATGAGCCGCATCAGACCACCTTGCGTATCGCTATTGAGTGTCATAGCTGCATTCAATGGCTCACGCCCGCGCTGAATAATTTCCGCCAGAGCTGGCCGCAGGTGGTGATGGATTTCAAATCCGGCGTGACCTTTGATCCACAGCCCGCGTTGCAGCAGGGCGAGTTGGATGTGGTGTTGACCTCCGATATATTGCCGCGCAGCGGGTTGTTCTATTCACCGATGTTCGATTTTGAAGTGCGTTTGGTGATGGCGCCGGATCATCCTTTGGCGCAGCTTGAACATATTGCCCCAGAAGATATGGCCGATGAGGTGCTGATGATCTATCCGGTGCAGCGTCAGCGTTTAGATGTGTGGCGCCATTTCCTGCAACCTGCGGGCGTGAGTCCGGCCTTGAAGAGCGTGGATAACACGTTATTGCTGATTCAAATGGTGTCGGCGCGCATGGGCATCGCCGCGCTGCCGCATTGGGTGGTAGAGAATTTTGAGCAGCAGGGTTTGGTGGTGACGAAGACGTTGGGCGATGGCTTGTGGAGCCGCTTGTATGCCGCCGTACGCGAAGGCGAGCAACGTCAGCCGGTGATGGAAGCCTTTGTGCGGTTTGCCCGTCAGCATGCCTGTGAACATCTGCCTTTCGTGCGCGATGCCGCGCGTCCGGGCTCACTGCAAACCACCTCATCCTGATGATGTTGGGCGACGAAGGTCGCCCACGCTGTTATCCCTGCCCCGCCTGCTCTATAATGCGCCGCCTCAACCCGCGACCAAGAGAGTTTCACCATGATGAGTAACGATGTTCTGCGCAGCGTGCGCTATATGCTTGATTTGAGCGATAGCAAAGTGGTGGAGATTTTTGCCTTGGCGGGCAGTGAAGTGCCGCTGGAAGATGTGCAGGCGTGGATGAAGAAGGATGACGATGCCGCGTTTCGCAAGCTGCCGGATGTGTTGATGGGTTATTTCCTTAACGGTCTGATTTTTTACCGTCGCGGTAAGAGTGAAGATGCGCCCGCGCCTTCGATTGAGCGTCGCATGAATAACAATATTTTCATGAAGAAATTGCGTATCGCCTTTGCGCTGAAGACCACTGACATTCCGGATGTGTTGCTGAAAGCGAACTTTAAGATTTCGCAGGCTGAGGTGGGTGCGATTTTCCGCAACCCGGAACACAAGAACTTCCGCGAGTGCGGCGACCAGATTCTGCGTAATTTCCTGAAAGGTTTGACGATGATCCATCGTCCGGGGCCGGTTAAGAAGACTTAATCGCTTCTTTATTCGCGCCAGGTCAGGGATAGCGCGGCAGATCGCAAAGGGAAACCACTTCCTTGTGGATCAGCCTCGCCATCCATGGCTCGGATGCTTTGCTCCTCTGCCGCGCTATCCCTTCCCTATTGGCTTTATGCGATGCTTTTCTTACCTAGCACCCAGCGTTTATGCACATAAAGTGATGCGAAGATTACGGCGGCACCGGCGATAAAACTCGGCCAGTGCGGTTTTTCCTGCCAGATCGCCAGGTTCACCAGTAAGCCCGCCGGCACATGCATATTGTTCATAATCCCCAAGGTGCCGGCATCCACCTGCGTAGCGCCGTAGTTCCACATGAAGTAGCCCAAACCTGAAGCTGCCACGCCCAGCCACACCAAAATGCCCCACTGCAGCGATGTCGTTGGCAGTTTATTGGGATTGCCCCACAGGCTCCAGGCAATCACCGCGATGATCACCGCGCCCAGATAGAACCACGAAAACGCGGTGTGCTGTGGCATGGGACGGGTTTCCTGCAGGCGTTTGTAACCCACCATGCCGATGGCGAAGCAGATATTGGCCGCCTGCACCAGCAACAAGCCGAACCAGAAATGGTCGCTGACTTTGTCATAACGAATAATCGCCGCACCGATGACCGCCAGCAATGCACTGAAGGCATAGCCAATGCGCAGTGGACGTCGGCTCAGCAAATCGTAGATCAGCGTGACATACAGCGGCGTCATCACGGTAAACAGCAGGAACTCGGTCACGCTCAGGTACAGATAGGCTTCAAAGCTCAGCAAATACATGATGCCAAGCTGCAGCATGCCCACCAGCATATACAGCAAAAGGGTTGAAGCACGATAACCGCGCCAGCGCAGAAACGGTAAGAAGACGATGGCGGCGAGCGCCAGACGCATTAATACGGAGAACCAGGAATCCACCTGACCTGCAAGGTATTCCCCGATTAAACTGAAGGAAAAGGCCCACAGAATGGTGGTAACGATCAGTAACGGCACGGTAACGATCTCAAAATAAACAGTGCGGCTAGTGTAAACAAACTGTCGCAATCGGGCTGAACTATCTGATTTACAACTGTACGAAATGACGCCAAATAATTCTCATCGCCTCCCTTTCAGCTCGGCTAAAAATGCGCGAAATCCAACATTTCCTGGTTTTTATCGCACTTCATTGTCATAAAACTGTAACAGTTGTGTCACATGTCACAGTAACAGAACGTGACCATCACTATCCTTTGCGCGAAATGGAAACATCGCTTTTCCGTTTAAACATTCGCCGTATTTGCCCCAACCTGCTGGGAATTTATAACAATATCGCGCCCTGGAGGGCCAACTCATGTTGAGTATCTTCAAACCTGCACCGCATCGGCCCCAGGTGGCAGATGATCGTGTTGATCCACTGTATCGTCGCCTGCGCTGGCAAATTTTCCTGGGAATATTTTTCGGCTATGCCGCCTACTATTTAGTGCGTAAGAACTTTGCGCTGGCGATGCCTTATCTGGTTGAACAAGGTTTCTCGCGCGGCGATCTCGGGTTTGCGCTGTCGGGAATTTCCATCGCTTACGGCTTCTCGAAATTCATTATGGGTTCGGTGTCGGACCGCTCGAATCCGCGCGTGTTTTTACCCGCCGGGTTGATCCTGGCTGCGGCGGTGATGTTGTTTATGGGCTTCGTGCCATGGGCGACATCGAGCATCATGGTGATGTTCGTGCTGCTGTTCCTGTGCGGCTGGTTCCAGGGCATGGGCTGGCCGCCGTGTGGGCGTACCATGGTGCATTGGTGGTCGCAGAAGGAGCGCGGCGGCATTGTATCAGTGTGGAACTGCGCGCATAACGTCGGCGGCGGCATTCCACCGCTGCTGTTCCTGCTCGGTATGGCGTGGTTTAACGACTGGAAAGCCGCACTGTATATGCCAGCGTTTGGTGCCATTCTCATCGCGATTATCGCTTTCGCCCTGATGCGCGATACGCCACAGTCCTGCGGTTTACCGCCGATTGAAGCGTGGAAGAATGATTACCCGCCGGATTACAACGAAGATCACGAGCAGGAGCTGACGGCGAAACAGATTTTCATGCAGTACATTCTGCCCAACAAACTGCTGTGGTACATCGCACTGGCGAACGTGTTTGTTTACCTGCTGCGTTACGGCATTCTCGATTGGTCGCCGACCTACCTGAAAGAGGTGAAGCATTTCACGCTGGATAAATCATCGTGGGCCTACTTCCTCTACGAATATGCCGGTATTCCCGGCACGCTGTTGTGCGGTTGGATGTCGGACAAAGTATTTAGAGGAAATCGTGGCGCGACCGGCGTGTTCTTTATGACGCTGGTGACCATCGCCACCGTGGTCTATTGGCTGAATCCGCCGGGCAATCCAGGCATCGACATGCTGTGCATGATTGTGATCGGCTTCCTGATTTACGGTCCGGTGATGTTGATTGGCTTACACGCGCTGGAGCTGGCACCGAAAAAAGCGGCGGGAACGGCGGCGGGCTTTACCGGGCTATTTGGCTATCTTGGTGGGTCGGTGGCGGCCAGCGCGATTGTTGGTTACACCGTCGATTACTTCGGCTGGGACGGCGGGTTCATCGTGATGATTGGCGGCTCAGTGCTGGCGGTGATCCTGCTGCTGCTCACCATGGTGAGCGAACATAAGCACAAGAAACAGTTGGTATAACCAGAGCGGGCCGGTCATCGCCGGCCCGTTTTTTTAGGCGAGGAACAGCTTACGCAAGGTGTGAGGCACCGCATCATCCGCGTTGCTGCCAATCACTTCCAGCGTTGGCAAGGTGTCTTTCAAACGTTGCTGCCCATTACGCATGATGCAGCCTTTGCCTGACATGCTCAGCATCTCCACATCATTCATGCCGTCGCCGAAGGCGATGCACTCTTTCAGCGAGTGGCCGAGTTGTTTCGAGACCGCTTCCAGCGCGTGGCCTTTAGAAACGCCGCCCGCCATCACTTCCAGACAGGTCGGCAGCGAGAAGCTGACATTCACGCGATCGCCCCAACGCGCTTCAATCGCTTGTTCCATTGGAATCAAACGCTCTGGATCTTCGCAGGTAAAAAATACTTTGCTGATGCCGTCGGTCGGCAGCATGCCCGGCTGGTAAACCTGATAGTTAAAGACGGATTCGCGGAAATAGTCCTGCTCGTCCGGGCGATGGCGGCTCATGAACCATTCATCGTCGCGATAGACATGCGTCAGGATGTGCTCGTCATGATATTGCAGGCCGTACAGATCGCTGGCGATGTCGGCATCCAGGTTGTGGCTGAACACCAATTCGCCTTCGGCGTTGTGCACGCGCGCACCGTTCGAAGTGATCATGTAAGCCGGAATGGCGAGTTTATCGCGCATCTGCCCGACGTCGATGTAGTGACGGCCGGTGGCAAAAACAAAGTGAATGTCACGCGCCACCAGCTCCTGCAGCGTAGAACGAGCGAACGATGTAAGACGGTGGTCCGGAGAGAGCAGCGTGCCATCCAGGTCGGATGCGACGATGTGATACATGTAAACCTCGGGTGTTGATATCGGAAAGTAAAATGAATTAAGCGTGATGCTCGAAGAAATCGATCACCGCGTTCAGCGCTTCGGCGCGCATCGCGTCTGTTTCGAACAAGATCTCATGACGCGCTCCTTTGATTACATAAGGCGCATTACCGGCGCAGGGATGTCCTGCTTCGGCCATCGCCGTACAAAATAGATTTTGTGAGCGGTTATCCACCACATCATCTTCACTGGCCTGCAGCAGCAAGGTCGGCGTAGTAATTTTTGCCACCTGGTTGAAGATGTCTCGACCGGCCTGTACGCCTTCGCGCACCCAGTGATACGTCGGTCCACCGACGCGAATCGCCGGATCGTCGGCGTAAAAACGCAGGTTGCGGCGATAGCGTTCGCGGCTATGCGTCAGGCGATTAATGCCAAATGGATTAGCGCGCCAACGCCCGGTGCCCAGCGCGTAGCCTTCGCGCAGCGCGGGCAGTTTTTCTGTCCAGTCGAGAATGCGGTGCGCCATCCAGTCGGGCAGCGGCAGCACAATGCCAAACATTGGCGCGGAAAACACCGCGGCATGAAACGCCTGCGGCTGACGCGCCAGAAACAGCGCTAAAATCGCGCCGCCCATCGAATGGGCCAGCACGTAGCGCTGCTGGTAATGTGGGCTGACGATCGCTTTCAGATACAGCGTTTCCAGATCGTCAACGTAGTCGCCAAATTCCACCACATGGCCGCGATGCGAATCTTCCAGCAGACGTTCAGATCGCCCCTGACCACGATGGTCGAGAATCACCACATCGTAGCCGCACATGAACAGGTCGTAGGCCAGTTCGGGATACTTGATATAGCTCTCAATGCGGCCGGGCACGACCAGAATGACACGACGATGTTGCGGTGAGGTGAAACGGACGTAGCGAATCTTCAGGTTACCCACGCCGGTGAATTCACACTCTTCACGGCGACGCCAGAAGTCGAGCAGCGGACCGGTAGCAAAGGCCGAAAAGCCTCGCTCACGTCCGAGCCAACTCTGTTTATGATGCTGCATTCGTCCCCCTGAAAAAAACGTGATTTGCGCGTCTGCACTGCGTAGCGTGCGGCGATTTTCTGTCGTATTGTGTCACACTTCGCTAACTTCAGGGAATGTCACACATGACCATTGAATGGTGGTTAACCTACCTGCTGACCACAACCATCCTCAGCCTTTCACCCGGTTCCGGCGCAATTAACACCATGAGCACCGGCATCAGCCACGGCTATCGCGGGGCGGCGGCATCGATTACTGGCTTGCAGCTTGGCCTGGCCATTCATATCGTGCTGGTCGGCGCCGGTTTAGGTGCGTTGTTTTCCCAATCACTTCTGGCCTTTGAAGTCCTGAAGTGGGCGGGTGCGGCCTATCTGGTGTGGTTGGGCATTCAGCAGTGGCGCTCCGCTGGCGGCATCGATCTCGACGCCGTTACTAAAGCGATGCCGCGTCGTCGCCTGTTCAAGCGCGCAGTGCTGGTGAATCTCACCAACCCGAAAAGCATCGTGTTTCTTGCCGCACTGTTTCCGCAGTTTATTCAGCCGCACCAGCCGCAGTTAATGCAATATCTGGTACTGGGCGTCACCACCATCGTGGTCGACATCATCGTGATGATTGGTTACGCCACGCTGGCGACGCGCATCGCCGGTTGGATTAAAGGCCCGAAGCAGATGAAGCTGCTCAATCGCACCTTTGGTGGATTGTTTATGGCGGTAGGTGCGCTGCTGGCCAGCGCTCGTAAAATGGCGTGATTTTCGACCAGGTGCGCATAAATGCGCACCCTACGTAGGGTCGCCATTCATGGTGACCTGGTTTATCGCGAAATGATTAAATGAATACCAAACCCGGCAAATAACACGCCCGCCATGCCATCCACCCACTTCGCCATACGCTGATACTTATCACGCATCCACGGCATGGCGAATATCGCCGCCACCAGCGTAAACCACGCGAACGTCTCACCGATAATCAGCAGGAACAAACCCCAGCGCTCCATCGCGCCCACGTCGTTACCCACAAACAGCGAGAATACGCTACCGAAGTAGATGATCGCTTTCGGGTTCGACAAGTTCGTCAGAAAACCTTTCAGGAAGCTCATGCCTCTTTTCGGCAGTTCAACCACTGGCGCATCTGTCTGCGGCTGCTTATGACGTTGACGCGCTGAGCGCATTAGCTGCCAGCCCATCCACAGCAGATACAATCCACCGCCGACCATAATAATTTCATGCAGCCAGGCCATTTTTTCCAGGATCAGGTGCAGGCCCATCAACGCCACGCCGGCCCAAATCACAATGCCTAACGTGATGCCCAGAACACCCATCATCGCCTCTTTGCGGGAC
The DNA here is from genome assembly GCF_059730785.1 of Pantoea sp. X-Soil-ISGK-421. NCBI lineage: Bacteria > Pseudomonadati > Pseudomonadota > Gammaproteobacteria > Enterobacterales > Erwiniaceae > Pantoea > Pantoea sp. X-Soil-ISGK-421. The sequence continues at coordinate 227,548 of NZ_AP035979.1, read as the reverse complement.
CGACTTGCCGCCGTTTGCGACACAAAGAAGAAGTCTGGGCCGGGACTCATCAGCGCAACCAAATGCACTAGCGCGACGGTAGCGAATAACATCAGCATGAAATTTTTCCTTTAGCCTTCATCAACATGTTCTTTGATCATCACCAGGAACGGCTTACCAAAACGTTCCAGTTTGCGATGACCGACGCCGTTCACGCTGAGCATTTCTGACGCGCTTATCGGCATTTGTTCTGCCATTTCAATCAGCGTGGCATCGTTAAATACCACGTACGGCGGAATATTCTCTTCATCCGCAATCGCTTTGCGCAGCTTACGCAGCTTGGCAAATAATTGGCGATCGTAATTGCCGCTGTGCACTTTCGGCGAACTGCTGCCGCGCGCTTTCACCGTTACGATACGCGGCACCGCTAGCATCAGCGGCACTTCGGCACGTAAAACCGGACGCGCCGCTTCGGTAAGTTGCAGCGCCGAATGCATCGCGATGTTTTGCGTCACCATTCCGAGGTGAATCAGTTGGCGCAGCACGCTGATCCAGTGTTCATGGCTGTGTTCGCGGCCTAAACCGTACACCGGCAGTTTGTCATGGCCGTTGTCGCGGATACGCTGATTACTGGCTCCGCGCAAAACTTCCACGATATAGCCCATACCAAAGCGCTGGCCGGTGCGATAGATGCTCGACAGCGCCTTTTGCGCTTCCAGCAAGCCGTCGTAGCGACGCGGCGGATCGAGGCAGATATCGCAGTTATCGCACTGCTGCTGACGCCCTTCGCCGAAATAGTTCAGCAGCACCAGACGACGACAGGTTTGTGCTTCCGCAAACGCCCCCATCGCGTTGAGCTTGTGGCGTTCTATATCCTGCAACGGTCCGGGCACTTTTTCTTCCAGACATTTACGCAACCACGCCATATCGGCGGGATCGTACAGCATCATCGCTTCGGCAGGCAGGCCATCTCGTCCGGCGCGCCCGGTTTCCTGATAATAGGATTCAATGTTACGCGGGATATCGAAGTGCACCACAAAGCGCACGTTGGGTTTGTTGATGCCCATGCCAAACGCCACGGTAGCGACCACAATTTGCAGATCGTCACGCTGGAAGGCTTCCTGCACGCTGGCTCGCTGCGCGCTATCAATGCCGGCGTGATAAGCGCCAACACTCAAGCCCCGGCTTTGCAGGCGCGCGGCAGTGTCTTCCACTTTGGCGCGGCTGTTACAGTAAATAATGCCGCTTTTGCCGCGCTGATCCTGCACGTAACGCAGTAACTGCTCGGTGGGTTTGAATTTCTCCACCAGCGTGTAGCGAATATTCGGGCGGTCAAAGCTGCTGATTTGAATCAGCGGATCGTCCATCTGCAGCAAATGAGCGATGTCGTTGCGCGTGGTTTCATCGGCGGTGGCGGTTAGCGCCATCACCGGCAGATCAGGGAAATGCTGACGCAGCTGACCGATCGAGCCATATTCCGGACGGAAATCGTGGCCCCATTGCGAAATACAGTGGGCTTCATCCACCGCCAGCATCACCGGATTCCACTGGTGCAGGCTGTCGAGGAAGTTGTCCATCATCAGGCGTTCAGGCGCGATATACAGCAGCTTGAGCTTGCCAGTGCGGCAATCCGCAAAAACCTGCTGCTGCTGTTCGCGCGTCTGCGTCGAGTTGAGGCACGCCGCGGCGACGCCGTTAGCCAGCAGCTGATCGACCTGATCTTTCATCAGTGAAATCAGCGGTGAAACCACCAGCGTCAGTCCTTCGCGCACCAGCGCCGGGATTTGATAGCATAGCGATTTGCCGCCGCCGGTCGGCATCACCACCAAACAATCGCGTCCTGACAGGGCGGTTTCGATGATGTTCTGCTGACCTGGGCGGAACTGCTGATAGCCGAAGGTATCTTGTAATACCTGCTGCGCCAGCATTTCCTGATTAAGCACTGCCGATGTTGCCACGGTAATCCTGTATTTTTTGCGGGTTAGAACAGATCGTTGAGCGTCACGCCCACGCCGAAGCGTGTCTGGCGATGGTTATAGTCGATCAACGACTCACCATAACCGCTGAAGACCTGCGTGTAAAAACGCACGTGCTCAGAGATCGGATAGCTCCAGGCGAAAGTTGCACCACCGAAGCCGCTGTTCCAGTTGTAGTTGCCTTCCACGCTGAAAATGCTATCGCCCATCATGTAGCCGAGCTTGGCGCGGTAGTAACCCATGTATTTGGTGATGTCCGGATTATCGTCATTGCTTTCACTTTCCGGCAGACGATACCAGGGTTTGATCTCTGCGAGCAGATTGCCATTCTCTGCCATCAAGCGGGCATAAACGCGGTTCCAGCTGCGCGAGGTCGGTTCACTACGACCATTCGACTGGTGTACTAAGCCGGTTTCCACGTCACGCAAGGTCCAGCCCGCGAAGGTGTAATCGGTGGCCCAGCCGAGGAAAATCTGCGGCTCATAATCGGTTTCACGAAACGGTGATGAAGCGCCACGGTTTGAGAGCTGCCACCACGACCGCTGAGTATAAGACGCGGCCAGCACCGAGTTATCGCCTAAAATGCCGCGCCACAAGGGAAACGCCAGGCTGAGCTGGAATTTTACTTCATCATTTTTTGCTTTGTCTGCCCAGTTGTACGAAGAGATCGCCTCTTTGTTCATGTCTGTGGTGTAAGTGTAAAGCAGATAGTTGTTTTCGTAAGGATAAAGCACGAACGGGTTATCGTGTTTCTCCAGCAGGTTAGCGATAATGCTGCCCTTCACTGCCGGTGCATCATGAACCTCTTTTATCGTGGCTTCGTCGGCCTGCGCCAGGCCAGGAAGGATCAGTGCCGCGGCCAGCAAGGCGTAATGCTTACGCATAGAATTCTCCAGAGAACTGCGTGTCGTAATCGTCAAGGACGGTTCAAAAAGCAGGCCATTCTACACGCAAAACCTGCGGTTGATCAGCGCCGATTTTCGAAACTGGAAAGCGGCTCGAACGCGGCATAATATACACAACTCGTTAACATTTTAAGGCAGGCATTATGTCATCCCCGTTGCTGACGCCGCAGGACGCGCGCCGTCTGATTGGTGAAATCTTTGTTTATCACATGCCCTTTAATCAGGCGCTCGGATTAGAGTTGGATCGACTGGAAGCGGATTACGCCGAGCTCAGCTTCGCCAATAAAACCATGTTGGTCGGCAACGCGGCGCAGCAGATTTTGCACGGCGGCGTGATTGCTTCAGTGCTGGATGTCGCCGCCGGTCTGGTGTGTGTCAGCTATGCGTTGACGCGCCAGGAGAGCATTACCGAGGAAGAGCTTCGTCAGCGCCTGTCACGTATGGGCACCATTGATATGCGCGTTGATTACCTGCGTCCCGGGCGCGGTGAACGCTTTGTCGCCACGAGCAGCCTGCTACGCGGTGGCAACAAAGTCGCCGTGGCGCGCGTAGAGTTACATAACCAGCAAGGCGATTATATCGCCACCGCTACCGCGACTTATATGATTGGCTGATCGCCACCTTTTCGGATGTAAAATGGATACGCAACAAACTCGCCAGGGTATTGGCTACGCGCTCGGCGCTTACTTTATTTGGGGCATCGCACCGGCCTACTTCAAGCTGGTGAAAGAGGTACCCGCCCCCGAAATCATGACGCATCGCGTGATTTGGTCAGCACTTTTTATGCTGCTACTGATCACGTTAACCCGCAGCTGGCCACAGGTGCGCAGCGTGCTGGCTCAGCCCAAAAAAATGATGTTGCTGGCACTGACCGCCGTTACCATTGGCGGCAACTGGCTACTGTTTATCTGGGCGGTGAATAATCAGCATATGCTGGAAGCCAGCCTCGGCTACTTTATTAACCCGCTGATTAACGTGGTGTTTGGCATGCTGTTTCTGCGCGAGCGCTTCCGCCGCTTACAGTGGCTGGCGGTGTTACTGGCGACCACCGGCGTGCTGGTACAGCTGTGGCAATTTGGATCGCTACCGATTATCGGCCTTGGCCTGGCGTTGAGTTTTTCTCTGTATGGTCTGGTGCGTAAAAAGATTCAGGTGGATGCGCAGAGCGGCATGTTAATCGAGACAATGTGGCTGTTTCCGCTGGCGGCGATTTACCTGTTTGGCTTCGCCGATAGCGCCACCAGCCATCTCAGCGCTAATGCGATGAGCCTGAATCTGAAACTGGTCGCGGCGGGTATTCTCACCACCATTCCACTGATGCTGTTTGCTGCAGCCTGTGCACGTCTGCGCTTATCGACCGTCGGCTTCTTCCAGTATCTCGGCCCGACATTGATGTTCCTGCTGGCGGTGATCTTCTACGGCGAGAGCCTGACACCAGATAAAATGGTGACCTTCGGCTTTATCTGGCTGGCACTCGCCGTATTCATTATTGATGCAGTGACGTTTTCAGCGCGTTCGCGCGTGCGCGTAGCGTGAGATAAACCGCGCCAGCGCCGGGCCGGTCAGCAGGATGGTAAACAGACGCAGCGTCTGCAGTGCCATCACAAATGCCATATCGACGCGTGTGCCGGCCGCAATAATCGCCACGGTATCCAGCCCGCCCGGGCTGGTTGCCAGATAGGCCGTCATCAGATCGACGTGCAGAACGCGCGTCAGCATCCAGGCTAAGCCGCCGCACAGCAGCATCAAGCCAAAAATCGACACCAGCATTTGCGGCAGCGTACGCAGCGCTAACAGAAAGATCGGCCGGGTAAAGCGCAATCCCACGCTCCAGCCAATCAATGAATAGGCCAGCGCCAGCAGCCATTCCGGTACCTGCAAGGTCGCCACATCGGTACCGTGCAGCACCGCGCCAATCAGCGCGGGCAGCAGCAATGCGCCCGACGGAATGCGTAATCGTTGCCCGAGCCAGGCACCGGCGACCATCACCACCAGGGTTAGCAGAAAGCTGCTTTGCAGCGCGGGAAACCATACCAGCTCAGCGGCACCGCCGTTGGTGCCCAAACCAATGCGCGCCACCACGGCGGCCGCCGTTGCGACGAATAACACGCGCAGATACTGCATGAACGCCACCAGCCGCACATCCGCACCGAAATCACCGGCCATCGCCACCATCGCCGACGCGCCGCCGGGCGACGATCCCCACGCGCCGGTCGGCCCTGGCAAATGACTGAAGCGCACCAGGAGAAAACCGGACAAACCGCTGGCCGCGAGCGTCAGCACCAGCACCGCCAGCACCACCGGCCAATCCTGGATCAGCGGGGTGAGAATGCCGGGCGATAAGCTCTGGCCGATCATGCAGCCGAGCACCGCCTGTGCCAGCACAAAGAAACGTTTATCGATGCGAACGGTTGCGCCGGACAAGCCCATAAAGGTGCCGACGATCATCGGACCCAGTAGCAAGGCCGCAGGCAGGTGGAACAGCTGAAGGATAATCCCCAGCACTAACGATGCAATCAGCAGAAGTGTCCACTGAAGTCGCAATGAGAAGCGCGCCATAAGGTGGAATCAGAAAGAAAACAGAACCAACAGGTTACGCAGAAATGAGGAACAGCGCTAGTTTATGAGCTAATGCTAATCGCTTAAGCGCTTTCCGGTCGCCATAAATGGCGACCCTACGTTTTCAGGAGCGATTTTGTAGGGTCGTCATTCATGACGACCGGGATACTCGGCAGGTTACAACCAGTTTTTACGCTTGAAATAGAGGTACGGCGCCAGCCCGGCGAGGATCATCAGGCTAATCGCGCCCGGATAACCAAAGCTCCATTTGAGCTCTGGCATAAACTCGAAGTTCATACCGTAACTGGATGCCACCAGCGTTGGCGGCAGGAATACCACGGAAACCACCGAGAAGATCTTGATGATGCGGTTCTGCTCGATGTTGATGAAACCCATCGCCGCCTGCATCAGGAAGTTCACTTTCTGGAACAGCGATTCGTTATGCGGCAACAGCGATTCGATATCGCGCAGGATTTCACGCGCCTGCTCCAGCTGATTGCCCGGCAGACGCGCCTTGCGTACCAGGAAGTTGAGTGCGCGCTGGGTATCCATCAAACACAAACGCACTTTCCAGCCGATATCTTCCAGCTCGGCTAAGCGTGACAGTGCCTGGTCATACTCTTCGCCCTGCTGGCCTTCCATAATCACGCGGCTGAGTTTCTCCAGCGCGCTATAGATGTTCTCGATCTCATCCGCCAGCTGCTCGATTTTGGTCTCAAACAGATCCAGCAACAGCTCATAGGCGTTGCCATCGGTCAGTGTCTGATTACGCGCACGCATGCGATACAGGCGGAACGCCGGCAGTTCGCGTTCGCGCAGCGTATACAGACGATCTTCACGAATGGTAAAGGCCACGGTGGAGTTGCCCGCATGGTCTTCAGCATCTTCAAAGAAGAAGAAGGAGTGAATGTGCAGACCGTCTTCGTCTTCGAAGAAACGCGCCGAGGCTTCGATGTCTTCCAGTTCCGGACGCGTTGCCAGGCTCTGGCCGAGCTCACACTGCACGCGATCGCGTTCGCTGTCGTCGGGTTCGATCAGATCGACCCACACCGAAGTGTTGAGTTTGTCGTTGTCTTCTTCCAGCTCGATGCGCGTCAGGCGATTACGATCGAGTTTAAATGCGCTCAGCATAGCAATAACTCCCCATTGCAGACGTAATGGGACATAGCAGTGACCACTTTAGATTACGGGCACGGCGAAGCCTGAACACGGAAACTTTCGCTTCAAGGGTAAATCAGTGCTAACTCATGCGACGAGAGTAAAAAAGGGAGGTCGCTGATAACCGCTAAGGCTACCAGCTCAAAGAGGTAACCTTAGGAGTTCCTGTTAAACAGGTGATTGAGCCAGCATCGACTGGGCGCGTCCAAGGCATTGTCCTCTCATGATAATAGTGCGCGCATGTTACGCTGAGACGAAAAAGTCGTCAAGGTAGCGCAACCGCGCTACACCGTTTCCAGACGGGCGTAAGCCGCCACCAACCACTTGATTCCCTGGCCCTGAAACGCCACTTGTAAACGACTGTGTTCGCCGCTGCCTTCGAGGTTGATGATGGTGCCTTCGCCGAACTTAGCATGACGCACGCGCTGGCCGAGTGAGAAGCCGCTGTCGTTATGCGCGATCGGCGTGCCCATGCGTTGATGACTCACCGGACGACTGACGCTGGCGCGCAAACGCACCTCTTCCACGCACTCTTCCGGTAGCTCGCCGATGAAGCGCGATGGGCGGTGATAGACTTCCTTACCATAAAGACGGCGGGTTTCGGCGTAGGTCAGCGTGAGTTTCACCATCGCGCGCGTCACACCGACGTAAGCCAGACGGCGTTCTTCTTCCAGTCGACCGCCTTCATCCAGCGACATCTGGCTCGGGAACATCCCCTCTTCCATGCCGACGATAAACACCTGGCTGAACTCAAGCCCTTTCGCCGAGTGCATGGTCATCAACTGCACTGCATCCTGCCATTTGTCGGCCTGGCCTTCGCCCGCTTCCAGCGCCGCATGCGATAAGAACGCCTGCAACGGCATCAAATCTTCGTCTTCATCCTGATAACTGAACTGGCGCGTGGCCGTCACCAATTCCTCAAGGTTTTCAATTCGCGCCTGACCTTTTTCGCCCTTCTCCTGTTCGTACATGATCCACAAACCGGAGTCTTTGATTACCCGATCGGTCTGGACATGCAGCGGCATTTCGGCGGTTTCCGTGGCCAGTGAATCCACCAGTTCGCAGAAGCGTTGCAATGCCGACGCGGCGCGTCCCGCTAAGGCTTTATTCTGTAACAGCTCGCGCGTTGCCTGCCACATCGTTAGCTGCTGCTCGCGCGCGGTTTGACGTACTACGTCAAGGGTGCGATCGCCTACGCCGCGCACCGGCGTGTTGACCACACGTTCAAAGGCCGCATCGTCATTGCGATTGGCCATCAAACGCAGATAGGCCAGCGCATCTTTAATTTCCTGACGTTCGAAGAAGCGCATACCGCCATAAATGCGATACGGCATGCTGCCTTGCAGCAGCGCCTCTTCCAGCACACGCGATTGGGCGTTGCTGCGGTAGAGAATGGCGCAATCCTGCAGCGCATTGCCGTTCTCATGCCAGCTTTTGATACGGTTCACCACAAAGCGCGCTTCGTCCAGCTCGTTGAACGCGCAGTAGAGTGAGATCTTTTCGCCGTCGCTGCCGTCGGTCCATAATTCTTTGCCGAGGCGGCCATTGTTATTGGCGATCAGTGTATTAGCGGCTTTCAGAATATTGTTGGTCGAGCGATAGTTCTGCTCCAGACGGATGGTTTCTGCACCGGGAAAATCCTGCAGGAAGCGCTGGATGTTTTCTACCTGCGCACCGCGCCAGCCGTAAATCGACTGGTCGTCATCGCCGACGATGATCACGCGGCCCGTATCGCCCGCCAGCATGCGAATCCACGCGTACTGAATGTTGTTAGTATCCTGGAATTCATCGACCAGCACGTTGCTAAAACGCTCGCGGTAATGGTTCAGGATGTGCGGCTTGTTGAGCCACAGTTCATGGGCGCGCAGCAGCAGCTCGGCAAAATCTACCAAGCCAGCGCGATCGCAGGCTTCCTGATACGCCTGATAGATGCGTAGCCAGGTTTGCTCCACCGGATTGCCGTAGCTTTCGATGTGTTTTGGACGCAGGCCTTCATCTTTTTTGCCGTTGATGTACCACATGCCCTGACGTGCAGGCCACTGCTTCTCATCAAGGTTCATGGCTTTGATCAGGCGCTTCAGCAGACGCAGCTGATCGTCGCTGTCGAGAATCTGGAAATCCTGCGGCAAGCCGGCATCGAGATGATGCGCACGCAATAAACGGTGTGCCAGGCCGTGGAAGGTACCAATCCACATACCGCCCTGGCTGGTGCCGATCAGCTGGTCGATACGGTGACGCATCTCCGCCGCCGCTTTGTTGGTAAAGGTCACCGCCATAATCGAATACGGCGAGCAGTTCTCGACCGACAGCAGCCAGGCGATGCGATGCACCAGCACACGGGTTTTGCCACTGCCTGCTCCGGCCAGCACCAGCAGATTGCTACGCGGTGCGGCGACCGCCTCGCGCTGTTTGTCATTCAAGCCGTCAAGCAGTTCAGAAACGTCCATAAGCACCGTTCTCGAGAGGAATTTGACGGTATCCAAAATCATTCGATTTGCAGCAAAGCGGCCAGTGCGAGGATCCCCGGGCGCTTACATGAGTAAGTGGCCGGGGTGAACGCGCGCAGCCAACGCTACGGCAAATCGAAGAGCGAGGGATACCGCTGTATATATTTACATGTGTGGATTATAGCAGCGAGGTTAAAGATGCCAACCGATCAATTTCCACGTGCGGCAGCACACGCGCATCATCAATCTTCATCAGATTGCCTGCGCGCAGGTTGATCCAGCAGGCTTGCATGCCCGCGCGCAGCGAACCGGCGACATCGGTGGTGAGATCGTCTCCAACATGCAGAATGTTTTGCGGCGCGATGTTTAACCGCTCTGCGGCCAGATGATACATATCCTGCCACGGCTTAGCGCGACCGTGCGGACCAGCACGCAATGCAAACTGGAAGTAGTGGTTGATACCGAGTTTTTCCGGGCAGGCATTGCCGTTGGTGATCGCCACCAGCGGCACGCGCTCGCCCAGCCACGTCAGTGTTTGATGCGTCTCTTCCGGCATCGTCACTTCGCTGCGCCACTGATGGAACACGCTCATTACGTCGCTGGCACCGGCAGTCGCTTCCGCTGCCGATAAGCCAACATTGAGCAGTGCCAGCTCCACCGAACGGCGGCGCCATTCAGACACGTCGTGATAAATTTCCGGCTCGCGCGCCAGCAATTCATTACGCAGCGCCTGATAATCCGCTGGGGTAAACTCACGCAGCGCCGGATGATACGCCTGCAATGCAGCATGCGATTCGGCGGTGGTTTTACGGATCACGGGATGGTTGTCATACAGCGTGTCGTCGAGATCAAAGGTGATCGCTTTGATCGGGCCGAGTGGACGATAAAACTTCATTAAGACTTTCCTCGTTTGGCACGCGGATGGGCCGCATCATAAACCGTAGCCAGATGCTGGAAATCCAGATGGGTGTAAATTTGCGTGGTCGCCAGATTGGCGTGACCGAGCAGTTCCTGCACCGCGCGCAGATCGCCGCTCGATTCCAGCAAATGCGTGGCAAATGAGTGGCGCAATTTATGCGGATGAATATGGCTGGCAACGCCTTGCTTAATGCCCCATTCGGCAAAACGCTTCTGCACATTGCGCGTTGAAATACGGCTGCCGCGGCTGGAGACAAACACCGCATCATCCTGCGGCGCAAAGCTATCGCGCAACGGTAACCAATGCTGGATCCACGTCACCGCGGTGCCACCAATCGGCACGCGGCGCTCTTTGCTGCCTTTACCCAGCACCCGTACTTCGCCAGCGTCTAAGTCCATGTGACGACAATCCATATTCACCAGCTCGGACAGACGCAATCCGCCGCCGTACATGGTTTCCAGCATGGCGCGATCGCGCACCGCCAGCGGATCGTTGAGGTCGATCTCCAGCAATTGGTTAACTTCATCGACATCCATGTTTTTCGGCAGATGGCGCGCGTTACGCGGCGTGGAAATCCCTTTGGCGGGATTGGCGCTCAACATGCCTTGATGGACTTGCCAGTCGAGAAAACTACGCAGCGCCGACATACGCAGCGCCAGGCTGCTGGCGCCCAAGCCGCCACGGCGACTGCGTGCCGCCAGGCTGCGCACCTGCGCGGGTTCAAGTTGCGCCCAGCTCGTCAGCTTCATCTCATCAGCCATTGCCATAATCGCCTGCAATTGCCGTTGGTAATTCTTTTGCGTCAGCGGACTGAGCTGGCGTTCAACCTTCAGATAACGCAGAAAGTCATCCACGGCCGGCAGCAGCGGACTGGCGTTACTCATGCGCGTTCAATCCAGCGTGACAGCAAATCCGGCAGCATTTGTGCCAGATGCTGCAGCAGCAGCGTGCCCATGCCCGCCTGATAATGCTGATTATCGCGACTGGTAAACATCAATACGCCCAATTCACCGCGCTCACCCATCAGCGACATCGCTACCGAGCCAATCGCTTTGGCCTGCGGCAACAGCAGCAGCAATTCCGGGCCGTTCAGGCTACCAAGATAGTGATGTTCATTACCGAAGCGCTGAATACGCAGCGGTTCAAATGCCTGACGTGACAAACCGAGTTGGGTAAAATCCGATGGCGCGCCAATGTGCCATTTATCATTGAATACCCGCACATGCGCACCCGCCAGACCCAGTTCGCGCGCCCAGCGATGCAGACGCGTAAGCATCTCTTGCAAGCTGTCTGCGGCGGCGAGGTAGCCCTGCAGCGCCAGCAGGCGATCAAACAGCTGATGGTTAGCCGTGGCTTGCTCCATCAACAGCGTGATCTCCTCTTCCAACTGCTGAATGTGGTTGCGCTGACGCGCCATATGCCACTCCACCAGCGAAACGCTGCCGCGCACCGGATGCGGCACCATCATCTGCTCAACCTGGCGCGCATTGCGAATAAAGAAATCGGGGTGTTGACGCAGAAATGCGCTTACCGATTGATCGTCCAGCAAAACCTCATTTTCGGTTTGCTCTTCGACATTTTTCATAGATGAATAAACCCATCGTAGACGTGTGTGGCAGGACCGGTCATATACAGCGGTTGCCCTTCCCCTTTCCAGGCAATATGCAGCGTGCCGCCTGGCAAATCGACGCGGACATTCTCCGCCAAAATACCTTGCTGAACGCCACACGCCACCGCCGCGCATGCGCCGCTGCCGCAGGCTTGGGTTTCGCCTGCACCGCGTTCGTACACCCGCAGACGGATATGTTCACGATTGACTACTTCCATAAAGCCAACATTGACGCGCTCCGGGAAACGTTCGTGGCTTTCCAGCTCCGGACCGAGCGTTTCCACCGGCGCGGTTTTCACGCTTTCCACCTGAATCACGCAGTGCGGATTGCCCATCGATACCGCACCAAACATCACGGTTTGCTCGGCAACACGCTGCAAATAAAGGTTCTCTGCTTTATTCGCACGTAGCGGCACACTTTGCGGTTCGAAGTTGGGCAGGCCCATATTGACGCGCACCAGCTCGTCATTGGTGACGCTGAGCACCATGCGGCCGGTCTGGGTACTGACGCGGATGTCGTTTTTGTTGGTTAACCCTTTCAGACGCACAAAGCGGGCGAAGCAGCGTGCGCCATTACCGCACTGCGCGACTTCGCTGCCATCGGCATTGAAAATGCGATAATGAAAATCGAGATCCGGATCGTAGGGCGGTTCGACGATCAGGAGCTGATCAAAACCGATCCCCAGATTTCTGTCCGCCAGGCGGCGAATCAGTTCCGGCGAAAAAAAGACGTTTTGCGTCACAGCATCCACGACCATAAAGTCGTTGCCGAGACCGTGCATTTTTGAGAACTGCATTTTCTGCTCCGCCGGATTACTCATAGAGTTTAGTTTGCCTGCGAACCAGGCTTGCTGGTGACCAAACCACCGACATCAGCATCCTGAGCGGCTTTTTGCTGCTGCTCGGTGACCTGCTGTTTCGGCTTATTTGGCTGATCTTTCGGCGGGAAATATAGCGGTCCTTTCAGGCCACAGCCTACCAGGCTGACCAGTGCCAGCGCTACACCCAGCTGACTTATCACTCGTATCATTCTTCTGCTCTTCTGTCCTTAAGCCATGGTTGCTTATCATCGCAGTTGACGTTGTAAAAGCAACAGGAAATAGCCGCATTTCCTGCGGCAGGTCAGAGTAACAGCGCATCCCGCCGCGCGAACGCGAGCGGGATCAATACATTTGGTAGCGCGGCTGGAAGTCGCCGTTGTCGTTGTCAGGCTGCGTGGCGCAGAGCTGCGTCAGCGTTTGGCTGCGGAAAGGAATCACCTGGAAACGTTCGCCAGTATTCACAATCTGGTAGAACTGCGGCAGGTTGAAATTGATAAAGCTGGAGCCGTAAGTAAAACGGTCATGTGACGACGAATAGAATCGACTCACGTCGCGCACCAACTCTTCCTTGCTGCCTTCGCAATGATGGTAAACCTCAACACGATTGGTTTCGTCGAGGATGTAAATGTTGAAACCGCGATCGTCATTGGTGTCTTCGAAGAAGAACTGAATAATGCCTTCGCTGGCGTAACCGTTCACCACCGGCGGCAGCGGCGTCTGGTTCGATTCCACTTTGATCGACAAGCCGTGCAGCTTGTTATTAGAAATCGCGCCATAGAATTCAACGGCGTTTTCCAGCTTCTGCACTGACACGCTCATGCGCTCGAAGAATAAGCCCCACGTTTGGCCCGCCATTCGCAACGCTTTAAAGCGACCAGGTTCCTGACGCGTGCTCGACAAGCGCAGCTCAATGCATTCAGAAACCAACTGTTGCACGCGGGTACGAATCAAGCCACGCAGATGCTGGCTGTAGCAGAATACTTCTACCGTGTCTGGCGGTGCCGCATCCTGATGCATTTTGCCGAGAATGGTCTTCAGCGCTTCAATCATCGCCTGCTCGCCGTTGAAGTGCAGCGTACGCACTTCGTTCCATGAGTTGCGATACAGCAGATCGATGCTGCCAATCAGGCATTGCTGTTGCTGACCGAAGCTGAACACATCCAGCTTACGGAAATCAAAATGCACCACCTGATTGCGGAACGCCGAAGTGGGATCGTGCTCGAGGTTAACGATAATGGCTAAGTGACGAATTTCGCACGGGCTGTAGAGCGCTTTCGGCGTCGGAGCCGGCACGCGCAGCGGGAAGTGGCTCGACACATCATTAACCAGTTCCTGCAGCCGCGGCAGATCGCACAGATCGTTGCCTTTCATATGCAGACGCGTTTTGCTAGTCAGCAAACCGTTAAACCACGCCCATGCCACCAATTTGTTCAGATAGCGGTTATATTCCAGCGGCTGATGGCTGATGATCGAACTCATGTCCGGCGATTGGTTATACAGATACCAACCGGCGCGATTAGCGCGGCCCGCCGGAACGTGAATAAAGGTGAGATTCTCTTCTGACAGATCGGGTGAAATCTGCGGGTTCACTAAGGTGACTTTACCCGGCAGCGCCTCAAAAGCGGCATACAGTTTACGCGTCAGCACGCCGATATCCTGCGGGCTGGCACTGACGCTTAAATTGTTACGACGTGCAAAGCGAATCAGGTTGCGATAGCTCTGCATCATCGCATCCAGCAGCTCATTGTGCGCTTCACGTACCCGTTCGATTTTCCACTGCGCACGGTTATCCAATACCGCTAACTTCTCTTCATCCCAGCCCCACTCTTTCACCAGCTGCGAAAGAATCTCGCGACGCCAGCCCGTGCGCTGATGATGGTGATCTTCGCTGGAGAGCTTTTCACACACTTTTAAGTAGAAACATCGACGCACTAAATCGAGGCGCGCCATGTCATCCACGCTGGTGAGGTAGCGGGTCACGCGCTCCAGCATCATGCAGTAGGGATCGAGGCCGAAGCAGACAATTTCGCCATCGTGCAGGCGCTGTTTGATGTCCATCGACAGCAACTGAGTATTGGGATATTCCCAGCTATAGGCTTCCAGCAGCAGGGTTTTCAGCACCGCTTTGTACGGCGAATCGATGCTTTTATAGAGTTGCCACAAGCTGGCACCGAAGTACTCTTCCGCCGACAGCGTGCCAAGGCCGCCGAGATCCAGCCACTCATTTGGCGTCAGCACACCTTGTGAATAGAGCGACATGACGTAATCGTCGTAATGATGCTCTTCTTCGCCAGGCACCATGTTCCACAGGATGCGTTTACCCGCCATGCGCACGGCGGTACGGTAAAACTCATCCAGCAGCAAAATATGTTGGGTAGAACCGCAGTCCTCGCCGCCGAGGCTGCCGCTTTCGTTATGGCGGAAACGGTTCTCATCGATCAGGAAGAAGCTGACTTCCACACCCATCGACACACACCATTTTTGCAACAGCGTACACTTACGCTGCAGATTGAGGCGCTCTTCATTATCCAGCCAGGACTGATGGCACACCCAGATGTCGAGATCGGAGATGCTGTTTTGCCCAACGGACGACGTACTGCCCATTGAGTAAATACCGGTAATCGGACGTTCGCCGGCTGCGGCAGTGTTGAGTTCGAGTGATTGACCGCCCGCTAAGTTCTGCAACAGTTGAAATTGATTTTCATCGGGCGTGTAGAGGCAGACGCCGTGTGGAACGCTACCTTCGAGGTAGCCCGGCATCAGCGGATGATGGTAGTGCAATAATGTTGGCAGCAGACTGTAGACTTGCTGGAAAGCAGGTCCCATGGCAGCCAGTGCGCGATCAACGCGCAGCTGGTTAATAGCATCCAGTCTCTGTTTCAGTGTCTCAATGTAGAGGTACAAGACGTTTCGCCTGATTGTCCCAGTGTTAAGCACCCTGTTTCCGAATTCTGCCGCTTAATAATAAAGATATTGGGCAAATAATTGCTGGAAACGTGATCAATCTAACACCCGGAGGATTGACCGTAAAGAAAGTTGCGCTACTTAACAGTTTAGCATGTTCCGACCGTAGCCCTGCTTTTTTCAGACTTCGACTCTAAACTGCGACCCTCAAAATCCAGAAGCAGTCTGACATCGCGGCCTTTTCAATCCGTTGAAACTGACAGCATTCCCCTATCAATGATAGGATATTCGATGAACGATCAAAATGGTTAACAGCATGTTAAACAAAATTTTCAGAATTGCTACCAGACAAAGCCCCCTTGCTCTGTGGCAGGCACAATATGTCCAACAGCGTCTGATGGCGGCTCATCCGGGTCTGCAAGTTGAGCTGCTGCCGATGGTCACTAAAGGTGATGTCATCCTTGATACGCCACTGGCAAAGGTTGGCGGCAAAGGGCTGTTCGTTAAAGAGCTTGAACTGGCAATGCTGGAAGGCCGCGCCGATCTTGCCGTGCACTCAATGAAAGATGTGCCGATCGATTTTCCAGAAGGCCTTGGTCTGGTGACTATTTGCGAGCGTGAAGATCCGCGCGATGCTTTCGTCTCCAATCGTTACAACAGTGTTGATGAGCTGCCGCAAGGCGCGGTTGTCGGGACTTCCAGCCTGCGTCGCCAGTGTCAGCTCAGCGCCCGTCGTCCGGATTTAGTGATTCGCTCACTGCGCGGCAATGTCGGCACGCGTCTCGGTAAACTTGATGCGGGTGAATACGACGCCATCATTCTTGCCGCAGCGGGATTAAAGCGTTTAGGTCTGGAAGAGCGCATTCGTCAGGCAATGCCTGCGGAGATTTCCCTGCCAGCCGTGGGCCAGGGTGCTGTTGGCATTGAATGCCGTGTCGATGATGAACAATTAATTACGCTGCTACAGGCGTTGAATCACGACGATACCGCCGTGTGCGTGCGTGCAGAACGCGCAATGAACACGCGGCTGGAAGGCGGTTGCCAGGTGCCCATCGGCAGCTTCGCCGTGCTGGAAGACGATCAACTGTGGCTACGCGGTTTGGTCGGCTCACCGGACGGCAATCAAATGGTGGTGGGCGAGCGTCGTGGCCCCCGCGATCACGCCGAAAAAATGGGCATTTCGCTGGCTGAAGAGCTGCTTGATGGCGGCGCACGCGACATCCTGCGTGAAGTCTATCAAGGTCAACCGCCAGCATGACCATCCTCGTGACCCGTCCGGAACCGGCTGCCACAGACCTGGTCTCGCGTTTGCGAAACCTGGGCAAGCTGGCATGGAGCCTTCCACTGATAGAATTCACGCCGGGTCGCGATCTTGTTCATCTGCCAAACCAACTTGCCGCGCTACAACCGGGCGATCTGGTGTTTTTGCTGTCGCAGCAGGTCGTCACTTTCGCCCAACCCGCTTTACAACACAGCGCGACTGCGTGGCCTGAAGGCCTCAACTATTATGCTATTGGCCGCAGCACCGCTTTAGCCCTGCATACCGTCAGTAATCTAAAAGTAGACTATCCTCATGCGCGTGAGACCAGTGAAGAACTGGTGCGTCTGAATCGCCTGCAGCAAGTGAACGGCAAACGCGCGCTGATTCTGCGCGGCAGCCCGGGACGCGAATTACTGGCGGAAACGCTGATTGAACGCGGCGCGGAGGTACAGTATTGCGAATGTTATCAGCGCTGCGAAAAGTACTACAACGGCGCGACTGAAGGCCGCCGCTGGCGTGACCGGGGTATTACAACGCTGGTAGTTACCAGCGGTGAAATGTTACAACAACTCTTTTCTCTGTTTTCGCCGATTGATCGACGGGAATGGTTACTGCACTGTCGGCTTGTGGTCGTCAGTGAACGTTTGGCTACACAAGCCGCTGAACTAGGCTGGCAGGACATTGATGTAGCCGATGGTGCCGATAACGATGCGCTGCTGCGCGCGTTACGCTGAACTTAACAATGGGATGAGCCATAATGACGGAACAAAAAGCCTCCTCCGCCATGGTTGAAGAAACCACCCCAGCGGACAATTCTCCCTCTCCAGCCACTAAGCCACCTCGCGATAAAAAGAGCGATGGCAAAGTGTTGAGTGCAGTGGCGATTGTAATTGCGCTGGCGATTGGGGCGGGACTTTACCTTAATGGGAAACACCAGGCCGATTTACAGGCTCAAACAAACCAGAATCTAAGTGAGCAGCTGAGCGCCTTGCAGCAGCAACTGGGTAGCGATAAACAGCAACTGACGCAGCAATTGGATAGCGCCAACAGCGCTTTGCAGGAAACCCGTACGCAGCAGGATAACAGCGCCAAAGAGCTGGAAACCTTGCGTGATAAAGTCGCGACCATTTCCGGTAACGATACGCGTACCTGGCTGCTGGCTCAGGCGGATTACCTCGTCAAACTGGCGGGCCGTAAACTGTGGAGCGATCAGGATGTCACCACTGCGGCAGCGTTACTGAAAAGTGCCGATACCAGCCTGGCAGACATGAACGATCCGAGCGTGATGAACGTGCGTCGCGCATTGACGCAGGATATCAGTTCGCTCTCCGCCGTCAGCCAGATTGATTATGACGGCACCATCCTCAAGCTGAATCAATTATCAAACGGCGTTGATAATCTGCGCCTGGCCGATAACGACAGCGATGATTCACCCATGGACGCCGATGGCGGTGAGCTCTCCAGTTCACTGCACGAGTGGCGCCAAAACCTTGTGAAAAGCTGGCACAACTTTATGGATGATTTCATCACCATCCGCCGTCGCGATAACACCGCACAGCCGCTGCTGGCGCCGAATCAAGACGTTTACCTGCGTGAAAACATTCGTTCGCGCCTGCTGATTGCGGCTCAAGCCGTACCACGTCATCAGGATGAGATTTACAAACAGTCTATCGATGCGGTATCAACCTGGGTGCGCGCCTGGTACGACACTAACGATGCCGCGACTAAAGCCTTCCTGACTCAGTTGGATGAGCTGAGCCAGCAAAGCATATCGATGGATGTACCCGATACGCTGGAAAGCCAGCCGCTGCTGGAAAAACTGATGCAAACCCGCGTGCGTAATTTGCTGGCCCAGCCATCGGTTGCTGCTGATCAACAGGGAGGCTAACCATGCTGAAAGTATTGGTGCTTTTCCTGCTGCTGATTGCGGGCATTGTGGTTGGACCGATGGTGGCAGGTCATCAAGGTTATGTGCTGATCCAAACCGACAACTGGAACATTGAAACCAGCGTTACTGGCCTGGCGATCATTTTGATTCTTAGTTTGCTGGTGATTCTGTTGGTGGAATGGATTCTGCGTCGCTTATTCCGCACCGGCGCACGCACGCGCGGTTGGTTCACGGGCCGCAAGCGTCGTAGCGCGCAGCGCCATACGCAAAGCGCGCTGATGAAGCTGGCGGAAGGCGATTTCAAACAGGCAGAAAAACTGCTGTCGAAAAATGCCGATCACGCCGATCAGCCGGTGGCAAACTACTTGCTGGCTGCCGAAGCGGCGCAACAACGCGGTGACGAAATCCGTGCTAATCAGCATCTGGAGCGTGCTGCTGAGCTGTCGGTTAACGACACCATTCCGGTTGAAATCACTCGTGTACGTCTGCAACTGGCACGTAACGAAGATCATGCTGCACGTCACGGCGTTGATCGCCTGCTGGAAGTCGCGCCGCGCCATCCGGAAGTGTTGCGTCTGGCAGAACAAGCCTACATTCGTACTGGCGCGTGGGGCGCACTGCTCGATATCTTGCCTTCAATGCAAAAAGTGCAAATTAACGATGAAGTACAACGCGAAGCCCTGCAACAGCAAGCCTGGCTGGGCCTGATGAATCAGGCTATGGCTGACCAGGGCAGCGACGGTTTAAAAAAATGGTGGCAGAGTCAGAGCCGCAAAACGCGTCAGGAAACCGCGCTGCAAGTGGCGATGGCGGAACATCTGATTGAGTGTGACGACCCGGATACAGCGCAGAGTATCGTGTTGGACGGGCTGAAACGTCAGTATGACGATCGTCTGGTGCTATTGATGCCGCGTATTAAGAGTGGCGATCCGCAATCTCTGGAGAAAGCGCTGCGTCAGCAAATTAAACAGCACGGCGCCACGCCGCTGTTGCATAGCACGCTTGGACAGATGCTGATGCGTCATGGTGAATGGCAGCAGGCAGCAGAAGCGTTCCAGCAAGCGCTGGCTCAGCGCCCTGATGCGTTTGATTATGCCTGGCTGGCCGATGTCTACGACCGCCTGCATCGCCCGGAAGACGCCGCCAAAATGCGTCGCGAAGGCCTGTTACTTACGCTGAAGACTAATCCCAGCGCCTGATTTTACGATTGTTACTTTTGTGCACGCCGGGCTCGTCCCGGCTTTTTTTTGCCTGTCATAACCTGCAGACAAAAAAACACCTGCCATAAGCAGGTGTAAGATCAGGTCGTTAAGACAACTGATGGCATCCGACTCAACGTAATGTCCTTCTTACTGCAGTAAAGCGTGCGCAAATACTGCCAGCTGGACAACGGATGCCGTAAGGGGCTCTGCATCATTCCCAGGTTTATGTAGCATCAGCAAACATAAGAGGTGGAATGAGCATCTACAGATAGATTATTGCACAAGCCGTGCCAAAACTGCAGATCGCGCAATAATTTATTTTATATCAACAAGATATAATATCCCCCGCGATCCGAGTGTTAGCCACTGTCGGTAAATCGCGACGAATGCCTGAGAAGCTGTCTCCACAGAGCGACAAGCTATGCAAGGAATTTTCATTCCTATATTAATCAGTGAGTTATATGTATCTGAATAGCGACAACCTGCAGAATTAAGCGCAAAGGAGATATGAGGGAGAACTAACAATGCGAAGGTGGGGTACAAACGAAAAAAGCCTGCTTTTTCAAGCAGGCTTTTCGAATATGGTCGGCGAGAGAGGATTCGAACCTCCGACCCACTGGTCCCAAACCAGTTGCGCTACCAAGCTGCGCTACTCGCCGATTTTTTACTTCTTAACGCTACTGCGTAATTTTGCCTGGTGCGAAGGGAGGGACTTGAACCCTCACGTCCGTAAGAACACTAACACCTGAAGCTAGCGCGTCTACCAATTCCGCCACCATCGCGTGACCGAGCAAAATCTGGGGTGGCTAATGGGACTCGAACCCACGACAACTGGAATCACAATCCAGGGCTCTACCAACTGAGCTATAGCCACCATAATTCTGGTGCGTAAGCGTGTCACGCTTACTTAAATTCACTGCATAACGCGGTTAAACCAACCACCGAAGCTCTTGCGCACAAATTAAATGGCGCGCCCGACAGGATTCGAACCTGAGACCTCTGCCTCCGGAGGGCAGCGCTCTATCCAGCTGAGCTACGGGCGCGTAGCGCCGTTGCGGATGGGCATACTACGGGCTTGACCTCATACTGTCCAGCCCTTTTTTATAAAAAAAACGCGTTTGATTACGCTTTGTGCATTCTATCGATAATGACTGCAGTTTGAGGCGCTTACCCGATCCTTTTTGCTGGAAAAACCAGCAATTTCACAGATCGCCTCGCCAGTGATAGCGTAGATATTTGAGCAACTTTAATTGGCGACGCAAACGCGAAGGCTGACGGATTAAACGATACAGCCATTCCAGCCCGGATTTTTGCCACCAAATCGGCGCGCGCTTAACGTGCCCGGTAAAAACATCATACGTGCCGCCCACGCCCATATAGAGCGCATGTGGCCAATGGGCGCGACAATCACGCATCAGCAGCTCCTGACGTGGCGAGCCCTGCGCCACCGTAACAATCTGCGCACCGCTGGCCGCAATGCGCGCAAACAGCGCATCGCGATCCTCAGGCGCAAAGTAACCATTCTGGCTGCCAACAATATTCACACTCCACTGACGACGCAGTTTTTCGCAAGTTTCATCCAGCACAGCCTGACGCCCACCAATCAGAAACACCGGAATGCCGTTGCGCCCAGCACACTCCATCAACGCTTCCCAAAGATCCGCACCGGCGATGCGATTAACCTGCAGTTGGGGATACTTCTTACGCAATGAGCGAACAATACTGATGCCATCCGGATATTTGAACTCCGCCTCAGCAATGAGCGCGCGTACCTGCGCGTCTTCTTCCAGCGTCAGCATTTTCTCGGCATTCATTGCCACCAGCGTGCCGCAGCGCGGCTTGCCCTCCGGCAGCAAAAAACGCAAAAAACTCGCCATATCGTTGAAGGCGTGAAGATCGACTCCGCGCAGGCTATAGCGCGGCTTCTCGGTTTGCATGGTATGAATTTTCCCGTTGTGCCCAGACGTCAAGAAGGGCTATGTAAAGCCGGCTCGCTGCGCGGGCGAATCAGCCCCGCGCGCGCCAACAGCCAGTAAAGCAATTTAGCCACCCACATGCAGGCAGCAAAAATCAGACAAAAGAACACCACGCGCGAGCCAAAAGCATCCAGCCCTTCACGCGCCAGCACGATCATATTAAACACCGCGCCGAAGCAGAAACTCTGCAAAATCGCACCGCTGTAACGGTTGCTGGTATCGCGGCCGTACAGATAAAGGTTATCGAAGCCTTTCATCAACAGGCCCACGGCAACCCCACCGATGGGGATAAACCACACGCCGCCCATCACCAGCAGCGAGCCGAGCAGCGTGGGAGAAATGGCTAGGCCGGAATGGTTATTTAACACTTCCCAGGTAAAGTAGTTGGCGCTGTTGAGAATGGCTGATGGACGTCCCGGCCACATCCAACTGGGGATGAACACGTAGAAGTCACGCCAAATCGGTGCCAGGCCCTGAAAATCGATCTTGTCGTAGTTTTGCAGTAACAGCGCCAGATTTTCCCACGGCGAGAAGGTATCGCGCGTTAGATAAAGGAAGGTGTAAAACGCCTCATCGCCGACCACGTCGAGGTTATAGCGGCGCAGCGCCAGCCAGAACATGCCACCAATTGCCATCACACCGGCGCCGACCAGCATCCACAGCGTGATCCAGCCGCGCGTAATGCCAATAAACAGGAACAACGCGAAAGCGATAATGATATTGGCGCGCGTACCGCCCACCAGCGCATAGGTCAGCAAGCCAAACGCCACCGACACCAGCAAAAACCACAACCATTGACGCTGGGTTGGCTTGAGGAAGTAGCGAATCAGCATCGCCGGAATAAAGAAATAGAAGAAGCGTTTAAGCGCCACGCCGGACACTTCACTGGAAAAAATCTGGTTGTACGCCGATAGACGGAACAGCAGCAGGCCGTTGTGCATAAAAAACACCGTCACGGTGCCAATCGCTACCAGCGCCAGCAGCAGACAGGTCAGATGGGTTTCAACCCGGTTCATTTGCAGCCAGGGTTTACGCGGAGGCGCATTGGCCGGCCGCAGCCGCACCTTGTAGCTAACGTAATAAATGGCATAAAAGCTGGTAGCCGCCAACAGCGCCTGCAGCAAATATTCGGGCGGTACCACCGCCACATTAAAGCGGAACACCAGAATGCTGGTCAGAGGGAAACCGAAATAGAAGGTCAGTAAAAAGAGGATGGTGAAAAACAGGTGGAAGTTGAAGCGCACCCGTTTAAATTCTCGCCAGGTTAGGGTCAGAATGAAACCCAGCGAAAACAGATAAACCACCAGCAGACCACTAAACTGCATCAGGCTCATGTTCTCTCCCTTTCACTCAGGGTTAGCGCGTCGCGCCAGCCTGCCAAAAAGCCTGGGGCAAAAAAGGCAATCGATGATTGATCACATTGCACTAATTGCCGCTGTGCTTCAGCAACGCTGGCAGCATCTAGCGCATCTTCACTAAACAGCACCGGCAAGCCTTGCTCACTGAGATCGCGCCAGAACGGATTTTTGCGGTTGAGCACGAATGGAATGTCGGCCTGAATCAGCAGGCAAAGGGTACCAATGCCTTGCTGCCGTTCGAACATAAAATAGCCGAGCTGGCAGTGGCTGAGCAATGTCAGATAGGCATCAAAGTCAATCTTGTCACGCAGCAACGTCACCTGGCCTGCTGGGAATAGCCGCTGTGCGGCGGCAGCAATCTCATCGATGTAAACGTTATTGTTCTGCGGATAACCGAGCGGCACGACGATTTTCACCTGTTCGCCAAACTGGGCGCGAATCGCCTCTAAACCGGCAATATGACGATTACTGCGATCGCCAGAGTTACCAAGCAGGATAGTGAAATCGGCGCTTTTCACCGGCGCGCGCACCGCCACATCTGGCATGCGCGTCGGAAAATAGAGCAGTGAAGCCGGTACGCGCGGATGGCGTTGTTGGAAATGGTGTAAATCACCGCGAGTTGCAAATACGTGCGCCACGCGCCCCTGCGCCAGCCGGCGCAGCAGATAAAACAGCTGATACTTGAGGCCGCGCCCTTCTTCATAGAGATCAGCGCCCCACACATGCCAGAACGCCTGCTGACGACGCAGTTTGCCACTCAGTAAAGCTAACCAAATCTGGGGGTTAAACTGGCCGTGAAAGAAGAAACGCTGCGATCGATTGGCGGCACGCGCAATCACCGCCAGCGCCAGCGCACGCTTGCTGGCAAAGGTTTCAATCTGCAATGAGGAATACGCTTGCAGCGTTTCCGGCGCGCGGGAAACCACCATAAATTGACGTGGCGCATCGCCAGGCATGTCGGCGCTCATCACGTCATTAAAAAAGCGCAGCACCGTATGATTGTGATGCGGGATATCCGATCCCAACACGTGAAAAGTCGTCATTTTTTCCGGTAATAAATCATGAAGACGCCACAACAAAGGGCGAAATAGAGAACGTAGGTTGCCATGTAAGCCTGCGCGGCGCCGGCTGTCCCGTGTAGCGGAATCAGCCAATGGGAAAAACCGGTTAACAGCGCAAACTGGCTGATTTCAGTCAGAATATAGAAGCGCAGTGATGCTTTGGCGATCACCAGATATCCGAAAACATAGGCGCCGACTTTAAACACATCACCGCACAACTGCCAGACGAAGAGATCACGCATCGCGCTAAACTGCGGTGAAAACAGTAGCCAGATAGCGACATCGCGCAGCAACCATACACAGAAACTGGCCGCTGCGACGATAGGTAACACAAAGCGCAGCGCACGACCAATCTCCCGGGCGATGTGCGCCTTCTGCTCCAGCCGCGCCAGCGTGGGCAGCAGCCACACGCTGAAAGTTGCCGTGATAAATTGCAAATACGCATCGGAAATGCTGGTCACGCCCTGCCATAAACCGACCTGTGCCCAACCTTGTTGCTCAGCCAGCAGATTTCGCATCATCACCCACGCTACCGGCAAGGTGAACGAGGTAATCAGCGCCATCAGCGTATATTTCGCCAGATTGCGTGCCAGGTCGGGATGCCATATTGGCGTGAGCCAACTCAACGGCAGCCGATCGCGATGGCGGCGCAGCATCAGCAATGCCGGAAACGCCAGCAGCGCCGGCACCAGCGCCAAACCCACTAACGCACCGGCATAACCGCCCAGCCACCAACACACTACATAGCCGAGCACGCCAATCAAACTGCCGGCAATCAGCGCCAGCGCATTGCCGCGTGCATCGCGAAACCCTTTCAGCAATGCCAGCGTCAGGTTGGCCCAGGCAATACCAAGCTGCAGAAAGGCAACAATACGCACCACGTTTGCGTATGCCGCATGACCAAACAACGCCTTACTGATGGGCGTTGCCGCCAGCAAAAATACCAATGCCAACAGCGTTGAAAAGCCCAGCACCATCGCCGATGCCGTGCCGGTTACCGCACGTAACTGTTGCGGCTGTTGCTGATGCTGGGCAACTAAGGTGGTGACGCCGTTAAATATGCCCGCGCCCGCCAATACGCCGAGTACAGTAATTAACTGGCGGAAGTTACCCGCTTGCCCAATCCCTTCCGGCCCAAAGCTCACCGCCAATAATTTCACCACCAGCAAACCGGCAACGATTTTTACCAACGTAGAAGAAGCGGTCCAGACTGACGCTTTTGCTAATGACATCAGGCAAAGAAACTCAGCAGCGAACTGATCACCGTGCGCTGGTTGTTATCCGACAAATTGAAGAACAGCGGCAGGCGCAGCAGACGCTCACTTTCACGCGTGGTAAACACATCATCACCGTGTAAGCGCCCAAAGCGTTCACCCGCTGGCGAGGAATGCAGCGGAATGTAGTGGAACACCGTGAGGATCTCCGCCTCTTTCATCCAGTTGATCAGCGCCTGACGATCGTTGCTGTCGCGCAGTTTGATGTAGAACATATGCGCATTGTGGCGACAATTTTTTGGCACCACTGGCAGTTCAATACGACCGGCAGCAGCCAGCGGCTGCAGCGCATCGTAATAGCGCTGCCACAAACGCAGACGTTGCTGATTAATCTGCTCTGCCGCTTCCAGCTGCGCCCATAAAAAGGCCGCTTGCAGATCCGCCATCAAATAGCTGGAGCCAATATCGCGCCAGGTATATTTATCAACCTGACCACGGAAAAACTGACTGCGGTTAGTGCCCTTTTCACGAATGATTTCGGCCCGCTCCACCAGTTTCGCATCATTAATCAGCGTTGCGCCGCCTTCGCCGCCGGCGGTGTAATTTTTGGTTTCGTGGAAGCTAAAGCAGCCAATATGACCCATGGTGCCGAGCGCACGCCCTTTGTACTGGGACATCACGCCCTGCGCGGCATCTTCGATCACATACAGCTTATGCTTCGCCGCCAGTGCCATGATGCTGTCCATTTCACAGGCCACGCCCGCGTAATGCACCGGTACGATGGCGCGGGTTTTTGCTGTGATCGCCGCTTCAATCAGCGTTTCATCGATATTCAGCGTATCGGGACGCACATCGACAAACACAATGGTCGCGCCGCGCAGCACAAAAGCGTTGGCGGTAGAGACAAAGGTATAGCTCGGCATGATCACTTCATCGCCAGGCTGCAAATCAATCAGTAGCGCGGCCATCTCCAATGATGCGGTGCATGATGGCGTTAGCAGCACTTTTTTGCTGCCGAAATGCTGCTCCATCCACTGCTGGCAGCGACGGGTAAAACCGCCATCGCCGCACAGCTTGCCGCTGGCCATCGCCGACTGCATATACTCAACTTCACTGCCGACAATCGGCGGCGCATTAAATGGGATCATGGGGCTTTCCTGTAGAACCAGTAAGCGGTGCTTTCCAGCCGCGCACCGCTGCGTAAATAGAGGCGCATCGCCGTGAGATTGCTGAGCTGAGTGGCCACGCGCAGATGTGCGAGCTGACGCACGCGGCCCCAGTCAGCGGCAGCGAGCAGTAAACGCTGGCCAACGCCACAACCTTGCGCGGTGGGCAACACCGCCAGCAGACCAATACGCATATCACCGTCCACTTCGCGCATCGAGACGAAACCTTGCAGCGCGCCCTGCTCATCGCAGGCCACCAGACATTGATTATCGAAGGTGCCGCGCACCGCATTTTCAATCCACTGTGCGTAAAAACGTCCGCTGTCTGCCGCATCAAACCACGGCGCCCGGAAGCGACTTTGGCTAAACGCCTGGGCAGCAGCATCACGTAATGCCGGGATTTGGGCTTCCCGCGCGATACGTACGCCAGGTTGCCGCGCGGTATCTTTGATGCTGAGGGTGAGATCGGCTTCGCCTTCGACCAGCTGAAAACCGTGCTGGCTCAGCGCATCGATCACATCAACCCGCTCGGCAGGCACTTTGGTTTGCCACAATGAATAAGGGTGTTTCAGCGCTTCAGCCAGCGGCAGATCGCCATCCAGCATTAAGCGAGCGCTGTGCTGACCAAAGAAGTCATTTTCCCACGTGAGGGGATCAATATTGACGCGGACGGGCATTGTGGACATCCAGCAGATACTGGCCGTAGCCGGTTTTGGTTAGCGCCTGTGCTGCGGCTAACAGCTGAGCATCGCTCAGCCAGCCGTTGCGCCACGCAATCTCTTCAAGACAGGCAATTTTAAAGCCCTGACGTTTTTCCACCGTTTGCACAAACATACTCGCCTCAATCAGGCTGTCATGCGTGCCGGTATCCAGCCAGGCAAACCCGCGCCCCAGCAACTCAACCGAAAGCTCGCCCTGATCGAGATACATCTGGTTGATGGCGGTGATTTCCAGCTCACCTCGCTCGGAAGGTTTAACCTGTTTGGCAAACTCGACCACGCGATTGTCGTAAAAATAGAGCCCTGTCACCGCCCAGCGCGATTTCGGCTGCTGCGGCTTTTCCTCAATTGAAAGCGCGTTGAAGTCATCATCAAACTCCACCACGCCAAAACGTTCCGGATCCATTACCTGATAGGCAAATACGGTTGCACCGCTACTGCGTGCCGCCACTTTCTTCAATTTGGGGCTGAAGCCCTGACCGAAATAAAGATTATCGCCCAGTACCAGACAACAGTGATCATCACCGATAAAGGATTCACCAATAATAAACGCCTGCGCCAATCCATCCGGACTGGGCTGCTCGGCATAGGCCAGCTGCACCCCAAATTCGCTGCCATCGCCCAACAGGCGTTCGAAGTGGGCACGATCTTCCGGCGTAGTGATGATCAGAATTTCACGAATCCCTGCCAGCATTAGCACCGATAACGGATAGTAAATCATCGGCTTGTCATACACCGGCAACAGCTGTTTCGAGATGGCGCGGGTAATCGGATGCAAACGCGTGCCCGAACCTCCGGCTAAAATGATGCCTTTCATCGCTGCTCCTTCTGCATGGGTTTCAGCGCGGCGTGGCTAAGCCTAAGCGCTCGCCACGATAACTGCCGTTAAGAATCGACTGCCACCATTGCGGGTTCGCCAGATACCACTGCACCGTTTTGCGGATACCGCTCTCAAAGGTTTCCTGTGGTGTCCAGCCCAGCTCGCGGGCGATTTTACTGGCGTCGATGGCGTAGCGCTGGTCGTGGCCGGGACGGTCGGTGACAAAGGTAATCAAGTCACGATAGCGAGCCAGATGCGGCGCACGCTGCTGCGGCGCCAGTTCATCCAGCAGATCGCATAATGTCTCTACAACGTCAAGATTACGTCGTTCGTTATGGCCGCCAATGTTGTAGGTTTCACCCACTGTACCGCTGCTCACCACGCTGTAGAGCGCACGTGCGTGATCCTCCACATACAGCCAGTCGCGAATCTGGCTGCCGTTGCCATACACCGGCAGCGGTTTGCCCGCCAGCGCATTGATGATGGTGAGCGGGATCAACTTCTCCGGGAAATGATACGGACCGTAATTATTGGAGCAGTTGGTGATGATCACCGGCAAACCATAGGTGCGTAGCCAGGCGCGCACCAAGTGATCGCTGCTGGCTTTGGTCGCTGAATACGGGCTGCTCGGCGCATACGGCGTGTTTTCAGTAAAGTAATCGTCGCTACCGTGCAGATCACCAAACACTTCATCGGTGGAGATATGATGCAGAATGAACGCTTTTTTGCGCTCATCAGCCATGCCATTCCAGTAATGGCGCGCCGCTTCCAGCAGTTGATAGGTGCCGACAATATTGGTTTCGATGAAGGCAATGGGACCATCAATCGAACGATCAACATGGCTTTCCGCCGCCAGATGCATAATGCAATCTGGCTGATATTGCATCATTACGCGGTCCAATTCAGCGCGATGGCAAATATCCACCTGCTCAAAGGCGAAACGCGCATTCTGTTGCACCGATGCCAGCGAGGCCAAATTACCGGCATAGCTCAGCTTATCGACCACCACCACGCGATGATCGGTATTTTCAAGCAGAAAACGCACCAGCGCCGAACCGATAAATCCAGCGCCCCCGGTGACCAGAAACTGTTTCATCGCCAGACGCCTTTGGTATCGACAATCCACGGTTGGGCAATTTGGGCCGCATCAATTGCGCGGAACTGGGCGTGATCGACCAACATCACTAGAATATCGGCCTGTTGCAGCGCCTTTTCGGTGGCAACCAGCGTGGCCTCATGGGCCAGACGCGGCGGGATATCAGCCACATGCGGTTCAACCACCCAGGTTTCGCCGCTGTGCCACTCGGCAATTCGGTGGGCAACACTCATCGCCGGGCTTTCGCGCAGATCATCGATATTCGGTTTAAATGCCAGACCAAAGCAGGCAATGGTGACGTCACTGGCACGTTTGCCGCTGGCGGTAAGGCATTCTGCTAACGCCTGTTTTACCTGATCCAGTACCCAGCCGGGTTTAGCGTCATTCACCTCACGCGCGGTGCGAATCAGTCGCGCCTGCTCGGGGTTTTGCGCCACGATAAACCACGGATCTACGGCGATACAGTGCCCGCCAACGCCAGGCCCAGGCTGCAGGATATTGACGCGTGGATGGCGATTTGCCAGCGCTATCAGCTCCCACACATTAATGCCCTGCGCCGCGCAAATCAGCGACAGCTCATTCGCAAAGGCAATATTCACATCGCGGAAGCTGTTTTCCGTGAGTTTGCACATCTCGGCAGTGCGCGCATTGGTTTCCACGCACTCGCCGCGCAGGAAAATACGGTATAGCTCGCTGGCGCGTGCAGAGCAGGCTGGCGTCATACCGCCAATCACACGATCGTTTTCCAGCAGTTCGACCATCACTTTGCCGGGCAATACGCGCTCTGGACAGTAAGCGATAAACACATCACACGCATCACCGTGCTGCGGAAAACGCAGATCGGGACGCGCTGCCGCCAGCCATTCCGCCATTTGCTCGGTGGCACCCACTGGCGAGGTCGATTCGAGGATCACCAGGTCGCCCGCTTTTAACACTGGCGCAATCGACAGCGCCGCGGCCTGCACATAGCTAAGATCCGGCTGATGATCGCCGATAAATGGCGTTGGCACGGCAATCAGAAAAGCATCGGCGGCTTCGGCTTGCGTAGTCGCGCGCAGATGACCGGCACGCACCGCTTCGCGCACCACATCACCCAACTCGGGTTCAACGATGTGGATATCGCCGCGATTAATGGTTTCGACGGCGCGGACATTAATATCCACACCAACAACTTTTTTTCCCCGTGAGGCAAAAACGGCTGCCGTTGGCAGCCCAATGTAGCCCAGTCCGATGACGGAAATGGTTTCAAAACGCATGGTTATACTCTGTGTTGTTTTAGGGCCTGCAAGATGCGCGCGCAGGCATGGCCGTCGCCATAGGGATTGTGCGCGCGGCTCATTGCCTGCCAGGCGTCATCGTCCTGCAACAGCAGGCTGACTTCAGCGACAATTTTACTGATATCGGTGCCGACCAGTTTCACCGTACCGGCGTCGACCGCTTCTGGTCGCTCGGTGGTATCACGCATCACCAGCACAGGCTTGCCCAGCGATGGCGCCTCTTCCTGAATGCCGCCGGAATCGGTAAGAATCAGCCATGAGCGATTCATCAGCCAGACAAACGGCAGATACTCCTGCGGTTCAATCAGGATGATGTTTTCGATACCGCTAAGAATGCGATTAACCGGCTCGCTGACGTTGGGGTTGAGGTGCACAGGATAGACAATTTGCACCTGCGGATGCTGGCGCGCAATCTGCGCCAGCGCACTGCAAATGCGTTCGAAGCCGTCGCCAAAGCTTTCGCGGCGATGACCCGTGACCAGAATCAGCTTTTTATCAGCATCGAGGAAGGGATAGCGCGCCGCGAGACGAGCATTGAGATCGGCATCATCCAGCACGCGATCACGCACCCACAGCAGTGCATCAATCACCGTGTTGCCAGTAACAAAAATGCGCGCATCCGGCAGGTTCTCACGCAGCAAATTCTGCCGCGAATTTTGCGTGGGCGTGAAGTGATAGCTGGCCAGATGGCCGGTGAGCGTGCGATTAGCCTCTTCAGGCCACGGCGACATCAGGTTGCCGGTGCGCAGACCCGCTTCCACGTGCCCAACCGGAATCTGGTGATAAAACGCCGCCAGGCTAGCCGCCAATGTGGTTGTGGTATCGCCGTGCACCAACACTACATCCGGCTGGAAGTCGGCCAAAACGGTTTTCATGCCCTGCAGAATGCGGCTGGTGATCTCCGTCAGCCCTTGTTCCGGGCGCATGATATTCAGATCATAATCAGGCTGCAGTTGGAATAAACGCAGCACCTGATCAAGCATTTCACGATGTTGTGCGGTGACGCATAAGCGCGACTCGAACGCAGCATCCTGCGCCAGCGCCTGCACCAGCGGAGCCATTTTGATCGCTTCAGGACGCGTGCCAAATACGGTCAGAACTTTCACGTGGCTTCTCTTAATGGCTCGTTGCTAACGTTGAACGCGGACGACGCACCAGCGCCACTCCCGCACCGACCAGCGCGCCAATCACGCCCCACATGATCATCATAAACAGGCGGCGTGGACTATCGCGCGACACCGGCTCTTCCGGAGTGCGCAAGTAGCGGTAAGTCTGGAATTGTTTATCCAGACGCGGCCCGGCCTGCAGCGTACTCAGCATCGCTCTGTTTTGATCA
Organism: Pantoea sp. X-Soil-ISGK-421; assembly: GCF_059730785.1. Taxonomy (NCBI): domain Bacteria; kingdom Pseudomonadati; phylum Pseudomonadota; class Gammaproteobacteria; order Enterobacterales; family Erwiniaceae; genus Pantoea; species Pantoea sp. X-Soil-ISGK-421. The sequence continues at coordinate 195,897 of NZ_AP035979.1, read as the reverse complement.
TAGCTTAAATCATAAGCAGGTCCGCTGGCTTGTAAGGTGTCGAGCTGCGCCTGGAGCATTTGCTGTCCCAGCAGGAAACGATCGCTGTCTGGCAGCGCCTCGCCGGTTGCTGGTGCGCGGTTCTCTTTGATGCCCTGCTCACTCGCCACTTTCAATGCCTGTTCAATGCGCTGGCGTTGACGTTCAAACACCGCCTGAGCCACTTCCTGCTGACGATTGACCTGTGATTGCAGCTGCACACTACGCGCCTGCCAGGCCCCGTTGAGTTCCGCATTGAGGTGACGCGCCGCTCGCTCGCTGGCGTAAGCAATATATTGACGCAGCAAATTGTTAGCATCGCCAGCGGTTTCAGCAACCAGCTTGATGTTATCCATGATGTTGCGTGCCGGATCGGCTGCCGTGAACTGGATGTTGGTGATCAAATCGTCGAGCAGCGCCGCATCGTTGTGTGCGTTGCCGCTTTTGCGACTTTTGAAGTATTCAGTCTGCTGCCAGAAATCACGACGTGTATCCCAGGATGCCAGCTGCATGGTGAACTCCTGATAGACCTCATCCATCACGGTGGGCTTCGGCGAGCTGAGATTGAGCGTGTTAGTGCGTACATCCAGGTTATTGAGGAATTGTTGCTGCACAAAGAAATCACTCAACATATTGACGGTTGGTCGATCGGTAACCGCCGTCGTGCTCCACGCTTGCTTCATCAGCATCGACGCCAGCCAGGCAATCAACGCAAACAGCAGCGCCAGCCCGACAATCCAGCGTTTACCACGCCAGAGCGTGCAGCCAAGGCCACGCATATCCAGCTCGTTCTCCACATCGACAGAGGTCATAACAAAATCCTTATCAGGGTACTTTCTGGGCAATTTATTTTTTATCTTCACTGCTTTGCCAGCGACGTTTGATGCGACGGATTTTGCGCGCCACGCGCCAGGCGTGTTTCAGGCAGTAGCCGTAAAGGAGGAACGCCATCATGAACAGCACCAGCATCACCCATTCCGGGATAAATGCCAGATATTCACCGAGCACACCAATCCCCGCCAAAATCGCCGCGGCCACGGTAATCAGTAGAAATGCCTGACGTGAAGTGAAGCCAGCGCGCATGATCAAATGGTGAATGTGCTGACGGTCAGCGGAAAACGGGCTCATGCCTTTACGTAAACGGCGATACATAATAGCCACCATGTCCATCAGCGGAATAGCGATCAGCCATAGCGCGGTGACAGGTGTGATCGGATGGCTCAGGCCTTGGGTCGTTTCCAGCAGAATCCAGATGATGGTGAAACCGATCATGGTACTGCCGGCATCGCCCATAAACACTTTGTAGCGACGGCCAATCAAGCCGAGATTGAGCAAGATATAAGGAATGGTGGCGGCGATCATCGCAAAGCACCACATGGCGAGGCTGGTTTGGCCATCGAAATAGAGAATGATGCCGATGGCGGCAAAGGTGACGCTGGAGAGGCCGCCAAGCAGGCCATCAATCCCATCCACCATGTTGAAGGCGTTGATCGCTGCCCACACGGCAAAAAGCGTCAATACATAACCAAAGGGACCGACGATCAGCTCTACCGGCCCAATAATAAAGCCCAGACTGAGTAAATAGAGTTTGGCGCCGATCATCATAACAAGGGCAACAACTGCCTGCACCAGCGCGCGGATTTTGACGCTGATATCAAAGCGATCATCCAATGCGCCAACCAGCACCAATACGCCCGCGCAGCTCAGATAAAGCATCGCATGCGGCAAATAATAGTTTGAGATAGCAAAAGCGAAGCAGATTCCCGCATACACGGAAATACCGCCCACTAACGGAATGGCGCCATGATGCCGTTTTCTGGAGTTTGGTGTGTCCACTAGCCCAATTTTTTTAGCTGCTTTACGAGCAAAAAATAGGAACACTAAAGTAAAAAGAAAAACTAAACCAAGCTCAGTACTCATAGTGAGTAAATTCACGTTAATGCTCTCAGCTAAAATCGTGGACAACAATATGCAAAACACCCGCCATTGCCGTATATCCCTATTCCGAATTCTGCTGCAGAAAAGTCTGAATGCTGAAAAAACAAACGAATCTCTGCCACAGTCATTATAAAAGCTTCCTGACTGCGCTAATCCTAATGCCCATAAATAAAAAACGCCACGTTAAGACGTGGCGTTAGCAATATTTCCTGGCAAATTGTGCGAATCACCGCTTGGCTTAGCGACTCGCCTTTCGCAACTTAGGAACGCTTCATCATATCGAAGAATTCGTCGTTAGTTTTAGTCATTGCCAGTTTATTGATGAGGAACTCCATCGCGTCAATTTCACCCATTGGATGGATGATTTTGCGCAGGATCCACATCTTCTGCAGCTCTTCCTGAGTGGTGAGCAGCTCTTCTTTACGCGTACCGGAACGATTGTAATCAATCGCAGGGAATACACGCTTCTCGGCGATTTTACGCGAGAGGTGCAATTCCATGTTACCTGTACCTTTAAACTCTTCGTAAATCACTTCGTCCATCTTCGAACCGGTATCAACCAGCGCGGTCGCGATGATGGTCAGGCTGCCGCCCTCTTCCACGTTACGTGCCGCACCGAAGAAACGCTTCGGACGATGCAGGGCGTTAGCATCCACACCACCGGTCAGGACTTTACCTGATGCTGGAACCACGGTGTTGTAGGCACGCGCCAGACGCGTAATGGAGTCAAGCAAGATGATCACGTCTTTCTTGTGCTCAACCAGGCGCTTAGCCTTCTCGATCACCATTTCAGCAACCTGCACGTGACGTGACGCTGGCTCATCAAAGGTCGAAGCGATCACTTCACCTTTAACCAGACGTTGCATCTCGGTGACTTCTTCCGGACGTTCGTCGATCAGCAGCACCATCAGCAGGCAATCTGGATAGTTGTAAGCGATGCTCTGCGCGATGTTCTGCAGCAGCATGGTTTTACCCGCTTTCGGCGGCGCTACAATCAGACCACGTTGACCACGACCAATCGGTGAAGCCAAATCCAGTACGCGTGCAGTAAGGTCTTCAGTCGAGCCATTACCGCGCTCCATACGCATACGCTTGCTGGCGTGCAGCGGCGTAAGGTTTTCAAACAGAATTTTGTTACGTGCGTTTTCCGGCTTGTCATAGTTAACTTCGTTAACTTTCAACAGCGCAAAGTAGCGTTCACCTTCTTTTGGCGGGCGAATCTTGCCAGAAATGGTGTCACCCGTGCGGAGGTTGAAACGGCGGATTTGGCTAGGAGAGACGTAGATATCATCGGGACCGGCGAGGTAGGAGCTATCTCCAGAACGGAGGAAACCAAATCCGTCCTGCAATATCTCTAGCACACCATCACCAAAGATGTCTTCGCCGCTTTTTGCGTGCTGTTTCAGGATAGAGAAAATAATATCCTGCTTGCGCATACGCGCCTGGTTTTCCAGCCCCATATTTTCGCCGAGGGTAATCAGCTCAGAAACCGGCGTATTCTTTAATTCGGTAAGATTCATAGTGATGGGTTCTTAAACTCGGGGTAATTCTCGAAATGATTGTCGTGAGTGGTATGGCAAAAATTCCATGCCTGTTAATGGCTCTTTTTCAACTCAACTCGACGATTATCGTCAGATGTGGCGATAGGAAACGAGGAGACGGTCGAAAGATGATGCCGAATGTGCTAGTCATCAGATTGCCAAACCACGATAACGTTCATTGCGAGTAGGGTCTGACAAGGGAAAACTTAGATGCAAACTACAAGGTAAGAGCGTAATGCAGTGAACTCAACTTAACACGCTTAAAGTGAGACGTCCAGCAGTGGAGAAAAAATTCACCACTGCTGAACAAACACCGCGCCGGGCTTAGGCCAGGTTGGCGTTCAGGAACTCTTTCAGCTGCCCTTTTGACAGTGCGCCAACCTTGGTTGCTGCCACTTCGCCGTTCTTGAACAGCAGCAGAGTTGGGATACCGCGGATGCCATATTTTGGCGCAGTACCCGGGTTGTCATCAATATTCAACTTAGCGATGGTAAGTTTACCTTCGTACTCTTCTGCGACTTCGTCGAGAATTGGGGCGATCATTTTGCAAGGACCACACCATTCAGCCCAGAAATCAACCAGAGTGACACCGTCTGCTTTCAGTACGTCTGTGTCGAAACTGTCATCGGTCAAGTGAACGATCTTATCGCTGCTCATGTTTAACTCCAAAAGATTGCGCCTGGCGAATTGGCGGAAATGATACCAACGTGGGTTGACTTTATTTCATCGGATACGCTTTCGTAAAGCGCTAGTAAGCTGATATTCTACCACACTATGAGCAAAACACACTTAACTGAACAGAAGTTTTCCGACTTCGCCCTGCACCCTCAGGTGATAGAAGCCCTTGATACTAAAGGCTTTAGCCACTGCACGCCTATACAGGCGCTCGCGTTGCCTCTTACGCTTACAGGGCGTGATGTTGCGGGTCAGGCGCAAACCGGTACCGGCAAAACGATGGCGTTCCTTACGTCAACGTTTCATTATCTTCTTTCTCATCCTGCCGCAGAAGGCCGCCAGATCAATCAGCCCCGTGCGCTGATCATGGCCCCAACGCGTGAGCTCGCCGTACAAATTCATGCCGATGCTGAACCGTTAGCGAAGGTCACTGGCTTAAAGCTGGGCCTTGCATATGGTGGCGACGGCTACGATAAACAGCTGAAAGTGCTGGCTGATGGCGTCGATATTCTGGTGGGCACCACCGGCCGTTTAATCGACTATGCCAAGCAGAACCACGTCAATCTGGGCGCGATTCAGGTTGTTGTGCTGGATGAAGCCGATCGCATGTTCGATCTCGGTTTTATTAAAGATATTCGTTGGCTGTTCCGCCGCATGCCGCCGGCCACCCAACGCCTGAGTATGCTGTTTTCTGCTACCTTGTCTTACCGCGTGCGTGAACTGGCGTTTGAGCACATGAACAACGCCGAATACGTGGAAGTGGAACCCGAGCAGAAAACCGGTCATCGCATTAAAGAAGAGCTTTTCTACCCTTCCAACGAAGAGAAAATGCGTTTGCTACAAACGCTGATTGAAGAAGAGTGGCCGGATCGCGCCATCATCTTTGCCAATACTAAACACCGCTGTGAAGACATTTGGGGCCATCTGGCTGCCGATGGTCATCGCGTTGGCCTACTGACCGGCGATGTGGCACAGAAAAAACGTCTGCGTATCCTCGATGATTTCACCAAAGGTGATGTGGATATCCTGGTTGCCACCGACGTTGCGGCACGTGGACTGCACATTCCTGCGGTAACGCATGTGTTCAACTACGATTTGCCTGACGATCGCGAAGACTACGTTCACCGCATTGGCCGTACGGGCCGCGCGGGTGCCAGCGGACATTCAATCAGCCTGGCATGCGAAGAGTACGCGCTGAACCTGCCGGCGATCGAAGAGTATATCGGTCACGGTATTCCAGTCAGCAAGTACAATAGCGATGCGTTGATGAGCGAACTGCCACCGCCGAAACGTCTGCAACGCAGTCGTTCAGGAAACGGCCCACGCCGTGGCGGGAACAACAGTAACCGTCGGAGCGGCGCGCCGCGCAATAGCAACCGTAAACGTTCGGGTTAAGCACACCATGCTAAGCGCATCGTCACTTTATGCAGCGATTGATTTAGGTTCTAACAGCTTTCATATGTTGGTGGTGCGCGAGGTATCTGGCAGTATTCAGACCGTCGCGCGGATTAAACGCAAAGTGCGTCTGGCTGCGGGCCTCGACAAAGCCAATCATCTCTCTGCAGAGGCGATGCAACGTGGCTGGCAATGCCTGAAGTTGTTCTCTGAACAGCTACAGGATATTCCTCCCGAACAAATCCGCGTGGTGGCAACCGCCACGCTGCGCATTGCGAACAATGCGCAGGATTTCCTCACGACGGCTGAACAAATTCTTGGCTGCGCGGTAAATGTTATCAGCGGCGAAGAAGAAGCACGTCTGATTTATCAGGGTGTTGCGCACACAACCGGCGGTTCCGATCAGCGTTTAGTGGTCGATATCGGCGGTGGCAGCACCGAACTGGTGACTGGCGAAGGTTCGCACGCGACCACGCTGTTTAGCTTGTCGATGGGCTGCGTAACCTGGCTTGAACGCTATTTTAGCGATCGTCATTTGGCAAAAGAGAATTTCGAGCAGGCTGAACAGGCCGCGCGCGCGATGATCCGTCCGGTAGCTGCTGCGCTGCGTGAAAAAGGCTGGCAGATCTGCGTGGGTGCTTCAGGCACCGTGCAAGCGTTGCAGGAAATTATGATGGCGCAGGGTATGGATGAACGCATCACCCTGAGCAAGCTGCAACAGCTGAAACAGCGCGCGATTCAATGCGGCAAGCTGGAAGAGTTGGAAATTGAAGGATTGACGCTGGAGCGCGCATTAGTTTTCCCCAGCGGATTATCGATCCTCATCGCCATCTTCGAGGAACTGAGCATTGAAGGCATGACGCTGGCCGGTGGCGCACTGCGCGAAGGTTTAGTGTATGGCATGCTGCATCTGCCGGTTGATCGTGATATCCGCAGCCGCACGCTGCAAAATGTACAACGCCGTTTTGCCATTGATATTGATCAGGCCAGTCGCGTACGTCAGCTGGCGGAGAGTTTCTTCCGTCAGGTCAGCAGCAGCTGGAAGCTGGATAACCGATGTCGCGATCTGCTACTGAGCGCCTGCTCTATTCACGAAATTGGCCTGAGCGTCGATTTCCGCCAAGCCCCGCAGCACGCCGCTTATCTGATTCGTCATCTTGATCTTCCTGGCTTTACTCCCGCACAGAAAAAAATGCTGGCCTGCCTGTTGCAGAACCAAAGTGGCAGCATTGATCTCGCATTGCTGACACAGCAAAACGCGGTGCCGCCGCGCATGGCGGAACGTTTGAGTCGTTTGCTGCGCTTAGCGATTATTTTCTCGAGCCGACGTCGTGATGACACCTTACCCGCTGTGCGTTTACAGGCAGATGATGATGCGCTGCATTTGACGCTGCCTGCCGGTTGGCGCGAAGCGCATCCGCTGCGTTCTGAGCTGCTGGAGCAGGAGAGTCATTATCAGTCGTATGTGCACTGGTTATTGACGATTTCCTGATGGTCAGGCGGCATAAATGCCGCCCCTACACTCAACGTAGGGTCGCCATTCATGGCGACCACCACAACCTCAACCCTTCTTCGCGTTCTCAAGCATCGCTCTTAACCCGGCAATGCGCGTCTGTCCGGTCTTCACACGCTCTTCTGCACTCACCACTTTTTTCTCACGCTCCCACACCACATCGTCCTGCGGCAGTTCCAACAGGAAGCGACTCGGTTCCGGGCGCATCAGCTCGCCATACTGGCGGCGTTCGCGACACAGCGTAAAGGTCAGCTCTTTCTGCGCACGCGTAATGCCCACATAGGCCAGACGACGCTCTTCTTCGATATTGTTCTCATCGATGCTGCTCTGATGCGGCAGCAAACCCTCTTCCATGCCGACCAGATAGACATACGGGAACTCCAGCCCTTTCGATGCGTGCAACGTCATCAGCTGCACCTGATCAAGCTCCTCGTCGCTCTCACCGCGCTCCATCATGTCGCGCAGCGTAAAGCGCGTCACCACCTGCGCCAGCGTCATCGGTTCGTTCAGCTCATCCCCTTCCAGCATCTCGGTCATCCACTGGAACAGCAGGTTGACGTTTTTCATGCGCATCTCGGCCGCTTTCGGGCTGGGCGAAGTTTCAAACAGCCAGCTTTCGTAATCGATGCCACGAATCAGATCGCGCACCGCATTAACCGGCTCACGCTCGGTCAGTTGAACGATATCATTCAGCCAGTGCGTGAAGCGCTGCAGATGCTCCAGCCCGCGCCCGCTTAGCGTTTGCTCCAGCCCCATATCAAAGCTGGCGTGATACAGACTTTTATTGCGCAGGTTGGCCCATTCGCCCAGTTTTTGCAGCGTGGCCGGTCCAATCTCACGGCGCGGCGTATTCACGATACGCAGAAACGCACTGTCATCTTCCTGATTGGTCAGCACGCGCAGGTAAGCCAGTAAATCTTTGATTTCCGGACGCGAGAAGAACGACGTGCCGCCAGAGATGCGATAGGGAATACGGTTCTGCATCAACTGCTTTTCAAACACGCGCGACTGATGATTGCCGCGATAGAGAATAGCGTAATCTTTGTAGGCGGTTTTATTGATGAAGTGATGCGCGATCAGTTCGCCCGCCACGCGTTCCGCTTCGTGGTCTTCGTTGTTAGCGCTCAGTACTTTCAGCTCGCTACCCTGCCCCAGTTCAGAGAACAGGCGCTTCTCAAACACGTGCGGATTGTTAGCGATAAGGATATTGGCGGATTTCAGGATGCGCTGCGTCGAGCGGTAATTTTGCTCCAGCTTCACCACTTCCAGCGCCGGGAAATCCTGTTGCAACAGCACCAGGTTTTGCGGACGCGCACCTCGCCATGAGTAAATTGACTGATCATCGTCGCCGACCACGGTAAAGCGCGCCCGCGCACCCACCAGCAGCTTCACCAGCTCATATTGGCTGGTGTTGGTGTCCTGATACTCATCCACCAGCAAATAGCGAATGCGCTGCTGCCAGCGTTCACGTACTTCCTGATTGCGCTGCAGCAACAGCGTTGGCAACGCAATTAAATCGTCGAAATCCAGCACGTTGCAGGATTTCAGGTGTTGGTCATACAGCTGATAACAGTGCGCAAAAATCTGGTCGCGCTGCGATTGCGCCAGGCCTGCCGCGCCCTGTGGATCGACCAGATCGTTCTTCCAGTTGGAGATGGTGGAAATCAGCTGCTGCAACAGCGTTTTGTCCTCTTCCAGCCACTGTTTGGTCAGGTCTTTTAATAGCGCAAGCTGGTCCTGATCGTCGAACAGCGAAAAACTGGCTTTCATTCCCAGCGCTTTGTACTCGCGCTTGATGATCTCAAGCCCCAGCGTGTGGAAGGTTGAAATCATCAGGCCGCGCGCCTCTTTACGTCCCAGCGTTTGTGCCACACGCTCTTTCATCTCGCGCGAGGCTTTATTAGTAAAGGTCACGGCGGCGATATGGCGCGCCTGATAGCCGCATTCGCGGATCAGGTGGGCGATCTTATTGGTAATCACGCGGGTTTTACCTGAACCAGCACCGGCCAGCACCAGGCAAGGACCGGTGACAAATTCGACAGCGCGTTGTTGGCCGGGGTTTAAACGCATAACGGAATTCGCTCAGTTGAATCAAATGAAAGGAGGGTATAATGGGCGGATTATACACATTAGGACGATATCATGGCGAAAACCGCGGCGGCTTTACATATCCTCGTGAAAGAGGAAGCGCAGGCCAAATCCCTGCTAGCGCAGCTTGAGAAAGGCGCGAACTTCCAGCAGCTCGCAAAGAAACATTCCACTTGCCCATCCGGGCGCAACGGCGGTGATTTGGGGGAGTTCCGTAAAGGACAAATGGTGCCGGCATTTGATAAGGCGGTCTTCTCCTGTCCGCTATTACAGCCTTATGGACCGGTGAAAACCGCCTTTGGTTACCACATCATAAAAGTGTTGTGGCGTAACTGATTACTTCTGATTCTTCATCTGCTGCAGTACCTTACTGCATTGATTTTCGTCAGTGTCGCTTGGCGAAATCAGTGCGACCAGGGCAGCGGCAGGTGCAACGACGGCACCCAGCGCGATCGCTGCGGCTCCGCGCGCAATCAGCGGCCCCGCTTTCACACCGGCATCCGGATTTTTAAAGGTGCCGCGCACATAAAGCGGCGAACGCAGCGTGATAATGCGAATCCCTTTACTCTCCGGATTGATCGACAAGTCCAGTCGTTCATTAGCGAAGTTGACATTGCCGTCCACATTAATCACCGCATTCTCGGTATCCAGCAGGAACAGCTTCGGCGTCGCTAAGCCCTGACGGATATTCAGATCGGTGGCCGCGCAGTTGATTTTCACCTCATCATCGCCGAACAGTTTACCCACCACATAGTTGCCGACATTCAGTCCGGCAATTTCCATCAGGCTGCGGCTGATCAGGCCATCATTCATCAGTAACTTCAGCTCACCATTGCTGGTGCCCAGCAGATCTGCCACCGAATTGCCGGTGCCGCTCAGCGTGGCATCGCCGTTAAGCTGGCCCAAACTGTTTTGCATCGCGGTGACATCCGGGAACAACTGACGCAGGCGCAGCTTACGCGCATGCAAATCGGCGCGTCCGCGCATTGGGCTGCGATCGCCTTCCAGATGAATAGTGGAATTGATGCTGCCGCCCGCCATACCGAAGCGCAACGGATCGAGCAGTAAGTCACCCTTTTTCAATTGCAGATGCGTGTAGAGATCGCTTAACGGCAGCTTGCTACTGTGCTCAATGCGTTTACCGCTGAACTTCACATCCGCATCCATCACGTCCCAACTTTTGGTATCGAACTTGTCATGCGGCAATACGCGATCGGCTGGCTGCGATGCTGCGTCACCGCGCTGCGCTTTGGCCTGCTGCGTTTTCTCGCTGCCTTTGCCCGAATCGACGCCAATTAGCGGCCCCAAATCTTCCATACGCAGCTGATTCGAGGTGAGTTCTCCAGTTAACGTTGGACGCGGTTTGCCCTGACGATAGCTAAGCGAACCGTGAATATCGCTATCGCCAATGTGGCCGTTAAACTTCTCGTAACGGAATAGCGGCCCTTTCTCCTCGTTGAAACGCGCAATCAAATGACCGTCGGTTTCATACGGCGGCGTATCGGGCAACAGCACGCCAGTCAGGCCATACAGATTGGCCAACGTGTCACCGGCGAAGCGCAGACGCACATCCAGCCCACCAAGATTAAGCGGATCCTGCAAGGTGCCATCAATGCGCACGCGCGTGGTGCCATTGCGTACATCCACCTGCAGCGGGAACGGCGTGTTTTTACTGCGCAGCGATAACATGCCGCCAATTTTACCCTCGCCATCCAGCTTCTGATTGTTGTAAGTACCGTTCGCCTGCCAGCCAAAGACAAAATCACCTGCGCCTTTTTGCTGATCGTCACCACCCGCAACCTGTGCGTACGGCACCGGTTTGCCCAGCGGATTAATCGTTACCGTGACATCGGCTTTGTTGATCGCGTCGCGATAGCGCACTTGTCCTTGATCGAACAGGATGTTGTCGAGGCGGAAGGACCAGGCAGAAGGCGCAGCATTGGCATCACTGCTATCGCTGCTGGCTAAATCGAAGGTCCAGTTGTTCTTTTTGTCAGCGGTTTGCACCAGCCGCGCATCCGGCTTTTGCATTTTGATCCATGGCAGGTAAATCTGCTTGTGCAGCAGCGCCAGCGGCGCAATCGTCGCTTCGACCCGCTGCAAATGCACCATGGTGACGTCAGCAAGGGTTGGCGGATTACCAAGCATCACATCGTCGGCATGCACCTGCGGCCACGGCACCCAACTGCGCCAGCCGGGCTCTTCGCGATTGCGTACCCAAGCCACGCCGAGATCGCCGCGAATGGCAAAAGGTCGGTTCAGCTCGGCTGAAACTTTTTGATTAATCGTTGGTTTCAGGCGGTTCCAGTCAAAGGTGGCGATGATCACCACAATCACTACAACCAATAACAAAAAAATCCCGAACACCCAGCTCAGGATCTTTCGAGTACGTGACATATTGCTTCCTCCTTGCCCTTCCACGTCTGACTAAGGATAGTCGAGACGCCGCGGAACGGGATCAGGGAAGCTCAAGTGCCATGCGTTCCAGCTCGCTAAACGGCACCGGACGCGAGAAGAAATAGCCCTGCGCCGCCATGGCGGGCGAGCTGCGCACCTGTTGCCACTCCTCTTCAGTTTCTACGCCTTCCACGATAACGCCGTTACAGTAACGGTTGATTAACGCCAGCAGCATTGAAAACATCGAGCGACCTTCATCACTGGCGCGCAGCAGCATAAACAGCTCGCGGGACAGTTTGATGTAGTCGTAACGCAGTTCGGTCAGCGCGGAGAAGTTCGCCATGCCGGAGCCAAAATCATCCAGCCACAGCGGGCCGAGTTCTGGCATCTTCGCCACCATCTCTTCCTGCGGCAGCGCATGATGTTCCGTCAGTTCGAAGCGCACCCACGGCAGCTGGGCGATCAGAGAGCGAATCGACTCATGCTGCTCAATCTCCATCAGCGTTGGACCGTCAATATTTACCGATGCCACCAGCTGATGCTGATTGAAAAATTGTGACCATTTTATCAGCAGCTGCAGTTGTTCCTCGACGACACCGAGCCGCTGCGCGATATTCAGTGCTTCAAAATAGTCTTCGGGCGACAGCCTTTTTTCTGGTGCCGAGGGATGGGTCACCGCTGTCAATAATTCAATGGCCAGCAAGCGGCCTGAGACCTGGTAAATCGGCTGGAAAGTATAGAATCGTTGGCACTGCTGCCAGAAGAGACGCGTTTCCTGTTGTTGCTCCAGTTCATTTAAAACAGGCAGCCGATGACTCAAATTCTTCATCACCATGGTTTTTTCCTGGTTGGTGTTGAGTGCCTGCAAATAGCATCTCAGCGGCAAGTATCGGCGATCGCAGGGATAACTTTATCGATCTCGTTAGTCCCATGAATAGTTGAGTGTAACAGCCTGCTTCACGCTTAATCGGCAAAACAAACCGCGCTTTGGCCGTTAAATCACCGTAGTGTGGCGCGTTTACAGCCTTAAGTTAAATCAAAACATCGTTTTAAAAATCATTGACGACTGCCATACCAGACGCGAGACTAAGGCAGAATTCACTATAGGCCGAAGACCATGACGCAGAAGAAAATCGCTATTATTGGCGAATGCATGATTGAGCTGTCCGAGAAAGGTGAGAATATCAAACGCGGTTTTGGCGGCGATACGCTAAACACGGCGGTTTATCTGGCGCGTCAGTCAGATAGTCAGCAACTGCGTGTCGATTATGTCACCGCACTCGGCACCGACAGTTTCAGCGATCAGATGATCGCAGCCTGGCAGCAGGAACAAGTACAAACCGCGCTGATTCAGCGCCTCGACAATAAAATGCCGGGTTTGTATTTCATCGAAACCGACCAACATGGCGAGCGTACCTTCTGGTACTGGCGCAACGACGCCGCCGCCCGTTTCTGGCTGGATAGTGCGCAAGCGGATGAGATCTGCCAGCAGCTGGCGCACTACGATTATCTCTATTTGAGCGGTATCAGCCTGGCGATTCTGCCGGCGACCAGCCGCGACAAATTAATGGCACTGCTTCGCGCCTGTCGTCAAAACGGCGGCAAGGTGATTTTCGACAACAACTATCGTCCGCGTCTGTGGGCCGATAAACCCAGCGCTCAGCAAGCCTATGCCGAGATGCTGCGCCATACCGACATGGCGTTCCTGACGCTCGACGACGAAGATCTGCTGTGGGGCGAACAGCCGCTGGACGCGGTGATTGCTCGCACACGCGCAGCCGGCGTGCAGGAGATTGCCATCAAACGCGGCGCTGATTCCTGTCTGGTGGCGGTCGGTGATGAACCGCTGCGAGAAGTGGCTGCCATCAAACTGGCGAAAGAGAAAGTGATCGATACCACGGCGGCAGGCGACTCATTCAGTGCTGGGTATCTGGCGGTGCGTTTGGCCGGCGGCAGCGCCGAGGATGCCGCCGCACGCGGTCATCTCACCGCCAGCACGGTGATCCAGCATCGCGGCGCGATTATCCCGCTGAGCGCGATGCCGAAATAAAATAACAAACTCCACCAACCGTAGCGGCGCAATTTATTGCGCGATGAATCGCGCCGCTACAATCCCTGTACTATTCATTACCTAAGCTAACAAACCCACCCCCAAAGTTTGGCTTAACGCAGCATTTTTTCCTGCCAATTTCTGCTAATCGCTCAGCTCATCCACTTCTGTAACATCACCCGCCAAATGGCTTTAACCTGGCTTAACATAGCGATTTAAATTCAACGTGTTATGGGCCGAAAAGGGGCCGCCAGGCATAGTCCGAAACTGGCGGAATCAGCGGTTTTCGGCTGGACGTCAGCGTCAAAAAAGACCATGTTTTAATCAATAACAGCAGGATGCTGTTTCTCCGGCCGCGAAAAGAATAACGACAACATGACTCGCTCAGGACTGACTTATGCACACAGAAATTATCAATATCTGGCCCCACGGTGATGCGCCAGGCGCGAGCGATTCGCGCGCTCAGCCGCAGATCGTCGATCTCGCCAAAGAGTACGAACCTTACGATCGCGCAGCCACCGGCGTGCGCTGCCCGGAGATTGCCATCTGGCATCCAGAAACCTCGAACGGTATTACGCTGCTGGTGGCGCCGGGCGGCGGTTATCAACGCGTGTTAATCGATCGTGAAGGCAGCGCGCTCGCTACCTTTTTCACCTCCATGGGCTACACGCTGGCGGTGATGACCTATCGCCTGCCGTATGACGGACACCATGAAGGCCCAGACGCCCCACTGGCCGATGCGCAGCGTGCGGTGCGTGTGCTGCGTGAACGCGCACAACGGGGTATGAACGGCAAATATATCGTGATGATGGGCTTCTCGGCGGGCGGACACGTTGCCGCCAGCCTTGGCACGCGCTTTGGTGACAAACTCTATCCGGTTCAGGATCAGGCCGACAGCTTCTCGCCGCGCCCGGATGCGATGGTATTACTCTATCCGGTGATCAGCATGCGCGAAGGTCTGGCACATGAAGGCGCACGCACCCGCTTGCTCGGCGCGTGGCCGGATCAAAAAATGATTGAGGCGTATTCACTAGAGACGCGCGTGCATGCGCAAACGCCACCGACGCTGCTGATTCACGCCTCCGATGATGAATCGGTGTCGGTGAATAACAGCATGGTGTTCTTCAGCGCGCTGCGCGAGCACAAGGTGCCGGTAGAGATTCATTTCTATCAGAAAGGCGGCCACGGATTTGGTATTCGTGGCGTGGCAGATTTACCGCTCGCCAGCTGGCCGATGCTCGTCACCGAATGGCTTAGAGCCAAAACGTAATCCCCACCAAAATTCGAGTCATGCTCATCAGTTAAGGGATGAAAACCAACATTGCAGCGCGCATAAATCGTAGCGGCGCAATTCATTGCGCGATAAATCGCGCCGCTACAGAATGTGCGATGTGACTAACCGATGGGCATTACGCAATAATTCGAGCCGCAACTGCGACTCGAATTATTTAGGGGATATCACGAAGAAGGTTGGGCTTGTTCCGCCGCGCCTGCACTGTTATCCGGTTTTACTTCATCCGGAGCGGCAGGCGCAGCAGGTGCATCAGGAAGCTTCATCACTTTATCCCAGCCTTCCTGCAGCATTCTCACGTTAGTCTCGGCTTCACCTTGCGGCTGAATCAGCACCATGGTCAGCTCCTGCGACAATTGCTGGCGCAGTTCCTGATTGAGCTGATCACGCGTCATCTCGCTGAGGAAGGTCTGACGCAGCTTCTGATACTGCTCAGGCGCAATGTCTACAACCGAGTTTTGTTGCGAGCGCAGACGCTGCCCCATCAGAATATCGGTGTCGGTACGGGCGTAAGTGGCAAACAGCTTATTGAGTTCCAGCAGCTTCTGCGCCATCAGCGCATCAAATTCTTCCTGCGGTAACCCTTTGTCACGCACGGCCGCCAGCTCTTTCGCCACCTGATTCATATTCTGCGGCAACGAGGCATTTGGGCTGTCCATGTTGATCGAACACTGCGCGCGCTGATAAAGCACACGGCAATCGAAGCCAACCTGCACGCTTTGCGCTTTACTATCAGCCAGTGTGCGCTGCACGTGCCAGAACAGCGCTTCACGCGCTAAATCGCTCTGCCAGTAACGCTGCAGATTCTGTGAATCACGAATCGGCTGCCACGCGGTGTCCCACACCAGCGACAGACGATCCTGACTCATGCCACCATTCACCAGATTAACCGGCTGATGCGGCAGCGGTGACAGCGTCGGTAACACGGCTGGCGCTACACGTTTGCCTTGTAGCGGCGAGAAGGCTTTATTGATCTGTTCCGCCATGCTGCGGCTATCGACATTCCCCACCACATACAGCGTCATGCCATCGGGCGTGTACCACTGCTGATAGAAGCTGTTGAGCTGGGCGATATCAACTGGCGCGCGCGGTTGCTCGCCCGGATCGTGCGCCAGCATCGCCGAACCTTTCAGGCGATAGCGCCACCAGACATCCTGCGTATTGGCGGGCCAGGTCGCAATCGGATCGGTGGCCGTTAACGCTGTAGAAACAATCTGCTCATTAATCGTCATTTTACCGGCGGTCGCCGCCAGCCAGCTGAGTGCTTCTTTTAACAGATCGGGGCGGTTGTTCGGCAAGCTCAGGTTGTATTGGGTGTAATCGTATGACGAGATGGCGGGCGGCAGCGGACGTTGCGGATCCATGGCTTGTTGCCACAGCGCACGTTGCTGATTGGTGTCCAGCGTGGCGTTATGCACCATCGCTAAACGCGGTAAAAGATGGCTATAGCCGGTTTGTTGCGCACTCTCCACCAGCGAACCGGTGTTAACAATCAGGCGCAGCTCAATACGATCGCTTGGACGTTGTGGCGTGGTCAGCAGCTGCCAGCTAAAACCATTGTCCAGTTTGCCTTCTTGCCAGGCGGGATCGGGTTGGAGCGTCTCGGCGTGCACGCCAAAACCGGACGCTGCCAGAAGCAATCCGCCAACCAAAAGCCGAATTCTGGTGCCCTGCATGTGAACCCCTACTCAAACAGATCAACGCTCGTTAGCGCGGCATGTTCGGCCACATCTGGGGTGACCGGTGCGGCATTTTGCCGCCACGTTTATTTAATAACAGACTCTTTGACCACGAGAAGGTCAGGATGTCGCGCAACGAGGTAAAAAATCGGGAAAAAAATCAATGGGGTTTATTATGCAAATGCCCGCTGTCAGGGCAAGCGACAGCGGGCATTTCTCGGCAAATTAACGCAAATAGCAGGTTATGCGGCGGTTTCTGGTGCGTTATTCACCTTTTTCGATGAAGAAAGCGTCGCATTCATCTGTTTCTCATCCAGCTGACCGACCCACTTCGCCACCACGATCGTCGCCACGCCATTACCCACCAGATTCGTCAGCGCACGCGCTTCGGACATAAAGCGGTCAATCCCGAGAATCAGCGCCAACCCAGCGACCGGCAGATGTCCCACCGCCGACAAGGTTGCCGCCAGCACGATAAAGCCACTGCCGGTCACGCCCGCTGCGCCTTTTGAGGAGAGCAGCAGCACCACTAACAGCGTGATTTGGTGGAACACATCCATATGCGCGTTGGTCGCCTGCGCAATAAACACCGCCGCCATGGTGAGGTAAATCGAGGTGCCATCAAGATTGAACGAATAGCCGGTTGGAATCACCAATCCCACTACCGATTTCTTACAGCCGACCTTCTCCATCTTATCCAGCATGCGCGGCAGCGCAGACTCGGATGACGATGTGCCCAGTACAATCAGCAGCTCTTCTTTGATGTAAGCAATGAACTTAAAGATGTTGAAGCCAGCAAAACGGGCGATCAGACCCAATACCACCACCACAAACAGCACGCAGGTGAGATAGAAGCAGATGATCAACTGACCGAGTTGCACCAGCGATCCGACGCCATATTTCCCGATGGTAAAGGCCATGGCACCGAACGCACCGATGGGCGCCAGACGCATGATCATGTTGATCACGCCAAAAATCACTTTCGAGAAGCTCTCAATAACGTTGAACATCACCGTGCCCGCACTGCCAAGACGATGCAATGCAAAGCCGAACAGGATGGCGAACAGCAGCACTTGCAGAATGTTACCGCTGGCGAAAGCCCCGATCACACTATTCGGGATGACATCCAGTAAGAAGGCGACAATCCCCTGCTGCTCTGCCTGCTGGGCGTAAACCGCGACCGCTTTGGCGTCCAGCGTGGCCGGATCGATATTCATGCCCGCGCCTGGCTGCACCACATTGACGACCACCAAACCGATAATCAGCGCGATGGTGCTGACCACTTCAAAGTACAGCAGCGCCACTGCGCCGGTACGTCCAACGGCTTTCATGCTCTCCATGCCGGCAATACCGGTCACCACCGTACAGAAAATTACGGGGGCGATGATCATCTTGATCAGCTTAACGAAACCATCGCCGAGCGGCTTCATTTGCGCGCCTAACTCAGGATAGAAATGGCCCAACAGGACGCCGATGCCAATGGCAACCAGTACCTGAAAATAGAGGCTTTTTAAGATTTTCATAACAGGTGTCCAGTGAGACGGTTTACACCGCCATTGTTGTGGAGAACGCATGCGGCAAGCCGCCAGAAGCGTAAAACCTTACCGATGGCGAGGAAAATAACACCCTGTTAACAAGATTAATATCCCCTAACATTCCTTACAAAAGTTACAAAACTCTAACTATGAACTGAAACGCTTCAGCTTAGCGCTTCGCTACAATTTTGTAAGGAAAATCAATAACCAAGGTGATTATTCAGGGAGTTGCGAGCGTTTGAGCCAGCGTTGATTGAAGACGTTAAGTGGCAGCGCTTCAGCGTATAAGTAGCCTTGCCCTATAGTAATTCCGCGCGCCAGCAGCCAATCGCGCTGCTCGGCGGTTTCAACGCCCTCAGCAATCACGTCGAGGTGAATGATGTCGGCAATGGCCGCCACAATGCGCACCATGGTGTCATCATCCGGCAGCGCGGCAACAAAGCTGCGATCCATTTTCAGCTTATTCACTGGCAGCGCTTTGAACTGATGCAGATAGTTGAGGTTGGAGTAGCCCATGCCGAAGTCGTCGAGTGCAACGGCCACGCCGGTTTGCTGCAGCGAACGCAGCAGCGCAATCGCCTGCTCGGCATCGCCAATCTGTGCGGTTTCGGTGATTTCCAGCACGAAATTGCCCGGCGCAATGCGATGGCGCTCAAGCAAGCCCTGCAAATGGCTAACCATGCTGGCATCACGCAGCTGCACCGCCGAGATGTTAACGCTGAGTGGAATGTTAATTCCCTGCTTCTGCCAGCCAGCCAGAATGCGGCAGGCCTCTTCAAACACCCAGCGACCAATCGCCGAAATCACGCCAATCTCTTCAGCGCTGGCGATAAACTCTTCCGATAAACCGTAGCTGCCATCCGGCATGCGCATGCGCAGTAGCGCTTCGGCACCGGCCAGTTCGCCGGTTTCCATGTTGATTTGCGGCTGCAGATAAAGGGCAAACTGCTCGTCCTGCAAGCCTTGCAAGATGTCGTGCTCCTGCGTTAAACGCTTTTGCGCACGCTCGGTCAGCGCCGGATCGAAGAACAGAATCTGATTTTTGCCCTGATGGCGCGCCGACATCATCGCCGAGGTCGCACGATCGAGCTGTACGCTGGCCGAGATGCTGTTCTCTTCGTGCAACGCCAGGCCGATACTGGCATTCGGACGCAGCTGCAACTGTTGCAGGTTAACGGGCTGATTGATACGAATCATCAGATTGCGCGCCAGGCGCATGGCACGGAATGGATTGTGCGCGCGCTTCATCAACAAGGCAAAATCGCTGGGACCGGTTTGTGCCAGCAGCGAGTGGTCGTCTACGGTACTGCGAATCTTCTCAACCAGCGTCAACATCAGCGTATCGCGCTGTTCATCGCTCAGTACGCCGTTGGCTTCCTGCAGCGTCTCAATGCGAATCACCATCAAGCCCCACGCCTGACGATTATGGCGATGGCTCATATGCTGTTCGAGGAGTGCCAGGAACAGCGCGCGGTTGGGCAGATCCGTGACGGCGAAATGGGTCGTCATGCGGCTCATTTCGTCATGAATTGACTCCAGCACCTGCTGATTGCGATTGTAGCTGCGAATCAGCATACCGATTTCATCATCGCGATGGTTATTCGGCAGCGTCATTTTGTGGGTCAGAATCGCCTGCGGCGGCAGCTCCTGTAAATCACGCGAGATATCGCGCAGCGGATGCACAATCAAACGATTGATACACCAACTAATGGCGATTGAGAGAATCAGCGCCAGCAGCAAATAGGTGGTGATCATGGTCGACAACGTACTGAGCAGGAACTGATAGACGCGCGAAGAGTCAGCCTGCAGCACCAGATAGGCAATCGGCTTCGGCAAGCCCGATCGCTCCACCGAATAGAGCGGCAGCGTGATTTGTACCGGCAGCTCAAACAGGCGCGCTACCCAGCGCGGCACCGGTTTTTCTGGCGCGAAATCGGCGTGCAATGCCTGGAACGCGTTCGGTAGCACCACATCGGCGCGCGATAAAATACCGGCCGGTTTCAGGGTATTGAGGATGCGCTCGGCTTGCGGAATATCGGCTTTCAATACCGCATCGGAGAGCGGCTGACGCACGGTGTGCGCCACATTTTCCATTTGTTGGGCGTAGTCAATCCTGCGCTGCTGCACAAAGTGAAAGAGCTGGATGACAATAAAGATGCAGATGGTCACCATCGCCACGGCGGACACCGTCGCCATCTGCTTTATCGTTAGAGAACGACTGACGCGCAACAAAACTTCTCCAGGCCATTAAAGGCGTGTAATGAGATGAAATTCGCAGCGAGTATATCCCAGTTCACGCGTTTTTTTCGCCGGGATAAAGGCGAAAAATAGGCAAGTTTGGTTATTTGCGCAGCGATTCGGAATTATGCAGGTGATAAAAGTGCAGGGATGTGTAGCGGCGCGATTTATCGCGCAATAAATTGCGCCGCTACGACAGACGAAAAATTTGAAATCGATACTTACTGCGGATACGCCACCCAATCGCCGCCGTTCAGGCGGATCCACGGCTTGCCCTGATACATAATCACCACCGCGTTATCGTTCTCCGACACCACCGGCGACTGCGGCAGATTATCGGTTAGCACCGACATATTGACGTTCGGCGCGTTAAACACCTGGCCATCCACCACGCGCGACACGATTTCTGAGATTGCCAGCAGGCTGGTTGGCGTCTCGACGCTGAGCGGCTGACCCTGGTGCGGCGCTTTCATGCCAACAAACTTGATGCCGACCGGCACATGGGTGATATCCGGGCTGGGGATGTCACGCAAACCCGACATCTGCATCTTGTCGCCCTGCAGCGCCGCACCGTGTTCCGGCACCACCAACACCATCACGCGGCGGCCCGATTTCTCCAGATTGGTCAGGAAAGCATCGAGCTGATCAAACAGCACTTTGGCGCGCGGCTGCCAGTCCGCGCTGCGCGTGCTGCCCAGCTCGCGCGTCCCGTCATGCAGCGGAATCAGATTATAGAAGGTCGCGGAGCGCGCATCGCTGCTCTTGCTACGATCGTCGAGCCAGCGCTGCATCAGTTGCGCATCATTAAATACCGGCGAGCCATCAAACGACGTCACTTCCGGCGCAATGCCGGCCTGTGACATCAGCGGTGCTTGCAGATTGCCCTCTTCGCGCAGCTCTTTGAGATAGTTACCAAACACGCCGGTGTGATCCATCATCAGTTGCTGCCTGAAGCCAAGCCTGGCCAGATTATCAAACAGATAGCAGCGCTGATCGGTGGCTTTATACAAATCGCTGTGCGAACGCTGGCCGCAGCTGGCGCGCAACAGACGAATCCCCGCCGGACCGCTGTACCCGGTAGCGGAGTTGTAGTTGTTGAGCAGAATATCGAAGTGCTGCCACAGCGGATGATTACGCAACTGCGCAACATTCAAATCTGACCATGATAGCGAACAGATGTTGATCACCAGAATATCGAACGGCTGCGAATCGGCTGGCAATGCGTCTGGGAAGTGCGTAGATCGCTGACGCTCGGCGTCGTAAAAACGGTTGAGCCAGGCGGTCAGATTGGCGCTGGTGGGCGGCGCGGATTGGTCGAGGCCATCTGGCGCTTTCGCCGCCGGCGTAGCATTGAGCTTCACCGTCGGCGTTGCCGCGCTGCTCGGCAGTAAATTCATCGCTGGTCCGGCGATCGTTAGCACATTGAGCCAGATCAGCATCAGCGACACCAACACGGTGACGCGAATCCACTGCGCGACAAACAGATACAGCACCAGCAGCACAAAGCCCGCGCCAATCATCTCCCAGTTGATAAAGCGATTCGCAAGATCGAGCAGATAGCTGGGCGAGAAGCCCGCCAGCTGGCTGCCCTGGCTCATGATCGAATTGAGGCCCGGCAACCAGGTATCGTGCCAGAACAGCGCAAAGCCCATCGGCAGCGAAATCCACTGGCGCAGGCGATGCAGCCGCGCGCCCGGCAACGGGATCAGCAGCCACGCCAGAAACACCAGATTACTCAGCGCGTGAAAATTGAGGTAGCCGTACCACAGCAGCGCAAACTTGATCAGAAAATAAAAGTTCCAACCACCAAGGCCGCGCCACCAGGCACCGTGCATCGTGAATCTGTTATCCATGTTTATCCGTTTTTTTCACTTTACGTTGCCACAGCCCTTCGGATTTCAAAGCGCGGGTCGGCAATAAACGCAGCAGCGGATGGGTGCTGCTGCGCGTGAGCCCGCGTCCAAACAGTGACTTCAGCAGCAGCAAAATCAATAACAGCAAGATCGCCACCTGTACCCAATCCATCAACGTCATGAGTGTCCTACTCCATCAAGGTTGAGGGTAATCGGCTGCGGCGTTTGTGCGCCGCGAGCCGGTGCGGCTGCATTCTCGCTGGCAGGTGCGGCGACAAGGGGATCAGCTTGCACATCACGCTGTACCACCGGCGTGAGTTGGCGAATGTTGTCCGCCTCCGACACGATCTGATTGTCTTCAAACCAGACAATGCGGTTGCTAAACAGCTCATCGTGCGGCAGAGAGAAGATCGATTTCAGCGCGATATCCAAATCATTAAATCGGCACGAAGAGAGGAACAGATAGAGGCGGTCGTTCACCAGCGTCACCAAATCGCCAAAACGTCGTGGTTTGCACAACGTCAGAATCTGTTCGGGTTTCAGTTGCGGTACCGGACGCAGCGCCACCATTAACCCTTTGTCATTTTCCGGCAGCAGCGTGTTGCTCATTAGCTGCTGCACCGCCGCACAAAACGGTTCCAGCGGCAAATAACCTCTCTGCTGCAGTGGCTGAAGCGCCTGCATCAGGGCGTTGAGATTGGCGGGTACATGCCGCGAGAATTGCTGGCCCTGTATTCCCTCCAGCGTGGTGAGAAAGCGCGACAAACTGGCCGCCGTCGGCACGATGGCATTTACGCCACAGGCCAGCAGCAAACGCTCATCACTGTAGCGCAGCGTGGTACTCATTTCGCGTACCACCATCTTTAGCGCACTACCGCGTGAACGCCGCAAACTATGGACCATCTTCGCTAGCGTATTCATGTCTTGATTATGGGCCAGGCTAAAGATGACGGTTGCCGCGTTCGCCTGCTGGGCGCGCGAAAATACGCTTTCATTGTCACTAAATAATTGCCACTGCACAGAAAGCGGTGGCGCACCTTCCAGCACACCTTCATGCGCCAGGAATTGGTTTTCATCGTTGCGGCTTAATGGAATATGTTGTTCCGCTTCGTTAACGGCAATAAATTGATTGTCGACATAACTCAAACGGATAGCGCGATCGGCCAGTAATTTATTGGCGGCGTACCACCAGTTAATTCGATATTGCCAACTGTCCTGCTGAAATTCTAAATGTGCGAGACCATCAAGCTGGCGAAAATAAGCTTGCAGATGATTACGCAGGTGAATAATTGCTGTCCCAGACGTGATCATTAACAGCGTGATTTGTTTTTGCGTTAACAAACGGCGTATGCGCTTAAGCCAAATAGCCAGCTCATCCTGCGATAATTTCCCCCACAACGCGGCATTACTATAAAACAGCACTAAACCACTGCGGCTATTCAGCACGCGGGAAAAATCACTCTCTAGCCGCTTTAAACTGGTTTTATTGGCCGGCAGCGAAAATAACGGCATGCGTGCCGGACCGCCAATCGGATCGGGCGTTAGCAGCGCCTGCGGTTTCTCGTCGGCGCTGACAAGCGTAGCGGCATCTTGTTGGCTAACCACCTGACGCAGCAGTGCTCGTGCATCTTCCTGACGCTGGCTGGTAATCCAGTAAAACCCTGGTTTCTGCAGGGTATTTAATTCCTGCTGAAGCTGTTGCAGGCCGAGCGCATAGTGATTTTTCATCTTTTATTCACGATCGATACATTCCAGGCTAGTTTAATCTAGACGGCGCCGATGGGAACTGCTGAAATAATATTTTGGCTCCGACTTTACAAAAAATAGAACCACAATTCATCCGTTGTCGAATTTGGGTGGCAAAAAAGTAATGAAACATGAAAATGCCTTTTCACCGATCGCAATCAAGGCTGAAGAACACGATGATATTAATGCGTTGAGTGACGCCTTTTCTCTCAACGCATTTCGCTACATCGATATAGCCCGCGAAGCACGCCTGAATACCATTATGGCGCGCTGGCCGTTGCTGCGTGAAATAAGCGCGGCACAGGAGAGTGATCGTTAATGCCGGTTATTGCCCTTCAAGGACTACGCGGCGGCTGTGGCGCCACGGCCCTCAGCGCCGCGCTCGGCTGGGCGCTCAACGCGCTGCAGCAATCGGTGCTGGTGATCGATTTTTCCCCGGTAAATCAGCTGGCTGCCCATTTTAATATGCCACTTGATCGTCCTCAGGGCTGGGCGCCCGCGCTGTGTGAACAACACGCGTGGCAACAGTGCGCACAGCGCTATCAAGCGGGGCTGGATTTTCTGCCGTTTGGCGCGCTAACGGCGCAACAGCGCGCCAGCATCAACACTATCGACGCAGCATTTGCCGCACCGCTGCTGCACGCATTGCCGGTCCTGAAAGCGCACTACGACTGGATTATTTTTGACCTCCCCGCGGATCTATTGCCGTGGCAGCGATCCGTTGTTGCCGTCGCCGATCGTCTGCTGCAGGTGCTGACACTGGATGCCAACTGTCAGTTGCGTCTGCATCACACCCGCTTTTCCCCGCACACGCTGTTCCTGATCAACCAGTTCAACGCCAACAGCCAGCTACAGCAGGATCTGCACCAGCTGTGGATCAGTTCGCTGAAAAACCTGATTCCGCAGGTGATTCATCGCGATGAAGCGCTGGCGGAAGCGCTAATGATGAAACAGCCGGTGGGCGAATATCGGCCACATGCGCTGGCCAGTGAAGAGATCAACACGCTGGCCAACTGGCTGCTGCTGCACGTGGCGGGAGGCGCAGCGTGAATCCATTACGCTGGCTGCTGATGCCACAGGCGTGGCAGGCGCTACAGCGCCGCGCTCAGCTGGCGCATCAGCATGGCGCGGGCCGCTTCACCATCGCGCTACATCTCATGTGGTGCGTGCTCGCCTGGTCGCTGTTGCGACTGGAAACACCTAGCTGGCAGCGCATCCTGCAGCATCGTCAACGTTACTACCCGCAAATTTCGCCGCTGCGCCCGCGCCCGCTGGATGCGCTACGCTACGCCACGCAAAGCCTGTGGCTGATGCTGGTATTACCGCTTGATCAGCGCACGCGCAAAGGTTTCAGCGTCAAGCCGCTGTTGCGTTGGCGTGAGCCGCTGTATCAGTGGCTCGGCGCGCTACCGGCACGGCTGGAACAAACCCGTTTTGCTCAGCGCAGCGAACAACGTATTCAGGCGCTGCCAGCGTGGTTGCGCCAGCTGCTGTTTATCGTGGCGGCGATTGTCGCCAGCCTGTTGGCGCTGTTGTGTATCTCGCAACCTTTCGGCATCACCACGCAATTCGTCTTCGTGCTGCTGCTATGGGGATTGGCGATGCTGGTGCGTCGCGTGCCGGGCCGCTTGTCCACCATCATGCTGATCGTCTTGTCGCTGACTATCTCCTGCCGTTATTTGTGGTGGCGCTACACCGAAACCCTCAACTGGGACGATCCGCTCAGCCTGACGTTTGGCCTGCTGCTGATTGGTGCCGAAACCTATGCGTGGGCGGTGTTGGTGCTGGGATATTTTCAGACGCTGTGGCCACTCAATCGTCAGCCGGTTTCGATGCCACCGGACATTACCGCGTGGCCGAGCGTCGATATTCTGGTGCCGACCTACAACGAACCGCTCAGCGTGGTGAAACCGACCCTCTATGCGGCGATGGGCATCGACTGGCCGCAGGAGAAGCTCAACATTTATCTGCTGGATGATGGCACACGCGAGGAGTTCCGCGCGTTTGCCGCCAGCATTGGCATCAATTATGTGGTGCGCCCTACTCACGAACACGCCAAAGCGGGCAACATCAACCATGCACTGAAAGCGGTGTGCCGTAGCGAATATGTGACGATTTTTGACTGTGACCATGTGCCGACCCGCTCGTTCCTGCAGCTGACGATGGGCTGGTTCCTGAAAGATCATCGGCTGGCGATGTTGCAAACGCCGCACCACTTCTTCTCGCCCGATCCGTTCGAGCGCAACCTCGGTCGCTTCCGTCAGACGCCTAACGAAGGTTCACTGTTTTATGGCCTGGTGCAGGATGGCAACGATACCTGGGATGCGGCGTTCTTCTGTGGCTCCTGCGCGGTGCTGCGCCGTACCGCGCTGGATCACATCGGCGGCATTGCGGTAGAAACCGTCACCGAAGATGCGCACACCTCGCTGCGCCTGCATCGCCAGGGTTACACCTCAGCGTATATTCGCATTCCGCAGGCCGCGGGTCTGGCCACCGAGAGTCTATCGGCGCATATTGGCCAGCGTATCCGCTGGGCGCGCGGCATGGTGCAGATTTTCCGCCTCGATAACCCGCTGTTCGGCAAAGGGTTAAAGCTGGTGCAGCGCCTGTGTTACGCCAACGCCATGCTGCACTTTCTCGCCGGGATTCCGCGCCTGATCTTCCTGCTGGCACCGCTGGCGTTTCTGCTGTTCCACGCCTACATCATCTACGCACCCGCACTGGCAATAGCCATCTACGTACTGCCGCATATGCTGCACACCAGCCTGACCAACTCGCGTATTCAGGGCCGCTGGCGACATTCGTTCTGGAGCGAAGTGTATGAAACCGTGCTGGCGTGGTACATCGCGCGGCCCACTACGGTGGCGCTGTTCAATCCGCACAAAGGCAAGTTCAACGTCACCGCCAAAGGCGGTTTGGTGGCGGAACGTCATCTCGATTGGGTGATTACCAAGCCGTACATGATGCTGGTGTTGCTGAATATTGCCGGTATCGGCATGGCCTTCTGGCGTATGGCTTACGGTCCGGCCAACGAAATGCTCACCATTTGGGTCAGCCTGGTCTGGGTGCTTTACAACATGATTATCCTTGGCGGCGCGGTGGCGGTTTCCGTAGAAGCACGTCAAATCCGCGAAGCACATCGTGTGGAGATCGCCATGCCCGCCGCCATCGCGCGTGAGGATGGACATATGGTGCCCTGTACACTGCGCGACTACTCCGACGGCGGCGTGGGCGTTGAGTTGCGCGAGGCCGATGCGTTGAAAGAAGACGAAACTGTGTCGCTGCTGCTGCGCCGTGGTCAGCAAGAGTTCAGCTTCCCGTGTCAGGTGCAGCGGGTGTTTGGCCGTCGCGCCGGGATTCGCCTGCATCAACTCACCACGCGCCAACACATCGAATTTATTCAGTGCACCTTCGCCCGCGCCGACACCTGGGCGCTGTGGCAGGACGGCTTCCCGGAAGATAAACCGGTGCAAAGTCTGGCCGACATTATGGTGCTGGGTTTTAAAGGCTATCTGCGTCTGGCCGAGTATGGGCCTGCACCACTACGCCGTTTATTCCGTGCGCTCACCGCGCTGGTGAGCTGGCTGGCGACGCTGCTGCCGCAGCGTATTGCGCGCCAGCCTGCGACGATCAATACCGATTTCACTTAAGTTGACGATATGACCATGACGAGAAAACTGAGTTGGTTCACCGCGCTGCTGCTGGGCTGCGTAACTCTGGCGCAGGCCGCGCCGCAGTCCAATGGGGCGTTGAGCACACCCCAGCCGCTGCAGGAGATGAACGCGCTGGTCGATGCCAACGCGCCGCTGCGTGATAGTCAGCTGGTGTTTAACCAGGTCGCACCGCCGCCGGGCAGCATGACGCTGCGCGGTACCGAACCGAGCAGCCAGATTGAGTTCGGCGTGCGCAGCGATGAAGTGGTGACGCGCGCGCTACTGAATCTGAGCTATCGTCCCTCGCCAGCGCTGATTCCGACGCTGTCGCAGCTCAAGGTCTATCTCAACGACGAACTGGTGGGATTGGTTACTGTCACCGCCGATCAGCTCGGCAAAGAGAATCAAACGCAAATTCCCATCGATCCACGCTTTATTAGCGATTTTAACCGCGTGCGCCTCGAACTGGTTGGTCACTACGCCAACGTGTGTGAAAACCCGGCCAACAGCACCATCTGGCTGGATATCGGCAAAGCCAGCCAACTCGATTTGACGCTGCAAAAGCTGCCGCTACAGAACGATCTGTCGCATTTCCCGGAGCCGTTCTTTGATACGCGCGACAGCCGTCCGCTGCAGCTGCCAATGGTGTTCGATGCGCAACCCAATTTGTTGCAACAGCGTGCGGCCGGGATTCTGGCTTCCTGGTTTGGCAGCAAAGCGCAGTGGCGCGGACAATCCTTCCCGGTGCTGTATAACCAGCTCCCCAACGATCAGCATGCGGTGGTGTTTGCCACCAACGCGCATCGTCCCGACTTCCTGAAAGATTTGCCGCCGGTGGAGAAACCGACGGTGGAAATGGTGAATCAGCCGGACAATCCGTACGAGAAGATGCTGCTGATTCTCGGTCGGGATGACAACGATCTGTTGACCGCCGTCGAAGGCATTGCCCAAGGTCAGCTACTGCTGCGCGGCGACAGCTCAACCATCGACAGCGTGAAACTGCTGGCAGCCCGCGAGGCTTACGATGCGCCAAACTGGGTACGCACCGATCGCCGCACCACCTTTGCCGAGCTGACGCAGTATCAAAACCAGCTGCAGGGCGACGGCTTGCAGCCAAATCCGATTAGCCTGACGCTGAATCTGCCGCCGGATCTGTTCCTGGTGCGTGCGCGCGGCATTGATATGGACCTGCGCTACCGCTATACCTCGCCGATTCAGCAGGATGGTTCGCGCCTGGCGGTGCATCTCAACAACCAGTTCATGCAGGATTACCCGCTGACGCAAAAAGATACCGCCGCTCAACAGCTGATGCACATTCCGCTGATGCAGGGTTTGCAGGACAGCAATCGTCAGCTGACCATTCCGGCACTGCGCCTCGGTGTCGTGAATCAGCTGCGCTTCAACTTTGATTACGCCAACACCTTTATTGGCGGTACCGCCGATGGCCGCTGCGAAACCGTCACCGCGGTGGGACATCACGTGGTTATCGACGATACCTCAAGCATCGATTTCTCCGGCTATCGTCATTACATCGAAATGCCGTCGCTGGGTGCGTTCGCCAACGCCGGTTTCCCTTACAGCCGCTACGCCGATCTGGCGCAAACGCTGGTGCTGGTGCAGCCGAAGCCGGGTAATGACGAAGTAACCACTATGCTGAATGCGCTGGGCAGCATCGGCGCGCAAACCGGCTATCCCGCGTTGCGCGTGCAGATAAGCGATGACTGGAGCAAGGCGAAAGCAACCGATGCCGATGTGCTAATGATCGGCGGCATTCCGCAGGATCTGCAAGACGATACGAAGATCCCGCTGCTGGCCGATGCCGCACGCAGTTGGATCAGCATGCCCGCGCGATCGAATGCGGCGGCTAACGTGCCGGTTTCCGCCAGCGAACGCGCAGTGGAAAGCCAAACCACCATCAGCTCACGCGGGCCGATGGGCGCCATTGTCGGCTTCCAGTCGCCGTTCAACGATCAGCGTAGCGTCGTGGCGCTGCTGGCCGACAGCCCGCGCGGCTGGGAATTGCTGAATAACGCGCTGCTCGACAGCGGCAAACGCGCGGCGGTGTTCGGTTCCGCCACGGTGATCCGTGAATCAGGCGTGAACAGCGTGCGCGTCGGCGACACCTATTTCGTTGGTCACCTGCCGTGGTGGGAGCGCTTATGGAATCTGCTGGCGACGCATCCGGTGTGGCTGGCGATTTGCGCGGTCGTTGTCGTGGTGCTGTTTGCGCTGATGGCCTGGCGCTTGATGCGCATGGTAAGCCGTCGCCGTCTGGCCGAGCTGGATGACGATGAATAAGCTGCAGCTGGGATTACTGATTGGCAGCACGCTCGGGGCATGGGCAAGTTCGATTGCCGCGCCAATCGGTCCACAGGTTGCGCCGGTTGAGTGGCTGCTGATGCAGATTCGCACCGGCGAATCGACCAACAAACTCGATCTGGTGCAGCAATCGCTGTATCGGCTGGAGAAAATCGATCCGGATAATCCGCAGGTGCTGGCGGCGCAAATCCGCATGGCGCTGCGTCAGGGCGATCAGGCCAAAGCGCAAAAACTGCTGGATGAACTGCAGCGCGTGGCACCGAATGCTGCCGCCACGCACGAATCCGCAGCCGGATTGCGTCTGGTGACCACGGAAGGTCGTCAACAGCTGCAGCAGGCGCGATTACTGGCCACTGCCGGACACCTCGCCGACGCCAAAACCGCGTGGGATGCGCTGTTCCACGGCGTGTTCCCGGATGTGAATACCGAGTTGGAGTATTGGCGACTGGTGGCGCGTCTACCCGGCCAGCAACCGCAGGCGTATCAACAGTTGCAGGCGCTGGAGCTGCGCTATCCCGGCAACATCGGCGTAGAACTGCAGCTGGCGCGCATGGCGTTTGATAACAATCAGCCAGGAGAAGCCTTCACGCAGCTGCGCCGTCTCGCCAACCGTAATGGCGGACGCGATGCCGCCTCCGAGCTGTGGCTGCAGCAAATCCAGAATCAGCCGGTGAGCGAGCGTAGTGTCGCCAGCCTGCAGCAATATCTGCAAACCTTTACCGAAGGCGATGCCCAGCAGCGCGGTCAGCAAGAGCTGGCACGTCAGCAAAAAATGCTCGCCGATCCGGCGTATCGTCAGCGTATGCAGGGCTTAGCGCTGGTGGATGCCGGCGGAGGCGCGGATGCCATTGCCGCGCTTAATGCGGCGCTAAAAGCCAATCCAAACGATGCTGAACTGATGGGCGCGATGGGCCAGGCGCAGGCGCGGGCCAACAATCGCACCGCCGCTATTCGCTGGCTGGAGAAGGCGATTCAGGCCGGCCAGGCCAGCACGCAAATCGGCAAGTGGCAGTCACTGCTGCAAACCAGCCGTTATTGGCTGGCCATCAACAACGGCGATGCGGCGTTGAAAAACGGCGATATGGCCGCGGCAGAACGCTATTATCGCGGCGCGCAAGCGTTGGATAATCGTGACAGCTGGGCGTTAGTTGGTCTCGGCGATGTGGCGCAGGCGCGGAAAAACAGCGCTCAGGCAGAAAACTATTGGCAGCAGGCGCTGCGGCTGGATCGCAGCAATAGCACGGCGAAAAGTCGTCTGGTACAGCTGCGCACCGATGCGCTGATGGCCGAAGCCGATGCGCTGGCGCAACAAGGCCAATGGCATCAGGCCACGGAGAAATATCGCCAGCTGGCGCAGGCGAATCCCGATGATATCTGGCTGGCTTATCGACTGGCTGGCGCGCTGCGCAATGGCGGCGAAGAAACTCAGGGTGCGCAGATCATGGACGCAATGGTGCGCCAGCATCCACATGAACCGGCAGCGCAGTATGCATCTGCGTTGTGGCTGGCTTCCGTCGACCGCGATGATGCCGCACTAACGACCTTGCATCGCCTGCCCACCGCGCGCTGGGACAGCAATATGCATGAGTTGGCCAACCGTCTGGAGCAGAAGAAAGTATTGGCACGCGGCGAAGAGGCGCTGGATCGCATCGAAGCACAGTTGGCGTTGCACCGCACAGCGGAAGCGCGCCGCTCGCTAGAAACCTTACCAGCGAGCGTGGCACGGCAAAGTGTAAACAGCGGTCGGCGCGTGGCGCTCGCCTGGCAAAACAGTGGCGATGCAGTTCGTGCTCAACAGATTTTTGCTGAGCTGAAAACCCAAGCGGCGAAACAAGCCCCATCACAGGAAAAAGCGCTGGTGTACCGCGACGCGGCGCGGCTGGAAACCCAGCTGCACCAATCCGCACAAGCGCAGCAGGATTATCAACTGGCGATGGCTGCAAGCGGCATCAGCCCGGATGTGCCGCAGGATCACGATCGTTATACGGCGTTAACCCGCAATCAGGTGCAGGATAACTGGCTAAAACGCAGCATACGCAGCGACGCCGCCGATCTTTATCGCCAGCAAGACACCACTTTCACCCTCGAGCAGGATTACTCGCGCAATAAAGGCAACGGCGGCACCTCCGATTTCACCGCACACACCACCATGATGCAGGCGGAAACGCCACTGGCAGATGGGCGTAGCTTTGTGCGCGTAGATCATGTGCTGGTTTCAGCGGGCACCTTCTCCACCGAGAACGGCAGCCACAGCGCGCAGTTCGGCAGCTGTAATGATGACAATTCCGGCGGTTGTCGCCGCGACTTTACGCAGCGTGATGAAGGCACCGCGCTGGGCGTGGGCTGGCATAACGATCACTGGTCGGCAGATCTCGGCACTACGCCGCTCGGCTTTGAGACCCGCAACTGGGTCGGCGGTGTCAGCTGGAAAACCGACGTCAATGACATTGGCCTGACGTTCACCGCATCACGGCGACCGATCTCCAGCTCGCTGCTGGCGTACGCAGGCGCACGCGATCCCGCGGCTAACGGCGGCAAAACCTGGGGCGGCGTGGTCGCAACCGGTGGCGCGCTGGGGCTGAGTTATGATCAAGGCGGCGCGCATGGCGTGTGGGCCGATCTCAGTGCGCATCAACTTAGCGGTGAAAACGTCGCGGATAACAGCCGCGAACGCCTGATGGCGGGTTATTACTACAAGCTGATTAATCAAGACAATCGCCGCGCCACCGTTGGCCTGAACAGCATGCTGTGGCATTACCAGAAAGACCTCAGCGACTATACCTTCGGCCAGGGCGGCTATTACA
The DNA here is from genome assembly GCF_059730785.1 of Pantoea sp. X-Soil-ISGK-421. Lineage (NCBI taxonomy): Bacteria > Pseudomonadati > Pseudomonadota > Gammaproteobacteria > Enterobacterales > Erwiniaceae > Pantoea > Pantoea sp. X-Soil-ISGK-421. The sequence goes on along the minus strand of NZ_AP035979.1, from coordinate 163,164 downwards.
GCCCGCAGCAGTATTTCTCGCTGTCGCTGCCGGTCACCTATCGCCAGCGCTTCGACAACTGGTCATTTGACCTCGGCGGCTCGGTTTCCTGGTCGCAGTCGCAAACCGATGGACAGCAGCGTTATCCGGTCAATCCAGGCTTTGCGCTGGCGTCGAATCCCACCTCAGACAGCAGTTCGGGAAGGGGGTTTGGTTATACGCTGCAGGCGCTGGTGGAGCGCCGCATTACGCCGCATTGGTCAGTAGGATTGGCGATGGATATTCAGCAGGCGAAGGATTACACCCCGAGCCACGGTTTGATTTTTATGCGCTATTCTATGTCCGGCTGGAACGGCGATATGGACATGCCCCCGCAGCCGCTCACGCCGTATGCGGATTTTAAATAGTAGTCGCCGTGAGGCTGCTACTTACTTTGTAACTCACGAAGCATAGCTGCCCGCAATATGGCATTTAAACGCGTCTGATACCCTTTTCCCGGCGCTTTCAACCACTCAAGCACATCTGCATCAATTCTGACTGAAGCCTGCGTTTTAATCGGACGGTAAAATCGCCCGCTGGAAGATGTGTTCCAAAACCCTTCGGCTAAAGGCTCAATTTCACTGCAATCAATCTCGCAATCTGGTTTTTGACTCAGTGCTTCCAGCTCAGATAAATGTTTATCGGTTAACGCCGGTAATTCGCTACGTTTAACTCTAACCTTGCTCATAACGCCTCCTCTCATTGCGCGTGGCAGGACGTGCACTGATGATTCGCATAATCTCGGTGCCCTGCTCAAAACGGACCGTGTGTGCCACCAATATAACGATGTGTCCCATAACACTACCTATCGATTGCCAGCGATACTCGCCATTCTCGTAACGATCCTGATTAGACAAATGAAAAGGATCGTCAAATATTCGCACGGCAATTTCAAAGCGAATGCCATGCTTGCGGTAATTCGATTCCGCTTTGCTGAGATCCCACTCGAATTCAAGTTCCGTATACATTTTACCATACACTTTTGTCTATACATTTTAGCATGACAAATTTGCATAGACGCTAATGGGCGTGCATTGATCAGATCCCTACAATGAAGGATTAAACGTGCATTGAAATGAGATTCAGACAAAGGCCGTAATAGATTTGAAATGAAATAAATGGCGGTAAAGCGTATAGGTCGCCATGAATGGCGACCCTACGGATGAAGTGCAGTTTTTTGTAGGGTCGCCATTCATGGCGACCAGGTCAAAGATGAGACTTAACGCTTCTCCTGATACGCCATCCAGGTGAGCAGCTGCAGGCTGGCGGAGAAGTAGTTTTGATCCGCTGCCAGCTTGTCGTTGAGATACTGAGTTTGGTTCAGGGTTAAATCGCGCACCGCGATCAGGCCGCCTTCCATATTGTATGGCGCGGGCGTGTTGCCCAGCACATCATACCAGGCGGGCGTGGTCATGCGCGCCGAACCTTGCCACAGGCGCTGGAATGGCACCAGCCGCAGGCTTTGCGGATCGTACCACCAGATGTTCAGCGGAATACGGATCGCGTCATAGCTGAAGCGGTTAGAGTAGCCGACCGCCGGTGCCACCGAACCATCGGCATTCAGCGCCACCCAATCGAGCGGCAGGCCGGTTTTGCCGAAGTGCATATCACTCAGCAATACCATGCCGTCATCAATCAGCTCATTCCAGATGCGCAGATGACTGTGCTCGGCAAACTCTCGCCAGGCCTCGAACAGGAAATATGACGGATTGAGCACCACATAGCTGGTTTTATTGAAACCCTGCGCGCCCGGCAGCATCACTTTATGCCCGCCGTAGCTGATCACATTCAGCTTCACTATCGCACGCTGAATCCGGTCGGACGCCTGTTGGTAATCACCGCCCCACTTCTGCGCTGCACGTTGCAGCGCCCAGGCAATCAGCACATCACCATCGGACGCGTTATTTTTATCGGCAATCGGATCGGCAGCGCCTGGCGTGTAGCGCCAGTAGAACAGCTCATTCTGCGGATTGCGTAGATGGGTGCGCGTCCACTGCCACAGCTGATCGAAGGTGGCACGATCGTCATGCGCCACCGCCAACAACATGCCGTAGCCCTGGCCTTCGGTGTGGCTAACGTTGTTGTTTGCCGTATCACTGATACGGCCATCGCTGTCCATAAAACGGCTTTTGTAAGTACTCCAGCCATCTGCAGCTGCCTGAGCGCTAAAAAACATCACCATGAAACACAGCATCCATTGACGCCAAAACCGCATCACTCTCATTACAGCATCCTATTGATATCGATAGTGCAGCGTGCCGCCGTCGTTCTTCTCAAGCGTTACCGGTACCGTCGCGCTGCCACCTTGTGCCTGCAGCCACTGCGCATACACGCCGGCTAACACCGCGCTTAATGCCAGCTGCCAGCGTTCAACACCCACATTGCTGTCGCCCTGAGGCAACGCATAGTGCTGAATCAGAATGGCATTCTCCTGCGGCTGTAATTGCACAAAGCCCCAGTTAAATCGCGCCAGTTGCAAATTCATTTCACGCTCCAGATCCTGCACGGTGCGCGCTTCTGGTAAAGGATAGCGCGTTGCCAGCGATACGCCGACCCCGTTGAGGAAGCCTTCTGCTTCCTCGCCCGCGTTGTCCAGCATGCTTTCAATCATCGCGCTCACCAGATCAAACCAGCCCGGCTGATGCGGATGGCTGACGCGTGCTGCCACTTGTTCACTCATTAGTAATCTCCGAACAGGTAACGGAAGTACAGATTGGCTGTGCTTTCGTTGTAATCGCCAAAGGTGTCGTAGCCTAACTGACCGCCCACGGTGACATCTTTGTTAATCTTGTAATCCGCACCGGCATGCAGGTTGTAGCCAATGCCGTTTTTGCTGTCGCCGCTGTAAACCGCATTCTGCACATAGCCTTGATCGGCCAGACTTTGCAGTTGCGCCTGCAACGACGGATTGTTAGGGAAGTAGTCGCTCTTATCCTGACTGTAGGATTGATAACCCACCGAACCGCCGACATTCACTTTCAGATCGTCAAACTTGCGGCTGAACTCGATGGGGAACGACACCGACGCATAGTTCTGCGGGCTGAAGTAACCGCCCTGACCATAGCTGAAGTAGCTGAGGTTTTTCGAGTAATCCATCCACGACAAACTCATGCCGACTTTCAGCTCGCGATCGTCAAGGTGATACGGACGCACATAGGCACCCGCCGTGGCCTGCACGCTGTTGTTGCTCGCCACGTTTTCGCCGATATAGCTGTACGCCCCGCCGCCGACGTAGAAACCGGCATCGCCGTTGTCATAGCTCAGCAAGGCGTTACCGCCGTTTTTGGTGACGCGACCCCAGCGTTTACCGCTGGTTTTGTCTTCGACGCCGACATACGACAGCAGGCTGTCGGTCATCGCGCGGCGTTCACCGGTGAGGATCAGCGTCAGGAAGTCGGTCAGCTTCGGCGACCACTGCACGCCGCCCACCAGCGTACTCAAGTCCTGGCCGAGCGGCGTGCTGCCGATGTCGATTTTGTAGCTGTCGCCCTTCAGCGCCATGTTCAGCTCCACGCCGGTCGCCGATTGCGAATCAGTAGAGGAGTTGGGTACATCATCAATTTTCGCGCCACCTGCCGCCACCACTTTGCCCTGTTCCAGCGCGTTGGTGCCGAAACGGCGCCATGCGTCGCCACCCGCGCTGCCTGCGGTGAGGGAAATCGGCGTCATGGTGAAATCGAAACGCGATTCGCCAAACGGCACGGTGGAGAAGGTCAGTGGCGCTTTGGCTTCGGTCAGCTTGCTTAAACCCGATTCGCCATCGCGTCCACGCACCTGCATTTGCCCCTGCACCCAAGTGCCGGTTTTCTCTTGCAGATCATCCATCATGTTGTCGATTTGGCGCAGCGTCTGGCTCTGCTGCACGGCAGGCGTGTTGCTCGCTAGCGTCACGCCTGCGGCGCTGCTGGTGGCCGCCGGTGCCGACTGCCACGGCATCACCGCGCCATAGCTGGATGGCGTGCGTCCCACTGGCGAGGTGCCGCGATTGATAAACGGATTGTCGGCTAATGCCAACCCGCCAACGCTCGGCACGCTGCCCGTTTCTGCGCCTTGCAGACCAATCAGCTGACCGCGCGCGGTGCGCAAATAGCTCATCGCCTGGCTGTGTTCGCCGTTGGCTTCGGCCACGCGGGCTAACAGCAGCAAGCGATCCGGCGACTGCTCATTGCGCAGGCCGCGCGTTAAGGTATTGGCTTTGTTGACGTCATTCTGTGCCAGCGCCACGTTGATAGCACCGGTACGCGCGTCCTGGGTCGCGGTGTCCTGCGTCATCAGGTAGTCGTAAACTACGCCGGCTTCTTTGTTCATCTTGCCGGACTGATACAGTCGCGCCATGGCGAACATCAGATCGCGGTTCTGCGGATCGTGCTGTAGCGCGCCCACCAGCTTGTCATAAGCGGCGGCATACTGTTTCTGCTCACGCAGACGATCCACTTCGTTAATGACATAGCCGTTGCGAATGCCCGCCAGCTGCGTTGGCGTGCTGCGTGCCTGCAGTTCTGGGCTGCTGAGGAAGCTCTGCGCTTCAGTGTTGAGACCGGCCTGATTCAGCACCGCCACCTGCGCAGCGTAATCACCGGCGTTACCCTGAACGCCACGCTGCAGGTTGCTGCGCACCACGGAAACCGCAGTGGTGAGATCGCCCGCTTTCGCCAGCTTTTCTGCCAAATTACCGGCATCAACCGGATTAGCTGGCGGTGTTGCTGCCAGCGCACGCAAGGTGTTGGCCGCCGCCGCATTCGAACCCTGCGCCAGATACTGATCGGCGGTGGCCATCTGCAGATTGAAGTTCACACGCTGCGCCAGCTCGCGCATAGCACTGTTCTTGCTGCCGTTAGGAATGCGCGACAGTAACTGGCTCGCCTGCTGCCAGGCGCCGCTTTCGCTGGCATTTAACGCGCCCGCATAGAGTTCCGTGGTGCTGGCGCCGCTACGCAGGGTTGGCTGCATGATATTTGCCGCCATCATGCTATTGCCCTGTGCGCGGTAGAGTCGCGCCAGATCGAGACGCAGCCAGCCATCATTGGGATAGCGCTGAATGCCGCTGGTTAGCGTGACAATCGCCGCGCTGTTATTGCCCGCCGCCACTTCACGCCTGGCCTGCGCACGAATCGGATCGGTGCTGCTGCCGCGTGGTGCCACGCTTTGACGCACGCTATCAGGCAGTGATGCCAGCAGCGTATTCGCTTCAGCGCTACGGTTTTGCTGGCGCAGCACATAGAACAGGCCTTCTTTGGCGCTACGATTGTCTGCATCGCTTTGCAGGATGGCGCGGTAAGTTTGCTCCGCCTGATCGAGCTGATTGCTGCGACGCTGCACGTCAGCGCGGAACAGTTTGGCAGATACCCCTTTCTCGCCTTCGGCTTGCGCCAGCGGCTCGCTCAGCGCCAACGCCTGCGCGCTGTCGCCATTTTTCAGCGCCTGCTGCGCGGTCGCTAGCTGCGCGTAGAAGCGCGCATCGGCGGCCTGTTTCTGGCGCGTATCGCTCTGATCGCCACCTAATTGCGCCGCGCGCGTCAGGTAATCCGCCGCCTCGGCATAACGTCCGGCACGCTGGGCGACATAGCCCATACCGGCTAATGCATCCGCATCTTGCGGGTTGGCTTGCAGCACTTTCTCAAAATTGTTTTGCGCGTTGCTGACGTCACCGCTGTTAAGCGCGGTAAAGCCCGCGCCCTTCTCGGCGCCGCCGACGTTTTTACGGTAGTAATCCAGCACCGCGTTGTCTTGCGGATGGCGCTGTTGCCAGGTTTGGTACAGTGACGCATCCGATGCCTGCGGACCAAGCCACAGCAGCGCCTGACGCAACGATCGGTCGGCTTCTTTATTCCCGTCAGCCAGACTACCGAGCACATCAATGCCCTGACGGCGTGTCGATTCCTGATAGGTCAATGCTTTACCCAGCGCCAGTTTGGCGCCGGTATCCTGCGGGTGATCGGCAGAGAACTGACGCAGCGCTTCTACGGCCTGTGGCAGCAGCGAACGATCGCCCGCCATGGTCAGATAATATTCGGCTGCCACGCTCGGCGGCGGCTCGTTGCCGCTGAAAGTATTACGCCAGGTTTGCAGCGACGCCGCGATGTTGCCGCTGCGTGCCTGCTGGCGTGCCAGCTGCAGCTGCGCCTGCGGAATCGTTTGCAGCTGGCGCGCGTTGTCCAGCTCGCTGAGATGCGGATCGTTCGGCGACGCCGCGCTCAGGCGCGCACGCCACTGTGCCGCTTCCGCCGTGCCACCGCTCTGCTGCGAATAGAGCGCCAGCAGATACAGCGCCTGGGTGTTGTTCGGCTCAACCATCAGCACTTTCTGCAGCGACGCTTTTGCCAGATCGTCATGCGCTTTCTGATGCCAGTAAGCCGCCTGATCGAACAGCGCCTGCAACGCAGGATTGCTACTCTCCGCCGCCAGCAGCGGCTGAGAGAGCGTCAGTGCCCCACCCAGAATCAGGGCAGAACGAATACCGGCACTTAACAGATGTTTTTTCATTATTTTAATCCTTACTTCTTGCCGGACTTGCTATCAACTTTTGGGTTGAGACGACGCCACGCATGACGTTTCAACATCACCCAGGCACCACCGCCGACCAACGCTGAAAGCAGGAATGCCGCCAACGCCATCAGCACCGAGTGCTGGTTGGCATACCACACCACCATCATGTACCACGGCATTTCGCCGCTCGGGAATTGCGGGCCGACGCGGAAGCTACGAATGCCGTTCTCATCGGTGATGATGGCGGTATCGCCGCGAATACCGGCGTTGATGCGCGCAGAATTCAGGTCTTCATGCAGGCGCAGCAGTTGCTGATCGCTGGTCGCCACCGTCATCACCACCAGACGATCCGGGTTCCACGGTGAGCGATAGCTGACAAAGCCGCGCCACGCTTCGTTAGACGAGAAGTAACGATCGGCATCTAATTGCTGGCGATACCAGTCGCCGGTCAGCCAGCCGCGCAGCTTGTCCCAGGTGTTCGGCTCTTTCACGCCCAGCGTATTGCCGCTGGTTTCATACGGCGTGTTGGCCAGCATCGTCTGGTTGAAGTCGTTGTTCTGCGTGGTGCTCACCGCCAACAAATCGCTCTGCTGCACACGCGCCATATGGGTGCCGCCCTTCGGCAGGCCAAACAGCACCTGGTTCTGCAGCAGCGGCACGCCGGTGGCGTTACCGGCGCGTGACGCCATATCCAGCAGCGTGGCGATCTCCGCATCACTCGGTTTTTCTGGCAGCAGCAGCGTGGTTTGCGAGAAGTCCGCCAGACGTGAGAATGGGAACGAGGCGCCGACAAAGTAAGAGAGGTTTGGCAGCATGGTGAAGTGGCGCGTGTGGCTCAGATCGATCCACGAATCCTCTTCAATGCGGCTCTTAATGTTGTTGTTCAGCAGCACGCCGCACGGTGCGTCCGCCTTCGGTTTGATGTTGAAATAAAGCGCCAGTTGGTTGTCGCCGTAAATCAGGTACGGCTCAAGCTTCAGGGTGTAATGCTCCTGACGCGCATCGCCGCCCAGCCGATGCCAGGCGCTTTCCAGCAAGCCGACTTTGTTAACCGTCAGGTTGCGCAGGAAAGTGCCGTTAATCGTCAAGTTAAGGAAGGAGTTGTTTTCGTCAATCCAGCTTTCTGATGGGAAGCGATAGTGCAGCTCCACCGGAATGGTGTCGCCATCCCACATAAACAGATCCGGCGCGGCGCGGAAGTTAACGCGCAGCGCATCGTGCCAGATGCCGGTAGTGGTTAGGCTCTGATCTTTACGCAGCAGTTCGCTCAGGCGCACCGGACGCGTGGTGTTGATCCAGCGTGGCGCGTCGTAAGGTTTACGCACGCCAATCGGCTGCGGCTGCACGTTGAGGCTGTTAGCATCGGTGGCCAGCGGCTGCGTGGTTAAGCGGTTAGCGGCCTGACGCAGTTGATCGTCGTTCGCGCCGACAACCAACAGCAGTTTATAGATCGGATTGTTGGGATTATCGATCACCTGCAACAGCGGACCGTTGGTCGCTGGCAAGGTCACGGTGCCAATCTTATCGCCCGGATGGCCGATCAGAATGCCGTTGTGTTCAGGCAGATCGCCGCGCACCACCGGGAAACGGATGCCACGATAATCCGACTGAATGCCCATCCATGATGCCACCAGCGCAGCCGCGCTGATGCTATCCGGCGCGACATTGGCGGCAAAGCCAAAGGTGACGCTGGCTGGCGTCATGCGCTGCGCATCGATAAACGGACGCGGGAAGTTGCGCAGACTGGTGCCAATGTTCAGCTGCTGGCCTTCAAGGCTCAGCGTGGTTTTGGGCAAAATGGTTACCTGATACTGCTGCGCGCTCTCTTTCTCACACAGCAACTTATCGGCATCGTTAATCTTGAAGCTGAGGTTGTTACTCGCCACCACCATCGCCGCGGGAATATCCAGCTGGTAGTCGCTGACATCGCTGTCGCTGGAGCCGAGCGGCAAGGTGCCAAGCGGCTGACCGTTGAGCATCAGTTGCAGCGAAGTGTTACGCGCTGCCAGTGCCGCCGAGACGCGCAACGACAGATTGAGGCGCGCGTTGGTGATCACTTCATCGCCTGGCAGCGTAAACACGATGCCGGATTGCAGCTGACCGCCGGTGAGCGTAATGCCGCGCGGCTGGCCCATCTGCGCCACCGAAACAGTGCTGCTGATCGGCTGGTTGAGCAGCGTCACAGAAGAGGTGTCTGGCATTTCCGCCGGTGCGGTTGGCGTAACCGTTGGCAGCACCCTTTCTGGCGCTGCCTCAGGCTCTGCTGGCGCAGCGTTTTCCGTGGCAGGTGCGGTTTCCGCTGGCGCGTACGGAGCAGCGCCTGCCGCCTGTTGCAGCTGCTGATCGGCTGCGCTTTCAATGCCTTGCGGTGGCGGCACATCAGAGAGTACAGAGCTATCCTGAGTGACTGGCGGGGTTTCGGCCCACGCTGGCGCGAGCAGCAGCGCCATTGCCAGCGAACTTGCCAGCAACGTTTGCGTCAAATTCTTCATGCAGCGCTGTCCTCTTTTACCGCGGGCGGGTTGTCACGCTTACGCTTCTCACGGCGATCTTTCCAGGTCAGCCAGAACAGCTCAAATACGGTACGAATAATGGTGCCCAGTGAAACCAGCGGGTTGTCCTGCTTGTACTCGGGCTGAATCCACGCATCGGCACGCGCCAGCACCACGCGCACCAGCTCACGGCGGCGCGACAGCGGCATATCGCCAAAGCGCAGACGAATACTCTCTTCATCGCCGGAGATTTTACTGACCGGAATAGTGATGGTGCCCGATTTCAGCAGCAGATCGATCTCTTCGATTTCATCCTGCTCGTGCCGATTGTCCGGCGCATCCAGCTGCGCGCCGCCCATCGACAGATCGCTGGTTTGCGTGCGTGAAGAGATGCCGCTGGCATAGTGAATCACTGCCGGGATTTGCACCTCGATACGGATGGTTTTGCGCACCTGCTTGGTTTCACGCGCCACGGCAATCGCCGCCATCAGGATAATCAGGCTGAACACCGCCCAGCCAACGTTAAGCGCAATAACGTAAGGATCGACACCAAAGTAGTCATGCGCGGTGGCGCGCACCACGCCAGCGATAATGCCAATCGACAGCAGCACCGCGACAATGACGTGTGGACGCACAATGTGGAAGTCGAAGAACCCCTGATCGAGTAAGCCACCTTTATCCGTTACGTTAAATTTTCCGCGCTTGGGTGCCAGCATGGTCAATAGCGTTGGGATAATGAGGTGGAAGCACATCACGGTTTCGTAGATTTCTCCCCAGAAGGTGTAGCGGAACTTGCCGTTCATGCGCGAGTTGACGTAAAGCGACATCACCAGATGCGGCAAAACGTAGGCGAAAATCAGCGACGCCGACGAGTGAATAATGTTCAGGTTAAACAGCAGGTACGCCAGCGGTGCCGTCAGGAACGCCACGCGCGGCAAGCCGAACTGGAAGTGCAGCATGGCGTTGAGATAGCACAGGCGTTGCTGCCACTTCAAACCACGACCAAACAGCGGATTATCGACGCGGAAGATCTGCGTCATGCCGCGCGCCCAGCGGTTACGTTGTACCACGTGCAGACCGAGACGTTCCGTTGCCAGACCAGCGGCCAATGGAATCGCGAGGAAGGCGGAACCCCAACCAAGGCGCTGCATTTTCAGTGCGGTATGTGCATCTTCGGTCACGGTTTCCACGGCAAAACCACCAATCTCTTCCAGCGCGCTACGGCGTATCACCGCACAGGAGCCGCAGAAGAAGGTGGCATTCCAGTTATCGTTACCCTGCTGGACCGGGCCGTAGAACAGCGAACCTTCATTCGGGATACTGCGCGCCGCGCGCAGGTTACGTTCGAACGGATCCGGTGAATAGAAGTAGTGCGGGGTTTGCAACAGCGCCAGCTTCGGATCTTTCAGGAAGGGACCCACCGTTGCCTGCAGGAAAGTGCGTGTGGCCACGTGATCGCAATCGAAGATGCAAATCAGCTCACCTTTGGTGATCTTCATGGCGTGGTTGAGGTTACCGGCTTTAGCGTGACTATTGTCGTCACGGGTGATGTAACCCACACCCACATCGGCGGCAAATACCGCAAACTCGCTGCGTTTGCCGTCATCCAGCAAATAAACCTTCAGCTTGTCACGCGGGTAATCGATACACTGCGCCGCCAGCACGGTATCACGTACCACGTCGAGGCTTTCGTTGTAGGTCGGCACATAGACGTCAACCGTTGGCCACAGGCGGGTATCATCCGGCAAGGGTTCGATGGTGCGTTTTAATGGCCAGGTCGTTTGCAGGAAGCCGAGAATTAAGATCAGCCAGACGTAGAGTTCAGCCAGATATAAGCCGATACCCAGAATCGCTTCAATCTCTGAATTAAACTGCAGCGTCGCGGTGGTGCGCCACCAGATATATCGAGTCGACATCAGCGCAGAAAGGATAACCATCACCACGGTTATTTTTCGGCTCTTGCTGAAGCCCAATAAAAACATCATCCCGATGCTGATTAAGCCAAATATATATTGCTTCTGGCTGTCCATAGGCGTGATGACGATTACCGCTGCTACCGGTGCAAGCACCAGCAGCAGCAGGTAAAATCCGAGTTTACTCATGATTCACCCTGAAGGAGCTGTATTGTTTTTATGTGGCCGGTTACGGCCTCATTATTAATTATGGCTGCGAATCGGTGCCTGAACTTCACCGTTACCCACGGTTATATTCAGGATATTAGCTACGCGTTTCGCCACTAATTCGATATCAAACGCGGCGGCAGAAGCCGGGCTGAAATCATAAACAGATTGTTGCGAAGCATTGGCTTCCGCGACGCTTTCATCGCGATGTACCACGCCTAATAAATTTTCACCCAGACGCTGTTGCATAAATTCCGTGACTTCACGGCTAATATTACGGCGATTATCGCTCTGATTAAGGACAAAATAATGACCATGTTTATTATTTAGTGGCTGACCTATCATGCGATCATTTTCTATTTGCGGCAGTAAAGAGACCGAGGCGGTATCGGCCAACATCACCACTAAATGCATATCGGCAAGTGCAGTCATGGCTTTAAGCGCAGGACCCGGACCTGGAGGAAAATCGGCAATAATCACTAGTCCAGGGTAATTCAGCACTGTGTCCAATCCACGCTTCAGGAAATGCGGATCTTTTACCAGGTTCTCTTCGAATCGTTCACGCTGCGCTTCGGTGACATCGCCATAAGGCATGACAAAAATATTGCCGCCAGTGGTCAGAATGGATTGGCTCCAGTCGGCCTGATCTTCAGAGCGCGCCACAAAGCCGCGACCATCATTCAGCGGTACACCGAAATGCAGGCGCAGGGCGTTCTGAACATCAAAATCGATTGCCAATACCTTGCTGCCAGCGCGAGCCAGACTCCACGCAAGGTTGGCCGCCATGGTGGTTTTCCCTACTCCCCCTTTTGGCGAGCACACACAAACTAACGGCATAGCGCAATCTTCTCCAATAGCGGTTTTAACGGTGTTTCTTTGGCAAGGTTAGCCGGCTCAGCTGGACGCGAGCGGAATAGAGCACCAAAACGGGACGGTGCAGACGCTGCCGCATGTGCCGGTTCAACCGGTGCAGCAAAGGTGGGTATTGGTGCAGGTGCAGGCGCGATCGGCGCAGGCGTGGCAACAGTAGCAGGTTGTTCAATCGGCACAGCGGCAGGTTTCGCCGGCGGAAAGAGTGAAGTTGCGGCCTGGCGCTCCACCCGCGTCGCTTTCGGCGCTAACGGCATAGCCGATGAGGCAGATTTTGCGGGTGGAAACAGCGATGAACTGCTCGCTGGTGGTGCGGCTGCAGGTGTGCTTAAACTGTCGAGAATCGATCCGCGCGACGTGCTGGCTGGCGCAGCCTGAGCGGGCTCCGGCGGTGCGCTAAATTCATCACCGCTAATGGGATGCGGCTGGAGCATATCGATTCGCTGGCCGCTGCCTAAGTCAGGCTCTTGATCGGTGGTCAATTGGCGCAGTAATGCCCACTGACTGTGATCGGCTTCCTGCGATTGACCGGACATATCCTTAAAAGCGATGTCAAGCGTCTGCGTTTTCTCTTTAAAACGCTGCAGATCGTCGTAATTCTTCATGATCAGAGCCTGTAAAAACGGGAGGGAATTTTCCGCGAATATATCACACACATTAAAAGACGGTGAGAAAATTCTGATTATTAAACCATCGCATTCTACAAAAGAATTCTATCTTTAAGATTGAAAAAGCGGAGATGCAAGAAGTGTGCAATTATTTATTGTCAGAAATTAATTAGTATCAATTAACTGAAATAATCACGCAGGTGGCTTTTAGCTAACCCACTGAAAAAACGCGTTAGTAGCGCAAATTTTGGCTTTTATTCCGGCGTGGCAAAGCTCACGCAATCCTGACAAAAATAGGAATTTGCCTTTACGCTTTATATCCTGATTAGGACCAATCGTTCACTGATGCAGGCTCGTAATGCTTTTATGCCAAGGAAGACATAACGGGTTTCGGCCGTTAATTTCCCTGAAGTATTAAAGGAGAGAAAATAAAGGCTCCCGCAGGAGCCTTTATCCATTAATGGCGTGCGTTAATTACACGCCTACTGGCTGGTTTTCATCCTGATCAACCGCGAAGCAGGCGATTTGCTGATCGCCATACTGCTTCAGTTTCGGCTGCAGCTGCACGCAGGTACCAAACCGGCGGCGGCAGCGCGCGTTAAACGCACAGCCCGGCGGCGGATTAAGCGGGCTCGGCAGTTCGCCCGTCAGCTTGATACGCTCGCGGCGATCGTCCGGGTTGAGGCGTGGCGTCGCCGAGAGCAGCGCCTGCGTATAAGGGTGGCGAGGATTGCTGAAGATCGCCTCTTTACTGCCCTTCTCTACACAACGGCCGAGATACATCACCATCACTTCATCAGCGATGTGCTCCACCACGGACAAATCATGCGAGATAAAGACGTAGGACAACCCTAAATCCTGCTGCAAATCCATCATCAGATTTAGCACCTGCGCACGCACCGAGACGTCGAGTGCAGAAACAGGTTCATCGGCAATCAGCACATCGGGATCGAGCATCAAGCCACGCGCGATAGCGATACGCTGACGCTGGCCGCCCGAAAACATGTGCGGATAGCGATCGTAATGCTCGGTTTTCAGGCCGACTTTCGCCATCATTTCCAGCGTTTTCTCTTTGCGTTCGGCTTTAGTCAACGAGGTGTTGATCACCAGCGGTTCTTCAAGAATCTGGCTGATTTTCTTACGCGGATTGAGCGAACCGTACGGATTCTGGAACACGATCTGAATTTTCTGACGACGCAATTTCTGCGCCTGCGGATCGTGTTTTAACAGGTCCTGCCCGTGCCAGAACAGCTGGCCTTCGGTCGGCGTTTCAATCATCGTCAGCAAGCGGCCCAGCGTGGATTTACCACAACCGGACTCACCCACCACTGCCAGCGTTTTGCCACGTTCGAGGTTGAACGAGACGCCGTCCAGCGCTTTGACCAGGCGTTCCTGACCAAACAGACCTTTTTTCACCGGGTAATGTTTTTTCAGGTCAATCGCCTGTAGCAGGTAATCCTGCTTTTCGTTCTCAAGACTCATAAGTCGGTCTCCCGGCATCATCCAGTGGGAAGTGACATTTGGCCTGGCGGCCAGGAATGTCGCGCAGCTCCGGCTCTTCGCGGCGGCAGCGATCGGTCACATACGGACAGCGCGGATTCAACAAACAGCCCATTGGGCGATCGTATTTACCCGGCACCACGCCTGGCAGTGACGCCAGACGCGCTTTGTCTGCGGCAAACTCTGGCAGCGCGCGCAGCAGCGCTTGCGTGTAGGGATGACGCGGCGCTTTGAAGATATCCACCGCTTTACCGCTTTCCACCACTTGTCCGGCATACATCACGATGATGTGCTGTGCTGCTTCGGCCACCAGCGCCAGATCGTGCGTAATCAGGATCAGCGCCATGTTCTCCTGCTTTTGCAACTCCAGCAGCAGTTCAATGATTTGCGCCTGAATGGTCACGTCGAGCGCGGTGGTCGGCTCATCGGCAATCAGCAGTTTCGGCTTGCAGGCAATCGCCATGGCGATCATCACGCGCTGGCTCATGCCGCCTGAAAGCTGGTGCGGATAGACATCCAGACGCGATGCTGCATCGGGGATGCCGACCTGGTCCAGCAGATCAATCGCGCGCTGACGACGCGTGCGTTTGCTGCCGCCCTGATGCACCTTCAACGCTTCCATAATCTGGAAACCAACGGTGTAGCACGGGTTGAGGCTGGTCATTGGGTCCTGGAAGATCATCGCCACTTCAGCGCCCACCAGTTGGCGGCGCTCTTTTTCGGAGATTTTCTGCAGGTCGCGCCCGTTGAATTCCAGCTTGTCCGCCATCACGCGGCCGGGATAATCAATCAGACCCATTATCGCCAGCGAGCTGACCGATTTACCGGAACCGGATTCACCCACGATACCCACCACCTGGCCTTGCTCGACCTGATAGCTGATGCGGTCAACCGCTCGGAACGGTGTCTTTTCGTCGCCGAAATGCACCGATAACTTATCTACATTTAATAACGCCATCTCGGTGCCTCTTTACTGCTTGAGTTTCGGGTCGAGTGCATCACGCAAACCATCGCCCATGAGGTTGAATGCCAGAACCGTTAGCAGAATGGTCACTCCAGGGAATGTCACCACCCACCAGGCACTTTGCGCATACTGCAACACGTCGGAGAGCATGGTGCCCCACTCCGGCGTTGGCGGCTGCGCCCCCATACCGAGAAAGCCCAACGCCGCCATATCGAGGATGGCGTTGGAGAAACCTAATGATGCCTGCACGATCAGCGGTGCCAGGCAGTTAGGCAAAATATTGATGAACATCTGGCGCAGCGTACCAGCACCCGCCACGCTCGACGCGGTGACGTAGTCGCGGTTGACTTCCACCAGCACCGCAGCACGCGTCAGACGAATGTAGTGCGGCAAGGCGACGAAGGTGATGGCCAGCGAGGCATTGACGATCGACGGTCCGAAGATGGCGACCAGCACCAACGCCAGCAGCAGGCTTGGCAGCGCGAGCATAATATCGACCACGCGCATGATGATGGCGTCGACCACGCCGCCGAGGTAGCCGGCCATCAGGCCAAAGATCACGCCAAGAATCAGCGACAGCACGACGACCATGCAGCCGACCAGCAGCGACAGGCGCGCGCCGTACATCAGACGCGACAGCACATCACGGCCAACGTCATCGGTACCGAGGATATAGCTCCAGCTGCCGCCTTCCTGCCAGACCGGTGGATGCAGCAAGGCATCGCGGAACTGTTCAGCCGGTGCGTGCGGAGCCAGTACATCGGCAAAGATGGCGATCAACAGCATCAGAACGATGTAAACCAGGCCAATCACCGCGCCTTTGTTACGTTTGAAGTAGTGCCAGAATTCCTGCAACGGGGTCATCGGCTTGGGTGCAGCAGTTACGCTTGCGGGATCAACAGCAGACATGATTCCCCCTTATTTCTTATGACGGATACGTGGATTGACCACGCCGTACAACAGATCAACCAGCAGGTTGACCACAATGATCAGAATCGCCACCAGCAGCACGCCGCCCTGCACCACCGGATAGTCACGGCGTTGCAGCGCTTCAATCAGCCAGCGGCCGAGTCCCGGCCACGAGAAGATGGTTTCGGTCAGAATCGCACCGGCCAGCAGCGTACCGACCTGCAAGCCAATCACGGTGACCACCGGCAGCATGGCGTTGCGCAGCGCATGCACCACAATCACACGCATACGCGTCAGACCTTTGGCGCGGGCGGTGCGGATGTAATCCTCGCCCAGCACTTCCAGCATCGAGGAGCGCGTCATACGCACAATCACCGCCAGCGGAATGGTGCCGAGCACAATGGCAGGCAGAATCATGTGCATCACTGCATCTTTGAAATCACCCGGTTCACCCCACAGCAGCGTATCGATCAGCATGAAGCCGGTGAGTGGATGGCTATCATCAAGGAAGATGATGTCGCTGACGCGCCCGGAGACCGGCGTGAGGTTCCACTGCACCGAAACCAGCATGATCAGCATGATGCCCCACCAGAAAATCGGCATGGAGTAACCGGTCAGCGAGATGCCCACTGCGGTGTGATCGAAGATTGAGCCGCGTTTTACCGCCGCCAGCACGCCGACCGGAATGCCGACTGCCACTGCGAACAACATGGCGCAGATGCCCAGTTCCAGTGTGGCTTTAAAGCGTGGTACGAATTCGTCCCAGACCGGGATACGGCTTTTCAGCGAGATGCCAAGATCGCCGTGCAATACGCCATTGATATAAGTGATGTATTGCTTCCACATCGGCTGATCGAGGCCAAACTGCGCCATCAATTGCGCGTGACGTTCGGGGGAGATACCGCGTTCACCGGCCATGATCAGTACCGGATCGCCGGGGATCAGGTGGACAAACGCGAAGGTCAATAACGTGATACCGATGAACGTTGGGATGACAAGGCCCAAACGTCGGAGTATGAATTGCAGCATAAGCCTGGTTCTCTGACATTTCCCATAGCGTTACCGCCGGGGACAACATTGCTCAACACTCGCAGCCAGCCATGGGCGGACGCGACGCAAGAAGCGCTTCAATAGTAGAATTTACCGGAAAAAAAGTGCGGAGTGCGGGCGACGAAGAGGCCGCCCGAGGGCCAGCAACGCTGGCCCTAACCGCGATAATCCGAAAGGTTATTCCTGGATATCGACGTTTTCGAAGTGATGTTTACCTAATGGATCTACCACATAACCAGAGACTTTCTTGCTCACTGGCTCGTATACGGTTGAGTGAGCGATGATCAGCGCCGGAGCCTGGTCATGCATCACTACCTGAGCCTGTTTGTACAGTTCAATACGTTTGTTGTGATCGGCTTCAGCACGCGCAGGCTGAATCAGATCTTCAAACGGCTTGTAGCACCAACGTGAGTAGTTAGAACCGTCTTTCGCCGCTGCACAGCTGAACAGCGTGGCGAAGAAGTTATCCGGATCCCCATTATCACCGGTCCAGCCCATCATAACGGTCTGGTGTTCACCGGCTTTCGCACGTTTCAGGTACTCGCCCCATTCGAAGGTGACGATTTTGGCTTTCACGCCAATTTTCGCCCAGTCAGCCTGAACCATTTCCGCCATGCGACGTGCGTTCGGGTTGTATGGACGCTGAACCGGCATTGCCCACAAGTCGATTGAGAAACCATCCGGCATACCGGCTTCTTTCAGCAGCGCTTTCGCTTTCTCAGGATCGTAAGCGTAATCTTTGATGTCGTCGTTGTAGCTCCACATTGTTGGTGGGATCAGGTTTTTCGCGGCCTGGCCAGCACCCTGATAAACGGCATCGATAATGGCTTGTTTGTTTACCGCCATGGTCAGTGCCTGACGCACTTTCACATTATCCAGCGGTTTTTTCTCGGTGTTGAACGACAGGTAACCGACGTTCAGACCCGGCTGCTCCATCAGGTTAATTTTGTCGTCTTTCTTCATGCTGGCGATGTCGGCCGGGTTCGGATACGGCATCACCTGGCATTCGCCCTTCTGCAGTTTCGCATAACGCACAGAAGCATCTGGCGTGATGGAGAACACTAAGCGATCAATCTTCGCCTTGGTGCCCCAGAAGTCTGGGTTGGCTTTGTACAGAATGCGCGAATCTTTCTGATACTGCTGCAGTACGAATGGACCGGTGCCCACTGGATTGAGATCCAGCTTCTCAGGCGTGCCCGCTTTCAGCATGTTGTCCGCATATTCTTTAGACAGAATGGAGGCGAAGTCCATGCCGAGGTCAGCGATGAACGGCGCTTCGGGACGCGTTAGGGTGAAGCGTACGGTGTGATCGTCAACTTTCTCGATTTTGGCGATCAGCTTTGGCATGTCCATGCCTTCGAAGTATTCGTAGCTGCCGCCAGAAACACCGTGATATTTGTTGTTTTTGTCGAGCTGACGCTCGAAGGAGAACACGACGTCATCGGCATTGAAGGTGCGGGTTGGCTTGAAATCTTTCGTGGTTTGCCACTTCACGCCCTGACGCAGGTGGAAGGTATAAGTTTTACCGTCCGCGCTGACATCCCATTTTTCTGCCAGGCCTGGCTGCAGCTCGGTAGTACCGGTTTTGAACTCAACCAGACGGTTGTAGATCGGCACGGAGCTTGCGTCGTAGGTGGTGCCCGAAGTGAAGAGCTGCGGGTTGAAGCCTTCCGGCGAACCTTCTGAACAATAAACGAGGGTTTTCGCCTGGACACCAGCGGCAACGGTCATAGCAATCAGGCTGAGACCGACCTTCAGCATCCTGGATTTAGCCAGGGAGTTGATCATGTTTTGCTCCATTGTGATGTGATGTTGTGTGCGTCGCCCGACCTCTGATTTTTTTATGCGGTTCGGGCAGGTCAATTAAGCGTAAGCAAAATGTGAGCGGTTATAGTTGTTGCACTGGCACCGTGGAATCTACCAGACACGTCCGTCTCTACATTTTATTGACGCATCAATTTGTCAACAGTTGCAATGAACGTCAATACAGTGTGGGGTTATTTACACAGAGTGTGAGTAAGTGCAAGCAACGATAAAAAACACCCTTCCAGGCGTAAGCCAAAATTAAAAAAGGTGATAAAGCACTCAATGCCGCGTGATTATCTGGCTATCTAGCCAAATGACAGTGATTATCACCGCTAAAAAACACACAAAACTTATTGGTAAATGTTGAATATCTGAACGATTGTGCGTGCGTTATGACGTTCAGGCAGCGGAATGTGCTAGTGAAATGGCATAAGAAATCAGCATGATGCATAAACCGGTCATAAGAAGAATGTGTCACGAAATAAGCGTGCGGCTTCGATTTGGCGTGGGATGCAGAGGATTGAGTTGGGATAATGGTAGGGATTCAGGTTTTAAGGGATAGAATGGGCGAATTGATGAGTTTTGCGTTTTGCGTTTTGGATTTTGCGTTTTGCTCGGTGCGTTGCTCAGGAAAGGCGGCTCGAACGCAAAGACGGCGTGAATACGTCCCTGTAGCCTCGGCCGCCCCATCCCTGCGGCGGACGCTTTGCTAACCAAGCCGCCTTCCCATCGCCTGAACGTTTGGCTTCGCTTTATCGGCGCAGATCCCTCAAATTACAGACGAAAAAAAACCTGCTTATAAAAGCAGGTTTCTTCAAATATGGTCGGCGAGAGAGGATTCGAACCTCCGACCCACTGGTCCCAAACCAGTTGCGCTACCAAGCTGCGCTACTCGCCGATGGGGGCGCATATTACTGCGCTGCTAAAAAAGCGTCAATGCCTTTTACTGAAAACCCAACTGATCGCCTGGAAAGCAAACAGTGCCTTAAACTTCTGCGGCTTAATGGGTTCAGAGCAACAGTCGCCGTAAATGGCGACTCTACGAAATCAAAGCGTTTTGGCCGGCGTGGCCGCAGGTGCCGAACACCAGTTATTGGCAGCTTTAATCCCACCGTCCGGCGAGGTATAACCGAGGCAACCCATGATGGTGTCGAACAGCTCAACATGACGATGGGTTTTACCCACGCGCTGTTGTGCCTGTAAACGTTCGAAATTGCTGCGGTTGGTGGGGTCCTCAAGATACTTATCAGACGCCCACACCATCATCGGCACACGGAACTGTTCCGGCGGTGCCATCTCGCGCGGCGTACCGTGTAAGTGCATATTCTCACTGATCGATTCACCATGATCGGCGGCATAGAACACAATCGCTTTCTTATCACGTAGCTGATCCAGCACGCTGTCCAGCATGGTATCAACGTACAAAATCGAGTTGTCATACGCATTAATCAACTGCGCTTTACTGCACTTTTCATCAACGCCCATGCATTCCGGCTTATAGCGTGCGAAATCACGCGGGTAACGTTGCGAGTAAAGGTAGTGCGAGCCTTTGGTATGCAGAATCACCATATGCTTGCCTTTCGGGAAGCGCTGCAACGATGCCTGTAACTCCGGCACTAACAGCATGTCATCGACCGCTTTACCCTGATTACGCTTCTCAGAACCAATCTGCTCACGGAACGAGAAGTTGTTGGTGTCAGCGTTATCGTAGAACCACACTTCGCTCTGCATCGCGAACAATTCTGAGGTGAATCCCAGTTCCTTCAGTACCGCGAAAACGTTTTGTTCTTTCAGGGTGCGGCCCGGATTATCCATGGTGCCGCCTTCGCGCACGAACATGCAGCGCAGCGACAGCTTGGTGGCGGTATCACAAGATTCGCCGCGGAACGCGACCAGGTTCTTCTCTTTCGACAGCTTCGGCGTGGTATCACGGTCGTAGCCGAGCATGCCCATATGATCCCAGCGCGTGGTTTCGCCAATCACAAACACCATATAGGTATCGTCGATGCCTGGCGGCGCGACGTAAGTAAACTCTTTTGCCGGATCGAGCAGCGCTTTGCCATCCCACTCTTCATCCACTTTGGTCCAGGCAAACAGGCCGAGTGCGGCGATCCAGTTTGAAGGCAGATAGGAGTGCGCCACCACGCCGCCATAACTTGGCAAGTCGATGTTGGTGATCTCTTCATTTACTTTCTGCAACTTGTCAAAGTAGCGAATCGGCAGCCACACCAACGCAACGCTCAGCAACATGATGGCTACTGGCTTCAGACGCTGCCCAGGTGTTTTAAGTTGTTCAATGAGCGTATGGCTCAGATTATTGCGCCAGATCAGCAGCAGCGGTAGCGCACTAACCAGCACCATCCACACCACGAAATGCAGGCCAATCACTTCTTTGGAAAGATCGATATCGGTAGTCATCACCGAGGCGATAATGCCGTAACCAATCACCACGTTGAAAAACGCCATGTAATAGGCGGCGGCAACAGAAATAATCACGGTAAGCGTGGCGAGAATGCGATAAGCCCATTTCCCACCTAGCGACAGCAGACGCATCAGGAAGAAGGTCAGCAGCACAGCCGCCATCACTTCCGCTGCTGCAGAGAGCCAATTAGAGATATTTGATTTCGTTAAAAAGCCGTCAAAGCGGCGATAAAATATCGGTAAATTCAGTAAGATACCGAGATATAACGCAAGCAGCAGAGAAAGCTTTTGCTGCGTTAAACTTTTAATATAATTCATGAAAATATGTATTCCCGACCTGGTGTCGTTGTATCAACCGTAATGTGACTGTTTAAAGACAGCAGAGTTCGCTAAACCGCGGAAAAAGCGTGACGCAACGTGCAGGATCGGGACGATTCCGACTGGCGAAAGGGCGATGGCGCGAAGCCGAGCAGTAGAACATTTAACCAATGGTAAGACCAGATAAATTTTCTAATCGAAGTGGAAAGCGTTTTTTTAGATGTAAAAAAGGCTCCCGCAGGAGCCTTAAATTGCCATCAATAACGATTAGTTAATGATGTTCAGCGTGACGTCAATGTTGCCACGCGTCGCGTTTGAGTATGGGCAGACGATGTGGGCGGCATCAACCAGCTTCTGCGCTTCAGCTGCGTCCATCTCTGGCAGATGGATATTCAACCTGGCTTCAATGCCAAAACCGTTCGGAATTGGACCGATGCCGACTTCGCCTTCAATCCATGCATCTTTTGGCATCGCAATCTTGTCGCGGCCAGCCACAAACTTCATTGCGCCGAGGAAACAGGCTGAATAACCCGCAGCAAACAGCTGCTCTGGGTTGGTTACTTCGCCACCTGCGCCACCCATCTCTTTTGGCACGCCCAGTTTCACATCCAGCACGTTGTCAGAGGAAGTAGCACGACCATCACGACCGCCGGTAGCTTTAGCTTTTGCAGTATAAACAACTTTTTCTAAAGACATCATTACCTCATTAATTCGCTATATAATCGCGCACTACTTATTATGCGCTAACCTGAACTTCTTATTATGGGATGTCGAGACAGCGACTTCCCGAATGCGTATTAGTTGGCGCTATTCAAACTGGCGCGCAACTCGTCTAACTGACCTTTTAGTAACGCTAGCGCCTCATCATTGCAGGCGGTTGCACACTGAATGGCTTCTGGAATCGTTTCGGCCTTATCGCGCAACGCACGGCCTTCATCGGTCAGCGTTACCACCACCTGACGCTCATCCTGACGTGAACGCTGGCGACGCAATAATCCCGCGATCTCCAGACGTTTCAGCAGCGGCGTTAGCGTCGCTGAATCAAGGAACAACTGCTCGCCAATTTCAGAAACCGTCACATCGTCTTGATTCCACAGCACCAGCATCACCAGATATTGCGGATAAGTAATCTCCAGCTTTGATAGCAGCTGGCGGTAGACTTTGTGCATCGCGAGATTCGCCGAATACAGCGCGAAGCAGAGCTGCTGATCTAACTGAAGTGGCGCCTGCTTCACTTTTTTGTCATCTTGATTACTGTTCATGGTTTTCAATATAAATAGCGCGCTAGATAATTGCAAGCTACTTTTCTCTGGGAGAGTGAAATATGCGGGATTCACTGGAAGAGCAAGCGCGCCGTTATGCCACTGAGGCGCATGCTGCTGCGGGTCAGCGCCGCAAATACACTGACGAGCCTTACATTGTGCACCCGGCAGCCGTCGCCGAGATAGTGCGTAGCGTCACCGATGATGAACAGATGATTGCCGCCGCCTGGCTGCATGACACGGTAGAAGACACCCCCAGCACTCTTGACGATATCGAACGCCATTTTGGCCCACGCGTGGCGGAGTTGGTCGATATGCTTACCGACAGCGCGCAGCCCACGGCGAAAAATCGTGCTGCGCGCAAGCTGGCGCATTTCCGTCATACCGCCGATGCCTCGCCCGAGGCGCAAACCATCAAACTGGCCGACATCATTGATAACACCCGCGCCATCGTGCAGTACGATGCCGACTTTGCACGCGTGTATTTGGTAGAAAAACAGATTCAAATTCAGCTATTGCGTGAGGGCGATGGACATTTGTGGCAGCAAGCAGATCAGACCATCAAACAAGGGCTGGCGCAGTTAGCACAGCCGCCGCACAGCGTACCGGAAAGCTGGTTCGTGAAACAGGCGGCAAAATATGGTGCCATAAATTAAAAAACCCGCCGTATAGGCGGGTTGGAGCATCCAAAATAGCGATTACTCCAGCAGTTGACGCCCTAAATAAGGGTTGGCCTGCAACAGCTTCATCAGTTTGCGTGCCGTAGCGGAAGGACGTGTACGTTGCGCCTCCCAGCTTTTAACTGACGAGACGCTCACCCCCATAACGCGGGCGAATTCATCCACCTGCATGCCAGTCATCTCGCGTAAACGCTGCGGCTCGGGAACTGAGGCCTGATTGAGTGTAATTTCTGATACGGAAGGCTGAGCATCACGTGTCAAAACAATCTGCTCAAGGCTGCTGAGCAACTCGACCATTGGATCTTTAAATTCCATAGAGAACTCCTTAAAAACTCACTATGAAGCACGTGAAAGTAGAGAGGTAAGCGCCACCAGGCGCTGAAACCGGACGAGCAGGCTGTATCCCGAAGCGGTTTCGCATAGTTATTATCAAACCGATGCGGGACACAGCCTGTTGAGCACTGCAAAAGATGTCCGAGCAATGCAACAATAGTTCGGGTTTCTAAGTATGGGTCAGATTTCCGACTTTGCTGCCTGATTCCTGATTATTTTTTATTCTTACTTATGCTAAAAAAATTCGATCACTTTAAGCGATTGACCTGCCTGCACTTGCTACTCTGCCAACGATAACAATCGATGAAAAACCGGACATTACCTCTGCATTGTGTCAATACTATTCAAAAAAAGTGCCAACTCGATATGCACATGAAATATCTGACTTAATATTAAACTCTTCTCCAACATCACCGCGCATGCTGCACAGTGCTGCAGCACACACGCACCAGCACGACGCAAAGAGAAATTTATGAGCGATCTAGATTTGACGGTCAGTTATGCCTCACATCGCGTGCCCATGATGGGGCGCAATGCCGTAGCCACTTCACAGCCGCTGGCGGCACAAGCCGGCATGCGCATGCTGCAACAGGGCGGCAATGCGGTGGATGCCGCCATTGCCAGCGCCATGGCGCTCACGGTGCTGGAGCCGACCGGCAACGGTTTAGGCAGCGATGCCTTCGCTATTATCTGGGATGGAAAACAGCTGCACGGCCTGAATGCCTCCGGTCGCTCCCCTGCTTTATGGAGCCCTGAACGCTTTGCCGGCCGTGATGTCATGCCGGAAATTGGCTGGGAAGCGGTCACCGTGCCGGGCGCGGTGTCGGCGTGGGTCACGTTGGCCGAACGTTTTGCCACGCTTCCGCTCACCACGCTGGCGCAACCGGCGATTGACTATGCGCGTGAGGGTTTCCCGGTTTCACCGCTGATTGGTCACCTGTGGCAGCGCGGCTACAACAAGCTGAAAGATCAACCCGGCTTCGCCGAGTGCTTCGCGCCCAATGGCCGACCGCCGCGTGCCGGCGAACTGTTCTGCAATCCGGCGCAAGCCGAAACGCTGCAAAAAATCGCCGAGACGCGCGGAGAAGCCTTCTATCGTGGCGATCTTGCTGAAAAGATGGTGGCGTTTGCTGCGCAGCATGGCGCAGCGCTGAGCATGGCGGACCTCAACAACCATCGCGCTGACTGGGTTGATTTGCTGTCGCGACCGTTTGCGGGTGGATCGGTGCAGGAACTGCCGCCTAACGGTCAGGGTATCGCCACCTTGATTGCGCTGGGCATTCTCGAACAGTGGGAAATTGGCCGCTATACGCCGGATTCAGTGCCGTGGCTGCATCTGTCGATTGAAGCGATGAAACTGGCGCTGGCCGATCTGGATCGCTACGTCAGCGATTACGATCACCTTGAGTTCCCAGCCGAATTGCTGCTGAGCGATGGCTATCTTAAACAGCGTGCGCAGCTGATCGATCCTGATAAAGCCGGTGATTTTACCTATGGTGCACCGCAGCAGAGCGGCACGGTTTATGTCTCCACCGCTGATGCCAGCGGCATGATGGTGTCCTTTATACAGTCCAACTTTATGGGCTTCGGGTCTGGCGTGGTGGTGCCGGGCACCGGCATCAGCCTGCAAAATCGTGGCTGCGGTTTCTTACTCGATCCGCAACATCCCAATGTGGTGGCGGGCAGTAAGCGTCCGTTCCATACCATCATCCCGGCATTTGCCCTTAATGGTGCCGGCCAGCCGCTGATGTCATTTGGCGTGATGGGCGGCACGATGCAGGCGCAAGGTCATTTGCAGATGGCGTTGCGCATCATGCAGCACAAGCAAAACCCGCAGGCGGCCATTGATGCACCGCGTTGGCGCGTTGAGCAGGGACGTTCAGTGGTGGTTGAGCCGGGCATCGACCGCAACGTGTTGGCGAAGCTGCGTGAAATGGGGCATCAGATAGCACTCGAAGATCCGCTGCTGGGCTATAACTTCGGGGGTGCGCAGGCGATAGTCCGCGATCCGCAAGGCTTCTATATTGCCGCCACCGAAAGCCGCAAAGATGGCCAGGCGCTGGTGTTTTAATTTGCCCGGTGCGCCCGTTGTACACACCGGACCATTGCACTATTCTTTAGGACCATTTTCGCAAAAATTTTTATCCCGAATAATTTAAGCAGTAGCCTGGATTATGAAGGGAGAGAGCCATTATCACAGGAGTTGAATTATGGCGTCAGGATTATCCCGCATCTGGATGCGTACCGGCATGCTGATGGTCAGTGCATTGGTCGTGCTGCAACTTACGGCCTGTGGCGACAAAGAAGGCGATCAGCGTAAAGCTTTCACTGATTTCCTTCAGAACACCGTGATGCGCAGCGGCGAACATCTGCCAAGCCTCAGTGAAAACCAAAAACAGACCTTCGGTAATTACGCCAGCGATTACGCCATCCTTTACGGTTTCTCGCAGCAGACCAATCAGGCAATCGATCAAGGCATGCGTCCGGTAGTCGATGAGTTGGCGGCGATTCGCGTTCCACAAGACTACCTGACGCGTCGCGATAGCCTGCGCCAGGCCAGCGGCAATCTGAGTGTGCTGACGCAGCAGATCCAGAGCGCCAAAATGCAGGCGGATAGCAGCAAAGCCACGCTGAAGCAGCCGGATGATTTGAAGAAAGTCTACGATGCCGCGTTTACCAAAGTGGTAACACAGCCCGCCAGCACGCTGATTCCGCTGTTGCCACAGCTGCAAGCGCTGAGCCAGGCCGCAGTGCAAACCGGCGACTATCTGCAATCGCAAGGCACTCGCGTCACCTTCAATGACGGCGGCGTGCAGTTCCCCACTCAGGATCAGGCAACGCAGTACAACACGTTGATGAGCAATCTCTCCAGCAACGCGCAGGCGCTGACGCAGGCGCAAAACGCGGTGCAAGGCGGTTTGTAATACAGTTAAGCCAATTGCTAGTGGTCGCCATGAAGGGCGACCCTACATAAGCGCCCTTTTAGCTTCCTCTTCTGTTCGTCTCTTTTCGGAATTACGTCACTTCCTTACAGCTCATTTTCCTGATGCGGCATATTGTGATCTGGCGCATTTTCGACCAAAAATAGTTTGTGACATTGATCACACTTACACAACAAAGCACCCGATTAAAAAGGTGACTTAAGTCACATTCATCACCCTGTTTTGCATGATTTTTCGTCACCGTTGCTTTCTTACAGCCACTTTTTGTGATCAAAGTCACCTTATTGCACCCCAAACACCCCACCTTGGCGTGATCTACATCACACTTAGTCGCTGCTCTACGCAGCGTAATAAACTAGTGCTAGAGTCCGCGTGCATACAGTAATGCCACGGCCCGCGCCGTAACGTTCAAACAAAAACAAACGCGCTCTCTTATTGCAGCGCGTCTCAATAAGGGGTGGGTTTATGTCCTCATCAGTAAAGGTCAAGGTTCAGAGCTTTGGTCGCTTTCTGAGTAATATGGTGATGCCTAACATCGGTGCGTTTATCGCATGGGGTATCATCACTGCGCTATTCATCCCAACCGGATGGATTCCAAACGAAACGCTGGCGAAGCTCGTCGGCCCAATGATCACTTACCTGCTGCCGCTGCTGATTGGTTTCACCGGTGGACGTCTGGTCGGCGGCGATCGTGGTGGCGTGGTCGGTGCGATCACTACCATGGGCGTGATCGTCGGCGCCGATATGCCGATGTTCCTCGGTTCGATGATTGCTGGTCCGCTGGGCGGCTGGGCGATTAAATCCTTCGACCGCGTGGTTGATGGCAAGATCAAAAGCGGCTTCGAGATGCTGGTTAACAACTTCTCGGCCGGTATCATCGGTATGCTGTTGGCGCTGCTGGCGTTCGTAGCCATCGGTCCACTGGTTGAAGGTCTGTCGCACATTCTCGCTGCGGGCGTGAATCTGATGGTGCAGAACAACCTGCTCCCTCTGACCTCAATCTTTGTTGAACCGGCGAAAATCCTGTTCCTCAATAACGCTATCAACCACGGTATCTTCTCTCCGCTGGGTATCCAGCAGGCGAGCGAGGCGGGCAAATCAATCTTCTTCCTGATTGAAGCCAACCCAGGTCCGGGCATGGGCGTGCTGGTTGCCTACATGGTATTTGGTCGCGGTAGCGCCAAACAGTCCGCAGGCGGTGCAGCGATCATCCACTTCCTCGGTGGTATCCACGAAATTTACTTCCCATACGTGCTGATGGCGCCGCGTCTGTTGCTGGCGGTTATCCTCGGCGGTATGACGGGCGTGTTCACCCTGACGCTGCTGAACGGCGGCCTGGTTTCTCCGGCTTCTCCAGGTTCGATCCTGGCGGTGTTGGCGATGACGCCAAAAGGGGCTTACTTCGCGAACATCGCGGCCATCATTGCTGCGTTTGCGGTCTCCTTCGTCGTCTCAGCGGTGCTGTTGAAAACCAGCAAAGTGAAAGAAGATGACGATATCGAAGCCGCGACTCAGCGCATGCAAGATATGAAAGCGCAGTCAAAAGGTCAGGCAGTTGCCGGTTCCCCGGTGGCTGGCGATGCGATGAGCGTTGACCTGAACCACGTACGCAAAATCATCGTAGCCTGTGATGCCGGTATGGGGTCAAGTGCGATGGGTGCAGGCGTACTGCGCAAGAAAGTGCAGGACGCAGGTCTGAGCAATATCTCTGTCACTAACACGGCGATCAACTCGCTGCCGGGCGACGTAGACCTGGTGATTACGCACCGCGATCTGACTGAACGTGCGATGCGCCAGGCACCGCATGCGCAGCACATTTCTCTGAATAACTTCCTTGATAGCGCGCTGTACAGCAACCTGACTGAACGTCTGGTTACCGCCAATCGCAGCGAAGCGCATCGTGAAACGGTAAAGACTACGCTGGCGGACAGCTATGACGAAGGCAACGCGCACCTGTTCAAACTGGGCGCAGACAACGTGTTCCTTGGCCTGAGCGCGACGCATAAAGAGCAAGCGATTCGCTTTGCCGGTGAGCAGTTGGTGAAAGGCGGCTATGTTCAGCCGGAATATGTGGAAGCGATGCTGGAACGCGAGAAGCTGACGCCAACTTACCTCGGCGAATCAATCGCTGTTCCGCACGGCACCGTGGAAGCAAAAGATCGCGTGCTGAAAACTGGCGTGGTGTTCTGCCAGTATCCAGCCGGTGTGCAGTTTGGTGAAGAAGCTGAAGACGTAGCGCGTCTGGTCATCGGTATCGCCGCTCGCAACAACGAGCACATTCAGGTGATTACCAGCCTGACCAACGCACTGGACGACGATAGCGTGATTGAGAAGCTGGCAAACACCACCAGCGTGCAGGACGTGTTGGACCTGCTTTCGGGCAACACCGTCAAAGCGTAACACCACGTTTTACCTTCCCTGGGGCGGGTAAGCCCGTCCCACATTTCCGGGGCGGACTTGCCCGCCCTTTCGTCATTTGATATGGGTCAAATTTATGAAAGCGTTACATTTTGGAGCAGGTAACATCGGTCGCGGTTTTATCGGTAAGTTACTGGCAGATGCCGGCATCGAGCTGGTGTTTGCTGACGTCAATCAGGTGGTACTTGATGCCCTTAACGCCCGTCATGAGTATCCGGTTCATGTGGTTGGCGAGCAGGCGAAAGTCGAAATCGTAAAAGGCGTGAGCGCCGTGAACAGCACCAGCGATGACATCGTTACGTTGATTGCTGAGGTTGATATCGTTACTACGGCGGTGGGCCCGCAGATTTTGGAGCGCATCGCCGGCGGCGTCGCCAAAGGTCTGGCCAAGCGCAGCGACAGCGGTAATGTCCGTCCTTTGAACATCATCGCCTGTGAAAATATGGTGCGCGGCACCAGCCAATTGAAACAGCACGTGCTGAAAGCGCTGCCAGCGCAATATCACGCATGGGTTGAAGAGCATGTGGGTTTCGTTGATTCGGCGGTTGACCGCATCGTGCCACCGTCTGAAGCCGGCACCACCGATCCGCTGGAAGTCACGGTTGAAACCTTTAGCGAGTGGATTGTTGATAAAACTCAATTCAAAGGTGAGTTGCCGAACATTCCCGGCATGGAATTGACCGACAACCTGATGGCCTTTGTGGAACGCAAACTCTTCACCCTCAATACCGGTCACGCGATCACGGCTTATCTCGGCCAGCTTGCCGGCCACGCGACCATCCGCGACGCGATTCTTGATGAAAAAGTGCGTGCAGTGGTGCAAGGCGCGATGCAGGAGAGTGGCGCGGTGCTGATCAAGCGTTATGGTTTTGAAGCCGATAAACATGCTGCTTACATCCAGAAAATCCTCACCCGTTTTGAAAACCCGTACCTGAAAGATGACGTTGAGCGCGTAGGCCGTCAGCCGCTGCGTAAACTGAGCGCGGGCGATCGCCTGATCAAACCCACGCTAGGTACGCTGGAGTATCAGCTGCCGCACGCCAATCTGGTTCAGGGCATTGCCGCCGCGATGCACTATCGCAGCGAAGCCGATCCGCAGGCGCAGGAGCTGGTCGCGCTGCTAGCAGAAAAAGGTCCGCAGGCCACGCTGGCAGAAATTTCTGGCCTGGATGCCAATAGCGAAGTGGTCACCTCAGTGGTGAGCGCTTACAACGCTATGGCATAATGCGCGCCCTTTAGTGGTTAACTCGGGCACGTTTACGTGCCCGCTGGCGGTAGCTGAACGATGCAGGCAATGATGGAAGAGAAGCAGGCTTTTGAAAACCGGGTGCTTGAGCGCCTGAACGCCGGTCGTTCGGTGAGAAGCTTCCTGATCGCCGCCGTTGAGCTGCTGACCGAAGCGGTTAACCTGCTGGTGCTGCAAGTGTTTCGTAAGGACGATTACGCGGTTAAATACGCCGTCGAACCTCTGCTGCTCGGTAATGGCCCGCTGGGCGAACTCTCCGTTCGTCTCAAGTTAATTTACGGCCTTGGCGTAATAAACCGGCATGAGTACGAAGACTGTGAACTGCTGCTGGCGCTACGTGAGGAGCTGAATCACGACATCAGCGACTATCGTTTTACCGACGATGAGATCCTCGGCCCGTTTGGCGAGCTGCACTGCGTCGTTGCCTGGCCGCCGCAGCCGGATTTCAACCGCGACGACGATCAACTGCGTTCAATGCAACAGCAGCGTTATCTGCAGATGGTACGTTCCACCATGGTGCTGTCGCTCACCGAGCTCATTTCGCGGATTTCACACAAGCAGGTGTTTAAAAAGCCCGCTGTGTAGGGTCGCCAATCATGGTGACCAGGTGCGCATGAATGCGCACCCTACGCTCCACGCTGCAAAATTGCCTGAATTTGATGTATCCTTTGCCTGTTTTCCTTAACGAGTTTTCCCCCAATGAAAGAACAAGAAAAAGCCGAGATCAAAGTTCTGAGCGATCAGCTGGATGCACTCAATCGCAAAGAAGCCCCACTTTTAGCCTCTGGCGATGCCGAAAAGCTCGGCGAGCTGCTGCGTGAAAAAGAGAAGCTGGAGCTGGAAATTGAGCGCCTGCGCGGTGTGCGCACTGAGAAGCTGAGTAAAGAAGCGCAACAGCTGCAGAAGCTGGGCTTTAGCCGCGAAATCACCAAGAAAGAACAGGCCAACATGGGCGCATTCAAGAAAAGCGTGCGCGGCCTGGTGGTGGTACACCCAATGACCGCGCTCGGACGTGAGATGGGACTGAAAGTGATGACCGGCTACGCGAAGCAGCCGTTCTAATCTTTACTTACGCGGCGTGTGAGACGTCGCGTAGGATGCCAGCTGCCTGATGAACTTGTTCATTCAGACTGTCCAGCAAGACATAGCGACGGCGATACTCGGCGCGCTTCTTGCTGGCAATCTCTTCCAGATTTTTTCGCTCCGCACGTAATGGCAACGTAAACAGCTCATCGCTACGCGCCACGCCACCCAGCGACAACCAAAACTCGCTGTAGCTGGCAAAAAACTTATCGCTCTTACTGTGACGATAACGCAGGCTGCGGAATACGTGTGTGGTATCACCAACGGCGGTAATCCTCTCAACACCACACTGCTCCGCCAGATTAAAAACCGCTTCCATCAGCAGACGTTTCGGGAATACGCCATGTGCCGCTTTAGTCGCATCGCGAATAACATCGTTGGAAATATGTTTGCGCGGCCCCTGCAACCCACCAATTAATAAGGTACGTTTCCGCTGTTCCTGAATAATCGAGAATGAGAGCGAAGCGATTAATTGCGTTTCATAATGCAATTCCAGGGTAATTTCACCTTCACGGTCGAAGCGACCTGGACAGCAGTGAATCACAAACGCCTCGTCATTTTTACCGCTCAAATTAGCCAGTAAATTATCGCCCGGACTCTGCAACAGCTGACGCAGCGCCGCGTTATCCAGCTGATCCATTAGCGTATAGTGATCGATGATCGCCTGCGCACGCTGTGCCACACTGAATCCCGCACGCAGATAAGGCCGATGTGGCTTCGCCGGCAGTAAACCCTGCATGGTTAACAGCTGCGGCAACGCAGATAATTCCGCTAACTGATGCAGATAATGAAAAGTAGTAACTGGAAATACTAACGACCTTAAGGCAAATTTTGCGCGAAACCTTCCGCTATTCCATAATTTATTCGGCCTGAATTTTCCGCTTATTAAAGGTAAAAACAGCGAAGCTGACGAATCATTATTCGCCACAGAAGTTATGATAGTAGACATGATTATTTAGGCTTAGCGAGACAAATTATCGTCACTATATGCCCCAAATTATCAACGGCAGGTTAATAGATTTCTCAGCGAAATAGTTGTGCGCGGAAATATTCAGGTCGTTTAAAAAAGGTTTAAAAAGGGCGAAAAAAAACCGGTGAAGAGATCACCGGTTGTGTACGTTGCGGCTTAAGCCTGAACTTACTTAGCAGAAGCGAAACGCGCTGCCGCTTCGTCCCAGTTCACAACGTTCCAGAACGCTTTGATGTAATCAGGACGTTTGTTCTGATATTTCAGATAGTAAGCGTGTTCCCACACGTCCAGACCGATAATTGGGAAGCCTGAAACGCCTGCAACCGCTTCGCCCATCAGCGGGCTATCCTGGTTTGCGGTAGAAACCACAGCCAGTTTGTCGCCTTTCTTAACCAGCCACGCCCAGCCTGAACCGAAACGAGTGGTGGCAGCTTTTTCAAACTCAGCCTGGAAAGCTTCAACGCTACCGAAATCTTTTTCGATTGCCGCTTTCAGGTCGCCCTGCAGCGAGGTGCCCAGTTTCAGACCTTTCCAGAAGAAGCTGTGGTTAGCGTGGCCGCCTGCGTTGTTACGCAGTGGACCTTTTTTATCTGCTGGCAGCTGATCCAGTTTGGTGATCAGTTCTTCTACCGGCAGGTTAGCGAATTCGGTACCTTCCAGCGCGGCGTTAGCGTTGTTAACGTAGGTCTGGTGGTGTTTAGTGTGATGGATTTCCATCGTCTGCTTGTCGAAGTGCGGTTCCAGTGCGTCGTATGCGTACGGCAGGGATGGCAGTGAATAACTCATGTTCTTCCTCTCCATTTTAGTGTTTTGCAGCAGCACCTCACTGGGTGTGCCGCGTAAGCAGTCGGATCATTATAGTTAAAAACATGATCCGTAAAAGGGTTATCAATGCCTTAGATTTGATAAGGATTTGATGAATCTGGGAAAAGGTGCGCACACACGGCTACACCTTGTGCGTACTGGCACGCAGTTTAAGCTGCACCGGCAGCTCATTGATAGCAGAGGGTTCATCGCCCTTAAGCGCAGCCAGTAAACGTTTACCCGCCATGCGTCCCATCTCTTCATACGGCAGCACAATGCTGGTAAGCGGAGGCGAACATACCGCGGCTAACGGGCCGCCGCCGATACTGGCAATCGCCAACTGGCTGGGAATCGAAATTCCCGCCGCGTGGCAGGCCATGATAGCGCCGCAGGCCACTTCATCACTGGTGCAAATCAGCACATCCAGCTCCGGCCAGGTTAACCGAATTTCCGCCAGTAAGCTGTGCCCGGCGGCAAAGGTCGGCATTTTCGGCGACGTCACTACGCGATGCGGCGCCTGATTCATCGCCAGCATCCCGCTGTGCCAGCCATTTAGCAGCTGGCGGAAGATGGTGTTATTGCTCTGCGTGCACAACAAACCGAGATGGCGATAGCCACGTTCGACCAGACTCTGCACCAGCTGGCGAATCGCTTTGGCATAATCGACACCAATGCTGATCCCCGCCGAATCCGGATGCACGCCGCCAATATCCATCACCGGCAGTCCGGAATTGCTCAGCAGGCGATGTGCTTCGGCAGCGTTATCGAAGTTGAAATGCACCATCGCTGCGGGATTATAGGAGAGCAGCATTTCGATCAGCTCGCTCTCTTCCGCAGCCGAATGATTGGCCTCCGCCAGCATCATGTTGTAGCCCTGCGGCCGTAGCACCTCTTGCAGCGCTTCCGACACAATCGCACTGCCCGGCGTGGCAAACGAGGGCACCACCATGGTGATCAGGCGCGATGTCGCCGATGCCAGATTGCTGGCCTGCACGTTGGGTACGTAGGACAACTCAATCACTGCGGCATCAATTTTGGCGCGAATTTCGGACGAAACCTTCTCCGGCATGCGCAACGCGCGCGAGGCTGTCATGGTGCTTACGCCCACCAAACGGGCAACATCGGCCAGGGTACTTTTGCCGGTACTGCGCCGTTTTTTTTCTGTCATGCGATCTCCTGCATTACTCGCTACTTTTGCCAGGACGCAGCTTAAAACCAAATCTGTTAACGCGCCATGCGAAAAACCACAGATTCGGGCATCCCTTACCCACGGTTCTTTCCAGAATGATTGAGCATGTCAGGTGTTTGCGGCCATGACAAACGCAGCGCAAGAAAATGTTAGCGATAACACGTTTTTTAACAATCTCAGTGTTAGCGCTAACTTTTGCGACAATCATCACAGAAAACCGCTGAGAAAATAACCTACATTGCACTCCATCGACGAATAAACAGGAATGACTGATGCTCACTCAATGGCTAACACCGCAACATATTCGTGTCGTAGAGCACGTTAGCGACTGGCAGGAAGCGGTGCGCTTATCCGCCGAACCGCTGCTGGCCGCAGGGGCGATCAGCGCAACTTATCTTGATGCCATCTTTACCTCGCATGCCGAGCTTGGACCCTATTACGTGCTGGCGCCGGGCTTAGCAATGCCTCATGCCCGACCGGAACAAGGTGCGCGCAAAAATGGCCTGTCGCTGCTGCACGTGAAAAATGGCGTGAACTTTCAGTCTGATGAGAACGATCCGGTTTATGTGGTCATTATGCTGTGCGCGGTATCTGGCGACGATCATATTCAGATGATTACCGCATTAGCGGACGTGTTCAGCGACGAATCCCGCCTGCAGCAGTTGCTGTCGGCTTCTACCCTGTCAGCCATTGAAGCTGTCATTCAAAATAAATAACCCGAGAACCCTAAGATGAAAAAAGTCCTGATTGTGTGTGGAAATGGTTTAGGTAGCAGCTTCATTGTTGAAATGAATGTGAAAAAAATTGTGGCGGAATTAGGTAAAGAAGCTGAAGTAGGCCACACAGATTTAACCTCGGCTAAATCTGAGCATGCTGATTTAATTATCGCCGCTAAAGACATTGCCGATCAATTAGCCGGACACAGCGCCAACGTTATTGGTCTGACTAATCTTCTGGATAATGCAAAGATTAAAGAAATTTTGGCTGAAAATATCTAATAACACTTCATCCCGAAAAACTTTACTCACTATGGAGTAAGTTATGCTGCAGTTTATAATTAAGGATGTTCTCGGAACACCCGCTATACTTGTCGGCCTTTTCTCCCTGTTTGGTTTATTACTGCAAAAGAAACCGGTTTCTGATGTTATTTCCGGTACGCTTAAAACCATTATGGGATTTGTTATTCTCATCGCCGGGGCCAATTTAATTGCGGCCACGCTGACCATCTTCAGTCAGCTGTTTGAGCACTCGTTTAATATTCAGGGCGTGGTGCCCAACACTGATGCGATGGCTGCGCTGGCACAGAAAAGTTATGGCACCGAAACGGCCATGATCATGGTGTTCGGCATGCTGGTGAATATTGTGCTGGCGCGCATTACACCACTGAAATACATCTTCCTGACCGGTCACCACACGCTATATATGTCGGCGATGCTGGCGGTGATTTTGTCGGTAGGTGGCATACACGGCTTCTGGTTGGTGGTGATTGGTTCACTGATTCTTGGCACCATGATGGTGGTTTGCCCGGCGATTCTGCAGCCCTTCACCCGCAAAATCACTAATTCGGACGATCTGGCACTCGGCCACTTTGGCTCAACCGGTTATCTGCTCTCCGCGTTAGTAGGCAAAGTGGTCGGTAAAGGCAGCCCGTCGATTGAAGAGCTGAAGGTGCCGAAAACCCTCAACTTCCTGCGCGATTCATCGGTCGCGATTTCACTGACCATGATGATTCTGTTTATCGCGCTGGTATTAGTCGCAGGTAAAGCGTTCACCGAAAGCATCAGTGGCGGCCAGAACTACATTGTGTTCGCCATCATTCAGTCGATTACCTTTGCGGCGGGTGTCTACATCATCCTCGCCGGTGTGCGCATGGTGATTGCGGAGATTGTGCCGGCCTTTAAAGGCATCGCCGATAAGCTGGTGCCCAACGCCAAACCAGCGCTGGATTGCCCGACCGTCTTCCCGTTTGCGCCAAACGCGGTGATTATCGGCTTCCTGTCGAGCTTCTCCGCCGGTCTGATCAGCATGTTCCTGTGTCCGCTGTTTGGTTTGAGCGTGATCGTTCCGGGCTTAGTGCCGCACTTCTTCTGTGGCGCTACGGCGGGGGTTTACGGCAACATTACCGGCGGACGTCGTGGTGCGGTGATCGGCGCCTTTGTGCAAGGGCTACTCATCTCCTTCCTGCCGGCAATATTGCTGCCGCTCATGGGCGACCTGGGCTTTGCCTCCACCACCTTCGGTGACGCCGATTTCGGCATTGTCGGTATCGTGCTCGGCCATATTATTTCGTTCTTCCATTGATGTCTTGCGCAGCGCTTATTGGCGCTGCGCAAGTAATGAGGAATTAAAAAATGAACGCAAAGTTTTCACCGTCCTTAATGTGTATGGACCTCACCCGCTTCCGCGAACAAGTTGAAGCCATGAATAAAACGGCCGCCTTTTATCATGTTGATATTATGGATGGCAGCTACGTTAAAAACATTACGCTATCGCCGTTCTTTATTGAGAACCTGCGTAAAATTACGGATGTGCCGATTGATGTGCATTTGATGGTGAATCATCCGGAAGATATTATTCCGATGTGCATTGAGGCGGGCGCAGATATTATTAGCTTCCACCCTGAAACCGCTAATAATAAAATATTTCGCTTGCTGACGCAGATTAAAGAGGCGGGTAGGCGCTGCGGCGTGGTGTTAAATCCGGCCACATCGGCGGAAAGTATTCGTGAATATGCACATTTACTGGATAAAGTGACGGTGATGTCAGTGGATCCTGGCTTTGCCGGACAGAAATTTATCCCGGAAACGCTGAATAAAATACGCCAGCTGATCGCGATGCGCGAAGAACAGGGTTATCACTATTTGACCGAGATTGATGGTTCGTGCAATGCGCGCACCTTCAAACAGATTGCCGCATCGGGCGTGGATGTATTTATCGTCGGGACATCGGGATTATTTACTCTGCATGACGATGTAGCGCAGGCGTGGCAGAAGATGGAGCGCATTTTCGCCGAGGAAACCGCTGCCTGAGAATGAGGTGGTCATAAATGACCACCCTACAAAATCCGTAGGGTCGCCATTCATGGCGACCTTGTTAATAATCGCACCTTATTTATGACGATCGTTCTACCGCCCCAACTCACTCAACGACTTATCCAGCGCGCCCACCAGCCAATCGATATCCGCTTCCTGGAACGCCAACGGCGGACGCAGTTTCAGCACGTTACCGTAAGGGCCCGCCACCGACGTCAGCACGCGGTGTTCACGCAGCTTCTCGATCAAATCCAGCGCCAGCGCTTTATCGGGCGTTTTGCTGGCGCGGTCTTGCACCAGTTCGAAACCAATAAACAGACCCGCACCACGTACGTCACCGATCGATGCGTGGCGATCCATCAGTTTTTGCAATTCGGCCAGCAGCTTAGCACCCACCACGCGGCTGTGCTCCTGCAAGCCCTCTTCTTTAATCACCGTTAACACCGCCTGCGCTGCAGCCATCGCCACCGGATTACCGCCAAAGGTGTTGAAGTAAGGAATTTCATCGCTGAACGCCGCCAGCACATCGCTTTTCGCCAGCAGGCCCGAGACCGGAATGCCGTTGCCCATCGGTTTGCCGGTGGTGATCACATCGGGCACCACGTCGTGACGTGCAAAGCCCCAGAACGCATCGCCAGTACGACCAAAGCCCGGCTGCACTTCATCGGCGATAAAAATACCGCCGTTGGCATGCACCACTTCCACCGCTTTCTGCAGGAAACCGCGCGGGTTCGGCAACACACCATCGGAAGAGAAGATGGAATCTGCGAGGAAACCGGCAAACTTAATGCCGTGCGCTTTCATATCTTCGATCTGTTTCTGGATTTCATTGGCAAACCACTCGCCCAGATCGGGCGCATTGACGCGATACGCATCCGGCGGCGACACCAGACGCGTGGTCGCCGCCAGCGGCTGACCGCTGCCGAGCGCCGGTGAAACGCCTGAAGTGAGATCGCTGGTGCCATGATATGCCTCCTGCGAGACGATAATGCCGGTGCCGCCGCTGAAAGCGCGCGCCACACGGATCGCCAAGTCATTGGCTTCCGAACCGGTACACATATACATGGCGCGATCGATAGCATCCGGCGTGGTAGCCAGCAGCTCTTCGGTATAATCGAGAATACGCTCGTGCAGATAGCGCGTATGGGTATTCAGCATCTTCATCTGCTGATTCACTGCCTCAATTACCGCCGGGTGGCAGTGACCAATACTCGCCACGTTGTTGTACACATCAAGATATTTATCACCGGCAGCATCCCACAGATATTGCCCTTCGCCGCGCACTAAATGCACCGGCTTGCGGTAAAACAGGCGATACGACTCGCCCAACACTTTGCTGCGCTTATCGGTTAGCTTGCGGGTTGCCGCATCCAGACCGTCGGCGTGCTCAGCACGAAAACTGTTGGTATCCATGATGGTAGAACGTGTAGCCATGGTAACTCCCGTTGCGAAGGTGAAAGGGGTGCATGCGATATCGCCATTTACCCATATCATGCCTGCATTAATGACAAATGCAACAAAATACACAAATACAACCAAATACACATGACGATGTTATGACACTCAGGTAAGCTTAGGCCCAGGTTGAACACGTCACAGGGAAAAGTCATGCTGCAGGAAACCCGCTTACACCGCATTCGCGCGCTGCTGACCACGCAGCATCAGGTCAGCACCGAACGCATCATCAAAGAGCTTGGCATCTCACGCGAAACCGCTCGGCGCGACATTATTGAGCTGGAAGCACAAGGACTTGCACGGCGTGTACATGGCGGTTTAGTGGCAGTCGATAACCAGGCGGAGCCGCCGTTACAGGTGCGCCGCAACGCGCAGGCGAAAGAGAAACGCGCGATTGCCGTCGCCGCAGCGCAGCATCTCCAGTCGGGCCAAACACTGTTTCTTGATGCAGGTACCACCACGACGATGCTGGCGGAGGAACTGCGCACCATGTCGGGTTTAACCATCATCACCAATAGCCTGCAAGCGGCGCTGGCATTGAGCAGCGCCGAAGAGCATGAGACGCTAAATAATCAGGTGATTTTGCTTGGCGGCATGATGATGGCGGGCGCACAGCAAACGCGCGGGGAAATGACGATTGGAGAGATTTATCGTTATCGCGCCGATGTGGCATTGCTTTCACCAGTCGGTATTGAAGCGAAAAACGGCGCCAGCAGTTTTCATCCTCATGAAGCGGCGATTGCCCGCGCCATGGTGCAGCAGGCGAATCGCACCATTTTACTGGCGGATCACAGCAAACTCGGCGTGATGAGTCGCACCGTTTACGCGCCGATTGCGGAAGTTGAGCTGCTGATTTGCGACGGCGGCCCAGCAAAATCCGGCGCGCTGGCAGCACTGCAACAGGCGCTGCCGCAGGTGCAGGTGGTTTAACCTAGACGCTGCGGATGACTGTAAACCGTGGCGCGTCCCGGCTTACTAAACCCGATTAGAGTTAAATTGCAACGCTCAGCCACCTCAACGGCGAGCTGTGTCGCAGCGGATACCGCAAACAGAATCTCCACGCCGCACATGGCCGATTTCTGCACCATTTCATAGCTGGCGCGGCTGGAAACCAGCACCGCGCCCTGCTGCCACGCTTGTTGGCTGCGATTACCCAGCAGTTTATCCAGCGCCACATGACGTCCGACATCTTCATAGCCACCCTGCAATTCGCCCTCGGGCGACATCCATGCCGCCGCGTGCGTGCAGCCGGTAAGATTGCCGATCGGTTGGAAGTCACGCAGCTGCGCCAGGCCTTTGTCCAGATGCGCTAAATCAAAGGATTGCGTGAACGGCAGCGGCTGCAGCGGCTTACCGATTTGATCGAGTTGCTCCACGCCACAGACGCCGCAGCCGGTGCGTCCGGCCATCGCACGACGCTGCGCTTTTAGCGCCATAAAGCGGCGGCTGGAGAGCTCAATCTGCACTTCGATGCCATCACAGCCTGGCACCACATCGATGCCGTAAATCTCGTTCGGCTGCTCAATAATTCCTTCTGATAGCGAAAAACCGAGCGCAAAGGCTTCGAGATCGTTGGGCGTCGCCATCATCACCACGTGCGAAATACCGTTATAGACCAGCGCTATCGGTACTTCCTGCGCCAGCCAATCGCTTTCGGCGATATCGATAGTACGGCGCTGCCACACTTGCGACTGCACCGCACCTGAGATCTTATTCACATTTTGGTTACATTCTGGCTGATTCGCTTTCACTTTTTTTGTCTCGCACAACAACCACATTAAAGCTGTGGTAATATTTGGCCGCTATTGTCACAAGTTTAGTCGGGTCATTCTTGCACCGTATATTGCAAGAATTTAGAAGGATAGTAATCCATGAATGTCAGCCGAAGAAAATTCTTCAAAGTATGCGCTGGCGGTATGGCAGGGACAACGGCGGCACTGCTCGGCTTTGCGCCGGAAGTGGCATTGGCGGAAACACGACAGTACAAACTGCTGCGTGCCCGCGAAACCCGCAATACCTGCACTTACTGCTCAGTCGGCTGTGGCTTGTTAATGTACAGCCTCGGTGACGGCGCGAAAAACGCCAAAGAGACCATTTTTCACATTGAAGGGGATCCGGACCATCCGGTAAGCCGCGGTGCATTGTGCCCAAAAGGCGCGGGCCTGCTCGACTTCATCCACAGCGACAGCCGTCTGCAATTCCCGGAATATCGCGCGCCAGGCTCCAATAAATGGCAGCGCATTAGCTGGGACGATGCCTTTGACCGCATCGCCAAACTGATGAAAGCCGACCGCGATGCTAACTTCATCGCGCAAAATGCGGCGGGCGTGACGGTAAACCGTTGGCTCTCCACCGGCATGTTGTGTGCTTCGGCATCCAGCAATGAAACCGGCTACTTAACCCAGAAATTTACCCGATCGCTCGGCATGTTAGCGGTTGATAACCAGGCACGCGTTTGACACGGACCAACGGTAGCAAGTCTTGCTCCAACATTTGGTCGCGGTGCGATGACCAATCACTGGGTCGACATCCGTAATGCCAATCTGATCGTTGTGATGGGCGGGAACGCGGCTGAAGCGCATCCTGTCGGTTTCCGCTGGGCGATGGAAGCCAAGATTCACAACAAAGCCAAACTGATTGTTATCGATCCGCGCTTCACGCGTACGGCATCGGTAGCTGATTTCTATACGCCGATTCGCTCGGGCACCGACATTACCTTCCTGTCGGGCGTACTGCTGTGGCTGCTGCAAAACGACAAAATCCAGCATGAATATGTGCAGGCGTACACTAATGCCAGCCTGATTGTGCGTGAGGATTATCACTTTGAAGATGGTCTGTTCAGCGGCTACGACGAAGAGAACCGTAAATACGATAAAACCAGCTGGAATTACGAGCTGGACGCGGACGGCTTTGCCAAACGCGACGCCACGCTCACCCATCCGCGCTGCGTATGGAACCTGCTGAAACAACACGTCAGCCGCTACACGCCGGAAATCGTCGAACGTATCTGCGGCACGCCAAAAGCCGATTTCCTGCACGTTTGCGAACTGATTGGCGAAACCAGCGCGCGCGATCGCACCACCTCGTTCTTGTATGCGCTCGGCTGGACGCAGCACTCGGTAGGCGCGCAGAACATCCGCACCATGGCGATGATTCAGCTGCTGCTCGGCAACATGGGCATGATTGGCGGCGGCATCAATGCGCTGCGTGGTCACTCGAATATTCAGGGTCTGACCGATCTCGGCTTGCTGTCGCAAAGTTTGCCGGGCTACATGACCTTGCCATCGGAGAAACAAGCCGATCTGCAAACCTATCTGGCCGCTAACACGCCTAAAGCGCTGCTGCCAGGCCAGGTCAACTACTGGAGCAACTATCCGAAATTCTTTGTCAGCCAGATGAAAGCGTTCTACGGCGACAAAGCTCAGGCGGAAAACAGCTGGGGCTTCGACTGGTTGCCGAAGTGGGATAAAGGTTACGACGTGCTGCAGTACTTCGAGATGATGTCGCAAGGCAAGGTCAATGGCTATCTGTGCCAGGGCTTTAACCCGGTGGCCTCATTCCCGAACAAGCGCAAAGTGATCGCCTCGCTGTCGAAGCTAAAATTCCTGGTCACCATCGATCCGCTCAACACTGAAACATCGACCTTCTGGGAGAATCACGACGAATTCAATGATGTTGATCCGTCGCAGATTCAAACCGAAGTATTCCGCCTGCCATCCACCTGCTTCGCCGAAGAGAACGGTTCCATCGTCAACTCCGGCCGCTGGTTGCAGTGGCACTGGAAAGGTCAGGATGCACCGGGTGAAGCGCTGAATGATGGCGAGATTCTTTCCGGCATTTACTCTCGCCTGCGCAAGATGTACGCCAGTGAAGGCGGCGCGCTGCCAGAACAAGTGCTGAACATGAGCTGGAACTACAAAACGCCAGACAATCCTGCGCCAGAAGAAGTGGCGATGGAGAACAACGGCAAAGCGCTGGCGGACGTGTTCGATGATAAAGGCACGCTGCTGGTGAAAAAAGGCCAGCAGCTCAGCACCTTTGCCCATCTGAAAGATGACGGTAGCACCAGTAGCGGCTGCTGGATCTTTGCCGGCAGCTGGACGCCGGAAGGCAACCAGATGGCGCGCCGCGATAACACCGATCCCACCGGACTCGGCAACACGCTGAACTGGAGTTGGGCATGGCCGCTCAACCGCCGCATACTCTATAACCGCGCTTCAGCCGACCCGCAAGGTAATCCGTGGGATCCGAAACGTCAGATCCTGAAGTGGGATGGCAGCAAATGGGGCGGCATGGATGTGCCGGACTACAGCGCCGCCGCGCCAGGCAGCGATGTCGGGCCGTTCATCATGCAGCCGGAAGGGCTTGGTCGCCTGTTTGCACTCGACAAAATGGCCGAAGGTCCGTTCCCGGAACACTACGAGCCGTTTGAAACGCCGATCGGCACCAACCCGCTGCATCCAAACGTGGTGTCTAACCCGGCGGCGCGCGTGTTCAAGGATGATTTGGCCTCAATGGGCAAGGCAGAGCAGTTCCCGTATGTCGGCACCACCTATCGCCTTACCGAACATTTCCATTACTGGACCAAGCACGCGCGGCTTAACGCCATCGCACAGCCGGAACAGTTTATCGAGATCGGCGAGAAGCTGGCGAACAAGCTCGGCATCGCCCAAGGCGATACGGTGAAAGTGAGCTCCAATCGTGGCTACATCAAAGCCAAAGCGGTGGTCACC
The DNA here is from genome assembly GCF_059730785.1 of Pantoea sp. X-Soil-ISGK-421. Lineage (NCBI taxonomy): Bacteria > Pseudomonadati > Pseudomonadota > Gammaproteobacteria > Enterobacterales > Erwiniaceae > Pantoea > Pantoea sp. X-Soil-ISGK-421. The sequence goes on along the minus strand of NZ_AP035979.1, from coordinate 119,455 downwards.
AAGCGCATCCGTCCACTGAACGTCGACGGCAAAATTGTCGATACCATCGGCATTCCGATTCACTGGGGTTATCAGGGCGTGGCGAAAAAAGGCTTTATCGCCAACACCCTGACGCCATTTGTCGGTGATGCCAACACGCAGACGCCGGAATTCAAGGCGTTCCTGGTCAACGTCGAGAAGGTGTAAGGAGAACGAATATGGCTTATCAATCTCAAGACATTATCCGCCGCTCCGCCACCAATGGACTCACGCCTGCCCCGCAGGCGCGTAACCATCAGCAGGAAGTGGCAAAACTGATCGATGTGACCACCTGCATCGGCTGCAAAGCGTGTCAGGTGGCGTGTTCGGAGTGGAACGATATCCGCGATGAAGTGGGACATAACGTGGGGGTATACGACAACCCCGCCGATTTGACCGCCAAATCCTGGACGGTGATGCGCTTCTCAGAAGTGGAGGAGAACGGCAAGTTAGAGTGGCTAATCCGCAAGGACGGCTGCATGCACTGCGCCGATCCCGGCTGTCTGAAAGCCTGTCCGTCTGAAGGCGCGATCATTCAGTACGCTAACGGCATCGTCGATTTTCAGTCAGAACAGTGCATTGGTTGCGGCTACTGCATTGCCGGCTGTCCATTCGACGTGCCGCGTATGAATAAAGACGACAACCGCGTGTATAAATGCACCTTGTGCGTCGATCGTGTCAATGTGGGTCAGGAACCGGCATGCGTGAAAACCTGTCCGACCGGTGCGATTCACTTCGGCAGCAAAAGCGATATGCAGGCGCTGGCAGGTGAACGCGTGGCCGAGCTCAATACACGCGGCTACACCAATGCGGGCTTGTACGATCCGGCAGGCGTGGGCGGCACGCACGTGATGTACGTGCTGCATCACGCCGATAAACCGCAGCTCTATCACAGTTTGCCGGAAAACCCGAGCATCAGCCCAGCGGTGACGTTCTGGAAAGGTATCTGGAAACCGCTGGCCGCCATCGGCTTTGCCGCCACCTTCGCCGCCTCGGTGTTCCATTACGTCGGCGTGGGGCCGAACCGGGTGGAAGAGGATGACGACGAGAATCTGCACGAAAAAGAGGAGCGCGAATAATGAAAAAACGCGATCGTCTGGTGCGCTACAGCGCACCGGAACGCATCAATCACTGGATTGTGGCGTTCTGTTTTGTCTTCGCCGCGCTGAGTGGGCTGGGTTTCTTTTTCCCGTCATTCAACTGGCTGATGCACGTCCTCGGCACGCCGCAGTTGGCGCGCATCCTGCACCCGTTCGTTGGTGTGGTGATGTTTGCCGCCTTTATCATCATGTTCTTACGCTATTGGAAACATAATCTGATCAATCGCGAAGACCTGGTGTGGGCGAAAAATATCCACAAAATCGTGCAAAACGAAGAGGTGGGCGACACCGGCAAATACAACTTCGGGCAGAAGTGTGTGTTCTGGGCTGCTATCATCAGCTTAGTCTTGCTGCTGGTGAGCGGAATTGTTATCTGGCGCCCCTACTTTGCCGGCGCCTTTACCATTCCGCTGATTCGCATCGCGTTAGTGGTGCATTCGGTCTCAGCTGTGGCGCTGATCATGGTGATTATGGTGCACATTTACGCCGCGTTGTGGGTAAAAGGCACGATAACCGCCATGGTTGAGGGCTGGGTTCCGGCCGCGTGGGCGAAGAAACATCACCCACGTTGGTATCGCGAGCAGCGCCAACGCCAAACACAACAGGAAAAACGTCCCTGATGAGTATTCGCATCATCCCGCAGGACCAGCTGGAGAAAGGCGAAAAGCACACGGCGGAGCAGGTTCCGCCGTTACTTTTCCCCCGGTTGAAAAATCTGTATAGCCGCCGCGCGGCACGTTTGCGCGATCTGGCCGCGAAGAATCCGCTGGGTGATTATCTGCGCTTTGCCGCAGTGATTGCCGAAGCGCAGGAGATCGTGCTGTATGACCATCCGCTGCAGCTCGACCTGCAGCAGCGGCTGGCTCAAAGCGCTGAGCAGGGCAAACCGCCGCTCGACATCCACACTTATCCCCGCGATGCGCACTGGCAGCGTCTGTTGCATTCGCTGATCGCCGAGCTGAAGCCGGAGATGAGCGGCCAGGCGCTGGCGGTGCTGGAGAATTTGGAAAAAGCCTCCACCACCGAGCTAGAAAATATGGCGCAGGCGTTACTGGAAGGCGATTTCGCGCAGGTTAGCAGCGATAAATCACCCTTTATCTGGGCGGCGTTGTCGATTTACTGGGCGCAGATGGCAGCATTAATTCCCGGCAAAGCGCGCGCAGAATATGGCGAGCATCGTCAGTTCTGCCCGGTGTGCGCCAGCGTGCCGGTCACCAGCGTGGTACACATGAGCGTGGGCCAGCAGGGATTACGCTATCTGCACTGCAATTTGTGTGAGAGCGAATGGTATGTGGTGCGCAGCAAGTGCTCCAACTGCGAACAAACCGGCGATCTGCATTATTGGTCGCTGGACAGCGAAAAAGCGGCGGTAAAAGCAGAGAGCTGCGGCGACTGCGGCACTTACCTGAAGATGTTGTATCAGGAGAAGGATCCCGCCGTGGAGCCGGTCGCCGATGATTTGGCGTCGCTGGTGCTGGATGCCCGCATGGAACAGGAAGGATTCGCGCGCAGCAGCCTGAATCCCTTTATGTTCCCCGGCGATTAAATGTTCCGTTTGTAGGGTCGCCATTCATGGCGACCTTCTTCATGAATTCATTCAACACGGAGGCGAACGATGAAACTGATTGGCAGCTACACCAGCCCTTTTGTACGCAAAATTTCAGTGATCTTGCTGGAAAAAGGTCTGGTTTTTGAATTCATCAACCAGTCGCCGTGGACCGATGAAAGTCACGTGCCGCAATACAATCCGCTGGGTAAAGTCCCGGCGCTGATTGATGATAATCAGCTGACATGGTTCGACTCCTCGATCATCGCGCAGGTTATTGAACTGCGCGGCGATCTGCCTGCTCTGCTACCCAACGACGCCCTTCATGCCTTGCAAATCCGCCAGCTGGAAAAACTGGCCGACGGCATCAATGATGCCGCAGTGATGATCGTGCGCGAGCAAATGCGGCCCGGCGATCAGCAGTCTGAAGAGGTGCTGCTGCGCAATCGCGATAAAATCCAGCGCGGCCTCGATGCATTAGAAACCGCCGCTGCGCAGGGTGAATGGCTGAATAGCGGCACGCTAAATCTGGCCGATATCGCCACCGGCTGCATGATTGGTTATCTCAACTTTCGCCGCGTGCTGCCAAACTGGTGCGTCAATCGCCCGGCGCTGGTGAAACTGGCCGAAAACCTGTTTGCGCGCGAAAGCTTTGCCCGCACCGTTCCGCCCACTCTCTAAGTCACGCGATGAAAACCCTGTACAGTCAATTACCCGCTATCGACAGCCTGCTGCGCGATCCGGCGCTGCAGCCGCTGCTTGCTGATCTCGGCACCGCTTTTACCACGCGCCAGCTGCGCACCCTGCAGCAGGAAGCGCGCGAGCACATCCAGCAGCATCAAACCTTGCCAGCCTGGCACGCGAGCTGGCCAGATGAAGCGCTGCGCCGCAGTCAGCAACAGCAGCAAAGTGCGCTGCGTCCGGTATTTAATCTCACCGGCACCGTGCTGCACACCAATCTCGGTCGCGCACAGCTGAGCGATCGCGCTATTGATGCCGTGGTTAACTGCCTGCGCCAGCCCGTGACGCTGGAATACGCGCTGGATGATGCAGCGCGCGGCCATCGCGATCGCGTCGTCAGCGCGCTGCTGTGCGAATTAACCGGTGCGGAAGCGGTATGCATCGTTAACAATAACGCCGCCGCAGTATTATTGATGCTGGCCGCCCTGGCACCGGGGCGCGAAGTGATTGTCTCGCGCGGCGAGTTGGTAGAGATTGGCGGCGCCTTCCGTATTCCCGACGTAATGCGCCAGGCGGGCTGTAAACTGGTCGAAGTCGGCACCACTAATCGCACCCACCTGAAAGATTATCGTGCGGCGATAGGCGAAAACAGCGGCCTGCTGATGAAAGTGCACACCAGCAATTATCAGATTCAGGGCTTTACTCACGCAGTAACAGAAGCGGAGTTAGTTGAGCTGGGCGAAGCTTATCAATTGCCGGTGATCACCGATCTTGGCAGCGGTTCACTGATCGATATGACCGAATATGGCCTGCCCGCCGAGCCGATGCCGCAACAGCTGATTGCCGCAGGCGTCAGTTTGGTGAGTTTCTCCGGCGACAAACTGCTCGGCGGACCGCAGGCGGGCATCATCGTCGGTAAACAAGCGCTGATTGATCAGCTACAGTCGCATCCGCTTAAGCGTGCGCTGCGCGTCGATAAAATGACGCTCGCGGCGCTTGAAGCTACACTGCAACTCTATCGCCAGCCGGAAACGCTGCGCGAAGTCCTGCCGACGCTGCAACTGCTCACGCGTTCCGCCCATGACATTCAGCAACAGGCCGAACGATTGATGCCGGCATTACAACAGGCTTATGGCGCCGATTTTTCGCTAGCGATCGCCCCTTGTTCATCCCAAATCGGTAGCGGATCGCTGCCGGTCGAGCGCATTCCCAGTTTTGCGCTTACCTTCGCGCCACGCGATGGTCGCGGCAGCCAGCTTGCCAGTTTGTCACAGCGCTGGCGCAACTTAGCGCGGCCGGTGATTGGCCGCATTCAGGAAGGCAAACTGTGGCTGGATTTACGCTGCCTTGACGATGAAGCCGCGCTGATTCAGGCCTTAGCACCATGATTATTGCCACCGCTGGACACGTCGATCATGGCAAAACCGCGCTGCTACACGCCTTAACCGGTGTCGATGCCGATCGCCTGCCGGAAGAGAAGCGGCGCGGCATGACCATCGATCTCGGCTACGCTTATTGGCCGCAGCCGGAGGGTCGCGTGCTCGGCTTTATCGATGTGCCGGGCCACGAAAAATTCCTCGCTAACATGCTGGCCGGTATCGGCGGCATTCATCATGCGCTGTTGGTGGTGGCCTGCGACGACGGCGTGATGCCGCAAACCCGTGAACATCTGCAGCTGCTCAGTCTGGCCGGGCAGCCGCCGCTCAGCGTAGCGCTGACCAAAGCCGATCGCGTGGATGAGCTGCGCATCGCCGACGTGCAGCAGCAGGTGGCGCAGCTCACGCAGCAACTTGGCTGGCAGGCGGTGCCGCAATTTGTCACCAGCAGTCACACGCAGCGAGGTATTGATGCGTTGCGCCTGCATCTCAGCAGCCTGCCAGAGCCTGCTTTCGACGATCGTTACCGTTTCCGCCTCGCCATCGATCGCGCCTTCACGTTGAAAGGGACTGGCTTAGTGGTCACCGGCACCGCGCTTGCTGGCGAAGTGAACGTCGGCGATACACTCTGGCTCAGCAGCCTGAACCTGCCGCTACGCGTGCGTGCGCTGCATGCGCAGAACCAATCGGTGACGCGGGCGCAGGCTGGAGAACGTATTGCGCTAAATATCGTCGGTGACGTAGAAAAAGCACAGATCGCGCGCGGTGATTGGCTGCTGTCTCAGGCAAAACCGGAAGGCATCACGCGCTTAACGGTGGCGCTGCGTTTGCTGCAGCCGCTGAAAAGCGCATCACAGCCGATTCATATCCACCACGCCGCCAGCCACGTCACCGGACGCGTCACGCTGCTGGCGGATGACATAGCGGAAATAGTACTGAATGAGCCGCTGTGGCTCGCTGAAAACGATCGGCTGATTATTCGCGACAGCAACGCGCAGCAAACGCTGGGTGGTGCGCGCGTGCTGCTGCTCGACAGTAAAAAACGCGGCAAACGTCAGACGGATTATCTGGCCTGGCTGCAACAACTCGCTGCTGCAGACGATGACGACGCCCGCCTACGCGCACATCTGGCATATCAACCTATCGAGGTGCGTGAGCTGGGCTGGGCACGGCAATTCACCGAGCCAGCGCTGGACACGTTAATCGAGGACATCGCGCCAGTGCAGCTTGGCAGCGCGTTGATGAGTCCGGCGCAGGCCGCGCAATGGCAACAGATGCTGCTGGAGTCTTTAGCACATTTTCATCAGCAGCATCCGGAAGTACCGGGCATTGGCCACGATCGCCTGCGTCGTGTGGCAATGCCGCATCAGCCTGCTGAATGGGTGTTAGAACTGATAGATCAGTTGCTGGCGCAAGGTCAGCTGCAACAGCGACAAGGCTGGCTGCATCTGCCCGATTTCGAACCGCGCTTTAACCCGCAGGAAGCAACACTGTGGCAGCAGGTTGGCCCGCTATTTGGCGATCAGCCGCTGTGGGTGCGTGATATCGCGCTGACGCTGCAGCAGGATGAGCAGGCGATTCGCTCGCTGTTGCTTACCGCGGCACGCCTCGGACATATCACCGCGATCGTGCGCGATCGCTACTATCGCAGCGACCAGATCCAGATCTTCGCCGATCTGATTCGTCAGCGTGCCGGGCAAGGTGGCAGCACCAGCGCCGCCGATTTCCGCAATCAGCTGGGAACCGGCCGTAAAGTGGCGGTACAAATTCTCGAATTCTTCGACCGCAGCGGTTTCACCCGTCGCCGGGGTAACGATCACCTGCTGCGCGACGCGCGCCTGTTTCCCGCTTCTTCCCGCTAAATTCCCTCGCGTTGCCTCGCAGTTCAACTTGTAACTGCGCTGCAACGCACGTTCCCTGTTGCGCAAAAAAGTGCCAGAATGTAAGAAATACTCTTACATTGGATAATGATGATGGCACGTACCATGACGATCGATTTAGGCGATGAACTGCGCGAGTTTGTTGAATCTCTGGTGGAGTCCGGCGACTACCGTACGCAAAGCGAAGTGGTACGCGACTCGCTGCGTTTGCTGCGTGAAAAGCAGGCGGAATCAAAGCTGGAGAATTTGAAAAAATTGATTCAGCAGGGACTCGATAGCGGAGTAGCGGAAGATTGGGACATAGACGTTTTTCTTAGCAGAATGAGAGCCAAGGTCGGCATAGATGAAAAGGATGATAAAGATAATGAAAGAAGCTGATGATGATTTGGAATCGATTTGGTTTTACGGCTATTTAAACTTCGGCAGTAAGAAAGCAAAGCAATATGTGCTCATGCTGCATCAGCGGTTTAATCAGCTAACCACAAATGAGCTAGGCCGCAAGCGCGCAGAACTGGGCGCAAACGTATTTTCGCTGCCGCATCGAGAGCATGTCATTTACTATCGCTCAGAACCTGAGAACGTATTTATTGTTCGTGTACTACATCATTCACAAGATGCATTTGTTCGTTTCACACAGCTTCAGTGGTTCTGAATAAAAAAGGGACGATTTCTCGTCCCTTTTGTTGATAAGCCTTTGTAGGGTCGCCATTCATGGCGACCTGGCCAATTACTGCAGCAGCGAAATGTCCGCCACCTGCAGGAACAGCTGGCGCAGCTGTGCCAGCAGCGTCAAACGGTTAATACGCACCGCCTGATCGTCAGCGTTAACCATCACTTTATCGAAGAAGTTGTCCACCGCTTCACGCAGTTGCGCCAGTTCCTCCAGCGCATCCTGATAGCGACCTTCTGCAAAGTACGGCTGCAGCTTGTCGCCCAGCGCGGTCACGAAGGTCGCCAGTTGGATCTCTTCGTTCTCTTTCAGCAGGGAAGCCTGCACGCTGTCATTCAGGGTTTCGGTCGACTTCGCCAGGATATTCGACACGCGTTTGTTAGCAGCGGCCAGTGTGGCTGCGGCTTCCAGCGTGCGGAAGTGCGAAACCGCCTTCATGCGCGCATCGAAATCAGCTGGACGCGTTGGACGACGCGCCAGCACCGCCTGAATGGTGTCAACGCTGTGGCCCTCTTCCTGATACCAGGTACGGAAACGGCCCAGCATAAAGTCGATCACTTCATCGACAACCTTGGCGTTGCTCAGCTTGCTACCGTACAGGCGCACCGCTTCTTCGGTCAGCGTTTGCAGATCGAGCGGCAGGTTTTTCTCCACAATGATGCGCAGCACACCCAGCGCGGCACGGCGCAGTGCAAACGGATCTTTGTCGCCTTTCGGATGCTGACCAATACCGAAGATACCCGCGAGGGTGTCCATCTTGTCGGCAATCGCCACGGCACAGGCCACCGGATTCGATGGCAGATCGTCACCGGCAAAGCGCGGCTGATACTGCTCGTTCAGCGCTACAGCCACATCTTCCGCTTCGCCATCGTGGCGCGCGTAGTGCATGCCCATCACGCCCTGCGTGTCGGTAAACTCGAAGACCATGTTGGTCATCAGGTCACATTTCGACAGCAAGCCCGCGCGGGTGGCGTGATTCACATCAGCGCCAATCTGCGCGGCAATCCAGCCAGCCAGCGCCTGAATGCGATCCGTTTTGTCACGCAGCGTACCCAGCTCTTTCTGGAACAGTACGGTTTCCAGACGCGGCAGATTATCTTCCAAACGCTTTTTGCGATCGGAGTTGAAGAAGAACTCGGCATCCGCCAGACGCGGACGCACCACCTTCTCGTTACCGGAGATGATCTGCTGTGGATCTTTGGATTCGATGTTGGTAACGAAGATGAAATTCGGCAGCAGCTTGCCCGCCGCGTCATACACCGGGAAGTACTTCTGGTCACCTTTCATGGTGTAAACCAGCGCTTCAGCCGGTACCGCGAGGAACTTCTCTTCGAATTTTGCCGTCAGCACCACCGGCCATTCCACCAGCGAGGTCACTTCTTCCAGCAGGCTTTCGCTCAGATCGGCGATGCCGCCAATCTGCTGTGCCGCTGCTTCCGCATCCGCTTTGATTTTGGCTTTACGCGCGGCGTAATCCGCCATCACTTTGCCGCGTTCCAGCAACAGCTGCGGATACTGATCGGCGTTGTCGATGGTGAACTCAGGCTCGCCCATAAAGCGATGACCGCGAATCACGCGATCAGAGGTGATTCCGAGAATCTTCGCGGGAATGAGCTCGTCACCCAGCAGCAGCGTAACGGTGTGCACCGGACGCACAAACTGCACGTCGCTCGCGCCCCAGCGCATCAGCTTAGGAATCGGCAGCTTGCTCAGCGCGGTGGCCAACATGGCTGGCAGCAGCGCCTGCGCGCTTTCACCGGTGATCGCGGCGCGATGCACCAGCCATTCGCCTTTGTCGGTGCTTAGACGTTCAGCCTGAGCAACGGTGATACCGTTACCCCGCGCCCAACCTTCGGCCGCTTTGGTGGCGTTGCCCTCAGCATCAAACGCAGCGGCAATCGCCGGGCCACGTTTTTCAACTTCACGATCCGGCTGCGCGGCAGCCAGCTGGGCGACTTTCAGCGCCAGACGGCGCGGAGCAGCAAACCAGCTCACTTCGCCGTGCGCCAGACCGGCGCTATCGAGTTCAGCGGTGAAGTGCGCAGCAAAGGCTTCGGCCAGGCTGCGCAGCGCTTTCGGAGGCAACTCTTCGGTGCCAATTTCCACCAGGAAAGTTTTATCGGTCATGGCTGCCTCTTACTTGTTTTTATTGCACAACGGGAAGCCAAGCGCCTCACGGGACGCATAATAGGCTTCCGCCACGGCTTTCGTCAGGGTGCGGATACGCAGGATATAGCGCTGACGTTCGGTAACCGAAATCGCCTTGCGTGCGTCCAGCAGATTAAAGCTGTGCGCCGCTTTCAGAATGCGCTCGTAAGCCGGCAGCGGCAGCGGTTTCTCCAGCGCCAGCAGCTGCTGTGCTTCTTTTTCATACTGCTCGAAGCAGGTGAAGAGGAAGTCGACGTCGGCGTATTCGAAGTTGTAGGTCGATTGTTCCACTTCGTTCTGATGGAACACTTCGCCGTAAGTGGTTTTACCGAACGGACCGTCGCTCCACACCAGATCGTAAACGCTGTCGACGCCCTGAATGTACATCGCCAGGCGCTCTAAGCCGTAAGTGATCTCACCGGTCACCGGCTTGCACTCAAGGCCGCCAACCTGCTGGAAGTAAGTGAACTGCGTCACTTCCATGCCGTTCAGCCACACTTCCCAACCGAGTCCCCATGCGCCAAGCGTTGGGTTTTCCCAGTTGTCTTCGACAAAGCGAATGTCATGGATGGTGGGATCCATACCCAGCTCTTTCAGCGACCCAAGGTATAGCTCCTGAAGGTTGTCCGGGTTCGGCTTAATCACCACCTGGAACTGGTAATAGTGCTGCAAACGGTTCGGGTTTTCACCGTAACGTCCATCAGTTGGACGACGAGATGGCTGCACATAGGCGGTCGCCATCGGCTCTGGGCCTAAGGCGCGCAGGCAAGTCATCGGGTGTGAGGTGCCGGCGCCCACTTCCATGTCCAACGGTTGGACAATGGTGCAGCCCTGGCGCGCCCAGTAATCCTGCAAGGTCAGGATCAGGCCCTGAAAGGTCTTGGTATCAAACTTTGGCATGTTGAATTCGCACGCGATACGCATCGGTTAAAAAAAGAGTGCGCCAGTATACCCTTTGACCGCAGATTGTGCAGCCGGAAATCCAGGCCAGCGATCAGGCGATTGCGGCAGGGTTTAGCGGGTTAAAACAGAACAATAAGAAAATCGTATACGATTCACACTCATCCTCCTTCACTGCAATAAAAATCCCATTAAAACCTTAAATTTCATTATTTTGACATATATATCAGCGAATCTTATTACGTGATATACATCACCTTTTTGACCCAATGGTTAAAAATTGCGCATTGACACTCATGTGATCGTATACGAAATTGCGGTGAAACAGATTCGCTTGAGATTTCACCATGAAGATTGCGCTTAGTTACCCAGGAATGAACGCCAGCGACCGCCCAATGGGACCTGCGCCGCTCTCCGCCGCCGTGTTGCACGAACCGATGCTGTTTATTTCCGGCCAGGTGGCTATTGATCCCTACAGCGGCGAGATTATTGGCCACGACATTGCCAGCCAGACGCGTCAGGTGCTGAAAAACGTCGGCGATCTGCTGAGCGAAGCGCAAATGACCTTCGACAACGTGGTCCGCGTCACCATTTATCTCACCGATCTCAGCACTTTCAGCGAGATGAACGCCGCTTACAGCGAATTCTTCCAGTTTCCCTTCCCGGCACGTGCCACCGTCGGCATTCAGCTCAACCATCCTGACCTGCTGGTCGAGATGGAAGTCACGGCGATGCGCTGATGCATATTCATATCGAAAATGATGCCAGCGCCCCGCACGCTCTCCACCTTTCAATCGAGCAATTGCAACTGCAGCTGGACGCGCATCCGCCGCTGCGCAGCCACTTCACGCTGAGCGAAAACAGCGATCCGGCACAGACCGCCGACTTTCTCACCCGCTGCGACATTCTGTGGAGCGGCCGCAAGCTGGCGCTCGATCAGTTCAGCACGCCCCGTCTTGGCTGGGTGCAAGTGATGTCCGCTGGCGTTGAACAGTGGCTGGCGCACTGGCCACAAGGCGTAACGCTGACCAATGCATCTGGCGTGCACGGCGATAAAGGGGCCGAGTTCATTTTAATGGCGGCGTTGATGTTTAACTTCGGCATCCCCGGTTTTCTGCAGGATCAGGCGCAGCGTCTGTGGCGTCCAACATTTGGCGGCTGCGCGCGTGGCAAAACGGTTTTACTGCTGGGCGTCGGCGGAATTGGCAGCGCGGCAGCAAAACTGCTGACCGCACAAGGCTATCGCGTGATTGGCGTGACGCGCAGCGGTCAGTGCGATGCCATCGTGGCGCGCTGCATCCGGATTGATGCGCTAGACGATGTGTTGCCGCAGGTTGATGTGGTGGTGTCGACGCTGCCGCTGACGCCGCAAACCCACAATCTGTTCGATCGCCGCCGTCTCGATCTGCTGCCCTCGCGTGCTGGCATCGTGATTGTCGGTCGCGCTGATGTCTTCGATTACCGTGCGATGCGCGAAAAACTGAACGCGGGCGAACTGGCTGGCGCGGTGCTGGATGTCTATCCGCAGGAGCCGTTGCCGTCAGACGACCCGCTGTGGCACACGCCCGGCGTGGTGATGACACCACACTGCAGCCTCGACGATCACAGCGCTTACCTCGCCGGTTGTCTTGAGGTGTTTATCGATAACCTGACGCGTTTCCGCCACGGGCAAGCGCTGCGCAATCAGGTTGATGCAGCAAGAGGATACTGAGCCTCGCCATTTCCGTAGGGTCGCCATTTATGGCGACCACCAAAAAAAGCACCAAAGACGTTCATAAATCACAAGGTCATCGCTTTCTCATTTACCAGCATCAGGGAAACCTTATTATGAAATTTGCACGCACTGCTTTGTTAATCTCTGGTCTCACCGGCAGCTTACTGGCGGGCATCTCCAGCGCCCACGCCGCCAGCACCGATCCCATTACGCCCACCGCCAGCGACTTTGCCGCCATGGCGCAGTGCAAAGCGCTACAAACCAGGTATCCGTCGCTGAAAGGCAAAGATCTGGTGGTTGGCCTCGGCGGCTACACCAAAGGCTTTGAAGCGCCATCGGAAAAAGATCCCAGCATCATTGAAGGTCTCGATCCCTCGCTGTTCGAGCGCATTAGCAGCTGCCTCGGCGCGAAACACAGTTACCAAAGCGGCTCGTTCAACGTGCTGCTCACCTCGATCGCCAGCGGACGCGCCGACATCGGCCCGATGCTGTACGTCACCGAAGAGCGCATGAAACAGATCGCCTTTGTCGCCTCGATGCAAGTGCAGGATGGCTCGGTGCTGGCGCAAGGCAACCCGAAGAAAATCAACAGCGTTGACGACCTGTGCGGCAAAACCGTCGCCGCCGCTGCCGGTTCCTATGAAGCCAACAAACTGGTACCTGAACAGAGCGCCAAATGCAGTGCCGCCGGAAAACCGGAAGTCAGCATGCTGATGGTGCAAAACACCGACAACAGCATTCAGGCGGTGAAAAGCGGTCGTGCCGACGTCTATCTGACCGAAGCCGGATCAGCGATTGCCATCGCCAAAGCTGACAAATCTCTCCAGAGCGGCTTCACCGTTGATCTGCCGATCATGGTCGGCTTCCCGATCGCCAAAGACAACGCCACGCTGCGCGCTGCGGTGCTGGATGCGATGAAGGTGATTCAGGAAAGCGGCGCTCAGAAAAAACTGCTGGATTACTGGGGCCAGGGCAGCGCTGCCGAACGTCCGGTTGTAGCGCGTGGTTAATGCATAAACTCAGCCGCCTCGTTTGAGTGAACAACGCACTCGAGGCGCTGAGGAGGATAACGCCTTGGATGATTTTCTTAAGTACCTGACTTTCCCCTACTTGTGGGAAGGCGCTGTTATCGCCGTGCAGCTGTTGGTTGGCGCGCTGGCGGGCGGCATTTTGATTGGTTTTTTCCTGGCGTTAGCCAGCAACTCAAAGCACTGGTTTATTCGCCTGCCGGTGAAAATTTACATCTATACGCTGCGCGGCACGCCGGTGCTGCTGCAGCTGATTCTGCTGTACAACGTGCTGCCGGAATTTGGTCTGCGCTTGAGTCCGTTCACCAGCGCGCTGCTCGCCCTGATGATCAATGAAACCGCCTTCTGCGCCGAAATCATTCGCGGCGGCATTATGGCGACCGATCGCGATCAGAGCATGGCGGCGCAGGCATTCGGTTATTCGCGCAGCAAAGAGATGATTCACGTGGTGATTCCGCAGGCGCTGCGCGCCATTCTGCCCACCATGGGCAATGAAACCGTCGGGCTGCTGAAATCCACCTCGCTGGCTTCGGTGGTGGGCGTCAATGAGCTGACGATGCGCGGCCAGGCGATAGTGTCGCAAAACTTCCTGTTTATTCCGGTGCTGGTCGCGTCGGGCGGCATCTACCTGATTCTTTCTACGCTATTGGCGGGCGGTCAGTGGTGGCTGGAGAAGTTCTACAACCTCGATGAACGTGCGCGCCGGGCACGCGCGCGCCTGGCGAAACTGCCGCCGGAGGCGGACGTGATGCCGATGCAGCTGCCGAAACGGCGCTGGGACACGCAAACCGCCGCGCCGGTGCTGGAAGTGGATCAGCTGTGCGTCGAGTACGCGGGTAAAGCGGTGCTGAAATCACTGTCGTTAACCGTACGTCGCGGCGAAGTGGTGGTGCTGCTGGGCCGTTCGGGTTCCGGCAAAAGTACGCTACTGAAATCGATTCTGGCGCTGACGCCACGCAGCAGCGGCACGATTCAAACCGAAGGACATTTCATGGGCAGCGATGAAAACGGTCGCGCGCTGGCGCAACGTCATCTGCCGCTGAACCGTGCTAAATCGGGCATCGGCATCGTGTTTCAGCACTTCGCATTGTTCGATCACCTCACCGCGCTGGAAAATGTGATGAGCATTCTGCTGCGCGTACAGGGCGCGCAGCCGGAAATCGCGCGGGGTAAAGCGATGCGCGCGTTGAAAATGGTAGGACTCGGTGATTTCGCCGCCTCGCTGCCGCATGAACTGTCCGGCGGACAGAAACAGCGCGTCGGCATTGCGCGTGCGCTGGCGGCAGAGCCGCAAATTCTGCTGTTTGATGAACCGACCTCGGCGCTCGATCCTGAACTGGTGCGCGAAGTGAACCAAACCATGCGCAGCCTGGCGCAAACCGGCATCACCATGATCATCAGCACCCACGACATCGCCTTTGCGGCCGGCGTCGCCGATCGCGTGGTGTTCCTGCAAAACGGCGCGCTGATTGAAGAAGGTCCACCGGCGATTCTGCAAAATCCGCAAACGCCGGCTTTTGCCACCTTCCTGGAACATGAAAATGCGGCGGAGGTACAGCATGCCAACGCCTGAACTGCCGTTTGAACTGACCACGCGTGAGCGCCTCGGCGATGCGCTGTTCCGCTACATGCAGGGCCAGCCTGCCGATGCCCAGGGCAACAAAGCGGATGCCAACCAGCAAGCGCTGCGCCGCTATCGTCTACTGCCGCGCGTGTTGCAGGGCAATGAAAGCATCAGCACCCAGATTTCACTGCATGAGCAAAGCTGGTCTGCGCCGATTGGCGTCGGCGCCTTTGCCGGTGACCGCATTTTCCATGAAGAAGGTGTGCTGCCGATTGCGCGCGCCTGCAAACGGCTGCAGCTACCGCTGGTGATCTCTGAGGAGACCGTCACGCCACTGGAGCAAATCGGCGCGGAGTACGATCGCTGCTGGCTACAACTGCGAGCGGCGGGCGATGTCGGCCGCATCAAAGCCTTGATCGATCAAGCCGCGCAGGCCGGATTTAAAAATATCGTGCTGACGGTGCTGGCACCGGTGCATCCGGTGGCCGGATTGCAGCCCGGCGGTTTCTCCATCGGCGACGCATTAAAACAGCGCGGCTGGCACACCATCGGCGGCACGCAGCCGGGCGTTGCGCCACTGCCGGCTTTTCCGGTGTGGCGCTGGCAGGAGATTGCTGAGGTGGCGGCGCACTGTGCCGATCGCCACTTGCCGCTGTGGCTAAAAGGCGTTTTGCATCATGACGATGCGGCGCAGGCGACCCAGCACGGCGTTAGCGGTTTAATTGCCTCGAATATCGGTCTGCGCCAAAGCGCGCGCTGGGCCACGCCGGTTGATCAGCTGCCGGATTTACAGGCGGTGACGCGGCTGCCGCTGCTGCTGGATGGCGGCGTGCGCAGCGGCAGCGATGCGGTGGTGGCGCGCTGTCTCGGCGCGTCGCTGTCACTCAGCGTGCGGCCGATCATCAGTGCGTTAGTCGCCGGTGGCGAAAGCGCGGTGTTTGATCTGCTTTCCGGCTGGATTAATGAGATCACAGCCATCGGTCACTGGTGTGGCGTCAGCGACATGGTGGCACTCAATGGCAGCTTTATCACTGAGGTGCGCAACTGATGCAGACCTTAATTTTCAATCAGGGCGATGCCAGCGAATCACGCATCTATTACTGCGCTCACTATCTGGCGCACAGCCTCGGCCTGTTCGCCGCGCAGCAGTTGCAGGTGATCTTCACCACCAGCGAATCGGGCGGACATACCGTGCAGGGTGGACAAGTGCCGGCGGTATTAAGCCGCGATGCCGATCTCACGCTTGGCGGTCCGATGGTGGTCATGAAGCATTTTCAGCAGCACGGCGCAGAGTTGCAGTGTTTTTGCGCCTCCGTCGCCGCCAACCCGTGGTTTCTCGCGGCGGCGCAGGCGCAGCCGGATTTTCAGCTCAGCGACCTGCGCGGCAAACGCGTGCTGGATATCGGCAATGTCGGCACTGCAACGCTGACATTCCGCTGGCTGCTGGCGCGCCACGGTTTGCAGGATGATATTGAGTTGATCGCGGGCAGCGGCGATCTGGCGCGTGATTTCGCCGCCGTTGCCAACGGTGACGCCGATTATGCACTGCACGCCATGCATATGCTGGCACCCGCCATCGCCGCCGGACAACTCAGCAGCATCAGCAGCCTCGCCAGCTTATGCGGTCACGTGCCGTGGAGCGCCTACATCGCACGCGCCGATGTGCTGCAGGAGAAAGCCGCCGCCTTTGCTGCCTTCTCCCACGCTATTGCGCAGGCGCTGGGGTGGATGGCTACGCATGATGCCGCCGAACTGGCAGAAAATGTGCAGGCGTTTTATCCCGATTATCCGCGTGATGCGCTGGAACGCGGCCTCGCCGCCTATCAACACGCCAATGTATTTGCGCCAGACAGCGTGATTCCACGCGCTGAGTTTGAACATTTCAGCCAGCTATTGGGCGCTATCGGTTGGCTCGATCCTTCACAGCCGTTGCCCTATGCGGCGCTGGTGACGCAGGCAGGAGCAGAGTGATGAAACAATTAATTATTAACGGCTTGGTAGTCAGCGAAAACGGCGCGGCCCCCGCCGATCTGTTACTGGAAAACGGCAAAATCAGTGGCTTGTTGACGCCGGGCGCACTTACCGACGGCGTTGACGAGGTGATCGATGCGCATGGCTTGATCATCGTGCCCGGCGCCATTGATGTGCATACCCATTTCACCGGCTCACACGATTTCCCCGAACAGGAGCTGCGTGAAGGCACGCGCGGTGCGGCGGCGCACGGCGTCACCACCATCGTCGAGATGCCGCATTCACTGCCACCGGCAACATCGCTGGCTAACTTCAGCGCCAAAAAAAGCTGGCTGGCTGACAACTGTTCGGTGGATTACGCCATGTGGGCCGGGCTGGATGGCCGCAACCTGCATGAACTGGCGGCGCTGGATCAGGCCGGTGCGCTGGCGTTCAAAGCCTTCCTGTGCAGCGGCGCGCCTAACGGTGAAGCCACCGACGAGAAAGGTTTACCGCGCCTCGATGATGACGGCCTGCTGCGCGCGATGCGTGAGCTGGCAACCTTCGACGGGCTGATTGGCGTACACGCCGAGAATCACGACATTTTGATCGGTGCCGGTAGTGAACTGCGCCGTGCCGGACGCAAAGATACCCGCGCTCACGCGCAGGCAGGACCGGAAATCGCAGAGATTGAAGCGGTGGGACGCGTGTTAGCCATCGCCGAAGAGACCGGCGCACGCTGCCATATCGTGCATGTGAGTTCGGCGCGCGCGGCGGAAACCATCGTCGCTGCCAAAAACCGCGTGCGTGCCAGCTTCGAAACCTGCCCGCACTATTTACTGCTCGACGAAGACGATTTGGTGCGCATCGGCCCTAACGCGCGCTGCGGCCCGCCGATCCGCCCGCGTCCAGTGGTGGATGCGCTGTGGCAGGTGCTGCTGCGCGGCGATGTCGACATGATCGCCTCCGACCATTGCCCCTACACGCCCGCACAAAAACAGGCGGGTGAAGCCAGCATCTGGGATGCCGGCATGGGCCTGACCGGCGTTGAAACGCTCAGCCCGATGTTCTTCAGCGCGGCCCATATCGAGCGCGGCGTGGCGCTCAGCGAGTTTGCGCGCATGACCGCCAGTGGCCCGGCCAAAGCTTTCCAGCTGTGGGGCAAAAAAGGAGCGATTGCACCCGGCTTTGACGCCGATTTAGTGTTCTACGACGCCAGCCAGCGCTGGACGGTGAGCGGCGCAAATTTCCAGGGACTTGGCAAGTGGAGCGCATTTGAAGGGATGCGCTGTCAGGGTAAAGTGGTGCGCACAATGATTCGTGGCGTCACGGTATTCCAGGATGACCAGATGCAGGTTGAGCCCGGCTTCGGTCAGTTCGTGACCCGACAGGTTTAAACAGGACAAACAACATGGCAGGAAAACCTTCTAGCGCAACGCGTAAAAACAGCGCCCCACTGGCGCAGGAAACGGTGACGGATCACAGCTGGAATGCGGCGCGTCCGCGCACGCTGGTCGATCACGCGGTGGATGCGATTCTCAGCGCCGCCTCACGCGGTCTGATCCTGCCCGGCGATCGCATTGCTGAACCGGAGTTGGTGGCCAAACTCGGCATGAGCCGCGTCCCCATTCGTGAAGCGCTGCGCATTCTGGAGAGCCAGGGCATTGTCACCAGCGAGCCGTATAAAGGCATCCGCCTGATGGAGATTTCCCATCAGCGGCTGGAGCAGATTATCGATGTGCGCATCCCGCTGGAGACCCTGGCCTGTCGCCGCGCGATTGAGGCTGGCCGCAACAGCACCGAGCAGCTTAATCAGCTCTATCAAGGCGTGGCGCAGATGCAGGCGATGATGCAAAACGACGATGTTTACGGCTTTGCCTCCGCCGATACCGATTTCCACCGCACGCTGTGCAGCTTTGCGCTCAACCCGGTGCTGAGCAATTTGTGGGAGTCGATTGCCCGTCAGCTGACGGTGATTTTCGGCCTTTCCACCATGGGCAAATCAATGAGCGACATCATTGAGGAGCACCAGCGGCTGATTAATGTCTTTGCCGATGGCGACATCGCCAAAATGACCGACGAGGTTGAGAACCACATCCGCATTCAAGCGCTGGACGTGGATTACGAAACCCTGATAACACAGCGCCGACAGCACCGTTCCGCTCTCCGCTAATTTTTGAATTGCCTTTACACCAGGGAAAACACCATGAAAATCATCAACGTTGAGGCGTTTTACCTGCGCCTGCCCGTGATTGAGCAGCGCACCGACAGTTCTCAGGATGCGCTGCTGATCAAAATCACCACCGATGCCGGCATCATCGGCTGGGGCGAAGTGGATGGCAGCCCGTATGTCACCAAAGCCATTATCGAAGCGCCCTATTCGCACACCATGGTCACTGGCCTCAAATCGCTGCTGATGGGCGAAAATCCGCTGGAAACTGGCCGTTTGTGGAAGAAAATGCACCGCGCCACGATCTATTACGGACGCAGCGGCGCGGTATTGCAGGCGATGGCCGGTATCGACATTGCGTTATGGGACATCAAAGGCAAAGCGCTCGGCAAGCCGATTGTGGAACTACTGGGCGGCGCGCTGCGCGACAAGATGCGCGTTTACTCCTCCAACATGTTTCAGTTCAGCGTGGAAGAGACCGTTGCTCGCGCGCAACACGCCATTGATACCGGCCATAGCGGCGTGAAGTTTGGCTGGGAGCCGTTTGGCACCGACGAAGCGCTGGATCTGCGCTATCTCGAAGCACTGCGTAAAGCGATGGGCGATAACGTGGATCTGATGCTGGATGTCGGCCATGTGTGGGACGCCAAAACCACCGTTCGACGCAGTCAGCGTTACGAGCATCTCAATCTGTTCTGGATCGAAGAGCCGCTGCATCCCGATAACTACGCCGGTTACGGCCAGGTTTCCGCCGCCTGCCAGCAGCATATCGCCGCCGGAGAGCAAGAGTGTTCCGTCGTCGGCTTCCAGCGCCTGATTGATGAAGGCGGCATCGACATAGTGCAGATTGATCTGACACGCACCGGCTTCACTCAGGCGATGGAGATTGCCAGCTACGCGCACAGCCGCGGACGCAAGGTGTGCAATCACAACTTCACCACCGACATCAATACCGCCGCCTCGCTGCATTTCCTGTGTGCAATTGAGAATGCATTGGTGATGGAGTATTGCGTCGAGCCGGGCGAAATCAGCCGCTCGCTGGCGAAAAATCCGGTGCGCATCGCCGACGGTTACGCGTGGCTGCCGAGCGAGCCAGGCCTCGGCGTGGAACCGGACGAAGCGGTGATCGAGAAGTTTTTGGTGCGTGATTAAAGTCCGTCATGGCAAAACACCGATATATCAAGACACACACATCGTAGCGGCGCAATTTATTGCGCGATGAATCGCGCCGCTACGGCATGTGCGGTAACTGAATCCTGTACCAAACATCAGAGCGATCTGAATTCCAACGCAAAAGGTTGTTGCCGTGCCGCTCACTGGCTACCCTTCTTCGCAGCTAATGCAAGAGGACGCCATGCAGCAAAAAATTTACTGGATCGACAACTTACGTGCGGTTGCCTGCTTGATGGTGATCGTCATCCACACCACGACCTGGTATATCACCGGACCAATGGCTGCATCGGGTATGAGCTGGGATGTGGCGAACCTGCTAAACTCGGCGTCACGCGTCTGCGTTCCGCTGTTCTTTATGATCTCAGGTTACCTGTTTTTCGGTGAACGCAGCGCCCAAGGGCGTCATCTGCTGCGCATCGTGCTGTGCCTGCTGTTCTATAGCGGGGTGGCGCTGGCGTATATCACCTGGCTAACGCCGATCAGCGAAGGGCGATCGTTGCTCAAGCTGCTGCAAAAACCGGTGTTTTACCACCTGTGGTTCTTCTTCGCCATCATCGGCATCTATCTGTTATCACCGCTGATTCAGGTAAAAAGCGTGGCACCGCGTTATGTGGCCATGCTGGTAATCGTGCTGGCGGTGCTGGCGAATCCAAATACCGTGAGCCAATCGCTCGGGCCATTCCACTGGCTGCCGGTGAACCTGTATGTTAGCGGCGACAGCATTTACTATTTGTTGTATGCACTGCTCGGACGTGCGATTGGCTGCATGGAAACTGACAGGCGTAGCGTGAGCTGGCTGGCGGGATTGGGCTTTCTCGCCTGTGTGCTTGGCATTGCGCTCGGCACCAAGCAGATGCTGAAAATCAACGGCGCGTTCAACGATACCTGGTATCTCTATTGCGGGCCGCTGGTGTTTATCGCTGCTATCAGCCTGTTGATCTTGTTCAAAAATACGCTTAATCAGCGTGCGCTGCCGATTCTCGCCACCATTTCTCATTACTCGCTACCGATCTACGGCTTTCACGCGCTGTTCATCCACTTTCTACGCACCAATCATTACGATGACATGTCGCGGCCCTGGCTCGATTTACCGTGGGTAATGGGCGTAACGCTATTGGGTAGCCTGCTGCTGGCGATACTGCTAAAACGCGTGGATAAACGTCATCTGGTAAGCTGATCGTCCCAGCGCTGATGTGCGCGTCGCAGCTGGCGCGCCGAGGAGAATCCGGCCGCCAGCGCCGCTTTCTCCGCCGCTTCACCCTGTTGCTGACGTTGGCGTGCAATCACTAAGCGCAGCTGTTCGTGGTACTCGCGCACGCTGATGCCCAGATGCTGGCGGAACAAGCGAGTCAGATGGCGTTCGCTGACGTGCGCCCGCTCGGCCAGCGCGCTCAGCGACCAGTCGTGTTCGGGATGGGCGATCATTACATCCTGCGCGCGGTGAATCGCTGGATGCATGTGGTTGCGATAGCGTAGCCACGGCGACAGCTGCGGATCGTCGCCGGAACGGCGGAACCACACCACCATTTCGCGTGCCACCTTCAAAGCCTGCGGCGCACCGCACAGCCGATTAATCAAATGCAACGCCAGGTCAATGCCAGCGGTAATGCCCGCGCTGGTCCAGATACCGCTATCTTCGACGAAAACACGGTTATCTTTCACTAATGCCGCCGGTGCTGCCGCTTTCAGCCGCGATAAGACATCGTGATGCGTGGTGCAATGTATGCCATCCAGTAATCCCGCCTGTGCCGAAAGAAGTGCCCCGGAACAGATGCACACCAGCGTGATGCGCTGCTCGTTAATCGCCGATTGCTGCTGACGCAGCCAGTCACGCGCCATCGCTGCCGGTTCGGTGTCGAAACAGACGCGAGAATCGTACACGCCGGGCACCACCAGCAGGCTGTTTCCGGGCAGTTGTGCGGGTAACGGCGCGATGTCAGCGATGGTCATGCCGGTGGAGCACAGCACGCTCGGCTGCGGGCCGATGTAGTGCAGCGCAAAGTGGCCGTCAGCCAGTTGCAGGGTTTCAGCGGGGCCGGTGAGATCGAGCGCCATCACGCCGGGAAGGACAAGGAAGAAGACGTGTTGTGGCATGGTGGGCTCCGTAGGATGGGTGCGACGTTTGGCCAGGGCGGCATGAATGCCAAATTAGGTGCGACGTTCGGCCAGGGCGGCATGAATGCCGCCCCTACAGTAGGGTCGCCATTCATGGCGACCAAATCAGGCCAAACAATCTGACATGACTCGCACATCATACCTGACAAAAAACCTCACATCCTGCCAAATCCAGCCATCATCAAGACATCAACGGCTGTAACTGCTGATACAAGCGTGCAAACACTTCACGCTGCGGCTGATAGGCTTGATGTCGTGCCGCGTCCGGCTGATGCCGCTGCGCCAATTCCAGCGCGGGCCAACGGCTATCGGCATCAATCGCCAACTGCGCCAGTCTCGCCGCACCCAGCGCCGGGCCAACCTCGCCGCCGTGACAATAATCCAGCGTGTGTCCGCTGATATCGGCCAGCATCTGCCGCCAGTACGCACTTCGCGCACCGCCGCCAATCAGCATCACGGTTTTCGGCTGCACGCCGCACTCATGCACCGCGTCCATACCTTCAGCCAGCGCAAAGCCCACGCCTTGCAGCACCGCGCGCGCCAGCTCTGGTCGGCCATGCTGATGCGTCAAACCAAAGAACGCGCCCTGCGCCTGCGGATTGTTATGCGGTGTGCGCTCGCCAGAAAGATAAGGCAGGAACCACACTGACGGCACATCGCTGCGCGCTTTCTCCGCCTCACTCAGCAGCTGCGGCACATCCTCACAACCGGTCAGCGCCGCCGCCCAATCGAGGCAGGAAGCCGCGCTCAAAATCACCGACATTAAATGCCAGCGTTGCGGCAGCGCGTGACAGAAACTGTGCACCGCACGCTGGGGATTACTGAGATAGCCGTCGCTCACCAGGAAATAGACGCCTGACGTACCGAGCGACAGCATGCCTTGTCCCGGCTCAACCATGCCAACGCCTACCGCGCCCGCCGCGTTATCGCCGCCGCCCGCCACCAGCGGCACCGTTTGCATGCCCCATCGTGCAGCGACATCCGGCAACAAAGTACCGGTAATCTGATTGCCCTCAAACAGTTGCGGCATCTGGCTACGCTGCAAATCGCAGGCGTTGAGCATCTCCTCACTCCAGTCGCGCTGCGCCACATCCAGCCACATCGTTCCCGCCGCGTCCGACATATCGCTGGCAAAATCTCCACTCATACGAAAGCGCAGATAATCTTTGGGTAACAACACTTTAGCCACCTGAGCAAACACCTGCGGTTCATGCTGTTTCACCCATAGCAGCTTAGGCGCGGTGAAGCCGGGCATCATCAAGTTACCCGTGATGCGACGCGCATCCGGCACGCGCTTTTCCAGTTCCTGACACTGCTCACCACTGCGCCCGTCATTCCACAAAATCGCCGGACGCAGCACCTGATTATCGCTATCCAGTAAAGTGGCACCGTGCATCTGCCCGCTCAGTCCAATCGCCTTAACGCCGCGCAGGTCGTGCTGCTGCGCCAGCGCCTGCATGGCTTGATCCGTCGCTTGCCACCAGCTTTCGGCATCTTGCTCACTCCATAACGGCTGCGGCCGCGA
Source organism: Pantoea sp. X-Soil-ISGK-421 (assembly GCF_059730785.1). Classification (NCBI taxonomy): domain Bacteria; kingdom Pseudomonadati; phylum Pseudomonadota; class Gammaproteobacteria; order Enterobacterales; family Erwiniaceae; genus Pantoea; species Pantoea sp. X-Soil-ISGK-421. Next base: position 95,897 of record NZ_AP035979.1, on the reverse strand, counting down.
CACCTCCAGCGGCGCACTCTCCACTGCGATCACTTTGCCGTGTGCATCCAGCAGTGCCACTTTCACGCCGGAGGTGCCTAAATCGATGCCGATAACCATGCTGCGCTCCTGAAAAGTTAAAAATCAAACAAGTAGTGATTCACCAGATTCTCCAGCTGCTCCTGGCGTCCACTGCGATGCTGTGGATCAAATTGCTGTTGCTGCGCCTGTTCCGCCAGCGCGGCGAGGGAAAATTCCCCCTTCAGGATCTGCTGTCCGAACTCGCCGTTCCAGCCGCTGTAACGCTGTGCCACACGCTTATCCAACTCACCATCCGCCACCATGCGTGCCGCGACTTTTAACGCCAGCGCCATGGTATCCATCGCGCCGATATGGCCGTAGAACAAGTCATATTTATCCGTGCTCTGACGACGCACTTTGGCATCAAAGTTTAAGCCGCCGGTGGTGAATCCGCCCGCTTTGATAATTTCGTACAGCACTAGCGCATTCTCTTCAACGCTGACCGGGAACTGGTCGGTATCCCAGCCACACTGCATATCGCCGCGGTTAGCATCCACCGAGCCAAATATCCCCAGCGCGATGGCGGTTGCGATTTCATGATGGAATGAGTGCCCGGCCAGCGTCGCGTGGTTGGCTTCCACATTTACTTTGATCTCTTTCTCCAACCCGAATTGCTTCAGGAAGCCATAAACTGTCGCGACATCATAGTCATACTGATGTTTTGTCGGTTCCTGTGGCTTGGGTTCAATCAGCAGCATGCCGTGGAAACCGATCTTATGTTTGTGCTCCACCACCATCTGCATAAACCGGCCAATCTGCTCGCGCTCCTGGCGCAGGTCAGTATTCAGCAGGGTTTCATAACCTTCACGCCCGCCCCACAGCACATAGTTCTCGCCGCCAAGGGTTTTCGTGGCCTGCATGGCGCTGCACACCTGGCTGGCGGCCCAGGCAAAAATTTCCGGATCTGGATTGGTTGCCGCACCCGCACCGTAACGCGGATGGGTAAAGCAGTTCGCGGTTCCCCACAGCAGTTTCACGCCGGTTTCCTGCTGTTTTTCCAGCAACTTATCCGTCATCACGGCAAAGTTTTCGCGATAGCTTTTCAACGAATCGCCTTCCGGTGAGACATCCACATCATGGAAACAGTAGTAAGGCACATTCAGTTTATGAAAGAACTCAAAAGCAACGTCGGCCTTTTGCTTCGCCAGTTCAAGTGCATCACCCGGCTTCTGCCACGGACGATCAAACGCCCCGACGCCGAACATATCCGCGCCATTCCAGCAGAAGGTATGCCAGTAACAGGCCGCAAAGCGCAGATGCTCCGCCATGGTTTTACCGAGAATCACTTCGTCCGGGTTGTAATGACGAAACGCCAGAGGATTGCGGGTATTACTTCCTTCAAAACGAACGCGTTCAAGCTGGTCGAAATAGGCGTGCATAGTTAGCTCCTTAGCAAGAGGACCCGAATGGTCAGCTTTGAGCCGTTATTGTGATGATGTAATTTACTGCTGCTCAATTACGATATTTAACACTCACCGTAAGATAATTATTATTTGTGCGCCAGCTCGCAAAATAATGTCGTTATTTTCATCGAACCCTCTCACTCTCACTTTTTCTGAAAGCGTTCAAATATCGATCGCGCTCATAAAAACATAAATAAACTAAAAAACGTAATAGCCGGATAAAAATCAGTAATTGATGTTGCCTGAAACTCAGGGCAACAATTCATCGGCCTGGTTATAAGCCTTACAACGACAACAGCCTCTACCTACAGGATTAACACCATGAATATGAAAAAATCACTGTTGGCCGCCTGCGCGGCTCTGGCCCTGTTTAGTCACACGGGTAGCGCCAAAGAAATCAAAATCGGCATGGCCATTGATGATTTACGTCTGGAACGTTGGCAAAAAGATCGCGATATCTTTGTTAAACAAGCCGAATCCCTGGGTGCAAAAGTGTTTGTGCAATCCGCTAACGGCAACGAAGAAACGCAGATGTCGCAAATTGAAAATATGATCAATCGCGGCGTCGATGTATTGGTCATCATCCCTTATAACGGCCAGGTTTTAAGTAATGTGGTTGCGGAAGCGAAACGTGAAGGCATTAAAGTGCTGGCGTATGACCGCATGATTAATAATGCCGACATTGATTTTTATATCTCATTCGATAATGAAAAAGTGGGTGAATTACAGGCCGAAAGTATTGTGAAGCAAGTACCAAAAGGTAATTACTTCCTGATGGGCGGCTCGCCGGTGGATAATAACGCGCGCCTGTTCCGTGCCGGTCAGATGAAAGTGTTAAAACCTTATATCGATAATGGCAGTATTAAAGTGGTCGGCGATCAATGGGTTGATGCCTGGCTGCCGGAAAATGCGCTGAAAATAATGGAAAACGCCTTAACCGCCAACAGTAACCACATTGATGCCGTTGTGGCGTCGAATGATGCCACCGCAGGTGGTGCAATTCAGGCATTAAGTGCGCAGGGACTGTCGGGCAAAGTCGCGATCTCCGGTCAGGATGCCGATCTCGCCGCCATCAAACGCATCATGAACGGCACGCAAACCATGACGGTCTACAAACCTATCACCGAGCTGGCTACCGAAGCGGCCAAAATCGCGGTGGAACTCGGTGACGATAAGCAACCTGCCAGCAACAGCAAGCTGAATAATGGCCTGAAAGATGTGCCATCGCGCCTGCTAAATCCTATCCCCGTGAACAAAGACAATATCGAAAGCACGGTAGTGAAAGACGGCTTCCACAAGCAGAGCGAACTCTAAGGCGCGAGCCCGCAAAGGAGAGATGTCGATGTTGCTGGAAATGAACCATATCACCAAACGCTTCGGCGCGGTGAAGGCACTGGATGACGTTAGCCTGCAGCTGGAAGCCGGTGAAGTGATGTCGCTGTGCGGCGAAAACGGCTCGGGGAAATCGACACTGATGAAGATCCTGTGCGGGCTTTATCCGCACGGTGACTTCGAAGGAAGTATCCATTTTGCGGGCGACGAGATTCAGGCGCAAACCATCCGAGATACCGAACGCAAAGGGATCGTGATTATCCATCAGGAGCTGGCATTGGTGCGACAGCTGACGGTGATGGAGAACATTTTCCTTGGGGCTGAGCTGGGACGTTTCGGCTTGGTGGATGACGAAACCATGACGCTGCGCTGTCAGCAGTTGCTGGAGCGGGTGAAATTGCCTGTTTCCCCGGATACGCGCGTTGGTGAGCTGGGATTAGGCCAGCAACAACTGGTGGAGATTGCGCGCGCGCTGAATAAACAGGTGCGCCTGCTGATCCTTGACGAACCGACCTCTTCGCTCACTGAACAGGAAACCGAGGTGCTGCTCAGCATTATCAAAAACCTGCGCGAGCACGGCATCGCCTGCATCTACATCTCCCACAAACTCAACGAGGTAAAAGCGATTTCAGACATCATCTGCGTGATCCGCGACGGTCAGCATATCGCGACACGCCCGGCCGCCGGACTGAGTGAAGATGACATCATCACCATGATGGTTGGGCGCGAGCTGACTGCGCTCTATCCGCATAGCCCACACGAGATTGGCGAAACCGTGTTGCAGGTAGACAACCTTACCGCCTGGCATCCTATCAACCGTCATATCCGCCGGGTGGATAACGTCTCCTTCAGCCTGAAGCGTGGCGAAATCCTGGGGATTGCCGGGCTGGTCGGTGCCGGTCGAACCGAAACCGTACAGTGCCTGTTTGGCGTTTGGCCCGGTCGCTGGCAGGGCGATATTCAGATTAATGGCAAGAAAGTCCGCATTAATGATTGTCGCGCCGCCATCGCCCATGGCATCGCGATGGTGCCGGAAGATCGCAAAAAAGATGGCATCGTACCGCTGATGGGCGTGGGCAAAAACATCACGCTGGCCGCGCTGGATCAATTCTCTCCCCGGCTTTCCCTGCTGGATGAAGCGCAGGAGCAACAGGCGATTAACCAGGCCATTGCGCGCCTGCGGGTGAAAACTTCGTCAGCGGAGCTGCCGATTGGTCGTCTGAGCGGTGGCAACCAGCAAAAGGCGATCCTCGCCAAATGTCTGTTGCTCAATCCAAAAATCTTAATTCTTGATGAGCCCACGCGCGGCATTGATGTGGGCGCACGCCAGGAAATCTATCTGCTGATCAATTCGCTCGTGCAACAAGGGATCGCCGTGATTGTCATTTCGTCCGAGCTGCCCGAAGTATTGGGCCTGAGCGATCGGGTTTTGGTGATGCATGAAGGAAAAATCAAAGCCGATCTGATTAACGATAACCTGACTCAGGAGCAGGTGATGGAAGCCGCCCTGCGGAGTGAACACTATGCTTAAAACCGAAAGTACGCAACGCGGCCTCACCACGCCGGGTAAAGGTGCGCCAGGTAAATTCTCGCTACCGGATTTACAGGTGCTGGTGATGCTGGGTGCGATTGTCCTGATTGCCCTGTTTTTCACCTGGACCACCGACGGTGCCTGGCTTAGCGCACGTAATGTCTCCAACCTGCTGCGCCAGACCGCCATCACCGGCATTCTCGCGGTCGGTATGGTGTTTGTCATTATCTCTGCAGAGATCGATCTCTCGGTGGGGTCAATGATGGGATTGCTCGGCGGCGCCGCGGCCATCTTTGACGTCTGGCTCGGTTGGCCTTTGCCGCTCACCATCGTCGTGACGCTGGTGATGGGCTTACTGCTTGGCACCTGGAACGGCTGGTGGGTGGCCTATCGCAAGGTCCCGTCGTTTATTGTCACGCTGGCGGGGATGCTGGCGTTTCGTGGCATTCTGGTCGGCATCACTGATGGCACCACGGTAGCGCCGACCAGCCCGGCGATGTCGCAAATAGGGCAAAGTTATCTGCCTGGCGGGATCGGTTTTGGCTTCGGCTTTGCTGGCCTGGCGCTGTTTATCCTCTGGCAATGGCGTTTACGTCTGCGTCGCCAACATCTTGGCCTGGCACAAACGTCCGTCAGCGGGACGCTTGCACGCCAGGTTATCACCGCCGTGCTGGTATTAGGGGCGATTTGGCTGCTCAACGATTATCGCGGTGTACCAACGCCCGTCTTGCTGCTGGCGCTGTTGTTGCTCGGCGGTATGTTTATGGCAACCCGCACTGCCTTTGGCCGCCGGATTTATGCCATCGGTGGCAACCTGGACGCCGCGCGCCTTTCGGGCATTAATGTGGCCCGCACCAAGCTGGCTGTGTTTGCCATTAATGGCGTGATGGTGGCGATTGCGGGTCTGATTCTGAGTTCACGCCTTGGCGCGGGTTCGCCTTCGGCAGGCAATATTGCCGAGCTGGATGCCATCGCCGCCTGTGTAATTGGCGGTACCAGTCTGGCGGGCGGCGTGGGCTCAGTGGCAGGCGCGGTAATCGGCGCCTTTATTATGGCTTCCCTGGATAACGGCATGAGCATGATGGATGTCCCGACCTTCTGGCAGTACATCGTGAAGGGCGCCATTCTGCTGCTGGCGGTGTGGATGGATACCGCGACACGGCGTCGGGTGTAATCGCGTGGGGGATCACACTGTGGCGCAAATTCTTTCTGCTGTCCGTCGTGCCATGCTATGCAAGGTGCTGTCGATTTAGGAGAGTGCGCCACGATGCATGAAAAACGCTTTCGCATTACGTTGCTGTTCAACGCCAATAAGGTCTATGACCGCCAGGTGGTTGAAGGTGTCGGTGAATATTTACAAGCGTCGCAAACGGATTGGGATATCTTCATTGAAGAGGATTTTCGTTGCCGCATCGACAACATCCGAGAATGGCTGGGTGATGGCGTTATCGCGGATTACGACGATCCCTCGATTGAAAAACTGCTGGCTAACGTGTCGGTGCCGATCGTCGGCGTAGGCGGATCGTATCATCAGCCGCAGGACTATCCCCCCGTGCATTACATCGCCACCGATAACGCCGCATTGGTCGAGAGCGCCTTTTTGCATTTGAAAGAGAAAGGCGTCAACCGCTTTGCTTTCTATGGCTTGCCCGCAGCCAGCGGCAAACGTTGGGCGCAGGAGCGTGAGCATGCATTCCGCCAGCTGGTGGCGCGCGAGCGTTATCAAGGCGTGGTCTATCAGGGCATGGAAACGGCTCCGGAAAACTGGCAGCACGCCCAAAACCGCTTGGCTGACTGGCTGCAAACCCTGCCGCAGCAAACCGGCATCATCGCCGTCACCGATGCCCGTGCGCGCCATCTTCTGCAGGCCTGCGAGTATCTCAAGATTCCGGTGCCTGAGAAGCTCACGGTAATCGGTATCGATAACGAGGAACTGACGCGGTATCTGTCGCGCGTGGCACTTTCGTCCGTGGCGCAGGGTTCGCGCCAGATGGGTTATCAGGCCGCAAAATTGCTGCATCGCCTATTGGATAATCAGCCTCTGCAACTGCAGCGTATTCTGGTGCCACCGGTGAAAGTGATTGCGCGCCTATCCACCGATTTCCGCTCTTTGCACGATCCTGCGGTCATTCAGGCGATGCATTACATTCGCTTTAACGCCTGCAAAGGTATTAAGGTTGAACAGGTGCTGGATGCCATCGGCATCTCGCGATCAAATCTGGAAAAACGCTTCCGCGATGAAACCGGCGACACCATTCACGCCATGATTCACCGAGAAAAACTGGAGAAGGCGCGCGAGCTGCTGGCATGTTCTTCATTAAGCATCAATGAGATATCACAAATGTGTGGTTACCCTTCGCTGCAATATTTCTATTCGGTATTTAAGAAAAGTTATGCCAATACACCCAAAGAGTATCGGCAGCTTCACGGTGAAAATGTGCTGTGACGCACGCCTGAGATCAAGAATTCAGCCGCGAATGTCGCTATACTCCTGCGGCATCTTCAGAGGAAGATCGTCGTCTCCGGTGAGGCGGCCGGATTTCAAATCCGGTTGGGGCCGCCAGCGGTCCCGGGCAGGTTCGACTCCTGTGATCTTCCGCCATCCTCATTCTTTCCACGTCAAGAATCGTCAGTCAAAATCATAAAAATCTGCCAGTTAGGTTGAAACCTTACTCTTGTGATTTCACTCTACGTCTACTCAAATCTACCCCCACAAAGGAGTATTTAAGAGGTTAAAAATTACCCCATTGAATTGATACCCCCAAGAGGAGACGGAATGCCCTTAACTGACGTCAAGGTGCCCACAGCAAAGCCCCTCGATAAACCTTAGTAGCTTGCTGACGGCCGCGACCTGTACTTGCTAGTCAATCCCAACGGTTCACCGGTCGCACCGCACACGACTACATTCAGACTCACAAGGCTGTACTGAAAAAACATGCGTACCAGACGTTCCGCCGCTTTATTGATGCATCCATTATCGCGCCTGCACAATCAGTACGTCCTGAAGTCGGTGATGACGAGGTGCTGCAGGAAATGGGTGTTTATCCTGAGCCTGAAGCTCAGGCAGACGCCCGCCTGCGCCCAAGTCCAATGGATGCTCACAACCATTACGTGCGCAAGCAGGAAGAAGCCAAAAAAGCAGCACAGCAGAAGGGCAGGAACTGATGGCAATGAAATGTCCTGAGTGTGGCCTGACCGCACACACCCGCACCAGTGAGTACCAGACAGGTACGCTGAAAAAGACCTGGTATCAGTGCCGTAATATTGACTGCTCCTGCACGTTCACGACGATGGAGAGTTTGGACACAATAATTATGAAGCCGCAGAAAGTTGCAAAAGAGCCTGAACCAGTGCAGGAAGTTCAACAGCGTCTGCCGCAGACGCTGAATCGCTATGGTTCGGCCAGCAGGCTTTCGAACCGTCAGAAAGCCCCCGTCTGAGGTTCACCCGCTACATCTCCCCGGCCATCGCGCCGGGTTTTTTCAATCTCTCTTCCCTGGCTGGCGTTCCGCTGCGTGAGTGTATGTCTATGCTGCATGAAAACGCATGAATAATTGCACCCTGAATTTACCCGGTCAGCCCAGCAGCGGCGCGGCCTGAAATCAGTCATGCAGCCGCATGAAAACCACTCAATAAAGCGGGCAGGCGTGGCGGGGGTACGAGCGCGCGCTATGACCTGAAGTTTAAAGCACCGCAATTATAGGGCGCTACTTCAAACACGGTTTAAGCGCATGCATAAACAGAATTGATTAGGATTTCAAAAAAATATTCTTCTACGCAGACACATGCGTCACAATTTTTTGATACGCCCCTAAAGATTTTCTGATTGGTGGCGAGTATAAATAGGTGTTGATGTATAGGACGTGTGGATCTGCATGAACATTTTAGCAACCAAAGATGCTTACAGCAGCCCAACTGGCGCGGCCAGAGTACTTATCTTGCACTTGCATGATAAGCGATACACAAAGCGGGCAGGCGTGGGGATAGCATTGCGCGCAAGGCGCTAACTTCAAAATTAGACAGTGTTTAGCCAAAAATATATTTATCGCTAATGGAGTAGTCATGGCCAAGAGATTTACCAAAATACAAAAAATAAAAATCAATAAGTTTAGAGGGCTAACAGACGTAACGATTGATTTCGGATCACGAATAACTGTTATTTGTGGAAAAAACGGAACGTCCAAGTCGACAATATTAGGTGCTATCGCGCAAGTTTTTAGTTTCAGAAAAAACTACAGCCAAGATCCTGCCATCCTATTAAGCGGACACAAAACATTAACAGATGTAAAATTTGAATCAAACTTTTCTGACCACTTTAGGTTTTCAGAGAAATTTGATAAACCTGGCTCGATGGATATTGGCTTTGAAATATATGATGCTAATTTCAACAAAACGCTAAATAATATTAATTTAAAGTTATATGACACTAAAGGTCGCAACAAAGCTAGGCCTATAGTCCGAGGAAATGATGCCGTAACAGGGAAAAACACTAGCCGTAACGTTACACACCCCGTTATTTTCTTAAGTTTGGCACGCCTACTGCCAATAACTTTAAGGCCAAATTATTCAGTTCGAAACGTCGAATATTTAAAGCTGAATGAAGATTATTTTAAAGGACTCAATGGACGTCTACTGTTAAAAGCTGGTGCAAACAATATTACAGCAACAACGGGTACAATTAATTCAATCGTAGCACACTCTGATACTTATGATCAAAACTCGGTGTCAGTCGGTGAAGATAATGTCGGACAAATCTTGCAGGCATTACTTTCATTCAAGAAGCTTAAAGAAGAATATGAACACTATAAAGGTGGAATACTATTAATTGATGAAGCGGATGCAGGATTATTTCCCGCCGCACAGGTAGAGTTTGTTTCGCTGCTATCTAAAATTTCTAAAGAACTGGACCTACAAATAATTATTACATCTCACTCTCCCACCATGATCGAAGAGATATTCAAGCTGAGTAAACTGGATTCTTCAATGTATAGAACCGTTTATCTTACAGATACCTATGGTGATATAAAAGCTATGGAGCAATTTTCATGGCGAGAGATTTATGCAGATTTGCGTGTAGAAACTATTAGGTTGGATGACAACTACTTCCCTAAGATAAATGTTTATTTTGAAGACATTCAAGGGTATGATTTTTACAAAGCTATAATTACTGAGAATGCTTTTAAAAAGGTAACCAACAATCTAAACAATATTAACATGAGTTGTTCTGACCTGATTAATCTTGTAATGAGAAAGGTTCCTGAGTTCTCTCAGAAAAGTATTATTATATTTGATGCCGATGTTAAAGAAGATAAAAACATTGGAAAGATACCACACTCTAATATTTGCTTCCTGCCAACAGAATTACCACCAGACCAGCTTTTATTTGAATTCCTTTACAACTTAGATGATAATGATAAGTTCTGGAAAAACGAGAGTAAATTTACTAAAGCAGTATTTAGACGCAGTGCTGCACCGGTCACAGAAAAATTAAAAATAAATCTACCTCGCGGTGAAACATTAGATTTAAAAAAAGTAATTGATGAATTTAGAAGAACACAAGAAAACCATAAAGGCCTTGTCAGGGATATATTCAAAAGTTTCGCCAAGGATGCGGAAATTAAAAAGGTAGTGGAAGGAAAAGTCAACTCTAACCCTTATAGATACTGGGCAAAACAAAACGAATCCAAAGCTGACGCATTTAGAGTAAGCTTTATTAAGGCACTTTCAAATGTTTTAATCAAAGGTCATGGTTTTGACGCTGCTCTGGTTAATAGCCAATTCAAGTACAATTGACCGTTATTTTGATATTTAACTAAAAAATTGATATACTCATTTATCTAGAAAAGAGACTCAGGTTTATTTATGCGTTTTAATACTCCTCTTCGCTATCCGGGAGGCAAAGGCAAACTAGCCAATTTTGCCAAAAAAATATTGGATATCAATGAGATGAAAAACATCCATTATGCCGAGCCGTATGCTGGGGGAGCAGGTCTTGCTTTAAAATTATTGTTTGATAATTATGCCCAACATTTATATCTTAACGATATTAACAGAGCTGTATATGCGTTTTGGCATTCAGTCATTAATAAAACTGACGAATTGTGTTCCATAATTTCTTCAACATCAGTAAACATGGATGAATGGAACAAACAAAAATTCATAATTTCTAATGCTGATGAACATGATTTGTTAACATTAGGATTTTCAACATTTTTTCTTAATAGAACAAATCGTTCTGGAATCCTTAAAGGCGGCGTTATTGGTGGAAAAAATCAGGACGGGAAATGGAAAATAGATGCAAGATTTAATAAAGAAGATTTGATAAACAGGATAATAAAAATATCTGAAAAATCAGATCAAATAAGCTTATTTAATCTTGATGCATGCGATTTTATCGACATAATGTCATCTCGGCTTAACTCAAACTCTCTGATATATCTCGACCCACCTTATTATGTTAAAGGCCAAGGGTTATATGAGAATCATTATAAATATGATGACCACGAATTTATTTCATCAAAAATTTGCAATGAAATAAAAACTCCGTGGATTGTCTCATACGATTTGGTTCCCGAAATAGTAAATCTCTATGAGAAAGAGAAAAAAATTTGTTACGGTATTAATTATAGCGCTCAAAAAAGATACCAAGGTTCTGAGGTAATGTTTTTCAGCAAGGATATTAAGTTACCTGCTAAAAAGGTGATTGAATCGTTGTTGTAGATGTTACTAATAAAAGTACGATTAGTTTTAGATTCACTCTAAGCTATGAAAAATGGTGGTACAAGTGGGGGTACTTACCATGTAAAATTAAAAAAACAACAAATTTTCAATCTCTTATCAAGAAAGTAGACTCCTATGATCTTCCGCCACTTCGACGTTTCTACAACGCTAACTCAGCAATCCCGCCCCCACATTCACCGACAATCCCAAAATCGCCAGATTGAACACGAACGAAATCACTGACTGCAGCAGGGCTATTTGCCGCATATCTGTGGTGCCCGTTGCCACATCGGCGGTTTGCGAAGCCACGGCAATGGTGAAAGAGAAGTAAAGGAAATCCCAGTATCCCGGCTGTTCGGGCTTTTCGGGAAAGATCATTGGCGTGACGTCTTTACTGCGTCGCAGATAGTGATGATGCGCGTAATGCATGGCAAATGAAGTAGGAAGCAGCGCCCATGACACCACCAGAGTTGCAGCCGTTAGCAGCAGATGCAGAACGCGCGGCGTGCCCGTCAGGCTCTTGAGCGTGGTGAGTTCCAGCAGAATCGCCAGAATGCTGACCATGCAGGTGAGCGTCACCATACTCAGCACTATCGTTGCGCTTTCGTCTTCAATTTTTGCTATATGCGGAATGTCTTTTGCCTCAGTGCGCAACATGCGCAGCCACAGAAAACCGAGATAGAGCCATGCCAGCACGTTCCAGCCAATCAGCAGACGCTGCAACATACCCAGCTGCGCAGGCAGGAAAAAATAACAGGCCACGCCAGCCACAATCGAAATCAGCAAACGCAGGCGCGCGTGAAGGTAATGCATCAGAGAAAGGCTCATGGTGTCAGTGGCTTAGTGACGGTAGGTGGATAAGTTAACTGTAGTCGCTGTTGATGAGGTTGTAGGAGTTGTTCGGTTTTAACGAACAACTTGCGCAGAGATAAAACTGTCCACCTGCATTACCCCACGCTCAATAATCGCCCTTAACGGAATATCCGCCTGCGGATGCTTCTCCAGCCGCGCACAGGCCTGATAAGCGGTTTGCATCGCCAGACTACCGCAGCTGCTTTTCAACTGATGCGCCAGCCGCGTCACCGTTTCGTCATCTCCAGCAGCCTCAATGTCATCCAGCAAAGGCATCGCATGCTGGCGGAACAACATTAGCCAGCCACGAAGTGTGTCAGCGCCCAGGGCGGCGAAATCCTGCTGCAACTGCGCTTCATTAATGTCCATCGCCGGAGTTGCCGCCAGGAAGCGCAAAATTTGCCGACATAATGTTTCGCCCTGTAGCGGTTTCTGGATGATGCCGCAGAACAAACTGCCCACATGTTGCTGCATTTCATCTGAAACGCTGGCACTGAAACCTATGCGCCGCATAGCGGGATAATCTGCGGCCAATGTTTTTGCCAGCTGTACGCCATCCGCATCGGGTAAAGCAAAATCCACCAGCGCACAATCGATCTCTTTACCCTGTGCCAGCAGTGCCAGCGCCGCTTGCGCGCTGCCCGCAATGCTCACCTGCGCGCCCTTGCGCAACAGCATTTCCGCCGTGATGTGCTGCGTCAGTGGATTGTCTTCGATAACCAGCACGTGCAAATGGGCAAGATCAGCGGGCACCACATCGGACGATAACGTTATGGGCGCAGCGTTGACCAGCGGTAAGGTCAGGCGGAAACAGCTGCCAACCTGCGGCTGACTGCTCACCGTTAACGTGCCCTGCATCGCCTGCGCCAGACCGCGACAGATCGCAAGCCCCAAACCCGTACCGCCTTTGCCGGGATATAACTGCACGAAAGGCGAGAAAATCGCTTCCTGTTGGTCAGCCGCAATACCGCAGCCGCCATCTTCCACCTCAATAAACCACTCAGACGCGTTACTGTTAATGCGCAGCACAATCTCACCTTTTTCAGTAAATCTGAGCGCATTTATCAACAAGTTCATCACTATCTGGCGTAAGCGATGTACATCGCCCTGCAGCCAACGAGGAATGCCTGCATCCACTTCGGTTTTTAATCGTAAACCTTTGCTGTGCGCCCGCCCGCTCATCAATTGAGCGACGCTATCGAGCAACCGGCGGGGTTCAAACGGCGCATGATGCAAGGTGATGTTTTGCGGACTGGCTTCGATCGCCGAATAGTCGAGAATGTCATTGAGGATAAACAGCAATGTTTCACCGCAATCGTTGATGGCCTGCACATAGCGCCGATCGCTGGCGCTTAACGATTGATCGGCGAGTAGCTGCGCGGTGCCGAGAATGCCGTGCAGCGGCGTGCGAATTTCATGGCTCATCGCCGCCAGAAACGCCGATTTTGCGCGGTTGGCCTGCTCGGCATCGGCGCGGGCCTGATGATGTTCAATCACCAGCGCCTGCAAAGCTTCAGTTCGCGTTTTCACTAACTGCGCCAGATGCTGTTGTTGATATTGCAGCGCGCGAACATTGGTGCGAAACGCTTCCATCAGGCGGCTAATGGTATTGAGTTCGCGGGCATTTTCACTGGCAGGAAAAGGCGAATCGAGATCACCTTCAAGTAGACGTTGCAACGCATCAGTTTGCCGCGCCAGCGGCAGCGAAATGGAGCGATAAACCAGCCGCCACAATACCAGCGACAAGCTCAGCAACGCCGTGATTCCCAGCAACGCCAACGCCAGCGTGCCGAGCACACGCGCACGATTCACCTGACTCAGCGCGTCAGCATTACGCTGTTCAACCTCACTGACCTGACGTCCCATTTCGGCACTAAACTGGCTGAATGATGTGAGGTTCTGCTGCGCTAATCTCTGTAACCGTGCGTGTAAGTGCTGCTGCTCATCACACATCGTTAGCAATGTTTTATAGCGCTCCACTACCCTTTGCGCCTCGCCGATCTCATCACGAATACGCGGATCTTCGACCCGCTGCTGGCGACGATGCAGCACCTGAACCAACTCCGCGAGGGGCGCGATGACCGGCTCAACGGCACCGTTATAGCGCTTCAGCGTCATCACTATCTGTTCGACACGCAGCGCGGTAAGGCGCAATTCGCCCATCTGATTGAGGTATTCAAGATCGACATCAATCAAGCGGTCAAGCGCCTCACCGGCAGCGGCTGTGCGCTGTTGTTCGATTAAATCGTAGATGCCCGCCTGGGTCGCGCCCGCAGCGGTTGCGGCATTGCTCGCCTGACCCTGCGCCAAATCAGCTATGCGATGCGCGGCAGCGGCGATGTCATCACTCAACTGGCGCTGCTGCTGCATCAGTTGCAGACGCTGATGCACCACATCACCCTGCTGGATGATAGCCTGGCGAATGGCGGTTTCCAGCTGCGTCATGGCGTGAGTATCGAAACCCTGGGCGCTAAGTTGATTGAGCAGATGTACGATTTTTTTACTTTGGCGGCTTAGCATCGTGCGCTGCGCCTGCCAATCCTGTTCATCGCGGGCGCTGAGCAGTTGTTGGGCGGAAAATAACGCGTTCGCGCTGGCCACGCTGAGATGGCGCGCCATATTCATGCTTGAGATCAGCGATGGCGTGTTGGCCTGTTCGACGTGTCCGACAAAGCGCAGGTTAAGCCAGCCGGTGGCAACGCTCAGCAGTGTGAGCAATGCCATCAGCGCAAAAGCCAGCCATAGCCGACGAATTAAGGAAGTATTAGCCATGCGATTCCGCGATAAAAACGGTTGAGTCGGACGGGCGATTGCCACTAGCATTAGCCACACTTTGTTTGAGGTTATTTATGCGCACACTTATTTTGCTGCTGTTATTGCTGGCTGCCCCCCTGTTCGCGGCGCAGCCCTTGCTGCATTGGCAGGATAATCACAGTACGCCCGCCGCCGGTTTGCCAGCGTTACAGGCATCCCGTGCCTGGAAATTGTGCGCACTTTACCCCAACCTCAAAGACGGTTATTGGCTCTCGATCAACTATGGTATGAGTAAGGCGGCGGCACGTTTGGGTGTCGCGCTCAATGTTTATGACGCGGGCGGTTATCGTCAGGGTGGCGTGCAGCAAAACCAACTGCAAGCGTGTCAGCGCTGGGGCGCCGATGCCATTTTGCTTGGCAGCAGCGTGGCGCAGTTTCCTGATGCGGCGCTATTTGCCAGACACACGCCGCTGATTGAGGTGGTGAATGCCATCCACGATGTCCCGGTGCGCACGCGTATTGGCGTTCCCTGGTTTCAAATGGGTTATCAAACCGGCCACTATCTGGTTACGCATCATCACGACAAACCCTGGCGCATTCTGTTGATGCCGGGTCCGATAGACGCGGGCGGTAGCCAGGAGATGAGCGCCGGTTTCCGTGCGGCGTTGGCGGGTAGTGCGCTTGAAATCGTTGATGTGGCTTATGGTGATAACGACATCGAGGTGCAGCGCAATTTATTGCAGGATCGTCTGGAACGCTATCCCGACATCAATCTGGTTGCGGGTACGGCAATCGCGGCCGAAGTGGCGATGGGCGAAGGCCGCAATCGGGCAACACCGCTGGACGTTGCTTCATTCTATCTGACGCATCAGGTCTATCGTGGATTGAAGCGCGATCGCATTTTGGTGGCAGCCAGCGATCAGATGGTGTGGCAAGGAGAGTTAGCGGTGGAACAAGCGGTGCGGGTGCTGGAAGGACAACGTGTGCCGGATAATATCAGCCCGCCGATTCTGATTTTGACGTCGAAAAACAGCACTAGCGCGCGCGTGGCGTTATCGCTCTCGCCGCCCGGATTTCGTCCGGTGTACTTCTATCAGCGCACCTCGGCCGCCAGCAAATAGCCTTCGCCGTGCTGGGTAACGATTAGCTCACTGCGCAATTTGCTGCGCAGACGGCGAATCAATACATCGACGGTACGTGTGTCCGGCTGATCGACGCGGCTGGACGTCAGCATGCGCAACAGCCGTTCACGGCTGAGAATCTGCCCAGGATTGGTGACAAACGCCACTAACATCTCGTATTCAGCGCGCGTGAGTTTGATCAATGCACCATCATGCTCCAGCGTGTGGCGCGCAATATTCAGACTGTAACCGGCAAATTGATAGCAGTTCTCTTCCTGCGCCGGCAACGTCGGACGGGCCAGATCGATGCGCCACAGCAGGTTTTTCACCCGCACCACCAGCTCGCGTAACACCAGCGGCTTGGTGACATAATCGTCGGCGCCCATTTCCAGCCCGACGATGCGATCAATCTGATCACTGCGCCCCGTCACCAAAATAATGCCCACTGTCGATCGCTCGCGCAGAGCCCGCGTGAGCTGTAGCCCGTTTTCACCGGGCAGATTGATGTCGAGCAGCACCATATCCACCGGCTGCAACAGCATTTGCTCTCGTAATCCCGCGCCGCTGCTGACCACCGAAACACGATAGCCTTCCTGCACGAAATAGTCGCGCAGTCGCGTTTGCGTGACCACATCATCTTCAACTATCACTATGTGATGCGACATCGCTCATCCCTGTCTTTCTGTTCATAACTGTTCATATTCCGCCGCATCCTGTTCATCTGACCCGCTGACCTTGTTCATATCTCATCCCTAAAATTGCCGCGCGAAACCGTTGCAACAACAGGGTTATAACAATGAAAACACTATGGAAGAGATTACGTCGGCCCAGCGCACGCTGGTCGGTGCTGGCGATCCTGCTGGTCGGGATGGTCATTGGATTGGCCGTTATTGTGGTCCCTCACACCGGGATTAAGCTAACCAGTTCGACTGAGTTTTGTATTAGCTGCCACGGCATGCAGCAGCCTTACAAAGAGTATACGCAGTCAACACACTTCAAAAATCCGTCAGGCGTGCGCGCTGAGTGCCGTGATTGCCATATCCCGCGCGATATTCCGGGCATGCTAAAGCGCAAGCTGGAAGCGAGTAATGATCTCTATCAGGCTCTGATTGCACGGTCGATTGATACGCCGGAAAAGTTTGAAGCCAAGCGCTTAATCCTTGCCGAGCGTGAGTGGAAGCGTATGAAAGAGAGCAATTCCGCAGTATGCCGCGGCTGCCATAACTATGACGCCATGGATCACACGCGCCAGAAGCCGGAAGCCGCTCGCCAGATGAGCGCCGCCGCGCTGGAAAATCGTTCCTGTATTGATTGCCACAAAGGCATCACCCACCAGTTGCCCGATATGAGCAGCGGTTTCCGTAAACAGTTCGAAGAGATGCGTAAAACCGCTGACGCCAATAGCAGCGGCGATACCTTATTCGCGCTCGATATGAAACCGATCTTTGCCAACAAAACCGATAGCGCACCATCGGGTTCACTGCTGCCCGCTTCAGAAGTAAAGGTACTGAAGCGCGATGGCGACTGGCTGCAAGTGCAGATCACCGGCTGGAGCGAAACCCAGGGCCGCCAGCGCGTGCTATCGCTGCTGCCGGGTAAACGCATCTTCGTCTCCTCAATCCGCGATGACCTGCAGAAGAATGCCAAAACGCTGGAAACCACCACCGTCGCTGCCACTAACGTCCAATGGAGCAAGCTGCAAACCACCGCGTGGATGCAGAAAGGCGACATGGTTAACGACAGCAAACCGATTTGGGCTTACGCCAGCGCGCTCTACAGCGGTACCTGTAATCAGTGCCACGGCGCACCCGATAAAGCGCACTTTGATGCCAATGGCTGGATCGGCACCCTCAACGGCATGATCGGCTTCACCAGCCTGGATAAGCGTGAAGAGCGCACCTTGCTGAAATACCTGCAGTTAAATGCCTCCGATACCGGCGGCGCGGATCAGAAACATTAAGGAAGCGAGCATGAAAAATAACGATGCATTTAATCACTCACGCCGCCGCTTTCTGGTGCAGTTGGGTGGACTGAGCGCGCTGGGCATGTTGACCCCTTCGCTGCTGGTGCCACGTCAGGCGCAGGCTGCAGCACCGGCTGCACACGGGATTCTCACCGGTTCACATTGGGGCGCGATTCGCGCCACGGTGGTTGAGGGTCGCTTCGTGAAAGCCACGCCGTTCGAGCAGGATCGCTATCCCAGCAAAATCATCGCTGGCTTGCCGGATCACGTTCACAGCACCGCGCGCGTGCGCTATCCCATGGTGCGCGTGGACTGGCTGCGGAAACGTCATCAAAGCGATACGCGCCAGCGCGGCGATAATCGCTTTGTGCGTGTCAGTTGGGACGAAGCGCTGGACCTGTTCTATCAGGAGCTGGAGCGCGTACAAACCACCTACGGCCCGAGCGCATTGCTGAGCAGCAGCGGCTGGCAATCCACCGGCATGTTCCATAACGCGGGCGGCATGTTGAGTCGCGCGCTCGCGCTGCATGGGGCGTCCGTTGGCAGCGGCGGTGACTACTCCACCGGCGCGGCGCAGGTGATTCTGCCGCGCGTGGTCGGTTCGATGGAAGTATACGAGCAGCAAACCTCCTGGCCGCTGGTGCTGGAAAACAGCAAAACCATCGTGCTGTGGGGTTCCGATATGGTGAAAAATCAGCAGGCCAACTGGTGGTGCCCGGATCACGATGTTTACGACTACTACGCGCAGCTAAAAGAGAAGGTGGTGCAGGGCGAAATCCGCGTGGTGAGTGTTGATCCAGTGGTCTCCAGCACCCATGAATTTTTGGGACGCGACAAGGTGCAGCACCTGGCGCTGCATCCGCAAACCGATGTGCCGCTCCTGCTGGCGCTGGCTCACACGCTCTACAGCGAAAAACTGCACGACAGCCAATTCCTTAGCACCTATTGCGTCGGCTTTGAGCAGTTCCTGCCTTATCTCACCGGTGAAAGCGATGGCCAGCCGAAAGATGCCGAATGGGCAGCCGCCCTGACCGGAATTGAAGCGCAGACGATACGCGATCTGGCACGCCAACTGGCAGCCGATCGCAGCCAGATTATTGCTGGCTGGTGCGTGCAACGCATGCAACACGGCGAGCAGTGGGCGTGGATGGTGGTAGTGTTGGCCGCGATGCTGGGACAAATCGGTTTGCCCGGCGGTGGCTTCGGCTTCGGCTGGCATTATAACGGTGCCGGAACACCCACCCGTAACGGCATCATTCTTAGCGGTTTTTCCGGCTCGACCTCGACGCCGCCGCGCCACACCAGCAGCGATTTCAAAGGCGCCAGCAGCACCATTCCCATCGCGCGCTTCATTGATGCGATGCTGGAACCCGGCAAAGTGATCAACTGGAACGGTAAAAAAGTCACCTTGCCGCAGCTGAAAATGTGCGTATTTGCCGGCACCAACCCGTTCCATCGTCACCAGCAGACCAACCGCATCATTGAGGGCTGGCAAACGCTGGAAACCGTGGTGTCGATTGATAATCAGTGGACTGCCACCTGCCGCTTCGCCGATATCGTATTGCCTGCCACCACGCAGTTTGAGCGTAATGACATCGATCAGTACGGCAACCTCTCCAATCGCGGCCTGCTCGGCATGAAACAAATTGTGCCGCCGCAGTTTGAAGCGCGTAACGACTTCGATATTTTCCGCGATCTTTGTCGTCGCTTTGACCGCGAACAGGCGTTCACCGAAGGGCTGGACGAGATGGGCTGGCTCAAACGTATCTATCAGGATGGTGTTAAGCAAGGCAAAGGACGCGGCCTGCATTTGCCATCATTTGACGCGTTCTGGAACGACAGCGGCTATATCGAATTTGACGATGCCAAGCTGTTTGTCCGTCATCAGGCGTTCCGTAACGATCCCGATCTGGAACCTTTAGGCACGCCGAGCGGTTTAATCGAGATCTACTCAAAGAGCATTGCCGATCTGCACTACAACGATTGTCAGGGGCATCCGATGTGGTTTGAAAAAACTGAGCGCTCACACGGCGGGCCGGGATCGGCGCACTATCCGCTGCATCTGCAGTCGGTGCATCCCGATTTTCGTTTGCATTCGCAACTGTGTGAGTCAGAGACGCTGCGGGCGCAATATAGCGTGGCGGGCAAAGAGCCGGTTTATATCAGTCCACAGGATGCCGGCGCACGCGGCATTCGCAGCGGCGATGTGGTGCGCGTCTTCAATGCGCGTGGTCAGGTGCTGGCGGGTGCGGTGGTTTCTGACCGCTATCTGCCTGGCGTGATTCGCATCCATGAAGGCGCATGGTACGACCCCGATCGCGGCGGCATGATTGGCGCACTGTGCCAATATGGTAACCCTAACGTGCTGACGCTGGACATTGGTTCCTCGCAGCTGGCACAGGCGACCAGCGCCCACACTGCGATTGTGAATATCGAGAAGTACCTCGGAGATAGTGCACCGGTCAGCGCTTTTAACGGTCCCACTGAGATGATCGCGAAATGTGACTACATTCTGAAGCCCGAAGAAGCGAGTGCCAGCTGATGTCAGGACATTTAACTCCTCAACATTACGCCTGTTTGTATAGCTGGTTCGCCGGACTCTTTGCCCGCGAACTGGATAACCAGCATCTGGCGCAGCTGCAAAGTCCGGATGTGGCATTGTGGCTGGAACATCTGGCCACAATGCCTTCGCTACAGGATGGCGTGTTAGCATCACGCAACAGCATTGCGGCGCTGAACCTGCGCCCTGATGCGCGTCTGGAGCTGGCGGCAGATTTTGCGGGCCTGTTCCTGATGTCGCCCAAGCAGGCAGCACTGCCTTATGCTTCCTGTTATCAGCAGGATAATGCACGCTTTAGCCAGGCCGCTTGTGATGAGATGCAGCTCTTGTTACTGCAGGCCGGTTTAGAGCGCGATCGGACATTTCGTGAGCCGGAGGATCATCTGGCGATTTGCCTGGAGTTATTGAGCCATTTAAGTTTCGCCGCCAGCGAAAATAGGCCAAATGCAGCCGCCTGCCTGGCTCTGCGCGACAAGGCGCTAAAGCTGTTGTGGCGTTGGCTACCTGCGTTCACGGCACACTGTGTTGAGCATGACCCGTTCGGATTTTATGCCGCACAAAGTCAGCTGCTGTTGGCGATTGTCGCGCACGATCGAATGGTTGAGAGCGGCAACTAAACCCGCAAAACCCGGCGCGTTTCTAAACCGAAGCGCGCCCACGCTTTACTTCCCCATCAATCTCCGCCAATTTGCTCCTTCATCGCACTGAGGAGCCTGGCATGCTGATCCATCCAACCGATACGCTGACTTTTTCAGGTAATCCGCGTCAGGCTGAGCTGCGTCAGCGCCTGCTCGAGCCGGATGCGCCGACAGTGATTGCTGCTGCGTTATCCAAACAGCTGGATCGCGAAACGTTCATCCATCGCCACGCCGCGGGGCAACTCTTCTGTTTAAAACAAGGTTTGATGACGGTGAAAACGCCATCCGGCATTTTTGCCAATCCACCGCGGCTGGTTGGCTGGATTCCCCCCTACTTTGAACATGCGATCGTTGGGCCAGGCCGCGTGCTGGGTTGGACGGTTCTGGTTGACGATACGCTCACTGCACCGCTGCCAGATCGGCCCGTGTTGCTCTCATGCCCCTCGGTGCTGGAACCGCTGGCAGAAAGACTGGCAACCTTGTCACCTGATCATTGGGGTAGCGCGCGCTATAACCGCCTGTGCGCGGTGTTTCTCGATGAGTTATATCAATCGACCGAGCATCCGCTAACGTTACCGCTGCCGGCAGAACCGCGACTTCACCAAATTGCGCGCCTATTGATGGATGATCCTTCCGATACGCGCACCGGGCCAGAACTCGCACGTTGGGCAGGATTGAGTCCGCGAAGTCTGAGCCGTCACTGGGCCAGCACGGTGGGCATGAGTTTAACGCGTTATCGCCAGGTCTCACGCTTACTCAAATCATTGGAAGGATTGGCAGCCGGACATAGCGTACAGCAAGTCGCGTGGCAGGTCGGATTCGATAGCGTTAGCAGCTATATCAGCGCTTTTCGCAGCGCGTTTGGCTCCACGCCGGGTAAATATTTTACGCCGCCTGCCGATTCGGCGCATGCAAAAATAGCAGACTAGCTGGCCCATCAATGTTCGGCAGACTGTGCTGATATTTGCGACGAAATGCGCCAGGCGGCAAATCGAACATGCGACGAAATGTGCGGCAGTAAGTTTGCTGCGAGTCGAAGCCATATTGAATGGCGATATCCATTAGCGGCATATTGCTGTTTAACAGCGTAATCACCGATGCGGTTAGCTTGCGCTCGCGAATGTAGGTGCCCAGCGCAATGCCGGTGTAACTGCGAAACAGTCGTTGCAGATGCCACTGCGAATACCCGGCGCGGCGCGCCACGGTTTCCAGAATGAGTTTCTGCTCAATATTATCCTCAATCCAGATCATCAGTTGCTGCATAAAGGCGGCGTGCATATCCCTCTTTCCTCCTGATGTCGAAATGAAAACCGGACGTCGATCCGGCAAGTGGCAATCATTATAGAAAGCCGCTAGCTGGCTATGTGACGGGGAAAAGCCAATAAATAGCGATAACTCGCCAATATGATCCTGTTCAGCCAGTTGGCACCTGCGACATCTTGCAGCAACACCCATCATGTAATATTGTTAGTTACATGAAATGATACAACGGTTATGAACCTTGAGATGAAAAGGAAGATGTATGAGTAGCTTACTAATCACCAACCTGTCGATATGCCTGGCGATCGCGCTGGCATCAGCCAGTATTTCAATGACAATTACCCAAACTGAGCTGTTCGCAGGTTTACGCGCCTGGACCGCGAAAAAACATGCGTTATTAGGCCACTTGTTCCATTGCTTCTACTGCATGAGTCACTGGGTCGTATTTGTCGGCATGGTGATTTATCGCCCTGATTTATTACACAGCGGGATGGCGATCGTTGACTGGCTGATGACCGCATTTGTTACTTTAACATTCACAACATTTATTAATGGATTGATGTTTAAAGTTTTTCAGGCTGCAATTACCACTCACGTCATGAAGCATGAAGCGCAAATCACCTTACAAAAACAGGATTAACCGATGTGCCGAATAACCGATGAATGTCGGTTATTCACTGCATTTGGGGAAGGTATCTGAAGGAAGGCCCATTTTTTCCATTTTTTGCAGATAATCATTGCTGATATCAGCAACGGTAATTTGGCTAAAGCGGTGTAACAACATCGCTTCCGCTTCGCTGAGTGTTTGATCAAGCTGCGCATCAACAGCATGCTCAACCAGACAAGGTGACGGATCCGCAGCGGGGCCAATGCTAAACAGCGCTGGCGCACCGATTGCTTGATAAACATCCAGCAGGGAAATTTCCGACAACGCCACGCGCAGCTCCCATCCGCCACCGTGCCCTTTTTCTGACACCACATACCCTTTGTCACGCAGGCCAGACATCATCCTGCGCACCACCACTGGATTGGTGCCCAACATTTTGGCCATCGTTTCGGAAGTGGCGCGTTTTACGTGCCGATCCAGATGAATCAGTGCGTGCAACGAGCGAGACAAGCGATTATCGCGCGGCATAAATCATTCCTCTAAAATTCACGACACTCTAACAAAGGAGAGATGTGGCAACAATTTATCGCGCTATCATCAAGGCAGAATGCTTAATAATTGGCGTTTGCGGATATGACACGAAAATATAAAGGAGAACACCATGAAAGGAATTTACCCCGCGCAGAAGAGCGATTTCGCGGCGATTACCGCGGTGTGGGAAGCGTCGGTGCGGGCGACGCATCATTTTCTGCAAGAGTCAGATATTCGTGCTTTGCGACCGCAAGTGCGCGAGCAATATTTGCCGATGGTTGAGCTGCGCGTTTATCGCGATGAGCAGAACGCTATCGTCGGCTTTTTGGGCGTGGCAGAAAATCGGCTGGAGATGCTGTTTGTCGCGCCGGAAGTGTTTGGTCAGGGCGTGGGCAAACAACTGCTGCGCTTCGCCATCGAACAACTGGGTGTCACCGAGCTGGATGTGAATGAGCAAAATCCGCAGGCGCTAGGTTTCTATCAGCATCAGGGATTTGTGATGACGGGCCGCTCGCCGCTTGATGGTCAGGGAAATCCTTTTCCTCTGCTTCATTTGCGCTATACGCAGTGAACTAAATGGTCGCACCCATTGAGAGACGATAATGCAAATTCACCTGCTCAATGGTTGGCTGTTGGTTGATTTTTTTCAGGATGATTTCCGTCGCCACCTTGCCCATCTCAAAGCGGGGTGTGATCACGCTGGCTAATCTTGGCGTGGTTGCCTGACCAATTTCCAGCCCGTGAAAACCGGCGATTGCCATCGCTTGCGGCACAGCAATACGCGCTGCCTGGCACTCCTGCAGCACGCCAACCGCCAAATCATCGTTGGTACAGAGAATTGCATCCATCTCCGGATAGAGCTGACGCGCCAGTGTCATCATGCCGGTGCCAATCGAGACCGACGAGACCTTGTTCGGCACAATCCGGCCCGCCGGCAAACCGGCCGCTTCAACCGCATCGCGATAGCCGGCATAGCGCTGCTCATCACGACGATCGGACATCGAACCAAAATAGATGACGCGCTGTTTGCCGCTGGCCAACAACATCGCCGTCATATCGTAGCCGGCGCGATAGTTATCAAAGCCGACATTGATGCGCCCGCGCGCCTCGGTTAGCCCCATCACTTCCGCCACCGGAATATTGGCCGCGTTAAGGTATTTTTCTGCGCGCACGGTATGCACCGATTCGGTCAGGATCAATCCTTTGATGTTAAAGGCCAACACCGTGGCAATCTGCTCCTCTTCACGCTGAGCGTTATAGTCATAATTGACCACCAGTGTTTGATAACCCTGCGCGCTGGTCACCGATTCGATTCCCGCCAGCAGATCGGCAAAGATTTGATTATTAAAGGAAGGAATTAACACGCCGATACGCGGCGGATTCTGTTTGGCCGCCGCCACATTTTCGCTATCAGCGACGTAGCCAATTTCGGCAATCACGCTGGCGATTTTCTCCGCCGTTTCCGTTTTGACCTTTTCCGGTGTGCGCAAATAGCGGCTTACCGTCATTTTGGTGACGCCCGCCAGGGTAGCAATATCGTCCAGAGTGATGCGCTGCGTTTTCATTACGGCGTCCGCAAAGAGGGGCTGTGAATCAACGTATTATGCCCGTTGCGTGTTAAAAAATGAAACGCGCCCGTGCGCGTTGGCGGGTGAAATAAAATGGGCGAACATCTCCGCATAACAGAATGAAAATTCCAATAAAACGCAAAATTTGCAATGCTCTTAAAAAGTGAAGTGATGAAAAACCTATTATTTCATTAAGCTATAAATACACCCCTGACGACTTATGCAGCAATTTTCGCAACCCCCTTCACACTTTCCGGAAAAAATGATCCAAAAACCATCATTTAGAACATATATTCCAATACGAAACACTCGCGTGAATAAAAGATGAACATCGAACCTACATAACACCTCTTTCTGAACAAGCAACGTTCAGGCCGTAGAGACAAGGGGCTATAACAATGGATACCAGGCAAAAACGCTACAACATGAAGTATGTCATCCTCTGCTGTACCGTCGCGGCATTTGGCGGTCTGCTGATGGGATATGACTCTTCCATTATCTCCGGTGCAATCGAACCCTTAAGTGAATATTTTCAGTTAACCCCCGCTGAAACAGGTTGGGCGGTTTCCAACATTCTGCTAGGCAGTTTAGTTGGCTGCTTTATGGCACCACGCCTCAGCGACAAGCTGGGACGCAAAAAATCCCTCGCCATCACTGCCCTGCTGTTTACCGTTTCAGTTGTCGGCACGGCAATCGCCCATAACTTCACCGTCTTCGTCATCTTCCGTATGATCGGCGGATTAGCGATTGGCCTGGCGTCAGTGATTTCGCCTATCTATCTGGCGGAGCTCTCGCCCTCAAAGTTTCGTGGCCGTACCACCGCGCTGTATGCAGTGTGTTGCGTCGGCGGACAATCGGTGGTGTTGCTGACCAACTATTACATCACCAAATCCACCTTGCCTGACGTAATGATCAATATGGGCTGGCGCTACATCCTCGCCACTGCGCTGGTGCCTTGTGCGTTGTTTATGTTGTTTATCGCCTTTATCCCGGAGTCACCGCGCTGGAACGTGCTGAAAGGGAAGTACGATGAAGCACTGGATACGCTGACCAAAATCTCTAACCGCGAGCATGCCGAGAGCGTGTTCAACGAAATCAAACATTCGTTTTCTGATAAAACCGCCCATCAGCACAAATCGCGTCTGCGTCTGGATAAAACCACCGTTCCGTTGCTGATTGTCGGTATTGGCCTGGCGGTAGGTAACCAGATTAGCGGCATCAACGTGATTCAGTATTTTGGGCCAACCTTGCTGAAAAACGTCGCGGGCAGCACCGATTCAGCGCTGCTGCAAACCTTCTGGCTGTCGATTTGTCAGTTTATTGGCGTGCTGGCGGGGATGATGCTGATTGATAAAGTTGGCCGTCGTAAGCTGCTGCTGCTGGGCGCCATCACCTCATGCGTGTGCCTGACGTACTCCTTCATCGCCTTCTATTACCACTTGCCGGGCATGCTGGCAGTCATTGGCCTGTTCGCTTACATGATTTTCTTCGGTATGACGTGGGGTCAGATCGTGTGGACGGTGCTGGGCGAGGTGTTTCCAACCGAGATTCGTTCGATTTGCGTCGGCATTTCCATCTGCGCGATGTCGATGGCCAACTTTGTTATCAGCAGCACCTTCCCGATCATGAACAGCAGCCCGATGCTGCTGGATATGTTCCACGGTGGCTTCCCACTGCTGCTGTTCGCTATCTTCTCGCTGGGTATGTATTTCTTCACCTTCCGCTATCTGCCAGAAACGGCAGGCGTATCGCTTGAGAAGATTCATGCGCTGGTGCTGCGTAAATTTAATGTCGAAGCGGATTTGCCAGAGCGTATCTCAACCGGCAAAGCGAAGGAGTCATTTGATATTCCACGGCATTAATCCGTCAGGATGCCAGCGAATTGCGCCGCTACGGAGCGGCGCGATTTACCACGCTTTTATTGGCTCGGACGTTCGTATTGCTCAATCACCGCCAGCGCTAAGCCGTTGGCCGGATCGATACGCATCGGCAGGAAATGCAGCGCGGTGTGGGCGAAGGTAAACGCCAGCGTACCGGCCTGCGCCGCCTGCTGTACCGCTTGCACAAACGCGGGTTGCGCATTCCACGGCCCATCAATGATGATGCTGGCCGGATTCACCACCTGCATTACCTGACTGAGAGCGTTCCCCAGATATGTCCCCGCCTGCGTCATCACTTCCTTAAGAATTTCCGGCTCGCTTTCTCCGTTTTGCCAACGCAGGCCAGGCTTGCGCTTGGCCAATTGCTGCTGAATTGCCGGCTTGCTCACCAGTGTTTCCAGACAGCCTAAACGTCCGCAACTACAGCGTTCGCCGTTGGGTTTCATCGTGAGATGACCTATCTCGCCTGCCGTCCAGCTGCTGCCGGTGAATACCTCACCCTGTTCCACCAGCGCGCCGCCAAGCCCTTCAGAGATACGCAGATAGAAATGGCTCTGCGACTTATTCAGTTCAAGTTGCTGCACCGAGAGCAGTGCAGCGGCTTTGACGTTATTCATGATGCGCAACGGCAGCGGCATCTCGTGGCTGAGGATGGTCATGACATCCACATCCTGCCAACCAAGATGGGCCGAAAAATGCACCCATCCTCGGTGTGGATCGATGATACCGGGAAAGCCAATCGCCACGCCGAGCAGTTCGGGATGCGCCGCATGCAAGGTTTGGCACACTTCCACCAGTTCATGCAGCAACTGCTCAGGATCGCTGGTTTCCGTGCGCCAGGTCTGCTCGGCAATCACCTGCGAATAGTAGTCGCAAACGCGCCAGTGAATTGCCTGACGCTCCACCATGATGCCCGCGCTTTTCAATTTTTCTGCGCGCAGCGAGATTTCGATTTTGGGTCGCCCCGCTGAAGCCACGCTAACCGGGCCAAGCTCATTGATCAGCCCTTGCTCAAGGAGGTCGTCGACAATCAACGAAACGGTGTTCTTGCTCAGCTCGAGCGCTAATGCCAGATCCTGGCGGGAGGTGATGCGGGTGGTACGCAGTTGCGTCATCACCCGCTTCAGGTTATTCAGACGAAGTAGTGCTGGACCTTTACCGGCTGCTTTCATAGCACCCCTCAATACTCATCACCGCGTACACGGCTGCGATAGCTTTCCCAGTCAAAGCGCACCCATAAACTGTTGCCGAGGCGCATACGGTCCATTACCCGTTCACCCAGCAGCGAATTCATGCCCGCGGGATCGAGGTTCGATAACATGCCCGTTGGGCGTTTCGACGATGAGCGGCGATCGACAATCTGGTTGATGATCACTTTTTCATAGCGCGATTCACTCTGCATACCGATCTCATCGATCACCAGCAGATCCACATGGCTAAGATCGTGCAATAGACGCTCTTCGGTTAAATCACTGCCGCCGCTGAAGGTGCCCTTCATGCTCGACATCAAATCGGCCACGGTGACAATCAACACGCTTTTGCCGCGGATAATCAGATCGTTACCAATCGCTGCCGCAAGGTGGTTTTTACCGGTGCCGGGACGGCCAGAAAAGACAAAACTGGAGATGCTATTTTCGAATCCGGCGGCATATTCACGCGCCATGGCCAGCGCTTTACGCTGCCCATCATTTTCTACCCGATAGTTGTCGAACGAGCAGTTCATGTGCAATTCGCGGATGCCCGAACGCCCCATGATGCGCTGCATTTTCATCGCGCGGTTTTCGCGCACAATCGCTTCCGAGCGCAAACGGCCCTGCTCCTGATTCCAGGCTAGTAGCTCCGCGCCGTTTTTGAATTTCGGCTGCACTTCGGACGGCATCATCTTTTTCAGGCGGCTAAAGAGATCGTTCGGCGTTTTCATTACTCACCTCGGAATCCATCGGGAATATCGTAATCAGTATTGCTGATTTGTGTGAGATCGCGTTTTGGCTGCCCACCATTGGCGGCGCGATTCATCTGCACGCTGCGCGCTAACTTTTGCTGCCACTGCACATGATGGAACAAACGACCTTCCGCCTGCCAGTAAGCCACAAAGGTGGCCAGTTCGGCGGCAGTAACCGGTTCACTCAAGGCCACGCCCCAAATGGCAGCCTGACGCTGAAAATCGCTATCCGGTTGCCAGCCTTCGTACATCGCAAATTTGCCAACCGGTGTCGCGATCGGCGCGCTTTCGGTCTGAAAAAGACTCTCATCCAGCGTGACATCATTAGGCTGCTGCGCGGCGGCTTCCAGCGCCAGCAGCTGCGCCAGACGCTGCGGCGTTAGCGCATAAAACGCCGGGGCATTGTTATGCAGCACCGCCAGCGTGCCATTATCGGCCTGCTGCAGCACGGCGAGCGGGTCATGGCAAAAGCCATCCAGCCCCACCAACGTTGAAGATAAGATTTTGACTGACATGAAGAAACCTGACGTTAACCAGCATGGTGCGCCGGGCGGCGAATTCAACCCGGCGTTATGCGGTAAGTGTACCTGTTTTAAGGCAAGTGATCGTCAAAAAGGTCGTAGGTATTAGCGTGGCATAGACAGCGGTTCGGCGCGATCCACATTGCGTGACGCGTGCGGCATCGTTACAGCGACAGGTTGAGGGCGGGTTTGCCATAAATAGCGAGCCGATGCGATCAGGCACAGGCTGTAGCCGAACATCTCGCTGCCCTCTTCCGCCATGTTTTTTACCACGCGGTTATAGCCATCCATCATCAGATGTTCCCACAGCTGATGCATGCCAAATAGGCGCGAAAACACCAGAACAGCCAGTAAACCTGCGGCCATCATCTGCCAGCTACGGTGCTGAACCAGTGCAACCAAGCCGGGCAGAATCTGGCGTGGCTGACGCAATGCCACAGCAAGACTTGCCGCAGTTGTCGCCAGCGCGAACCACAGCCAGGCGCCGTGCTTGATAAAATCGAACAGGAAGTCCATCTCGCGAATCAGCATGCAGCTATAAAAGCCGCCGATGAGTACGAGCACACTGCGTTGCGATGGCCGTTGCCAGGCAGAGAAGAAATAGCCGGTAGCGATGAGCAAGAGCATCAGCTCTTGGGTGATTTCGGTGAAAGACGTTTCGTGCAGTGCATCGTTCATCCAGTTGACGTCGATATAGACCATCGCCATACAGAAAACGAGCACCAATCCACTGATGATAAAGGCCGTAATTTCACGGCTAATAAGTATAATATTGTTGCGCATAGTGTGACCAAAGTAATGATTAGCGCGCTTAGTATATTGATATCACTTTTTGTCACTTCTCTTTTTATGCCGATTAGAAGCTGGCGCTGACGCCCAGGCTATAAATAAACTGCTCGCCGCTGCTGACCGCGCCGGTTTGGCCGAATGAGGCAAAGGCCGCCATATGTTGACCCAGCGGCAGATTGGCACCAACATTGACATCCACCCAGTTATTTTCCCGACCGTTCATGTCGTTAGCGCGCTCACGGGTTGGCGATGGCAACTCTTCGTTCACTAAATGGCTATAGCTGACTTGCGCCCACGGCATTATTACGCCAAGGCTGGAGTCAACGCGCCACCCCAACGACGCAATGTGTTCGGCGTTATTGCTGTCTACGCGTTCGCATTTCGGACAACTCAGCGTCGAATCATCCACCGCAAACTGCGCCACTGGCCCGGTGCTCACCGCTTTACTCATCGGTATCGACCACCCTGCCGAATAACGATTAACAAACGGCGTGGCGCCAACACTGGCGGTTTCGCTGTGCATCTCCATCGCAAAGTCGCTCGGCGAATTAAGCGCAGCGTCGAATAAGTTGGCTTCGGGGTTTTCTGTCAACATTAAATGATTATTGGAAATTTTTTCGGCAAGTATTGCGTTGTAATCTGGCGCACTATTCGGGCTCGCCTGATCGTAGGCATAGCTATTTCCGGCCAGAAAACATAGCCACAAACCGCCAATAGCCAGCACAATTTTATGCTGGCCTGTCCGCTGACTTTTCTGCACCATGAAAGACTCCTGACGAGCCGGGAAGTGAACGGGCGTTTAGGTTTTATGAAAGATATATCGGCGCCCCTTGTATAACTATTAATCGATTTTGCTATTCGTCAAGGGAACTATCACTTTTTCATCTGCTTAAGGAGTGAAGCAATGCAACGTTGTGGCTGGGTAACTCAGGATCCACTGTATCTCGCGTACCACGATAAAGAGTGGGGCGTGCCGCAAACCGATAAGCGTGCCTTATTTGAGATGGTCTGTCTGGAAGGCCAGCAGGCCGGGCTTTCGTGGATTACGGTGCTAAAAAAACGTGAAAATTATCGCCGCGCTTTCCATGAATTTGATCCAAATGCCGTGGCCCTGATGGATGAGAGTGATATGGCGCATCTCATGCAAAACGCGGGACTGATTCGCCATCGCGGTAAGCTGGAAGCAATCATCAACAATGCACGCGCATTGTTAGCGCTGGAAGCAACGGGAGAGGACTTTTCGCGCTTTATCTGGTCTTTTGTCGACCATACGCCGATTTTGCACCGTTACGCCGATTACAAACTGGCGCCAACCACCTCCGAGCCCGCCATTGCACTGTCGAAAGCACTTAAGAAGCGTGGTTTTAAATTCGTCGGTCCTACAACCTGCCACTCATTTCTACAGGCCTGCGGCTTGATTAACGATCATCAAACCAGCTGTTTCTGCCATCCCGATAATCTTTAAAGCAAAAGTTTACAATTTAAGACTGACCCTCACGCATTTCCCCACAATTGAACGGCATAATAGTGCCGTTTTGGGGCATTTCCCCGTTTAGATCTGTGAGGGATTTTTCATGAATAAGCGTATTTTGGCGCTGACATTGTTATTGAGCGGCAGCATCGTGCTGTCGGGTTGTACCACTAATCCTTATACCGGCGAATCGCAGGCGGGCAAATCGGGTATCGGCGCCGGTTTAGGTGCGGTGCTGGGTGCGGGCGTTGGCGTGCTGTCGTCGTCGAAGAAAGATCGCGGTAAAGGCGCGCTGATTGGTGCAGCATCTGGTGCAGCCCTGGGCGGCGGCGCAGGTTATTACATGGATGTGCAGGAAGCGAAACTGCGCGACAAAATGCGCGGCACTGGCGTCAGCGTGACGCGTCAGGGCGACAATATTGTGCTCAACATGCCAAATAACGTCACCTTTGATTCTAACAGCAGCAACCTGAAACCGGCAGGTGCCAATACTTTGACCGGCGTGGCGATGGTACTGAAAGAGTATCCAAAAACGGCAGTGAATGTGGTGGGCTACACCGACAGCACCGGCACGCGCGCGCTGAATATGCGTCTGTCGCAGCAACGTGCCGACAGCGTCGCCAGCGGTCTTATTCTGCAAGGCGTGGCACAGAATCGCCTGCGCACCCAAGGTTCAGGTCCGGATAATCCGGTTGCCAGCAACAGCACCGAAGACGGTAAAGCGCAAAACCGTCGCGTTGAGATCACTCTCAGCCCGCTGAGCTAACCGCAAAGAGCCGATCTGCATCAACAGATCGGCTTTTATCACCTTTTTTCGCCTCTTTTGACGCCATATTTGTCAGAAAAAGCTAAAAAAATCGTAACTGATAGAGCCGTCTTTTCCTTTATGCTAGCGTGATCAAAAATTGATCAATTGGATGCTATCATGTCACTGAAAGCCATCGCCGCTACCCTTGGTCTCTCTGTTACCACCGTGAGCCGGGCGCTAAATGGCTACGATGATGTCGCGGCCGCCACGCGAAAACGCATTGAAGAAGAAGCGCATCTGCGCGGTTATCGTCCTAACGATGCGGCTCGCCGCCTGAAAACCGGGCGTGCCAATGCGGTCGGTCTGCTCTTCCCCATCAGTCATGCCTCACTTAACGACAGCTATTACAGCCAAATGCTGCTGACGCTGGATCAACGACTCGCACAGCACGATATCGATTTGCTGCTGTTACCCGATAAGTCACAAGATCAGCAGCGTAAGCTGATGCGTATGCTGCGCAGCGGCGCCATCGATGCATTGATACTGACGCACACCCTGCCGCAGGATGCGCGTTTGCAACGTTTACAGCAGAAGGGTTTCCGCTTCCTGACGCTCGGTCGCAGCGAGCTGCCACAGCCTTATGCCTGGATTGATTACGATAATCACGCCGGCACCTTTCTGGCGGCAGAACACTGCCTGCAGCAAGGATTGCCGCGTCTCGCCTATCTCGGCAGCAATGAGTCTTCAACCTATACCCTCGATCGGCGCCAGGGCTTTATCGATGCGCTGATCCGGCATCAGGCGCCAGTCGATCAATCCTTAATGGCAGCGTTGCCCGCCACGCGCCGCTCCGGCTATCAGCAAACCAACGCCTGGCTGGCACAAGGCGATGTGCCGCAGGCGATCATTACCGATTGCAGCACGCTGGGTGAAGGTGCCGCGATTGCACTGCAACAAGCCGCGCGGTTGAAGGGCGCGCAGGCGATTCCACTGTATGTTTACGATGGACTGCCGCCCGATTCCATTATCGATCAGCCCGTAAACACCATTTTGCAATCATCGCAGCAGCATATCGGCGAGCGCATCGCCGAAATGGTGTTGCAACTGCTTGATGATGCGCCCCTCAGCGAGCTGCAAACGTTATGGCAACCGGTGTTGCGACTCACTTCTGATGCGCAATGATTGCGCCTGGCGCGAGCTGTGTTAGTCTTCGCCTGTTTCTTTTCAGCAGGTGTAAGCAATGAAAACCAGGCCGCCACGAGCCACAATCAGTGACGTTGCCCGTACGGCAAAAACCGGTAAAACCAGCGTTTCCCGCTATCTGAATGGCGAAGTGAATCTGCTCTCGCCCGATCTCAAAGCCCGTATCGAACAGGCCATCGCCGAACTCAACTATCGTCCCAGTCAGATGGCGCGCGGACTCAAACGCGGCCGCACGCGTTTGATCGGCCTGATCATTGCCGACATCACCAATCCCTATTCGGTTGATGTGTTGAGCGGCATCGAAGCGGCGTGCCGTGCGCAGGGCTTTACCCTGCTGATGTGTAACACCAACAACGAAGTCGATCTCGAACAGCATTACCTGCAACTGTTGAGCAGCTATCAGGTTGAAGGCATTGTGGTGAATGCGGTGGGCATGCATGAAGAAGTGCTGAATCGCCTACAACAGTCAATGCTGCCGATGGTGTTGATCGACCGTAAAATCCCGGATTTTGCTTGCGATATGGTTGGACTGAACAATCCGGAAGCCTCGAACATTGCTACACAGCATTTGCTGGATAATGGCTATCAGGCGTTACTGTTTGTCAGTGAACCGCTGGGTAGCGTCAATACACGCCGCGAGCGCCTGCGTGCTTTCTACGACACGGTGAAAACGGCGCCACTGGTTGCGGCGGAGAATGCCGAAGTGGCGCTGCATCAACCTGACGAACTGGAAAAGCGATTACGTGATTTCTACCAGCGTCATTCAGGCCAGCGTTGTGCGGTAATTGCTGCACACGGCGCGTTGACACTCCAGGTGGCACGCGCCTTACAGCGCCTTGAACTGCGCTGGGGTGAAACCATCGGTCTGCTGGGCTTTGATGAGCTTGAGTGGGCCGCGCTGGCAGGCGTGGGCATCACCACCCTGAAGCAGCCCACCTGGCAGATTGGCTACGCCGCGCTGGAACAGGTTATCGCGCGCATTGAAGGCAGCGAACTCTCCATCAGCGAACAGCTTTTCTCCGGCGAACTGATCGTGCGCGGCTCCAGCCAGCCGCTGCGCTAATCTCCCTTTTTAGGGCTCACTTCGTGAGCATGATCATAATTCCGTAGTCTGCACCTTTCCTTTGGAACCGGTTCCATTTAGGTTTTTTATAACGAATGGGATGTGGTCATGCCCGGAGAAAAGTGATGAAACCAGAAATTATTGTTGTAACTGCCGCATATGGCGCGCAGAAAGTGGCGGAATTGGGTGGCCAAACAGCGCTGTTGCCGCTGATTAAGCAAGCAGGTGCGGATGGTGTCGAAATCCGCCGTGAGCTGTTCAACGAAAATGAACTCTGCCTGCTGCACGCGCTCGGCAATGCGCTTTCTCAGCATCAGCTAAGCGCCAGCTATTCCGTGCCGGAAGCGCTGTGGCTGGATGATGGCACGCTGAATCCGCGTCTGCCGCAGTTTCTGCAGGAAGCCGAACAAATCGGTGCTAAGCGCCTGAAAGTGGCATTGGGCCATTTTGTTGAACTTGATTCCAGCGCGCTGCTCAACGTTTTGCAAGCATCAACGGTAACGCTGGTGGTAGAGAACGATCAAACCCCTGACAGCAAACTGGCACCGATGCTGCGCTTCTTCCATCAGGCCTGTGATGCCGCGCTGCCGCTGGATATGACCTTTGATATGGGCAACTGGCAGTGGACCGGTGAAGACGGTTTGCAGGCCGCCGCTCAACTCAGCCGCTATGTCAGCTATATTCACGTTAAAACCGCAGTGCCACACGGCGACACTTTCCGCGCCATCGCGCTGGATGAGGCCGACGATAGCTGGCGCTCGCTGCTCAACGCGCTGCCCGTCGATGCGCCACGCGGCATCGAATTCCCGCTGGAAGGCGCGGATTTACTGGCGGTCACTCGCCATTACGTTGACCTGCTGCGTGCAGCGTAAGGAGTCGATGATGACGCAAAAAACGCTGGATGTGGTGACGATTGGCGAAGCGATGGCGATGTTTATCGCTCAGCAAACTGGCGATCTCGCCGCGGCTGAAGGCTTCGTCAAACGCATTGCTGGTGCCGAGCTCAACGTCGCGATTGGCCTGGCGCGTCTCGGGTTGAACGTCGGCTGGGTTAGCCGCGTCGGCGACGACAGCTTTGGTCGCTTCACACTGCAACAGCTGGAAAAAGAGGGTGTGGATCACCGCTGCGTCACCACTGACGCGCGCTATCGCACCGGCTTCCAGCTCAAATCCCGTGTCGATGACGGCTTCGATCCAGAAGTGGAATATTTCCGTAAAGACTCGGCGGCCAGCCATCTGTCGCCCGACGATTTCAACGACGACTACTTTGGCAGCGCACGCCACCTGCATTTAAGTGGCGTAGCGGCGGCGATCTCAGACAGTTCACTTGCGCTGGCACAACACGCGGCTAAAGAGATGCGCGCGCGCGGCAAAACCATCTCATTCGATCCGAATCTGCGTCCGGTGTTATGGCGTAGCGAAGAGGAGATGCGCAAGCAACTGAATCATCTGGCGGAATATGCTGATTGGGTGCTGCCGGGCGAGAAAGAGGGATTGATTCTCACAGGCTTCAGTCAGCCGGAAGCCATCGCCGATTTCTACCTCGATAAAGGGGTGAAAGCGGTGGTGATCAAAACTGGTGGCGACGGCGCCTGGTACAAAACCGCCGACGGCCAGCAAGGCCAGGTCGCGCCGATTCGTGTCGAAAATGTGGTGGATACCGTGGGCGCAGGTGACGGCTTTGCCGTTGGCCTGATCAGCGCCTTGCTGGAAGGAAAATCGCTGCCTCAGGCGATTCTGCGCGGCAACAAGATCGGTTCGCTGGCGATTCAGGTTGCGGGCGACAGCGAAGGTTTGCCGACGCGCGCGGCGTTGGGCGATTACTAAGCACGATTCCGTATTCAAAACCCAGGTCGCCATAAATGGTGACCCTACGAGATCGGTGAGGTTTTGTAGGGTCGCCATTTATGGCGACCACCCAACGTCAGTATGGTTTTTGTAGGGTCGCCATTTATGGCGACCACCCTACGTCAGTGTGGTTTTTGTAGGGTCGCCATTTATGGCGACCACCCAACGTCAGTGTGGTTTTTGTAGGGTCGCCATTTATGGCGACCTCCTGACAAAGATTCAAAAATAGCTGTACCCACTACAACAATATTCCGAGGCGCATCCACAGAATGCGTCCACCTCAACCAGAGGAGTCACCCATGAAATCGCAGACAATCGCGCCAAAACGCTGGTGGTTTATTATGCCCATCGTGTTTATCACCTACAGTCTGGCGTATCTGGACCGGGCGAACTTCAGCTTCGCCTCTGCCGCAGGGATTAACGAAGATCTCGGCATCACCAAAGGCATGTCATCGCTGCTGGGCGCCCTGTTCTTCCTCGGCTACTTCTTCTTCCAAATCCCCGGCGCGCTGTATGCCGAGCGCCGTAGTGTTAAGAAACTGATTTTCTGGTGCCTGATTTTATGGGGCGGCTGCGCCTCGCTGACCGGCGTGGTGAGCAACATTCCAATGCTGGCGGCGATCCGCTTTGTGCTTGGCGTAGTGGAAGCGGCGGTGATGCCAGCCATGCTGATTTACATCAGTAACTGGTTTACCAAATCGGAGCGTTCGCGCGCCAATACCTTCCTGATCCTCGGTAATCCGGTCACGGTGCTGTGGATGTCGGTGGTTTCCGGCTATTTGATTGAATCTTTTGGCTGGCGCGAGATGTTTATTATTGAAGGCATCCCGGCCGTTATCTGGGCAGTTGCCTGGTGGTTCCTGGTGCAGGATAAGCCGTCACAAGCCAAATGGATGAGCGAAAGCGAGAAAGCAGCGCTGCAGGCGCAACTGCAAAAAGAGCAGGAAGGCATCAAAGCGGTACGCAATTACGGCGAAGCGTTCCGTAATCGCAACGTGATCCTGCTGTGCCTGCAATATTTCGCCTGGAGCATCGGCGTGTACGGTTTCGTGCTGTGGCTGCCGTCTATTCTGCGTAACGGTTCGCAGATGGGCATGGTGGAAGCCGGTTGGCTGTCCGCGGTGCCCTATTTGGTGGCGACCATTGCGATGATCGTGGTGTCGTGGGCGTCGGATAAAACCCAGAACCGCAAACTGTTTGTTTGGCCGTTACTGCTGATTGGCGCACTGGCGTTCCTCGGTTCGTATCTGGTGGGTTCCAGCAACTTCTGGCTCTCTTATGCGCTGCTGGTGATTGCCGGGGGTGCGATGTATGCGCCGTACGGTCCGTTCTTCGCCATCATCCCTGAGATGTTGCCGCGCAACGTCGCCGGTGGCGCGATGGCGCTGATCAATAGCATGGGCGCACTCGGTTCTTTCGTCGGATCGTGGATTGTAGGCTATCTTAATGGCGCGACCGGTTCGCCTGCCGCCTCCTACATTTTCATGGGTGCTGCGCTGCTGGCCTCAGTCTGGCTGACGCTTGTCGTTAAACCGGCACAGAACAAAACGCCGCCGCCCGTACACGGGGCGAAGCACGCCTGAAAGCGTAAAAGATGAATTTTCGGGGCGACGTTGGTCGCCCACAACTCGTTCTATAGGGAGCAAAGATGAAACCTGCTGTGATTCTTTATAAGAGCCTGCCAGATGACCTGCGCGCCAAACTGGATGCCCATTTCACCGTCACTGAAGTGCATGATATTTCCCCGGAAACTATCCAGAAACACGCGGCGCAGTTCGAACAGGCGCAAGGTTTGCTCGGCTCTGGCGGCAAAGTGGATGGCGAACTGCTGGCGAAAATGCCCGCGCTGCGCGCCTGCTCCACGGTGTCGGTGGGTTACGATAACTTCAACGTTGACGCGCTGAATCAACGCAAGGTGTTGCTAATGCATACGCCAACCGTGCTGACCGAAACCGTCGCCGACACCATGATGGCGCTGGTGTTAAGCACAGCACGTCGCGTGACCGAGCTGGATAAGTGGGTCAAAGCGGGCGAATGGAAAAAGAGCATCGGTCCGGATCATTTCGGCATTGATGTACACCACAAAACCCTCGGCATTCTTGGTATGGGACGCATCGGCCTGGCGCTGGCGCAACGTGCGCACTTTGGCTTCGGCATGAATATTCTTTACAACGCGCGTCGCCAACATGAAGAAGCGGAAACCCGCTTTGGCGCGCGTGCCTGCGATCTGGAAACCTTGCTGAAAGAGAGTGATTTTGTCTGCATCAGCCTGCCGCTGACCGAACAGACACACCACATGATTGGCGCGGCGCAGCTTAAGCTGATGAAACCAAGCGCAATTCTCATTAATGCCGGTCGCGGTCCAGTCGTGGATGAGCAGGCGCTGACGACGGCGCTGAAAGACGGCACCTTGCACGCTGCGGGTCTGGATGTATTTGAAGTTGAGCCAGTGCCTGCCGATGCCGAGATTTTGACGCTGCCAAACGTGGTAGCGCTGCCGCACATCGGTTCCGCCACACATGAAACCCGTTATGGCATGGCGAGCGACGCGGTGGATAACCTTATTGCGGCCCTAAACGGCAACGTTGAGAAAAACTGCGTTAACCCGCAAATCCAAAGCTAAGCGGCTGCTTTACCCATTGCGCCTGCCTGCGGCGGGCGCTATGGTGGTTCCCCATTCGATTTCACAACGTTTTAACTTCCTATGTCCTTTTCTCAGTTCGGCGACAAATTTACTCAACACTCCGGCATCTCACGTCTGATGGAAGACATGGGTGAAGGCCTGCGCACGCCAGGCACCATCATGCTTGGCGGCGGCAATCCGGCGCAAATTCCGGCGATGAACGACTATTTCAATCAGCTGCTGCTGCAGATGCATCAGGACGGCAAACTGAGCGAAGCGTTGTGCAACTACGATGGCCCGCGCGG
The DNA here is from genome assembly GCF_059730785.1 of Pantoea sp. X-Soil-ISGK-421. Taxonomy (NCBI): domain Bacteria; kingdom Pseudomonadati; phylum Pseudomonadota; class Gammaproteobacteria; order Enterobacterales; family Erwiniaceae; genus Pantoea; species Pantoea sp. X-Soil-ISGK-421. The sequence continues at coordinate 56,604 of NZ_AP035979.1, read as the reverse complement.
TAAAGCGCTGTTGCTGGATGCGCTGGCGAAGATGTTACGTGAGGAACTCGGCTGGCCGCTAACCGCGCAAAACATCGCGCTGACCAACGGTAGCCAGAGTGCGTTCTTCTATCTTTTCAATCTGTTCGCCGGACGTCGCGCCAACGGCAGTAAAAAGCGCGTGCTGTTCCCGCTGGCGCCGGAATATCTCGGTTATGCCGATGCCGGGCTTGAAGAGGATCTGTTTGTCTCCGCCAAGCCAAATATTGAGCTATTGCCGGAAGGCCAATTCAAATATCACGTCGATTTCGATCATCTGCCGCTTAACGATGATGTCGGTCTGATCTGTGTGTCCCGCCCGACCAATCCGACCGGCAACGTGATCACCGATGAAGAACTGCTGCAGCTCGATGCGCTGGCACAGCAACATGGCGTGCCGCTGCTGATCGATAACGCTTACGGCGTGCCGTTCCCCGGCATCATCTTTAGCGAAGCGCGACCACTGTGGAATCCCAATACTATTCTGTGCATGAGCTTGTCGAAACTGGGCCTGCCGGGCGCACGTTGCGGTATTATTGTTGCTGATGAGAGCACCATCAGCGCAATTGGCAACATGAATGGCATTATTAGTCTTGCTCCAGGCAGTATTGGGCCGGCGATTGCGAATGAGATGATCGGGCGCGGCGATTTACTGCGTCTGTCCGAAGAGGTGATTAAGCCGTTTTATCAGGCCAAAGTGAGCGAGACGATAGCGATTCTTCGCCGCTATTTACCGGAAGATCGCTGCCTGATTCATAAACCTGAGGGCGCGATTTTCCTCTGGCTGTGGTTCCGCGATCTGCCGATCAGTACCGAAACGCTTTATCAGCGCCTGAAAGCGCGCGGCGTGCTGATGGTGCCCGGCCACTTCTTCTTCCCCGGCCTCGAACACGAATGGCCGCATACTCATCAGTGTATGCGCATGAACTACGTGCCGGATGCCGAAAAAATTGAGCGTGCGGTGCAGATTCTGGCAGAAGAACTGGAAAGCGCGTTTACGAATTGACCGTAGGGTCGCCATTTATGGCGACCGCTGCATCACGTCGCTGGCAACGACAACTGGCACCATTGCGCTAACTGCTGAATCGCCTGCTCCACTTCCGCATTCCAGCCAAAGCCGGCATTCAGTCGGAAACAGTGATCGTAGCGGTGATCGGTAGCGAAAATATGGCCGGGCGCGATACCAATGCCCGCATTGCGCGCCTTGAGAAACAGCGCGCGCACATTCAACGCGCCGAGCGGCATCTCCACCCACAACACATAACCCCCTTCGGGATCCGACACGCGCGTGCCCGGCGGGAAATAGCGCAGCACCGCCTGACGCATGTGCTGGATTTGATTCTTCAGCTCGCGCCGCAGCTTGCGAAGATGCGCATCGTAGCCGCCGCTGCGCAGCAGCTCAGCAATCGCCGCCTGTGACAGTACCGACGTGCCCATGCTGGTGGTGTATTTCAGCGACGCGATTTTGCGCATGTAGTTGCTGCTGTGTACCCAGCCAATACGAATGCCGGGCGCGACGGTTTTTGAGAAGCCGCTGCATAAGATCGCGTTCGGGCTGAAAGCGCGCATCGGAAATGGACGGCGCTCGCCAAACGCGGTATCACCGAAGATATCATCCTCAATGATCACCACATCGTTCTCGTCGGCCTGACGCGCGATATAGGCTTTCTGTTCGTTAGGGATGCTTTTGCCGAGCGGATTATTGATGTTGTTGATGGTGAGATAGGCCTGCACCGCTTTACCCTGGAACAGCGACGTCAGTTTCTCCACATTGACGTAACCTTCCGGGCCCGCTTCCACCTCAATCACCCGCAGATTGAGGTTATGCAGCATCTGCAGCAGCACGAAATAACAGGGTGACTCCACTGCCACAATATCACCGGGTCGCGTGGTGGCGCGCAGCGCCAGCGAAATCGCTTCAATACAGCCATTAGTGATCAGGATGTCATCGGCATTGATATTGCAGCCATAATCGACTGCGCGGCGGGCAATTTCCGTTTTCAGCGGCAGGTAGCCGGTCCCTTTCACCGTGTTTCCGAGCAGCGCCGGTTTGCTGTAACCCATCTGGCGCATCAGCAAACCAATCTTTTTTACCGGATAAAGCGAGATGTCACCGTTCGCCAGATCCAGCCGCACGCGGCAGTCCGATCCCAGCATCGCCAGATGCAGTTCAGTTTGCTCATCAAGCGGGGCCACTTCACGCGCTTGCTCATTGATCAACGCTGGAAAAAGCCTATCCGCCTTACGTGGCGCCACAAAAAAACCGGACTTGGGACGCGCCACCGCGTAATGCTCATCCTCAAGCGTGCGTAATGTTTTGAGCGCCGTGGTCATGCTAACGCTGTACTGCGTTGCCAGCGTGCGCACCGACGGTAAACGGCTGTCGGGCGGCAGCGCGCCGCTGTGAATGGCTTGTTTTATCTGCTCTGCGATTTGACGGTAACGCCTGCCCTGTTCCGTTTCACCCGCCATCTGTTCCACCCTATTTCGTACTGATCTGTGCGTTTTCACCAGATTACATTCAAAGTACTTTAGGCTGCATTAGTTAATTGAAAACCCTGCGCATTGGTAATCAAGACATTCATTCCGTAGCACCTTCGTGGCCCATTTCCCGTCTGTTGCCGCCAGCACGGCAGCAGCGTTTTTATTAGCCAAAGGATGAAGTGAAAAATGAATAATCTGTCCACCATGATGAGAGAAATTAGTGGCTATCTCACCCCGGCGATTATCAATTCTGCTCAACATTGTTCACGCCGTTTACTTGCCGCGCTCCCCGATGCCGCGCATCCGGAAAATAACCGCGTGCTGCTGGCCTATGGCGGCGGTAAAGACAGCAGCTATATGGTGGCGTATGTGCGCTACATTCAGGGGCTGATCTGGCAGCAGCACGGCAGCACTTTTCAGTTACGCATCAGCACCAACCGCCATGCGGCGATGAATGACAGCGTGATGGAAAATATCGATCGCGTGTATCGCGCGCTGCACATCCTCGATGATGACTTTACCGAATGTCTGGTGACCGACGGCCTGCAAATTCGCCACTTCGATCGCCATTTACCGATGCCAGACAGCGTGCGCCAGCAGAATCGCAACGATGTGCTGATGAATGGCCACCGCTTTCGTGCTGATGCACGCTCCACTTTCTGTAATGCCTGCAATCTCAGCATGGTGAACTCGTTTGGCCTGGCGGCGCATTACGACGGCGGCGTTGATGTGATCATCACCGGCGATTCGCCGCAGGAACAAACCGCTTACCTTGCGTGGGCGCGCCATCTTTCGCGGCTGTTTGATGCGCCGGTGGCGGATAAATCGCGCGGTTTTAGCGGCTTCCTGCAGACGCTGGATGGCGTGGCCGAACGCTATTTCGCCGATATCTACGGCGCCGATCAGGTGACGCCTGCGCACCGCATTACCTGGCAGCTGGAACGCGACCCGCTGTTCTTCAATATCTATCAAGACACCGCGTATGAAGCGGGTGCGCATTGGGCGCTGCTCACTGAATTTATGCATTTTCGCTTCGATGAACTGATGTTCAGCTTCTCCGAATCGGACTGCGGCAATCCAACGTTAATGGCGCATATTCGCGGTCTGCGTGCGGAGACGCTGTTGCAGCGGAACTACGCCGAAGGCATTCGCGAATATGTGCGCTTTGCGCTCGGACTGATGGTGAAAAAAGATTTCCCGCCGCAGCTGATCGATGAGATGGCGGCACGTTATCAGGACGATGAGGCGATTAAGCGCGCCCGCCAGCGCGCGGCGCAGTTCGCCGAGCAGGCTTTCGGCCTCAATGAAACCCAACTGGTTTGCATGATCTATTCGCCGTTTATAGCTGAAGGTCATCAGCTGAAAAGCTGGCTGCTGCAGTTAGACGATGCGCCGGACGACGCAGCGGTGCGCGCCCTGCTGCGCGCTGAAAGCAATGACGTGTTGCTGGCGCAGCAGCTCGAACAGCTTTCTGGTTTGACCCTAACGCAGATGCGTCACTGCTGGCGCAGCGCGCAGGTGAGTTCACTGCTGGACGATCGGCGCGGCGATGCGCTTTCGCGCGTACTGCGTTTTGACCCGCACAAAGCAGTGATTCAGGTGAATAACGGTGTCATGCAAGACGTCGTCACTGAAGTGATCTCCGGGCGTTAACCCGGTAAGGCAACGCGATGAGAAAGATTTTCCTGCAGATTGGCGCCACCCGCGACGGCCAAAACCCTTACTGCGCGGTGGCCAAACGCGAAGGCTATTTTACCGTTCTGGCGGAGATGGGCGATTTCGTCGATTACCAATCGCTGAGCATCCCGTTGCCGTTCGATCTGATTGTGCGGCTGGATCGCCCGGAAAATCCGTGGGATGTGCTGCAAGCCTGTTTACATGCTGGGTTGATGGAGCATCCTCATGTGGTGCTGGCGGGCTTTGAAGCCTACAACGCCAGCGCCGGTCGCGTACGAGAGTTGCTGGCGGGACCCGATGCCGACGCGAGCTTTATTCCGCCGGATAAGTACGCGCAGCGCATGGCATTGCGCAAAGCCTGGCAGCGCTTTCCGCAGCCCGAATTTCGCTTCTTCGCCTCACCGCTCAGCATTCGTGACGCGCGTGAGGCGTTGCTCTATCCCTGCGTGATCAAGCCGGTAGACGGCGGCGGCGGGCTTGGCATCTGGTTGGTGAAAGAGTCTGGCCAGCTTGATGCGGTAATCGGCAAGCTGGTCGATACCATGAATTACGGCGGGCGCAGCTTCAGCGGTTTTATCGTTGAGAGTTGGCTGGCAGGTGATGAGTATTCGCTGCAAGGCGTGGTAGTGGAGGGCCATGCCGTCGCATTGACCTGCTGCCAAAAGGTGATCGAACACCATAGCGATGCCGACGGCTGCGTCAGCTTTTACGAGTCCGGCCATGTAGCGGTCGCGGCGCAGCAACTGCCGGCCAGTTTTAGCAGCCTGATGAGCTTCTGCTGCGAAACCTTCGGCTATCGCCAGGGCGCATTTCACATTGACTTCATTCTGGTTAATGGCGAACCACACTTCCTCGAAATGGGCTTCCGCCTTTCCGGCATGGGCGTGGTGAATCTGGTGCAGGAAGTCACCGGCATCAACTGGGCTGAAGTGGCGTTTCACATCGAAGCCGGTTACGGCATGCCGCCGCTGCATTTCCCGCCGCAGCCTCAAGCGGTGGGCCGGGTGCGACTGCGTCAGCGCCTGCAGTATGACGCGGCTGAGCGCTGGATTGAACAGAACCAACGCGGTCAGCTGTTGCCGCCGCTCAATCTGCCTGCGCTGGCGGTTTCGCCGCGCTCTTCGCTGTATGCCGATTTAACCCGCCACGCGGGAATTCTGGCAACCTTCCGCCTCGCTGCGACCAGCCGCGACGACATTCTGGCGGTATTCCACCAAATCCTTGAGGTCTCATCGCTCACCACACGGAGAGATTTACTATGTGCAGAATGATTGTGGCGCACGGCCAATTTGATGCCGCGGCGGTGCTGGATGCCGCCCGAGCCATGAGCTGCGGCGAAACCGCAACGCACGAAGGACCGATTAAGCAGCATCCCAACGGGTGGGGCTGTTTATGGCTGGAGCAAAGGCACATTCGCACGCTGCACGGCACTGGCACCTTCGCCGATGCGCTGCCGACAATTGATGTTGATCGCCTGCGCGGCCGCTTTCTGGCGGTGCATGTGCGCCATGCCACGCTAAGTAAAAATCACGGTATCGAATTTTCCCATCCGCTGTGGCGCACCAGCGGCGAAACCCAATGGTACATGATGCACAACGGTTTTTTGCCCACTGTTTACCAGCAATTAGGCATGGCGGAGTCGCGCTTTGATTCCGCCGAGTACCTCGAATACATGGTTGATCGCGCCACGCCCGCCGATTTTACTCGCGACTATCTGCGCAACAAGATGGCGCAGGTGGCGCCGGGCGGCAGCTCGGCTAATGCCATCTTTGTCACGCGCGATAAAGCCTGGGCATGGCAATGGCATCCCGACGATACGCCCTATCCCAACTATTTCACGCTGCACCGTTTCCAGAATGACAACACGACGTTTATCTCTTCTGAACCCATTTCAACACTAGGCACGGCGTCTGAATGGCGTCGTATGAGTAACCATGAACTTCATGAATTTCCTATTGGGGAGTGAGCAACATGGCGATTTTCAATCAGATACGCGTTATCCATCCAAATATGTTTGTGGAAAGTACCTGGCTGGATGACATCGTGACGGCGCGCGTGCCGCTGCTGGTATTACGCAATTTTCTGACACCGGATGTGCGTGAGGCCGTGGTGGACGATTTGCAGCAGTGCCGCGAGCAAGTGCGGGTTTCGCACTATCCGAATGGTGCATTGACCACGCTCGGTCCCTATCTGGCGAAACACACAGCCGCGCCGGAAAACTACTTCACCGAACTGCGCGATATCCAGCCTGCGCTGCCGCCGTCGCTGCACGGTTTACGCGATCAGATCTACAACTGGGTGAAACACGCGCTGCGCCTGGACAGTCTGCAAACCGCCAACGAACCCGAGCTGGGCGAGTACGCCGGTTCGATTGTGCGCTTCCACGCCAATGGCGTCGCCAATCCACTGCATAACGACAACATCGTGCGCGATGCCGCCGGCAGCGGATTGGCGGTAACCCACATCCTGCATCAGCTGAGTTGCGTGGTCTGTTTGCAGGAGTGCAACGCGGGCGGCGAACTGCGCATCTTTAACAAGAAGTGGCAGCCGGTGGATGAGTGCTACAAAACACCGGGCGAACTCGGTTATCAAACCGGCGTCATTGAGCACAGCGAGGTGTGTGAATTCTCACCGCGCAGTGGCGATATCTATCTATTTAATCCTGCGTTTTATCATGAAATTGATCGTGTGGAAGGCGACACGCGCATCACCATGGGCTTCTTCTTTGGCCTGACCGACAAAAAAATGAAACACGCCATCGCCTGGAGTTAACGCCAGGTTTTCGACGAGGAGACGAGCATGAATACCTATGAAAAAGTGACGGCCCTGCTGGATCAACATCAGGCGCGTTATCGCGTGGTGGAGCATGAAGCCATCGGCCAGACCGACCTGATCAGCGAGATCCGCGGTAACGATCTCAATCAGGCCGCTAAAGCGATGGTGCTGGAAGTGACCATGCCAGAGGGCGCGGATGCGCGCTATTTGCTGGCGATTGTGCCGGGTGACTGCAAGATTAACTTCAAAAGTGCCGCGCGCGCCATTGGCGGCAAGAAGTCGAGTTTTGCTGCGCCCGAAAAAGCGCAGGCGTTAACGCAATGCGTAATGGGCGCGGTACCGCCGTTTAGTTTTGATGATCGGCTGGCGCTGCGTGTCGATACACGCCTGCGCGATGTCGGCACGCTGTGGTTTAACGCGGGTGCATTGGAATGCTCAGTGGCTTTACAGGTGGATGATTTCTTTAAAATTGTCGGTGATGAATGTTGTGCCGAGATCGCGACACCGGTGACGGCAACCGCCTGATCGCGGCAGTAAGGACTTCGTATGTCAGTAAAAGATATGTTGTTAGCCCTGCTGGTTGTGGTGGCGTGGGGCGTGAATTTTGTGGTGATCAAGCTGGGTCTGCAGGACATGCCGCCCTTCCTGCTGGCGGGACTGCGTTTTACCCTGGTGGCGTTCCCGGCGATCTTCTTCGTGAAGCGTCCGGCGATTCCACTGCACTGGCTAGTGGTCTACGGCATGACCATCAGCTTCGGGCAGTTCGCCTTTCTGTTCCTTGCCATCAAGCTCGGCATGCCGGCGGGACTGGCATCGTTGGTTTTACAGGCGCAGGCCTTTTTCACTCTGCTGCTCGGCGCGCTGTTCCTGGCTGAGAAGCTGCGCTGGAATCACATCGTCGGCATTTTGGTGGCCACGCTCGGCATGTTTATGCTGGCGACCGCAGGTATGGAAGGCCAAACCACGGCGGGCATTACGCTCACCACCATGATGCTAACGCTGGCGGCCGCGCTGTCGTGGGGGCTCGGCAATATCACCAACAAAATCATTTTGCGTAACCGTAAAGTGCCGGTGATGTCGCTGGTGGTGTGGAGTGCGCTGGTACCGGTGGTGCCGTTCTTTGCCTGCTCATGGCTGTTCGACGGCGAAACGGCGATTGTCAGCAGCCTGCTGCATATCTCGCTGCAAACGGTGTTGGCGCTCGTTTATCTCGCCTTTGTCGCCACCATTGTTGGCTACGCGATTTGGGGCAACTTGCTGAGTCGCTATGAAACCTGGCGCGTCGCACCGCTGTCATTGCTGGTGCCGGTGGTGGGAATACTTAGCGCCGCGCTGGTTCTGGGTGAAACCTTATCGATGCAGCAGATGATCGGGGCTTCGGTGATCATTCTTGGTTTGCTGGTAAATGTGTTTGGCGGCATGGTCAGTCAGCGATTGTTAGTGCGGACTTGATGGCTTTTGATCACCATGAATGGCGACCCTACAATAAAAACGCCGCTTTTCAGCGGCGTTTTTTTCAACTCTGCATCCTGATTACAGGATTTCGATACGGCGCGGTTTCGCCTCTTCCGGGACAATGCGTACCAGATCGATGCTTAACAGACCATTTTCCAGACGCGCATCGCGCACCGTGATGTGATCGGCCAGCTGGAATTTGCGCTCAAAGTTGCGTTCGGCGATGCCCTGATACAAGTACTTACGCTCCGGCTGCTCTTCAGGATGCGCGCCGCGCACCACCAGCACGTTGTCGTGCGAAGTGATATCTAATTCGCTCTGAGCAAAGCCTGCCACAGCAATGGTGATACGGTAGAAGTTCTCATCCACCAGCTCAACGTTATACGGAGGGTAGCCGCCATTGGCCTGGTTCTGATTGGTCTCAAGCAGGTTAATCAAGCGATCAAAACCAATGGCAGAACGATAAAGTGGAGAGAGATCAAAATTACGCATAATAAGACTCCTGATAATCAGCAAGTTTAGGCAACCTTCCACAGTGGACAGGTTGTTCAGTTCGATGCTGTCCCTTCCGGCAACAGCAACACGAACGTAACTTAAAAGTGGGTGCAGCAAGGTCGCTTTCAAGGGCTGATGCGTATTTTTTTACAGCAATTCTGACGATATGGCATACACTCAGGTGACTATTCGCCTGAGACACAAGACTTAGCCATAGAGCTTTGCTTAGCGTCAGGTGACACACTCCAGCCAGGGCCATGCCATGACTGAAGGGATGATGATGATGAATATGATGAAACGCTTTCCGCTCACAGCAGTACTGGTTTGCAGTACCTTTGTTACTTCAGGTTGCTCCAGCGTGATGTCTCACACGGGTGCCAGTCAGGGCTATTATCCCGGCACGCGGGCCAGCGCCGAGATGCTTACAGACGACAACACCAGTTGGGCGATCAAGCCGCTTGCGCTGATTGATTTACCTTTCTCAGCGGTGATGGATACCGTGCTGCTGCCGTGGGATTACTTCCGTTCCGACGACGATAAAAGTAAAGATTCCATCCACGAGCGCGTGCTGCAAAGCGAAAAACTGGCCGGCACTCAAACCAGCCTGGCGACCGCGGCCTCTATGCCTGAGCATTCGCACTAACGCAAAACAGCTGTCGCCAACCGTCAACGTCCCGCATATAGGCGATCTTTTCCCCATCCGGCGACCAGACCACGGCATCACCGGATGGCGCGTGATCGCTACGCTGCGTTAAGCGCGTACATTTACCCGTGGCGACTTCACACTGCATCACACTGTTATCGCAGATAAAAGCGATGGCGCTGCCATTGGGCTGCCAGCTCAATGCGGACTGGATGCTGCTTGCCAACTGCGTCACCTGACGCGGCTGTCCGCCATTGGGTGAAACCGTCCACAGTTGAATGACGCCATGCTTATCCGCCAGCAAAAAAGCAATGGCACGGCCATCTGCTGATGCGCGCAGCCAATGGCGCGGTTGCAGTGCCAAACCATTGGTGTGCGTAATGCGGCGCTGCTGCACGCCAGCCGGCGGCGCAGGCAATTTATCCGCGGTGCCCTGCAAAGGCGATGCGCCTGCTTTGGCGTAATCCGCCAGCGCGGCGGGCAGATCGACAACGAAGATTTCCGGCACTTTGTCGCCGTTCGCGGCACGCGTATCGCCGATAAAGGCGATGGCCCAACGCTGCCAACTGCCGTCGGCTTTCTGATAGCCTTGATCACCTATCCAGCACTCTTCATAAGCGCGATCGATTTGGTCGCTGCCCGGCAGTGGATCGCGCTGCGTCTGGCTGATAAGCACGCAATAATGGCTGCCCTCGTATTCACGCGGATGCTGCTTTGGCGGACACACCGGATGCAGCGGCACGGCCACGCCAACGTTGCGCAGATCGTCGCCCGCGTCCTTTTCATGCATCACATGATCGTTATAGGTGAAACTCAGGCGCGAACCATCCGGGCTGAAGACGTGGACATGCGAGCCACCGCGCAGCGCGCCGGGCGTATAAGGCGCGGTGATATCGCAGGCATCGAGGTTCTCCGCGATGCTCTGCTGCACGATCACCCCACGACGGTGATGAAAATCGTAGCGCCAGTGCGCATCGGGATGCTCCGGCCCGTGAATACAGACGTAACGCGGCGGCAGATCCGGACTGACGGTGACCACACCAACGTGTGCGCCATCGCGCGCCTGGTACAGCACTTCAACCGCGCCGCTCGCCACATTGACGCGTTCGATAGTCAGGCTGGTGAATGATGCGCCGGAAGGCCGCACATCAAATGCCAGCCACTGACTGTCACCGGTCCAGACGTTAATGTTGGTGAGTTGATGATGACGCGGGGCAAAGGTGATTTGTTTTTCTGACATGAGGCAACCTTCCATCGAACAGTTGCCGGATAAATTACGTGATTTATTGGTGAGGTGCGAATAAACCCGGTCGCCATTATCGTGCGGTTATTAGCCAGGTCGCCATAAATGGCGACCCTACGATAGATTAACCTACGCGCTTCACATCGCCGACCAGCAGGATATATGACAGCGCACCGATCAGCGCCACCGCCGAGATATACACCAGCGCAGGCGCAAAGCCGTAATCCTGCGCCAGATAGCCAACAACCAGCGGCACAGTGATGCCGCCCAAGCCGCCAACAAAGTTGAACATGCCTCCCGTCAAACCAATCAGGCGTACCGGCGCCAGCGACGACACCAGCGACCAGGTAATCGAGGCGAAACCATTGCCGAAGAAGGCGATCGCCATCAGCGTCATAATCCAGATCGGATCGTCGGTATAGTTCGCGCCCATGATGCAGGTGGAGATCAGCAGACCGCAGATAATTGGGGTTTTGCGGGCAAAACCAAGCGAACGGCCGCTGCGCACCAGGCGATCGGCCACGATGCCCGATAGAATCACGCCAACAAATGCTGCGAGGAAAGGCACGGTAGTCATGAAGCCGGCGGTGAGCGCCGCGATGTGTTTTTCCTGCGTCAGATAGTTAGGGAACCAGGTGAGGAAGAACCACAGCGTGGATGTCACGGCGAACTGGCCAAGATAAACGCCGCACAGCTTGCGATGGAACACCAGTTTCCAGTCGGCGGCGGTGAGTTTAATGCGGTTTTTCTTCTCGCTCGGCGCATCGCCATCGACCATCGCGCCGCCTTCACGGATGTAATCCAGTTCGGCTTTATTGATGCTTTTGCTTTGGCTTGGTGCCTGATAGCACTTAATCCAGATCAACGACCAGATGATGCCAATGCCGCCGGTAATAATGAATACCCAATGCCAGCTCAGCAGTTCCTGAATCCAGATCAGCAGCGGCGTGAGGAAGGCCAGGCCAACAAACTGACCGGACGTGTAAAAGCCGACGGCGGAAGCGCGTTCCTGCTCCGGGAACCAGCTGGTCACCAGGCGGTTATTGGTGGGGAACGCTGGCGCTTCAAATATGCCGGTAATCGCACGCAGGCCAATCAAAGATAATAAGCCCGTCGCGAATCCCTGCAATAACGTCGCCACCGACCAGCCAAAGATGGCAATAAAATAAGTTAAGCGTGAACCCACGCGATCGAGGAACCAGCCGCCAGGAATCTGGCACAACGTATATAACCAGGCAAAGGCAGAAAATACATAACCCATTTGCGCTTTAGTAATACCAAACTCTTCCTGAATATGCGCTGAAGCGACGGCTAAATTAGCGCGATCGACGTAACAAATTACCACCGTAATAAATATCATCAGCAGCGTGATATAACGACGGCGCGTCGGTTTGGCGTGAACAGCAGAGAGATCCATGGTGTTTCTCCGTAATGGTGTTTGCCTTACAGGCGCGACAAAGCACGCCCCGGCAAATGTAGGGTAGCGATATAAACGTTAAAACCGCATTAGCGGTAAATAAGCTGTGCCGGGAAAAAGGCTGAGTGAAGCCCTATGCTCTATTTCACCGGCATATAGATATTTTCAAATAACTCTTTTTTTTAGTGCGTGTTAATTACCATTCAGCAACTGAACCGTCCGGGAAACGCCACAGCGGATTGCGCCAGTCGGGGGCATTTTTACTGCGTTCAATCACCAGTTCTTCGTTAATTTCCACGCCGAGGCCTGGTTTATTTAACGGATAGAAATGACCATCATCCATTTTAAAATCGTCTTTGTTGATCACATAATCGAGCAGCTCGGCGCCCTGATTATAGTGAATACCCATGCTCTGCTCCTGGAACACTGCATTGCGTGAGACGAAGTCAACGTGCAGGCAAGCGGCCAGCGCTATCGGGCCGAGTGGGCAGTGTGGCGCCAGTGCGACATCGTAAGATTCGGCCATTGCCGCAATCTTGTAGCACTCGGTGATGCCGCCCGCATGCGACAGATCGGGTTGGAGAATCGCGAGTCCACCCGCTTCCAGCACACGCTTGAACTCAAAACGCGAGAACATGCGTTCACCGGCGGCAATCGGAATGTGAGTTTGCGCCGCCAGACGCGGATAATATTCCGCCTGTTCCGCCAGCACCGGCTCCTCAATAAACAGTGGGCGATACGGTTCCAGCTCTTTGATCAGCACTTTTGCCATCGGCGCGCTGACGCGACCGTGGAAATCGAGGCCAAACTCAATCTCTTTACCAAAGGCTTCGCGGATTTGCGCCACGGTATTTACCGCGTCATCAACCTTGCGAGCGTTATCGATCATGCCCATCTCTTCGCAGCCATTGAGTTTGAAGGTATCAAAACCGATGGTGCGCAGTTTCTTAATGCCGTCAATCACATCGGCCGGACGATCGCCGCCCACCCAGCTATACGCTTTGATGCTGTCACGCACTAAACCGCCAAGCAGTTGATAAACCGGCACGCCGAGCGCTTTACCTTTGATATCCCACAATGCCTGATCGATACCGGCAATCGCGCTCATCAAAATCGGTCCGCCGCGATAGAATCCCCCGCGATACATCACCTGCCATAAATCATTGATGCGTGCGGGATCCTGACCAATCAGGTATTCCGACAGCTCATGTACCGCCGCTTCCACGCTGCGGGCGCGGCCTTCAATCACCGGTTCACCCCAGCCGACGATGCCTTCGTCAGTTTCGATTTTCAGGAACATCCAGCGCGGCGGCAGGCGGTAAGTGGTCAGTTTGGTAATTTTCATCGTACAGCGTCCTTATATGCAGCAATAAATGCGCGAGCTTGTTCCACAGTGCGCGACAACGGCTGACCGGCGCGATAAAGATCGCTGCCTAAGCCCGCGCCGATGCAGCCTGCGGCCATAAATTCATGCAAGTTTTCCGGCGTCACGCCGCCCACCGCAAACACCGGCACTTCTGGCGGCAATACCGCTTTCAATGCTTTGATGTAGCCCGGACCAAAGGCTGACGACGGGAAAATTTTCAGCGCCTGCGCACCGGCCTGCAAGGCGGTGAACGCTTCGGTGGCGGTGGCGCAACCGGCGGCCACGATCATGCCTTTGGCTACCGCCTGGCGGATCACGGCAGCATCGGTATTCGGCGTGACGACTAATTTGCTGTTGAGCGTCGCCAGCTCATCGACCTGCGCCGGATTCAGTACCGTACCGGCACCAATCAGCGCCCTGTCGCCAAAGGTTTTCACCATCGCACCAATGCTTTTCGCCCATTCCGGCGAGTTAAGCGGGATTTCAATCGCATCGAAACCCGCCTCAATCAGTGCGCCGACGTGCGCTTCAGCTTCATCCGGCGTGATACCGCGCAGAATAGCGATCAGCGGGACTTTAGTTTGCCAGGCCATTTGCAATACTCCTTATTCCGTGCTGGAAAGCGCGATCGCCTGCCAGCGTGACTGAATCCACACCGATAAACTGCAGCGCCTGTTGATAGCGTTGCGCCAGCGCGCTACCGGCAATAATGGTGATCGGTTGGCTGCCGATGTCGGCATGTTGCGTCATCAACGCCACTTCGTGACCAATCAGCAATCCTGAAAGGAAATCGCTGATATGGCGGCGATCGCGTGCGCCGAGCACATGTGAAGCACGCACTTCAAACAGCCGCGACAAGATGGAGGCATCGTGACTTCCCACCTGCACGCCTTCACGGAAGGCTGCGGCGTTCTCTTCCTGTTCCGGCAATCCGGCACCAATCAACGACTGCCTGAGCAGCAGATGATGCAATTCACCGGTCATCACGGTGCGGAAATCCTGCACGCGATCCTGCTCCACCTGCACCCATTTGGCATGCGTGCCGGGCATTACGTAGAGCGAAGCCGGTTGCAATTCAATAGCACCGAGCAGTTGCGTCTCTTCACCGCGCATCACGTTGTAGTTGTCGTCACGTTCGACGCTCAATCCCGGCACGATCCACGCTTTATCTTCGACGCGCGTCAGGCGGCTGGCGATCTCACCCAATGAAACCGGGCAGGAAAGATAAGGCACCGACAGCCAGCCGGCGTTGCTGCCCACCATGCCCGCCATCACCACCGGCACCTCGTTGACGGGCCAGCCATCGGTGACGCTGGCAAAGACGTCGGCAGGCGTGCGATCGCCAAGCCGCGTGACGCCAGCTTCTGAACGGCGCTCATCGATGCAAACGCCGTCTTGATAATGCCAGGCGCGTAGGTTGGTCGAACCCCAATCAATCGCGATATAGCGGGTCACATAATCTCCTTGAGTCGGGCGGTTGAGCTGGCAATCATCGCTTTCGCTGCCTGCTCCGCCGCATCGCCATCCTGATGTCGAATGGCATCGAACAGCGCCTTATGTTCGGCGAGCGTGCGCGGCATATTGCCCTCATCCGCCATGTAGGTTTGCGCAAACACCGCTTTTTGCAGCTGGCTGATCGCCACGTTGAGCTGCTGCAGCACCGGGTTATGCACCGAATTCAATACCGCTTCGTGATAGCGAATATCTGCTTCGTTAAACGCTTCACGATTGAGGTGATTCGCCACCATGTCGTTGTAGGCCAGCTCAATCGCAGCTAAATCGCTTGAGGTGGCGCGTTCCGCCGACCAACGTGCGATCTGTGGCTCCACCAGCACACGCACTTCGTTCATTGCGGCAATCAGACGCGGGTCTTGATCGTGTGCCAGCGCCCACTGCAATACGTCGCTATCCAGATAGTTCCACTGGTTGCGCGGCGTGACGAACGCCCCGCGATAACGCTTCATCTCCATCAACCGCTTAGCCATGAGTGAACGAAACACTTCGCGGATGATGTTGCGTGAGGTACTGAAGCGTTCACACAATTCCGCTTCGGCTGGCAGCGCCGCACCCGGCACAAACTTCCCGGCTACAATCTCTTCACCGAGCGTCAGGATGATGCGCTCTGTTTTGCTTAAGGGTTCTTGCGTCATGATGTTCCATTGATTGAAAGACGGTAGCGCATCAGATTACTGCTTTCACTGCGCCAAGCCTATGCCGCCGATTGTAGTACCATCAAGCATAGTTGTACTACAATACGGATCACAAAATAGACAATACGTGTGCGAGAACGCGTTGAGGTCGCCATGAATGGCGACCCTACGATAGTTAGTTCGGGCTTGTAGGGTCGCCATTTATGGCGACCAAAAACAGCGTGAGGAGAAATAAGAAAGGGTTACAACACCAGCTCTTCAATGGCGTGCGCTACGCCGTCTTCCATGTTGGTTTTGGTAATGAACTGTGCGATTTTCTTGACCGAATCAATGGCATTTCCCATTGCTACGCCAGTTCCCGCGTACTCAATCATCGCCAGATCGTTTTCCTGATCGCCAATCGCCATCACTTCCTCGCGCGCCAGGCCAAGCTTCTCTGCCAGCATTTTCACGCCTTGTCCTTTATTGACGCGTGAATCAAGGATTTCGAGATAATAAGGCGCACTTTTGAGAATGGTGTAACTGTCGCGTGCCTGCTGCGGTAAGCGCTGAATAGCGGCGTCCAGCAGATCGGGTTTGTCGATCATCATCAGCTTAGGAAAACGCGTGGCGCGATCCATCTCCTCAACGGAGCGGTAACGCACTGGAATGCCGGTCAAACTCGCTTCGTGGATGGTGAATTCACTGATGTCTTTATTCGGCGTGTAGAGGAAGGATTTATCAAAGGCCTGAAAGTGCACGCCAAGATCGCGCGCTAACTGTTCGATATACAGGTAATCGTCAAAACCCAGGGTAATTTCAGCCACACATTCGCCATCATTGGCGCGATGCACCAGCGCACCGTTGTAACTGATGCAGTATTGGCCTTCATCAACCAGGTTCAGTTCCATCAGATAACGCTGAATGCCGACCAAGGGACGACCGGTGGTCAGTACCACCATGACGCCTTTCTTGTGCGCACGCTCAATGGCAGATTTAACGGCGGGCGTGATCTCGTGCTGTGGATTAAGCAGCGTGCCGTCCATATCGATTGCTACCAGTTTTATTGCCATAACGTCCTCGTTGAGTCAGGGTTTTAATCAATGCTAGCGCGATTCAGCTCACATTGACCAGTTTCGCACCTGACTTCAGATTTTTCCCGCGCAAAGAAAAAAGGCCATCACGCAAATGATGGCCCGGCATACATGGAGTTAGAGGATGATTTTAGTGGCTCATGGCGTCTTTTTTCATGCCCATTTCATCTTTTTTCATGGCATCTTTCTTCATGCCCATTGCATCTTTGTGCATGCCGTCTTTCTTCATGCCCATTTCGTCTTTCTTCATGGCATCTTTCTTCATGCCCATCTCATCTTTGTGCATGCCGTCTTTCTTCATGCCCATTTCGTCTTTCTTCATGGCATCTTTTTTCATGCCCATTTCATCTTTTTTCATGGCATCTTTGCCCATGCTGTCAGCAGCATAAGCAACAGACATGGTCATCATTGAAGCGATAAAGGTTGCTACGATTACATTTTTCATAGGGTGTTTCCTTACAGTTTTTGATGTTTACAAAAGGTGTTGGCGCAATAAGGCACCGAGTTAAAGGATCAGCTTCCGCCGAACCAGTTGTAGCCTTCGTCTTCCCAGTAACCACCGGTATAACGATTGGTTATTTCAATCACCTGAATGTGCTTCGGATTTTTGTATCCCAGCTTGGTGGGAATCCGTATTTTCATTGGATAACCGTATTCAGGTGGCAGAATGCGTCCATCCCAGCTTAACGCCATGATGGTTTGTGGATGCAGCGCCGATGCCATATCAATGCTGGTGTAGTAATCATCTGCACACTTAAAGCTGACGTATTTGGCGCGGGTATCCGCACCAATCAGCTTGAGGAAATCGGCAAAACGCACGCCGCCCCAGCGCCCAATTTCGCTCCAGCCTTCTACGCAAATATGGCGAGTAATCTGATCCACCTGCTGCATGTTGTAGAGTTCCGGCAGCGACCAGCTGCGTTTATCATTCACCCGCCCGGCAATCTCCAGACGCCATTGGTCGCCATTGATCTGCGGAATATCCTCCTCACCATAAAAAGCGTTAAACGGGAAGGAGGATGAAATACGATCGACGCTGTATTCCGGTGACAGATTGGCGGGATTAAACAGCCAGCTCTGCACGCGGTCGTTAAAGCGAGAAAAGGTATTCAGCACGCTATCAACATCCGGTTTATCACTGAGATCGCAGCCGGTTAGCATCACCACGCCGCCCAACGTTAAACCCTGACGCAAAAAGTGGCGACGTGAGGCGGAATCCAGTTTGCGCGCCAGTAACTGCTGCGCCTCTTTAACTAAGGCATCCGCATCGCTGGGGGAAAGATCGACATTTATTTTTTTCATTTCGCTCTCCTTAGCGTCCGCGCAACATGGCAAGCAGGGTTTTCGGTACCAGCGCGACCATCAATAGATGAACCGCCACAAAACCCACCAGCGCCGACATAGCATAAAAATGGATGTATCGAGCCGCTTCATAGCCGCCGAGGAGATCGCGCAACAATCCAAACTGCACCGATTTCCACAACACCAGCCCTGACAGCACCAGCAGCAGGCAAATCACCACCACAAACAGATAGGCTGCGCGCTGAACATGGTTGTATTGGCGGAGATCCGCATGAGCCAGTTTGCCTTTCAGAGCACTGGCAGCATCCTGGAACAATCCGCGTAAATTTAACGGCAGAAATTTCTTAGCAAAGCGACCGGTAATCAAGTTCATCGTCAGATAAACCGCGCCATTCGCGGCAAAAATCCACATGGCAGCGAAATGCCACTGCAAGGCGCCACCTAACCATCCGCCGAGGGTGATCTCGCCAGGAAAATAAAAGTCGAACAGGGGCGAAGCGTTATAAATGCGCCATCCACTCAGCGTCATAATCACAATGGCGGCGGCATTCATCCAGTGACAAACCCGCAGCCAGCCGGGATGGATAACGACTGAACGTCCTGGTTTTTCATCCATCTGCATTTCCATTTACTCGTTCCTTCCGTTTAGTCAGGGCGCATTCTGCCGCCAGGGCATCGGGTTTCATGACAAGAAATGTCTCAATAACGGCATGAGCGCATTCGCACCGCGCCACTAATTCAATCCGTTTCTGACCCGAGCAACCCAGACCGCAGTGCTATGGTGCTGCGTTCCTGTTCACCAAAGCATCACGTGGAGTTAAACAAAAAGTGAAAAATCAGCGGCGAAGGAAGCGGTAACATTACTTAATAATGCGATACGGAATGGATGATGAACGACGCAAAAAAACTCCTTATTGTCGAAGATGATGGCGGTATCGCCGACGTTCTTCGTTTGAATCTTCAGGATGAAGGTTATGCGGTGACGCATGCTGCTGACGGTCTTCTGGCGCTAAAACTGTTGGAAGCACAGCACTGGGACGCCCTGATTCTTGACCTGATGTTGCCTGGCGTTGATGGTCTGGAGATCTGTCGTCGCGCACGCACCATGAAGCGCTACACGCCGATCATTATGATCAGCGCCCGCTCTAGCGAAGTGCACCGCGTCTTGGGTCTTGAACTGGGTGCCGATGACTATTTGCCGAAGCCCTTTTCGATGATTGAGCTGATAGCGCGGCTCAAAGCGCTGTTCCGCCGCCAGGAAGCGATGAACATGAATTCGCGCATGGAAGCGGGAACCTTACAACTTGATGCCTTAACGATTGATCCCGTGGCGCGGGAAGTGTGGATGCACGATAAGCCGATAAACCTGACGCCACGTGAGTTTGATCTGCTTTACCACTTCGCCAAAAACCCGGGAAAAGTATTTTCCCGCCTTAATCTGCTCAATCAGGTTTGGGGCTATCAGCACGATGGTTATGAACATACCGTCAATACGCATATCAACCGCTTACGGTTGAAAATTGAAGATAATCCAACTGAACCGCACTACATTCTGACGGTGTGGGGAAAAGGCTATAAATTTTCGCTGCCGGCTAATTAGGTTCTTAATGATGAAACGCCTGACACTCAGCCAGCGCCTGGCGCTGGTTTTCGCTTCTTTGCTGTTGCTCTGTACATTGTTGTCAGGCTGGATGCAGATTCGCATTAACGCGCAATACGGTAGCGCGGTGGTGCAACGCTTATCCGATGGTCTGGCGCGGCATATCATCAGTACCAATCCCAATATGATTGGCGTGCAGGGTGTGAACCTGCCACTGATGAAGGTGCTGTTTAAGGATTTGATGGTGCTTAATCCCAGCGTAGAGGTCTATCTGCTCGATTTGCAGGGCAATATTCTTGCCGATGCCGCCCCACCCAATCATATTAAACGCACCAGAGTGAGTCTTGCGCCAATTCATTCGCAGCTTCATGGCGCCTCATCGCCAATCTACGGCGACGATCCGCGTAATCTGAAGGAGAAGAAGGTCTTTAGCGCCGCTCCGGTTGCGCTAAATGGCCAACCTGCCGGTTATCTTTACGTGATTTTGCAGGGAGAGAATTATCACCAACTGGCGCAGGAAGCGCAGATCGATACCCTGATGCGCACCTCATTTTGGTCATCCTTGCTGGTGGTGTTATTTGGTCTGACAGCGGGCGCTGTGGCGTTTAGCTTAATTACTCGTCCAATACGCCAGCTTACGCAGCGCGTGCGTCAGCTTAATCGTGACGATATGGCCGAGATAAAAAAACTGGCTGAACTGCCGTTGCCACAGGCGCAGGAGAAGGATGAGGTGAGTTTGCTGCAAGGCGCCTTTGTTGGCATGGCGCGACGCGTCGCCTTTCAGTGGGAAAAACTGACCTATCAGGACCAGCTGCGCCGCGATTTTGTCGCCAATATCTCGCACGACCTGCGCACGCCGCTGACCACCTTACATGGCTATCTCGAAACCTTGCTGTATAAATCAGACAGCCTCAAATCAGCCGATAGCCAGCGTTATTTGCACATTGCGCTTTCGCAAAGCCAGAAAGTCAGCATGCTGGCGCAGCAGCTTTTTGAACTGGCGCAGCTGGAATATGGCGTGATTAAGCCCAATCGCGAAAATTTCAGCCTGTCGGAGCTGACTTACGATGTGATGCAGAAATTTGAGTTAATGGCCAGTACGCGCCATATCCGCTTTGTGGTGGATATGCCGGAACAGCTGCCGCAGGTTTATGCGGATGTTTCGATGATCGATCGGGTGTTGACCAATCTTTTCGACAATGCCATCAAATATACGCCGGAAGCAGGAATCATCGAGGTAACGTTACGTAGCACCGATCGCGAGGTTGAAGTGAGTCTGAAAGATTCCGGGCCGGGTATTCCTGAACATCTTCGTGCGACCTTATTTGAACGTCCGTCGGCGTTAACACATGCCAGCACGCGCAAAAACAGCGGTGGGCTGGGATTGATGGTGGTGCGCCGCATCCTGCAACTGCATGAGCGTGATATTCGGCTGGATGAACAAGCATCGGGCGCGTGCTTCCGCTTCTCCGTCCCCCGCTGAAAACAAAAAACCCTTCCACCAGGGAAGGGTTTTGCTTTTTTGCCTAATCGATTAAATATCGATATTGGCCGCTTTCAGCGCATTCTCTTCAATGAAGGCACGACGCGGTTCTACCGCATCACCCATCAACGTGGTGAACAGCTGATCGGCAGCAATGGCATCTTTGATGGTCACGCGCAGCATGCGGCGACTATCCGGATCCATGGTGGTTTCCCACAGCTGCTCTGGGTTCATCTCACCCAAACCTTTATAACGCTGCACGGACAGACCGCGACGTGACTCTTTCACCAGCCACTCAATGGCCTGCTCGAAGCTGGTGACCGGCTGACGACGTTCGCCACGTTCGATATAGGCATCTTCTTCGATCAAGCCACGCAACTGCTCGCCCAAGCTACAGATTTTGCGGTATTCCGGCCCATCAATGAACTCGCTATCCAGCGGATAATCAGTATCAACACCGTGCGTACGCACACGCAGCACCGGTTCGAACAGGTTCTGTTCACGATTCGCACGAACCTGCGCCATGTAGCTGCTGCCGTGCGCTTCCCGCTCGGTCAGATACGCCACCAAACCGTCGATCCAACCTTGTACCGCGGCTTCATTGCTGAGGTCGCTTAAGGTCGGATGGTAGATCAGGCCACGCAGCAGAGCCACCGGGAAACGGCGCTCCATACGTTTGATCATGCGTTGCGTGCTGTTGAAATCAGCCACCAGCGTTTCCAGCGGCTGGCCGCCCAGTGCTGGCGCGCTGGCATTAGTGTGCAGCGTAGCGCCGTCGAGCGCGATAGAAATCTGATACTGATCCATCGCTTCATCGTCTTTAATGTACTGTTCTTGCTTGCCTTTCTTCACTTTGTACAGTGGCGGCTGCGCAATATAAACATGACCACGTTCCACAATTTCTGGCATCTGACGATAGAAGAAGGTCAACAGCAGCGTACGGATGTGCGAGCCGTCGACGTCCGCATCGGTCATGATGATGATGCTGTGATAACGCAGTTTGTCCGGGTTGTATTCGTCACGGCCGATACCGCAGCCCAGCGCAGTAATCAGCGTGGCGACTTCCTGCGAAGCGAGCATCTTGTCGAAACGCGCTTTCTCCACATTAAGAATTTTACCTTTCAGCGGCAGAATCGCCTGATTCTTACGGTTACGGCCCTGTTTGGCCGAGCCGCCTGCGGAGTCACCCTCCACCAGGTAGATTTCAGACAGCGCCGGATCGCGCTCCTGACAGTCCGCCAGTTTGCCCGGCAAACCGGCCAGATCCAGCGCGCCTTTACGGCGGGTCATTTCACGCGCACGACGCGCCGCTTCACGCGCACGCGCTGCATCGATGATTTTGCCAACCACGATTTTGGCGTCAGATGGGTTCTCCAGCAGGTATTCCGCCAGCAGTTCATTCATCTGCTGCTCAACCGCCGATTTCACCTCGGATGAGACCAGTTTATCTTTGGTCTGTGAGGAGAATTTCGGGTCCGGCACTTTCACGGAAACCACGGCAATCAGGCCTTCACGTGCATCATCACCGGTGGCGCTGACTTTGGCTTTTTTGCTGTAGCCTTCTTTATCCATGTAAGCATTCAGCGTACGCGTCATTGCCGCACGGAAGCCGGCCAGATGCGTACCACCGTCGCGCTGTGGAATGTTGTTGGTGAAGCAGTAGATGTTTTCCTGGAAACCATCGTTCCACTGCAGCGCCACTTCCACACCGATGCCATCTTTCTCAGTCGAGAAGTAGAACACCGTTGGATGGATCGGGGTTTTGTTCTTGTTGAGATACTCAACAAACGCCTTGATACCGCCTTCGTAGTGGAAGTGATCGTTTTTGCCGTCGCGTTTGTCTTCGAGACGAATCGAGACGCCGGAGTTCAGGAACGACAGTTCACGCAGGCGTTTCGCCAGGATCTCGTACTCAAACTCAATCACGTTGGTGAAGGTTTCATAGCTTGGCCAGAAACGCACGCGAGTACCGGTGGCATCGGTATCGCCTGAGACCGCCAGCGGAGCCTGCGGCACGCCATGCTGATAAACCTGCTGATGCACTTTGCCTTCGCGGCGAATAGTCAGCTCCAGCTTCTGCGACAGGGCGTTAACCACAGAAACACCCACGCCGTGCAGGCCGCCAGACACTTTATACGAGTTATCATCAAATTTACCGCCTGCGTGCAGGACGGTCATGATCACTTCAGCCGCAGAGACGCCCTCTTCCGGATGAATGCCGGTCGGAATACCGCGGCCATCATCTTGCACGGAGACAGAGTTATCGGCATGAATAGTAACGGTAATATCACTACAGTGACCGGCGAGCGCTTCGTCGATAGCGTTATCCACGACTTCGAATACCATGTGATGCAGACCGGTGCCGTCATCCGTATCGCCGATGTACATACCCGGGCGTTTGCGTACCGCATCAAGCCCTTTCAGGACTTTGATACTTGAGGAGTCATAAGAATTCGACATCAACGTTTCTCGCTCATTTAATCTTCAGGTTGAACCACTATTTTACCCTGTTCCACGCGGAACATCTTGCCCTTTTCATCACTCATGTCGATTACATGCTCGACACCAATGGCGCTGACAAATACTTGAGCCTGCGTGGCTTTTAGGCGTTCAGCTAACAGCCGACGACGGGTGTCATCCAGCTCTGAGGCAAAGTCATCAATCAAATACAAACAGCGTCGTCCGCTGCTGCGCGTCAGGTATTCTCCCTGCGCTAAGCGCAGCGCGCACATCAGCAGTTTTAACTGGCCGCGTGAGAGTAAATCTTCCACCGGCGTACCCTCGGCACGAATGCGAAAATCGGCTTTATGCGGGCCGCTAGCGGTGTAGGTGAGCGCACGATCGCGCTCGAAATTGCGTTCCAGCAGTTCGGCGTAGTCGCTCTCTTTGTCCCAGCCGCGCTGGAAAGAGAACGTCAACGCAAACTCCGGTAAAAATTGGCCGCAGGTGGCGATGATCTCGCGGGAGATCGCGGCGCTATATTCGGCGCGCCAGGCGCTGATCTGTTCAGCCAGCGGCACCAACTCTTGATCCCACGGACGAATTTGGCTGTAGCGTGTTACCTGACGCAGCGCCGCATTGCGCTGCTTCAATAAGCGACGCAAATTGCTCCAGGCATGGAAAAAACCCGGCGCGGCGTGAAAACAGCCCCAATCGATGTAGGCGCGTCGATATTTCGGACCGCCATTGAGCAACGTAAAGCCTTCCGGCGTAATGAGCTGCATCGGTAACAGCTGCGCCAACTCCGCCACTTTGTGGCCATCGCTGCCATCAATACGCACTTTGCTGTCGCCGGCGCGATTCTTGGTCAGACCAACCGACATTTCGCGTTCGCTGCCTTCAATGCGCCCGTGCAGTACAAAGGCGTCCTGATCGTGACGAATCACGCGACCAGCTTGCAAACTGCGAAACGCGCGGCCATGCCCCAGCGTATAAATCGCCTCCAGCACGCTGGTCTTGCCACTGCCGTTGGCACCGACAAGGAAATTAAAGCCGGGCGCTAACGTCAGATCGGCTTGTTCGATATTACGAAAATCTTTAATCAGGAGGCGGGTTAAAGCCATGAGGTGTTCCGGGATGAAGCCATTCGGGATGTTGTAGGGGAGCCATTAATGGCTCCCAGGATGGTGCGAACATTGGCCAGGTCGGCATAAATGCCGACCCTACAAGCGCATCGGCATAACGACATACGCTGCGGCTGGACTGGCAACATCTTCAATTTGTACGCTGGAAACTGAGTCAGTTAAAAGCAAACGCACATTCTCGCACTTTAGTGCATTCAACACATCCAGCACGTAACTGACGTTGAAACCAATCTCCAGATCGGTGCCGTTGTAAGAAACATCCAGCATCTCTTCAGCTTCTTCCTGCTCGGGGTTATTTGCCGTAATTTTGAGCTGATTTTCGGTGATATAGATGCGAACACCGCGGAACTTCTCATTTGAGAGAATTGCCGCACGCGCAAACGCCTGTTTTAAAATATCACAGCCCGCTTCCAGCGCCTTGTCGGGATTTTTCGGCAATACGCGGCGATAATCCGGGAAACGGCCATCAACCAGCTTGGAAGTAAAGATGAAGTCGCCAACGTGTGCGCGAATATTGCTGCTGCCAATCTGCACCTGCAGCGGCGTTTCGCCGCCGTCGAGCAAACGCATCAGCTCAATCACCCCTTTACGCGGTACGATCACCGAATGGTTTGGCAGCGCCTGACCAATTGGCATTGAACAGACGGCGAGGCGGTGACCATCGGTCGCAACGGTACGCAACTCTTCACCTTCGGTTTCGAACAGCATACCGTTGAGGTAATAACGCACATCCTGATGCGCCATTGAGAATTGCGTCGCTTCGATCAGGCGTTTCATCGTTGCCTGTGGCAAGGTGAATTCCACCTCGCTCTGCCAGTCATCCAGATTCGGGAAATCGCTGGCTGGCAGCGTTGATAGCGAGAAACGGCTGCGGCCAGAACGCACCAGCATTCTGTCGCCCTCCAGCGTCAGGCTGATTTCCGCGCCTTCCGGCAAACCACGGCAAATATCGAGGAATTTACGCGCGGGAACCGTGGTGGCGCCCGGCTCGTGTGGCTGCGTCAGCGCAACACGTGCCACCATTTCCATTTCCAGATCGGTACCGGTCAAGCGCAGCGAGCCTTCGCTGACCTGCAGCAGTAAATTTCCCAGGATCGGCAGCGTTGGGCGTCCGCCAAGGGGACCGCTAACCTGTTGCAGTGGCTTCAGTAACTGCTCACGTTCTACAATAAATTTCATATGCGTCAGGAAGATAGTGTTCGAATGAGGTTAGAGAAATCTTCTTTGATGTCGTGGCTCTCTTCGCGCAACTGCTCGATTTTACGGCAAGCGTGAAGCACGGTGGTATGATCGCGGCCGCCAAACGCATCGCCAATCTCTGGCAAACTGTGGTTGGTGAGCTCTTTCGCCATCGCCATCGCCATCTGGCGCGGACGCGCTACCGAACGCGAACGGCGTTTCGACAGCAAATCCGCCACTTTGATTTTGTAATACTCGGCCACCGTCTTCTGAATATTATCAATGGTGACCAGCTTCTCCTGCAGCGCCAACAGATCGCGCAGCGCTTCGCGCACGAAATCGATGGTAATGGCGCGACCGGTAAAGTTCGCGTTCGCAATCACGCGGTTCAGCGCGCCTTCCAGCTCTCGCACGTTGGAACGCAAACGCTTAGCAATAAAGAACGCCACTTCGCCCGGCAGACGAATGTCGTTTTCATCGGCTTTCTTCATCAGGATCGCGACGCGCGTTTCCAGTTCAGGCGGCTCGATCGCCACGGTTAATCCCCAGCCAAAACGCGATTTCAGGCGGTCTTCTACGCCGTTGATCTCTTTTGGATAGCGATCCGAAGTCAGGATGATTTGTTGATTGCCTTCCAGCAGCGCGTTAAACGTATGGAAAAACTCTTCCTGTGAACGCTCTTTATTAGCAAAAAATTGGATGTCATCGATCAGCAGCGCATCAACCGAACGGTAATAGCGCTTAAACTCTTCAATCGCGTTGTTTTGCAAGGCTTTAACCATGTCCTGCACAAAACGCTCAGAGTGCATATACACCACTTTGGCATTGGGCTTGCGTGCAATGATGCCGTTACCCACCGCGTGCAACAGGTGAGTTTTACCCAGGCCGGTGCCGCCATAAAGGAAAAGTGGGTTGTAAGCGCCACCAGGATTATCCGCCACCTGACGTGCCGCCGCGCGCGCCAGTTGGTTCGATTTACCTTCAACGAAGTTATCGAAGTTATGACGGTTATTCACATTGGAGCGGTAAGTTACATCGGCTGGCGCAGGCACTGAATCCCAGCTTGGACGCAGAATTTGCGTTGGCGCGGGACGATTTTCAATCGGTGCAGGCGCGCTGTAATTGGAAGTGGCCATCGCCGGTTGGCTAGTGGTCATCTGTGCGGCAGGACGCGTGCCGACTTCAAAACGCAGTAACGGCACATTTGCACCGCAGAACTCATTCAGCAGCCCATTGATACTATTGAGATATTTATCTCTAACCCAGTCGAGTACAAACCGATTTGGTGCATACAAGGTCAGCGTATTGTCGTTCAATTCAGCTTGCAGCGGACGAATCCACATGCTGAATTCGGTGGCAGGAAGCTCATCCTGCAAACGGGCAAGACACTGTTGCCAAAGCGTAAGTGACACGGCGGACTCCACTCGTACAAAATCGATAAGAATTTTAGGCGCTAATAAATAGAAACGTAATTTTTAGACACAGACGGTTGGAAAGCGCCTGCGACCGCTATTCGCGGTAGTCTTCCCCGGCGATCGCAGTGAGGATCGTCAGCGGAAGGGCGGATCATAACGTAAAGCCGCACAGAGATCTTCCCTTTCTACACAGTTTTGATCCAATTTATCCACAGGCTGCTGAAGCGATAATGAGTTTACGCTTTCTGCGAAAAAAGCCAGCGTTAATGTGGCTGAAAGCGGTATTTTTTCTGGCGAGCTCTCGTTTCTGCGCAACAAATCTGCAATTTGATCGCAAGAAGATCCTGCGCGATCCTTGCGCTTTAACCCACAGCCCGTATAATTCCCCACCCGGCATTATTGCGTGAAGCCTTGATGCCCGGAATCAGCGGGCTGTATCTGGGTTTCCAGGTGCCGCGACCAGCGAAGTGAATTGACTCTGGACTGTACAATTATTACAATCCCGCCTCTTTATTAAAGACACATTGAGGCGTTGGTCGATTTACTGGCCCGAAAACGCGTCACCCAGTGAAAATTTTCAAGTTTAGGTAGAAATCGCCATGAAACGCACTTTTCAACCGTCCGTACTGAAGCGCAACCGTTCACACGGTTTCCGTGCTCGTATGGCAACAAAAAATGGTCGTCAGGTTCTGGCACGTCGTCGTGCTAAAGGCCGTTCTCGTCTGACCGTTTCTAAGTAATAAAGCTAACCCTCGTGGTTAAGCTCGCATTTCCCAGGGAGTTACGTTTGTTAACTCCCACTCATTTCACTTTCGTCTTCCAGCAGCCACAAAGAGCCGGTACGCCGCAAATTACCATACTCGGCCGACTTAACTCGCTGGGGCATCCCCGCATCGGTCTCACCGTCGCAAAAAAACATGTAAAACGCGCCCATGAACGCAACCGGATCAAGCGATTGACCCGCGAAAGCTTTCGTCTGCGTCAACATGAGCTGCCTGCGATGGATTTTGTGATCGTGGCTAAAAAAGGGATTGCTGACCTGGATAACCGTGCGCTGACGGAAGCGTTGGAGAAACTATGGCGTCGTCACTGTCGCCTGGCTCGCGGCTCCTGATTGCCCTGATACGCGTTTATCAACGCGCCATCAGCCCACTGCTGGGACCTCATTGCCGGTTCCATCCCACCTGTTCGCAGTATGGGATTGAGGCCTTACGCCGCTTTGGCGTTGTAAAAGGCAGTTGGTTGACGATAAAACGCGTATTAAAATGCCACCCTTTGAACCCGGGTGGTGACGATCCTGTGCCGCCAAAAACCTTTGATACCAGAGAACATTAACGATGGATTCGCAACGCAATCTCTTTCTCATCGCTTTTCTGTTCGTGTCTTTTATGATCTGGCAAGCCTGGCAGACGGACCACGCTCCGCAGCCACAGCAAACCCAGACCACGCAAAACACAAGCAGCGCAGCGGGTGATGCCGCCACTTCCGGCGTGCCGGCTAGCGGACAGGGCAAAACGATCACCGTTAAGACAGATGTCCTGTCACTCAACATCAACACGCGCGGTGGCGATATTGAGCAGGCTCAGCTGCTGACTTACCCGGACAAACTGGGTTCAGATGCACCGTTCCAGCTGCTTGAGACCACTCCAGCATTCGTTTATCAGGCGCAGAGCGGCTTAACCGGTCGCAACGGTCCGGATAACCCGAACAACGGCGCACGTCCGCTGTATACCACGTCGCAAGATAGCTTCGTGATGGCGGATGGCCAGAGCGAGCTGCGCGTGCCGCTGACCTGGACCGGTGAAAACGGTGTGGTTTACACCAAGACTTTCGTCTTCAAGCGCGGTGAGTATGCGGTAAACGTTGACTACAACATCAACAACACCACCCAGCAGCCGCTGGAAGTGTCGATGTTTGGTCAGTTGAAGCAGACCATCGAGGTGCCTAAGCACCGCGATACCGGCAGCAACAACTTCGCTCTGCATACCTTCCGTGGCGCAGCGTACTCAACCAGCGATGCGAAATACGAAAAATATAAATTCGACACCATCGCGGATAATGAGAACCTGAACGCCACCACCAGCAATGGTTGGGTGGCGATGCTGCAACAGTACTTTGCTACCGCCTGGGTGCCACGCACACAGGGTAACAACACGCTGTACACCAGTAATCTCGGCAATGGTATCGCGGCAATTGGCTATAAATCTGCACCGGTTACCGTTGGCGCAGGCGCACAGCAAGATCTTGGCGCAACGCTGTGGGTAGGCCCGGAAATTCAGGATCAGATGGCCGCTATCGCGCCTCACCTGGATCTGACCGTGGATTACGGCTGGTTGTGGTTCATCTCTCAGCCGCTGTTTAAGCTGCTGAAGTTCCTGCACAGCTTCATCGGTAACTGGGGCTTCTCCATTATCGTTATCACCTTCATCGTTCGTGGCATCATGTACCCGCTGACCAAAGCGCAGTACACCTCCATGGCGAAGATGCGTATGCTGCAGCCGAAGATTCAGGCGATGCGTGAGCGTTTAGGCGATGACAAGCAGAAGCAGAGCCAGGAGATGATGGCGCTGTATAAAGCGGAGAAAGTGAACCCGCTGGGCGGCTGCTTGCCACTGGTTATCCAGATGCCAATCTTCCTGGCCTTGTACTACATGCTGTCCGGCTCGGTTGAACTGCGTCATGCACCGTTCATTCTGTGGATTCATGACCTGTCTGCGCAGGACCCGTACTACATTCTGCCGATCATCATGGGTATCACCATGTTCTTCATTCAGAAGATGTCACCGACTACCGTGACCGATCCGATGCAGCAGAAGATCATGACTTACATGCCGGTTATCTTTACCGTGTTCTTCCTGTGGTTCCCGTCAGGTCTGGTGCTGTACTACATCGTCAGCAACCTGGTAACCATTCTCCAGCAGCAGCTGATTTATCGCGGCCTGGAAAAACGTGGTTTGCATAGCCGCGACAAGAAGAAAGCGTAACGTCTGACTGCCTTCAGCAGTAGCGTATAATTCAGGGGCGGCATTTATGTCGCCCTGTTTTTTTGTTTTGAGAAAAGGTGAATCATGAGCCACAGCGACACCATCGTTGCCCAGGCGACGCCTCCCGGACGTGGCGGCGTCGGCATTCTGCGTATCTCCGGCGCTAAAGCCGCTGAGGTGGCGCAAGCCGTGCTTGGCAAGCTGCCAAAACCGCGTTATGCCGATTATCTGCCCTTCACCGATGCCGATGGCAGCGTGCTCGATCAGGGCATCGCGCTGTGGTTTCCTGGGCCGAACTCCTTTACCGGCGAAGATGTGCTGGAGCTGCAAGGCCACGGTGGACCGGTGATTCTCGACCTGCTGCTCAAACGCATCGTGGCACTGCCCGGCTTGCGCATTGCGCAGCCCGGTGAATTCTCGGAACGCGCCTTCCTCAACGACAAGCTCGATCTGGCACAAGCCGAAGCGATTGCCGATCTGATCGATGCCAGTTCGGAACAAGCCGCCCGCTCTGCGGTGAACTCGCTGCAGGGCGCATTTTCCCTGCGCATCAACGCGCTTGTGGAAGCACTTACTCACCTGCGCATCTATGTAGAAGCGGCAATCGACTTCCCGGATGAAGAGATCGATTTCCTTTCCGACGGCAAAATTGAAGCGCAGCTCAATGTGGTGATCGGCGACCTTGATGGCGTGCGTGCCGAAGCGCGGCAAGGCAGCCTGCTGCGTGAAGGAATGAAAGTGGTGATTGCTGGTCGCCCTAATGCCGGAAAATCGAGCCTGTTGAACGCCTTAGCAGGACGCGAAGCGGCAATTGTGACCGATATCGCCGGTACGACGCGCGACGTATTGCGCGAACACATCCATATCGACGGCATGCCGCTGCATATCATTGATACCGCCGGTTTACGTGAAGCCAGTGATGAAGTGGAACGCATTGGTATCGAACGCGCCTGGCAGGAGATCGAGCAGGCCGATCGCGTGCTGTTTATGGTCGATGGCACCACAACGGATGCCACTGAAGCCGCCGCCATTTGGCCAGATTTTGTCTCGCGTTTACCGGATGCGCTGCCAATTACCGTAGTACGCAATAAAGCGGATATGACTGGCGAAGTCCTAGGCCTGACTGAAGTGAACGGTCACTCACTGATTCGTCTCTCGGCGCGAACCGGTGAAGGCGTAGAAGCGCTGCGCGATCACCTGAAACAGAGCATGGGGTTTGCCGGCAATATGGAAGGTGGATTCCTGGCACGCCGTCGCCATCTGCAAGCGCTGGAGTTAGCGGCTACTCACCTGCAACAGGGAAAACATCAGTTATTAGGCGCGTGGGCCGGTGAATTACTGGCGGAAGAGTTACGTTTAGCGCAGCAGGCACTGAGCGAAATCACCGGCGAATTCACCTCCGACGATCTGCTGGGCAGAATCTTCTCCAGTTTCTGTATTGGTAAGTAATCGCCCATTACGCGGTCGCCATAAATCACGATCCCACAGCGAATTAGCGCGGTTTTCGTAGGGTGCGCATTCATGCGCACCTGACTCCCACTAAACATGCGTCTTTGTTATTTGGCTCCCCTTTCGCTTTGCAGTATAACGATTACTGCCCGGCGAACAGGTCCTGTCGGGTACATCCACTATTCATGCTAGATATTGGGCGCAAGTTGCGGCCTGAACAGGAGAGAAACATGAGTACAACGCTCGACAGCGTGGCGCTGAATGCGCTGTTCAATGACGCCCGCACCCACAGTTACTGGCAGGACAAACCAGTTTCACCGGAGTTGCTGCAGCAGCTCTACAATCTGACCGCGCTCGGCCCAACCTCCGCGAACTGCTCGCCAGGCCGTTTTGTCTTTGTGACTTCACAGGAAGGCAAAGAGAAACTGAAACCAGCGCTCTCTTCCGGCAACGTTGATAAAACCATGGCCGCACCGGTGACGGTGATCGTGGCGTGGGATCCAGAATTCTACGAAGCGCTGCCTAAGCTGTTCCCGCACGGCGATGCGCGCAGCTGGTTCACCAGCAGCCCGGACCTGGCAAAAGAGACCGCGTTCCGTAACAGCAGCTTGCAGGCAGGGTATTTGATTCTGGCGGCACGTTCGCTGGGCTTGGATGCGGGCCCGATGTCCGGTTTCGATCCGTCAAAAGTGAACGAAGCCTTCTTCAGCGAGAGCAAATGGCAGGTTAACTTGCTGATCAATCTGGGATATGGCGAAGCCAGCAAGCTGCATCCGCGTCTGCCGCGTTTGGGCTTTGATGAAGCCAGCAAATTCGCCTGATTGAGAGCTGGGCGTCGCGCAGGACGCCCCTTTCCTCCGCGATTATCCCAGTGAATGGAAGCCGCTGTTGAAGTAGATCATCGGCTCTGCCGCTTCACCAGGCAGAGCGATGCCAACAATCCGCGCCAGCAGCACGCTGTGCGTGTTCCACTCCACCACTTTCTCCAGCTGGCAATCAAAGCTCACCAGCGCATCAGCCAGAATCGGCGAGCCGGTATTCAGCGTCTGCCACGCACCGTTTTGAAAACGCTCGGCGCGACGTGAGGATTGGCTGAACTGGGCACACAAGTCGTCATGCTGCTCACGCAGCACGTTAACGGCAAAATGGCCAGCTTCGATAAAGGCATCATGACTGGACGCGCTGCGATTGACGCACACCAGCAGACTGGGTGGCTCAGCGGCCAGCGAACTGACCGAGGTCGCAATCAGCCCCAGCTTTTCGCCCTGAAATTCAGTGGTAACCAGAGAAACACCCGCGGTTAAGCGACGCATGCCGTGACGAAACTCATCAAGAGAGATCGATTCCTGGCGAGTAATAGCGGTAACTGACATAAAAAACTCCGACGTGCATGCTTCTGATGCGCACGATTGGCAGATGAATGAATTGGTTAGCGCACTTCAATGTGCCTTTTTACTGTCCAAATCCTACACCACATCAGGCCGTTCGGCACCCGTTCAGCGATGAATCTGCAAAAGCGTTCTATGCAAAGTTGCTAAATGGGATTGCCGTACGGCTTCGTCCTTATCTGAAATATCACCTATTCCATCTTAAGCCGGATGCAAACCCATGAGAAAATTCTTACAATAGCGCTGATGATTATTCGACCATTTTCACGGAGCGACAGATGGCTAGTCATTTTGTACGTTGGATAGGTAATCCGCCCTTTTCTTCCGAGAACATGCGGGTGCCACAGGAAGTGATTCATAGCGCTCAGCGCTTCGCTGATAAGCGTCGCGGACGCTTTCTTGCCGCACGCGAGTTGCTGGCTCAGCTGATGCTGCGCGTCTACGGCATTCGCGAACTCCCCGCGCTGATGACCACCAGCAGCGGACGTCCCTGTTTTGCCGATGCCAACCTGCCCGATTTCAGCATTTCTTACGCTGGAAATACTATCGGTGTGCTGCTGGCCGAAGAAGGCGGTCGCGCCGGGCTGGATATGGAAATTGTGCGCGCGCACAGTCGTCAAACGCAGGACATGTTAACGCAGGATCTCTCCTCCGGCGAAAAAGCCTGGATCAACGCGCAGCAGGATTTCATGGAAGCGCTGACGCAAATCTGGACGCTACGCCAAAGCATTCTCAAGCTCACCGGTGAAACCAATAGCGGTATTGATTCACTGCGTTTGCATCCTGCGGCCGGACGGCTGCGCTCCACCGTATTTCCTGATATTCAGGCGGTGTGTGATGCGGAACCCACGCTGGTGTGGTCGTGCGCGCTGTCGCCCGGCACTGAACGCTTACACTTGTGGGAGATTGATGGCGCGCAGCAATGGCAAGCGCTGCGCGATGTCGAGATAAGCAAACCCAATATTGGCCCGCGCACCCTGCGCCTGACCAGCCTGGTCGCACCGCAAGAGATGGGACATCTGTAAAAAAGGCCGCTGAAGCGGCCTTTTCGTTTAATGAGCGTCGATAAAGACGATTTTTAGCACGAACAACAGTGCAACCACCACCACACACGGGCTGATTTCACGCCAGCGACCGGTTCCCAACTTCATCACGCAGTAAGAGATAAAGCCCAGCGCGATACCTTCGGTGATCGAGAAGCTGAAGGGCATCATTGCCGCAGTAACGAATGCCGGCACCGCTTCGGTGAGATCATCCCACTGCACGCGTGACAGCGACGCCGTCATCAACACACCAACGTAAATCAGCGCACCTGCCGCCGCATAAGAGGGCACCATCGCCGCCAGCGGTGACAGGAACATCACCAGCAGGAACAGAATCCCCGTGATCACCGCCATCAAGCCGGTACGACCGCCGATCGCCACGCCAGATGAGCTTTCAATGTAGGCCGTCACCGATGAGGTACCGATCAGCGAACCGGTCACCGAACTGATGCTATCGACGTACAGCGCCTGCTTCATGCGCGGGAAAGTGCCTTTCTCGTCGGTGAGGCCAGCTTTATCGGTCACGCCAATCAGCGTGCCAGAGGAGTCGAACAGGTTGACCAGCATAAATGAGAAGATCACACCCGCCATACCGATGTTGAACGCGCCTTTAATATCGACCTGCCCCACAACGGAAGTGATAGCAGGCGGAGCCGCGAACACGCCGCTGAATTTCACATCGCCAATCATCAGGCCGAGCGTGGTTGTTACCACAATCGATACCAGCACCGCCGCATGGATGTTGCGCGAAGCCAGAATCGCGATGATAAAGAAACCGAGCGCTCCGAGTAGCACGCTGTGCGAGTTCAGATTGCCAACGGCAACAATCGTGTCAGCGTTCGGCACAATGATCCCGGCATTTTTCAGTCCCATCATGGCGATAAATAGGCCGATACCGGCGGTGATGCCAACGCGCAGGCTCAGCGGAATATTGGCAATCATCCAGTAGCGCACGCGCAGCAGGGTGAGGATCAACAGACCCAGCGCGCCCCAGAAAATCGCGCCCATGCCAATCTGCCACGAATAGCCCATCGCACCGACCACCACAAAGGCGAAGAAGGCGTTCAGGCCCATCGCTGGCGCCAATGCCACCGGCAAGTTCGCCACCAGCCCCATCAGGATGCTGCCGAACGCGGCAATCAAGCAGGTAGTGACAAACACTGCCTGCGTATCCATGCCCGCCACACCGAGAATTTGCGGGTTAACAAAAACGATGTACACCATCGTCAGGAAAGTCGTGCAACCGGCAATCACTTCGGTGCGTACGGTGGTTCCATGTTCCTGCAGTTTGAAGATACGCTGCAAAAGGCCCTGATTTGTCATTCCACTGTTCCGATGAAAAATTTTATCGCCGCGTATCGTATAGAGTTTAGCGCGGCAAAACACTGATTTTTCGCAACCGGTTGCTCAGGGTCGCTTTCTGCGCTCAGTGCGCTAGAGTGTCAGCTTATTGTTTAACAAAAGGATGATGTGCAATGTCGGTTGAATGTATTTTTTTTGATTGCGACGGCACGCTGGTCGACAGCGAAGTGATCTGTACGCAATCTTACGTCAACACCTTTGCCCGCTACGGTATTGAATGCTCTCTACAGCAGATGTTTGAGCAGTATAAAGGGGTCAAGCTTTACGACATCATCCGCGATGTTGCGGCAGCACATCAGGTTGAGTTGCCGCTCGAAGAAGTGGAAGCCGCCTATCGCGCCGAAGTGGCGCGATTGTTTGATCTCGATTTGCAGCCGATTGCCGGTGCCAAAGCGCTGGTGGAGTGCGTGAAAGTGCCGATGTGCGTGGTTTCAAACGGTACGGTTAAGAAGATGCAACATTCGCTGGGATTAACCGGCATGCTGCCGTATTTCGAAGAGAAGCTGTACAGCGGTTATGACATTAACCACTGGAAGCCAGATCCAGAGCTGATGTATCACGCCGCCGAGCAGATGCAGGTGCCGATTGAGAAGTGCATTCTGGTGGATGATTCCGAGGCAGGCGCACGCGCGGGCATCGCGGCCGGGATTCCGGTGTTTTACTACTGCGCCGATGCGCACAATCCTGAGTTAGATCATCCGCTGGTGACGCGCTTTGACGATATGGCGCAATTGCCGGATCTGTGGCGTGCGCGCGGCTGGGATTTGGTGGGATAGTGCGGTGTTCAGCCAGGTCGGCATAAATGCCGACCCTACGTTCGTGCACTCTTCAATTGTAGGGTCGCCATTCATGGCGACCACCAACATTAGCCAATCGCCCCTAACGAATCTTCGTTACTCTGCTTCTTCGGCAGCAGGAACAGCGTGGCGGCGATATCCAGCAGATAGATCAGTGCCAGCAGCGTAATCGCGGCGGTAAAGGAGATGTTGGTCGCCAGCAAACCAATCACCAGCGGACCAAAGCCACCCACGCCGCGTCCGAGGTTGAACAACACGTTCTGCGCCGTGGCGCGGGCCTGCGTCGGGAAGGTGTCAGAAATCAGCGCGCCGTAGCCGCCAATCATGCCGTTCACAAACATCCCCATCAGCGCGCCGGTAAACAGCATCACCGTGGGATCGCGCAGCTGCGCATACACCACCACCATCACCACCGCGCCGAACTGGTACAGCAGGAAGATTTTCCAGCGTGCGAAGCGATCGGCCAGCACGCCAAACAGCCAGATACCGAATGTCATGCCGACGACCGTTACCGCCGTCCACACGCCAGATTTTGTCAGGCTGAAGCCAAAGTTGGATGACAGATAGCTCGGCATCCAGATCATCAGCCCGTAATAACCAAAGTTTTGCACTGAGCAAAGGATGAATATCCCCAGACTGGCTTTGCTGGTCGCGCGATCGGCGAACAGCAATTTACTACGCGCAGCGAAAGAGAGCTGCGGCGTTTTCTCAACGTGGCGGGTAAAGCCTTCCGGCTCGCCCATGCTTCGACGAATCACAAATGACACCAGCGCCGGTAACAAACCAACGAGAAACATCCCGCGCCAGCCAATCACGCTCAGCAGCGGCGGCGTAATAAAGGCCGCCAGCAGCACACCAAGCTGCCAGCCAATGCCCACCCACGCTGAGGCGCGGTTGCGCTTCTCTTTCGGCCAGGCTTCAGCGATCAGCGCCATGCCGATGCCGAACTCACCGCCTAATCCCACGCCCGCCAGTGTGCGATACGCCAGCAGATCCCAATAACCTTGCGCCACTGCACACAACCCGGTGAAAACCGAGAACACTAAAATAGTGACGGTAAGAATGCGAATGCGGCCATAGCGATCGCTGAGATGACCAAACACGATGCCGCCGATCACTGCGCCGATCAGCGTCCAGGTGACCAGGGAACCGGCCTGAGAAGGATCGAGCGCCATCGAAACGCTGATCGCTGGCAGCATAAAGCCGAGAATCAGCAGATCAAATCCGTCCATCGCGTAGCCGCTGATGGCAGCCAGCATCGCTTTTGCCGGTGTAATGGCTTGTTTTTTAGGGAGTGGGGAGGACATGCAGCAGCACCTTGCAGAAAAAAGTGCGCCAAGTATAAAGAGAGGGAATCGCCGAGAACAGACAGAATTTAAGCAGGCAGCCCGTTAACCACAGTGGCAACGGGCCGCTAAAGCGTCAATCAAGAGGGTTTATTGCTGCCGTCATCGCCCGATAGCAGTTCATCCAGCTTGTCGCCGCCCACATGGCGGAAATCCTGACCTTTGACGAAATAGAAGATAATTTCGCAGATGTTCTGGCAGCGATCGCCGATACGCTCAATGGCGCGTGCGCAGAACAGCGCGGTCAACACGCTTGGGATAGTGCGCGGATCTTCCATCATGTACGTCATCAGCTGACGCACGATGCCTTCGTACTCTTTATCTACCTTCTTATCTTCGCGATAGATTTTGATGGCTTCGTTCAGATCCATGCGCGCAAATGCATCCAGCACATCATGGAGCATCTGCACGGTATGATGCCCAAGCGCTTCGAGGCTCACCAGCAGCGGCAGGTGCTGCTGGCTGAACTTCTCCAGCGCGGTGCGGCTGATTTTCTCTGCCACGTCACCAATGCGTTCCAGCTCAGAAATGGTCTTGATGATCGCCATCACCAGACGCAAATCGCTGGCGGTGGGTTGGCGCTTAGCGATGATGCGCACGCAGGCTTCATCAATCTCCACTTCCATCATGTTGACCTTCTGGTCGCCGTCAATGACGTGACGTGCCAGCTCGCCATCCTGATTGTGCATCGCGGTGATGGCATCCATCAGCTGCTTCTCAACCATGCCGCCCATGATCATCACTTGCGTGCGAATGTGCTCCAGCTCCGCATTGAACTGACCGGAGATGTGTTTGTTCAGATTTAAATTATCCATGTGCGTCTCCTGAATCAGCCGTAACGACCGGTGATGTAATCTTCGGTCTGCTTCTGTGCGGGCTTAGTGAACAAGGTATCGGTATCGCTAAACTCAATCAGCTCGCCCAGATACATAAAAGCGGTATGGTCAGAACAACGCGCGGCCTGCTGCATGTTGTGGGTAACGATCACCACGGTGTAATCCTGCTTCAGCTCGGTGATCAGCTCTTCGATACGACCGGTAGAGATCGGATCCAACGCTGAACACGGCTCATCCAGCAGCAGCACTTCCGGACGAATCGCGATGCCGCGGGCGATACACAAACGTTGCTGCTGGCCGCCGGAAAGACTGTAACCGCTCTGATGCAGCTTGTCTTTGGTTTCATTCCACAGCGCGGCTTTGGTCAGCGCCCACTGCACGCGTTCATCCATATCGGCACGCGACAGCTTTTCAAACAGACGCACGCCAAAAGCGATGTTGTCGTAGATCGACATTGGGAACGGCGTAGGCTTCTGGAACACCATGCCGACACGCGCACGCAGCAGGGCGATATCCTGATTTGAAGCCAGAATGTTATCGCCATCCAGCAGGATGTCACCTTCTGCACGCTGCTCTGGATAGAGTGAGTACATTTTGTTGAAGGTGCGCAGCAAAGTCGATTTACCGCAGCCTGAGGGGCCGATAAACGCGGTGACCTGGTTTTTAGTGATATCCAGGTTAATGTTTTTCAGCGCGTGAAACTTACCGTAATAGAAGTTCAGATTACGGACCTGAATTTTACCGGCTGATGAAGTCACGTTACTCATTCTCGTCTCTCATATGCAGCGCCGCCGAAGCCGCGCCGGGAAATTAGTGTTTGCCCTTGGCGAAAATCACACGCGCCACAATGTTCAGCAGCAGCACGCACACTGTAATAATCAGCACACCCGCCCACGCCAGGCTTTGCCACTCGGCAAATGGGCTCATGGCGAATTTAAAAATGGTGACCGGCAGGTTAGCAATCGGCTGCATCATGTCGGTGCTCCAGAACTGGTTCGACAGCGCAGTAAACAGCAGCGGTGCGGTTTCACCGGCGATACGCGCCACGGCCAATAGCACACCGGTGATGATGCCGGAAACCGAGGCTTTCAGCGTAATCGCTGAAATCATCTTCCACTTCGGCGTACCCAGCGCATAAGCCGCTTCACGCATGCTATCTGGCACCAGACGCAGCATGTTTTCGGAGGTGCGAATCACAATCGGGATTTGCAGCAGCGCCAGCGCAACCACACCGGCCCAACCAGAGAAGTGCTGCATCTGCGACACCACAATGGTGTAGACGAACAGGCCGACCACAATCGACGGGGCAGACAACAGAATGTCGTTGATGAAGCGAATCACTTCTGCCAGCCAGTGTTTACGGCCATATTCCGCCAGATAAATCCCGGCCATGATGCCGAGCGGCGTTCCGATGATCGTTGACCAGAAAATCAGTAAACCGCTGCCGACCAGGGCATTCGCTAAACCGCCGCCAGCCGTATTGGGCGGCGGGGTCGATTCGGTAAACAGTGACCAGCTCAACCCATCAACACCGCGCGTGACGGTGGTGAATAAAATCCACACCAGCCAGAACAAGCCGAAGGCCATGGTCATCAGCGACAGCGTCAGGGCAATTTTGTTTTTGGTACTGCGCCACGCCTGCATTTTGCGGCGCGAGGCTTCCAGCTCAGCGCGAGCCTGCACTTCAATAACGGTCATGAACGGGCTCCTTCACTCTTCGCCAGTCGCAGGATCATCAGTTTGGAGATCGCCAGCACGATAAAGGTAATCACGAACAGAATCAGGCCCAACTCCATCAGCGCGGCGACGTGGACACCGGATTCCGCCTCGGCGAATTCGTTGGCCAGCGCGGAGGTAATGCTGTTACCGGGCATAAACAGCGAGGCGCTATCCAGCTGGTAGGTGTTACCGATGATAAAAGTCACCGCCATGGTTTCACCCAACGCGCGCCCCAGACCGAGCATGACGCCACCGATCACACCGTTTTTGGTGAAGGGCAGCACGATGCGCCAGATCACTTCCCA
Organism: Pantoea sp. X-Soil-ISGK-421; assembly: GCF_059730785.1. Classification (NCBI taxonomy): domain Bacteria; kingdom Pseudomonadati; phylum Pseudomonadota; class Gammaproteobacteria; order Enterobacterales; family Erwiniaceae; genus Pantoea; species Pantoea sp. X-Soil-ISGK-421. The sequence goes on along the minus strand of NZ_AP035979.1, from coordinate 16,016 downwards.
CGTGGTACAGCCGATACCGTAAGCCGACTCTTTCATCATTACCGGCGTTTGCTCAAACACGTCACGCATTACCGAGGCGATGTAAGGAATGATCATGATGGCGAGAATCACGCCCGCCGCAAGAATACCGATACCAAAAGCCGGGCCAGAGAACAGCGTGCCGACAATCGGGATATTCGACATCACATTGCCAACCGGCGTCTGGAAATATTCGGCGAACAGCGGGGCGAAAACAAACAGGCCCCACATGCCGTAAACGATGCTGGGAATCGCTGCCAGCAATTCAATGGCGGTGCCCAGCGGGCGACGCAGCCAGCCTGGCGCCAGTTCAGTCAGGAACAGCGCAATGCCGAAGCTCACCGGCACGGCAATGATCAAGGCGATAATCGAGGTGACGAGGGTGCCGTAAATCGGTACCAGCGCACCAAATTGTTCGTTTGGCGCATCCCAGGTTTTGTTCCACAGGAAAGAGAAACCAAATTTCTGGATGCTTGGCCAGGAGGAGAAAATCAGGGAGACGATAATGCCGCCCATCAACAGCAACACAATAAGCGCAGACAGTTTGACCAGTGCGCCGAAAATCATGTCGCCTTGTTTACCGGGGGCTTTGAACGTCGGCTTAGTGGCAGCCATAGAATTCTCTGTTCTCAGGAGGATATCAGGGCGGCATTCATGACGCCGCCCATTGGAGTAGCCGGATAGATCAGTTACTGGTACAGCGCTTTGCCGGCGCTATCTTTAATGTTGGCTTTCCACGCTGCACGAATCTGGTTTGCTACGCTTTCAGGCAGCGCGGCATAATCCAGGTCAGTGGCGGTTTTGCTGCCACCTTTGTAAGCCCAGTCGAAGAACTTCAGCACTTCGCTACCTTTCTCCGCATTCGCCTGATCTTTGTAAATCAGGATGAAGGTAGTTGAGGTGATCGGCCATGCATCGTTGCCTTTCTGGAAGGTCAGATCCTGAGCGAAGGTTTTGCTCCAGTCTGCGCCTTTCGCTGCATTAGCAAAGCTCTCTTCGCTTGGTGCTACCGCTTTACCGTCGGCATCAACCAGTTTGGTGTAGGTCAGGTTGTTCTGCTTAGCGTAAGCATATTCCACGTAGCCAATTGAACCCGGCAGACGCTGCACGAAGGCGGCCACACCGTCGTTACCTTTACCGCCGAGGCCGGTTGGCCAGTTAACGGTGTTACCTTTACCGATTTTGCTGTTCCACTCTTCGTTCACTTTCGCCAGGTAGCTGGTGAAGACGAATGACGTACCGGAACCGTCAGCGCGGCGAACCACGTTGATGTTGGAATCGGGCAGTTTCACGCCTGGGTTCAGTTTAGTGATCGCCGGGTCGTTCCACTTTTTGATGGTGCCGAGGTAGATATCACCCACGGTTTTACCGTCGAGGGTTAATTCACCTGATTTCACACCTGGGATGTTAACCGCCAGCACCACACCACCGATGACGGTAGGGAACTGGAACAGGCCGTTTTTCTGCAGATCTTCTTCTTTCATTGGCGCATCAGACGCACCGAAATCGACGGTTTTAGCAATGATTTGCTTCACGCCGCCTGAAGAACCAATTCCCTGATAGTTAACTTTGCTACCGGTGGCTTGCTGGTACTCGGCTGCCCACTTGGCATAAACCGGCGCCGGGAATGTCCCGCCTGCGCCAGTCAGATCGGTTGCTGCAAAAGCAGATACCGCGCTTACGGCGAAGGTGGCGGCGAGGATTCGGGCTACGGTGCTACGCATCAGTGTCATGTTCCCTCCAGGGGATTCAAAAAAATCAGGCTCAATGCCTTTTTAGTAGGAGTTAGTGATTGCTGCTGGAGGGAAAATAGGACAGTTTGATGACAGTGAAATGTACGAAATATGACAGTTATATGACAGTGCGCAGAAATGAAGCGGGCCCATTGCGGGCCCACTCTTGTGACTGATTATTCAACGGTAACTGATTTCGCCAGGTTACGCGGTTGGTCAACGTCAGTGCCTTTGATCAACGCCACGTGATACGAAAGCAGTTGCAGCGGCACCGTATAGAAGATCGGTGCTATCACCTCTTCTACGTGCGGCAGAGAGATGATTTTCATGCCATCGCTGTCGCTGAAACCGGCATCCTGATCGGCAAACACGTACAGCAAACCGCCGCGCGCGCGCACCTCTTCAATATTGGATTTCAGCTTCTCGAGCAGTTCATTGTTTGGCGCGACTACAATCACTGGCATATCGGCATCGATCAGCGCCAGCGGGCCGTGCTTCAGCTCGCCCGCCGCATAGGCTTCTGCGTGGATATAGGAAATCTCTTTCAGCTTCAGCGCGCCTTCCATAGCGATCGGATACTGATCGCCACGGCCAAGGAACAGCGCGTGATGTTTATCCGAGAAACCTTCCGCCAGATTTTCGATCACTTTATCCTGCGCCAGCATCTGCTCGATGCGGCTTGGCAGCGCCTGCAATCCGTGCACAATTTCGTGCTCGGTTTCGGCTTTCATGCCGTGCAGACGACCGAGTTTCGCCACCAGCATCAGTAATACCGCGAGCTGCGTGGTGAAGGCTTTGGTTGAAGCAACGCCAATTTCAGTGCCGGCTTTGGTCATCAGCGCCAAATCAGACTCACGCACCAGCGATGAACCGGCCACGTTACAGATCGCCAGCGAACCGAGATAACCCAGTTCTTTCGACAGACGCAGCGCCGCCAACGTATCGGCGGTTTCCCCGGATTGTGACAGCGTGATCAGCAGGCTATTTTTACGCACCGCTGATTTGCGATAGCGAAATTCAGAGGCGATTTCCACATCACAGGGAATGTTGGCCAGCGATTCGAACCAGTAACGCGATACCATGCCGGAGTTGTATGACGTGCCGCAGGCGATGATCTGAATATGCTCGACCTGACTCAGCAGCTTTTCAGCATCCGGACCCAGCTCGCTGAGATCGACTTCGCCGTGATTAAAACGACCGGTTAAGGTGTTTTTAATCGCGTTTGGCTGCTCATAAATCTCTTTCTGCATGTAGTGACGATAAATGCCTTTATCACCGGCATCGTACTGTGCGGTCGATTCGATTTCGGCGCGCTTAGCCGTTTTACCGTCACGATCGATAATGGTGACTTCGCGGCGGGTGATTTCGGCAATATCACCCTCTTCCAGATAGATGAAGCGACGCGTCACCGGCAGCAAGGCCAGCTGATCGGAAGCAATAAAGTTTTCACCCACGCCACGGCCAATCACCAGCGGGCTGCCGGAACGGGCTGCCACCAGCAGTGAAGGATCGCGGCTGTCCATGATCACCATGCCATACGCACCGCGCAGCTGCGGGATGACACGCAACACCACTTCACGCAGCGTGCCGCCCTGCTTCTGCTCCCAATGCACCAGATGCGCCACCACTTCGGTGTCGGTTTCTGAGGCAAAGCGGTAGCCGCGCTCAAGCAACTGCGCGCGCAGCGGCTCATGGTTCTCAATAATGCCGTTGTGCACAATGATAATGTGCTCAGAAATATGCGGATGCGCATTGGCCTCTGACGGCTCACCGTGTGTCGCCCAACGCGTGTGAGCGATGCCCGTGCCGCCAATCAGCGGCTGTTGTTCTGCTGCTTCCGCCAGGTTTTGCACTTTGCCGAGACGACGCAGGCGCGTCATGTGGCCTTGACGATCGACCACCGCCAGACCGGCGGAGTCATAACCGCGATATTCAAGACGACGCAAACCTTCCAGCAGAATTTCTGCGATATCACGCTGCGCTACTGCACCAACAATTCCACACATAGTAATTTCCTGACTTCATGGCTTTCGGCCATTGCGTTGTCATACGACCTGATTTCCCCGAGCCTTGTAGAGAGTGGGGATATTTTTTATGGCACTGCTAACAGGCCGATCGTTGTCGGCCTTTAAAATTTATTTCTTCTTCGCCGGACGCTGCCAGCCAGACTTTTGATTCTGCTCTTTACGGTTATAGACCAGGTCAGCAGCTGTCACATCTTTCATTATGGTGGTGCCAGCCGCAATGGTGGCACCGCTCGCCACGCTGACAGGCGCCACCAGCTGGGTGTCCGAACCAATAAACACGTTGTCGCCGATGATGGTTTTGGACTTGTTGGCGCCATCGTAATTACAGGTAATGGTGCCTGCGCCAATATTTACGCCCGCGCCAATTTCCGCATCGCCAAGATAAGAGAGATGGCCAGCTTTAGAACCTTTGCCGAGCGTGGCTTTCTTCATTTCTACGAAGTTGCCAACATGCGCTTCTTCCGCCAATTCACTGCCCGGACGCAGACGTGCAAAAGGTCCAACCGTACAGGCGGCGGCTAACGTGGCATCTTCGATCACCGAGTAAGGGCTGATTTCACAGTCGTCAGCAATCACGCTGTTTTTAATGATGCAGCCTGCACCGATTTTGACGCGGTTGCCGAGCGTAACCTTACCTTCGATGATCACGTTGGTGTCGATCTCAACATCGCGGCCATGTTGCAGTGAACCGCGCAGATCGAAACGCGCCGGATCGCGCAGCATCACTCCTGCAAGCAACAGTTTTTCTGCCTGCTCGCTTTGGTAAACACGCTCCAGCGTTGCCAGCTGCAGGCGGTTGTTGACGCCGTCGGTTTCGCTGATGCGCGCCGGATGCACCGCATTGATCACGCGGCCTTCGTGGTGTGCCATGGCGATGATATCGGTGATATAGAATTCGCCTTGCGCATTATTGTTATTGAGCTGCGCCAGCCAGCGCTTGAGATCGCCGCCATTGGCAATCAGGATGCCGGTATTAATCTCCTGAATTTTCAGCTGTTCTGGCGAAGCATCTTTCTGCTCAACAATGCCGGTCACCGTGCCGTTTTCACGCACAATACGTCCGTAGCCGGTTGGATTATCCAGAACCACGGTGAGTAAGCCAATGCCACCCGCCGGTTTCGCGTCGCGCAGACGTTGCAAGCTGGCCTGCGAGATCAGCGGCACATCGCCGTACAACATCAGAATATCTTCGTCATCGGCAAAGAAGGGCGCGGCCTGCTGCATCGCGTGGCCGGTGCCGAGCTGTTCTGCCTGCAACACCCAGTTGAGTGCGTTATCCGCTAACGTCGACTTGAGTAAATCTCCGCCGTGACCATAAACCAGATGGATCTGCTGTGCGCCCAAACCGGTTGCGGCATCAATCACATGTTGGACCATGGGTTTACCTGCAAGGGTGTGCAGCACTTTGGGCAGGTCGGAATACATTCGGGTGCCTTTGCCAGCGGCCAGGATCACCACACTCATCGCGTTCGTAGACATATCTATCCTGATTCTCTTCAACTTTCGAAAGTGTAAGGTTTAGCCCTGAGATTACTACATTTTTCTCGGGTCGAAATTAGCGGAGGTAAGCGCATGGCGGCAAAATTCAGGCAAAAAAAATGCCAACCCAAAGGGCTGGCATTTCGTGACGCATAAAGCCTGATTACATCGCTTTTTTGGTCAGCTCGATGACACGCAGTTTCGCGATGGCTTTCGCCAGTTCCGCAGAAGCCTGAGCATAGTCCACGTCGCCGTGGCTGCTGTTCATGTGCTCTTCTGCTTTACGTTTCGCTTCCAGCGCGCGCGCTTCGTCGAGGTCTTCACCGCGAATCGCGGTGTCGGCCAGAACGGTGGTGCTGCCAGGCTGAACTTCCAGCACGCCGCCAGAGAGGTAAATAAACTCCTCTTCGCCGTGCTGTTTCACGATGTGAATCATACCAGGCTTGATGGCTGTCAGCAGCGGGGCGTGGCCAGGACGAATACCCAGCTCACCTTCGCTACCTGACACCTGGATGCGCTCGACCAGACCGGAGAACATTTGTTGCTCCGCGCTGACCACGTCCAGATGATAAGTCATAGCCATACCATTCCTCCTGGGAAACCTAAATTACAGTTTCTTCGCTTTTTCTACGGCTTCTTCGATAGCGCCGACCATGTAGAACGCCTGCTCTGGCAGGTGGTCGAATTCGCCTTCCATGATGCCTTTGAAGCCACGGATGGTGTCTTTCAGCGTGACGTACTTACCTGGAGAACCGGTGAAGACTTCAGCAACGAAGAACGGCTGCGACAGGAAGCGCTGAATCTTACGCGCACGTGCCACCAACAGTTTGTCTTCTTCAGACAGCTCGTCCATACCAAGGATGGCGATGATGTCTTTCAGTTCCTGGTAACGCTGCAGCAGAGACTGCACGCCACGCGCAACGTCATAGTGCTCCTGACCCACGATCAGTGGATCCAGCTGACGGCTGGTAGAATCCAGCGGGTCAACGGCTGGGTAGATACCCAGAGATGCGATCTGACGGCTCAGCGTAACGGTTGAGTCTAAGTGAGCAAAGGTGGTTGCTGGTGACGGGTCAGTCAAGTCATCCGCAGGAACGTAAACGGCCTGTACAGAGGTGATTGAACCGGTCTTGGTGGAGGTAATACGCTCCTGCAACACACCCATCTCTTCTGCCAGCGTCGGCTGATAACCTACCGCAGATGGCATACGACCCAGCAGTGCTGATACTTCAGTACCGGCCAGGGTGTAACGATAGATGTTGTCGATGAACAGCAGAACGTCACGGCCTTCATCACGGAATTTTTCCGCCATGGTCAAACCGGTCAGTGCTACGCGCAGACGGTTACCCGGCGGCTCGTTCATCTGGCCATACACCAGCGCTACTTTATCGATAACGTTGGAGTCAGTCATTTCGTGGTAGAAGTCGTTACCCTCACGAGTACGCTCACCCACGCCAGCAAAGACCGAATAACCTGAGTGCTCAGCCGCGATGTTACGGATCAGCTCCATCATGTTTACGGTTTTACCAACACCCGCACCACCGAACAGACCGACTTTACCGCCCTTCGCGAACGGACACATCAGGTCGATAACCTTGATGCCGGTTTCCAGCAGTTCCTGCGAGTTAGACTGATCTTCATAAGAAGGTGCTGCGCGGTGAATAGAGGAAACCTCTAATGCGCTGCCGTCGTCATTCTGCAGGTCGCCTTTCATGTCGATTGGCTCACCCAATACGTTCATGATACGGCCGAGGGTTGCTTTACCAACCGGAACCTGGATAGGTTTTTTCAGGTCAGTAACTTCCAGACCGCGCTTCAGGCCGTCAGAAGTACCCATGGCGATGGTACGAACCACGCCACCACCCAGCTGCTGCTGAACTTCCAGCACCAGACGAGCATCACCATTTTTCACCTCGAGAGCGCTGTATACCTGCGGTACCGCGTCCTGAGGGAATTCGACGTCAACTACGGCGCCGATAATCTGGACAATCTTTCCAGCTGCCATCTTGAATCCTCTACCTAATACGAAAATACCCAGCCGCGCTCGCGCGACAGGATATATGCCTGGTTAAACCGCGGAGGCTCCCGAGACGATCTCGGTAAGTTCCTGGGTGATGCTGGCCTGACGAGCTTTGTTGTAAACCAACTGCAGCTCTTTGATCAGGTTTCCGCCGTTATCGGTTGCAGCTTTCATCGCAACCATACGTGCGGCCTGCTCACTGGCCAGGTTTTCCACCACACCCTGATAAACCTGCGATTCGACATAACGGCGCAGCAGGGTATCCAGCAGCGCTTTCGGATCGGGTTCGTACAGGTAATCCCAGGTCTTCGCCTTCATCTCTTCTTCACCTTCCGCTGGCGGTAACGGCAGCAGTTGGGTAATGGTCGGAGTCTGAGACATGGTGTTATTAAACTTGTTGGCAACGATATACAGCTTGTCGATGCGACCTTCATCATAGGCCTGCAACATCACTTTTACCGGGCCAATCAAATCAGACAGTGCAGGCTTATCGCCCATACCGGTGACCTGAGCCACAATGTTGCCACCTACAGAGCCGAAGAATGAATTGCCTTTCGAACCGATAACGGCCAGATCGCTCTGTACGCCTTTATCTGCCCAGCCTTTCATATCTGCCAGCAATTTTTTGAACAGGTTAATGTTCAAACCACCACAAAGCCCGCGGTCAGTCGAAACGACCAGGTAGCCGACGCGCTTAACGTCACGCTCATCCAGGTAAGGGTGCTTGTATTCCAGATTACCCAGTGCAAGGTGACCAATCACTTTGCGCATGGTATCTGCATACGGACGGCTGGCCGCCATGCGTTCCTGCGTTTTACGCATTTTGGAGGCGGCGACCATTTCCATCGCTTTGGTGATCTTCTGCGTATTTTTTACGCTTCCGATCTTACTACGTATTTCTTTTGCGCCGGCCATTAGCTTCTCCTCAAAGCCTTGCGGCCTGCCTTTTCAGACAAGCCGCCAGACATTACCAGGACTGGGTTGCTTTAAACGTTTCGAGGAGGCCTTTCAGCTTCTCTTCGATTTCGTTATTGAAGTTACCCGCTTGGTTGATTTCAGCCATCAGCTCAGCGTGATCGCGATCCGCGAACGCCAGCAGAGCGGCTTCGAAGCTGCCGACTTTCGCCAGTTCAACATCGTTCAGATAGCCGCGCTCAGCAGCAAACAGCACCAGACCCTGTTGCGCGACTGACATCGGCGCATACTGTTTCTGTTTCAGCAACTCGGTCACTTTCTGACCGTGGCTCAGCTGTTTACGCGTTGCATCGTCCAGATCGGAAGCGAACTGAGAGAACGCAGCCAGTTCACGATACTGTGCCAGCGCGGTACGAATACCACCGGACAGTTTCTTGATGATCTTGGTCTGTGCAGCACCACCAACACGGGATACAGAGATACCCGGGTTAACGGCTGGACGAATACCGGAGTTGAACAGGTTAGATTCCAGGAAGATCTGACCATCAGTAATCGAGATTACGTTGGTCGGAACGAACGCAGAAACGTCACCCGCCTGAGTTTCGATGATTGGCAGCGCGGTCAATGAACCGGTCTGGCCTTTCACTTCACCGTTGGTGAAGCGCTCAACGTAGTCAGCGCTAACGCGTGATGCACGCTCCAGCAGACGAGAGTGGAGATAGAACACATCGCCAGGGAATGCTTCACGACCTGGTGGACGGCGCAGCAGCAGAGAAATCTGACGATAAGCAACAGCCTGCTTAGACAGGTCATCGTACACGATCAGTGCGTCTTCACCGCGGTCACGGAAGTACTCACCCATCGCACAACCGGCGTACGGTGACAGGTACTGCAGTGCTGCAGATTCAGAAGCAGAAGCCACAACGACGATGGTGTTAGCCAGCGCGCCATGCTCTTCCAGTTTGCGAACCACGTTAGAAATGGTTGACGCTTTCTGACCAATCGCAACGTAGACACATTTGATGCCTGAATCACGCTGGTTGATGATGGCGTCGATTGCCATTGCAGTTTTACCGGTCTGACGGTCACCGATGATCAGCTCACGCTGGCCACGGCCGATTGGAATCATCGCATCGACAGATTTGTAACCGGTCTGAACAGGCTGGTCTACTGACTGACGGTCGATAACACCCGGTGCGATCACTTCAACAGGCGAGAAGCCGTCGTTGTCAATTGCGCCTTTACCGTCGATCGGAGCACCCAAGGTGTTCACTACACGACCCAGCAGGCCACGGCCAACTGGAACTTCTAAAATACGACCCGTACATTTCACTTTCATGCCTTCCGCGAGGTCAGCATACGGGCCCATCACTACTGCACCAACCGAGTCACGCTCGAGGTTCAGTGCGATAGCGTAACGGTTGCCCGGCAGGGCAATCATCTCACCCTGCATAACATCGGCCAGGCCGTGTACGCGGATGATACCGTCACTTACAGAAACAATAGTACCTTCGTTGTGAGCTTCACTCACGACATTGAACTGAGCAATGCGCTGCTTGATCAGTTCGCTGATTTCGGTGGAATTCAGTTGCATATGCTCCAGTCCCCTTAAGACTGCAAGACGTCTGCCAGACGATCAAGACGGCCGCGTACGCTGCCATCAATGACCAGGTCACCCGCACGGATAACCACACCTGCCATTACAGACTTATCAATTTTGCAATTCAGCTTAACTTTACGTGACAGACGTTTTTCCATCGCGGCGCTGATTTTAGCCAGCTGACTGTCACTCAGCGTGCTGGCAGAAATCACATCAACTTCGGCTGTCGCTTCATAAGCGTCACGCAGTTGAATGTACTGAGCCAGTACGGCTGGAAGCGCTGTCAAACGTCCGTTTTCGGCCATTACCTTAATCAGGTTCTGGGCGTTTTCATCAAGTTGATCGCCACAAACTGCAATGAAAGAAGCAGACAAAGCTTCCGGTGCAAGCGCACCGGAAAGAAGATCTGCGATCTGTTCGTTGCGAGCCACTTCTGCGGCAAACGCCAGCATTGATTGCCAGCGATCGATGCTTTGATGCTCAACAGCAAAGTCAAAAGCTGCTTTGGCGTAGGGGCGAGCTACAGTAATCAGATCAGACATCAGCCCCTCCCTCCTTACAGTTCAGCGACCAGTTTATCAACGATGTCGCTGTTAGCAGCTTCATCCACGGAACGTTCGATGATTTTCTCGGCGCCAGCTAATGCCAGCAACGCGACTTGCTTACGCAGCTCTTCACGGGCACGCGAACGCTCGGCATCAATTTCTGCCTGCGCCTGTGCCACGATGCGGTTACGTTCAGTCTCAGCTTCAGTTTTCGCTTCGTCCAGAATCTGGGCACGGCGTTTGTTCGCCTGCTCGATAATGACCTGAGCGTCTTCTTTCGCTTTTTTCAGCTGGTCGGTCGCATTGGCCTGCGCGAGATCTAAATCTTTCTTCGCGCGCTCAGCAGAAGCAAGGCCTTCAGCAATTTCTTTCTGGCGCTTTTCGATGGCAGCCATAATCGGCGGCCATACGTACTTCATGCAGAACGCGACAAACAGAATGAACGCGATGGCCTGGCCGAGGATTGTTGCATTAATGTTCACAGCACAATGCCTCTTATTAAGTTAACTTGCTCTGCCGCTATCAGAGATAAACGGCAGAATCCGTCCCTCATCACACCAGGTGCCATGAGTGAACAAGGCTACCAGGTTTAAGCGACAGCAAACATCACATAGAGACCCAGACCTACAGCGATCATCGGGATTGCATCCACCAGACCCATTACAACAAAGAACTGCGTACGCAGCAGAGGGATCAGATCCGGTTGACGCGCGGCGCCTTCCAGGAATTTACCTCCGAGGATGCCGATACCGATCGCAGCACCGATTGCCGCCAGGCCCATCATCACAGCGGCAGCCATGTACAGCAGATCCATATTCAGGTTTTCCATGACAGTCTCCAGTTTGTTTCAGTTAAAAGCTTAAGTGTTGAGATAAAAATCAATGTTCTTCAGATGCCATCGACAGATAGACGATCGTGAGGACCATGAAAATGAAAGCCTGCAGCGAAATGATCAGGATGTGGAAAATGGCCCAAGGCACATTCAACAACCACTGCGACCACCACGGCAGCAAGCCGGCAATCAGGATAAAGATCAACTCACCCGCATACATGTTACCGAACAGTCGCAGACCCAGTGAAACAGGCTTGGACAGCAGGCTAACACCTTCAAGAATCAGGTTAATGGGGATGAAGATCGGGTGATTAAAAGGCTGCAGCGTCAACTCTTTGGTGAAGCCGCCAATGCCTTTCATTTTGATGCTGTAGAACAGAATCAAAATAAATACGCCCAGCGCCATAGACAGCGTGATGTTCACGTCTGCAGACGGCACGACGCGCAGCGCCGGCAGGCCTAAATAGTGCTCGCCGATAAACGGCAGCAAATCGATAGGCAGCAGATCCATGAAGTTCATCAGGAAGACCCAGACAAAAATCGTCAGAGCCAGCGGGGCGATAAGTTTGCTTTTACCGTGGTACATGTCGCGCACGTTGTTATCAACGAAACCGACAACCAGTTCGATAGCCGCTTGTAATTTCCCTGGAACACCGCTGGTAGCGCTTTTAGCTACTTTGCGGAACAACACCAGGAAAATAAGTCCCAGCACCACAGAGAAAAACATGGAATCGATATTTAATACCCAGAACGTCGCGGGAGCGTCGTGCGGATTCACCAACTCGAAAGTACGCAGGTCCAACTGAAGGTTATTCAGGTGGTGACCTATGTATTCTTGCGGAGTAGAGATTTCTCCAGCAGCCATGATGCCTCTTACCCTTTGTTGTTAATTACAGCCGGAGCGACGATCTGCACCACCAGCACCGATAACCACGTGATTGCGAGTGGCCAGAAGACCGCTCCAAACACACCCAACGCCACCGCAAGGAAAATGACGGTTGTGAACACCTTCAACACTTCACCGAGGGCGAAGCTCCAGGCAACACGTCCTTTCGCAGGCGTTTGATCCTGCAGGCGCCAGGCTAAAAACATAAACAACACGTTCGGCAGCCAGGCTGCCACTCCACCGGCGATGGCGGAGGCGCCCCAGGTGACCTCTTTCAGGGTAAAGAGCGCACCGATGATGACAAAGGTCACCAGCTGAATGATCAGCACGGCCCGGGCTAATTTCACACTGTAAAGAGACACTGACATGACGCTGAACTCTCCTGCCCCGAACGGGGTATGTCGCGTGTCGTATAAGACTGCCTTTACTCATTTGAGTCAAGCAGCAAAAGCCGTGCAAATTATACGGGCGCCACCTGCGATTTCAATCGGTAAGTAGCGAAAAGGTGAACAATTATTTAAATTTCTTTCTGAAGGGCTATTTTTCAAAACATCCACTTCCAACAATGCTTCGCTGAAAGTCTGAAATTGCCCAATCGACTTGCTTTTAAAGCGTGCTTTAGATCACATAATAAACAAGGATTAAGCTAGCGAATTTGTTTCAGACAAGAATTATACGATTTCAAAATTGCTTAAAGCATTTCATTATCAAAGAATTAAAATTATCACCCAAGCGCTACACGCTGATTTTCGATAAAAACACTCTATTGACATCATGCTCTGCAATAAAAACGTAAAAGTGATATTACGCACGCCAACTTATTGCAAAGTTATATTTTCCCCAGTGATTATTCGGTTGGGTAAATACACGCTGTGAAGTGATCTAAGTGATAATGAAATGTGAATTAATCGTTAAATGTAACAGAGCTTTTCGGATAATTTCCGTCGCGGATGTTAACTCCCTTACCCTGCCCTGCTAAATAAAAGCGTTTGTCTGAAAGTGTTCAATCGCTGCTTTTTTATTCAGCAGAACAACTAAGGCAAACGGTATGAATTGGCGTAATTCCATACCGTTTAAAAGGCTATTGACGAGTAATGATCACCAGATGGCGTTCGCCATCCAGTTCAGGTACCAGCAATGGCTGAATTTTCTCCACCACGAATCCACTCGGTAGCGCTGAAATTTCATCATCCGGTCGCACCCCTTTCAAGGCATAAAAGCGCCCTTCACGGCCCGGCAAATGGTGGCACCAGTTCAGCATATCGTCCAGTGAGGCAAATGCTCGGCTGATAACACCATCAAATGGCGGCTCGGAGGGGAACTCTTCAACGCGGCTCTGCACTGGCGTGACGTTAGTAAGTCCTAACTCATGTTGTACCTGACGCAGAAAACGCACGCGCTTGCCGAGGCTATCCAGCAAAGTGAAATGAGATTGCGGGCGCACAATGGCTAACGGAATGCCGGGTAAGCCCGGGCCGGTCCCCACGTCAATAAAGCGTTCGCCCTGCAAATGCGGCTCAACCACTACGCTATCGAGAATATGACGCACCAGCATTTGCTGCGGGTCACGCACTGATGTCAGGTTATAGGCCTTATTCCACTTATGCAGCAACTCAACATAGCCAACCAACTGTTGTTTTTGTTGATCGGTAAGCGAAATGTTTGCCGCTTTCAGCAGCGAGGAGAGTTTGTTGATCACGAAGAGAATTCCATTAACGGGGGCGAGTTGCCTCGCCCCAAAGTCTATCAGGCGCTTTTACGCAGCAGGCCCTGTTTTTTCAGGTAAATCAGCAGAATTGAAATAGCCGCAGGTGTGATACCCGAAATACGTGAAGCCTGGCCAATGGAGGTCGGTTTGTGATCGTTGAGTTTCGCGATCACTTCATTCGACAGCCCATTCACCTGACGATAATCAAGCTCGACAGGCAACAAGGTGTTTTCATTGCGCTGCTGGCGATCAATCTCTTCCTGCTGACGCGCAATATAACCTTCGTATTTTACCTGAATCTCCACTTGCTCAGCGGCTTGCTCATCAGGCAGTGCCGGACCGTAGCTGGCGAGTGAAGTCAGCAATGGATAAGTCATCTCTGGACGACGCAGCAGATCTTCGCCGCTGGCTTCTTTGGTGAGCGGCGCGCTGATAACAGCGTTGACTTCAGCCACGTTGTCCGATTTTGGATGCACCCACAGATCGCGCAGGCGCTGACGTTCTTGCTCAATCGTCTCCAGTTTCTGGTTGTAGCGCGCCCAGCGTGCATCATCGACCAGACCCAGTTCGCGACCGGCTTCGGTCAAACGCAAGTCGGCGTTATCCTCACGCAGCATCAAGCGGTATTCCGCGCGCGATGTAAACATGCGGTACGGCTCTTTGGTACCGAGCGTGCAGAGATCGTCGACCAGCACACCAAGGTAAGCCTGATCGCGACGTGGTGCCCAGCCCTCTTTGTCCGCTGAAGCGCGTGCGGCGTTCAGACCGGCTAGCAAACCTTGCGCTGCCGCTTCTTCGTAGCCGGTAGTGCCATTGATCTGCCCGGCAAAGAACAGGCCGTGGATAAATTTGCTTTCCAGCGTCGGTTTGAGATCGCGTGGATCGAAGAAATCATACTCAATGGCATAACCCGGACGGATGATCTTCGCATTTTCCAGCCCTTTCATCGAACGCACGATCTGCATCTGTACGTCAAACGGCAGGCTGGTGGAGATACCATTCGGGTAGATCTCGTTACTGGTGAGGCCTTCTGGCTCCAGGAAGATCTGGTGTGCATTACGATCGGCAAAGCGCATCACTTTATCTTCGATCGACGGACAATAACGTGGACCAATACCTTCGATGATCCCGGCGTACATTGGGCTGCGATCGAGATTATTGCGGATCACATCATGCGTCTGTTCGTTGGTGTAAGTGATCCAGCACGGCACTTGTTGTGGGTGCTGTGAAACCTTGCCCATGAACGAGAACACCGGCATCGGATTATCGCCGTGCTGTGGTGCCAACACCGAAAAATCGATTGAGCGTGCATCGATACGAGGCGGCGTACCGGTTTTCAGACGGTTAACACGCAGCGGCAGCGCACGCAGGCGTTTTGCCAGCGGGATGGATGGCGGATCGCCAGCACGGCCACCGCTGTAGTTATCAAGGCCAATATGAATTTTGCCATCGAGGAACGTCCCGACGGTCAGCACCACCGTTTTGGCGCGGAACTTCAAGCCCATCTGCGTCACCGCACCGACGACACGATCGTTTTCCACAATCAGATCGTCAACCGCCTGCTGGAAGATCATCAGGTTCGGCTGGTTCTCTAACGCAGTGCGTACCGCCTGGCGATACAGTACACGGTCAGCTTGAGCACGCGTGGCACGAACGGCTGGGCCTTTGCTCGCGTTTAGTATCCTAAACTGGATACCCGCTTGGTCAATTGCCGTGGCCATCAAACCGCCTAAGGCATCCACTTCCTTCACCAGATGTCCTTTCCCGATACCACCGATCGCCGGGTTACAGGACATTTGTCCAAGCGTATCAATGTTATGGGTGAGTAACAGGGTTTGCTGACCCATTCGAGCGGCGGCCATCGCGGCCTCTGTGCCCGCATGACCACCACCGATTACGATGACGTCAAAAGGATCTGGATAAAACATGAAGTGGGTCCTCGTTAGTGTTCGGACAGGGATCGTTGCCCTGGGCGGTGGATTCTACTGAAATTATGTCGGCGGCGAAAGTCGCGGGATCCTGAGGTTTTAAATAAAGGATCTTTAATTCTTTTATATGATCTCTCTGTTAGATCTACTATTAGGATCGCCCCAGGTTGTTGATAACCCCGAAAAGAACAGGTTAAACAGTCGATTAGAAAGGATCATTAGCTGTGAATGATCGGTGATCCTGATCCGTATAAGCTGGGATCAAAATGGACACTTATACACAGCCTAAAAAAGAAACAGCGGTTGTTATTTGGATAACTACTGG